>NZ_JANADN010000001.1:4800000-8585000 GCF_024199855.1 Bradyrhizobium sp. CCGB20 | reverse complement strand
AACGAATGCCGGACGTGTCGCCCCAGGGTGAGCCGTTGTCGGTGTAGAAGGCCTCCGGCAGGCCATAGCAGCGGAACGTCGCCGTCAGGTGATCCTGCACGGTCAGACGCTGCTCGTCGGCACAGGCCTTCAGGCACAGAACATAGCGCGAGTGATCGTCGACGATTGTGAGCGGATGGCAGCGCGTTCCGTTGGCGAGCGGCAGGTGCCCCTTGAAGTCCATCTGCCACAGCAGGTTGGGAGCTTCCTTCTCGAAGCGGTGCCCCGGATTTGGCGGTGCATTCTCGCTGGGGCTGACCCGGCCGTTCCGGCACAGGATCTGGTGCACCGTTGACGGCACAGGCACCGTCTGCCCGCCCCGCTTCAGGCAATGGGCGATCTTCCGCGCTCCCCAGGCCGGATGCTTGTCGCGCACAGCCAGAACCTGCGTCTCGACCGCGGGCTCACTCCGCCTGGGCATCGCGTGCGGGCGCCGCGAGCGGTCGGCCAGCTCCCGATCACCGGCCTGCCAGCGCGCCAGCCACTTGTAGCCAACATCAGGACTGATGTTGAACCGGCGGCAGAGCTCGCGCCGATTGGCTCCCTCTTGCAAAGCAAGCCGCACAAACTCGTGGCGCTGATCCATTACTGACACCTCATTCCAAGGCATGGACGGCCTCCCGAATCGGACCAATCCAGCCAATGTTGATGTGTCAGCTATGTCTCCGAACACCCGTCAGTGATCTGTCCGGGCTAAACACTTGACCGGGGCATCCAGTACGCCGCAGCGGATGTGGTGAGAGCGAGATCTCCAACGCAGGCCTCTGGAATACTGGATCGCCCGGTCAAGCCGGGCGATGACACCTAAACTGATACAAAAAGCCCCGGCTCACGCCGGGGCTTTCGTCGTTTCCGCCCTTCTTGTCGCCTCTAGCGTCTCACGTCCGGGTCCGCATCCGCATCATGAAGCTGTCGTAGCTGAGCTCGGCGACCTGCATCCAGGCCAGCGACTCGTTCCTGAATGCCGACAGGCTCGCGTACATCTTGTTGAAGTGCGGATTGGTCTTGCTGAGATCGGCGTAGATCTCGTTGGCGGCGTTGTAGCAGGCCTCGAGCACCTCCTGCGGGAACGGCTTCAGGATCGCGCCGGCCACCAGCAGGCGCTTCAACGCCGGCGGATTGACGTAGTCGTATTTGCCGGTGACCCATGTGAAGGTGTCGCGCGAAGCCATCTCGACCACGGCTTGATAGTGCTTCGGCAGCGCGGCCCACTTGTCGCGATTGATGACGTTGTGGCCCTGGCCGGTGCCTTCCCACCAGCCCGGATAGTAATAGTATTTTGCGACCTTCACGAAGCCGAGCTTCTCGTCGTCATAGGGCCCGACCCATTCGGCGGCGTCGATCGTACCTTTTTCCAGCGCCGGATAAATGTCGCCGCCTGCGATCTGCTGCGGCACGCCGCCGACCTTGGCGATGATCGTGCCGGCAAAGCCGCCGACGCGGAATTTCAATCCCCGGAAATCCTCCATCGACTTGATCTCCTTCCGGAACCAGCCGCCCATCTGGGCGCCGGTCGAACCGGTTGGAATGCCGAGCGTGTTGTATTCCTTCAGAAGGTCGTTGAGCATCTCGGTGCCGCCGCCGAACAGCAGCCAGGAAATATGCGCGCGTGTGTTCAGGCCGAACGGCAGCGAGGTGCCGAAGGTAAAGGCGGGGTTCTTGCCCCAATAGTAATACAGTGCAGTGTTGCCCATCTCGACGGTACCGTTCGAGACGGCGTCGAGAACCTGCAGTCCCGGGACGATCTCGCCGGATGCGAACGGCTGGATCTGGAATTTGTTGTCCGTGGCTTCAGCGACGCGCTTGCAGAAATATTCGCAGCCGCCATAGAGCGTATCGAGCGCCTTGGGCCAGCTCGCGGCGAGCCGCCATCTCACTTCCGGCGAAGACTCTGCAATGGCCGGCGCGGCAACTGCGGTACTTGCCGCAAGGCCCGCGCCCGTCACTTTCAGGAAATCACGACGTTTCATGCGTATCCCTCCGATGTGCCGATTTCTCGACTAGGGGAACGATCTTCGTGTCGTCTTGGCTTTGCCGATAACCGGAATTGTTCGTGGTTGAGGTGTGAGCGTGTCCGACGGCCCTTGAGGGCTCTTGGGGGATCCCGAGCGTTGCGGTTCCGGCCATCAGGATGACGGGTCGTCATGGGATAATCAAGCGTCGTCGGGACGCTCGCAGTTGCGAAGGACGCACTTGGAAACGGGAGCCAAACCCACCGCCGTCAAGCCGGGCGACGACACCGTCTTTCGGATTACTCTCCACTCCCCACTCGGCGCCGCCATTGACGCAAAAACCCCGGAGATGTTGCCATCTCCGGGGCTTCTTCGTCTTTAGTCGTGTGAGTCTTTCAGAGCCTCACGTCTTGGTCCGCATCCGCGCCATGAAGCCGTCGTAGCTCAGCTCCGCCACCTGCGTCCAGGGCAGCGAGTCGTTCCTGAACGCCATCATGCTCGCATACATCTTGCCGAAATGCGGATTGGTCTTGGAGAGATCGGCATAGATCTCGTTGGCCGCGTTATAGCAGGCCTCGAGCACTTCCTGCGGGAAGCCCTTGAGGATCGCGCCGTTCACGATCAGCCGCTTCAGTGCCGGGGCGTTCACCGCATCGTACTTGCCGGTGATCCAGGTGAAGGTGTCGCGTGACGCCGCGTCGATCGCCGCCTGGTAGTGCTTGGGCAGCGCGTTCCACTTCTCAATGTTCATGATGTTGTGGCCCTGGCTCGTGCCTTCCCACCAGCCGGGATAGTAATAGTACTTCGCGACCTTGGCGAAGCCGAGCTTCTCGTCGTCATAGGGGCCGACCCACTCGGCCGCGTCGATGGTGCCCTTCTCCAGCGCAGGATAGATGTCGCCGCCGGCGAGCTGCTGCGGCACGCAGCCGAGCTTGGCGAGGATCGTGCCCGCAAAGCCACCTATGCGCATCTTCAGGCCCTTGAGATCGTCGACCGTCTTGATCTCCTTCCTGAACCAGCCGCCCATCTGCGCGCCGGTGGAGCCGGTCGGGATGCCGTAGACGTTGTGTTCCTTCAGGAGATCGTTGACGAGCTCCTGCCCGCCGCCCCACAGCAGCCAGGAAATCTGCTGGCGCGTGTTCAGTCCGAACGGCAGCGCCGTCGCGAAGGTGAAGGCGGGATTCTTGCCCCAATAATAGTAGAGCGCGGTGTTGCCGATCTCGACGGTGCCGTTCGACACGGCGTCGAGCACCTGCAATCCCGGAACGATCTCGCCCGCTGCAAATGGCTGAATCTGGAATTTGTTGTCGGTGATGTCGGCGACCTGCTTGCAGAAATATTCGCAGCCGCCATAGAGCGTATCGAGCGCCTTCGGCCAGCTGGTGGCGTACCGCCACCTGACCTCGGGCGACGACTGCGCGATCGCGGGCGCAGCGACGGCAGTGCTCGCCGCCAGGCTGGCGCCCGTCACCTTCAGGAAATCACGACGTTTCATGCGTATCCCTTCCATTGCGTCGATGCGTCGAGCAGGGAACGATCTTGCTGTCGTCTTGTCTTTGTCGAGGATCGACGTTCTCTTGTTGAGATTGTTTGAGCGTTTCCGAATGGCCCTGATGGGCTCTTTTTGCTGGAATTCCGATCATTGCGGTTCCGTCAGCAAGGATGACCGGTCGCCTTGCGATAATCAAGCCTCATGCCGCCCTCGCGGCTGCGAATACCGGCCTGACGCAAGTCGGGCCCATCGGCGACCTGCTAGTTTTCCAGGCAAAGAACAACAAACAACAACGGAGGCTCGCGCATGACGGGCAAGAAGGTCGTGGTCGCCGGCGCGACCGGTCTCGTCGGCAACGCCGCGTTGCGACACTTCGGCACATCGGACCCGTGCGAGGTCGTCGCACTGTCCCGCCGCAAGCCGCGCAACCTCTACGGCGCCCGCCACGTGCCGATCGACCTCACCAGCGAAGCCGATTGCCGCCGCGCCGCGGCCGAGCTCAAGGGCGCCACCCATCTGATCTACGCTGCGCTCTACGAGGCGCCGCAGCTCGTCGACGGCTGGCGCGACCCGCAGCAGATCAGGACCAACGACCTGATGCTGCGCAATCTGATGGGCGCGCTCGAGCCGGTCTCGCCGGATCTCGAGCATGTCGCTCTGTTGCAGGGCACCAAGGCCTATGGCGTGCACGTCCGCCCGCTGACCGTGCCGGCGCGCGAAGGCCGCTCGGAGATGTACGAGCAGCCCAATTTCTACTGGGCACAGGAAAACTTCCTGCGCGAGCTCCAGGCCGGCAAGGCCTGGCATTGGAGCATCTTGCGCCCGGTCCTGATCGTCGGCCTCGCCATGGGCGGCGCGATGGACCTGATCCCGCCGCTCGGCGTCTACGCCGCGATGCTGCGCGAGCAGGGCAGGTCGCTCGACTTTCCCGGCGGCGCCGCGCGGGTGGCGCAGGCCGTCGACGTCGATCTCCTTGCCCGCGCGATCGCCTGGTCGGGCCAGGCGAAGGCCGCGCAGAACGAAGCTTTCAACGTCACCAATGGCGACGTCTTCACCTGGGAAAACATCTGGCCGGCGGTAGCGGACGCGCTGGAGATGAAGCCCGGCAAACCGGCGCCGCTATCGCTGGCGAAGGAATCTTCGAACTGGGTCGGCCCGTGGGACGCACTCAGGCGCAAGCACAACCTCGTCTCGCCCGCTCTCGCCGACTTCGTCGGCCTGTCCTTCCAGTACGCCGATTACAGCATGCGCTACGGCCAGACTGAATCCGGTCCGCCCTCGATCGTCTCGACCGTCAAGATCAACCGCGCCGGCTTCACCGAGATGATGGACACCGAGGACATGTTCCGGAAATGGCTCCGGCAGGCGAAGGACGAGCGGCTGCTGCCTTAGACCGTTGCTGCGAAGGCCAGGCGCTTCCTCTCCGCTTGCAGGAGAGGTGCGCCGAGTTCTCAATAGAATCGATGTCTGCTTTCCGAGGCAAAACGGGACCGCGCCACAGGCAGCGGGACCTCGCCTTCTGACCCAAAGCAGACAATTGTGATCGGAAGGTCAACCCAGAAGCTGCTATAAATCGGACTTCTCGGGGCCAAACGTGAGCGGCCGCGAAATCTTGATATGAGAAGACACGGTGATCGAATGGGCCGCTTTGCAGCCACGGTGCCGGTCGTACTAATTGTGCAACTTGTTTTCGCGTCGGCGGCCGCAACGCAACCGTCGACAAAAGTGGCGCGGGTTGGAATGCTCTGCGCTCCCACATGCAACATCAGCCCCAACGACGCTTTTTTGGACGAGCTTCGTACGCTCGGCTGGGTCGAGGGCACGACCATCGCCATCGAGCGTAAGGATCCGGAGTATCGCCTCG
This sequence comes from Bradyrhizobium sp. CCGB20, assembly GCF_024199855.1. Classification (NCBI taxonomy): domain Bacteria; kingdom Pseudomonadati; phylum Pseudomonadota; class Alphaproteobacteria; order Hyphomicrobiales; family Nitrobacteraceae; genus Bradyrhizobium; species Bradyrhizobium sp. CCGB20. Next base: position 8,579,653 of record NZ_JANADN010000001.1, on the reverse strand, counting down.
ACCGGCTTCCGGAGCTCGCTGCCGAGCTCGTACGGTCAAAACCCAATCTCATCGCGGCCTTCACCCCTCCAGCTGTGCGGGCTGCAAAGAACGCAACATCGGAGATACCAATTGTAATGCTCTTCGTCGCCGATCCGGTGGGTCTGGGACTTGCATCAAGCCTTGCCCATCCTGGCGGAAACTTGACTGGTGTTTCCACCTTGGTGCCGGGCGGTTTCAACGCGAAGGCGCTGGACCTTCTTCGGGAGCTTTTGCCACAGGCAAAGCGCGTCGCAGTTATCATCAATCCTGCAAACGAGATCCATCGGCTGACATTTCCGGAGATGCCACCTGCAGCCGCTAAGCTCGGCTTTCAACTCGACGTTATCGAGATGCGCGAAACGGAGGAAATGCCTGTCGCCTTTGCCGCGGCCAAAGCCCGAGGTGCTGAGGCTTTGAACATATTTGGTGACCCGATCTTTTCCTACCCGCCAAACCGCGCGCCTGATCTCGCGGCACAGGCAGGCTTACCGTCGCTCTCCTTGATGAGCAGCTTTGCGCAGGCGGGCGGATTGATGTCTTACGGGCCGGACTTTTCCGCCTTGGCTCGACTTGGGGCTCGCTATGTCGATCGGATTCTGAAAGGGGCGAAGCCCGCCGAGCTTCCTATTCAACAACCTACCAAATTCCTGCTCGTCATTAATCTCAAAACGGCGAAATCGCTGGGTCTGGAAATCCCGTCGTCCCTTCTCGCCCGCGCGGACGAGTTTATCGAATAAGGCTTGATACTTCCGCTTCCGGCTCGGAGCTAGCGCCGCGCGTAAGTTGCCCGTGCGCCGATAGATGAGCGTCGCCATTGTTCGACGGAGCGATCTCCTTATCACTCCTGCAGCCCTGAGACAGCGAAAGCACTCCCCCTCGAAACCCCGCCTCGGCTGTTGGCGCTCGTTGACGAGGTGATTGATTAGCTCGCGGTAAAGGTTTGAGAGCCCGGATGTGGTCCTCGGCTGAACAACGAAAGGGCCGCCGCCATGTCGGCTGTCTGCGGGAAACCGGACGTTGTACGATGATTGCGTTGACGGGTGCTCCTGACCCGTAGCAGACATCGACCGATGATTCAGTCGTCCAGGAATTTAGTTTGTTTGTGACGCGATAGAGTGGCACATTGGCTCATTGCGCGATGACCTCCACCGGGATGTGATGACTGAGGGAGATACCGCATGGCCAATGTGGACGAGACGGTTCGCGCTTACGGAGCTGCTTGGCTGGAAGTCGACGAAGCGGAGCGCCGTCGCCTCTTGCAATCTGCTTGGAGCGAGACTGGGATTTATCAGGACCCAACTGCGAACGTAGTGGGTCGAGAAGCGCTGATCCGGCATATCGCGGACTTCCATAAACGTTTGCCGGGCACGACGATCGCCTTCGCCAGTGGCGTCGATCATCACCACGGCAAATTTCACTTCTTGTGGAAGATGATCGGGGCCGATGGGCAAGTTACCGTCGAAGGTCGTGATTTCGGTGAGTTCGATGTCGATGGTCGCATATGCCGCATTGTGGGCTTCTTTGGTCAACCCCCACCACTTCGGAGCACCGAGTAGTTAGTGAGGCTCACGGTCGTCCGATTGGGACTTCGGCCAATGGCCCTGAGCGGACGTGGCGGAGCACGCTCTCGCCGACTTCGTCGGCCTGTCCTTCCAGTATGCCGATTACAGCATGCGCCCCGGCCAGACCGAATCCGGCGGGGCTTTGTGAAGAAATCGCCTGCCGCTTGCCGCACAACTTCATGGGACTGTTGTCGTTCCTGTTCGAGGCCTCTTCGCGCTCTGGCTTTTCCTCAGATCAGCGAACTCTTGCCTGAGCACGTCCAGGACGGTTCTGACCTTGGGCAGATCCGCCATGCGCTTGTGGCAGACGATCGCGAGTTCTGCACGGAGCGAAGCCGGGAGCTCAAGCTTGAGCTCCACGAGTTCACCCGGCCGCTTGAGCCGATGGGACGTTTTCAGAAGGATCATCGCGCCGACACCCGCCTGGCAGGCCGCGACCTGCACGCTGTAATCGTCGGACGTGAAAGCAGGTCGAAAGTCCGGGATTCTGGCCGCGAGCTCCGGATTTGGGCTCAACATTTCGCGCTCTCCTGCCCATACGATCCAGTCGAGGTCGCGGAAATCGTATTTCGCGGGTAGCCGCCGCGCGTAGTCCCTGCTCGCGTACAGGCCGATCGGCACGACAACTTCATCGACTGTGATCAGATCAGGATCATCGGACGGATATCTCCTTAGTGCGATGTCCGCCTCGCCGCGCGAGAGATTCAAGCGCTCCGTGCTGGCCAGAACCTCGAGAGTGATCTGTGGATGCTTTCTCTTGAGCTTTTCCGCGATCGGCGCCAGGAAATCAAATGCGAACGATGGTGCCGCCGTGATGCGCACGCGGCCGCTCACCGGCGAATTCTTTGCATCGAGTGAGCGAGTAGCTTCCGTCGCCCACTGTGCCATACCTTGGGCTGCGGGAAGCAGTCTTGTTCCGGCCTTTGTCAAGTTGATGCCCTGATTCTTGCGGACGAGAAGCGGCTCGCCGAGCTCATACTCCATCTCTGCAATCCGCCGGCTCAAAGTGGGTTGGCTCACCTTGAGGCGTCGTGCCGCGCCGCTCAGGCTTCCGGCCTCGCAAACGGCGAGAAAAATCCGGAGGTCGTCCCATAGTAATCCCACTTGTCAGCCCTCAGCTCATCTGCCGCGCTATCCATTAATGGATGGCGACATAGGAATTTAGGCGATTGCTATTCTGCCTGTACAGGGCAAAAGCGGCCGCAGAAACGAGGAAAACAATCATGCTCCGTAATTCAGGTCGCGTTTTCGCGGGTGCTCTGACCATCGCCGCGCTTTCCGCGTGCACACAGACCTCGCATCCTGCGGCGCCTGCTAATCTCGGCAAGCCGATCAGCTCGGTGGCCATGGAAGCCTTGATCGATCAGCCGGGACCGATTGAGCTCAAGACGGTCGTCGGCGCGGATTGGATCGCCGATCTTTCGGGGCTACTCAATTTGAACGATCCGAAGGCCGTCCAGGCCGGCCTTAGGGATCACGAGGAGCCGATCAAGGTCTATGCGCATGTCGTGCGGCATCCGACACAGGGATTTTTCCTGGTCGACACTGGGGTTTCAAAGCGGCTGGTGGAGGATCCCGCGAGCTCAGGGGTCGGATGGGTGCTGAGAAAATTTGCAAAGATCCAAAGGATGCAGGTCCGGCAGGACACGTCGTCCGTCATCAAATCGGAAGGCGTTCCTCTGAAGGGGGTGTTCATGACCCATCTCCATCTCGACCATATCTCCGGGATGCCGGACGTTCCAAAGGACGTGCCGATTTACACGGGCCCTGGTGAGCCTGAGTATTCGAGCTTCGTGCATATGGTCGTTCAGGGGACGGAAGACAGCCTCCTTGAAGGAAGGCCCCCACTTAGGGAGTTCCAGTTCTCGAAAGATCCAGATGGGAAATTCGAAGGGGTTATCGACGTCTTCGGTGATGGTTTATTGTTTGCGATCCAGACCCCGGGACATACTCCGGGCCATGTCTCCTATCTCGCCCGCACGCCAACAGGTCCTGTGCTTCTGACGGGCGACACTGCCCACACGCGTTGGGGTTGGGAGAATGACGTCGAGCCTGGGACTTACACGGACAACCGGGAAAGCGAACGGAAGAGCTTGCTTGCGTTGAAGGCCTTGAGTGAACGTCACCCGAAGATGATTGTGAAGTTAGGTCATCAACCCTGAGTCCGGGTACACCTACCCCTCCCTCGCGAACGCCGCCTCCATCGCCTTCCTTGTCTTGATCGTCTCGTTGCTCGCGTCGAACTCGACGTCGCTCCAGCGCACGATCTCGCCATGGGCGACGTCGTGCTTCAGCTTGAGGCGATGCGCGAGGCCGATCGGCAGGGCGCCCGCCTTCAGGCTCGCGGCTGCCGGCACCAGCTTGCCCCACACGGTGTAACCGCCTTCGCCGTCCAGCATTTCGCCGGCCCGCAAATCGCGCTTGGCCACGGCGGCCACATCACCGCGGAAGCCGTAGGGCTGGCCGGTCGGCTCATTGCGCAGCGCGGCCGAGAGCACGGAGATGTTCAGCTCGAGCCCGATCAGATGATAGGGCTTGTACATCGCTGCAAAGCGTCCGCTCGCGTCGGTCTTGAGGCCGTACTGCTTGAAGCAGTCCGCGGCATAGTCGTTCGGCGCCTCCAGCACGACATAGACGCCCCAGCGCAGGTCGCGAAACACCGGGCGGCCATCGCGTTCGAGCGAGGAGACGACTTCGACGACGCCTGATCGTTCCAGCACGCCGCCCTTGTCGCGGGGACGCATGATGTGCGGCAGGTCGTCGACGCCGCAGGGCGGAAACAGCAAGCCGCCCGCGGGCACGTCGAGCCCGCAGGCGTTGGCGATCGCGGCCATCTCGATGGCCGATTTGGTGCCGTCGAGGAAGGAGTTGAACATCTGCGGGTTCATGCCGGCCGATTGCGCTTCGCCCGCGGTCAGGCCGTAATGCTGCCAGACGCCATCGGGCGTCACGTCGTGATAGGCCGGCAGATATTTCGTGCCCTTGCCGGCGGCGACGACGCGAAAGCCGGTCGCGCGGGCCCAGTCGACCATCTCCGCCGTCAGTGCCGGCTGGTCGCCATAGGCGAGCGAATAGACCACGCCGGCTTTGCGCGCTTCCTCGGCAAGCAGGGGGCCTGCCAGCACATCCGCTTCGACATTCACCATCACGATGTGCTTGCCCGCCGCGATCGCCGCGCGGGCGTGGCGGATGCCGACGGCGGGATTGCCGGTCGCTTCCACCACCACATCCATCGCGCCGCCGGCGATGGCGCGCGCGCCGTCATCGGTGAACACGGTCGCGGCGATCCGCTCTGCGTCCCAGCCGACGGTGCGGCAGGCCTCGCGCGCGCGGTCGCGATCGATGTCGACGATGATGGGCACCTCCAGCCCCGGCGTGTGCGGCACCTGCGCCAGAAACATCGAGCCGAATTTGCCGGCGCCGATCAGCGCGACGCGGACAGGCTTGCCGGCGGACGCGCGGGCCTGGAGGAGGCGGAGGAGGTTCATGGGAATGTATCCTGAGCAATGATCGTGTCCCGGACGCGGAGCAGCGTGAAACGCTGCTCCGCAGAGCCGGGACCCAGAGAGAAACTATCCGCGTGGCTTGGGCCCCGGCTCTGCAGCGCACCGTCGAAGAGACGCTGCGCTGCGTCCGGGGCACGAGACCTGTTACTCCGCCGCCTGTCGCGGTGCTCGTGCAAGCCGCACCAAAGCGTCGTCGTCCACCGTCTTGATCGGCGCGAAATCGCGATGCGCGATGTATTCCGGCCGCGTCGGCTTTCGGATGTAGTTCGAGACCGCATTCAGCGTCAGGTACACGATCTTGCGCGGATAGGGCGTGATGTTGCCGCTGGAGCCGTGCACGAGATTGCCGTGGAACATCAGCATGCCGCCCGGTTGGCCGGTCGGCGCCACGATGCCGCCCTGCTTGACCAGCCGCGTCACGGTCTCCTCGTCCAGCGTCCACAGCGGGTAGGATGTCGTCGAGAGGTCATGCGAGGCCTGGAGATCGCCGGCGTTCTGGCTGCGCGGCACCAGCATCAGGGGGCCGTTGATCGGCATCACCTCGTCGAGGAAGATCGCGATGTTCATCGCGCGCGGCTCCGGCATGCCGTCGTCGCGCTTCCACGTGCCGTAATCCTGGTGCCATTGCCAGACGTCGCCGGTGAAGGCCGATTTCGCGTTGATCTTGAACTGGTGCATGTAAACAGGCTCGCCGAACAATTGCTCGACCGGCTCGATCATGCGCGGATGCGCGCCGAGCACGCGGAAGGCGTCGTTGTAAAGATGCGCTGCAAACGCCGTGCGCGGCGCGCCGCTCTTCTCGCGCCAGACCTCGGGCCGATCAGCGTCATAGATGCCGACCGCCTCGCGCGCGAGAAAGTCGACCTCTTCCTGGCTGAACAGCTCGGGCAGGAACAGCCAGCCCTCGCGGTGGAAGAACTCCAATTGCTCCTGCGACAGTTTCATGGGTCGTCCTCCTGTTTTACCTTTTGTTGTTCGTTTTTCCGGGGCGATGCGAAGCATCGAACCCGGAACCTCGAGATTTGCGCACCCGAGGTCTGGTCCTTCGGACCATCCCGGAATGACAGCGCAAGTAATTACGCCGCCGCCTCGTCCGTCGCCCTCAATCTCTCCTCGGTCATCCGTCCGGCCGTCTGCGCATGCGCCAGCGCCGCGCGCTCGGCGGCATTGGCGTCGCCTGCGAGAATGTGCTTCGCAATATCCGCGTGCTCCGCCCATGCGCTGCCGCGATAATCGAGTTCGGACAGCACCGTCGCCATCGAGCGACGCATATGCGGCCATTGCGGCGCGATCGTCTCCTCGATCACGGGATTGCCCGCGAGCTGATAGATCGCGCGGTGAAAATCGACGTCGAGCACGATCAGCTCGGCGAGCGACGTCTTGCGGTCGATGCGGCGTCCGGCGGCGAGGGCTGCATCGAGCCGCGCGCGTCCCGCGGCATCGCTGGCGGCGCGCTGAGCTGCGAGCCGGGCGGCCAGCGCGTCGATGGCGCCGCGCACCTCGTAGAGCTGGCGGATGCGCGAGGGGTCGAGCTGGGTGACTTCAAAGCCGCGCCGGCCGCTCTCGGCGACGAGGCCCTGCCGGTGCAACAGATGCAGCGCATGCGACACCGGCTGGCGCGAGACGCCGAGCTTGTCGGCGAGCTCGTTTTGGCGGATGCGCTGGCCGGGCCGAAGCGTGCGGTCGGAGATCGCCTCCAGGATCCGTGCATAGACCTGGTCGATCAGGTTCGGGAGCGGGTCGAGAGGGATCACGCCGGCAGCTCCGAGACTATTGGGAATACGGAATTCCGTATTCGAAGCTACAGCGGTCCGCGGAGGGCGTCAAGCGGTACCCGAGGATGGGTCCGCTTGCCATTGTCGATGCATCTAAGTCATTGATATTGCTGACGTCATATACTGTGCATGGGGTTGTTTTTCGAGAAAAACGATGCCGCCTATTTCTTCTTGCCCTGCTCGATCAGCATCCGGCTCATCAGATAGAGCCGCGGCACGATCGAGTTGATGTCGATGAACTCGTCCCGGGCGTGATAGCCGAAGCCCGCGAGGCCAAAGCTCTCGACCACGACCGCCTTGCCGCTGCGGTTGGCGTAGCCTGCATCGGTCGCGCCGCCGGTCATCTCGACGATGTCGAGCTTGCGGTCGATCTCGGCATAGATCGCCTGTCCCACCTCGGCCAACGCGCGGCCGCGATCGCTGGCGACGAAGGGTGGGCGTCCCTCAATGATCGTCACCTTGGTTTCGGTGTCGGCAACCAGCTTCTCCTTCACCTTCGCGTCCAGCGCCGCCTGCAATTTGGCGATGCCGTCGGGAATGGTGAGGCGGATGTCGGCGCCGGCCTCGGCCTTCTCCGGGATCTGGTTGCGCACGGTGCCCGCCTGCGCCGTGGTCCAGTTGAGCTGCGTGCCCGGGATCGACTTCGCCACGTCCCTGGTCTGCTGCAATTGATGCGCGAGCTCGATCAGCGCATTGCGGCCGAGGTCGGGCGCGGCGCCGGCATGCGAGGCGCGGCCCTTCACTTCCATCTTTCCGGTCGCGGTGCCGCTCGCGCCCAGCAGCAGCGAGTCATTCTTTGCCGGAGGCGAGGCCGCCGTCGGCTCGCAGGAGAGCACGACGTCATGCTGGTCGGCGAGCTCGGCGATGATCTCGCCCGACCCGATCGAGCCGACTTCCTCGTCCGGATTGAACGAGACGGTGAGCCTGGCATAGTCCTGCCAGCCCGCGTCCTTCAGGATCTTGAGCGCATGCAGGACGACGGCGATACCGCCCTTGTCGTCGGCGATGCCGGGGCCAAAGATCTTCGTGCCATCGACCCGGTACGGCTCGGTTGCGAGGATGCCGCGCTGATAGACCGTGTCCAAATGCGCGATCAGCATCAGCTTGCGCGTGCCCGAGCCCTGGAACGTCGCGATCACCATGTCGGCGCCCGTGCCCGCGGTGGTCTTGCGCCGCTCGGTGGTGGCGCCGAGCGCCTTCAGGCGCGCTTCGGTGAAGTCGGCCATCTTCTTCAGGCCTTCGGCATCGCCGCTGCCGCTCTCGATCATCACCATGTCGCGCAGCGTCTCGATCAGCGGCGCCTTTTCCTGCTCGGCCGCGGCCTTCAGCTTCTCGTCGGGGGCCGCGAACGCCGTGGCGCTGCCGGTAGCGAGGCCGAGCACAGCGAGCAGGGGAATGAGGTGGATCTTCATCGGAATGTCCTTTCGCGTCTTGAGCGGCGTCACCGCGCGATTGGACATAAGCGTAGCATCCGGGCCGTCCGGATGCCATGTTTCGCTAGCGCTCCAGCACCTCAACCTCGAGCGCGGCAATCCGCCCCGCATCGGCCATGGCTTCGATCCCGGCGATCCGCTCGCCGTTGAACGTCACGCGCAGCGCGATGCGCAGCTGGCCGTCGAGGATGACGGCGACGCCGATCTCGCCGTCGACCAGCGCAGTCCGCGCCGCCTGCGCGCGGCCCTTGTAGAGCTGCGCGACCGCATCCGCACCGCGGATCTCCGGCAGCGTGCCGAGCCGCACTGCGGCGTCGTCGGCACGGAACACGACGTCGGGATCGAGCATAGCCAGCAGCCCTTCGAAATTGCCTTCGCGCGAAGCCCTGAGGAAGGCATCGACGATCTTGCGCTGGTGCGACAGGTCCGCTTCCGGTACCGGCGCGCCCTGCACCCGCCGCCGCGCTCGGCTCGCGAGCTGACGTGAGGCATCGACCGAACGGCCGACGATCGGCGCGATCTCCTCGAACGGCACCGCGAACATGTCGTGCAGCACGAAGGCAAGCCGCTCCGCCGGCTGCAAGGTCTCCAGCACGACCAGCAGCGCCGCGCCGACGGAATCGGCCATCTCCGCCTCGCGCTCCCGCGTCTCGTCGACCGGCTCCGGCACGTGCGGGCCCATCGGATCTTCCTTGCGCGACTTCCGTGCGCGCAGCATGTCGAGGCAAATGCGCGCGACCACAGTCGTCAGCCAGCCCCGCAAATTCGCGATATCGGACATGTCGTAGCGGCTGACCCGCAGCCAGGCCTCCTGCACGGCATCGTCGACCTCAGCGCCGGAACCCAGCATCCGGTAGGCGACGGCGCGCAAATGGTCGCGGCTGGCCTCGAACTGTTGGCTGAGAAAATTTTCTTCGAAGCTTTTTTGGCTCATCGGTCACATTCCCTCGTCGCGATCCGTCATGCCCTTGACGAAGCCAATCCGGCCGATGTGACCGGAACCGTCGAAATTTTCAAACGGAGACGCAAGATGATGCACGCCCGCATGAATCACCCGGTCATGGTCCTGCCCGAGGCCATGAATGTCCTTCAGTCCCTTGGCAATCTGACCAAGCAGGGCCTGCCGGAGAAGCTCCTGGAACTGGTGCACCTGCGCGCCAGCCAGATCAATGGTTGCAGCGTCTGCGTCGACATGCATCCGAAGATCGCCCGCAAGGCTGGTGAGACCGACGAGCGGCTGTTCGCCGTGTCCGCCTGGCGCGAGGCGCCCTATTTCACCGACGCCGAACGCGCCGCGCTGGCGCTCACCGAAGCCGCCACGCGCCTTGCCGATCGCGAGGACCCCGTGCCGGATTCGATTTGGAACGAGGCCGCCAAGCATTTCGACGAGCGCGAGCTCGCAACCCTGATCCTTTCGATCGCGACGATCAACGTCTGGAACCGGCTCAACGCCACGATCAAGATGCCGGTCGGCGTGTGGAAGGTGTGAGGCGGGCAGCGGCCGTGCGCTCCCTCTCCCCGCACGCGGGGAGAGGCGAAGGAAGCGCATCTACTCCGCCAGAAACCTGTTCACCACCTCGCCGAACTCCAGCGGCGCCTGCTCGAACATCCAGTGGCCGGCGTTCGGGATCACCGCCGTCTTGGCCCCTGCGATATGCTCGGCGAGCACGCGCCACATCACCGACAGGCTGCCGGTAGTCGCGCCACCGCCGATCAGCAGCGTCGGCGTCCTGATCGCCCGCGCATCCGCGAGCGTGTAGGGCCTGCGCTGCTCGTTGATCTGGCCGAGGAAGGTGAGCGTGTTGTCGCGCAGCTGTTGCTTCGCCGCCGCCGGCACGCGCCGCCAGGAGCCGTCGCCTTCGATGCCCTCGTAGAAATTCTGCAACGCGCCATCGAGATCGCCGGCGCGGATCATCTCGACCGAGCGGATCGTCTTCGCGGCGAGCGGCGGATGCGCGGGCGTTCCTTCGGGCACCGGCAGGCTGGCGTCGAGATCGCCGCCGGGCTCGGCCAGCACCAGTTTGCGCAAGAGATCAGGCCGCGCCTGCGCGACGCGAAAGGCGATGTGACCGCCGCGCGAATGGCCCATCAGGTCGACCGGCCCAGGCTTCACCTGCTCGATGAAGGCGATCGTGTCCGCGACATGCTGGGCCATCTTGTAATCGTCGCCGACGGCGTCCCAATGCTCCGGAAAGAAGTGCCGCAGGCTCACCGAGATCACGCGATGGTTCTTCGAGAGCGGGCCGAGCACCGAATACCAGGTGCGGAAGTCGCCCAGCGTTCCGTGCACGCAGACCAGCGGATGGCCCTCGCCGACTTCGAGATAGGCCATGTCGTAACCATTGACTTGAAAGCTTTGCATGATCAGCTCGCCAGAAAGTCCAGAACCACTTCGGAGTATTTTTGCGGCGCCTGCTCGAACATCGGATGCGTCGCGTTCGGGATGATCGCCGTCTTCGAGTAGGGCACATGCGCGGCGAGTGCGTGCAGCACCTTCGGCAGCAGGCCCTTGGTCCGCGCGCCCAAAATGAAGAGCGTCGGCATTTTGATCGATTCCGCATCCGCCTTCGAGAACGGTGGGCGGTTGTCGCGGACCTGGCCGATCAGCGTCATGGCGTTGTCGCGAAGGTTCTGCTTCACCATCGCCGGCAGCCGCGGCCAGGTGCCGGCGCCCTCCAGCGTGTCGACGAAGACGGCGAGGCCGCCGTCGACGTCGCCGTCCCTGATCTTCTCGGCCGAGGCCGTGAACCGCGCCAGCAGCGGCGAGGGGCCGCCGACGTAGTCGGGGTCGAGGCTCGCATCGAGCTCGCCGCCGGGCTCGGCGAGAACGAGCCGTCGCAGCAGATCCGGCCGCGCTTGCGCCACGCGAAAACAGATGTGCCCGCCGCGGGAATGGCCCATCAGATCGACCGGCCCAAGATCGAGCTTCTCGATGAAGGCGATGACGTCCTGGACATGCTGGGCGATCGAATAGGTATCGCTGAGGCCGTCCCAGCGTTCGGGGAAGAAGTGCCTCAAGCTAACAGCAATGACCCGGTGCCGCTGCGTCAGCGGCCCGAGCACGCAGCTCCAGACGCGGAAGTCGTTGAGCGAGCCGTGGACGCAGACCAGCGGTGGGCGGCCCCGGTCTTCGCCCACGTCGAGATAGGGCATGTCGTATCCGTTGACGTGGAGGCTTTGCATCAGGGACTCGCGATAGGGGGCGGAACTCCTGTGCAAGATTCCCGGAAACCGGGTGGATCGCAACTATTTCCAAGCCTAGATTGAGGCCGAGATCACAATGGGGGCATGCGACAAGGACGCAAGCAGGAACCTAGCCATGACCGACCAGCATTTTGCCCTGTTCGACACCAGGATCGGCCTCTGCGCCATCGCCTGGGGCCCGCGCGGCATCAACGGCACCCAGCTGCCGATGGGCGGCGAGGAGAAGATCCGCACCCGCATCAGCCAGCGACATGCCGACGCCAGCGAGACCGAGCCGACCGCGGAGGTACAGCAGGCGATCGACCGCATCGTGAAATTGCTCGCGGGCGAGCCTGACGACCTCACCGATATTCCGCTCGATCTCGATGGCGTGCCCGACTTCAACCGCGGCGTCTACGAGATCGCCCGCGCCATCCCGCCCGGCAAGACCGTCACCTATGGCGACATCGCCAAGCAGCTCGGCGGCGTGCAGCTGTCGCGCGATGTCGGCCAGGCGCTCGGCCGCAACCCGTGCCCGATCGTCGTGCCCTGCCATCGCGTGCTCGCGGCCGGCAACAAGCCCGGCGGCTTCTCGGCGAATGGCGGCGTGGTGACGAAGCTGAAGATGCTCGAGATCGAGGGCGCGCTGGTGAACCACACGCCGAGTCTATTCGATTAAGACGACGGGAGCGTAGGGTGGGTTAGCGTAGCGTAACCCACCTCTTCTCGTGCGGCACCAAAAGTGGTGGGTTACGCCTTCGGCTAACCCACCCTACGATTTCGACATCGCCGCTAAATCTTCGCCGCCGTCTTCGGCCAATATTTGTCGCGCAGATGCCGCTTCACCAGCTTGCCGGTCGGCGTGCGCGGCAGCTCGGCCTCGAAATCGATCGAGCGCGGGCATTTGATCGCGGAGAGACGGGTCTTGCAGTAGGCGATGAGATCGGCCTCGAGCTCCTTGCCGGCGCGCTTCATGTCGTGCGGCTGCACCACCGCTTTCACCTCTTCGCCCATCTCCTCGTTCGGCACGCCGAACACGGCGACGTCGGCGATATCAGGGTGGGTGATCAGCACGTCCTCGGTTTCCTGCGGGTAGATGTTCACCCCGCCGGAGATGATCATGTAGGACTTGCGGTCGGTGAGGAACAGGAAGCCGTCCTTGTCGAGATAGCCGACGTCGCCGAGCGTCGACCAGCCCTTGGCGTTGTAGGCTTTCTTCGTCTTCTCGGGATCGTTGTGATACGTGAAAACCGGCGCATCGGCGAAATAGACCGTGCCGATCTCGCCCACCGGCTGCTCCTCGTCGTTCTCGTCCAGAATCTTGATCTTGCCGACCACGGCGCGGCCGACGCTGCCGCGATGCTCCAGCCATTGCTGCGAGTTGCAGACGGTGACGCCGTTGCCTTCCGAGCCGGCGTAATACTCGATCAGGATCGGTCCCCACCACTCGATCATCTTTGCCTTGACGTCGACCGGGCAGGGTGCAGCGGCGTGGATCGCGCCTTTCAGCGTCGAAACGTTGTACTTCGCGCGAATCTCGTCCGGCAGCTTCAGCATGCGCACGAACATGGTCGGCACCAGCTGCGACTGCGTGACCTTGTACTTTTCCACGAGCTTGAGGAAATCCTCGGCGTCGAAATGCTCCATGATGATGGAGGTGCCGCCGAGCACGACCGCCATCATGTTAAAGCGCAGCGGAGCCGCATGATAGAGCGGCGCCGGCGACAGATAGGTGCTGTCGGCATTCATGCCGCACATGTCGGCGCAGAGCACACGCAGGAACGCGTTCGGCACGTCGATGGCGTTGCCCTCGAACGCCTTCTTGATGCCCTTCGGCCGGCCGGTGGTGCCCGATGAATACAGCATGTCGTAGCCGGCGACCTCGCCAGCGATCGGCGTTGTCGGCTGCGCAGCCGCTTCCTTGTCGTAGGAGCGGAAGCCGGCTTGCGGCTCGTCGACCATGTAGAAGATCGGCTCGCCCGCCGTGCCCTTGATCAGGGCCTTGATCTGGTCGGCGCATTTCGGCGTGGTGATCACGACCTTGGCGCCGCAATCCCCGATGATGTAGTCGATCTCGTCCTGCTTCAGGTAACGGCTGATCGCGGTGTAATAGAGCCCGCTGCGCTGTGCGGCCCAGCAGATCTCCATGAACGCGAGGCGGTTCTCCATCAACAGCGCGATGTGGTCGCCGGCCTTCAGGCCGAGCGAGCGGAACAGGTTTGCGCCCTGGTTCGAGAGCTCGTCGAGCTCGCGATAGGTGATCGCCTTGCCGGTCCCGGCCATCTGGTAGGCGATCTTGTCGGGCGTGGTCTTCGCGTAAATTGAAGGATGAGTCATCAGCGTAGGTCCCAAGGCACACGAGATGTCGTCCCCGCGCACGCGGGGACCCATAACCACAGGGCGCAGTTTGGCGAAGGATCGTCGTTCGGTACTACGACCAACCACTAGGGATGGACTTCGCGGTATGGGTCCCGGCTTTCGCCGGGACGACACCGTTAGTGTGGCCGCAGCTTACAGTCGTTCCACGATCGTCACGTTGGCCATGCCGCCGCCTTCGCACATGGTCTGCAGGCCGTAGCGCTTGCCGCGCTGGTGCAGGGCGTGGACCAGCGTGGTCATCAGCTTGGTGCCGGAGCCGCCGAGCGGATGGCCAAGCGCGATCGCACCACCGTTGACGTTGAGGCGGGCCGGGTCAGCGCCAGTGGTCTTCAGCCAGCCGGTCGGCACCGAGGCGAAGGCCTCGTTGACCTCGAACAGGTCGATGTCGTCGATCTTCATGCCGGCCTTCTCCAGCGCGCGCTTGGTGGCGTGCAGGGGAGCGTCGAGCATGATGACGGGATCGCCGCCGGTCATGGTCATGTGATGGATGCGCGCGAGCGGCTTGACGCCGAGCTGCTTGAGGCCGCGCTCGTTCACGACCATGACGCCGGACGCGCCGTCGCAGATCTGGCTGGCGCTGGCGGCGGTCAGCTTGCCGTTCTCCGCAATCAGCTTGACGCCCTTGATGCCGTCGAGGGTGGCATCGAAGCGAATGCCTTCGTCGATGTGGTGGGTATCCTTGGAGCCGTCGGCGCGGGTGATCTCGAGCGGCACGATCTCCTTCTTGAAGTGACCGGCTTGCGTCGCCGCGATCGCGCGCTGATGGCTGTTGTAGGAGTATTCGTCGAGATCATCCTTCGACAGGCCGTACTTCTCGGCCATCATCTCGGCGCCGGTGAACTGGCTGAAGACGATGTTCGGATACTTCGCCTCGATGCCCGGGCTCTTGTAGTGGCCAAAGCCGTTCTTGGCAGCGAGCTGCGAGGACAGGCCCATCGGCACGCGCGTCATCGATTCCACGCCGGCGGCGATCACGACGTCCATCGCGCCGGACATCACGGCCTGCGCGGCAAAGTGCAGCGCCTGCTGCGAGGAGCCGCATTGCCGGTCGATCGAGGTGCCCGGCACGCTCTCCGGCAGTTTTGACGCCATGATCGCGTTGCGCGCGACGTTGTTGGACTGCTCGCCGACCTGCATCACGCAGCCCATGATCACGTCCTCGACCAGGGCGGGATCGACCTTGGTGCGATCTACCAGCTCGTCCAGCACCTTCGCCGCGAGATCGGCCGGATGCCAGCCGGCGAGGCGGCCCCCCTTGCGCCCGCCCGCGGTACGCGCAGCGGCGACGATGTAAGCCTCGGCCATTTCGGTCTCTCCCATGATTGTTCTGAATTGGGTTGTCGGGGCGGATTTAATGGGCGAGATATCGTTTAGTCAATCGATCAATTAACTCTTGTGATGAGGCGCTGCTTCGGCTTATCTGCGCCCGCTCGTGCGGCCAAAACAGGGATCTCCGTGACTACCAGCGTACCGAACAGGCTCCCCAGCGGGAAGAATTCCACGGCAGAGAAATTGCTCGTGGCCGCGAGCGAGCTGATGATCGAACGCTCCTCGATCGAGATTTCGCTGAGCGACATCGCCCAGAAGTCGGGTGCGAACGCCGCGCTGGTCAAATATCATTTCGGCAACAAGGACGGCCTGCTGCTGGCTTTGCTCGCGCGGGATGCCGCGACCGAGATGTCCAATCTCGAATATCTGCTGGCGCAGCCGATCACGTCGACCGCGAAGCTGAAGCTGCATATCGCCGGCATCATCCGCGCCTATCACCGGTTCCCCTACATGAACCGGCTGATCCATTATCTGCTGCATGAGAGTGTTGCGGGCTCTGCCGACGAAGTCTCAAAGTTCTTCGTCGCACCGCTGCTCGATTTTCATCGCCGCCTGCTCGCGGAGGGCGTGAGCCGCGGCGAGTTCCGCGCCACTGATCCGGTGCTGTTCTACACCAGCCTGATCGGCGCCTGCGATCACCTGTTCTTCGGCCGGCACGCGATGTCTCGCGCGACCGGCGTCGGTCCGGTCACCGATGATGTCTGCCGGCAATACATCAAGCACATGGAAACGCTGATCTGCGGCGGCATCCTCACGCAAGCCGAGGAAGCCGCCGCGGCCGGATAATCCGGCCAGAACTTTAAAGTCTAGAGAAGAAACGCCCAAGGAAAGGTACAAGCGATGGAATTGAAAGACGTAGCCGTTCTCATCACCGGCGGTGGTTCGGGTCTCGGCGAAGCGACCGCTCGCGCCATGGCGGCCAAGGGCGCCAAGATCGGCGTGATCGATCAGAACAAGGACAACGCCGAGAAGGTTGCCGCCGAGGTGAAGGGCGTCGCGCTGCATGCCGACGTCACCAGTGAGGAGCAGATCAAGGCGGCGATCGCGAAGGCGGAAGCCGCGCACGGCGTTGCCCGCGTGCTGATGAACTGCGCCGGCATCGGCGGCTCGCAGCGTATCGTCGGTCGCGACGGCGTCTATCCGCTCGAGAAATTCGCGCGCATCATCAACGTCAATCTGATCGGCACCTTCAACTGCCTGCGGCTGTTCGCCGAGCGCCTCGTCACCATCGAGCCGATCGGTGAAGAGCGCGGCGTCATCATCAACACCGCTTCTGTCGCCGCTTACGAAGGCCAGATCGGCCAGATCGCCTATTCGGCGTCGAAGGGCGGCGTCGTCGGTTTGACCTTGCCTGCCGCGCGCGACCTCTCCAGCCAGAAGATCCGCGTCAACACCATCGCGCCCGGCCTGTTCTTCACGCCGCTGCTGATGGGTCTGAACGAAGAAGCGCGGAAGAGCCTGGGCGCCCAGGTTCCGCATCCGTCGCGCCTCGGCGATGCCAAGGAATACGGTTCGCTCGCCGTGCATATCGTCGAGAACCCGATGCTCAACGGCGAGACCATCCGCCTCGACGGCGCCATCCGCATGGCGCCGCGGTAGGCGACAAGCGCTGCGTTCTTGCCCTCCCCTGGAGGGGGAGGGTCGGCGCGAAGCGCCGGGGTGGGGTGATCTCTCCACTCGGGCACTGTTGGTTGGGGAGAGACCGTCACCCCACCCCGCTCGCGCTACGCGCGATCGACCCTCCCCCTCCAGGGGAGGGTGACTGGACCGGCACCTGTTGCATGAGGCCCCCATGTCCCAACCGCTGCTGATCGAGCACGACGACGGCGTCGACCGGGTGACGCTCAACCGGCCCGAAAATCTCAACGCTCTCGATCCGGCGCTGATCGATGCGCTGAACGTTTATTTCCAGGGCCTCCAGCGCAATCGCGATACGCGCGTCGTGGTGCTGAAGGGCGCCGGCAAGAATTTTTGTGCAGGCCTCGACCTCAAAGCCGCAATGGCTCGTCGTGCCGGCCAGCAGGAGCCGCCCGGTGTCACCGAGTCGCTGGACTCGCAGCGCCGCATCGCCGACATCGTGATGCTGATGCGGCGTTGCCCGCAGCCGATCATCTCTCTGGTGCAGGGCGCGGCGGCCGGTGGCGGCTTTGCGCTGGCGCTCGCCTCCGACATCCGCATCGCGACGAGGTCGGCGCGCATGAACTGTGCCTTCATCAAGCTCGGCCTTGGCGGCTGCGATATCGGCACCAGCTATTTCCTGCCGCGTCTCGTCGGCGTTTCCGTCGCGTCCGAGCTGATCCTCACCGGACGCTTCATCGGCGCCGAGCGCGCGCTCGCGGTCGGGCTGGTGTCCGAGATCGTCGATGAAGACAAGCTCGATGATGCCGCTGCGCCCTATGTCGATGCGATGATGACGGCCTCGCCCGTGGGGCTTCGGCTGTCAAAGGAATGTCTCAACATGAGCGTCGATGCGGGATCGCTGGAAGCCGTTATCGCGATGGAGGATCGCAACCAGGTCCTGTGCAGCCGCTCCGAGGAATTTTCGGAAGGCATCAGGGCCTTCCTTGAGAAGCGAAAGCCTGTCTATATCAGGCGCTGAACGAGAACGATCCGCAAAGGACGATAATTCCGGGAGACGCAAAATGAGTGGAAGCGCGGCGGCAGTGATGACGAAGCCCGCCTTTCGCAAGGTCGAGTGGCTCGCGCGCGACATCGACGTCGAGCGCCGGGACGACGGCACGGTGGTGCTGAAGTCGCGCATTCCGCTGCAAGCTTACGAGACGCATCTTCCGGCTTCGCTGGCGAAATGGGCGAAGGAAGCACCCGAACGCATCTGGCTCGCGCAGCGTGGCGGTCCGAGCCGCGAATGGCGCAAGGTCTCCTATGGCGAAGCCAAGCGCACCGTGGATGCGCTGACGCAGGCCTTGCTCAATCTCAAGCTCGACGGACGCCCGGTCACGATCCTCTCCGGCAACTCGATCGAGCACGCGCTGATGACACAGGCGGCGATGCAGGCGCGCTCGCCGGCGGCTCCGGTGTCGCCGGCCTACTCATTGATGAGCCATGATCACGTCAAGCTGAAGTATCTGTTCGACCTGATCAAGCCGGCCGTGGTGATGGTGCAGGACGGTCCGACCTTCGAGAAGGCGCTGAAGGCGCTCGACCTCACCGGCGTCACCGTCGTGCACGTCGCGCGTCCCTGCGACGGCATCGAGAGCGTCAGCTTCGCCGAGCTGGCGGCGACGCCGGCAACTGCCGATGTCGCAGCGTCGATCGCAAAAATCACGGCGCAGACCGTCGGCAAGCTGTTGTTCACCTCCGGCTCGACCGGCATGCCCAAGGCCGTCATCAACACGCAAGAGATGATGTGCGCCAATGCGGCGATGATGATGCAGGTGCGGCCGCGCAATCCCGGCGGTCCGATCGCGACCATGCTGGACTGGATGCCGTGGAACCACACCATGGGCGGTAATGCCGCGTTTCATCCCGTGCTCGTCGACGGCGGTACGCTCTACATCGATGACGGCCGGCCGATGCCGGGCCAGTTCGAGGAGACGCTGCGGAATCTGCGCGAGATCTCGCCGACCTATTACGCCAACGTACCGGCCGGTTATGCCGCACTCGCAGCGGCCATGGAGAAGGACGACGCGCTGTGCCGCTCCTTCTTCAAGAACCTGTCGATCATGGCCTATGGCGGCGCGCGGCTGCCCGACGATCTCTATGACCGCATGCAGGCCCTCGCCGTGAAGACCACCGGCGAGCGCATCGTGTTCTACACCGGCTGGGGCTCGACCGAGACCGCGCCGACCTCGACCGGGACCTATTGGGACACCGAGCGTGTCGGCCTGATCGGCCTTCCGTTCCCCGGCGTCGAATTGAAGATGGTGCCGTGTGGCTCGAAATACGAATTGCGCCTGCGCGGCGTCAATGTCACGCCCGGCTATTTCGGCCAGCCTGACCTGACCAGGAAGATGTTCGACGAGGAAGGTTTTTACTGCATCGGCGACGCCGGCATTTTTGTCGATGATACCGATCCGGTGAAGGGCATCATCTTTGCGGGTCGGGTGGTCGAGGACTTCAAGCTCACCACCGGCACCTTCGTGCATGTCGGCTCGCTCCGTACCGATACGATCGCGGCTGCAACCCCTGTCGTGCATGACGCGCTGGTCGCGGGGCAGGATCGCGCCTTCATCGGCCTGCTGGCCTGGCCCAATTTGCACGCCTGCCGGCAGCTCGTCGGCAATGCCGATTTGACCTTCGAGGATGCGGTGAAGCATCCAGAGGTGATCGCCTGCTTCAGGCGCGGCCTCGAAACGCACAACCGGGAATGCGAAGGCGCCAGCAGCCGTATCATCGCCCGTGCGATGCTGATGGCCGAGCCGCCCTCGATCGACGGCAACGAGCTCACCGACAAGGGCTACATCAACCAGCGCGCGGGCCTCGAGCGCCGCGCCGCACTGGTGGAGCGGCTCTATGCCGACACGCCGGATCAAGACGTCATCATTCTCAAGTAATCGACATCATCAACACGGGTACGCGCCATGAACTTCGATTTCTCCGACGACCAGAAACAGCTCCGCGATCAAGCGCGCAAGTTCCTCGCCGAGAAGTGCTCGCCGAAGGCAGTTCGCGTCGTGCTCGACGGCAAGGCGCCGTATGACAAGGAGCTGTGGAAGGGCCTCGCCGAGATGGGCTTTCTCGGCGTCGCCATCCCCGAGGAGTTCGGCGGCGCGGGCGCGGGTCATCTCGAGCTCTGCGTGATCGCGGAGGAGATGGGCCGTGCCAATGCACCGGTGCCGTTCTCCTCGACCGTCTATCTTGCGGCCGAAGCGCTTCTGATCGCGGGCAGCGACGCGCAGAAGAAGAAGTGGCTGCCGGCGATTGCGTCGGGTGAAGCCATCGGCACGCTCGCGCTGTTCGAGGGCAAGGGCAATCCGGCGCCGAAGAACGTCAAGCTGACCGCTGCGAATGGCGTGCTCAACGGCGTCAAGAAGCCGGTCGCCGATGGTGCGGTCGCCGACTTTGCCGTGGTTGCCGCGCGCACGGGATCGAGCGGACGCGACGGTGACATTTCGCTGTTCCTGGTCGACCTGAAGGCCGGCGGCGTCGAGGTCAAGAGCCTCACCAATCTCGATCCGACCCGCGGGCAGGCCGAGATCACTTTCAAGGATTGCAAGGCCGAACCGCTCGGTGCGGCCGGCGAAGGCTGGAGCATTTTGACTCAAGTGCTCGACCGCGCCGCAGTGCTGTGCGCCTTCGAGCAGGTCGGCGGCTCCGACCGCGCGCTGGAGATGGGTCGCGACTACGCGCTCGACCGTATCGCCTTCGGCCGCCAGATCGGCTCGTTCCAGGCGGTCAAGCATATGCTCGCCGACATGTATGTGTCGGCGACGCTGGCGCGCTCCAATAGCTATTACGGCGCCTGGGCGCTCTCGACCAACGCGGCCGAGTTGCCGGAAGCCGCCGCGGCCGCGCGCATCAGCGCGACGCAGGCGTTCCAGCACTGCGCCAAGAACAACATCCAGGTTCACGGCGGCATGGGATTCACCTGGGAGTTCGACTGCCACATGTACTACCGCCGCGCCAACGCCATGGCGCTCGGGCTCGGTAGCCTCACCTATTGGGAAGACCAGCTGATCGATCGCATGCGCAAGAAGAACGCGGCCTGATGTCATTCCGGGGCGCGCGACGCGCGAACCCGGAATCTCGATTTGAGTCGGTAACCTCTAGATTCCGGGTTCGATGCTCCGCATCGCCCCGGAATGACGGAAGAAGAGAAAGACCATGAACTTCGACGACACCCCGCAGGAAGCCGAATTCCGCGCCACTGCGCGCGCCTGGATCGGTGCGAATGCACCCAAACAATACGAAGAAGAGCTGCGCAAATCCTCGCTCGGGCGCACGGCGCTCAAGAACGCCAACATCCTTGAAGTGGCAAAAGCCTGGCAGAAGAAGAAGGCCGACGCCGGCTGGGCCTGCCTGCACTGGCCGAAGGAATATGGCGGTCGCGGCTCGTCGCCGATCGAGCGCGTGATCTGGCAGCAGGAAGAGGGGCCGTTCGGCCAGCTGTCCCGCATGTTCATCATCGGCCACGGCATGTGCGGACCGACCATGATGGCGTTCGCGCGCGAAGAGCATAAGCGCACGTACCTCCCGCCGCTCGCTTCCGGTGAGAAGGTCTGGTGCCAGCTGTTCTCCGAGCCTGCGGGCGGCTCCGACGTCGCGGGCCTGCGGACGCGCGCCGAGAAGGACGGTGACGACTGGGTCATCAACGGCCAGAAGATCTGGACCTCGGGCGCGCATTATTCCGACTACGGCATTTTGCTCACCCGCACGGATCCGACCGTGCCCAAGCACAAGGGCCTCACCATGTTCTTCCTGGACATGAAGAGCCCCGGCGTCGAGGTGCGGCCGATCAAGCAGGCGAGCGGCGCCTCCGACTTCAACGAGGTCTATTTCACCAATGTCCGCATTCCCGACCACCAGCGCCTCGGCGAGGTCGGTGATGGCTGGAACGTCTCGCTGACTACGCTGATGAACGAGCGCAGCGCGATCGGCGCGGCCGTCTCGACCGGATTCCCGGAGCTGTTCGAATATTGCTCCAGCCTGATGCTCGACGATGGCCCGGCGATCGAGGATCGCGCGGTGCGCTCGAAGCTGGCCAACTGGGCGGTAAAGGCGAGCGGGCTGCGCTACACCAGCATGCGCGCGATCTCGGCGCTGTCGAAGGGCGAGCGGCCGGGGCCGGAGAACTCCATCGGCAAGCTGGTCGCGGGCTCGATGATCCAGGACGTCGCGACCTACGCTCTGGACCTGCAGGGCGCGAGCGGCGTCGTGAGCGGCGAGGATGCCGAACTCGCCGGCCGTTTCCAGGCGATGCTGCTGCGCGCGCCCGGCACGCGCGTCGAAGGCGGCACCGACGAGATCATGCGCAACATCATCGCCGAGCGCGTGCTGGGCCTGCCCGGCGACATCCGGGTCGACAAGGACGTGCCGTTCAACAAGATCCCGACCAAGGGAAGAGGCTAGAGGTCCGCCATGAATTTCGACGACACCCCGCAGGAAGCCGCATTCCGCCAGACCGCGCGCAAATGGGTCGA
The DNA here is from genome assembly GCF_024199855.1 of Bradyrhizobium sp. CCGB20. NCBI lineage: Bacteria > Pseudomonadati > Pseudomonadota > Alphaproteobacteria > Hyphomicrobiales > Nitrobacteraceae > Bradyrhizobium > Bradyrhizobium sp. CCGB20. Next base: position 8,557,365 of record NZ_JANADN010000001.1, on the reverse strand, counting down.
GGCGAATGCGCCGAAGGAATTGCACGCCGAGCTGTCGAAATCCTCGCTCGGCCGCATCCGGCTCGCCAAGCACGACATCGTCGATGTCGGCAAGGCCTGGCAGAAGAAGAAGTTCGAAGGCAATTGGGCCTGCCTGCACTGGCCGAAGGAATATGGTGGCCGTGGTGCGACCCGATCGAGCGCGTGATCTGGCAGCAGGAGGAGGGCGTCTACGGCAAGCTGACGCAGCCGTTCCAGATCGGCGAGGGCATGTGCGGCCCGACCGTGATGGCTTTTGGCAGCGAGGATGCCAAGCGCCGCCATCTGCCGAAGCTCGCCTCCGGTGAGGAGATCTGGTGCCAGCTGTTCTCCGAACCGTCCGCCGGCTCTGACGTCGCGGGCCTGCGCACGCGCGCGGAGAAGAAGGGCGACAACTGGGTCGTCAACGGCCAGAAGATCTGGACCTCGGGCGCGCATTACTCCGACTTCGGTCTCTTGATCGCGCGCACCGATCCGAACGTGCCCAAGCACAAGGGCCTCACCATGTTCTTCCTGGACATGAAGAGCCCCGGCGTCGAGGTCCGGCCGATCAGGCAGGCCAACGGCATGCAGGAGTTCAACGAGGTCTATTTCACCGACGTCGTGATCCCCGACAGCCAGCGGTTGGGGGCAGTCGGCGAGGGCTGGAGCGTGTCGCTGACCACGCTGATGAACGAACGCATGTCGATCGGCTCGCGGCTCGCGACCGGCGTCCCTGAATTGTTCGAGTTCTGCTCCAACCTGATGCTGGAGGACGGGCTCGCCATCGACGATCCTGCCGTGCGCTCGAAACTTGCGAGCTGGGCCGTGAAGTCGAGCGGGCTGAAATACACCAGCTACCGCGCGATCTCGGCGCTCTCGAAGGGGGATCGGCCGGGCCCGGAGAATTCGATCGGCAAGCTGGTCTCGGGCATGATGCTGCAGGACATCGCCACCTACGCCATGGACCTCCAGGGCGCGGCCGGTGCTCTCACCGGCACGGACGAGGAGACGGTGCAGGGCCAGTTCCAGCAGATGCTGCTGTCCTCGCCCTCGATGCGCATCGCCGGCGGTACCGACGAGATCCTGCGCAACATCATTGCCGAGCGCGTGCTGGGATTGCCGGGCGACATCCGCGTCGACAAGGACGTGCCGTACAACAAGATCCCGACCAAGGGGCGGTGACGCTCGCTGCATCTTGTAGGGTGGGCAAAGCGAAGCGTGCCCACCATATGCAGATGCGCCGGGGTAGGTCTGTCGGTGGGCATGGCGCTACGCGCCTTTGCCCACCCTACGAAGGGCGAGCGAATTCATGGACGCTAAAGTTACACAGAACGATCGCATCGGCGTGCTCGAAGAGCTCCTCAACGAGCGCTACTCCGTCCGCGCCTTCCTCCCCAAGCAGGTCGATCGCGCGACCATCGAGCATGTGCTGACCACCGCGCAGCGCACGGCGTCCTGGTGCAACAGCCAGCCCTGGCAGGTCATCATCGCCAGTGGCGAGGCCAAGGAGCGTTTTCGCCAAGCGATCTACACGGAAGCGTCGGGCGGATTGGGCGACGATTACGACTTCACCCCGCCGCGCGAATATGTCGGCGTCTACCTCGAGCGCCGCCGTGAGAGCGGCTTCCAGCTGTACAACACGCTGGGCATCGCCCGCGGCGACCGAAGCGCCTACGCCAGGCAGGCGCTGGAGAACTACAATTTCTTCGGTGCGCCGCATGTCGCGATCATTCACACCAACGAGCCGCTCGGCATCTACGGTGCGATCGATTGCGGTGCGTATGTTTCCAACTTCATGCTGGCCGCGCAGGCGCTCGGGCTCGGCACCATTCCGCAGGCGGCGCTCGCACGCCACTCCGGCCTGATCCGCCGCCATTTCAACCTGCCCGACGACCGCCGCGTCGTCTGCGGCATCTCGTTCGGCTATGCCGACGACGCCCACAAGGTCAACAGCTACCGCACTTCGCGCGCGAGCGTGGCTGACACCGCCACCTTCGTGGACGAGTGATCCGGGCTTCCCTAGCGTCAGCACCAACCGACAAACGCGCAAAGGCGGCCGCGAAAAACGGCCGCCTTCACGTCTCGTCTCGATCGATTGACGCCGGCTGCTATCCGCCGCTGCCGCCGATCACGGCACGCACGGTCTCGTCAGGGCCAAAATCCTCGGCACCGTCGACATAGAGCAGCGCAGCGAGCTTCGACCGCGCGCGGTTGACGCGGCTCTTGATCGTGCCGACCGCGCAGCCGCAGATCGAGGCTGCGTCCTCGTAGGAGAAGCCGGAGGCGCCGACCAGGATCAAGGCTTCGCGCTGGTCCTGCGGAAGCTTCTCGAGCGCGCCGCGGAACTCCTCGAACTCGAGATGTGCGTTCTGCGAGGGCTGCGTCTTCAGCGTCTTGGCATAGTTGCCTTCGGCATCCTCGACCTCCCGCCGCCGCTTGCGATAGTCGGAGCGGAACAGGTTGCGGAGGATGGTGAACAGCCACGCAGGCAGGTTGGAGCCAGGCTGGAACGAGTCGATGTTGGCGAGTGCGCGCAACAGCGTTTCCTGCACCAGATCGTCGGCGCGGTCCGCATTGCCGCTCAGCGAAATCGCGAACGCGCGCAGACTTGGCACGGCCGCAAGGATGTCGTCACGCAGGGAGTCCGTGAGAGGCATTAATCCCTCCCATTGTTGTTGTCGTTGGAGCCCCCGTCCGCTTCCACTTGGGCTGCGCCTCCCGGCGCATCAAGCTTCTTGATCAGTTCCGCGAACCGGTCCGGAACCCCCTGCCGCACCACGTCGTCGTACATGGCGCGCAGCTGATGCCCGATCCGGGATTGAATCTCCGGAGTGAGGCCTCCCTTGCCGGGGGTCGTGCTTTTGCTGGCTTGAGACTTGAGATCTTTCATGACCTGTTCCACGTTTCCCCGAGTTAAGTGACTGTAAATTCGAGAAGTTTTCTCAACCGGGAGCCGTTCCCTGGATAGGCACAATTCCAGGTTCGACAAAAAGTTCCCAGATAAGCGGAACTTTTCTTGGAACTTTTTCTGGCCTGAGGCGTAGTCAGCCCAGCAGGGGAACCCGGGCCTCCCCTCGTGTTGCCTGTTCTTCAAGGTCGGCCCGAAGATGAATGGAGTGGGGATGTCCCGTTCACAGCTCGTTGCTGAACACTTGCCGTTGTTGCGCCGGTATGCGCGCGCCCTGACGGGCAGCCAGGCCTCCGGCGACGCCTATGTCGCAGCCATGTTGGAAGCCATGCTGGGGGATCCGTCCGTGCTCGACGAGACCCATGGTCCGCGCGCCGGCTTGTTCAGGCTGTTCACCCAGATCTGGAATTCGGTCTCCGTCAACGACGATGCCGAGGTGACCACCTTGCCGATGCCGCCGGAGCGGCGGCTGTCGAACATCACGCCGCTGCCGCGGCAGGCGTTCCTGCTGCTCTCGCTCGAGGGATTCTCGGAAGAGGAAGTCGGTTACATCCTCGGCACCGATGTTGCCGAGACGCGGCGGCTTGCCGACGCGGCGGGACGCGAGATGGCGGCCGAGATCGCCACCGACGTGCTGATCATCGAGGACGAGACCTTCATCGCCATGGACCTCGAGAGCCTGGTGAAGAATCTCGGCCACAACGTCGTCGGCGTCGCGCGCACCCATGCCGATGCCGTGGCGCTGGCCAAGAACAAGCGGCCGGGCCTGATCCTCGCCGACATCCAGCTCGCCGACGGCTCGTCGGGCCTCGATGCCGTGAACGAGCTGCTGCGCACCTTTGAGGTGCCGGTGGTGTTCATCACCGCCTATCCGGAGCGCTTCCTGACCGGCGAGCGCCCCGAGCCGGCGTTCCTGATCTCAAAGCCGTTCCAGCCCGCGATGGTGTCGGCGGTGGCGAGCCAGGCCCTGTTCTTCCAGCGCAACTCGCGCAACCGCGCCCCGAAGGCGCCGGCGGCGTAAAAGGCGCCGTTTGGCGCAGTGATTTGATCCGGCGTGCTGCAAGGCACGCCGGATTTTTCGTGCCCGCCTGTTGCGCTTGACGGCCATCGAATTCGCCGCTCATACCTGATGCATAAATCCCCAGCGGAGATGTGCTCATGGACCAAGTGCTCCTCGATCGTCTCGCCATCCGCGACCTCGTCGAGAACTGGGCGGTGTGGCGCGATGCCGGCGACTGGGAGCGCTTTGCCACGGTCTGGCACGAAGATGGCTGGATGTCCGCCACCTGGTTTCAGGGGCCGGCGCGGGATTTCATGCGCGTCAGCCAGGAGGGCTTTGCCAAGGGCGTGCGCATCCTGCATTTCCTCGGCGGCACCAGCATCGATCTTTCGGGCGAGCGGGCCATCGCGCAGACCAAGATGACGATCTCGCAGCGCGCCCCGGTGCATGACGTGGTCTGTGACGTCGTCTGCACCGGGCGCTTCTATGATTTCCTGGAGAAGCGGCAGGGTTCATGGGGCATCGTCCGCCGCCAGCCGATCTACGAGAAGGACCGGATCGATCCCGTCGATCCCGCCGCGACAGTTCGCCTCGACCAGCAGGCGCTCGCCGCGCTGCCCGAAGGCTACCGCCATCTCGCCTACATGCAGGAGCTGATCGGCTACAAGGTCAAGCGCGACATGCCGGGCCTCACCGGGCCAGAGATCGAGAAGCTCTATGGCGAAGGGCGGGACTGGCTGGCGGGGAAGCCGAAGTAAGGCCCAGAAAAAAGTAAGGCGCGACTGGCATCACCACAGTCGCGCCCTACGTCGCCGGCTTATGGGGCAGGGGGGAATAGCCGGCTGTTGAGACGACTCGCTGGCGCTGGAGTCGTTCCAAACGGCTACAAATTTTTTTGTGCAGCCTGCGGTGATTTTCGCACACGGTTAAGTGATCGTAATCGCCGAGAACCCCTGATCCTCCGCCCGCGTTGTTCCCGCGATCGCCATGGGGCGAGGGATCGACAGTCATGTCACAGATTCAAAAGGTATTTTTGGGTGCAATCGCGATTGCCGCGACGCTTGGTGCCGTCCAAGTGGGCGCCGTGCAGCTGGCCTCCGGCCACGATCTGGCCGACCGCTGGCAGGCGGTCGCCGTCCCGCCCAGCCAGGATGCCAGCCAGGATGTAGGTCACAACGTCAACCGTTCCGGCAAGGCCGACCGCTTCGCCGAGATCAAGCAGGCACCGGTTCCCACCCGCACCGTATCGATGCGGCTGAACGATCTGGCCGAGACGTCGGTGCTGCTGCGGGTCCCCGCGGTTATCGAGACCGGCAACGCCAAGCCGCCGATGCTGCTCCAGAACCGGAGCCAGAAGCTGGACCGCAAAAAGCCGACGATTGCCTGCGAGCCGATGGTCAGCTCCCTGACCGAGGTCGCAAAACTGCTCCAGCCCGGCCGCTGCGTTACCTGATCCGCCTCGCCGCCCCCTTGGCCAGCATGGACAAATCGCCTTCCCGCCGGGAGGGCGATTTCACGTCCACTTGATCCCGCATCCCCTCGCGTTATATCCCGGGTTTCTTCCCCCTTTGATTGACCGGGTAAACGCATGACGACGTCAGACACGGCCGCGCATACGCAGCCTTTCCAGGCCGAGGTTTCCGAGCTTCTGCACCTGATGGTGCACTCCGTCTATTCCGAGACCGACATCTTCCTGCGCGAGCTCGTCTCCAACGCATCGGACGCCTGCGACAAGTTGCGCTACGAGGCGATCGCCAATCCGGCGCTGCTGGGCGAGGGCGACGCGCTCAAGATCCGGATCATCCCGAACAAGACGGCCGGAACGCTTGTCATCGCCGACAACGGCATCGGCATGGAGCGCCAGGAGCTGATCGACCATCTCGGCACCATTGCCCGCTCCGGCACCAAGGCGTTCGTCTCGAAGCTGAAGGAGGCCAAGGACGGCCTCGGCCTGATCGGCCAGTTCGGCGTCGGCTTCTATTCCGCCTTCATGGTCGCCGAGAAGATCGTCGTCGTCAGCCGCCGCGCCGGCGAGAGCGATGTGTGGACCTGGACGTCCTCCGGCGGCTCCGGCTTCGAGATTGCGCGCGCAAGCGAGGAGGACGCGGCGCGGGTGGCACGCGGCACCGAGATCGTCCTGCACCTGAAGGACGACGCCAAGAAGTATCTCGAGACTTACGAGATCGAGCGCATCATCAGTGCCTATTCCGACAACATCCTGTTCCCCATCGAGCTGGTGCCGGAAGAGGGCGAGCCGCGCCAGATCAATTCGGCGAGCGCGCTGTGGCAGCGCTCGAAATCCGAGCTGACGCCCGAGGACTACAAGAAGGCCTATCAGCAGATCGCATCCGCCTTCGACGATCCCGCGATGACGCTGCATTACCGCGCCGAGGGCCGCTATTCCTACGCCGTGCTGCTGTTCTCGCCGTCGACGAAACCGTTCGACCTGTTCGAGCCGAACCGCAAGGGGCGGGTGAAGCTTTACGTCCGCCGCGTCTTCATCACAGACGATGCCGATCTGTTGCCGGGCTATCTCCGCTTCATACGCGGCGTGATCGACAGCGAGGATCTCCCGCTCAACATCTCGCGCGAGATGCTCCAGAACAATCCGCAGCTCGTGCAGATCCGGAAAGCCGTGGCGACCCGTGTCGTGTCCGAGCTCGAAAGCCTCGCCGACAAGGACCCGGAGAACTTTGCCAAAATCTGGGACGCCTTCGGCGCCGTGCTGAAGGAAGGCATCTACGAGGATTTCGAGCGGCGCGAAAAGCTGCTGTCCTTGTCGCGCTTCACCACCACCTCGGGCGAGAAGCGTTCGCTGAAGGAGGTCATCGCCGATTTCAAGCCGAACCAGACCGAGATCTACTATCTCGTCGGCGACAGCATCGAGCGGCTGAAATCCAATCCGCGGCTGGAAGCCGCGACCGCGCGCGGCATCGAGGTGTTGCTGCTGTCGGATCCGGTCGACGCCTTCTGGACCTCGATGCCGTCGGAGTTCGACGGCAAGCCGCTGAAATCGCTGAGCCAGGGCGACCTCAATCTCGACCTGATCCCGCGCGTCGACGAGAATGATGAGGCAAAGAAGGGCGAGCCGGAAGCCGACGAGGCCGCCACCATCGCGGTGATCAAGGCCGCGCTCGGCGAGCGCGTCAGCGACGTCAAGGCCTCGACGCGCCTCACCAGCTCCGCCTCCTGCCTCGTCGCGGACAGCCAGGGACCGAGCCGCGAGCTCGAGCGCATCCTGGCGCAGCAGAACCGCGGCATGCGTGCCAAGCCGATCCTGGAGATCAACCTGCGCCATGCGCTGGTGAGCGCGATCACGAGGGCGCAGGCCGGCTCCAAGGTGGTCGACGATCTCAGCCTGCTCCTGCTCGAACAGGCGCAGATTCTGGACGGCGAGCTGCCGGAGGACCCGGCTGCGTTTGCGGCGAGGCTGAACCGGCTGGTGTTGCAGGGGCTGGGCTGACGTCGGCTCGCGATCAGAAAGCTATGTGCCACGCACGCAGATCTCGTAGGGTGGGCAAAGCGCAGCGTGCCCACCACGTGCGCTCCGTGACAGGATTGGTGGGCACGGCGCTTTGCGCCTTTGCCCACCCTACAGCATTTTCGGAGGGGCTGGGCTGACGCGACTCCAGCCTACTCCGCCGCATCCTTCTGCTTGTCGCTCTCTGCCTCCGCCTCCGGCTTCTCCTCCATCCAGCGCGACAGCAGGTTGGAGAAGCGGTCGAGGTAGAGATAGACGATGGGGGTCGTGAACAGCGTCAGCGCCTGGCTCACCAGCAGGCCGCCGACCATGGCATAGCCGAGCGGCTGGCGGATTTCGGCGCCGGTGCCGGTCCCGAGCATCAGCGGGACGCCGCCCAGCAGCGCCGCCATCGTCGTCATCATGATCGGACGGAAACGCAGCAGCGCGGCCTGACGGATCGACTGTTCCGGTGTCAGATGCTGCTCGCGCTCTGCGGCGATGGCGAAGTCGACCATCATGATGCCGTTCTTCTTGACGATGCCGATCAGCAGGATGATCCCGATCAGCGCGATGAGGCTGAAGTCGAAGCCGAAGATCATCAGGATCGCGATCGCGCCGACGCCGGCCGACGGCAGCGTGGACAGGATGGTCAGCGGGTGGATGTAGCTCTCGTAGAGCACGCCCAGCACGAGGTAGACCACGACGAGCGCGGCAAGGATCAGCATCGGCACGGTGCCGAGCGATTGCTGGAACGCCTGCGCGGTGCCCTGGAAGCTGGTCGACAGCGTCGGCGGCGCGCCCATCGCGCCGACCGCGCGCAGCACGGCATCGGTGGCCTGTCCCAGCGCCACGCCCTCGGCCAGGTTGAAGCTGATCGTGACCGCCGGAAACTGGCCCTGATGCGCGATCGCGAGCGGCCGCACCGGCACATTGGTCCAGTTGCAGATCACCGAGAGCGGCACCTGATCCCCGGTCAGCGGCGACTTGATGTAGAGTTTCTCGAGCGTCTCGAGCTGGCCCTGCAGCTCCGGGGTGATCTCGAGCACCACGTGATAGCTGTTGGTTTGGGTGAAGTACTGCGCGACCTGGCGCTGGCCGAAGGCGTCGTAGAGCGTGTCGTCGATCAATTGCGGCTGGATGCCGTAGCGTGCGGCGGTGTCGCGATTGATCTTGAGCTGCAGCGTCGTGCCCTCGGTCTGCTGGTCGGTGGCGACGTCGCGGAGCTGCGGCAGGCCTCTCATGGCTGCCAAAATCTTCGGCGCCCATTCGTTCAGCTCGGCGAGATTGGCGTCCTGGAGGGTGAACTCGAACTGGGTGCGGGTGGCGCGCCCGCCGAGCCGCACGTCCTGCGATGCCTGCATATAGAGGCGTGCGCCCTCGACTTCGGCGAGCTTCGGCCGCAGCCGCGCGATGATCGCTTGCGCACTGGCGTCGCGCTCCCCGATCGGCTTCAGCGTGACATACATGCGCCCCGAATTCAGCGCCGTGCCTCCGCCGCCGATGAACATCGCGATGGAATCGACGGCGGGGTCGGCCTGCACGATGGCGTTGAGCTCCTCCTGCCGGCGCTTCATCTCGGTGAAGGAGATGTCCTGGGGCATCTCGGACACCGCCGTGAGGAATCCGTTGTCCTGCTGCGGGAAGAAGCCCTTGGGGATCAGGATGAACAGCAGCGCCGAGAGAGCGACGGTGCCGAAGAAGACGCACAGCGTGACGAAGCTGTGCTTGAGCGCGAGGTCCAGCCCGCGCTCGTAAGCGCCGAGCAGGCGCTCGAACATCCGCTCGCTCCACTGGTAGAAGCGGCCGCGCCGCGCCTCGTGGTCGGCGCGCAGGAAGCGCGAGGCCATCATCGGCGTCAGGGTGAGAGACACCACGAGGGAGACGAAGATCGCCATTGACAGCGTCACCGCGAACTCGCGGAACAGCCGGCCGATGATGCCGCCCATCAGCAGCAGCGGGATCAGCACGGCGACCAGCGAGATGCTGATCGAGACGATGGTGAAGCCGATCTCGGCCGCGCCCTTGTACGCCGCGGTGAGCGGGCTCTCGCCCCGCTCGACATAGCGCGTGATGTTCTCCAGCATCACGATGGCATCGTCGACCACGAATCCGACCGCAATCGTCAGCGCCATCAGCGAGAGGTTGTCCAGCGAATAGCCGAACACCCACATCAGCGAGCAGGCCCCCAGCAGCGCCAGCGGCACCGTGATGCTCGGGATGATCGTGGCCCAGAAGCTGCGCAGGAAGATGAAGATCACCATGACCACGAGTGCAATGGTGATCAGGAGCGTGATCTGCACGTCGTCGACCGCGGCGCGGATGGTGATGGTGCGATCGCTGATGATCTTGATCTTGATCGCGGGCGGGATCGCCGCGATCAGCCGTGGCAGCTTCTCCTTGATGCGGTCGACCGTTTCGATGACGTTGGCGCCGGGTTGCTTGAAAATGACCAGGAATACGCCGCGCTTGCCGTCGGCCCACGCCGCGGTCTTCATGTCCTCCGGTCCCGACACGGCCTCGCCGATGTCGCGGATCCGCAAGGGCGCGCCGCCGCGGTAGGCGACAATAATGTCCTTCCAGTGCGCGGCCTCGAGCAGTTGGTCGTTGGCGTAGATGGTGTATGAGCGCCGCGGGCCATCGATGTTGCCCTTCGGGCTGTCCGCGGTCGCGATCGCGATCTGGCTGCGCACGTCCTCCAGCGACAGTCCCTTGGCGACGAGCTTGGCCGGATCGATCTGGATGCGTACCGAGGGCTTCTGTTGTCCGCCCACGAACACCTGCGCAACGCCGGGGATCTGGCTGATCTGCTGGGCGAGCTGGGCATCCGTGCGGTCGCTGACCGTGGTCAGCGGCAGCGTGTCGGAGGTCGCCGACAGGATCATGATCGGCGAGTCCGCCGGGTTGACCTTGCGATAGGTCGGCGGCGAGGGCAGGTTCTTCGGCAACTGTCCGCTCGCCGCGTTGATCGCGGCCTGGACGTCGTTGGCGGCGGCATCGATCAGGCGGTTGAGATCGAACTGGATGGTGATCGACGCCGAGCCCAGTGAACTCGTCGAGGTCATCTGCGTAATGCCGGGAATCTGAGCGAGCTGGCGCTCGAGCGGCTGCGCCACGGAAGAGGCCATGGTCTCGGGGCTGCCGCCCGGAAGCGATGCGGAGACCTGGATGGTCGGAAAGTCGACCTGGGGCAGCGGTGCAACCGGCAGCAGAGGATAGGCCACGAGGCCTACGAACAGGATGCCCGCCATCAGCAGTGAGGTGCCGATCGGATAGCGGATGAACGGAGACGAGAAGCTCTCTTGCATGCCCTGAGACCACCGACTGGCCAGCGCATCTTCTCCCCGCTCACGGCGGAGTCGCGCCCGAGAGCCCGGGCGCGAATGTGCGTTTCCTTCAGCCCATTTGTTTGTTGAGTGCCCTGGAACGTCGTCGGTCCGGGGCCGGCGTTGTGATCGAAAGACTAGTCCGTTCGCTCCGGCCTGCGAACGGATTCCTGCGCCGGATGCTTGCGACCTTTGTCGAAGGAGCGCTGCAGCGAGTTATGCGTTCTGCGCAAGCCGGAAACGGGGTGCTTTCCCGCTTTCGTATCGTTGCGGCGCCGTGTCTCATCCGTTTCACCGCGCGTCACAAGCGGGAGAGGTATGAATAGGAACAATCGCTTCTTCCGCGCGGTTGTGCCATAGCGAAATGACATAACGCGTGCCGTTGCCACCGATTCGAGGAAATGTCCGATGCGCCTGCCTCTCCTGACCCTCACCGCGATTGCCACGCTGTTCGTCGCGGCAGATGCCAGCGCCCAGACCTATGATCCGCGCTATCCGGTGTGCATGCATGTTTACACGCTCGGCGGCCGGGGCGGCGGTGGTGATTATTACGACTGCTCCTTCACCTCGATCCCGCAGTGCCGCGCCACGGCGTCGGGCCGCGCGGCGAGCTGCGACGTCAATCCCTACTATGCTTTCGATGAACCTCCGCCGCCGCCGCGCCGGCGTCACAAGAAGCCGCACTAGCGGTCGGCGATTGCGATTTCAGGGACATTTTTCATGATTCGCTCATTCGGCCTGATCGCGTTCATCGGTGTATCGCTCATGGCCGCGCCGTCGTATGCGCAGACCTTCGATCCGCGCTATCCCGTCTGCATGCACGTCTATTCCGGCGCGAATGGCGGTGGCGGGGAGTGGTACGATTGCTCCTTCACCTCGCTGCCGCAGTGCCGCGCCACCGCTTCAGGCCGCGCCGCGACCTGTGATCTCAATCCGTATTATCCGTTCAACGCAGCGCCACCGCGCCCACGCCACTGGCAAAGCGGCTAGCGTTCGCCGCTCGCTCCGACGCAGCATGCGAAATTAGGCGCCGTGAGGCGCCTTGTTGACTGCGGCGAAGATTGCGTCCGTCAATTGCCAGGTCATCTTGTCCGTGGTCCAGTCGCTTGCGTGTAGCCTGGTATCATCGCCGGGGTCGACCATGCGGTCGAACGAGATCCTTGCGACCTCGTGCCACCGCTTCATCAGCTCGAAGCGACGGAAGACGTTGACGCGCTTCTTATGCGCGATCTGGCTGATCGCCTCGACCATTGCGTTCGCCTTTTTGCGCTTGGCCGGTGTCAGCACCGCAGGCACATATTGAAGGTCCATCAGGATCACGTCGATCCGCTTGGCGCCGAGCAGTCGGTCAACACCTTTGCGGATGGCCTTCGTGGTGTCCGCGAACGAGGGGCCGTCGGATTGCCACACCGAATTGGTGCCGACCTGCCAGATGACGAGATCGGGATTCAGATCGAAGACGTCGTAGTCGAACCGCTTCAGCTCCAAGGGAGCGTCTTCGCCGCCGACGCCCCGATTGATCACATCGATTGCGACATTTGGAAATTTGATCCGAAGGTCCGCCAGCAGCCGCTGCGGATAGGGAGCGATGCCGCCTTCGCCCGCCGTGGTCGACGAGCCGATCGCGACCACCTTGCCCTGTCCGTCCTTCAGGCGGCTGGCAAAGTTGGTCAGCGGCCGCTCGAACGGCATGGCCTGGACAGGAATCTGTGATGGATCGAGAGCCAAGGGTCGCCTCCCTTTCGTAGCCCGGACGACGCAGTGTACAAAAGCTTAGCCCGATGACCCGTGGGTGCCTAGCCTCGCGAGGCCGGATGGCTCGTCGGCCAGATCGCTGCTCCTTTGATGACCGACAACGTCAGCTTTCGCATGTGGTGAGAGATTGCAAAGACCTTGCGGCTGCGCACGCCGGCCTTGTCGAGGATAACTAGAGTTAATCGCGTCCTAACCGGGTTTTACCTTGTCTCTTAACACCTGGGCAGGGCGTGCGAGCTAAGCTGCCGGAACCAGCAGACACGCTCCGAAAGAATGGACGGCATGACCACCGGCGTCATCGAGCAACCAAAAGCCGCGCGCGCGCCCTCGGCGTCAAAGATCTGGCTGAAGGCGATCGAGCTCACCGCGCGCATCGAGACGCTGCCGGGCCGGCTGTTTGCCGACGTGGTCGACGATTGGGCGCGGCGTCAGCCCGATCGTGCTGCGCTGATCGTGGATGACGCGAGCCTCGACTACGATGGCCTCTCGAAGCGCATCAACCGCTATGCACGCTGGGCGCGCTCGGTCGGTGTGGCCAAGGGCGATACCATCGCGCTGATCATGCCGAACGGCATCGACTATGTTGCCGCGTGGCTCGGCATCAGCCGCGTCGGCGGCGTGGTCGCGCTGATCAACACCAAGCTCGTGGGCCAGTCGCTGGCGCATTGCATCGATGTTGCCAGGCCGTCGCACGTCATCGTCGCGCATGAGCTCATGGAGGCGTTGGATAGCGCGTCGCCGCACCTAAAGACAGAAGCAAAAGTCTGGACCCATGGCGATGCCCGCAGCGAACGTGCGATCGACGTCGCGCTTGCCGCGCTTGACGATGCGCCCCTTTCGCCGGACGAGCATGGCGACGTCACGATCAACGACCGTGCCCTGTTGATCTACACCTCGGGCACGACAGGCCTGCCGAAGGCCGCCAGCATCAGCCACCGGCGCATCCTGAACTGGGGCCTCTGGTTCGCCGGCCTTACCGGCGCCACTCCGCAGGACCGGCTCTATGATTGCCTGCCGCTGTTCCACTCGGTCGGCGGCATCGTCGCGCCCTGCAGCATGCTTGCCGCCGGCGGCTCGGTGGTGATCGCAGAAAAATTCTCGGCCTCGAACTTCTGGCCCGACATCGTGCGCCATGACTGCACGCTGTTCCAGTATATCGGCGAGCTCTGCCGCTACCTTCTGAAGGCGGCGCCGTCCGAATACGAGAACCGTCACCGCCTGCGGCTGGTCTGCGGCAACGGGCTTCGCGGCGACATCTGGGAAGACTTTCAGGCCCGTTTCGCCATTCCGCGCATTCTCGAATTCTACGCAGCGACGGAAGGCAATTTCTCGCTGTTCAACGTCGAGGGCCAGCCGGGCGCGATTGGCCGCATCCCGCCGCTGCTCGCGCATCGTTTTCCCGCCAGTCTCGTCAGGCTCGACCCTGACAGCGGCGTGCCGCTGCGCAATGACGAGGGCTTCTGTCTCGCCTGCGCCCGCGGCGAGGCCGGGGAGGCGATCGGCCGCATCGGCACCGCGGACGAGGGCGGCGGCCGGTTCGAGGGCTACACCGATGCCGGCGAGACCGAAAAGAAAGTCCTGCGCGATGTCTTCGCCAAGGGCGATGCCTGGTTCCGCACCGGCGATCTGATGCGGATCGACGACAAGGGTTTCTTCCACTTCGTCGACCGCATCGGCGACACCTTTCGCTGGAAGGGCGAGAACGTTGCGACGTCGGAGGTCAACGACGCCGTGCGCGATTTCACCGGCGTGGTCGACGCCACGACCTACGGCGTCAGCATTTTGGGCGCCGACGGCCGCGCCGGCATGAGCGCGATCGTCGTCAATGAGGGCTTTGACATCGCGGGGCTCCCCACCCATCTCGCGCAACGCCTGCCGGCCTATGCCCGTCCCGTCTTCATCCGCATCTCCCGCGAGCTCGATGCGACCGAGACGTTCAAGCAGAAGAAGGGCGAATTGGCGCGGGAAGGCTTCGATCCGGCCGCGATCTCCGATCCGCTGTTCATGCGCGACCCGAAGTCGGACGCCTATGTCGCGCTCGATTCCGAGGCCCATGAGCAAATCCTCAACGGCACGATCAGGCTATAGCCGCGCGAAAATGCAGAGATAGGTCCAATTTTATCTGAATTGTCCAAGAAGCCATTTACTTCTGTCGGGTAAACAAGCGGCCATGGGGAGGCGGTCATCAAGAGCCGCCGCAACACGAACCGTCAATAACAAGAGCGAGCCAGCCATGTCGGTAAGGTCAAAGGTCATTGAAGCGATCCAGCAGATCGCCAAAGAGCAGCACGTCGCGCTTCCCGCCCTTTCGGACGATCTGTCCCTGCACGAGACGGGTTTCGATTCGCTCGCCTTCGCGATCCTGGTGGCGCGGCTCGAGGACGAGACCGGCGTCGACCCCTTCACCATTTCCGAGGACGCTGCGTTCCCTGCCACGGTGGGTGATTTCGTGCGGGCCTACGAAAATGTCCCCGCGTGAGATCTTCGCGCTCCGCGACCATCTCGGCGCGGAGCTGACCGGCCGCACCCTGTCGGATGCGCACCATGTCGTGTCGCTGACGGACATCCTGTCGCAAACGGTCCTCGGCGGCCGCCTGCGCGAATTGTCCGGCCGCGCGGTGCTGCTGAAATTGTCCGACCAGCTCCGGTCGGGCCTTGCCATGATCGAGCTCGACGGCATCGCCCGTCGCATGCTGCTGTGCCCGCCTGATCTCAACCCGGCATATCTCGAAGCCCTGATCGCTGATGCGGGCATCGATGCGGTCGTCACGGATGAGCCCGAGCGCTGGGGCGCGACCGATGTATCGCTCGTGATCGCCGCGCAATTGCCGCTTCAAGCCACCGCGCCGGCCAGATCCGAGCGCGCGACCGAATGGCTGATGCTCACGTCGGGCACCTCGGGCGTGCCGAAAATCGTCGGCCATACGCTGGAAGCACTCACCGGCGCGATCGTCGCCGAAGGCCCCGCGCGCGGACCTGCGCCGGTGTGGGCGACGTTCTACGACATTCGCCGCTATGGCGGCCTGCAGATCTTCCTACGCGCCATCCTCTCCGGCGGCTCGATGGTGCTGTCGGATCCGCATGAGGCGCTCGGCGATCACGTCGCGCGGCTGAACGCGCGCGGCGTCTCCCACATCTCGGGCACGCCCTCGCACTGGCGCAAGCTCCTGATGAGCGGCTCGGCCGCGCAGTTCGCGCCGCGCTATGTCCGCCTCTCGGGCGAGATCGCCGATCAGGCTGTGCTCGACGGCCTGAAGGCCGCGTTCCCCGATTCCTCCGTCGGTCACGCCTATGCCTCGACCGAGGCGGGCGTCGGCTTCGCCGTCAATGACGGGCTCGAGGGCTTTCCGGCCGACTATCTCGGCAACCGCAACGGCGTCGAGATGAAGGTCGTGGATGGCTCGCTGTGCATCCGCTCGACGCGCACGGCGCATGCCTATATCGGCCGCAATGCGGCCGCGCTGACCGATGACGACGGGTTCGTCGACAGCGGCGACATCGTCGAACTGCGCGGTGACCGCTATTATTTCGTCGGCCGCCGCGGCGGCATCATCAACATCGGCGGGCTGAAGGTTCACCCCGAGGAGATCGAGGCGGTGATCAACCGTCATGCCGACGTGCGGATGTCGCGCGCGAAATCGCGCCGCAGCCCGATTACCGGCGGCATCGTCGTGGCCGACGTGATCCTCGCCGACGGCACCGATCAGGCGCGGGTGAAGGAGATCCGCGACCAGATCCTGGGTCAGTGCCGCGCGCAGCTCGCATCCCACAAGGTGCCGGCGGTGATCCGCTTCGTCGAGTCCCTCGACGTCACCCCGGCCGGCAAACTGGCGCGTACCGATGCATAATGTTCTCGTCACCGGCGGCAGCCGCGGTATTGGGCTGGCGATCGGCAAGCGCCTCGTTGGCGCCGGCTACAACGTGATCGCGGCGGCGCGGCGCGAGAGCGACGAGCTCAAGGCGGCGATCGCCGTCTCCGAAGGGCGCCTGCATTTCCGCGCCTGCGATCTCGCCGTGATCGATGCGATCCCGGCTTTCGCCAAGCTCGTCCGCGACGAGTTCGGCCCGATCTACGGCCTCGTCAACAATGCCGGCCTCGGCACCGAAGGCCTGCTCGCCACCATGCACAATTCCGAGATCGAGGCGCTGGTGCAGCTCAACGTGCTGTCGCCGATCATCCTCACCAAATATGTCGCGAGGCAGATGATGGCCGATGGCGCCGGCCGCATCATCAACATCTCCTCGATTATCGCGACCACGGGCTATAACGGCCTCTCCGTCTACGGCGCCACCAAGGCCGCCGCCACCGGCTTTACCCGTTCGCTCGCGCGGGAGGTCGGCAAGCTCGGCATCACCGTGAACGCGATCGCGCCCGGTTTCATCGACACTGAGCTGACGCATAATCTTTCCGACGAGGCGCGCAAGCGCATCGCCGGGCGCAGCGCGCTGCGCCGCTTGCCGGAGACGGATGACGTCGCGCGCATGGTGGACTATCTGCTGGGCGAGGGCGGACGCAACGTCACCGGCACCGTGTTTACGATCGATGCGGGGAATACGGCGTAACTGGAACTCCGCCGCGACAATTGGGTTGATCCGGCACAATGACATCAAGCCGGATTTGGTCGTAAGATGCCCCGCAATCGATTGGGTTACGTCAATCGATCTGCCCTAACCGACAGGGAGCAGTCAATGACCACGCCAGACATGACCGCTTCAACTCAGGGCCGGACCGAGCAAGCCAGCGCAAAGCCGGACGACGTGCATTGCCCGCCGATGACGCACCAGAATTCGGGCAGTCACGGCCATGAAATGTATCCGCAGCAATTCGTGCGCCTGGTCGGTTGCCATGACGCATCGCTGGATGCCTTGCGCAAGCGTCAGGACGAGAAGCTGCACTAGCCGCTCACGTCCGGTGCTTCGGCAAGTCCTTGGGCAAGTCCTTCGACACGTCCTTGGGCAAGTCGATCCGTTCGCGTGAGAATTCCGGCGGCCCTTCGGTCAGGCGGCGGATGCGGCGCTCCCGTTCGCCCACCGGCAATGCCGGATCGAGCAGCGCCTCGATCTCGTGCACGGCAAGTTCTTCGATCCTGGTGGCGTCCGACGCGATCGGGCGCGATGAGGTGCGTGCCGGGGGCGCGATCTTCAGGCCCAGTTCGACCAACCTGCAGATCGCAGCCGAGCGCGACAGGTGATGAGCTTCGGCCCAGGCGTCGACGGCCGCGGTCAGTTCCTCCGGCATCCTCACTGCGCTGATCGGGTCGAGCCCCGTGGGCCGGCGCACCGGAGGGGGCGAGTCCTTGTCGCCGAAGTCAGGCACCTCGATCATCCCTTGCGATCTCTGCGGATGCCTCAACCATAGCCGCTCGTCCGGCCGACTATTTGACGCCGATCAATGACGGGCCGCGGCATTGCAGCGCGGCGCGATCTTGTTGTCAGGGTGCATTTCGGCCAATGATCGGGAATCGAAAGGGCGCCGGCCGGCGAACCCGGATCGATCCTGCCTCGTATCTTCCTCGCAACGCGTTCCCAACCATCCGGCATCACCCGATGACATCAGGCCAATCCTTCTACGGCGGCATTCGCGTCTTCCGGGGCTTCACCAGCCTGATGGATCCCGGGCTCTATGCACCGCTGCCGGACGATTGGAGCATCGGCGTCGCCGATATCGTCGATTCCACCAAGGCGATCGCGGCGCAGCGCTACAAGGCCGTCAACATGGCCGGCGCCGCCGTCATCGCGGCGGTGACGAACGCGTTGGAGGGACGCGAATTCCCCTTCGTGTTCGGCGGCGACGGCGCGAGCTTTGCGGTCGCGCCTTCCGATCTCGAACGTGCGCGCGAGGCGCTCGCCGCGACCGCGACCTGGGTGCGGGACGATCTCGATCTGAAGATGCGTATCGCGCTGGTGCCGGTGAGTGCGATCCGGGCGCAAGGGCTCGACGTGCGCGTCGCACGCTTCGGTCCGTCGGCCAATTTGTCCTATGCGATGTTTTCCGGCGGCGGGCTCGCCTGGGCCGATGCTGCCATGAAGCGCGGCGAGTTCGCGGTCGCTGAGGCGCCCGCCGGCACGCAGCCCGATCTCTCGGGCCTGTCCTGCCGGTTCGAGGTGATGCCGGCTGCGCGAGGCCTGATCCTGTCGGTGCTGGTGATGCCGGCGCGGGGTGCCGATCCCGCGGCTTTCCGCAAGGTGATCGAGGACATCATTCATCTCGTCGAGCGTAGTCCGGATGGTGGCCGCCCGGTGCCACCGCAGGGACCGCCGCTGAAATGGCCGCCGCAGGGGCTCGACTTTGAAGCTCGCACCAGGCGAGGCGGCCCGCTGTTCGTACGCCGGGCTGGCGTGCTGGCCTACACGCTGTTCGCCTATCTGATCATGCGCTTCGACCTCAACGTCGGCGGCTTCGTGCCAAACGTCTACAAGCGCCAGGTGGTCGAGAACTCGGACTTCCGCAAATATGATGATGGCCTGCGCATGATCCTCGACTGCACGCCGCAGCTCGAACGCGCCCTGAGCGATCGTCTCGCGGCCGCAGCGCGCGACGGCGTCGTGCGCTACGGCCTCTACCAGCAGGACGCCGCGATGATGACCTGCTTCACGCCGTCGGCGCTGCGCAGCGATCACGTCCATTTCATCGACGGTGCGCGCGGCGGCTACGCCTCGGCGGCAACGGCGTTGAAGGCGATGATGGCGTGAGTTGCTAGCGCCCCGCGCGCGTCCAGGTCTCGCCGCCGCAGAGTGCGCCGACGCAGCCTTCGACCCGTAGCGCGTCCGCGCCTGTCACAGTGACGCTGCTCGCATAGGTGCCGCCGTCGTCGGCATTGTAGATCTGGCCCGACCATTTGTTCGGAGCCGTCGGCTGCATGCCGCTGAACAATGGCAAGCCGATCATCGGGCGCCTGGTGAGCGCGGGATTGGGGTTCTTGCTGTCGGTGGCGGGCTGGCCGGTCGCGGTGTCCATGGGCTCGCGCAGCCATACGATGTGGCCGCAGATGCCGCCGCCGCATTTGCTGATCTTGACGCGGGCATCGCCGGCCTGGGTGAGCCAGGTCCCGTCGGCGCTCTGCGCTTGGGCGGAAGCCGTGCCGAACAGTGCAGCCAGAATGATGATGAGAGCGGCGAATCTGAATGTCATGGAGAGAGTCCCAGAATGGAGGCGCCTCCATAGCAGCAAATCGGGCGAGTGCAACGCCTGATGGAATCACATTTCTGAGCTTATTCGCCTGCCCGTATTTTGCCTGCGTTCATTTGCCCCAGCGCGCGAAGGCGACCGAGGCTGCGGTCGAAAGCCCGAACACGACCATGGCGCCGCCGACCAGCGCGAACAACGTCCAGGCCGGCGCCTGCGCCGTCATCAGGCCGACGCCGCCGATCGCGACGATCAGCAGCCGCGCGGTAGAGGCGAGCACCGGACCGCCGACGCGCGCCGCGCCTT
Source organism: Bradyrhizobium sp. CCGB20 (assembly GCF_024199855.1). Lineage (NCBI taxonomy): Bacteria > Pseudomonadati > Pseudomonadota > Alphaproteobacteria > Hyphomicrobiales > Nitrobacteraceae > Bradyrhizobium > Bradyrhizobium sp. CCGB20. The sequence goes on along the minus strand of NZ_JANADN010000001.1, from coordinate 8,537,484 downwards.
GCGAGGAGAAATAAAGCGACACGCCGATGCCGAAGAACATGAAGGCCGGGCCTGCCCAGTGGAAATAGCTGTGCGCCGCCGCGGTGACGCCGGGGTCTCCAGTGAAGAGCGACACCCACAGCGCGGGATCGAGCGCGACGACGAGCCCGATCAGGCCAACGGTAAGTCCCGACGCCGCAGCGGCGGTCCAGGCCACGCGCCGCGCGCGTTTCACATGTCCGGCGCCCATTGCCATGCCGACCATCGGCACCGAGGCGATGCCGAAGGCGAAGGTGATCGGGATCAGCAGAAATTCCAGCCGCGAGCCGATGCCGTAGCCGGCGAGCATCTCGGTGCCGAAGGTCGCGAGGATCTTCGTGAAGATCAAGATGGTGAGCACGGTCTGGAGCGGCGACAGGCAGGCGACCGCGCCGACCTTGAGGATATCCAGGAACATCGCGCGCTCGAAATGAAAGGCGCGGACCTGCAGCGGGAGCCGGCTGCGGCCGGACAGAAGATACCAGAGGAAGAAGATCGCGGCGCAGGTGAACGCGATCAACTGGCCGGCGGCGACGCCGGGCATGCCGAACTGCTTCACGCCGAACAGGCCGAGCCCCAGCGTGCCGCCAAGCACGATCTGGAGCGCGCTTGCCCCGATCAGCGTCATCGAAGGCAGGCGCATGTCGCCGGTGCCGCGAATCACCGAGGCCAGCGTGTTGACGAGCCAGATCGCGACCGCGCCGGAGAACAGCACTTGCGAATAGCCGGAGGCCTCCTCGAGCACGCGCTCGCGGCCGCCGAGCAGCGTGAAGAACGAGCGGCCGAAGGCGAGCATCATCACCGTGAAGAACATTCCGCCGCAGAGACCGATGATGGCGGCATGCAGCGCCAGCGTCGCCGCCCGCTCACGATCTCCTGCGCCGAGCGCGCGGCTGATCGCGGACGAAACGCCGCCGCCCATCGCGCCCGCGCTCATCATCTGCGTCAGCATCGCGAACGGAAACACCAGCGCGATCGCCGCGAGCGGGATGGTGCCGAGCCGGCCGATATAGGAGGTCTCGGCAATCGCAACCAGCGTGCTTCCGACCATCGCGATCATGTTGGGGATCGCGAGCCGCAGCAGCGTCGGCAGGATCGGCGCCGTCAGCAGGCTGGCGATGGGGGAGGCGACCGGGGCACGCGGCGCGGCGTCTGCGGAGGCGTCGATCGTCATGTTCACCGGGCGGAATATTGGATGATGATCGACATTTTATAGGGCGCAGCACCTTCGCGCCAGTCCTTCGCTCACGCAGGGCTCACCAGGGCAGGCCGCATAGGTCGATGGTGCCCAGCGTCGGCGCGCGGACGATGTTGAAGACGTAGGGCGCCATGTGGGTGAAGCGGATCCGCCCCTCCGGCTGCTCGCAATAGACCTCGCCTTGGAAGGGCAGCCAGCTTCGGGTCTGGTAGAATGCAAAATTGTGTGGTTCGCAGAACAGCAGCGCGAAGCGAACGGCCTCGTTGGCGCGCATGGTATGCACGGCCGCGTCGATCGCCACCGTCGCATAACCGCGGCCGCGCCGGTCCTCGCGCGTGCAGACCCCGCCGATGCCGCCGATATGCACCTTCTGCCCGTTCCAGGTGATGGTGCGGAAGTAGATGCCGACATGGCAGACGAGGCCGTCCTCGGGCGTCTCGATCAGCACACGCAAATCGGCATTGGCCCATTTGACATTGGCCCAGGGCTTGTCTGCGACCATCTGCGGTCCCCAGACCGCCTGATGCAGCGGCTCCGCGATGCGCCAGGAAGCATCGCCGTTCAAAATGTCGATCTCGATGCTCATCGTGCTCTCTTTCGCATCTCCGCGCCGTGGTGCGTTCGTTCTGCCATAAGCGCCTCAAAGGCAATGATATTTTACGGACGGGTTGAAGCGCCCCTCAGGCTCGCGACGCTTTTATGCAATCCGGCCAAACCGCCGCATCTGGCATTTTCGCAAATTGGCGGTATTTAACGGCCCTGGAACCTTCTATAAGAGTCGCCGTTAAGCCAGTTCCCCATCAGTCGCGGACAACAACCCATGACCTTTACGCTGCCCCCCCTCCCTTACGCCTATGACGCCCTCGGCCAGTTCATGTCGAAGGAGACGCTGGAATTCCACCACGACAAGCATCATCAGGCCTACGTCACCAACGGCAACAACGCGCTCAAGGGGACCGAATGGGAAGGCAAGTCCCTTGAGGAGATCGTCAAGGGCTCGTTCGGCAAGAACCCCGCTGTGTTCAACAATGCCGGTCAGCACTACAACCACATCCACTTCTGGAGCTGGATGAAGCCCAGCGGTGGCGGCACCAAGCTCCCCGGCAAGCTCGAGAAGAAGATCAACGAGGACCTCGGCGGCTTCGAGAAGTTCAAGACCGACTTCCAGGCGGCCGGCGTCGGCCAGTTCGGCTCCGGCTGGTGCTGGCTCCAGGTCAAGAACGGCAAGCTCGAGATCTCCAAGACCCCGAACGGCGAGAATCCGCTGGTGCACGGCGCCACGCCGATCCTCGGCTGCGACGTCTGGGAGCACTCCTACTACATCGACTATCGCAACCGCCGTCCGGACTATCTGAAGGCGTTCGTCGAGAACCTCGTGAACTGGGAATACGTCGAGTCCCTGTTCAACAAGGCGTAAGTCGTCGCCTCGGACTGACGACATCAAGAAAGGCGGTCGCTCACGCGGCCGCCTTTTTGCTGTGCGGAATTGCCCTGCGCGGTGCGCGCACAGGTCTGTCATCGTACCGTTTGCATCACCTCGGCGGCACCCTTAATCAGGATGGGCATCACCCTCGAGCCGCCCCACACCCGTTGTCACAACCTTCCCCGAACAATCCGGCGCCTGCCGAGGACGCGGAGTCCGAGCCGCGGCCGGGGCGTGTGCGCAAGCCGATCGGCTGGTCGACCATCATCATCGCGGCGCTGGTGGCGGTGAGTGCGGGCCTGGTCTGGCGCCGTGACGGCACCGACGGTGTCCTTGAGATTCTCACGCACGACCTCTCGCTGTTCGGTGGCATCCTGCCGCGCGTGCTGGCGGGCTGCCTGCTCGGGGCCTTCATCTCCGAAATCCTGCCGCACGAAAAAGTCTCGCGCTCGCTCGGGCCGAAATCCGGCCTGATGGGTCTTCTGATCGGCACGGCCTTCGGCGCAATTCTCCCGGGCGGACCCTTCACCGCCTATCCGGTGGCGAGCGCGCTGCTCGCGGTCGGCGCCGATTTCGGCGCCACCATCGCCATGGTCGTGAGCTGGACCCTGATCGGCTACGGCCGGGCGGTGGCCTGGGAAATCCCGATCATGGGCACCGACTTCACGCTGTGGCGGATCCTGATCTCGCTGCCGCTGCCGGTGCTCGCCGGCGCGCTCGGCCGCTTCGTCTATGTCCGGGTCTATCCGCAGCCGGCCGCGAAGGATGACGAGACTTGAGCGCCGCGCTTCTCATCGACATCCTGTTGTGGGGCTCGGTCTTCGGCGTCGGCCTGATCGCCTTCCGCCGCGGCCCTCCGGTGTTCAAGGCCTCGCTGCGCGAAGGCTCGATGGACTTCATCAACATCGTGCCGCGCATCGCGCTGGGCGTAATCGGCTCCGGCTACATCGCCGCCATCATCCCGCAGGAGGTCATCACCGGCTGGCTCGGGCCGGACAGCGGCTGGCTCGGGGTTGCGACCGCCGTGGTCGCCGGCGCCGCCACGCCGGGCGGGCCCGTGATCGGCTTCTCCATCGGCACGGTCGCGCTGAAATCCGGGGGCGGGGTCCCGCAGGTGGTCGCCTATGTCGTCGCCTGGGCCCTGTTCGCCTTCCAGCGGGTGATCTTGTGGGAAATTCCGTTCATGCCGGCCCGTTTCGTCTGGTTTCGCTGCGCCGTCTCGGTGCCATTCCCCTTCGTCGCCGCCGCCATCGCGATGGTGATCGGCAAGCCCTGAGCCGGCCGTGGACAGGCGTAATGTTATAATATAACGTCATGGACATGGTTCCCGCCGCGTCCCACGCCCATCATCACGACCATGCTCATGGCCACTCCCACGGCCATACCCACGACCACGGGCATTCGCACGGGCACGACCACACTCACGCCCATGTCCACGATGCGGCCTCGCCGCATCCGGCCCAGGACGCGCCCTGGTCGATCCTGCGCATGACCTTGGCGGGCCGCCTCGCGGCCGCACTCGCCGTCTGTGCCGTGCTCTGGGGCGTGGTCTTCCTGGCGATGAGGTGACCATGGCGGCGGCGCTGCACTTCCATAATGTGACGCTCGGCTATGACCGCCATCCGGCCGTGCATCATCTCAACGGCGAGGTCGCCGCCGGTGCGCTGGTTGCCGTGATCGGCCCGAACGGCGCCGGCAAATCGACGCTGCTGCGCGGCATCGTCGGCATTGTCCGGCCGCTCGACGGCAGCATCCATCTTGGCGGGCTCGACAGCAGGGACATCGCCTATCTGCCGCAGAGCGCGGAGATCGACCGCAGCTTCCCGATCTCGGTGTTCGATTTCGTCGGCACCGGGCTGTGGCGCGGCACCGGCCTGTTCGGCGGCATCGGCAAGGCTGCGCGCGGAAAGATCTTGCGCGCGATCGCTGCCGTCGGCCTCAATGGCTTCGAGAACCGCCCCATTGGCACGCTCTCGGGCGGGCAGATGCAGCGCGTGCTGTTCGCGCGCGTGCTGCTCCAGGATGCGCGCCTGATCGTGCTCGACGAGCCCTTCAACGCCATCGACAGCAAGACCACGACCGACCTGCTCGCGCTGGTGAAGCACTGGCACGGCGAGGGCCGCACCGTGCTCGCCGCGCTGCACGACATGGAGATGGTGCGCAACCATTTCACCGAGACCCTGGTGCTGGCGCGCGGTCCCGTGGCGTGGGGCCCGACGGCGGAGGTGCTGACGCCGGAAAATCTGATGGTTGCGATGCGGATGTGCGAGGCCTTTGACGACAGTGCCGCTGCGTGCGCGGCCGACGAAGTCGGTTCGCGGGCGGCGTGATCACAGATGGTCCATGACGCCCTGATCGGCCCGTTCACCGAATTCGAGTTCATGCGGCGGGCGCTCGCCGCCGTGATCGCGCTGTCGCTGGCGGGTGCGCCGATCGGCGTGTTCCTGATGCTGCGGCGGATGAGCCTCGTCGGCGATGCCATGGCGCATGCGATCCTGCCCGGCGCGGCCGTAGGCTTCCTGCTCTCCGGCCTCAATCTGTTCGCGATGACGGCCGGCGGCCTGATCGCCGGCTTTGCCGTCGCGATCCTCGCCGGCGTCGTCGCGCGTTCGACCGGGCTGAAGGAGGACGCCTCGCTCGCGACCTTCTATCTGGCCTCGCTGGCGCTCGGCGTCACCATCGTCTCGATCAAGGGCACCAATATCGACCTGTTGCACGTGCTGTTCGGCAACATCCTCGCGATGGACGACCAGACATTGCTGGTGGTCGCCTTCAACGCCACGGTGACGCTGCTGGTGCTGGCGGTGATCTATCGCCCGCTGGTGATCGAAAGCGTCGATCCGCTGTTTCTGCGCACAGTCAGCCGCGCCGGTGGGCCGGCGCATCTCGCCTTTCTCGCGCTGGTCGTGATCAACCTCGTCAACGGCTTTCAGGCGCTCGGCACGCTGCTGGCGGTGGGATTGATGATTTTGCCGGCGGGCATCGCGCGGTTCTGGTCGCGCGACCTCACCGTCATGATCTGCATCGCGGTCGTCGCCGCCGCTGTCTCGGGCTATGCCGGCCTCGTGCTGTCGTTCCAGACCCGCGTGCCGTCAGGCCCCGCGATCATCCTGGTCGCGACCGTGATCTACATCGTCTCCGTGCTGTTCGGCCGCGTCGGCGGCGTCGTCAGGCAGATGTTTCCCGGCCGGCATCTGGAGGCGTGAGGATGCGCTTCCTTCTGGTCTTTGCCCTGCTGCTGATCGCCGCGCCGCTGCACGCCGCCGAGCGGCTCAACGTCGTCGCGAGCTTCTCGATCCTTGCCGACTTCGTCCGCAATGTCGGTGGCGACCGGATCAACCTGACCACGCTGGTCGGCGCCGACAGCGACGTCCACGTCTACACGCCGGCGCCTGGTGATGCGAAGCGGATCGCGGACGCGAAGCTCGTCATCGTCAACGGGCTCGGCCTCGAAGGCTGGCTGCCGCGTCTCGTGCAGTCGTCCGGCGCCAAGGCGCAAGTCGTCACCGCGAGCGCCGGTATCGCACCGCTAAAACTCGGCTCGGCCGCCGATCCCCACGCCTGGCAGTCCGTGCCAAATGCCAAGATCTACGTGACCGACATCGTCAATGCGCTGGCCGCGGCTGACCCGGATGATGCGGAATTCTTCCGCGCCCAGGCAAAAGCCTATCTGGACAAGCTCGAAGCCCTCGACCGCGAGGTCCGCGACGCCGTTGCCAAAATTCCGCCCGAGCGGCGCAAGGTGATCTCGACCCACGACGCCTTCGGCTATTTCGCCGCCGAATATGGCGTCCAGTTCGTGGCCCCCCTGGGCGTCTCGACCGAAACCGAGCCCAGCGCCCGGGACATCGCGGCCATCATCGGCCAGATCAAGGCCGCGAGGATTCCGGCGGTATTTCTGGAAAATATCAGCGACGACCGCCTGATCCGGCGGATCGCGGCCGAGACCGGCGCAAAGGTCGGCGGGACCCTGATTTCGGACGGTTTGACCGGCGAAAAGGGGCCTGCACCCACTTACATTGACATGGTCAGGCACAATATAAAGGCGCTGACCAGCGCGCTTGACCATTAGGGCAGGGGCCACCCCGCCTGGCGTCGCGCGAAAAAGCCCGAAGTCCGGAGTTGTTATGTCTGAAGTGACCTCCCAGAAAATTCCCGTGACCGTCCTCACCGGCTATCTCGGTGCCGGCAAGACCACGCTCCTGAACCGCATCCTGTCGGAAAACCACGGCAAGAAATACGCCGTCATCGTCAACGAATTCGGCGAGATCGGCATCGACAACGACCTCATCATCGGCGCCGATGAGGAAGTGTTCGAGATGAACAACGGCTGCATCTGCTGCACCGTGCGCGGCGACCTCGTCCGCATCATGGACGGACTGATGAAGCGCAAGGGCAAGTTCGACGCCATCATCGTCGAGACCACCGGCCTTGCCGATCCCGCGCCCGTCGCCCAGACCTTCTTCGTCGACGAGGACGTCCAGAAGAACGCCCGGCTCGACGCCGTCGTCACCGTCGCCGACGCCAAATGGCTGTCCGACCGGCTCAAGGACGCGCCGGAGGCCAAGAACCAGATCGCGTTTGCCGACGTCATCGTGCTGAACAAGACCGATCTCGTCACCAAGCCCGAGCTTGCCGAGGTCGAGGCCCGCATCCGCGGCATCAATCCTTATGCCAAGCTGCATCGTACCGAGCGCTGCTCGGTGGCGCTGGCGGACGTGCTCGACCGCGGCGCGTTCGACCTCGACCGTATCCTCGACATCGAGCCTGATTTCCTGGAGGCCGACGATCATGACCACGACCATGATCATCACCACCATCACGGCCACGACCACCATCACCATGATCACGGCCAAGGTCATGGTCACGGCCTGAAGCACTATCACGACGAGGACATGCAGTCGTTGTCGCTCAAGACCGACAAGCCGCTCGATCCCAACGTGTTCATGCCCTGGCTCCAGAACCTCGTGCAGGTCGAAGGCGGCAAGATCCTGCGCTCCAAGGGCATCCTCGCCTTCCACGACGACGACGACCGCTACGTCTTCCAGGGTGTCCACATGATGCTGGAGGGCAATCACCAGCGGAAGTGGAAGGAGGGCGAGCCGCGTGAGAGCCGTCTCGTCTTCATCGGTCGCGAATTGCCGGAAAAGGCCATTCGCGAGGGTTTTGAGAGCTGCATCGTCTCGTGATGAAAGAGTTTACGCCCGCGCCCGATTCCGCCTCGATCGTCTCCGTCACCGACCGCGTCAAGCCGGTTGCGCTCGGCATGGGCGTGACCTCCGTGCATTTCCTCGGCCCCCGCGCCGCCTTCGTCGGCGGCGAGGAGAATGTCGCGTTCGTCGATAGCAAGGGCGAAGTCACCACGGTTGCCGCGCACAGCGGCGGCATTCTCTCGATCGCATCCGACGGCAAGCGCCTCGTCATGGGCGGCGACGACGGCAAGGTCGTCTCGCTCGACGCAAAGGGCGAGGTGACGCTGCTGGCCACCGATCCGAAGCGGCGCTGGATCGACGCGGTGGCGCTGCATCCCGACGGTGCCTTCGCCTGGTCGGCCGGCAAGACGGCAACCGTCAAGAGCGGCAAGCAAGACGAGAAGTCGCTCGAGGTGCCCTCGACCGTTGGCGGGCTCGCGTTCGCGCCGAAGGGCCTGCGGCTCGCGATCGCCCACTACAACGGCGCGACGCTGTGGTTTCCGAACATGGAGGGATCAGCCGAATTCCTGCCCTGGGCGGGCTCGCATCTCGGCGTCACCTTCAGCCCTGACAATAAATTCCTGGTCACCACCATGCATGAGGCGGCGCTGCACGGCTGGCGGCTCGCCGACAACCGGCACATGCGCATGACCGGCTATCCCGGCCGCGTCCGCTCGATGTCCTGGAGCGCGGGCGGCAAGGGGTTGGCGACCTCGGGTGCCGACACCGTCATCATATGGCCGTTCGCCAGCAAGGACGGCCCGATGGGCAAGGAGCCCGCGATGCTGGCGCCGCTGCAGGCCCGCGTGTCGGTGGTCGCCTGCCATCCAAAGAACGACATCCTCGCCGCCGGCTACAGCGACGGCACCGTGCTGATGGTGCGTCTGGAAGACGGCGCCGAGATCCTGGTCCGCCGCAACGGCACGCCGCCAGTGGCCGCGCTCGCCTGGAACGCCAAGGGCACGCTGCTGGCGTTCGCCGACGAAAGTGGGGACGGCGGCCTGCTGGAGCTTTAATCTGTCATGGTTCTGACCGTATAGGGGACCATGCGGTTTTTGACGACCTTCCAGCTTGCCGACTTCGCGGACACGCTGGTCAGCCTGACCACGGCCTTCGTGCTGGGCACGCTGATCGGCGCCGAGCGGCAGTATCGCCAGCGCACCGCGGGCCTGCGCACCAATGTGCTCGTCGCCGTCGGTGCCGCCGCCTTCGTCGATCTCGCCATGCATCTGGACGGTGCGGACGGCGCTGTGCGGGTGATCGCCTATGTCGTCTCAGGCATCGGCTTCCTCGGCGCCGGCGTCATCATGAAGCAGGGCATGGACGTGCGCGGGCTCAACACCGCCGCCACCTTGTGGGCCTCGGCCGCGGTCGGCTCCTGCGCCGGCGCAGACATGGTTGCCCAGGCCGCGGCGCTTACCGTGTTCGTCATCGCCGGCAACACCATGCTGCGGCCGCTGGTCAACGCCATCAACCGTATCCCGCTGAACGAGAAGGCGCTGGAGGCGACCTATTACTTCAAGCTCGCAGTCGCGGCCGACGCCTTGCCAGACATGCGCGACCGTCTGGTCGACAGGTTGGAGGTCGCGAAATATCCGGTCGCCGATGTGGACGTGGTCGAGATCGGCGACGACATCCTGGAGATCGTCGCCAAGCTGGTCGCGACCGCGGTCGATCCGAATGAGTTGAACACCGTCGCGACCGATCTCCAGCACCTGCCCGGCGTGCGCCACGCCACCTGGGAAGTCAGCACCACGGAATAGGCGCGGCGTTTTAGCGTCAGGCGACCGGTTCCGGCCTTGCCGGCAGCGGAACTGTCGTGGGGGCAAGTTCGTTGATCCCGCGAACAGATGCGGTGATCGACATGACCGGCAATGACAAGCGCAGACTGAAACTCGACCTGATGATTGCCTGCTCGCTGTTTGCGGCCGGCGTCGTGATATCGGGCGTATCGATCGCGCAAATCCGCGCCGAGAGCCGGATGCAGACGGCGCAGGCGACGCCGCCGCTCCAGGGCAGGCCGTCCGACGACCAGAGCAAGACACCCGCCGAATCCAGGCCCGGCGGCGACCGGCCGACCACGCCGGCGCCCGAGCCGGCGCGTCCCGATCCGCAGACGCAGGGCGCGGCGGGCGGGGCCAAACCGGCATTGCCGCCGGCCCCTGCCGAGAAGATCGCGCCGCCGATCAAGGAGAAGTAGCCCGCCGGCAGGCGTATTGTGACGCGCATTTGATCTCGCCTCGGCAAACGGCCCGTTCCATAATCTGTCGCGCCAACGACAGATGGGGCCTCCCATGAAGATCGAAGACGTCCGCCGCACCGCTTATTCGATGCCGCTCACCAACCCGTCATTCCCGCCGGGGCCATATCGCTTCTTCGACCGCGAATATTTCATCATCACCTACACGACCGATCCCGAAGCCCTCGCCAGAATCGTGCCGGAGCCGCTTGAGGTGGCGGAGCCGGTGGTGAAATACGAATTCATTCGCATGCCCGATTCGACCGGATTCGGCGACTACACCGAAACCGGGCAGGTGATCCCGGTCCGCTTCAAGGGCGAATTGGGCGCCTACACCCACGCGATGTACCTCGACGATGAGGGGCCGATCGCCGGCGGCCGCGAGCTGTGGGGCTTTCCGAAAAAGCTGGCGAAGCCGAAGATCGAGGTCGAGAGCGACGTGCTCGTCGGCTCGCTGCACTACGGCTCGGTGCTCTGCGCGTCTGCGACCATGGGCTACAAGCACCGCCCGCTCGATCACGACACCGTGCTGAACTCGATGAAGGCGCCGAACTTCATCCTGAAGATCATTCCGCACGTGGACGGCAGCCCGCGGATTTGCGAGCTGGTACGGTTTCATCTCGAGGACGTCACGCTGAAGGAAGCCTGGACCGGTCCCGCCGCGCTCGGCCTGTTTCCCCATGCGCTCTGCGATGTCGCCCGCCTGCCAGTGCGCGAGGTCGTCTCCGCGCTGCACTTCAAGGCGGATTTGACGCTGGGGCTCGGCAGCGTGGCGTTCGACTACATGGCGAAGTAGGTCGCGAAAAGAAAATGCCCGGCGCGAGGCCGGGCATCATGATCGATCATGCGTGGTGCGCGATCAACGCACCAGGATATTCCGGAACTGCCAGGGATCGCTCGTGTCGATGTCTTCCGGAAACAGTCCCGGGCGATCCGTCAGCGGCGTCCAGTCGGTGTAGAAACCCTTCACCGGGCCGAGATAGGGCAGCTGGATTTCCAGCAGGCGATCGAAATCCATCTCGTCGGCTTCGACGATGCCTTCGTTCGGGTTTTCCAGCGCCCACACCATGCCGCCGAGCACGGCAGAGGTCACTTGCAGGCCGGTGGCGTTCTGATAGGGCGCGAGCCTGCGGGTCTCCTCGATGGAGAGCTGCGAGCCGTACCAGTAGGCATTGTTGTCATGGCCGAACAGCAGCACGCCGAGCTCGTCGATGCCGTCGACGATCTCGTTCTCGTCGAGGATGTGGTGCTTTTCCTGCATCTTCGCGGCGCGGCCGAACATTTCGTGCAGCGACAGCACGGCGTCGTCGGCCGGATGATAGGCATAGTGGCAGGTCGGCCGATAGACCGCCTTGCCCGATGCGTCGCGCACCGTGAAGTAATCGGCGATCGAGATCGACTCGTTGTGGGTGACGAGGAAGCCATACTGCGCGCCGCGGGTCGGGCACCAGGTGCGCACGCGCGTATTGGCGCCGGGCTGCATCAGATAGATCGCCGCGCCGCAGCCGGCTTCGTGGGTGCGCGCATTCTCGGGCATCCATTTCTCGTGGGTGCCCCAGCCGAGCTCGGACGGCTGCACGCCTTCCGACAGAAAACCTTCCACCGACCAGGTGTTGACGAAGACGTCCGGCTCTTTCGGCGACTTGGAGCGCTGGGTGTCGCGTTCGGCGATGTGGATGCCCTTGATGCCGGCCTGCCGCATCAGGTCCGCCCATTCAGCCTTGGTCTTCGGCCGGGGGGCATTGAGCTTCAGATCGGCGGCGACGTTGAGCAGCGCCTGCTTGACGAAAAACGAGACCATGCCGGGATTGGCGCCGCAGCACGAGACGGCCGTCGTCGAGCCCGCCGGGCGCGCCTTCTTGGCGGCCAGCGTCACTTCGCGAAGCGCGTAGTTGGAGCGCGCTTCCGGGCCCTTCGAGGAATCGAAATAGAAGCCGAGCCAGGGCTCGTTGACGGTGTCGATGTAGAGAGCGCCGAGCTCGTTGCAGAGCTCCATGATGTCGGTGGAGCCGGTATCGACCGAGAGATTGACGCAAAAGCCCTGGCCGCCGCCTTCGGTCAGCAGCGGGGTCAGCAATTCGCGGTAATTGTCCTTCGTCACGGCCTTCTGGATGAAGCGCACATTCTGCTTCTCGCAATGCGCCTTGCGGCCCTCGTCCTTGGGATCGATCACGGTGACGCGCGACTTGTCGTAATCGAGATGCCGCTCGATCATCGGCAGCGTGCCTTTGCCGATGGAGCCGAAGCCGACCATGACGATGGGACCGGTGATCTTCGCGTAGATCTGCGAGGCGGGGCTCATGGGATGGTTTCTCCGGGACGTGCTGGCAGACAAAGGGTGAGGGGTGGATCAGGCGCTGCGGCGCTTGGCGGTGACTTCGATCTCGACCTTCATCTCGGGCTTGTAGAGCGCCGAGACGACGAGAAGCGTTGCGGCCGGGCGGATCTCGCCGAGGACTTCGCCGCAAACCGCGAAGTGGGCGTCCGCATCCTTGGCGTCGGTGAGGTAGTAGGTCACGCGGACGATGTCGGCCATCTCGAAACCGCCCTCCTTCAGGGCGGCCTCGATGGTCTTGAAGCAGTTGCGTGACTGGCTCGTGACATCGGCCGGCATCGTCATCGTCGTGTAGTCGTAGCCGGTGGTTCCCGCGACGAAGGCGAACTCGCCGTCGATCACGGCGCGGCTGTAGCCGGCGGTCTTCTCGAACGGGGAGCCGGTGGAAATCAGGCGGCGGGACATCGGTTCGGCCTCGACTGAAAGAGGGAATTTCGTGGGGTTAAAGGGCGTTTCAGGGGCCCGCGCAACCCCAAAGGAACAGGGTCTGGCGCAGGCGCGGCCGGGCGCTGCCGCGGAACGCGGCTTGGGTCGTCGCCATCATGGCAATCCCTTAGGCCGCTTGCGCGTGGAGGCCGCGAACCGACCTCCGTTTGGGCAAGGCCGCTCCGGTCGGGACGATCATCCCCTCGGCGCCATCGAGAGCGCCGTCGGTAAATTCGATCGCCAGCAGGCGGTCGCGCTCGAACGGGCCGGGCAGCGACAGCTGGCCGGTCTTCTCGCCCGTGAAGCCGAAGCGGGCGTAATAGGGGGCGTCGCCGAGCAGGATCACGGCGGCATGCCCGCGCGCCCGGGCGGCGGCCAGCGCTTGATGCATCAGCGCGGCGCCGATCCCGAGCTCGCGGAAGGCAGGGTCCACCGCCAGCGGTCCGAGGACCAGAGCGGGCCTGCCTCCGGCGCTGACGTGCCACAGCCGCACGGTTCCCACGAGCGTCCCCTCGCGCACGGCCGACAGGGCAAGCCCAGCGGCGGGTGCGCGTCCGTCGCGCAGGCGCTGGCAGGTGCGGCCGTGGCGGTTCTCGCCAAAGCAGGCATCGAGCAGCGCTTCACGCACAGCGACGTCGGCAGCACGTTCCGCACGGATCGCGAACGGAGCGGCTTTCGAAGTGAGGGCGACTTGTGGCTTCCGAAAAGCAGTCATGGCGCGTCAGTCCCCGCTTGAACGGACGTGCCCGATAGGCACGCCTGTCCAAGACGTCGTCAGAATTGCAATGTCAGGAAGGGAGCCGGCGGACCGGCTCCCGGGTTCGTCAGGCCTCAAGAAGGAGGCTTATCAGATGTGGTACGTCTTGAGCGGCGGGATACCGTTGAACGCCACCGCCGAGTAAGTCGACGTATAGGCCCCGGTGCCCTCGATCAGCAGCTTGTCGCCGATCTCGAGCGTCACCGGAAGCGGATACGGGTTCTTCTCGTACAGCACGTCGGCGCTGTCGCAGGTCGGGCCCGCGAGCACGCACGGCGTCATGTCCGCGCCGTCATGCGGGGTGCGGATGGCGTAGCGGATCGACTCGTCCATGGTCTCGGCGAGACCGCCGAACTTGCCGATGTCGAGATAAACCCAGCGCACCTCGTCCTCGTCGCTCTTCTTCGAGATGAGCACGACCTCGGATTCGATGATGCCGGCGTTGCCCACCATGCCGCGGCCCGGCTCGATGATGGTCTCCGGAATCTGGTTGCCGAAGTGCTTGCGCAGTGCGCGGAAGATCGAACGGCCGTAGGTCACGACCGGCGGCACGTCCTTCAGGTACTTGGTCGGGAAGCCGCCGCCCATGTTGACCATGGTCAGGTTGATGCCGCGCTCGGCGCAGTCGCGGAACACCTGCGAGGCCATCGCCAGCGCACGGTCCCACGCCTTCACCTTGCGCTGCTGCGAGCCGACATGGAAGGAGATGCCACACGGCTCCAGGCCCAGGCGCTTGGCGACGTCGAGCACGTCGACGGCCATTTCCGGGTCGCAGCCGAACTTGCGCGACAGCGGCCACTCGGCGCCGGCGCAGTCATAGAGGATGCGGCAGAACACCTTGGCGCCGGGAGCGGCACGGGCGACCTTCTCGACCTCGGCGGCGCAGTCGACCGCGAACAGGCGAATGCCGAGCGCGAAGGCGCGCGCGATGTCGCGCTCCTTCTTGATCGTGTTGCCGAAGGAGATGCGGTCGGGCGTCGCACCGGCGGCCAGCGCCATCTCGATCTCGGCGACCGTCGCGGTGTCGAAGCAGGAGCCCATGGAGGCCAGCAGCGCCAGCACTTCCGGCGCCGGGTTCGCCTTGACGGCGTAGAACACGCGGCTGTCGGGCAGCGCCTTGGCGAAGGTCTGGTAATTGTCGCGCACGACCTCGAGGTCGACGACGAGGCACGGCTCGGTGTCGAGACCTTCCTTGCGGCGGTTGCGCAGGAATTCCTGGATACGTTCGGTCATGGCACTCTCCAACGGTCCCAGCGACGGGATCCGCATCAACGTGACGTCGGATAAGAGCGCTTCGGCCACATCGCGCGATGGAGGCGCGCTGAAGCCAAAAGACTCAAACCAGACTGTGCTGCCGTGGATTGGTTGGGAGAGTTTCCCGCCCGCACACCTGGCAATGAAGGACAAGCCTTTTCAGTAGCCCGCGCCGGCGGTGGAATGCCGGTAGAGACCAAAAAAGCCCGATCCGTCGTTGCTTTAAGTCGCGTCCCCCGTTGAGAGCGGGGTGCGCCGGTTCGCCTCCGGCTGCCAGTCACGGTTGCAAAAAGTGAAGTCACCTTCGACATGGCATCTCTTTGAGAGAGATGCTGGACGCTCCGGGTTTGCTTTCGTCTTCCGGCTATGAGCCTTCCGACTTCCGCACTTCCGAAGAGCCCCTCGGCTTCTTCACCCCTTGGCGGCTGTCCGGCCTCTTGTCCGGATACCTACCGACTGACACACGACCACAGGCACGTGCGAAATTGGGCAAGTCCGCACATAAGCGTTTTGACTCTGGTTCGCAAGAATTTTTTTAGGCTGAGAACAGAATTGCCTAACATCCGCTTGCGCTGTGTTGCGCGAGCGACGCGGAAGATGAACGCGCGTTAAGTTTTTACAGCGCGCGCGTCTCTCGCGCGCGAGGAAGCGTCAGCCGCGCTTGGTAAAGGGCTCGACGCGCTGAGCCGCGCGGATGAACGCGGTCATCACGAGCACGCCGAGTGCGAACAGCACGGCCTGAAGGATGTGCGCGCCCTGGTCGCCGAGCCCGAACAGGATCGCAAGCGCCCAGCCGCCGGCGAACGCGGCGCCGAACACTTCGGCGCCGATCAGAATGGCAGCGCTGATGACGGTGATGACGCTCGGCCAGACGATCTGACGGGAGGAGGAGGCAGGCGCGTTCATGAGCTCAGGAGTCCCTAGTCTTCGAGGGCCGCAATCTCCCCGAAAAGCCGGCCGGGAGCAAGGGCAAATGGCCCAAAAAAGCCCCATCGCGTGCTATAGCTGACCCCAACAAATCAGCTCAAAAACCGGGACTTGCGATGTCAGAACCCCGCCAAACCACGGACCTCGAGACCAACCCGCTGCTGAAGGCCTGGGTGACGCCGTTTGCGACGCCGCCCTTCGACGAGATCAAGCCCGAGCACTTCCTCCCGGCCTTCGAGCAGGCCTTCGCCGATCACTCCGCCGAGATCGCCGCGATCACCAACGATCCGGCGGCCGCCGACTTCGCCAACACCATCACGGCGCTGGAGCGCTCCGGCAAGCTCCTGAGCAAGGTCGCGGCCGTCTTCTACGACCTCGTCTCGGCGCATTCCAACCCGGCCATCCTGGAGATCGACAAGGAGGTCTCCTTGCGAATGGCGCGGCACTGGAATCCGATCATGATGAATGCCGTGCTGTTTGGTCGCATCGCCCATCTGCACGAGAACCGCACCAGGCTTGGCCTGACGCCTGAGCAGCTCCGCCTGCTGGAGCGCACCTACACCCGCTACCACCGCTCCGGCGCCGGCCTCTCCGAGGAGGCCAAGACGCGGATGGCGGAGATCAACGAGAGGCTCGCGCAGCTCGGCACCAGCTTCAGCCATCACCTGCTCGGCGATGAGCAGGAGTGGTTCATGGAGCTCGGGGAGGCCGACCGCCAGGGCCTGCCGGAGAGCTTCATCGCCGCCGCCAAGGCTGCGGCAGAAGAGCGCGGCATGGAAGGCAAGGCGATCGTGACGCTGTCGCGCTCCTCGACCGAGCCGTTCCTGAAGAGCTCGGCGAGGCGTGACCTGCGCGAGAAGGTCTACAAGGCCTTCACGGCGCGCGGCGACAACGGCAATGCCAACGACAACAATGGAACGATCGTCGAGATCCTGAAGCTGCGCGAGGAGAGCGCCAAGCTTTTGGGCTATCCGACCTTCGCCGCCTACCGGCTCGAGGATTCCATGGCCAAGACGCCCGACGCGGTGCGGGGCCTGCTCGAACGGGTCTGGAAGCCGGCGCGGGTGCGGGCGCTCGCCGACCGTGACGAGATGCAGGGCCTGATCACGGAGGAGGGCGGCAATTTCAAGCTCGCGCCCTGGGACTGGCGCTTCTATGCCGAGAAGCTCCGCCTCCAGCGCGCCAATTTCGACGATTCCGCGATCAAGCCGTATCTCACGCTCGATCACATGATCGCCGCCGCCTTCGACTGTGCCACGCGCCTGTTCGGCATCACCTTCGAGGAGCGCAAGGATGTGCCGGCCTGGCACCCCGACGTCCGGGTCTGGGAGGTGAAGGGGCCGGACGGCAAGCACAAGGCGCTGTTCTACGGCGACTACTACGCCCGGCCGTCGAAGCGCTCCGGCGCCTGGATGACCTCGCTGCGCGACCAGCAGAAGCTCGACGGCGATATCGCGCCGCTCGTTATCAATGTCTGCAACTTCGCCAGGGGAGCCGGCGGCGAGCCCTCGCTGCTGTCGCCCGACGATGCCCGCACCCTGTTCCACGAGTTCGGCCACGGCCTGCACGGCATGCTCTCCAACGTGACCTATCCGTCGCTGTCGGGCACCTCCGTGTTCACCGACTTCGTCGAGCTGCCCTCCCAGCTCTACGAGCACTGGCAGGAGCGGCCCGAGGTGCTCCAGCAGTTCGCCCGCCACTACCAGACCGGCGAGCCGCTGCCGGACGATTTGCTCCAGCGCTTCCTTGCCGCGCGAAAATTCAACCAGGGCTTTGCCACGGTCGAGTTCGTCTCCTCCGCGCTGGTCGACTTGGAATTCCATACCCAGCCGGCCGAGGCCGCCAGCGACGTGCGCGCCTTCGAGAAGAAGGAGCTTGAGAAGATCGGCATGCCCGAGGAGATCTCGCTGCGCCACCGGCCCACCCAGTTCGGCCACATCTTCTCCGGCGATCACTATGCCGCCGGCTATTACAGCTACATGTGGTCCGAGGTGATGGACGCCGACGCCTTCGGTGCCTTCGAGGAGGCCGGCAACATCTTCGATCCGGCCGTGGCAAAACGCCTGCACGACGACATCTACTCCTCGGGCGGGTCGGTCGATCCGGAGGCCGCCTACGAGGCGTTCCGCGGCCGTCCGCCGGAGCCGGATGCGCTGCTGCGCCGGCGCGGCCTGCTCGACGACGCCAAGGCGGCCTGATGGGCATGCGCGCCCTGTTCGGTCTGTTGCTCGCCGCCGGCCTCACGCTCGCGGCCGGGGCGGCACGCGCGCATCCGCATGTCTGGATCACCGCGACCAGCGAATTGCTGTACGCCGCCGACGGCACTGTCACCGGCGTCCGCCATGCCTGGACGTTCGATGACATGTTCTCGGCCTATGCGGTGCAGGGGCTCGAGAGCAAGACCAAGGGCGCCTATACCCGCGAGGAGCTGGGCCCGCTGGCGCAGACCAATGTCGAGTCGCTGAAGGAATACGCCTACTTCACCTTCGCGCGAGCGGACGGCAAGAAGGAGCGATTCCTGGAGCCGATCGACTACTTCCTCGACTACAAGGATACGGTGTTGACCCTGCACTTCACCTTGCCGCTGAAGAACCCGGTCAAGCCCAAGCAACTGGTGCTCGAAGTGTTCGACCGCTCCTTCTTCATCGACTTCCAGATGGCCAAGGACAATCCGGTCAAGCTGGTCGGCGCGCCCGCCGGCTGCCAGATGAAGCTGGATCGGCCCAGCGACGGCTCCGCCACGGCGCAGAAGCTGAACGAGCAGACCTTCCTGAACGGCGAGAACTCGAATTTCGGCATGATGTTCGCCAACAAGATCACGGTGGATTGCCCTTGAAGCCGCAACTCTCCCCAGTCGTGCGTGGGCTGCTTGCCTGCGCTGCTGTTGTCGTGGTCGTGAGCGTGGTGGATGCCGCGCTTCACGATCTCCTCGCGCAAAATCCGTTCGGCGCGCCGCGCCCGGCGCAGGCAGCGGAGCCCGAGGCCAGCGGCGTTATCGGCTGGCTCCTGGCAAAGCAGTCGGAATTCTATCGGCAGATGTCGTCGACCATCCGTGCCGCCAAGTCGGACGGCTCGGCGGTGTGGACGCTGCTCTTCATCTCCTTTGCCTACGGCATCTTCCATGCCGCCGGTCCCGGCCATGGCAAGGCGGTGATCGCCTCCTATCTCGTCGCCAACCGCGAGACCGCCCGGCGCGGCATCGCGCTGTCGTTTGCCTCGGCGCTGATGCAGGCGCTGGTCGCGATCATGATCGTCGGCATCTCGGCCTGGGTGCTGAACGCCACTGCGAAAACCATGTGCAAGGCGGAAGGCGCGATCGAGATCGCGAGCTACGCCTTGATCGCGCTGTTCGGCCTGCGCCTGGTCTGGGTCAAGGGCCGCACTTTCATCCGTGCGCTGCAGGCGGCCCAGCCGGTGCCGGCGATCGCCGGCGTGCCGCATGACCATCATGATCACGGCCATCACCATCATCGGGATGCGCATGATCATCACGACCATGATCACCATCACCACGATCACGCGCATGCCCATCACCACCACGGGCACGACCATGTCCATGACGAGCATTGTGGCCATTCCCACGGCCCCACCCCGAGCGAGCTCGCCGGTCCCGGCGGCTGGCGGCGCGGTTTTGCTGCGATCCTGACCGTTGGCATCCGGCCCTGCTCGGGTGCGATCCTGGTGCTGGTATTCGCGCTCGCGCAGGGCCTGTTCTGGGCCGGCATCGCCGCCACCTTGCTGATGGGGCTCGGCACCGCGATCACGGTCGCGGCCATCGCCGTCGTCGCCGTCTCCGCCAAGGACATCGCGGCCCGCCTCAGCGCCGGGCGCGACGGTGGCGGCGCCCTCTTCATGCGCGGCATCGAGTTCGGTGCTGCCGCCCTCGTGCTCCTGTTCGGCGCGGGCCTGTTGCTTGGCTACATTGCCGCCGAACGGACGACGTGTTTTTGAGCGGGAGCTATGTAGCCCGGATTACGCTTCGCTCCATCCGGGCTGCGGTCTCATAGGCTCACACCGGCAGAAACCGCTTCAGCGCCGGCATGAAGAAGATCCCGAGATTGATCGCAAAACCGATGCTCCAGAGGATCGAGCGCAGCGTCGGGCGGTTGCCGAGATAGGTCAGCACGTAGGCGATCCGCACGATCAGGAACAGCACGGCGAGCTCGTCGATCAGCCGCTGCGGCGAATCCCGGAATTCGGCGAGCAGCACCGCGAAGGCGAAGAACGGAAAGGTCTCGATGCCGTTCTGGTGGGCGCCGAGCGCGCGCTGCGCCAGCGCGTCCTCGTAGAAGGTGGGGTCGCGCGGCCGGGAATTGTCGAACGTGCGAAACCGTGTCCATTTGATCGAGACGATCGTCGCCAGATAAAGCAGCAGCGCTCCAAATACGCAGAATTCCGCGAGTGTCATCAGCCCCTCCCCGCTTGGGGGCGACCCTAGCGAAATCCGCCTCATCTTGACAAGTTCGGAGCAACGCGCGACGCAACGGTGCCATGACGATGTCAGCCCCCATCGAGACAACGAAGCCGACCGTTCAGTCCAGCCCGAAGCAGGTCGGCGTGCTCCTGGTCAATCTCGGCACGCCCGATACGGCCGATGCGCCCGGCGTGCGGGTCTATCTCAAGGAGTTCCTCTCGGACGCCCGCGTCATCGAGGACCAGGGGCTGGTCTGGCAGCTCGTGCTCAACGGCATCATCCTGCGCAGCCGTCCGCGCACCAAGGCGCTCGACTACCGGAAGATCTGGAACAACGAGCGGAACGAGTCGCCGCTGAAGACCATCACGCGCTCGCAAGCCGACAAGCTTGCGGCCGCACTGTCTGACCGCGACCATGTCGTGGTGGACTGGGCGATGCGCTACGGCAATCCCTCGATCAAGTCGGGCATCGACGCGCTGATCGCCAAAGGCTGCGACCGCATCCTCGCGGTGCCGCTCTATCCGCAATATTCCGCCCCGACCTCGGCGACCGTCTGCGACGAAGTGTTCCGCGTGCTTGCCCGTTTGCGCAACCAGCCGACGCTGCGGGTGACGCCGCCTTATTATCAGGACGAGGCCTATATCGAGGCGCTCGCGATCTCGATCGAGACCCATCTGGCGACGCTGCCGTTCAAGCCGGAGTTGATCGTCGCCTCCTTCCACGGCATGCCGAAATCCTATGTCGACAAGGGCGATCCCTATCAGGAGCAGTGCGTCGCCACGACCGAGGCGCTGCGCCGCCGGCTCGGCATGGATGAGACAAAGCTGCTGCTGACCTTCCAGTCGCGCTTCGGCAATGACGAGTGGCTGCAGCCCTACACCGACAAGACCATGGAGCGGCTGGCGAAAGAAGGCGTGCGCCGGATCGCGGTGGTGACGCCGGGCTTTTCCGCCGATTGCCTCGAGACGCTGGAGGAGATCGCGCAGGAGAACGCCGAGATCTTCAAGCATAATGGCGGCGAGCAGTTTTCCGCGATCCCCTGTCTCAACGACAGCGATCCCGGCATGGACGTGATCCGCATGCTGGTGCGGCGCGAGCTTCAGGGCTGGATCTGATGGTGTCTCCCATGAACCGCCGCGAATGCCTGGCGCTTCTTGGGACGATCGCCCCATTGCCCGCCTCGGTGCTGGCGCAGCAGCCGAACGCGACGCGGCGGCTCGGCGTGCTCTCGGTCACCGCCGCGGATGACGCGATCGGGCAGGCCCGCAGCACGATCCTGGTCGAGGCGCTCGCCCTCCATGGCTGGAAGGAGCACGACAATCTCAGGATCGATTGGCGCAGCGGCGCCGGCGACCGGGCACGCATCGCGCGGCTCGCCGACGAGCT
This sequence comes from Bradyrhizobium sp. CCGB20, assembly GCF_024199855.1. Classification (NCBI taxonomy): domain Bacteria; kingdom Pseudomonadati; phylum Pseudomonadota; class Alphaproteobacteria; order Hyphomicrobiales; family Nitrobacteraceae; genus Bradyrhizobium; species Bradyrhizobium sp. CCGB20. The sequence continues at coordinate 8,515,915 of NZ_JANADN010000001.1, read as the reverse complement.
CGTGGCGCTCAAGCCGGACATCCTGCTCGCGGTCGGAACGCCTTCGGTCGAGGAGCTGCGCCGGCGCACCACGACGATCCCGATCGTGTTCGCCGTCGTCACCGATCCCGTCAGTCAGGGCTTTGTCAAAAACCTCGCCCATCCCGGCGGCAACATCACCGGCTTCACCGATTATGACGGCCCGCTCGCCGGCAAATGGCTGGAGATGCTGACGCAGGTCACGCCAAAAGTGTCCCGCGTCTTCGTCGTCTACAATCCCGCCACCGCGCCGTTCGCGCCCCTGATGCTGCGCACGATCGAGGACGCCGCACGGTCGCTTCATGTGACGGTCGAAGCCGCGCCGGTTCATGACGCCGCCTCGATCGCCGCGCTGGCGTCGCGGAAAGATTGCGGCCTCCTGATCCTGCCGGACTTCTTCACAATGGCCAATCGTGCGCATCTCCTGGCCGCGATCGGTGAAGCCCGCGTGCCCGCGGTGTTCTGGAGCCGCACCTTCGTCGACGAGGGCGGGTTGATGTCCTACAGCACGGACAGCGCCGAGCAGGTCCGCCGCGCCGCCTCCTACATCGATCGCATCCTGAAGGGAGCGCAGGCGGCCGACCTTCCGGTCCAGAATCCCACCAAGTTCGAGCTGGCGATCAACCTGAAGACGGCGAGGGCGATCGGCGCCACGCTTTCCTCGAGCCTGCTCGCGATCGCGAACGAAGTCATCGAGTAGGCCTCCCGCTAGGTCTCCGTTTGATGGCTTTCAAGAGCGTCCTGCAAATACTTAATCGTGACCGTTCCCTCTCCGTGCGTCTTGTGCACAATCGTGCCCATGCCGACGTTGAGTCGTGACCGCTGAACCGTTGAGGTCATGACCCCGACCAATGACAGCGCGGGAAAGGGCCTTTTCCCGCCTTGGAGGAGATATGAGCGGTTTCGACATTTTCGCGATTGTCCTGGTCTTGCTCGTCATCGTCACGCTGGTTGCCGGCGTGAAGACGGTGCCGCAGGGCTATGACTGGACCATCGAGCGGTTCGGCAAATACACCCAGACCCTGAGCCCCGGGCTCAATCTGATCGTGCCCTATTTCGATCGCGTCGGGCGCAAGATCAACATGATGGAGCAGGTGATCGACATCCCCGAGCAGGAGGTCATCACCAAGGACAACGCGACCGTGACGGTGGACGGCGTCGCCTTCTATCAGGTGTTCGATGCCGCGAAGGCGAGCTACGAGGTTGCCAACCTCAACCAGGCGATCACGGTGCTGACCATGACCAACATCCGCTCGGTGATGGGCTCGATGGATCTCGACCAGGTGCTGTCGCACCGCGACGAGATCAACGAGCGCCTGCTCCGCGTCGTCGACGCCGCGGTCTCGCCCTGGGGCGTCAAGGTCAACCGCATCGAGATCAAGGATATCGTGCCGCCCGCCGACCTCGTCGAAGCCATGGGCCGGCAGATGAAGGCCGAGCGCGTCAAGCGCGCCGACATTCTGGCCGCCGAAGGCCAGCGCCAGTCGGAAATCCTGCGCGCCGAGGGCGCCAAGCAGGGGCAGATCCTCCAGGCGGAAGGCCGCCGCGAGGCCGCCTTCCGAGACGCCGAGGCGCGCGAGCGTCTCGCCGAAGCCGAGGCCAAGGCGACGCTGGCGGTGTCGGAAGCCATCGGCAAGGGCGACGTCGCCGCGTTGAACTATTTCATCGCCGACAAATATATCAAGGCGTTCGGCCAGTTCGCCGAAGCGCCGAACCAGAAGATCATCATGCTGCCGATGGAAGCCACCAGCATGCTCGGCTCGCTCGCCGGTATCGGCGAGATCGCGAAAGCAACGTTCGGCGAAAGCGCGGCATCCGCGGCCGCCGCCGCGCGCCGCCCCGGTTCAGTGCCACCGACTGGCAGCACGCCGCCGGCGGTGCCGCCGCGGCAGGGATAGGATCCGCGCATGCCCTTCCGAAAGGGCATGCGCCAAATTTTGAGGTCGTGTCATGACCGACATGTTCGTATCGCTCGGCACCTGGAACTGGCTGATCTTCGGCTTCATCCTGATGGCGCTGGAGGTGCTGGCGCCGGGCATCTTCCTGTTCTGGCTCGGGCTCGCAGCACTGCTCGTCGGCCTGATCTCGTTCACCGTCGCCATCTCCTGGCAGATCCAGCTCGTGATGTTCGCGGTGTTCGCCGCCGCCGCCGTACCGGTGTGGCGCCGCCTTGCCCGCCCGAAGCTGGATGCCAGCGCCAGCCCCTTCCTCAACAAGCGTACCGAGGCGCTGCTCGGCCGCGAGTTCACGCTGGAGAAGCCGATCATCGATGGCAGCGGCACGGTGCGCATCGGCGATACGGTATGGCGCGTGGCCGGGCCCGATACGCCGGCAGGGACGAAGGTGAAGGTGGTGCAGGTGGACGGTGCCAATCTGACGGTGGCGGCGGCGTAGCCGCTCTTACCCTCCCCTGGAGGGGGAGGGTCGATCGCGCGCAGCGCGAGCGGGGTGGGGTGATCTCTCCACTCGGGCGCTGTTGGATGTGGAGAGACTTTCACCCCACCCCGTCTCACATTTCGCTACGCTCAATGTGAGCCGACCCTCCCCCTCCAGGGGAGGGTAAGCAAGAGCTCATCTCTTCCACCTCTCCGCAAACCGGTGCAGCGGCATGAACGTCTCGCACAATTCCCGTCCGAGCGCTGTCAGCCCGTAACCGCCGCCGTCACCCAGCTCCACGAACCCGGCCTCGCGCAACTCCGTCAGCCGGGCCTGGAGCACCGTCGGCGAAGCCTCGTCGCAGGCGGCGCGCAGCGCGCGGGAGGTGAGAGGAGCCTCGCGCAACTCCCACAAGATCCGCAGGCTCCAGCGCCGGCCGAGCAAATCGAGCAGCGCCATGATCGGCCGCCCGGTACGCGATCCCCGGATGGTCCCTGATGCTGCTGCCTGCTTCGCCATCGTCACCCTCTTGCGTCTTGCTACAGATAATGTAGCGTATTGCTACGATAAATGTAGCAATGGAGACGTCCCGTGTCCCAGGCCATGCCGCGCATCGTCCCGCTCGCGCCGCCTTATCCCCCGGAGATCCAGCAACAATTCGACCGCATCATGCGCGGCGCGCCGCCGCTGGTGCTGTTCCGGGTGATGGCGGGGCACGGTCGCGCCTGGGACAAGTTTCGCGCCGGCGGGCTGCTTGATCCGGGTCCACTCTCCCTGCGCCAGCGCGAGATCGTCATCGACCGCACCTGCGCGCTGACCCGATGCGAATATGAATGGGGCGTGCATGTCGCGGTCTTTGCCGGGCCTGCGAAACTCACCGATGAGGAGGTGCACGCGACCGTGCGGGGCGATGCGACGTCACCATGCTGGTCGCCGGCGGAGCAGGCGTTGATCGCGGCGGTAGACGCGCTGCACACCCGCGCGACGCTCGATGATGCCGAGTTCGCCGCGCTGTCGGCGCATTACGACGAGGCCCAGATCCTGGAGATCATGCTGCTGTGCGGCTTCTACCGCACGGTGTCGTATCTGGCGAACGGGCTGCGGCTGCCGCTGGAGGAGAAGGCGGCAAGATTTCCGGCGTAGCTCTCAATTCCTCAGGGTGAGGGTCTTCTGGATTGCTTCGCGGCGCCCGCAATGACGGCGCGGAGAGTGCCCTACGCCACACCCGCCCGCAGCAAATCGTGCAGATGCACGATGCCGACCACCTTGTCCGCCTCGGTCACCACCAGCGTCGTGATCTTGCTCGTGTTCAGCACCTCGATCATCTCGGTGGCGAGCATCGAGGGCGGCACGGTCTTCGGCTGCTTCGTCATGATGTCGTCGACCGACGCCGTCAGAAGATCCGGCCGCATGTGGCGGCGCAGATCGCCGTCGGTGATGATGCCTGCGACCCCGCCGGCATCATCGACGATGCAGACGCAGCCCAGCCCCTTCGCGGACATTTCCATCACTGCGTCCGACATCTTGGTGCCGAGCGGCTTGAGCGGGATTTCCGCGCCGGTGCGCATGTAGTCGCGGACGAATTTCAGCATCGCGCCCAGCTTGCCGCCGGGATGGAAATGCGCGAACTCCAGCGCGGTGAAGCCGCGGCCCTCGAGCAGGGCGATCGCGATGGCATCGCCGATCGCGACCTGCATCATGGTCGAGGTGGTCGGCGCCAGATTGTGCGGGCAGGCCTCGCGCGCCTTCGGCAGCTCGATCACGATGTCGGCGGCTTGTCCCAGCGAGGACGAAGCGTTCGACGTCACCGCGATCATCGGGATCGCGAACCGCGCCGAATAGTTCACCAGCGTCTTCATCTCCGGCTGCTCGCCGGACCAGGACAGCGCCATGATGACGTCGTCGGTCGTGATCATGCCGAGGTCGCCATGGGCGGCTTCCGCGGTGTGGACGAAGAAGGCGGGGGTGCCGGTGGAGGCCAGCGTCGCCGCGATCTTGCGCGCCATGTGGCCGGACTTGCCGAGACCGGTGACGATGACGCGGCCCTTGGCGTTGCGGATCAGGTCGACCGCCTTGGCAAACGTCGCGCCCAGCGGGCCGCGCAGCGCGGCGGCGAGCGCGTTGATGCCGCCGCTCTCCGTCTCCAGCGTGCGGAGCGCGGATTCGACGCTTGTCGTGATGGGGCCGGATGATGGGGTCATCAGCGGTTTCGAGCTCGGCATGTTCAGGTCCAGGGAAGGGGGCATTCGCCCGTTGGCGCCTGCTTAGCATGCCCGGGCTGGTGAGGCGACGAGGCCCCAAAAGCCCTCAACCGGTCATTAACCATAATTGTTTTAACTCCATTAACGATGGTTCCCGCCACCCGGCGGAGGTCGTCGTGAAAGTGTTTGATTTCGTTGAGGTAATTCCATCGTGGGGTCGTCTCCAGGCACGGGCCGGAGCAAGCGCGGGCATTTCCTGCGCGCGGCTTTGCCGTGCCTTGTGCCGTGCCTTGCGCTGACCGGCCTCGGGAGCGCCCCGGTAGCCGCACAGAGCCTCACGCCCGACCTCTTCAATCCCAACCGCGGCGGCTTTGCCGCGCCCGATACGCTGCCGACGCGCCGCACGGCGGGCGTGCCGCAGGCGCCGTCGGACGCGCTGCCGGCGCTGCCCGATCCAAACGCCGATCCGCGCGGGCGCCAGCCGGCGCCGGCCACCTCGCGCACCGGTCAAACCCCGGCCAATCAGGTCCCGACCTATGGCCTGCCCGCCGCCAACGGCGCGAGCAGCTCCGGCTACGACTCGCTGAACCGCAAGCGGCAGCAACCAAAGCTCTATCCCGGTCAGCCGAAGCCGAAGCGCGCTGCGGGGCCGGGCTCGCCAGTGCCGTCGGCAAAGCCGCCGGTGTCCACGCTCGGCCTGCCCAAGATCGCGCCGCCGCCATCCGAGACCGCGAACAGGGCGCCGGTGCCGGCGGCGATGGCGGGCACCGTGCCGGGCCAGCCGCAGCGCCGCCGCCTCAAGGCCGACGACGATGCGTTCGGCGCCGTCGGCGACTATGCCGGCAGTTTCCTGATCAAGGGCGGGCTCGAGCTCTCCACCGGCTACGACACCAATCCCGCGCGTCTCAACAAGCCGGTCGGCTCGCCCGTCTATGTCGTCGCGCCCGATCTTCTCGTGGCGTCCGACTGGGAGCGCCACGCGCTGGTCGCCGATCTGCGCGGCTCGTTCTCCGGCTACACCAACAACATGCCGGCGACGATCGACGGCTTTGCCTCGCCGTCGCCGGTCGAGATCGACCGCCCCGATTTCACCGGCCATGTCGACGGCCGCCTCGACGTCGACCGCGACTTCAAGCTGACCTCGCAGCTCCGCCTGCGGCTCGCCACCGACAATCCCGGCAGCCCGAACGTGCAGGCCGGCCTGCAGAAATATCCAATCTACGCCGCCTACGGCACCACGCTCGGCTTCGACCAGACCTTCAACCGTTTCCAGGTCGCGGCCGGCGTGACTGTAGATCGCACCGCCTACACGAACTCCAAGCTCACTGACGGTACGATTTCGAGCAACGACGATCGCGACTTCAACCAGTACGGCGGTGTGGGACGTTTCTCCTACGACCTCAAGCCGGGGCTGAAGCCGTTCGTCGAGATCGAAGGCGACAGCCGCGTGCACGACCAGCCCGCGGACCGCAACGGCTATTTCCGCGATTCATCGGGTGGCTATGCCAAGGTCGGCTCGACGTTCGAGTTCACGCGCATCCTCGTTGGCGAAATCTCGGTCGGCTATACCGCGCGCAACTACGTCGACCCGCGCCTCAGCCAGCTCGCGGGCTTCCTGACCGCGGGCTCGCTGATCTGGAATGCGAGTGGCCTGACCACCGTGAAATTCTTCACCGACACGCAGATCGCCGAGTCCACGGTCCCCGGCTCCTCCGGCGTGCTGGTGCACACCTACGCCGCCGAAGTCGATCACGACTTCCGCCGCTGGCTCACCGCGGTCGGCAGGTTCACCTACGGCACCTACGACTACCAAAACCAGAATCGCAACGACAAGACCTACTCGCTCGAAGGCAATCTGATCTACAAGCTCAACCGCAACATCTGGATCAAGGGCACGCTGCGCCACGACATCCTGAATTCGAACGTGGCGGGGTCCAGCTCGCAGGGGACGGTGGTGATGGTCGGGGTGAGGCTGCAGAATTGAGGGAGCGGATCGCGTTCGAGCGAATGCGGTTTAGCGGCGCCCTTGCCACTCACTCCGCTGTCATGCCCCGGCTTGACCGGGGCATCCAGTACGCCGCGGCCCATCGTTTCAATCACAAACGTCTCTGGAATACTGGATCGCCCGGTCAAGCCGGGCGATGACACCGCTTGTTAGTCCGGCAGCGGAGCAAAAAACTCAGCGCGGCAGATCCGTCTTCCCCATCAGGAACGTATCGATTGACCGGGCACACAGCCGCCCCTCGCGGATGGCCCAGACCACCAGCGACTGGCCGCGGCGCATGTCGCCGGCGGTGAACACGTTCGGGCGCGAGGTCTGATAGTCCAGCGTGTTGGCCTTGACGTTGCCGCGGGGGTCGAGGTCGACCGACAGCAGCTTCAAGAGGCCCTCGTGCACGGGGTGCACAAAACCCATCGCGAGCAGGACGAGTTCGGCATCCAGCTCGAACTCGGTGCCGGCAATCGGCTTGAACTTGTCGTCGACGCGGACGCAGTGCAGCTTCTTGACCTTGCCGTTCTCGCCGGTGAACTTTTGCGTCAGCACAGCGAATTCGCGGATCGCGCCTTCGGCCTGGCTCGAGGACGTGCGCATCTTCAGCGGCCAGTTCGGCCAGGTCAGGCCCTTGTTCTCGCGCTCGGGCGGGGCGGGCATGATCTCAAGCTGGGTCACCGAGAGCGCGCCCTGGCGCAGCGAGGTGCCGATGCAGTCGGAGCCGGTGTCGCCGCCGCCGATGACGACGACATGCTTGCCGCCCGCCAAGATTTCCTCGACGCCGTTCAGGGGCTCGCTGGAGACGCGGCGGTTCTGCTGCGGCAGGAAGTCCATCGCGTAGTGGATGCCAACGAGGTCGCGGCCGGGGATCGGCAGGTCGCGCGGGGCTTCCGCGCCGCCGGTCAGCGCCACGGCGTCGTAGTCGTTGAGCATCTCACGCGGATCGACATTGCCCTCAGCGCCGACATGGCTGTTGTAGTGGAAGGTGACGCCTTCGCCTTCCATCTGCTTGACGCGGCGGTCGATGACGCCCTTTTCCATCTTGAAGTCCGGAATGCCGTAGCGCAGCAGGCCGCCGGCCTTGGCGAACTTCTCGAACAGGTGCACATCGTGGCCGGCGCGCGCGAGCTGCTGCGCGCAAGCCATGCCGGCCGGACCCGAGCCGATCACCGCGACCTTCTTGCCGGTCTTGACGGCGGCGACCTCAGGCTTCAGCCAGCCATTGTCCCAGGCGCGGTCGACGATGGCGCATTCGATGGTCTTGATGGTGACGGGGTTGTCGTCGATGTTGAGCGTGCAGGAGGCTTCACACGGCGCCGGGCAGATGCGGCCGGTGAACTCCGGGAAATTGTTGGTCGAGTGCAGGTTGCGCGAGGCCTCTTCCCAGTTGCCCTGATAGACGAGGTCGTTGAAGTCGGGGATCTGGTTGTTGACCGGGCAGCCGGGCGTGCCGGGCGCCACCGAGCCGGTGCCGTGGCAATAGGGGATGCCGCAGTTCATGCAGCGCGCGGCCTGGTCGCGCGTTTCCTTCTCGGTCAAGGGAACGACGAACTCGCCAAAATGCTTCACGCGCTCGGCGACCGGGGTGTACTTGCGGTCATGCCGTTCGATTTCGAGAAAACCCGTGATCTTGCCCATTAAACCCGAAGTCCCTGCCGCTTAGTTCGTCTGCTCTCTAGCTAGACCCTCATCCTGAGGAGCGCGGAACGCGCGTCTCGAAGGATGAAGGCCCGGCTGGTGGTCTCATGGTTCGAGACGGCGCTTCCGCGCCTCCTCACCATGAGGCTCTTTTATTTACGCCCCGATCGCGATTTTCGGCTCAGCGTCCGCGTTGGCGGCCATCTCGCGCAGCGCGCGCCGGTACTCGACCGGCATCACCTTGCGGAATTTGGGCAGCCAGTCCTTCCAGTTGGCGAGGATCTCGGCTGCGCGCCTGGAGCCGGTCGCCTTGGCGTGGCGCGTGATCAGGACGTGCAGGCGCTCGACGTCGGAGTCGAGCAGGTCCTTGAACACGTCGACCCGGCCGTGCGCCTCGAGGTCACCGGTGTGGTGATAGGTGCCGGCGTTGATCAGCTCTTCCGACAGCACCGGCTCGAGCTCGACCATTGCCATGTTGCACAGCCTGTCGAAGCCGCCGGTCTCGTCGAGCACATAGGCGATGCCGCCGGACATGCCGGCCGCGAAGTTGCGCCCGGTCTTGCCGAGCACGACCACGATGCCGCCGGTCATGTATTCGCAGCAATGATCGCCGGCGCCTTCGACGACCGCGACCGCACCCGAGTTGCGCACGGCGAAACGCTCGCCGGCGACGCCGCGGAAGTAGCACTCGCCCTGGATGGCGCCGTACATCACGGTGTTGCCGACGATGATGCTCTCTTCCGGCACGATGCCGCTGTTGGCGGGGGGCTTGACGATGATCTTGCCGCCCGAGAGGCCCTTGCCGACATAGTCGTTGGCCTCACCTTCGAGCTCGAAGGTGACGCCTTGCGCCAGCCATGCGCCGAACGCCTGGCCCGCGGTGCCCTTGAGCCCGACATGGATGGTGTCGTGCGGCAGGCCGGCATGGCCGTAGATCTTGGCGACCGCACCCGACAGCATCGCACCCGCGGAGCGGTTGGTGCTGTTGATCCTGGCCTCGATCTTCACCGGCGCGCCGCGGTCGAGGGCGGGCGTCGCCTTTTCGATCAGCGTGCGGTCGAGCACGGCTTCCAGATGATGGTTCTGGCGCTCGGAGTGATAGATCTTCTGGCCCTTCTCTTCCTTCTGCTTGACGAAGAGCTTCGAGAAATCGAGGCCCTTGGCCTTCCAGTGCGCGACCAGCCTGGTCTGGTCGAGCAGCTGAACCTGGCCGACCATCTCGTTGAAGGTCTTGAAGCCGAGCGAGGCCATGATCTCGCGGACTTCCTCCGCGACGAAGAAGAAGTAGTTGATCACGTGCTCGGGCTGGCCGGTGAAGCGCTTGCGCAGCACCGGGTCCTGGGTCGCGACGCCGACCGGGCAGGTGTTGAGATGGCACTTGCGCATCATGATGCAGCCGGCCGCGATCAGCGGCGCGGTGGCGAAGCCGAACTCGTCGGCGCCGAGAAGCGCGCCGATCACGACGTCACGGCCGGTGCGGAAGCCGCCGTCGACCTGGACCACGATGCGGCTGCGCAGCCGCTCGCGCACCAGCGTCTGGTGGGTCTCGGCGAGGCCGATCTCCCACGGCGAGCCGGCGTGCTTGATCGAGGTCAGCGGCGAAGCGCCGGTGCCGCCTTCGAAGCCCGCGATGGTGACATGGTCGGCGCGCGCCTTGGCGACGCCCGCGGCCACGGTACCGACGCCGATCTCGGAGACGAGCTTGACCGAGACGTCGCCCGTCGGGTTGACGTTCTTGAGGTCGTAGATGAGCTGCGCCAGATCCTCGATCGAGTAGATGTCGTGATGCGGCGGCGGCGAGATCAGGCCGACGCCCGGCGTCGAGTGCCGGACTTTTGCGATGGTCGCGTCGACCTTGTGGCCGGGCAACTGGCCGCCTTCGCCGGGCTTGGCACCCTGCGCCATCTTGATCTGCATCATGTCGGAGTTGACGAGATACTCCGTGGTGACGCCGAAGCGGCCCGAGGCGACCTGCTTGATCGCCGAGCGCATGGAATCGCCGTTCGGCATCGGCTTGAAGCGATCGGCCTCCTCGCCGCCTTCGCCGGTGTTCGACTTGCCGCCGATCCGGTTCATGGCGATCGCGAGCGTGGTGTGCGCTTCGCGCGAGATCGAGCCGAAGCTCATCGCACCGGTGGCGAAACGCTTGACGATGTCCTTGGCCGGCTCGACCTGGTCGAGCGGCACCGGCTTGCGCTTCTCTTCGTCCGCGTTCTTGATCCGGAACAGGCCGCGCAGCGTCAGCAGGCGCTCCGACTGCTCGTTGAGGATCTTTGCGAAGGCGCGATAGCGCTCCTGCGAGTTGCCGCGGGCGGCGTGCTGGAGCAGCCCCACGGACTCGGCGGTCCAGGCATGGTCCTCACCGCGGCTGCGATAGGCATATTCGCCGCCGACGTCGAGCGCGGTCTTGTAGACCTGAGCCTCGCCGAACGCGTCGGAATGACGGCGCACGGCTTCTTCCGCGATCTCGGCGAGACCCACGCCCTCGACGCGGGTGTGCGTGCCGGCGAAGAACTTTCCGACGAAGTCGGCCTTGAGGCCGACCGCGTCGAAGATCTGCGCGCCGCAATAGGACTGGTAGGTCGAGATGCCCATCTTGGACATCACCTTCAGAAGGCCCTTGCCGATCGACTTGATGTAGCGCTTGACGATCTCGTAGTCGTCGAGCGAGCCGGGCAGGCGGTCCTTCATCGCGATGATGGTCTCGAACGCGAGGTAAGGATTGATCGCCTCCGCGCCGTAGCCGGCGAGGCAGGCGAAGTGATGCACTTCGCGCGGCTCGCCGGATTCGACGACGAGGCCGACCGAGGTGCGCAGGCCGACGCGGATCAGATGATGATGCACGGCGGCGCAGGCGAGCAGTGCCGGGATCGGCACCCGGTCGGTGCCGACCATGCGGTCGGACAGGATGATGATGTTGACGCCCTCGCGCACCGCGCTTTCCGCACGGGCGCAAAGCTCGTCGAGCACCTGGTCCATGCCGGCCGCACCGAGGCCGGCGTGGAAGGTGGTGTCCAGCGTGCGCGACTTGAAGTGGGATTCGGCAACGTCGGAGATCGAGCGGATCTTTTCGAGATCCGCGTCGGTCAGGATCGGCTGGCGCGCTTCGAGGCGCTTGGTGGTGGCGAGGCCCTGCAGGTCAAACAGGTTCGGCCGCGGTCCGATGATGGAGACGAGGCTCATCACCAGCTCCTCGCGGATCGGATCGATCGGCGGGTTGGTGACCTGCGCGAAGTTCTGCTTGAAGTAGGTGAACAGCGGCTTGGCCTTGTCCGACAGCGCCGAGATCGGCGTGTCGTTGCCCATCGAGCCGGCGGCTTCCTCACCGGTGGAGGCCATCGGCGTCATCAGGATGGAGATGTCTTCCTGGCTGTAGCCGAACGCCTGCTGGCGATCGAGCAGCGACAGGTTGGAGCGCACGCCGGTGGTCGGCACCTTCGGCAGCTCTTCCAGCACGATCTGGGTCCGCTCCAGCCACTCCTTGTAGGGATGGCTGCGGGCGAGCTCGGCCTTGATCTCGTCGTCCGGGATCAGACGGCCCTGCTCGAGGTCGACCAGCAGCATCTTGCCGGGCTGCAAGCGCCACTTGGTGATGATCTGGTCCTCGGGGATCGTCAGCACGCCCATCTCGGACGCCATGACGATGCGGTCGTCCCTGGTCACGAGATAGCGCGCCGGCCGCAATCCGTTGCGGTCGAGCGTGGCGCCGATCTGGCGGCCGTCGGTGAAGGCGATCGCGGCGGGGCCGTCCCACGGCTCCATCAGCGCGGCATGGTATTCGTAGAAGGCGCGGCGCTTCTCATCCATCAGGGGATTGCCGGCCCACGCCTCCGGAATCATCATCATGACGGCGTGCGGCAGCGAGTAGCCGCCCTGCACCAGGAATTCGAGCGCGTTGTCGAAGCAGGCGGTGTCCGACTGTCCCTCATAGGAGATCGGCCAGAGCCGGTTGATGTCCTTGCCGTAGAGCTCGGAGCTCACCGAAGCCTGGCGCGCGGCCATCCAGTTGGTGTTGCCGCGCAGCGTGTTGATCTCGCCGTTATGCGCGATCATGCGGTAGGGGTGCGCCAGCGACCACGCCGGGAAGGTGTTGGTCGAGAAGCGCTGATGCACCAGCGCCAGCGCGCTCTCGAAGTCCGCCTCGTGCAAATCGGGATAGTACTTGCCGAGCTGGTCGGCGAGGAACATGCCCTTGTAGATCACGGTGCGGCAGGACATCGAGCAGGGGTAATAGCCCGCAAGGCCGCGGTCGCGGCGCTGGTAGATCGCCTGCGAGATCGACTTGCGCAGGATGTAGAGCCGGCGCTCGAATTCGTCTTCGGTCTTGGCGGTGCCGTTGCGGCCGATGAACACCTGCATGCAGGCGGGCTCGGTCGGCTTCACGGTGACGCCGAGCGAGGAATTGTCGGTCGGCACGTCGCGCCAGCCGAGCAGGGTCAGGCCCTCTTCCTTGATCTGGTCGGCGATGATGCTCTTGATGACGTTGCGCCAGGCGGTGTCGCGCGGCAGGAACAGCGCGCCGATGGCGTATTCACCGGGATTGGGCAGCGCGAAGCCGAGCTCCTTCGCCTTGCGGCTGAAGAAGGCGTGCGGGATCTGCACCAGGATGCCGGCACCGTCACCGGCGCGCGGGTCGGCGCCGACGGCGCCGCGATGCTCGAGATTGCAGAGGATGTTGAGCGCGTCCGCGACGATCTCGTGGGACTTCTTGCCCTTGATGTTGGCGATGAAGCCGACGCCGCAGGAATCCTTTTCCAGGCTCGGATCGTAAAGACCAACGGCCGGCGGGCGCGAATTGTGTTCCTGAATCGGATCGGTCGTTTTCGAGGCGACCGTCGCCGACAGCTCTTCTGCCACGATGTTTGCGCGCTCGAATTGCGACCCGTTCATTGTTCCAATCCTCTCCATGCGGCAAGCTGCCTCACCGCTCTCTTCGGCGCACCTTGGGCGTTCCGCGGCACCCGCCTCTGGGTCACCGCTCGTCCGTTGCGAGCCGCATTTTCTTAAATTCAGGCCTAGGCGTTCTTCGTCCCCGAGAACGGCTTTGCCTGGTACCTTGCCGGCGCTCGAAAGTGCCAGTTTTTGCTGCAATCCTTGTGCCGGAATCGCAAGCAAAATTGAGACAGTCTTCCTGTCCTAAACAACACCTTGCCAAATTTTTGTCTATCACACAAGCGCGCGGAAGTCCCGACTCCCGATATGTCAATCAATCGCTTTTCGAAAGTTGCGCGGCCCCGGTTTTGAAGCAAACGTGCCCTGATCCGGCCCTGCCGACGCCGAAATCCCGAATGAAGCTTCGGATCAGCCCTTCGAAAGGCGCGCCACGCCGCAAGAAGCGAAAGAGCGCGAGACGTTCGGGGCCTGACAGGAGCGTGTCGACCATGAAGTTTTTCACAGGATGTGTGGCTGCTGCCACGCTGGCGCTGGCCGCAACCGCGATGCCGGCGCCGGTTCTTGCACAAGTTCCCGCAGGCGGGGTCGTCGCGGTGTCCGATTTCGACGGTCCCTACGCACCGCCGGACGCCGCGCCGCCACCGCCGCCGCGTTACGGCCAAGGCTACGGTTACGGCTATGGCTACGAGGAGCGCGGCCCGGCCCCGGCGCTGCTGCCGTCGATCGAGGTCTACGCGGTGCTGCGCGAAAACGGCTTCTCGCCGCTCGGCATCCCGCGCCTGCGCGGCAGCGTCTACACCATCGCGGTGATCGACCGCCGCGGCGACGACGGCCGGCTCGTGATCGATGCCCGCGATGGCCGGATTATCCGTTTCATGCCGTCCGCCGATGCCTTCGGCATGGCGCCCTCTTATGAGGCGCCGGCGGTTGCACCTTACCGCCCGCAAAGCGCGCTGCCGCCGCCGACCATGGTCCGCAGCGGCCCGCCGCGTCCGCCGGCCGCGATCCCGCATGTGGCCAGCCGCACCGTGCCGCTGCCCAAGGCCGCCCCGCGGCGTGGCGAGGCGCCGGTTGTCGCGGCCAAGCCGGCCGAGCCCGCGACGCAGCAGGCGCAAGCACCACAGCAGCAGCAGCAGACCGCCGCCGTGCAGGCCAAGCCCCCTGAGGCAGCACCGCAAGCCGCCGCGCCAACCGTTGGCCAGGCCAAGCCGGCTCCGACCATCATGCCGACGCAGGATATGCCGGCGGCGCAGGGGCTGGATTAACGCTGCGAGCTTGACGCGCATTACACCCACGCTGTCGTCCCTGCGAACGCAGGGACCCATACCGCGTGGTCTGTCGGTGGGATGATGTGCGAGTACCGGACTGCTCATCTTCGCCAAACTTCTCCCTGTGGTTATGGGTCCCTGCGTTCGCAGGGACGACGGTGGGAGACAGTCGAGCAAAACAAAAGCGCCCGACACCTCGGGCGCTTTTGCATTGAGGCAATCTCCGCTCAGCTCCGCGGATACCCCGCGGCGTCCAGGATCAGATTCGCCACGTCCTTCGGATGCGACACCAGCGAGAGATGGCCGGCATCGAGCTCGACCGTGGTTGCGTTCATGCGCTTGGCGAGGAAGCGCTCGAAATCCGGATTGATGGTGCCGTCGTTCTTCGACACCGCGTACCAGCTCGGCTTGGAATGCCATGCTGCTTCAGTGGTGCGGCCGGCGAAGATCGAGGCTGCCGTCGGCCATTGCACCGCGTAGAGCTCCTTCGCGCGTTCCGGGGCGACGCCATTGGCGAAATACTTCAGGAAGGCGTCTTCCGACAGTTTTGTGTAGCCGTCGCGCTCGACGATGCCGGCGCGCACTGGCCCCGTCGGGAATTGCTTCGACAGGGCCACAAAATCCTCGTTCGCATCGGGCGCGCGGGCGGCGACATAGACGAGGCCGGTGACCTTCGGATCGTTGCCGACCTGGCTGATCACGGTGCCGCCCCAGGAATGCGCGACCAGCACGGTCGGTCCATCCTGCTCGGCCAGCGCGCGCTTGGTGGCCTCGACGGACTCCGCCAGCGACGACAGCGGATTCTGCACGGCGGTCACATGCAGGCCTGCGGCCTGGAGGATCGGGATCACCTCGGACCAGCTCGAGCCGTCGGCCCAGGCGCCGTGCACCAGCACGACGTTCTTCGCTTTCACCGTTTGCGGTGTCTGCGCGTGAGCGAGGCTGATGGGGGCCGCCAGCAGGCTCGCGGCGACGAAAAGGCTGCGCCAAAGTGACATGATCGTTCTCCGTCTTGTTTTGGGTTCGATGCCCAAAGGACGGAGCGTGAAGTCGCGGCGTTACGGTCCTCACCGTTCTGTGATGCGGTGCAAAACGAAAAAACGCCCCGGGGCACCGGGGCGTTTTCCCAACCTGGAAGTGGCGTGCGTGCTTAGGCGGCGACCGAGCTCTCGATCACCTGCGCCTTCGGCGCGCTGGTGTTGATCGCGATCTGGCGCGGCTTCTTGGCTTCGGGAATCTCGCGTACGAGGTCGACGTGAAGCAGCCCGTTCTCGAGCGAGGCGTCCTTCACCTGCACGAAGTCGGCAAGCTGGAAGGCGCGCTCGAAGGCACGCGCGGCGATGCCGCGGTAGAGCACTTCGGACTTCGAGTTCTCGTTGGCGACTTTCTCGCCCTTGATCGTCAGCGTGTTTTCCTTCGCGACGATGGAGAGCTCGTCCTTGGCGAAGCCCGAGACCGCAACGGTGATGCGGTAGGCGTTCTCGCCGGTACGCTCGATGTTGTAGGGGGGATAGCCGGGGCTGCCGTCCGAACCGGCCTGGTCGAGCAGGTTGAAGAGGCGGTCGAAGCCGACGGTGGAACGGTAGAACGGAGTGAGATCGTAGGTACGCATGGTCAAGTCCTCCATTGAGCGACTGTTGGTAACCCGCCCGCCAATCGGGCCGGGCTTTAGTCTGTGTGCAGCCTGATGTTCCGGTTCCGAAACACTGGTAGCGGCCTGCACGAAAATGATATGGGTGGAGCGAGACGGCGTTCAAGAGGGCGGCATTCGCGCCTTTTCGGCGCTTTAGCCCCTTGATTTGCAGTACTTCCCGCCCATGACGCTGGTCTCGATCCCGTCCAATCCCGTACCCGAAGACGTCGTCAGCGGCACCATCAAGACCCCCGATGGCGTCGAGCTGCGCTTTGCGCGCTGGGCGCCGCCGGCGAACCGCAAGGGCACGGTTTGCGTCTTCACCGGACGCAGCGAGCAGATCGAGAAATATTTCGAGACCGTGCGCGACCTGCGCGACCGCGGCTTTGCGGTGGCGATGATCGACTGGCGGGGGCAGGGCCACTCCTCGCGCCGCCTGCGCGATCCGCGCAAGGGCTATGTGCGCGACTTCTCCGATTTCGAGATCGACGTCGAGACCTTCGTGCAGCAGGTGGTGCTGCCGGATTGTCCGCCGCCGTTCTTCGCACTCGCGCACTCCATGGGCGGCACCGTGATGTTGCGGATCGCGCATGCCGGCAAGCGCTGGTTCGACCGCATGGTGCTGTCCGCGCCGATGATCGATCTGCCCGGCCGCGCCACCTCGTTTCCGGCGCGGATGCTGCTCAGGACGATGCGCCTGCTGGGGCAGGGCGGCCGCTATGTTCCCGGCGGCACTGACCGCATCACCGGGCTCAATCCCTTCATCAACAATCCCCTGACCAGCGATCCCGTGCGGTACGCGCGCAATGCTGCGA
Organism: Bradyrhizobium sp. CCGB20; assembly: GCF_024199855.1. Taxonomy (NCBI): domain Bacteria; kingdom Pseudomonadati; phylum Pseudomonadota; class Alphaproteobacteria; order Hyphomicrobiales; family Nitrobacteraceae; genus Bradyrhizobium; species Bradyrhizobium sp. CCGB20. The sequence continues at coordinate 8,499,080 of NZ_JANADN010000001.1, read as the reverse complement.
TCCTGGAGGAGGATCCGACGCTCGGGCTCGCGTCACCGACGATCGCTTGGGCCGATACCGCCTTCCGCGCCATCAACACCTTCAAGGGCGTGAACTACCCCTCCGAGATCCGCCAGCCGATCCTGATGCTGGCGGCCTCCAGCGACACCGTGGTCTCGACCGCGGCGATCGAGGAGTTCGCCTATCATTTGCGTGCCGGCTCCCATCTCGTGATCGCCGGCGCCAAGCACGAGATCCTCCAGGAGCAGGACCGCTACCGCTCCCAGTTCTGGGCCGCCTTCGACGCCTTCGTGCCGGGCACGCCGCTGTTCAAGTGAGAGACGGTCTGCTCCCTCGCCCCGCTTGCGGGGAGAGGGTTGGGGTGAGGGGGAGTCTCTGCAGGGGCGGTGAGAGTCGGAACTCGCGGAGAGTCCCCCTCACCCGGAATCCGCGCTACGCGCGAATTCCGACCTCTCCCCGCAAGCGGGGAGAGGTAAGAAAGCAGCTCACAGCGTCTTCAGATACTCGATCAGCTCGTAGCGCTCGATGTCGTCCTTGAACACGCGGCCGATCACGCCGGGGCGTTTCGGTTCGCCTTCCTTGCGCTCGAAGGAATGGCCGAGCACGCTGTTGCCCTGCACCGGCTTGCCGTCGGAGCCGGTCATCGAGAACTGCGTTTCGCCCGTCTTGCAGCGCTCGTCGGCGGTGACCGCGAAGCCGACGGTCACGGGATCATAGTCGCGGCGGCCCATGCAGAATCTTTGCGGGCGTTCGTTCTGCGGCTTGAGCAGCCAGTAGAGCGAAGGCACCGAACCGTTGTGCAGATAGGGCGCGGTCGCCCAGATGCCGTTCAGCGGGCGCGCCCGGTAACGCGGATCGGGCGCCGGATTGAGACAGTTCTTGCGCGCCATGTTCCACAGCTTCGCCCGCTCGGCGTCCGGGACCTTCTCGTCGTCCATCCATTTGCGGGCGACGAGATCGACCACCGTCATGAGGCCGAGCGCGTAGACCATCTCGGTCGGCGAGCTCTTGGTCGGGATGTCGCATTGCCACCAGGTCTGGAGGTCCGCCGTATTCACCTTCAGGAAGCCGGGCACGTCGACGATCCTCTTGCTGAGCACGAGCGACTGTTCGGGATCCGTCTTGATCTCGTCGAGAGGGATCGTCACCGCGTTCAGGACCTTGCTGTCGCCGCTCGGCTCCCAATGTCCCGAGGACCAGAAGGCCTTGGTGTTGACGGCCGGCAAATGGCATCCAGAGCACATCTCGGCGTAGATCTTGCGGCCATTGTCGACCTTCTTCTGATCGATCCTCCATGCGTCGCCGAGGATCTGCGAGGGCCATTGCGGCGCCAGCAGGCCGCCGAATTTCGGATCGGCGGAGGGATCGGCCGGCTTGAACGGATCGGGACCCCTGAGCATGTCCTCGATCCAGCCGAGCGTCCGGATGTGAACCGTGGAGCGCCAGAGCCTGTCCTCCGGATAGGCGTCGGACAGGTTGAGCAGCGCGGTGACGCCGAGGGCTTCGCCGGCGTTGCGGATCAGCGGCTGCTCGATCGAGGCGTCATATTGGGCGAACTTGAACCACGGCACGGTCCAGATCGCGGGGAAGCTGACCGGCGCGTCCTGGGCGTGCAGGTTCTTCTCAAATCCCTTGACCCCGCTGAGCGCGAGATCCTGCGAGAACACCTGGTTGCCGATGCGGTTGAGGGCGTCGAGGCGGCCGAACCCTTCCTCGGTATCCTTCTGCTGCTTGCCGTCCCAGGTCTGCTTGTGCTCGATCGTCTCGTTGTACTTCTCCTGCCAGTCGATGAGGAATTTGCCGATCGCGCTGAGCTTCTGCTTGAGCGCGTCGCGGTCCGTCTTGCTGGCTTCGGGCCCGAGCACGCGATCGGCGAAGCGCTGGAAGCGGAACGGGACGTACAGCGTGTAGGCGATCGACAGGCCGGTGGAGAGCTCGAGCTTCTTCAGGTCGGTCATGGCCGGGCCGCCGTCGAAGCGGACGTCGATGCCCTGGTAATGGATCTGGCCGGTATGGCAGGCCGCGCAAGTCAGCCCGATCTTGTCCTGTTCGCGATGGCCCGTCGCGGGATCGACGACGCCGGTCATGCGCGCGAAGCCGACCGGCAGGCCGTCGACGTTCTCGGCGGGGGTCCACCTCGTCGACCAGTCCGGCACCTGTGTCGTCTCGTAGACATTGGCATAGCCGAAGCGGCGCAGCGTCGTCGCGTCGGTCTGGATCGATTGCGGGCTCGGGATGAAGCCGAAGCTCTCGAGATAGGCGCTGTCCTTCATCATGCCCGGCCGCGAGAACAGATGCAGGCGCGGCTGCTCCAGCGCCATGAACCACTCATAGGGCACCGGAAAGGTCGCGGTGCCCTGACTGGCATGGTGGAACCAGTGCCGGTCCTTCAGCGACCAGTTCTGCTCGAGCCAGAAGGCGGCCGTCGTCTCGGGGACCGTGGGCAAGGGCGGCGGCAGAAGATTCACGAGGATCCCCTTCTGCGGCAGCATGGCGCGGACCTGGTTGGGGAATTCGGAGACCGCGACGAGGGCGACAAGGCCGAGGGCGATCAGCAGCGCCGCAAGCTTGAGGGCGCCCCGCACCACGCGCTGGCAGGTCGACAGCACCGGCTGCGACACGACCCGCTGGTTGATGCGAGCAGGAAACTGGCGCTCGTTGAACAGCGTGCGCACGTCGGCGATGGCGAGATAGCGGTTCTCGCCCTCGCCCTTGCCCATGATCTTCAGCAGGATGGGCCATTCGAATTGCATCAATATCGGGTAATACCAGCGCACGGCGCTCCCGGCGCGCTTGAGGTTGTCGCGCATGTAGGTCTGTATTTCCGACGCGTTGATGCCGGGCTCGGTGCCGCCGCCGTTCGGATCGGAATAGGCCCTGCCGAAGCTGGCCAGGCGGGCGATCTGGTCCTCATCGACCTTGCCGTCGACGCTGAGGATGCGCGAACCGGCGCCGTGCTTGTCCAGGGGGCCGCCGCGCAGGGCATCGAGCTGTGCGCCCGAAAACATGCTCTTCAGCATGTGACCGAAGCCGTTGGCGATGAGCGCGATGCCGCGGGTCTCGACGCGGGCCACCGTCTTCATCAGCCCCTTGTCGCCGCTGGCATTCGCGATCGTCTCCGATAGCTTGCCGATCGGGACGGTGCCGCCGTCGACAAAACCTTCGCCGACGAGGCCGCGCAGGAAGGGGCAGGGATTGTCTGGCGAGACCTGGATCGAGGGATCGAAGGGGGGCTTCGAGGCGGGGTCGTTCATGGCCCAAATTCCTGAAAACAGCGAATCGTGAAATGCAGACGCGCCGATCAAGCGCGGAAAGTCCTAACAAACCGACAGCAGGTTATACTACTTCAGCGTGTAGCGAAGTGTGGCCGAATTCACTGTCGTGTCAATAAAAGCCGGTGCGACGTTGCCAGCAGGACTGAGAAGAACCTTTGAGGGCCGGCGGCCCCCGTCAGGACTCGGCGGCGCGTTTGACGTCGCTCTGGACCAGGGTCAGCTTGCCCAGCGGCACGCCCGCATTCAGGAGCCCCTCGCGGTAATGGGCGAGGTCCTCGGGCCGCTTCCAGTGGAAATTGCGCAAGTGACGGTCGACATTCAGGGTCGGGTAGTTGCGCATGAGCACGCCGGCGGCCTCGGCCGCCTCGTCGTCCCGGCGCAACTGTGCCAGCGCCGCGGCGCGGATCGCCAGCGCCTGCATGTGGTTCGGGTTGATGTAGAGCTGCTCGCGGGCCCAGGATAAGGTCGCGTCGTATTGCCTCAGCAGATAATGGCTGAAGGCGTTCAGCGCGGCCCATTGGTAGCGCGGGTCGCTGTTGTCGCGCTGCGAGGCCATCGAGAACATCTCGATCGCCTCGCGGTGCTCGCCGGTGACGAAATGGCAGATGCCGAGCACGCCGCGCGCGCCCATGTCGTAGGGGTTGAGCGCGACGGCGCGCTTGGCGGCGTCCATCGCGGCCTCGTAGTGCCCCTCCATCGCATGCGCCCAGGACAGGATCGAGAACGCGAAAGAGGAGCGCGGGTCGAGCCGGACGCTGGTCTCGGCGAGGTTCATCGCCTCGGCCCACATCTCGCGCGTGCCCTTGACCCATCCGAACTGGATGCTCTGGATCTGGATCGTGGCAAGATAGGCGTGCGCGATCGACAGCTTGGGATCGAGCCTGATGGCTTCCCGGAACAGGTCTACGGCGGTGGCCAAATCCTCCTTGGTCTGCCGGTAGTAGTGCGACAGCCCCTTGAGGAAGCGGTCCCAGGCGCTGACGTCGGTGGAGAGCCGCGCCGGCGCAGAGGCCTCGGCACGGACGATCTCGGTGGCGATGGCGGCGGACAAATTGGTGGTGATCTCGTCCTGCATCGCGAACAGGTCGCCGATGTCGCGGTCGTAGCGCCCGGTCCAGAGCTGCTCGCCGGTCTCCGGCGCGATCAGCTCGGCGGTGACGCGGATCTTGGCTCCGGCGCGCCGCACCGATCCCTGGATCAGATAGGTGGCATCGATCTCGCGCGCGATCAGGCGCGTGCTGACATTGTTGCCCTTGAAGGCGAAGGTCGAGTTGCGGCTCAGCACGCGATAGAAGGATTGCAGCGACAGCGCGTGGATCAGATCCTCGGTGAGACCGTCGGAGAAATATTCGTCCTGGGCGTCGCTGAGATTGGCGAAGGGAAGCACACCGACGATCGCCGTGCGGTACTGCTGCGACAGGGCCGAGGCCTCCCTCAGCTCGGGCGCGAGCGCCGGCGCGCCCTCGGGCGTCCAGGTCCAGACCCCGACCGCATCCTTGATGTTCTTGAAGCGATGGTTGCCGGCATCGACCAGCGGCACGGTCAGGTGCTTGCTCGCCTCCCGGTAGGCCTTGGCCGAGATGGCGAAGCCGCCGGGGCTTGCCACGGATTCGAGGCGGACGGCAATGTTGACATCGTCACCGAATACCTCGTCCTCGTCGGCGATGACGTCGCCCATGTGGATGCCGAGGCGAAACTGCATGGCGCGCTCGGCAGGCAGGTGATGGTTGCGCTCCGCCATCAGCGTCTGCATCGCGATCGCAGCCTCGGCGGCGCCGACGATGCTCGCGAACTCGAGCAGGAAGCCGTCGCCGGTGTTTTTGACGACGCGGCCGCCGTGGTTGAGGATGATGGGATGGATCGCGCTGCGATGGGCCTTGAAGGCGGCATGGGTGCCGGCCTCGTCGCTGCCCATCATGCGCGAATAGCCGGCGACATCGGCGCAGACGATGGCGGCCAGGCGTCTTTCCATATCCCGGAGCTCCAAGGGATCGATGACCGGCCACGGCGTGGCAGTCGCCTCGAATCCCGCATTTCAAGAACCCTGCCTTTATAAAGCAGATGAGGCCGAGCGAAAGTATGATCCGCATTGCAAATTCTAGGTAAATTCTCTGCAATCCTGGCGGTGGACGGCGGCGGCCGAACCGAATAAGCCTGCCTTTCAGGGCTGACGGGGACACCTCGCATGCTGGGCATTCACGGAATCTGGCTCTTCATTCTGTCGGGCATACTGCTCAACATCACGCCGGGGCCTGACACGGTCTATGTGATCGGGCGCAGCATGCAGATGGGCTGGCGAGGCGGCGCCGCAGCGGCGCTCGGCATCAGTTGCGGCTGCTTTTTCCACGTCGCGGGCGCGGCGATCGGCCTTTCGGCCCTGCTGATGGCCTCATCGACCGCCTTCTCGATCCTGAAGCTGGTCGGCGCCGCCTATCTGGTTGTGACAGGACTTCAGATGCTGTGGTCACGCCCGGTGCTGGCCTCAGCCATCGACGAGCCGGCGCGGAGCTCGCTGCGGCGGGTTTTCCTCCAGGGCGTCTTCACCAACGCGCTCAATCCCAAGGTCGCGCTGTTCTTCCTGGCCTTCCTGCCGCAATTCGTCGCAGCCGATTCAGCACAGAAGCCGCTCGCCTTCCTGACGCTCGGCCTGATCTTCATCTCTACGGGGACGCTGTGGTGCCTGGTGCTGGCGGCGTTCGCAGCCAGGGCCGCGCACCGCCTGCGGCGCTCCGAGGGCGCGATCGCCTGGGTCAACCGCGCACTCGGCGGCCTCTTCGTCTATCTCGGCATCCGCGTCGCCATGCTGGAGACGCGGTAACTCGTTCGAACGAATGATGGGTGCGTAGGGTGGTTAGCTTCGTAGGGTGGATTAGCGAAGCGTAATCCACCACTGTTTGTCTCCGCGGAAACCAAAGAAGTGGGTTACGCCAAGGGACTGCGCTTCGCGCAGCCCGGGGCTAACCCACCCTACAATCTGCGCTTACGCGAATTCCTTCAGCAGCGCGCTGCCGGCGAGATAGAGGCCGAGCAGGATCATCGCGATCAGGAACCAGCGGCGAAACGCTTCCGCCGGCATCCGCGCCCGCACCGACTGGCCGATGAACATGCCGGCAAAGGCCATGGCCATGCCCACGGCGCCCGGCACGGCATTGGCCGGTGTCAGCAATCCGCCGGCGGTCAGGTTGAAGGCGAGCGCCAGGGTGGCCGTCGTGAAGAAGACGCCGAGCGCCTGCACCAGCTCGTCCTTCTCCATGCCGATCGCCTGCATGAACGGCATCGACGGGATCACCTGCACGCCGGTCGAGGCCGAGATCATGCCGGTGACCACACCGACCACGCCGCCGACCCATTTCTCGTTTGGCGGCGAGACGTGGAACTTGAACTTGCTCAGCCCGATGATGGCGTAGATCACCAGGAGGATTCCGAGCACGATCGTGCCGTAGCGCGCGTGCGGGCCGGTCAGCGCGCCGGCGTTGAGCCAGCATCCGATCACGGTGCCGATCATCAGCGGCCACAGCCGCCTCAGGATGTCGCGCAGATAGGGGCCGGCGAAGGTCTGCCAGATGTTGGTGACGATGGCGGGCACGATGACGATGGCGATCGCGCGGCTGGGCGCCATGCTCACCGCGAGCAGGCCCATGGACACGGTCGGCAGGCCGAGTCCGACCACGCCCTTGACGAATCCGGCGATCAGGAAGACGGCGGCGATGAGGATGAGCAGCGGGTCGATCATATCTCGCACATTGACCGAAGCCGCGCGCGAGCACAATCTGGAGGTTACGGAGAAAGCCTTCGTCAGATACGAAGGCTGCGGAGACCTGCCATGCGCTTCGACCTCGTCGACCTCCAGCTCTTCATCGCCGTCGCCGACCAGCGCAGCATCACCCGCGGCGCGGAACGGTCGCATTTGGCCCTGGCCTCGGCCAGCGCGCGCATCAAAGGGCTCGAGGACGCGCTCGGCGTCGCGCTGCTCAAGCGCGGGCGGCGCGGCGTGGAGTTGACCGCGGCGGGTGAGAGCCTGCTCGACCATGCGAGGGTCGTCATTCACCAGATCGACGCCATGCGCGGCGATCTCGCCGGCTTTGCCAGCGGCGTGCGCGCGAGCGTGCATTTTCTCGTCAACACGTCGGGGCTGTCGGAGCATCTGCCGAAGGCGCTGGCGGGCTTCCTGCGCGAGCATCGCGACGTCGCCATCGACATCGAGGAGCGCGAGAGCACAGATATTGCAGCCGCGATCACCGCCGGTGCCGCCGATCTCGGCTTCGCCGCCGAACACGCGCTGCCCGACCATATCGAGCGCTTCGTCTTCAGCGAGGATCACCTGACATTGGTGACGTCGCGGCGCGGCCCGTTCGCGGGCCGCCGCCAGATCGATTTTCAGGAGACGGGCGCTTGCGACTTCGTCGGGCTCACCAGCGCCACCGCACTCCAGATGCACATTTCAAAGCACGCCGCCCGGCTCGGCATGCGTCCGCATTACCGTGCGCGCCTGCGCGACTTCGACGCGATCTGCCAGATGGTCGCCGCCGACGTCGGCATCGCCCTGGTCCCGATCTCCGCCGCCCGCCGCTGCGCCAAGCTGATGCCGCTCGCCACGGTCCGCCTGCGCGATGCCTGGGCCAACCGCAAGCTCGTGATCTGCGCACGCAGCTTCAAGGCACTGCCGCGGCCGGCCAAGATGCTGGTGGAGCATTTGCGAGCGGAGGCGGTGTGAGCAAGCGAGTTGACGTGGGCCGACGCTGCAGCTGCGCACTCAACTGCGCTCCCTCCCCCCTTGCGGGGGAGGGCGGGGGAGAGGGGTAGCCCAGCAAAAGGTGTGATTGTTGCGAAGAACAGAGATCGACGGAGTCCCCGTGTGACCCCCTCTCCCTAGCCCTCCCCCGCAAGGGGGGGAGGGGACGCAGGAGTGCTCTTGGCGACGTCCGCCCTCTAATTTGCGCGCTACTTCGCCGTCTCGACCCCAGCGTCCTTGATCACCTTCGCCCACTTCTTCGTCTCGTCCGCGATGAACGCGCGAAAATGCTCCGGCTCGTCACCGATCAGCGTCGCGCCTTGCGCGGCGAGCTTTTCTTTCACCGCGGGATCCGCCATCGCCTTGGTGGTGAGGCCATGCAGCGCGGTGACGATCTCCTTCGGCGTGCCCTTCGGCGCCACCATGCCGTACCAGTTCTCGACGCGCAGGTCGGGAAAACCCGCTTCCGAAAGCGTGGGGACGTCAGGCGCGGTCGGTGCGCGCTCGGCCGAGCCGACCGCGATCGGCCGCAGGGCGCCGGCCTTGACTTGCGGCAGCAGCACAGGGAGATCCAGGAACGTCATCTGCACCTGCTGGCCAAGCAGATCGTTCACCGCAGGCGCAGCGCCGCGATAGGGCACGTGCACGATGTCGATCTTGGCCGTGAGCTTGAACAATTCGCCGGCGAGATGCGGCAGGCTGCCGGGGCCGGAGGAGGCGAAGTTGAGTTTTCCCGGCTGCGCCTTGGCCAGCGCGATCAGCTCGCCGATGCTTTTAGCCTCCACATTGGTGGCGACGACGAGCATTTCCGGCACGGTCGCAACCAGCGTCACCGGCGTGAGATCGCTCGAGGTGTCGTAGGCGACCCGCTCCATGCTCGGGCTGATCGCGAGCGCGCCGGCGTTGGAGATGGCGATGGTGTAGCCGTCAGGCGGCGCCTTCGAGACCGCGTCGGTACCGAGCACGCCGCCCTGGCCGCCGCGATTGTCGATCAACACCGGCTGCCCTGACAGCTCCGACATGCGCTGGCCGATCACGCGGGCGATGATGTCGTTGGGCCCGCCGGCCGGGAACGGCACGATCAGCTTGATCGGCTTTGTCGGAAAATTCTGGGCGAAGGCGAGCGTTGGAAACAGCAACAGGATGGCGAGGAGGAGCTTAGGCCAGTTTTTCATGCAGGCTCCTTGGGGCGCCTATGCGTTGAGCAGTTTCAGTGCTTCTTCGTGTACGCGCGGATCGCCGGCCGCGATGATGCGGCCGCCGCCTTGCGCGGGCTTGCCTTCCCAGGTGGTGACGACGCCGCCGGCGCCGGTCACGATCGGGATCAGCGCCGCGATATCGTAAGGCTTCAGCTCGGTCTCGACCACGAGATCGACGTGACCGGCCGCAAGCATGCAATAGGAGTAGCAGTCGCCGCCATAGCGCGACAGCCGCGCGCCGGTTTCGATGCGGCCGAAAATGGCGCGGTCGCGCTCGTTCATCAACAGCGGGCTGGTGGTGTAGGTCGTCGCCTCCGAGAGCGAGGCACAGCGGCGGACCTGGAGCCGGCGCTCGCCGGAGGGGCCTTTGTAATTCGCCGAGCCGTTATCGCCGGAAAAGCGCTCGCCGATGAAGGGCTGGTGCATCATGCCGTACACCGGCGAACCCTTGTGCAGCAGCGCGATCAGCGTGCCCCAGATCGGAAAGCCGCCGATGAAGGATTTCGTGCCGTCGATGGGGTCGAGCACCCAGACATAGTCGGCGTCCTCGCGCTCATTGCCGAATTCCTCGCCGACGATGCCGTGCTGGGGGAAGCTGGCCTTGATCAGCCGCCGCATCACCGCCTCGGCGGCACGGTCGGCCTCCGTCACGGGGTCGAAATCCCTGGCCTTGCCCTTGTCGTCGATCGACAGCGAGGTGCGGAAGAGCGGCAGGATGGTTTCGCCGGACGCGGTGGCGAGCCGTCCGATGAAGGCGGAGAAGTCGATCACCGTCACGGCGTATCCTCAAAGCGAAAGGCGGATGAAGCTCGCTCCTGCCTAACCCAATTCGTCCCTCGCGTGCAGCGCTGTCTTGATTTGCACCCTGGTATTTTGAATGCCGAAGTCGGCTGCCCCATCCCAGTCATCTGCTGGCCAAATATCGATCACAGAGTTGAAAACTTAGTTCCGAACATGCCTTGTTCGTATGCAAATGACAATCAACCCATTGAATTTCCTTATCAAAGAAACTGAATCCGGGTTTCTTTATAAGCAACTGAGCCATGTCTGTTTTGCATGGGAAACCGCTCAAAAGCCCTTGCACTTTGTGCGGCGCGGCCGCATATTGTTGCGGTGCGGTAGCGCTTTGCGTTACCGCTGCCCTCCTTGGGCGTTTCCTCCCTAGACTTGGGCCGCTTCTTCATCAGAAGCGGCCCTTTTTTCTTGGCGCCTCTGTTTTCATTTTGGCGCGCGCTGGGACGCGAAGCGAAAACGCGTTCGCGCCAATCGCAGACGACACGAGCGTTCGAAGAAAAGCTTCCGTCTATTCCGCCGCGGCCTGGAACGGGCCGAGATCGCCGAACGGGATCGTGGTCGCCAGCACGTCGGCGAGCACACCGAAGTCGCTTGCCACTTGCGCAAAGCGCGGACCGCGCTCGCGCCGCCGCTCGTCCATGTAGATCGCGCGGTTGAGCTCGAGCTGCACGGCGTGCAGCCCGCTTGCCGGGTTGCCGTAATGCTCGGTGATGAAGCCGCCGGCATAGGGCTTGTTGCGGCCGATCGAATAGCCGAGCCCCGTCATGGTCTCCTCGACCCTGTCGGGGAGGAGCGGCGTGCAGCTCGTGCCGTAGCGGTCGCCGATCACGACATCGGGCCGTCGTGGCTCGTCTCTGCTGACGCCGACCGAGGGCATCGAGTGGCAGTCGACCAGCACCACGGTGCCGAACATCTGGTGCACCTTGTTGATCAACCGGCGCAGCGCGCGATGATAGGGCTTGTAGAGCGTCTCGATCCGCGCCAGCGCATCGTCGACCAGGATGCGGTCGCGGTAGATCTCCTGGCCATCGCCGACCACGCGCGGAATGGTGCCGAGGCCGCCGGCGACCCGCATCGAGCGGGTGTTGGCAAAGCTCGGCAGGCGCCCGGTGAACATGCGGGGATCGAGCTCATAGGGCTCGCGATTGACGTCGACATAGGAGCGGGGAAAGTTGACCCGCACGGTCGGAAAGCCGCGCTCGCTCAGATGGCCGATCAGCTCGTCCATGAAGGAATCTTCGGACCGCCGCAGCTGCGGCAGGTCGATCCGCGAGGCCGCCAGAAATTCGTCCGGATAGGTCGAGCCGGAATGGGGCGAGTTGAAGATAACCGGCGCGCGCCATTGCGCGGGCTCCACGATCTCGAACGCTGGCGACACCTCGCCGTCAAACCGGGTCATCTTCTCAGGCTTCGTCCCTTACTCTCAGGCTTCATCCCTCGGCGCCGCAGGGATCCGGCATGGGCTCCGGATCGAATGATTCGGCCGATCGAGCGGCTCTTATGTGTCCTCATTGTCCGGAATCGCAACCATTCTGCCAAGCGAAAAGATGTGATCGTCGCTGGAACATGTCTTAACCCTGCGGGCAGGGAGGCGGGGACACGCCCGTTCGGCTCGATTGATTCGATCCGCATTCGGGTTCACAAGAGTGCAGGAGCGCGGCCCTCCCGGGGTAAAGATTTTCACCACAAATTTACCCTCTGTCGGGCTTAGTGACCTCTGCTGATAATCCTCTGGGGATTCGACGTTTCCTGCCATGCCAAAGATCCTGCTCGCCGAAGACGACAACGACATGCGCCGTTTCCTGGTGAAGGCGCTGGAAAACGCCGGTTTTCAGGTCTCGTCCCACGATAACGGCATGGCCGCCTATCAGCGGTTGCGTGAAGAGCCGTTCGAGATGCTGCTGACCGACATCGTGATGCCGGAAATGGACGGCATCGAGCTCGCCCGCCGGGCTTCGGAACTCGACCCCGACATCAAGATCATGTTCATCACCGGCTTCGCCGCGGTCGCCCTGAACTCGGATTCGGACGCCCCCAAGAACGCCAAGGTGCTGTCCAAGCCCGTGCACCTGCGCGAATTGGTCAGCGAAGTGAACAAGATGCTGGCGGCCTAAATCGGCCCCCTTCGGTCCTTGCACCGGCTCCCCTGAGCCGTTATAGGGACCCGACCCGATACGACATCTAGGGCGCGTAGCTCAGCGGGAGAGCACTACCTTGACATGGTAGGGGTCACAGGTTCGATCCCTGTCGCGCCCACCATCCTTCGCTCGCGATAGCCGAGTGAAGGATGCCACGCCGAAGCCCAACGGGCGCAGGCGGGCTGCCGCCGCGAGCTTCGGCTGGGCAGGCCCAAACAATCCGACATTGCGAAGCGTGCGTGTAGCCCGGATGGAGCGAAGCGCAATCCGGGGTGTATCCTCTCGGACGCTGTCCCGGATTACGCTGCACTCCATCCAGGCTCCGATACTCGATCCCGGCTATTTCAGTTCCGTGTTCGCGACCGGCAGGACGGAGGCGACGGACCAGCCGTTCGCATCCCGCACGTAGGTCTGGCTGATCAGAAACGTATTTTGCTGGGGTGGCTTGCCGGGAAGGCCGCGCGTGAAGACGATGGGAACGAGGACCTGCATGACCTCGTTCGAGATCACGGCGACGTGGAATTTCGACATGTCGGGTTCGAGGTGCCAGGTGCCCTCGTAATAGCCCCTGAAGCGGTCGGCGACCGCATCGCGACCTCTGGTTTCGATGCCTCTCGCGAACAAGAGCGTGCCCGGCGAATTCCACAGCATGGCTTTCACATCGTCCGCGTTGTGCGCATTCTGCGCGGCAATGAACTTCTCGAAGATGGTTCGCGCCTCCGCATCATCTGCCGCGGCCAGCACAGGTCCGGGTGACCAGGCCGTCGCCGAGAGAAACAGTGCTGCGGTCACCGTCGCAGCACGAGGGCCTTGTGCAAATCGTCGTAGCCTGATGGAGCCTCGAGACAGCTTGGAAGGGGGCATGTTCATCTCTGTTTTGGATGACAATGATCATGCCATAGATCACCTCGCCGGCTTTTCAGGATCGCGCGAGCGGCGGTCACCGTTGCATCACGGATGCGTTGGTTCAGCCCATGTCCGATGCCGCGGAACGTGGCGCATCGTCGTCACACCGCTATCCGCATCACGTCAGCGGCAGCAGATGATCCGGGATCGGCACCGGCGCGGCCGGCACGAGCGATGCCACCGAAACGTGCGGCCAGGTCAGGCCGGCGAAATCCAGCATGACCTTTTGCGAGTACTGGATCTGCGTCGTCGCCACCTTGATGTGGCCGCCCTTGAAGCCCTTGTTGGGCACGAACGGGATCGCGGCGACGAAGCTCGGAACCAGCGGCACGTTGCTCTTCTGGCGCGGTTGCAGGATCACCGGCGGCGTTCCCGGCGGCAAAGCCGGCACGTCGATGTCGTAGACCACCGTCTCGGTCCAGAACACCGCGTCCATCTGGAAGGCGTTGGCGTTGGCGCCATTGCCGCCGGGCGGAGGAACGGGCAGGCCCTGAAGGAACGCGATGTTCGCGGTGCCGCCGGCGAAGCTCGGCGCGGTCGGATGAGGTCCCGGCGAGGGAATGGCCGGCAAGGGGCCGTCGGACAGCGGCGAGCCGGGCTTCGTCGAGGTCTCGATGACGATGGTCTGGGTGATGGTCTGATGCGCGATCTGGTTGCGCAGCACCGTGTTTGGATCGGTGATCATGGCTTGGGTGAGCTTGCCGGAGGCGATCAGCGCGGTCAGATCCTGGGGCAGCCTGCGCGTGGTCTGGTTGGTCGCAGTCTGGTTCTGGAACGGGATCTTGTTGGCCGGATTGCCTCCGATGAACGGCGTGATGTCGATCGCCGCGATGGTCGGCTTGCCGGCGACCGGCGGCAGCGCCGTGCCTTGCGCGACGATTGTCGTGCCGTGCGGGATCGATGCCATGCGCGCAACAGTGAACGGCTCGTTCGGATGGGTGGTGGCCGGCACCGCCAGCCAGATGCCGGGTTCGAAGTGAATGCCCACGGGCGTTCCGGTGGTGACGTCGTTGATGGTCTGGAGATACGGCACGCCGTTCAGGAAGGCATCTGCCTGCTGCAGCGAGCCGCGATTGGGGATCGAGCCAAGATTGTTCGAGAACGACATCGTCTCGTCGGTGAGATTCAGCTCCAGCACGTTGTCGTCCGGGTCGGTGGTGTTGATCGGCCCCGGCATCGGCGTCGGCGTGATCTTGCTGTCGGGCCGGAAGATCGTATTGAACCCCTGTCCGGTGAAGGTGCCCGTGAAGGCCGACAGCGGACCGAGGATGGGCGGCAAGGTGATCGGCGGACGCGCGGCTCGGGCGGCGGCGGGCTGTGCGGCATCCCTGAACACCTCGTCGACCTCGTGGATGGAGAAGTTCGCGGTCTTCGTGAATGCACTGGTGAGTGGCTTGGGCTCGTCCATGGTGATCCCTCGTGATGCTGCAACTGTCGATGCCGGCGTTCCTCCGGGCCGGCTGTCCGGGCAGATGGGTCCTTCTCTTGCGCCTTGCTCTTGCGCCTTGCGCTATTGCGTCTCGCGAGTCCGCCCTGTGCCGGGCATGACACGTCGTTCGCGCGCGCTGATGCGCGCGTGCCCGCTGATGAACATCGGGCGGCCTTACGTGGGCGACCGGACCACAGGCTGAACGGACCTGCGTGAATCGATCGCGATGTTCAACTTATGGTTCCGGCAGGTGCCCGGTCGAGAGACGAGCGAGTGCCGCGACCTGAGCGAAGCCTTGCCTCCTTCTGCTCCGTGCTCGAAAATGAGATGGTCAAAAATGGATTGCGGGCGCCTGCCGCCCCGGCTTTCGATTTATGCTGTGCGATTATACAACCTTGAGATGGTCGCAAATGTGGTCCATCTCACAAGGCCAAAGAGTTGCAACAGCACAATGAGGGAATGCGGATGACGCGAGTGAGCTGTCTTGCCGTGGCGATGCTGGCGCTGATGGCGTCGCGCGCCGACGCAGCGATCATCGACTGGCAGGCCGAGCTCCAGCGCTGCCGCACGCTGCGGCAGAACGTGGCGCCGCTGCTGCAAGCCGGCGAGGGGATATCTGCCGTCGGCCGCTCCAACAGGTCCGTGCGCCGCTGCATCTGGATCCAGCGCATGGCGGTGCGCAAGAAAATCCCGGGCGCCGAGGTGTGGTAGCCAGCGCGCCTGTCAGGTGGACCTGGTCTTCCGCCCGAGCAGCACATCCTTCAGTCCGGTCGGATAGAGGCCTGGACTGCCCTCGACGTCGAGGTCGGCGAGGTCGAACCAGCGAGCGACGATCTGCTCCCCGTTATCCTCGCGGAAATCGATGCGGTCCTGGCCGCTGAACGCGCCGTCCGGAAGCGCGACCTCGGCGATGAACATCACCTCGTGTCCGGTCGCTCCCTCGTGCACAAAAATGTTCTCCATCACCAGCGGCTCGCTTGTGATGGTGATGTCGATGCCGAGCTCTTCGAAAAACTCCCGCACCAGCGCCGCTCGCCAGCTTTCGCCGAACTCGATCTCACCGCCGAGCGGCCGCACGCCCTTGATCCGTCCCGCATCGTCGCGCACCTCGGCCGCCAGCAGCCGCCCGTCCCGCCAGTGCAGGCCGAGCGCGACGACGCGGATGTGGGGGTGAGGGCGCCAAGTAGTCATGGGGGATCGTTAGTCGGCTTTGCGCGATGGCGCAATGCGGGTGGAGCGAGTTTGAGAACGACGCCGGTGCCCTTGCTCCGTCATTGCGAGTGTAGCGAAGCATCCAGATCGCCGCCGCGGGAAGATTCTGGATGCTTCGCTGCACGCGCAATGACGATGTGGAAGCGCTCGCGGCTCAGTGCGGTGGGGATGCGGCCCGCCAGAACGCCGTCTGCAGCGGCAACTGGTGTCGGATCATCGCGACACCGTCGATGACCTTCAGGCCCCGCGCAGCGCAGGCTTCCATGAAGCCGGTGCGCCGCGCGGCGATGATGTCGAACACTGCGCAATCCCCAGGCATCCTGGCCGGGTCCATCGGCAATGGGTCGGTCGCGTGCAGGCCGAGCGAGGTGGCATTGACGCACAGACCGATGTCGTCGAAGCGCTCCGCGAGGTCGACATCGAGATCGGGAAATTGCCCGCGCAGCTTCGCTGCGAGGGCTTCGACCGGACCGGGCACCTCGTTGAGGATACGCAAGCGCTTCAAGCCGGCCGCCGCCAGCGCATGGCAGATCGCGCGTCCGGCGCCGCCTGCACCGATTACGACGGTACGGCGCTCGGGATCGAAAATGCTGGCTTCACGCGCAGCGTTCAGAAAGCCGCCGCCGTCGAAGGACTCGCCGACGAGTTTGCCGCCGGCTTCGATGCGGATGGTGTTGACCACGCCTTCGAACTTTGCGGCCGGCCCGACCTCATCGCACAGCTCGAACGCGGCAGGCTTATGCGGCATGGTCAGGTTGAAGCCGGCCGTGCTCGGCGATTTCGCCAGTGCCCGGATCGTCTCGGCGAGATGCTTCGGCGCGATGTCCATCGGCACCATGTGCCAGTCGAGGCCCTGTTCCTCGAAGTAGGGCGTGTAGTAGCGCGGCGCGGCGACATGGCCGGCAGGGTGGGCGAAGATGAAGACGGTGCGCGATGCGCCGGTCGGAAGCTTCATGACGTCACCCCTTGACCGCGCCGGCCGTCAGTCCGCTGACGAGATAGCGGCGCACTGCGAGCGAGAAGATCAGCACCGGCGCCATCACCAAGGAGCCGCCGGCGGCGATCTTGCCCCATTCCCAGCCCTCGTAGTTCATGAAATTGACCACGGCCACCGGCGCGGTGCGTGCATTGGTGCGGGTCAGGATCAGCGCGAAGAAGAAGTCGTTCCAGGCGTAGAGGAAGCACAGGATCGCGGTCGCCGCGATTCCCGGGGTCACCATCGGCAGCACGATCTTTGTGAACACCGTGCGCGTCCGCGCGCCATCGACGAGGGCAGCCTCCTCGAGCGAGACCGGGATGGTGTCGAAGAACGGCTGCATCATCCAGATCACCAGTGGCAGGTTGAAGCTGGTATAGACCAGCACGAGGCCGGTGATGGTGTCGAGCAGGCCGATCCAGCGGTAGAACAGGAAGAACGGGATCGTGAACGCGATCGGCGGCGCCATCCGCGTCACCAGGATCGCAAAGGACAGCGCGTGCTTGCCGCGCCCGGCCCAGCGCGACAGGGCGTAGGCGGCGGGCACGCCGAACAGCAGTGCGAGCGCCGTCGAGAGCGAGGCGCTGAGCAGGCTGTTGACGAAGGAGGCCGAGAACGCGCTGTGCCAGAGCGCGGCATAGTGCTCCAGCGTCGGCGTGAAGATCAGAGGCGGCGGGAATTGCAGGATCTGGTCATTGGTCTTGAAGCTCATCTGCAACAGCCACAGGAATGGCGAGAGCAGGATGAGCAGCGTCACAATGATCGCGGCGAGCCGGCCCGGCGTGGCCTTGCGTGCGGAGGGCGCGTTCATCCCATCGCCTCCCGGCGGCGGCCCATCCAGACGAGGCCAAGGCTGATGCCGGCGACCAGCAGCAGCATCACCACGGTGACTGCGCTGGAATAGCCGATCTCGTTGGTGTCGAAGGCGAGCAGATACGCATAGTAGTTGGTGACTTCGGTGACCGTGCCGGGGCCGCCACTGGTCAGTAGAAAGATCAGCGGGAATGCCTTCACGCTGTCAATCAGGCGGAACATGCCTGAGATCACGAGAATAGGCGTAATGAAGGGCAGGGTGACGTACCAGAAGATCTGAAGCGTATTGGCGCCATCGACGAGGGCGGCTTCCGAATATTCATCCGGAATGGTCTGGAGCGCGGCCAGCACCATCAGGAAGGTGAAGGGCATCCATTCCCAGGTGTCCGCGATGACGATCGCGGTCAGCGCGAAATCGACGCTCGAGGTCAGCGCCGGCATGGTGAAGTGCAGCGTTTGCGCGGCGTAATAGAGTGGGCTGATGTCGGGCGTGTAGATCAGCTTCCAGATCACCGCAACCACGATGGGCGGCAGCACCATCGGAATCAGGAAGAAGGTGCGGGCGAACTCGACGAAGCGCGAGGGAACGTTGAGCAGCAGCGCCAGCAGCATGCCAAGCAGCACCTGGAATAGCACGCCCCAGCACGACAGTTTTGCCTGGACCCACAGCGAATTGACGAAGCGGGGATCGCCGGGCAGGAGGCCGTAGTTGCGCAAGGGCGAACTGAAATCGGTCGCTGAGCCCGGCGTCGTCAGCTGAAACGGTGTCAGGCTCGTCACGACGAGATAGACCGCCGGCAGCACGGCGACCGCGAGCAGCACGATCAAGCTTGGTGAGAGCGCCCAGGCAATGAATCTGCGACGCTCTCCGTCAATTCCCGACTGGCTCAAAGCTGCGTCCCGGCACGGCGGAGTGCGGCGATGGCCTGGTCCTGCGCGGCGTTCATCGCGTCCTTGGCCGGCAGCTGGCCGGTCGCGACCTGCTCGAACGCCTTGTTGAGGACGTCGCCGACGATCGGGAATTCCTTCACGGTGCGATAGGCCATGTAGTTCTCGCCCTTGGCTGGCAGCTCCAGCACTTCGAGATAGAGCGCGCCGAGGTCCTGGCCGTTCACCGTGTTGAGCTTGCGATAGGCCTCGCTGGTGATGATCGAGCGGCGGCAGACCGAGGAGTGGCCGTGCTCCTTGACAAGCCGCATCGAGATGTCGGGCGAGAGCGCCCATTTGATGAATTCCCACGCCGCCTTCTTGTTCTTGGCGTTCTTGGGAATGCCGAGGCCCTGGCTGTTCGACGCGGGATAGTCGTGCACGGGGCCGGCGGGCGAGCGCACCACGCGCGAGGTCTCCTTCACCTTGCTCTCCTCGGAGAGCAGGATCGGCGTCACCCACGAGCTGGAGTGAATGAAGATGTTGGCGCGGCCCGTCAGCAGCGATTGCCGCGCCTGGTCCTCGGTGTAGGTGAGGACGCCCTTCGGCGCGCTCTTGAGCAGGTTGGCGTAGAACTCGATGCCCTGAATGGTCTCGGGTGTGTTCAGCGCCGGCATGATGTCGCCGGGCGGCTTGCGGAAGATGTTGCCGCCAAAGCCCTGGATGTAGGGCGGCAGGTTCCAGTGATGCAGCTGGAACGAGGTGATGCCGCTAATGCCGTCGGTGCCGTTGATCTCGGCACAGACCTGCTGCAGTTCGGCGAACGTCTTCGGGACCTTGAGGCCCTTCTTCTCCATCAAATCCATGCGCGACAGGCCCATCAACATCGCGCCGCCTTCCCAGGAATAGCCGTAGGTCGCGCCCTTGGCATCGCGATAGGGCACCTGCGCGCCCTCGACGAAATCCTTGGGATTCCATTCGGCCGGCGTCAGGTTCGGATCGGACGTGAACTCGTCGAGATTGGCGAGCAGGCCGGCGGCGACCCAGCGCGCGGCAAGGATGAAGGTGACGTTGACGAAGTCGTAGGCCGAGCCGCCTGAGGACAGTTCGAGATTGGCCTGCTGGTTGTAGACCGGGAAGGCCGAGAGCTGGAGGTCGACCTTCATGCCGGTCTTTTCCTCGAACTCGGGAATGTATTTCTGCAGCAGCGTGAAGAAGCGGTGCTGGAACGAGGCGCCGTGCAGCGTCACGCCGGCGAACGGCTTTGTCTGTGCGATTAGCGGCGCGGGGAATGCCGCAAGGGCGGCGGTCGCGGCGCTGGCCTTGAGCAGGTTACGGCGGGTGAGCGAACGCGCGCGTGATGAAGTCTTCATGCTTATCTCCCTCAGATTATTGCTTGCCGTGTCAACGCGCCCGTCTGGTGCGGGCGTTCTCGTCCTCGGTGTCTTTCTTTTTCTGGCGCGACATGGCCGTGACGATGTTCTGTTCGGTGAGGTCCATCAGCTTGTGCATGGCCCGGCGCGCACCATCAGGGTTGCGCGCCCAGATCTCGTCGAGCACCGCGCGGTGATAGGGCAGGCTCTTGCGCGGTGCGCCCGGATTGGTGCTCGACAGGTCGAACGACATCCGCAAGGCTGCGGCGACCGTCGCGCCGAACGCGATCAGGAAATCGTTGCCCGTGGCGATCAGGATGCCGCGGTGAAACTGCAAATCCGGCTCGGCATAGGCGACGCGGTCCATGCCGGCGGCGTCCATGCCGCGATAGGCGCGCTCGATCCGGGCAAAATCCTCGTCGGTCCCGCGCGCCGCGCAGATCGCGCAGGCCTCGGGCTCGACGATCCGGCGGACCTCCAGGATCTGCTTGGCGAACTCCTGCGTCGGCAGCGCCGACAGCGTCCAGTTCAAGAGCTCCTCGTCGAGCATGTTCCAGTCGAAGCGCGCGCGCACATGCGTGCCCGCCTTCTGCTTCGAGGCGATCAGCCCCTTCGCCTTGAGCAGCGACAGCGCCTCGCGGATCGAGGCGCGGCTGACATCGAAGCGCGACGCCAGCTCGATCTCGCGCGGCAGCGTCGTGCCCTCGCGCCACACGCCGGTCAGGATCAGCCGGGCCACCTCGCGGGCGACCTGGGCGCTCGATTGCGGATTGTCGGCCTTGGCCACGTCAATCTGATCCGTCAGTTTAAATGTCTGATTTATTGCAAGTGCGAACGGATTGGCTGCGAAGAATGCGGCCTATTCTTGCAAGATAGTCCGAGCGCGCGAGGTTTGACAAGAATTATTATGTCAGACATATTTTCTATTATGCCAACGCCGCGTAGGACAAATCGATCGTGACAAAACCCCACATCATACTGGTCATGACCGACCAGCAGCGTTTCGACACGATTGCGGCGACGGGGCATCCCTATATGAAGACGCCGAACCTCGACCGTCTGGTGCGCGAGGGCGTCTATTTCGACAATTGCTTCATCAACGCGCCGAGCTGCGTGCCCTCGCGCGCGGCTTTGTTCTCTGGTCTCTATCCGCACGCCTCGGGCGTGCTGAAGAACGGCCAGCACTGGCAGAAGACCTGGGTCAGCCAGCTGGGGGAAGCCGGCTATCACTGCGTCAATGTCGGCAAGATGCACACCATTCCCTATGACGCGAAGGCCGGTTTCCACGAGCGCTTCGTGGTCGAGAACAAGGATCGCTTCTTCGAGGGGCGCTGGTTCGCCGACGAGCTCGACAAGGCCTTTGCCGCGCACAAGCTGACCAAGCCGTCGCGCGCCGGCTATCGCAGCCTGCCTGATTACGGCGATCGCATGGGCGCCTTCACCTGGGAGATGCCGAAGTCGCTGCATCCCGACATCTTCGTCGCTGAAACCGCGATGTGGTGGCTGGAGACGCGGCCCAAGCCCGAGGCGCTGTTCATGCAGATCGGCCTGCCCGGCCCGCATCCGCCCTATGATCCCTTGCCGGAATATCTCGAGCACTATCTCGCCCGCAACGATCTTCCGGTGCCGCAGCCGACCGAGGCCGAGATCGAAGGCCTGCCGGCCTATCTGAAGGAGAAGCGCCGCCACGATACCGAGGTCGACCACGACGCGGTGTCATGGAAGCTGCAGCCGACGCATGAAGAGATGCGCCGCCTGCGTGCGCATTACTATGCCAATGTCACCATGATCGACGAGCAGATTGGCCGCCTGATCGAGATGCTGGACACCAAGGGCTATCTCGACAATTGCGTCGTCATCTTCATGTCCGACCATGGCGACAATCTCGGCGAGCACGGCCTCAGCCAGAAATGGTCGATGTACGAGCCGGTCACGCGCATCCCGCTTCTGTTCTGGTCGCCCAGCCTGTTTTCCGACGGGCGCCGGATCCGCGAAAAGTGCCAGCTGTTCGACCTCGGCCCCACCATCCTGGATCTTGCCGGCGCGCAGCACCCAAAGCCGTTCCAGGCCCGCAGCCTGCTGCCGGCGCTGAAGGGCGAGGAATGGGCTGGCCGCGATTTCGTGTTCAGCGAGCAGGCCGGCGATGTCGCCATGACCGGCGCGCGGCTGATCACCATGGTGCGGGACGACCGCTGGAAGGTCGTGTTCATCCACGGCGCCGAGGACGGCCAGTTGTTCGATCTCGCGAGCGATCCGCTCGAGCAGCACAATCTCTGGGGCGCGCCCGAGCATGCGGGCGAGATCAGCCGCCTCAAGGATGCCTTCATCGACTGGCGCCAGAACAGCCTGCTCGAGACGATGGATTTGAACGCGGCTGCGCGGTGAGCGAGTAGCTCTTTGCCTCTCCCCGCTTGCGGTCAGTGTTACGGTCGTGCGCGGCGATCGCTCGGCCTTCATGGTTCGAGACGCGCCGCGGGCGGCGCTCCTCACCACGAGGGTCTACGGTTTTGCCGCGCAACAAAACCTCATCCTGAGGAGCCCGCGAAAGCGGGCGTCTCGAAGGATGGCCACAAGGAAGCTGCTCACTCCACCAGATACTTCCTCACCGCCGCCTCGTCCCACGCGATCCCGTTCCCCGGCTCTTCGCTCGGCAAGGCAAAACCGTCCTTGATCTTCAGCCGCGTCGAAAGCACGGCGTCGGCCCAATCGACATATTCCAGCCAGTGCGCGGTTGGCGTCACGCACAGAAGATGCGCGCTCACTTCCGAGAACAGATGCGTCGACATCTCGATGCCGGCGGCGTGCGCCAGCGCGGCGGCGCGCAGCCAGCCGGTGACGCCGCCGATGCGCTGGACATCCGGCATCACGTAGTCGCAGGCTTCCGCGGTCAGCGCGGCCTGCATCGAGAACGCGCTGTCAAAGTTCTCGCCGATCTGCACTGGCGTGCGCAGCGCATCGGCAATGCGGGCGCAGCCCTCATAATCGTCGTGGCGGATCGGCTCCTCGATCCAGGTCAGCCCTTCGTCGTCGAGCATCTCGCCGCGGCGGATGGCCTCGGTGACCGTGAGTGCCTGGTTGTAGTCGCACATCAGCGTGACCTGATCGCCGACGGCTTTTCGTATCGCGCGCACCACGGCGAGATCGTCGCGCGCATCGGGCCGGCCGACGCGGATCTTCGCGGCCTGGAAACCTTCGGCCAGCAGCTTGTGGGCTTCCTCCACCGCGGCGCCCGCCGGCATGATGCCGAGGCCCTTCGAATTATAGGCACGCACCGGCTTCGGCGCGCCGCCGAGCAGGCGCGCCAGCGGCAGGCCCCTGCAACGGGCCAGCGCGTCCCATGCCGCCATGTCGATGCCGGATTGCGCCAGGCGCTGCAGGCCGGCGAGGCCGAGCAGCGTGAAGCGCTGGGCGAGTTTGCGCTCGATCTCGAACGGCAACAGCTCGTCGCCGGCGAGCAGCTCCGACATTTCCGTGACCATCGCCGTCAGCGGCTTCAGGGCCGAAGGCGTGATCGAGAACAGATAGGCATGCCCCACCGCGCCCTGGTCGGTCTCGCAGTCGATCAGCACCAGCGGCGCCTTGGCGACGGCCCCGGTCGAGGTTTTCAGCGGCAAATTCATCGGCACGATCACGGGCCGCGCGTTGAAGCGCTTGATGCGGATGGTCTCGGTCATGTCCAGGTCTCCCGGCGGAGTGAATGCAGGTTAATACCGATCTTAAACAACGTCATGAAACGAAAAGCCAGTTGCTGCGACCACCATAAAATGGGGTTGCGCGGGCGCGGGTTTATTGGCTCTGTGGCGCCGCATGCTTTTGCCGCGAGTTCCAGAGATTTGCGGCAAGATCGCACACGGGGAGCAACAAGGTGAAACAAGAGATCTCCGACGAACAGCGCAAGAGCGGCATCCTGACGGGTGCCGTGATCGCCTTCCTCCTGCTCGCTCTGCCGCTCGCGGTGTGGCTGGACCTGACCGAGCTCAGCAAGACGGCGCTGCGCCGGCAGGCCGCCGATCTCAATTCGGTGATCACGAGCGTGCGCAGCTACTACGCCTCCAACGTGGTCGGCCGCATCCTGGCCAACCCTGGCGGCGCCACCAGGGTCGTGCACAATTACGAATCCGTTCCCGGAGCGATCCCGATTCCGGCGACGCTGTCACTGGAGCTCGGACGGGTGATCGGCGCGCAGCAGGAGAACATCACCTACCGCTTCGTCTCGGATTTCCCGTTCCAGAACCGCGCCGCGCACCAGCTCGACAAGTTCGAGAAGGACGCGCTCGATGCGCTCCGCAAGGATCCCGAGCAGAAGATCGTCGAGACCGAGACCTCGCTGTTCTCCGACAAGGTCCGCCTGGTCGCGCCTGTTACCATGGGCCCGGCCTGCGTGAGCTGTCACAACAGCCACCCCGAGAGCCCGAAGAAGGATTGGAAGGTGGGAGACGTCCGCGGCATCCAGGAGGTGATCATCGGCCAGCCGATCGCCGCCAACATCTTCTCGTTCAAGTTCCTCCTGGCCTATTTCCTGATCGCCGCCGGCTGCGGCCTGTCGTTCCTCTCGCTGCAGCGCCGCCAGGCCGGCCGTATCAAGGGCATGAACAAGGAGCTGGAATCCGCCAACGACTTCCTGGCGTCGCTGTCGATGAAGATCTCGCGCTACATCCCGCCGCAAGTCTACAAGAGCATTTTCAGCGGCCAGAAGGACGTCACCATCCACACCGAGCGCAAGAAGCTCACCATCTTCTTCTCCGATATCCAGAACTTCA
Organism: Bradyrhizobium sp. CCGB20; assembly: GCF_024199855.1. Lineage (NCBI taxonomy): Bacteria > Pseudomonadati > Pseudomonadota > Alphaproteobacteria > Hyphomicrobiales > Nitrobacteraceae > Bradyrhizobium > Bradyrhizobium sp. CCGB20. The sequence goes on along the minus strand of NZ_JANADN010000001.1, from coordinate 8,474,605 downwards.
CCGCGACCGCCGAGCGGCTCCAGCCGGAGTTGCTGACCCAGCTCCTCAACGAATATTTCACCGAGATGTCGGCGATCGCGCATGAATATGGCGGCACCATCGACAAGTTCATCGGCGATGCCATGCTGATCTTCTTCGGTGACCCCGAGACCAGGGGCGACCGTGCCGACGCGCAGGCCTGCCTGCAGATGGCCTGGCGCATGCAGCAGCGCCTTGCCGAGCTCAATGCGAAATGGCGGGCGTCCGGCATCGAGCAGCCGTTCCGCTCGCGCATGGGCATCAATTCCGGCTATTGCAATGTCGGCAATTTCGGCAGCAGCGATCGCATGGACTACACCATCATCGGCGCCGAAGCGAACCTCGCCGCGCGCCTGCAATCGATCGCCGAGCCCGGCGGCATCGTGCTGAGCTACGAGACCTTCGCGCTGGTCAGCGACATCGTCCGCGCCCACGCGCTGCCGGCAATCACGATGAAGGGCATCAGCCGCGAGGTGATTCCCTATTCGGTCGACGCGCTGAACGACGCAGCGGCGGAGCGAAGCGGCGTCATCACCGAGCGCGCGCCCGGCCTCGAGCTGTATCTCGACCCTGCAGTCGTGAAATCCGGCGACGCAGCACGGGTGCGCGCGCTGCTGGAAAGCGCGCTGGCCTCGCTGAAGCCGGCGTGAGGATGCGCGGACTTACACAGTCGTTAATCGAGGGAGTCCCCGTGTGGTACCCCTCTCCCTAACCCTCCCCCGCAAGGGGGGAGGGAATGCGCCAGCGCGTGTGGTTGGATCAGGCGACGATCATTCGCGTTGAATTTTTGCCTTGAGCCCAGCTCTCACTGCGCGGCACCCTGCGCTCCCTCCCCCCTTGCGGGGGAGGGCGGGGGAGAGGGGTAGCCCAGCAAACGGTGCGCGTATGATCGCCGTGCGTCCGCTCACCGCGCCGCCCCTTCCGTGAACGCCGTCTCGATCACCTCGCCAAAAGGTTGCCACGACCGCCCGTCGAACTGGACAAGCCGCATCTGCCTGATCGGCAGGTAGTTGCTGGGCGAGGTATTCATTCTGATGTTGGGCAAGGCAACGGAGGGCTGCTGGTCCCTGAGTGAGGCCGCCTGACGCATGATGTTCTCGCGCGACAGGTCGTCGCCGCATTGCTTCAGCACCTGCGTCAGCGCCTCGGCCGCGGCGTAGCCGTAGACCGCGGCGCTGTTGTTCGTGCTCTCCGCGTGATGATACTTGTCCATGAAGGCGAACCAGTCCTTCATGGCGGGATCGTCCTTCCATGCGGGATCGCTCGGATCCTTCAGAAAAGCAGCCGAGATCACGCCGGCGGAATTCTCCAGGCCCGCGGGCGCCATCGCATTGGCGATCGAGGCGGAAGCATCGTTGACGATGAAGACCGGGCGCCATTTGAGTGACGCCGCCAGCTTGATCACCTTGGACGCCGTCGACGGTACACCGAGAAAGACGAAGATGTCGGCGCCGGCGCGCTTGAGGATCGAGACGTGCCCTTCGAGATGCTCGTCGTTGATGTCGAAGGCGATGTCGACGAGGACCAGACGGTTCAGATCGCCAAGGCCTTCCTGGATGCCCCGATAGAGCATGCGCCCGAACTGGTCGTTCTGCCAGAGCACCACGATCTTCTTCCTGGGATAATAGGCCTGGATGTAGTTGGCGTAGATGCGCCCCTCCGAGCGGAACGAGGGCTGCCAGCCCATCGTCCAGGGAAACGCCTTGGCCTGGCTCAGTTCCTCGTCGCCGGAGGCGACGAACAACTGCGGGATCTTCTTCTCGTTCAGGTACCAGCGCGTGGCGAGATTGCCGGGCGTGCCGAACGAGCCGAACATCAGGTGCACGTCGTCCTTCTCGACCAGATTGCGCGTCAGCTCCAGCGCGGTCGCGGGATCGGAATTGTCGTCGCGCGTGATGAAGCGGATCTTGCGCCCGTTGATGCCGCCGCGCGCGTTGATCATGTCGAAATAGGCGACTTCCGCCTGGCCGATGGCGCCGAATTCCGAGAGCGGTCCGGAATACGGCATGACATTGCCGATGCGGATTTCCTTGTCACTTGCGGGTTGGTCTGCGCGTTGCTCGGACATCGCCCCCAGCGAGGCGAGAGCGGCAATCAAGACGAACAGCAGTCTGCCGGTGACGCGCATGCTCGACACCTTGACGTTGGCCCCTCGGCGAGGTCGGCTCGATCTGCCCCACGTTGGGTTGATCTACGTCAAGCGTTTGGCAAAGCTGTGGCTTGTTGCCGCTTCAAAGCAGCGCAGCTGCCATCCTCGAAAGAAACGGCAGGCGTGCTGACGCGCCACTCGTCATGCCCGGGCTTGTCCCGCCGTCGAGGCCGAAGCCACCGAGGGGCGAGCCGCTCTCTGGCTCGATGGTTTGCACTATTCTGTCCGGTCCAGGATCGTCCTGGCGACGCGTTTTGTGCCCGGCGGCACCTGCGATTCAAGGAGACGCCGCCAACGGGTGGGAGCAACACCGCTCCAACGCTCGAAAGCCCTGCTGAAATGAGCGGGGTCGTCATAGCCGAGCATTGATGCAATGTCGCTAATCGACCGGTCCGTCTGACACAGAAGTCTCACGGCTCGTCGTTGCAGTGCGTTTCGCAGCAGGTCGCTATAGCTCAGTCCGCCTTCGCTGAGCCTGCGCTGCAGCGTTCGTCGCGCGAGTCCCGACCGGTCCCCGATGCGTGACAGGGTGGGGCGCCGATCGAGTAGCTCCAATTCGATCAGCACGGAGAGATGGCCCGGCAGGTCCTCTGGATCCGGCAGGTCAAAAACGCGTCCGAGCTCGCTCGCGCTCAGACCGTCGCCCTGCTTGAGCTCTGGATTGACGGCCGTCAGCAGCCGCCGATCGAACACGATCGCGCTGGCGGCGTTGCCGACAGCCGCATCGGTACACATCACTTCGGCGATCGGATATCGCAGCCGGTTCGGCAGGTCCCGAAGAATGATCCGGCCCGGCAGCCACCTGGCGCCGGCAAAATGCCTGATGACGGCAATCATGTACCAGACGGCGAGCATCTCGTTCTGCTGGCGCCCGTCGCGCGCGGGGTCGGACAATTCATATGACCAGTGGATTTCGCCGCCAAAACGGCGGACGACCAGCTGAGTGGCGTTCTGGAGCATGTGCGGCAGGCTGGCTCCGGCGCGATGGATCGCTTCGAGCAAGGTCGGGGCCTGGGTCACCCATCTGCCGTAAACGCCGAGGCCCGCCATCGATGTCTGGCGGCCAAGCCGGGCCGCAAAGACTTCGTCGTGCAATTCCCGAGAGGTCACCATCAACAAGCGGAAATGATCGCGTAACGGCAACAGCGTGTCCGGCGATTCCAGCAAGGCGAGAGGAAGATCGGCGCGGCGAAAGACTCGCTCGATTGATCCGCCGGCCGCAGCGACGACCTTGGCGATCGGACCAAGCGTGCTCGCGCGGGTGTAGCCGGTCTGGTGCATCTGCCCTCACGCGCCAAAGTGGCTGCCATGTCGGCGCATCATGGCAGGCTGAGTTCGCAGCGACAGCATAGCATCCGGGTCCCCGTCGATGAACACGGTCAAATGCCCGCGTCGATCGGGACCAGGGAGGAATGCATGTGCTTTGCTTGTCTTGGTTTGTCGTCTTCAGCCGGGAAATTTTCCCGACGTGATGTGGTGTTGCGTGCATCGGCACTGGGCCTGGTTCTGCCCTTTGCGAGCTCCGCGTTGCGGCCGGCGCAAGCGGCGGAGCAGGGCGCTCCTCCTCCAGCGGATGTAGTAAGCGGCATCAAGGATATCATCGCCAAGGCGCGTTCGCCCGAACTGCTCGCCGCCAAGGCTTTCGAGATCAACGGCGGCGATCTCCCATGGACCGATCTCGGGCTCGATGCGGCGCGGGGCCAACAGCTGACATTCCTGCTGAACGGCAAGATGTGGCTGTCGCGCGACCACGATCTCTGGTTCAGCCCGGGGCTGGTCTTTCACGCGCGCACGCACGGACTCCAGCCAATGTACAATCCGATGCTGGACACGGGAACCATGACGGTCGCCCACGATGGACGGATCGAGGTGGCGCGTTCGGCGGCGGAATGGACCAGTGAGGACGGGACATTGGGTACGCCGGAAGACATCTACAAGAAAGCGGACGTCAAGATCACCGGGATAGCGCTGCTGTGGCGCGGCGATGCCGCGGTCGGCGTCAAGAGTCTGCTGGCGCAGGGCGACGTCGACGGACTGCTCAACTCCGAGCTTGCGCGTCTTCAGCGTGGCGGCAAGCTGCCGGCGGGCTGGTCGAACCTGCTCGGGTTTGGCGGCGGTCAGGAAGTCTTTAGCCAGGGTGCCGACGGCGAGATCATTTGCGACACCACGGGCCATGTCAGTATCATCGAGAGGCCGCTGCCGCTTTCGCTAGTCTCCCGTCCGCGCCTCGCATGGCGCTGGAAAATCGATCAATTGCCGTCCGTCGTCGCGGAGGATCAGGCCGCGACCCACGATTACCTTTCGATCGGCGTGAAGTTCGAAGACGGGCAGGATCTGACATATATCTGGAGCGAACATCTGCCTGAAGGCAAGGTTTTCCGGTGTCCGTTGCCCGCCTGGAATGCGATCGAGACACATATGATCGTTCGTTCCGGGAAGGCTGACCTCGGAAGCTGGAAAGAGCAGGAACGCGACATCGCAGCAGATTATGCCGCCCATATCGGCGGACCCGCGAAGGCGATCTCGAAAATCTGGCTGCTGGCCGTGGCGCCGTTCCAGCGCCGTCATGGCGCTTGCCGCTACGCCGATATCAAGGTCACCACCGACGACAAAGTCGTGCACAAGGTCTAGCGCGAGAGGTCAAGCGAGCCTGCGGCAAATTTGCGCTACGGCAACCCCCGCGCCTCGAGCTGATGCACCAGCAGCAGCGTCGGTTCGGCGAGGCTGTCGCCGGAGCCGTCGAGGCCGAAGGCGCTCGCGATGCCGTCGCGGTTGCGCAGCAGCGTGCTGCGCGGGCAGTGCCCGGCGCCGCAGAGCGTCTTCTTCAGGATCTCGCCCTGCGCGATGAGGCTCGCGGGATCGTTCGCGGCCCAGGCCAGCACGATCGGCGCGTCGATGTTGAGGATGCCGGGAAAGACCGACCGCTTGTCATATTGGGTGGCGTCAGTGCCGAGATAGGCTTTCTCGCTGTCGCTCGCGTCCTTGCCGGCGCGGTAGATGCCGGACACCAGCACCACGGCGGCGACATCGGCGCGGTCGGTCTGGAACTCGGGATGCGCCAGCAGGGTGGCCACATGGAAGGCGCCGGCGCCGTAACCGACCGCGACGATCTCGCGGGCGTCGCCGTTGAACAGGTCGATATTGCCGTGGACCCAGGACAGCGCCGCCGCGACGTCGGTCGCACCCATCGGCCAGGTCGCCGAGGGCGCAAGGCGATAGCTGACGCGCACGCCGATCATGCCGTTGCGCGCGGCAAAGCACATCGCCTGGTCCTGGATCTCGCGCGACAGGTCCGGCGCGCCGCGGTCGCCGGTGAAGGTGTCGCCCGCCACGAACAGCAGCACGGGCCGGGGCGTATCCGCCTTGGTCTCGCTGCTGGTGGCGACGTCGAGCACATTGGCCTCGCTCTCGCCGTAGCGCAGCCCGCGCGAGAATGAGACCTGCTCGCACAAACGTGCGGTGCCGCCGGCGGTCGTGTCGTTATCGGTGAGGCCCACGCGGACGAGATCGGTCGGCACTGTGAGCCGCGCCGGCAACGGGCCCTGTGCGGAGGCCGCCGTCACGCTCAAGCTTAGAAAAAATGCGAGATAATTCTTCATCTTGGTGCCAGCCCTGCGTGCCCGATATGGGCTCGCTTGTTTGGCCTGTCTTTTCAATTCGCCTTATTAGTTAGTTCGTCTGAGGCGATTTCACGGCACCGCGTTTCTTCCGCACCTTCAGCTCAATTCCCCGGCTGGAACGTGCAGTCCGCCCCGCTGCCGTCCTTCCGCCTGATCGCGTTGGGGTTGATCGTGCAGCTCAGCTTGCTGAGGCTCTCGAAGTTCGATCCCGCCGCACCGTCGGACGGAACGCCGGCGAGCGCTTCCGTCGCGAAAATTTCATTGGCCGTCGCGCCGTTCACGGTCCTGGTCTTCTTGCCGGAGGTCACCTCGCAATTGCGTAACGTGATGTCGACATTGCCGGTGCGGCAGACGATCCTGTCCGCAGTCACGACGATGGGCTTCTTGTAGGGAATGTCGCTGTTTCCGGCGAACAGCATCGCCACCGCCTTCTTCTCGGCGCCCGTCAGGTCCGGCGACAGCGGTGCAATCACGCCCGCGAGCGCCAGCGCCGTCGAGCCCGAGACCTTTGCGGGCGTCGCGCCGGAGGCATCGGCGATGTTGCAGGCACCGGCGAGAACGAGAGCGGCGAGGATGCAGACCCAATTCCTGGATCGGGACGATGTCGTGAATTTCATGCGCATCGCTGCTTCCCTCGTCACGGCTTCGATGCCGCAAGGCGGCCCGAGCCTATCGCGGAATCGCCGTTGCTGGCCGAGCCATGCGCTTCAGGCTGCTTGTCGATGGCCTTGATGATCGCAGCCGCCGCCGTCTGGCCGGACTGGAGCGCCCCTTCCATGTAGCCGAAATAGGCAAAGCAGGTGTGCTCACCGGCAAAGAACAGGCGGTCCTCAAAACCCCTCGCCAGCCGCGGCCCGGCGCGGCAGACCTCGCCGGGGGCGGGACAGGAGTAGCCGGCGGCGGTCCATTCGTCGCGCGGCCAGGCCATGAACTCCGGCTGAGCGGCCAGGTGCTTGACGTAGCCCTTGTAGACGCTACCGATCTGCTGTGCGTAGAACGCGTCGACCTGCGTCTGGTTACCGGGCTGGTAGTGCTTGAGAGCTGCCGCCGCGACGTCGGCGCCGGCAAACAGGCTGAGTTCGACCGGGCGGTCCGGCGGGGCGATCTGGTTGTCCGTGCCTTCCCAGGTGACACCGAACTGGTTCGAGATGGCCGTCGGGGCGAGGCCCTCGCCGATCCAGAAGCGCTTCGTCAGCGGGCTGAGATATTTCACAGCGGTCCCCATCGTCACGTAGTAGTCGTGCGGCAGGTTGGGCGTGATCGTGATCTTGGCGTTGGGTGAGTCCGGCCACAGGCTCGGAGGGATCGCCAGCACGGCATAATCGGCGGTGAAGGCGGCGCGCGTGGTTCCGTTCTCGGCCGGGCTGAATTCCAGGATCACGCCTTCGTCCTCGATGCGGATGGCGCGTACCGGCGTCGACAAATGGGTGCTGGCGCCCTTCTTCCCGATGTCCTGCGCGAGACGAATGGCGAGCTCCTGATTGCCTTCCGAGCAGCGCAGGGTCTCGGTTTGGGTGAAGAAGGCGTCGATCTGGTTCTTCATCCGCCCACCGGCGACGACGGCCAGATTGGCGAGGAAGCTCTGCTCGGTGGTCGGCTGGCCGGCGTCGTTGGAGAATTGCTCCTCCATGGCGTATCTGGTGAGCTTCGAGCAGTCGAGGCTGGCGATCCACTTCGCAATCGACCTGGCGTCGAGTTTCTTTGCACCCTTGGCAAGCCAGGGCTTGCGAGGGTTGACCCTGCCGGCCCAGCGGCTGAGCTTGCCGAAGGCATCATCCATCTCGTGATAGACCAGCTTCATCTGGCCGTCGGAAAGCTTGTGGCCATCGAGAAACAGCGGCATGTCGAGCTCGAGTGCGTCGAAATTCGTGTCCGAGGTGATGACGGACAGGCCGAGCTCGAACCGCTTGGCGTATTGCAGCCAGAGCGGATGGTTGTAGCCGATCAGCTCGCCGCCGGCCTCGACGATCCCGCTCGGCTTCGTCTTGCTGAAAACCCGGCCGCCGAAGCGGTTGCGGGCCTCGAACAGCGTCACCTCGCAATGCGCGACGAGTTCGGACGCCGCCATCAGGCCGGCGAAGCCGCCGCCGATGATCGCGACCTTCGGGCGTCGCACCGCCAGCGCGCGGAGCGCGGCGGGTGAGCGGATCGAGGGCGGGGTAGGCTGAAGGGCGACCTTGTCCCTGACCCGCCGCTGGCGCTCTGCCCCCGAAATTTTGGGCCCGTAGCGCCGGTGCAGCCGCGCAAACAGCGAACGCATCGCGTGCTTCCTTTGAACGTGCTTCCTTGGAAAATGTCTTCTGCCTGATGGCGCCGTGGCCGCCCGGCTCGCAAATGCAGCAATGCCGCCGGAAATCGGCGGATGGTACGAAGCTTAGCGTGCAATCTCAGGGGGAGTCGAGAGTAGTGCCACGACGGCCGGGGTTCGGCCGTGTGGGTTGCAAGAGAACTTCGAGAGAGGTGGCGCCGTACCCGCAGGCGGCGATCTATCGCTTGACGGCCTTCTTCGTCGTCTTCTTGGCGACCTTCTTGGCCTTTTTCTTCTTCGCCGCCTTCTGGGCCGCGAGATAGGCCTCGACCTTCCTGGAGGAATGGCCGGCCGCGGCCACGGCGGCCTTCAGCCTGGCTGGTGTGATCTTGAACTTTGTCGACCAGTAGCGGACCTCATAGGCCTCGCTCAGCGCGATCCGGCTCTTGTCGGAGGCGCGGTGCTTCTGCAGCTTGATGTAGGCTTCGACCTTTTTGGCGGAGCGGCCGACCTTCTTGACCGCGTATTTCAGCTTGGCCGGCGTCACCTTGAACTTCTTCGACCAGTAGGCGACTTCGTACTTCTCGGTGAGCGCGATCAGCGCCCGATCGGCCCCGCCCCGCTTTGCCTTGTTGTCGGCCATGCTTCCCTCCTGCCTGAATGGCGTGCATCCAATCTAGCATGCAGCCCGATTCGGAAGGCAAGCTGCCGTTTTCGTGACGCTTGCGCGCTGACGCTGTTTTGCACCGATGTGTCAAACGGTTGCCGCGCGCGCGCCCGCCTCGCGCCGGAAAGGGCTTTCTACTGTGCATGGGGTTGTTTTCGCATTTTTATTTTGGAGCCGGCCTGTCACGCCCGCTTCATCGTCCTGAAGGTGATCGAATAGCGGGGTGCCTCGACCGGCGGGATGCTGTGCTCCCATTGCGAGCGCGCCTCGCCGTCCATCATGTAAAGCGAGCGCGGCAGGGCTTCGAGCGTGTGGCGCTCCCATGTGTCGCCGCTGCGGCGGCGGAAGCGGAATTTGCACGGCGAGCCCAGCGACAGGCCGAGGATCTCCTTGAAATGCGGCTTGTCGCGGTGCCAGCCGATGCCGACGCCGGCGTCGTACGCGGTGCAGAGCACCTGCCGCACGCTGCCCTCAGTGAGGCCGGCCCATGCCTCGACCTGCCGCGCGACGGGCAGGACCCAGTCCGGGATCGGCTCGGCCTCGGCCAGCCGTTGCAGCGAATAATCATAGCGGTAGCCGAAGGAGGCCACCCGGCGGTTGCCCTCGAAGGCGCCGAACTGGAAGCGCTGCAGCGGCAATGCCGCGATGCCGCCGATCAGATCCTGTTCAGTGGCGGCCTCGATAAAATTGTCAGTATAGCGAAGGCCGGCCGGGCCTCCTGCCGGGTCGGCGAACAAGCCAAGCTGGGTCATTCCTCGCATTTCCGTGATGGAACCTATTGGCGGCTGGTGCGACTTACATAGGACACGGAAAAAAACGTGCGAGGCTGTCATGGCAGAGAAGCATACCGCCGATCCGGCAGAGATCATGCGGGCGACCGGTCATCCTGAGCTGGAATATGCCGCCGGCTGGACCATCGCCGGTCTGGTCACCATCGGCACCATCGTCGCCGCCTGGGTGTTCGCGATCTAGGCGACAGGAAACTGGAGTTCGAAGGCGACGCCGTCGTCGGTCGGCTTGAGCCTGATCGAGCCGCCATGGCTCGCCATCACCGCGCGCGCGATTGCCAGTCCCATCCCGGTCCCGCCCTGGTCGCGGCGGGTGGTGAAGAAGGCATCGAAAATCCTGTCGCGATTGGGCGCCGAGATCGGCTCGCCGTCATTGCTCACCGTCAGAAGCAGGGTGGTGCGCTCGTCCACCGCCTCCAGCCTGATTGTCCCAGCCCTGTGCCGCATCGCATTATCCGTGAGATGCGACAGCACGATCAGTGCCTTCTCGCCGGACATGCCGATGGGACGGTCGAGGCTGCCACTGGCCTCGATTGCGCTCTGCGGAAACCGGCTCCTGAGGTCGGCGATGACGGGCGCAAGCTCGGTGCGCTCGTTCTGCGGCAGGCTTTCGGCCCGCGCCAGCTCGCGCAGCCGCTGCGCCATCGCTTCCAGCCGTTGAGTATCCGAGAGAATGTTGGCGATGAACGTCTTCTGCTCGGCCGGCGTCAGGCCCTCGGGCTTGCCTTGATAGGAATCCTGCAGCAGCTCGGCGGCGCCCTTGATCGAGGTCAGCGGTGATTTCAGCTCGTGGGTGAGGTGGGCCGAGAACGTCGCGATATAGTCGGAGCGCCTGGCGAGCTGCTCGGCCATGCCGAGGAAGCTGTGCGAGAGCTGGGCGAACTCGCGCGTGCCGTAATGCCGGAGCGGCTGAAACGCCTCGCGGTCGCCGCGACCGATGCGCGCGGCGCGGTCAATCAGCTCACGCATCGGCAGCGTGATGGTGCGCGAGAACACGAGGCCGATCGCGATGGTGCCGAGGATCACGGCGAGCCCCGCTAGCACGAACTTGGCGCGCTCCTGGTAGAGGTGGTCGAAGATGTTGCTCGGTGTCCGCGTGGTGTAGATCACCCCCGCAACGCGGTTGTTGACGATCACGGGCATCGCCGAGAACACGTGCACGCCGAGGCCGCGGCTGAAGGAATAGATCGGCGGCGGCGGCTTGTCCGGCACCCGGTTGCGCAAGGTGGCGCGATATTGCCCGTGCAGCGCGTCGGCGACCTCCTCGATATGGGCGAGCGACTGCCCGACCTCCTGGCGCCCGGCGATCACCACGCCCTGCGGATCGAGGATGCGAAAGCCCGCCAGCGTCACCTTCTGGGTCTCGCGGATGATCGGCGTCAGCTTTGCGCCGATCTCGACATAGGCGGGCTGCGCCGGCTGGGCCGCTGCTTGCGCATCCGGCCGCCGCCTGAGCAGGTCGTTGGCCGTGAGGTCGAGCGCGGGACGGATCGGCGTAACCTGGTCGCCGGGGTCGGGCAGCACGTTCGGCGGCACCTCGGCGCCGAGCGTCAGGCCGCCGCCGAGCCTTGCCGTGACCTCCTGCGCATAGATCGTCGCGAGCACGCGGCTCTGCGCGATCAGCTCGGCCTGGGTCTGGCGGATCAGCTGGTTGTCGTAGAGGCGGAAGAAGAACAGGCCGACCAGCGGCAGTACGCCGACGGTCGCCAGCACCGTGAAAATCACGAGGGTGAGCGAGGGCCGCCATTTGTCGGGTGCCGCGCTCATGCCTCTTTCTCGCAGCGGCCGAGCTTGAAGCCGACGCCGTGGATGGTCTCGATCACGTTCTCGCAGGCCAGCGCCGCGAACTTGGCGCGGATGTTGCGGATGTGACTGTCGATGGTGCGGTCGGAGACCTGGATGTTGAGCTGATAGGCCGCCCGCATCAGCTGCTCGCGATTGAAGACCGAGGTCGGCCGGGTCAGGAACGCGCGCAGAATGCCGAACTCGATCGCAGTCAGCTTCAGCGGCGTGCCGGCGAAGGTTGCGACATGCTGCTCGGGATCGATCAGCAGGCCGCCCTGCGATAGCGCGGCCGGACTTGCCTTGGCCTCGCCATTGCGCGGGCCGAGACGTCGCAGGATGACGTTGACCCGCGCCACCAGCTCGCGCGGGCTGAACGGCTTCGTCACGTAGTCGTCGCCCCCGATCTCGAGGCCGAGGATGCGGTCGATCTCCTCGTCGCGCGCCGACAGGAACAGGATCGGCACGTCGGACGTCTTGCGGATCTCGCGGCAGACGTCGAGGCCGTCGAATTCGGGCATGCCGATGTCGAGCACGATGAGATCGGGCTTGTCGGCGGCAAAGCGGGCGAGCGCCTCCTTGCCGTCGCGGGCGTCGATGACGTCCATGCCGGCCTTCCTCAGGGCGACGCGGACAACCTCGCGGATATGGCTCTCGTCGTCGACGATGAGAATGCGATGCGCCAAGAAATTCTCCGCTTCCCTGTCAGCCGGCCGGCTGATTTTTCGCCTGCGCGTCCCGCTTGTGCTGGAGCCGCCAGTTCCGGAAGCCCCAGCTCCGCCAGGCCAGATCCTGGCGCTGCTGTTCTACAAGGCGGTCGCGGCGCGACACAAGGCAGCTCTCGGGGTTGCCGGCCCGTAGCAGGATGGCCTTGTCGATGGCGGGCAGCGCCTGCGGCCCGAGCGTCAGCAGATAGTTGATGTCGACCAGCAGGCCTTTGCCCGATGCTTCCCGGCTATGGGCGACATTATAGTTGGCGATGAAGGCATCGAAGTTCACCAGCGAGCAGCCGTAGAGCACGATCGCCAGCGCGATCAGGTTGACGCCGACCAGCCACTCGTTGGACTTGTCGAGCACGATGCGGGCGACGATCAGGATCAGCCCGAGCGCCACCAGCCCCATCCAGATGAACGCCGCGATGCGCCAGTAGGTCAGCATGTAGATGTCGACGTAGAGATCGAGGCGGAGGATGGAGGAGGCGACGAGCAAGACATTCTGCCCGACCCAGAGATAGACCAGCGGCCGGATCACCTTCGATTTCTCGGCCGGTCCGCCCGGACGCATCGCCACCAGCACGAAGGCGGCGGCGAGCAGGGCGGTCGCGATCAGCGGGTAGGCGCCGCGATGCGCATAGGACGCATAGGTCAAATTGTCGGGCAGCGCGACATGGCCCCAGAGATAGATGCCGTCGAGAATGGACTGCGCTGCGAACAGCAGGTTGAACAGGATCAGCGAGCGCAGAATGGTGGAGGCGCCCAGAAATTCCGGCGAGACGAAGGGCGGAAGCGGCGGCTCCGCGACGTCGGTCTCGGTGGGGACGGCGACCTTCTTGCGCCGCCAGCGCACATGGAGGAAGGGCCAGACCAGCGCCAGCATCAATGTCCAGAACAGCACGCGCCAGACGCTGACATACTCGAAGATGACCTTCGGATTGAGCAGCGACACCCATTGCTCGATCACCGGATTGGCGGCGGCGAACAGCGCGACGAACACGGTGCTCAGCACCACCGGCATCAGCCACAGTGCGATGCCGCGGGTGAAAGCCGACATGTTGAAGACCTGGAGAGCGTCGGGGAAAAATCTGAAGGGGCCGAACAAGAAGAAGTTTCGCAGTGCGCGGGCGCGGTCCGCAAGCCCCGTCGTCTCCGGATTGGTCGCGAGCAGCAGGGCGATGACCAGTGCCGCGACGAGGATGAGGAACGAGATCGTGTTGAGCTCCTCCACGGCTGGCACCAGGCCGAGGGCGATGATTACGCCTCCGATGGTTGCGCGGCGAAAGTCCAGCGTCGCATGATTGGCAAGCAGCGAGGCGCAGGCGATCGCGATGGCAAAGATCACCATCGATAGCCCCATTCGCTGGCCATAGAAGAGCCAGTCGGCGAGCGCGGCGAGCACCAGCGCCATCGCGAGCTTGGTCGAAATCGCCGAAGGCCTGATCGGCTGAATGTCCGTCGTCGATGTCGTCGCCAGGCTCGTCATATGCAAATGACCTTTCGTGAAGTTCGATGTCGTGCAGTCTGCACGGCGCTTGCGCAGAAACCGGGACCTTCGTCAGCACGCTTTCAGGAGTCTTTTGCAGTTTTCGTGCAGGCGTGCTTTTGCCCCTCGCGCAGCGTAAGTCGCGCTGATAGGTGCGATGCGTTCATCATTTTGGACGTGACGCATCATGCAATTCATCAATCGCATCGGTCTCATCCTGCTCTGGCTTGCCGCACCTGTCGTCGCATTCGCGGCAGTGAACAAGAACGATCCTTATCTGCTCGTGCTGCGCGGCGCCGGAAACATCGCGCTTGTCGTCGCAAGCATCGTGATCGTCATCGTCCTGCTGCGCCTCGGGCGCTGGCGCAGCATCGCAGGCAAGCTGCTCGTCATGCTCTGGTGCCTGCCGCCGCTGCTGATGTCAGCCGCGCATCTGAAGTTCGAGCTGCGCAAGCACGATGTGCTTGCCGCGTCCGCCACTGAAGCGCGTCAGCTCGGACCGCACTTCATGGTCGGCTATTCCTCGTTTCCCGAGGTCGCGCGCCTTGCCGAGCAGGGGATGATCGGCGGCGTCTACGTCACCCGGCACAACATCCGCGGCCGGACGATCGAGGCGCTGCAGGCCGAGATCGCGGCGCTCCAGGGCAAGCGGCGCGCCGCCGGCCTGCCGCCGCTGGTCGTTGCGGCAGATCAGGAGGGCGGCATTGTCGGGCATCTCGCGCCGCCGCTGACCAAGGTGCCGGCGCTGGCGACACTTACCGGGCTCGCCCCCGACGAGCAGCAGGCCAAGGCGGAAGAGTTCGGCCGCATCCATGGCCGCGAGCTCGCCGGCGTCGGCGTCAACCTCAACCTCGCGCCGGTGCTCGACCTCAAGCCGCCGGCGAGGCGCAATCGCCTCGACTTCCACACGCTGATCGGCCAGCGCGCGATTGCCACCGATCCCGCCGTCGTCAGCACGATCGCGAGCGCCTATGTCCGCGGGCTGGAAGAGTCGGGCGTCGGCGCCACGCTGAAGCATTTTCCGGGCATCGGCCGCGTCCGCGCCGACACGCATCATTTCAGCGCCAATCTCGACACGCCGGTGAAGGAGCTGGAGGTGACCGACTGGCTTCCGTTCCGCGAGGTGCTGTCGCATTCGCGCAGTGCGCTCATGGTTGGACACGTCACGCTCACGACCGTCGACCCCGATCGCGCGGCCTCGCATTCGAAGAGCGTCGTCGAGGGGATCATCCGCGGCAAGTGGGGTTATCAGGGCATGGTGATGACCGACGACCTGGTGATGGGTGCGATCTACCAGCACGACGTCTGCAAAGCGGTCGTCGAGGCGATCAACGCCGGTGTTGATGTGCTGCTGGTCGCCTATGACGGCGCGCAATTCTACCGCGTCTTCGCCTGCGCCCTGGAGGGATCGCGGCAGGGCAAGCTGGATGCGGCGATGCTGCAGGCGAGCGCGGCGCGGCTGGAGCGGGGCTTTCCGACCGAGCAGGCGCGAGCAGCTTCACGCGCCATTCGCGTGGTCAAGAGGGATTAGCCCTTTGCGTCCCCGCGATCTATCTCAACTCCTCGGCCAGGAAATCGACCAGCGCGCGCACCTTGGTCGAGGGGCGGGGGCCCGCCGGAAACACGGCGTAGACGTCGACCGGCGCGAGCTTGTAGCTCTTCAGCAGCGGGACCAGTGCGCCTGACGCGATCTCGGGGCCGGCCATCACCGGCGAGGTCATGGCAATGCCGAGCCCCGCCAGCACACTCGCGAACACGCCGGGGCCGGAATCGGTGGTGATGCGGCCGTGGACATCGACCGAGGTCTCGGCGCCATTGCGGGTGAACGACCAGGTGGTGCGGCCGAACAGGCCGGGACCGAAGATGCAGTCATGCGATGCGAGATCGGCCGGCGTCTTCGGGGTGCCGCGCTCGGCGAGATAGGACGGCGCGGCGACGAGAAAGCGCGGCAGCGTCGCAAGCTTGCGCGCGCCAAAGCCGGAGTCGCTCAGCGGGCCCAGGCGGATCGCGACGTCGGTGCCTTCCGCGACGAGGTTGTGCCGTTCGTCGGCGACGGACAGCTCGACGCGCAACATGGGATGGGCGCGAAGGAATTTCGGCAGGCGCGGGATGATGAGCCTTGTGCCGTAGACGATGGGCATCGTGATGCGCAGCGTTCCGCGTAATGAATCGACGCCACGCGCGGCGTCCTCGGCGTCCTCGATGTCGGCCAGCACGTCGCGCGCGCGGATGAGGAACAGTGCGCCGGCGTCCGTCACTGTGATGCGGCGCGTGGTCCGCAGCAGCAGCTTGACCCCGAGCCGGGTCTCCAGTTCGCCGATGATGCGCGACACCGAGGGCTGCGACAGGCCGAGCTCGCGCGCGGTCTTTGAAAAGCTGCCGCTCTCTGCCGCCCGGACGAAGACGGTCAATTCCTGGAGCCGGTCACTCATTCGTCTTCCAAATAAATATTGTCCGTAGCGGCCATATACCCCTTCATTTCCAAATGATCCAGATAGGCCGGGCCAACGACAACCGATGGAGTTTCCTCATGGCCCTGCAAGACAAACTCGACGCCTTCAAAGCCGACTTCGAAGCCGGTCGCTTTCCGCTCAAGCCGGGCAAGGAGGCGCTGGACACCATGCACCGCGCCACCGCCGAACTGATCGCCAGCGGCCAGGCGCAGCGCGCGAAGAAGGCCGGCGACGTCGCACCCGAATTCACCCTGAGGGATCCCGACGGCAAGCCCGTCTCCTTGCGCGACCTGCTCGCGAAGGGACCACTGGTCATCTCGTTCTATCGCGGTGTCTGGTGTCCCTATTGTAACCTCGAGCTGCAGGCGCTTCAGGACGCTCTGCCCGAGATCGCCGCGCGCGGTGCGAGCCTCGTTGCGATTTCGCCGCAGACCGCGCCGAACAGCCGCAAGTCGCAGCGCGACAACAAGCTCTCATTCCCGATCCTGAGCGATGTCCGGAGCGAGGTCTCCGACGCCTTCGGCATCCGCTTCGTTTTGCAGGACGATCTCGCCGCGCTCTACAAATCGTTCAAGAACGATCTGCCGACGTTCAACGACGATCCGTCCTGGGTGCTGCCGATGCCGGCGCGTTACGTCATCGGCCGCGACGGCGTCATCGCCTATGCAGAGGTCAATCCGGACTACACGCACCGCCCCGATCCGTCTGAGCTGTTGCCGGTGCTCGACCGGTTGCGGGCCGGCAAGGCGGCCTGAGCGTTACGGGCACCGCTCCGCGTGCCGTCGCGCGCGGGGCGGTGAAACGCTAGCGCTCGCGCGCGATCAATCCGTCGATCATCGCGCGCACAAGACCCGCGATTTCCTTGCGCAGCGCCGGCAGCGGCACGGCGACCAGCCTCTGCTCAAGTCCCAGCGCCACCATGCCGTGCACGGCCGAGAACAGGCTGCGTGCGGTGATGCCGAGCTCGTCCGCGTCTCGTTCTGGAAACAGCGTGGCGAGCGGCACGTAGATGTGGCGGAACAGCTGCATCTGGTCGTCGGCGGACCAGTCGGGGACGTCCTTGTCGGCCGCCATGCGGTGCTCGAACATCGCGCGCCAGAGTTCGAGATTTTCCGCGGCGAAATCGCAATAGGCGATCGCGATGCGGACCAGCGTCTCCTGCGGCGATGGATTGCCAGCGCGTACCGCCGCGCTGAGCGCCTCGTCGAGCCGGTGCAGCGTGCGCGACCCGACGCGCAGGACCAGTTCGTCGACATCGGCAACGAGATTGTAGACCGCACCATTGGCGCAGCCGATCTCGCGGGCCAGATCGCGGGTCTTCAGGCCGGCCAACCCACGCTGAGCGATCATCCGCTCCGCCGCGAGGATGAGGTCGGTTCGAAGTTTCTCTCGACGTTCCAAGGCTTTAGTCATTCGTTAACCAAATTCTTGAGCGTCGCTCAAATATTTATTGAACGATGTTCAAGGTCTCTGCTACAAACCATCCGTGAGCAACGCTCATAACAGGGAGCAGCAAATGTTCAAGACCGTAGTGACACTCTTCCGCGGCAGTGTTGCCGCCGCAGGCGAGGAACTGGAGGACCGGACGGCCCTTCTGATCCTCGACCAGCAGATGCGCGACGCGGCCGCCGCCGTCGAGCGCAGCAAGCGGACGCTGGCGCTGGCCATCGCCCAGGACCAGCAGGAAGGCCGCAAGCTCGAGGCGACCGTCGCCCGTATTGCCGATCTCGAAACCCGCGCGGTTGCGGCGCTCGATGGTGGCCGCGAGGATCTCGCCAAGGAGGCGGCCGAAGCCATCGCAGGCCTCGAGGCCGACCGCGATGCGGCGATGACGGCCCGCGCGTTGTTCGCGACCGAGATCGCGCGGCTGAAGCGGCATGTCGCGAATGCGCAGGCTCGCATCACCGAGCTCGATCGTGGCCGCCGTGTCGCCCGCGCCTCGGAAGCAGTGCGCTCGCTTCGCCGCAGTGGCATCGAGGCCGCGCGTCCCTACGAATCCACGCTGCCGGAGGCGGAGAGCACCTTGAGGCGCCTGCGTGACCGGCAGATGGAAGCCCAGGCTGCCGACGATGCGCTGGTCGAACTCGATGCGGCCAGCGGTCCGCTCGCCACCGCCGAGAAACTCGCCGAGCAGGGCTTTGGCCCCCGGCTCAAGACGACCGCCGACGACGTGCTGGCGCGGTTGAAGTCCAAGCGTGCACCGACGGCCTGATCTCAACCTCAACCCTCATCATTTGAACCGACAGGAGACCACCATGAACCAGAACGGCCAGCCCCACAGCAGCGCTTGGGTGACCTTCACTTACGCGTCCTTCGCAGCCTCCGCCTTCCTCGTCGCCATCGGCATCTTCTTCCTGCCGCTCGACCTCTGGATGAAGGGCTATCTCACCATGGGCATCGTGATGCTGATCCAGACCTGCATCACCCTGACCAAGACCGTCCGCGACAATCACGAGAGCAGTCGCCTGGTGAACCGCATCGAGGATGCCAAGGCCGAGCGCCTGCTGATGGAAGTCTCCAAGGCGGCTTGAGAGAGATTGCCTGAGCCAGGTCACGCCAAACAAACAGCGGCGGAATAACTCCGCTGCTGTTGTGCCCGGAACCGGCGACATCCTTGACGAACTGCATTCGCCGATCGCGTTCCGCGTCGGCGGTATCGCGCCTGCGAAATGCAACCGAGCCATGACGGATCGCGCGGGCGTGCGCTCTTGCGCGCTGAAGCGGGCAGGGGCACTCTGCGCAGGCGGCGCACAAGAACGTCGCCAATAAGCAAGATCTCGGCGAGGACGCTCCATGGCGGCTATGCGGATCGACTGCGACATCCACCCGGCCGTTGGCGGCACGCGCACGACGCTGCTTCCCTATCTCAGCGATCACTGGAAAGAGCAGGTGGTGAGCCGCGCCATCGACGGGCTCGATCTCACCTCCTATCCGCCAGGCATGCCGCTGTCGGGCCGCGCAGACTGGCGTCCGGCCAACGGCAAGCCCGGCTCTGACCTGGCCATGGTGCAGAAGGGCGCGTTCGAGCAGCTCGGTGCGAGCCACGCGATCCTCAATGTGCTCTACGGTGCGCAGGCCGTGTTCGATACTTACATGGCGGCCGACTTCTGCAAGGCGATCAACGACTGGATCGCCGCCGAATGGCTGTCGCGCGATCCGCGCCTGCGCGCCTCCATCGTGGTGCCGATGCAGGATCCGGATCTGGCGATCGAGGAGATCGAGCGCCGCGCCGGCGACAATCGTTTCGTCTCCGTTCTGGTGCTGGCGCAGGGCGAGACGCTGCTGGGCCGGCGGCACTTCTGGCCGGTCTATCGGTTAGCCGAGAAATACAAGCTGCCGCTCGCGATCCATGCCGGCACGCAATATCGCCAGGCGCCGAGCTCGGCCGGCTGGCCGTCGCACCGCTACGAATATTACTTCGTCGAGGCCCAAGCGTTTCAGGCGCAGATCCTGAGTCTGATCTATGAGGGCGTGTTCGGAAAATTTCCGAACCTTAAAGTCGTGCTGATGGAGTCGGGTGTGAGCTGGCTGCCGGCCTTCATGTGGCGCGCCAACAAGACCTGGCGCGGCGTCCGCGTCGAGGTGCCCTGGGTCGAGCGCGAGCCGGCCGCGATCATCCGCGACAATTTTCGCGTCACCATGCAGCCGTTCGACGCGCCCGGCGATGCCCGAAGCGTCGAGGAGATCATCGACCAGATCGGCTCCGAAAAGATGTTTTTGTTCGCGTCCGACTATCCGCACTGGCAGTTCGACGGCGACGATCCGATCCCGCCGAACTTGCCGAAGAGCATCATCGAGAAGATGTGTGTCGACAATCCGCTGGAGACGTTCTCGCGATTGTCCCTCAATTGACCTGGAGGCTCGCATGAGTGAAGTCATCGACCGCCCGCTGCGCGACGACGAGAAGCCGGCCGCGACGCGGCTGCGCATCGTCGATTGCGACGTGCATCCGAGCCTGCGCTCGACGGACGACCTCAACGAGTTCCTGCCGAAACGCTGGCAGCAGCACTTGAGGGAATATGGCAGCCATCTGCGCACGCCCTATCTCTTCACCACGCCCTATCCGCGCTCCTCGCCGCTGATTGCGCGCCGCGACGCCTGGCCGCCGACCGGCGGGCCGCCCGGCTCGGATCTCGCCTTCATGCAGAAGCAGCATCTCGATCCGCTCGATGTCGAGTTCGGGATCCTGCAGGTGCTCGATCTCTTCATCTTCTCGCAGCAGAACCTCGAATTCGGCGCCGCGATCCAGCGCGCCATCAACGACTGGCAGCTGGCATTCTGGTCACATCTCGATCCGCGCCTGAAGGCCTCGATCCTGGTTGGCCAGGACGGCACGGACCTTGCGATTGCCGAGATCGAGCGCTGTGCGAGAATCGGCGAATATATCCAGATCAACGTCTCGCCGCGCGCCAACGAGCCGCTCGGCCGCCGCCGCTACTGGCCGATCTATGAGCGTGCGCAAGAGCTCGACCTGCCGCTCGGCATCCATGTCGGCGGCTATGGCGGCCACGCCCCGACCGGCGGCGGCTGGCCGTCCTATTATGTCGAGGAGCACCAGTCCAACGCGCACACCATCGCGGCGCAGCTTGCGAGCCTCGTCATCGAGGGCGTGCCGGAGCGGTTCCCGAAATTGAAGTTCGTCTTCATCGAGGGCGGCTTCGGCTGGATTCCGTCGGCGGTGTGGCGCATGGACCAGCATTTCGAGCGCTTTCGCAGCGAGGTGCCGCATCTCAAGCGCAAGCCGTCCGAATATGTCCGTGAGCATTTCTGGTTCACGACACAGCCGATCGACGAACCGGACGAGGCGCGGCACCTGCGCTCGCTGATCGAATGGGTCGGTATCGACCGTCTGTTGTTCTCGTCGGACTATCCGCACTGGGATTTCGACGATCCGCGCTTTGCCTTCAAGACGCCGCTGACCGAGGCCGAGCGGAAGAAGATCTTCAGCACCAACGCCCGTGCGGTCTACAAGTTCTGAGAAGGAATATGGCCCGTCACATCGTCGCGCGCACCTCGGAGATCCCGCCCGGCGGCAACAAGGTCGTCGATGTCGCCGGCCGCGACATCGTCGTGTTCCACGTCAATGGCGAGTTCTTCGCGTTGCTGAACCGCTGCCCCCACGAGGGCGCGCCGCTGGAGAAAGCCGCGTGCGTGGCGCGCCTGACCTCGCCCGAGCCCGGCATCTATGAGCGGTCGCGCGTCGGCGAGATGCTGCGTTGTCCCTGGCACGGCTGGGAGTTCGACATGCGCAACGGCCAGTCCTGGTTCGATCCGAAGCGCGTCAAGATAAGGTCATATCCGGTCGCGGTGGAACGGGGCGACGAGCTCCGGAAGGGCCCGTATGTTGCCGAGACGTTTCCGGCGCATGTCGAGGACAGCTATGTGATCGTCGAGGTGTAATCCGGCTTTGCCGATTGTGATTTTCACGCAAGTGCGATATGGCTCTCGCGCTTTCAGAGGCGGAGACGAGCTTTGTCGAAACAATCCCTGCGTGAAGAGGCCGAGCGCCTGATCCGCGAATCGATGGAAAAGAAAACCATCGTCGTAAAGCAGGGCACGACCCGCATCGAGGCCGTATGCGGCAAGTGCGGCGCGCCGAACCGGGTGCAGGCGGAAAAGGGCCAGAGCCGGGTCAAGTTCGCCTGCAAGAATTGCGGACATCAGCAAGAGACGCTGTGAGGCGGTTCGCACGAATTTGCCACACCGCGAAGACTCTAACCCCTCATCCTGAGGAGCCCGCCGAAGGCGGGCGTCTCGAAGGATCGAGGCCGGGTTGCCTCAGCCGAGCCCGCATGGTTCGAGACGCGCGCAAAGGGCGCGCTCCTCACCATGAGGGTAGTTACTCCCCCTCCACAAACTTCTTGAACGCATCCGCATAATCCGGATGCCAGCGTGACAGCGGCGGGCGGTTCTCGACGATGTCGCCGGCCGCCCACAGCATGCGCTTCTCGTCGAGCGCGCGTGGCACGTCATTGTCCGGGCACAGAATATAGAAATCGCCGGCCTCCAGCCGGGCCAGCATGAAATCGACCGTCTGCTCCGGCGTCCAGGCGCCGGCGGGTTTCTCGGTGCGGCCCTTCGCGGTCAGCCCGGTGAAGACGAAGCCGGGGATCAAGAGATGCGCGGTGAGGCGGCAATCCTTCGTATTGCGCAGCTCGTGCTGGAGTGCCTCGGTGAACGCCTTCACGCCAGCCTTCGAGACATTGTAGGCGGGGTCGCCGGGCGGCGTGGTGATGCCCTGCTTGGAGCCGGTGTTGATGATCAGGCCGGCCCTGCCGCGCGCGATCATGCCGGGTGCGAAGATGCGCGAGCCGTTGATGATGCCCCACATGTTGACGCCGATGATGCGCTGCCAGTTGTCGGGCTCGGCGTACAATGTGCTACCCGGCTGGATGCCGGCATTGTTCATGAGGATATCGGTGCCGCCGAAGCGCTCGCGCACGGCGCGCTCGAGTTCCGCCACGCTCTCGGCTTTGCTGACGTCGGCGGCGAAGGTCATCACATGTGTGGCGGACGTGACAGATGACAGTTTTGTTGCGGCCTCGGCCAGCCGCGCCTGGTCCACGTCAGCGATGCACACCTTCATGCCGGCCCGCGCGAAGGCTGCGGCGGCAGCCAGTCCAATGCCGGATGCACCTCCCGTGATCACGGCGACATTGTCCTTGACGATGGCGGAATGGGGCATGGCTGGTCTCCGGGGCGGGCTTGGTCGAGATATAACATGGCACTGCCGCGACCCTGCACAAGTCGGCATGGGAGGTCTTCGTTCCGCGCCGCCTTTACGCCCATCGTGCAGCGCTGTATTCTTCCAGGCCTAACGGTCCCACCGAGATCGAACCAATCAATCACCTGAATAGGGAGTGCAGCCATGGCTGTGTCGCAGGCTATTCCGATCACGCGCCATCCGTTCGCCAACGGGTCCTACAAGCAGATGCTGATCGACGGGAAGTGGGTCGATGCTGCTTCCGGCAAGCGCTTCGAGACCCACAACCCCGCCACCGGCGAGCTGCTCGCAACCGTCGCCGAGGGCGACAAGGAAGACATCGACCGTGCGGTCGCTGCCGCCCGCCGCGCCTTCGAGGGACCCTGGAGCAAGGTGAAGCCGTTCGAGCGGCAGAACCTGCTGCTCAAGCTCGCCGACCTCGTCGAGAAGAATTTTGACGAATTGTCGCAGCTCGACACGCTCGACATGGGCGCACCGCTCAGCCGCACCCGCGCCTATCGCCTGCGCGCCGTTGGCATGCTGCGCTACTACGCCGGCCAGACCACCGCGATCCACGGCGAGACTATCGAGAACTCGCTGCCCGGCGAGATCTTCTCCTACACGCTGAAGGAGCCGATCGGCGTCGTCGGCGCCATCATTCCCTGGAATGGTCCGCTCACCGCGACGATCTGGAAGATCGGCCCGGCGATCGCGACCGGCTGCACTGTCGTGCTGAAGCCCGCCGAAGAGGCGCCGCTGACCTCGCTGCGCATCGCTGAGCTGGCGATGGAGGCCGGCATTCCGCCCGGCGTCGTCAACGTCGTGCCCGGCTATGGCGAGACCGCGGGCGCCGCGCTCGCCTCGCATCATGACGTCGACAAGGTCGCCTTCACCGGCTCGCATGTCACGGGCCAGTCGATCATCCGGGCCTCCGCCGGCAACCTGAAGCGTGTCTCGCTCGAGCTCGGCGGCAAGTCGCCGGACATCGTGTTCGCCGATGCCGATCTCGATGCCGCCGTGCCTGGTGCCGCGATGGCGGTGTTCGCCAACTCGGGCCAGATTTGCAGCGCCGGCACGCGTCTGTTCGTCGAGCAGTCGATCTACGAAGAGTTCGTCGGCCGCGTCGCCGAGTTCGGCAAGAAATTGCAGGTCGGCAACGGCCTCGATCCCAACACCCAGATCGGCCCGCTGGTCTCCGAGCAGCAGCTCGAGCGCGTCACCGGCTATCTCGACATCGGCCAGAAGGAAGGCGCGCGCGCGCTCGCCGGCGGCGGCCGTGTCACGGAAGGCGCGCTGTCGAAGGGCTTCTTCGTCTCACCGACCGTCTTCGCGGGCGTCCAGGACAACATGCGGATCGCGCAGGAGGAGATCTTCGGTCCCGTCATCTCCGCGATCGCGTTCAAGGACATGGACGAACTGGTCAAGCGCGCCAACAACACCACGTTCGGCCTCGGCTCCGGCCTGTGGACGCGCGACGTCAGCAAGGCGCATGCGGTTGCCAAGAGCCTGCGTGCCGGCTCGGTGTGGGTGAATTGCTACCAGGCGATGGATCCGGCGGTGCCCTTCGGCGGCTACAAGATGAGCGGCTACGGCCGTGAGTCCGGCAAGCAGCATGTCGAGGAGTATCTCAACGTGAAGGCCGTCTGGATCAAGACGGCGTAAGACCTGCTCTCTTTCGCGTTCCGCGAGAGGGAATATCTTTTCGTGGGGGCGGCGCCTTTTCCGGTGGCCGCCCCTCGCTATATGATCCGTGTCCTTCCATGGAAATTTCGGGGCCCACATGAAATTCGAGGCGTTGTTTAGACCGTTGCAGGTCGGTCCGTACAAGCTCGCGCATCGCGTCGCGCTGGCGCCGCTGACGCGCATGCGCGCCGAGCGCGAGAGCTTCTCGCCGCGGTCGCTCAATGCCGAATATTACGGCCAGCGTGCGACGCAAGGCGGTCTGTTGATCGCAGAAGCATCGCCCGTGGTCTCGCACGGCCGCGGCAATCCGGCGACCCCGGGCATCTATTCGGAGGCCCAGATCGCCGGCTGGCGCAAGGTGGTCGATGCCGTGCATGCCAAGGGCGGCATCATCTTCCTCCAGCTCTGGCATGTCGGCCGCGTCTCGCATTCGTCCTATCATGGCGGTGCGCTGCCGGTGTCGGCCTCGGCGATTGCGATCAAGGCCGAAGGCATGAAGGCGATGACCGCCGACGGCAAGATCGCCGATTACGAGACGCCGCGCGCGCTGGAGACCGACGAGGTCAAGGGCGTTGTGGAAGCATTCCGTCAGGGCGCGAAGAATGCGCTCGCGGCGGGCTTCGACGGTGTCGAGATCCACGGCGCCAATGGCTATCTGCTCGAGCAGTTCCTGCAGTCGCGCAGCAACCAGCGCACCGATCAATATGGCGGCGGAATCGAGAACCGCGCACGGCTGCTGCTCGAGGTGACCCAGGCCGCGATCGACGTCTGGGGCGCGAACCGCGTCGGCGTCCGGCTGTCGCCTCACGGCATCGCCAATGATTCCGGCGAGCCCGATCCGATGCCGCTCTACACCCATGTCGTGAAGACGCTCGACAAGCTCGGTCTCGCCTACCTGCACTTCATCGAGCCGCGCTCCAGCGGCGCCGGCCGCGCCGACGTCCACTGGGAAAACGTGCCCTCGGCGATGGTGCTGTTCCGTCCGCTCTACAGCGGCGTGCTGATGACTGCCGGCGGCTTTACCGGCGAGACCGCGAATGCGGCGATCGCCGAGGGACACGCCGACATCATCGCCTTCGGTCGCATCTTCATCTCGAACCCCGATCTGCCGCGGCGCCTCGAGCAGGATTATCCGATCACGCCGTATAACCGCGCGACGTTCTATGGCGGCGAAGAGAAGGGGTACACGGATTATCCCGTCTATGACGAGCTGACGCCGGCGTAGGTACGCGTAGCCCGGATGAGCGACGCGATATCCGGGACCTTCGCCTGAGCAATGGTTTTCCCGGATGTCGCTTCGCTCATCCGGGCTACGGAGCTATTGTCCTGCTCCGATCGCACCACAAACTCCGTCATTGCGAGCGCAGCGAAGCAATCCAGACTGTCTGCGCGGAAAGATTCTGGATTGCTTCGTTGCGCTCGCAATGACGACGGAGAGACTTCCATGGCCAAAGCCGCAGCCGCCGCAGGATTAGCCACCGGCCAATGCCTTTGCGGCAAGGTCACCTTCGAGATCGACGTTCCCGCGCGCTGGGCCTGGCATGATCATTCGGCCGCCAGCCGCCGCGCCCACGGCGCGGCTTACGCCACCTATGTCGGAAGCTGGAAAAAGCGCTTTCGCATCACGTCCGGCAAAACCGCGCTCGCCCGCTACGAGGACAAGGCCACCAAGACCTCGCGCAGCTTCTGCTCGCATTGCGGGACGCCGATCGCGTACGAGCGGCCCCGCGGCCCGCACATGGTCAACATCCCCCGGGCCCTGTTCAAGGAGCGCACCGGCCGCCAGCCGCTCTATCACATGGCCATCGAAGAGCTGCAGGAATGGGCCTATACCGGCGAGCCGCTGGTGCCGTTGAAGGGCTTTCCCGGTGTGGTCTGGCAGCGCTCGAAAAAGAAGAAGCGTACGGGCGGCGAGGATCCGTTCGAATTGGGGCGCGAGGAGATGTAGCGCTCTTCCGCGCAACGCAGCCATGACCGCGCTTCCTTGCGCGCCTCCCAAGACTTCGGCCATCATGTGCCCGTCCTTGCGGCAACGCCCGCTTCTGGAGGGAACATGAAGAACAAGATTACCGGCCGCTCCGCCTTTCTCGCGCTGCTCAAGGACGAGGGCATCACGCATCTGTTCGGCAACCCCGGCACCACCGAGCTGCCGATCATGCATGCGCTGAAGGATCATCCTGATCTCACCTATGTCATGGCGATGCAGGAGAGCCTGGTGGTCGCGATCGCCGACGGCTACAGCCGCGCCTCGGGAAAACTCGTAGCCTGCAACGTCCACGTCGCGCCCGGCCTCGGCAACGCGATGGGCTCGCTCTACAATGCCCAGTTCACCGGCACGCCGATGATCCTGACCGCCGGCCAGCAGGAGCAGGGCCATGGCCTGATGGAGCCGGTGCTCTACGGCCCGCTGGTGCGCATGGCCGAGCCGCTGGTGAAATGGGCGGTCGAGGTGACGCGGCTGGAGGATCTGCCGCGCATCGTGCGCCGCGCCGCCAAGGTGGCGATGACGCCGCCGACCGGGCCGGTGTTCATCTCCCTTCCGGGCGACATCCTCAACAGCGAGGCCGGCATCGATCTTGGCCGCTCCACCCGCATCGACGCGCGCACGAAACCGTCGGATGAAGCGCTGAAGGCGTTTGCCGCGCGGCTGCTCAAGGCCGAGCGTCCTGTCATCGTCACCATGGACGAGGTGGTGAAAAGCGACGCGCTCAAGGAAGCTGCCGAACTCGCCGAGCTGCTCGGCGCCGCCGCCTACCAGTCCTCGACGCCCTATGGCTCGCACTTCCTGTCGGAGAGCCCGAGCTTCGTCGGCACGCTGGCGCGCGTGCAGAAGGTCGCGCGCGATACGCTGGCGCCGTACGATCTGCTGATTGCGCTCGGCGGCGATCCCTTGCGGATGTCTGTCTATAGCGAGGTCGATGCGCTGCCGGACGGGCTCGGCATCGTGCAGATCGGTCTCGTCGATTGGGAGATCGCCAAGAATTACGGCGCCGAGATCGCGCTGAAGGCGGATCTGAAGGAAACACTGCGCGCGCTGATCCCGGTGCTGAAGGAGATGGGCGGCGCGTCGCTGGCGCAGCGTGCAAAACAGAGTCTCGCCGAGCTCGCGCCGAAGAACTGGACCGCGCGGCGCGCCGCGCTGGTCGAGCAGATCGGCAAGACCGCCAGCCGCTCGCCGATCGATCCCGACTATCTGGTGCTGCAAATGGTCGAGGCTATGCCCGACCACGCCATCCTCGTCGACGAAGGTCTCACCTCCAGCCGCCAGATCACGGCGCTTCGCGCGCACCGCGACCGCTTCGGCTATCATGGGCTTGCATCCGGCGGCATCGGCTGGGGCCTGCCGGCCTCCGTCGGCGCCAGCATCGCCAATCCGGATCGCCCCGTGGTGTGTTTCTCCGGCGACGGCAGCGCGATGTACTCGATCCAGTCGCTGTGGACGGCGGCGCATCACAAGCTGCCGCTCAACGTCGTCATCGCCAACAACGGCGGCTACCGCATCATCAAGCAGCGCCTGCTCGCCTTCCACGGCGATGACAATTACGTCGGCATGGACTTTGCCGATCCGCCCGTCGATTTTGCCGGCGTTGCGAAGGCGCTCGGTTGCGAGGCGATCAAGATCCGCGATCCCCGCGAACTGAAGGCGACGCTGGCGTCGGCGTTCAATCGGCCGGGGACGAAGCTGATCGAGGTGATGGTGGACGGGAAGGTGTAGCTCCGCTGTCGTCCCCGCGAACGCGGGGACCCATACCGCGTGATCCATCGATCGTGGGAGCTGCCAAACCCGAACGACCAGTCTTCGCCAAACTTTTCCCTGGGGGTATGGGTCCCCGGGTTCGCGGGGACGACAGCGGAGGGTGTGGCCGCTACCCCTTCTTCCCCACCCGATAACCCGCCGCCGGATGCGGCGCTCCTAGCCTCGCGCGGCCGTCGCCGAACAGTTTTTCCCGCAGCGTGCCCTTGGCGTATTCCGGCTTGTACCGGCCACGCCGCGTCAGTTCCGGCACCAGCATGTCGGCGATATCCTCGAAATCGCCGGGCGAGATCGCGAAGGCGACGTTGAGGCCGTCGACATCGGTCGCCTCGAACCATGCCTCGATCTTGTCCGCGACCATCTCGGGCGTGCCGACGACGACAGGACCCGCACCGCCGACGCCGACATGCTCGATGACGTCGCGCACGGTCCAGACGCGGTCGGGATCGGCGCGAGTGACGTTGTCCATCGCGCTGCGGCCGGCATCGTTCTGGACGTGGCGCACCTGCTGGTCGAGGTCGTAGCCGGAGAAATCGACGCCGGTCCAGCCCGACATCAGCGCCAGCGCACCCTCGGGGCTGATATGGCGGCGATAGTCGGCGTATTTCTCGTTCGCCTCGGCCTCGGTCCGTCCGAGGATGATGGTCATCATCGAGAACATCAGGATTTCCGCCGGGTCGCGGCCGAGCGCCGCGGCTTCCTGGCGGATCGCTGACACGCGAGGGCCGATCACCTTGGCCGACGGTCCCGACATGAACACGCATTCGGCGTGCTTCGCCGCGAACTGCCGCCCGCGCGGCGAGGTGCCGGCCTGGTACAGCACGGGCGTGCGCTGCGGTGACGGTTCGCTGAGATGGATGGTGTTGTTGATGCGGTAGTTCGCGCCCTCATGATTGACGCGATGAACCTTGGTGGGATCGGTGAAGATGCCGCGCTTGCGGTCGCGCAGCACCGCGTCGTCCTCCCAGCTGCCTTCCCAGAGCTTGTAGACGACCTCCATATATTCGTCGGCGATGTCGTAGCGGTCGTCGTGTCCGGTCTGCTTGTCCTTGCCGGCGCCGCGCGCGGCGCTGTCGAGATAGCCGGTGACGACGTTCCAGCCGATCCGTCCCTCGGTGAGATGGTCGAGCGTCGACATCCGCCGCGCGAACGGGTAGGGCGGCTCGAAGGACAGATTGCTGGTGACGCCGAAGCCGAGATTCTGCGTCACCGCGGCCATTGCCGAGAGCAGCAGCAGCGGTTCGTTCGATGGTGTCTGCGCTGCATTGCGCAAGGCAGCGTCAGGGCTGTTGCCATAGACGTCGTAGACCCCGAGCACGTCGGCCAGGAACAGCCCGTCGAAACGGCCGCGTTCCAGCGTCCTGGCGAGATCGATCCAGTAGGGCAGGCGATTATATTCGGCGGTGCGGTCGCGTGGATGGGTCCACAGCCCCGGTGATTGATGCGCGACGCAATTCATCGCGAAGGCGTTGAGCCTGATCTGCTTGGCCATGATGGTCCCCGGCGCCCTGTACCGAGCGCTCTTCGAATGATAGACGTGCGCCCCAACTTGGCGAAGTTCTTGCATATAATTGGCCCTTTGCAAGGGCCAAGAATAGAAAGGCTTGTGCTTGGCAAGGCCAAAATCAGCGGTGCTCCCGCTCTTGGCAAGCCAATCTCAAGAGAGCAAGAACGAAATCCCAAGAGAACTCGAAGAACTATCCAAGTCCCTGCCACTTTCGAAGGGCTACCTGTCTCGGGTAGGGTCCTTCGTCTCAAAGCCTCGAAAAACCAGCCATGACCAGAGCCGACGCCATCGCCCACGCCCGTGACGATTTCAAATCCGGCGCGTTCCTCACCGAGCTCGACCGCCGCGTCGCCTATCGGACCGAAAGCCAGAATCCGGCACGCGGCGCCGAGCTGCGTTCTTATCTGGAACAGGAGATGCAGCCGGCCTTTGCGGCGCTCGACTTTACCAGCCGCATCGTCGAATCCCCGAGCGGCAAGGCGCCGTTCCTGTTCGCCGAGCATCACGAGAGCGCGTCAGCGCCGACCGTTCTGATCTACGGCCATGGCGACGTCGTCGACGGCATGGAGGGAGAGTGGCGCGACGGCCGCGATCCCTGGCGCACGACGGTCGCGGGCACGCGGCTCTATGGCCGTGGCACCGCCGACAACAAGGGCCAGCACAGCATCAACATGGCGGCACTCCGCGCGGTGCGCGAGGCCCGTGGCGGCAAGCTCGGCTTCAATGCCAAATTCATCGTCGAGATGGGCGAGGAGATCGGCTCGCCCGATCTCGGCAAGGTCTGCGATCTCAATCGTGATGCGCTCAAGGCCGATCTGTTCATGGCCTCGGACGGGCCGCGCCTGTCGGCCGACCGGCCGACGCTCTTTCTCGGCTGCCGCGGCGGGATCCGCATTCATCTGGATGTGAACCTGCGCGATGGCGGCCACCATTCGGGCAATTGGGGCGGCGTGCTCGCCAACCCCGCGACCATCCTGGTCAACGCGATTTCCACGCTGGTCGACGGCCACGGCCGCCTTCAGCTCGACGCGCTGAAGCCGCCACGCCTCACCAACCAGATCCGCAGCTATCTTGCCGACGTGCAGGTGGTGCCGACCGAGGATGAGCCGGCGCTCGCGGAGAACTGGGGCGAGGAAGGGCTGTCGGCGGCCGAGCGGCTCTATGCCTGGAACACGCTCGAGGTGCTGGCGATGTCGTCCGGCAATATCGACAAGCCGGCCAATGCCATTCCCGGCCACGCCAACGCCGTGCTGCAACTGCGTTTTGTGGTCGGCACCCGGATCGATGGCCTGATCGAGGCCATCGGCACGCATCTGGCCCAGAAGGGCTTCCCGATGGTCGAGGTGCGGGCGGCCCAGAGCTTTGCCGCCTCGCGCACCGATTTCGACAGCCCCTGGATCAAATGGGCCGCGGATTCGGTCAAAAACACCACCGGCAAGACGCCGGCGGTGCTGCCGAATTTCGGCGGCTCGCTGCCTAATGACGTGTTTTCCGAGATTCTGGGCCTGCCGACGATCTGGGTCCCGCACTCCTATCCCGGCTGCTCCCAGCATGCGCCCAATGAGCACATCCTGCTGCCATTGACCGAAGAGGCCTTGACGGTCATGGCCGGGCTGTTCTGGGATCTCGGGGAATTGCCAAATCCGCTGACAAGACCGTCAACCTGAGCCGTTAACCTGGGCCGCGATCCAGCCAAAAGTCACATTCTATTCCAACCCGATTTGTGCTTGCATCCCGCCGGCATCATCCTGAAAGGGGACTAAAAGTGAAACACTTCCGTAGCATCGGCCTCGCGCTCGCCGCGACCTTCGCCGTCAGCCAGGCTGGGGCCCAGGAGCTGACCGGTACGCTGAAGAACATCAAGGACACCGGCGCCATCACGCTGGGCTTCCGCGACTCCTCGATCCCGTTCTCCTATCTCGACGACAACCAGAAGCCCGTCGGGTTCGCGATGGACATCTGCTACAAGATCGTCGACGCCGTGAAGAAGGAACTCAAGCTCGACAAGCTCGAGGTCAAGCTCAATCCGGTGACGTCGGCGACCCGCATTCCGCTGATGGCCAACGGCACGATCGACCTCGAATGCGGCTCGACCACCAACAACGCCGAACGCCAGAAGCAGGTCGCCTTCACCAACACCCACTTCCTGACCGCCAGCCGCTACGTCTTCAAGAAGTCGAGCGGCCTCAAGTCGATCGAAGACCTCAAGGGCAAGACGGTGGTCTCGACCGCCGGCACCACCAACATCAAGCAGCTCACCGAAGCCAACGTCGCGAAGGGCCTCGGCGCCAACATCATCCCGGCCAAGGACCACGCCGAGGCCTTCCTGATGGTTGAGACCGACCGCGCGGTCGCGTTCGTCATGGACGACATCCTGCTCGCGAGCCTCGTTGCCGGCTCGAAGTCGCCGGATGACTATGTCATCTCCAAGGACGCGTTCTCCAAGCCCGAGCCCTACGGCATCATGCTGCGCAAGGACGACGCCGCCTTCAAGAAGGTGGTCGATGCTGCGACTGCCGCGGTCTACACCTCGGGCGAAGGCCAGAAGATCTACGAAAAGTGGTTCACCGCCAAGATCCCGCCGAAGGGTCTGAACCTCAACACCCCGATCTCGGCCGAGCTGAAGAACGAGTTCGCCAAGCCGAGCGACTCGCCGAACCCGGACGACTACAAGTAAGATAGACCTCGATCTTTCGATCGGGATCATGTCCGGCCACTCTTGACAGCAGGGTGGCCGGACATTTGCATAGGCGCCCTGACATCATGGGCGCGTTCGCGCGGGGGACACGTGAACTACAACTGGAACTGGGGAATCTTTTTCCAGCCGAACCCGATGGGGACCGGTACCTACCTCGACATGCTCCTGTCGGGACTGGCGCTGACCCTCAAGACTGCCGGGCTGGCCTGGATCATCGCGCTGATCACCGGCTCGATCGTCGGCGTGATGCGCACGCTGCCGTCGAAGGGCGCCTACTGGTTCGGCTTCGCTTACGTCGAATTCTTCCGCAACATGCCGCTGCTGGTGCAGCTCTTCCTGTGGTTCTTCGTGCTGCCGGAAATCCTGCCGAAGGCCGCCGGACTGTGGCTGAAGCAATTGCCGAACGCGCCGTTCTGGACGGCAGCGATCGGCGTCGGCCTGTTCATGTCGGCGCGCGTCGCAGTCCAGTTGCAGGCCGGCATCAGCTCGCTGCCGCGCGGGCAGAAGATGGCGGCGACGGCGCTGGGCCTGACCACCGTGCAGGGCTATCGCTACGTGTTGCTGCCGATGGCGTTCCGCATCATCCTGCCGCCGCTGACCTCCGAGTTCCTCAACACCATCAAGAATACGGCGGTCGCCATCACCATCGGCCTGCTCGAGCTGACCGGACAGGCGCGCTCGATGCAGGAATTCTCGTTCCAGGTGTTCGAGGCCTTCACCGCCGCCACCATCCTCTACCTCCTCGTCAACGCCGTCGTCGTGACCGCGATGCGCTTCCTCGAGCGCTGGGTCGCGATCCCCGGCTACATCACGGGGAAATAAGCGATGCTCGGCAATTTCGATTTCGACGTCATCCGCCGCTCACTGCCCTATCTGTTCTACGAGGGCATGACGTTTACCCTGACGCTGACGGCTCTCGCAGCGCTTGGCGGCCTGATCTTCGGCACGGCGCTCGCGCTGATGCGGCTCTCGGGATTCAAGATCCTGGGCCGCATCGCCGGCCTCTATGTCGACTTCATGCGCTCGCTGCCGCTGGTGCTGGTCATTTTCTGGTTCTACTTCCTGGTGCCCTATATCGGGCAGTGGCTGACCGGCGCCTCGCGCCCGATCAGCGTTGGCGCCTTCGCATCCTCGCTCATCACTTTCATCATGTTCGAGGCCGCGTACTTCTCCGAGATCATGCGTGCCGGCATCCAGTCGATCTCGCGCGGCCAGCCGGCCGCGGCCAGCGCGCTCGGGCTCAACTATGCGCAGACGATGCGCTACGTCGTGCTGCCGCAGGCGTTCCGCAACATGCTGCCGGTCCTGATCACGCAGACCATCGTGCTGTTCCAGGACACCTCGCTGGTCTACGTGCTGTCGATCACGGACTTCCTCGGCGCGGCCAGCAAGGTCGCGCAGCGCGACGGGCGGCTGGTCGAAATGTATCTGTTCGCCGCCGTGGTCTACTTCACAATTTCCTGTATCGCGTCCTTCGGCGTTCGCCGCCTCCAGGCGCGCATCGCCATCATTCGATAGAGCGTATCGGTCATGATCGAAATCAGCCACGTCAACAAATGGTACAGCCCGACCTTCCAGGTGCTGACCGACTGCACCACCAGCGTCACCAAGGGCGAGGTCGTCGTGGTCTGCGGCCCGTCGGGCTCGGGCAAGTCGACGCTGATCAAATGCGTCAATGCGCTGGAGCCTTTCCAGAGCGGCGACATCTCGGTCGACGGCACCAAGGTCAACGATCCCAAGACCAATCTGCCGAAGTTGCGCTCGCGCGTCGGCATGGTGTTCCAGCACTTCGAGCTGTTTCCGCATCTGAAGATCATCGACAATCTCTGCCTCGCGCAGCAGAAGGTGCTGGGCCGGTCGCATGACAAGGCGGCGACGAAGGCCATGCAGCTGCTGGAGCGCGTCGGCCTGAAGGAGCAGGCGCAAAAGTTTCCGGCGCAGCTGTCCGGTGGCCAGCAGCAGCGCGTCGCGATCGCGCGCGCGCTCGCCATGGACCCCATCGTCATGCTGTTCGACGAACCGACCTCGGCGCTCGATCCCGAAATGGTGAGCGAGGTGCTCGACGTCATGGTCGACCTCGCCCATGAGGGCATGACCATGATGGTCGTCACCCACGAGATGGGCTTTGCCCGCAAGGTCGCCAACCGCGTCATCTTCATGGACCGCGGCGAGATCGTCGAGGACGCCCCGAAGGACGACTTCTTCGGCAAGCCGCGCAGCGACCGCGCGCAGAAGTTCCTGTCGAAGATTCTGTCGCACTGACCACCACCGTCATTCCGGGATGGTCCGAAGGACCAGACCCGGAATCTCGAGATTCCGGGTTCATTCGCTGCGCGAATGCCCCGGAATGACGAATAGAGGGGTGATTGGTCCCCTCAATCGGCTATAACGCCTTAAATCCCCATTTTCCCGTCAGGAGACCTGCCTTGGACCCGATCGCCTACGTCAACGGCTCATTCGTTCCGCTCTCGGATGCCAAAATCTCGGTCCTCGATCGTGGCTTCCTGTTCGCCGACGGCATCTACGAGGTCTCGGCCGTGCTCGACGGCAAGCTGGTCGACAACGCCTCGCATCTGACGCGCCTGGAGCGATCGGTCGGCGAGATCAAGCTGAAGCTGCCGGAGACGGTCGAGCGCATCACCGAGCTCCAGAAGGAGCTCATTGCGCGCAACAAGGTCGAGAACGGCCTCGTCTATCTCCAGGTCACGCGTGGCGCCGACAAGGGCCGCGACTTCGCCTTCCCCAAGGCTGACGTCAAGTCGAGCCTGGTGATGTTCACCTCGGAGAAGGACATCATCAACGCCAGCCCGGCCAAGACCGGCATCAACGTGATCACCGTGCCCGACATCCGCTGGGAGCGGCGCGATATCAAGAGCGTGGCGCTGCTCGCGCAGGTGCTGGCGAAGCAGGCCGCGGCCGAAGCCGGCGCCGGCGAAGCCTGGATGCTGGAAGACGGATACGTCACCGAAGGCGGCTCGTCCTCGGCGTTCATCCTGACCAAGGACGATGTCATCGTGACCCGCAAGAACTCCAACGCGATCCTGCCGGGCTGCACCCGCAAGGCCGTGGTGGCGCTCGCCGAGGAGCGCCAGCTCCGCGTCGAGGAGCGTTCTTTCACGGTGGCCGAGGCGCTCGCCGCCAAGGAAGCCTTTGCCACCTCGGCGTCGCTGTTCGTCCAGCCGGTGGTTGCGATCGACGGCAAGAAGGTCGGCGACGGCAAGCCCGGTCCGATGGCCACGCGGCTGCGCGAGATCTACGTGGAGTTCGCCAAGGCGACGGCGGTCTGAGCCGCATACTCAACTGTCGTAGGGTGGGCAAAGGCACGCTTGCGCCGTGCCCACCATCTTTCTCTTTTGTATCTCGATAGAAGTGGTGGGCACGCTTCGCTTTGCCCACCCTACGGGGCCGCCCGTGAGGGACGGCCTGCCCTTCACGCCGCCGATGCCTTTACCTTCACCGGATGAACCGCACGGAACGCGATCGCCAGCCTGTTCCAGGCATTGATGGCGCCGATCAGCATCGTCAGGTTCACCGTCTCCGCATCGGAGAACTGGGCGCGGACCTGCTCATAGACATCGTCGGGCGCGTGGGTCTCCGAAATCAGCGTCACCGATTCCGCCCAGGCCAGAGCGGCGCGTTCGCGGTCGGTGTAGAGCGGGGACTCGCGCCAGGCGTTGAGCAGGTAGATGCGCTGTTCGGTCTCGCCGCGCTTGCGGGCGTCCTCGGTGTGCATGTTGATGCAGAAGGCGCAACCGTTGATCTGCGACGCCCGGATCTTGACGAGCTCGATCAGCGATTTCTCGAGTCCGGTGGACTGGATCTGCTCCTCCAGCGCCATTAGCGCCTTCATCGTGTCGGGGGCGGCCTGGTAGAAGTTCATGCGGGGTTTCATGGTCGTTCTCCTTGCTTGCTGGGTTGAGGTCAGTGTGCACCACCGGCCGAGGTCTGGCCGGGCTTCTTCAGGAAGAGGACGGCGGCGAGCGCGACGATCAGCGCCATGCCGAGCAGATAGAAAGTGTCGCTGAAGGCGAGGATGTAGGCCTGCTTCTGTACGATATGGCCGATCGCGACATAGGCGCGGTGCGCGGCGTCCGCCCGATCGAGAATGCCGTGATTGACGAAATATTGGGTGAGCTGCTCCAGCCGGGTCCGCGTCGCCTGCTCGAACACCGAGACCGACTGCATCAGCACGTTGGAGTGATACTGCTCGCGCTTGGTCAGCAGGGTCTGCAGCAGCGCGATGCCGACGGCACCGCCGAGATTGCGCATCATGTTGAACAGGCCGGAGGCCGAGCCCGCATTCTCCGCTTCGATGCCGGATGTCGCCACTGCTGACAGCGGCGCCATGACCAGCGCCTGGCCGATCGCACGAACCACGTTGGGCCAGAGCAATTGATCGGCGGCATAGTTGCTGGTCATGTAGATGTTCATGAAGTTCGAGGCCGCGAACAGGACGAAGCCGACGCCGATGATGATCCGCGCGTCGAACCTCTGCATCAGGCGCGGCACCAGCGGGATCAGCACGAGCTGCGGCAGTCCGGTCCAGGCCAGCACCATGCCGATCTGCTCGGCGTTGTAGCCCTGGATGCGCGCCAGATATTGCGGCAGGATGAACACCGAGCCATAGAGCGCGACACCGAGCAGGAAGTTTGCGAGCATGCCGAAGCCGAAATTGCGGCGAACCAGCAGGCGCAAATTGAGCAGTGGCTTCTTCACCGTGAGCTCGATGACGAGGAAGACGGTCAGCGCGACGGCGGCGATGACCGACAGCTTGACGATGAAGGGCGAGCCGAACCAGTCGTCCTTGTTACCTTCCTCCAGTACGGTCTGGAGTGCCGACAGGCCGATCGCCATGGTGATGATGCCGGCCCAGTCGCCTTCCGCGAGCAGCGACAGCTTCATCGGCCTGGGCTCGAGTGCGTACCAGAGCATGCCGACCATGATCGCGCCGGGCACGAGGTTGACGTAGAAAATGTACTGCCACCCGAAATTCTCGGTGAGATAGCCGCCGATGGTCGGGCCGATTGCCGGCGCGAACGTCGCGGACAGCGCGAACAGTGCAAGGCCCACCGGCTGCTTCGCGCGAGGCAGTAGCGTGATGATGAGCGTGAAGGCCATCGGGATCAGCACGCCGCCGGTGAAACCCTGCACCGCGCGCAGCACGATCATTTGCGACAGGTCCTGCGCCAGCGCGCAGGCAGCGGACAAGATCAGGAACAGGATCGCATTGGTGAGCAGATAGATCCTGATCGAGAACACCTGCGCGAGCCAGCCGGACAGCGGAATCACCACGATCTCGGCGATCAGATAAGAGGTCGAGATCCAGCCGCCGTCATCGATGCCGGCGCCGATCGCGCCCTGGATGTCGGCGAGCGAAGCGTTGACGATCTGGATGTTCAGCACCGCCATGAAGGCGCCGAGGGTCGCGCCGATCACCGCGATCCAGGTTTTGGCGGAAACTCCCGGCGTGGCGGGCGCAGCAGGGGCGGGGATGCTGGCAGCGGAAGCGGCGCTGACGGTCGGTTGGAGCGTGCTCATGGAAGCCTCGTCTCGGTCTCGGAGACAGGATGCATCGGGCGGTCGGTTTCGATAATCGAGGGAGTGTGGGAAGGATCGTCCGGCAAGACTTGATAATCCTGCCGGTCTTCCCCGCCTCAGCCGCCGTTCGGGCGGACCGCGTTGTCGGCGAGGCGTTTGGCCGTCTCGCGCTCGGCGAGCACCGTTGCCTTGGTGTCGACCGTCGGCACCGCGGACATGCCGGGGCGCAGCAGGCCGGTCAGGCGGTGGTCGTCGAGCACGATCTTCACCGGCACGCGCTGCACGATCTTGGTGAAATTGCCGGTGGCGTTGTCGGGCGGCAGCAGTGCGAATTCCAGACCGCTCGCCGGCGACAGGCTGTCGACATGGCCGTGCAGGGTCTGGTGGCGGAAGCTATCGACGTGCAGCTCGACCGGCTGGCCCGGACGAACGTGCGTGAGCTGCGTCTCCTTGAAGTTCGCGACCACATAGACGGCATCGAGCGGCACCACCGCCATCAATTGCGTGCCGGCCTGCACGAACTGGCCGACGCGCAGGCTCCGGGCGCCGACCGTACCGTCGACCGGCGCGGTGATCTCGGTATAGGACAGGTTCAACGCCGCCTGCTTCGCGACGGCGCGGGCGCGGTCGAGCTGGGCCGTGGCCTGGGCGCGCTGGGTGGTGAGTACGTCGACCTTGCGCTGCGCGGCCACCAGGCCCGATTTCGCGTGCTGCAATTGCGCGTTGCTGGCGCGCAGCGCTGCATCGGTCTGCTGTGCGCGCTGGATCGTGCCGGAGCCCGACTTCATGAGGTCGTCGTAGCGGGCGCGTTCCTCCTGCGCGAACTTCAGATTGGCGTCCGCCGCGGCGACGTCGGCCGTGCTCTGCTCGATGATCGGCTGCTGCAGCTCGAGCTGGGCGTCGATGTTGCGCACCGAGGCTTCGCCCGCGGCGACATCGGCGCGGGCCTGGTCGAGCGCGGCCTTGAAGTCGCGGTCGTCGATCTTCGCCAGCGTCTGGCCCGCTCTGACCTTCTCGTTGTCGCCGACCAGCACCTTGGCGATGTAGCCGGAAACCTTGGGCGCGACGATGGTGGAATCCGCCTTCACATAGGCGTCGTCGGTCGTCTCGAGATAGCGGCCGTTGGTCCAGTAGTCGTGCCCGTAATAGATCATCGCCGCCGTGCCTGCGAGGAGCGCGAGTACCAGCGCCGCGCGCCGGACCATCTTCCGGGCCGGCGCAGGCTGTGGGGGCTGAGGATGATCTTGAGTGATTTCAGTTGCTTGCTGGAAGTTTTCGGTGCGGGGCATCTCGGACATCGCGGTCTCCTATCGGCTGGCTGGGACTATCGGTCTTTCCGGTTCGAGCGATAATCGGCAAAATGCTGGAAGGATTATCCACTCCGAGTGGATGGTCCGGGGTCGGCGCCTTGGAGTGTTTGGTCTATCGAACCAGAGGTGCGACTGCCCCAGAGCGATTGCCGCGCCTATCGAGCGATTGCTGCGAACATGCACCATCTCGGCGGGTGAGACCGTTTGATGGATAATCCGGTCGAATTCCTTGCGATTATCGATCGAAAGCGGATAATCAGGCGACATGGACCGATTGACGAGCCTCGAAGTCTTCAGCCGGGTGGTCGAGACCGGCGGCTTCTCCGCAGCTGCCCGCAAGCTCAACATGTCGACCACCATGGTGAGCAATCACGTTCAGGCGCTGGAAGACCGGCTTGGGGTGAGGCTGCTTCAGCGCACCACGCGCAAGGTCAACCTCACCGAAATCGGCAAGGCCTATTACGACCGCGCGATCCAGATCCTCGCCGATATCGAACAGGCCGACGATATCGCCGGCGCACTGCAATCGACGCCGCGCGGCACGCTGCGCATTCACACCGCCACCCACATGGTGCCGTTCGTCGCGCCTGTGATGGCCGAATTCCTCGCGACCTATCCGGAGGTCAAGGTCGATTTGCGCATGGGCGAAACCAATGTCGACCTGATCGAGGAGGGCTTTGATCTCGCACTGCGCATGATCGCGCCGCCGGACTCCAGCCTGATCGTGCGGAGTCTTGCGACCTGGCGGCACGTGCTGTGCTGCTCGCACGCCTATATCGAGGCGCATGGGCGCGTCTCGAAGCTCGAGGAGCTCGCCGAGCGCAATTGCGTGCGTCACATCAACTATCCGTTCGACGAGTGGCGCTTCTTCGACCGCAAGGGCATGCCGGCCTCGGTGCGCGTATCGGGCAATCTGATCACCAACAGCGGCGAAGCGCTGCGCGAGGCCGCATTGCAGGGCCTGGGCGTGAGCCTCGCGGCCGGATTCCTGGTGGCCGATGATCTCGATGCGGGCCGGCTGGTGCGCCTCCTGCCGGAGTACCGTCCGGTCGAGATGTCGATGAACGCTGTCTATCCGCACAAGCATCATCTGTCGGCGAAGGTCAGGACCTTCATCGACATGCTCGTGCATCACAGCGCCGAGCAGCAGAAGCTGATCAATCCGTATTCGTGAGGTCAAGACGTCAGTGCCGTAGGGTGGGCAAAGGCGCAAAGCGCCGTGCCCACCATCTTTTCCAATCGGTGGAAATCGTGGGCACGCTCCGCTTTGCCCACCCTACAAGAGCGTCAGCGCGGCGCCGGCAGCCGTCCGAATACACCATCAAGCGCCATGCCGATTGCAAGCAGCCGCTCGTCGCTGCCTGCCGGACCATCCAGCTCGAGGCCTATAGGCAATTTGCTGGTGGCGCCGAGCGCGATCGGAATCTGGATCCCGGGAATGCCGGCATTGCTGCCGGGATCGGTGTTCTGGATGAACAGGCCGAAATTTTCGAGGCTGCTGGAGTCGGGATTGGATGGGATTGCGACGCGTGGCGTGGTCGGGAAGGCGATCGCGTCCAGCTTATTCCCGGAAAAGGTCTTGCTGTAGAGCGCCTGCAGGACCGGACGCGCGGTCTTGATCGCGGCGTCATAGATCGGCTTGGCATCGATAAGTGTGTCGCCGGGGCCGGGCAGCTTGCGCGGGATCACGAGGCCCTCATAGGTGCCCTTCACATCGGGGCTGGCGATGTCCTTCACCAGCGCCTCGATGCTGATCCCGGTGCCGGTGTGCCTGAGATAGGCGACCATGTCGTCATAGGCTTCGTACAGCGCGACGGGAAAGCTGACCTGACCGTTGAGCTCGGCGAGTTGCGGCATCTCGATCTCGACGACCGTGATGCCCTGCGCCTTGATCTGCACGACCGCCGCCTGGAAGGCGGCTTCGGTGTCGGCGTCGAGATTGGTCAGCATCGATCTTACGACGCCGATCCGCACCTGCTTCAGATCCGCCGGCTGAATCGCGTCCCTACCGGCGATGACGCGGTCGAGCAGTTCGACATCCGCGATGGTCGCGGCCATCGGGCCTGCGGTGTCGCGGGTGTGCGAGATCGGCGCGATGCCGGTTTGCGGATAACGTCCGACCGTCGGGCGCAGCGAGGCGCATCCATTCAACGCGCCCGGGACCCTGACCGATCCGCCGGTGTCGGTGCCGAGCCCGCCTGCGACGATCCGCGCGCCGATCGCTGCGCCCGTGCCTGAGGAGGAACCGCCGGCGATCAGGCTGCGATCATAGGCGTTGCGCACGCCGAACTCCGCGCCGGTCTTGAACGCGGTATTGTAGCCGGAGATGCCGAAGGCGAGCTCGTGCATGCTGGTCTTGCCGATGATGATCGCGCCCGCGGCGCGGAGCTTGGCGACCACTGGCGCGTCGGCCTTCGGGACGTAACCCTGCAGCGCCGGCGTTCCGGCGCTGCAGGGAAGCCCGGCCACCTCGATATTGTCCTTGATCACGACGGGCACGCCGCCGAGCGGCTGGTCCTTGTCGCCGGTCGCATCGAACGCTCTCGCGGCCTTCAAGGCGCCGGCTTCGTCGAGGGTGACGAAGGCATTGAGATCGGCGCCGGCCTTGGCGCGGGTCAGCGCCTCCGTCGTGAGGGCGGTGCTCGTGACTTTTCCGGCGCGAAGGTCGGCCGCGGCATGGGTTAGGGTCAACTGATCGAGATCCATCATGCATCACCCGGTTGCAGGGGCGCCATCAGGGAGCCCGAGCCGGAAGGCTGAGGCCTTGTTGGCGCCGCGTCAACTCCAGGCGCGCAGCTTTGCCGGCGAGGATGTTGCCAATTCGGTGAGCAGGCGCTCC
Organism: Bradyrhizobium sp. CCGB20; assembly: GCF_024199855.1. Classification (NCBI taxonomy): domain Bacteria; kingdom Pseudomonadati; phylum Pseudomonadota; class Alphaproteobacteria; order Hyphomicrobiales; family Nitrobacteraceae; genus Bradyrhizobium; species Bradyrhizobium sp. CCGB20. The sequence goes on along the minus strand of NZ_JANADN010000001.1, from coordinate 8,432,649 downwards.
GCCTCGGGCCTCACCTTGGCGATCGCGGCGTCCTTCACCGGGCCGTAGCCGCGGATATCCATCGGCGCCTTTGCAATTGCGACGAGACTTGGCAGATGCGCCGCGTCGAGCCCGCCGAGCATCCGGTCGATCAGGCCTTCATACCAGCCGATCAGCTCGCGCTCCGCCCGCCGCTCCGCAGCGTAGCCGAATGGATCGAATGGCGTTCCGCGCAATCCCTTCAACCGCGCCAGCATCGTGAGCGGCATCTGGATCCACTGGCCGAAGGCGCGCTTGCGTGGCCGGCCGCGGGCGTCGCGTTTGGATGACAGGAATGGCGGGGCGAGGTGATATTGGATGCTGAAGCCGTCGTCGAACTCACGCTTCAATTCGTCCAGGAAGTCGGTCCGCATGTGGAGGCGCGCCACCTCGTACTCGTCCTTGTAGGCCATCAGCTTGAACAGGGAGCGGGCGACCGCCTCGGTCAGCGCCTCGCTGCCAAGGGCGATTTCGGCGTTGCGAACTCTTGCCACGATTGTCCGATAGCGCGTCGCATAGGCTTCGTCTTGATAGGCGATGAGGAAATCGGCGCGGCGGGCGATGAGCTGGTCGAGCGTCTCGGCCTTGGATGCCTCGTCAGCCTTCGGCAGGAAGTCCGGATCGGCTGCGGCGATCCGGCCCCAGGCAAAGGCCTGCTTGTTGCGCTCGACCGCGACGCCGTTGAGCTCGATCGCGCGCAGCAGCGCTTGCAGCGAGATCGGCACGAGACCGCGCTGCCAGGCAAAGCCGAGCATGATGATGTTGGCATAGACGGCATCGCCGAGCAGGCGTTCGGCCAGAGCGTTGGCGTTGATCGTGTCGAGATTGCCGTCGCCGATCACCTGGCGGATGGCGCGCAGGCGGGCGGGCGAGGCGAGATCGGCGTCGCGGAAGCGGACGACGTCGCCGGTCGGCATCTCCGCGGAGTTGACTGCAGCGCGCGTGCCGCGGCGATAGGTGCCGGACGCCTTTGGTGAGGAGCTGACGACGAGGTCGCAGCCGATCAGTGCATCGGCGGCGCCCTGGTCGATGCGGACCTGGTGCAGCGCCTCGGGGCTCGCGGCAAGCCGGATATAGCTCAACACGGGCCCGAACTTCTGCGCAAAGCCCGTGAAATCGAGCACCGAGACGCCGCTTCGTTCCAGATGCGCCGCCATGCCGATCAGCGCGCCGACCGTGATCACGCCGGTGCCGCCGACGCCGGTCACCAGCAGGTCATAGGGACGGTCGAGCGTAGCGGGAGCAGGCAGGGGGAGCGTCGCCGCGCGACCGATCGCGTCGATCTGGCTCGCGCTTTTCTTCCGGCGGATTGCGCCTTCGACGGTGACGAAGCTCGGGCAAAAGCCGTTGAGGCAGGAAAAATCCTTGTTGCAGGTCGAGAGATTGATCTGGCGCTTGCGGCCGAACGGCGTCTCCTTCGGCTCGATGCTGAGGCAGTTGGACTCGACCGAGCAGTCGCCGCAGCCTTCGCAGACGAGGTCGTTGATGTAGGCGAAGCGCTTGGGATCGGCGGTCTGCCCGCGCTTGCGCCGGCGCCGCTTCTCGGTGGCGCAGGTCTGCTGATAGATCAGCACCGAGACGCCGGAGACCTCGCGCAGTTCGCGCTGCACGGTGTCCATCTCCTCGCGCGGATGGATGGTGACGCCGATCGGCAGGTCTCCCGGAGAAAACTGCGCGGGGTCATCCGACACCAGCGCGATGCGCCCAACGCCTTCGGCGCGGACGCTGTGCGCGATGGCATGCACACTGATGGGGCCGTCGACCGGCTGGCCGCCGGTCATGGCGACGGCATCGTTGAACAGGATCTTGTAGGTGATGTTGGCTTTGGCTGCGATCGCCTGCCGGATCGCCATTGAGCCCGAATGATAGTAAGTGCCTTCGCCGAGATTCTGGAAGACGTGCTGGTGGCCGGTGAAGCGTGACGAGGCCGCCCAGTTCACGCCTTCGCCGCCCATCTGGATCAGCGACGATGTCTCGCGGTCCATCCAGCTTGCCATGAAGTGGCAACCGATGCCGGCCAGCGCCTTGGAGCCTTCCGGCACCTTTGTCGACGTGTTGTGCGGGCATCCCGAGCAGAAATACGGCGTACGCGTTGCGCCTGGGACATTGATCGTGCGGGCTGCCTCCGGCAGCAGCGCGGCGGCGCGCGCGGCGAGATTGAGGCCGGGAAACATCGGATCGAGCCGGCGCGCCAGCACGGACGCCAGCGCACGCGGCGACAATTCGCCAATCCAGGAGATCAGCCGAGCACCGGTCTCGTCGTGCTTGCCGACCATGCGCTCGGGCTTTGATCCCGGATAGTCGTAGAAATATTCCTTGAACTGGCTCTCGATGATGCCGCGCTTTTCCTCGACCACGAGGATCTCGCGCTTGCCCTTCACGAAGTCCATCGCGTCATGCAGCGCAAGCGGCCAGACCATGCCGACCTTGTAGACGTCGACGCCGATGTTGCGGCAGGCCGCTTCATCAAGGCCCATCAGCCGCAGCGCCTCCATCAGGTCGAGATGCGCCTTGCCCGTGGTGACGATGCCGTAGGTGGCATTGGGAATGTCGTAGATGTGGCGATCGATCGGATTGGCCTTCGCGAAGGCGTAGACCGCGTGTTTCTTTGCCTCCAGTCGTTCCTCGATCTGCGGGCCCGGCAGATCCGGCCAGCGATAGTGCAGGCCGCCGGGTGGCGGCGTGAAGTCGGGCGTGCGGAAGGCGCGCGGCGGGCGCAGCGCGACGGATGCGCCTGACTCGACAATCTCCGAGATCGCCTTGAAGCCGACCCACATGCCGGAGAAGCGGCTCAGCGCGTAGCCATATTCGCCGAATTCGAGATATTCACTGACGCTTGCGGGGTGCAGCGTCGGCATGAACCAGCTCATGAAGGCGACATCGGACTGGTGCGGCATCGAGGAGGAGACGCAGCCATGGTCATCGCCAGCGACGACCAGCACGCCGCCATGCGGCGAGGAGCCGTAGGCGTTGCCGTGCTTGAGGGCATCGCCGGAACGATCGATGCCGGGGCCTTTGCCGTACCAGAGCCCGAACACGCCATCGACTTCGCGATCGGCCTGCGTTTCGACCTGCTGCGAGCCGAGCACCGCGGTTGCCGCGAGGTCCTCGTTCACTGCCGGCAGGAATTCGATGCGGTCCCGCTTGAGCCGCTCCTGGATGCGCCAGAGCTCGAGATCGATGCCGCCGAGCGGCGAGCCGCGATAGCCGGAGATGAAACCCGCGGTGTTGAGCCCCGCGGCACGGTCGCGCTGCACCTGGTCAAGCGCGATGCGGACGATGGCCTGCGTGCCCGTGAGGAAGACGCGCCCCTCCTCGCGGTCGTAACGGTCGGAGAGCTCGTAGGCGTCGAATGATGGAATGGCATCCATGGCGGACCTCGCGCGGCGTCGGTGCCGGATTGGCAAAGGGTAGGCCCGGGCGACTGGTAGGTCTTACCTATTCATTCTGATAGGGAGGAAAAATCGGTAGAATTTTCCTCGAGACATCAATTATTGGTGTAATCTATCGAATTGAGGTGCCTTCATGATCGAAGATCAGGATACGCGGATTCTTGCCCACCTCCAGAAAGACGGCCGCGCGACCAACCAGCAACTCGCGGACGAGGTCGGTATGTCCACCTCAGCCTGCTGGCGCCGGGTGCGGGCGCTGGAAGAGGCCGGTGTCATCAAGGGTTATGCGGCGCTGGTCGTGCGAGAGCAGGCGGGTTTTGCGATGTCCGCCATTCTCCACGTCTCGCTGGAGCGGCACGACGCAAAATTCGTCGACGAGTTCGTCGCGCGCGTGACCACGCGGCGCGAGGTGCTCGAGTGTTTCGCGACCACGGGCGATGCCGACTATCATTTGCGCGTCGTCGTGCAGGACATGGCGGCCTACAACCGCTTCCTCGACGAGTTCATGTTCCGCATCCCCGGCATCCGTTACGTCAGGAGCAACGTGGTGCTGAAGGAGATCAAGACCGGCGTGGCGCTGCCGTTTTGAGCGGCTTCATAGGATGGCCTTAGGGTGGGCAAAGGCGCATAGCGCCGTGCCCACCATCTCGCCCCGATGACGAAGGCGGTGGGCACGCTTCGCTTTGCCCACCCTACGGCACTTCCGTTACCGTTGCTCCCGCGCAAAACGATTCCGCAGCGTCCCGACGCCCGTGATGTCGATCTCCACGACATCGCCGTGCTTGATGTCAGGCGAAGCGCCGTCGGTGCCCATCCAGATCACGTCACCCGGCCATAGCGTGAAATACTTGGTCAGCTCGACCAGGAACGGCACCACGCCGAAGATCATGTCGTTGGTGTAGAAGCGGTTGGTCTCCTTGCCGTTGACCCGGACGACGGTCTCCATTTTAGCCAGATTGGCCTCAGTCTCGATCCACGGCCCCATCGGCTTGAACGTGTCGGCGTTCTTCGAGCGCCACAGGCTGCGATCGGCATTCTGCCAGCTGCGCTCGCTGACGTCGTTGCCGATGGTGTAGCCGAACACGCAATCCATCGCGTTCTGCTTGGTGAGATGCTTCACCTTCTTGCCGATGACGACGACGAGCTCGCCTTCATAGTGGATCTTGTCCGTCGCAAAGGACGGGATCACGACCTCCTCGTCATGCGCGATCAGCGCGTTCTGGGCGCGATAGCCGATCTCGGGTCGGTCGGGCACGGCCGGCACTTCGCCGCGCTTGTCGGCGGCTTCCTTCAGGTGCTTCAGGTAATTCAAGCCGACGCAATAGAAGGTGCGCGGGATCAGCGGTAGCTCGATTTTGACGTCGCCAAGCGAATGCGCGCGCGAGGTGCGCTGCCATTCGCCGAAGGGATCGCCATCGACCGCGATCACCTGCTCGCCCTCGACGATCCCCCAGGACGTCTTGTCCGCGGCGGTGAATTTGAGCCAGCGCATGTCGGTTCCTCCAGTTATTCCGCGGCATCGCGCGGCTGTACCTTCCAGGCGCCGGCGGCGGGCCGCTTCAGCCCGAGATTTTCCCGCAGCGTCTTGCCGCGATAGTCCTTCTGGAACAGGCCGCGGCGCTGCAATTCCGGTACGATATGCTGCACGAAATCGGCGTAGGAGCCGGGCACATAGGTCGCGGCGATGACGAACCCGTCGCAGCCGCGCTCGACGAACATTTCTTCCAGCCTGTCCGCGATCTCCTTGGGGCCGCCGACCATCGCGTCATGAACCTGGCCGCGGCCGGAGAAGGTGACGAAGTCGCGCGCGCTCGGATTGCTCTTTCCGGAGTTCTTGAGCACGCCGTCGCGGATGCCCAAAATGCCCTGCATGCTCTTCAACTCGTCCGTCGTCAGCGGCTCGTCGAGATCCTTGGACGCGAAATCATAGTTGAGCGCTTCCGCGAGCAGCGACAGCGCGTCGATCTCGAGCGGCAGTTTGTTGATCAGCGCCATCTTGTCCTCGGCCTCGGCCTTCGTCGCGGCGCAGACCGGGGTCGTCAAATTGCAGAGGAACATCTGGTCGGGATCGCGGCCGGCTTTCGCGGCCTCGTTGCGCACGGCGGCATAGCCTTCCTTGGCGCCCTGGAGATTGCGTGCTGCCGTGAAGATCACTTCGCCCCATCGGCCGGCAAAGCGCTGGCCGCGGCCCGACGCGCCGGCCTGGATGATGACAGGATGGCCCTGGTCCGAGCGCGGTACGGTGAACGGCCCGCGCGACTTGAAGGCCGGTCCCTTGTGATCGAGCCGCTTCACCTTGCTCGGATCGGCAAAGCGGCCGCTCTTTTTGTCCATGATGAGCGCGCCGTCCTCCCAGGTGTCCCAATGGCCGAGCACGACCTCCATGAACTCGTCGGCCTTGTCGTAGCGGGAGTCGTGTTCGGGATGGGAGTCCCGGCCCATATTCAGCGCCTCGCCGTCATTGAGCGAGGTCACGACGTTCCAGCCCGCGCGCCCGCCGGACATCAGGTCGAGCGTCGCGTAGCGGCGGGCAACGTCGAACGGCTCGTAATAGGTGGTCGAGCAGGTTGCTCCCAGGCCGAGCTTGTCGGTGACCATGCCCATCGTGGTCAGCACGATCAGCGGATCCATCTTCACGCAGCGGATACCGTATTCGACGGTATGGGCGTGATCGTTGCCGTAGCGATCGGGCATCGCCAGCCGATCGTCGAAGAACGCCATGTGGAACTTGCCGGCTTCGAGGATCCTGGCGATCTCCTGATAATAGTCCGCCGACATCGAATCGTCGCGCGAGTCCGGATGCCGCCACGAGCTCGGCAAATTCGTGCAGTTCTGCGCCTGGAGGAAACCGACAAGTACCATCTGCCGCGTCATGCTGCTGTTCTCCCAAATTCCGTCAGGCCAGATCGAGGACGGTACCGAGCCGGTACTCGTCCGCCAGCGCGCGCAGCTTCTCCCAGGTCGCATCCTCGATCTCGATGCCGTCGCGCAGGCGTTGCTGCTCGCGCAACCCCTCGATCTCGCCGGGATAGAACACGCCCTTGCTGCCTTCGGAGGGCGGCGTGGATTTCAGATAGTGCGCGAATTCGGTGACCTCGCGTTTGAAATCCTTCAGCGGTCGGAACGCGGCGACGTTGAACACCGCCATGAAGCAGCCGTCATTGTGACGTCCCGTCGGTTCGACGCCGAAGCCGAGACCGGTGAGCAGGCCGCACAGCACCTCGACCATCGCGGCGAGGCCGCTGCCCTTGTAGCCTTCGGTGCCGCCGAGCGGCAGCAGCGCGCCGCCCTTGCGATATTGCGTGGGGTCGGTGGTGTGCCGTCCCTCGGCATCGATGATCCATCCCGTCGGAATCTCCTCGCCGCGGGCGACCGCGAGCTGGACCTTACCGGCCGCAACCGCCGAGGTTGCCATGTCCAGATAGAACGGCGCGCCGAGATCGGACGGCACCGCGATCGAGATCGGGTTGGTGCCGAGCCGCGCCTCTTTGCCGCCGAACGGCGCCACGTGCTTCGGCGAGCGGCCGGAATCCGCCGTCGCAATCCCGATCATGCCTTCGCGCATCGCCATCAACGGATAGGCGGCGAGGCGGCCGACATGACTTTGCCGGAACACGGTGCAGGCGGCGACGTTGGCCGTCTTCGCCTTCTCGATCGTCAGCGCCATCGCCTTGGCGTTGACGTGAAAGCCGAACCCCCACTGGCCGTCGATCACGGTCGTGGTCGACGATTCCTGGACGATGGACCATTTGGCGCCGGGAACGATGTGGCCTGCCTTGATGCGATCGATGTAGGTCGGAACCGCGATCACGCCGTGGGAGTCATGGCCGGCGAGATTGGCGTTGACGCAGCCGACGGCCACTGCATCGGCCTCTTCCTCGGAAGCGCCGGCGGCGCGGAGCAGTGCTGCGCTGATGCGCGTGAGGCGGTCGGCCTTGACGATGGGCATGGCGTTTCCCCGGCATGTGCCCTTAACGGGCTCATTGTTGTGAGCCATCGTCTCAAAGCGCGGGAGCGATATCAATCTCCCGTAAACCAATACAGGGCTGCAAATTCGCAAAGAGAGCGCGCCTTTGGTCGAAGATTCCTCCCGTGCGGCGGCATTCCCGACAGTTTTGCGCCTGCCGTTCGCAGCTCGTTCACTTTGATCGAGGGTTTGCAGCGCGCAATAACGACCACTTAGGCGGTCGCCGTTCATAAAGCACCCGGGAGAAATAGGCAGAAATGCCCGGGAGTTGAGATCGTGCAGACGACCCTCGCGCGCACCTTTGCAGCGTTGAGCGCCATCAACGAAGCGATCCTCTACGCGAAATCGCCGGACGAGCTGTACCAGAAGGTCTGCGACGCCGGGTTTTCGAGCGGGGACTTTTTGGCTGTTGCCGTGTTCCTGATAGGACCGGATGGCCGGCGATTGCAGTTTGCGGCCGGCTGTGGCGATGACATTTCGCGGCTGCGCTCCATCGTGATTACGACGGAAGCCGGCACGCCCGAAGGGGCGGGCGTTGGCGGCGAAGCATTTCGCGATCAGAAGCTGTGCGTCAGCAACGACTATCTGAACGATCCGCGTTCTCTGGCGTGGCGCGCGGGTGCGGCAACAGCCCAGATCGGCGCTGCTGCGGCGCTGCCGCTGCTCTGCAACGGCAAAAGCGTCGGCGTGCTGTACGTGACCCGCAGGGAAGCCAACTCGCTGAGCGAGCAGATGGTGTCGCTGTTCGAGCGCATGTCGGCCAACATTTCCTATGTACTGGAGATTTTCGCGCGCGAGACTGCACGGCAGGCCGGTGAGCGGGCGATGCGCCGGCTCAACCGCATGTTCGGTGCCATCAGCGCGACCAACGAGGCGATCCTGCGCGCCAAGTCCGAGCAGGAGCTGTACCAGCTCGTGTGCGACGCCTCCGTGCACGGCGGCAAGTCGCTGGCGACCATCGTCCTGCTCCGCGAACCGGACTCGCACTGGATGACTCCGGTCGCGTCCACGGGAGAGAATCTCGAACTGGTGACCCAGGCGCGCTACTCGATCGATCCGGAGAATCCTTACGGCAGGGGCATCTCCGGTGAGGTGTTCCGGACGCAGAAGGCCATCGTCGAGGACGATCTCGCCAGCCGCACCAGGGGAACGCCGTGGGAGCAGGCCAACGTCAACACCGGCGTCGCCGCCTGCGTGGTCGCGCCGCTGATCAGGCACGGTGAAAGTGTCGGCGTGCTCCTGTTCTTCATCAGCCGCTCCTGGGCCGAGGACGAGGAGATCGTCGCGCTCCTCCTGCGCATGGCGGAGAACGTCTCGTTCGCGCTCGAGAATTTCGGGCGCGAGGCCGAGAAGGCCAGGATCGCCGCGGAAGAAGAACGTCTGGCGCGCATGTATGCGGCGCTCAGCGCCACCAACGAGGCGATCCTGCGCGCGCGGTCACGCTCCGAGCTGTTCGACCTCGTCTGCGAGGCGACGGCGAAGGGAGCCAAGTTCACCTCGGTCACCGTTGCGCTCGCCGATCATCGCGCCGAGCTGCTGCGTGTCGTCGCCTGTTACGGGCCGAATGCGGATCAGGTCCGTAATTTCAAGTTTTCCACGTCCGATGAGGTGCCCGAAGGGCGGGGACTGACGGGCACTGCGTTCCGCACCCGCCAGCCCGCGGTCAGCAACGACGTGCTCTCCGATGACCGCATTGCGCCGTGGCAGGCCAGCGCCCGCCGCAACGGGATTGCGTCCTCGGCGGCGTTGCCGCTGTTCAACGGCGACCGGGTCGAAGGCGTATTCCTGTTCAACTCGCCGGAGCGCGACACCTTCACGGACGAATTCGTCGAGTTGCTGCGCAAGCTCCAGGCCAATGTCGCCTTCGCGCTGGAGAATTTCGACCGCGCCGACGAGACGGCGAAGGCCGACAAGCAGCGCAATCGGTTGAGTGGCATGTTCGAGGCGCTGAGCGCCACGAACGAAGCCATCATGCGCGCCAAGACCCGCGAGGAGCTGTTCGAGGTTGCATGCCAGGCGGCCGTGCTCGGCGACGTCTTCGCATCGGCGACGATCGGCATCATGGACGAAAGCGGCGAGCTTGTTCGCGTCGTTGCGGTCAAGGGACGCCTCCAGGAGCGAATGTTCGGGCGTACATGCGTCGTCTCCGCCGACCATCCGGAGGGGCATGGAATTATCGGCACGTCACTACGGACCCGACGGCCGAGCGTCATCAACGACTATCTGAACGATCCGCGGTCGGCGCATTGGCACGCCAAGGCGACCGAAGACGGAACGCGGGCCGCTGCCAGCTTCCCGCTTCTGCGGGCGGGGCTGGAGCCGATCGGCATTCTGCTCTTCCTTGCACCGGAGGAAAATACGTTCACGCCCGACCTGGTCGAGCTGCTCGGACGTCTGGCCGAGAACGTCTCCTTTGCACTCGACAATTTCGATCGCGCCGAGGAGAAGGCCCGCACCGAGGCGCAGAAGGAGCGCCTGACACGCATGTTCGCGGCACTGAGTGCCACCAATGAGGCGATCATGCGGGCGAAGTCGCGCGCCGAGCTGTTCGATCTCGTTTGCCTCGCGGCATCGAACGGCGCCAAGTTCACCTCGACCACGATCGCGCTGGCCCGCGCCGGCAGCGACCAGCTCGAGATCGTGAGCGCGGCGGGGCCGTCTGCCGAGACGACGCGCAACGTCCGTCTTTCCATCGACCCGGAGCGCCCGGAGGGGCGCGGGATGAGCGGAACCGCCTTCCGCACGCGCCAGCCCTGCATCAGTAACGACTACCGCAACGACGACCGCGTCAGCGCTTTCCAAGCCATCGTCCAGGGCGACGGTGCGCGCTCCGGCGCCGCGTTCCCGCTGATCACGCACGACCAGCCCGTCGGCGTCATGATCTACATGTCGACCGAGCAGGAGACTTTCACGGCCGAGTTCGTCGAGCTGTTGCAGCGCCTCGCCGACAACGTCTCCTTTGCGATGGAGAATTTCGATCGCGCCGACGAGAAGAACGAGGCCGACGAGCGGATCGAATACCTCGCCTCGCATGACAGCCTGACCGACCTGCCAAACCGCGAGACCTTCAACGGGCTGTTGCGGGAGGCGATCGACGAAGCCCAGCGCCACGATCACCGTTTCGCGGTGCTGTTCATCGATCTCGACCGCTTCAAGGTCATCAACGATTCGCTCGGCCATGAGGCCGGCGATCTGCTCCTGCTCGAGGTGGCGAACCGGCTGCGCGGTGTGCTGCGGGCAACCGACGTGGTCGCACGCCTCGGCGGCGACGAGTTCGTGGTGATCCTCGACCAGTGCGGCGAGATCGACGACGTCCAGCGCATCGCGACCGCGCTGCTCGCGGCGCTCGCCGAGCCGATGGAGCTGGCCGGCCACGAGTGCCACACCACGGCGTCGATCGGCATCGCGATGTATCCGGCCAACGGCTCCGACGTGCAGACGCTGACCAAGAACGCCGATATGGCGATGTATCTCGCCAAGGAAGACGGCAAGAACGGCTATCGCTTCTTCTCCAAGGAGGTGAAGACGCAGTCGATCGAGCGGCTGTCGCTCGAGAGCGCGCTGCGCCGGGCGCTGGAGCGCGAGCAGTTCTCGCTGAACTACCAGCCCAAGGTCGACATGGAGACCGGCCAGATCACCGGCGTGGAAGCGCTGCTGCGCTGGACGCACCCGGATCTCGGCAGCATCTCGCCGGCGCAGTTCATCCCGCTTGCGGAAGAGACCGGGCTGATCGTGCCGATCGGCCGCTGGGTGGTGAAGGAGGCCTGCGCGCAGGCCATGGCCTGGCAGCGCCGCGGCCTGTTGCCGGTATCGATGGCGGTCAATTTGTCGCCGCGCCAGTTTGTCGACGAGCATCTGTTGCAGGACGTCGACGAGGCGCTGGCCGCCAGCGGCATGTCGCCGGTGCTGCTCCAGCTGGAGGTCACCGAGAGCATGATGATGCGCAATGTCGGGCGCGCGCTGAAGGTTCTCGACGCTATCCAGAGCCGCGGCATCCGTCTCGCCATCGACGATTTCGGCACCGGCTATTCGTCGATGTCGCTGATGAAGCATTTCCCGATCGACACCATCAAGATCGACCGCTCCTTCGTGCGCGACCTGCCGCAGGATTCGGAGGACCAGGCGATCGCGCAGGCGATCATCAGCATGGGCAAGGCACTCGGCATGACCGTGGTCGCCGAAGGCGTCGAGAATGCCGAGCAGGAGGCGTTCCTGCGCACCCATGGCTGCGACGAGATGCAGGGCTTCCTGATCTCCAAGCCGGTGCCCGCGCGCGAGATGGCCGAGCTGCTGCGGCCGATGGTCTTGCCTGTCGCGCCGCCGCTCCAGCCGGAGCCGGACTATGCCGCCGAACAGGCCGCGGCGTTACGGCTGAAACGCGCTGTCATCTGACGGCTGCGGGTGCAGCTCGCGGACCTCGTGATCCCCGCCCTCGGCCTTGCTCGGAAAATCCTGCGGCCCCGTCAGCGACGTCTGCTCGACGAACAGCGCGAGGATCGTGCGCGCGCCTTCAGCGAAGCTTGTTCCTTCGCCGAGTCCGAGTTCGGCGCACCATGCGCCGCTCATCGGTTCATGGTCGTCGAACACCGCCATGGCCGGCCCCCACCACCAGGCAGGTGCGGGCGAGCGCTCGCCCGCGGGCACGATCTGCCAGCGGGCAAACTCTTCCATCACGCGCTCGAATTCCAGGCGTACAGCCTGATGCATGGGATCTTCCCTGGGGTCCGCGCCTGATGACGGGCCGACGCGCGGAACTGATCGTGGTCCTGGCACTCGGAGAAAATCGGCTCGCGCAATCGGCGGAGCCACGCAAGGCCGGCATCATCGCCGGGATGCGGGAACAAGCGGCCGCCGGACCAAGGCCGGCGCCGACAGTGAAGACCCATACTAGCCGTTCAGGCACCCGGCCGGCAAGGCGCGGGCGCGCCGATTGCTTAACGCGACCTGAGCGGATGCGCCTTCTGGTGCCAGGCCCAGGCGGTCCGGATGACCGAGGCGAGGTCGGAATGGCGCGGCACGAAGTTCAGCACTTTTCGCGCGGCGGAGGCATCGGCGACCAGATAGGTGGGATCGCCGGCGCGGCGCGGCTTCATGGTGTGCGGCACCTCGCGCCCGGTCTCCTGCCTGATGGCGTTCAGGATCTCGCGGACCGAAAAGCCGGAGCCGGTGCCGAGATTGAAGCTGCCGCCGGCATGTCCCGTTTCCAGGAGCTTCAGCGCAGCGACATGCGCCGCGGCGAGGTCGGTGACGTGGATGTAGTCGCGGATCGCGGTGCCGTCGGGCGTGTCGTAATCGTCGCCGAACACGGCGAAGTCGACATGGCCCTGCAGCGCCATCATGGCACGCGGAATGAGATGCGTTTCGTTGTCACGCAACTCGCCGATGCCGCCGGCCGGGTCGGCGCCGCTGGCGTTGAAATAGCGCAGGCAGAAGGCGCCGAACCCGTAGGCTGCGCGATAATCGGCGAGTATGCGCTCGATCATCCATTTCGACGCGCCGTAGGGATTGATCGGTGCGCAGGGGAAGTCCTCCGGCAGCTCCTTGGAATCGGCGTTGCCGTAGACGGCGCCGGTCGAGGAGAACACGATGCGATGGCAGCCCGCGTTGCGCATCGCCTGCAGCAGCGACAGCGTGCCCTGCACGTTGTTGATGTAGTATTTCTGCGGATCGGTCATGGACTCGCCGACGAGGCTTGCCGCCGCGAAATGCATCACCGCAGTGACCTTGTGGTCGGCGAAGGCGCGCGCCAGCGCGGCGCCGTCGAGCAGATCGCCGGTCACCAGCGGGCCGGCGACGAAGCTGCGATGACCTGTCGAGAGATTGTCATAAACGACGGGCTGATAGCCGGCGGCAGACAGTGCACGGCAGGCATGCGAGCCAATATAGCCCGCGCCCCCTGTGACGAGGACGGTCGGTCGGTCGGTCATGTCGTCTCTTACTCTTCTCTCAGCGATTTGAAGGTCGTTTGCGGCTGAAGAGAAGATAGAGCGCGCGGGGGTTGGTGGTCAAATAGCGCCAGAACAGACGGCGCGGCTCGAGCCAGGTGCGCCAGGCCCATTCGAGTCCGATGTTCTGCATCCATTGCGGTGCGCGGGACCGGCTGCCCGATAAAAAGTTGAACAATCCGCCGGATGTCTTGATAACGCCAACATTGGTCAGCAGCGGCGTGTATTCCTCGACGAATGCCTGCTCGTTGGGCACGCCGAGTGCAACCCAGAGGTAATCCGGCGCGAGCGCGTTGATCTCCTCGACTTTGGCGCGCAGGGCGTCGCCGCGCAGATAACCGTGGCTGTAGCCGACGATCTTGAGGTTTGGGTACATCCTCCGGACGTTCTCGACCGCAGCGGCGTTCTCGGCCTCGCTGGCGCCGAACATGTAGAAGGTGCGGCCGATCGCTTCTGCCTTGCGCGCGACGACGTGGAACAGGTCCGTGGTGGCGACGCGCTCGGGCAGCGGAAACCAGGATTGCAGTTTTGAGGCCGCCACCAGCGGCTGCCCGTCTGCATTGATGAGGTCGGCGCCGCGGAACAGGCGTTCGGTCTCCGGCTCGGTCGAGCAGCGCGCCAGCACCTCGCCATTGGCCGAGGTCAGATGCAGCGGACGGCCGATGCGATGCCTGGGATCGGTGGCCTCGATCATGAAATCGGCGGTGGCTTCCAGGTCGAGCGCGGCCATGCGGAGGCCGCCGATGGTGATCCGCGGCACGTCGGCAGTTGCAGCCCGTCCGTCCAGATTGACGCGGCGCTCAAGCATATTGTCTGCCTCGCTGGCGCGCTTGGGTTGCGGGGGTGAGTTCGTCGAGCACGACGCCGACGAGCTTGCGCTCGGCGCGGCCGAGCGTGTTCAGGATTTCTTCGAGGCCGTCGTTGATGTCGAGGCTGGTCGGCAGCACGGCCACCAGCGCATCGGCATCGTCGAGCAGCTTGCGGCCGCCTGCGTCGAGCGGCGTCACGGGGCCGTCGAGGACAACGAGGTCATAGCCGCCGGCGGAGCGCGCCTGCTCGATGGCCTTGCGCATCGCCTCGGTCGCCTTGCCGGCATCGCTTTCGGCGGCGGGCAGCACCGAGATGCCGTTGACCGTCTTGATCTCGCGCGCGGCCTTGCTGCCGATCGAGAGCCAGCCGAGCCTGCTCGGCTCGCTCTTGCCGGGGCGGCTCACCGTGTTCGAGAGCGAGTGTGCCTGATGGTCGGCATCGATCATCAGCACGCGGGCGCCGTCGCGCGCGGCCGCGAGCGCGAAATTCAGCGCGGTGACGCTGCGCCCGGTGGTCTCGGCGGCGCCGACGAGCGCGATGACCGGCATCGCCTTGCCGCCCGCACGGCGGGCGACCGCGGTGCGCATGTCACGCCACGCATTGAGCAGCGTCGTCAGGGGAAAGCCGGGGCGCAGTGTCGGCCAGCCCAGCCGGGTGAGATCGACGCCGCCGCCGGTGGCGAGAATGGCGCCGAGCGTGTGAATGACGTCGGCCTCCTGGAGACGCGCGATCAGAGGCTTTCCGATCAGCGTATTTTCGTCCATCTCGGGCTGCAGCGATGGCGCGGCAAGTTCCGGCAAAACCTGCGCAACTTCCGGAGCGCGTGAAACTTGCGGGGGCGAAGCAATCTCCGGAGGCCGCGGCGGCTCTGGTGCGCGCGGAGCCTGTGCGCGCTCACGACGGGCCGGTGTCGGCGCAGCCGGCGCGGTCGCGCCGGTGGACAGCAACTCCGCCGCGACGAACCAGCTTGCCGCGGCGAGCGCGCCGAAAATGAAGCCGATCATGGCGAACATGCTCATCGCCGGCGGGAACGAGCGCCGCTGCGGCACCGTGGCTTCGCCGATGACGCGGGCCGCCGAGGTGTTCAGGGTCTCCTGCTCCTCGGTCTCGCGCGAGCGCTTGAGGAAGGACTGATAGACGTCGCGGCTGGCATCGGCCTCGCGCTCGAGCTCGCGCAGACGCACGGCGGCCTGGCTGAGCTGGACGCTCTGCCGCTTCTGCGCTTCCAGCGCCCGGTTGAGCGAGGCTTCGAAGTCGCGGGCGCGCGTCAGATCGTTCTTGGCAGACTGGGCGAAGCGATCGATCTCTTCGTTGATGGTGCGCTTGAGATCCTCGACCTGCTTCTCGGTCTGGCGCAGCGCCGGATGGCGCGGGCCGAGCTCGCCGGCCTGCTCCGCATATTTCTTGCGGGCATCGGCATATTGCGCGCGCAAATTCGCGATGGTCGGCGATTGCAGCGCCTCGGGGATCGCGCCGGCATCCGCAGCGGTGCGGCGGCTCGCCTCGATCTGGTCGAGCCGCGCCTGTGCATCCATCGTCGCCGCGCGGGCGGCGGAGAGCCGCTGGTTGCTGGCGGAGAGCTGCTGGTCGCTGATCAGTGCATCCTGGGTGCCGACGAAATTGTTCTGGGCCTTGTAGGTCGCAAGCGCGGTCTCGGCGCTGCGCAGCCGCTCGCGCAGCTCCTTGAGGCGGCCGGAGAGATCGTTGGTGGCGCGCCGTGCGGCCGAAGCCTGCGAGTTGCGGGATTCCGCGAGATAGGCGCTGGTCAGCGTGTTGGCGAGCATCGCCGCCTTTGCGGGATCGGTCGACCAGACCTCGATGTCGACGATGAAGCTCTTCTCGGTCTTGCGGATGGTGATGTGCCTGTTCAGCGCGTCGAGCGCCGCAAGCTGCACTTCCTTCTTCTCCGCGGCGGAGGGCGCGGGGGGCTGAAGGCCGATCAGGCCGAGCAGCGACGACATCAGGCTCCTCGCATCGCCGCCGCCGAATTCGGGATCCTTGTCGAGGCCGGCCTGCTGGATCACCTGGAGCAGCACGCTGTTGGAGGTGATCAGCCGCGCCTGGCTCTCCACCACCATCGCCATTCCGGAGACGTCCTGCGCGCGCGGCGTGAGCTCGCGATCGACGAGCTGAAGCTCGCGCGGGTCGACATAGAGCTGTGCCGTGGCGGTGTAGCGGGGCGTCAGGCTCTTGCCGACGGTAACGGCGAGCGTCGCACCGAGCAGGGCGGCAGCGGCGATCGCGACCTTCCGCCGCCAGAGCAGATTGACGAGCTCCAGCACATTGAAGCCGGCCTGTGTCCCCTGTCGCGGGGTCTCCGGTCCGGCCCGATCGATCGGCTGGTTATAGTCAAGCATGATCCCCAGCTTTCATTCCAACTGCCGCAGGCTGAGGGGTTACTCTTCGCTCTACGCCACGCACCCGGGATATAGGTGCCCAATCAACGCAACAGGGAAAATTAACCATACTCAGTGAGGGACTATTCACTGAAATGGCAAACAAAGCGTTTAAGCCCAGGCCGTCATTTGCCGCGTCTTCGTGCCGCTTTGGTGTCACCACGAGCCCCAGTGCTTAACGGTTCGTTACGATACTAGCCAAGCGGTGTGCGCGCCACGGGGACCTGCTGAACTTCTCTATCTGACTCTGGCGGGAATTTTGAAGCACGTCGCGGCGATTCCAGATGGAGGATTCCGCGACGAAGTAAAATAGACATTAACGCGCGATTGGACTCTGGATCGTCGCAAGGCTTGTGTGGATCTGGTTGCCAAGATCGTTGAAGAGCGGATCAACTGTTTCCGCAATTCGGTTTGCGATTCGCCCGCGTTCGTGCCTGCCTATTCGTCGTCGCGGAACCGCTTGACGACTGCAGCAGGGTTTCCGGCGACGACCACGCGCGGGGCAACGTCCTCACGCACCACCGTTCCGGCGCCCACGACTGAGTGGTCGCCGATCGTCACCCCCTTGAGCACGATCGAGCGCGCGCCCACCCACACGTTGTGCCCGATCTTCACCGGCGCGATGGCCTGAGCAACCGCAGGCTCGTGCCGAAGCCGCGGCGGGAGATTGTGAAAGTCCGTGTCGACGACGTCGCAGTCGCTGATCAAGCAGAACGAACCGATCTCGACCTTCTGTTCGCAGCCGATCCAGCAACCATTGAGAAAAGTGTCATTGCCGACCGTCACCTGGCCGCGCCCGGTGATGAGCACGCGCTTGCCGATCCGGCAGTTCGCACCGATCGACACCCGGACTCCGCGGCCGAGAACCAGCCGACCCTTGAACACGATCCCCGGTCCGAGCTGGAGTCGGCGCCCGTACCGCACCGTCAGCCAGGCGCGCCGGCAAGCGAACAACAGGAGCGCGCCGGCCCGCAGCGCCGGGTTCTCGATCTTGCGCACCACGTTCGTTCCTGACCCTTGCGGCGCCTCTCATGCCGTGCCGAGCCCTAGCATCCGCGCGTAAAAATGCGGTGAAGAACGACGTCGCGCCCCGGCGCGCCCGCCGTCGATGGGTGATGGACTGTAAATTGCAGTACCACGCGTGCAGGAGTTCGCAGGAAAGCGCGTGAAAGGGTTAAGCATGATAACGCGCGTCCCAGCGAGGACATTGGTGTCGCGGAGCAGTTTGAGTTCCGGAGCAGGCCGTTCATTTTGCGACGTATCTGTCCCGCGCCGACGTGTCGTCCTGGGACAATGGACGCAAGGTTTTTTCAACATGTCTCAGCCATCTAGAAGGCCATGACCCTGATCCCGACAGATTTGTCCGCCAGGCGGATCTCGGATGCCGTGCGCGACTCCAATCGGGAGATCGCCGCGAGTTCGCGCGTCATTGATCTCTCGGTCGGAATCGTCGTCTGCATTCCCTGTTTCCGCCGCCCCGACCATCTCCGGCTGACACTGGATTCGCTTGTCGGTCAGCGCACCACGCGCTCCTTCGCGGTGGTCATGGTCGAGAACGATGCGGCAGGACGCGCGAGCGCTCCGGTCGCTGCGGAATATCTCGCCGCCGGCAAGCTGCAGGGTATCTGTCTGGTCGAGAAGCGGCAGGGCAATTGCCAGGCGATCAACGCCGCGTTCGAGACGGGCCAGGCGGTGTTTCCCGCCGCGACCCGCTTCCTGATGATCGACGACGACGAGATCGCTTCGCCCGATTGGCTCGAGCTGATGATCCGTGCCGCGGAGGCGACCGGTGCCGACGTGGTCGGCGGACCGGTGCTGCCGGTGTTCGACGACGACAGCCAACCCTGGCTCGCGCTTCATCCCGTCTTCTGCCCCACTTACGATTACACCGGTGCGGTGCCGGTGATCTATGGCTGCGGCAATTGCCTGATCACGCGCGCGGCGTTCGAGAGGCTCGGCAGTCCGGCTTTCGATCTTCGCTTCAATTTCCTTGGCGGCGGAGATTGCGATTTCTTCTACCGCGGCCGCCATGCCGGAATGACTTTCCACTGGACCGCGGAAGCCGTCATCACCGAGACCGTGCCGCAGAACCGCACCAGTCTCGGCTGGATTGCCAGACGGAGCCTCCGCCTCGGGGTGATCAACTATCGCGTGCGGTCCAAAGCCACGCAGGGTTTAGGCGCGCGGGCGGGTTTGTTGGCGCAGACCCTGGGACGGCTGCCACTGTCGCTGATGCGCTCGGCTCGCCTGCTGATGTCATCGAAAGCGATCGTTGCGATGCACCCGACGTTGGTGGCCGTCGGTTCTGCTCTCGCCGCATTCGGCTACGATCCGAAGCCCTATGAGGCCTCGAAGATCGTTTCCTGACGGCCTAGATCCCGAACCGTGCGAGGGCTGTCCTCGCTGCGGCGCGCGGCAGCGCCTTGAGCGAGCGCCGGCCGACCATCCCGAGATAGCCGAAGGCGTCGCGATATCGGCCGAAGCGGACTGCCTGCATCGCCGAATAGGTGACGAGATGAATCTCGGCGGCGAGACGCAGCCCGGCCGCCGTGCCCTCGGGCAGCCTCGCCAGGATCAGTCCGTCGTCGAACACCCGCGCGATCGCCGGGAAGAAGTCCTTCGGCGTCCGCACCGCCGCGTTCATGGTGTTGGCGGTGTGCAGGCGATAATCGAGCAGAAGCTTTGGCGCGAACTCGAATTCGCCGATCGCGGCGAGGCGGCACCAGCAATGCCAGTCCTCGCAATATCGAAGCGAGGTGTCGAAGCCGCCGATGGCGCGGAAAGCCTCCGCACGTGCGAGCGCGATGCCGCCATTGACGATGAAATTGCCGGCCGCGAGCCGCGCCAGCACATCGCCGGACGGCTTGCGGCGTCCCTTCAGCAGGCCCCGCCGGCCGATCTGCCGTCCCTCGCTGTCGATCGTGTTGTAGTCGCCGTAGACGAGAACCGCGCGCGGAGCCCCGCGGGCCGCGGCGAGCAGCGCGGACACCGCGCCGGGGCGCAGGCGGTCGTCGGCATCGAGGAAAAGCAGCCACTCGCCGTTCGCATGCCGCGCGCCGAGATTGCGCGCCGCCGATACGCCGGCGGAGTCGTTGGTCATCAGGCGTAGCCGCGGGTCACGAATGGCGCGGACGATGGCCGTGGTGTTGTCGCTCGAGCCGTCGTCCACGACGATCACTTCGCTCACCTCGCCTTGCGCCAATGCACTGGCGAGGGTTTCGCCGACATAGGCCGCAACGTTCTTGGCGGGAATGACGACGGACACCGAATTGGTCGAGCTCGCCGGCAGCGGCGGGCGCACCGCCGGAACGATGCGTGTGGTGGCCGGTAAATCGAGAACGTCTTCGGCAGTGATCAGAGCCACGGCTCGCCTTTAAGGATCTGTTAACCAGGGCCATCCGCCGAATTGGCAATGCGATGGATCGCGACCTTGCGAATGATACCCGCATTACAGCCAAATCGTTGCCGCGAACGTCTGCGCGACTTTGGTTTCGTCAATTAGCGTTAAGCCAGTGGCATTAAGCCTGTGGCAAATTTGGAAGAGTGCGACAGCCGGTCCCATGCGAGAATGCGGACCTGATTGCCGCGGATGGATTCAGTGCCCGCAACGACCTCCAGACACGACCCCGATGCCATCGTCCTCAACCTCTTCTACGAGGACAAGGACGATCGCTGGTTTCCCGGCGACCGGCATCTGCGACGCATGGCGCGCCGGATGCTGCTCGGCGAACCGCGCATGAGCGGGCAGCTTCGCGTGTTCCTCAATCTCTGTGCGGGGCTCGACCGGCTCGGCATCCGCTACCGCGTCAACGACTACGGCCACATCGCGCAGCATCCCGAGGAACTGGCCTGCATCATCGGTCGCACCTTCCTGCTCGACAAGTTCGCGTGGAAGAATCCGATCCTGCTCGGCGTCGCCGCCCACAATCATCCGCTCGACGATCCTGATCTGTTCAAGCGCCTGCCGGTGAAGAAGGTCGTGGTGCCCGGCCCCTGGTATGTCGACATGTACCGGCCGTACTGGCCGGACACGGAGGCCTGGCCGATCGGCATCGACACGGATCTCTGGGCGCCGTCTGCGCCGTCGCAAAAGACCGTCGACGTCCTGATCTACGACAAGGTCCATTGGGACCGCGAGCGCTTTGCGTCGGAACTGATCGAGCCTGTTCGCGCCCGCCTTCGCAAGGAAGGCCGCTCGTTCACGGAGCTGCGCTACGGCAGCTACAAGGAACAAGACTATCAGGCCGCGCTCGCGCATTCGCGCGTGATGATCTTCCTGTGCCAGAACGAGAGCCAGGGCATCGCATATCAGCAGGCTCTGTCCTGCGGCGTGCCGGTGTTCGCCTGGGATCCCGGCGGCCCGTGGCGGGACCCCGATTATTATCCGCACCGCGTCCAGTTCGCCCCGGTGTCGTCGGTGCCGTATTGGGACGAGCGCTGCGGCGCCAAATTCCCCGACATCGCCGGGTTCGAGGCGGGCTGGGACGATTTCTGGGGCGGGTGCGCCGCCGGTGCGTTCGATCCGCGCGCCTTCGTGCTCGACAATCTCACGCTGGAGCAGCGCGCGCTGCAATATTACGAGATCGCGCTGAGCATCATGCGAGCGGAAGGCGGTGATGTCGCAGGCCTCCGGCACGTTGGTTGACGAATGCTTAACGGGGATGGGCTAAGACCTCGGATTTTCCGGCTTCACCATCAGCCTCGAGCCATGGATCGCAGCGCCACTGACATCGCCGACGTCGAGGCCCGATCGCTCGGTCACGTTCTGCACGACGGGCTTGCCGGGCTCAATGCCGTGCGGGCGGCGCGCTGCGTCGTCGCGGTTGCGGCGCTGCTGCTGGTGATGGTCACGCTCAGTCCGTTTCCCGACTTGCGCAGCGAGGAAGTGACCATCGTCGTCGGCGGACGAATGGCGCTCGACTATGTCTCCTGGGGCCTTCTGGCTGCGGTCGCGGTGCTGTTCGTCGCCGCCACCGACGCACCCGCGCTGAAAACCCTGGTGACCCCGCTGCATCTCTGCCTCGTCGGTTGGCTGCTGATCAACATCGTCTTCTCCGAGAGCCGCGGCGTCTCGATGCAGCGCTTCGTGCTCGCGGCCAGCGTGACCTCGCTCGCCATGTTGTTGCCGCTGCTGCCGCCGACGCAGCGCAGCTTCAACCGGTGTGTCGGCATCGCCGCGCTCGCGCTGTTGGTGCTGTGCTATCTCGGCGTCTTCCTCGCGCCGCAATATTCGATTCACACCGCGCTTGACGTCACCGAGCCGCAGCTCGCCGGTGACTGGCGCGGCAGCTTTGGCCACAAGAACGTCGCCTCGCCCGTGATGACCATCCTGGTCTATGTCGGAATCTACCTGTCCGCCGTCGGCTCGTTCGTGATGGGCCCGGCGATCGCCGCGCTTGCCGGCATCTTCCTGATCTTCACCGGCGGCAAGACGTCATCGGTGCTGTGCCTTGCGATCTACGCGCTCGCCTCGCTGGTCTATGTGACGCGGAGCCTGTGGCTGAAGCGGGCCATCTGCTTCGTGCCGCTGATCGTGATGAACCTGCTGACGGTCGGCAGCGTCCTGAGCCCGGCGCTCGGGGCCATGACGCGCCTGCTTCCGCTCGATCCGACCTTCACCGGCCGGTCCGACGTCTGGCAGTTGGCGCTCGCGGCCGTCGCCGAGAAGCCGGTCATCGGCCATGGCTATGCGGCCTTCTGGGACGACGCGACCGCGCGGCAAACTGCCCAGGGCGCCGAATGGGCGACGAGCGCGGCGCACAGCCACAACAGCTATCTCGAACTCGCGGTCACCATCGGCCTGCCGGGGCTGGCGCTCGTGATCCTCGTCTTCGTGCTCGCGCCGCTGGTCGATTTCCAGTCGGCCCAGGCTCACAGTCGCAGCGGTGCGCTGGCGAAGCTGTTCCTCACCATATGGCTGTTCGGCCTTTATTACGGGACCACCGAGACCTTCCTGCTCGAACGGCAGAATGCGATCTGGTTCATGTTCGCGCTCGCGGTGGCCGGCCTGCATTTCCTGGCCAGGTTCCAATGCGTCGAACATGCGGAACCCGATCGCTGACAGCTTGTCGCAGCCGGAGCGGCGATGGTGGCATCGGCTTAACGATAAGCGGTGACGTCACTTGTGGTCTGCGGCAAAACATAATCTATCTGGAAACATTCAGTAATCGTATGTCCCCGGGGATGACGTTTCTCAGCGTCGAGCAGCCAGATGGTCTTGTGTCCAGCACGTCGGGAATCGCTGTCGATTTCGTGCGTGACTGGCGGCAGGCTGCGTCGCGCCTGAGCGCCGGCCATCGTACCGCGTTCCAGCATGCTCACTGGTTAGGGGCCTGGTACGAGGCGTTCCACGATGTTGCGCCGCTGATTGCACTGATCTCCGATGCCGCGACCGGCAAGGACATCGCGATGGTGCCGATGATCAGTCACGTCAGGCGCGGCATCCGCATCGTCGAGTTTGCCGACCTCGGCGTTTCCGACAACAACGCGCCGATCCTGGCGCTCGATGCCGCGTTGGATGCGGCGGCGACCGATGCGGTCAACAAGGCGCTGGTCGACGCCTTGCGCGCGCTGCCCGACCGTTTCGACCTGCTGCGCCTGAAGAAGATGCCGGCCCATGTCGGCGGCAAGCCGAACCCGCTGGCGTCGCTCGGCCGGATCGGATCCTCTTCGCTCAATGGCAATCTGGTGCTGATGGGCGACGCCTACGAAGACTACCAGGCCTCGATCAAGCGCATGCAGATGCCGCGCTCCTGGCGTGTCTTCAATCGTCACGCCGGCGCGCGTTTCGAGATTGCCATGGACGTCGCGCGTGCGCATGAACTTCTGGATGTGATGGATGTCCAGCAGCAGGCGCGGATGCGAAAGCTCGGCTCGCGCTTCGTCCTCAACGACGACGCCCATGCCCGGTTTTATCGCGAGGTCGCCCGCCAGGGTATTGCGGAAGGTTATGCCGTCATCTCGGCGCTGGTGTGCGACGAGGCCGTCGTCGCCACCACGCTCGGCGTCAGGTTCGGCGCGACCTATTTCCTCCTGCGAATCAGCCACGCTGGCGATTCCTGGTCGCGCTGCTCGCCGGGGCTGCTCGTGACCGAGCGCACCATGGCGGCGCTGCATGCGGAGGGCGTGCGCCGTTTCGATCTCAGCATCGGAAACCAGGACTACAAGCGTCGCTTCGGCGCCGAGCCGGTGCCGCTGACCGATGTCAGCATCGCGCTGTCCTGGCGCGGTGCTCCCTATGCTTGGCGCGACCATGCGGCGCAGGCCCTGCGCCGCTATCCCCGGCTCGCCGCGGTCGCGACCCCGGCGATACGCAAGTTGCGCTGACAGAGGCCTCCGCCCGTCATCTCGAAAGGCCCGCACTGAACGCATCAAGCAGCGCGCGGCCCTGCGACCAGTCACTGATCCCGCTCGAGGCGTTGATGTGGCCGAGCGCGCCCAGCACGATCAGACCGGACTGCCAGACGCGGGCGCGCTGCCGCGTTAGCTCGAGCCCGCCATAGGGATCGTTCGTGCTGGCGATGACGAGCGACGGGAAACGCAGCGCTCGGTCCGGGACCGGCCTGAACGCGGCGGCCTCCGCGGGGAAATTGGCGCCATCGGGATCGGGGACAGCGACCAGAAACGCGCCCGCGATCGCGGATGGGAAACGTGTGGCCCAGTGCGCGACCAGCAGGCAAGCGAGGCTATGCGCCACAAGCACAGGCGGCTTCGCGCAGCGTCCGACCGCCCGCTCCAGGGATTGCTCCCAGTCGTCGAGTTCGGGCTGGTCCCAGCTCGTCGGCTGAAATCGCGAGAAGCGCGCGTCGCTGCGTTCCCAGATCGTCTGCCAATGGGTGTCGCCGGAGCCGCCGAGGCCGGGCAAGGTGATGATGTCGTGCATGATCGTCCCGTGATATCTGAGATGGAGGCGCAGTGTGGCCGGTCCGGGCGCTGCGTCACATGGCAGATCATCGGTGGAATGGATCATCTGCCGATGATCTCAAGGCGGAATGGAGAATTTTGTTGGATCGCTTCGGAAGCATCGACGCCAAGGACCTGAAGATCCTGGAAGCTCTGCAAGCCAATGCGCGCGTGCCGCTGTCCGAGCTCGGCCGTTCCGTCGGATTGTCCCAGCCGGCGGTCTCCGAGCGCGTCAAGCGGCTGGAGGAAGCCGGGATCATCGAAGGCTACGGCGCCCGGATCAATCCGCGCGCCCTCGGGCTCGGCCTGATGGCACTGGTGCGCCTGCGCACCACGCATGAGCACATCAAGACCTGTCTCAAGCGGTTCGCGGAGATTCCCCACATCGTCGAGGTCCATCGCGTGACCGGCGATGACTGCTTCGTGCTGAAAGTGCTCGTCCCGGCGCCGGAAGATCTGGAGACGATCGTGGATCGCATCGCCGGATTCGGTGCGGTCACGACCTCGCTGGTGCTGCGGAGCGAGCCGGTGCGGCCAATCGGGCGGGACCTCGTCAAGAGGAAGACCGAGCGAAGTTGAGCGGTGGTCCGCGCAGTCGGCAAGTCATCGCACTGACACAAAATGCGCGACGGCGCTGTGCTTCCAATTCTCGCGGACGTTGTGTTACGGTCGCGTCCGCTCCGGAGGCGACATGGAAGATCGTTCGGCGAAATATCGCGCATTCTATGCGCAGTTGCTCTGCGCTGCGGCCAAGACGACGGATCCCCGTATCGAGCAGGCCTTTCGCACCGTCAGGCGCGAGCCCTTCGCCGGACCCGGGCCGTGGTCGATCTCCGTCGGTGGCCATCCCTATGTCGTGACGCCCGACGATGATCCCGCCTTCCTCTATCAAAATACGCTTCTGGCGCTGGACCCGACGCGCAACCTCAATATCGGGATGCCCGGCGCGCACGCCTATTGGCTCAGCGGCTGTGGCGTGAGGGAAGGCGAGACGGTGATCCAGATCGGCGCCGGCAGCGGATATTACACGGCCATCCTCGCCGAGCTCACGGGCCCCTCGGGTCGTGTCCACGCCTATGAGATCGACGAGCGCCTGGCGGCACTCGCGCGCGAAAATCTGAAGGACGTTGCCCATGTCGCGCTGGAAGATCGCTCAGGCATCGCGTCCGATTTGCCCGCTGCTGACGTGATCTACGTCTGTGCGGGCGCGGCGCAGCCGGCCACCGAATGGCTCGAGGCGCTGCGGCCCGGCGGGCGGCTGGTGTTTCCGCTGGCGCCGGAGGGCATGCTCGGTGGCATGTTGATGATCACGCGTCCGAACGAAGGGCCGATCTGGCCGGCGAAATTCCTCAGCCGCGCCCAGTTCATCGGCTGCGCGGGATTGCAGGATGCCGATGCCGCCCGACGATTGGCCGACGCGTTCGCGAAGGGATGGGAGAGCGTGCAGTCGCTGCGGAGAGAAGTCGCTCCGGACGAGACGTGCTGGTTTGCCGGTGAGGGCTGGTGGCTTTCGACGGCGGCGGCACCTGCGCCGGTCATCAGCATCCCGCCGCACGCGGACATCACGCAGGCCTGAGGTCAGGCGCCGCGCATCACGATCCCTTGCAGCCCGCACAGTGGAATCGGCCGCGCGAGGCGCGGAACAGGCTGCGGCAATACCAGCGCCGCGCCAGCGCCTGCGCGGGCCTGCGGATCATCTGCGCGATCAGGAGGAGCTCAAAAGCCATATCAATTAAATGGGGCGGCATCCCCGAATGAGAATGCCGCCCACATCGCATCAGCCATGCAGCTTCTTTGCGGTCTCCGCGATCTGGCGCCCCTGGTAGCGCGCGCCGGCGAGCTCATTGGCGCTGGGCTGGCGGCTCCCGTTGCCGGCAGTGATCGTGGTCGCGCCATAGGGCGCGCCGCCCGTGACCTCTTCGACGCCCATCTGGCCCGAAAAGCCGTAGTTCAGTCCGACCACCACCATGCCGAAATGCAAGAGGTTGGTGATGATCGAGAACAGCGTCGTCTCCTGGCCGCCATGCTGGGTCGCGCTTGCGGTGAAGGCGCCGCCGACCTTGCCGTGCAGCGCGCCCTTGGCCCAGAGCCCGCCGGCCTGATCGAGGAAGTTCGCCATTTGCGAGGCCATGCGGCCGAAGCGGGTACCGGTGCCGACGATGATCGCGTCGTAGTTCGCGAGATCCTCGATCTTGGCGACGGGGGCGGCCTGGTCGACCTTGTAATAGGACGCCTTCGCGACCTCGGCCGGCACCAGCTCGGGCACGCGCTTGATGTCGACGGTCACGCCGGCCTCGCGCGCGCCCTCGGCGACGGCATTGGCCATCGCCTCGATGTGGCCGTAGGCGGAATAATAGAGGACGAGAACTTTGGTCATGGTGGTCTCCGTTGAATGATGAGTTGAGTTTTTCTGTTTGAGCGGCGCTTACGCCGCGTCGACGAGCACGAGCTCGGTATCTTCCAGCGCCGTGATCTGCAGCCTGTCCTCGTCGCGGATCGCGGCGCCGTCGCGGGCATTGACGCGCACGCCGTTGATCTCGACCGAGCCTGCCGCAGGCACGAGGTAGAGGTGCCGCGACTTCTGCGGCGCGTACTCCGCGCTCTCGCCGGCCTTCAGCGTGGTGGCGAGCACCCGCGCATCGGCGCGGATCGGCAGCGCGTCGGTATCACCTTCGATCCCGCTCGCGATGGTGACGAGCTTGCCCGAGCGGTCCGACTTGGGGAACGGCTTCGAGCCCCAGGTCGGTTGTCCGCCGCGCGCGGTCGGCTCGATCCAGATCTGGAAGATCCGCGTCTGCGTCGGTTCGAGATTGTATTCGGAGTGGCGGATGCCACTGCCGGCGCTCATCACCTGCACGTCGCCCGCTTCGGTGCGGCCTTCGTTGCCGAGGCTGTCCTGATGGGTGATCGCGCCTTCGCGCACATAGGTGATGATTTCCATGTTGGCGTGGGGATGGGCGGGAAAGCCGGTGTTCGGCGCGATCTCGTCGTCGTTCCACACTCGCAGCGCACCGTGACCCATGTTGTTCGGGTCGTAATGGCCAGCGAAGGAGAAATGATGCCTGGCCTTGAGCCAGCCGTGATCGGCGCCGCCGAGCTTGTCGAAAGGTCTGAGTTCGATCATCTGCGTAATCCTTGTTGGAGCGGTCGGCGCCTGGATCAGGCGCCGAACCCGCCGTCGACGTTGAGCACGGTGCCGGTGACGAAGGAGGCTTCCGGGCTGGCGAGGAAGACGACGCCGGCGGCGACTTCCTCGGGGCGGCCGAAGCGTTGCAGCGCGTGCTGCTTGCGCTGGGTCTCGGCGAACTCGCCGCCGTCCTTCGGGTTCATGTCGGTGTCGATCGAGCCGGGCTGCACCACGTTCACCGTGATGCCGCGCGGGCCGAGGTCGCGTGCCGCGCCCTTGGTGTAGCCGACCACGGCCGCCTTGGTGGCGACGTAGTCGGCAAGGCCGGGGAACGAGGCGCGGTCGGCCAGCATCGAGCCGACGGTGACGATGCGGCCGCCTTCACCCATCAAGTGCGAGGCCGCGCGGATCGCCGCGATCACGCCATGCACGTTGATCTGGTCCTGGCGGGCGAGCGCATCGGTGTCGGCATTGGCATCGTCGATCGAACCGCCATTGGCGACACCCGCATTGTTGACGAGGATGTCGAGATGGCCGAACTCCTTCGCGACGTCGTTGACGAGTTGCGTCACGTCCTTGGCCGAGGCCTGATCGGCCTTGAAGGCGCGCGCCTTGACGCCGCGGGTCTTCAGGTCTTCGACGACCGCTTCGGCCTTGTCGGGCGAAGCGACATAGCTGATGGCGACGTCCGCGCCTTCATCGGCGAGAGCCCGGGCAGAGGCCGCGCCGATGCCGCGAGAGCCGCCGGTGACGAGGGCAACCTTGCCTGAGAGCTTCTTGGTCATTGGATTTCTCCATTCCTGAATTTCTGATGACCCTTGGATAAGCCTCCGCCTGTGGTATAGAAATAGAAACTGTTGAAACGTATTGTTTCCCAAAATACCCCGATTGGACCGGCTCCCATGGCAAAACTCCCCGATTTCGAGGCGCTCGCGATTTTCGCAAAAGTCGTGGAATTACGGTCGTTTGCGGGGGCCGCGAGCGAGCTCGCGATGTCCAAGGCAACGGTCTCCAAGGCGGTCACGCGGCTGGAGGAGCGGCTCGGCGCCCGGCTGTTCAACCGCACCTCGCGTCGCCTCGCGCTGACCGACGCCGG
The DNA here is from genome assembly GCF_024199855.1 of Bradyrhizobium sp. CCGB20. Classification (NCBI taxonomy): domain Bacteria; kingdom Pseudomonadati; phylum Pseudomonadota; class Alphaproteobacteria; order Hyphomicrobiales; family Nitrobacteraceae; genus Bradyrhizobium; species Bradyrhizobium sp. CCGB20. Next base: position 8,403,996 of record NZ_JANADN010000001.1, on the reverse strand, counting down.
GCACAAGCTCGCGGATCGCGCGACGCGTCTGCTCGTCGACGGCGAGGCGGCCGAGAACGAGGCGCTGGCGCAATCGGTGGCGCCGCGCGGCCTGGTGCGGCTCGCCGTGCCCATGACGTTCGGGATCAAGGCGGTGGCGCCGCTGCTGCCGGAATTTTTCGAGACCTATCCCGAGGTCTCGGTCGATCTGCATTTGAGCGATGCGACCGTCGATCTGATCGGCGAAGGCTTTGACATGGCGGTGCGGATCGCGCGGCTGCCGGACTCCTCGCTGATCGCGCGGCGGCTCTTCACCATGCCGCGCTTCACGGTGGCCGCGCCGTCCTACCTCAAGCGCCATGGGCGGCCGACGCATCCGATGCATCTCGCCGAACACAAATGCTTCAGCTACGCCTATCTCTCCACGCCCAATGTCTGGCACTACACCAATTCGGCCGGCGAGCAGGCGAGCGTCCGTCCGGGCGGACAGCTTCGCGTCAACAACGGCGAAGCGGTGATGCCGGCACTGATCGCCGGTCTCGGCATCGCCGAGCTGCCCGAGTTCATCGTCGGTGAAGCGATTTCATCCGGCGAGGTCGAAGTGATCCTGAAAGACTGGAAGCAGGCCGAAGGCGCCGTGCACCTCGTCACCCCGCCCGGCGGCCCGCGCCCCGCGCGCGTCGAAGCACTCGGCGATTTTCTCGCGGCAAAATTGCCGGGCACGTGCAAGCGGCGCGCGCGCGGAAAAGCAAAGGCGACGTAGAGCGAGCAGTTTCAACGATCTCCGTCATTGCGAGGAGCGAAGCGACGAAGCAATCCAGAGTGTCTCCGCGGAGGTATTCTGGAATTCGACTACGACACCTTCACACCATCCCTGACGACAACGCGCAAGCTCGGCTTCAACGTCTCTTCCAGCCGCGACTTCAATTCGTGCACCCGCGGGTCGCTCGAGCGCTTCGCGCACACCGCATATTGATGGACCGATCGCGCGAGGGCGCGTCGCGCTTCCGGCGTTCGCGTCATTTCGGGCTTCGAAAGCCGCAGGACGATCGCGGCGAGATTCACCAGCATCTCGTCCAGGGCGACGTCGATGGTCGCTAGATTCCGCATCACGCACTCCCTCGAGTGGGCAACGGCGGGTTCACGGATGCGTTCCGGATGGGGCCGGACATGGTCAATGCTTCGTTAACGCCTTGTTCTTGCCGCGCGGCACGCTAGGCTGGCGAAACAAAAGAAAATCGGGGGTAGGAGGCCATGATGGATCGACGCGATCTCTTGCGTATCGCTGCGGCGTTGCCGTTGTTGCGGGCTGCATTGCCTGAGCCGGCCGTCGCGCAAACCTATCCGGTACGCAACGTCACCCTGATCGTGCCGTTTCCGGCCGGCGGTCAGGCTGATCTTGCCGCGCGTCCCGTCGCGATGGCGCTGGAACGGATCCTCGGCAAGCCCGTCATCGTCGACAACCGCGCCGGTGGCGGCGGCGGATCGGTCGGCAATGCCGCGGCGGCGCGCGCCGAGCCCGACGGCTACACGCTGCTGATGACGCTGTCCTCGCTCGCGGTGCTTCCCGAAGCCGACCGTCTGTTCGACCGGCCCGTCGCCTACGAAGTCTCGCAGTTCATGCCGATCGCGCGCGTGCTCGCCGATCCCACGCTGCTTGCGGTGCCGGCATCGGCGCCGTGGAAGACGGCGCAGGATTTTGTCGAGGACGCGAAGAAACGCCCGGGCCAGATCACTTATGGCTCGTCCGGGCCTTACGGGACGCTGCATGTCGCGATGGAGATGTTCGCGAGCAGCGCTGACATCAAATTGCTGCATGTGCCGTTCCGCGGCGCAGGCCCGGCGCTGACCGCGCTGCTCAGCGGCACCGTGCAGGCGATTGCGGCCGCGCCCGGCACGCTGAAGCCGCAGGTCGACGACGGCAAGCTGCGCGTGCTCGGCAATTGCGGCGCGCAGCGCATCGCGAGCTTTCCCGACGTGCCGACCTTCCAGGAGCTGGGCTACAAGGACGTCGAGATGTACATCTGGGCCGGGCTCTTTGCGCAGAGCTCTCTTCCTGCGCCGATCGCGACCCGCCTGCGCGAAGCGATGGCGCAGGTGATGACGAGCCCGGACGTGCTCAGATCGTTCGAGGCCTCGGGCAGTGTTGTCGCCTATCAGGACGCGCCGGCCTTCTCGGACTTCGTCGCGACCGACAGCGCGCGGCTGATCGCAGCGGTCAAGAAGATCGGCAAGGTGGAGTAGCGGTCATCTAGAATTCGCTGCGGACGATGCCCCGCAGCGTGTGGCGGTCGTAGCCCGGCGCGAACGCACCCTCGTAGGACGCCTTGAACGACGTCGCGGACGTGAGATCCCAGCGGATCTCCGCGCCGGTGATCGCGACCGTGCGGGCGCGTTCGACGCCGGTGATCGCGAACGGAAGGCCCGGCGCGCCTTCGAGGGCCGCAATGGTGGTTGCCGCGCTGCCGGTAAACTCATGGCGCGTGGCAAGGGTCGCGCCGAGCTGCGCCGCTCGGCCGTTCGGCATCACCATGCGGTGACCGGCGCGCAGGCCCGCCGTGCCATAGACGACGTCGAATCTGCCGCCCCGCACCAACTGGTTCACGCCGGGCGCGCCGGTTTCGGAAAGGCTGCCCTGATGGGTCGAATACCAGTCGGCCTTGGCGAATGGCTCGGCTGTAAAACCCCATCCGCTCTCGAACGGACGTGCGATGCCGAACGAGGCGGCAAAGGTGTCGGCCCGCGAGGACGCGGTTGCCGTTTCGCCCAGGAACGAGATCGTGCGCGAGGAGTCGAGCGCCGCGAACGAATAGCTGATCGCGGATGCGAGATTGAAGCCGCCGCTCGCGCCGCGTGCATAGAAGCCGGCATGGCCGGCATTGGCGTCGATGCGGTCGGCGCGTCCCGCCATGCGCAGCTGGCCGGTCGATGCACCGATCGCAAGGCCGGCCGTGAAGCCTGGCAGGTTCCAGAGATCGGCGCCGAGCGCCGCGCCGCCGACGACCGTGTTCGTTCCGAAAGCAATATTGCTTGTCGCCACCTTGTCCCAATTGCCGTAACCGCCGAACCAGACGCTCTGCGCCGGCGCAACGCGGCGGTTGCGCAGCGCCTTCCCGATCGGGTCCGCCGGCACTTCGGCATAGGCGGACGCCGACATGCGCACGCTCTCGCCGCGCAACTGCGTGCCGGCGTTCCACATGAAGCTCTGGAACATGTCGGTCTGGTCAGCGGTGAAGCGGCGCCCGTCGGCGTGGATTTGTCCGGCGAGATCGTCGAGACCGGCCTTGATGCCCGGCGTGTTGAGCGCGGCGAGCGTGTTGATCGCGGTGCCGAGCGGCCCTGATGCGCCGGCCGACTGCGCCTGATCCAGAGCGCCGGCCACCACGGCCTGGTTCGGCGTCAGGCCCGACAACGTACCGAGGCCGCCGATCTGTTGCAGCAGGAAGTAGACATTGTTGGTATCGTAGCTGAGCTGCCCCGAGACGAGCGGGCCGCCCGGGGTCGTGAGCGTCGCGAACGTGCCGCTGACTCCGCCGGCCGCCGTGAGGATCGTATATTGAGTGTTGGCGAGGAAGCCCGCGCCGAGCGGCACGATCTGCACCGTGCCGCCGTTGAGGGTTGCCGTTCCGGTCGCCGCGATCTTGTCGGATTGGCCGCCGGGGTTGATCTCGACCTGAAAGATCGAGCCGGCGTTGAAGGTGACGTTGCCGCTGACGTTGAGGGTCCCGATCGAATTGCCCGGCGCGACCATGCCGCCATTGTTGACGACGATGCCGCCGACCGTGCCGTTGCCGCCGAGATAGCCGCCATTGACGGTGACCACCGATGGCAGCGTGCCGTTCACGATCAGACCGCCGACGTCCACCGTCGTTGCGCCGTTGAAGGCGGTGGCGCCGGTCAGCGTCCAGACCGAGGTGCCGGTTTTGGACAGTTGCTCGAACTCGTCATATTGCAGGAAGGCGCCGAGATTGCTGAGGTCGAACGAGCCGCTGCCGCTGCCGGCAAGGTTCAGCGTGTCGGTGCCGGTCCCGCCGCGAACATTGCCGGTGATCGTCGAGCTGGGGGCGAGGCTGAGCACGTCATCGCCCCCGGACAGGTCGATCGCCCCGCTGCCGCCGCCCGTGATGGTCCCGGAATTGAGGATCTTGTCGGCGCCGGAAGAACCCTGGATGGCGATGAAGAAGCCGCCGGAAATCGTGCCGCCGTTGAGGAGGGTGTTGCCGCCGGCGATGAACTGCACGCCGGTATGGCCACCGCCGATCGATCCGCTGTCATAAACAAGGACGACATTGGCGGTCGACGTCCCGCTGATTCGAAGTCCCGTCGTGTTTCCGCCGGTGCCGACGGCCGTGCCGCGAATGTTGACGACATTGTCGTTCGAATTGTCGATGACAACAGCCGCTTCGACGTTGCCCGTCCCCTCCGCGATCCCGCCGGCCGCGATCGTCACATTGTTGTGCTTCGATCCGTTGGAGAGCAGAACGGCTCCGCTGTAGGTCGAAGCCGTGGCTTGATTGTTGACGGTGACGTGCGAAGCGATGGTGCCGTCGAAAACGATCGCGGGGATGCCGGCGCCGGGCAGGAGTGATGTCAACGTCCCGTCGCCGATATTGACCGTGACGTTGCTGTCGCCCGTGGCGTTGATGTGGTCGGTGTTGCCAAGGCCGGTGCAGGTCGCAACGTCACCCGAATTGAGCGCACCGATCACGCCGGTGCCGGCCACGGTGCAGGCCGCGAAGGCCGGGCCAGGCACGAGGACCGGCAGCATGGCGAGCACCAGCGGCGCCAGCGCCGTGGTGACGAGCAGCCTGTTACGCAGCATGGCGGCCGTTGTGGCGTTTTGCGCACGGGCCGGCATTGCAGTCGGCATCGCCGCATTCCCCCAGTCCAGCACAATTGCTAGCGGGGAAGTGACCGCGCTTCTTGGCGTAATGCGAAATGCCCTATGGTTAAAGGCGCAAGGTGCCGGTTTGCTCCGGACTTGTTGCGGCGCCGCCACGGCGTGTTGCCGCGGCAAATGGACTAGAGCGCAAATTGACTGGGCTTACGCGCAATCGCGACCGCAGCGTATTGCGCGCTGCAACCAACGCGATATCAGTGCTTCCGGAATGAGCCTGGAGATGCGCGTTGATGGCGACCGACGGACAATCGATTCCCGCCGCGCCGCGCCTTGGCTATACCGGCGAGCCGCATGGGCCGGCCTATGAGATGTGGCGGGAGGAATTTTGCCGCCGCGTGATGGCAGCCGATCTTTCGCCTTTGTCCGACGGCTCCTTTAACTGCGATGTCAAAGCGTTGATGTTGCCGCAGGCAACGATATCCTCCTGCAACGGCACGCCGATCAGATTTATGACGCTCGGCGCCAGCGACAATCTGGCGTTGCTGATTGCGCCGGATTCGCCGTTGCACGCGGTCATGGGCCGTCGCACGCTCGAAGTCGCGCCGCTGGGCATCAGTCTCATCGACGGCTCCATCAAGGGCGCATTCGTCTCGCAGCTCGAGAAGGGCAGCAACAAGGCCGCTTTGTTCGACCGCAAGACGCTGCTGTCCTATTGCCCCGATGCCGAAGACAGCGTTGCGCGGCCGCTCGATCATAACCCCGCGCTCACTGCGCTGCTGCATCGATATTACGACTTCGCACTTCAGCACGCCCCGGGGCTCGATGCGCTGGCGCAGCATGCCGTTTCGCAACACCTGATGGATTTGATGGTGCTGGTGCTCGGCGGCAGGCGCGACGCCACTGAACTGGCGAAAGAGCGCGGCCTCGCCGCGGCGCGGCTGGAAGCCATCAAGGCTGACATTCTGGAGCGGCTCGGCGGCGGCAGCCTCACGCTCGCCGACCTCGCGCGGCGCCATCGCGCCAGCCCTCGCACCATTCAATTGCTATTCGAGCGCAGCGGCACCACGTTCTCGGAGTTCGTGCTGGAGCAGCGGCTGCTGCGCGCGGCACGGCTGCTGCGCGATCCGCTGCACCGGGCGGGCAAGATCAGCGATATCGCCCATCTCTCCGGCTTCAACGATGTCTCGTACTTCCATCGGTCGTTTCGTCGGCGCTTTGGCATGACGCCTCTGGACGCGAAAGCGCGGACGGCCGAAGGATGAACAGGTTCCAGGCGCGCTTTCACATTTTGTTGTTGGTCCAGAACCGGCTCCCGCCTCATTGATTGATGAGAATTCGTGGGATTCAGGAAGGATCGAGACATGCGATCAGAGCGGATTGCGCTGGGTGTGGCGCTCGCGGTCAGCGGCATCGTCGCGCAGGGCGCTGCGTCTGCACAGGAATATCGCGGCACCATGGAACAACAGATGGCCTGCACGCCGGATGTGTGGCGGCTGTGCAGCGACCAGATCCCGGACGTGAGCCGCATTACGGCGTGCCTGCAACAGAATACACCGCAGCTCTCGAGCGGCTGCCGCGCAGTATTCCAGTCCAATAACCAGATGCCGCCGCAGCAGCCGGTTCCGCGCAATCGCGTCGCGCCGCCCCCACGCTACAACAACGCGCCACCGCCTCAGCAGGTGCAGCCGCGGCCCTATGACAATGACGACGATTAGCGCTACCTAGAGCATGGTACGCAGCGTCAGGAGCGAAGATGCGGTCGTGCCGCCTCGTTCAACGCTGGCCCTCGCGGTCCGATTCCGGTCGATGTCCAAGCACCATCCGCAGGACGACAGCGAAGAGAATGGCTGCGACCGGCCAATGGAACCAGATCTTATGGCCAGTGAAGAGATTGATCAGAATCAGGAAGGCCGACACCGTGAGGGCCGCTGCCACCGGGCGGGGCAGCTTTGTGAGCCAATCCGAGACGACATTCGTCGACGAGGATGGCGCGCGCCTGTCTTCCATCCGCGCAGCACGCGATCTCTCTGAGGGAGCGGCGCTTTCTTCGAGCGGGAAGCTTTCCGGCGCGGCGGTTCGGCCGCCCAGCGTCAGCCGATAACTGGTCAGTGGAGCAATGTTCTTCATCGGGCGCTGGCCAAGGCAGTCGAAGCCAACGGATAATTTGTTGTGCACCTGATCGTAGACGGAGCTCGAGATCACGACGCCGCCGGGTTCAGCGAGCTCTTGCAGGCGCGATGCGATATTGACGCCGTCGCCATAGATGTCGGTGCCGTCCACCATGACGTCACCGAGGTTGATGCCGATGCGAAACTGCATCGGGTTCGCCTGAGACGCGCCCGAACCCTGATTGGAGATTTCCTGCTGAAGCTCGACCGCACATTGCACGGCCTCGACGACGCTGGTGAACTCGGCGATCACGGCATCGCCCCAGGTATTCACGATGCGGCCGTCATGACGCTCGACCAGTCGCGCAATGGCCGTGCGGTAGCGGCGGAGCGTCTCCAGCGTTCCGGTCTCGTCTGCTTCCATGAGACGAGAATAGCCGTACACGTCAGCGCACAGCACGGTGGTCAGTCGTCGTTTCACCTTGTCGTCGGTCATGGTCCCCATGGTAGCGTCCTTGACCGGTAAATGCACCAGCCATCACGTCTGGCGCCATCGGGGTTCAACGACCGGTCGTCCTGTGCCGAAACCGTCATAACCGTGCAACGACTTGCAGTCAGCCAAGTGCCGAAAACGACTTGGCGTGAGGTCATCCTCCGGCCATTTGCCGAACAGCACACCAGCCGTCACGACATCATCTGTCTGAGCTAATCCGGACGCTGCTCGGCGCTTGCCTCGCCCGCCTAGCCGCCTTAGGGTCTGTGCTCGCAGACATCGACCCATTCAGCCGCGGTCAGCTCCGCCATCCGCTCCGGCGTGATGCGCACGGCGCTGTGCGTCGAGCCTGCGGCCGGTACCACCACGTCGAAGGCTTTCAGCGACACATCGCAGTAGATCGGCAGCGGTGATTTCAGCCCGAACGGGCAGACGCCGCCGACCTCGTGGCCGGTGATCCCGGCAACCTCCTCCAGCCCCAGCATCTTCGGCTTGCCGCCGAACTGCGCCTTCACCTTCTTGTTGTCCATGCGCGAGGTGCCGGCAGCGACGATCAGGATCACGCGCTCGCCGATCCGCAATGACAGCGTCTTGGCGATCCGGCCGGGCTCGACGCCATAGGCCTCGGCGGCCAGCGGCACCGTGGCCGAGCTGATCGGCGATTCAATCACTGATATGTCGGGGGCTTTCTCGGCGAAGAAGGCGCGAACGGATTCCAGGCTCATTCCAGGCGGCTCATTCAGATTTGTGGGCGGGCGGCGATGCTTATGCGATCCCTGGAAGCTCGGAGAGCGAACGGACGCGATGGTCCGGCGCAAACCCGAGCTCGTCCATCTGGGTGCGGATCGCCTTGAACATCGTCAGCGGTGCCACGAGTTCGTTCTCGACGCAAGCCAGCGCCATCGCCTCGGGCGTCACCCGTTCGATCCAGGCGACGTTCAGCCCGAACGACTTTGCGCCCGCGACGTCCCAGGGATTGGAGGAGACGAACAGCACCTCATCCGGCTTGGTGCCGAGCGCCTCGCCGATCAGCTCATAGGCTTCCGGGCTCGGTTTGAAGATCTTCTTCGCATCGACGCTGATGGTGGCGTCGAGCAGGCGGTCGAGACCGGAGTTGCGCACGAGCGCGTTCAGCATGTCCGGACTGCCATTGGAGAGGATCGCGAGCTTGCGCGGCCTCAAGGCCGCGAGTGTTGCTGCCGCATCCGGATAGAGGTCGAGGTGCAGATATTTTTCGATCACGCGCTCGAATGCCTCACCCTCATAGGCGAGGCCGAGCAGGCGCAGCGTATAGGCGAGCGAGTCGCGCGTGACGGCCGCGAAATCCTGGTAGCGCCGCATCAGCGAGCGCAACCAGGTGTATTCGAGCTGCTTGATCCGCCAGATTTGCGTGATGATCTCGCCGTAACCCGGAAACGCGTCCTCGGTAATCTCCGCGACCGACTGGATATCGTACAGCGTTCCGTAAGCGTCGAAGACGACGGCCTTGATGCTCAATTGACCGGTCCTCCGGGATCGTTGCGGGCGCACGGACTATATAAGGCGCCGCGACATCGATCCAACAAGGAAACTCGCATCGGGCGCCGTTCCGCCGGCGAGGGGGTGCGATCATGGGGCGCGGCGTCGGCTTTTGGGCTCATGCAGAAAATACCTGCGCGACCAGAGCATTGCAGGTTCTGAGCCTATTCGGACATCCCTTGATCTAGATCAAGCCGGAAGTGTGCCGCTCTGTGCCGGTTGCGAGGGCATCACGAGGCAGAGGGTCGCGTCATGAGTAATGATAAGGTTTCGAAAAACCCTGAGACCTGCATCGAGCCGGCCAAGGCAGGACTGAAACGCCGGGATCTGCTATTGAGCGGTACTTCTCTCGTCGCCGCTTCCGCGCTCACGGCCGTGGGTCTGACAATCCCGGCGCAAGCGCAGCAACAACCAACCGCGCCGGCCGGCCAGCGGCCGAACATCGTCTTCATCATGGGTGATGACATTGGCTGGTTCAACATTGGTGCCTACCATCAGGGCATCATGGCGAGCCGGACGCCAAACCTCGACAAGCTCGCCGCGGAGGGAATGCGCTTCACCGACTACTACGCAGAGGCAAGCTGCACGGCGGGCCGCGCCAACTTCATCACCGGCGAGTTACCGATCCGCACGGGCCTTACCACTGTCGGCCAGGCAGGCTCCCCGATCGGCATGCCGGCGCAAGCGCCGACCATCGCGACAGCGCTGAAATCCATGGGGTACACCACGGGGCAGTTCGGCAAGAACCACCTTGGCGACCTCAACGAATTCCTGCCGACTGTGCACGGCTTCGACGAGTTCTTTGGCTACCTCTATCACCTCGATGCCATGGAGGATCCGGCCCACCGCAATTACCCGCAATCGCTGCTGGCCACCGTCGGTCCGCGCAACATGGTTCATTCATGGGCGACCAACGTCGACGATCCGACAGTGCAGACGCGCTGGGGCAAGATCGGCAAGCAAAAGATCGAGGACTCCGGACCGCTTTACCCCAAGCGGATGGAGACGGTTGACGACGAGATTCTGAAGATCACGTTCGACTTCATCGACAAGGCGAAGCGGGACAACAAGCCGTTCTTCGTCTGGCTCAACCCGACGCGCATGCACGTCGTGACCCACCTCTCGGAAAAATACGAGAACATGCGCAACTCCGAGAACGGCTGGTCTGTCTCAGAGGGCGGGTTTGCCCAGCTCGACGACATCGTCGGCGCCGTCATGAAGAAGCTCAAGGACGAGGGCTTCGACGACAACACGATCGTCGCGTTCACAACCGACAACGGCGCGGAAAATTTCACCTGGCCGGATGGCGGACAGACGCCGTTTGCGGGCGGCAAGGGAACGGCGCTGGAAGGCGGCTTCCGCGTGCCCTGCATGATCCGCTGGCCGGGCAAAGTGCCGGCGGGAAAGGTCGAGAACGGCATTATCTCCGGACTCGACTGGTTCCCGACCTTCGTCGCCGCCGCGGGCAATCCAAATATCGCCGAAGAGTTGAGGAAGGGAAAGCAGCTCGGCGACAAGACCTACAAGGTCTACCTCGACGGGTACAACCAGATGGACCTGATTACCGGGAAAGGCCCGTCTGCCCGCCACTCGGTCTTCTATTTCACTGAGGGCACACTGAGCGCGGTGCGCATCGACGACTTCAAATATCGCTTCACCGATCAGCCGAGCGGCTGGTTGGGAGGCACGGTCAAGGTTGATTGGCCGATCCTCACCAACATTCGGCTTGATCCGTTCGAGCGCACCGGCATCCCAAGTGGCGATAAGGGATCGCTGGCATACTACAACTGGTTTGTCTTCGAGTTCTGGCGATTCCAGTTCGTGCAGCAGGAGGTCGGCAAGCTCGCCCAGACGGCGATCGAGTTCCCGCCGATGCAGAAGGGGGCGAGCTTCAACCTGGAGGCGGTCAAGGAGCAGATCGAAAAGGCCATGCAGTCGCAAGCTGGCAAGTAGAATCTGCGGTGAGCGGGCGCCCCAATCGCGGGCGCCCGTCAATCCATGAGGACGCGCCTAGATCCCCAGAATCTTGCGCGCGTTGGCCTTCAGCACCTTCGGCCGGATCTCGTCGCGGATGTCGATCTTGGCGAAGTCCGACAGCCAGCGGTCCGGCGTGATCACCGGCCAGTCCGAGCCGAACAGCATCTTGTCCTGAAGGATCGAGTTGATGTAGCGCACCAGGATCGGCGGGAAATATTTCGGCGACCAGCCGGACAGGTCGATATAGACGTTCGGCTTGTGGGTCGCGACCGACAGCGCTTCTTCCTGCCATGGGAAGGAGGGATGGGCGAGGATGATCTTGAGGTCGGGGAAGTCAGCCGCGACGTCGTCCATGTACATCGGGTTGGAATATTTCAGCCGCATCCCCATGCCGCCGGGCATGCCCGAGCCGACGCCGGTCTGGCCGGTGTGGAACAGCGCGATCGCGCCGCCATTGTTGATCTCTTCGTAGAGCGGATAGGCCATGCGGTCGTTGGCGTAGAAGCCCTGCATGGTCGGGTGGAATTTGAAGCCGCGCACGCCGTATTCCTCGATCAGCTTGCGCGCCTCGCGCGCGCCGAGCTTGCCCTTGTGCGGGTCGATCGAGACGAAGGGGATGAGGACGTCGAGATGGTCGGAGGCGGCCTCGATCATCTCGTAATTGTTGTAGCGGCGGAAGCCGGTCTCGCGCTCGGCGTCGACCGGGAAGATCACCGCGGCGATGTTCTTGGAGCGGTAGTAGGCCGCAGTCTCCGGCACCGTCGGCGGATGCTTGTTCGGCGACTTGAAGTATTCCGCCATCTGCGCCTGGAAATCGTCATAGCCATCGTCGGCGTGACAACCGCAGGGCTCCTCGGCGTGGGTGTGGATGTCGATGGCGACGACGTCGTCGATGTTGGGCAGCTTCAGCTTCGGCATTGGTTTCCTCCCGACGGGTTGCCAAATTGATTATATCATATAACGAATTTGGCAAGGCGTCGTTGGAGCCGAAACCGCAAGCCCGCAAAAGTCCTTGCTCTGGCTGGCCGCGAAGGGACAGATCGGGCCGATCCGGCCGCTTCTACTGTGCATGGGGTTGTTTTCAAGAATTTGCTGTGGCGGAACAGGGCAGTTAACATTGACATCCGGTCCCCCCATGCCTTAAGAACCGCCCCGTCCCGGGCGGTCGTCCGCCAGCGGGAAAGATCTCATTTTGCCACATTCGCGCGTGCCGAAACGGTAGTGCCGAACACGGCCTTTCGAACGTTCAGGATTCTGCCATGAAGGTCCGTAACTCGCTGAAATCGCTGCGCGGTCGCCATCGCGCCAACCGCCTGGTCCGCCGCAAGGGCCGGGTCTACGTGATCAACAAGGTGCAGCGCCGCTTCAAGGCTCGCCAGGGCTAATATCGCCCTCGCGGTCGCCTCTTCGCGCGCCCCGCAAGACCACGTTCTCACACGAGTTTGACGCCGCCTTTGCTTTGCAAGGGCGGCTTTGCGCGTTTAGACTTTGTCCATGGCAGTGAGATTCCCTTTCGCGCGCACCCTGTGTCTGGCCCTCGTTCTGGGAGCCGCCGGCCTCGGTCCGGCGCTGGCGCAGGCTGATCCGCCGGCCCCGCCCGGCAAGCAACAGAAGAAGCTTCCCGAGGCGCCGGCCAAACTGCCCAAGGTCGACCGCAGCAAGAATCTCGATTTCCTGTTCGGCGCGCTGAAGGCGGCGCCCGACGAGGCCAGCGCCAAGCATGTCGAGGCGCGGATCTGGGCGATCTGGATCCAGACGCCGAGCGACACCGCTTCGCTGCTGATGTCGCGGGCCAAGACCGCGGTCGACGCGCAGAAGATCGACATCGCGATCAAGCTGCTGGATTCGGTCATCAAGCTCAGGCCCGATTACATCGAGGCCTGGAACCGGCGCGCCACGCTCTACTACATGCAGAATGATTACGCTCGCTCGCTGGCGGACATCCGCGAGGTGCTGATCCGGGAGCCCCGCCATTTCGGCGCGCTCGCAGGTCTCGGCATGATCATGCAGGAGGTCGGCGACGAGAAGCGCGCGCTCGAGGCCTACCGCAAGGCGCTCGCCGTCAACCCGCACCTCGAGAAGATCCCCGACCAGGTCAAGGCGCTGACCGAGAAGGTCGAGGGACGCGACATCTAGCCTAGAACTCGATCAATTCTTGAGTGAATGCGGCGTCTTCGGATTAACCAAGATCGGAGACGCAGCATCTTGAGGGCTATTGTCGACGCGCGCGCAGGCCTACCTGCATGGCAGGAGCGAAAGCCATGAAGCGTTTGATCTTTGCGGGTAGCTTGCTGCTCGCGTCGGGCACGGCGAGCCTCGCCGACGGATTGTTCTGGGTGGTCGGCAATCGCGCCACCGGCAAATGCAACATCGTCACCAGCAATCCCGTGATCATCGGCGACATCTGGTTTGGCGACGGTCCCTACAGGTCCAGGGCCGATGCCAAGCTTGCCCGTTCGACCATCCGCGCCTGCCCCGCGGTCACGCCCGACGAGGAAAAGGACGAGGACGGAACGAACTAGCCTGCACCTAGTGCAGGGCGCTGCCGCCGCGCTCGATAAGGCTGCGGTCGGCGGCCGCGGCGTAGGCCTTTGCAAGCTCCGTCTCGAGATGCTCGTTGATCAGGAGCAGTGCCCGCACGGCACCGCGCAGGTCACCGTTGCAGCTTGCCACGATCTCGTCGATCGCAGTGTCGTTGGATCTGAAGCTCATCGAAATTCTCCGGTTCAAATCAGGACAAATCCTGCCGGCCTTTCCCGCATCCCCTGGGGGTCGCGAGGAGGATCGGCGCCTACCTGCGCCTAGATGGCGGAACCGACCGTGGCGATTATATGGAAACCGCGATGACGACTGCATGAAGCTGGCCCGAGGCTTGCGCGCTATCGAGAATGTGATTGATTTCATTGCATTTTTTCCTGCCGGAATTGTGCACATATCCACAGCCCCACATTTCAGGTGGAGCGTCCGGTCTCACGGAGCGAAACTGCCGCCCGCAAGTCGCGTAACTGCCAAGTGCCCTGGATCGCCCGGATTCTCCCCATGATCGTGATGTCAGTCGTGACCGCGCTGGTTCTGCTGGCGCTGGTGACGCAGGCCGGCGTTCTCGCCGTGCAACGCACCTTTCCGCCCCAGGGCCGGATGGTTGAGGTCGACGGCGCGGTGCTTCACGTCGTCGATATCGGTCCGCGTGGTTCAGGCATGCCGATCGTGATGCTGCACGGCGCCAGCTCCAATCTCGAAGCGATGCGGCGTCCGCTCGGCGACCTTCTTGCCAAGGATCATCGCGTCATCCTGATCGACCGCCCCGGCCACGGCTGGAGCACGCGGATGCGGCGGCAGGATTCGACGCCGCAGATCCAGGCCCGGATGATCGACGAGGCGCTTCAAAAGCTTGGAATCGATCGCGCGGTCTTCGTCGTGCATTCCTGGAGCGGTGCGCTCGGCGCGCGGATCGCGCTCGATCACGCGAGCCGCGTCGCCGGTCTCGTGATGCTGGCGCCAGTGACCCACCCCTGGCGCGGCGGCGTCGGCCGCTACAACGAGATCATCGCAACGCCCGTGATCGGGCCGCTGCTCGCCTACACGATTACGCTGCCGCTCGGGTATTTCGTTGCCGAGGCTGGTGCGCGCAGCGTCTTCCTGCCGCAAGTCATGCCTGATGGTTTCGTGCAGGACTCGGCGACGCCGCTGCTGCTGCGTCCGCGCGAGTTCATCGCCAACGCGTATGATCTGGTGACGCTGAAGGAAGCTGTGGCTGCGCAGGTTTCGCGCTATGGCGAGATCTCGGCGCCGGTCACGATCATTGCCGGCGAGCCCGACAAGACAGTGAAAACCGACATCCACGCACGCCCGTTCGCCGCGACCGTGCCGAATGCAAAGCTGATCGTGCTGCCCGATCTCGGCCACATGGTGCAGAACGCGGTGCCGGATCTCGTGAAGACGGAGATCGAGACGATGATCGGTCAAATCGCCCCGGCGCAGGCGGCCGCCGATTAGAGCGTTTTGGAGCGAAGCGGATACCGGTTCGCGTGAAAAAACGCGTCAAACCAAGAAGCTGGAACTTCGGTTCTGATCCAATCAGAACCGAAGCTCTAGCGGCCGCGCGTTTGCGCGCTTACTGCTTGATTTTCCCGTCCTTGTCGAACTGCGAGACGTAGGACCAGAGATTGTTGATCTCGTTCTCGTTCTTGATGCCGGCGAACGCCATCTTGGTGCCGGGGATCTTGGCCTTGGGGTCCTTGATGTATTCCTTGAACGTGGCTTCGTCCCAGGTGATGCCGGAATTCTTGTTCGCATCCGTGTAGCTGTAGTCCGGAGCGGTGCCTGACTTACGGCCGTTGAGGCCGTTGAGCTCGGGGCCGACCTTGTTCTTGGCGCCTTCGCCGATCGCGTGGCAGGCCAGGCATTTGTTGAACGACGATTTGCCGGCCGCAACATCCTGCGCCATCGCGGCGGGTGCGGCGGCAGTCACGGTGAGGATCATCAGTGCGCCAAAAGTCAGTTTTGTCATCGGGTGCTCTTCGTCTCTTCCCTGGTGGGTCTAGGCCTGGTCGATCTCTTGCCTGGTCGGCAAACGACGGACCCGCCGGTTTTGGCAGGCCCGCCCGGCTTGGACAAGCCGCGAAACCATGACAGGTTTCATGGTGTCCTACTTGTCCCAGAGCGAACTCGCCGAAGATCGCCGCTGCGACTTTCGGATGGCCTACCCAAACCACCGCGGACGTGGTTGATTTGCCGTGATAATTCGATCGTGCGGCGTGAATCGGAAGGATATGCCATGGCCATCATGATGCCTGCGAGTGACCAGGCCGTGCTCGCGCGCCGCGCCGAAATCGTGGCGGCATTGCGCGCGATCGTGCCCGGCGAGGGCGTGATCGATACGCCTGCCGAGATGCGGGCCTACGAATCCGACGGGCTGACCGCCTATCGGCAACCGCCGATGGTCGTGGTGCTGCCGGATACCACCGAGCAGGTCTCGCTGGTCCTGAAATATTGTGCAGGGCAGAACATCAAGGTGGTGCCGCGCGGTTCCGGGACTTCGCTGTCCGGCGGCGCGCTGCCGCTCGAGGACGGCGTGCTGCTCGGCCTCGGCAAGTTCAAGCGCATCCGCGAGATCGATTTCGACAATCGCGTGGTCATCACCGAGCCCGGCGTCACCAACCTCGCGATCAGCCAGGCGGTCGCGCATGCCGGCTTCTACTATGCGCCCGATCCGTCCTCGCAGATCGCGTGCTCGATCGGCGGCAATGTCGCGGAGAATTCCGGCGGCGTGCACTGCCTGAAATACGGCATGACCACCAACAACGTGCTCGGTTGCGAGATTGTCCTGATGAGCGGCGAGATCCTGCGCATCGGCGGCAAGTCGGCGGAAAACGCCGGCTACGACCTGATGGGCGTCATCACCGGCTCCGAAGGCCTGCTCGGCGTCATCACCGAGATCACGGTGCGCATCCTGCAAAAGCCGGAGACGGCACGCGCGCTGATGGTCGGCTTCGCGCAGGTCGAGGCCGCCGGCGAATGCGTGGCGCGCATCATCGGCGCCGGCATCATCCCGGGCGGCATGGAGATGATGGACAAGCCCGCGATCCACGCCGCGGAGGCCTTCGTTCATGCCGGCTATCCGCTCGATGTCGAGGCGCTGCTGATCATCGAGCTCGACGGTCCCAAGATCGAGGTCGACGAGCTGATCACGCGCGTTGAGACCATCGCGAACGCCTGCGGCTCGACCACCTGCCAGATCTCGACGTCTGAAGCCGAGCGCAATTTGTTCTGGGCCGGCCGCAAGGCCGCGTTTCCGGCCGTTGGCCGCATCTCACCCGATTATCTCTGCATGGACGGCACGATTCCCCGCGGCGCGCTGCCGAAGGCGCTCGCCCGCATCCGCGAGCTCTCGGAAAAATACCAGCTCGGCTGCGCCAACGTGTTCCATGCCGGCGACGGCAATCTGCATCCGCTGATCCTCTACGATGCCAACAAGCCCGGCGAGATCGAGCGCGCCGAGGCCTTCGGGGCCGACATCCTGCGCGCCTGCGTCGAGTTCGGCGGCGTGCTCACAGGCGAGCACGGCGTCGGCATCGAGAAGCGCGACCTGATGCCCGACATGTTCAGCGAGATCGACCTCAACCAGCAGCAGCGGCTGAAATGCGCCTTCGATTCACAGGGCCTGCTCAACCCCGGAAAGGTGTTTCCGACCCTGCATCGCTGCGCCGAGCTCGGCCGCATGCATGTTCATGCCGGCAAGCTGGCGTTTCCGGACATCCCGCGGTTCTGACCTCAAGCGCGCGCTGAATTACCTTCTCCCCTTGAACAAGGGGAGAAGGAAGTAAGAGCTGTTACAGCAGCCCGTATTGCGCTCGCTCGCGCTTGGCCAGCAGCGGCAGCGCCTGGCCTGCGATGTAGGTCTTGAAGTGCGCGCTCTCCTGGTGGGCCTTGAAGGCGGTCTCATCACGGAACAGTTCGTAGAACAGGAACTGGGCCGGATTGTCCTTGCCGCGCGAGATCAGGAACAGCTTGACCCCGTCCTCGCGCTGCGCTTCCGGCAGAAAATGGTCGAGGATGGCGGCGACCTTGTCGGCTTCTCCGGGCTTGGCTTCCCATTGCGCGACGACGAGCAGGCCGCCGCCATCGACGGCGTCGCTGATCGATTTCTGCGTTGCGTAGTGGTTCATTGGGTTTCCTCCTTGCTGCTGGGCATGAGATGACGACGCCGTCCATGGCGAGAGATAGATCGCCAGGACGGTCCCGCAGGCTCGGATCACCGATCTGCGGCTGTACGTTTCGCGGACGGGTGGCCGCGCCTCTGTCGATCGCTGCATGTTTGCCTCCATCGCTTGGTTTCGATCGCGATCGGCGTCACCTTGTAGCGATGGCCCGACGGGTTCGGTTCGCCGGCGATCGAAGTGTCGATGTCGTGAACGCTTCGATTGAGATCGAAGCGTTGCGGTCGCGTCCCGTGCGGCGAGCGGCCCATCGCGAGCGCGCTGGCCGGCCATCGGCGTCACGCCGCATTTGATTTTGGTGCCGAATTTCGCTACCGCCTTTTCCCGTGGATACGCTCAGGGTCAGAGACGCCAAAGACGTCGAAGAGGTGGTGCGCGCGGCGATTGCCAACGAGCAGCCGCTCGAGATCATCGGTCATGGCTCCAAGCGCGGCATCGGCCATGCGATGGCGACCAACGCCGTGCTCGACGTCTCCGCGCTGAATGCAATCACCTCCTACGAGCCCAACGAGCTGATCGTCACCCTCCAGGCCGGCGCGCCGGTGAACGACGTGCTGTCGCTGATCGACGCCAAGAACCAGCAATTCGCCTTCGAGCCTGTCAACACCGCGCCGCTGCTCGGCACGCCCGTATCAGGAACCATCGGCGGCATGATCGCGGCCGGTCTCGCCGGTCCGCGGCGGATCAGGGCGGGCGGGGCGCGCGATCATCTGCTCGGGGCGCATGCCGTCTCCGGTTTCGGCGACAGCTTCAAGACCGGCGGCAAGGTGGTCAAGAACGTCACCGGCTACGATCTCTGCAAGCTGTTGGCGGGGTCCTGGGGCACGCTGTCGGTGATGACCGAGGTCACGCTCAAGGTGATGCCGAAGCCCGAAGCGGAGCGGACGCTACTGCTGCGCGGGCTCGACGATGCCGTCGCCAACAAGGCGATGACCGCGGCGCTCGGCTCGCCCTTCGACGTCTCTGCTGCCGCGCATCTGCCGAAATCGGCGTTCCGGGCGAAGACCGACGGGCTTGGCGACATCGCCGGCCAGGGCGAGGCGCTGACGGTGCTGCGGCTCGAGGGCATCACGGCTTCCGCCGCGCATCGCGCCGGCTCGCTGCGGGAATTGCTGGCGCCGTTCGGAACCGCGACGCTGGTCGAGGATGCGGCCTCTGCCGTGCTGTGGGCCACGATCCGCGACGTCCTGCCGTTCGCGGCCAGCGGCGCGCTCGGGGCCTGGCCGGTGTGGCGGATTGTTTGTCCGCCGGCTTCCGGCGCGGCGCTCGGCACCCAATTGGCGCGCGAGACCGGTGGCGACGTGATCTACGATTGGGGCGGCGGCCTGATCTGGGCGGCGGTGCCGCCGAAGGGCGATGCGCATGAGTCCGCCGTGCGTCGGCGTGCGAACGCCGTCGGCGGGCATGCCACGCTGATCCGGGCGGCCGAGGAGGTCAGGCGCGGGGTCGACGTGTTCCATCCGCAAGCGCCCGGCATTGCCGCCCTGAGCGAGCGGGTGCGCGCCAGTTTCGATCCAAAAACCATTCTCAACCGGGGACGCTTGAGGCGGGGCGCTGCGGCATGAAGACCGAATTCTCACTCGCGCAACTCGCCGACCCCGACATCGCGCAAGCCGACAAGATCCTGCGCGCCTGCGTCCATTGCGGCTTCTGCACCGCAACCTGTCCGACCTATGTGCTGCTCGGCGACGAGCTCGATAGCCCGCGCGGCCGCATCTACCTGATCAAGGAGATGCTGGAGAAGGACCAGACCCCGACGGCCGAAGTGGTCAAGCATGTCGACCGCTGCCTGTCGTGCCTCGCCTGCATGACCACCTGCCCTTCGGGGGTGAACTACATGCACCTCGTCGACCAGGCCAGGGTCAGGATCGAGCAGCGCTACCAGAGGCCGCTTGCCGAACGGCTGTTGCGTCAGGTGCTGGCCTTCGTGCTGCCGGATCCGCAGCGCTTCCGCATCAGCATGTGGCTGGCGCGATTGGCCCGTCCGCTCGCCGTGTTTCTTCCGACGCCTCGTCCCTCGGCCACGCCCGGCCTGATCCAGCGCCTCAAGGCGATGCTGGCGCTGGCGCCGAACCGGCTGCCGGCGCCGGGAGCCCTGCCGGGCAGTGTGTTCGCAGCGCTCGGCAAGAAGCGCGGCCGGGTCGCGCTGTTGCAAGGCTGCGCCCAGCAGGTGCTGGCGCCGCGCATCAACCAGGCCGCCATCAGCCTTCTCACCCGCCACGGCATCGAGGTCGTCCTGGTCAGGGACGAGCAGTGCTGCGGTGCGCTGACCCATCACCTCGGCAACGACCAGGATGCCTTGGGACGGGCCCGAGCCAACGTCACGGCGTGGCAGAAGGAAGCTGCCGGCGAGGGGCTCGACGCCATCCTGGTGACGGCGTCCGGCTGCGGCACCGTGATCAAGGACTACGGCTATCTGCTGCGTGAGGATCAGGCTTTCGCGGCGGATGCGGCGAAGGTGTCCGCACTCGCAAAGGACATCACCGAATACATCGCCGACCTCGGACTCGAACCCACTGCGCGACAGGACAACATCGTCGTCGCCTATCACTCCGCATGTTCGTTGCAGCACGGGCAGAAAATCACGGGCCTTCCGAAAGAATTGCTTTCCAAGAATGGATTCGTGGTGAAAGATGTCCCGGAGAGCCATTTGTGTTGCGGTTCGGCGGGGACCTACAACATTCTCCAGCCCGAGCTTGCGGGCCGGTTGCGCGATCGCAAGGTCGCCAACATCGCGAGCGTCAAGCCGGACATGATTGCCGCGGGCAATATCGGCTGCATGGTGCAGATTGCCAGTGGCACGTCAGTTCCGGTCGTACACACGATTGAGCTTCTCGATTGGGCTACGGGCGGGGCGCGGCCGGCATTGAATGCGTCGAGCTGAACCTTCGTCCGGAGGGTGACGGCTGAAGACGCCCGATCGACCATTGTTTGGCGGCAACAGGAGGACCACGATGGCGAAAGCGAAGAAGAAGAAAAGCAAGAAGGCCAAAAAGGCCAAGAAGGCTGTAGCGGCGAAGAAGACCGCGAAGAAGGCAGCCAAGAAGTCCGCGAAAAAGTCTGCCAAGAAATCGAAGAAGGCTGCCCCGAAGAAGGCCGCCAAGAAGGCTGCGAAGACGTCGGCCAAGAAGTCTGTGAAGAAGGCTGCCAAGGCGGCTGCACCGAAGAAGGCCGCAAAGAAAGCAGCACCGAGGAAGGCGAAGGCAGCTCCTGCGCCGAAGCCGTCAGCGCCGGTGGCAGCTCCGGCTCCCGAGCCCGCTGCCGAGACAAGCTGGGCGATGCCTTCGTCTTCTGCGGAGCCGACGCCGGCCGACGGACAAGGCTAGGTCCCAAGTCAGGGCCAAAGTCAGGACCGGAGCGAGGTCCGAGGTCGAGGCAAGGCTGGGTCCGTCCTGGCGATAACGACCGACAACAGGAAGGCCGCGGCGGTGACGCTGCGGCCTTTTTGCATCGTCACAATGGCCCCGGGCGGTTGTCGTTTCCTGCGTCAGTCTGATTCGTGGCACCGGCACCACTGCACCGGAGGCGCCCGTATTAATCCGGGCGGCTCTGTGCACTTTGGAATGCAAATAATGTGATCGAGAAGCAACACAGGCTGACAACCTTTTGTAGAAACGTCAGAACGCCTAAAAAGTCGGCAGATGCTCGTGATTTTTGCTTCACGGTTCACATCCTCCCATCCAGATTGTCGCAGTAACGAAATTTTGCAGACGGGTCGTACCCCCGGGGGGCTTCCGGGAAACCGACTGGGTGAGAACTGGTGATGGGGATTGAAATGAAAAAAGTGGCTTTGTTAGCAACGGCGCTGGCAATGGTGACGGGTTCGGCTTTCGCGGCAGACATGCCGGTCAAGGCTCTGAAGGCCCCGCCGCCGCCCGCCTTTGACCCCTGGGATGTCGCCTTCGGCGGCGCGATCATGAGCGACTATGTCTTCCGCGGCATCACCCAGTCGAACCACAAGCCGTCGGTCACGGCCTATTTCGAGCCGCGCTACAACGTCACCAAGGACCTGCAGCTCTATGTCGGCGTGTCCGGTGAGAGCATCTCCTTCCCGAACCGCGCCGCGGCCGAGATCGACATCTACGGCGGTATCCGCCCGACCTTCGGCGCGTTCGCCTTCGATATCGGTGTCTGGGGTTACCTGTATCCGGGCGGCACCTGCTATTTCGGCGGCACCGGCATCGACAACGCCGGCGTGTTCCAGGGCGCTGACTGCGCCGAGAAGGCCCTGCTCAACACCAACGTGATCAAGAAGGACCTCAGCTTCTTCGAAGTCTACGCCAAGGGCACCTACACGGTGAACGACAACTTCTCGTTCGGCTTCACCGAATACTATACCCCGAGCTACCTGAACTCGGGCGCCTGGGGCAACTACGCTTCGGTCACCGGCAAGTACATCGCGCCCCCCACGATCTTCGGCGCCAGCGGCGTCGGCATGTACGTGTCGGGTGAGTTCGGCCGTCAGTGGCTCGGCACCTCCGACAGCTTCTATGGCGTCCCGGCCTTCCCGAACGGCATCAAGTATGCCGACTACAACACCTGGAACATCGGCATCGGCTTCACCTACAAGGTCGCCACGCTGGACCTGCGCTACTCCGACACCAACCTCTCCAAGGGTGATTGCAACGCCTTCACCAGCGACTTTGCGGCTCGCGGCAATCTCACCGCTTCGACCGGCACCTTCGTGACGCCGATCAATCCGTCGGGCGTCGGCTCCAACTGGTGCGGCGCCACCGGCATCGCCAAGCTCTCGTTCGACCTGACGGCGATGAGCAACCTGAAGTAAGTTTCTTCCCGAAGAGACTTGATGAGGGCGGCAGGGCAACCTGCCGCCCTTTTGCTTTTCTCCACGCAGTCATGGCCGGGCTTGACCCGGCCATCCACGTGTTAGCTCCGACGCAGAAAAGGCGTGGATGCCCGGGCCTTCGCCTCGCCGAAGCGGCTTCGGCCGCGCAGGCGGGTCAAGCCCGGGCATGACGAGTGGGGGGCGCCCTCCGAGCCAAGCACCGAACCGCCAACCTTGCGCCCGCCTCAGCTCGCCACGCTCGGCTCTTTCTCGGCCGGTTCGCCGCCGTTACCGAGCACGTGGATCGCGCCGTCCTTGACCAGCGCCACCTTGCGGGTGTGGAAGGCGTCGAGTGTCGAGCGGTGGCCGATCGAGACGATGGTGGCCTGTGGCAGCTTCTCCGCCAGCAGCCGGTACAGCCGGGCCTCGGACGGCTCGTCCAGCGACGCCGTGGCCTCGTCCAGGAACAGGTAGTCCGGCACATGCAGCAGCGCGCGCGCAAGCCCCAGGCGCTGCTGCTCGCCGAGCGACAGCATCCGGTTCCAGTGGCCGTCCTCGTCGAGCCGCTCGGCGAGGCCGGGCAGCCCGACCGCGACCAGCGCGTCCCTGATCTGTGCGCTCTCGAACGTGCCAGGCGCTGCGGGGTAGATGACGGCATCGCGCAGCACGCCGACCGGGAAATAGGGACGCTGCGGCAGCATCATCAGCTTCGCCTTTTCGGGGATGAAGATGGTGCCGGCGCCGAATGGCCAGATGCCGGCGATGGCCCGGAACAGCGTCGACTTGCCGGCGCCGGACGGCCCGGTCACCAGCACGCGCTCCGGCGCCTGGATCGCGAAGGTGTCGGCGGTGACCAGCGGTGTGCCGTTGGGCAGGTTCACGCAGAGCTGGTCGAGGGCGATGTTGCGGCCGCCGCCCGCGGCCTTCAGCGCAATGGCGGGCTCATGCGACGGCGGGTGTGTGGCTGAGGCGACCGACATCTCGAAGCCGTCGAGACGCGCGACGATCGCACGCCATTCCGCCAGCGACCGGTAGGCCACCACGAAGAACGACAGCGCGCCCTGGACGCTCGAGAAGGCCGATGCCGTCTGCATCATGTCGCCGAGCTGGATCTTCTTGGCGAAGAAGGCCGGCGCCACCAGCACGTAGGGGAAGATCACGGCGGCCTGCTGATAGCTCGCCGAGAACGCGGTGAGACGCTTGGTCCGGCTCATGATGGCGTACCAGTTGCCGATCACGAAGCCGAAGCGATGGAGGAGGCGACCGCGTTCGGCGCCTTCGCCCTTGAGCAGCGCGATCTGCTCGGAATTCTCGCGGACGCGCACGAGGTTGAAGCGGAAGTCGGCCTCGTAGCGCTGCTGCTCGAAATTGAGATTGACCAGCGGGGCGCCGATCCAGTGCGTCAGCGCCGTGCCGAAGATGGCGTAGATCAGCGCCCCCCAGCACAAATAGCCGGGGATCATGAGGTCGGTGCCGAACAGGTGCAGCGGCGCGGCGTTGGACAGGCCCCAGAGGATGATCACGAAGGAGAACAGCGTCACGATCGACGACAGCAGGCCGAGCCCGATGGTCAGGGTCTGCTCGACGAAGTTCTTGACGTCCTCGGTGATGCGCTGGTCCGGGTTGTCGGCCGCATCGCCCTTGAGCTGCATGCGGTAGTGCGTCGAGCCGTCGAGCCATTCGCCGAGATAGTGCCGGGTCAGCCACTGCCGCCAGCGGATCTGGAGCCACTGGTTGAGGTACAGCTTGTAGACCGCCAGCGCGATCGCCGTGAAGGCGAGGGCGATGAAGATCCAGATCTGTGTGACGAAGGCGTCCCAGTCGCTGTTCTGGAGCGCGCTGTAGAACCGGTTCTGCCACTGGTTCACCAGCACGTCGATCGCGACCAGTGCCAGCTCGATCGCAATGACTGCGGCGAGCAGGCCGCGGCCGGCCCACTTGTCCTCCGATCGGAAATACGGGCCGGCGATTCGCCAGACGATCGCGAGGGTGGCGCTAATGTTCTTCACAGAGCTCTGTCTCCTGAGGGGATGTGCACAAGTGCCTGGAGCCAAGGGCTTGCGGCAATGGCGGAAATGGGCGCGCTTAGACTAAAGTCGCAAGACAGCAATTTGCGTTGGCTTGTCGCAGCTTGCAACCCTAGCATGGGTACAACGGCGCGGGGTGGGGGCCTCCGGGACTTCGCGGGCTTGTGAGCGGACGGGAACCGCCGCACTCGCGAGGAATTCGCGTCAAGCTCGGGGGTTATCGTTTCCAGCGTCAAGCAGGCTCGGCTGTCCACGCGGGCCGCCTGCCGCAACAGGCGTGGGGGAGGAAGACCATGTGGAATCAAGTCTATGATCCGCTGCACAGCCCGGTGCTGTCGACGATCGCGGCGGCGGTGCCTGTCGTCACACTGCTGGTCCTGATCGCGAGCGGCCGCGTCCAGGCTCATATTGCGGCAATCATCGCCGTGATCGTGGCCAATCTGATCACGATCTTCGTCTTCACGATGCCGGCCAACATGTCGATCCGCGCCTCGGTGCTGGGCATCGTGACCGGCTTCTTCCCCATCGGCTGGATCGTTCTCAACGTCATCTTCCTCTACCAGGTGACGGTGACCACCGGACGCTTCGAACTGCTCAAGCGCGCGGTCGGCGGCGTCACCGAGGACCGGCGGCTGCAATTGCTGTTGATCGCGTTCTCCTTCGGCGCGTTCTTCGAGGGCGCTTCGGGCTTCGGCACCCCGGTCGCGATCACCGGCGCCGTGCTGATCGGCCTCGGCTTCTCGCCGCTTGCCGCGTCGGGCCTGTCGCTGATCGCCAACACCGCGCCGGTCGCCTATGGCGCGCTCGGCACGCCGATCCAGGGCCTTGCATCCGTCACAGGGCTCGATCCCTACATCCTCGGCGCGATGGTCGGCCGGCAATTGCCGTTCTTCTCGCTGATCGTGCCGTTCTGGGTGGTGTGGGCGTTCGCGGGCTGGAAGGGCATGAAGGATGTCTGGCCGGCGATCCTGGTCACCGGCGTCTCGTTTGCGATCCCGCAATTCGTGATCTCCAACTTCATCAATCCCTGGATCGTCGACATCGGCGCGTCGCTGATCTCGATGGGCGCGCTGATCCTGTTCCTGAAGGTCTGGCAGCCCAGGCAGCTCTGGCTGTCGCCCGCGTTGCGCGGCAATGATGAATCGGCCTCCACCATGGCCGCGGCAAAGCCGCTCGACAAGACGCCGCTGACGCAGAGCGAGATGTTCAGCGCGCTGCTGCCGTGGATCATCGTCTGCATCGTGATGCTGATCTGGGGCAACGGCGCCTTCAAGACCTGGGCGAACTCGATCTTCGTCTGGAACTATCCCGTCCCCGAGCTGCATCAGATGATCAACAAGATGCCGCCGGTCGCGCCGGCGCCGACGAAAGAGAGCGCGGTGTTCGGCTTCACCTATCTCTCGTTCACCGGCACGGGCATGCTGATCGCCGCGATCATCTCCGGCTTCCTGATGGGCGTCGGTCCCGGCCGGCTCCTGACCGAGTACGGCCGCACCATCCGGCTGTGCGCGATCTCGCTGATCACGATCTCGGCGATGCTCGCGATCGGTACGTTGACGCGGCTGTCCGGCGTCGACGCGACGCTCGGCCTCGCCTTCGCTGCGACCGGCGTGCTCTATCCCTTCTTCGGCACGCTGCTTGGCTGGTTGGGCGTGGCTTTGACGGGATCGGACACCGCCTCCAACGTGCTGTTCGGAAACCTGCAGAAGATCACCTCCGAGCAGCTCGGCCTGTCGCCGGTGCTGATGGCGGCGGCGAACTCGTCCGGCGGCGTCATGGGCAAGATGATCGACGCGCAGTCGATCGTGGTCGCCTCCACAGCCACCAACTGGTACGGCCACGAGGGCACCATCCTGCGCTTCGTGTTCTGGCATTCGATCGTGCTCGCCTGCCTCGTCGGTGTGCTCGTGACGTTGCAGGCCTATGTCTGGCCGTTCACGGCGCTGGTCCTGAAGTAACAGGCAACGCCTCGCTTCAACGCAGATCCCCGCAGGGCTTCGCCGCCTTGCGGGGATTTTTGTATCCAGCGTGCGCGAACCTTCTCAACGGCGCCGCCGTCTTATAGAAGGTGCCGCAGATCAGGTCGGTCGAGAGGTCTCATGGTTTCGCTCAGGCAGATGGTGTGTGTAGCGGTTGCAATGCTTGCGGTGTCCACGCTCGCGCGTGCCGAGGATGGCTTTCCGTTCGGCACCGAGATGACGCTGGAGGCGCTGCCGCAACCGGGTTCGAAGCGGATTCCGAACATCGAGATCGGCGACAATGGCGAAGTGGTGCTGGAGCTCTGGTGCAAGGGCGGCAAGGGCCAGTTCTCGGTCGCCGGCAACACCGTGATCTTCGTCCCCGGCCAGATCCAGGATCGCTCCTGCCCGCCGGCCAGGGCGCAGGCCGACGACGAACTCGTCGCAGCGCTGAGCAGTGTCGAGACCTGGAAGCGTCAGGGTGACGTGCTGACGCTCGTCGGCCCCAAGTCGCTACGCTTCCGCACGACCGGGAATTAAGCTTCTCGACAGCCGGCACCTCATAGCCATTGGACTTGAGCCATGGCAGCGTCTCGACAGCCCCTGCTGGTTGTGTTCGGCGGCCTCCCCGGGACCGGAAAGACCACCATCTCACGGGAGCTCACACGACGACTGTGAGCGACCTATCTCCGCATCGACGCGATCGAGCAGAGTTTGTACGCGGCGGGCCAGGCCGGTGGCGAGATGGGTTATGTGATTGCGAACGCGCTGGCCGCGGAAAAGGCCGCTTGCCGGATATCTATGGGCATGACTTGCCCACTTGGGGCGGTGTCGTGAATAGAGTTTACGAGCCTTGGGATCGGGGGCGTCTCATTCTGGACAGCGCCACCAGCTCGATTGAGCAGTTGGTTGATATCGCAGAGTCGCATGTTCGCGGAGTGACGCTGTAATCGTGTCGCTCGGACCGTGGCCTGCTCCTCGCCAAGCGCAGCCCAGTTGGCCCCCGTTCTTTGACGGTTACGGCGTCGCAATCAATCCGTTGGCGGTGGCGACGATCCAACGACTGCCCCAGCGCACGATAGAGTCTATTCGCCCGAGTCCGGGAATAATGTCGCCGCGCGCGGCCATCCGAATGCCGTCAGGACCTTCGAGAACAGCTGTTCCGTCCCGAACGTCGACAACCGTCCACCCGGGTATGGTTGTAGGCCTCGTTTCAGGTGCCGGCGCCAAAGGCTGCCTCATTGCTATTGCTGGCCCGGATGGGCTTGTAGTGACTTGCGAAGCCGTCAACGGGCGTGCGCCCGACGTTGCGGTCCTGGGAATGCTTCCTACAAAAGCGGGTGCGGTTGTTTGCTCGGAGGCGGATACCATCTTTCGAGCGCCTTCAATCTTGCCTCCGGATCTTGTTTCAGAAGCTCGCGGTGAGGGCGCCGCTTTCTGGGTAATTGGGCTGACGCCGAGCATGTTTGCGAACGCGGGCCAATTCAGTCCCCCGGCCCACCCCAACCCAAAGCTTGCCGCAAGTGCGATTGTAAACAGCAGAGCGGTGCGCGCTCGAAAGCCATACGGGTCTCGGAGCACCAGCACTTCTTCGCGATGGTGGCCTAGGATATCCCATGGGCTGGCCGGATGCGTTGGCAGCTGGCCGCCAACCACATTCCCGGACCGGATGTTTCCAAGGGTACTCGGCTCGTGGTCTTGCATGATGCGACCCACGTTCGACCACCCGATGATGGCCGTTTAAACTGAATCGAATCTTAACAATCAGGCGAATGACTGCGGCAACTGGGCCTACTTCCACACCGACTTGTCGGCGTCCCAGCGCTGGCCCTTGAGTTCTTTGGTGAGCGCCTCGATCGAACCATTGTCGTCGGGCTGATCGCCTTCCTCGTCGGCCGAAGCGTCATCCGAGAGATTGAGCTTGGCGCCGCTGCTCTCATCTGCGGTGGTGGTCGAGGGGCTTCCGATCCACAGCATGAGCTTGTCGGTCGTGCCGGGCTTGTCCGGCGAGATCAGCCCCGCAACCTCGATCGTGTCAGTGAGCTCGAGCGCCGGAAAATCCTGGTTCGGCCGCTTGAAGACCAGCTTGAGCTTGCCGGTGGCCGGGTTGAAGCTGTGCGACACCGGCTTTGCCGCGAGCGTCCTGCTCAGCACGTTGGAGACGGCGGTCGAAACCTTGTCGCGGTTGATCTTGTCGCCGTCGCGCCAGTCGGCGGCCGCAAAGCGGATGGTGCGGTCCATCTCGGTCATGCCAGCGGTCCAGCCTGCCGCGGTGACGCCCGGCATTGCCTTGAACTTTGCGAGCAGGGCGCCGGCGCGTTCCGGATCGACCGACATGTTGATGGTCTGCTCGCCGGCGCGCAGCGCATCGCAGCCGACCGACAGGCTCGCCAGCGTCACCTCGACCTCCTGGCCCTTCAGGCTCTTCAGGAACTCGGTCGCCGCATCCAGCTTGACCTTGACCGCGATCGCTTCCGGCGAGACGTCGGTGAAATCCTTCGGCTGCGGTGTGATGCCGTCGTCCGAGGTCTGGTTGTCCTGAAATTCCTTCTCGCTGAGATCGGAATTGTCGGGCGAGGTGACCTCGGTCACGGTCTGGCCGATCGCGATCTGGCCGCGGAATTCGAACGTGTCGCCGGCCTGTTTGCGCAGCAGCTTGACGGTGACGGGCGCCTTTTCGCCGAGGCTCTGCGTCGTGCCGGTCAGGTTCTGGCCCGCGACCTGGAGATTGACGACAAAGCGGTCCTTGCGGTCGGAATTCTTCGCGACCGGATAGCAGACATCGAGCACGGCCGCCGTCACCGTCTTGCCCTGCCGCGTCTCCTTCAGGATCACGTCAGCATTGCCGTCCATCAGCCCGTCGATCGAGGTGAAATAGCGGATCTCGGTTCCGCCCGGCGTGGTGGCCTTCGGCGACAGCTTCATCTGGGCCGATGCGGAATGCGGCGAAACTGCAAGCAGGGCGGCCAAAGCAACTGTCGGGCAAACCAGAAGCGCGCGCATCGACGAAATCCTCGCGGAAACAGAATCGGCGCGCCACCGTAGTGGGTTTTGGCCGCCGGTTGAATCGGAAAGCGGAGGGGCAGGGTCGGCAAAAAAGAAGGCCGCCCGGAGGCGGCCTTCGCAACACTGTAACGGAACGGCAGGCTTAGAAGCCGCCCATGCCGCCGCCGGCCGGCATGGCGGGCGGAGCTTCCTTCTTCGGCAATTCGGCGACCATGGCCTCCGTGGTCACCAGCAGGCCGGCGACGGAGGAGGCGTCCTGGAGCGCGGTGCGCACCACCTTGGCGGGATCGATGATGCCCTTCTCGACCATGTCGACATAGTCCTCGTTCTGGGCGTCGAAGCCGAAGGTCTCGGACTTGTTCTCCAGGATCTTGCCGACGACGATCGAGCCTTCCACACCCGCGTTCTCGGAGATCTGGCGGATCGGGGCTTCCAGCGCCTTCAGCACGATGTTGATGCCGGCCTGGACGTCGGCATTGGCGTTGGTAAGGCGGCCCACCGCCTTCTTGGCGCGCAGCAGCGCGACGCCGCCGCCGGGGACGATGCCTTCCTGCACCGCGGCGCGGGTGGCGTTGAGCGCGTCCTCGACGCGGTCCTTCTTCTCCTTGACCTCGATCTCGGTCGCGCCGCCGACGCGGATCACCGCGACGCCGCCCGCGAGCTTGGCGAGACGCTCCTGGAGCTTCTCACGGTCGTAGTCCGAGGTGGTCTCCTCGATCTGGGCTTTGATCTGGCCGACGCGGGCCTCGATCTCCGGCTTCTTGCCGGCGCCCTTGACGATCGTGGTGTTCTCCTTGTCGATCACGACCTTGCCGGCGCGACCGAGCATCTTCACCGTGACGTTCTCGAGCTTCATGCCGAGGTCTTCGGAGATGAGCTGGCCGCCGGTGAGGATCGCGAGGTCCTCCAGCATGGCCTTGCGGCGGTCGCCGAAGCCCGGCGCCTTGACGGCGGCGACCTTCAGGCCGCCACGGAGGCGGTTGACGACCAGGGTGGCCAGCGCCTCGCCCTCGACGTCCTCGGCGACGATGACGAGCGGCTTGCCCGACTGCACCACGGCTTCCAGCACCGGCAGCATGGCCTGCAGGCCCGACAGCTTCTTCTCGTGCAGGAGGATGTAGGCGTCCTCGAGCTCGGCGGTCATCTTCTCGGCGTTGGTGACGAAGTAGGGCGACAGATAGCCGCGGTCGAACTTCATGCCCTCGACGATGTCGACCTCGGTGTCGAGCGACTTGTTCTCCTCGACGGTGATGACGCCCTCGTTGCCGACCTTCTGCATCGCCTGGGCGATCATCTTGCCGATGGCGGCATCGCCGTTGGCCGAGATGGTGCCGACCTGGGCGACCTCGGAGGAGGCAGCGACCGGCTTGGCGCGCTTCTCGATGTCCTTGATGACGGCCGCAACCGCGCTGTCGATGCCGCGCTTGAGGTCCATCGGGTTCATGCCGGCGGCGACCGCCTTGGCGCCTTCGCGCACGATGGCCTGGGCCAGCACGGTCGCGGTGGTGGTGCCGTCGCCGGCGAGGTCGTTGGTCTTGGAGGCGACCTCACGCAGCATCTGGGCGCCCATGTTCTCGAACTTGTCCTCGAGCTCGATCTCCTTGGCGACGGTGACGCCGTCCTTGGTGATGCGGGGCGCACCGAAGCTCTTCTCGATGACGACGTTGCGGCCCTTCGGACCGAGCGTCACCTTGACGGCGTTGGCGAGAATGTCGACACCGCGCAGCATGCGATCGCGCGCGTCTCCGGAAAACTTGACGTCTTTGGCAGCCATTTCTTCAATCCCTCGTGTTTCGTGATGTGTCTGCCGCTCGTCTGTCGCATCATGTCGGGGGTCCGCAATCGAACCCGGCGGAATGATGGAATGCCCGGATCGCGCGATCCGGGCATGACATTCAGCGGCTGTTCAGGCGGATGGCCTTAGGCCATTACGCCCATGATGTCCGACTCCTTCATGATCAGGAGGTCTTCGTTGTCGATCTTGACCTCGGTGCCCGACCACTTGCCGAACAGCACGCGGTCGCCGATCTTGAGGTCGATCGGGATCAGCTTGCCGGCCTCGTCACGGCCGCCGGGGCCGACGGCGACGACCTCGCCCTGGGACGGCTTTTCCTTGGCGGTGTCCGGAATGATGATGCCGCCCTTGGTCTTTTCCTCGGCGTCGATACGTTTGACCACGACACGGTCATGCAGCGGACGAAATTTGGATTTAGCCATGACGTTTCCCTTTGGAGGCTCGCTTCGGAGGTAGTGGAAGTGGGTGGGGCGGCGCTTCGTCCACCCTCTTGCCGAGGATCGAACGGCGCGCTTAGCAATCGGGCTTTCCGAGTGCTAATAGTGCGCCCGGAAATATGGCTTGGCCGCGATCCTGTCAAGCAATGGTGGTTAAGCGATTGGTGAGGCGGATATAGGATTGTGTCTACAGAAACTTATTGGTCGCGCTGGCGTATAAAGGACGTCATTGCTCCGACAGCGGTTTTGCGCTTGGCTGCAGGAGGGATACGGTCGGGGTCTCGTTTGGGGGACGGTTTGCTCGGGGGAATGTCATGATCAGTTCAGCTCACGCACGCACGGTTGCCAATCTGGCGGCCGCCTCCTGCCTGGCGCTGCTGCTTGGCGCCTGCGGCGGCGGGATGAGCCTGCCGTCCTTCTCGTCGTCTTCGCCGCCGCCCGAGGCCGAGCCCGGCACCGGTCCGGAAATGCCGGCGACCATCCGCGCCGACGAGATCGTCGGCCGCTGGGGCCTCGCCTCGTTCCAGAACCCGGCCGACCGCGCCCGCACGGAAGCTGCGGCAAGGGCGCAATGCAAGAACCCCTACGTGATCACCGCCGGTTCCTCCGGCGGCGTGATCATGCATCTGGCCGACCAGGCGACGCCGCAGGAGCTGCGGCTGAAGGGCTCGCCCAGCGGCAAGAACTATATCGGGCCGGCGGGTCCCACCCCCGGCGAGCAGGACCGCGAGATCGTCTCCTTCGACGGCCGCGTCCTGATCACCCGCTTCATCGACAAGGACGCCGCCACCCGCTACGGCAACATGGTCTACGTCCGCTGCGCGCCGAGGGCGTGATGTCCTGCTGTCGTTCCGGGGCACGCGAAGCGTGAAACCGGAACCTCGAGATTCCGGGTTCGGTCCTGCGGACCGCCCCGGAATGACGTGAGACACATTCAGCAAGACAACAAAAAACGCCGGCTTTCGCCGGCGTTTTGTTTTTCCGTATGCCCGCGTTCGCTTAGTCGAACAGCGCGTCGATGTCGTCCTGCGAGGCGTGGCCGACGTCGCCGGCGAGCTTGGGGCCGTTGAGCAGCTTCTCGTCCTCGCTGCGGGTGTCGGCCGGCGCGGGCACATGGGCCTTGATCGCGTCGACGCCGCCCCAGATCTCCATCATCGCATTGATATGCTGCTCGATGAACTTCATCGTGGTCATGACCTTGCTGATGCGCTGGCCAGTCAGGTCCTGGAAGTTGCAGGCTTCGAAGATCGAGATGACGCGTTCCTGGATGTCGTCGGCCAGTCGCTTCTGCTGGTCGGCCGATTGCACCTTGGACATCGCGCTGGCCGCCTGGTCGATCGACTCGGCGGCTTCGAGTATCTGCTGGGTCGCCTGCTCGGTGCCGCCGACGACCGCGCCGAGCTCGCCATTGACCTTGGCCATCTCGCCGCCGTCGAAGCTCTTGCCGTGCAGCGTCGCGATCTCGCGCTTGGTGCGATCGATGGCGTCGTGGATGAGGTCGAGCTCGACCTTCAGCTTCTCGCACTGCTCGATCTGCGCCCGGTAGGTGTCGAGCATGGTGCGAGCTTCGGAGAGCTCGTGGGCAGTGGAGGCGTCGATCGCCGCCATGGCTGCGCTGCCGGACAAGGGCGCAGTGCCCTTCGCCATCTGTGCGCGGATCGCACGCAGCTCCGCCATGATCTCGCTATGCATCGGGCCTGCCTCTTCAGTTAAATCAAGAATCGGCATCTCGCCACCGGCGATATCCTCGACACGAAAACGCTTGCGGTGAACAGCCATCAGGATACTCCCCCCACCTCATTCACGCGTCTTTGTAGGCAGAAGCGATTTAACACGAAGTTCACAGCCGGAACTGTTCTGCGGCCGCGCGCGACGGCGTGAAAACGAGCGATTAACCATGGGTGCGAGGCGTTCATCGAAAATAAACGCTGATCGCCAAATTGCCCCGCTGCTGACGACGTGGTGAATCCAAACGCTGTTTCCGTTTACCAAACAAAACGGCTTTTGCTCTTTATTGACCACGTCGCGGTCGTAGCCATCAACGCGCCACGACGCATGTGATCTAGACGAAACAGTACAGAGTACGTCGATGTTCAAGAAAATGTCTGTCGCGCTGCTCGGCAGCGCTTGCACCTTCATTGCCGGCGCGAGCAGCGCCAGCGCCTTCGACAATAGCGTGCCGAACGATCCGCCAGCGGTGCTTTACCAGCCGCAGGTGCCGACGGCGCCGGTGCGCGTCGCCTCCAACGCGAACATGGGCGGCGGCTTCATCGAGTTCCTGTTCGGCGACGGCCCCGGTCGCGGTCCGGCCTACGCGCCGCAGCAGCCGGTCTATCAGCAGCAGCCGGGCTATTACGATCCGCGCCGCCTGCCGCCGATGGGCGAGCCGCAGATGCAAGGCGGATATCAGCAAGGCGCGGTTCAGCAGGAAGCGGTCGACCCGCGTCAGCGTCCATTCGATCCGAGGTTCGAGAAACAGTCTGTTGACTATAGCGGCAAGGAAACTGCCGGGACCATCGTCGTCGATACCCCGAACAAGTTTCTCTATCTCGTCGAGGGCAACGGACGTGCGATGCGCTACGGCATCGGCGTCGGCCGTCCCGGCTTCACCTGGTCCGGCGTGAAGTCGATCACGGCCAAGCGCGAATGGCCGGACTGGACGCCGCCGGCGGAAATGATCGCGCGCCGGCCCGATCTGCCCCGGCACATGGAAGGCGGCCCGGAAAATCCGCTCGGCGCGCGCGCGATGTATCTGGGCTCGACGCTCTACCGCATCCACGGCTCCAACGAGCCCTGGACCATCGGCACCAACGTCTCCTCCGGCTGCATCCGCATGCGCAACGAGGACGTCATCGACCTCTACGGCCGCGTCAATGTCGGCACCAAGGTCGTGGTGATGTGAGGCTCTGGGGTTTCAAAATGAAAACGGCCGCCCTCGGGGCGGCCGTTTTTGCTTGCGGCGTTATCGGGCAGCCTCACGCGTAATCGCTGCCGCCGTCGTCTCCGTCGTCGAAATCGCTGTCGTCGGCCATGTCCATATGGCCGTCGTCGTTGTTGTCGTCGTAGTTCTGGTCGTTGTTGTCCCGATCGTTCGACGCCTGGTCGGCGAAGCCCTGGCGTGAACTGTCGCCGCGGTCGCGGCTCGAGCCGATGTCGTTGAGGCCGGCATCGCGCGCCAGCGAGCCGCCGGACTGATCGCTACCGCCCCAGGGGCTGCGATCGCCGCCCAGGGAGTTGGTGTCGCCAAAGGCCTGCTGGTGCGATCCGCCCATCATGCCGCGAATGCTGGAGAGCAGCAGCGAGCCGCCGACGACGCCGGCTGCGGCGGCCGCCGCCGTGCCGAGGAACGAGCCGCCGCCACCGCCGACCGGCGGGGCGCCATAGCCCGGGGCCTGGCCCTGACCTTGGCCGTAAGCCTGTCCGTAAGGCGGGTAGCCCGGTTGCGTCTGCTGCATCGCCTGACCGGTGTTCCAGACCGGCCGCGCATCGCGCGGCGGCACGTTCGGAACCGAGCCGCGCGACGGGCCTCCGCCGAACAGCGAATCGCGCATGGTGTCGAGGAAGCCGCCGGACTGCGCCTGCTCGGGGGCTTGCGCCGCTTCCAGCTCCTGGATGCGGTTATGGGCGCGCTTCAGCGCTTCGTCCTGCAGCAGCGTGGTCTGCACCAGCGCGTAGACTGCGCCGGGGGCCTTGCGCAGGCCATCGGAGATCGCGGCAATCGCGTCGGGATCGCGCGGTGCATTTTCCAGTTTCGAAAGCCGGTCGAAAAGCTCGTCAACGAGCTGGCGTTCCTGCGGCGTCATGGTCAATCTCCCTCGCGCGAAAACAAGCGCAAGCGGGATGTAGGGTTCCATTGTGGCCCCAACAGTGGCGGCCGGATTAAATTTCGGTATGCGACAAGCTGCCTCCCGGGCCGGCTTTCCGCCGGTTTCACCCCAGCGTGACGCCGCTGTCCGCCAGCAGGCGCGCAAACGCATCGCCCGCCAGATAAGCGTGCTCGCGTTCGCGGACGTCGGTCATCGGATCGAGGCCGGACAGGATGTCGTCGACGAAGCCGGGGTGGCACATCACGAGGCCGCCATCGGGAAGGCCCTCCAGGAATTGCCGCATCAACGCGCCGAAATCGGCCTCGCGCGTAAAATCATAGGCGCCGGCGAAGCCGGGGTTGAAGCTGAGGCCGGCCGTGCCGGCGCGGCGGCGGAACTGTGCGCTGAGGATATCGAGCACCATCGCTTTTGGTGAGGCCAGCCGCTGCAGGAGCGGCAGGTCGCGGCCGCCCTGGCGCACCCAGGCTTTTGGTGCGACTTCGGCGACCGCGTCGACAAAGCCGTCGCGCACCTGCGGATAGAGCTGCACATGCTGGTGGCCGTCGACGAAGTCAGGCACGCGCCCGAACGCTTCCGCGAATGCCGCCAGCTGCGCCTTGACCTCGTTGCGAAAGAATTCGCGGTCGAGCCGGCGCGCAAGGCCCGCGCGCAGCAGTTTCGGGAACGGCATGAACATGTCGCCGTCGAGCGGTCGGAAATGCATGGTGAGCGGCCGGAACGGCGCCGACAATGTCACGTGCAAGCCGATGGCGCAGCGCGGGCTGGCTTTCGCCGCCGTCTGGAGCGCCTCGATCTCGCTGCGCTCGATCGCGGGTCCCACCATCATCACCGAGGTGGCATTGAGACGGCCGCGCGCGATCAGGTCGCGGATGGCGCGGTTGACGCCCGGGCTGATGCCGTAGTCGTCGGCGCAGAGCCAGATCCGCCGCAGGCCCGCGGCCGCGCTCATTCGGCGGCCGTCCTCTTCGAGGCGTCCTGGCTTGAAGCGGCCTGGGCCTTGTCGGTCTCGAAATGCTTCTCGCTGTGCTCGGCGACGAAATAGATCGGGCGCGCCTTCAGCTCGGACAGGATCTTGCCGATATATTCGCCGACGATGCCGATCATGATGAGCTGCACGCCGCCGATGGTCATCAGGCCGATCACGAGCGAGGGATAGCCGGGCACCTGCTTGCCGGTGGTCCAGACCTCCCAGAGGATCGAGAGGCCGAACAGGAAGGCGCCGCCGGCGAGGATCACGCCGAGCAGGCTGGCGAAGCGCAGCGGCGCGACCGAGAACGAGGTCACCCCTTCGATCGACAGGCCGAGCAGACGCGCGGCACTGAAGGTCGTCACGCCGTGGGTGCGCGGCGCGGGTTCGTAGTCGACGCGGATCTGGCGGAAGCCGATCCAGCTCGCGAGGCCCTTGAAGAAGCGGTTGCGCTCCGGCAGCTGCCTGAGGGCTGCGACCGCGCGCGGCGACAGCAGGCGGAAGTCGCCGGCGTCTTCAGGGATCTTCTGGCGCGCGCCCCAATTGATCAGCGCATAGAAGCCGTGCACGGCGACGCGGCGCAGGAAGGGCTCGTTGTCGCGATGGGCCTTGGCGGTATAGACGACGTCATAGCCGTCCTCGATCCAGTGCCGCACGAGCTGCTCGACCAGGGCCGGCGGATGCTGGCCGTCGCCGTCCATGAACATCACGGCGCCGAGCCGGGCATGGTCGAGGCCGGCCATCAGCGCCGCTTCCTTGCCGAAATTGCGCGACAGCGAGACCACCTGGACGTCGATCGCGTCGGCCGGCAGCGAGCGGGCGATCGCCAGCGTGGCGTCTGCGCTGCCGTCGTCGACATAGACGACCTCGCAAGCGAGGCGATAGCGCTCCTGCAAGGTCCTTGCGAGATCGCAGATGCGCTGGTGCAGGGCGGCGAGGCCCGCCGCCTCGTTGTAGACGGGGACGACAATCGACAACCCCTTCGCGGCGGCGCTGGCCGCGGTGGTCGTCATGCCGGAAACGTCAGAGCCCAGCGTCATTGATCAAGGTTCCAGAGGCGTCCAATTGTTCTGAGCAGCATATGGTAGCTGCCGTTTGCTGTCGCTACGCTGAACGGACCCGAGGCTCACCGCCGCAGAAACGCCTCGAGCTTGGCGAACAGCGGGTTCTCCCGGTCGAACACGTAGTCGAGCGAAACCACCGAGACGGTCTCGGCGCCATGCTCGCGGAGGAAGCTCGCCAGCGCATAGAGCTGGCCCGGCGGGCAGTGCAGCGTCAGCATGCCCGACGAGGTCGGTCCGCCGAACGGGGCTTCGACGCCGAAACGGCTGTGGGCTTCGCCGAGCAGGGCCGCGTCGCATTGCCGGAAGCGGGTCCGGACCTCGCGGTATTTGTTCGCCCGTGCCCTTGCTGCGATGTGATCGAGGATGACGCGGGCGGTCTCCCGCGCCTGCGGCGACCAGTCGGCGTCCCTTGAGGCGACCAGATTGGCCTGGCTGCGCAGGATCACGCCGTCGTCGAGCACCCGCAATCCGTTGGCGGCGAGCGTCGCGCCGGTCGTGGTGATGTCGACGATGAGCTCGGCGCTGCCGGCCGCCGGCGCGCCTTCGGTCGCGCCCGCGCTCTCGACGATGCGGTAATCGGTGATGCCGTGGCTCTGGAAGAAGGCGCGGGTGAGGTTGATGAACTTGGTCGCGACCCGCATCCGCATGTGATGCTGCTCGCGGAAGCCGGTGGTGACGTCGTCGAGGTCGGCCATGGTGCGGACGTCGATCCACGCCTGCGGCACCGCGACGACGACGTCGGCATAGCCGAAGCCGAGCCCCTCGATCAGGGACACGCGCTTGTCGGCATCCGCGATGTTCTCGCGCACCAGGTCTTCGCCGGTAACGCCGAGATGCGCATTGCCGCGTGACAGTTGCGAAGCGATCTCGCTCGCCGACAGGTACGCGACCTCGACATTGTCGAGGCCCGCAAGCGTGCCGCGATAGTCGCGCGCGCCGCCGGCCTTCGACAGCTTGAGCCCGGCGCGGGCGAAGAACGCCTCGGTGTTTTCCTGAAGGCGGCCCTTGGAGGGAACGGCCAGGACGAATGGCGCGCTCATGGCTTAAGCTCCCACCTTGCGGCCGATCCGGGTCAGCGCGTCCACCCAGACCGAGAAGCCGACCGCGGGGATCGGCTCGGCTGAACCGAGCTGGGTCATCAGCCCGTCATAGCGGCCGCCGGCGACCAATGGCTCGGCGCCGTTGCCCCTGTGATGCAGCTCGAATTCGAAACCGGTGTAGTAGTCGAGGCCGCGCCCGAACGCGGTCGAAAAGCGGGTTTGCTTCACGTCGATGCCGCGCGCGGCCATGAAGCCGACCCGGCTTTCCAACTGGTCGACGGCGGCAGTGAGATCGAGCTTCGCGTCCGTGGTGAGCGCACGCAGCTCGGCGATGGCATCGTCGGGATTGCCCGCGATGCCCAGGAAGCGCTTCAGCACGGCGATCGCCTCGCGCGGCAGCGCGCCGCCCTTCAGCGTCGACTGCTCGAGGAAACGGTCGGCGATCTCGGCAGTGGTACGGCCGCCAACATTGGTGGTGCCGGCGATCGACATCAGATCGGTGACGAAGGCCAGCGCCGCCTTGCGGTCGGAGCCGGCAAGCGCGGCCAGCACGCCCTCGTATTCGCTGCGTGTCGCGGTGGTCGCGGCCGCGAGCTTCTCCAGATCTTTTTCCAGGCTGATCTTGCGGTTGAAATCCTTGACCAGGCGGCGGCGCCAGACCGGATAGAGGTCGAGCGCGTCGAGCAGGGCGTTGAACAGCGCGACGTCGCCGGTGCGGATCTCGACATCGCGGACGCCGAAGGCGCTGGTCGCCTCCAGCGCCAGCGCCAGCATCTCGGCATCTGCGGCGGCACGGTCCTGGCGGCCGAACGATTCGATGCCGGCCTGGAGGAATTCACTGGCCTGGCCGCTGCGGTAGCGGAACACCGGACCGAGATAGCTGAACCCGGCCGGCTGGCCGGCGCGGCCGGAGGCGAGGTAGTCGCGGGCGACGGGAATGGTCAGGTCGGGCCGCAGGCAGAGTTCCTCGCCGGACAGGTCCGTGGTCAGGTACAGGCTCTTGCGGATGTCCTCGCCGGAGAGGTCCAGGAACGGCTCGGCCGGCTGCAGGATCGCGGGCTCAGCCCTGACATAGCCGGCCTGCGCGAACGACAAGAGCAGCGTATCCGCCCAGGCGGCGGAGCCGGCAGCATTTGAGGTGGCAGTCGCGGTCATCACAGGGGTCCATCGTCCCGGTGGAACCGGGCTTGGGCAAGGGGAGGCGAATTGGCGCAGCCCTTAGCATGGCCCGGAAACGGTTTCGACCTCCAAAGGATCAATCGCTTAATGGCTGGGCAATGCCGGGATCAGCTGGTCCCGCCGCCCCAATCGCCCAGCACCGCCTGCACCAGCGCCAGAGCGGCCACCGCGGCGGTGTCGGCCCGCATGATCCGGGGGCCGAGCGCCAGCCGCAGGATTTTCGGCTGCCGCAGCAACAGCGCTCGCTCTTCCTCGGCAAAGCCGCCTTCGGGGCCGATCAGCACGTCGATACCTTGGCCGGGCTCGTGCGCAGCTTGCAGGCTTTGAACGGGGTTTTGGACCTCCGCTGCCTCATCGCAGAAGATGAGCAGGCGGCCCGCAGGGCGCTGACTGAGGTACCGCTCCAGCGGCACCGGCTCGGCCACCGCGGCGATGCTCAAAATGCCGCACTGCTCGGCTGCTTCGACGACATTGGCGCGCATTCGCTCGGTGTTGACCCGGGAGGCCTGGGTGAACCGGGTGAGGACCGGCTGAAGCGTGGCGGCGCCCATCTCGATGGCCTTTTGCACCATGTAGTCGAGCCGGGCATGCTTGAGCGGGGCGAAGACGTAAGTGAGGTCGGCCAGCCGGTCCTGGGGCCGGGTCTGCTGGAGGATGACGAGGCCGTCCGGCCGCTTGCGGCCTTCGATCGCGGCCTGCCACTCGCCGTCGCGGCCGTTGAACGCCAGAACCTCGGCCCCGGCGGCAAGCCGCAGCACATTGCCGAGATAATTGCTCTGGTCGCGGTCGAGCGGGACCCTGGTGTCCTGGGCAAGGGGGGCGTCGACGAACAGGCGGGGAGCACGAAAATCGTGGGAGGGCATCGTTCAAAGGTCCGATTCGCCGCATTTATTAACCGAAAGCAGCCATTCCGGGGGTAAATATTGCCAAATCGGTGCGGCGGCGCGCCGCGCTCTTGCCCTATTCGGCGGGTTGTTAAGGGCCGGCGGGAATCGTAGAATCGCCAGCACGCTGGTTGCGCTTCAATTAGGAAGGCGCCGAACCCCGTAAGCTCCTGCCGGAGAGACTATCTTGATGATCCGTCATTTGATGGTTCCGATCACTGCCGCCATGGTCACCATGGGTGCCGCTGGCGCCTACGCGCAGGGCTTCCCTGCGCCGCTGCCCGGACAGGCCGCAACCAGTTCCGCATTTCCGCCTGTGAATGGCTCGGCCCCGACCGCCTCGGTCGGTGCGGCGCCGCAAGCGTCGTTTCCCGTGAATGGCACCGCGCCCGTCGGTGGTGCCGGTGCTTTCAGCGCGGCCCCGCCGACGCAGGGCGGTCCCGGCGAGGACTGCATGAAGGCCTTCATGCCCCTGCGCGAGGAAGCCGAGAAGCGCGGCAAGCTGATCAAGGCCGCGAGCGATCGTCACGCCCCGCCGGACGAGGCCTGCAAGCTGATCCGCAATTTCAGCCAGGCCGAGTCGAAGATGATCAAGTACATCGAGACCAACGCCGCCAAATGCGGAATCCCGCCCCAGGTTGGCGGGCAGATGAAGGAAGGCCACAAGAACACCGAGGCCATGCAGGCGAAGGTCTGCAACGTCGCGCAGCAGATGCAGAACCAGCCGCGCGGTCCGGCCGGCCCGTCCTTGAGCGAGGTGCTGGGTTCGGGCTCGGCGCCTGAGGCCAATGCCGGCAAGAAGGGCGGCAGCACCTTCGACACGCTCAACGGCAACGTTCTCACCCGATGAGCGACACATCCGCCCGCGTTGCCGATTCCACCGGCAACTGGGTCGATACGCTCGCGCCGCAATGGGCGCGGCCCTATTTGCGGCTGTCGCGCTTTGATCGTCCGATCGGCTCCTGGCTCCTGTTGATGCCGTGCTGGTGGTCGGCGGCGCTCGCCGCCGCCATGGCACATGACGTCCGCGGCCTGCCGCTCACCATCGTGCTGTTCTTCATCGGCGCCTTCGTGATGCGCGGGGCCGGCTGCACCTGGAACGACATCACCGACCGCGACCTCGACGACAAGGTCGAGCGCACCCGCTCGCGGCCGCTGCCGTCGGGGCAGGTGACCACCAGGCAGGCGCTGGTCTTCATGGTCGCGCAGGCGCTCACCGGTCTCGTGGTGCTGCTGCAGTTCAACCGCTTCGCGATTGCGACCGGCATCGCCTCGCTTTTGATCGTCGCGATCTATCCCTTCATGAAGCGCATCACTTGGTGGCCCCAGATCGTGCTGGGCCTCGCCTTCTCCTGGGGCGCCTTGATGGGATTTGCCGTCACCTTCGGCCGCATCGAATTGACCGCGCTGGTGCTCTATGCCGGATCGATTGCCTGGGTGATCGGCTATGACACGATCTACGCGCATCAGGATGCCGAGGACGACGCCCTGATCGGCATCAAGTCCACCGCGCGCCTGTTCGGCGCCCACACGCACCAGGCGCTGATCCTGTTCTACGGCCTTGCGGTGATGCTGATCGGCGTCGCGCTGGCCTCAGGCGATGCGCGCTGGCCGGCCTGGCTCGGGCTTTTCGCCTTCGCCGTGCATCTGGCCTCGCAGATCGTGCGCTTGAGGATCGACGATCCCGAACTCTGCAAGCGCCTGTTCTACTCGAACAAATATGCGGGCTTGCTGCTGTTTGCGGGATTGCTGGTCGACGCGGTGACGCGGGCGTAGCTGCCGTAGGGTGGGCAAAGGCGCTCTTGCGCCGTGCCCACCATCTTTCCAGGATTGCGATAGAGGAGGTGGGCACGCTTTCGCTTTGCCCACCCTACGGCACTTGTGATTGCCGCTCAATTCCTTGCGATGATCTCGCGTTCGGCGCGATGAACCGGCAGCTCGCGGGTCATGGCGGTGCGCCGGCGCATCAAAAATTTCGGGCGACGGGCGCGGATTGCGTTGGCGCGGCGACGGCGCGGCGTGGGCTTGCGGGCGCCTTCGTCGAGTTGCGGAAGCGCGAACAGTTCGCTCCACACGGCCCAGGCCTCGGCGAGCTCGTCGCCATCGGCGCTGACCAGCAGCGGAACGGAGAGCGAGGGATCGCGATGCACGAGCACGAGGGTCTGCGCCTCGTCGTTGCCGCGCAGCGCGACGCCGGTGAAGTCGCTGACGCGCACGTTGATCGCCATCTGCATGCCGCGGACGGCACGGCGCAGCACGACACGCTCGCGATGAAGCTCGATCTGCCGGGTGTATCCGTCGGCGCGCGGATCGTGCGCATCGAAGCGGACCGGAAGGGAAAGAGGGTCGAGCCGCAAGCTGCGGCCCGACCCGTCGGGAGTGACCCCGCATGTAGCTGTTTGACGCCTCACGGCTTTAGTCTCCCCGCCGGGATTATATTCCCGGTCGATGCGAGGACCTTAGCGCGCGCCTTGCCGAAACCGCTTAAAAAGGCTGGTTAACCCAGCGTCACCGCCGCTCATGATTGACAAGACCTTGGCACGCATGATTGACGAGACGTTGCGCTGATGGTGCGAATCTGAGCCATTTGCGGGCTGAAAATGCTTGAAGTCCGCGCCAATCGGGCACATCTGGTGTTCAGGGCCGTTATCGCCCCGAAACCTCCCGTCCCAACAGGATTTCGTTTGTGAACCCTTCACCAAGCTCGACGCTTTCGCCCAAAGCCAATCGCGACCTGTT
Organism: Bradyrhizobium sp. CCGB20; assembly: GCF_024199855.1. NCBI lineage: Bacteria > Pseudomonadati > Pseudomonadota > Alphaproteobacteria > Hyphomicrobiales > Nitrobacteraceae > Bradyrhizobium > Bradyrhizobium sp. CCGB20. The sequence continues at coordinate 8,360,653 of NZ_JANADN010000001.1, read as the reverse complement.
CGATCAGTCCGCGCTGTCCGATCTCGCGCAGCGGCTGGTCGAGGCGGCCAAGCGCGCCGGTGCGGATGCGGCCGATGCGGTCGCTGTGCGCGGCATCTCGCAGGGCGTCGAGGTGCGTGACGGACGCGTCGAGGAATCCGAACGGTCCGAGGGCGACGATGTCGGCCTGCGCGTGCTGGTCGGCCAGCGCCAGGCGGTGGTTTCGACCAACGACGTCAGCGGCGATGCCGTGACCAAGCTTGCCGAGCGCGCGGTTGCGATGGCGCGCGTCGCGCCCGACGACAAATATGTTGGCCTCGCCGATCCCGCGCTGCTCGCGCGCGACTTCCCCGATCTGGATCTGCTCGATCCCGACGTGCCTGCGACGAGCGAGCTCGAGCGCCGCGCGTTGGAGGCCGAGGCTGCCGCGCTCGCCGTGAAGGGCGTGACCAAATCCGGCGGCGCCTCCGCCTCGGCCGGCATAGGCGGCATGGTGCTGGTCACTAGCACCGGCTTCCACGGCTCCTATTTGCGTTCCAGCCAGGGCATCTCGGCGACCGCGATCTCGGGCGAAGGCACCGGCATGGAGCGTGACTACGACTTCACCTCGGCGCCGCACGGCGCCGATCTGTTGTCGCCGGAAATCGTCGGCCGTTCCGCCGGCGAGCGCACCGTGGCGCGTTCCAATCCGCGCAAGGTCGAGACCTGCAAGGTGCCGGTCGTGTTCGACCCGCGCGTCGCGGGCTCGCTGGTCGGCCATGTCGTCGGCGCCATCAACGGCGCCTCGATCGCGCGCAAGACCAGCTTCCTCAAGGACAAGCTCGGCCAGCAGCTGTTTGCGAAAAACATCCGCATCGTCGACGATCCCCTGCGCAAGCGCGGCCTGCGCTCGCAGACCTTCGATGCCGAAGGCGTCGCGGTGAAGAGGATCGCGCTGGTCGACGAGGGCGTGCTGACGACCTGGCTGCTCGACTGCGCCACCGCGCGCGAGCTCGGCCTCACCACCACCGGCCACGCCCATCGCGGCGTCTCGTCTTCGCCCTCGCCGGGGCCGTACAATCTGCATCTCGAGCCGGGCACGCCGACGCCGGCCGAGCTGATCGCCGACATCAAGCAGGGTTTTTACGTCACCGACCTGATCGGCTCGGGCGTCAACGGCGTCACCGGCGATTACAGCCGCGGCGCCTCCGGCTTCTGGATCGAGAACGGCGAGCTGACCTATCCGGTCAGCGAGGTGACGATCGCGGGCCATCTGTTCGAGATCTTCAAGTCGATGCAGCCCGCGAACAATCTGGAGTTCCGCTACGGCATCAATGCGCCGACGGTGCGCATCGAGGGTTTGACGCTTGGCGGACGCTGACGCGCATTCGACGGACGACACCATCCTGACGCGCGACGCCGCGCTGCTGCAGGACACGGTGCGGGAAGCAGGCCGCCTCGCGCAGTCGATGTTCCGTACCGAATTGAGGAAGTGGACCAAGGGCGCGTCCTCGCCGGTGTCGGAAGCCGACATCGCCGTCAACGATTTGCTCGAGGCGCGCCTGCGCTCGACCGCGCCGGATTACGGCTGGCTGTCGGAGGAGAGCGCCGACGATGCGACGCGGCTGTCGCGGCGGCGGACCTGGGTGGTCGATCCCATCGACGGCACCCGCAACTTCCTCAACGGCCACGACGAATGGTGCGTCAGCGTCGCGCTGGTCGAGGGGGCCTCGCCGGTGCTCGCCGCGGTGTTCGCGCCCACCAGCGACGAGTTCTTCTTCGCGGCCCGCGGGCAGGGCACGACGCTCAACGGCAGGGCCGTGCGGGCGACGTCCGGCTCGGTGCTGGACTTCTCCCGCGTCGCCGGCCCGAAGCCGATGGTCGAGCGGCTCAACATGTCGGGCGGCGACATCAAGCTGCATCCGCGAATCGGCTCGCTCGCGCTACGCCTGTGCCGGGTCGCCGACGGCGTGCTGGATGCGGCTTTTGCGGGGGGCAACAGCCATGATTGGGACCTTGCGGCGGCCGATTTGATCGTGCAGGAAGCGGATGGTAGGATGAGCGACCTCTCCGGAGATCCCATCCTCTATAACCGCCGGGAAGTCACGCACGGGGTGCTGGTGGCAGCGGGTCGCGATCGTCATGCGGGCATCGTCGCGCATTTTCGAGACCGTCCCTTGCCCTGAGTGCGTCCGCCGTGCTTCTCGAACACTGCTTTGCCGGGCAGCCCGCTAGGAAAGAACCCATGTCAGATAGTGCCCCGCAACAATTGCTGCATCTCGTCATCGGTGGCGAACTGCTCGATCTCGAGCACAACACCTTCAAGAACCTCGACGACGTCGAGATCGTCGGCCTCTATCCGAACTATGCGTCCGCGCACGTCGCCTGGCGGGCCAAGGCGCAGAGCACGGTCGACAACGCGCAGATGCGCTATTTCATCGTCCACCTCCATCGGCTGCTCGACCCGAATCAAGAACCGGCGCGTTGAAAAAACTGCTTCGCAATACGCTGCGAAGCAGCTTCGTTCAGCGTGCCGTCGGGGTCCTGGCGGCCGAATATCTGCGCCTTGTCTGGCGGACCAACAAATTCACGTTCGATCCGCCCGACGTCTATGACATCGTCGAGCCGCAGATCCCCGCGATCTTCGCCTTCTGGCACGGCCAGCACTTCCTCACGCCGTTCATCAAGAACAAGGACTCCTACCGGGCCAAGGTCCTGATCTCGCGGCATCGCGACGGCGAGTTCAACGCGATCGCCGTCGAGCGGCTCGGCATCGGCCTGATCCGCGGTTCCGGTGACCACGGCGGCGCCTTCCACCGCAAGGGCGGGGTCGGGGCGTTCAGGGAAATGGTGCAGACGCTCGAGGACGGTTGTAATGTCGCGCTGACCGCCGATGTCCCCAAGCGCTCGCGCGTGGCCGGGCTCGGCATCATCATGCTGGCACGGGAATCGGGACGGCCGATCATGCCTTTCGCGATGGCGACCAGCCGCTTCATCCGGCTCAAGAACTGGGACCGCACCACCATCAACCTGCCGTTCGGGCGGGGCGCATTGGTCGGCATCAAGGAAATCCACGTTCCGCCGGATGCCGACGCCGCCACCATGGAAGCGCTGCGGGTGGAGCTGGAAGAGACCTTGAACGAGGCGACCCGCCGCGCCTATGCGCAACTCGGCCGCCCGGGGCCCCAGGATGGCTAACTCGCTGCCCAATCGACTGCCGATGACGCTGCGGATGTACCGGCGCCTGGCGTCGGGCCTGGTGCCGCTTGCGCCCGCGCTGATCAAGCGGCGGCTGAAACAGGGCAAGGAAGATCCCGCGCGCGTCGGCGAGCGGCGGGGCCTGTCCCGGGACGTACGTCCGCACGGCCCGCTGGTCTGGATCCACGGCGCCAGCGTCGGCGAGGTGCTCGCCGCGGCCGCGCTGATCGGGCGCCTGCGCGATCTCAACCTGCGCATCCTGCTGACCTCGGGCACCGTCACCTCGGCCGCCGTCGTCGCAAAGCGCTTTCCGCCCGACGTCATCCATCAATACGTGCCGTATGATTCCCCGCGCTATGTCGCGCGCTTCCTCGATCACTGGAAGCCGTCGCTGGCGCTGTTCATCGAATCCGATTTGTGGCCCAACCTGATCCTGGCGGGCGCAACGCGGCGGGTGCCGATGGTGCTGATCAACGGGCGGATGTCGCCGCGCTCCTTCCCGCGCTGGCGGCGGATGTACGGCACCATCTCGGCGCTGCTGTCGCGGTTCGACATCTGCCTCGCGCAGTCGAAGACCGATGCGGAGCGCTTCTCGGCGCTCGGCGGCCGCGACGTCGTCACCACGGGCAATCTCAAGCTCGACGTGCCGGCGCCGCCGGCCGATGCCGCAAAGCTCGAACGGCTGATGGCGATGACGCGCGGGCGCCCGATCATCGTGGCGGCCTCGACCCATCCGGGCGAGGACGAGATGCTGGTCGCGGCGCATCGCAGCCTCGCCGGTTTCTTCCCGCAGCTTCTGACGGTGATCGTGCCGCGGCATCCGGATCGCGGCGCCTCGATCGCCGGCCTGATCACGGCATCGGGTCTGAAGCCGGCGTTGCGCTCGCGCGAGGAATTGCCGACGGCCGCGACCGACGTCTATGTCGCCGACACCATGGGCGAGCTCGGCCTGTTCTACCGCCTCTCGCGGATCGTGTTCATGGGCGGATCGCTGATCCGCCATGGCGGCCAGAATCCGATCGAGGCGATCAAGCTCGGTGCCGCCATCGTCCATGGTCCGCACGTCTTCAATTTCGCCGATGTCTACGAGGCGCTCGACGGCAGCGGCGGCGCGCGCCCGGCCGACACGCAGGAGGCGCTGGTCAAGCAGCTCGGCCAGCTGCTGGCCGATCCCGCCATGCGCGACAAGATGCAGCGTGCTGGTAGCGGCGTGGTCGAGGATCTCGGCGGCGCGCTCGATCGCACCATGACCGCGCTCGAGCCCTATCTGCTGCAGCTGCGGATCGAGATGGGGGCCGCCAATGCGTGAGCCGGCCTTCTGGTACCGGCCGCGTTCCCTGGAGTCACATGCGTTGCAGCCGTTGGGTCTGCTCTATGGCGCGATCACCGAACGGCGCATGCTGCGCAAGGGCTTCGACGCCGGCATCCCCGTGATCTGCGTCGGCAACTATCATGTCGGCGGCGCCGGCAAGACCCCGACCGTGCTGGCGTTGACGAAGCTGCTGCGCGAGCTCGGCGAAACGCCGGTGGTGCTCAGCCGCGGCTATGGCGGCCGCCTGACGGGCCCGGTGATGGTCGACCGGATGCGCCACACCGCTTCCGACATCGGCGACGAGCCGCTGATGATGGTGCGCGACGTTCCCGTCACGGTCGCGCGCGACCGCCTCGACGGCGTCGCGCTGGCAAAGTCGCAGGGCGCCACCGTGATCCTGATGGACGACGGTTTCCAGAACCCGCGCCTGCTCAAGGACGCCTCCCTGATCGTGATCGATAGCGAGCGCGGCCTCGGCAACGGCAAGGTGTTTCCGGCGGGGCCCCTGCGCGCGCCGCTGAAGGCGCAGCTCGTGCGCACCGACGCGCTGGTGCTGATCGGAAATGGCCATGCCGCGGACGATGTCGCGGCGGAGCTTGCGAAGCACAACAAGCCGGAGCTGCGGGCGCGCTTGAAGCCGGATGCGGCCTCGCTCGCGCAGCTGTTCGGCAAGCGCGTCTTCGCCTTCGCCGGCATCGGCGATCCCGAACGCTTCTTCCGCACCCTGCGTGCCAGCGGTATCGAGATCGTGCGGACGCGCCCGTTCGCCGATCACCACATGTTCACGGACAACGAAATCGCCGCGCTCGCAGCCGAGGCACAGCGCGAGCAACTCACGCTGGTGACGACGGAAAAGGATCTTGCGCGCCTGCGCGGCCGCGACGGCGTGCCCGACGGCATCGTGCCGTTCGCCGTCGAGCTCGAATTCGACGATCCGGCAAAGCTGCGGCGGTTGATCGGCGATCAGCTCTACAAGGCGCGCGAGCGAAGATTCGGCCGGCGATGATCTCGCAGAGTAGAGCGAATTCGTCGTCGCTCGAAGAGCAAAGGCGAAGACACGCCGCGTATCCATGCCACCGTGAAGATGCCATGGAAAAATAATTCACCCAGCGTCATGCGATGTCTCACGATCGAGCGGGCGACATGTCGCGGCTGATGAATTCCCTTCCGCGCCTTCGGCAGTTGATGTAGCCTTGCAGCAGAGCCGTTACCGGGACGTGCCGAACTCCCGGAAATCATCGGCGGCGTTTATGCCCACGGCGGGCAGTACCTTCATCATTGCAGATGCAGCGGCCGTACCGATCAGTTCGGAACGGCAGGGGGAGTCATTGTCAAACCCCAGAGGAGACATGCCATGCATTTTTGCCTCGCCGGACAATACACGCCACGCGCTCTCAATGCCATTTTGGAGAATCCCACGACCGATCGCCAGGAGGCGGCGAGAAAGCTTATCGAGGCGGCCGGCGGAAAACTGATTTCGATGTATAGCGTCGCGGCCGACGGCCCGGGCGTTTTAGTGATTTTCGACGTGCCTGATCCGAGTGCGGCTCCGGCCATTTCCGGCCTGACCGTCACGGCGGGCACCCTGCAGAACGTGAAGCTGACTCGGTTGTTCACGCAGGACGAGATCAAGCAGGTTCGCCAGAACGCGGCGAAGCTGCGCTCCTCGTATAGCCCGCCCGGAAGCTGACATCCGGATTGAAAGCGAAGCCGCCGCTGTTTGACCATGCGGCGGCAACGCTCACCCCTCGGCAATCATCACGTCTGCAAACCGCGGCGAGGCGAAGATCCGCCGGCGTCCATTGATGGACGATGCGGTATGGGGTGCTGCATCCGGTGTTATGGGTCTGACCGTACGTGTTTGCCAGCGACCTCGGCATACGGCCTGCGATCGCGGTTCAGCAATCAGTCATGCTCACCACGCGCCGACGGCCATCAACCCGACAATGGTCAGGCACGACATGCAAGCCACCAAGAAAGTATAACATTCGGGTGTATTCATTGCTGACTCCCAAACTGCTTGCCAATTGCTTGGTCATTGCTACGCGGGAGAGATCGCCGATCCTGGGGCCGATTCAATTCGGCGCGCCGCGACCGGCCTTGCGTTGTGCGTCCGTCCTCTCATCGTCACCCTGATCCGCAGGATGATAATTCGCGTCATGAGCTTCGGAGCGTTCAGCTGCGATCAGAAGCTGTTTCCGCATTTCAGCGAGGCGGGCGCGGCAATATTCACGATAGAGCAGGTCGAATATGGTGGGCATGATCACCCCCATCGTTGACTTTCGATTTACAGATCTTCCACCGCGAATTTTCGAGGTGATCGTAGCCCGCCTGATGGCTCTTCGATATGAGCCCGTTCACAGACTGCGCCAATTCCAAAGCTCGATGGCTGTTTGGTTGACTTGATCGTCTGCGCGATAAAAAGAAACAGGGCTAATGACCTAACATTCAGTTTAGCAGTGCTCTGTTTCAACAAGACTTCGTCAAACAACTTGAGGGCGTCGGATCGCGACGAAGAATCCAACCTCAGCGCGAAATGACTAACCACGGAGTGCAAGCACTGTTCGATGCAACGCTGCAGCAGCCTGCCTATTCAGGTCATCGCAGCGCTCCGGCAACAGCAATCATCGCGACAAGGCGTGCGAGCGGCGGTTCAACAGATGGTGATCCCGGAGCTCCGGCAGGGTGGCAAAGCGCAGCGTGCCCACCATGTTTGTCTGAATTCGCGGTAATGTCGTGGGCACGGCCCTTCGCACCTTTGTCCACGACACCCGCCATTCAGGCGACATTCATCGCAAGACCCGTATCGATCCGAGTCGATCGGGAGAGTTCGATGAAACTGCCGTCTGCGACTGTTGCCGCCAGCCTTGTGTGTCTGATCATTGCGCCGGTGTTCGCGCAAACGCCGCCTGTCGCGGCGCCCGCTGGTCCAACCGGCACGGTGCCAGTTCCCGCGACCAAGCGCGTCACATGTCTTGCGACGACGCAAAATCTGAAGGGGCAGGACAAGCGCGACCAGATGCAGCTCTGCATGGCGCAGGCGCGGCTTGATTGCCTGAAGCAGGCGATCGATCAGAAAGTCGTCGACGAAGCCAGGAAGAGTGCGATCAAGACTTGCGTGGGCACGGATGGTCCCGAGCAGCAATAGCCGAACGCCCTCGCGAACTCGGTGCCGTAGGGTGGGCAAAGCGACGCGTGCCCACCGTCTTCGCCGCGATCGTCAAGAGATGGTGGGCACGGCGCCTTGCGCCTTTGCCCATCCTACGAGATCTACAAGATCACGGCTGCGGCTTCAGCGCGCCGGGAAAGTGCCGCTGCAACACGGCGACGGGCGTGGCGTAGGCTTCCTGCAGGTCCACGCTCCAGTACTTCAACTCGTCGAGCGGAATCCGCGTGTCGGTGATCGCGCAGCGGACGAAAGTCCCCGGCGAGATCACGCGGAAATCGCCGTCGAGATATTGCACCTGCGCTTCGCCATGGCCCGAGGGGCCGAACTTGTTCAGCACGGTCGACAGTCTCCGTGGAAGGCCTCTCCGCGGAAAACGCCGGAGGGCACGATGTGTTGGACGGGATGTAGCATAGATAGGGCGGCTTGTCCGCCCGGTAAACCCACCGGTTTGTGATGTTTTGGCGCCGTTTCCGCGTGATAGTGCTTGGACGAAGGATCCAACGGCAGAGTCCGATGCGCCTTCGATTGATCGCCCTGTTCCTGATGTTCCTGATGCCGGCCGCGAACGCCGCGCCGGCGCCGCAGCAGGTCGAGATTCCGCTGTCGTCCGGAATCCTGCATGCGCAGCTCTACAAGCCCGAAGGCGAGGGGCCGTTTCCGACCGTCATCGCGCTGCATGACTGCGGCGGGATCAGTAGTCATTCCGAGCCGGTGCTGCCGCGCTATCGCGACTGGGCCGAGCGGCTGCTCAAGGCCGGCAACGCCGTGCTGCTGCCCGACAGCTACGGCTCGCGCGAGCTCGGGCCGCAATGCCGCGTCAAGGAGATGCACGTCAAGGCGCGGCGCGAGCGTGTTGCCGACATCGCGGCCTCGCGCGCCTGGCTGATGAAGCAGCCCTGGGTGGCGCGCGACCGTGTCAGCCTGATCGGCTGGGCCAACGGCGCCAGCGCGCTGCTCTGGGCCGTGCGTCCGCAGAGCGCGGCGCGCGATCTGGGTCCGGATTTCCGCGCCGCGATCGCGTTCTATCCGGATTGCCGGATTTCTGCCGGCCTCGGCTGGAGCGCGCGGGTGCCGACCCTGGTGCTGATCGGCGCCAATGATGACGTCTCGTCGCCGCCGGCTTGCCGCCAGATGGTCGACGGCGCGCGCGGCCGCAGCGCGCTTGCGCGCATCGTGGTCTATCCCGGCGCCTATCATGATTTCGACCGCGCCAACACGCCGCTGCACGCAGCTGCCGGCAGCACCGACGCCGCCGCCCCCGAGCACGGCCATCTCGGCACGGATGCGCAGGCGCGCGCGGAGTCGCAGAAAGACGTTGCGGAGTGGCTGGCGCGGTAGGGAGGTGCCGTAGCCCGGATGAGCGAAGCGACATCCGGGACGACTATTCCCCGCATATCGCTTCGCTCATGCGGGCTACAAATCCCCCAAGCGGGGCCGCCCGAGGAACAACAGCGGACAGCCCCGCATCGACCACCGCCCTGCACGGACCATGATGGCCGACCGTGAATCTACGGATGGCGCGTCAAACCGGTTTCAGCATGTGGCGGCGCCATCATTCGACCACGATGTCGATTAAACGCATCGTTCATGCGCAACCGCTTCGTCCTTTTCTCGTCCGCACTGATCGTCTTCACCGTCGCGATCTTCCTGTTCGAAGCCCACGCCGGCGCGCCGCAACTCGCGCCGGAACATTGCGGCTTCTGGACCACGATCGACGCGGGATTGTCCTGCCGGTAGCGCGGGCTTGCGCGCTAACTGTCATCGCTACATCCGGTGAGTATCGTTGTTGCCTTTCGTTGCAACACCGCGCAGTTGCGCCGTATCGCACACTGCGCTCCCTCCCCCCTTGCGGGGGAGGGCGGGGGAGGGCGGGGGAGAGGGGTAGCCCAGGAAAAGGTGCATCCGTTCTCCCGGATGCAAAGCCCATCGCTTGGTTGAGAGAGTGTGCCGTGTGGCACCCCTCTCCCTAACCCTCCCCCGCAAGGGGGGAGGGAACGCAGCTGTGCGTGTGGCTGTACTGCAGTCCCTCACGCCTCAGAACAAATTGCCCTGGTCCACCGGCTTGGCCACGCGCTTCGGTGCGGGTTTGGCGTCCTGCGCGGCCGGCTTCGGTTGCGACGGCGCACGCCTGGTCGTCGGAGCAGGTCGATCCGCATCCGCGGTGGCCGCAACGCGTCCATCCGCAAACTCGATCTCGACGCGCGCGCCGGGCCCGATCGCATCCGCCGCATGCAACGGATGTCCCGCTTCATCCCGCACCAGCGCGAAGCCGCGCGCGAGCACGCCGCGATAGGACAGCGCGGAGAGCAGCTTGCCGCTGTTCTCGACGCGGGCATCGAGCCGCTGCAGCAGCGTGACGAGCGCGCGGCCGGCGCGTTCGCTAAGGCGATGCGTGCGCTCGCGCTGGCGGGCGATCGCGTTGCGCTGGGCCTGCGCATTGGAGAGTTTTGAGGCGCGCAGTCGCACTTCAAGTCCGGCAAAACGGTCGCGCCGCTGCCGCAACAGCGAGCGCGCCGACAGGCCGAGCCGCTCGCCGCATACGGTGAGCCGGTGATCGGCCTGCGATATCTGGCCGTGCAGCACCCGCAGCGTCAGCTTGGCGCTGGCGGCGGTAAACCGGCGGAAATGCGCGTGCGTGTTGGCCTTGAGCCCGCGGGGCAGGGCAGCGCCTGCCGAGTCCAGCCGCTGCCGCGGGATCGCGAGCAGATCGCCGGCCGCCGGCAGTGCGCGCGCGGCGGCGCGCAGCTCGCTGCGGCGGCTCTCATGGGCGCGCTGCCAATAGGCGCGGGTGCGGCGGGCGAGATCGGCGACCTCGACGAACAATTCGCTGCGCACCGGCACCGCCATCTCGGCGGCGGCCGTCGGCGTCGGCGCGCGCTTGTCGGCGACGAAATCGATCAGCGTGATGTCGGTCTCATGCCCCACCGCCGAGATCAGCGGGATCATGCTCTCGGCCGCCGCGCGCACCACGATCTCCTCGTTGAACGACCACAGGTCCTCCAGCGAGCCGCCGCCGCGCGCGACGATCAGCACGTCGGGCCGCGGAATCTTGCCGCCCTCGGGCAGCGCGTTGAAGCCGCGGATCGCGGCTGCGACCTGCTCGGCCGAACCTTCGCCCTGCACCTTAACCGGCCACACCAGCACACGGCGGGGGAAGCGGTCCTCGAGGCGATGCAGGATGTCGCGGATCACGGCGCCGGTCGGCGAAGTCACGACGCCGATCACCTCGGGCAGCCAGGGCAGGAGCTGCTTGCGCGCCTCGTCGAACAGGCCCTCGGCGGCGAGCTTCTTCTTGCGCTCCTCCATCAGCGCCATCAGCGCGCCGATGCCGGCCGGCTCCAGCGCCTCGATCACGATCTGGTACTTGGAGGAGCCCGGATAGGTGGTGAGCTTGCCGGTGGCGATGACCTCGAGCCCTTCCTGGGGCTTGAAGCGCATGCGGCCGTGCACGCCCTTCCAGATCACCGCCTCGATCTTGGCGCTCTCGTCCTTCAGCGCGAAATAGCAATGGCCGGAGGAGTGGGGCCCGCGAAAGCCCGAGATCTCGCCGCGGACCCGGACATGGCCATAGGTGTCCTCCACCGTCCGCTTCAGGGACTGCGAGAGCTCGGAAACGGTGAATTCGGGCGCGTTGTTCAGTTGTTCCGCAGGCGGCATCGGCAAACGATTCGGCATTTTGGGGTCAGACCCGACGTTAAGGATTTTCGCAGCGCGGCGCCAATCCGAGGATTGACCGTAAGAGTACTCTGTAATATAGAGTTCTCTATTGATGGTGTGAGAGGGGAGTTTGAGCCATGGCGATCCGTCTGCTGCGCGGCGTTTTGAGCGGCCTGAAATGGGCGCTGTGTGCGGTCGGCGCCGCGGCGCTGATCCTGGTCGCCATGATTGCAACGCCGCTGGAGCGGCCGCCGGAGATGCGATCGGTCTCCGAGTCCGCCAAGGGGATCGACTGGTCTACACTGCCCGCGCTCGAGCGCTTCCAGGCCCGCGACGGCACCTGGATCGGCTTTCGCCACTATGCGCCGGTTGGCGCCGCGACCGACCGGGGCGCGATCTTCATCCATGGCTCCTCCGGCTCGAGCGGAACGGTCAATCACGCGCTGACCCATGCGATCGCCGCGCGCGGGGTGGAGACCTGGGCGCTCGACATTCGCGGCCATGGCGGCTCCGGCACGCGCGGCGACATCGGCTATGTCGGCCAGCTCGAGGACGATCTCGTCGATTTCGTCGCCCACGTTCGCAAGAGCGCGCCGGACCTGCCGCTCACCCTGATCGGCCATTCCGCCGGCGCCGGCTTCTCGCTGCGCGTCGCGGCGACCCCAATCATGCAGGACATGTTCGTGCGCACCGTGCTGCTCGCGCCCTATCTCGGCTACGACGCGCCGACCAACAAGCCGAAAGCCGGCGGCTGGGCCAACGCCGACATGCCGCGCTATTTCGGTCTTGCCGCGCTGCGCAAGCTCGGCATCGACTGCTGCTCGCAGCTTCCGGTGCTCGCCCTGGCCGTGCCGCAGAATTCGGCGAGATATCTGGTCTCCACCTATTCCGACCGGCTGATGCGCAATTTCGGCACGCGCGGCTATCGCATCGATCTTCCGGCGACGACACGCCCGATCACGGTCTTCGGCGGCGCCGAGGACGAGATGATGATCTCGGACAAATATGCGGAGACGGTGCAGGCAGTGAAGCCTTCGGTCGACGTCAAGGTCATCGACGGCATCAACCACATGGGTATCGTCACCAACCCGAAAGCGGTCAATGCGATCGCCGAGGACGTGGCAACGCGCGGGAGCGGGCAGTCATGATCGACAGCAAGCAGGCGGCTGAAGCGCTCGCCGATATCGACGACATGGTCAGTCGCGTCCGTCAATCGCGGATCTACGACCTCGCCAGCCGGTTGATCATCATGTGGGGCGGACTGGTCTTCGCCGCCAATATCGCCACCTGGCTGTGGCCGCGGCAGGGATATTACCTCTGGATTGCGGTCTACGTCCTCGGCATCGCCGGCTCCTTCGCCATCAGCGCCTCCAATCAACCATCGAGTGGCATTCGCAGCTTCGACGCGCGCATGCTGGCCGCTTTCCTGATGCTCGTGGGGTTCGGCCTGTTCTGCTCGTCGGTGCTCGGCCACTTCACGCCGCGCCAGCAGGGCACGTTCTGGACGATCTATTTCATGCTGTTCTACGCGCTGGCCGGCCTGTGGTTCGGCCGTGCCTTCATCGTGATTGCCGCTGCGATCACCGCGCTGACGCTGATCGGCTATTTCTTCGTGGTCGGCGACACCTTCCTGCCATGGATGGCGGTCGTGAACGGGGGCGGCCTGATCGTCGGCGGCCTCTGGATGCGGCGGAGCTAGATATGGCCGAGCTCGACGACATCATCCACCAGCCGCTGCGGTTGAAGATCATGGCCGCGCTGAATGCGCTGCCGCAGTCGGCCGGCCTGGAATTTTCCCGGCTGAAGAAGCTCACCGGTGCCACCGATGGCAATCTCGGCGCGCATATCGAGACGCTGGCCAAGGCGGGATACGTCTCTGTCGAGAAAGCCTTCGTCGGCAAGAAGCCGCAGACGACGGTCACCGCCACGGCGGCGGGCCGCGGTGCGTTCGCGCGGCATGTGGCGACGTTGCAGGAGATCATTGCGGGGAAGCAGGTGTGATCTTCTGCGGTGCCGATTGCTGCGCCCTCTCCCCTTGTGGGAGAGGGCATCACCGTTGATTACCGCGGGCTCACTTGGGTGAGGGGTCTGTCTCCGCGAGCATTTGTGCCTTTGGATAGAGACCCCTCATCCGGCGCCTCGCGCCACCTTCTCCCACAAGGGCTTGCGAGCTGGCATAGGTATTGCGGCATTACTCAAGCGTTCAAAGGGCTGTGCCGATGGCGCGCGCTCGCACGCGCGAATGCTGCCGCGCTGAAAAGCTATCCTTGCCAAATACCCGGTTGTTGTGTTGGATCTCCGCAACTAAGACGCACAACTGCTTGCCCGGCGCTGCTTGACGGTGGCCTTGCGGCAGAAGGGAGGATTAATGAGGCTGGATGTCATCCGCAATCTCGGGAGCGGCGGCTTTGGGACCGTCGATTTGGTGAAGGGAGCCGATGGGCTAGAGTATGCTAAAAAGACTTTCTGTCCTGCTCAACCCTTGACGCCTGCAATTGAGGAGAACGTAAAAAAGCGCTTTGCGCGAGAGGCCCGAATTCAGTCCGGCATCAAGCACCGAAACATTGTGCCAGTTGTTCACACTGAGCTTGACGAAAATCCTCCCTATTACTTGATGCCAAGAGCCATCTGCAGTCTGCAAGATGATATAGACCGTGATCGCACACTGGGCGGTAAATGGATTACTGCGATTACGGACATCGTCGCCGCTTTAGACGAGCTGCACAACATGGGCATCTATCATCGAGATCTAAAACCGCAGAATGTTCTCAAATATCAAGCGATCCTCCCCGGAGGCGAGATTCGAGAGTACTATGCTATAAGCGATTTCGGTTTGATCGCGATGAACGAAAGCCGCCTTTCGGTTCTCACTGTAACTGGCATGGCGAAAGGTACCGACTATTACACTGCCCCCGAAATTACCTCGGACCTACGGAAGGCCACGGCGCAGTCTGATATTTACTCGTTAGGCTGCATACTGCACGACATTGTCGGTAGCGACCCGCGCGTGCCTTGCGCAGAGATTAAAGAAGGGGGTGACTTCGGCGCAATACTCAGAAACTGCACTAGAGCCGACGCTGATAGGAGATTCAAGTCCGTCCGCGCGGTGCTCGACGCAATAAACTCGGCCTCTGCGGATGCACTGCCGACAAGCATTGCAACAAAGACTCCCGGCTTCGGTGACCAACTGAGCTTGGGTGAGCCGCTGGATGAACAAGCAGCAAAAGCGTTGGTGCAGTTTGTCGAAGACAACGAGGGCGACGCACCCCAAATATTAGACCGTCTTTCACTGGCGCAAGTCCAAGATCTCTGCAGTAAGTGGGCAGGCCTCGGCGACCGTCTCGGTCAAATTTACTCCAAGTGGGTGATGAAGAACTCGTTTGTCTTTGAGCGGTGCGATTCCCTCGCCAACGTTTTAGAGGCCTTCTTTTCATTGTGTTCGATGGAGACCAAAGCTGATGCATTGATGGCGATGCTTGAAATGGGCACTTCGCACAATCGATGGTATGTTGAGCGCAAATTTTTGCAACTATGTGGTTCCAAGATGGACGAAACGACAGCGCGACGCCTCAGCATCGAATTCCGAGCAAGCGGCGACGACATTTGTCGTTTGATCGCTCACTTGGAGCGCTCGGTCGGCGCGTCCAGAACCGAGTTGCATCCGTTTTTGCAGACCGTTCTGACTGAAGTCTGTCGATGAAGTTCGATTGCGCCTACTCGTCCGACAAAGGCCCTCGCCCCGAAAACGAGGACTCAGCAGGCTTGTGGCGATTGCCGGGTGGGCTTGCGATGGCAGTGGCTGACGGGTTGGGCGGACACATTGGTGGGCAATTCGCGTCCCGCTTGGCGATAGATGTGTTCATGAGCGCAGTGCGCGAGGATCTCAATATGGATTTGCCGATGCTCGCGTGGCAGATCCATCAGCGTATCAGGCAAGCCCAAGCAGATAGACCAGAACTGCGACGCATGGCGACGACATTTTCCGCCGTATATATCAAGGACGGTACAATGCGTTTCGCTCATTGCGGAGATACCCGAATTGTACTGCAGCGAAGAAAAGGAATTAAGCTGTTAACGAAGGATCACACCGAGGCAAATCGCTTGCTTTCGATTGGGAAGCTTTCGCCTGAGGAATTTGAGAGCTATCCACGACGAAATGTGCTGGAGAGCGCGTTAGGAGCTCCGACGCACCCGCAGATCGATTCCGCGATTCTCGACGTTTCAACCAATGACCGCGTTTTCATCATGTCGGATGGTGTTCACGGCAAAGTATTTTTGCGAGAACTTAAAGACGTGTCCGACAGCTCAGCGACAGCTTCTGTCTTCGTGCAGAGGGTGGCTGAGTTGGTTCAGCAAAGAGGAGCTGACGACAATTATACGATTGCGGCGGCATTTCTTGAATAGGGATTACGGTGACAGTGCTGTCCGACCGCGTTGACCGGAATGCCGTTAAGCGATGAAGTGCGTCGATCTCGACTAATGAGCAGGCACATTGGAGTCTGTCGCGCCTCTAGTCCCAACTTAAACCCGCCTGCTCCGCCAAATATCGAAAGTGGCGGCTCCGCGCCGGACCAAGAAATTCCTTGTACGTAACGTGGTCGTAGATGTTTGATTTGTCGTTATTGCAGTAGAGACAAGCCAACACACAATTGTCTGCCGAATAGGCTCCCTTTCCGTCCTTTCGATCAATTTCAAAATTCGGTCCGCGGGCGTCAGGTACTTTGCCGTTTCGACCAGCTATCAAACGACGATTAATTAGCTCACGAATTATGCGGATGGGCGTTTCGCAATACGCACAAGAGCCCCGCTGTTGCAAAAGGGCATTATTCCACCATGCTATGAATCCGTCGGGACCGTCGAACTGAAATGATATGCCTTTGCTCTTAGCAAACGACATCTTGCGAGAGAAAACACTCCGTAAGCGATTTCCCTCTTCAGCCGAATCAACGTTAATCGCCATGTCGGTCGATCCTGATTTAAGGGCCACGGCTTCGAAGGGTATGGCGCGACGGCTGCTAGAGCAATTGGGCAGGAGCATTGTGGTTTCTCTTGTATTCCGCCGAAAGCGGAATAATTCGCGGCTGTCGCCAACCGATCCGTGTGACACGGCACGATAAATCCGAGCTCGCTCGCCCGAGAGTCGGGCCCAGAATGACGGGGGTTGGCGCCATCCCCCCTTGAGCCCCACCCCGATTCGTGCGACCTCCGCCCCTGGCAAAACCCCTCATTTCGAGCCTTCGATGCACATTCTCCTGCTTGGTTCCGGCGGCCGCGAACATGCCCTGGCGTGGAAAATCGCAGCCTCTCCCCTGGTGACCAAATTCTGGTGCGCGCCCGGCAATGCCGGCATCGCGCGGGAGGCGGAATGCGTGGCGCTCGATGTCGCTGACCATGCCGCCGTGATCGACTTCTGCAAGAAAAACGCGGTCGAGCTCGTCGTGGTCGGCCCGGAGACGCCGCTGGCCGCCGGCATCGTCGACGACCTCACCGCCGCCGGCATCAAGGCGTTCGGCCCGAACAAGATCCCCGCCCAGCTCGAAAGCTCCAAGGGGTTCACCAAGGCGCTCTGCACTGAATTCGGCATTCCGACCGGCGCCTACAAGCGCTTCACCAACGCCAAGGACGCGCGCGATTACGTCAACAGCCAGGGCGCGCCGATCGTGGTGAAGGCCGACGGCCTTGCCGCCGGCAAGGGCGTCGTCGTCGCGAAAACCGTGCGCGAAGCGGAGGACGCCATCGCCATGATGTTCGAGGGCGCCTTTGGCGAGGCCGGCGCGGAAGTCGTGATCGAGGAGTTTCTGCCGGGCCGCGAGATCAGCTTCTTCGCGCTGTGCGACGGCGAGACCGCCATTCCGCTGGCCTCCGCGCAGGACCACAAGCGCGTGTTCGACCACGACGTCGGCCCGAACACCGGCGGCATGGGCGCCTATTCGCCGACGCCGCTGGTGACGCCTGCGATCCACGACGCGATCATGGCCAAGATCATTTTGCCGACGGTTGCCGGCATGAAACAGCGCGGCACCCCGTTCCGCGGCGTGCTCTATGCCGGCATCATGCTGACGACGCACGGCCCAAAGCTGTTCGAGTTCAACGTCCGCTTCGGCGATCCCGAGTGCCAGGTGCTGATGATGCGCATGATGTCGGACATCGTGCCCGCGTTCCTCGCGTCCTGCGACGGGCAGCTGAAGAACTTTGACATTCGCTGGTATCCGGAGGCCGCGCTGACCGTGGTGATGGCGGCGAAGGGCTATCCTGGCGACTACGAGAGGGGCACGCGCATCGAGGGGCTCGATGACGCCTCAGAGGTCGAGACCGCCGAGATCTTCCATGCGGGCACCGTCGAGAAGGACGGCGCGATCCTCGCCAATGGCGGCCGCGTGCTCAATGTCTGCGCGCTAGGGGCGACCGTGACCGAGGCGCAGGCGCGCGCCTATCAGGCCGTCGACCGCATCAACTGGCCGGAAGGCTTTTGCCGCCGCGACATCGGCTGGCAGGCGGTGGAAGCCGAGAAGGCCAAGAACTGACAAGGCCAAGAGCTGACAAGGCCAAGAGCTGACAGGGTTTTCTGCTGCCGGCGCGCAATGTCTCGCCGCGCCCGTCGGCACTGAAAAAATGCACAGGCAGGTCATGAACTTAGCTACTGTGCATGGGGTTGTTTTCGACATTTTTGTTTGAGGCACCCTCGCGACTGACCAGATAAGGATGCAGAAGATGTCCGATCTCGCCGACCTCTATCCGGGCTTTGCCTCGGAATGGATCAACACCTCCTCCGGCCGCATCTTCGCCCGCGTCGGCGGCAAGGGGCCGCCGCTGCTGCTGCTGCACGGCTTCTCCGAGACCCACGTGATGTGGCACCGCGTGGCGCCGCAGCTTGCCGACGCCTTCACGCTGATCATCGCCGATCTGCCGGGCTATGGCTGGTCCGACATGCCGAAGAGCGATGCGCTGCATGTCCCCTACAGCAAGCGCGCGATGGCCAAGGCCATGGTCGAGGCGATGGAGCAGCTCGGCCACGTCCACTTCGCGCTCGCCGGCCACGACCGCGGCGGCCGTGTCTCCTATCGCCTCGCGCTCGACCATCCCGGCCGGCTGTCGAAGCTCGCCGTGCTCGATATCCTGCCGACCTATAATTACTGGGAGCGGATGAACCGCGCCTACGCGCTGAAGATCTATCACTGGACCTTCCTGGCCCAGCCCGCACCGCTGCCGGAGACGCTCATTTCGAGCAATGGCGAGTTCTTCCTGCGCTTCAAGATGGCGAGCCAGACCAAATCGAAGACGCTCGATGCCATCGATGAGCGCGCGCTCGAGCACTACATCGCCCCGTTCCGGGATCCCGCCCGCGTGCACGCGATGTGCGAAGACTACCGCGCCGGCGCCTATTTCGACTACGACCTCGACAAGGCCGATTTCGATTCCGGCAAGAAGATCACCATTCCCATGCTGGCACTCTGGGGCAACGCCGGCATCGCCCAGGCCGCCGCCACGCCGCTCGACACCTGGAAGCAATGGGCCACGAAGGTGGACGGCATGCCGGTGGATTCAGGGCACTTCCTCACCGAGGAGAACCCTGACGTGACCGCCAAGGCGCTGCGGGAGTTCTTCCTCGCGCCTTAACGCCGCTCCCGGAAGAACTCCCGCAGCAGCCGCGCCGACTCGCTCTCACCGACGCCGGAATAGACGTCCGGCGCATGATGGCAGGTCGGCGAGGCGAAGAACCGCACGCCGGACTCGACCGCGCCGCCCTTGGGATCTGCGGCGCCGTAATAAAGTCGTCTGACCCTTGCAAAGGAGATCGCTCCCGCACACATGGTGCAAGGCTCCAGCGTCACGTAGAGGTCGCAGTCCACCAGGCGTTCGCTGCCGATCTTTTTGGCGGCCTCGCGCAGCGCGACGAGTTCGGCATGGGCGGTCGGATCATGATCGGTCAGCGTCCTGTTCGCCGCGGTGGCGATGACCTCGTAATTCCGGACCACGACGCATCCGATCGGAACTTCGCCCGCCTTTCCGGCATTTTCGGCCGTTTTGAGCGCCAAATCCATGAAAGAGGGGGCTTTCAAGCCTCGTATCATTGCCAGAAACCTGCTAGTAGCTCCGCCTTCAGCAAGAGTGAATACCGGTTTTGCCTGAGCATGCGGCTCGAAACGAGCGCGCACAATGCTCTCGCGCCACCCCCTGAGTGAGATTATTCATGCCTCGCGACAGCGACAAAGACAACGATTCCCGCGGCCGGCGTGATCGAGGCCCGGCCAAGGGCCGTTCCGGCAAGGCGCGCGGCCCCGAGAAGAAATTCGCCAAGCGCGGCTTCGAGGGCAAGGGCGATCGCGACAGCCGCCCGCCCCGCGGCGACCGCGAGGGCCGCCCCTTCCGCCGCCGCGAAGAGGGCGATGCGCCCCGCCGCGACTTCAGCGACCGTCCCCGCTTCAAGCGCGATGACCGCGGCGGTGAGGATCGCGGCGAGCGCAGCTTCAAGCCGCGTGGCGACCGTCCCTTCTCCGACCGCTCCTCGCGCGACGGCGAGAAGCGGCCGTTCAAGCCGCGTGGTGACCGCCCCTCCTATGGCCGTGACGACCGTCCGCCGCGCAGCCGCGATCGCGACGACTCCCGCCCGGCCGGCAGGTTCGGCGACAAGAAGTTCGGCGACAAGCGCCCCTATGCGCCGCGCGGTGACCGTCCGGAACGCAAGTTCGACGGCGAGCGCAAGTTTTCGCGAGGCGGCCCCGACCGTGGCGACCGCCCGCGCGATCGTGGTGAGCGCAGCGATTCCAAGCCCTGGCAGAAGCGCGACGCGGGTCCGCGTGGCGATCGTCCGCCGCGCAAGGATTTCAGCAAGGGTCCGCGCAAGGATTTTGGCGGCCGCGATCGCGGCGAGGACAAGCCTTGGCAAAAGCGCGACGACCGTCGCGAAGACGGCCGCGGTGAGGACCGTCCGCGCTTCTCGCGCTCGCGCGACGATCGCGCATCGGGTGATCGTCCGTTCCGTGATCGTCCCAAGTTTGATCGGCCCCGTCGTGATGGCGATGACGACCGCGGAGGACGCGGCGGCGACCGGCCGAAATTCAATCGGCCGCGCGAGCGCTCCGAAGGCCGCTCCGACTGGCACGAGCATCCGCGGAGCGAGAATCGTTTCGGCGATCGTCCGCGCCGCGACAATGAGGACGAGAGCCGGATCTTCGAGAAGCGTCCGGCGTTCGGCGGCCGCGGCGCCTATCGTGACCGTGATCGGGATTTCGAGGGCCGGCCGCGCCGGGACGACGCGCCGAAGCCGAAGAAGGCCGGCGAACGTATCGCCAAGGTATTGTCGCGCGCAGGCCTCGCCTCGCGCCGCGACGCCGAGGAGATGGTCACGCAGGGGCGCGTCGCCGTCAACGGCCGTGTCATCAATTCGCCGGCGCTCGACATCACCCGGAATGATGTCGTCACTGTCGACGGCAAGCCGTTGCCGGAGCGCGAGCGCACGCGGCTGTTCCTCTATCACAAGCCGCGCGGGCTGATGACGACGCATGACGACCCCGAGGGGCGTCCGACCGTGTTCGACAATCTACCTGAGGGTTTGCCGCGACTGATCTCGATCGGCCGGCTCGACTTCAACACCGAAGGGCTGCTGCTGCTCACCAATGACGGCGGCCTCGCGCGCACGCTCGAGCTGCCGGACACCGGCTGGCTGCGCCGCTACCGCGTCCGCGCCCATGGCGACGTCACGCAGGCCCAGCTCGACGAGCTCAAGGGTGGCATCGAGGTCGAGGGCGTCAAATACGGTCCGATCGAGGCGACGCTGGAACGCGACCAGGGCGCCAATGTCTGGCTGGTGTTCGCGATCCGCGAAGGCAAGAACCGCGAGGTGCGCAACGTCTGCGCCCATCTCGGGCTCGAGGTGAACCGGCTGATCCGCGTGTCCTACGGCCCGTTCCAGCTCGGCGAGGTACCCGAGGGCCAGGTCGAGGAGATCAAGTCGCGCGTGCTGCGCGAGCAGCTCGGCGACAAGGTGATCGAGAAGTCGGGCGCGCAGTTCGATGTGCCCTCGAAGTCCGCCTCGCGCGTCGACGATGCCCCGCGCGAAAAGAAGCCCGCCAGCAAACGTGGCGTGATCAACGACCGCAAGGGCCGCCGCGTGCTGGTGCAGCGCACGGGCAGCGAGGAGGCGCGCGAGCGCAACGAGTCCGAGGCCAACGGCTACGGCCCGCCGCGCCGTCCCAAGCGCGGCTATCACGGCAAGCGCGACCTGACGCCGCGGGAGGACTGACGTTGCGCGTCGTCGGCGGTCGATTGAAGGGGCGCAATCTGGCCTCGCCGTCCTCGCGCGACATCCGCCCCACGGCGGACCGCCTGCGCGAGTCCGTGTTCAACATCCTCGTGCACGCCTATGACGATCCGATCGAGGGCGCGCGCGTGCTCGATCTCTTCGCCGGCACTGGCGCGCTCGGCATCGAGGCGTCATCACGCGGGGCGAAGTTCACGCTGTTTGTCGACAACGGCGCGGAAGCGCGCGCGCTGCTCCGCAACAATGTGGAGTCGCTGGGCCTCGGCGGCACGACAAAGGTCTATCGCCGCGATGCGACCGATCTCGGCCCCGCGCATCCGGTCGAGCCGTTCTCGCTGGTGTTCCTTGATCCGCCCTACGGCAAGGGTTTTGCCGAGAAGGCGCTCGCGTCTTTGCGCGACGGCGGCTGGCTCACGCCGGGCGCGCTGCTCGTGGTGGAAGAGGCGAAGGCTGCGCAGTTTGCGACGCCGGAAGGGTATGAGGAGCTGGAGCGGCGGGCTTACGACGACACGGAGTTCGTGTTTTTGAAGAGGCCGTAGTCGGTAGGGCGGATTAGCGAAGCGTAATCCGCCATGTCCCCGCGGGCGCAAAAGCGGCGGGTTACGCTTCGTTAACCCGTCCTACGAAGATCACCTCCGCCCGAACAGCTTCTCCACGTCGCTTAGCTTCAGCTCGACATAGGTCGGCCGGCCGTGATTGCACTGGCCGGAGTTCGGCGTCTCCTCCATCTCGCGGAGCAGGGCGTTCATCTCTTCCGGACGCAGCCGGCGGCCGGCTCGCACCGAGCCGTGGCAGGCCATGGTCGCGGCGACGTGCATCAGGCGGCGCTCGAGCGGCAGTGCCTCGTCCCATTCGGCCATGTGCTCGGAGAGATCGCGCAACAGGCCGCCCGTATTGGTCTTGCCGAGCAGCGACGGCGTCTCGCGCACCGCGACCGCGCCGGGTCCAAAGGATTCGATCGCAAGGCCGAATGACGCAAGCTCCTCGCTGCGCTCGAGCAGGCGCTCCACCGTCGCCTCGTCCATCTCGACGATCTCGGGAATCAGGAGGATCTGCCGCTGCACGCCGTTGGCGGCGAGCGACGCCTTCAGCCGTTCATAGACGATGCGTTCATGCGCGGCGTGCTGGTCGACGATGATCAGGCCGTCGCGGGTCTGCGAGACGATGTAAGTCTCGTGGATCTGCGTGCGCGCCGCGCCGAGCGGGCGATCGACGAGATCGCCGACCGGCTGCGCCTCGATCCGCACGTCGGCACTGGGCGCACCGACATCGAATGCGGCCTGTGCGCGCTCGGCGAAGGCGGGCGCAGCCGAGCCGTCGAAGGACGGCATCGGCGCGACCGGGGCGGATGGCGAAGCCCGCCAGTCCCAGCCTGCCGGGCGCGGCGTGAACGCGGGCCGGAACGAGGACAGCGCGCTCTCGCCGCTGTTGGCCGCCGTGCGCCGGCCCTCGCGTGCAAGCCCTTCCTTCAGTCCGTGCACGATCAGCGCGCGCACGAGGCCGGCGTTGCGGAAGCGTACCTCGGTCTTGGCCGGATGCACGTTGGCATCGACCTCGCGTGGATCGAGCGTGACGAACAGCGCCAGCACCGGATGGCGGTCGCGCGGCAGATAGTCGGCATAGGCCCCGCGCACTGCGCCGAGGATCAGCTTGTCGCGCACCGGGCGGCCGTTGACGAAGAGATATTGCCCGAGCGCGTTGGCCTTGGTCAGCGCGGGCGCCGCGGCATAGCCGGCGACGACGACGCCCTCGCGCTCGGCATGGACCTCGAAGGCATGGCTGCGGAACTCCGCGCCCAGGATATCGCCGAGCCGCGTCAGCCGTCCGGCGGCACCGGGCAGCGCCGCGGCCCAGGTCACCGGCGCGCGCTCCTCGCCCGCCAGCGTGAAGGCGATATCGGGCCGCGCCATGGCGAGGCGCCTGACCACCTCGCGGATCGCCTCCGCCTCGGTGCGGTCGGTCTTCAGGAATTTCAGCCGCGCGGGTGTTGCATAGAAGAGGTCGTTGACCTCGACGCGCGTGCCATGCGCCAGCGCGGCCGGCATGATCTCGGACTTCTCGCCGCCCTCGACCGACAGCGCCCAGGCATGCGGCTCGCTCGCGTGCCGTGTGGTGATGGAGAGACGCGCCACCGAGCCGATCGAGGGCAGCGCCTCGCCGCGGAACCCGAGGGTGCGGATCTGAAGCAAATCCTCGTCGTCGAGTTTTGACGTCGCATGGCGCTCGACCGCGAGTGCGAGATCCTTCGCGGTCATGCCGCCGCCGTCGTCGGTGATGCCGATCCGCCGCCGTCCACCGCCATCGGTGAAGACGTCGATCCGGCTCGCCCTGGCATCGATGGCGTTCTCGACGAGTTCCTTGACCACGCTCGCCGGACGCTCGACCACCTCGCCGGCGGCGATGCGGTTGACGACCTGCTCTGGCAATTGGCGGACGGGCATGGAGCTTTCGATTTGGATTCGCTGACGGCGCTATTCTAGGCCGTGTTGCGTCAAAAGCATGTGTTGGGCAACAGCCGTGTGGCGCCCTGGGGAAGAGGGATGCCTATCACATTGAAGACATTGGACGTTCGAGAAAATTCGCGCAGCCGGGATGGAGCGATCGTCCCGCTACCGTCCTGATTGTGGGGGCCCAAGCAGCGGTGTAGCATCGTGAAAAAATGGCAACAGGACGGGAGGACGCCATGTGCCATCTCTTCGCGCACCAGCCCCAACGCGACTACGAATCCCAGACCCGCTCTTTGCGGATCGGCGGGCACTGCACCTCGATCCGGCTGGAGATGGCGTTCTGGGATACGCTGGAGGAGATCGCGGCCAAGGAGAATATGAGCGTCGGCAAGTTCCTGACGACACTCTACAACGAGGTGCTCGACCATCACGGCGAGGTCAATAATTTCGCCTCGCTGCTGCGCTGCTCCTGCCTGATCTACCGCTCCAAGAGCATGGTGACGGTGCCGGAGTTCAAGGCCACAGTTGCACCGCTTCTCGACGCGGCCGAATAGAAGGGACGGCGTAGCCGCAGACGTGTAGCCCGGATGGAGCGCAGCGCAATCCGGGGCTTAGTGCCGGCTGATAGATTCCCGGATTACGCTTCGCTCCATCCGGGCTACGAGACCGCCTCAATTACCTCAAATCTCCTTCTTCTGCATCGCGCCGGCGATGTAATCCGCCTGCCGGATCGCGAGGGCGACGATGGTCAGCGTCGGGTTGCAGGCCGCGCCGCTGGTGAACTGGCTGCCGTCGGAGACGAACAGGTTCTTGACGTCGTGGCTCTGGCCGAACTTGTTGACCACGCCGTCGCGCGGCTTCTCGCTCATCCGGTTGGTGCCGAGATTATGCGTGCTCGGATAAGGCGGCGTCGGATAGGTCACGGTGGCGCCGACGGCGTCGTAGACCGCCGCCCCCTGCTTGTAGGCGTGCGCGCGCATCGCGACGTCGTTCGGGTGATCGTCGAAATGGACGCTCGCGACCGCCTGACCGTGCTTGTCCTTCACGCTGGGGTCGAGCGTGATGCGGTTGGTCTCCTGCGGCATGTCCTCGCCGACCAGCCACATGCCGGCCATTCGTGGATAGCCGTCAAGCGCCGCGGTGAACGGACGGCCCCAGGCGCCGGGATTGAGGAACGCCGCCATGAAGGGCAGCCCGATCGACAGCGTCTCCATCTCGTAGCCGCCGACGAAGCCGCGCTTCGGGTTGTTGACGGATTCGTCACGGATGATGCCGGCCATCGTGGTGCCGCGATACATGTGCACGGACTTCTCGAACACGGCATAGACGCTGCCAGTCATGTGCCGCATGTAGTTGCGGCCGACCTGACCGCTCGAGTTGGCGAGGCCATCGGGGAACATGCTCGAAGCGCTGTTCAGGAGTAGCCGCGGGCTTTCGATCGAATTGCCGGCGACCGCGACGATGCGGGCCTTCTGGCGCTGCATCGCGCCGGTCTCGTCGGCATAGACGACGCCGGTCACCTTGCCGCCGGCATCGTGCTCGATCTTGACCACCATGCTGCCGGGGCGGACCTCCAGATTGCCGGTGGCCTCGCCCTTCGGGATCTCGGTGTAGAGCGTCGACCATTTCGCACCGGATTTGCAGCCCTGGAAGCAGAAGCCGATCTGCTGGCAGGCGCCGCGCCCGTCACGCGGCTGGCTGTTGATCGCCATGTTGCCGGTGTGCACGGTCTTGTAGCCGAGCTTCTTCGCGCCCGCCTCCAGCACCTTGAAGTTATTGTTGCCGGGAAGTCCGGGAATGCCGTTGGTGCGGGTCACGCCCATCTTGTTCTCGGCCTTGGCGTACCACGGCTCCATCTCGGCCAGCGTCACCGGCCAATCCAGGAGGTTCGCGCCGGGAATGTTGCCGTAGGTGCTTTTCACCTTGAACTCGTGCTCGTCGAAGCGCAGCGACGCGCCGGCCCAATGCGTCGTCGAGCCGCCGACCGCCTTGACGATCCAGGCGGGAAGGCCCGAAAAATCCTTGGCGACACGCCATGTGCCCGACGTGGTGCGGGCATCGGTCCAGGCTAGCTGGGAAAAGCTCTCCCACTCGTCGTTGACGAAGTCCTGGTTCTCGATGCGCGGACCTGCTTCGAGGATGACCACCTTGACGCCCTTTTGCGCGAGCTCGTTGCCCAGCGTGCCGCCGCCGGCACCGGAGCCGACGATCACCGCAACGCTGGAGTCGTTCAGATCGAATTTTGCCATATGCGTTCTCCTGAACCGTTGGGTGAGCCTTAAGCCTTCGGCAGCCAGTCGATGTCGGCGAAGCCGCGGTTGATGTAGCCGCCGTGCTCGGCGGAAGAGCCCTCGTAGCCGAACCGCGGCCAGACCTCTTTCTGGTTGTAGAGCGACACGATGAGGTCGCCGCGCACCTTCTGGAAGAAGTCGCTTCCCTCGATCTCCTTCAGCAGCACCACGCGGTCGGCTTCCCAGGGCACTTCTGCGTAAGCCACCTTGTGGCGATCGCGCGCGTTCTGATCGAGCCGCGTGATGCCGTCGCTGATCAGCGATTTGACGGCGGGATCCTTGGCCGCCTTGCCGTCCCACGGCTTGATCGCGATGATGTAGTAACTGTCGCCGAGGAAGTCGTGCGGATAGATGTCGCGCGCGACCTTCAGCAGCGTCTTCATCGTCGCGGGCGTCAGCGAACTGGCATCATCGGCCCAGGCATCTTCGATGCTCACGGCGACGCTGGTCGCCACGGCCACGACTGGCACGGCCGTTGCCGCGCCCTTGAGAAAGACGCGGCGGCTGTGCTTGCTTCGACGATCGACTTCTCTCATGGCATGTCCTCCTTCGATGTTCGTGATTCTGATTCTTGTGATTTGATCAGCCGAAACGTCCGCCGCGCTGGATCACCTCGATCTTGTAGCCATCGGGATCGCTGACGAAGAAGAAGCGCGCCAGCGTCTTGCCGTCGTGCTTGAAGTCGCGCAGCGGTCCCGGTGCGAGCTTCTCGCGCTCGAAGCGGGCATGTTCGGCATCGAGATCCTCGACGACCACGGCGATATGTCCGTAGCCATCGCCGAGCTGATACGGCTCCTTGCGATCGAAATTCACCGTCAGCTCCACCTCGAAAGGTGAGGAGGGGTGACGCAGATAGATCAGGGCAAAGTCCGCGAATTTCAGATGGTCGGCGACCTCCAGGCCGAAGGCGCGCCTGTAGAAGTCGAGCGAGCGGGCCTCGTCGAGCACGCGGATCATGGAATGGACTGGCTTGGCCATTCAGTTCAGCTCCTTCAGGTAGGCGATGATGGCGGCGCGCGTCTCCGGCTTCGCCTGCCGGTAGACCATGGTCACGCCTGGAACGACGGCCGGCGGATTGGTCAGCCAGGCGTCGAGCTTCGTCTCGTCCCAGGCAAAGTCCGCTTTCGCCAGCGCCTCCGAGTATTTGAAGCCTTCGATCTTGCCGGCCGGGCGGCCAACGATCCTGACCAGCGGCGGACCCTGCCGCATCGGCTCCGACGAATTTGTCGTGTGGCACACCGCGCATTGCTGCTTGAAGAGTGTCGCGCCATCCGGCGGCTTTGCGGCCGGTAACGGCATTTGCGCATCGGCAACCCGCACCACCAGCACCATCGCGGTGCACAATCCCAGCACGATCGCGCGCATCGCCTACAGCTCGCCCATCCACATCAACCTCGGCCTGCGCAAACTCTAGGCGCCGCCAAAGATGCGGTGGTAGTAGCGGGCTGTTTCGCTGCGAGCGGGATGGCTGTGGCGTGCGGTGTTCCGCGCTGCCTTATATGCGGAGCACAATTCCGCGAAACCGCCGTCAAATCCCTAAACGATCACCACACGATGCGGATTGCATGACGACCGCGCCGCTTGATTTCTTTACGCGATGCAATGGCCCGGTGCAGGCAAGCGGCGCAGGAAACGGCCGAGCCGTTCATCGCGAAAAAATCCAGGAGAAATGGATGAAGTTGGTGAAGACCTCGATGATCGCATGCGCGCTGTCGGCTCTGGTTGCGACGCCCGTTCTCGCGCAAGGTGCACCACCCGCTAAGACAGGCGGCACCGTGCAGAGCAAACCCATGCAAGGCGGCACGATGGGCAGCGGCGATGAGGAGATGACTGCTCCGCCGGGCGCAGCCGGCGAGAAGACGGGCATGAAATCGACCAAAGGCACCAGAGGCACGGTCGGCACCACCGGCAGCGCTGCGCATAAGGGGACCGCCGACGATTCCACCACGGGCGGTGCCGCCCCGGGTAAGCGTTACTAGCCCTGTCGGGGAAACCACAGAACTCCGGTCGCTCTGCGGCCGGAGTTTTTTGCGCTAGTCGTCGAAGCGGCCGCCGCGCTTCGACTTGACGTCGCTGCGGCGCTTCTTGCCGTCGAGCCGGCGCTGCTTGGAGGCAAAGGTCGGCCGCGTCGCCCGGCGCGGTGTCGGCCGTATCATCGCCTCGGTCAGGATATCGACGAGCCGGTCGATAGCGTCCTGCCGGTTACGCTCCTGGGTGCGGAAGCGCTGGGCGTGGATCACGATGACGCCGTCCTTGGTCATGCGCTGACCGGCGATGCGGGCGAGCCGGATCGCCGCATCTTCCGGCAAGGTCAGCTTGCGCGTGTCGAAGCGCAGCTGGGCCGAGGTCGCGACCTTGTTGACGTTCTGCCCGCCCGGGCCGGAGGCGCGGACGAAGCCGATCTCGATATCGTCCTCGTCGATGACGAGATCGCGGGATATCCGCAGCATGGGGGCACCATTCGTGATGTCCGGACATATCGCGGACGTCCACGTTCGGCAATGGTGCATCGTGGAAACGGAAATGGCCGGGACGAGCCCGGCCATTTCGGAAAACGTCGGGGACGTCAGTTCGACTTCGTCGCCGGTGCTGCTGCGGGCTGCGCGGCTGCCTGCGGCGCGCGGCCGACGACGACGGTCAGAAGCCCCTGGCCCCAGAGGCGCTTGGCGGCTGCCTTGGCGTCGTCCAGGGTGACCGCATCGACGATGGCGTTGCGCTTCTCGATATAGTCGATCGGGAGCTTGTCCTGCTGATATTGCAGCAGCGCCTGCGCGAGCTTGGAGGACGTATCCAGCGCCAGCATCTGCGAGCCCTTGAGGTAGGACTTGGCCTCGTCGAGCTCCTTTTGCGTCGGGCCCTCCTCGGCGATGCGGCGCACTTCCTTGTCGATGGCGTCGATGGTGTCGCCGGCGCGGTCGGCGCGGGTGCCGGTGTTGCCGATGAAGACCGCCGAATGCTCCATCCAGAGCAGCGATTCGAACACGGAATAAGCCAGCCCGCGCTTCTCGCGGACCTCGCGATAGAGCCGCGAGGACAGTCCGCCGCCGCCCAGGATGTGGTTGACGACATAGGCCGCCATGAAGTTCGGATCGCTGCGCTTCACGCCGGGCCCGCCGAAGGTGATCACGGTCTGCGGCACGTCAAGCTGCACGAAGGCGCGCTGCGGTGGCTTTGCAGCCTCGACGTCGGCGACCGGCGTGAGCTTGGCCTTGGCGGGCAGGGCGCCAAACGTGTGATCGAGCAGCTTGCCGAGGGTCGCCGGATCGACGTCGCCGACGACCGCGATCTTCAGCCCGTCCTTTGCGAGCACGCGGCCGACATAGTCCTTCATGTCGGCGACCGTGATGGTCGGCACGCTGTCGAGGTTGCCGTTGGTCTGCCGGCCATAGGGATGATCGCCGAAGGCGACCTCCAGGAATTTGCGGCTCGCCAGCGAGGTCGGGTTGGTGGTCTCGCGGCGCAGGCCCGAGATGACCTGCGAGCGGATGCGTTCGACGTCGGCGGTGTCGAAATGCGGCGAGGTCAACGCGCTCCTGAGCAGGTCGAAGGCTTCGTCCTTGTTGTCGCGCAGCATCCGCAGGCTGCCGCGGAACGTATCGCGCGTGGCGCTGAAGGAGAGCTCGATGGCGCGGCGGTCGAGCCGCTCATGGAAGGTCTTGGAATCGAGATCGCCGGAGCCTTCGTCGAGGAGATCGCCGACCAGATTGGCGACGCCGGCCTTGTCCTTGGGATCCTGCGCCGCGCCGCCGGCAAAGGAATATTCCATGGCGATCAGCGGCACGGTCGCATCCTGCACGAACCAGGCTTCGATGCCGCCCGGCGAGGTCAGGTGCTGGATCTTTGCCGCGGCTTGCGACGGCGAGCTCGTCGCCAGCGCGAGTGCCGCGCCGGTGACAAGGGAGAATGCAACGCGTCGAAGGAAGGGATAGGTCACGAACGCTTCTCCTCGCGCTTGGCGGCACTGGTGTCCTTGATCAGATAGCCCGTCACCGAGCGCTTCTTCTCGAGCCATTTCTGCGCAGCCGTGCGAACCTGCTCGGCGGTGACCGCGCGGATGCGGTCGGGCCAGCTTCTGATGTCCTCGATCGACAGGCCCGTGGTCAGCGCGCCGCCATACCAGCGCGCCAGCACTGCCTGGTTGTCCTGGGCGTAGATCGCCTCTGCAATGAGCTGGGTCTTGACCCGCTCGAGGTCCTCGGCGCGGATTGGGTTCTGGGCGATGTCGGCGATGACGCCGTCGACCACTTGCTCGACATCGGCAAAGCTGACGCCCGGCTTCGGCGCGGCCGAGATCGCGAACTGGGTCGGGTCGAGCGAGATGCTCGAATAGCTGGCGCTGGCGGAGACCGCGAGCGGCTTGTCGACCACGAGCGCGCGGTAGAGATAGGAATTGCTGCCGCTGCCCATCAGCTGCGCCAGCACGTCGAGGGCCGCGCTTTCACCGGCCGCGGCGGTCGTCGCCGAGGGCACGAGGTAGTAGCGGCGCAGGCTCGGCTGCTCGACGCGCGGATCGGCCAGCGTGACGGTGCGCGGTGCCGCCGGCTCCGGCTCCTGCGGACGAACGCGGCGCGCCGGGATCGCGGGCTGGGCCGGGATGGAGCCGAAATTGCGTTCGACCAGCGGACGGATGTCGGCGGCTTCGACGTCGCCGGCGATCACCAGGATCGCGTTGTTCGGCGCGTAGAAGCGGCGGTAGAAGGCGAGCGCATCCTCGCGGTCGAGCTTCTCGATCTCCTGGTGCCAGCCGATCACCGGCCGGCCGTAGGGATGGTTGAGATAAAGCGCGGCCATGATCTGCTCGTTGAGCCGCGCGTCCGGATTGTTGGCGACGCGCATGTTGTACTCCTCGAGCACGACGTCGCGCTCGGGCAGCACGTTCTCGTCCTTGAGGATCAGGCCGGTCATGCGGTCGGCCTCGAACTCCATCATGGTCGGCAGCTGCTCTTTCGGCACGCGCTGGTAGTAGTTGGTGTAGTCGACCGAGGTCGAGGCATTCTCGTTGCCGCCGACGCGGAGCACGGTCTGGGAGAATTCGCCGACGGGATGCTTCGAAGTGCCCTTGAACATCAGGTGCTCGAGGAAGTGCGCGAGCCCGGACTTGCCCGGCGTCTCGTCGGCCGAGCCGACCTTGTACCAGATCATCTCCGTGACCACGGGCGTGCGGTGGTCCGGGATCACCACGACCTGCATGCCGTTGGCGAGCGTGAAGCTGGCGGGCGGAGCCGATGTCACCGTCGTCTGGGCGAGGGCGGCGCCGGCTGAGAGGACACTTGTCGAAAGCAGCGCGGCAAGGAGGCAGGCGGCCGATCGGTAGGAGGACATCATAATCCTTATGAAAAAGGCCGAGGTCCGGATGTCCGGCTCGGAGGCACGGCATGCTACACCGTGCGGCTGAGGCTTCGCCTCACGAAGCAGAGAACTCAGCTCGAAGGCAAGTTACTGATAAGCAATTTGCAGGTCGCGTCCGGCGTGCATAAACCGCCGGCGCCAGGTCCGCGCCGGTCAGGATGTCGCGGTGGACAGGAACGCTATTGTTCCTTGTCCTTGCCCGACATGATGTCGAAATAGGTCCGGCGCGACTTGTCCGGCCCGGCGCCATAGGCGTAGTTCGGGGACGGCGTCTGGTAGCCCGGCGGCGGCTCGACCAGCGACGAGCGCGGCGGCTCGGTGGTGAATTGCTTCTCTTCGGAGCTATTGCCGCCCTTCATCATGTTCCACAGGCCACCGGAGAAACCGAGCTGGGCGGGGCTGAGCGACGGGTTGGCGTTGGTGCCCGGCTGAATCGGATCATTGCTGGTGCGCTCGGGCGCGGCGACCTGGCCGGCCTTCATCTCGGCGGGCGTCAGCGGCTGGGCGGCCTGCCAGTTCTCCGTCGCCTTGGTGGCCTTCTTCCGCGCGGCGATGGCTTCCTTGCGCCGCTTCTCCTCGGGGTCCTTGGGCCAGTTCGGCGCGGCCTTGGCCTGGGTCGCGGGAGGCGGCAGGTCGAGCTTGGGCGGCACCACCAGCGGCGAGCGCTCGCGGTATTCGATGCCGGGCTTTTCCATGCTTTTGGCGCCGATGCCGGACATCAGATTGTCGATGATCTTCTCTTCGAAGGTCATCCCGTCATCTTCGTCGTCGTCACCGGCGCGGGCCGCGCCTGCCGACATGACGAGGCCGACGCCGAGCGCGACAGCGGATAATTTCAACGCCCGCCAGACCCCCGATTTGGGGTCTCGAACCATCGAACCGCTGGTCTTCGAGCTGCGCATCGCTGTACCTGTTCCATATTGTGGCAGATTGCCGCTCGCGCGCGGCCAAACGCTCGCAAAAGCAGGGTTCCACCTGCCGGTCCGTATCGGCCGGGATCAGGGCGCTTTTGCGGCGGGTACCCCCAGGAAGGAATCATACAATAGCGCCGCCACCCCAGCAACGATGGCCACGTCCGCGAGGTTAAACACATACCAATTATAGGTATTTCCGGCGATCTCGATATGGAACAGGGCGAAATCGACCACCGCGCCGTAGGCGAAGCGGTCGATGCCGTTGCCGATCGCGCCGCCGATGATCAGGCCCAGCGCGACGGTCGCAAGCCAGGTGTGCGAGCGCGCCATCCAGATCGCCAGCGCGACCACGGCGACGGCCTTGACCGCCATCAGCGCGATCTGTGCCGCTTGGCTGTCGTTCTGGAGCCAGCCGAAGCTGATGCCGATATTCCAGGCCAGCACCAGGTCGAAGAACGGCATCACCTTCACCACGCCGCGGCGGGCGAGGTCGAACACGTTCAGCAGCCAGAGCTTTGAGGCCTGGTCGGCCACCACCGTGACCACGGCCGCGAGGATGCCGGCGTGAAGCGGGGTCATGGCCGTCCGATCAGACGCTTACGCCCAACGCCTTCCATTCGCGCAACGCCTTGGCGTCGCGCGGGGTGACGTCGGGGTATTCAGGGTCTTCGCCCACCATGGGCGAGATCTTCCAGGAGCGGGCGCATTTGGTGCCGACCGCCTTCTCGACGACGACTGCGACGCCGGGCACGGCATCGAGACGGAACGCATTGGCCGGCGCCTCGCCCTCACGCACCTCGTAGTTCGAGGTGATGCAGACCTCGGCGAGATCGGTGTCGAACAGGGTCATCAGCATATCCCGATCGGCCACGTAGATCACCGGCGAGGCCTCCAGCGACGAGCCGATGTTCTTGGCAGCGCGTTCGAGCTCGAGCGCACCGGTGACGACGCGGCGGACGTTGCGGATCGTCTCCCACTTCGCGGCGAGCTTGTCGTCGCGGAGCTGCTCGATGCCGTCGGGAAACAGGGTCAAATGGACGGACGGCTGCGCCTTCGGCCGGAACATCCGCCAGGCTTCCTCGGTCGTGAAGCTCAGGATCGGCGCGAGCCATTTCAGGAGGGCATCGCACAACAGGTCGATCGTGGTGAGCGCGGCCTTGCGCGCCGGCGAGGACGGCGGGTCGCAATACAGCGTGTCCTTGCGGATATCGAAGTAGAACGCCGACAGCTCGGAGTTCATGAAGGCCGAGAGGCTTGCGACGACGGTCTTGTAGTCGAAGGCGGCATAGGCCTTGCGAACGGTTTCGGCATGGCCGGCCAGTTCGTGCAGCATCAGCCGCTCGAGCTCGGGCATCTCGGCGTAGGCGACCTTCTCGCTCGGCTTGAAGTGATGCAGCGTGCCAAGCATCCAGCGGATCGAGTTGCGCAGCTTGCGATAGGTCTCGATGGTGTTTTTCAGGATCTCCGGGCCGATGCGCTGATCGTCGGCATAGTCGGTAGCGCAGACCCACAGGCGCAGGATGTCCGCGCCCGAATCCTTGATCACCTTCTGCGGCTCGACGGTGTTGCCGAGCGACTTCGACATCTTGCGGCCGTTCTCGTCGAGCGTGAAGCCGTGGGTCAGCACGATATCGTAGGGCGCGCGGCCCCGCGTGCCCGCGCTTTCCAGCAGCGAGGAATGGAACCAGCCGCGATGCTGGTCGCTGCCTTCCAGATACATCACGGTGTCGTTGCCGCCGTCGATCTTGCGGACGATGTTGCCGAGCTGCGGGAAGTTCTGCCGATCCTCGAGCACGAAGGCGTGCGTGGAGCCGGAATCGAACCAGACGTCGCAGATGTCGTCGACCTTCTTCCAGTCTTCACTCGCGCGAGAGCCGAGGAAGCGCTCGCGGGCGCCGTCCATGTACCAGGCGTCGGCGCCTTCTTCCATGAAGGCTTCGCTGATGCGCTGGTTGACGATCTCGTCCTGCAGGATCTCGGCCGAGCCGTCGCTCTTCTCGCGCACGAACACGGCGATCGGCACGCCCCAGGCGCGCTGGCGCGAGATCACCCAGTCCGGGCGGTTGGCGATCATCCCGTTGATGCGGTTCTCGCTCGACGGCGGCACCCATTGCGTGACCGAGATCGCACGCAGCGCGCGGGCGCGCAGCGTGTCGCCCTTCTTCGCGTGGCCATCCTCGCTGATGTCCTTGTCCATCGCGATGAACCATTGCGGCGTGTTGCGGAAGATCACCGGCTTCTTCGAGCGCCACGAATGCGGATATTGGTGCTTGAGACGGCCGCGCGCGAGCAGCTTGCCGCCCTCGATCAGCGCCTTGATCACGGCCTCGTTGGCATCGCCCTTTTCGCCCTTGTCGTTGAGCACGCGCTTGCCGGTGAAGCCGGGCGCCTGTGCGGTGTAGGCGCCGTTCTCGTCGACGGTATAGGGGATCGCGGTTGGGATGCCGCGCGCGTCAAGCTCGCGCGCATTCGCCATCCAGACATCGAAGTCCTCGCGGCCATGGCCGGGGGCGGTGTGCACGAAGCCGGTGCCGGTGTCGTCGGTGACATGATCGCCGGCGAGCAGCGGCACGATGAACTCGTAACCGCCATCGAGGCCGCGCAAGGGATGGGCGCATTCGACGGCGTCCAGCGTGTCGCCGGGAATGTCGCGCACTTTCTCATAGGACGTGACGCGCGCCTGCTTGAACACCTCTGCGGCCACCGCATCGGCCAGGATCAGGAGGTCGCCGGTCTTGGTCCAATTGTCGCTGGGCGCGTCCGTCACCTTGTAGAGGCCGTAGGCGATCTTCGGCGAGAACGAGATGGCGCGGTTGCCGGGCAGCGTCCAGGGCGTGGTGGTCCAGATCACGACGCTTGCGGAGGCGAGCGCGCCATGAGCCGGCGAGGTGACCGGGAATTTCACCCACACCATGTCGGACGTGTAGTCCTCGTACTCGACCTCGGCTTCCGCCAGCGCGGTCTTCTCGACCACGCTCCACATCACCGGCTTGGAGCCGCGATACAGCGTGCCGTTGGCCGCGAACTTCATCAGCTCGCGCGCGATCTGCGCTTCGGCGGGGTAGGTCATCGTCTGATAGGGATGGTCCCAATCGCCGATGATGCCGAGCCGCTTGAATTCCTCGCGCTGCACGTCGATCCAGTGGCTCGCATAGGCGCGGCACTCTTTACGGAACGCCACCATCGCGGCGGAGTCGCGGAAATCGGGCTTCTGCTTGCCCTTCTTGCGGTAGTTCTCTTCCTCGATCTTCCATTCGATCGGCAGGCCGTGGCAGTCCCAGCCGGGCACGTAGTTGGAGTCGAAGCCGAGCATCTGCTGGCTCTTGGTCACGACATCCTTGAGGATCTTGTTCAGCGCGTGCCCGATATGGATGTTGCCGTTGGCGTAGGGCGGGCCGTCATGCAGTACGAATTTGGCGCGGCCCTCGGCCTCCTGGCGCAGCTTGTCGTAGAGGCCGATGTCGTTCCAGTATTTCAGCAGTTCCGGCTCGCGCTGCGGCAGGCCGGCGCGCATCGGGAATTCGGTCTGCGGCAAATAAAGGGTCTTGGAATAGTCTTTGGCGTCGGGCTTTTGCGGCTTTTCGGACATGGGGCTGACTGGCTCGGAAGGGCGCGGGAACGGATGGCGATGCGGAATCGCGGGGTGAAACGACAAAATCCCGGTCTTGCGCCGAGCCCTTGGGCTCAGGCGGAAGCCGGGCCGCTAATCCCTATGATGCGCCGCGCAAACATGGGCACTCCATAGCAGGGGGCCAAGGGAAGCGCAAAAGGTTCGGCGGGCCGGATTTGGGCCTTAATCGATCACGCCAAGCCGCGGAAAAGCGTCCGGGGCGGCGGCCAGCATGGCGCGGGCGCGGGCGGAATCGTCGTCCATCTGGCGGATCAGGGCATCCAGGCTGTCGAATTTCAGCTCCTCGCGGATGAAACCGATGAAGGCGCAGTCGAGCGCTTGCCCGTAGAGGTCGCCCTTGAAGTCGAACAGGAAGATTTCCAGCAGCGGGGCGCCGTTGTCGAAAGTCGGGCGGCGGCCAAAGCTTGCCACCCCGTCCAGCCGCTCGGTGCCACGGCCGACCCGCACGGCGTAGATGCCGTGCTTGAGGCCGCAATTGCCATCGAGGCGGATGTTGGCGGTGGGATAGCCGAGGTCGCGGCCGCGCTTCTCGCCGTGAATCACCTCGCCGGAGACGAACCACGGCGCGCCCAGCATGGTGGTGGCTTCGTCGAGCTGCCCCTCCGCGAGCGCGATCCGGATGGCGCTGGAGGAGACCGGCCGCTCGTCGATGTCGACATGCGGCTGCACGTCGACCTCGATGCCGAGCCGGGGCGCCTCGTGCGTCAGGAGGCTCGGCGAGCCGACGCGGCCCTTGCCGAAATGAAAGTCGTAGCCGACCGCAATTCCGCTGACGCCGAGGCGCCCGATCAGGTCATGGTGAATGAAATCTTGCGCGCTGGTTCCGGCCCTGGCCTTGTCGAAGGTCATGACCACGGCGCCGGCCAGCCCGGTGCCGGCCAAAAGCCGCAGCTTGGCCCGCTCGTCCGTCAGGCGGAATTGCGGGGTGTTCGGGCTGAAAAACCGGCGCGGATGCGGCTCGAAGGTCAATGCCAGCGCAGGGCGGCCATGCGTCCGGCCCATTTCCAGGGCCGCTGCGATCACCGCGCGATGGCCGAGGTGAACGCCGTCGAAATTGCCCATGGCGACCACGGCGCCCCTCAAAATCGCGGAATCCGGCGTGGAGTCGCGGATAACGGTAAAATGCGGGACCATCAGGGGAATTCTCGAAGCGGCAGGACCGGTCCGGACCGTGGCTTGACCGGCCGGATGAAGTCAAGCGGCAGGGGGCCGGCCGCATTGAACATGATTTCAGTCCTTCGGAGGCGCGCCCAGTTAACGCGCTGTTTAACGCCTTGGTGCTAGTCCTTGAAATGTGGAACAGCGGGGCTGAGGTCCGGCTGGTCCGATCGTAATATTTCCTGGGTTTGCGTTGGGGGAGTCGAGATGGCGGTTGATTTGTCGATGTCGGTTCTGGTGGTTGATGACTACAGCACCATGATCCGTATCATCAGGAATCTCCTGAAGCAGCTTGGCTTCGAGAATATCGATGATGCAAGCGACGGTTCGGCGGCGCTGAACAAGATGCGTGGCAAGAAGTACGGGCTCGTGATTTCCGATTGGAACATGGAGCCGATGACGGGTTACGACCTGCTGCGCGAAGTGCGCGCGGATCCGAACCTCGCCACCACGCCCTTCATCATGATCACCGCGGAATCGAAGACCGAGAACGTGATCGCGGCCAAGAAGGCCGGCGTGAACAACTACATCGTCAAGCCGTTCAACGCGGCGACGCTGAAGACCAAGATCGAAGCGGTCTTCCCGGACATGGCGAGCGCGTAAGCGCGCTCTTCGCCGGATCAAAAATCTTCCATTGGGAACGTCATGCCCGGGCTTTGTCCCGGGCATCCGCGTTTGTTGATCTGCGAAGGAACTCGCGTGCGGCTAGCTCATGGGCGAGCGGGAGCGACACTGTCCTTCGGACGGCTAAAGCCCGGCCATGACGGCTGTTGGGTCTCAGCAATTGGTCTAAGCCCGCAGCACCTGCGCGAGCCGCGCCATCACCACTTCAATTCGCGCATCAGCGCCTTCGGCGGGTGACCGAACAATTCCATCACGGAATTCGGGTCGAGCTGGTCGAGCCCCTCGAACTCCTCGGCATGGATGCCGCGGGTGACGAACAGGCAGTCGATGCCGAATTCGCGCGCGCCGGTGAGGTCGGTGCGGACGGAATCGCCGATCGCCAGCACCTTCCTGCGGTCGATCTGATGGCCCTGGCGCTCGCCGGCGAGCGCCATCGCGCGCTCGTAGATCGGACGATGCGGCTTGCCGTAGAAGATCACTTCGCCGCCGAGTTCGCGATAGAGTTCCGCGATCGCGCCGGCGCAATAGATCAGCCGGTCGCCGCGCTCCACCACGATGTCGGGGTTGGCGCAGACCAGCGTCAGCTTGCGCTCGCGCGCCTTCAGCATCATGCCGCGATAGTCTTCCGCCGTCTCGGTCTCGTCGTCATAGAGGCCGGTGCAGACGATGTAGTCGGCCTCTTCCAGCGGCGCGGTCGTCGCATCGAGGCCGCGATAGATCGAGTTGTCGCGCTCGGGGCCGAGCCAGAACATCCTGCTTCCGGGATGCTCGGCGACATAGAGCCGCGTCAAATCGCCCGACGAGACGATCGCGTCATAGGTTTCGTCGGCCACGCCGAGCTTGCGCAACTGCCGCTGCACGGAGTCCGCGGGGCGCGGTGCGTTGGTGATCAGGATCACCGTACCGCCACGGCTGCGATAGGTGTGCAGCGCCTCGCAGGCCTCGGGGAAGGATTCCAGGCCGTTGTGAACCACGCCCCAGATGTCGCTGAGCACGACGTCGACGCCGCCCACGAGTTCGCGCAGGCTTTCGGCGAAATGCAGTGTTGTCATGATGCGTGCGGCCGATCAGATGCGGCGCGCGAGCGCCGCGTTGCCGGTGGTGCGCTGGGGCGGAGGCGCTGAAGACGGCGCGCCAGATGTCGTACCTTGGCTGGGGGAAGCGGAGCCATTGGATCCCTGAATATCCTGCGCCTGGTTCGGCGAGGCCCCGCCGGTAGCAGATGCTCCATCCGGCCGCAATGGCCGGGGCGGCGCGAACAGGAACCCCTGGCCGAACCGTACGTCGTAGTCGAGCAGGTCGACCACCGCGCGCTCGCCCTCGATCCGCTCGGCGATCAGGTCGATGCCGAAGCGGCCGAGCAGGTCGGAGAGGTCGGAAGGGTGGATGTCCGAGGTCGAGGCTTGCCGGGGGTCGAGCAGGAGCGAGGCCGGCACCTTGATGAAGCGCACGCCGCGATCGGCGAGCTCGCGCGGCTCGATCCTGAGGTCCGTGACATGGTCGATCGAGAAGCGGAAACCGCGTTGGGCCAGCGCGGCGAGATTCTCGGTCTCGGCCGGGCCGAGATTGCGGAAGGTCGACTGCTTGAACTCCAGCACCAGCGATGGCGCCAACGCCCGGTTGGCTTCGAGGAAGTCGAGGCACTGCGCGAAGCTGGTGGAATTGCCGAGCGTGGAGGCTGCGACGTTGCAGAACACGCCGACATCCTTGTTGCGCACCATCAGGCGGCGCAGCACCTGCACACAGCGCAGCATCACCATGTTGTCGATGCGTCCGATCAGACCTGAGGCTTCGGCGATGCTGATGAACTCCTCGGCGGCGATCAGCTGGTCGCGCTCGTCGCGCAGGCGCGTCACCGCCTCGTAGAACCGCACCTTGCGCTGCGGCAGCGTCACCATCGGCTGGAGGAAGATGTCGATGCGGTTCTCGTCGATGGCGTTGCGCAGCGTGGCCAGCAACTGGGTCTGGTTGCGGCCATTGGCGGCCTGGGTCTGGAGCGCCGGCGCGGGCCGCGGCTGCGCTGCGGGGGCCGGGGGCGCCGCGGGGAGCGGCGGCGCAACCGGCCGCTCCTCGACCGTCGCCATCAGGTCGAGCGGCGCCATCAGTTCGGGCGCGGCGACCGGAGCGGGGGAGGGTGTCGGCGTGGCCCCCGCCAGGAGGTCTTCATGGGTCGAGACGGTGCTGGCGAGTTGCCTGACCAGCCCGCCGAGTTCGTTGATCTCGCCGACCACGGACTGGATGCGGTCGGAGTTGGTCGAATTCGACGAGGCGATGCGCCCCTCGATCGCAGCCAACCGGCGGCCGAACTCGGCGACCTGGCGGGCGAGGTCGGCGGTGCCGCGCGAGAGGTCGGCGATCTGGCCGCCGACGTCGCTGCGGTCGCGCAGCCGCATCGACACCGCGTTGTAGAGGATCAGGAAGGTCAGCGCGGTCAGCGCCACGATGGCGGATTCGGTTCCGCTGATGCCGGCGACCGAGTAGAGCACAAGCCCGAGCGAGGCCGCGACCAGAACCATGCAGATGGCGATGAAGATCGTCGAAATGCGAATCATGCCGCGCGTTACGCCTCAAAGAGCTGACTGCCTCACCCCGGGAAAACACGGGTCAGTGTGCGAACCCGTCACGCCTCATGCTCCCCCAAAGCAAAACGAGCTTAACACCATTGTTGATTCGAGGGGATAGCGGCCTCCGTGCGGCTCAGGTCAGGCCGGCGCGGCGAAAGCCTTCGAGGTAGTGCTCGCGGTCGGCGTCGAGCTTGATCGGCATGAACTCGGCGATCCAGGCCAGCGACACGTTCGGCTGAGCGCGATGGAGCTCCTTCAGGGCCGCGCGCGCGATCTCGGTCTGCCCGGCCATGGCGGCGGCTGCGACCAGCACCCGATGCCCGCCGACGAAGTCGCTGCGCTGGCGCAGCGCCTCCTGTGCGAGCCGGATGGCTTCCTCGTAGTCGCTGCCCAGGAAGCGGGCGAAGGCGGCGATGCCGAAATAGACCGGCGCATAGGGGTCGCGCGGGCTGAGGCGGATCGCGCGGCGCGCGGCCTCGTCGGCGTCCCGCCAGCGGCCGCAATAGCTCAGCGCCAGGCCATAATAGCCCTGTGCCAGCGCAAAATTCGGATTGAGCCGGAGCGCGGTCTCGAATTCGGCGAGCGAGTCGTCGAACCGCCGCGCGAACAGGTCGACATGGCCGAGCGCATTATGCGCCCAGGCATCCTCGTCGTCGGCGCGGATCGCGGCCCGCGCCGCGCGCTCGGCGGCGGAGATAGCGGTGGCCATCTCCATCCAGCCCATATGCGCCGTGAACATGTAGCTGGTGCCGAGCAGGCCGAGTGCCTTGCCATAGTTCGGGTCGAGCGCGATGGCCTTCTCGAGCAGGGCCTGCGCCACGACATGATCCTGCCGCGTCACACGCCAGTAATGCGACAGCGCACGCATCAGCAGATCCCAGGCGTCCATGCTGTCCGGCGGCTTCTGCTGGGCGCGAAAGCTTTCGGCGGCGTAGAGCTGCGGCTCGATCGCGGCGACGATCGCTTCCGTGATCCCGTCCTGCACGGCGAAGACGTCGGCGAGCTCGCGGTCGTAGCGTTCGGCCCACAGATGGCTGCCGGTAGCGACGTCGTTGAGCTGCGCGGTGATGCGGACGCGGCCACCGTCCTTGCGGACGCTGCCCTCGACGACATAGCGCACGCCGAGCTCCTCGGCGATCTGCCGCAGGTGAACCGTGCGGCCCTTGTAGATGAAGGAGGAGTTGCGCGCGATCACGAAGAACCAGCGCAGCTTCGACAGCGCGGTGATGATGTCCTCGCTGATGCCGTCGGAAAAATAGTCCTGCTCGGCCTCGCCGCTCATATTGGTGAAGGGCAGGACCGCGATCGCGGGACGGTCGGGCAGCGGCAAGCCCGCCGGTGCCGGGGCGGCGCGCCGGATCGTCGCCGCCGGCGTTGCCGCCTCGGAGGGTTCGGTCACCTCGCCGACGAACCGCACGCCCTTGCGCGCGATGGTGCGGATCAGCCGCTGCTCCTCGCCATTGTCGCCAACCGCGCGCCGTGCGGCGTTGATCCGGCTGGTCAGCGTCGATTCCGAGACGACGCGGCCGTTCCAGATCGCATCGAGCAGATTGTCCCGCGTCACCACGCGCTCGCGGTTGCGGATGAGATAGATCAGGAGATCGAACACCTGGGGCTCGAGCGCGATGAGCGTCTCCGCCCGCCGCAATTCGCGGCGCTCGGGGTCGAGCACGAAATCCTCGAACTGAAACGCCACGCCGCCCCTCGGTTACCGTTCGGAAATCAAGGTGCTCTCAGCGTAAAATAACGTCGCTCTCAAGGCCAGCGCAGCGGATGCGCCCTATCGTCCCGGCGTTTTCAACCGCAGGAGATTGCCATGTCGACATCCGCCGCGCTCAAGCCAGCCTCCGCCCAACCCGATCTTGCCGCCGTCAAGCAGCGCCAGCACGGCGCCTGGTCGTCCGGCGACTATGCGATCGTCGGCACCACCTTGCAGATCGTCGGCGAACAGCTCTGTGAGGCCCTGGATTTGCGCGCCGGCAGCAAGGTGCTGGACGTCGCCGCCGGCAACGGCAATGCGACCCTGGCCGCGGCACGGCGCTGGTGTGACGTCACATCCACCGATTACGTGCCGGCACTGCTCAAGCGCGGACAGGAGCGGGCGGCGGCGGACCACCTGACGGTCGAATTTCGCGAGGCGGATGCCGAAGCGCTGCCGTTTGCC
The DNA here is from genome assembly GCF_024199855.1 of Bradyrhizobium sp. CCGB20. Taxonomy (NCBI): domain Bacteria; kingdom Pseudomonadati; phylum Pseudomonadota; class Alphaproteobacteria; order Hyphomicrobiales; family Nitrobacteraceae; genus Bradyrhizobium; species Bradyrhizobium sp. CCGB20. Next base: position 8,317,956 of record NZ_JANADN010000001.1, on the reverse strand, counting down.
GATGCGAGCTACGACGTCGTGCTCTCGACCTTCGGCGTGATGTTCACGCCGGACCAGGACAAGGCGGCCTCCGAGCTGGCGCGGGTCTGCAGATCCGGCGGCAAGATCGGCCTCGCCAACTGGACGCCGCAGGGCTTCATCGGCCAGCTGTTCAAGACTATCGGCAAGCATGTCGCCCCGCCGGCCGGTGTGAAATCACCTGCCTTGTGGGGCACGCCGGCGCGGCTCGAGGAGATGTTCGCAAGCCAGGCTTCGGAGATCGTTGCCGAACCGCGCATGTTCGTGTTCCGCTATCGCTCGCCGGAGCACTGGCTCGACGTCTTCAAGTCCTATTACGGGCCGATGCTGAAGGCGTTCGCCGCGCTCGACGAGAGCGGCCAGGCGGCGCTGCGCCGTGATCTCATGACGCTGCTCGGCGAGTTCAACCATGCCGACGACGGCACGGTCGTCGTGCACAGCGAATATCTGGAGGCGGTGATCAGCAAGCGCTGATCCCCGTCGTGATGCGGTCAGGCCGGCGTTCGGCCTGACCGCCGTCCATCAACATGGCGCGGCGGCGCCGACCGTGTCGGCCGAGACGGCCTCGCGGCTGCCGAGCGGCTTGGCCGGTCCGGTGGTCGTGTCGCGCAGGGTCTGCCGCTCGATTTCCGAGTTCAGCTCCGCTCCGAACATGATGACGATGGCGGACATCCACATCCACATCATCAGGCCGATCGCCGCGCCGAGCGAGCCATAGGTCGCGTTGTAATTGGCGAAGGCCGAGAGATACCAGGACAACAGCGCCGAGCCGGCAATCCAGAGGATGGCGGCCGCCACCGCGCCGAGGCTCAGCCATTGCCAGCGCGGCGCATCGCGGCTGGGGGCGAAGCGGTAGAGGACCGCGAGCGCCGCGAGCAGGATCAGGAACAGGAGCGGCCATCGCGCCAGCGCCACGATCAACTTGCTCTCGGGCGCCATGCCGAGATGATCGAGCGCGAGCGGGAAGGCGACCACGGTGCCCACCATCAACAACAGCGCCGCGATGCCGCCGACCGTGAAGGCCAGCGACACCAGGTTCAGCTTGATGAAGCTGCGCTTCTCGCGCTCCTCATAGGCGACGTTGAGGGCGTCGAAGATGGATTTCACGCCGGCATTGGCGCTCCAGATCGCGAGCAGGAGGCCGGACAGGAAGGCGACACCGAGGGTCGCATTGCCGTTCGACACCACGCGCGCGACCTGGTCCTCGACGATCTGGAACGAGCCTTCGGGCAGCATCGTCGCGAGCGTCTGCAGGTTGGAGCTGATCGTCGAGGGATCGGCGAACAGTCCGTAGGACGAGACCAGCGCGGTCACGGCGGGAAAGATCGCGAGCAGCCCGAAGAAGACGACGCCGCCCGCGGTCGCAAGCAGGCGATCGTCGTCGATGCGCTGATAGGTACGCCAGAAGATATCCTTCCAGCCCGCCCAGGGAATTGTGAACGGGCTCCTTGCCCGGCGGCCATGGCCTGGCTGCACGGCTGCGCCTGCTGGGCTCGTCTCCGGTGAACTTGCTTCATTGTTGCGATGGTCTTGCGGGGGCCCCGGCCGAATGACGCCGGACTCCTGGAAGTAGCGTTCCGCAGTCAGCACGAAGACGGCCGTGGCGGCGACCAGCACCCAACTGTCGAGCTGCTCGGTGGACCGCGCACGCATTTTCAGGCGTCCAATCGGTGGCCGTGCCGCCGCCGGCGCGCGGCGGTGAAGCCCAGCAGCCCGACGGCTGCGAGCATCAAGCCAAGTTGCACGGGCCGGTGAGTCCGCGCCGACGGGGCGTTGCCGCTACGGCTGCGTTCGCCCGGTGCGAGCGGCACCAGCGGAATCGTCGTCGCGACCTCCTTCACGGCCTGCTTGACCGTTCCGCGCGGGATCCGCGGCGTGGCGATCGCAACGCGCATCCGGCTGGCAAGCGGCACGATCGGCTTGTCCCGACGCTTCATCTGGGCCAGAGCCAAGCCGGCGCAGCACGCGGCCAGCACCAGGAGCACGGCCGCGACGGCACCGAACCCCCAGAATTGTCCGTAAGCGATCGCGACCCAACGATACAGGGCCATCAAGCCGACAAAGAAGGTGGCGATCAGGAACAGCGCTGCCGCTGCGAACAGCCCCGCCGCGACCGCATAGGACGTCACGCGTCCCGTGGCCTGATCGGTGCGGTCGCGCAGATAGGACCGGGCGGCGCGTCTGAGATGGTTGAGTTTCAGCGCCATGCCGGCGCGCAGCAATTCACCCGATGGCGCGAGCATGCGGGCATCCTCCGAGAGCGAGAAAATTCGTCGGGGGATGAACGTGGCGGAATTTGACTTGTTCCGCGCGGAGCGGGGTGCCGTGACGGATCAGCCGAGATCGGCAGCCGCGATCCAGAACACCTCGCCCTCGGACTCCTCGGTGTCCAGCCAGAGCAGCGGCAGTTCCGGGAAGGCCTCGTCGACCAGTTCGCGGCCGCGGCCGATCTCGCAGATCAGCCCGCCATCCGCCGTCAGGTGGTCGGGCGCATCGCGCAGGATGCGGCGCACCACATCGAGGCCGTCGGCGCCGCCGTCGAAGGCAAGCTTCGGCTCGGCGCGGCACTCCGGCGGCAGCGCCGCCATGCCGTCCGCATCGACGTAAGGCGGGTTGGTGATGATCAAATCGTATTTGTTGTCGCTAAGCGGAGCGAACAAATCGCCCCGGTGCAGCGCGATCCGTTCATCGAGCCCGTGCTCGGTGACATTGCGCGTGGCGACTTCCAGCGCGCCCTTGGAGATGTCGACGGCGTCGATCACAGCGTTCGGGAAATGATGCGCGGCGAGGATCGCCAGGCACCCCGAGCCCGTGCAGAGATCGAGCACGCGCTCGACGGCCGTGGGGTCGTCGATCAGCGAGCCGACCTCGCCGTCGCCGCCGAAATGCGAGTCCAGCAGCTCGCCAATGAAGGAGCGCGGAACGATGACGCGCTCGTCGACATAGAAGGGCAGGCCGCGCATGTAGATCTTGTTGACGAGATAGGCGGCCGGTTTGCGCGTGGTGACGCGCTGATGGATGAGGTCGAGGATGGTCTTGCCTTCCGCCGTGGTGACGCAGGCATGGGCAAAGATCTCGAACTGGTCGGGATGCAGATGCAGGGTTTCGCAGACCAGGAACACGGCTTCGGCGACGGGATCGGTCGTGCCATGGGCGAAGGCGAGCTTCGCCTCATTGAAGCGGCTCACCGCATAGCGGACGAAATCGATCAGCGTGAGCAGTTCGCCGCGGCCGACCTTCGCGAGCTTTGGCGCGGCGCGGCCGCGCACGGTCTTCTTGGATGCTCTTGCCATCAGGATCGGGTCCAGCGTGCGGTGGCCTCGTCGTCACGGGCGTGGGCCTCGACCCAGCCGGTGCCGGCGGCACTCTCTTCTTTTTTCCAGAACGGCGCGTTGGTCTTGAGATAATCCATCAGGAACTCGGCGGCCTGGAACGCCGCCTGGCGGTGCTGCGAGGCCGTCAGCACCAGCACGATGTTCTGCCCCGGCATGAACCGCCCCACACGGTGGATGATGGTGACGCCGTTCAGCGGCCAGCGCGATACAGCTTCGTCGGCATGGCGCTTGATCTCCTCTTCCGCCATGCCGGGATAGTGCTCGAGCGTGAGCGCGGCGATCTTCGCGCTGTCCTCGTCGCCGCGGCAGATGCCGGAAAAGCTCACGACGGCGCCGATGTCGGTGCGGCTCGCGGTCAGGATCGCGATCTCGCGCGCGATGTCGAAATCGTCTTCCTGGATGCGGATGGTGACGGGGCAGGTGGCGACAGGGGAGGTGGTGACAGGGGAGGTCATGGCCTAGCCGCCGGTCATCGGCGGGAAGAACGCGATCTCGCGGGCGCCCGCGATCACCGCGTCCGGTTTGACGTGGGCATGGTCGATCGCGGTGCGGATCACCTTCGGTTTCTCGAAGGCGTAGGCATAGGCCTCGCTCTGGCCGGACAGCCAGGCGATCAGCTCCTCGACGGTGCGTACGGTCGCGGGCGGCTCGATGGTCTCCTCGGCCTTGCCGACGCGCTCGCGCACCCAGGCGAAGTACTTCACCTTCATCCCTCATCCTCCTTGATGAGGTGATGGATGCCGGCCCGGAAATAGTCGTAGCCGGTGTACATGGTCAGGATGGCCGAGGCCCACAGCAGCGCCAGTCCGATCATCGAGACCAGGGGCACCACCTCGTCGCCGGCCGGGCCAGCCAGCAGGAAGCCGATGGCGATGAGCTGAACGGTCGTCTTCCACTTGGCAAGCTTGGTCACGGGCACGCTTACCCGCAACGCCGCGAGATATTCGCGCAGGCCCGAGACCAGGATCTCGCGGCACAGGATCACGATGGCGGCCCACAGCGACCAGCCGTGGATGATGCCGTCGGCGGCCAGCATCAGCAGGCACGAGGCGACCAGCAGCTTGTCGGCGATCGGATCGAGCATCCGGCCGAACGCGGATTGCTGATTCCAGATCCGCGCGTAATAGCCGTCGAGGTAGTCGGTGACCGCGGCCGCGATGAAAATGGCGACCGCGACCCAGCGCAGCCACAGCGGGCCGTCCATGATCGACTGGGCATAGATGCACCCGACCACGACCGGGATCGCGGCGATCCGGCCATAGGTCAGGATGTTCGGGAGGGACATCGCGCGGCTGGTCGTCCCTCGTGTCGTGGCGATGTTCATCCGTCCTACCAATACCGCTGGTGCCCTAAGGTCAACCGTCCCATCCCCACACATGGGGTGTGGGAGACGACGACCATATGACCCCGCCCCCTTTAGTTCATCCCGGCTGGGGATGGAAATACTCGAAAATCCTGCGGGCGCTCTCCGCACTTACCCCCGGAACCTTGCCGAGATCGGCGATCGAGGCCCGCTCGATCTCCTTCAGGGTTCCGAAATGATGCAGCAAGGCACGTTTGCGTGACGGGCCGATGCCCGGAATCTCCTGCAAACCGGCCTCGCGGATGTCCTTCTTGCGCAGCTTGCGGTGCGAGCCGATGACGAAGCGGTGGGCCTCGTCGCGCAGGCGCTGGATGAAATAGAGCACCGGATCGCGCGGCTCCAGCTTGATCGCCTCGCGCTCCGGCATGAACAGGGTTTCGCGGCCGGCATCCCGGTCCGGTCCCTTGGCGACCGACATCAGCGACACCTGGGTCAGGCCGAGATTGGTAAAGATCTCCCTGACGGCGTTGAGCTGGCCGCGGCCGCCGTCGATGATCACGAGGTCCGGCCATTGCGGGAAGTCGTCCTCCCTGGCCTTGGCCGCACTCTCCTCCGGCGGATTGATCAGGCGCTTGAAGCGGCGCTCCAGCACCTCGCGCATCATGCCGTAATCGTCGCCCGGGGTCAGCCCTTCCGACTTGATGTTGAACTTGCGGTACTGGTTCTTCACGAAGCCATCGGGGCCGGCGACGATCATGGCGCCGACCGCGTTGGTGCCCTGGATATGGCTGTTGTCGTAGACCTCGATGCGCTTGGGCGCGTGGGGCAGGGCCAGCGTCGTCGCCATGGCGTCGAGCAGGCGGCTCTGGGTCGCGGTGTCCGCGAGCTTGCGGCCGAGCGCCTCGCGCGCATTGGTCAGCGCGTGGGCGACCAGCTCCTTCTTCTCGCCGCGCTTGGGCGCCGTGACCTCGATCTTGTGGCCGGCCTTGATCGACAGCGCATTGGCGAGCAGCTCGCTCTCCTCGATCTCGTGCGAGAGCAGGATGTTCTTCGGCGGCGGCTTGTCGTCGTAGAACTGGGCGAGGAAGGACCCCAGCACTTCCTCCGGCGTAAACGTCTTCTCCGCGCGCGGGAAATAGGCGCGGTTGCCCCAGTTCTGTCCGGTGCGGAAGAAGAACACTTCGACGCAGGAGAAGCCGCCCTCCTGATGGATGGCGAACACGTCGGCTTCTTCCACCGTGCGTGGATTGATGCCCTGCTGCGACTGGATCGCCGACAACGCGGCAAGGCGGTCGCGGTAGAGCGCCGCGCGCTCGAATTCGAGCTCGCCGGACGCCTTCTCCATCTCGCCGGCAAGCTCCTGCTTCACCGCATGGCTCTTGCCGGAGAGGAAGTCGGTCGCCTCGCGCACCAGCGTCGTATAGCCGGGGAAGTCGATCTCGCGGGTGCAGGGGCCGGCGCAGCGGCGGATCTGGTAGAGCAGGCAGGGCCGCGAGCGGCTCTCGAAGAAGGAGTCCGTGCAGGAGCGGATCAGGAACGCGCGCTGCAAGGCGGTGATGGTGCGGTTGACGGCGCCGGCGGAGGCGAACGGGCCGAAATAGCGCCCGGGCCGGGTCTGCGCGCCGCGGTGCTTCAGGATCTGCGGCGCCCAATGATCGCCGGTGATCAGGATGTAGGGAAACGACTTGTCGTCGCGCAGCTGCACGTTGAAGCGCGGCCGCAGCTGCTTGATGAGGTTGGCTTCCAGCAGCAGCGCTTCGGTCTCGGTGTTGGTCGAGACGATCTCCACGGTCACCGTGGCGGCGATCATGCGCAGGATGCGCGCCGGCTGCGGCGCGCTCTGGCGCGCATAGTTTGACAGGCGCTTTTTGACGTTCTTGGCCTTGCCGACATAGAGCACGTCGGCATTCGCATTGAGCATGCGATAGACGCCGGGCGAGGTGGGGGCAAGGCGGACCGCGCGCTCGATCGCCTCATGGCCGGTCGCCAGCGGCTCCTCGCCGACCGCGCCGCTCTCCTCCAGGATGTCAGGCAACAGCGCATCGTCCTCGTCCTCGCCCGCGGTGGTGGCGGGATCGAGGTCCGGCGGCGCCAGGCTCTCCGGCGGGGCGTCGGTCGCCGTGGCGCGCGGCGGTTTGCGCGCCCGTGCGTCGTCCGGATTGTCGGTGGAATCGTGAACCATGGTGCGAATTTAGGCGCTGGGAGCGCCGATTTGAAGTTCCGGACATGCCGCACACACAGGATGGCGGCGCAGTTCCCGGTAACGCTTGCTTAAGCCTGTTAACAGCGCGGTAACCCGGCTTAACAGGCCTTTAACTTAAAACTCTCGATAAATCTTACGCGAAAAAGTGGTGGTTCCGTAACCATGCGGTTTTGCCTCGCGCGGCTGCGCGGGCATCGCGCGCGGTGACGGCAGTTTGCGTTGGAGAGTGGGATGAAGAGGTTCGTCGTGGGCGCAGCCGCGTTGGTTGCAGCCGGCTGGACAGCTTCGGCAGAGGCCGCCGATCTCTATGGCCAGCGGGCGCCCTATACGGTCAATCAGCCGCTCAACGCGTATAGCTGGGCCGGTCCCTATCTCGGCGGCAACATCGGCTACGAATGGGGCTCCGTCAGCAATAGTCCCGTAAAACCCTCCGGCTTCGTCGGTGGTGTGCAGGCCGGCTACAATTTCCAGAACGGGCCGTGGGTGTTCGGCGTCGAGGGCGACATCCAGGCCGCCGGTGCCGACGACACCTTTGCGCCGTGGAAGTTCTCCAATCCCTGGTTCGGCACGCTGCGCGGACGCGCCGGCTATGCCTTCAGCAATGTGCTGTTCTACGGCACCGCCGGCCTCGCCTTCGGCGAACTGCGCGCGCAGACATTCGGCTGGACGGAGTCGCACACCAGCGCAGGCTGGACCATCGGTGCCGGCGCGGAAGTCGGCTTCGCGCCGAACTGGAGCGCCAAGCTCGAATATCTCTACATCGATCTGTCGACGAGCCAGTTTGCAATTACAGGCGTGTCAAACGGCTACAGCGCCAGCGTTGTGCGCGCAGGCGTGAACTATCACTTCTGATAGCTGAAGAAGAAAATACCGGACAACAACCTCCCGGCCGCTCGCGGCCGGGATTTTTTTCGCCAGGTGTTTTGCGTCAGGCCGGCTAGGCAAGGATGACTAAATTGACCGCCTTCGGTCCCTTGCCCTTCTTGTCGGGCTCGACTTCGAAAGTAATACGCTGTCCTTCGGCAAGATCCTTCAGTCCCGCACGCTCCACAGCAGTAATATGTACGAAGACGTCACGACCACCGTCGTCCGGCTTGATGAATCCGTAGCCGCGTTCGCCGTTGAAAAATTTAACCGTTCCCGTCATGGCCATCGGGAAACTCCCCCTCATTGCTCCTCCGTCGCGACGCAGACACACGTCACGACATGACCGGGCCTTACGAAGCCCGGGAGCTGGCCATCCTTGGGCGGACCTTTCGGTCCGTTGGATCTTTCTTAGGGCCTTCACTCCGCCGCAACCATTCGCGGAAGCGGAACGTAAAGCCAGTCACGCAAACAGCATAATACGGTTCTCGGCGGATTGACTACCGCCCCTGCATATTTTTCCCAAGAATGCCGGGGTGTTACAGCCTCGGCACCTCTAATCGGAATCTGGCAGCGCCGCCCTGTCCGAGCGGTATTTCCAGCTCGGGCAGGATCGTCTTGAGCTCGCCCTGCAGCGTGTACGGCGGATTGACGATCAGCAGTCCGGTTGAGGTGAGGGCTGCACCATCGAGCTGCGGCGCCACGCTGAATTCGAGTCGCAGGCATTTTCCCGGTGGTTTTGCTGCAGCTGCGAGCCGCGCGACCGTCTGCACCAGCGTGTCGGTCGCGCGCCGGTTCTTGGCCGGATACCAGATTACATAGATACCGGTCGGCCATTTCGCGAAAGCCGTCGAGAATGTTTCGCCGAGCTTTTCGAACTCATCCTTCGCTTCGAACGGCGGATCGATCAGCACGAGGCCGCGCCGTTCCTTCGGCGGCACGAAGGCCGGCAGCGCCACCCAGCCGTCGAGATCGACCACGCGCGCCTGTTCGTCGCGGCGCAACACGTCGATCAGTGCCTTGCGCGCCTTCGGCTCGAGCTCGCAGGCAACGAGGCGATCCTGCGGCCGCAGCAGGCCGCGCGCGATCAGTGGCGAGCCCGGATAGGCCTTGAGCTCGCCCTTTGGATTGAAGGCGCGGACGATGTCGAGATAAGGCTTGACCAGCGCCACACTCTCGTTCGACAGGCGCGCCTGCATCAGCCGCGCGATGCCGGTCAGCCATTCGCCGCTACGGCGCGCCTCGTCGCCTTCGAGATCGTAGAGACCGGCGCCGGCATGGGTGTCGATGACACGGAATGCCCCCGGCTTGTCCTGGAGGTAGGTAATGATGCGCGCGAGCACGATGTGCTTGATGACATCGGTGAAGCTGCCGGCGTGGAAGGCGTGGCGGTAGTTCATGGGACAGGACTACGTTGTTTTGCGCGATCCTACCCACTTGTCATCGCGAGCGCGGCGAAGCAATCCAGAATCCATCCGCGGCAGCAGTCCGGATTGCTTCGCGGAGCCTGTCATCGGGCGGCGCTTCGCGCGGACCCGGTGGCTCGCACTGACGGAAACCTATCCGCCCCTGATCGGCGGCATCGTCACCTGGTCGCGGCGGCAGGCGCGGCGCTCGATCTCCTCGCAGGCCCGGAATTGCAGGTCCTTGCTGAGGCAGATGCGGACCTCGGAGAGCCGGGTCCGGTTGCAAGTGACCGAGATGGCCGCGCTGCTCAGGCCTGCATTGGCTTTGATGAAGGCTTCCTCCACCTCGCCCGGTGCCACGGTCCTGGCCTGCGACAGTTCGAGAAATTCCGCCGGGATCTTGATCGCGGCGCGCGCCTTGCGGATCGTCTCGAAATAATTGCGGCTATCGAGCCCGGAGCAGGTGCCGTGCTTGTCCCACTCGTTGAAGATCAGGCCCGGCGCCGGCATCAGGTCGAGCATCGAGGAGACGATGTTGCGGTTCAGGCGCGGCGACGGCCGCTGGCAATATTCCGGGAAGCCATTTTCATATTGCGGCCACAGCCCGTGCACCACGAACGCGTAGGGCCGCCCGCTGCACTGCATCTGCGAGCGACCGCCGCGCTCGGACGCCTCCTCGCAGAACGAGGGCGACCATGACAGCGACAGCACATAGAAATCGAACTCGCCGGGCGCGTTCTGCCGCTTGTCCTGGGCCTTCGCGCCGCCAGCCAGCCCGGCGGCAAGAACCAGGGGGAGGGTCAGTGAGATCACGAGACGGGAGAACGAATGCAATCTAAAATGAAACATGGCGACGCCCCTCAACTAGACTGTGTAACCAGCCTAGCAGGCAACAAGAACATTTCAAGAACAAAATTCGGACGCAGCCGGTCGCCCTGATCGGTCCGAATCAGGGCTTCTCGATCGAAACGTGTCGATCAAGGCCTGGCGGCGCGGCAGGCCGGATTGTAGGCCCAGTTGCGGTCGAGCCCGACCACGCACCATTCGACGCCATTGCCGTAGCTCGCGAAGCCGCCATCCTCGATGATCGAGAAATGCACCTTGCGCACCTTGCCGTCACTGAGCATGGCCTCGCCGGTGCAATAGCGACGCGGGATGTTGTCGGACTGCCAGGGCCGGAACGCGATCTCGCGAACGGCGGCGAAGCCGGTGATCTTCAACGAGGAATTCCAGAACGAGCTTTCCTTCTCCCAGAACTGGGTGGCGATCGTCGGCAGCGCCTTGTCGCAATCGACGACGGCGCCGTCATAGCGCGGCCCGTTCAGCCAGAAGTTCAGTTCCAGCGGATTGGCGGCCCTGGCCTCACCGAGCGACAACGCTCCGAACATGAGACCGAGCACGGCGGCAAAGCGGAGCGATTTCAGGGGGAGGGCGCGCATGGGCAATCCGGACAGCATGATCTGCGAGGGTCGGACGGTGCCGCGAAGGGACCGGGAGGTCAAGTGCAGCGCGGCAACACTTGGCCAAGAGTTGACCGTAACGTCGCAGCTGACGGGACTTCAGTTCTTTTCACGGGCATCCCGGCACCGTAAACTGGTGCCAACCAATTGGAGTAACGGGAATGCGAATCATTGCGGCCGCGAGCCTTCTCGCCAGCCTGGTTGTCTCGGGTATGATGGCGAGCCAGCCGGCGCGCGCTGACATCCTTCCGGTGCCGCCGTTCAAGGGCAACGACACCGGCGGCATCATCGCCTATTCGATGGCGACGCAGGCCGATGCCCGTCAGGTCGCGGTCGATCATTGCGCGCGCTACGGCAAGGTCGTGAAATTCCTGGCGGTGCAGGCCTATGAGGGCGGCTACATCTCGTTCTCCTGCCGCTGGGTGCCCTATGGCGCCGCCAACCAGCCGATCCGCACGCTCTACTGAGGCGCTTTCGTAACGCCACCTCTCAGCCGGGAGCCTCCCACATGACGCGCAAACTCGCTTTGCTCGGCTCGGCCCTTTGCCTTGTCTTGTCGGCAGGGGCGGCCTGCGCCGACGATCTGCCGGTGCGCAAGGCGGGTCTTTGGGAAATGAAGATGGTCAGGACCGGCACGCCCGTGCCCGAGATGACCATGCAGCACTGCACCGACGAGACCGTCGACAAGGAGATGAGCAACAACGTCTCCCCGATGGCCAAGCAGATCTGCGCCAAGCAGGACATCAAGAAGACCGCGACCGGCTATGTCAGCGATTCCGAGTGCAACGTTGCCGGCATCAGCACGACCTCGCATGCCGAGATCACGGGCGATTTCAACTCGGCCTATACGGTGAAGACCTCGTCCCATGCGCAAGGCGGCGCCGCCGGTGCGGCGGGCCGCGATACCACCGTGACTCTCGAAGCCAAGTGGTTGGGAGCCTGCAAGCCGGACCAGAAGCCCGGCGACATCGTGATGCCCGGCGGCTTCAAGATGAACGTGCGCGACATCGACAAGCTGAAGGCGCTGCTGCCGAAGTAGGCGAGATCGTCGCCCGGGATGAACTTTCCCCTCTCCCCTGTGGGAGAGGGTGGCTCGCCGCGTAGCGGCGAGTCGGGTCAGGGGTCTGTTTCCGCGCGTGACTTGCTTATTTTTGAATTCGCTGGGGCAACCCCTCATCCGGCGCTTCGCGCCACCGTCTCCCACAAGGGGAGAAGGGAAGATTGCACTTACACCGGAATCCGGACGCTCGCCCTTAATCCCCCCATCGGGCTGTCGCCGAGGGTGATGTCGCCGCCATGCGAGCGGGCGATGTCGCGGGCGATGGCAAGGCCGAGGCCCGTGCCGCCTTCGTCCTGGTTGCGGGCATTGTCCAGCCGCAGGAATGGCTTGAACACCTCTTCGCGCAGATGAGCGGGAATGCCGGGGCCATCGTCGTCGACCGTGACGGTCAAATAACGGTGATCGCGCTGTCCGCTGATCGCGATGGCCTTGCCGTAGCGCGCCGCGTTGGTGACGAGGTTGGCAAGGCAGCGCTTGAACGAGGCCGGCTTCACCGTCACCACGGGCAGGCCGTGGAACGCCACGGTCGCGATGTGGCCGTGGCGCTCGGCGTCGCTGCGCAGCTCCTCGAGCGCCTGCGCCATGTCGGTCGGTTGCGACTGCTCGCCGGAATCGCCGCGGGCAAACGCAAGATAGTCCTCCAGCATCATCGACATCTCGTCGACGTCCTTGCGCATGCCTTCCATCTCGGGGCTGTCCCCGATCAGCGCCAACTCGAGCTTGAAGCGCGTCAGGATGGTGCGCAGATCGTGGCTGACGCCGGCGAGCATCGCGGTGCGCTGCTCCATCGTGCGTTCGATGCGCGATTTCATTTCAAGGAAGGCGACCGCCGCGCGCCGCACCTCGCGCGCGCCGCGCGGCCGAAAATTCGGCGCTTCGCGACCCTTGCCGAAGCTTTCGGCGGCATCCGCGAGGCGCAGGATCGGCCTGATCTGGTTGCGCAGGAACAGCACCGCGACGATCAGCAGGATCGAGGATGTGCCGACCATCCAGAACAGGAAGATCTCCGAGTTCGAGGCGTAGGCGGCGCTGCGCTGTGCGAACACGCGCATGACGGCGTCGTCGAGCTGGATGCGGATCTCGACGAGGTTGGAGCGGCCGACGGTGTCGATCCAGAACGAGCGCCCGATCTGGCGGCCGAGCTGCACCGACAGCGTCTGGTCGAGCAGCGAGAAGAACGGCTTTGGCCCCGGCGGCGGCATGTCGCCGGCGGGCAGGAAATCGACCACGAGCCCGAGGCGCTGCTGGGCAATGCGGCGGATCTGGTCGCGGTCCTTGTCCTGCGGATAGCCCTTGTAGACGTCGATCAGCGCGGCGATGTCCTGCACCACCGCAGCCGACAGGCGGCGCGTCACGGTGTTCCAGTGCCGCTCCATGAACACGAAGGCGACGACGGATTGCAGCACCACCATCGGCACGATCATGATGAGGAGCGCGCGCGCATAGAGGCCGGTCGGCATCCAGCCCTTGAACGCGTTGCCCATCCAGCCATTGGCGGCCGAGACGCGGCCGGCGGCGCTCTTGAGCAGCGTCAGGCCGGTATCGATCGTGCTCATCGGTCGCGCTTCACTGCTTTATGGCGAGGCCACAAGGCGGTAGCCGATGCCGCGCACCGCCTGGAGGAACAGCGGATTGGCGGGATCGGTCTCGATCTTGCGCCTGAGGCGGTTGATCTGCACGTCGACGGCGCGCTCGTTGACGGTGCCATTGCCGGTCAGCGCGCTGCGCGGCACGGTCTCGCCGGGTGTTTCCGAGAGAATGCGCAGCATCTCGCGTTCGCGGTCGGTGAGGTGGATGACCTCCTCGCCCTGGCGCAGTTCGCCGCGATCAAGATGGTAGACGTAAGGTCCGAACGCGATCTTCTCCACCGTCGCGGCCTGCGGCGGCGGCGCCGCGCGCTTGAGGATGTTGTTGATGCGCAGCGCAAGCTCGCGCGGTTCGAACGGCTTTGCCACGTAGTCGTCGGCCCCGATCTGGAGTCCCTCGATGCGGGATTCCGCTTCATGCCGCGCCGTCAGCATCACGATCGGCACCGAGGAGGAGGTCCGGATGAAGCGGGCAAGGTCGAAGCCGGTCTCGCCGGGCATCATGACGTCGAGGATCAGAAGATCGAAATGCAGGCCGAGCAGCTTCGAGCGTGCGTCGCCGGCGCTGGCCGCGGTGGTGACGCGATAGCCTTCGCCGGCGAGAAAGCGCGAGAGCAGATCGCGGATGCGGCGGTCGTCGTCGACCAGCAGCAGATGCGGCGCATCGTCGGCCGGTTCTACCGGCGGACGGGCGAGCGTGGCAGCGAGCGGCACGGTCACTCCTTGCTGTCTTGATTGACGTTGGCGAAGATCGTCTCGAGCACCTTGTCCGGATCGTCGCGGTCGATCATGGCGCGCAGGAAGCGCTTGACGGTCTCGGCATCCTGCGGCGCCATCTCGGCGAGCGCCTTGGTGATGCGCGTGGTCTGGAGCCCGGCGAGCTTCTGCACCAGCGCCTCGCCCTTCGGCGTCGCGTAGAGCAGGCGCTGGCGGCGGTCATTGTCGCCGGTCTTCTGCACGATATAGCCCTCGTCCAGAAGCTGCTTGAGCACGCGGCCGAGCGACTGCTTGGTGATGCGCAGGACGTCGAGCAGGTCGGCGACCTTGAGGCCGGGGTAGCGGTAGACGAAATGCATGACCCGGTGGTGGGCCCGGCCGAAGCCGAACGCCTCCAGCTCCTGGTCGGGATCGCCGACGAAATCGCGATAAGCGAAGAACAGTAGCTCGATGATATCCCAGCGCAAATTGCCTCCATCGCCTGCGGCCGGCCGTGGCTCGGCTGCGTCTTGAGAGGGAGTCGCGAAATTTATGTCAGGCATATTGACGTATCTTGGGTTCAATGTTACAAAACGATCGACCCGCACGAAATTTTAGATCGTATCGCGTCGGGTGGCATCAAAGCAGGGCGGCCCAAAGAGAGCCGGACAGGCGGCGACGGCCGGAGCAGATCTACCGTGCCATTGTCGAGCGGCATTTCGGCAAAACATACTGGACTTCCGCCTTCCGCAAAAGCATGTCCTCGGCGACATGCTGGCCACGGAAACCGGCCGTAAAAAGGCTGGCGGCGGTCCGGCCAGAAACCACATCAAGCCAGCTGGGCCCAAAGAGGGCAGGCGGGCGCCAGAACAGCGCCGCTACCGGCAGCGGGAGGCAAGGACATGAGCATGAAATTCGACATCCAGCCCGCATCCAATCCCACGCCTGAGAAGGACCGCGTCGCCAAGCTGGTGGACCCCGGCTTCGGACGGGTCTTCACCGATCACATGGCGATCGTCCGCTACAACCAGGCCAAGGGTGGCTGGTACGAGGCGCGAATCGAAGCGCGCGCCAACTTCCAGCTCGATCCGGCCGGCGCCGTCCTGCACTATGCTCAGGAAATCTTCGAAGGCCTCAAGGCCTACAAGCGCGACGACGGCGGCGTGAACCTGTTTCGTCCCGACGCCAACGCGCGCCGCTTCAAGGACTCCGCCGATCGCATGGCGATGGCGCAGATCCCCGAAGACGTCTTCATCGAAGCGGTCGAACAGGTCGTGCGCATCGACCGCGCCTGGATGCCGGGCGGCGAGGGCAGCCTTTACTTGCGCCCCTTCATGATCGCGAGCGAGACCTTCCTCGGCGTCAAGCCGTCGTCCGAATACATTTTTGCGGTTATCGCTTCGCCGGTGGGTTCGTACTTCAAGGGCGGGCCTGCGCCGGTCTCGATCTGGGTCTCGGAGAACTACACGCGCGCCGCGGTCGGCGGGACCGGCGCCGTCAAGTGCGGCGGCAATTATGCCGCGAGCCTGCGCGCCCAGGCGGAAGCCATTCAGCACGGTTGCGATCAGGTCGTCTTCCTCGACGCAATCGAGCGCCGCTACATCGAGGAGCTCGGCGGCATGAACGTCTTCTTCGTGTTCGACGACGGCTCGCTCTCGACGCCGCCGCTCGGCACGATCCTGCCCGGCATCACCCGCGACTCCATCATCGCGCTCGCCCGCGATGCCGGAAAGACCGTGCGCGAGGAGCCGTATTCGCTCGACCAGTGGCGCAAGGACGCGGCCAGCGGCAAGCTCAAGGAAGCTTTTGCCTGCGGCACCGCCGCCGTGATCTCGCCGATCGGCAAGGTGCGCTCGGTCAGCGGCGATTTCGAGATCAGCGGCGGCGCCGCCGGCCCCGTCGCCATGGGCCTGCGCAAGCAGCTCGTCGACATCCAGTACGGCCGCACCAACGATCCGCACAACTGGATCCGCAAGGTGTTTTGATATTTGGTGAGTGCGTTTCCCCTCTCTCGCGGGGGAGAGGGGAAACGCGCAACGTTTGTGGCCTATTGCGCACTGAACGTGCTGCTGCCGACATGCGACAAAACCGGGAGACATCGAAGCATCCTGGATATCGCGAACATGGCAACCAAACTTTCCCAACCCATGAAGTGGGTCATTCTCGCCGCCATCACCGGCGTCTCCGTTTTCGGCATCCTGACCATCGGCCCCGTGCACGAGGTCGTAGCGCAAGACCGCTCGCCGATCGTGGACGTGCGCACCACCGATCCCGAAATGAACACCGCGATCGCGCGCGCCCGCGGCACGCTCCCTACATTCTGGGCTTCCTATGAATCGCCCAAGCCGTCGGAGGCCGGGCATTCCCTCAAAGTGCGCTTTCATACCCACCGGGGCGGCGAGCACATCTGGATCGCCGAGGTGAAGAGACTGCCCAACGGCACCTATTCCGGGCTCTTCGCCAACCAGCCGCGCGATCTGCCCGGCAAACATGCCGGCGACGAGGTCAAGTTCAGCGAAGCCGACATTTCCGACTGGATGTTCATGCGCAACGGCAAGATCGTCGGCGGCGAAACCATCAAGCCGACGCTGAAGTCGCTGCCGAAGGCGGACGCCGATGCCCTCCGGGCCCGGATGGAGCAGCCGTAAACGTGGGGCGTCATTCCGGGATGGTCCGAAGGACCAGACCCGGAATCTCGAGATTCCGGGTTCGATGCTGCGCATCGCCCCGGAATGACGGTCAGTGAGGCGGGCCTTGAGCGTTCCAGGCATGGCGCAGTTGCCGCACCGCGCCCCGGCTGGTAAACGCCGCGGATGGCCGAAAAACCCAAAAAACCCCAGAAACTGAAGGCGCGCCTGCCGCGCGGGCTCGAGGATCGCGACCCTGCCGCGATCCGGGCGACGCGCGAGATGGTCGAGAAGATCCGCGCCGTCTACGAGCTCTACGGCTTCGAGCCCGTGGAAACGCCGGCGATGGAATACACCGACGCGCTCGGCAAGTTCCTGCCCGACCAGGATCGTCCGAACGAGGGCGTGTTCTCGTTCCAGGACGACGACGAGCAGTGGATCAGCTTGCGCTACGATCTGACCGCGCCGCTCGCCCGCTATGTCGGCGAGCGATACGGCACTGATGGCCTGGTCCTGCCCTACCGCAGCTACCGCGTCGGCTACGTGTTCCGCAACGAAAAGCCCGGCCCCGGCCGCTTCCGCCAGTTCATGCAGTTCGACGCCGACACGGTCGGCTCGGCGACGCCGGCGGCGGATGCCGAGATCTGCATGATGGCGGCGGACACGATGGAGGCGCTCGGCATCGCGCGCGGCTCCTATGTCGTGAAGGTCAACAATCGCAAAGTCCTCGACGGCGTGCTGGAAGCCATCGGCCTTGGCGG
The DNA here is from genome assembly GCF_024199855.1 of Bradyrhizobium sp. CCGB20. NCBI lineage: Bacteria > Pseudomonadati > Pseudomonadota > Alphaproteobacteria > Hyphomicrobiales > Nitrobacteraceae > Bradyrhizobium > Bradyrhizobium sp. CCGB20. The sequence goes on along the minus strand of NZ_JANADN010000001.1, from coordinate 8,300,637 downwards.
CGACGAGAACGTAGGCCGCAGGCTGACCGTGCTGCGCGCCATCGACAAGCTCGACAAGTTTTCCGCCGACGAAGTGCGCAAACTGCTCGGCCCCGGACGATGGGACGGCGGCGAAGAGGGCAAGGGCGACTTCACGAAGGGCGCCAATCTGAGCGCGGCCGAGGCCGACGTCGTTCTCGCCATCACCAAGCCGCGCGAGGATTGGAAAGAGGCCATCGCCGCGGCGGAGACCTACCTTGCCAAAAGCGAAGTCGGTCAGGCCGGCGTGAGCGAGCTGGAAGAAATCGCCAAGCTGGTGACGGCGTCGGGCTACGGTGCGGACCGCATCAAGATCGATCCGTCCGTGGTGCGCGGCCTCGAATATTACACCGGCCCCGTCTACGAGGTTGAGCTCCTGCTCGAGACCAAGGACGAGAAGGGCCGCCCCGTGCGGTTCGGCTCGGTCGGTGGCGGCGGGCGCTACGACGGCCTCGTCTCGCGCTTCCGCGGCGAGCCGGTGCCGGCAACCGGATTCTCGATCGGCGTGTCGCGGCTGCAGGCCGCGCTGACCCTGCTCGGCAAGCTCGACACGCGGCCCGAATTTGGCCCCGTCGTCGTCACTGTGTTCGACCGCGATCGCGTCGCCGACTATCAGAAGATGGTCGCGTCGCTGCGCACCGCCGGCATCCGTGCCGAGCTCTATCTCGGCAATCCCAAGAACATGGGCAACCAGCTCAAATACGCCGACCGCCGCAACTCACCTTGCGTGATCATCCAGGGCTCGGACGAAAAGGCGCGCGGCGAGTTACAGATCAAGGATCTGATCGAAGGCGCCAAGGCCGCCGCCGCGATCGCCTCCAACCAGGAATGGCGCGAGACGCGGCCGGCGCAGTTCTCGTGCAGCGAAGCCGACCTGATCGCAAAGGTGCGCGAGGTCCTGGGCCGCCATGACGTGAGCTGGGGCTAGCTATTCGCGCATCGCCTCATGCCCGGGCTTGTCCCGGGCATCCACGTCCTGTTTGATGGCGACCGTCAATGGCCGGTGTTCGGCCGCAAGGGAGAAGACGATGCCTGAGATCACCATCAGCATGGCCGAGGGCCGCACCGACGAGCAGAAAGCCGGCATGATGCGCGACATCACGCAGGCGCTGGTGAAGAATCTCGGCGTCGACGCCGACGCCGTCGTCATCCAGATCAACGAAGCCCCGCTCCGCCACAAGATGAAGGGCGGCAAGACCTTCGTGGAGCGCGCGGCGGCTGCGAAGAAGTGACGCGTTAGCGTCATTCCGGGGCAGCCCGTCGGGGCTGAACCCGGAATCTCGATCAGCAATCTCTGGATTCCGGGTTCGCGCTTCGCGCGCCCCGGAATGACGGGCAAGCCCCATGGACGCACGCGACTTCATCAAGGTCGGCATGAGCGCCGAGCGCACGCTGGTGGTCCCGGTGGAGCGCACGGTCGGGCATTTCGTGCCTGGCATGCCGATGGTCTATGCGACGCCGATGATGATCCTGGAAATGGAGATGACGTCGGGCGATGCGATCCGCGCCGCGCTGCAGCCCGGCTGGGTCACGGTCGGTACCGAGGTCGACATCCGCCATCTCGCAGCCGCCCTTGTCGGTGCGACGGTGCGGACCACTGCGAAGGTGGTCGCCGTCGAGCGCCGGGTCATCCGCTTCGAGGTCGAGGCGTTCGAGGGCACGCGCAGGCTCGGCGAGGGCCGCCACGCGCGCGGGCTCGTCAATGTCGAGATGTTCAACAAGCGGCTGGGGGCTGGCTCGAAACCGTAGGGTGGATTAGCCCCGTGGATGCGCGAAGCGCATCCACTCGGCGTAATCCACCTCTTTAGCTTCCGCGGCGACGGAAGAGGTGGGTTACGCTGCGCTAACCCACCCTACGCATTCGCGGCACCCGCCTACTTCGCCAATTCCTTCGACCGCGTCGTCGCCGCGGCAATCGCGCGGATCATGAGATCGCGCAGGCCGGGCTCGCCCATCAGCACGCCGAGTGCTGCGGCCGTGGTGCCGCCGGGCGAGGTGACGTTCTGGCGCAGCGTGCTGGAAGGAAGATCCGACTGGTGCAGCAGCTCGCCCGAGCCTGCGACGGTTTCGCGCGCGAGCTTCGTCGCCAGCGCCTCGGGCAGTCCGGCCTCGACGCCGGCGCGCGCGAGCTCCTCGGCCAGCAGGAACACATAGGCCGGGCCCGAGCCGGACACCGCGGTGACCGCGTCCATCAGGCTTTCGTCGTCGACCCATTCGACCGAACCGGTGGCGCGCAGCAGCGCATCGGCTACCGCGCGCTGCGTGGTGCTGACATTGTTCGCCGCGACGGCCACCGTGATGCCGCGGCCGATCGCGGCCGGCGTGTTCGGCATCGCGCGCACGACGGCGCCGCCGCAGACGTCTTGCAGCGATGCGATCGTGGTTCCCGCCATGATCGAGACCACCGAGGTCTTCTCCGAGACGAACGCTTTCAGCTTCGCGCCGGCTTCGCGGAACATCTGCGGCTTCACCGCGACGACCATGGTCTCGACAAAGCCTGCCGCCTTCGCGTCGGAATTAAGCGCAACGCCTTTTGCTGCGAGCGCCGTGATCTCGGGCGAGATGAACGGATCGACCACCGCGACGCGGCGCGGGTCGAGCCCGCCGGCCAGCCATCCGGTCAGCATCGCGCCGCCCATCTTGCCGGCGCCGGCGAGGAGGATGGTGCCGGAGATGTTTTTGAGAGTGCTGTTGTCTGCCACTGTGATCACCCAAGCAAAAGGTGTCGTCCCTGCGAACGCAGGGACCCATAACCACAGGGGGTTCTAGTGGATCGAGGAGGGGGCAACAAGCCGCGTGCCACAAGCAAAATCACGCGGTATCGGGCTCGGCTCTCCGCTTCGCTTGTCCGGGATGACAGAGGAGGGAGTCGCGGCTCCCTCGCTATCCTCGGCGAGCCTTACGCCTCTCCCACCGTGTCGAACATCGCCGCGTCCATCGCCTGCGCGGTGGTCTTGCCCGCCCACACCACGAACTGGAACGCCGGAAAGTAGCGTTCGCAGGCGTGGATCGCGCCGGCGAGCATGGCTTCGCATTGCGCGGTCGAGGCGGTGAGGCCGCCCGGCAACACCAGGGCCTGGCGGTGCATGACCATGCCGGTGTTGGTCCACAGGTCGAAATGGCCGACCCACAATTGCTCGTTGACCGCGGCGACGAGCCGCTGGACCTCGCCCCGCCGGGCCTGCGGAATCTTCATGTCGAACGCGCAGGCCAGATGCAGCGCCTCGATCTCACCCATCCAGGTGAAGGAAATCTGGTAGTCGGTCCATTGTCCCTTGGAGACAATGGTAAGTTCGTCTTCGCCGGAGCGTTCGAACGGCCAGTTGTTGCTGGCAGCGATATCCTCGACCACCGCGAGCGGATGGCTTTTGGAATCGATAGCGCCTTCGAGCAGGGACATGCCGTCTCGACCTCTTGCCTTCTTGTTGTCTTTGATACGCACGTGGTTGGGTCCGGCGCGCGCTCCCTAAAATGTCGCAACCGCGATCCTCAGAGTCGCTCTTGCGAGCCCTTCGGATCAGCGCGGGCCTGTCGCGGATCAAGTGATGTGATTTGCGGAATCTGCGCAACCGGGTCCCGAGTCCGTCCACAAGCCAGGACTCGTTCGTCCACAGCTGATCTCCGCCACAATTCTTAACGAATAGAACAAACCGGAATCGGATTCGGCGGACGCGCGCCTGCCCTTATTCCGCCGCGCGAGGGCGGACCGCCTGAGGACCTCCAGGTCGGCATGGGACCATGCGGTTTTTCATGCGGAACGCGCTTGCTGCGGCCCCGAACCGGCGTCATATTTCCGGTCAGGTCGCTCAATCCCGAGCGGCCGATGTTCTCAGGGCGGGGTGAAAGTCCCCACCGGCGGTAAGGGTCGAAAGGCCTAAGCCCGCGAGCGCCTTCCCTAAGGGTTTTCCTGAAAAGGATTTTCGCCGAAGGGAAGGGTCAGCAGATTCGGTGCAACTCCGAAGCCGACGGTTAAAGTCCGGATGAAAGAGAACGGTCGGTGGCAGACGCATCGCAAGATGCGGCTGTTTGTCGTTCCGTGTGCCCTGATTCTGGTCCTTTGAAGGAAAGCCATGAATCAGATGTTGCAAGATCCCCAAGTCCAAACTTCAAAAGCCGAAACTTCCCAGACACCGCCGCCGGTTCCGCAGGATCCGGCGCCCGAGCATCCGCGCTTCGCGAAGCCGCAGCGGGTGGCCTTCGTGCAGGCCTGCTGGCACCATGACGTGGTCGAGGAGGCCCGCATCGCCTTCGTGAAGGAGGCGGCAGCGCGTCACCTCAATCATGTCGACGTGTTCGAGGTGCCGGGCTCGTTCGAGATCCCGCTGCATGCGCAGATCCTCGCCAAGACGCGGCGCTACACCGCGATCGTCGCGGCCGGCCTCGTCGTCGATGGCGGCATCTATCGCCATGAGTTCGTCGCCGACACCGTGATCAAGGCGCTGATGGACGTGCAGCTGCGTACCGAAGTGCCGGTGTTCTCCGCCGTGCTGACGCCGCAGCAATTCCACGAGACCGAGGTGCATTACGACTTCTTCCGCAGGCATTTTGCGATCAAGGGCGTCGAGGTCGCGGCAGCCTGCGCGGAGACATTGCTAGGCCTGGAGCGCCTGCGCGGCCAGGTCGCGGCGGGTATCGTGTAGCGGCACCGTCGCACGCCGCTGATTGTCAATCCCGCCGCCGTCCCTATAAAGTCGGCGGCGGGAGGAGGCCGTGCCGTGGAGACGGGCGGCCGGCAAGATCATGTTCGAAGGACACGATCCCTATCTCGTTGCGCTCTCTGTGGCGATCGCGAGCCTGGGTGGCTATACCGGCTTTGCACTTGCGGCTCGCATCCGCAACACGCCCGGCGTCAATAACCGCGTATTGCTCGCGGGTGCGGCAGCATTTCTGGCCGTCGGCATCTGGACCATGCATTTCGTCGGCATGCTGGCCGCGCCGCTGCCACCGGACACGGTTTATCTGGTCCTTCCCACCATCATCTCCTTCCTGATCTGCGCGCTGGTGGTTGGCATCTCCCTGTTCTTCGTGTCGATCGGTGAACCGTCATTGAAGCGGGTGGCATCGTCGGCCGTTTTGCTCGGCGTCGGCATCGCCAGCATGCATTATGTCGGGATCCATGGCCTCGCCGGCCCCTTTGGCATCGCACACGACCGGACGATGGTGCTGTTGTCGGTCCTGGTCGCAATCGTTACCGCCTACGGCGGCTTGCGCGCCTTCCTGGCGCAGCAGGAAGGTTTTCGCCTGATCGTGAGCTCGATCGCCTTCGGCGTCGCGGTCTCCGGCATGCATTATACGGCGATGCTCGGCATGCATTTCGAGCCGCTGACGGGGGAGGGGCATCACCATCTCGGCGGCAGTCTTGCCGCGTCGCAGCAAATTTTATCAATCGTCGTTGCCGTGCTGTGCTTTGTGATCGCCGCCGGCTTTCTGTTGTCGCTGGTGCCGGATCCGCGTCGGCAGGTGACTGCTGCGATGGTGGTCGATCCGATCTCGCCGCCCGTCGCGCCGGAGCCGATTGCTCAGGCGGCCGCTTCGCCGCGGCCGATGCCTGCGCCGCTTGGCGGCCTTGGCCAGCCGCCCCGCGCGCCGGCGCCACGCCTGCCGGTCGAAAGCGCTGACGGCACGCATTTCATCGACACGGCCAATGTGCGCAGCGTTCGGGCGGATGCGCATTACACCCGGGTCCATGACGGCACCCGCGAACGGATGTGCCCGTGGTCGATCTCGGAAGCGGAGGCGCAGCTCGATCCCTCGTTGTTCCTCCGGGTGCACCGCAGCCACATCGTCGCGATCTCCCATATCGCACTCGTTCGCAAGGAAGGCGACGGCGCCGTGCTCGAGCTCGACGGGCCATTGCCGCACCGGGTGCCGGTGAGCCGGGCCAAGATCGCCGAGGTGAAGGCGAGGCTCGGGTTGGCGAACAGGCGGCACGCGTAAAATCATAGAAACGAGCTCTGTCACTCCCTCTCCCCGCAAGCGGAGAGAGGTGAAGAACAGCGCCATACGTCGCCGACCCTGACGCAATTCGTGCGTTCTGGGCCGCAACTCGTGCGAAATCCGCTGTTTTGTGCCCGAACGATTGCGGCCAGCCCCACTCGGAGAGACCGTCCCGTCGACGTCCGCGCCAAGGACGATGCCAAGGACGATTGTGGGAGGAGACGATGATCCCGGGCTCATTCAGCTATCACCGGCCGGCGAGCATTGCCGATGCCGTCAAACTCTTGACCGATCTCGGGGAGGATGCGCGGCCATTGGCCGGCGGGCACAGCCTGGTGCCGATGATGAAGCTTCGGCTCGCGACCCCTGCCCACCTGATCGACCTGCACGGCATTGCCGCCCTGAAGGGCATCCGCCGCGACGGCGACAATCTCGTCATCGGCGCGATGACCACCCAGCATGACCTGCTGGCCTCCGACGAGATTGCCAAATCCGCGCCGATCCTGCACGAGACGGCGCTGCTGATCGCCGACCCGCAGGTGCGCTACCGCGGCACGATCGGCGGCAACGTCGCCAATGGCGATCCCGGCAATGACATGCCGGCGCTGATGATGACGCTGGGCGCGACCTATCGCCTCGAAGGACCCGGCGGTGCTCGCGATGTGCCGGCCTCCGATTTCTACCAGGGTGCCTATTTCACCGCGCTCGAACCTGGCGAAATCCTCACCTCCATCACATTCCCCGTGCCTGCCGCGGGTCACGGCTACGCCTACGAAAAACTCAAGCGCAAGGTCGGCGACTACGCAACCGCAGCTGCTGCCGTTGTGCTGACCATGACGGGCGGCAGGGTCGCGACCTGCGTCATCGGGCTCACCAACGTCCACGAGACGCCCTTGCTCGCCACCGATGCCGCCAAGGCGGTGATCGGCACCAGCCTCGATCCCGCCACGTTGAAAAAGGCGGCCGCTGCGGCCGAAGCGATCATGGCACCGGCCGCGGATGCCCGCGGGCCGGTCGAATACCGCAAGCATGTCGGCGGCATCATGGTGACGCGCGCGCTCCAGCGCGCCGCTGCCGTCGCGAAATAAGGGGAGGAGATCGATGGCAAAAACGCATGTGACCATGAAGGTGAACGGTGCCGAGGTCGAAGGCCTCGTCGAGCCGCGCACACTGCTGGTGCACTTCATCCGCGAAAACCTGCAGATGACCGGCACCCATATCGGCTGCGAGACCACCCATTGCGGCGCCTGCACCGTCGACATCGACGGCATGTCGGTGAAATCCTGCACGATGTTCGCGGTGCAGGCCGATGGCTCCGACATCATCACCATCGAGGGCATGGCCAATGCCGACGGCACGTTGTCGGCGCTGCAGGAAGGCTTCCGCATGATGCACGGCCTGCAATGCGGCTTCTGTACGCCCGGCATGATTGTCCGCGCGCATCGCCTCCTGAAGGAAAATCCTTCGCCGAGCGAGTCAGAAATCCGCATGGGCATCTCCGGCAACATCTGCCGCTGCACCGGCTACCAGAACATCGTCAAGGCAATCCAATACGCCGCCGCCAAGATCAACGGCGTGGAATTCCAGGAGGCTGCGGAATGAATGACCTCACTCCCACGCGGGAACAACGCAGCGCCGCGCTCGAAGGCATGGGCTGCAAACGCAAGCGCGTCGAAGACATCCGCTTCACGCAAGGCAGGGGCAATTATGTCGACGACGTCAAGTTGCCGGGCATGCTGCATGGCGACTTCGTCCGCTCGCCGCATCCGCATGCACGGGTCAAGAAGATCGACGACAGCGAGGCGTTGAAAGTGCCCGGCGTGCTCGCGGTCATCACCGCCGAGACGCTCAAGACCGTCAACCTCGCCTGGATGCCGACGCTTGCCGGCGACGTGCAGATGGTCTTGGCCGACGGCAAGGTGCTGTTCCAGAACCAGGAAGTGGCCTTCGTGGTCGCGACCGACCGTTATGCCGCCGACGACGGCATCAACAAGGTCGTGGTCGAATACGAGCCGTTGCCGCCGCTGGTCGATCCCTTCAAGGCGATGGATGCCGACGCTCCGGTGCTGCGCGAGGACCTCGTTGGCAAGACAACCGGCGCGCACGGGCCGCGCAAGCACAACAACCACATTTTTGAGTGGACCGTCGGCGACAGAGAGATGACTGACGCCGCCTTCAAGAAGGCGGAGGTGTCGATCAAGGAGATGATCTCCTATCACCGCACCCATCCGTCGCCGCTCGAGACCTGCCAGTGCGTCTGTTCGTTCGATAAGATCAAGGGCGAGCTGACGATCTACGGCACGTTCCAGGCCCCGCATGTGATCCGCACCGTGGTGTCGCTGATCGCGAAATTGCCAGAGCAGAAGATCCACGTCATTGCGCCCGATATCGGCGGCGGCTTCGGCAACAAGGTCGGCGCCTATCCCGGCTATATCTGTGCGGCCGTGGCTTCCATCGTCACCGGCAAGCCGGTGAAATGGGTCGAGGACCGCATCGAGAACCTGACCGCGACCTCGTTCGCGCGCGACTATCACATGACGACGGAGATCGCGGCGACGAAGGAGGGCAAGGTTACAGGCCTGCGCGTCCACGTGCTCGCCGATCACGGCGCGTTCGACGCCTGCGCCGACCCGTCGAAATGGCCGGCGGGCTTCTTCAATATCGTCACCGGCTCCTATGACTTCCCGACCGCGCATCTGGCTGTCGATGGCGTCTACACCAACAAGGCGCCCGGTGGCGTGGCCTACCGTTGCTCATTCCGCGTCACCGAGGCGGCCTACTGCATCGAGCGCGCGATGGACATCCTGGCGCAGAAACTCAACATGGATCCGGCAGAACTGCGGCTGAAGAACTTCATCAAGCCGGAGCAGTTCCCGTATCACTCGGCCCTCGGCTGGGAATACGATTCCGGCGACTACCATACCGCGATGCGCAAGATGATGGAGACGACGGGTTACGCCGCGCTCCGGAAAGAACAGCAGGAGAAGCGCGCCGCGTTCGCGCGCGGCGAGACCCGCGAAATCATGGGGCTCGGTGTCTCCTTCTTCACCGAGATCGTCGGCGCAGGCCCGTCGAAGAACTGCGACATCCTCGGCATCGCCATGTTCGACTCCTGCGAGATCCGCATGCACCCGACCGGGGCCGGCATCGCGCGCATGGGCACCAAGAGCCAGGGCCAGGGGCACGAGACCACCTGGGCCCAGATCATCGCAACCGAGATCGGCATTCCCGCCGACAACATCATGGTGGAGGAGGGCAACACCGACACCGCACCTTACGGTCTCGGCACCTATGGTTCGCGCTCGACGCCGGTCGCGGGTGCCGCGATCGCCATGGCCGCACGAAAAATCAAGGCCAAGGCGCAGATGATTGCGGCCTACAAGCTCGAGGTCCACGAGGACGATCTCGAATTCGACATCGACGGCTTCCGGGTGAAGGGCCTGCCGGAAAAATTCATGTCGATGAAGGATATCTGCTGGGCCGCGTACAATTCCGTGCCCCCGGGCATGGAGCCGGGGCTGGAGGCGGTGAGCTATTACGATCCGCCCAACATGACCTATCCGTTCGGCGCCTATCTCTGCGTGATGGACATCGACGTCGAGACCGGCGTGTACAAGGTCCGGCGCTTCTATGCGCTGGACGATTGCGGCACCCGGATCAATCCGATGATCATCGAAGGGCAGGTGCATGGCGGCCTGACCGAAGCGTTTGCGATCGCGATGGGCCAGGAGATCCGTTACGACGAGGTCGGTAACGTCGTCACCGGCTCGTTCATGGATTTCTTCATGCCAACCGCGGTCGAGACGCCGCATTGGGAAACCGACTTCACCGTCACCCCGTCGCCGCATCATCCGATCGGCGCCAAGGGTGTCGGCGAGAGCCCGAATGTCGGCGGCGTGCCGGCCTTCTCCAACGCCGTCAACGATGCGTTCTCGTTCCTGGGCGCGACGCACATCCAGATGCCTCACGACTTCTGGCGCAACTGGAAGGCGGCGAAGGAGCTGGGGGCGGTGGCGTAGCGAGTTGTTCGTCATTCCGGGGCGGTCCGCAGGACCGAACCTGGAATCTCGAGGTTCCGGGTTCGATGCTCCGCATCGCCCCGGAACGACGGAGGCTGTATGAAAAACCGTGACGAAATCGCGCAAGCACTGGCCGCATCGGGCTATATCGCCGATGCGGACCTGGCGACCGCGATCTCGCTGATGCAATTGTTACGGCGTCCGCTGCTCCTGGAGGGCGAGGCGGGCGTCGGCAAGACGGAAGTGGCGAAGGCGCTTGCAAAAGTGCACACGACCGAGCTGATCCGCCTGCAATGCTACGAAGGTCTCGACCAGTCGTCCGCGCTCTACGAGTGGAACTACCAGCGGCAGTTGCTGGCGATCCAGGCGCATCGCGGAGCCGACAGCATCGAGGACCAGGTGTTCTCGGAAAAGTACCTGTTGGAGCGTCCTCTGCTCGCCGCGATCCGGCGTGCGCAGGCGCCGGTGCTGCTGATCGACGAGATCGACCGCGCCGACGACGAGTTCGAGGCGTTCCTGCTGGAACTGTTGTCCGACTTCCAGATCTCGATTCCCGAGCTCGGCACCATTTCTGCGGTCACCATCCCGCATGTCGTGCTGACCTCGAACGGCACGCGCGAACTCTCCGATGCGCTGCGCCGCCGCTGCCTCTATCACTACGTCGATTATCCCGATGTCGATCGCGAGGCCCGCATCATCCTGGCGCGGATCGCCGGTGCGAGCCCGTCGCTGTCGCTTCAGATCGCGCGCATGGTCGAAGGCGTGCGCAAGGAGGAGCTGAGAAAAGTTCCGGGCGTCGCGGAAACGCTGGACTGGGCCGCCGCACTGGTCGGCCTCGATATCCGCGATCTCCACGACGCGCCCGAGACCGTGCATGAGACGCTGGTCTGCCTATTGAAGACCCATGAGGACCGGGCGCGCGTCACGGGCGAGGTGACACAGCGTCTGCTGGGGAGGGTCGCATGAGTTGCTGTGGCTCCAGCCCCGGATACGATGATCTCAACGAGGTCTCCCGCCTCGTCTCCGCGAGGCTCGCCGCCTTCCTCCGTACCCTGCGCGATGCCGGCTTCCGCGTTGGACTCGCCGAGGGGCAGGATGCCGCAACGTTGATGTCCGCTGGTTATGCTGCGCGACCCGGCCTGTTGCGCGCGGCGTTCAAGCAACTGTTCTCGGCACGCAAGTCCGATTGGGACAAGTTCGACGGGTTGTTCGATGCGTTCTGGCTGGGCAAGCGCGCTCGGTCGCGCTCCCGCGCCACCGGCTCGGTGCCCGGCGCCAGCAATCCCTCGCTGAAGAGCTTGCAGGACAGGGCCGCAGAGCAGGGTGGTGGCCAATCCGTCGCCGACCAGCTTCCGTCATCGGATGACGTGCCGGAAGGCCGCTCAGGAGAGGGCCGCATGGAAGGCGCCTCACGCGCGGACAACCTCGCCGAGGTCGATTTCAGGAAACTCAGTGATCCCGATCAGGTCGCGCAAGCCCATGAAGCCGCCGCAGAGCTCGCAAGGGTGATGCGCACGAGGCTCACGCGGCGCGATCTCGCGCGCCGACGTGGCTACCGGCTGGACCTCAGGCGCACCATCCACCGCAACATCAGCCATGGCGGCGTGCCGATCAGCCTGGTGAAACGGCAGCGCAAGGACAAGCCGTTGCGGCTCGTCGTTCTCCTCGACGCGTCAGGCTCGATGAGCATGTACACCTCGGTGTTCCTGCGCTTCATCCACGGTGTGCTCGACCAGTTCCGCGAGGCCGAGGCGTTTTTGTTCCACACCCGGCTGGCCTACGTCTCCGATGCGATGAAAGAGAAGGACGCCGGCCGCGCGCTCGACCGTCTCTCGATCATGGCGCAGGGCGCGGGCGGCGGCACCAGGATCGGCGAGAGCCTGCAAACCTTCAACCGCTGGCACGCCGCACGCGTGATCCATTCGCGCAGCTGCGTGATGATCGTGTCCGACGGCTACGAGACAGGTGATGCCGCCTTGCTGGGCCGGGAAATGGCGGCGCTGGCGCGGCGCTGCCGCCGCATCGTCTGGCTCAATCCGATGATGGCGTGGGAGGGCTATTCGCCCGAAGCCAGAGGCATCAAGGCGGCACTGCCGCATGTCGATCTCTACGCGCCCGCCAATTCGCTGCAAAGCCTGCGCGCGCTCGAACCTTATCTGGCGAAGCTTTGAGGAGGCTTCCGATGACCGCTCATGTCGAAGTGCTGGATGTCGTCGCGCAGATGAAAGCCGCCGAGCGCGCCTTCGTGCTCGCGACGGTGGTGCGCACTGTCTCGGTCACCGCGGCCAAGGCTGGCGCGAAGGCGATCATCGCCGCCGACGGCACCATCCTCGCCGGCTGGATCGGCGGAGGCTGCGCCAAAGGCGCGGTGCTGAAGGCGGCGCGCGAGGCGCTCGCCGATGGCGAGCCACGCATGGTTTCGGTGCAGCCGGAAAACCTGCTTGCCGAACTCGGGGTGAGTGCGGGCGATAACCGCGACGGCATCCGCTTTGCCAGCAACATGTGCCCGAGCAAGGGCACGATGGATATTTTCGTCGAGCCGGTGCTGCCGCATCCCTCGCTGGTCATTCTCGGCGCCAGCCCGGTGGCGCTGTCGCTGGCCGCGCAAGCGCGCACGCTCGGCTATCACGTCACGCTGGCCGCACCCGCTGCCGATCTCACGTCGCCGCCGGACGCCGACACGATTGTCGACGGCTATCTGCTCGGCGAGCTGAACGAGGCAAAGCGCTTCGTCGTGGTCTCGACGCAGGGCAAGGGCGACGAAGCCGCCTTGCGCGCAGCGGTCGCGACCAGGGCCTGTTATCACGCCTTCGTCGGCAGCCGCCGCAAGATGGCCTCGCTGCGCGCCAAGCTCATTGCGGAAGGCGCCACCGCCGCCGTCATCGACGACGTCAAGGCGCCCGCGGGGCTCGATCTCGGCGCCATCACACCGGAGGAGATCGCAATGTCGATCCTCGCCGAGATCACGCAGGAGCGACGGCGCGGGCAGCGCGCCGCCAATCAGGCAGCAAGCAGAGAGTGAGATCCAATCATGCAGATGAATGACAGCCAGCGTATCCCCGCGTCAATTGGGCAGGTATGGGCGGCGCTGAATGATCCCGATGTGCTGAAGCAGTGCATCCCCGGCTGTCAGTCGCTCGAAGTCACCGGTCCAAACGAGATGACCGCGACCGTGATCTTCAAGGTCGGCCCGGTGAAGGCGACGTTCGGCGGCAAGGTGACGCTGTCCGATCTCGACCCGCCCAACTTCTATCGCATCTCGGGCGAGGGCTCCGGCGGCGTCGCGGGCTTTGCCAAGGGCGGCGCACTGGTGCGGCTTGAATCGGAAGGTGCTGACGTGACCGTACTGCATTACGAGGTCGACGCGCAGATCGGCGGCAAGCTCGCCCAGTTAGGTGCGCGGCTGATCAACTCGACCGCGACCAAACTGGCCGGCGAGTTCTTCAAATCGTTTGCAGACGTGGTGGGCGCGAAGGCGGAGGCGGGCTAGCTGCCGTAGGGTGGGCACGGCGTTGCGCCCTTCCCACCGACGAATGCATCCGTGTGGCAGTCAGACTTCGTTTCGCTCCGGCTTGAGCAGCCGGTAATGCAGCCGCGCATAATTGCCGAGCCATCTGACGGCGGCGTTGAGTCCGAGCGCCAATAGCGCACCGAAGCCCGCCCCCGTGGTCACCAGCGCGACGCCTGCGAGCCCACGCAAGATCAGATTGACGACGTGTCCGTCGCCAAAATGCTTGTAGACGCTGATCAGCAACCCGATGCCGACGATCCCCAGCACGCACATCACGAAGGCAACCACGAGCAGGATGAGCAGAACGGCAAGCAGCAGCGGCAGCAGCAGGACGATGTCGACCACGGCGAGGCCACTGAGCGCGAACAGCGCGGCCGTGGAGTTGCGGAAGGAGTGATGATTCTCCCACCGGCGCAATCCCGTCTCGGCGCGCAGCTCGCGCGCAAGTCGTCTGGGATCGCCGAGCGCGGAGGCAACCTCCTGCTCCGTTCGCCCTGAAGTGCGAGCCTCCTCGAAATGGGCGGCATAGTCGGACAGAATGTCGTCGATCTCGGCCGCGGGCAGCCCCGTGAGCCCATCGGCGAGGATGTGCAGGAAACCGTCGCGAGTCATCTGGCGTCTCCGAGGAGGCGGTCGACTGCATCGGTAAAGCTACGCCATTCGCGCTTCTGCGCGGTGAAGGCGGCGCGGCCGGCGGCCGTCAGGCGGTAATATTTGCGCGGCGGGCCGCTGCTGGATTCCTCCAGGCGAGTGTCGACCAGCCCGTCATCCTGCATGCGCCGCATCAGCGGATAAATCGTTCCTTCACCCATGCCGACGCCGGCCGACAGCGTGCTCGCGATCTCATAGGCATAGCTCTCGCCGCGCGCGAGCAGAGCGAGCACGCAGAGCTCCAGCGCGCCCTTCTTGAGCTGAACCTGATTCGTCGAGTCGGCCATTTCCTCCTTGACTACACTGCTTTCGAGGAGGCTTATATAGCAAGGTACTATGTATTGCAAGGTACCTGTGAATACCCGATTCCGGAGGAAATGACCCATGGCCTATCTCAACCGTCGTCATCTGCTGGCCGGCTTTTGCGCGAGCGCGGCTCTCCCATGGACCATGCCTGCCGTTGCTGCGTCGGCCGATGTCGCCGCACGTTTCACCGGGCTCCAGCAGGCCGGAAAGTTGCCCGGTCTGCATGCGTTCCTGGTGAGCCAGGGAGGCAAGCTGGTGTTCGAGCATTACGGGGAGGGCGAAGACCAGGGCTGGGACCGGCTGCTCGGCCACGTCGTGTTCGGTCCTGATGTGCTGCACGATCTGCGCTCGGTCTCGAAGAGCATTGTCGGTCTCGCCTATGGGGTTGCGCTTGCTGAAGGCAAGGTGCCGCCGCCGGACGCGAAGCTCTATGCGCAATTCCCTGAATATGCCGATCTCGCTGCGCAGCCCGGCCGCGACAAGCTCACGATCCATCATGTGCTGTCGATGACGCTCGGCTTCGAATGGGACGAGCTCACCATTCCCTATGGCGATCCGCGTAACAGCGAGATGGCGATGGAAGCCGCGCCGGATCGTTACCGCTTCATCCTCGAGCGCCCGATCGCCGGCGAGCCCGGCGTGAAATGGACCTATTGCGGCGGCGCCACTGCGCTGCTCGGCCGCCTCATCGCCAGGGGTACCGGCGAAGCCCTGCCGGCCTATTGCCGCCGCGTGCTGTTCGATTCCCTGGGCTTCGGTCCGTCCGGCTGGAGCGTTGGCCGTGACGGTGAACCTCGCGCGGCGTCAGGCGCGCGTCTCCTGCCACGCGATCTCGTGAAGATCGGACAGCTCATGCTGGCGAATGGCGCTTGGAATGGAAAGTCCATCGTTCCGGCCGACTGGGTGAAGCGCGTGACCACGCCTGTTGTCCAGACCCGGGTTGGTCGCAATTACGGCTATCAATGGTACATGGGCGATTTCGCCACTGCGCAACCGCTGCATTGGTTCTGCGGCATCGGTTGGGGCGGCCAATATCTGTACGTGATTCCGGCGCGTGATCTCACCTTCGTGATCCACTGCGGAAATTATGGGCGATCGGGGCAGGAGCAGGCCGCCGTATTGATCGCGCTCTTGCAGGACGTCGTGTTGCCGAGCTTTGGCTGAATTCGGTCTCAACCCAGCGACACGCCCGCCTTGGCCCGGCTGATCCCGAGCATCAGGATACGCTGCAGGAGATCCGGGTATTTGAGCCCGGCATGCTGGGCCGCCGTGGCGAATTCCTGGCTCTTGGCGATCTCGGGATTGGGATTGGCTTCGATGAAATACGGCGTGCCGTCGGCAGTGAGGCGAAAATCGATGCGCGCATAGCCGTCGAGGCCAAGTGCCTGGTAGATGCGTTTCGCGGCCCGCTGGATGCGCGCAGTGACTTCGGGCGCGAGATCCTTCGCCGGCCCGTCGACGATGCCGACCTTCTCCTGATAGTCGGTGTCGTGCTTGGCCTTTTCGGTCGCGATGTGGCGTGACCTGCGACCGCCCATGCTGCCGAACTTCAATTCCCACACCGGCAGCACGCGCAGCCTGTTGTTGCCGAGCACGCCGACATAGAGCTCCCGTCCCTCGATGAATTGCTCGGCGATGGCGGCGGTCTCGCTGCGTTCGTGGATGAAGGCGACGCGCTCCGCGAGCTTTTCGTCGGCATCGACGATGGAGGCCTGGGAAATGCCGGCAGATCCATCCATGTTGAGGCTCTTGACGATCAGCGGCAGCGCAAGATGCTTCGGCCGCTTGACCTTGCGTCGCATCGGGAAAACGGCGAAGGCCGGCACTGCGATGCGGCGGTGATGCACCAGCGTCTTCGACAGATCCTTGCCGCGCGCGAGGATCAGGCCGCGCGGATTGCATCCGGTGTAAGGCACCTTCATCAGCTCGAGGTAGCTGGCGATGTGCTGGTCGTAGGCGACGTTGTTGTGGAATTCCTCCAGCAGCGTGAAGACCACGTGCGGCTTGAACTCCTCGATCGCTTCGCGGACCGGCCTGATCTCCTCCTGCGCGCCGAGCGGGCGGACCTCATGGCCGGCCGCGCGCAAGGTGCTGACGACGTCGTACTCCGTTTTCCAGTTGTTGATCTCCTGCGGTGTGTAGCCGTCGGAGGAGTCCGGAGGCAGGAAGTCCGGATGCATCAGCACGAGAATGCGGAGTCGTCTCATAGCGCGATCCATTTGCGCCGAGACGGGCCAAACAGCGCGTGCATCGTCTTGGCGGTCACGAGGACGGTGAAATCGAGAACGAGCTTATGTTCGGGGCCGACGGCACGCAGATCGAGCTCGCGGCAGCGGGAGATCATGTCGTCGAGCACCGCATCGAGCGTGAGCTGGTTTTCGCCGGTCCATCGCGCGACCAGCTGCCTGATCTGGGCGCGGTGGCGCCGGATCAGGGCCGCGGCCGGCCTTGACCGGTGATGCCGTGGATCGGCCGAAAACAGCCGGGAGAGGTCGCGGTCGTAAGTTTTCGGTGGCGTGAACGCGTAGAATTCCTGCTTCTTCTTGTAATGGTCTTCAAGCGTCTGGCTGAGCCTGCTCAGTGGATCGACACGCTCTCGCGTCGTGATTAGCGGTCGCTCTCCCGCGATCTCACCCATGAGCTCGTCGACATATTCGAGTTTCTTCAGCGCGGGCCATCCGGCGTATCGCGTGCGCCAGTTTGAACGCGGCCGCAGCCACACCGCAAATGTCTCGGCAAAGTCTTCGTCAGGATGGCTCTGTGCGTACCAGAGCCGGAGGTGCTGGACGTAGCGCCTGCTCGCCGGATTGGGCCGGTAGTAGCGCGGGTAATGTTTCGACGACGGCCCGAACAATTGTTGCCAGCGCCGGCGCCGCTGCAACTGAAAGCCGTGCTGAATGGCATGGCCCGCCTCGTGACGAAGGATGGCCATGCACTCGCGCCAAGTTCCGCCCTCGACGTCGAACATCATCTTCTTCTCGAGCTTCATCAGGCGGGGATGGGCGAGATAGAAGGGGATGGCGATGCCGGGCACGTCTCCCGGACTGAACCACTCGCTCGAAATCCATGTATGCGGCCGCAGCCGGATGCCTCGCTCTTCCATCTCCTCGTGAAGCGTCGCGACGCAGTCCTCAAGCCAGGTGCCTTCGACCGTAACCTTCAGGCTGGAGAGACGTTGCTTGAGCAACGCATCATCTGACAGCTTTTCCCAAGCAAATTTCCGGCGTGGCATCGGGTATCCAGAGGGCAGAGATGACTCGGAATCCGAAGGATGTCATGGGCGGGAGCCCGCAACAACCCGGTGGGGCTGCGAGGCGTGCTGCAGCGCGTCAGAGCGCGCGATGGCGGGTGGGTAAAGCGCCAGCGTGCCCACCGTCTTCTTATAAAAAAGAAAGGTGGGCACGGCGCTTTGCGCCTTTGCCCACCCTACGAGACCTTCCGGATCGGAAAACTAGTCGAACAGGCTCGACACCGACTCTTCCGCCGCGGTGCGCGCGATGGCGTCGGAGATCAGGCTGGCGATCGGAAGCGTGCGGATGTTCGGCGCCTTGGTCACCGCATCCGTCGGCAGGATCGAGTCGGTGATGACGAGCTCTTTCAGCTTCGAACCCGCGATGCGGGCGGCCGCGCCGCCGGAGAGCACGCCGTGGGTGATGTAGGCGTAGACGTCCTTAGCGCCCTTGGCGATCAGCGCGTCGGCCGCGTTCACCAGCGTGCCGCCGGAGTCCACGATATCGTCGATCAGGATGCAGGTGTAGCCGGCGACGTCGCCGATCACGTTCATGACCTCGGATTCGCCGGCCCGTTCGCGGCGCTTGTCGACGATCGCGAGCGGCGTGTTGATGCGCTTGGCAAGGCCACGTGCGCGCGCCACGCCGCCGACGTCAGGCGAGATCACCATCGTCTTGGAGAGGTCGAACTTGTCCTTGATGTCGCGCACCATCAGCGGCGCCGCGTAGAGATTGTCGGTCGGGATGTCGAAGAAGCCCTGGATCTGGCCAGCATGCAGGTCGAGCGTCATGACGCGGTCGACGCCGGCCTGCGTGATCAGGTTGGCGACGAGCTTGGCCGAGATCGGCGTGCGCGAACCCGATTTGCGGTCCTGCCGGGCGTAGCCGAAATAGGGCAGCACCGCGGTGATGCGGCGCGCCGAGGAACGGCGCAGCGCGTCGGTGATGATCAGCAATTCCATCAGATGGTCGTTGGCGGGGAACGAGGTCGACTGGATGACGAAGGCATCCGAGCCGCGGACGTTCTCCTGGATCTCGACGAAGATCTCCATGTCGGCGAAGCGCCGTACCACCGCCTTGGTCAGCGGCAGGTCGAGGCCTTGCGCAATGGCCTGCGCGAGAGCCGGATTTGAGTTGCCGGCGACTAGCTTGATGGAGCCGTTCTTGGCCGACATAGACGCTTCCTCCCGCGCTTTGCTGGATACGACGTTCAACATCAGAAAATACCCACTGGAAGCACGGTTACGACGGGCGAGGAAATATCAGGCCGGAGGCCGCAATGGCAACCCGGGATGCTACGTTTTCCCTTCGAAAATCCTGAGTCGGGCCAACGGCTTGGCCGCGAGTCCTGGAATTCTGGGGCCGTGGTTTAGCGGGGGTTATCGCTCGGCATAGCCGAGCGCCGTGGCTGGCATCTCGGCCGCCGGAGCCTCCGGGATCACGCTGGCAACCGCCGGTCCCCGCAAGCCGGGAACAGTGCCCGGCGTGTCCGGCGTTCCGTTGATCATGTTGGAAAGTCCACTGAATCCGGCCTGGGCGATCTTCCGCAACACGAGGTCGTCGGCGGCCGACCAGGGATCGCGGCCGCCCTTGGCGGCGGTCAGTTCCTCGCCGGAGAGGCGCAATGCCCGCTGCTGGTTGGCGTCGTAGACGTCCCAGACCCAGGCGATCACGGTCTTGCCGCGCACGACCTGGGCGGAGAGGTAGCTGCGCACGCGGTAGGCGGCGGTCCCCTCGCGGGAGACCACGGACAGGCTGCGCAGCTTGGATTCGCTGTCGAGCACGCCGACCATGCGGTCGAACACCTGCGGCGGCGGCCCGTCGATCGATTCAAAGGCCACCGTCGCCCCGGAGCCGGCACTCGGCGCCATCGCATAGGAGTTGGCGGCACCACCGCCGCCGGCGCAGCCGCCAAGCGCGGTCGCGGCCGCCAGCAGCATGACCGCCAGCAGGCACGAGCCCGCGCGGCGCAAGATGGATGACGCTTCCCTCATTATGGAGGGCAGCGATATCGTTAAAATGCATTAACGTCTAGGGCGGGGGCGCCACAGGCCACTGTCATCGCGTCCGGGCGTCGCCCCGGAATGAGACGACGTTGCCCGTGTGTTCACGCTTCGAGCGCGATTGCGTGAATGTGGCGGCCGTAATCCGGCTCCTTGCGATGCACCGAGCGGCGATAGCTGAAGAAGCGCTCGTCGGCGTAGGTGTCCAGACCGAGATCGTCGATCATCAGGATGCCCGCGGCTTCCAGACGCTTCCGGATGAAACCGGCGAGGTCGAACATCGCGTGTCCTTCGCGCACCGACGGAATGAAGAACACGGCGTTGTCCGCGTCCGTCTCGATGAAACGCGCCACGAACTCGTTGCCGACCTCGTAGCTGTCCTGGCGGATCAAGGGGCCGATCGCGGCGATGATGCCGCTGCGCGTGGCGCCGAGCTTCTCCATCGCCAGAATCGTGGACTCCAGCACGCCCGAGAGCGCGCCTTTCCAGCCGGCATGTGCGCCGCCGATCACGCGCGCGTTGGGGTCGACGAACAGCACCGGTCCGCAATCGGCGGTGGAGACGCCGAGCGCGATGCCGGGCGTTTTGGTGACGAGCGCATCGCCCTTCGGCCGCGGCCCGCTCGGCCACGGCGCCTCGGCGACGCGCACGTCCGGCGAATGGATCTGGTGCAGGCTGAGGAAACGTTCCGGGGCGACGCCGACATGCTCGGCCATGCGGCGGCGGTTCTCCGCGACGAGGGTCTGATCGTCATTGGAGCCGAGCCCGCCGTTCAGCGCGGAATAGATTCCGTTGGAGACGCCGCCCTCGCGGGTGAAGAAGGCATGGCGCAGGCCGGGCACGGCCGACAGCAGTGACGAAGCAAGCGTCATGAGGGGTCTCCGGCCCGTTCGAGATCGCTGAGGCCGGCAAGGCCTGACAGCCGCGGCTCGGAGATGCCGAGCACCTTGAACATCGATCCCATGCCGCTGCGTCCCGTATCCGTCAGGCGTTTGAGTGCGACCGAAATGTCGGTGGCAATCTCCGGCGTCGCCTTCTGCATCAGGGCGGCCGCGCGGGTGTCGATGCCGACACGCTTGAGGAAATCACCCTGCGTCACCGGGCCGTGCACGCGCGCGCCGACATCTTCCGCTGCACGCGCGAGTGCCTGGAAGTCGACATGAGCGGTGACGTCGGCCTGGCCCGGCGCCTTCAGGGGATCGGTGAAGCTGTGGCGCGCGATCGCCTGGAAGGTGTCGCCGGCATCGCTGCGCAGATGGCCGTAATCGATGATCAGCGCCGCGCCGTCCTGGTCGCGCACGCGCGTCGCGAGCTTCATGATCTCGCCGTCGGGCCGCCATTCGAACACGGCGCCGACGGGCGCGGCGCGCACCAAGGGCGGCAGCAGCACGTCGAAGCGCGGCGTCGGCTCGGCGGCCGCGCCGAACTGAAGCTTGCCGTTGGGATCGATCTCGATCACGCGCTCGTGCCAGCCGTTCTCGCGCTTCACCATCTGGTGGATCGGCAGCACGTCGAAATATTCGTTGGCGAGGATGATGCTCGGACCTTCCGGCACGTCGTCGATGCTGTCGTGCCAGGCGATGTTGCGCACGGCCGACAGCGTCGCACTCTGCCGGTCGCGCAGCACCGGGTTGACCTCGACCATGTGGATCTGAAGCGCCTGGTACAGCGGCGGCAGCACGCGCAGTGCGCGCAGCGCATCGGCCATCATGGTGCCGCGGCCCGGGCCGAGCTCGATCAGCCGCAGGAATTGCGGCGAGCCCATCTGCTTCCATACCGAGGCGGTCCACAGGCCCAGCAGCTCGCCGAACATCTGGCTGACTTCGGGCGCGGTGGTGAAGTCGCCTTCACGCCCGAGCGGATCGCGCGAAATGTAATAGCCATAGCGCGGATGCATCAGGCACAGTTCCATGTACCGCCAGACCGGCATCGGGCCTGAGGATTTGATCAGCGCCTTGATCTCGTTGAGTAGCGTCGCGTCGGTCACAGCCTGTCTTCTCGAAAGGATTAACTGATAGCCCCGGCGGGCTTCGGCGCACCGCGCCGCACAGCCAATACAATAAGTATGAGGCCGACAAGAAGCATCGGGATCGACAACCACATGCCCATGGTTAACCCGCCCCAGAGGTAGCCGAGCTGGACGTCCGGCTCGCGGAAATGCTCGCCGATGATCCGGGTCAGGCCGTAGATCAGGATGAAGCTGCCGAGGATGAGGCCCGGCCGCTTCAAGGCGCCGAGGCGGATCATCACGGCGAGCACGGCGAACAGCAGGAGGCCCTCCATGCCCGCTTCATAGAGCTGGCTCGGATGGCGCGGCACGTCACCGCCGGTCGGAAACACCATGGCCCAGGGCAGGCTGGGGTCGGCGGCGCGGCCCCATAATTCGCCATTGATGAAATTGGTCAGCCGCACCAGGAAAATCCCGATCGGCGCAACGCCGCAGGTGATGTCGCCGAGCGACAGGATCGAGATGCCGTTCTTCCGGGCGAACCCCATCACCGCCACGACGCAGCCGAGGAAGCCGCCGTGGAACGACATGCCGCCTTCCCACAGTTTGAAGATGGCGGCCGGGTGCTCGATGAAGAAGGGCAAATTGTAGAACAGCACGTAGCCGGTGCGGCCACCGACGATGATGCCGAGCGTGACCCACAAGATGAAATCGTCGATCTGCACCAGGCTGATCGGCGACCTTCCGGCCCACAGCCTGTCGTTCTTGATCAGGGCGCGCGCATAGAGCCAGCCGAACGTGATCCCGCAGATGTAGCCGAGCGCATACCAGCGGATCGCGAACGGACCGATCTCGAATGCGATCGGCTTGAAGGCGGGAAAGTCGATGAGCAGAAAGGGCATCAGGCCTTCTTTGTCTAGACGAGGTTGCGGCGATAGAGCGCCAGCAGCCGCTCCCAATGCCGTTCGGCGGCGTCGCGGTCATAGACCGGACGCTTGGGGAAGGCGAAGCCGTGATGCGTGCCGGGGTAGATCTCGACCTCGGCTTTCGCGCCGCTCATGCCCTGCTTGACCTTCTCGATGATCTCGGTGGGCGCGTAGATGTCGGTCTCGGCGCAGGCGAAGTAAAGCTCGGCCCTGGTCTTGGCTGCCGCGCGATGCGGGCTGTCGTCCTGATCCGTCGCAAGCTGCGTGCCGTAGACCGAGGCGGCGGCCTTGACGCGATCGGGGAAATGCGTGGCGGCGTTGACGGCGTAGCGGCCACTCATGCAGTAGCCGACGGTACCGACGATTTTGGTGTTCGCAGCCGCCTGGCCTTCGGCATAGGTGAGCAGCGCCCGCGTGTCGTCCATGATCATGGGGATCGTGAGCGAGCCCATCAGGGCGAACATGCGCTTGCGCTCCGGCGCGTTCGGATCGGCCGGCAGCGCGCCGAGCTCCATCACGCCGGAGCGGTAATAGAGGTTCGGCAGCATTACGTAATAGCCTGAGGTCGCGAGCCGGCGGGCCATGTCGCGCAGTTCCTCGCGGATCGCCGGTGCATCCATGTAGAACAGGATGACCGGAAACGGCCCGCCGCGCTCGGGATGGGTGATGAAGGTGGCGGTGTGGCCGTCCTTGGTGGGAATCGCGATCTGCTGATCGATCATCTCTTGCGCCTTCTGATTCTTGTTATGCAGGGACGTTGAATACGATTGCAAGGAAACCGGGGCATGACAAGGATACCGCCGATCGGCTCTTGAACCGCTCCGCCCGGATTGCCATTGTCTTTCCGAGCGTTCGCGCAAAGTTTATCGGCCGCGGCCAGGAGACCGAAATGACCCAGACCAACAACCGGTTTTTCGACGAGATCGGCCGCCTGATGAACGACGCCGCCGGTGCCGCCCAGGGCGTCAAGCGCGAGTTCGACACCGTGATGCGCACCCAGGCCGAGAAATTCCTGCGCGACATGGACCTGGTCAAGCGCGAGGAGTTCGAGGCGGTCAAGGACATGGCCCGCCTCGCCCGTGAGGAGAACGAGGCGCTGAAGGCGCGGATCACGGCGCTGGAGGCGAAGCTCGGCGGGTAGGGCGCTTACCCTCCCTAGAGGGGAGGGTGGGAACCGCTTCCGGCAGCCCATTCTCCTTGTCATTTCCGCATCTTCCGGGTAAAAGCCCGCCAGTTCGCGGCCCCCGCACCCCTGGAGGCTTGCTGCGAACTGCACCATGGGCCGCGCTGCGGCCCATTAACTTTTGCAAAAACAAGGACTTAACGACATGGCGACGACCGTCAAGGAATTGAAGGCGACCGCACGTCCGAAGAGCGGCAAGGGGGCCGCCCGGGCTGAGCGTCGCGCCGGGCGAGTGCCCGGAGTGATCTATGGCAACAACCAGCCCCCCGTCACGATCTCGATTGAAGATCGCGAACTGCGCCAGCGCATCCTCGCCGGCCGGTTCCTGACCACGCTGGTCGACATCGATCTCGAGGGCAAGAAGCACCGCGTGATTCCGCGCGACTACCACCTCGATCCGGTCAAGGACTTCCCGATCCATGTGGATTTCATGCGCCTCGGCGAAGGTGCCACCATCCGCATCAGCGTTCCCTTGCACGTCGTGAAGTCGGAAACCTCCCCGGGTGTGAAGCGCGGCGGTACCGTCAACATCGTCGCCCACGCGATCGAGCTCGAATGCGGCGTCGAGAGCATTCCGCAGTACATCGAGGCTGACGTCGGCTCGCTCGAAATCGGTCACTCGCTGCATCTGTCGGACGTCAAGCTCCCGGCCGGCGTGAAGGCGCTGACCCGCGAGGACGCGACCCTCGTCACCATCGTGCCGCCGTCCGGCTACGCCGAAGAGCAGAAGGCCGCGGCTGCGGCTGCAGCTCCGGGCGCTGCTGCGGCTGCTCCGGCGGCTGGCGCTGCGGCTCCGGCTGCGGGTGCTGCTGCTCCGGCAGCGGCTGCCAAGGCTCCCGCCGGCGGCGACAAGAAGAAGTAATCTTTTAAAGAGCTGGCGCGCGGTCCCTGATCGCGCGCTAGCTGAGGGGCGCGCCGCGTCATGCGACTCTTTGTTGGGCTCGGCAATCCCGGCGCGAAATACGCACGTAACCGGCACAATATCGGCTTCATGGCCGTCGACGAGATCGCGCGGCGTCATGGTTTCGCACCATGGCGCCGTCGCTTTCAGGGCGAGACCTCGGAAGGCACGCTCGGACCTGAGCGCGTGATCCTGCTCAAGCCCACGACCTACATGAACGATTCCGGTCGCGCCGTGCAGGAAGCCGCAAGCTTCTTCAAGATCGCGCCGGGCGACGTCACCGTATTCCATGACGAGCTCGAGCTGCCGCCGGGCAAGGTGCGGGTGAAGATCGGCGGCGGCATCGCCGGCCACAACGGCCTGCGCTCGATATCGGCGCATATCGGCAACGAGTACCGCCGGGTGCGACTCGGCATCGGTCATCCCGGCGTCAAGGAGCTGGTGCATGGCCACGTGCTGTCGGACTTCGCCAAGGCCGACAATGACTGGGTGGCGACGCTGTGCGAGGCGGTGGCCGAGCATGCGGCATTGGTTGCCAAAGGCACTGACGCGACCTTCGCCAACAGGGTGCATCTCGCCATGCAGGCGAAGGGATTTTTGACCAAGGACGAGAACGGCAAGGAATAACGCTCGTGGGATTTAAATGCGGGATCGTCGGATTGCCCAATGTCGGCAAGTCGACCTTGTTCAATGCGCTGACCGAGACGGCCGCGGCGCAGGCTGCGAACTATCCGTTCTGCACCATCGAGCCGAACGTCGGCGAGGTTGCGGTGCCCGATCCGCGGCTCGACAAGCTGTCGGCGATCGCCAAATCGGCGCAGATCATTCCGACCCGGCTGACCTTCGTCGACATCGCGGGCCTCGTGCGCGGCGCCTCCAAGGGTGAAGGCCTCGGCAACCAGTTTTTGGCCAACATCCGCGAGGTCGACGCCATCGCGCATGTCGTGCGCTGCTTTGAGGACTCCGACATCACCCATGTCGAGGGCAAGATCGCGCCGCTCGCCGACATCGAGACCATCGAGACCGAGCTGATGCTCGCCGACCTCGACAGCCTCGAGAAGCGCGTCGACAATTTGTCCAAGAAGGCCAAGGGCAACGACAAGGACGCCAAGGAGCAGCTCGATCTCGTCAATCGCACGCTGGTGCTGCTGCGCGAAGGCAAGCCTGCGCGCCTCGTCGAGCGCAAGGCGGAGGAGGAGCGTGCCTTCGGGATGCTCGGCCTGCTGTCGTCCAAGCCCGTGCTCTATGTCTGCAACGTCGAGGAAGGCTCGGCCGCCACGGGCAACTCGTTCTCCAAGGCGGTGCAGGAGCAGGCCGCCAAGGAAGGCGCCGTCGCCGTCGTCATCTCCGCCAAGATCGAATCCGAGATCGCGACGATCTCACGCGAAGAGCGTGCCGACTTCCTGGAGACGCTGGGTCTCGAAGAAGCCGGCCTCGATCGCCTGATCCGCGCCGGCTACACGCTGCTCGACCTCATCACCTATTTCACGGTAGGTCCGAAGGAAGCACGCGCCTGGACCATCTATCGCGGCACCAAGGCGCCGGGCGCGGCCGGCGTGATCCACACCGACTTCGAGAAAGGCTTCATCCGCGCCGAGACCATCGCGTATGAGGACTACGTCGCGCTGAACGGCGAAGCCGGCGCCCGCGATGCCGGCAAGCTGCGCCTCGAAGGCAAGGAATACGTCGTCGCCGACGGCGACGTGATGCATTTCCGGTTTAATACGTAAGACCTGTACGGCTTCGTAGGGTGGTTAGCCGAAGGCGTAACCCACCACTTTCGTCGCCGCGAGAGAAGTGGTGGGTTACGCCGAGTGGATGCGCTTCGCACATCCACGGGGCTAACCCACCCTACGGCACTGCGTCTGCCTCACTTCATCCCGCCCTGGTCCCTTATCGCGCCGAGATGCTCGTTGATGCGGAAGACGATCAGGATCAGCTCCGCGGCGATGCGCGAGAACACGATGCCGACGACGACGCTTGCGATCGACGACAGCAGCAGCAGGAAGCCGCCGAACGGGCTGATCGCCATGGTCGCGAGCCCTGAGAAGACGCCGGAAAGGCCGAACAGGCAGATCAGCGCGATCACCAGCCAGTAAAATGTCTTGATGATCGTCGGAGTGATAAAGCGGTCCCATTGAAACAGGTCGCTGAATGAAAACATTGCTCTCCCCAAGACAAACCAGGCCTCGCCAAACCGGGCCTTGCCAAATTGGGCCTTCGTGTGGATCTCGGCCCTCGGCTGATCCGACTCAGACCACGCCGCCGCGTCGAATGTAGCACGAGCCATGCGGGCCGGCGGGTTGAGATTGCCGCAAAGTGCGGCCACAATCTGTCATTTCAGCCAGCAAGCCCAAGATGACCCTGACCTTTGAAGACTTCCCGCCCGGCCGCTACGGAACATTCGGCCCGCGCCATGTCACCCGCGACGAGATTTTGGCCTTTGCCGCCGAGTTCGATCCGCAACCGATGCACCTCGACGAGGAGGCCGCGGCCAACAGCATGCTGCGCGGCCTGTCCGGCTCGGGCTGGCACCTCTGCTCGCTGATGATGCGGATGATGGCCGACGGTTTCATCACCCGCGCCGCGTCACTCGGCTCGCCCGGCGTCGACGAGGTGCGGTGGTTGTCTCCCTTGAGGCCCGGCGACGACCTCACGCTCGATGTCGACGTGTTGGAGGCCCGCACCTCGAAGAGCCGCCCTGAACTCGGCATCGTCAAGTTCAAATGCACCGTGCGCAACGCGGCGGGGCAGGCGCTGGGCGAGATGACCTCGCCGATCCTGATCAAGCGGCGCGAGGGAGCGGTCTGATGCCTTTCTTCGAGGAGACCGAGATCGGTCACCGCCGCGAGATCGGCGCGTACACGTTCACGGCGGAGTCCATCAAGACCTTCGCCGCAAAGTTCGACCCGCAGCGCTTTCACCTCGACGAGGAGGAAGGCAAGAACTCGCTGTTCGGCGGGCTTGCCGCTTCGGGCTGGCATGTCGGCTCGGCCTGCATGAGCCTGCTTGTCGCGGACGGCCAGCGTCTGGCGCGTGAGGCCGTTTCACGCGGCGAGGAGGTCGCGGTGTGGGGGCCGTCGCCGGGCTTTCGCGACCTGCGCTGGATCAAGCCGGTGCTCGCGGGCGACACGGTGAGTTACGTCAATGTCGTCATCGACAAGCGCAGCTCGGCCTCGCGTCCCGGCTGGGGCATCCTGACCGCTCGCACCACCGGCACCAACCAGCGCGGCGAGGAGGTCTATTCCATCACCGCCAGCGCCTTCGTGCCGATGCGCGCGAAGGGTGGTTAGATCAGTTCCAAGATGAACGGCCAAAAGAGCGCGCGAGTGTTGCCCGCGCGCTATGGACGCGATTCAGGGCGGCTGCCATAAGCCTGCTCAACGTGGTTTGCCTGTGAAGCAGTTGGCGGAACCATCGAGTTGCTAACCAATTATGAACCTGTCGCTGTCTAATTGAAACGAATTGGGCAGAGAACAGGGGACACGAGGACCATGGCAGACCGCGGCGCACTCAAGCTGGTCGGATTCATCTTTGCTACCGCGACGCTGGCCGTGATGCTGGTCGCCGGCATGGTGGTGAAGGGCTATGCCGATGGCGGCTACACCCTCGAAGCCTCGACGGTCGACGCCAGCCGTTAACGGCTCGTTAACTCCCCGGAGGCGGACGGCCCGCCTCCACCTTCAGCGGCTATAAACGAACGCCAGCACCGCGATCGCGACCGCCAGCAATCCCACGAAGCGCAGCATGATCGTGCCGAACTGGTTCGGCGCGGGCCGCAGCGGGATCGGGTCCGTATTGTCGGGCCGAATGCTTTCCATCTGAAATGTCCCCAGGACCGGCCGTAGCGGCACGGGCGCTTGGCATTGGTCGCCGGGATGGGGTGGTGGGTTCAATGCGGGGCGCTGCATCGCGCCGGCCGTGCCGCTCCCTCCCGCTGTCATGCCCCGCGAAGGCGGGGCATCCAGTACGCCGCGGCCTCACCGTATCCTCGCGCTGTCTCGGAATACTGGATCACCCGCCTTCGCGGGTGATGACACCTTTACTGGAAAGACGGGAGTGTCCGCTTCACACCCCTGGAATCAAAACCGCCGCGCCCCTTTCGGAACGCGGCGGCCGATGATGCGTGACGTCGGTGATCAGCTGTTGCGCAGGCCGTCGGCGGCGCGCTTCCACTGCGCGACGTTGTCGGCGATCATGCGGGTCGACTTCATTGCGGCCTGGCTGAGCTGGGCGTAGCCGGAGATCTCGCGCTGGACGCGCTGGCCTTCGGCGTGGAGCAGGTCGCGCAGGCTCTCGAGCTCGGAGATCAGATTCTCGATCTCGGCGAGTGAGGTGCCGGCGACGCGCTGGATCAGCGAATTGACGTTGGTGACGGTGGCTTCCGCGCTCGGATCGAGCGGCGGCGCGTCGGCGGTCGCCGATGCCGGACGGCGCAGATAGGCGATGTCGTTCCGGACGAAGTCACGGATGCCGGCCTCGACTTCCGTCACTGCGGCGAGGTTGTTGTCGACCGTCTCGGTCTCGGTGGATTCGGTCTTTTCCGGACGCATGGCGTTCATCGTTATTCCCCTGTTCGCGTTGAGCGCGGCGCGAGTGTCCCCCGCACGACGACATCTGTGGGGACTAGGGCGTCGGATTTTGACCGCAACTTGGCCAAGGTGCGGCAAGGGCGGACCAATTGGGGGCTTTGCCGTGGCGTATGGTTACGAGAGTCTGAACGCCGGCTGGGACCATGAACCTATCCTCATGGTGGGGAGCGCGAAGCGCGCGCAGCGGACGACGCTGCGCATCGCCGCGAGAGCCACGCAGGCCCGACTGCCTCAGCGAGCCTTTATCCTTCGAGGCGCGCTCCTTTGGAGCGCTCCTCAGGATGAGGGGAGAGAGCCGACGTTCGACTACCAGCTCTTCTTGAAGCCCGCGGTCAGGCTCTTGTTGATCGCGCCTTGCGAGGTCTCGCCGACCGAGCCGGACACAGTGACGTTGTCGAACAGCTTTTGCTCGGCGCCGACCTTGCGCAGCCATTTGTCGTCGGTGGTCGACAGCGACTGGCCGGCGGTGATGCTGGTGCCGGTGTCGGTGATGGTGACCTTGGCGGTCTGGTCGGTCTCGTAATTGCGGGTGATGTGGCCGCCGATGCCGGGCACTGCGGTCGTGCCCTGCTGGTTGACGCTGTAGCCGTTCTGGAGCGTCAGCGACGTATCGTTCGAGAGCGGCACCGACTTGGTCAGCGACGCCCCGATCTTGCTCTGCTCGGCCCCGGGGTCGACGCGGGCTTCCACCGCGGTCTTGTCCCAGATCGAGCCGGCGCCCGGCGCGGTCGCCGCCGCCCACGCGCTGCCGGAGGATTGGGGCAGGCTGCCGCCATTGCCGGCTTTCTGCGCCAGCAGCTCGGACATCGTCCGCGGCTCGCTCGCCACCGTCATGTCGGCGCCGATCCGCGTGTCCCAGAACGAGAACACGGACTGCTTCACCGCCACCGACGAGGAGCCGTTGGCATTGGTGTTCGTCGACCAGTTCATGCCGTCCTTGGCGGCGGCCTGGGCGCGCTTCTTGGCGGCCGCGATATCGTTGCCGGTGCCGGCGTCGATCGCGAGCTGGCTCCAGTCGAGCTTGTCGACGTCGATGCCCTTGAGCACGTCGGGGTCGTTGGCGTCGGGGGCCGCCGCGGTCTCCGTGGCCTCGGTCTCTGCCTCGTCGTCGGGCACTGCAGCGGGTGGGGAGAAGGGTGGGATGATCTGCGCCGACACCGTCAGCACCGAGCCCAAAATGAATACGGCCGCCAGCACCGGCAGCCTGGTCCAGCCAAAACCTGTCGAGAATTCCATCGTCCTGCCCGCGAGCCCCTGGCGCATGCTTCCCGCCACTATAATGCGGCGATCCGTGATGACCATGCGCCAATCGGTCCGCTCAAACGATGGTGATCTATCGTTGCGAAATTGTGGCGGCTCGCCTGGAATGACGAACCAACGGGCCGCGCGAAAGGCGCGCGCCCGATGACGAGCTTTTCCACGACGGCATCCGGCGGGGCTGGAGGCCAGGACGTCGCGCCAGGCGTCGTCATCGGTCCCGAAAGCGGGGCCCGTTGGCGTCCCCCTCAGCCGGCGCTTGTCATCTTCGGAAGATGAATGGCGCGGCCGAGTGCCTGTTCAACCAGATCGAACGTGTCGACCAGCACCCGCATGCTGATCAGCCTGCCCGCCTTGAACTGGGCAAACTGCGCGACCCGCAAGCTGATCGGCTTGTCGGAATCCAGCGCCGTCAGCGAATAGCGCAGCATCGATGCGGCGGAATCGACGCCGAGCATGATGCTCTCGCGGTCGAAGCGGCGGACACGGAAATTGTCGGCGAGCTGGTGGATGACGTCGAGCACGGCGTCCTTGCCCTGGCGCGCGCCGAGGAACGGAAACATGTCGATCGGGCCGTAGATCGCCCATTCGACGTCCTCGTCGATCAGGGCCTCGATATCCTCGAAATGCCGGTCGTTCACCGCGCGGTGCAACGCGCGCGAGAAACGCCAGAGGCTGTGCTCTGTCATTTTGGGGGCGTCCTGAAACTGGCTTGCAAAAACGGAAACAACCCCGTGCACGAAAACGGTGCCGCGGGCTGCTCAACTCATTTGTGTACGAACAAATACGGGATTTCAGGCAAAACTCAAATCACGTTTTTGCAATGCACAATTGAGCACGCTTTGTGAGATTTGCAATAGAACCCCGTAATCTCCCGGTCTCTGCTGTGGCGGGGACGACAGCGAGGCTACACCCCGTCCGTCCGCGCCCCCGCGATCAGCGGCCCGATCTCCCGCTCCAGCACCTGCTGCACCAGAT
Organism: Bradyrhizobium sp. CCGB20; assembly: GCF_024199855.1. Taxonomy (NCBI): domain Bacteria; kingdom Pseudomonadati; phylum Pseudomonadota; class Alphaproteobacteria; order Hyphomicrobiales; family Nitrobacteraceae; genus Bradyrhizobium; species Bradyrhizobium sp. CCGB20. Next base: position 8,269,177 of record NZ_JANADN010000001.1, on the reverse strand, counting down.
CGTAGGAATCGATGATCTCGCGGATCTGCGCCACCAGCCCGCCCCGGAAGGTGTAGAACACGGCCATGTCGAACTGCACGATGCGATCGTTGCTGCGCTTCCTGAAGTAGGTGTGCAAGTAGGTCGCGACCTCGTCGCCGTCGGCGAGGATGTGCGGCGCCTTGTAGCGGACTTCCGAATAGCGCGACCACACCGTCTGCCAGAGCGCACGCAATTCGGCCTTGCCGTGGCGCGGCACCATGTGCGGCAGGATGTCGATCGGCGCGTGGGTGAGGAAGTCGACGTCGTCGGTGCAGCACGACAGCGCGGCGTCGAGATCGCCACGCGCGAAACTCTCCAGCAGATGCAGCACGCGTTGCCTGTTCAGCGATTCAACCGTCATGCCTCCCGCCCTCGTCGGCTGTGGCTTGCAAACGCCATCGTGCGGTTCATGGATCCATCAATCCGCAAAAACACAGGATGTCTCTCGAATATGACGCGCCGGCGCAATGCCGGGTTCATGGGGCTGCAATTTTCGGGGTTGCGCGTTTGTCCACTCGCATGAATTCGCACGGGACCGGCGTCTTGCGATGACGCTGCGCGCCTATCGGCGAGCGCGCCCTGCCATGCCGTGCGAGCGGGAACCCGGACCCATCCGCGCTCGTTGACGACGAGACATCGCATCCGGAGACATCGATCCATGAAATCCCCGCTTCTCACTGTGGCCGCCGCACTTCTGATGCTTGGCGCGACCTCCGCCGCCAACGCCAAGGGCTGCATCAAGGGCGCCGTCGTCGGCGGCGTCGCCGGCCATTATGCCGGTCATCACGGCGTCCTCGGCGCCGCCGCCGGCTGCCTCTACGGCAGGCATCACGCCAAAGAACAGCAAATGCAGCAGGACAAGCAGCGGCAGCAGCAGAGCCAGGTGAACGGGCAGGGCAAGCTGTAGGACGCAGCGTATCCGCATCGCCGGTCCACTCCCTCGCCCCGCGTGCGGGGAGAGAGTTGGGGTGAGGGGGAGTCTCCTCGGGGACGGTGAGAGCCGGATTCGCAGAGGCTCCCGCTCACCGCGTGACGCATCTCACATCACGCCCCTCCCGCCCCGATTAACGTCATCCCCATGTCATCAGGGAGACGTGCCATGGCCACCATCGCCGCCACGAGAAAGTCCCGCCTGTACAACGCGCTTGAAGGCCTCGCGCTGACCGCGATCCTCCAGAGCTTCCCCACCTTCGCCGCCGCCGCCTTCCTGCTCAAGCTGGTCGGCAACCACGACCTCGTCGGCGACCCCGGCGTCGCCATCTTCGTCGCCATCGCCTCGCTCGCCCACGCGATGTTAGCTGTGACCCTCGGCCCGAGCTTCCCCGCCGTCTTCAAGACCGTCTATGAGCCAAAATTCTTCGAGGCGCATTTGTCGCTGTCCGACAAGATCACCGCATGGCGCACCCAGCCGGTCGCCTCGCTGCAACTGGTGACGATCGTGCTGCTGCTGTCGGTGATGGCGGTGGTGACGGCGAGCGTGGGGTGAGGGGGAGAGCAAATCTCTCCTTCGTCATTCCGCGGCGCGCGAAGCGCGAGTCCGGAGTCCATAGCCGCGACCGGCGCGGATGAAGCTGCCGCCCTACCTCTTCTTCCACCCACCCCTTCGCCCCGGCGCTCCACCCGTCGACTTCGGCGCCGGCCCGAACTCCGGGCCCGACTGCCTTGAATCCGTCGGTTGGATGATCCGGCTCGTGCTGCCGAACGGCTTTGACGGCAGGGTCTGGTTCTCGCGGTAGGGCAGCGATTCCGGCCCGTGCATCTCGTCGAGATGCGGCTTGTGCACCTTCGAGCCGCTGCCGCCGCCGCTGGCTTTCAGCGCGGAGCTCACGGTTTTCTTCTTCATGGCGCTGACCGGCAAATTCGCGGCGTCGCCGTACTTCTTCGCGCCCGCATAGGCGCCGGCCTTGCCCTGCACGGTGCGCTGTTTTGCGGTGGGGTCGTCGACGACCGCGAGTTCGGTGGCGCGCAGGCGCTTGACTTCGTCGCGGAGGCGGGCGGCTTCCTCGAAGTTCAAATCGGCGGCGGCCTCGCGCATCCGGGTTTCGAGATCGGCGAGCACGGCTTCAAAGTTGTGGCCGATCGAGATGACGTCGTCGGTCATGTCGTGGCCGCCGACCTCGACCAGAACGTGGTCGCGCTCGTAGACCGAGTTGAGGATGTCGCCGATCTGCTTCTTCACGCTCTCCGGCGTAATGCCGTTGGCGGTGTTGTACTCGACCTGCTTCTCGCGGCGGCGGTTGGTCTCGGCGATGGCGCGCTCCATCGATCCCGTCATCTGGTCGGCATAGAGGATCACCTTGCCGTCGACGTTGCGCGCGGCGCGGCCGATGGTCTGGATCAGCGAGGTCTCGCTGCGCAGGAAGCCTTCCTTGTCGGCGTCGAGAATGGCGACCAGCGCGCATTCGGGAATGTCGAGGCCTTCGCGCAGCAGGTTAATGCCGACCAGCGCGTCGAAGGCGCCGAGGCGCAGATCCCGGATGATCTCGATGCGCTCGATGGTGTCGATATCGGAGTGCATGTAGCGGACCCGAATGCCCTGCTCATGCAGATATTCGGTGAGGTCCTCCGCCATGCGCTTGGTCAGCACCGTGATCAGCGAGCGATAGCCGGCCTGCGCTGTGGCGCGGACCTCGCCGACGAGATCGTCGACCTGGGTGCGGGCCGGGCGAATGTCGACCGGCGGATCGATCAGCCCCGTCGGGCGAATGACCTGCTCGACGAACACGCCGCCGCTCTCGTTCAGCTCCCAGCCGCTCGGCGTTGCCGACACTGCGACGGTCTGCGGCCGCATCATGTCCCACTCCTCGAAACGGAGCGGGCGATTGTCCATGCAGGACGGCAGGCGGAAGCCGTATTCGGCCAGCGTCGCCTTGCGGCGGAAGTCGCCGCGGAACATCGCGCCGATCTGCGGAATGGTGACGTGGCTTTCGTCGGCGAAGATCAGCGCGTTGTCGGGCACGTATTCGAACAGCGTCGGCGGCGGCTCGCCGGGACGGCGTCCCGTGAGGTAGCGCGAATAATTCTCGATGCCGGCGCAGCTTCCCGTCGCCTCCATCATCTCGAGGTCGAAGGTGGTGCGCTGCTCCAGCCGCTGCGCTTCCAGCAGGCGCCCCTGGTCGTGCAGCTGGTCGAGCCGCTGTTTCAATTCGAACTTGATCGACTTGATCGCCTGCACCAGCGTCGGACGCGGCGTCACATAGTGCGAATTGGCGTACATCTTGATGAATTCGAGCTCGTCCTGCTTGTGGCCGGTGAGCGGATCGAACTCCTCGATGGTCTCGATGGTGTCGCCGAACAGGTTCACGCGCCAGGCGCGGTCTTCATAGTGCGCCGGGAAGATGTCGATGACGTCGCCCCTGACACGGAAGGTGCCGCGGGTGAAGTCGGCCTGGGTGCGCTTGTACTGGAGCGCGACGAGGTCGGCGATGAGCTGGCGCTGGTCGATGCGCTCGCCCTTCTTCAGCGCAAACGTCATCGCGGTGTAGGTCTCGACCGAGCCGATACCGTAGATGCAGGACACCGATGCGACGATGATGACGTCGTCGCGTTCGAGCAGCGCGCGCGTTGCCGAATGGCGCATGCGGTCGATCTGCTCGTTGATCGAGGAGTCCTTTTCTATGTAGGTGTCGGTGCGAGGGACATACGCTTCCGGCTGGTAGTAGTCGTAATAGCTGACGAAATACTCGACCGCGTTTTCCGGAAAGAAGTTCTTGAACTCGCCATAGAGCTGGGCGGCGAGCGTCTTGTTCGGCGCCAGGATCAGGGCCGGGCGCTGCGTCGCCTCGATCACCTTGGCCATGGTGTAGGTCTTGCCGGAGCCGGTGACGCCGAGCAGCACCTGCGAGCGGTCGTTGCGGTCGATGCCCTCGACCAGTTCGGCGATCGCGGTCGGCTGGTCGCCGCGCGGCTCGTAGGACGATTTGATCTCGAAGCGCACGCCGCCTTCGGACTTTTCCGGGCGGGGCGGACGGTGCGGCGTCCACACCTTCATGGAGCCGTCGTCCTTGCGGAACTCCGGACGGCCCTCGCGGATCAGCGACTCCAGCGCGTCCGCGGTGGCCTTGACGCCGAGCGCCTCCATCTTGCTGCGCGGAGGGCGTGCCAGCGCCTCGGCGTCGTCCTCTTCCGTCGGCAGCCCGAGCTGCCGCGCCAGTTCCGGGTCGAGCGTCGGGATCGTAGCCGCGGTGCCGTAATTGGCCTGCGGCGCCTCGTCGAAGCCCTCGGTCGATGCACGGCCACCCGGCGGCTGCGGGTTGGGGCGCAGCGGCATCGGCCGCGCGGTGTCCTGCGGAAACTCCTTCGGCGTCGAGGCGCGCGCGCGATGCGCCGCGGCTTCGCCCCCGGAGCGGCGATCGCGTGAATTGTCCGGCGGCGGCTGCAGCCCGGTGCCCGATCCAAGCCCGGCATCGCCGCGATTGATCGCGGGATTGAGCAGCTCGGCCAGCGCCGGCCCGATCGGCTGCACGTCAGGCCGATGTGCCTTCGAGTTCGGGGCCTTGGATCTGGGGGATTTCGGGGGAGCAGGTTTCTTCGCCATGCCCCGAATATGGGACGAGTCCGCGGCTCAGAAAAGGGCGAATGCCGGTCCGGATGCAGCCTGCTGACAGCAGGTTGGCAGCAGGGCGCAGCGTCGCGTCGTCACATTGCCGGAACGGTCGATTGCAATCCAGGGTGGTCCTGCTAGCTTCCCCGATATTTCGAAACTTCAATTTTTGGCGAGTCCATATGCAACAATCGAGATTGGAGCGGGCAGGGAAGCATCGTGAGCTGATCGTCCTGCTGCACGCATTCTGTCAAAGCCCGAAGGCCCTCAAGCCGGTGAAGGACGCGGTCCGGGACACTTATCCGGACGCCGATATCTACGCGCCAATTTTGCCGTTTGCCGGGCCCTGGGGGTGGCTGTGCACGCGCGATGCGACCGAGGTGGTCGTCGACATCATCAAGCACATCGAGAAAATCATCGAGCTGCGGAGCCAGGACCGGGCCGGCGGCGCCGGGCAGGACGATCCCGGCGAATATGAATCGATCATCCTGATCGGGCACAGCATGGGCGCCGTCATGGCGCGCAAGGTCGCGATCGTCGCGCATGGCCAGCCGGATCGCAGCGACTGTCCGACGCTCGCCGCTCCCTTCGAGCCCGCCTTCCGTGCGTATCTGCAGCCGCGTCCCTGGGCGAAGAAGATCCGCCGGATCGTGCTGATCGCCGGGATGAATCGCGGCTGGACGCCGTCGTCGGCGATGGATTGGTGGACCTCGACCAAATGGAACGTCGGCATCTGGGTCGGCGAAACCCTGTTCGGCGGATTCCCGATCATCTTCGATATAAGGCAGGGTGCGGTATTCTCGATTCAGACCCGGTTGCAGTGGCTGGCGCTGATGCACTACGAGCGCGAGCGTCGCGGCAGCCGTCCGGACATCGTCGTCACGCAATTGCTCGGGACCGTGGACGATATCGTCTCGCCCGACGACAGCGTCGACTATGCCGTGGACACCTCCAACGAGGAGGAGGGCGACGGTCGCGAGAAGTCCTATTTCTACCTGGAGGTTCCGAATTCGGGCCACGCCGACGTTGTCCGGCTGAAGCGGCCTCGAAATGTCGAAGCCGAGATCGCTAGAGACAATTTCGTCACGGCAAGGCAGCCCGGGCAATCGGCCAAGGCATTCAAGCAGATTTGCGACGAACAGCGATACGTCGTGTTCCGCCGCGCCCTGTGCAATTCGCCGGCCAGCCTCGCTGCGGATCCTTGCACGGTGAACCGCGAACAAATGATGGATAGCCTGCCGAGGCCGCCCAATTGGGACGTGACCGACCTCGTGTTCGTCATTCACGGCATCCGCGACAAGGGGTTCTGGACGCAGAAGATCGCACGCGCGATCAAGCAGGAAGCGGCGGGCCGCAAGAAGGATTTCCGCTCGGTGACCACGAGCTACGGCTATTTCGCCATGGCGCCTTTCGTCCTGTGGTGGGTCAGAAAGCAGAAGGCGGAATGGCTGATGGACCAATATGCGGAAGCGAGAGCGCATTATCCGCGCGCAGACTTCTCCTATGTTGGACATTCCAACGGAACTTACTTGGTCGCCCGGGCCCTGCGCGACTACCCGGCCGCAAGATTCAAGCGCATCGTGCTCGCCGGCAGCGTGGTGCGCCGCGATTACCGCTGGCACGATCTCGTCGGCAAGCGGGTCGAGAAGGTGCTCAACTATGTCGCGACGGGCGATTGGGTCGTTGCGATCTCCCGAAGGGCATGCAGCCCTTCCGCCGGTTCGATCTGGGCAGCGCCGGGCACGACGGCTTTTGCGATGCCGCCACCGGCGCCGTCGAACAGGTCAGCTACATTGCGGGCTCACATGGTGCAGGCCACGAGGAGCGCCACTGGGCGGACATCGCCAGGTTTATCGTATCGGGAGATCTGCCGAAGAAGGACGCCGAGGAGCAGAGCACCCTCATCAAGATACTGGGCCGTTGCTCGACGGGACTGCTGGTCTTCCTTGCGACCGTGATCCTGGGACTCGGGTTCCTGATCGCCCACCCTACGGCGGAACGCACATGGCTTTTGGTGCTGTATATCTGCTTCGTCTACATCGTCATCAGCCGGGTTTGACAGGGCATCAGCCATGTCAAACGACGCGCAGGCGAGAGGCTCATGCCGCTGGCAGCGGGCCGTCGTCGTCCCCAGCCGCCCGATACGGCTCCAGGATGTCGAGATGGATCCCGCCGCAATCGGTGCAGCGCATGGTCCAGTACTCGCATCCGGCACGGCCGCCGATCACGCGGAGCACCGCGAGATCGCCGTCGCATTCGGGGCATTTCGACAGCACATTGCGGGCGTAAATCCTCGGCCGCGGCGTGTCCTCGAATTCGATGACTGACATGACCGGTTCCCCCTCTTGCGCCGCGCTGTCCCTTGCTTCGCTTGCAGTCCCGCTCGCTTATTCGTCGTCGCCGTCGTCGGCCCGCCGGCGGAAGCGATCGATGTGGTGCTTGGCATCGGCGATCGCCGCATTCTGATCGGGCCAGGCGAAACCGACTTCCATGGCCGGAAACAGCACGCCGTCGATGGCGACGGGGCTGAGATCGGCGCGGCGGATGCGGGCATGCCAGAGGCCTTTGCCGGCCTCGAAGGATTCAATGTCAAAGCCGTCGTAGAGGGTCGTCATTGCAGTCCCCAAGTGTTCCGTAAGTGAAGTGTTCCGTAAGTGTCTTGTTGGAGGGTCAGGGGACCACGTTTGCAGATTTCAGAATGTGAAGCCGTTCACAAGCGGTCGGCTTTTTTGCCAGAGGCCTTGCTGAACGGGTGTCAGTTCCGCGTGGCGGTACGGCCGATCCGCTTCACCGGCCGGGCGGCAGGCTCGGATGCCGCGCGCATGATCCAGCGGCGGAACGCGGCGAAGTCGCGCTGCTCGGTCTGAAAACTGCGATAGAGCAGGTACCAGCGCATGCCCTTGGGCACCGAGAGATCGAACGGCGCGACCAGCCGGCCGGCGGCGAGGTCGTCGTCGATATAGGGCCGGATGCCCATGGCGATGCCGAGCCCGTCGGCGGCGGCCTGAAGCGCCTGGCCGTAGAACTGGAACTCCGGTCCGCGCGCGTTGATGCGGGTGAGGTTCGCGGCCTTCAGCCAGATCGGCCAGTCCTCCGGCGAATGTGCGACGCGGATCAGGCTGGGGCCCTTGAGGTCGGCCGGACGTTTCAACGAGGCGGCGAGGCGGGGCACGCAGACCGGCGTGAGGTCGCCGGCGAACAGCGGCTCGGCGACCAGGCCCGGCCAGTCGCCGGTGCCGAGCTTGATGCCGCAGCTCCAGTCCTCGCCGAACGGCACCGATGCGCCGCCGGTGGTGAAGCGCACCTCGATGTCGGGCTCCTCGCTGCGAAACTCCGACAGGCGCGGGATCAGCCAGCGCATCGCAAAGGTGTGGCCGACGCCGATGGTGAGCACGCGCACGCTCGAGGGCGCCGTCACCTGTGCGGTGAGGCTTGCCAGCGCATCGAAGATCGGCGTCAGCCCGCTTTGATAGGCGCGGCCGGCCTGTGTCAACACCAGCTTGTTGGCCTTGCGCTCGAACAGGGCGACGCCGAGACGTTCTTCCAGCAGATGCACCATGCGGCTGACGGCAGCCGCGGACACGCTGAGCTCGAGCCCGGCCGCGGCAAAGCTGCCGGTCCGTGCCGCCGCCTCGAATGCCTTGATGCCGTTGAGAAACAGCAGCCGCCGCAAATGCCCGACCCTCAGGAAAGCTGATGCAAGGCCAAGATAACTCAGTTTGCGAAGGCGGGGCAAGGGAGGCACAAGAATTGAGAGTCATTCCAAGTTGTGTTTCGGGGCGGCCGCCGCCCTTCGCCTCTCCCCGCAAGAGCGGGGCGAGGGAGTGCAGGCAGCTTGCGTCCCTTACTTTGCCGAGCCCATAGGAGAGCCCCCTCGTGACGCCCATCATGATCGCTGCCCTTGGATTGCTGATGGTCGCCACCGCGTTCCTGTCGGGGCTGTTCGGCATGGCGGGCGGGCTGATCCTGATCGGCGTGCTGCTGGCGTTGATGCCGCTGCCGACCGCGATGGTGCTGCACGCGATCACCCAGATGGCGTCGAACGGCTGGCGCGCGCTGCTGTGGCGGGCGCATATCCGCTGGCGGCCGGTCGCGAATTATATGGTCGGCGCTGCCGTCGCGCTCGCGGCATGGTCGATCACCCGCTACGTGCCGGACAAGCCGATGGCGCTGCTGCTGCTCGGCGTCACCCCGTTCATGGCGCGCCTGTTGCCCGCGAACATCAAGCCGGACCCGGATCGTCTTTGGCAGGGCACGGTCTACGGCACGATCTGCATGGGCCTGATGCTGATGACCGGCGTCTCCGGCCCGCTGCTCGATACCTTCTTTCTCGGCGGCGATTTCGGCCGGCGCGAGAAGGTGGCGACCAAGGCGATGTGCCAGCTCGTCAGCCATTTCACCAAGCTGATCTATTTCGGCGGGGTGATCGACCAGGCCGCGAGCCTCGATCCCGTGCTCGCCGGCGTCGCGATCCTTGCCTCGATGCTCGGGACGACGCTGGCGCGGCGCATCCTCGAAGCCATGACCGACCAGCAATTCGTGGCGTGGTCGAACAAGCTGATCACCACCATCGCCTGCTACTACATGGCTTATGGCGGCTGGCTCCTGGTTCGTACGCCGGTGCTGGCGGCCTTCGACAAGGGAGGTTTGCAATGAGCGAGACGGCCGATCCGCTGGTGCTGGACTTCGTCGAATGGGTCGCGCGGGAGCCGCGCGCCTATGCCGAGGTGATTGCGACCTGGAAGACCTCGTGCCCGCGCCTCACCATATGGGAAGACGCTGCCGAGCGCGGTTATGTCACGCGCGAGACACTGCCCGGTGTCGGGCTGATCATCGCGGTGACGGAAGGCGGCGAGAGATTGTTGCGGACGAGCGGACGCTGACACACACCTCCGCCTCCACATGGTCATTGCGAGCGCAAGCGAAGCAATCCAGAATGGGAGATCCTCACCCTGAGGAGCGCGCATCTTGCGCGCGTCTCGAAGGGCGAGGCCGAGATCGGGCCTTCATCCTTCGAGACGCGTGTTCCGCGCGCCTCAGGATGAGGGTCTCGCAGGAGTCGCCTTGCATGTCGCTCAAACTCTTCGAACTCGTCGGCACCGACGCCGCGCGCCCCTTCAGCCCGTATTGCTGGCGCACGCGGATGGCCCTTGCGCATAAGGGACTCTCTGCGGAATCGCTGCCCTGGCGCTTCACTGAGAAGAGCGCGATCGCGCCGCATGGCTCGGAGAAGGTTCCGGTGCTCCTGCATCACGACAGGCCGGTGGTCGATTCATGGGCGATCGCGAATTATCTCGAAGATAATTTCCCAAACCAGCCGTCGCTGTTCGGCGGCGAGGGCGGCCGCGCCATGGCGCGCATGCTCAATGCCTGGGGCGACATCGCCATCGTCGGCGGCATCTTTCCGCTGATCGTCGCCGATATCCCCCAAAACCTCGCCGAGGTCGATGCCGCCTATTTCCGCCAGTCGCGCGAGGCGCGTTTCGGCGGCAAGACGCTGGAGGACGTGATGGCGAGCCGCGACACTGCCGTGGCCGCGTTCCGCAAGTCGCTCGAGGTGATGCGCCAGACCTTGAAGAAGCAGCCCTTCATCGGCGGCAGCGCGCCGAACTATGCCGATTACATCGTGTTCGGCGGTTTCCAGTGGGCGCGCGTGACGAGCCCGTTCAAGCTGCTGGAGGTCGATGATCCCGTTCATGCATGGCGCGAGAAACTGCTCGACGCGTTCGACGGCATGGCACGGAAATCGCCGGGGCATGCGGTGTAAGCTTCGTAGCCCGGATGGAGCGCAAGCGAAATCCGGGGCCGGTGCCGCGGAAAGACTCCCGGATTACGCTTGCGCTCCATCCGGGCTACGCCCCGCGTCCGCCGCAGCCTTCCTCAGACACTCCCGGCACAGGCAATCCTCGCCCTCGACCGGCATCGGCAGCTTTGCCGTTTCCTCCGCGCACCAGCAGGTGCCCGAGAGGTCGCAGCCGAATTCGGCGCCGCAGCGGGAGCAGGCGAGGCGGCGCGGTTCCGGCGTCGGGGATTCTTTCGGATTTGTCATGATTTACGCAAAAGCCTTGCCGTCATTTTCATGCCGGGTTCATCTGTCGCTACGGTATATTAGGCCTCGCGCAGGGACTCGGAAAGCGGTTGGCAACGCGCGAAGGACATATCGATGGCCCGCGATTCGCAAGCCGCCCTGGTCGCGCTCAACCGCTTCGGCTTCGGAGCCCGCGGCGGGGCGTCCGGCGATCTGATCAACGCAGCCTCCGATCCGCGCGGCTTCGTGAAGGCGGAGCTCGCCCGTCCCAACGGCGTGTTGCTGGAGGCGCCCGGCCTGCAATCGACGCCGCAACTCGGGCAGGCCGTGTTCGCCTATCAGGACCAGGTCAAGCAGGCGCGCGAGGCCGCGAAGGCCGCCGCGCCCGCTGAAGCGCCGGCGCAGGCACCGGCCGATCAGAAGCCCGGCCCGCGCAGAAATCTCTCGCTGAATGCGGCCGCCACCGAGATCGCCGGCCCTATGGCCGAGGCGAAGCCGGCCGACAACGCAACGATGCAGCCCAATGCCGCCGCGCCGCCCGCCGCAAAACCCGCGCCGCAGCCGCTCAATGTCATCCAGAAAACATTTCGCGCCGAGGCGCTGGCGCGGTTGCAGCGCGCGACGCTGGTCGAGTGCGGCTTCACCGAGCGGCTCGTGGTGTTCTGGTCCAACCATTTCTGCATCTCCGCGAGCAAGGGCGAGCTGGCGCGGATGTGGGCCGGCGCGTTCGAGCGCGAGGCGATCAGACCACATGTGCTCGGACGCTTCGCCGACATGCTCAAATCCGTCGAGCAGCATCCGGCGATGCTGTTCTTTCTCGACAACCAGCAATCGCTCGGGCCGGACTCGCGCGCAGGCCAAAATCGCAAGCGCGGGCTGAACGAGAATCTCGCACGCGAGATCATGGAGCTGCATACGCTCGGCGTCGGCGGCGGCTACACGCAGGACGACGTCACCTCGCTCGCACGCATCATCACGGGCTGGACCTTTGCCGGAAGGCAAGGGCAGCTCGGGACGCCCGGCTCCTTCGTGTTCAACACCAATGCGCACCAGCCAGGCCCGCAAGTGCTGCTCGGCAAGACCTACGAGCCGACCGGGCTTGCGCAGGGCGAGGCCGCGCTCGCCGACATCGCGCGCCATCCCTCGACCGCGAATTTCATCGCCACCAAATTCGTCCGCCACTTTGTCGCCGATGATCCGCCGCCGGCGCTCGTTGCGCGGCTGCGCGAAACCTTCGTCAAGACCGACGGCGATCTCAAGGCGCTTGCGACGGCGCTGGTCGATTCCGACGAGGCCTGGCGCGCGCCGCTCACCAAGATGCGCTCGCCTTACGATTTCCTTGTCGCGAGTGGCCGGCTGCTCGCGCGCGTGCCGGAGGATCCCGGCGGTTATCTCAACAACCTCAATCTGCTGGGCCAGCCGCTGTGGTCGCCGGCGGGGCCGAATGGTTTCCCCGATACCAGTGCCGCCTGGGCTGCGCCTGAGGGCATGAAGCTGAGGCTCGACATCGCCGCGCAGATGGGGGCGCGGCTTGGGCCTAACATCGACCCGCTCGACCTGCTGGAATTCGCGGCGGCGGATGCGGCGTCCGTCGAAACGCGCAAAACCATCGAGCGCGCGGAATCGCGTCAGCAGGCGTTGGCGCTGCTGTTGATGTCGCCGGAAATGCAGAGGAGATGAAGATGATCGACTGCGTCGAGAACCGGCTCCTCACCTCGCGCCGCGGCCTGCTGCTCGGCGGCGCATCCTTCGCGGCCTGGGCCTATTTGCCGAAATTCGCGCGCGCCGCCGACGGCCGCGATCCCCGCTTGATCGTCGTGATCCTGCGCGGCGCGCTCGACGGGCTCTCTACCGTCGCGCCGGTCGGCGATCCCGACTATGCCGGCCTGCACGGATCGATCGCGCTCGCCGCCGACGGCGCGCATCCCGCGATCATGCTCGATACCTTCTTCGCGCTGCATCCGGCGATGCCGGAATTTTCCCGCATGTACCGCGAGACGCACGCCGCAGTGATCCATGCGGTTGCGACGCCCTATCGCGACCGCTCGCATTTCGATGGCCAGGACGTGCTCGAAAGCGGCTATGCCGGCCCCGGCCGGGTGCAATCCGGCTGGCTCAATCGCGCGCTGGAAGCGCTGCCGCGGGGCGAGCGCGTGTCGAGCGGACTTGCGGTCGGACCCACCACGCCGCTGGTGTTGCGCGGCAATGCGCCGACCGTCGGCTGGGCGCCGGTCGCGCTGCCGCAGGCCGACGACGACACCGCGATGCGGCTGGTCGATCTCTATCGTCACCGCGATCCCGCGCTGGCCTCGGCCTTGTCGCAGGGCCTTCAATTAGAGAAAGCCGCGAGCGGCGACGACATGAAGCGCAAGCCCGGCAATGCGGTCGCGCAGATGCGTCAGGTGGCGCGCGGCGCGGCAAAGCTGATGGCGGCCGACGACGGCCCGCGCATCGCCGCGCTCGCCTTCGACGGCTGGGACACGCATGCGAACGAAGGCGGCCCCGTGGGACGTCTCGCCTTCCTGCTCGGCGGGCTCGATGGCGCGCTCGCCGAATTCGAAAGCGGCCTGGGTGAGCGCTGGCGCGACACCGCAATTGTCGTCGCCACCGAATTCGGCCGCACCGTGCGCATCAACGGCACCGACGGCACCGATCACGGCACGGCTACCGTCGCACTGCTCGCCGGCGGCGCGGTGAAAGGCGGCCGCGTCATCTCCGACTGGTCCGGCCTCAAGCTCGCCAACCTCCATGAAGGCCGCGACCTCAAGCCCACCACGGACTTGCGCTCCGTGATCAAGGGCGTGCTGCAAGGCCAGTTCGGTCTGTCCGATCGCGTGCTCGCGGAAACGGTGTTCCCCGACAGCGCCGCCGCGCGCCCGATGAAGGGGCTGGTGGCTTAACGGCTGCCGCCGTCATTCCGGACCCGCGCCTTGCGGCGCGTCCCGGAATGACGACATGATGAGCCGAGCATCAGGAGAGACCCGCATGTACATCGCCATGAACCGCTTCCGCGTCGCCAAGGGCTCTGAGTCCGCCTTCGAGCAGGTCTGGCTCTCGCGCGACACCCATCTGGACAAGGTGCCGGGCTTCGTCGAATTCCATCTGCTGCGCGGCCCCGAGCTCGAGGACCACACACTGTACGCCTCGCACACGGTGTGGGCCAACCACGCGGCGTTCGAGGCGTGGACGAAGTCGGAAGCGTTCCGTGCGGCGCATCAGCGCGCCGGCGACAACAAGCCGCTTTATCTCGGCCATCCCCAGTTTGAAGGCTTTGAGGTGATGCAGACGGTGGGACGCGGCGCGAAATAGCGCCGCGTCGTAAAGATCAGCCCTGCGTGATCTTGTCGATCTCCGCGATCTCCTCGGCGCTGAGCTTCCACGCGATCGCCTTGACGTTCTGCTCGATCTGCTCGACGCGCGTGGCGCCGGCGATCACGCTCGACACCTGCGGGCGGCCGGCGAGCCAGGAAAACGCGAGCTCGAGCATGCTGTGGCCGCGCGATGTCGCAAAGGCCTGCAGCTTCTCGACGATCACCTCGTTGCGCGGGGTGACGTAACGGTCGCGCAGTCGCGGAGTTTGGCCGAAGCGGGTGTCGCCCGGCGCGGCTTCGCCTTTTTTGTATTTGCCGGTCAGCAGTCCGCTCGCGAGCGGGAAGAACGGCAGTAATCCGAGCTTGTACTCCTGCGCGGCCGGCAACAGATCCTTCTCGATGTCACGCACGACGAGGGAATATTCGTCCTGACAGGAGACGAAGCGGCTGACGTTCATCGCGCGTGCGACGTACTCCGCCTCGGCGATGCGCCAGGCCGGAAAGTTCGAATTGCCGATGTAGCGGACCTTGCCCTGCCGCACGAGGTCGTCGAGCGCACGCAGGCTCTCCTCGATCGGCGTCAGCGGGTCATAATCGTGCTGCTGGTAGAGATCGATGTAATCGGTCTTCAGCCGCTTCAGGCTCGCTTCCACGGCGTCCATGATGTAGCGGCGCGAGGCGCCCTGCTTGGTGCCGTCCTCCGCCATGGGCTTGGAGTATTTCGTCGCCAGCACGATGTCCTTGCGGCGATCGCCCAGGACAGCGCCGAGCACGTTTTCCGAGCCGCCCATGTTCGAATAGATGTCGGCGGTGTCGAACAGCGTGATGCCGAGATCGAGCGCGCGATGGATCACCTTGCGCGAGGTCTCCAGGTCCGTGCGCTGGCCGAAATTGTTGCAGCCGAGCCCGACCGCAGACACGCGAAGGCCGGAGGCGCCGAGATTGCGAATTTCCATGGGAGATCCTGTCAGATGAGCGGCGTTGCATTGTGGCCGCGCTGCGCTGCGCCAGCAAGCCGCTCGCCGCGCTGCTGCCATGCCGACAGAGCGGACAAAAAAATGCGGCCCCTGTCAGACGCGGCGACTGACGGGGACCGCTTTGGGGCGCTTGATCGGTGACGGGGGGCCTGATCAGACGCAGGCGCAGCGTAGTCCCGCTATGTTACGCGCGGGTGACACGCGAAGTTATCCACAGGCTGCGTGCGGGGATCAGAACAGCTTGCGGTAGACGATGAAGCCGGAGCGCTCTGCGACCTTGTCGTACAGGCGCTGCGCGGTGACGTTGGTCTCGTGGGTCTGCCAGTAGACGCGCGGCGATCCCGCGAGCTTTGCGCGCTCGTAGACGCCGTGGATCAGCGCCGAGCCGACGCCCTTGCCGCGGGCGGCCTCCGTCGTGAACAGATCCTGCAGATAGCAGGACGGCGCGATCGCGGTGGTGCTGCGGTGGAAGAGATAGTTCGTCATGCCGAGCAGCTTGCCGTCGCTCTCGGCGACCAGCCCGTGCACTGATTCGTAGGCGTCGAAGAAGCGCTGCCACGTCATCGCAGTGATCTCGGGCGCCAGCGCGGTCGGGCCGGAGCGGCCGTAGAAGGCGTTGTAGCCGTCCCACAGCGGCAGCCATTGTTCGTAGTCCTGCTTGGCGACGGAGCGAATGGTGAGCGACATGTCAATTTCCGCGATCGATGAGGCGTCCTTCATACGGGATGACGGGCGTGTTGATCAATCGCGCCTACTCGGCGATGCGCAAATAGCGGATCAGCCTGCGGCCCGCGGGATCGCGCAGCGAGCGGTAGTAGTCGGCGCTCGCGGGCGCATCGGTGTGGCGCACGAGGTCGGTCACGGGCGTGTAGCTCAGCATCCGTCCGCCGTCGGGCAGCGCAGCGCAGACGAAGCGCAGCACCTCGCCGTTGCGCAAGGCGATGTTGATCGGCGTGGCATCGCCGATCCGCACCATTTCCATGCGCTGCGCGATGAAGGTGCCGAGCTCATCCTCGGGCAGCTCGAACGCGCCGGTGTCGCGGCCGTGATACATCAGCGCGATGAAAGGCGGCTTGCCGTCGGCCACTTCGTCCGGCAGCGCAAAATAGTCGCGGAATGCGCGGTTGATGAATTCGGCACGGGTCTCGGCGTCGAGCAGCACGATGCCGATATCGACCTGGTCGAGCGCGGCCGACAGCCGCGCGGCGGTGGCGTGGCTCTGGCGCTCGGCGGCGAATGTGCCAAGCAGCCGCTCGCGCATCAGGCCGGTGATGGCGGCGGTGCCGGCAGTCGTCGCGGCCAGGAGGCCGAGCCGGACCAGATCCGCGGCCGCATAGCCCGGCAGGGCGCGATGGTTCAGAAAGAACAGCGCCGCGCCGATCACCGCGACGGCGGCGCTCGTCATGGCGGAAGCGAGACCCGACAGCGAGCCGGCGAGCGCCACGATGCAGACGAACAGGGGGGCAGGCGAGGGCGTGGGGACAAAGCGATCGAGAAGCATCGCCAGCAGCGCAATCGCTGCAGTCAGCACCGGACCGGAGATCGCACGCCATCCGAACCGCATGGGCCTGTCTCGTTCCTCCCTGAACGAGTTTAGGCCGCAACACTGGCTGATCGTTGCGCTGGTGCGGTGCGAATTCGTGCGGAACGCTTAAGGGGAGGTTGTGCCGGCGCGCCAAGCTTTCGGATGATTTTAGGCCAAATGCGCGTGCCTCAGACGCTGTTGCAGCGCCGGCGCGTTCAGCGTCGACGTCCCGGGGCTCTTGCGCATGCCGGTGAAAATCAGCAGCGATGCTGCGACCAGGATGGCCGCAGTCAGTGTGATTGCAACGACTACCACAGGTGATTTCATCGAGGTCCTGTCGCGATGCCGGTCGGCGCGGGCCGCGCGGCACCTTGAAGGATGGTCCAGGATGAAACGGGGATCAGACCGGCAGGCCCATCGCCATGGTCGCCTTGGTCGACAGCACTGTCAGGGTGACGATCAGGCACAGCGAGAGCGCGGCGACGGCGAGCGAGGCCGCGACCGCGTTGGTCAGCCGGGAAGACGAAACGGAGGCGGTTGGGCCCTGAAAGCCTGCCGTACCGGACGCCCGAGTCATGGGTCTAAATCCTTCAACGTGCGAGCGAATCACCCGCGACTCGAACAATTTCCCTGTTTCAACAGGCAACATTGCGGCGGCCGTCGCGCCGAAGATGGCGAGATTGCGGCAAGAGCACCCCTTATACCCGCTATTCGCCGGAGCGGGTCGCGCCGTCAGGCGCCCGCCGCGATGCTGGCGGGATCGTCGATGTCGGCCGGCCGCCAATCCATCGCCACGAAGCCGGGCGCAGCTTCCACGCGCTTCAGCCAGTCCCGGATCGCCGGGAAGGTCGAGAGGTCGAAGTCGCAGCGGTCGGCGAGGTGGGTGTAGCCGTAGAGCGCGATGTCAGCGACCGTGAGCTGGCGGGCGGCGAAATAGGCGTTGGTCTTGAGGTGGTTCTCCATCACCTGGAGCGCGCCATAGCCGCGCTCCATCCAGTCTTCCAGGGAGTGGGTCTGGAGATCGCGGCCGCCCTTGACCAGCGACAGCCAGAAATAGGCGGCGCCGATGTTCGGCTCGAGCGCGTGCTGCTCGAAGAACATCCATTGCAGCGCCTCGGCGCGGTCGATGCGGTTCTCCGGCGCCAGCGGCGTGCCGACCGCGACGTACCAGAGGATGGCGTTGGACTCCGCGAGATAGCGGTCGTCGCCGACTTCGAGCAGCGGCACCTGGCCCGACGGGTTCTTGGTCAGAAAGTCCGGCGTGCGGCTCTCGCCGCGCAGAATGTCCACCTCGACCGCTTCGTAAGGCACGTTCAACAGCGCCAGCGCAAGGCGGACCTTGTAGCTGTTGCCGGAGCGTTGCATCGAATAGAGCTTGTACATTCTGAGGATGATTCCGGCAGATGGGAAGGCGCGGCGCATCCTGCCATGCGTCGCGGCTAAACAATGATGCCGATGCGAATCCGCCGCAAGGGCCGCGCTATAGAAAAACTCGAAAACCCTACCGCACTGCAATGCCGCGGAAGATCATTTTCGTGCGGCGCTGTAACTCAGATCACGCTTGCGTCAACGCGCGGACGCCTTGCGCCGTGCGTTGGTGTGAACGGGCAGAGCGATCGGAGTTTGGACGCAAAATACCTCCGCATCGTCATGCCCCGGCCTTCGCCTCGCCGATGCGGCTTCGGCCCGCAGGCGGGACGAGCCCGGGCATGACGGCGATCTGATTTCACGACGTTCTAAACGCGCAAAATTGCTCCGAGGACAAGCCTTGCCGGATATGAGGGGTTTGCGCGGCAAAGTTGCGGAAAATTGCGGGGAATCCAGCCTTGAAACGCTCCAGATCCGTAAACTTTTTCGAGATCGGGCCGAAGTTTCTTGCGGTGCAGCGGCACACGTTTTAGGGTGGCTCATTCCCACAATCGGAGTCGTGAGGCCAAAGGGTTCACGACGCTTGTCAGGAGATGACGATGTCCTTCCTTGCCGCTGCGCTCGACCGTGTGAAGCCGTCCGCGACCATCGCGGTCACGGATAAAGCACGTGCGCTGAAAGCGGCGGGCCGCAACGTCATCGGCCTCGGTGCCGGCGAGCCCGACTTCGACACGCCCGCCAACATCAAGCTGGCCGCGATCCACGCCATCGAAGCCGGCAAGACCAAGTACACCGCGGTCGACGGTATTCCCGAGTTGAAGGAAGCCATCATCGGCAAGTTTCAGCGCGAGAACGGCGTGGTCTACAAGCCGAACCAGATCATCGTCGGCACCGGCGGCAAGCAGGTGCTCTACAACGCGCTGATGGCGACCATCAATCCGGGCGACGAGGTGATCATCCCCGCGCCGTACTGGGTCAGCTATCCCGAGATGGTGGCGCTCGCCGGCGGCGAGCCGGTGCCGGTGGTCTGCACTGCCGCGACCGGCTTCAAGCTCCAGGCCGAGGCGCTCGATCGTGCGATCACGCCGAAGACCAAATGGGTGATCCTGTGCTCGCCGTCGAACCCGACCGGCGCGGCCTACACCAAGACCGAGCTGAAGGCGCTCACCGACGTTCTGGTCAAGCATCCGCATGTGTGGGTGATGACCGACGACATGTACGAGCACCTCGTCTATGACGACTTCCAGTTCACCACGGTCGCGCAGGTCGAGCCGAAACTCTATGACCGCACGCTCACCGTGAACGGCGTGTCGAAGGCCTATTGCATGACCGGCTGGCGCATTGGTTACGCCGGCGGCCCGGCGCAGCTCATCAAGGCGATGTCGACGATCCAGTCGCAGTCGACCTCGAACCCGTCGTCGATTGCACAATGGGCCGCGGTGGAAGCGCTGAACGGTCCGCAGGACTTCATCCCCGCCAACAACAAGGTGTTCAAGGAGCGTCGCGACCTCGTGGTCTCCATGCTCAACCAGGCCAAGGGTATCGAGTGCCCGCGGCCTGAGGGCGCCTTCTACGTCTATCCGTCCTGCGCCGGCACCATCGGCAAGACCGCGCCGTCGGGCAAGGTGATCGACAATGACGAGACCTTCGTCACCGAGCTGCTCGAGACCGAAGGCGTCGCCGTGGTGCAGGGTTCGGCCTTCGGCCTCGGTCCGGCGTTCCGCATCTCCTACGCGACCAAGACCTCGGACCTCGAAGACGCCTGCAAGCGCATCCAGCGCTTCTGCGGCAATCTGCGGTAAGTCTGTCGCGACAGACATCGAAAAGGCCCGCTCCGGCGGGCCTTTTTATTTGCCGCGCGCGATCTGGCACGCCCAAAACTCTTGTGGCATAGAACGTCGCGCACCGCTTGCAGGCGCGCCGCTCTGCTCGCATCACATTCATCGCCGGAGATATTCATGCGCCGCTCACTCCTCCTCGCCGGGCTCACTGTCGCGAGCCTCGTGGCCTCCGTCGCCAACAGCAGCGCGCAGCAGCGGATGGCGCGGGTCGGCGTGCTCGAATGCCGCGGCGGCGCCAGCGTCGGCTTCATCGTGGGCTCGGTGACCCATCTCGGCTGCGTGCTGCGCGCCGACGGCTTGCCGGACGATCGCTACGTCGCGACCATCCGCAAAGTCGGTCTCGACATCGGCATCACCCAGGAGACGGCGCTGGCGTGGGGCGTGTTCGCGCCGGTCGACCGGCTCGGCCCCGGCGACCTCTCGGGCAATTACGCGGGCGCGCAGGGCAGCGCGTCGGTCGGCGTCGGCCTCGGCGGTAACGTGCTGGTCGGCGGCTCCAACAACTCGATCGCGCTTCAGCCACTCAGCGTGCAGGGCCAGGTCGGCCTCAACGTCGCTGCCGGCCTCGAGAGCCTGGAACTCCGTCCGGGCCGTTGACAATTCCGCGTGTGCAGATCGCGTCGGTCCGACGCGATCGCGGCAACGACGCACCGCAGCGACGTTTTGATGCTTGCTAAATCTCGGGGACGGGCAGAGCATCGGCGTTTGCCGACCCAATCATGGGCCGAGCTCCACACCAAGGAGGCGGCGAATGGGACAAGACGTCAGAAGTCCCCGAGGTCCACGGTGCATAGCACTGGTGGGCCCTTTCCAAAGCGGTAAAACCACACTTCTCGAAGCAATATTGGCGCGAACGGGCGCGATCCCCCGCGCCGGCAGCGTCGACGCCGGAACTTCCGTCGGCGATGCCACGCCCGAGGCCCGTCATCACAAGATGACCGTCGGGCTGACTGCCGCCACCACGAGTTTCATGGGCGACAGCTACACCTTCATCGATTGTCCCGGTTCCGTCGAGTTCGCCCACGACATGCGCGCCGCGCTGCCTGCGGTCGATGCCGCAGTCGTGGTCTGCGAGGCCGATGAGAAGAAGCTGCCGCAGCTTCAGATCATCCTGCGCGAGCTGGAGGAGCTGAAGATCCCGCGTTTCCTGTTCCTCAACAAGATCGACCGCGCCAACAAGCGCATCCGCGAGACGCTCGCAATTCTGCAGCCCGCCTCGCGTGTGCCGCTGGTGCTGCGCCAGATCCCGATCTGGAAGGACGAGCTGATCGAGGGCTTCGTCGATCTCGCGCTGGAACGTGCGTTCATCTACCGCGAGCACAAGGCCTCCGAAGTGGTCGCGCTCGAAGGCGGAAATCTCGATCGCGAGAAGGAGGCCCGCTTCTCGATGCTGGAGAAGCTCGCCGATCACGACGATGCGCTGATGGAGCAACTGCTCGAGGACATCCAGCCGCCGCGCGATGCGGTGTTCGACGATCTCGCGCGCGAATTGCGCGAGGGGCAGATCTGCCCCGTGCTGCTGGGCGCTGCCGCGCGCGAAAACGGCGTGCTGCGCCTGATGAAGGCGCTGCGCCACGAGGCGCCGGGCATCGAGGAGACCGCCAAGCGTCTCGGCGTGCCAGCCGGCAAGGAGGCGCTCGGCTACGTCTTCAAGACGCTGCATTCGCAGCACGGCGGAAAGCTGTCGCTGACGCGATTGCTTGCCGGCCATCTCGACGACGGAGCCACGTTGCAATCCGCCTCCGGCGGCAGCGGCCGCATCTCCGGCATCCTCGCCGTCAACGGCGCCTACGACACCAAGCGTGCCGCGGCCGAAGCCGGCGACACGGTCGCGCTCGCCAAGGTCGACCCGATCAAGACCGGCGACACGGTCACGAGCGGCAAGTCTCCGCCGGCTGCGCTGATGGCCCCGGAGCCGACGCCGCCGGTGCTCGCGATCTCGGTTGCCGCCACCGACCGCAAGGACGACGTCAAGCTCGGCCAGGCGCTTGCGCGGCTGCACGAGGAGGATCCTTCGCTCGGCATCGTGATGAACGCCCAGACCCACGACACCGTGCTGTGGGGCCAGGGCGAGATGCATCTGCGCGTCGCGAGCGAGCGGCTGCGCGATCGCTTCGGCGTCAAGATCACCTCGCATCCGCCCGCGATCGGCTACCAGGAGACCATCCGCAAGCCGATCGTCCAGCGCGGCCGGCACAAGAAGCAGTCCGGTGGCCACGGGCAGTTCGGCGACGTCGTGCTCGACATCAAGCCGCTGCCGCGCGGCGAGGGGTTCAAGTTCGCCGAAAAGGTCGTCGGCGGCGCGGTGCCGCGCAACTATATCGGTGCGGTGGAAGAGGGCGTTGTCGACGGACTGACCCGCGGTCCGCTCGGCTTCCCCGTCACCGATGTGCAGGTGACGCTGACCGACGGCTCCTATCACAGCGTCGACTCCTCCGACCTCGCCTTCCGCACGGCGGCGCGGGTCGGGCTCAACGAGGGCCTGCCGCAATGCCAGTCGGTGCTGCTGGAGCCGATCCACGTGGTCGAGATCGTCTGCCCGACCGACGCCACCGCCAAGATCAACGCGATCCTGTCGGCGCGGCGCGGCCAGATCCTCGGCTTCGACACGCGTGACGGCTGGAGCGGCTGGGACTGCGTTCGCGCCATGATGCCGGAAGCGGAGATCGGCGAATTGATCGTCGAATTGCGCTCGGCCACGGCAGGAGCCGGCAGCTTCACCCGCCAGTTCGACCACATGGCCGAAGTCACCGGCCGCGCCGCCGACCAGATCATCGCCGCGCATCAGCACGCGGCGTGATCGGTTAGCGCATCGCGTAGTCAGGAAGGCGCCACTCTCTCACTCCCTCTCCCCGTTCTTCACGGGGAGAGGGAGTGGTGAGGGGGCGCCTTTGCACGCGCGCGGTTCTTTGTTTAGTCGCCACCCGTCATTGCGAGCGCAGCGAAGCAATCCAGAGTCTTTCCGCGGTGGGATTCTGGATTGCTTCGTCGCTGCGCTCCTCGCAATGACGGAGGAGACCGATGCGCGCCCCTCTTGTGTCCGCTTGCGAATGATGTATTTTACATCATTGTATATGTTTATAATATCACTTATAAACTCTGATACGTGAGGGCGCGGTGATCACGTCGTTCCAGATGAGGGCAGCCCGCGCGCTGCTTGGCATTGACCAGAAAACCTTGGCCGAGCTTGCCGGCGTGTCGCTCCCGACCATCCAGCGGATGGAGGCCTCGACCGGCAACGTTCGCGGGGTGGTCGAGACCTTGATCAAGGTGGTCGAGGCGTTCGACCGGGCCGGGGTGGAGCTGATCGGCGAGCAGGCGCGCAGCGACAGCGGCGGGCGGGGCGTTCGCTTGAAGGAACCGGGGCCGCCGCGCCGCGTCGGGGCATGATCGCTGCGATGATCGTGCCCGCAAGGCAGATGAGCTAACGCACCGTCGCGTCCGATCGCGGCCGCACGATGCAGTGGAGCATTGTGGGGCAGCGGAGCATGAGCACTACCAGCGAGCGGGCAGGCGGCCTGCATCAGTTGCGTCGGCCGACCTTTACCGAACTGTATCTGCCAAAGCTCATCACCGTCTGGCGCGAAGGCTACGGCGCCGCCGACTTCCGCGCTGATATCTTCGCGGGCCTCACGGTCGCGATCGTCGCGCTGCCGCTATCGATGGCGATCGCGATCGCATCGGGCGTGACGCCGGATCGCGGGCTCTACACCGCCGTCGTCGGCGGCTTCATCGTCTCGCTGCTCGGCGGCAGCCGGTTTCAGATCGGCGGACCCGCCGGCGCCTTCATCGTGCTGGTCGCGGTGACCGCGGAGCGGCACGGCGTCGACGGCGTCATCCTCGCCACGATGATGGCGGGCCTGGTCCTGATCGCCGCGGGCCTGCTGCGCATCGGCACCTACATCAAGTTCATTCCCTATCCCGTCACGGTCGGCTTCACCGCGGGCATCGCCGTGATCATCTTCGCCAGCCAGCTCCGCGATCTCGGCGGGATCACGCTGGCGGGGAAGGAGCCCAGCGAGTTCGTTCCGAAGCTCATTGCGCTCGCCGGGGGCCTGCACACCATCAATCCGTCAGCGGTTGCCGTTGCGCTCGTGAGCATCGCCATCATCGCTGCCTTGCGGATCTGGCGGCCATCCTGGCCCGGCATCCTGGTCGCGGTCGTGTTCGCGGCCGTCGTGTGTGCGGTGTTCTCGTTGCCGGTGGAAACCATCGGCAGCCGGTTCGGCGGCATCCCCCGCGAATTGCCCTCGCCGGCGCTGCCCGCCTTCTCGCTTGCGAAGGCGAAAGCGGTGCTGCCGGATGCGATCTCGTTCGCGCTGCTGGCCGCGATCGAATCGCTGCTGTCGGCGGTGGTGGCCGACGGCATGACCGGACGCCGTCACCGCTCCAATTGCGAGCTGGTGGCGCAAGGCGCGGCCAATATCGGTTCGGCGCTGTTCGGCGGCATCTGCGTCACCGGCCTGATCGCGCGCACCGCGACCAACATCCGCGCCGGCGCGTGCGGGCCGCTGGCGGGGATGCTGCATTCGGTGTTCCTGCTGCTGTTCATGCTGACCGCGGCGCCGCTCGCGAGCTACGTCCCGCTCGCCGCGCTCGCCTCCGTGCTCGTCGTCGTCGCCTGGACCATGGCGGAGAAGCACGAATTCGCGACGCTGCTGCGCTCGTCCTGGGGCGATGCCGTCGTGCTGCTCGCCACTTTCCTGCTCACGATCTTCCGCGACCTGACCGAGGGCATCCTGGTCGGCTTCGCGCTCGGCGCGGTGCTGTTCATCCACCGCATGTCGGAGATGACCGGCATCGAGGAGCGCACGCCGCTCGTGGCCGCCGATCGTCCCGATGACGGCAATGGCGAGCGCGTTCCTTACGATTCCGCGCTCGCGGTCGATCGCGACGTGCTGGTCTACCGCATCACGGGCGCGTTCTTCTTCGGTGCGGCCTCGGCGATCGGCGGCGTCCTGGACGGCGTCGCCGACGGGCGCAAGGCCTTCGTGGTCGATTTCGCCGCGGTCCCGTTCCTGGATTCGACGGCGGCCAACGTGCTCGGCCGCGTCGCCGCCAAGGCTCACCGCCAGGGAATCCGGCTGTTCATCACCGGGGCCTCGCCCACGGTCCGCCGCGCGCTGCTCACGCACGGTGTGAGCCCGCGGCACGCGCGTTATCGGCAGACCATCGAGCGTGCGGTCGCCGATATCAAGGCGGCCCCCGCCGCGAGCGGATCCGCGGTGCTGCTCCCGCCTGCTTGACAGGACCGACGGGACGCGAAATGGATCGCCCTCGACCACGACCCGAGGCATAGATGACCGCGTCCAAAGCTCCCGCAGCCTGCTTGATCGGATGGCCCGCCGCGCATTCGCGCTCGCCGCTGATCCATCATTACTGGCTGCGCACGCTCGGGATCGAGGGCGGCTATGTCATCGAGGCGGTTCCGCCCGATGATCTCAGAGACTTCGTGCTGCGGCTGTCGCTGCGCGGCTTCGTCGGCGCCAACGTCACAATCCCGCACAAGGAAGGCGTGCTGGCGCTGTCCGCCCCCGATGCGCGCGCCAGGGCCGTGGGCGCTGCCAACACGCTGTGGTTTGCCGACGGCGAGCTGCGCTCGACCAACACCGACGTCGAAGGCTTCATCGGCAATCTCGACGCCGCCGCGGCCGGTTGGGACAGGGCGGAAGAAGCCTTGGTGCTCGGGGCGGGCGGTTCCTCGCGCGCGGTCGTGTTCGGCCTGCTCGAACGCGGCATCAAGCGCATCCACCTCGCCAACCGCACCATCGCGCGCGCCGAGACGCTGGCCAGACAGTTCGGACCGAACGTGCGTCCGATCCCCTGGGACGGCATCAACGACGTGCTGCCGCGCGCAAAGCTTCTCGTGAACACGACCTCGCTCGGCATGCACGGCCAGCCGTCGCTCGATGTCGACGTGGCGCGCCTGCCGGACGGGGCGGTCGTCGCCGATCTCGTCTACGTTCCGCTGGTGACGCCGCTGCTGGCGGCCGCAACGGCGCGCGGCCTGAACACCGCCGACGGTCTCGGCATGCTCCTGCACCAGGCGGTGCGCGGCTTCGAGCTGTGGTTCGGCCGGCGGCCGCAAGTCACGGCCGAGCTGCGCGCGCTGGTCGAGGCCGACCTCACAAAGACTTGAGCGAATAATCGCGAATAGCACACCATCTCCGGAGTTCTATCCCCGTGGGGACAATCGGAGACCGTCATGGCTATTCAACGCGTAACTTTAATGCGCCCGCTCATCGCCGTCGCGATGGTGGCTGCTTCCACCCTCTATGCCGTCGCGCAGAAGGCGCCGGTGCCGACGCGCGTGCGCGGCACGATCGAGAGCGTCAATGGCGACACCATGCAGGTTAAGTCGCGCAGCGGCGAGGACGTCAAGCTCCACATCGCCCCTGACGTGAACGTGTCGGGCATTACCAAGATTTCACTCGCCGACATCAAGGTCGGCTCCTTCGTCGGTGCGACTACCGTGCCGGGGCCGGACGGTGGCCAGAACGCGGTCGAAGTGCACGTATTTCCGGAAAGCATGCGCGGCACCGGCGAGGGCTCGCGGCCCTATGACCTCAAGCCCAACTCCAGCATGACCAACGCCACGGTGTCGGAGAGCGTGGTCGGCAATGACGGCCATACGCTGCTGGTGAAGTACAAGGACGGCGAGAAGAAAGTTTTCGTCGCCGACAACACGCCGGTCGTGACCTTCGTGCCCGGCGACAAATCCGACCTGAAGGCCGGCGCCAAGGTGATTGCGTTCCTGAAGCAGCTGCCGGACGGCTCGTTCGAGACCAACCGCGTCAGCGTCGGCCGTGATGGCCTGACGCCGCCGATGTGAACGCTGCAGCCGGGAATAGCGGTGGTCATGCGGGGTTGCCGTAGTGATCGCCGCAACCACCCTGGAGAGGACCGTCATGCCGAAGCTGAGCTATCTGATGCCACGTGTCGTCGTGGCCGCATTCGCCGCCTGCATTGCCGCCTCATCGGTCTCGGCGCAGCAGGCGCCGACGGTCCGCATCCGCGGCACCATCGAGAGCGTCGACGGCAACACGCTGGGCATCAAGACGCGCGAAGGCAGCGATGTGAAGGTGCACATGACCGACAACGTCGCGGTCTTCGCCGTGGTGAAGACCTCGCTCGCCGAGATCAAGGAAGGATCCTATATCGGCGTGACCGGCATGCCCCAGCCCGACGGGACGCAGAAGGCGATCGCCGTGCACATCTTCCCCGAGAACCAGCGCGGCGCGGCCGAAGGCTTTCGTCCCTGGGATGCGCGCGCCAACTCGACCATGACCAACGCGACCGTGGCGCAGACGGTGGAGGGCACCGACGGCCAGAACATCACGGTCAAGTACAAGGACGGCGAGAAGAAGGTGGTGGTGCCGCCGGACACGCCGATCGTCACCTTCGTCGCCAGCGACAAATCCGAGATCAAGCCCGGCGCCAAGCTGATCATTTTCGGCGCGGCCAAGAAGGACGATGGTTCACTGGAAGCGAACCGGGTGAACGTCGGCCGCGACGGCATCACGCCGCCGATGTGAGGGATTGAGCGCTGAACTCGTAGGGTGGGCAAAGGCGCGCTTGCGCCGTGCCCACCATCCTTCAACGAGCGAGACGGAAATGGTGGGCACGCTGACGCTTTGCCCACCCTACGGCACCGCCGTTGTGGCTAGACCGCGATGATATGATCGTCGATCTCGTCGATCCTGTTAACGCCGCACAGGCCCATGGTCGTGAGCAGCTCCTTGTGGATGATGTCGATCGCCTTGGCGACGCCGGCCTGGCCGCCGGCACCCAGGCCATAGGCGTAGGCGCGGCCGATCATGCAGGACTTTGCGCCGAGCGCGAGTGCGCGCATCACGTCCTGGCCGGAGCGGATGCCGCCGTCGAACATGATCTCCATCTTGTCACCGACGGCATCGACGATCTCGGGCAGCACCTCGATCGAGGACGGCGCGCCGTCGAGCTGGCGGCCGCCATGGTTGGAGACCACGATCGCCTGCGCGCCGGTCTTCGCGGCGAGCTCGGCGTCCTCGACGTCGAGAATGCCCTTCAGGATCAGCTTGCCGGGCCAGATCGAGCGGATCCAGTCGATGTCGTTCCAGTTCAGCGCGGTGTCGAACTGCGAGTTGATCCAGGTCGACAGCGAGGTGATGTCGTCGCTGACCTTCAGATGACCGGCAAGATTGCCGAAGGTGCGGCGCTTGCCTTGCAACACGCCCGACACCCAGGCCGGCTTGGTGGCAAAATCGATCAGCTTCGACAGCGACCATTCCGGCGGAACCGTCATGCCGTTCTTGATGTCCTGATGGCGCTGTCCGATCACCTGGAGATCGACGGTCAGCACCAGCGCCGAGCATTTCGCCGCGATCGCGCGCTCGATCAGCGCCTTGATGAAGCCGCGGTCCTTCATCACGTAGAGCTGGAACCAGAACGGCTTCTCGACATTGGCGGCGATGTCCTCGATCGAGCAGATCGACATCGTCGACTGCGTGAACGGGATACCGGCGGCCTGCGCGGCGCGGCAGGCGTGGATCTCGCCGTCGCCATGCTGCATGCCCAGCAGGCCGACAGGCGCGAGCATCAGCGGCATGGTCGAGGGCTCGCCGAGGATCGTGGTCGATGTATCGCGCTTGGAGACGTCGACCAGGATGCGCTGGCGGAACTTGATCGCCTGCATGTCCTCGCGGTTGGCGCGCAGCGTTTCCTCGGCATAGGAGCCGCGGTCGCAATAGTCGAAGAACGCCTTCGGCACGCGGCGCTGATGCAGCGTGCGAAGATCGTCGATACAGGTGATGTGCTTCATGAAGGTTTCCCCGGCCCGTCTTGTACCCAAGAGTCTTGCATCGGAAGATCGAGGGGTCATCTAGCATGGTTGGATGCACAGCCAAATCGTTTGAGAGGAGGGCGTCATGACCAGGCCACGCAGCGAGCCGACGCCGGAAGAGATCAAGGAGAAGCAGGATCTCGACGAAGCGCTGGAGGAGGGCCTGGAAGAGACCTTCCCGGGCTCCGATCCGGTCAACGTCACCCAGCCGCCGCCGAGCCGCCAGGACGGCCACGTGAAGCGCTCCGGCTAGGGCGGGTTCCGCCAGGTTCCGCTATATCAGCAGGAAATATAGTGTTAACAATAAGTTACCGGGGTAGTTGTCCCCGGTTCCGTAATGATTCATCATATTTCTTGAAGCCAAGTTGGCCGCGAAGGCTTTATAAGAACTCAGCAAATCAGGGATGCGGGGCCTTTTCGGGCATCCCGTAGTTGTAAGGGGATCTCTGGTTGTTGCGTGGGGGACGATATGAGTCGCAAATATTTCGGGACTGACGGGATTCGGGGCCGCGCCAACGGACTGATCACGCCGGAGCTGGCGCTCAAGGTCGGCCAGGCCGCAGGCCTTGCGTTTCAGCGCGGTGACCACCGCCACCGGGTCGTGATCGGCAAGGACACGCGCCTGTCCGGCTACATGATCGAATACGCGATGGTCGCGGGCTTCACCTCCGTCGGCATGGACGTGCTGCTGGTCGGCCCGATGCCGACGCCGGCGGTCGCGATGCTGACCAAGTCGATGCGCGCCGATCTCGGCGTGATGATCTCGGCCTCGCACAATCTGTTCGAGGACAATGGCATTAAGCTGTTCGGCCCGCAGGGCTTCAAGCTCTCCGACGACGTCGAGAAGCAGATCGAGCAGCTGCTCGACGAATCCCTCGACAAGCGGCTGGCACAAAGTGCCAGCCTCGGCCGCGCCCGCCGTATCGACGGCGTGCATGACCGCTACATCGAATTCGCCAAGCGCACGCTGCCGCGCGATCTCTCGCTCGATGGTCTGCGCGTCGTGGTCGATTGCGCCAACGGCGCCGCCTACAGGGTGGTGCCGGAGGCGCTGTGGGAACTGGGCGCCGACGTCGTGCCGATCGGCGTAGAGCCCGACGGCTTCAACATCAACAAGGAATGCGGCTCGACCTCGCCGGAAGCGCTGTCGAAGAAGGTGCGCGAGATGCGCGCCGACATCGGCATCGCGCTGGACGGCGATGCCGATCGCGTCATCCTGGTCGACGAGCGCGGCCATCTCGTCGACGGCGACCAGCTGCTCGCGGTGATCGCGCAGAGCTGGAAGGAAGACGGGCGGCTGTCGCGCCCCGGCATCGTCGCCACGGTGATGTCCAATCTCGGGCTCGAGCGCTTCCTCAAGGGGCACGGGCTCGATCTCGTGCGCACGCCGGTCGGCGACCGCTACGTGCTCGAGCAGATGCTGAACGGCGGCTACAATCTCGGCGGCGAGCAGTCCGGCCACATCATCCTGTCCGACTACGCCACCACCGGCGACGGCTTCGTTGCCGCACTCCAGGTGCTGGCCGTGGTGCAGAAGCTGCGCCGGCCGGTGTCGGAAGTCTGCCACCGCTTCGATCCGCTGCCGCAGATCCTGAAGAACGTGCGCCACAAGGGCGGCAAGCCGCTCGACGATTCCGACGTCAAATCGGCGATCTCCGACGGCGAGAAGCGGCTCAACGGCCACGGCCGCCTCCTCATCCGCTCCTCCGGCACCGAGCCGGTGATCCGCGTCATGGGCGAGGGCGAGGACCGCCTCCTGGTCGAGGACGTCGTCGACACCATCGTCTCCGCGCTCGGACATGCGGCGGCCTGAGCTTGCGGCCATCCTTCGAGACGCCCGCTTTCGCGGGCTCCTCAGGATGAGGTCGTGCTTCTCGGCGAAATCCTAAACCCTCATGGTGAGGAGCCCGCACAGCGGGCGTCTCGAACCATGCAGGCCGCGTTGCTTCGCAGCAAATCGGACCCGCGCATCCCAGCCATGGGCGATTGGCGGTGGTTCCACCGCCGCTTGCATCGTAACAAACGGATGCGGCGGTTCGCCGCGCCGGATCGCCCCATTGAACAAGCCTGTCGTCGTCTCCGAGGAAACGCTGACCGAGCCCGTCGTCGTCAGCGACGTTGCGCCCGCCGCCACGGCAGCGGCAGGGCCGGCCTATGTCGTGCTTGTGGGCATCAGCTTCTCGCACTTCCTCAACGACACCATGCAGTCCCTGATCGCCTCGGTGTATCCGATCCTGAAGGACACCTACGCGCTCGACTTCACCCAGATCGGCATGATCACGCTGGCCTTCCAGTTCACGGCCTCGCTGCTCCAGCCGGTGGTCGGGCACTACACCGACAAGAAGGCGCAGCCTTACTCGCTATCGATCGGCATGGCCTCGACCTTCTTCGGCCTGCTGCTGCTCAGCGCCGCACACCAATATCTCGTCATCCTCGTCGCCGCCGCGCTGGTCGGGCTCGGCTCAGCGGTGTTTCACCCGGAATCGGCGCGGATCGCGCGGCTGGCCTCCGGCGGCCGCTACGGCTTTGCGCAATCGGTGTTCCAGCTCGGTGGCAGCTTCGGCACCTCGATGGGGCCAGTGCTGGCCGCGCTGATCGTGGTGCCGTTCGGGCAGGGCAGCATCGCCTGGTTCTCCTCGATCGCGTTCCTCGCGATTCTCATCCTCTGGCGCATCGGCCGCTGGTATGAGCCGCAGATCAAGGCGAAGAAGACGGCGGCGGTTCAGGCCCATCCCGACGCACCGACCTCGCGCCGCGTCGCGGTCGCGCTTGCCGTGCTGGTGGCGCTGCTGTTCTCGAAGCAGCTCTACGTCGCGAGCCTGTCGAGCTACTACATCTTCTATCTGATCGATCGTTTCGGCGTGTCGACGCAGGCGGCGCAGATCTATCTCTTCATCTTCCTCGCCGCGAATGCGGTCGGCGCATTTCTCGGTGGTCCCCTCGGCGATCGCTTCGGCCGCAAGATCGTGATCTGGATCTCGATTCTGGGCGCGCTGCCCTTCACGCTGGCGCTGCCCTATGCCGGGCTCCATGCGAGCGCGGTGCTGTCGGTCATCATCGGCCTGATCATCTCCTCGACGACGTCGTCGATCATCGTGTTCGCGCAGGAGCTGGTGCCGCACCGCTTCGGCATGATCTCCGGCGTGTTCTTCGGTGTCGCGTTCGGCATCGGGGGCCTCGGCGCCGCCGTGCTCGGCAAGCTCGCCGATCACACCTCGATCGAGTTCGTCTACCAGGTCTGCGCCTGGCTGCCGGCGATCGGCCTGCTTGCGGTGTTCCTGCCCAGGCTGCCGCGGCACGCGCGTTAACAGATCCTGTTTCGCCGCAACGCGGCTTCATACATCGTTAGCAATTGCGGGGACGGCAGAGCTCCGGGCGCTGCAATTTTGCAACGCTTGCACCGCATCCGCGTGTGTAGTCAGAAAAAATCAACCTTAAAAATTAGGGTTAAGTGGCGCTTAAGCATTTGGTGCCATCGTCCTCCCGTGAGTTTCCAGAACGTGAGGCGCTCGTATTTTGCCTCACCGGCCATAAGGACGAAGCCAATGCGTAGCGTTAAGTCTCTCCTTGCCGCGGGTGCGGCTACCCTGATCTCGTCGATGGCGTTTGCCGCCGACATGCCGATCGCGGCTCCGCCTCCCATGTACGCGCCGCCGGCTCCGCCCGCCGACTTTGGCGGCTGGTATCTCCGCGGCGACATCGGCATGACCAACCAGAGCGCCAAGCGCATCGACAGCGCCCTGCCGGTTGGGTATTCGAAGACGACGGAGGGGATCGGCTTCGACTCTTCGCCCCTGTTCGATCTCGGCGTTGGCTACCGCTTCAACAACTGGTTCCGTACGGACGTGATCGGCCAGTACCGGGGCAAAGCCACTCTGCACGGCAGCGACAACGTCGTTGGACCCGGCTTCGTCGGCGTCAACAATTACAGCGGCAGCAAGTCCGAGTGGGTCGTGATGGCCAACGCCTATGTTGACCTCGGCACCTGGTGGTGCATCACGCCGTTCATCGGCGCCGGCGTCGGCGGCTCCTACAACAAGATCAGCGGCTTCCGCGACGATGGCGTGTCGTACAGCCCCGGTCTCAACAACAGCGTCGCCTACTTCGGCGACAACGGAAAGTGGAACTTCGCCTGGGCCGCTCACGCCGGTCTCGCCTACAAGGTCAATCCCGGGTTCACCGTCGAACTGGCCTACAGCTACATGAATCTCGGCGACGGGGCGCCCGGCAACTACCGCCTGTTCGACAACAGCGCTTCGGGCCCGACCTCGATCAGGGTCAGGGAAATCACCTCGCACGACGTCAAGCTCGGCGTGCGCTGGGATCTCAACAGCCCGCCGGCCTACATGCCGCCGCCGCTCGTCACCAAGGGCTGATCGCAAGCCTTATCGGCTGACAGGCCTCATCGCTTAGGACTTCTTAACGGCGCGGGATCATCCCGCGCCGTTTTGCTTTGCGTATTTTTCATGGCGAGTGGCGACGAAAGCGGTCGGCGCAACCATTGGTTAAGGTTAACGGGCCATGATCAAGAGCGAAAAGTTCGAGTTCGATGGAGCGTCGGGATGCGTAGGCTTTTGTTGGCGGTGGCGATGCTGGGGACGGTGTCTGCCGCGCATGCGGCCGATCTCTCCGATCTTCCCATCCTGCGCGGCAGCTTCACCGACGGCTTGAGCAAATCCTACGTCAGTTGGGAAGGCTTCTATGCCGGTGGCCAGGTCGGGTACGGCTCTTCCGACGAGAATTTCAGGGGCTCGACCAGCAACATGATGGCGGCGTTGCTGGCCGATACCCTGATCGAGTCGGAAATGGGCGTCTCGCAGTGGAATCTGGGCCTTGGCAAGGCTTCCCGTCGCACCACCGGCTACGGCGTGTTCGGCGGCTACAATGCCCAGTGGGACGACGTCGTGCTTGGCTTGGAAGCAAGCTATCTCCACGGCTCCTTCGGTGGATCGGCGTCAGCCAGTGAAGCCCGTAGCAACCAGCTGTCCGACGGCAACGTGCACTCCGTCACGGCGAGCTCGACGTCCTCGATCGCGATCAAGGACATGGCAACATTTCGCGGCAGGGCCGGCTATGCATGGGGATGCTTCCTGCCCTACATGTTCGGCGGGCTCGCGCTCGGCAATGCCGATATCGTTCGCACGGTGAGCGCTCAGGATTATGTGACTCCGGCCGGCGTTCTGCAGGGGCCGGTCTCCGCGACCGACGCGCAGCACAACCATCTGATCTACGGCTACAGCGCCGGCCTCGGCGTCGACATCAACCTGGTCGGTGGCGTGTTCATGCGGGCCGAGTACGAATACATCCGCTTTACCTCGGCGGTCGACACCAGCATCAACACCGTCCGCGCCGGCCTCGGCTACAAGTTCTGATCTTGTACGCCGGGGGTGATTGACAGGCCTTGTCAGTCCTGATGCTCTGTCGCTCCAAAGCGGGGCGGCAGCGATGCAGATCTACGGCGACACGAATTCCGGCAATTGCCTGAAGGTAAAGTGGGTCTGCGACAAGCTCGCGCTGCCTTACCAGTGGATCGAAATCGACACCCGCAAGGGCGAGACGCGCACGCCGCAATTCCTCAAGATGAACGGCGCCGGCCAGGTGCCCACCGTCGCCTTCGACGACGGCCGCACGCTGGCGCAGTCCAATGCCATCATCCGCTATCTCGCGCGCGACAGTGCGCTCGTTCCGCGCGACGCCTTCGCCGCGGCCAAGATGGATGAATGGCTGTTCTGGGAACAGTACAGCCACGAGCCCTATATCGCGGTGTGCCGCTTCCAGATCGTCTATCTCGGCAAGGACACATCCGAGCTCGACGCGGAAAAGGTCAAGCGCGGCTATGCGGCGCTCGACCGCATGGAGCAGCATCTTGCGGCGAGCCGCTTCTTCGCCGGCGAGGAGGTTTCGCTCGCCGACGTCTCGCTGCTCGCCTATACGCGCCTCGCGCATGAAGGCGGTTTCGATCTTGGCCGCCATGCAGCCGTCCGCCGCTGGATCGGCGAGGTCGAAGCCTGGCTCGGCCTTCCGCCGGCGCGCTGAGCCTGGAGTTTCCCGACATGAACGACAAGTCCGTCTCCATCCGTCCCGCGCGCCGCGAGGACGTTGCGGCGATCGTCGCCATGCTGGCCGACGATCATCTCGGTCGCGCCCGCGAGCGCATCGAGGATCCGCTGCCTGCCGTGTATTACGAAGCGTTCGAGCGGGTCGAGCGCGATCAAAATCTCACGCTCGTGGTCGCCGAGAGCGAGGGCAGGGTGGTCGGCTGCCTGCAACTTGCGATCCTGCCGGGCATCAGCTCGCAAGGCGGTATCCGCGGTCTGCTCGAAGACGTTCGCGTTGCTTCCGATTGTCGCAGCCGCGGCATCGGCGAGCAGTTGGTGCAATGGGCTGTCGCGGAAGCGAAAGCGCGCGGCTGCAATCTGGTCGAACTGCTGACGCATCAGACGCGCGTCGATGCGCAGCGCTTCTACAAGCGACTCGGATTCACATCGAGCCATGTCGGCATGACTGTCCGCTTTTGAGGCGGCGCGTTTTGAGGCAGTTCATTGCGAGCGTTGTGCGATCAGCGAAATCGGATCGCGCGTTCGTTCATCTTAAGAGCTGATAAACTACCCGTTCGTCGTTCACGTTGATTGGGGAACGAAGGGTGCTACGCAGCGTCAGGACACCGGGCTCGGTCGGTTCGGGGATTTCGATGACAAGTTATTCGATGATCAAGGTCGGCAACGATTACGTTGTGCAGGCCAACGACAAGTGCATTTTGAAGGTCGGCAGCCGTCGCCGTGCGGCGCAATTGATCAGCGATGCCACGGACTTGCTGAACGCGCTCGCTGCCGTGGAATCCCCCGATATCGTGCCGGAATTGCCTTCACTCCGCCGTGAGCCGCCGGAAGTTTCTTGACTGGTCTACCCGATTCCCGTATCAGCCGCGGCGGGACACCTCCCCCCAACGGGAGGCTTACTATCTGGAAGGGTAGATCATGACCGTAGCGAAGCCCGCTTCGCGGCCGAACGTGCCGCATTTCTCCTCCGGCCCCTGCGCCAAGCGCCCCGGCTGGAACGCCCAAAATCTCAAGGACGCAGCGCTCGGCCGCTCGCATCGCGCGAAGGTCGGCAAGACCAAGCTCAAGCTCGCGATCGATCTGACGCGTGAAGTGCTCGAGGTGCCCGCCGATTACCGCATCGGCATCGTGCCGGCGTCCGATACCGGCGCGGTCGAGATGGCGCTGTGGTCGCTGCTCGGTGCACGTCCGGTCACCACGCTCGCCTGGGAATCCTTCGGCGAGGGCTGGGTCAGCGACATCGTCAAGGAATTGAAGCTCAAGGACGTCACCAAGCTCAACGCGGCCTATGGTGAAATCCCCGACCTCTCCAAGGTCGATCCCAAGAGCGACGTCGTCTTCACCTGGAACGGCACCACCTCAGGCGTGCGCGTGCCGAACGCCGACTGGATCAGCGCGACCCGCGAAGGCCTGACCATCTGCGACGCCACTTCGGCCGCGTTCGCGCAGCCGCTCGACTGGGCCAAGCTCGATGTCGTCACCTTCTCCTGGCAGAAGGCGCTCGGCGGCGAGGCCGCGCATGGCATGCTGATCCTCTCCCCGCGCGCGGTGGAGCGGCTCGAGACCTACAAGCCGGCCTGGCCGCTGCCGAAGATCTTCCGCATGACCAAGGGCGGCAAGATCAACGAAGGCATCTTCGTCGGCGAGACCATCAACACGCCCTCGATGCTCTGCGTCGAGGATTATCTCGATGCGCTGAATTGGGCCAAGTCGATCGGCGGCCTGAAGGCGCTGATCGCGCGTGCGGACGCCAACACCAAGGTGCTCGCCGACTGGAAGGCGAAGACGCCGTGGATCGACTTCCTGGCCAAGGACGCCGCGATCCGCTCCAACACCTCGGTGTGCCTGAAGTTCACCGATCCCGCGATCACCTCGCTCTCCGAGGACGCGCAGGCCGAGTTCAGCAAGAAGCTGGTCGCGCTGATCGAGAAGGAAGGCGCGGGCTACGACTTCGCGTATTACCGCGATGCGCCGGCAGGCCTGCGCATCTGGTGCGGCGCCACCGTCGAGGCCAAGGACGTCGAGATCCTGACGCAGTGGATCGACTGGGCCTTCGCCGAGACCAAGGCCACGCTCGCCAAGGCGGCGTGATGTTCTGACCCTCCCCTGGAGGGGGAGGGTCGACGCACCGTCAGGTGCGGCGGGGTGGGGTGATCTCTCCACGCGGCGCACCGGCGAAATTCGAGATTGCAGCTTCACCCCACCCCGGCGCTTCGCGCCGACCCTCCCCCTCTAGGGGAGGATGTGAAGGACACATCCCATGACCAAGCCCAAAGTTCTCATTTCCGACGCGCTCTCTCCCGCTGCCGTGCAGATCTTCAAGGACCGCGGCGTCGAGGTCGATTTTCAGCCCAACCTCGGCAAGGACAAGGACAAGCTTGCCGAGATCATCGGCAATTACGACGGCCTTGCGATCCGCTCCGCGACCAAGGCGACCGCCAAGATCCTTGAGAAGGCGACCAGGCTCAAGGTGATCGGCCGCGCCGGCATCGGCGTCGACAACGTCGAGATTCCCGCCGCCACGGCGAAGGGCATCATCGTGATGAACACGCCGTTCGGCAATTCGATCACGACCGCCGAGCACGCCATCACGCTGATGCTGGCGCTCGCCCGCGAGATCCCGCAGGCCGACGCCTCGACCCAGGCCGGCAAGTGGGAGAAGAACCGCTTCATGGGCGTCGAGATCACCGGCAAGGTGCTCGGCGTCGTCGGCTGCGGCAACATCGGCTCGATCGTCGCCGATCGCGCGCTCGGCCTGCGCATGAAGGTCGTCGCCTTCGATCCGTTCCTGTCGCCGGAGCGCGCCAAGGACATCGGCGTCGAGAAGGTCGAGCTCGACGATCTGCTCAAGCGCGCCGACTTCATCACGCTGCACACCCCGCTGACCGAGAAGACCAAAAACATCATCGACGCCGGCGCGATCGCCAGGATGAAGAAGGGTGTGCGCCTGATCAACTGCGCGCGCGGCGGCCTCGTCGACGAGCAGGCCGTGGTCGACGCGCTCAACTCCAAGCACATCGCCGGCGCCGCCTTCGACGTCTTCGTCGAGGAGCCCGCCAACGCGAACGTGTTGTTCGGCCATCCCAACGTGATCTGCACGCCGCATCTCGGCGCCTCCACCACCGAAGCGCAGGAGAACGTCGCGCTCCAGGTCGCCGAGCAGATGTCGGACTATTTGCTGTCGGGCGCGATCTCGAATGCGGTCAACTTCCCCTCGATCACGGCGGAAGAAGCGCCGAAGCTGAAGCCGTTCATCACGCTCGCCGAGAAGCTCGGCTCGTTCGCAGGCCAGCTCACCGAGACCGGTATCTCGAAGGTCACCATCACCTATGAGGGCCACGTCGCCGAGATGAAGATCAAGGCGATCACCTCCGCGGTGCTGTCGGGC
Source organism: Bradyrhizobium sp. CCGB20 (assembly GCF_024199855.1). Lineage (NCBI taxonomy): Bacteria > Pseudomonadati > Pseudomonadota > Alphaproteobacteria > Hyphomicrobiales > Nitrobacteraceae > Bradyrhizobium > Bradyrhizobium sp. CCGB20. The sequence goes on along the minus strand of NZ_JANADN010000001.1, from coordinate 8,231,295 downwards.
CTGCTGCGGCCGATGCTGGGCGAGGTCAACGTCGTCTCCGCCCCCGTCGTGGCCAAGGAGCGCGGCATGGTGGTGGACGAGATCGTGCGCGCCGCGCAGAGCGACTACGAAAGCCTGATCACCGTCACGGTGGCGACGGAGCGCCAGGAGCGCTCGGTCTCCGGCACCGTGTACCATGACGGCAAGCCGCGACTGGTCGACGTCAAGGGCATCCGCGTCGACGCCGAGTTCGGCAAGTCGATGATCTACGTCACCAACGAAGACAAGCCGGGCTTCATCGGCAAGTTCGCGAGCCTGCTGGGCGATGCCAAGATCAACATCGCGACCTTCCATCTCGGCCGCGTCGCGCCGGGAAGCGATGCCATCGCGCTGATCGAGGTCGACGGCACAGTGCCGGCGGAGCTGCTCGCCAAGGTGCAGGCCCTGCCGCAGGTCAAGCAGGTCAAGGCGCTGAATTTCTGAGACATCGACATATTCCGACCCGCGGAACAACGCCGCCTCCCTCACCGGAGGCGGCGTTTTTATTTTTCCCGCGACCGCCGGACTTTGTGTACCAATGGCGCCCAGAACGTCTCGTACCAACGCCTCCGTACCATCGTCGAAAGGGAGAAAACAATGCGTGAAGCCGTCATCGTTTCCTATGCGCGCACGGGCCTCGCGAAATCCGGCCGCGGCGGGTTCAACATCACGCCGCCGATGTCGCTCGCGGCCCATGCCATCAAGCACGCGGTCGATCGCGCCGGTGTCGAGAAGGACTATGTCGAGGACTGCTATCTCGGCAATTGCGCCCACGGCGCGCCGAACATCGGCCGCCAGGCCGCGCTGCTCGCCGGGCTGCCGAAGACCACGGCCGGCGTCTCGGTGAACCGCTTCTGCTCCTCGGGCCTCCAGACCATCGCGATGGCCGCCAACTCGATCCGCTCCGACGGCGCCGACTGCATCGTCGCGGGCGGCGTCGAGAGCATCTCGATGCCGGGCGGCGGGACGCCGAAGGAATCGATCGATCCGGAGCTGCTCAAGGTCGCCCCTGATATCTTCATGGCGATGATCGACACCGCCGACATCGTCGCCGAGCGCTACAAGCTCAGCCGCGAATACCAGGACGAGTTCTCGCTGGAATCGCAGCGCCGCATGGCTGCGTCCCAGCAGGCGGGCAAGTACAAGGACGAGATCGTCCCGATGAAGACGAAGATGAAGGTCGTCGACAAGCAGACCAAGGCGGAATCGATCGTCGATTACGTCGTCGACCGTGACGAGTGCAACCGGCCCGAGACCACGCTGGAGGGCCTCGCCAAGCTCGAGCCGGTGAAGGGCCCCGGCAAGTTCGTCACCGCCGGCAATGCCAGCCAGCTCTCCGACGGCGCCGCCGCCGTGGTGCTGATGGAAGCCAAGGATGCCGAGAAGCGCGGCCTCAAGCCGCTCGGCCGCTTCGTCGCCTGGGCGACCGCCGGCTGCGAGCCCGACGAGATGGGCATCGGCCCGGTGTTCGCGATCCCGAAGCTGCTGAAGCGCACCGGCCTGAAGATCGACGACATCGATCTGTGGGAGCTCAACGAGGCCTTCGCCAGCCAGTGCCTCTACTCGCGCGACAAGCTCGGCATCGATCCCGCCAAGTACAACGTCAACGGCGGCTCGATCGCGATCGGCCATCCCTTCGGCATGACCGGCGCGCGTCTCACCGGTCACCTCCTCCAGGAAGGTGCGCGCCGCAAGGCCAAGTGGGGCGTCGTGACCATGTGCATCGGCGGCGGCCAGGGCGGCGCCGGCCTGTTCGAGATCTACAGCTGATCTAGGCCACGTGAATGTGAAAGGCACGGCGTCGCAAGCGCCGTGCCTTTTTCGTTGCGCAGCAATCGTCACGCAACTATACGTCTCGTGTCGGAAAAGGCAGACTTGGTCTGGTAAGCCCAAGTCCTTTCGGTAACGAAAGCTCTGGTCTTTGGCCTTGTGCACGAGATCCCCGCGACGAACGTCGGACGCCACGCAGGCGCCCAATCGTTCGTCCGTGTGATTCTCGGGTTTCAGGGAACGCTCCGGTCGAACATCGACCACAGGAGCGTCTCATGCAAACCCAATCCCCGAATCTGCAATCCTCGAATCCATACGACGTCATCATTGCCGGTGCCGGCCCCGTCGGCCTGTTTCTCGCGTGCGAACTGCGGCGCGCGGGTCTCTCGGTCCTGGTGCTGGAGCAATCACGGAATCCGCATTCGGCCCTGAAGCAACTTCCGTTCGGCCTGCGTGGCCTTTCGGTTCCGACAGTCGAGGCCTTCTACCGGCGTGGCTTGCTGGACGAGATCGTGATCGCGCAGCGCGCAAGCTCAGGTGCGATCACGAGTGCGGCCCACTGGATGCAGCAGGCGCGCCGGCCCGCAGGTCATTTCGCCGGCATTCAGTTCTATCAGGACGACATCGATGCCGCGAAGTGGCCCTGGCATTTGCCGACGCCGGCGGATGCCAGCATCGCGGTCGATATGGAAACCCTCGAATCCGTTCTGGCCGCGCGCGCATGCAGCTTGGGCGTCGAGATCCGGCGCGGCTTCGGCGTCAATGCCATCACCGCTTCAGACGAAGATGTGACGGCGCAGGCGGCTGGCGAGACCTTCCGCGGACGCTGGCTGGTCGGTTGCGACGGCGGCCGCAGCGCGGTGCGCAAGCTGAGCGGATTCGATTTCGTCGGCACCGATCCCGAATTCACGGGCTATTCCATCGACGTCGAACTGGCCGACCCGGACAAGCTTGGCCCGGGTCGCAACCATACGCCCACGGGCATGTACACCTACGCGCCATCAGGGACGATCGCGATGGTCGATTTCGACGGTGGTGCCTTCCATCGAACCGAGCCGATCACGCGCGAGCATGTGCAGAGCGTCTTGCGCCGCGTCTCCCGCACGGACGTCACCGTCATCGCCCTTCGGCTTGCCGCGACCTGGACGGATCGGGCGCATCAGGCAACGACGTATCGCAAGGGGCGCGTGCTGCTGGCGGGCGATGCCGCTCACGTCCATTCGCCGCTGGGCGGCCAGGGCCTCAATCTCGGTCTTGGCGACGCGATGAACCTGGGCTGGAAGCTGGCTGCTGCGAGCCGCGGCGAGGCGCCGGCGGATCTCCTCGATAGCTATTCGCGCGAGCGGCATCCTGCCGGTGCGCAGATCCTCGACTGGTCGCGCGCGCAGGTCGCGATCATGCGGCCGACGCCGAGCACGCGCGCGCTGCAGGCCATCATTCGCGATCTCATCGGGACCCGGGACGGCGCGACCTATTTCGCCGAGCGCGTGCGCGGCGTTTCGCTCCGCTACGATCTCGGCGGCCGCCTTCCGCTTGTAGGCCGCAGTGTTCCCGATTTCGAATTGTCTGACGGCACGACGGTCGGTGAACGCCTCAGGACGGCGAAAGGCATGTTGCTGGACTTCGACGCGCGTGCACCGCTTCAGGCGCTTGCTAGCCGCTGGAGCGATCGGGTCAATTATGTCACCGATGACGTCAGCGACCGGCTGGGCTTGAGCGCCGTGCTGGTGCGCCCCGACGGCTTCGTGGCCTGGGCCAGTGACGGCGCACCCGACCATGAGGAGGTCGCTCAGGCCGTGGCGCGATGGTTCGGCGAATCCACGGCGGCGCGCGGATATCCCTGAGCGCCGCCGCGCGTTGCCGCGATTAACCCCTCACGCCCCCGCGAGCGCCGGCGCGAACACCACTTCGATCAGCGTGCCGGAATTGGCTGCGCTCTTGATGTTGAACCGGGCGCGGTTGGCTTCGACCAGGGCCTTGGTCAATGACAGGCTGAGCGCCGAACTGTCCGCGGCATCGCCCGGCGGCGGGGTGCGGAACGGCTCCATCGCCGCGGCGACCTCGCGCTCGCTGAGGCCGTGGCCGGTGTCGCGGATGCGCAAGGCAATCTCGCCGCGATCGGACAGCGCGGTCGAGACGATGACCTGGCCGCCGGCGCTGGCGAGCCGGATCGAGTTCGAGATCAGGTTCACCGTGATCTGCCGCATCGCGCGCGCGTCGACGCTCACCTGCGGCAGCGCGTGCGCGAGCGAGGTGCGGATGATGATGCGCTCGCGATTGGCCTGCGGCTGCATCACCGTGACACAGGCTTCGACGAGGTCGTTGAGGTTGAGGTTGGCGAAGGAGAGGTCGAGCTTGCCGGTCTCGATCCGCGACAGCTCCAGCAGATCGTCGATGATGGTGATCACGCGCTCGCCGGAGGCGCGGATGTCCTTCATGTATTCGCCGTAGCGCTCGTTGCCGAGCGCGCCGAAGCGTTCGGAGATCATCACCTCGGCGAAGCCGATGATGGCGTTGAGCGGCGTGCGGATCTCGTGGCTGATCCGCGCCAGCATGTCGGCCTTGGCATTCGCCGCGCCGTTCGCGAGATGGCGCGCCTGCTTCAATTCGCTCTCGCCCTGCTTGCTCTGCGAGAGGTCGCGGAACACGGCGAAGAAGTTCGGGCCGTCGGGCCGCGTGCGGCCCATGATCATGGCGAGCGGAATGACGCCGCCCTTCTTCTCGCGGCCCAGCACCTCGCGGCCGTGGTCGAGCAGGCTCGATATGTCCTGGCTCTTGAGGTGTTCGAGATAGTCGGCGACGATCTGCTGGCTCTCCGGCGCGAACAGCGTCATCAGGGTCTGCTGCATCAGCGCTGCGCCGTCATAGCCGAACAGCGCCTCGGCGCTGCGGTTGCAGGCGTGGATGTTGCCTTCGGCATCGAACATGACGATGCCCTCGGCCGTGGTGTCGAGGATCGCGGCGAGATCCTCGGCGTCGGCATCGCCGGCCTCGGGCTCGAGCGTGGGCGCGTAGGGGAAGGACTCCGCGACGACGGCAGCTCCGGCAATAACAGGCTCGGCGACGACGGGCGGCGCAGCGACAGCGAGCACCGTTGCAGCCTGCGGCAGCGCGCAGATCAGCGCATGCGCGCTCTCGCCGTCCCAGTCGATCGTGTGCAGGTGCGCTTCGGTGGTCGGAAGCGGCGCTTCGCCGTTCGCCACCGTCGCGCTGATCGTGACAGGCGTGCCGGCCTGCGACGTGCTGCTCGCCGACGATACGCCCGGCTCGACATAGAGCGCATCGAGCCCGCCGGCATATTCCAGCGCGCCCAGATCGGCATAGCCCATGCGCGCGAGGAAGGCGGGGTTGGCGTAGAGCAGCCGGTCGAGCCGGTAGATCAGGATGCCCGTCGGCAACAGGTCGAGCAGCGCGCGGTCGCGCACGCTGTGACCGTGCGCGGGCGGCGCCGGCTCGGCCAGCCATTCCGGCGGCTGCGGCGCCTCGGGCTCGGGCAGCGGCGGCTCGGGAGCATTCTCCGCGGCCGGCGGCTCGGACGTGCCGGCTGCGATCGTCTCGCGCTCGCGCTCTAGCCGCTCGGACAATTGCCGGGCGAGCTCGTTGAACGCGCTGTTCTCGACCGGGGTCAGCGTCGGCGATCTCTGATCACTGAGTGATCTGACATCGCCGGGCGGACGGAACGGCACGACATTGGGAGGCGTTTCCACTGGCGTTTCCGGATCGGTTGGGTGTGAATTCGCGTCGGGGGCGGGGGCGGGCAGGTCAGCTTCAGGTGTCGGCTCGGGCTTGGCTGCGGGCGGCTCGCTCGGTGGAGGCGGGGCCTCCGCCACGGGCTCCGGCTCGGGATCGGGCGCGACGACGTCGGCGGAGAGGCCGCGCTGCGCGGCCGGCGCGGCGAGCTGCTCGAAGCGCCGGAGCGCCTCGAGCCGGTTGAGGCCGTCGAGATCGCGGCAGACGCCAAAGCCCTTGAAGCCCGCAAAATTGCGCGCGTGATCGTAGACCGGCAGGCCTGCAAGCTCGACCGGCAGATGCTCGCCGCCATCGGCCGGCCAGTTCACGGTGATCCCGGCCCAGGTGTCGCGGCTGGCCAGCGCCTGCGCGACGCGGCCCTCGGGGTCGAGCGCAAATTCGTCGGCGATCTCGCGCCAGGGGCGGCCGAAGCCGGCGGCCGTGTGCGCGCCCATCAGGTGGATGAACTCGCCGGTTGCGAGCACGAAGCGACCGTCCGCATCCATCTGCCACAGGAAGCGCAGCGGATGCTGACGCGGTGCGGGCGGCTCTGCGTGGCCCGGCGGCGGTTCGACCATGTGTGAGGTGATTGGCGCGGCCTGCGGCGACACGATGGCTTCGGCCAAGTTTTCAACCGGAGTTTTCGGCACGATGTCGGCGGCCTGGGCGAGCGCTTCCTGCTCCGGCTCTTGCTCCGGTGCCTGTGCGGTCTCTTCGATGGGATCGGCGAAGGCGTCGAACAATGCGATCCCGGCCGGCACCGCTGCGGATGGCGGCGGCGCGCCCGGCATCGCCGCGGCGTGCGGCGCGGATTCAACCGGCGCTTCAGCTGCGGCATCCGGCGTGCTCTCGGGCGCTGGTTCGGCAGGCGCCGCAGGCTCGATCAACGCGACCAGGCCGACATCGGCACCCACGCCGACCCGTTGCAGCACCATCTTGCCGATGCCGATCGGCGTCTCGGCGCGGCCTTTCGTCAGCGCATCGCTGCGGGTCTGGTCGAGGTCGGCATCGCCGAGATCGCGAAAGCCGAGCAGGGAATGGGCGGCTTCGCTGGCGCCGACGAACAGGCCGTCGCGCGCGAACGCCGCCATCGGCACCTTGGCGCCGTCGACGAGGCGGTGCAGCCGCTCGACCAGCGGCATGGCGCGCAGCGTCGGGTCCATCGCGGTGACGAGCAGACCATGCTGGCCATCGGCAAATTCGAGGCGCGCGCAGGCGCAGGTCATCAGCGTGCCGAGGCGGGCGCCGAAGCCGCGCAGACGTTCGAGCCTGACGGCGCCGTTCGCCGGTAGCTGGCGGGCGAGCCGGGCGACCTGACGGCGATGGCTGTCCGCCGGGCCAAAGGTCCTGTCCGCGAGGGCTGTGGCATTGGCCGCGCCGAACAGTCTTGCGCCGACCGGATTGGCCCAGAGCACGCGCGTGCCGTCGATCGACCAGAGCCAGGCGGGCAGCGGCGAGGTCGCGTGCACGGCCAGCCGGGGATCGCCCACGCCTCGCAACTGGAAATCCGAACTCGTCATCCGACCGGCTTCAAGTCTCGCTTGTCAGCATCATTGTGCAAGGCCGCCGGAATGACAGCCTTAAGAAAGGGTTAGTATCGCGCGCGGGCGCGGGCAGGTCCACGGCCCCGGTCCCGGCAACCGGCCCTAAGCCGCGATAACCTTAATCCGGCTGACCCCGCAAGCCGCACATCGATTGCATCCGCAGGATTCGCTGGCGGGGCTTGTCAAACCGGCTTGCCGAGGCGACGCGATCTGCACCCTCCCCTGGAGGGGGAGGGTCGGCTCGTATCGAGCGCAGCGAGATGCGAGACGGGGTGGGGTGACAGTCTCTCCCCGGATGCGCCGCCTGGGTGGAGGGATCACCCCACCCCGCTCGCGCTTCGCGCGATCGACCCTCCCCCTCCAGGGGAGGGTAAGACGCCAGCGAGCGCCGCCTTCTCCACGTTTTCCGCACCGGCATACCTCAACCCCCGGTTCCCTTGACCGGGAACCTCACCCTCCCCGGGATTAAATTTTCTCGCCGCCGCCCCGATCACATTGCGGTGCACAATGTTGACATGTTAGGCAGCGATACTCCTGGGCGCTGGACGAGCCATTCGTTTGTTTCGCGTTTCCAGTCTTCGTTCCCGCTGAATTTGAGGCCTAGGTCGGGGCCGGCGGGCAGCGCCAGAAGGCTCACTCCATTTTTCATTAGCGTGAGGGACCAACCATGACAGCTGCGACTGATCCGTTTTCTGCCTCGATCATCCCGTTCGAGGTTCCCGAGCAGATGCGTGCGTTCGCCGAAAAGGGCGTGTCGCAGGCCCGTGAGAGCTACGCCAAGTTCAAGGACGCCGCCGAGAGCCACAACGGCACCGTCGAAGCCGTGTTCACCTCCGCCAACAAGGGCGCGAGCGAGTACACCGCCAAGCTGGTGGAGTTCATGAAGGCCAACAGCAGTGCCCACCTCGACTTCGCCCAGGAGCTGTTCGGCGTGAAGTCGCCGTCGGAGGCGTTTTCGCTGTGGTCCAACCATTCCCGCAAGCAGCTCGAGACCTTCCAGTCCCAGGCCAGGGAGCTGTTCGAGATCGGCCAGCGCGTCGCTGCCGAGACCGCCGAGCCGATCAAGGCCAGCGCCTCGAAGCTCTACCCGCCCGCCGCCTGATCCAGGCGGTTGGTTAAAATAAGAAACCCGGGCCGCGAGGCCCGGGTTTTGTTCTGGAATAAGGTGATTTCCGCCGGATTTTAGGTCGGTTACGGCCTTGCCAAACCGGGCCGTTGCACCTAGTTTCCGCCCCGTCCAGCCCCCTTACGGCCTTTTCAGGCAGCCCTTGAGGGCGGCTCGCAAGGATGCAGTTGTAGCTCAGTTGGTTAGAGCGCCTGTCTGTGGAACAGGAGGTCGGTGGTTCGAGCCCACCCAACTGTACCAATGATTTTTCAAGCATCCGGAATCTACCGCGATTGTTCGTTCCCTATGAGGTGCGGACTTAGGTAGCGACGTGCCCCTACGTCCGCTTCTTGAAAAGGTCGACGATGTTCTCGATCGAATCGGAAGGCAGGGCCACTCCTGCGATTTGCAACGCCTTCAAAAACTGACGGACGGCATCTTCGAATTCGAATTGCGGTGACAGTGCACGAAACTCCTCGTTGTCGATCCGCGGGGCCGCGCTTGAATCCGGCAACCGATGTGCTTAAATGCCACTTGGTCGAATTTTTTAGGCATTTGGCATTACGGCGGTTGCCATGGCAAAGAACGAGCGGACTGGCAAAGGCGTTGGTTCAACAGTCTCGCGCGGGCTTCGTGCCCCCGGCTCGCTGACCAACAAACAGATCACGACGATCGCGGCGGGAGCCCTGACTCAGCGGCCTGACCGCAAGCCGTCATCGAAGCCGACGCACAAATCTCCACCCGACAAATCGCGCAGGGCGGCAATTGAACGCCCGTCCGCCGCCGAGCCGGACCAGACCTATGAACAGCACCCCGGCGCGCTCGTCGTGCGCGGGCATTTCGATGCGGTCACGGGGCTCTCCACCGTCACCGATGCGCCGTCGCTCGGGCTTAGCAGGGATGCCTCGGATGAAGAGCTGGCCTCGGCTGAGCTGTTCAATGTCGTCATTGACGCCAACAGCCTGTTTCGGATCGAGCCCGCTGCGCTCAAGCGTCTTGCCAACTACAGCGACGACGAGATTTTCGCGCTCGTCGTGCCCAAGCGTACGCTGGCGCGGCGGCTGTCGGATGGCGAGCCGCTGACGGTCGAGGAGACCGACAAGGCGGTGCGGTTGGCGCGGGTCGATCGGCTGGCCGCGAACGTCTTCGGCGAGGCCGCGAAGGCGCACCGCTGGCTGCGCAAGCCCAAGAAGGCACTGCGCGGGGAAACGCCGCTGGCCTACCTCGCGACGGAGGCGGGGGCGCGTGTCGTCGAGGAGATGTTGCACAGGATCGATCACGGCATCCTTGCCTGAGGATTTGGCGTGAGGATCTGGCGTATCTCCAATTTCGACGATCTGTCAGGCATCGGCGGCCTGAAGGCCGACGGCCGCTGGCATGATCGCGGCCGGCACGTGGTCTACGCCGCGGATCATCCGGCTTCGGCGCTGCTCGAAGTGATGGTGCATCTGGAAATCGATGTCGAGGACCTGCCGACCAGCTATCAGCTGCTCGGCATCGACGTGCCCGATGATCTCGCCGTCGGAACGGTAGGCTTGACCGATATCGAAAAAATATCACCGGATTGGGTTGATGATCCCAGAGTGACGCGCGGCTTGTTGCGGCCTTGGTTCGTTGATGCACGCACGGCGATGGTGTCGGTGCCATCGGTCATCGTGCCGTTCTCGCAAAACTACATCATCAATCCGAGACACAAGGACGCCGCGCGCATCCGCGTGTCGCATGTGGCGCGTTATCCCCACGACCAGCGGCTGTTCGGGCAGAGGGCGGGCCGACCTACCTAACCCCCGCCACCACCACCGGCAACGTCACCGCCGCCAGCAACGTCCCCAGCGCCACCGCGCCCGACACCGGGTTCACCAGCCGCTGGTACTGCGCCGCGAAGATGTAGGCGTTCGCGCCGGTCGGCGTCGCCGCGAACAGCACGATCACGCTCGCTGCAACCGGCGGCAGGCCGAGCAACTTGGCGAGCACAATTGCCGACGATTACGATGACAGTGCACCAAACTCCCGAAGCGGGGAGGGCCCTATCCGCAACGCCGCTCAAAGCCGATTTTGTGCGCGGTCCCCGTAGCTCCCCGGTTCGCAATGCGTTATCGGTAGCGAGCCAACGACGTTCATGGAACAGCAAGCCAGGCGAAAAAGATCGTGAGTTTCTTCGAGCGTCTCAAGACAGAAGCATCCGTTGAGTGGCGGGCTTACACCGAGCATCCCTTCACGAACGGATTGGCGGACGGCTCGCTCCCTGAAGCTGCGTTTCGTCACTACCTCGTTCAAGACTACCTGTTCTTGATCGAGTTTGCGCGCGCGTACGCGCTCGCGGTCTACAAGTCGCCCAAACTTGCCGACATGCGGGAAGCAGCGGCCGGCCTTTCGGCCATCCTTGATGTCGAGATGAACCTGCATGTGAAGCTCTGTGCCGATTGGGGTCTATCGCCGGCCGACCTCGAACAGGCTCCTCCGGCGGCCGAGATGCTGGCCTATACACGCTACGTGCTCGACGCGGGAATGCGCGGTGATCTGCTGGCACTCAAGGTGGCGCTGGCGCCTTGCGTGATCGGGTACGCGGAGATTGCAACGCGGCTTGCGGCGCGACCCGGCGCGGACGCCGCGACGAACGCCTACCGCGTCTGGATCGCCGAGTACGCCGGCGCGCCGTACCAGGAGGTCGCTGCCAAGGCGCAGGCGCATCTGGAGCATCTCGCCGATCTCTACGCCACGCCGGCCCGCGAGGCCGAACTGATTGCGATCTTCAAGGAAGCCACCCGGCTCGAGGCGGACTTCTGGGAGATGGGCTGGCGCGTGGGCCAGCGCGTCGAATAGCGGTTTCGGCATCGTCAGGCGTCCTACCTCACCACCATCACCACCACCGGCAACGTCAGCGCCGCCAGCAGCGTGCCCAGCGCCACCGCGCCCGACACCGGGTTCACCAGCCGCTGATACTGCGCCGCGAAGATGTAGGCGTTCGCGCCGGTCGGCATCGCCGCGAACAGCACGATCACGCCGGCTGCGACCGGCGGCAGGCCGAGCAGCTTTGCGAGCACGAACGCGGCGGCGGGCATCGCCGCGAGCTTGAGCGCGCACATCACGAGGATGCTGAGCTTCTCGCCCTTCACCTCGAAGCGGAACAGGTTGATGCCGAGCGCGATCAGCGCGGCCGGCGATCCCGCCTGGGCGAGCAGCTCGACCGTCCGGTCGACCACCGGGTTGAGGCCGAGGCCGGTGAAGCGCCAGACCACGCCGAAGCCGATCGCCAGCATCAGCGGGTTGCGCGCGAGGTCGGCGAGCACGGGGCGGATCACCGACAGCGGCGAGCCGGTCCGTTTTTGGCTGACCAGCTCCATCTGCAAAATGCCGCAGAGCCAGAGCAGCGGCGTGTTCACCGACAGGATCAGCGCCATCGGCCCCGCCGCCTCGTTGCCGAGCGCCGAGAGCACGAGCGGAATGCCGAGCATCACGATGTTGCCGTAGACCGAGCCGATCGCGAACACGACGCCGTCCTCGCGATCCTCGCGCCGCGCGCGCAGCAGCACTGAGAGAGCCAGCGCCGCGATCCAGGTGATCGCCAGTGCGCCGTAATAGCTGCCCCACATCCGCCAGGGGCTGACGTCGGGGAATTCCGAGACGACGATGGTGCGGAACAGCAGGGCAGGGATCGCGATGCTGAAGGCGAATTCGGAGATGCCCTTGTGCGCGGTCTCGGTGACGAAGCGAAACAGCACCGCCGCATAGCCGGCCGCGATCAGGGCGAACACCGGCGCGACGATCAACACGGTGGCCATGCGACCCTCACCTCAAGGGGAAGCTGACCACCCCGCGCAATTCCGAACGATGGCATTATGCCCCTGTTTTGCCCGACGAGTCAAAACGGATTCGAAAAATCCGTAAGAGCGCCTGGAAATCCGTAGCGTTTGCCGGGACATGGCTACTGTGCATGGGGTTGTTTTCCCATTTTTTGTTGGAAGGGCGGGTCTTACCCCGCCCACAGCCGTCATCACCCGCCTTGTGCGCAATTGCGCACAAGGCGGGTGATGACGGCTGCAGAGTGCCGCTGGCGCTGGGCTGAGCGGGCTTGGTGCCAGTCCGACCGCCTGTTGCCGAGACCGCACACGTCCGAGCTTTCGCCGCGAGCCTCGTTGCCAACGAACGCCCGTTCACCCACTATTCGCTCCGACTCGACATTTGGGGGGATCGATGCCGGCGTTTCGCTTCAAGCAATCCTTGGCCGCTGCAAGCCGTTCGCTTACCCTTGCGCTTGCCCTTGCTCTTGGCTTGGCCGTCCTGGTCCAACCCGGCGCCGGCTTTGCCTACACGCAGGAAGAGCAGCAGGCCTGCACGCCGGATGCGATGCGGCTGTGCGGCGAGTTCGTTCCGAACGTCGATGCCATCACCGCCTGCATGATCCAGAAGAAGTCGCAGCTCTCGCCGCAGTGCCGGGCGTTCTTCCGGTCGGGACCGGAGCGGGGCGAGGTCCGCGCCGGCAAGCCGACCAGCATCAAGAGCTCCCCGGCAAAGTCCGCGAAGAAGAGCACCAAGCCGGCGCCGAAGACGGCCAGGAAGAAGAACTCCAGCGAAGGCTGAGCGCGGGGCGCTGCGTTCCTCGGCTGAAACTCATGCCCGGGCAGGATGGCCCGGGCATTTGCATGTTCGGGCATCAGCCACGCGACAGCCACCGGACTCCTTTTGTTCGCCTTCCCATGCGGACATTTGCGACAATTACGGTCGCGTTCGATGGCGGAGAGCTGCGAGAGGATTTGCGCGGTGAGGTTGCATGCCGTTTTGTCCCGCATTGCCGCCTGGAAAACGCACGATTACCGGCGTGAACGGCGTTTCATTGCAGTTTGTGTCGCGGTCGCTCACAGCAGTGTGACTCAAAAGCCAACACGTCTTGTTATTTCGTGGCGGCAAGGCAACTGCCGATAAATTTTTCTTTCCCGAATCAGCGTGGTGATTCATTTTCGCGGCCTGGGGTCAATCTGGAGGCCAAGGGTATGAACGTTATTGTTTTCGCATCGCGTAAAGGCGGCTCGGGCAAGAGTACCCTCGCCGCACATCTTGCTGCGCAGATCAAGGCGAGCAAGCAGGTCATGCTGGTGGACGCGGATCCGCAGGGCTCGCTCACGCTGTGGCACAAGCTGCGCGGCACCAACGAGCCGCCGATCAAGGCTGCCGTGAACTCGGTCAGCGGCATCGTCTCCGCTGCCAAGCGCGACGGTTATGAATGGGTGTTGATCGACACGCCGCCAAACCTCTCGGCCGTCGTCGACGACGCGATCAAGAACGCGACGATGGTGGTCATTCCGGCGCGGCCCGGCGTGTTCGACGTCAACGCGGTGCAGGAAACCATCCAGATGTGCCGCGCGGCGCGCAAGCCCTACGCTGTCGTGCTCAACGGTGCGCCGGCCAAGCGCGACGAGGCCGAAAGCCCGATCGTCACCATCGCCCGTGAGGCGCTGGCGAAATTCCGCGCTCCGGTGTGGGGCGGCCAGATCACCAACCGTTCTGATTTGTTGATGGCGCTCAGCCACGGCGAAGGCGCGCGCGAGTATCAGGCCGAGAGCCGTGCGGCCCAGGAAATCGCAAGGCTGTGGGCGGCGATCGAGCGTTCAGTGAAGGCTATTCGCGGCACGGCGTCGGCTTCCGGCGCAATGCACAAGCAGGCGGCATAATTTTCATAATTCATTCCCCGGACGGAAAACGCGCGAATGTCGCGCGTTTTGCGTTTGTGGGGGATCACTATGAAAGTTACGCCACCATCAGCATGTAGAATACGATGACCGGCGACAGGGTGAGGATCACCGACCAGATGCCGGCGGCCCAGAGAATGTCCTCGGTGGTAAAGCTCTGCTGTCCGGCGTCGTAATGCGACACCACTTCATTCTGAGTATTCACGAAACGCCCCCGCGATTTCTTCGCTTAATCGACGTCAGTGATAGGCGGGATGTTTTAAGATTCCGCGTCGCAATCTCGCGCGCATTCGAACACAGGTGCTACCACGGATTAACCATCCGCGCGGGTGCGCGCGTCAGCCGACCAGCCAGACACGAAACAGCAGCACCGGCATCAGGCCGAGCATCACCGCCCAGAAACCGAATGACGACACCAACAGAATTCCCTGCAAGAGATCGGCGGGCGCGAATTGGCGCGCGGCCGTAGGCCGGGTGCGTTGGCCCATGGTAATTCCCCCTCCGAAAGACCTTGAACGGCAACGATAGGCCCGATTGCGTAAACGAGCCGTGGATGCGCCATGCGGCAGATGCGAAGGCCGTTCGCCTGCGGTTAACTACGGCGGCTCTTACCCTCCCCTGGAGGGGGCCTCCAGGGGAGGAGTGAAGACTCCCCGCCGCGCCGATCGGTCGATCGCCTAAACCCACCCGCTGTATTTCCTTCTGATCTCGTCGATGTGCTGCGGACGGGATTTCAAATCGTCGGCGTTCAGCCCGATATCGCGCCGCAGCCACTCCGATAGCTCGCTCGCGCATGACGGGCCGTTCCATGCCGCCTTCAGGGCATCGAGCCACTGACGAATTCCCATAGGTCGATCTTTCCAAAATCGAAACGTTGTCGAGCGGACACGACGCTGCCTTCCCTCTCCCCTTGTTGTGGGAGAGGGTGGCTCGCCGCGTTAGCGGCGAGAAAGAGGAGAAGGGGCAGCGCGTGCGTGAAGAGAGGAAGCGGCTATGCCGCGACTTTCATCCGCCGCTCGATCTCGCGGTCGATCGTCGCTGCGAGCTCGCTGCCGATCTCGACCATCGGCAGGCGCACTTCGGGGCTGTCGATGAGGCCGCACCGCCACAGCCAGTACTTCGCCGGCGCCGGGCTCGGCTCGGTGAACAACAGCCGCGTCAGCTCGGCGACCTCGTGCCAGTGCGTCTGCGCCGCATCGTAATTGCCGCGCTTCACCTCGGCATACACGGCCGCAAACGTCGCGGTCTCGACATGCGCCGACAGCACGATGCCGCCGTCGGCGCCGTCGGTGAGCGCGTCGAGGTAGTTCGCATCCTCGCCGGTGAGCACGCGAAAGCCCTTCGGCCGGTCACGCAGCAGCGCGATGGATTGCTCGCGGCTCGCGCCGCAATCCTTCAGCCCGATGATGTTTGGATGCTCGGCGAGCCGCAGCATGGTCTGGTTGGTGATGTTCACCGAGGTGCGATAGGGGATGTTGTAGAGCGCGATCGGCCAGGCGGCGTGATCGGCGAGCGCCTCGAAATGCGCTGACAGGCCGCGCTGCGAGGGCCGCACATAATAGGGGCTCGCGATCAGATAACCGTCGATCGGCCAGTCCGCGGTCTCGTCGAGGCGGTCCTTCAACCGCGACGTATCCGCGCCCGACAGTCCGAGGCAGATCGGCAAGCTGCGGCGGCCCGCCGCCATCTCGTCGCGCACGATGGCGACGAGCCGCTCGAGCTCAGCCTCGCGCAGCGTCATGCCTTCGCCGGAGGTGGCGCCCAGGATGAAGCCGTCGACGGCCTGTCCGGAGTAGTGCCGTGTCAGCCGTCGCAGCGACCTCTCGTCGAGCGCGCCGCCCTGAAACGGCGTCACCAGCGGCAGCCACAGCCCGTGCAAATGTTCCTGTAGTCCGGTCATATTCCATCTCCTTCTCGGGAAAAAAACCTGAGACGGAGGGCACATGAAAAAACCCCGTCCAGGCGGCGGGGTTTTCGGGATTTGCTTGCGATGACGAAGCTGTATTAGCGCGCGCAAAAATCCGAGGCCCCGGGATGGGGGCCTTTTTTCGAGACGATTGCGCACGACTTCGTGATCATTCTTAAATGATGCGGGGTATGCGTGGAACTGTCAATACACGCGGAACGCGAAGGCCGAACAGGGCAGAAAAAAAGCCGGACCCAGAGGGCCCGGCTTAAGGTATTGGCCACGTGAGGCCGACACAATCACCTTCCAAGAGGGATTACTGAACTCCCGCGCCACTGGAGGAGGGGGACAAATGCGCAACGCGAAGGCTCAGCGTGCAAGCAGTATGAGCTTGACGAGCGGCATGCAGCAACAGCCGAGGCCGCATGTCAGACATGCGGAAATCAGGACGGCCAGCGCTGCGCCTTGCTCACCACGAAGTCGCGGAACACCTGCACGCGCGCGACCGTCTTCAACTCCTCGGGATAGACGAAATAGGTGTCGAGCTGGATCGAATCCGATTCTCCGAACAGCTGCACGAGGCGGCTCTGTTCTTCGATCAGATAATCCGGCAGCGCGGCGATGCCGAGGCCCTGCTGGCAGGCGCGGACGAGGCCGAGGATGTTGTTGACCTTGAAGTAGGCTTCGCGCGGGCCCGAGCCGTTGCGTCCCGCTTCGATCAGCCAGTTGCGGTTCTGCAGATGCGGCGCGAAGCTGCCGTCGGAGAGCGTGATGATGCGGTGGGAGTCGAGCTCCTCGAGCGTGCGCGGCGTGCCGAAGCGCTTGATGTAATCAGGCGAGCAATAGGCGTGGAAGCCCATCGCGAACAGCTTGCGCTGAATCAGATCCGGCTGCGTCGGCTTGCGGGTGCGGATCGCGACGTCCGCCTCGCGCATCGACAGGTCGAGCTCCTCGTCGGTGACGATCAGCGAGATCCGGATCTCCGGATAGAGCGCGGTGAATTCGCCGAGCCGCGGGATCAGCCAGTTGATGCCGACACCGGGCGTGGTCGTGATCTTGAGGTCGCCGCTCGGCCGCTCGCGGCTGTCGGTCAGCTTGGCGCGCGCCGCCTGCAGCTGCATGAACACGTCATGCGCGGTGCGGAACAGGAGGTCGCCCTGCTCGGTGAGGATCAGGCCGCGGGCGTGGCGGTGGAACAGCGAGACCGAGAGCTCCTGCTCCAGCGCCGAGACCTGGCGCGACACCGCCGATTGCGACAGGCCGAGCTGCTCGCCCGCATGCGTGAAGCTGCCCGCTTCCGCCGCCGCGTGAAACACCTTCAGCTTGTCCCAATCCATATCCGTAAATCCGTCGCGTGTTCGAGGCATGATCTTATTCCGCTGCGGCGCGCTCGCTGGCGCGCAGGGCCAGGAAACGTTCGGCTTCGAGTGCTGCCATGCAGCCGAGGCCGGCGGCCGTGACGGCCTGGCGATAGGTCTCGTCGGCGACGTCGCCGGCGGCGAACAGGCCGGGCACCGAGGTCGCGGTCGAGTTCGGGGCGACCTCGACATAGCCCGAGGGCTTGAGCTTGACCTGGCCCTTCACGAGCTCGGTCGCCGGTGCGTGTCCGATGGCGATGAAGACGCCGTCGGTCCGCACATCGGTCAAGGCACCGGTCTTGACGTTCTTCAGTCGCACATGGGTGACCTTGTTCGGGTTCTCGGTGCCGCAGATCTCGTCGACCGCCGAGTCCCAGACCACCTTGATCTTCGGGTGCTTGAACAGACGCTCCTGCAGGATGCGCTCGGCGCGGAAGTGATCGCGACGGTGCACGATGGTGACCTGCGAGGCATGGTTGGTGAGGTACAGGGCTTCCTCGACCGCCGTATTGCCGCCGCCGACCACCACGACTTCCTTGCCGCGGTAGAAGAAGCCATCGCAGGTGGCGCAGGCCGACACGCCGCCGCCCTGGAATTTCACTTCGGACGGCAGCCCGAGCCAGCGCGCCTGGGCGCCGGTGGCCAGGATGACGGCGTCGGCGAGATAGACGTCGCCGCTATCGCAGGTGAGGCGGAACGGCCGCTGCGTGGTATCGAGCTTGACCACCAGATCGGTCTTGATCTGGGTGCCGACGTGAAGCGCCTGCTTCTCCATCTGCTCCATCAGCCACGGGCCCTGGATCACGTCGGCGAAGCCCGGATAGTTCTCGACGTCTGTGGTGATGGTGAGCTGACCGCCCGGCTGGATGCCCTGGATCAGGATCGGCTCGAGCATCGCGCGCGCGGCGTAGATCGCCGCCGTGTAGCCGGCGGGGCCGGAGCCAATAATCACGACCTTTGCATGAACAGGAGCGGACATTTCGATGGACGCCTTTCACGGGGGATTTGCAGCGCGGGCGCGGAACGTGCCGGGAGGCCTCGCGGAGGCGCTGAAATATAAGAGCTAATCTAAGCCTTCTGGTGAGCTATGCAAGAATTGCATTCCCTGTCGGCGGATTTTTCCAACAGGGAACAAAAGTCGATTGCGCTGCACGCGCAATAAAATTGCGCAATCGCTGCGGACTGGCTATGAGGATTGCGGCAAACCCACCAATACCGCCGCAAAGGCCAGGAGTTCCAATCACGTGTCGCGGAACCTAGACGAGATCGACCTGAAGATTCTCACCGAGATCCAGGCCGACGGTCGAATCACCAATGTCGAGCTGGCCAAGCGCGTCGGCATCTCGCCGCCACCTTGCCTGCGCCGCGTCCGGGCGCTGGAGGAGGAGGGGTATATCCACGGCTATCGCGGCCTCCTGGACGCCCGAAAGCTCGGCTTCGACGTCACTGTGTTCGCCGCCGTGCACTTGTCCAGCCAGGCCGAGGCGGATTTGCGCGCCTTCGAGGAGTTCGTCCGCGCCGAACCTCTGGTGCGGGAATGCTGGATGCTGTCGGGCGAGGTCGATTTCATCCTGAAATGCGTCGCCCCTGACATGGCGACCTTCCAGGATTTCGTCACCCACCTGACCGCCGCGCCGCATGTGCGCAACGTGCGGACCTCGCTGGTGCTGCATAACTCGAAATACGAGGCCGCGGTGCCGCTGGATGTGAAGGGGCGGCGTTAGCTCGCTCCGCTCTCGGCTCCGGACGCAGCGCTGCGCTCGCAGCGACGAGCGGGGCGAGGTTAAAAGCACCCAGACACAAAAGAGGCCGCGCACCGCGCGGCCTCTTTCTCAACGTCACTCGCAGCGGCAAATCCTTACCGCCACTCCACCTTGGTGATCTCATACGCCTTGGCGCCACCGGGGGCGTTGACCTCGACGGTCGAACCCTTCTTCTTGCCGATCAGCGCGCGCGCGAGCGGCGAGGTGATGGAGATGCGGCCCTTCTTGGCGTCGGCCTCGACCTCGCCGACGATCTGCCACACCGTCTTCTTCTCGGTGTCCTCGTCGACCAGCGTCACGGTGGCGCCGAACTTGATGGTGTCGCCGGACAGCTTGGAAATATCGATGATGTCGGCGCGCGCGAGCTTGTCCTCGAGCTCGGCGATGCGGCCTTCATTGTGGGACTGCTCTTCCTTCGCGGCATGATATTCCGCGTTCTCCGACAGGTCGCCGTGCGAACGCGCTTCCGCGATATGCTCGATGATGCGCGGACGGTCCTCGGACTGGCGCTTCTTCAATTCTTCCCCGAGCGCGGCAAATCCGGCCGAAGTCATCGGAACCTTTTCCATCTTCTCTCTCGTCCTTCGATCGTGCGCCCCAGAACGCAGATGGGCGCCGCAACCTTGATTCGTCGGTCTTCCGGAGCCCAACGCGTGGGGCCGCCGAAGCTGACAGATATGGGCTTGGCAACGGAACAGAACCGCCACAATGGCCGGACAGTTCCTGCGGCCATTGTGGCTTCATTGCCAATCACTTAGCGGAGGCTTCGCCGCCGCTAGCGATCAGGTTTCCGAAAAGTAGCTCTGCAGGGTACGAACCTCAAGGTCCCCGCCCAGATAGGCGCGGATGCCCTGCGCGGCCGCCACGGCCCCGGAAAGAGTGGTGTAATACGGCACTTTATGCAAGAGGGCCGCGCGCCGCAGCGAACGGCTGTCGGCGAGCGCCTGCGGGCCTTCGGTGGTGTTGAGGACGAGCTGGACGTCGCCATTGGTGATGGCATCGACGATGTGCGGCCGTCCCTCCAGCACCTTGTTCACCTTCTCGGTCGGGATGCCCTGGTCGGTCAGGAAGCGTGCCGTACCTGATGTCGCCAGCACCTTGAAGCCGAGCGAATGCAATTCGCGAACGGCCTCGGCGATGCGCGTCTTGTCGCTCTCGCGAACCGAGACGAACACCGTGCCCTTGCGCGGCACCCGCGTGCCGCCGCCGAGCTGGCTCTTGGCGAATGCCACCGCGAAGGAGCTGTCGATGCCCATGACCTCGCCGGTCGAGCGCATCTCGGGGCCGAGCACCGTGTCGACGCCGGGGAAGCGTGCGAACGGAAACACCGATTCCTTCACGCCGACATGCTTGAAGTCCGCCTTCTTCAGCTTGAAGTCGGCGAGCTTCTCGCCGGCCATGATGCGCGCCGCGATCTTGGCAACAGGCGTGCCGACCACCTTGGCGACGAAGGGCACCGTGCGCGAGGCGCGCGGGTTGACTTCGAGCACGTAGATCTCGCCGTCCTTGATCGCGTACTGCACGTTCATCAGGCCGACGACGTCGAGGCCGAGCGCCAGCTCACGCGTCTGCCGCTCCAGCTCCTCGATCATCTCAGGCTCGAGCGAGTGCGGCGGCAGCGAGCAGGCGCTGTCGCCGGAATGGATGCCGGCTTCCTCGATGTGCTCCATGATGCCGACGATGAAGGTGTCCTTGCCGTCGCAGAGGCAATCGACGTCGATCTCGGTCGCGTCGGACAGATAGCGGTCGAACAGCAGCGGGTTCTTGCCGAGCACGGTGTTGATCTGCCCGGTCTTGTCGTTCGGATAGCGCGCCTTGACGTCGGCCGGCACCAGCTCGGGCAGCGTGCCGAGCAGATAGTCGTTGAGCTGGTTCTCCTCGCGGATGATCTGCATCGCGCGGCCGCCGAGCACGTAGGACGGGCGCACCACCAGCGGCAGGCCGAGATCGGCGGAGACGAGTCTTGCCTGCTCGACCGAATAGGCGATGCCGTTCTTCGGCTGCTTCAGCCGCAGCTTGTCGAGCACGCGCTTGAAGCGGTCGCGGTCTTCGGCAAGGTCGATGGCGTCGGGCGAGGTGCCGAGGATCGGCACTTCGGCGGCTTCCAGCGCACGCGCCAGCTTCAGCGGAGTCTGGCCGCCGAACTGCACGATCACGCCGTGCAGCGTGCCGTTCGAGCGCTCCTTCGCGATGATCTCCAGCACGTCCTCGGCGGTGAGCGGCTCGAAATAGAGCCGGTCGGCGGTGTCGTAGTCGGTCGACACCGTCTCCGGGTTGCAGTTGACCATGATGGATTCGTAGCCGGCGTCATGCAGCGCGAAGCAGGCGTGGCAGCAGCAATAGTCGAACTCGATGCCCTGGCCGATACGGTTGGGCCCGCCGCCGAGGATGATGACCTTCTTCTTGTCCGACGGCGAGCTCTCGTCCGCAGGTGCGCCTGCAAACAGCGCCTCATAGGTCGAATACATGTAGGCGGTGGGCGAAGCGAATTCGGCCGCGCAGGTGTCGATGCGCTTGTAGACCGGACGAACGCCGAGCGCGTGGCGCTTGGCGGTCACCTCGGCTTCCGTCGTCTCGGCGAGCACGGCGAGCCGCGCGTCGGAAAAGCCCATGGCCTTGAGCGTGCGCATGCCGAAGGCGTTGCCCGGCAGGCCGTTCTTGCGGACCTTCTCTTCCATGTCGACGATGCCGCGCATCTCGCTGAGGAACCACGGATCGATCTTGCAGGAGTTGAAGATCTCCTCGTTGGTCCAGCCGAGCCGCATGGCCTGGGCGACCTGAAGGATGCGGTTCGGCGTCGGCGTGCCGAGCGCGGCGCGGATCGCGTTCTTGTCGTCGTGCTGGCCGAGACCCTCGATCTCGATCTCGTCGAGGCCGGTGAGGCCGGTCTCGAGCCCGCGCAAGGCCTTCTGAAGGCTTTCCTGGAAGGTGCGGCCGATCGCCATGACTTCGCCGACCGACTTCATGGAAGTGGTCAGCGTGGTGGAAGCGCCGGGGAATTTCTCGAAGGCGAAACGCGGCACCTTGGTGACGACGTAGTCGATGGTCGGCTCAAAGGAGGCCGGCGTGGCGCCGCCGGTGATGTCGTTGGCGATTTCGTCCAGCGTGTAGCCGACCGCGAGCTTGGCGGCGACCTTTGCGATCGGAAAGCCGGTGGCCTTCGAGGCCAGCGCGGAGGAGCGCGACACGCGCGGGTTCATCTCGATCACGACCATGCGGCCGTCTTCGGGATTGACGCCGAACTGCACGTTGGAGCCGCCGGTCTCGACGCCGATCTCGCGCAGCACCGCCAGCGAGGCGTCGCGCATGATCTGGTATTCCTTGTCGGTCAGCGTCAGCGCCGGCGCGACCGTGATGGAATCGCCAGTGTGCACGCCCATCGGATCGAGGTTCTCGATCGAGCAGACGATGATGCAATTGTCTTTCTTGTCGCGCACGACCTCCATCTCGTACTCTTTCCAGCCGAGCACGGATTCTTCGATCAGCACTTCGTTGGTCGGAGACGCGTCCAGGCCGCGCTCGATGATGTCGAGGAACTCTTCCTTGTTGTAGGCAATGCCGCCGCCGGTGCCGCCCATCGTGAAAGAGGGACGGATGATCGCGGGCAGGCCGATCTCGGACAGTGCCATCAGCGCCTGGCCGAGCGCATGATCCTGATAGCGCTTGCGGCGGTCGCTTTCGCCGAGCGTCCACTGCCGCTCGAGCTCTGCGAGCTCTGCGCCCGACGCCTTCGCGCGCTCGGCCTGGTACTTGTCACGGAAGGACTTCTTCAGTTCGGAGGCGTTGGCGAGCCGCGACTTCGGCGTCTCAAGGCCGATCTTGGTCATGGCCTCGCGGAACAGCTGGCGGTCCTCGGCCTTGTCGATCGCGTCTGCGGTGGCGCCGATCATCTCGACGTCGAACTTCTCCAGCGTGCCCTGCCGGCGCAGCGACAGTGCGCAGTTCAGCGCGGTCTGTCCGCCCATGGTCGGCAGCAGCGCGAAGCCGCCGGGAATGACGTGACGTTCCTTCTCGATGATCTTGGCGACGATCTCGGGCGTGATCGGCTCGATATAGGTCGCATCGGCCAATTCCGGATCGGTCATGATGGTGGCCGGGTTGGAATTGACGAGGACGATGCGATAGCCCTCTTCCTTCAGCGTCTTCACTGCCTGGGTGCCCGAATAGTCGAACTCGCAGGCCTGGCCGATCACGATGGGACCGGCGCCAATGATCAGGATGGTCGAGATGTCGGTACGTTTAGGCATCACCGCTCGCGGGCTGGAATCTGGGCACAAAAAAAGGGCGCGCTTGCCGCGCGTCCCCTTGTGCGAGAGCGCGGGGTCTCCCTCGCGCGCGGGTGGGTCTTAGACCAGATTCCGGGGCGGCGAAACCCCGAAAAACGCCCATCAACCGGCAATTTTGACGGGTTTTGGCCGTGCCTGCCAGCCACGGGCGAGATGCACCAGAAGGGAGGCCGCGACGCTCGATCCGCCGATCCAGCCAAGGTCGGTCGGCGAGAGGGTGGCCAGCACCGCGCCGCCCAAGGCCCCGCCGATGGCGAAGCCGAGATACATGGCGGAGGCGTTGAGCGAGAGCGCGATCATCGAGGCCTGCGGCTCGATCCGGATGATGCTGGCGATCTGGGCCGGATAGAACGCCCATCCCGAGATGCCCCAGAGGAAGATCGCACCCAGCACCGCGTAATGCGCCTGTCCGGGCATCAGCTTCAGGACCAGCGAATGCAGGATCAGCGCGCTGGCCATGCCGGCGAGGCCGAGGGCGGCGGTGGCGAGCGTCCCGAGCCGGTCGGCCAGGATGCCGCCGAGCAGGTTGCCGATCGCCGCCGCGCCGCCAAACACCAGCAGCGCAAGACTGATTTGCGTCGCGTCGAAACCGAGGCCGCGCAGCGGGACCGCGAAATAGGTGAACACGGTGAAACCGCCAAGCCCCCATAAAATCGTGATCAGAAGCGCGATCAGGACATTGCCGTGACGCGCCACCGCCAGCCGTTCGCTGAGCGAGGCGGTGTTGCGCGGCAGACCTTTGGGCAGGCCGAGCAGCAGCCCGGCGAGCGCGACGGCGCCGATCAGGGCCACCATGGCGAAGGTTGCGCGCCAGCCGAGCAGGCTGCCGACCAGATTGCCGAGGGGAACACCGATGACGGTCGCAACCGTGAGGCCCGACGTGACCAGTGCCACCGCGCGGCCGCGCCGTTCGGGCGCAGCGACGGCGACCGATACGGCGAGCGCGGTCGGCATGCACAGCCCGGAGCCCAGCGCCATCAGCATGCGCGAGGCCAGCAGCAGCGCATAGTCGGAGGCCACCATCGCGGCGAGATTTCCGGCGATGAAGGTCGAGAGCGCCAGGGCCAGCACGGTCCGGCGGTCGATGTTGTTGAGCGCTACCGCGAGGATCGGCGAGCCGACCGCATAGGTGAGGGCGTAGGCGGTCACAAGCTGCCCGGCGGCCGAGACGGAAATCGTGAGGTCCGTGGCGATCGCCGGCAAAAGCCCTGCAATGACAAAGCCTTCCGTACCGATCGCAAAAGCCGCCAAGGCCAGCCAGAACACGCTCATTGGATGATATCCCTATGTTCAATGTTTATTGAACTATTGAATGCGGTGGATGTAGAGTCAATTGGTTCAAGAACTATTGAACATTGTGGCCGCTTCGCTATCATTCCCGGGTCATGAGCCGCACGCCTCTCCATCCCACCCGCGAGCAGATCGAGCTGCCGATGGTTCTGGATTGCCTGAGCGATCCGATCCGATTGGCGATCGTGTACCAGCTCGCCCAGCAGGAACGTGTCAGCAGCGAACTCTGCTGCGGCGACTTCAACGCGCTCAGCGGCAAGTCGAATCTAGCCTATCACTTCGCCAAGCTGCGCGAATGCGGCCTGATGCTCACGCGCGTGGCGGGAACCAACCGCTTCATGCGGCTGCGCCGCGAGGATCTGGACGCACGCTTTCCGGGATTGCTCGATGCCGTGATCAGCTCTGCGGCAAAGGATGCCGCGCGGCTTCAGCTGTTGCCCGCGTGCGAAACGGTGGAAATGGATTGAGGTTCTGGAGTGGACAGTCCGTCTTCGCTCTCGCGTCGCTCAAGCTACGCCGGACACGCTTCCTCCATGCGGATCTTGCGTGGCTGCGCCACGCGTAGCCCCGCAGGGGCGAAGCGTGGAGACCCGGCCTGGATTTGAACCAGGATAAAGAGCGATGCACCGCCCTCGCGTAGACGCTTCCGCCACCGGGCCGCGCCGATCTTTACCGATTGGCAGGTAACAAGCCACCTCGGGCAATCGTTATGCTTAACGAACCAGAGGCGGCCGCGCGATGAAAGTCATGCGCCAGCGATTATGGCCGATATTGGTGTGGGCGCGCTGGACAGCGAAACCGGCCGCGGTCAGCTTGGCGACGATCTCGTCCTCGCTATAGCGCTGCAGCCCGATGCGCGTGCGCAGATGACGATAATCTGACAGCGCGGTGCTGATCAGTCCGATCAGCGCGTCTTTCAGGAAGCCGTGACGCAGGCCGAAGCTGAGCAGCGCCATCACATCCCTGAACATGCCGACGTTGGGCTGCAGGATATCTCCGAGCACCAGCTTGCCGGACGGTGTCAGCAGCCGCCGGATGTTGATGAGCGCAGCATCGAGCTCCTCCGGCGCCATGTATTGCGCGACCGAGTTCATCACCACGAGGTCGATGGACTGGTCCTGCATCTTGCGGACGTCGTCGAGCGAGCGGACACGGATTTTTGTATTCGGGGCAAATCGCGCGATCAGCCGGCCGCGCACGCCGGGGGCGGGCTCGGCGAGGATCAGCTTGCCGCAGCTAGCTGCCACCTGGGTCGCCGACAGCGCCTCGCCGCAGGCATAGTCGAGCACGGTCGCCTCGGGCGACGAGATGTAGCCGATGATGTCCCGCGCGATGATCTGGAAGTGCAAATCGCGATGCAGCTTGCTGACATAGATCGTATGCGTGGAGTCGTAATAGTCGATCCAATCGTCCATGATATCCGAGGGTCCCGGCCAAACGGTTCCGTTGAAGGAACCGGCGCTGCCCGCCTGCGTTAGGGGTGCGGCGGCGCGCCGTCAATGTCCGCGTCCTAACAGGAAGGTTTCCCGTGAGCAAAGCCCCCAGCAAGGTCTCGCCCGATCTCGATACCCCCACCGATCTGTCGCCCGATGGTGTCAAGAAGGTCTCGGAGGCGCTCAACGTGCTTCTGGCCGACGCATTCGCGCTGTATCTGAAGACCAAGAATTTCCACTGGCACATCAGCGGCCGGCATTTCCGCGACTATCATCTGCTGCTCGACGAGCAGTCCGACCAGATCTTCGCCACCACCGACCAGCTGGCCGAGCGCGTCCGCAAGATCGGCGGCACCACGCTGAAGTCGATCGGTCAGGTCGCCAAACTCCAGACCATCAAGGACAACAATGAGGATTACGTCCCGCCGCGCGAGATGCTGCGCGAGCTGATGCAGGACAACAAGCACGTCGCGAGCGCGATGCGCAAGGCGCACGAGGTGTGCGACGAGGCCGGCGATGTCGCCAGCGCCAGCATCCTCGAGAACTTCATCGACGAGACCGAGCGCCGCACCTGGTTCCTGTTCGAAGCCACCCGCCAGGAAGGCGGTAACGAGGCGTAGGAAGGATGCGTAGGGTGGGTTAGCCGAAGGCGTAACCCACCACGTCTCCGCGGAAACGGAAAAGGTGGATTACGCTTCGCTAATCCACCCTACGCACCTTTGTTGTAGCTACCGCCACAACCTCATCAGCGCCCCATCCTTGCCCGTCACCGGATCGGCCGGCGGCAGCGCGACCTCCGGAATCGTCTTCAACGCCCTGGCGTGGTTCTCCGGCGTCGCCCGCGTCACCACCATCTTCGCGCCGGGCGGATAGGCGCCGATGATGCAGAAATCACCGCTCGCCTCGATGCACTGATGCCCTGTGCCTGCGGGCAGGATCGCGACGTCACCCGCCTTGATCTCCAGCTCCTGGCCGTGGTCGCCACCGAAGCGGACGCGGGCACTGCCACGCGCAACGCCAAGCACCTCATGCACCGTCGCGTGATAATGCAGATAGTCGTAGACGCCGTTGCGCCATGTGCCGCCCCAGCCGTTCGCTTCGAACAGGTTTTCGATCGTCTCTTCCGGCTGCCTGGGATCGAGCTTCACAGCGCCCTGGTAGACCAGGAACGGGAGGATGTTGTTCGGAACGAGCCCATCATCCTCGAAGACGATGGCGAGCGGCTCGGCCTTGTCGCGGACGACGGACATGATGGGGCTCCTGCGTGAGCGTAGCAGGGATCAACGAGGGCCGTCAGCCGACGTTCCTCAATGACAAGAGCCCGGGACAAGGCCCGGGCTCGATGTCGTAGGGAGTCGCAAGAGAGCGCCTTACGCGCTCTTCTTCTGCCGCATCAGATCGGCAAAGCGCTGGAATAGGTAGTGCGAGTCGCGCGGGCCGGGCGAGGCCTCGGGGTGGTACTGCACCGAGAACACCGGCTTGCCGTCGAGCTGGATGCCGCAATTGGAGCCGTCGAACAGCGAGATGTGGGTTTGCGTCGCGCCCTGTGGCAGCGTCGCCTCGTCCACGGCAAAGCCGTGGTTCATCGAGGTGATCTCGACCTTGCCCGTGGTCTCGTCCTTCACGGGGTGATTGGCGCCGTGATGGCCCTGATGCATCTTCTTGGTCTTGGCGCCGACGGCGAGGCCGAGCATCTGATGGCCGAGACAAATGCCGAAGGTCGGCGTGCCCGACTTGATGACGTCCCGAATGACAGGCACCGCGTATTTGCCGGTCGCGGCCGGATCGCCCGGTCCGTTCGACAAAAACACGCCGTCCGGCTTCATCGCCAGAATGTCGTCGGACGAGGTCGTCGCCGGCACCACCGTCACCTTGCAGCCGACGCCGGCGAGCAGGCGCAGGATGTTGCGCTTGATGCCGTAGTCGATGGCGACGACGTTGAACTCAGGCTTGTCCTGGCGGCCAAAGCCCTTGTCCCACAGCCAGGGGGTCTCGTCCCAGGTGAAGCGCTGGCCCGAGGTGACCATCGGCACGAGGTCCATGCCCTCGAGGCCCGGCCATTCGCGCGCTTCTTCCTTCAGGCCATGCAGGTCGAACTCGCCGTTCCTGGCGTGCGCGATCACCGCATTGGGCATGCCCTTGCTGCGGATCAGCGCGGTCAGTGCGCGGGTGTCGATGCCGGAAAGGCCGATGATGCCGCGCGTCTTCAGCCACTGGTCGAGGTGCTTGGTGGCGCGGTAGTTCGAGGGATCGGTGATCGCGGTGCGCAGGATCACGCCGCGCGCGCCTGGTGTCGCGGCCATGTTCACCGTTTCGATGTCGTCCTCGTTGGTGCCGACATTGCCGATATGCGGGAAGGTGAAGGTGATGAGCTGGCCGGCATAGGAGGGATCGGTGAGGATCTCCTCATAACCGGTCATCGCGGTGTTGAAGCAGACTTCACCGACGGCGTGGCCTTCGGCGCCGAGACCAAAGCCCTCGAGCACCGTGCCATCGGCGAGCACGAGGAGCGCGGTCGGTTTATGGTCCGGCCAGGCGGTATCGTTTTCATGTTGTGTCATGAGCGCGTTTCATAGTCGCCGCGGGCGCGTCCGTCAAAGCGGCAAAGCAGGGATTCACATGCGTTTTTGCATATTTGACAGGTCCCCTCAGGCACTTAAGCTTGGCAGAATAATTTCCGGCAATTTCCTGGGCTTGCGAGGCAATAATGGACCAGACCACCCCGCTTCTGCTGGTTCCGGGGCTGGCCTCCTCGGCCCGGATTTACGCCCCGGTCATCCCGGCGCTGTGGCGGTTCGGCCCGGTGATGATTGCCAACCATATCCGCGACGACAGCATGGCGGCGATCGCCGCCCGCGTGCTGAGCGAGGCGCCGCCGCGCTTTGCGCTCGCCGGCCATTCCATGGGCGGCTACATCGCGCTCGAGATCATGCGCCAGGCGCCCGAGCGGGTTTTGAAGCTCGCGCTGATCAATACCCAGGCCCGGCCCGATACGCCGGAGGCGACCGCGCGCCGTCGCGGCCTGATGGAGCGGGCGAGACGCGGCGAGTTGCAAGCGGCGCGCGAGGAGATGTTTCCCGAGCTGGTGCATCCCTCGCGCCGCGACGACGTGTCGATCCGCCAGCTCGTGCATGAGCAGGGCGAGGACGTCGGCGTCCAAGGCTATCTGCGGCAGCAGACCGCGATCATTGCGCGGGTGGATTCACGGCCGACGCTGGCGACGATCAAATGCCCGACGCTCGTGCTGACCGGTGATCAGGACAACACCATTCCCAACGCGTTCTCGAAGGAGATGGCGGAGGGCATTGCCGGCGCGAAGCTGGTCGTCCTTCGCGATTGCGGACACCTGCCGCAGCCGGAGCAGCCCGAGGCGACGACGCGGGCGCTCACCGAATGGCTGGGAACCCCGGTTGTCTCGGGCCCACGAACGGCCTAGATCAGGCGTTGGATATTCGAAGGGATCACGATCATGCTGCGCGACGACATCAACAATGCGGTCAAGGAGGCCATGAAGGCCAAGGACGAGCGCAAGCTGTCCACGCTGCGCATGGTCAACTCGACCATCAAGAATGCCGACATCGACGCGCGCGGGCAGGGCAAACCGCCGCTGTCGGACGCCGACCTGCTCGGTGTCTTTCAGAAGATGATCAAGCAGCGCCAGGAATCGGTCGAGCTCTACGACAAGGGCGGCCGCGCCGAGCTCGCCGCTCAGGAGCGCGAGGAGATCGCGGTGATCTCGGCGTATCTGCCGAAGCAGATGTCTGAGGACGAAGTGAAAAAGGCGATCGCGGACGCGATCGCCGAGACGGCCGCTGCCGGTATGAAGGACATGGGCAAGGTGATCGCCGTGTTGCGGGCGAAGTACGCCGGCCAGATGGATTTCGGCAAGGCCAGCGGCCTGGTGAAGGCCGCGCTGTCGGGCTAGCTCTTTCTTACCCTCTCCCCTTGTGGGAGAGGGTGGCTCGCCGCGCAGCGGCGAGACGGGTGAGGGGTCTCTCTCCGCGTGCGGCCCCTTCTCACGATACGAGTTTGCGGAAACAACCCCTCATCCGGCGCTTCGCGCCACCTTCTCCCACAAGGGGAGAAGGTGCAGCTGTAATGCCCTATCAATCCGGTCTACTCTCTCCCGACAGAAACAATCGGGAGGCAACCGATGACCAGCGCCGTCACACCGTTTCGCATCGCCATCAGCGACGACATCCTCACCGACCTCAAGTCGCGCCTTGCCCGCACGCGCTGGCCGGAGGCGGAGCTCGTTGACGACTGGAACCAGGGCGCACCGCTGAAATGGATCCAGGAGATCTGTGGCTATTGGGCGAACGGTTATGACTGGCCTGCCCGCGAGGCAAAGCTCAACCGCTTCGCGCAGTTCACCACCGAGATCGACGGGCTCGACATCCACTTCCTGCATGTGCGCTCGAAAGAAGCAAACGCGCTGCCGCTGATCATCACCCATGGCTGGCCCGGCTCCATCGTCGAATTCCAGAAGGTGATCGCGCCGCTGGTCGATCCTGCCGCGCATGGCGGCAATCCTGCGGATGCGTTTCATGTGGTGTGTCCCTCGCTGCCGGGTTTTGGCTTCTCGGCAAAGCCGGAGAGCACCGGCTGGGGCGTCGACCGCATCGCCGCGACCTGGGCGAAGCTGATGGATCGGCTCGGCTACGCGCGATACGGCGCGCAGGGCGGCGACTGGGGCTCTGCCGTGACGACCTCGCTTGGCGCACAGGACCCCGAACACTGCGCCGGCATCCACATCACACTTGCCTTCAACGCGGCGCCGAAGGTCGAGGGGGAGCCGACGGCGGAAGAGAAGCGCGCACTCGCCGGCCTCAAGCATTATGTCGATCTCGATTCCGGCTATTCGAAGCAGCAATCGACGCGCCCGCAGACGCTCGGCTATGGCCTGACGGATTCTCCGAGCGGGCAGGCGGCCTGGATCCTGGAAAAGTTCTGGGCCTGGACCGATTGCAATGGCCATCCCGAGAACATCTTCACCAAAGACGAGCTGCTCGACAACGTCATGCTCTATTGGGTGACGGAGACGGCCACATCCTCCGCGCGGCTCTATTGGGAAAGTTTTGGCAGGCGCCGGACGACGCCCAAGGTCAGCGTGCCGACCGGCGTCGCGGTATTTCCCAAGGAGATCATCACGCCGGTGCGGCGCTGGATGGAGCCGAACTTCCCCCGCATCACGCATTGGAGCGAGATGGAGAGGGGCGGGCATTTCGCCGCATTCGAGCAGCCGGAGCTGTTCGTGCGCGATGTCCGCAAGTTCTTCGCGACGGTGCGGTAGCCGCGCAACTGGGCCGTCATGCCCGGGCTTGTCCCGGGCATCCACGAGCTTAGACTAGGCACAAGAAACGAGTGCGTGGATGGCCGGAACAAGCCCGGCCATGACGCCGAGACCGTGGAAACGCCGGGCCATGCTGACCGAAGCCGCAACCTACGACGAGCTCTATCGCAACTTCCGCTGGGATGTCCCGGCGCGCTTCAACATGGCGGAGGCGTGCTGCGACCGTCATGCCGACGGCACCGGCCGCCTCGCGCTGGTCTATGTCGACGAGAACGGCGCCATCACACGCACGTCCTTCGACGAGGTCGCCGAGATGTCGCGCCGCTTCGCCAATGTGCTGAAGGCGGATGGCCTTTCGCGCGGCGACCGCGTCGCGGTGTTCCTGTCGCAGTCGCTGGAATTGCCGATCGCGCAT
Source organism: Bradyrhizobium sp. CCGB20 (assembly GCF_024199855.1). NCBI lineage: Bacteria > Pseudomonadati > Pseudomonadota > Alphaproteobacteria > Hyphomicrobiales > Nitrobacteraceae > Bradyrhizobium > Bradyrhizobium sp. CCGB20. Next base: position 8,199,698 of record NZ_JANADN010000001.1, on the reverse strand, counting down.
ATGGCGGCTTTCCGCTCGGGCCTGATCTCGATCCCGCTGTTCGCGCTGTTCGGTGAGGATGCGCTGGAATTCCGCCTGTCGAATTCGCAAGCGAAGGCGATCATCACTGACGAGGCGGGCTGGGAGAAGCTCACGAAGATCCGCGATCGGCTGCCCTATTTGCAGGACATCTATATCACGAGCGGCGCCGTCCACGCCGGCGCAAAACCGTTCTGGTCGGCGATCGAAATCGCATCCGAGGACTTTGCGACCGTCGACACCTCCCCCGACGATCCCGCGCTGATCATCTACACGTCAGGGACGACAGGTAATCCGAAGGGCGCGCTGCATGCGCACCGCGTCGTGCTCGGCCATCTCCCCAATGTCGAGATGTGCCACAACTTCCTGGCGCGGCCCGGCGATCTGATGTGGACACCGGCGGACTGGGCGTGGATCGGCGGTCTCGTCAACGGCCTGTTCGCGTTCTGGTACCACGGCATCCCCCTGGTCGGTCACCGCGCGCGAAAATTCGAGCCGCAGGCGGCGATGCAGATGATGGCCGATCTCGGCGTCCGCAACGTCTTCCTGCCGCCGACCGCGCTGAAGCTGATGCGGCAGGCCGGCGTGACACATCCCGGCGTCAAGCTGCGCAGCATCTTCACCGGCGGGGAATCGCTCGGCGGCGAGCTGCTTGGCTGGGTGCGCGAAACCTTCGGCATCGACGCGCACGAAGTGTTCGGCCAGACCGAGTGCAACCTCGTGATCGGCAGCAATTCCAACCTGTTTCCGATCCGCCCGGGGTCGATGGGCAAGGCGACGCCGGGCTTCGATGTCCGCATCGTCAACGACAAGGGCGAGGAGCTGCCCACGGGGCAGCGCGGCATCATCGGCGTGCGCCAGCCATGCCCGTGCACGATGATCGAATATTGGCGCAATCCGGAGGCGACGGCGAAGAAATATGCCGGCGAATTCCTGCTGACCGGCGATCTCGGTATTCAGGATGAGGACGGCTATTTCTGGTACGTCAGCCGCGAGGACGACGTCATCACCACCGCCGGCTATCGCGTCGGTCCCTCCGAGATCGAGCACACGCTGATGAAGCATCCGTCGGTGGCGATGGCCGCCGTGGTCGGCATTCCCGATCCGATCCGCACCGAATCGATCAAGGCCTGGATCGTGCTGCGCCCGGGCTTTGACGCAAGCGACACACTCGCCCGCGAGATCCAGGAATTCGTCAAGGTGCAGCTCGCCGCCCACGAATATCCGCGCTTCGTCGAGTTCGCGGAGACGCTGCCGATGACCGCCACGGGCAAGGTGCTGCGGCGCGAGTTGCGGGCGAGGGGTTAGGTCTTTTCAATTCGGCGCAATCGGAACAATGGCAAAGACGTCTCAAGCCGCGGGGCTTCACCGCGCCTCTCTCGACAAGCTGCACGATCTCGATGCAGCCCTCGAGCTCATGTATTACGGCTGGCGCGGGATGACACTCGAGGCCGACGACTATCTCGCGAAGCAGGGCCTGTCGCGCCCGCACCATCGCATCCTCTATGTGGTGGCGCGCCGGCCCGACATCGCGATCGGCGCGCTGATCGAGGTGCTCGGCATCTCCAAGCAGGCCCTGAACCGTCCGCTCAATTTGTTGCTGGAGCGCAAGCTCCTGACGTCGAAGCGCGCACCCGAGCAGCATCGCTCCAAGCTGCTGCGCCTCACCGCTGCGGGGCAGAAGGTCGAGCAAACGGCTTCGGGACACGAGCGCAAGGTGATGCGCGAGGCGTTCGACCGCGTCGGGGCACCGGGTGCGGCGGCATGGATGGCCGTCATGGGGGCGATCGCCGACAACAGCTGACGTTTCTTCAAGTCAACATAGTTGACATGAGGCGTGAGCTTTGCCACTTTCCCGGCCAACGAGCCGGGGGAGGGCTCCGCCATGAGCGGATGGAAGATGGATCGCGCGGCCGCCGAACGCTTTGTCGCGGCCTGGTGCGCAAGCTGGTGCCGGGTCGATATCGACGCGGTCGTCGCGCATTTTGCCGACAATGCGCAGATGCGCAGTCCTCTGGCGTTGACGTTGACCGGTTCTCCGGTCGTCACGGGCGCCGAGAACATCCGCGCCTATTGGCGAAAAGCCTATGGTCACATCGAGAGCGCCGACCTCAAGATCCTGAACTGGAGCTGGGACGAGGCGATCGCGCGACTGACGGTTTGGTGGCAACTCGGCGACACCCGCGCCAGCGAGTTCATGGACTTCGACGATGCGGGCCGTGTGGTGCGCAGCGAAGCCTTCTACGGAAAATAGTCATGCACCTTTCGGATTTCGTCCTGTTCCTCAATGCGCTCTGGTTCGGCGGCGCTTTCATCCAGTTCAGCATTGCGCAAGCCAACACGCTGAAGATACTTTTGCCGCGCGAAGAGCGCAGCAATCCGATCGCGCCGACCCTTGCGGCCAGCGTGGCGTTCCTGGGCGGAATGAATTTGCCGATCGGGCTTTTGTCGTTCTATCTTCTGGCCGCTCGTCCGCCGTTCTTCCAGCCGGTCGAGGCGCAGCTCGTGCTGTTCCTGTTCTTTGCGGCCTGCCACTTCAGCCAGTTCGCCTACAACGTTCCGGTCCTGATGCGCGGAGGGCGCGTCGGGGTGGCCTACTGGCCCGTGCTGAAGGGCCCGATGCTGAGGATCTTCGTCATCGACGCGGCTCTGTTCGTGGCCAATCTCGGCGTGGCGCTTCTCCTCGCGTCGCGCTCCTGACCGGCAACGTCCCGCGGCGCGAGCCTACCGCGCCGTCCCTGACAGGGTGGCCCGCAGCATCGCGGCGAGATCCTGCCGCCGGAACGGCTTGGTCAGAATGCGCGCGTCGTCGACCCCGTCGGGCGTCTTGACGGGATGTTGGCTGTAGCCCGAGGTGAAGAGCACCTTGAGCCCGGGCCGCAAGCCGGTCGCTTGCCTCGCAAGCTCCGGCCCGAACATGCCGCCGGGCATCACGACGTCGGTGAACAGCAGGTCGATGTCGCCGGGTCGCCGCAACAATTCGAGCGCCTCGCGACCGTTCGACGCCGTGATGACGCGATAGCCGAGCGTCTTCAGCTCGCTCTCGACATAGGCCCGAACCATGTCGTCGTCCTCGACGACGAGAATGGTCTCGCTTCCGTCGCGGGCGACGATCCGTTCCGCGGGCGAGGGATGCTCGTTTGGCGCCGTCGCAAGGCGGGGAAAGAACAGCCTGACGACGCTGCCCTGTCCCGGTTCGGACTGCATCTGCACGACGCCGCCGGATTGTCGCACAAACCCGTAGACCATGCTCAGGCCGAGCCCCGTGCCCTTGCCGACCTCCTTGGTGGTGAAGAACGGCTCGAACGCCCGGGTCGCCACCTCGGCGGTCATGCCGCTGCCGGTGTCGGTCACGGCCACCATGACGTAGTCGCCCGGCCGCGGCTCGCCGTTGACGTCCAGGTCGGATTCACCGAGCGAGGCGTTGCGCACCTCGATCGTCAGCTTGCCGCCGAGCGGCATGACGTCGCGCGCGTTGAGCACGAGATTGAGCAGCGCAGTCGCCAGCTGGCCGGGATCGACGCTGCTCAGCCACACATCCGGTTCGAGGACGAAGGTGCACTCGATGTGCTCGCCCAGCGGGCGGCGCAGCAACTGCTCCATCTCGTGAATCTTCCCGGCGATGTCGATGTCTCGCGGCTGGAGCGGCTGCTTGCGGGCGAAGGCGAGCAGGCTCCGCGTCAGGTCGGAGCCGCGCTCGGCGGCGGTCGCGATGTCGCTGGCGATCCGGTGCAAGTCCTTGTTGCCCGCCAGCCTGTCGGCGAGATGCTCCGAATTGCCGAGAATGACGGTCAGGAGATTGTTGAAATCGTGCGCCACGCCGCCGGTGAGCTGGCCCATCGCTTCCATCTTCTGCGATTGGCTGAGCTTCTGGTTGAGGTCTGCGATGGCAGTGCGTTGCTGCTGGAGCGACTCGGCCGTGTCGTTGAGCAGGGTCATCAGTCCGCCCAGCTCTCCGCGCGGATGGGGCGAGGGAATTCGTGCGCTGAGGTCGCCGAGCCCGAGCTTCTTCGCCATCGTGGCGAGCCGTCCGATCTGGCGTCCGACGCTCACGGTCGCAAGGATCCAGACGGCCGCCAGCAGCAGCAGCGAGGCCACCGCGAGGATCGCCAGATCCTCGTAGAGCCGGCGATTCGCCGTCGCGACCAATCCGTCCTTGGACCGTCCGACCATGATGTAGAGGCCGGCATCGCGGGTCGAAGGCGAGCGGGCCACGGCCCAGACCTGCGTGCGGCCCTCGCGATCTGTCAATTCCTGGAACGTCTGCTGATCGGGAGCGGCAGCGAAGCGGAACAGCTCGGATCCCGCGATCGACGCGCCGACCGGCTCGGTCCAGCCTGCTCCGGAAGGGGCGACCAGAACGGTGCCTTTGCGGTCGATGAGCACGACCTCCTTTTCGGCGAGCAGCCGCTTGTGATGATCTTCTGCGAATTTACGCAGGTTGAACGAAGCGAGCAGGATCGATTTCAGCGCGCCTGCCTCCGATCGCACCGGATATGCGATCTGGAGCACCGATATTCCGGTGAGCCGGCCGAATACCGGCTCAAGCACGACGCCGCGCGAGACCAGGGCCTGCTTGAAATAGGCGCGATCTCTCAGATCGAGGGTACGGTTGGTCCGCAGCGAGTCGCAGAACAGGCTGCCGTCCGGATCGATGGTCAGGATTCCGGTGAACTGCGGGTACTCCTCGCGCACATCGGACAGGAACGCCGAGCAGGCCGCCTTGTCGCGCGTGTCGAGATCGCGGGCGCGGGCCAGACCATAGTGAAGCTGGGCAGTGCCTTGGATCTTCTCGTCCAGATCGTTGGCAATGTTGTTGGCCGACGCCGCCAGATCGGCCAGGGCCGCATTGATTTCACTGCTCCGGTTCTGCACGAAACGCAGCCCGACGAGGATCGCCGGCACCAGCATGGCCGCGATGACGAGTATCAGTAGCCGGGTACGCAAGTTCATCGATCGGGCGGTCCAATTTGGTCGTCGCGCGTGCTGCTTCGAAGATGCAATCTGCGGCACCACCCTCCGCTCAGTCCATAGGCATCGCGACGAAAAGGCCCTCGCGGGGAAAGATTTCGACTGCGCACATCGCGATGGTCCCCGGAAGGTCGCCACGAGGCCCTGTTGGGCCGGTGCCGGGGCGCTCCCCGGATACCGTCTCCCGCAATCAACGCGCGCGTGCGCGCGACGCCCGAGCGCGCTAGTATCGAGGTCGCGCGCGACGGAGATCGTGCCGGTGACGGGGAGGGAGTCGATGTCGATCTCGGGCAAAGTCGATCCGGTGGTGCGGCCCGTGGTGGCGACCGACATCGCCGAGGCGCTGGTCGAGGGATTGCGCGATTTCCAGGCGCTGCCGCTTTACGGGCTCTGCTTCGGCGCGCTCTACGCCGCCGGCGGCATCGGCATCATGCTCTGCCTCACCGCCTTCGGCATGGTCTATCTCGTCTATCCCCTTGCGGCCGGCTTTGCGTTGATCGGGCCGTTCGTGGCGATCGGCCTTTACGAAATCAGCCGTCGCCGCGAGCGCGGCGAGCCGGTCTCCTTCCGCGCCATCTGGCTGGCGATACGCGCGCGCAGCGAGATCGGCTGGATGGCCTTTGTCACGCTGTTCGTGTTCGTGATCTGGATGTACCAGGTGCGGCTCCTGATCGCGCTGCTGCTCGGCCTGCACGCCTCGTTCTCGAGTCTTCAGGAATTCATGACGGTGGTGCTGACCACGAATGAAGGCCTGTTGTTCCTCGCCATCGGCAATGCGGTCGGCGCCGCGCTGTCATTGATCCTGTTCTCGCTGACCGTGGTGTCGTTCCCGCTGTTGCTCGACCGCGAGGTCGATTTCGTCACCGCCATGGTGACGAGCGTGCGCGCGGTGGTGACCAGCCCGCTGCCGATGATCGGATGGGCCGCCGTGATCGTGATGCTGCTGATCGTCTCGGCGCTGCCGTATTTTCTCGGGCTGATCGTGACGCTGCCGGTGCTGGGGCACGCGACCTGGCATCTTTATCGGCGGCTGGTGGTTCCGGTGTCGTAGTCATATCGGCCTTCGCCGGGGCCACTCAGTGCCGTAGGGTGGGCAAAGCGAAGCGTGCCCACCGGCCAGGCGTGGGCACGGCGCAAGGGCGCCTTTGCCCACCCTACGATTTCGAGCTCGCGGTAACCTACGGCGTCTTGATCCCCATCGCCTTGAGCGCATCCAGCATCCGCTGCGGCGGCCCCAGCTTGACGACGAGCGGCTTGCCCGTCTCGAGCACGCTCTTGAGACCCGACAGGATCGCAGGCCAGCCCGAGCGTCCGCCTGCAAGGATGTCATCGCTGAGCGGGCGGTCGTGGCCTTCGCTCATGGTGAGCCGGACCGCTTCGCCAACCGGTTCGATCTCGTAGGTGACGAGAGTCGGCCCTAGCTTCTCGATCAGCTCGGGCCAGTTGACGTTGAAGGTGACCGCGAGCTTTCGCGGCGGATCGTATGCGAGCACCTCGCCGCTGATATGCAGGGCGCCATCTGGTGTGCGCACGATGAACGCGCCGCCGAGGCGCGGCTCGACCTCGACGGTATTGCCGAAGAAATATTGCCGGCTGAACTCGGCCGAGGTCAGCGCCTCCCACACCTTCTCCGGCGTCGCAGCGATGTAGATGGTGTAGACCGTCAGCGGTTTGAACTGTTCGATGTTCATTTTGCGTCGAATCCCTTGTTGAGCGCGGCGCGGGGAATAACCAGCACCTTGCCTCTCTCCAGCAGGCTCTTGAGCCCGGACAGGATCGCCGGCCAGCCATTGGAGACGGCGCCGAGATATTTGCCGCCTTCGACGAAGCCGTCGTGCAACACGGTCAAACGCACGAGCGAGCCAAAGGGTTCGATGGTGAAGACGACACGCGAGATCGGCTCACCGCGCAGCTCCTCGAATTTCTGGTGCTTGAAGCTGTAGGACAGGCGGCGCGGCGGATCGGCCTCCAGGATCTCGCCGGAATCGGTGACCTCGCCGTCCAGCGTGAGCGCGAAGGGCGAGCCGATCTTCCAGTCCGACCGGACCTCGGCGCCGAACCAGTATTGCTTCGTGAACTCGCTCGACGTCAGCGCCTCCCACAGCTGCTCCGGCGTGGTCTCGATATAGCTCACATAGACGAATTGGGGCTTACTCATCGCGCTTCTCCAACTGACGTTTCAACTCGCTGAGTGCGGCGAGCTTGCCGCGCTCGAATTTCTTGATCCAGCGTTCGCCGATCTGATGGATCGGCACCGGGTTGAGATAGTGCAGCTTCTCGCGGCCATGCCTGATGGTCGTGACCAGATTGGCCTCTTCGAGAATGATAAGGTGCTTGGTCACGGCCTGGCGGGTCATCGACAGGCCTTCGCAGAGTTCGTTCAGGGTCTGGCCGTTTTTGGTGTGAAGCCTGTCCAGCAGCGAGCGTCGTGACGCGTCGGCGAGCGCTTTGAAGACCTCATCCATGGCAACGATAATAGGCAACCAAATGGTTGCATGTCAAGATGGTGTCTTTGGCGCGTGCAAGCGGCTGTGCTAGCGTTGAAGCTCAGCCAACGCAGATTGGTTCCGGGAGGGATTATGTTCCGTTGCGTCTTGACTGCTGCGTGCCTTGTCCTTTTTGCATGCAGCACATCCGCCTACGCGCAGAAGCAGACCATCGGCGCGCCGCCGGAAGCGTCCAACATGAAGCTGGTCGGCAGCAACGACCTCCAGGCGCGCAGTGCCTACCAGCCGACCATCCATCACCAGGGCGACCGCTGGATCGCCTATATCGGCCATCACGGCGGCACCGACGACGTGCCGGCTCCGGTCAACCCGATGACGGGGCAGGCCGAGCCGAACGGAACGTCCATCGTCGACGTCACCGATCCCGCGCGTCCAAAATATCTGCGGCACCTGCCGGGCCAGGAGGGAAAGTACGAGTCCGGCGGCGCACAAATGGTGCGGGTCTGCGACGGCAAGTCGTTGCCGAAGGGCGATCCCAATGCGGTCTACATGCTCCGCACCTTCGGCAGCGAGGCGCATGAGATCTGGAACGTCGCCGATCCCGCAAATCCCGTGCTGATCACGCGCATTGGCGGCCTGAAGGACACGCACAAGAGCTGGTGGGAGTGCGACACTGGCATTGCTTTTCTCGTCTCGGGCGCACCGGACTGGCGCACGCGGCGCATGACGCAGGTCTATGACCTCTCTGATCCCGCGCATCCGCAGAAGATCAGGGATTTTGGCTTGCCCGGGCAGGAGCCAGGCTCGACCGGCGCGGTGCCGACCGAATTGCACGGGCCGATCTCGACCGGGCCCCACGGCAACCGCGTCTTCTTCGGCTACGGCACCAACAAGGGCGGCATCCTCCAGATCGTCGATCGCGACAAGCTCTTGAACGGGCCGAAGGAGCCGACGCCGGACAATCTGCGCTATCCCGAGATTTCGCGCATGCCGATGTCCGCCTTCAACGGGGCGCACACGACGTTTCCGATGCTCGACATGCCCGTCGCCGAATTCGCCGAGGACAAGGACGGCAAGACCCGTGACATCGTCATGATCGTCGACGAGGCGATCTTGAACGAATGCGGCGAGGCGCGGCAGATGGTGTGGTTCGCCGACGTCACCACCGAGACGCGGCCGATGATGATCTCGAGCTACACCGTGCCGGAGGCGAGCGGCCAGTTCTGCCAGCGCGGCGGCCGCTTCGGCTCGCATTCGTCGAACGAGAGCATGGCGCCGGTCTACTACAAGAAGATGGCCTTCATCGCCTTCTTCAATGCCGGGGTGCGCGCGCTCGACATCCGCGATCCCTATCATCCCAGGGAGGTCGGATATTTCATCCCGGCGATCACGAGCGCGACGGACAAGCGCTGCATTCCCGTCGAGGGCGGCGAACGCTGCAAGGTCGCGATCCAGACCAACAATGTCGAGACCGACGAGCGCGGCTACATCTACATCGTCGACCGCGCCAATACCGGCCTGCATATCCTCGAACTGACAGGGCCCGCGCGCGCCGTCGCCGGCCTGCCGAGGAACTGACGATGCGGCGCGGCGCGGCGATCGCGATTGTGGCGATTGCGCTCGGTGGGTCCGGCGTCGGGGCCTATCAACTCGCGCCGTCGCCGGTGGAGGAGACGGCGCACTGGCGCGAGATCGCATGGCCGTTCCCGCGTGACGGCTGGCCCGCCGGCCGCGCGTTCCGTTGCGATGGGGCCTGCGCGGGCGCCGAGCTCTACGCGCGCGCCAAGCGCGGCTTCTGCAATTGCGACCGCGGCGTTGCCGATGACGACGAGGTGGATCGCGTCGCTGACATCGATCTGATCAGCCCGCGCTTCGCGGCCGTCGCGCCGGGTCAGGAAGTGGGCGTTGGCGAGATGCGCGGACGCGCGAGGCGTTATGATCTCGACATGCCGGACGGCGTCCATCGCATCGCGATCGGCGTTGCACTCGCGCGGCGGTGCGATCTTTTCGTTGCGGCGGCTCAAGGGCGTGGGAAAGCAAGCGAGATGCAGCGTGCGGCACTGGTGTTCCTGGAGACGCAGGGGATGAAGGACTGGGTGCTCGCCGCGCTGGACGGAAAGTGAGTGTCATGCATTAATGCCCCAAACCGCCCCGAGCCGAGTCCTCCCCATGATGTCCATGCAAGCCTATTTCGCCTTCGTTGCCGCCTGCATCGCGCTGGCGCTGCTGCCGGGGCCGATCGTCACCCTCGTCATCGCCAACGGGCTGCGCCACGGCACGCGCGCAGCGCTGACCAATGTCGCGGGTGCGCAGGCCGGCCTTGCCATCGTCATCGGCATCGTCGCGGTCGGCCTGACCTCGCTGATGGCGACCATGGGTTACTGGTTCGATTGGGTGCGCTTTGCCGGCGCCGCCTATCTGATCTGGCTCGGCATCAAGCTGATCTGGGCGCCGGTCGAAGGCCTCGATGTCGACGAGCCGCCGGCGCCGCCGCGCGGCGGGTTCTTCCTGCAAGGTTTTCTTGTGCTGCTGTCGAACCCGAAGGTGCTGATCTTCTTCGGCGCCTTCATTCCGCAGTTCATGGACATGAACCGCGACCACTTTCCGCAGGTCGCGCTGCTGGGCGCCACCTTCATGGTCACTGCGGCGATGACCGATGCGCTCTACGCTCTCGCCGCCGGGCGCGCGCGGAAATTCTTCTCGGCCCGACGGACGCGGCTGATGTCGCGCATCTCCGGTGGCTTCATGATCGGCGGCGGCATCTGGCTGGCGCTGACCAGGGCGAAATAACCTTCCGCAAGCCGGTTCGCGCTTGAACCCTTCGCGGCGGCGATGCGTCCAATCGGGCATTGCCGCTGACGAAGGAATTTGGTCGTGCCTGATCTGCCCTGGTTCGTCTACGCGATGCTGCTCGCACCGCTCGGGCTGTTATTGGTCGCCGCCGTTGTGAAGACCTGGCAGGTGCGCGAGGCGCGCAACTGGCCGCAGGCACCGGGCAAGGTCGTCACCTCGGTTGCAGAGGTGCGCGAGGTCAGGGTCTCCGACAGCGACCGCGAGGAAGGCTATCGCCTCGAGAAGCGCAATTTTGCGAACGTGACTTACGACTATGCGATCGGCGGCCGCAAGCTGCGCTGTAACCGCATCTCGATCGGCGAGGATCTCGGCAATTTCGAGGTCGCCGAGAAGCTCGCAAAGTATCCCTCCGGCAGCATCGTCACCGTGTATTACAATCCGCGCCATCCCGATCAGGCCGTGCTCGAGCGCGACCTGCCCAAGGGGCTGTGGGGCTGCCTCGGCATAGGCACGGCGATCGTGCTTGGCATCGTGTTCGGCTCGGCGTTCGGCCTCAACCAGACTTATGCCTGGCTTGCGCACCACATCGCCCGGCCCGATCTCGCGGGCCTCGTCGTCGGCTTCGGCGCGTTCGGCCTCGTCATCGCGCTGATGGGATGGGCCGTGCGGCGGCAGGCCTCGATGGCGTCGCGCTGGCCGGTGGTGCGGGGCACGATCAAGCTGTCGGGAATCGAGCACTATCACGAGGCCAGCGAGCCGGGCGAGCGCCGCGGCACCGAGATGGTCGGCAAACGCGTGACCTACACCTATCGCTATCAGAACGTCAGCTACACCAATGAATGCGCGCGCGTCGCGACCGGCACGCGGTCGGGGTCCGATGAGATGCTGAAGAAGCTGATGTCGCGCTACAAGGACGGCGCGACCGTCGAGGTTCGCGTCAATCCGGACAATCCGGCCGAGGCAACGCTCGATGCACGCGGCGCCGGCCGCATCGCCTTTGTGCTGTGGGGCATCGCCGCGATCTTTGCCGCGCTCGCACTGTTCGTCGCGACGCGGGGCGGCTAGTCGACCAGCCTCTCCGCCATCAGCTCGATTTCGATCTCCGCAAATATCCTTCCCAGCCGCTCGGCCCATTGCTGCTGGCCGGATTGGTCCGCGATCAGATCCTGGCGGATCTCGATGCCGGTGTTGACGAGGCCGCGGGCTTCGCCGTGGACGGGAATGGTGTAGTCGCTGAGGTCGCTCACCGCATAGGGCTCGTTGTCGCCGACGACGAGGTCGCCCTCGCTGCGCAAATGTTTCAGCAGCAGCTGCGGCAGCACGGTGTCGCGGTTGTACAATGCGCCGATGTGCCAGGGCCGCGCGACGCCGGCATAAACAGGCGTGAAGCTGTGCAGCGACACCAGCACCGTCGGCCGCTTGTCGTGCAGGCGGCGATCGATCGCGGCATCGATGCGGCGGTGATAGGGCTCGAAGATCTCGCGCCGCCGCGCCGCGCGCTCGCCCTGGGAGATGCCCTCGTTGCGCGGGATCGCGGTCGCCTCTGAAATCACGGGGATCGAGCTTGCAACGCCGGGTGAGCGGTTGCAGTCGATCACGAGCCGCGAATAGCGCTGCGCGATCAGATGCGCATCGAGCATTTGTGCAAGCCGATCGGCGACGCCGGCAATGCCGATGTCCCAGGCAATGTGCCGCGTCAGCTCGCTTTCCGCGACGCCGAGGTCGCCGAGCGCGCGCGGCAGCTCCCGTCCGTAATGATCCGAAGTGAGCAGGAAGGGCGATGCGCCCCCTGCATTCACCTCATGCACTGGCGGAATATCGCCCGCGCCGAGCAATTGATCGGTCGCGTCGGCCGTGTCCAAATCCATCCTGATTGCCTATGGAAAAAGCAGATATCGTCCAGATTGGGCAGCAATCGCTTGCGGGTCGGTCCACCCAAAATCATCGTGATCGCCGGACGATGCCGCTGCTTTCGATTCATCACAAGACCGAATCTCGCTTGCTCCCCCGGAGCTTTGCTGGATGAAGGAGATGTGCGGCTGTCGTTTCGCGCAATTGACGGCTATAGACACCCCATGACCTCCGATCGTCTTTTCGTGTACGGCACCCTGATGCGCGGCTTCGACCATCCGATGGCGCGGCTGCTCGCGGGCCATGCGGATTTCCTGGGAGAGGCGACCTGTCGCGGCCGGCTCGTTCTCGTGAAGCACTATCCGGGATTGCTGCTGTCGGACGCGGCCTCCGACGTCGTCCATGGTGAGCTCTTTCAGTTGCGCGTGCCCGACGAGCTCCTGCGCGAGCTCGACATGTACGAGGCCTGCGGCGAGGGCTTTCCGGAGCCGACCGAATATCTGCGCGAGCTGATCGACGTGACGTTGCCTGACGGCACCACGGAGAAGGCCTGGACTTACATCTACAACTGGCCCGTCACCGGTCTGCCCCTCATCGAGACCGGTCGCTTCCTGGACCATTAAGCCGACAGCACTTCCTTCACCACGCGCACATCCACTTCGCGCTCGACATAGGTCCACTCCTCGGTCGCCCTGAGCATCGCCACCAGCTCTTCGAACAGCGATTCATCCGGCGGTGCGAACTCGAACCAGGTCAGGAAGTCGAAGGGGCCGCCGAGGTCGCGGGAATGGTAGAGCTGCCGGGCGATCGCCGGCAGGAAGCGCAGGCTGCTCGCGATGTGATGCGACTTGTCCTCGAAAATCCGGCGGCGCTCTTCCTGCGTCAGCTCCCACCAGGCTTGCGACTTGCGGATCGGGATCAGCGCCGCGGACGTCGCCTCGGGCCGGCCGAGCCCGGCCTGCACCGCGGTGAGCTGCTGCTTCTCGGCGCGCTCGGTGTAGCGCAGCGTGCTCGCAACGCCCACCAGCCGCCACGCATTGCGCGAGGGCACGAGCGGCAATGCGACGGCCTCGCTGTCGACCACCGACAGCGCCGGCATGAAGGGCAGGGGTTCGCCCGTCACGGGCGAAATCGAGGTGACGCGCCAACCCCCGCTATGGCCGCCTCGAAACGTCCTGAACATGGCGCTATGGAAGCGTGGAACAGGGCCGGGTTCAAGGCCCGTGTCATTCCGGGGCCTGAAGAGCGGGCCCGAAATCCATCGCGCCGCCGCTATGCTCGGAGAAATGGATTGCGGGCTCGGCGGAATGACGGAAAGGCCTGTGAATAGGTCGAATAACCCGGATAATCCCGAGAAACCTGGCCTTTGGCCTGATCGCACCTATATCCCTGATCCCCAGCCCGACTCACCCGGTTTCGCGTTACACATACGCCATGCGCTTCACGCCCCAGTTCCTCGACGAGCTTCGTGCCCGGCTTTCGGTCTCCGAAGTCGTGGGCAAGCGCGTCAAGTTGAAGAAGGCGGGGCGGGAGTGGAAGGGGCTGTCGCCGTTCCAGCAGGAGAAGACGCCGTCCTTCTACGTCAACGACCAGAAGGGATTTTACCACGACTTCTCCTCCGGCAAGCATGGCGACATCATCTCCTTCGTGATGGAGACCGACGGCCTGCCGTTCGCGGAAGCCGTCGAGCGGCTCGCCAACATGGCGGGGCTGGCGTTGCCGGCGGTGACGCCCAACGCGGCGCGCGAGGAGCAGCGGCGGCGCTCGCTCCACGACGTCATGGATCTCGCGGCCAAGTATTTCGCGGAAACGCTGGCCTCGCGCGTCGGTGCGAAAGCACGCGGCTATCTCGCCGACCGTGCGATCTCGCCGGCGACGCAATTGCAGTTCCGCCTCGGCTATGCCTTGCCCGATCGATTCGCGCTGAAGGAGCATCTCGGCAAGCTCGGCGTGTCTGTCGAGGACATGATCGAGACCGGGCTGCTGGTTGCCGGCAACGACATCCCCGTGCCCTACGATCGCTTCCGCGATCGTGTGATGTTTCCGATCACGGATTTGCGCGGCCGTGTCATCGCCTTCGGCGGGCGCGCGCTGGAGAAGGACGTTCCGGCAAAATACCTGAACTCGCCGGAGACGCCGCTCTTTCACAAGGGCGACAATCTCTACAATCACCAGACCGCGCGCAAAGCGACCCATGACGGCGGCGCGCTGATCGTGGTCGAAGGCTATGTCGACGTCATCGCGATGGTGACCGCGGGCTTTTCGGGCGCCGTCGCGCCGCTCGGCACCGCGCTCACCGAGAGCCAGCTCGCGTTGCTCTGGAAGATGGCGGACGAGCCGATCCTCTGCTTCGACGGTGACCGCGCAGGGCAGAAGGCCGCCTATCGCGCGGCCGATCTTGCACTGCCCTTCCTCGCGCCCGGCAAGAGCCTGCGCTTTGCGCTGCTGCCGGAAGGGCAGGACCCCGACGATCTCGTGCGCGCCGGCGGCCGCGGCGCCATCGAGGAGGTGATCGCGGCGGCGAAGCCGCTCGCCGAGATGATCTGGTCGCGCGAGCTCGAAGGCGGCAATTTTGTCACGCCCGAGCGCCGCGCCGCGCTGGAAGCGCGCGTCAAAGAACTCTCCAACGGCATCCGTGACGAGGTGGTGCGGCGCTATTACCGCGACGATTTTGCCGAGCGGCTCCGGCGGGCCTTTGCACCCGAAGGCGGACGAGGCAGTTTTGGCGACCGGGGCAATTTTCGCCAGGGGGGCGGCGGTGGCCGCTCCTTCCAGCCCCGCGGCGGGGGACAGCCGAATCGATTCGGCGGCCAGGGATTTGGTGGAGGGCGCCGCGGCCCGCCCGGTCCCACCCCGCTACCCTCCGGCCCCTACCAGGCGGCGAGCCCCCAGCTTGCGACAAGTCCGATCATGCGGGGCCAGCGCAGCGCCATCTCCCGCCGGGAGGCCCTGATCCTGCAAAGCCTGATCAACCACCCCTGGCTGCTGCATGAGCACCTTGAGGAGGTCGCCGCCCTGGAGCTGGCCCACCCCGAGGCCCATAAGCTCCGGGCCGGCATCATCGCCGCCTTCGCCAACGACCATCACCACTCGCCGGACCCCGGCGAGCAGGCCGAAAAGATGCGAAGCGACATCGAGAAGAGCGGATTTTCACAGATTCTTCAAAGGGTTGAGAGCGGTATCACGACCGCGGCGGTGTGGGGCGCCCGCGAGGGCGCGGCGCGGGATGACGTTCTTGCCACCTGGCATCAGCTCGTCGCCTTGCATCGGCAATGGCATTCACTACTTAGAGAGCTGAAAGACGCCGAGCTGGCCTTGGGGGAGGACCCCAGCGAGGCCAATTTGGCGTGGCTGCGTGACGTCAAGGCTCGGATAGGAGAAGTCGACGGTACCGAGGCCCTGATCGAGGGTTTTGGCGAGCTGTCGGGCCGGTTCCAGAAGAGCGTGTGATGAAAGAATCATGCGGACGGCCGGGGCCGGAACCGCTAAAAGACTCGCCAAATCCAAGGTTTGGCGGCAAAAACAGGGTTAATCGAGGCTTAACGGTCTTGTAGCACTTTGGCCACCAGGCGGCCGCAGGCAGAACAGACGCGTCAGGAATGAATCCGCGCAATCGCTGTTGGCATTACACCTGCATCCGCTGCGACAAAGAGGCTCACGAAGCGTTAGGCAAATCCGGCGAGAGAAGGGTCGGGGTGGCGAGAGATAGGCGCGCCGCCCTTTCCGTGTCGAGATCTGACGAAGCGAGAGCGTCGAACAACAGGTTCAAGTGATTTCACGCAGGCGGGGCGAGCCGTCTGCATGAAGCGCGTTTAGGAGCAATGGATGGCCACCAAGGCAAAGACGCTGCAGGCGAAGGACAAGGAAAAAGACGACAAGGCAGCGGACGCGCCGGAGAAGGACTCCCAGGACGCGCCGTCGCCCTTGCTCGATCTGTCCGACGCGGCAGTCAAGAAGATGATCAAGCAGGCCAAGAAGCGCGGCTTCGTGACCTTCGATCAGCTCAACGAAGTTTTGCCGTCCGACCAGACCTCGCCCGAGCAGATCGAGGACATCATGTCCATGCTCTCGGACATGGGCATCAACGTCACCGAAGCCGACGATAGCGAAGGCGAAGAGGACAAGGACGAGGGCGGCGAGGACGAGACCGACAACGAGCTCGTCGAGGTCACCCAGAAGGCCGTCACCGAGGTCAAGAAGAGCGAGCCGGGCGAGCGCACCGACGACCCCGTGCGCATGTATCTGCGCGAGATGGGCACCGTCGAGCTCTTGTCCCGCGAAGGCGAAATCGCGATCGCCAAGCGCATCGAGGCCGGCCGCGAGGCGATGATCGCAGGGCTCTGCGAAAGCCCGCTGACCTTCCAGGCCATCATCATCTGGCGCGACGAGCTCAACGAAGGCAAGATCTTCCTTCGCGACATCATCGATCTCGAAGCGACCTATGCCGGCCCCGACGCCAAGGGCGGCATGAACACCGCCATGATCGGCGGTCCCACCGGCGAGAACGGCGAAGCATCAGCCGAAGGCGGTGAAGCCGCTGCGGTGAACGGGGCTGCGCCCGCGCATGTCGCGCCGCCCGCAGCTCCCCCGTCGCCGACCCCGTTCCGCGCCGCGCAGCCCGCCCCGGGCGGCCAGGCCGGTGAGGAGAAGGATCCGGGTGAAGCCGCCGCCGAAGCCGACATGGACGAGGACGACGAGTTCGAGAACCAGATGTCGCTCGCGGCCATCGAGGCCGAGCTCAAGCCGAAGGTCGTCGAAATCTTCGACAAGATCGCCGACAGCTACAAGAAGCTGCGCAAGCTTCAGGAGCAGGACATCCAGAACCAGCTCGAGAGCACCTCGCACGGGCCCTCGCTGTCGCCGCACCAGGAGCGCAAGTACCGCAAGCTCAAGGACGAGATCATCGTCGAGGTGAAGTCGCTGCGCCTGAACCAGGCGCGTATCGATTCACTCGTCGAGCAGCTCTATGACATCAACAAGCGCCTCGTCTCGCACGAGGGCCGCCTGATGCGCCTTGCCGACAGCCATGGCGTCGCGCGCGAGGACTTCCTGCGCAATTACACCGGCTCGGAGCTCGATCCGCGCTGGCTCAACCGCGTCTCGAAGCTCTCGGCCAAGGGCTGGAAGAATTTCGTCCATATCGAGAAGGACCGCATCAAGGACCTCCGCCACGAGGTGCACCAGCTCGCGGCGCTCACCGGCCTCGAGATCGTCGAGTTCCGCAAGATCGTGCACTCCGTGCAGAAGGGCGAGCGCGAAGCACGCCAGGCCAAGAAGGAGATGGTGGAAGCCAACCTCCGTCTCGTGATCTCGATCGCGAAGAAGTACACCAACCGCGGCCTGCAGTTCCTCGACCTGATCCAGGAAGGCAACATCGGCCTGATGAAGGCGGTCGACAAGTTCGAGTACCGCCGCGGCTACAAGTTCTCGACCTACGCCACGTGGTGGATCCGGCAGGCGATCACCCGCTCGATCGCCGACCAGGCGCGCACCATCCGCATCCCCGTGCACATGATCGAGACGATCAACAAGATCGTGCGCACCTCGCGCCAGATGCTCAACGAGATCGGCCGCGAGCCGACCCCGGAAGAGCTCGCCGAGAAGCTCGGCATGCCCTTGGAGAAGGTCCGCAAGGTCCTCAAGATCGCCAAGGAGCCCTTGTCGCTCGAAACACCCGTCGGTGACGAAGAGGATTCACATCTCGGCGATTTCATCGAGGACAAGAACGCGATCCTGCCGATCGACGCCGCGATCCAGTCGAACCTGCGCGAGACCACCACGCGCGTGCTCGCCTCGCTCACCCCGCGCGAAGAACGCGTGCTGCGCATGCGCTTCGGCATCGGCATGAACACCGACCACACGCTGGAAGAAGTCGGCCAGCAGTTCTCGGTGACGCGCGAACGTATTCGCCAGATCGAAGCGAAGGCGCTGCGTAAGCTGAAGCATCCGTCGAGGTCGCGGAAGCTGCGGTCGTTCCTAGATAACTAATTCGGATCGTCGTGCCCGGGCCTGACCCGGGCATCCATCCAAACGAAAGCGGCGGGCCGAAAGCCCGCCGTTTTTTTGTTTGTGCTGATGTTTTGCGCCTCTCGCAGGCGCCTACTTCTTCTTCACCCCGACCCGTTCGATGCGCTTGATCTCGAGCGCCGGGCGGCCGGATTTTTCGGCGATCTCGCGGTCCTGCTCCATGATGAAGCCGCGCGCGGGTTCGTCGCCGTCGAGGCCGCCGAGCAGTTCGGAGGGAACGCGGCGGTTGGAGCGTTGGGAATCGTCTTCATAGAAGACGTTGAAGAAGGCGAATTCGCCTTTGGGATTGGTTCCGGGTTTTTTGGCCATGGCGGCTTGTCGTCGATCAGGGGGCCGCAGTCAAATGACTTCGGCGGCTTGTCGACATCGGCGTCGAGTCGGAGGGCCGGTCTCACCAGCAATGGGGCCGCTTTGATCGCGATTGACTGCGGGGAGCGGCGCCAGGCGCCTGCTACGACCCTTCGATGAGGCCCTTGCTTCAATAAACGGCGGGCCGCGAAGCCCGCCGTTTATTTTGGGGTCTTCAGTGTCGCCCGGGGCTGGCAGGGCGACAACCTAGAATAGAAGACTATAACTCGCGCTGTGCGATGGCAAGGCAAATCGTTGGCGCGGTGATGTCGCAGCGTACGCGTCAGATATGCGTCGATCGCGCGCGTTGCTTCAACGCGTTTTCACCGCAGATGATTTGTTTGTCAAAACACTTCGTTTACCTTCGCGGTTCTCGCAACGCAGCGAGAGGTCGTGCGCGATGTATCGAAGCGCGTAGACCTGCATCTTTTCCAAAAGACGCGCAGAAGGTCTCATTCACTGCACGTAAACGAGTTCCACTTTGCGTCGCACATCTCAATGCGTGCGCGTGCGCTGCGCGAGTTCCAGGGTACGCGCAGGCTAAGGCGCCACCAGTTCCACGCGCCGATTCAGCGCGCGGCCTCCGTCCGTGGCATTCGAACCGACCGGGGCGAGCAATCCGACACCAGCGGTGCGCAGCCGTGTCTGCGCGATGCGAAAGTTCTTCACGAGCTCGGCTGCGACCGCTTCGGCGCGGCGCTTCGAGAGATCGAGATTATATTCGTAGGCGCCCTGGCTGTCGGTGTGGCCGACGATGAAGACGTTGAGCTGCGGCTGGCTCGTCAGCAGCTTTGCGATCTGCTCCAGCGTCGGGCGGCTTTCCGCTTTGAGCACGGCCTTGTCGGTATCGAAATAGATGCCGTAGAGCGCGATGTGGCCGGTCTCGCCCAGTCCCTTGGCCATCGCAGCCGCGTCGACCATCTTGTTCGCGATGGCGCCCAGCTCGGCGATCGTGACCTGCGCGTAGATGTCCTGGTTGTTCTGGCTGACGATGACGCTGGCGTAGGTCTCGCGCCCGCCCTCGATCTTGCGGCCGGCAAAATAGCGGTAGTTGAAGCCGTCGACCCACATCTGCGGCACCGGCAGCGTGTCGATGCTCTCCGTGAAGGGAATGGCGCCGCAGGCGTCGGTGTCGCAAGCGAGCAATGTCTCGAAGCCGGCTTTCGCAAGCTGCGTCTCGAAATTGCGCGATACCTCCAGGATCGACGGGCCGGGATTGGTGCGATAGGCGATACTGGAACACGCGGCCCTCGAGCCGCCGCGCATCGGTGGGCTGACCGTCCTTGAAGGCCGCCGCCTGCATCCGCGCCGCGTCAAAGTCCTTGGTCACGTAGCCGGTGATGACGCTGCCCGCGAAGCGGCCGATGCCGGGATAGTCGCGGGAGCCGGCGACATCGCGCGTCTGCGCGGCGGCGGTGACGGTCTGAAGCGAGAGCAAGGCGAGGACAGCAAGCATCCGGTACGGAAGGGGCATGGCCATCTCGATCTGTTGGTGACGGGGAGCGCTGCTCCTTAGTCGCGGCCATGGCGGGATCGGTTCTGGCGAGGTTTTGCCGCTTTGACGCGAATCCGGTTCCCGGGCATGATCGCACGCTGCTTCGCTCGCACTTTCAAAGGATTTCCCCGCATGCTGAGACACGCCTTGGCCACCGCCGTCATCATTTGTCTTGCCGGTGGTTCGGCCGAGGCCGCGCGCTGCGGCGGCGACTTCAACAGCTTTGTCGCCAGCATGACCGCGGAGGCGCAAGGCGCCGGCGTCTCGGCAGGCGTGACCAGCGCGGCCTTCAGCGGCATCACCCAGGACGGCGCGGTGCTCGCCTTCGACCGCCGCCAGCGCTACACCTTCAACAAGAGCTTTGAGCAGTATGTCTCGACCCGCGTCGGCCCAGGCCGCATCAATGGCGGCCGCGCGCTGCTCCAGCGTCACGCCGCGCTGTTGTCGCGCATCGAGCAGCAGTTCGGCGTGCCCCGCTATATCCTGGTCGCGATCTGGGGGCTGGAGAGCGATTTCGGCAAGGGCGACATCGGCAAGCTGCCGGTGATCCGCACGCTCGCCACGCTCGCGCATGATTGCCGCCGCACCGATCTGTTCCAGGGCGAGCTGCTCGCCGCGCTCAAGATCGTGCAGCGCGGCGACCTGCCGCTGCGCGACCTCATCGGCGCCTATGCCGGCGAGATCGGCCAGACCCAGTTCCTGCCGTCGTCCTACATCAAGTACGGCGTCGACTTCGACGGCGACGGCCATGTCGACCTGCGCCACAGCGTGCCCGACGTGCTCGCCTCGACCGCGTACCTGCTCCACACCAGCGGCTTCAAGATGGGCCAGCCCTACGGCGAAGGCACCGCCAATTTCGAGGCGATGCGGGAGTGGAACAGGGCGGTGGTTTACCGGAAGACGATCGGGTATTTCGCGGATCGGCTCGCGGGGCAGTGACTAAATACTCGGTGTCATCACCCGCGAAATGTTTAGTCCGGAGACATAGCTGACACCTGTTCGGACACATCACTGACAGGTTGGGCGTTGGTCAAGTCGATGGATGCGACCTGCCAGCTGGCGAAGAAGATTCCGTAGTGGCCGTCACGATCCAGCGGTCGGATGGCGAGACGTTCGCGTGCGAAAGCCTGGGGAACTTTCCAGAAGCGCCCCTTGAAGGAGATGTAGGGTCTTGTCGATGAGACCCTGCGCACGATCTCGCCGCTGTCATACGCGACGTTCGGAACGCGGGCCGGCATGGCACGGGCACTTGGCCGGAAGCGATCGGCAGGGACGTGCATATCCAGGCCCTCGTGGGGCCGCTCCAGATTGTAGACCGGCCGCCAGGCATCGAAGGCACGCTGGACTTCCGGGAGGGTGCGGAAGCGGCGCATGGCAAAGACCTCGGCCTTCAGGGTGCGATGGAAGCGTTCGTTCTTGCCGCGGGCCTGTGGATGGCACGGCCTGGCATGGACCACCCTGACGCCAAGCTTGAGCAGCCACACCTTCAGTCCGGTCCAACGAATGCCGGACGTGTCGCCCCAGGGTGAGCCGTTGTCGGTGTAGAAGGCCTCCGGCAGGCCATAGCAGCGGAACGTCGCCGTCAGGTGATCCTGCACGGTCAGACGCTGCTCGTCGGCACAGGCCTTCAGGCACAGAACATAGCGCGAGTGATCGTCGACGATTGTGAGCGGATGGCAGCGCGTTCCGTTGGCGAGCGGCAGGTGCCCCTTGAAGTCCATCTGCCACAGCAGGTTGGGAGCTTCCTTCTCGAAGCGGTGCCCCGGATTTGGCGGTGCATTCTCGCTGGGGCTGACCCGGCCGTTCCGGCACAGGATCTGGTGCACCGTTGACGGCACAGGCACCGTCTGCCCGCCCCGCTTCAGGCAATGGGCGATCTTCCGCGCTCCCCAGGCCGGATGCTTGTCGCGCACAGCCAGAACCTGCGTCTCGACCGCGGGCTCACTCCGCCTGGGCATCGCGTGCGGGCGCCGCGAGCGGTCGGCCAGCTCCCGATCACCGGCCTGCCAGCGCGCCAGCCACTTGTAGCCAACATCAGGACTGATGTTGAACCGGCGGCAGAGCTCGCGCCGATTGGCTCCCTCTTGCAAAGCAAGCCGCACAAACTCGTGGCGCTGATCCATTACTGACACCTCATTCCAAGGCATGGACGGCCTCCCGAATCGGACCAATCCAGCCAATGTTGATGTGTCAGCTATGTCTCCGAACACCCGTCAGTGATCTGTCCGGGCTAAACAGAAAGCGGGTGATCCAGTATTCCAGAGACGGCAGTGATTGAGCCGAGAGGCTGCGGCGTACTGGATTCCCCGCTTTCGCGGGGAATGACAGCGCGATGCGTGGTGAGGCTAGCGCGCACCCACCTCACTTCCCCTTCGCCATCTTCTCCAGCTTGCGCTGCAACGGCGCCCAGTACGTTCCGGGGCGGAAGCGCTGCAAGAGGTCCATGAAGCGGGCGTCGTTGCCGATCAGGATGCGGGGCTCGTTCTTCTCGATGCCCCTGATGATGCGCAGCGCGGCGTCCTTCGGCGTGGTCTTTGCCGCGTTCTCGAACCGCTCGATCGATTGCGCCCGCCGTGCATTGTCGGTGACGCCGACCCCGGTGCGCGAGTTGCGCGCGATGGCGGTGGCGACGCCGCCGGGATGCACCACCGACAGTTTCACGGGGCTGCCCGCGACCGCAAGCTCGTGCCGCACGCTCTCGGAAAAGCCGCGCACCGCGAATTTGGCCGCCGCATAGGCCGACTGTCCGGGCGGCGCGATGATGCCGAAGATCGAGGAGAGGTTGACGATGTGCGCCTCGCTCCTCGTCTTCAGATGCGGCAGGAAGGCGCGCGTGCCGTGCACCACGCCCCAGAAATTGATGTCGAACAGCCACGCCATCTGCGCCTGGTCGATCTCCTCGAACGTCCCCATCAGCGCCACGCCGGCATTGTTGATGACGATGCCGAGGCCGGGATGCGCCGCGATCGCATCACGGGCGAACTCCGCAATGTCGCCGGGCTCGCCGACGTCGACGCGATGCACGCTGACCTTGCGTCCGGCTCCGATCTCGGCGGCGAGCGTCTTCAATCCGGCCTCGTCGCGATCGGCGAGCGCAAGATCGCAGCCGCGGTTGCCGAGCTCGATTGCCAGCGCGCGGCCGATGCCGCTCGCCGCTCCGGTGATGGCGGCGGCGCCGCGAATCGCAGTCATGCTGTCCCTCCGTCAAGCCTCTGGTGTGGAACTATGATTTACTTTTTTTCAGAATGGAACTGAACCACAGCCGATTTGGCTCCTTAACTTGCATTACGCAAAACGAGCATAGGGAGCCGCCGATGGGTCAAGCACAACCGTTTCGCGCGACAGCGCTCATCGTTGAGGACGACGTCATGCAGCGGGAGATGCTCAGCCTTCTGCTCGAAGAAAGCGGCTACCACGTCATCCAGTGCGAAAGCGCCGAGGCTGCCGAGCGGGTGCTCGACAACAACGCCAGCGCGCTCTGTCTGATGCTGACGGACGTCCAGCTTGCCGGCCGCATGAACGGGGTCGAGCTCGCGCACGTCGCCAAGGACCGCAATCCAAAGCTCGACGTCGTCGTCACCTCCGGCCGCCCCCTGGCGCAGCCCTTGCCCGACGGCGCAAAATTCTGGGCCAAGCCATGGGCGCCGCTCGACGTGCTTCGCGAGGCGGAGCTCGCGCAGCTGTCCTGACGGTCGATCCGGGAGCTCGCTTTCGTGGCCCGAGGCACGGTGATAAGGTCTGCCCATGACCTTGTCCTTCCTGCTCACCTCGCTCATTGTTGTTGCCTCGCCCGGCACCGGCGTGCTCTACACGCTGGCTGCGGCGCTGACCCGCGGCTCGCGCGCGAGCATCGCTGCGGCCTTCGGTTGCACGCTCGGGATCGTGCCGCACATGATCGCGGCGATGCTCGGGCTTGCCGCGGTGCTGCACACCAGCGCGCTCGCCTTTGCCGCGCTGAAATGGGGCGGCGTCGCCTATCTGCTCTACATGTCCTGGCAGGCCCTGCGCGAGCGAGGTGCGCTGGCGGTCGACGGCGAGATCAAGGAGCGGTCGAGCCGCCACGTCATCGTCACCGGCTTCCTGATCAACATCCTCAATCCAAAACTGTCGATCTTCTTCCTCGCCTTCCTGCCGCAGTTCATCGCGGTGGACGAGGCCCATGTGCTGGCGCGGATGCTGGAATTGAGCGGCGCGTTCATGGCGATGACCTTTGCCGTGTTCGTCCTCTACGGCCTCTGCGCCGCCTCGGTGCGTGAGCGCGTCATCTCCCGCCCGCGTGTCATGGCCTGGCTGCGCCGGAGCTTTGCCGCGGGGTTCGCGGCACTCGGCGCCAAGCTGGCGTTCGCGGAAAGGTAGCTTTCGTTTGACCTCTCCCCGCGAAGAGCGGGGCGAGGGAGTGAGAGAGCGCAGCAAGCCAATAAAAAAGCGGGCTTCGCGCCCGCCATCTTCAACTCTCAGCCTTATCCGACGCCCGGGCGGAGCGAGGCTCCACCCGGGCAAAGAAAAAGAAGCCTCGTTACTTCTTCTTCGCCTTCTTGGCCTTCTTCGCCTTCTTCTTCGCCGCCTTCTTCGCTTTCTTAGCCATAGTATCCTCTTAGGGTTAAATGGTGGAACGCGACACGAGGGATGCTCGGCGGAGGGCCAGCCTCGCAACATCCTCGACGACAAACTCAGCAGATTCGCTGGTCTCTGCCCCGTGCTGTCACATCTGTGTCATCACGTTATCCACAGCTCAGATGCATTTTCGGGTGCTTTTTGCCCGCGAATCCGCATCGCGGTGCGCATCGACGTGACCGCGCGGAGCGGCGACGACATGCCTAACGACCCGATAATCGCCGCGCGCCGTTCATGAATCCAAAACCAAGGGCGAGCTTTCGCAGATCGCGGTGAGGTTCCGTTAAGTGCAAACCGCGCATTGTTCTCCGCAAGAACGCGGGGAAGGGTCATGGACGAACGGCTGCCAGGGACGGGGGGCGCGACGTTGTGCGTGCCGCACGCGCCATGCTGAACGTACCGACACTCTGGACGGTCTTCGTCGTCAACTTCCTGGCGCTTGGCCTGATCTGGGCCTATGTGACGCGCTCCTACCCGAAATTTGCCGCCGCGCGGTTCTGGATGGCCTCGGCGTTCGTCGGTGCCGCCGGCGCGATGACGGCGCTGGTCCGCCTGTTCGTCGCTTCTCCCCTGCCGCTTCTGCTTGGCGCTGCCGGCGTCATTGCCGCGAGCTGCCTCGCCGCCATGGGCATTCAGCGCTTCTATGACCGACCGGTCTCATGGCGCGCCATGGCCGCAACGGGCGGCTTAAGCCTCGCGGGCGTCGTGTTCTTCATGGTCGGCTTCGAGCACATGCAGCTGCGCATGCTCAGCTACACGTTCGGTCAGGCCCTGCCGCTGGTGCTGGCGCTGCGCCTGCTCCTGGTGCCGCCGGAAGGCCGCGTCAGCCCGGGTGCGCGGCTGTCCGCCATCGTCATCCTCACCATCATCGCGATCCTCGCGGTCCGCACGCTGGGCAATCTGCTCGGCCATGATTTCTCGGCGCGCGCCGGCGGTCAGGCTCATGCCGTCATGGTGCTGGGTCTGCTGTTCCTGTCGATGACGCTGAATTTCGGCTTCCTGCTGATGGCGATGGATCGGCTGCGCAACGAGGTCGCCGACCTCGCGCTGCTCGATGATCTCACCGGCGTCGCCAACCGGCGGCATCTGTTGCAGCGCCTGTCCGAGGAATGCGCCCGTTCAGAGCGCAGCGGCGAGCCGTTCTCGCTGCTGGTGATCGATCTCGACGGCTTCAAGGCCATCAACGATACCCATGGTCATGCCGCGGGCGATGCGTGCCTGCGGCACTTCACCCTGATGGCGCAGACGCGCCTCCGGCCCGGCGACATGCTGGCCCGCACTGGCGGCGACGAGTTCTGCGTCGTGCTGCCGTCCTCGTCCCTGCGCGAGGCTGCCACGATCGCCCGCCGCGTAGTCGAGGTCTGCCGCCAGGATGCCGCGGCCTGTACCGCCAAGGATATCCCGATCGCGATCTCGATCGGCGTCGCCGAATGGGACCGCGGCATCGGCCAGTTTCCGGACCGCCTGATCGCCCATGCCGACCACGCCCTCTATGCCGCCAAGAAAAACGGCAAGAACGACTTTGCCGTCTACGATCCGGCCCCGCCGCTCTCGCCCGAACCGGCCGGCTTTGTGAGGCCGCGCGCAAATTTGCCTGAAGCCTGCTAGGCTCGGGTCCGCCATTGGTCCCTTCTGATGATGTCTCGCCTGTTCACGGCTCTTCTCGCCGCGCTCTGCCTGATCGCCCCAGCCGCCGCAATGGACGCCGAGCTCGCAAAGCTCGCGCGCGCCTCCGGCACGCCCGACATTCCCGGCCTCAAAATCATCTGGCTCGCGCCCTGGGGTGATGTCCAGAACGCCCATCGCTGGCGCAACATCATCGTGCACCAGACCGAAGGGCCGGCGGGCTCGGCGCGCGGCGGCGCACAGGAGCAGGCGAAGAACCCGACCCGTCGCGGCGTCACGGTGTGGGTCGAGAGCGACGGCACGGTCTATTGGGCGGTGGCGGAAAATCTGGTGCCGACCCATGGCGACGGCGCCAACCGCAACGACAACAAATACATCGACAACAGACCGACCTATCGGCAGGTCGTGCGCGACAATTCGATCGGTGTCGAGTTCGCCGGCAACTATCCCGACGTCACGGCAGGTCCCACCGAGGCGCAGGTCGCGGCCTGGAAGATCCTCGTAAACGTCCTGCGTGCGCGCTACGACATCCCGCTCGACCACGTCTATGCGCACAACTGGATCGACTACAAGGACGCCCGCTATTGCGAAGGCTGCTGGCTCGCGACGCTGGCGAGGACCTGGGGGGAGTAAGGTTGGCGAGTGCGGGTGCTCTTCCTTCTCGCACAAGAGGAGAGGAGAAGAGCAGCTAGACCGGCTGCAACATCCATCCGAACAACCGCCGAATCAATCCCGCTCGCCGCGACACCTCCGGCGGCCCGTCTGCGGCCAGCACGCGTTTGAGGAAGTAATCCAGAAACACCATGTCGTTCGGCTCGGTGACGGTGAATTGCTCGTCGCCGAAGAACACGCTGTAATTATAGAAGAACGGGCCCATGAGCGGGATCGTCGCGGTCGAGGCATAGTCCTTGGAGATGACGAACTCCGATGGCTCGAGCCCGTGCTCGCGCATCGCCTGCTCGACCAGCGGCAGCTTGCGCATGAACCTGGCTTCGAAGCCGCCGACGGTGGATTGCAGGATGATCGACACGGTCTGTGTCCGTTCGCTTGATGCTGATCGCGCTCATTTTGGGTCGGTTGACCGGCGAGCCTGGTTCAAGATGCGTCGCCCGCGCCTCCGCAAGCATGCTGCGCCTCACACAACAAAAAAGCCGGCGTTGCCGCCGGCTTTTCGTCTCTTTCGATCCGCCAATTCGTGGCGCGGAAACCCGCTTAATGCGCGGCTTCCAGCGCAGCCTGTTCCGCCCGTGCGATGGTGCCCTTGACCGCCGCCTGCACCTTCTCGAAGGCGCGGACCTCGATCTGGCGGACGCGCTCGCGCGACACGCCGAACTCGGCGGCAAGGTCTTCCAGCGTCATCGGCTCATCGGCGAGGCGGCGGGCCTCGAAGATGCGGCGTTCGCGCGGGTTGAGCACGCCCATGGCGCCGTTCAGCGCGTCACGGCGGTGATCATATTCCTCGTGCTCGGCCAGCATGGCTTCCTGGTTGGGCGTGTTGTCGACCAGCCAGTCCTGCCATTCGCCGGCCTCGCCGTCGTCGCGGATAGGCGCGTTGAGCGACGCGTCGCCACCGAGGCGGCGGTTCATGTCGATCACGTCCTGATCGGTGACGCCGAGGCGCTTGGCAATGATCTTCACCTGGTCGGGGCGGAGATCGCCCTCGTCCAGCGCGTTGATCTTGCTCTTCGCCTTGCGCAGGTTGAAGAACAGCTTCTTCTGGTTCGCGGTGGTGCCCATCTTCACGAGCGACCAGGAACGCAGGATGTACTCTTGAATCGACGCCTTGATCCACCACATCGCGTAGGTGGCGAGACGGAACCCCTTTTCGGGTTCGAAACGCTTCACCGCCTGCATGAGGCCGACATTGCCTTCCGAGACGACCTCGGAGATCGGCAGGCCGTAGCCGCGATAGCCCATGGCGATCTTGGCCACGAGGCGGAGATGGCTGGTGACGAGTTGATGTGCCGCGTCGCGATCGTCATGCTCACGCCAACGCTTGGCGAGCATGTATTCCTGCTGGGGTTCCAGCATCGGGAACTTGCGGATCTCGGCGAGGTAACGGGATAAGCCGGATTCTCCATTGAGGACCGGCAGAGCAGCGGTACGGGCCATTATGAAGCCCTCCAAGGTTCAGGCCCCCGATAGCGGCGGGCCAGGCAGACGACCGCTTTGTCAAAGCCGGCCGGGCTGCGATGTTCCGTTGGTCATTTCCAACGCAGGCGCAATATACCCCATGGGGGGTCGAAAAGGGAAGGATTGCTGACGTCACGTCCCCGTGTGGCAGCTATAACTTTTTGTAATGTAACGCTTTTCCAAGGCGGCCTGCGTCATTGCGCCGCTTGCAGCGCGCCCTGGAGGAGAAGCAAATCCTCCGGCAAAGGTGCTTCCCAGTGGAGTAATTCTCCGGTCCTCGGGTGCTCCAATACCAGCAAATAAGCATGCAGGGCCTGCCGTCCGAGCGCGGTCAGGACGCCCTGGGATTCTGGGCCAAGCTGGTTCGCCTTGGTCTTGAAGTGCGGTCCATAGACCGCGTCGCCCATCAGGGGATGGCCGATATGGGCGAGGTGGACGCGGATCTGGTGAGTGCGTCCGGTCTCGAGCTCGCAGGCGAGCAGGGAGGCGATCGGCTTGCCGTCACGTCCCGCAAAACTCTCCAGAAGCTCCCAATGCGTCACCGCCTCGCGGCCGCCCTGGCGCACCGCCATCTTCTCGCGCGCATGCGGATGGCGGTCGATCGGCGCGTCGACGGTGCCGCGATGGCGTCCGGGCAGCCCCCAGGCGAACGCCATGTAGCCGCGGCGCATCGCGCCCGTGCGGCCGTGGTCGGCGAATTGCGCGGTGAGCGAGGCATGGGCGAGGTCGTTCTTGGCGACCACCATCAGCCCTGTCGTGTCCTTGTCGAGCCGGTGCACGATCCCGGGCCGGCGCACCCCTCCGATGCCGGACAGCGAGCCGCCGCAATGGGCGATCAGCGCATTCACCAGCGTGCCGGTCTCGTGGCCGGCCGCGGGGTGCACGACGAGGCCCTTGGGCTTGTTGAGGACCACGATGTCGTCGTCCTCGAACACGATATCGAGGGCGATATCCTCGCCCTTGGGCTCCGGCGGGGCCGCTTCCGGCACGTCGATTGTGATCGTATCGCCGGATGCGACGTGATAAGCGGGGTCGCGGACCGCGGCGGCCTTGAGGCTCACCGCGCCCGCCAGGATCAGGGCTTTCAGCCGCGATCGCGACAGGTCGGTGAGGTGCGCCGCCAGCACGCGGTCGAGCCGGACCGAGCCCTCGTCGCCGCCGACCACGACCTCCAACCTTTGCGCTGAGCCAACATTTTCCATGACGACGTCTGATACCGCTGTTCCCGAACCGAGCCCCGAGCAGGCCGCGCTGTTCGCGCGGGTGCGGCGGATGATGCTGATCGCGGGGTTGACCACGGCGCTGGCGATCTGCGCCGTGCTGATCGCGGTGGGCTACCGCCTTTTCAAGTCCGAGGGAAGGGCGGTCGAAGCCGTGGGCGACGTCACCGCCACCCTGCCCAAGGGCGCCAAAATCGTCTCCACGGGCCTCGCCGGCGACCGCCTCGTGGTGACGCTGGATGTGGGGGGCGTGATCGAGATCCGCACCTTCGACGCCCACACGCTGAAGCCGGCCGGAAAGCTGAAATTTGCCAACGAGCCGTAAAACGGCCGATCGGTCCTTGCGGCGGACAGATTTCGCGGCTATTGGCTAGCCCTCACGCTCCCTTCGTCTAGCGGTTAGGACGCGGCCCTCTCAAGGCTGAAACAGGGGTTCGATTCCCCTAGGGAGCGCCAGCGGCTTTAGAAGCCCTGGGCGTCCAATCACATGGCGCAAATGTAGGCTTTTCCTGCTGCAGATGGGCAGCAGAAGCCGCACGTGGGCAGCCCTTATTCGCCGCGATCGGGGAATGCGGGCCGTGCAACCGGGGGCTCGTTGGAAGCCGTCTCGTAGATCACCGGAAAGCCGGCGAGCTGGCTGTCGACATCCGGTATCGGCGTAGGACGGCCCCGACGTACCCTCACCATCGCTGCCCATTCACCAGACGTGGTTGTCGTGAGACCTGCGTTCTCGACGTCTGGATGCGCAATCGCATTGACGGCTTCGACAAGCCCTCGCGGTGGTTCCGCGCTCTTCGGCGGCACCGGAACGTGCATTCGACTCTATCCTTCACCCTGTCTGTCTCAAGTCGGTATTACCTGGAACTGACGGCAAACGGCACCCAAATCGCACGTCGTTGTCGTGCGTCCGTCGCCGGCGAACAGCAGGGCGACCACATTGCCGGTAGCGCGCTCGATGATCACGGAACCCGAATCTCCAGGGAGGCTGAATGGCTGTCCGTCGTCTCCAATGATCTGGATCGTACCATCGAAAACCGCAATTCTCGGGTTCGCCTGCGTTCCATAGTTGACCTGGACACCGTTCACATGTGTTGCCGTCACCATGCCGGTCGTGACGCCGGTCGTTCGTCCCGATTTGGTCACTGGCATGCCGGGTATGGCCGAACTGAGGACTGCAGAATAGTTCGGAATGCCGAGCACTTGGGTTGTGCTGATCAGCTGAGGGTCGGTCACGCGAGCGATTGCCGCGTCGAACAGATTAATGCGGCGTTCGAAGCGCGTCGTCGGGAATTGCAGCGGCACGGTATTGCTGAGCATCGCGAACACGTCGTCCGGATCTGTCGCAGAAACCTCCGGGCCGGGCTGCACGATGGCGGTTCCCGTCGGCAGATTGTCGACGTCAGCCAGAACATGATTGTTGCTGAGAGCAAACAGTTGCTCAGCGCCGGCGGACACGCCTCTGACGAAACAGCCCAACGTGCCGACGAAGCGTGCATCCAGCGGTGAAATCGACACGCCGCCCGGTATTGGACGAAATTGACCGCGGTTCGCGATCGCTGCGGCAGGCGCCCGGACCGGAGCCCGCAGGTGTCGCACGTTTCGCGCTGCTGCCAATTGGACGGGAAGCGGCTCGACGTCGATCTCAATGTTGCCGAAGCGCTTCGTCAGAAATGGTGCTTCTGCGCCAAGGTCGAGCTTTTCAAAGACATAGACTTTGATGACAAACTCGTCGGGCACGATCGTGCCCGCGCGGATCCGGACTCCGACCCCCGTCGCGTGAATGTTGGTGAGCGCAGTGGAGAACGCGGAAGTCGCGCCCCCCGCCGAAAAGGCGGTCAATCTGCCGACCGACTGTCTCTCCGATTGCCTTTCGATATCCGCAAAGACCTCGTGTTGCAGCTGTACGCGAAACGGATTGAGCGCAGTCAAGGCATCTTCGTATGTTGCCACATTTTCCTCCTTGGTGCATCGATCGGTCCACACGGACCGATGTCCACAGTCTGCTTTCCACATTCTGCTCGGCCCGCACGGGCACACATAGGGGACTACTTATTGAACGAGTGCGCGGACCTTACGGCGCGATCGAAGTAGACGTTGTAGAGCGTTCCCGGCGCCGCATCATACTTGAGGCCGTCAATGACCAGACGAACGTGGCGTCCGGCGAGCGGCTCGGCCGTGGCCGAGGGGCTCTGCATGCCGGCCGGAGCGACGGCCATCGGAATGGTCGTCACGCCGCGCTCGAGCCGCATCTGGCCGACCGAGGCGATTGCTCTTTCGCCTGACGCGGCGGCCGGTGTGGCACCGCCCGTGTTCGCTCCCTGTATGCTCACTCCCTCGCCGCCCCAGGCCGGGCCGTTCCACCAGCGGTGATACATCGCGCTGTCGGTGCCGCGGCCGAAGCAATCGATGCGGTTCGGCCCCCAGCTCACGCATTCGGGCCGCTCCATGATGACGCCGCCAAGATTCTCCCAGCCGCCCCATTGCGCTTGCGCCTCCTGCGTGACCAGGGACGTTGTTGCAGCCAGCATCAATGCGAGCGTGGAAGTGCGGACGATACGCATGACAGCCTCCGGATAGGGATGCATTTCCTTGAGGGAATTGCCTGGGGCGTTCATTTACGTATGTTCAATTTCTGGGTGTGTCATACACCCGCGCCGGAGACCGGAAAAGCGAAATCAAGATTAGAAGAGCAAAAAAGTCTTAGGTTGAATCTCTCAGACACGCGTCTACGACAGTCATCATGACTGTTTCGCAGTGTCGTCCGCCGCGCTTTGCCGCGGCACCCGAATTGGGGGATCGCACTCAGCGTCCGAACGCCAACAGGTCGATTGTGCCCTGCGCGCTTGTAGGCCACGATTCGGAGGAGCAACCTATGCAGTTAATTGGACGATCGGTGCTGCCGCCATGCCTGATGGGGATCGAGGCTTGCGCGTCATCGCACTATCGGTCCCGGCGAGTTGCAGGCGTTGGGTCATCCAGTGCGATTGATGCCTCCGGCCTACCTGAAGCCTTATGTCGATTGCGTGAAAGTTCGGCGTGGGCGTGAAAGGCCTGCGGCGACGACGGCATGCGACAGTCTCGCGTTGCTATAACCAATATCTTCCTGCGTCATGCCCATGCGGAAACCAATTTGCGCGATGGGAAAGAGTTCGCAGTTTTGTTCTGAGTGGCGCGCCATTTGGCTCCATCGAGCGTTGATCCGCTTCAGCTTTTTGTCGATTCCGCCGACCTCTCGGAAGAGGGGTGACGGCTGTCCAACATGCAACCTCCGGACCTTTGGGTCCGGAGGTGCGTGTGCCTGGTCCGTGGGGC
This sequence comes from Bradyrhizobium sp. CCGB20, assembly GCF_024199855.1. NCBI lineage: Bacteria > Pseudomonadati > Pseudomonadota > Alphaproteobacteria > Hyphomicrobiales > Nitrobacteraceae > Bradyrhizobium > Bradyrhizobium sp. CCGB20. Next base: position 8,166,843 of record NZ_JANADN010000001.1, on the reverse strand, counting down.
GGTGAGGGCCGCAGCAGTCCAACCCTATTGCCGGATCAGCCGAACCACGTCCTGCCTCAGCAGATAGAACGACACCGCCAGCAGAACGACGTCCTTCATCAGGAAGGGCACGTTGCCGGTCATCGCGGGGAATCCTCCCGCCGAGACGTCCCAGCCCTCCGGCATGAACGGAATGATCGTGACCGTTGCGATGAAGGTGCCGGTCGAGCCGAGGGCGCCGAGAATGCCGAGCCGCTTGTCCCAGAAGCCGGCGAGCAGCAGGGTCCCGAACGTCAACTCCGACGTGCCGAGGAAGTAGCTGGCGCCGGCATGGCCGAAGACGGGGTAGAAACACCAGATCAGCGGGCCGTTGCTGATGAACGGCTCCCGTCGCTCGAATTCATACGGAAACCACTTCTGGTAACTGAAGAAGAGAAACATGATCACCATCGAGGCGCGGACGGATGGCGCTCGCGGCGAACGAGTTGAGGACATCGTCGCTTTCGACCGGCGCCGTAGCCGAAGCCGTCGGATATCAATCCGAAGCAGCGTTCCAGCGCGCCTTCAAGAGCCACATGGGCATCACGCCGGCGCAGTGGCGGAAAATGCAGGGGCCGTCCGGCCGCGATGCCTTCGCGGGGCCTTCGGCTGATCCAGCTCGGTCGCTCCAGTGATCGGCCGGGCAAAACACCTTAAATCGGCTGTCAATACTCCAACTTCAAAACATTCCACTTTACCGAAATTCGGATTTGTCGTATGTGTGGGCCATCCCAGCCCACCAAAGGGGCGGTCGTACGTCGTCACGAACGCGGGCTGGATTGCGGTGGACCCGGGCGGCGTTAAAGGCGGGCTTGTTGCGTGCAGGGCGAGATGACCTCGTGAGCATGACGCGAACCGCGATCGACGGACGGCGCTCAATCCTGCGACGCCTCCTGGGCTAAGAAGCCCTGGGGCGAAGCAGGAAGCCTGCGTACGGCGAAACCGTGTGGTCCTGGCCGTCGTTGCTACGGTCAAGCCTCGGCGAAGGCGTCACGTGCGTCAACCGGCGCGGGTCGCGTGCATTTCGCGGAGGTGACGGAGGCAAGAAGGAATTCGTCTCCGGGGAGAGCGCGGCATAGGCCGTCAAACCATCGCGCAGGGAAGGCCTGGTCTCGGCTGCCCTGTGTCTCCCCTGTGCATTGCGTGTGCATCCATTCAGCATGGGGGTTTTGTGGGTGCCAGCCGGCGCCCGGTCTTCCCTGCGCCCTTTCCCTGCGAAGGGGTGAAGCGAGAAGCATAGCTCGGGCAAATCATGCCGCGAGGACGTGAGCGCGTGTCTGCGACAATCTGAACTGACCTCCCGGACAAGCATGCTGCATCGGCATCAGCGGCGGTAGTCGGGCCCCCAAAAATCTGCACTATGCGCGCCGGGACGGCGCGCGATGCGGCCGGTCTCGTCCTCCGAAGCTGCCGGGCCTTTGGAGGTTTTGGATTCTGCTTTTTGGAGTGACGATATGAGCGGCTTGGTGATCTCTGGTGGCCGGGTGGTCGATCCCGCGAGCGGCATGGATGCCGTTGGCGATGTGGCGGTGGTGGACGGCAAGATCGCAGCGGTCGGTTCCTCGCTCGGCGGCGCCGAGCGGGTGATCGACGCGACCGGGCTCGTGGTTGCGCCCGGCTTCATCGATCTGCATGCGCATGGCCAGTCGATCCCGGCGGACCGCATGCAGGCCTTCGACGGCGTGACGACGACGCTCGACCTCGAAGCCGGCGTGCTGCCGGTCGGGTCCTGGTATGAGCGCCAGGCGAGGCGAGGCCGCGTGCTGAATTACGGCGCCGCCACCAACTGGGCCTTTGCGCGCATCGGCGCGATGACGGGCTCCAATGCCGAGAGCTCGCTGGAGGCGTTCGGCAACGCCATGCGCGACCGCCGCTGGATGGACAATGTGGCGAGCGACTCGGAAGTCGCCGGCATCCTCGAGCGCCTCACGCGCGGCCTGAACGAGGGCGGCATCGGCATCGGTATCTTGAACGCCTACGCGCCGGGCGCCGGCGTGCAGGAGCTCACCGCGGTCTGCCAGCTTGCCGCGAAGCAGGACGTGCCGACCTTCACCCATGTCGCCTACATGTCGCGCGTCGACCCCGAGAGCGCGGCGGAAGCCTATGTCCGCCTGATCGGCTATGCCGGCGCCACCGGCGCGCACATGCACATCTGCCATTTCAACTCGTCGAGCAAGACCGACATCGAGCGCTGCCGCGTGCTGGTCGAGAAGGCGCAGGCGCAGGGCCTGCCCATCACGGTCGAGGCCTACCCTTACGGCACCGGCTCGACCGTGCTGGCCGCCGCCTTCTTCAGCGATCCCCAGTTCGTCGAGCGCAACGGCACCGGCTACGATTCGGTGCAGCGCGTCACCGACGGCCACCGCTTTCGCGACCGCGAGGAGCTGCTCAAGGCGCAGGCCGACGAGCCGTCCTCGCTGGTGCTCTGGCACATCCTCGACACAGAGAACGATGCGCATCACCGCGATCTGCTCGACATGTCGGTGCTGTATCCCGGCGGCGCGATTGCCTCCGACGCGATGCCGTGGACGACGTCGGACGGCAAGACCTATACCGGCGATGCGTGGCCGCTGCCGGACGATGCCACCTCGCATCCGCGCTCGGCCGGCTGCTTCACGAAGTTCATCCGCGAATGGGTGCGCGAGCGCAAGACCGTGTCGCTGCTGGAAGGCGTGCGGAAATGCGCGCTGATCCCGGCGGAAATCCTGTCGCAGAGCACGCCCGCGATGCGCGCCAAGGGCAGGCTTGCGAAGGACGCCGATGCCGACATCGTCGTCTTCGACTATGAGAAGCTCAGCGACCGCGCGACCTTCACGGCAATGAACCGTCCCTCGGACGGCGTGCGGCACCTCATCGTCAGCGGCCAGCCGCTGATCGCCGACGGTGTGCTGGATGTCGCGGCGCGGCCCGGCCGCCCCGTGCGTCGTCCCGTCGTCGAGGGCTGACCCATGCCGGTCCCCATTCTCCTGGTGACGGGCTTTCTGGGGGCCGGCAAGACCACCGTCGTGAACCATCTGCTGGCGCACGCGGAGGGACGGCGGATCGCCGCGATCGTCAACGATTTCGGCGCCATCAACATCGATGCGGAGCTGATCGCAGGCGCGAGCGACGGCGTGGTCAGCCTCGCCAATGGCTGCATCTGCTGTTCGCTCGAAGGCGACCTGCTCCGCACGCTCTCGACGTTGCTGCGGCGTGATCCCAGGCCCGAATATATCGTCATCGAAACCAGCGGCGTCGCCGATCCCTCCGACATCGTGCGCAATTTGATGGACCCCGTGATCCTGCGCGAGGCGCCGCTGGAGACGGTGCTCTGCGTGATGGATGTGGCGACACCGCCGGCCGCCCTGGAGGACGCGCTACACCGTTCGCAGCTCCGCGTCGCCGACATCGTGGCGCTGAGCAAGCTGGATCTGGCGGACGAGGGCGCGGGTGGACGGATGCGCGAAGCGATCCGCGCGCAGCGCGTTCCTGCCGTGGTGGTCGATGCCAAACACGGCGAGATTCCGTCTGCGCTGCTGTTCCCCGCTAGCGATCGCGCGCCGGCGCCGCGGGAGCCTGGGCCGAAACGCCCGGCAGAAGAGCGTTTTGAAACGCTGAGCTGGACCTCGGACCGGCCGCTCTCGCTGCCGCGCTTGCAGCAGGCCATCGGCAAGCTGGCGCCGAAGCTCGCGCGCGCAAAAGGCCTGTTCGAGACGGTCGAGCAACCCGGCCGCCAGATGGTGTTTCAGTTCGCCGCCGGCCGCGCGACGCTGGCGCCGGGCGATGCGCCGGCGGAAGGTGCTGCGCAGTCGCGGATCGTCTTCATCGCCGAGCTCGGCGTGCTCTCGAAGGCCGAGCTCGATGCGATCATGGACGCGTGCGTTGCGGGCTGAAGCTGTAGCTGCCTCACGCGAATTGCGCGATGCCGTGTCCGACAGACCAGTTCTCTGCGGGAGCATCGAGCACGTTGACGAATACGTCCTCGGGCCGGATGCCTGGATTTTCGCCGAGCAGATGCGCGATCCGGCGATACAGCGCCTTCTTCTGCTCAGGGGTGCGCGAGGCGAACACGGTGATCTGGATCAGCACGGCGTCGTCGCTGCGCTTGACGCCGTAGGCATTGCCGCAGCGGAAGTTCGAGGCGTCATGCTCGCTGATGGTCATGAACTCGTCGCCTTCGGGCACGTTCAGCGCCTCGCGCATGGCGCGATAGAGGCTGTCGAGGATCGCCCGCCGATGGGCTTCCGGCTTTCCAGCGCGCATCGAGATGTGAAGGAGAGGCATTCGCTGGTCCCTTTGCATGCGGGCGCGATCGGCCAGAGCGCATGCGAGCGCCGGCCGTTCGGCCCATTGACGAAACGGGCTATCAATCCCAACTGGTTTTTGACACAGTGTCTAGAAATCATGTTCTTGACGCTGTGTCAAATATCCTAGTGGTCCCGGATTGCCGGGCAGAGGAGTAAAAATTGAGGCCGCGCGAGTTCGACCATGACGACGTCCTGCGCATCGCGTTCGACCAGTTCTGGCGCAAGGGCGTGCGCGGCACCTCGTTGTCGGACATCGCGCGCGACGCCGGCGTCCAGCGCGGCAGCCTCTACAATGCCTTCGGCAGCAAGGAGGCACTGTTTCTCCAGGCCTATGAACGCTATGCGGGCGACTATCTCGTTGCCCTGCAGAAAGTGCTCGGCACGGGCTCATTGCGCAAGCGCCTCACCGCGTTCTTCGACCTGACCATCACAAACTTCCGCTCCGGCACACCGCCGCGCGGATGTCCGACCACGCGCGGCTTGATGGAGCTTGGTGCGGCTGAAGGCGAGGGGCTGGACGAAGATGCGCGCCAGGCGTTTGCCAGTCTCGTTTCGCGCATCACTGTCCTGGTTCAGGATACGTTGTCGGCGGGCGCAGCGCGCGGCGAATTCAACGGCAATCCTGCGGCCGCAGCGCTGCACATCATCACGGTGACGCGCGGCCTCGCCGTGATCGAACGTGCTTTCGGTGATGAATCCCAGCTTCGTAAAATCGCCGCCCACACGATCGATCTCGTGCTCGAGAAGAAGGGCGGCTAGGCCGAGGCGCGAGAACGACGATCCCAGCGGTGGTCGCGCCGGGATCGTCTGGAGGTTTCATGGAGGGCATCGAGCACTGCGTCTCCATGGCGAGGTTGATAGCGCAGAGCGGCTTCAGATGCGAGTAGAACCCATCAAAGCATCAGCACAAGGCAAGCGCGTTGACCGCACGCGTCGCCGCATCGCCGTTCCCGGAACCGACGAACTGGCAGACGATGGATTCCAGCTCGCCCGGTTGGTTGCGGCGCGCGACCGCCAGCAGCCGCATCAATTCCGCCTCGTCCTTCGACAGGCGCTTGCACGATGGCGGCATGAAGCACAGCTCGCACGGCCGGCCGCTGCGCAAAATTCGGACGAGCGCGGCAGCGCGCGCCACCAGCAGCGGACTGTCGGCAATGCCCGGCGCCTCGTCGGCGAAGCGATAGGCCGCTTCCCAGCAATCGGAGGCGCCGGTGGCATAGGCAGCTCCGATGAACCGGAACAGCGACAGCGCGACGCGGCAGAAATCATCGTAGTTCTCGACGTCAGGTCGCGTCGCGAGCGCGGCCTGGAGCGGACAGAGCCGCGACTCGCCGGTCTGTTGGGCTGATGCAGAACCGCACGTATCGTGGCGCATGAATGATCTCGTCAGTGCAATGTGGGGCTTCCGACCAGCCAGCTCTTCATCGCCATCGTGCGGTCCTGGTCGAAAGACCGAACGTGCCGGTCGGGCAGGATGAGGCCGGCCAAGCGGAAGATCGTCGCAAGTCCCCGCACGGGCGCGAGAGCCCAATCGGCGCCGACCGGCGGCAACCAGCTCTCGAACTGTTCGCGCGCGACGTCGATGCGTTCCTGCTGTGCGGCGGCGATCGCGCGCAGGATTGCGTGCTCGCTGTCGGACATCCGCGGACAAGTCGGGCAGTGCACCTCGATGGCCGTATGCGCCGTGCACGCAAAGATCTCGATGATGGCTTCCAGCGAGAGCACGGCATCGCCGACGCGAAAGTGGTCGTACACCTGCTGGATATCGGCTGCGGTCGGAACGGCGCTTCCGCTGCGCGCCTTGGCCCGAAATCCCCAGATGAAGAGCCGCTCCGCCGCGCTCAGCGTGGGAAGGTCGAGGGACCCTGTCGGTGTCGGTTGATGCATTGAGCCTCTGGCCTCTGGCTGCGCTCACGCCAAAGCTGGCGCTGATGATCTGCGCCGATCGTTCCGCCAGAGCCCTCTGCAAGTCAACGCGCGGAGGGGCGATATCGAGGTCTTCTAGTTTTGAAGAGCTCGCATCTCGGATGCAGCCGGCCTCGCCCGGCCCGCGACGCCGTGCGCAGCATGCCGGCGGCATCCCCGCGCAATTTTGCGGGGTTTGGGGAACCCGAATGCTTAAAGCTTTGCTAAGGGGCACGGGATAAACTGGCATATCAGCCCTTCCATTTCTTGCGAGCACCGATGTTTTTCTCCCGCATCAGTTTCAAGCTGGTTCTGATTGTCGGCGTCAGCCTCCTCGGCATGATCGCTCTGGCGCCGATCGCGCTTTCGACCCTGCGCGCGCAGATGATCGCCGACCGCCAGGCCAAGACGCAGCACATGGTCGATGTCGGCTACGGCATCCTGGCGCATCAGCAGAAGCTCGAAAGCGAGGGGAAACTGACGCGCGAGCAGGCGCAGGCCGCCGCGATCGCAGAGATCAAGAGCCTGCGCTACGACAAGGTCGAGTATTTCTGGATCAACGACATGGCCCCGAAGATGGTCATGCATCCGATCAAGCCCGAGCTCGACGGCAAGGATCTCGCCGGGATGAAGGATCCTGCCGGCAACGCGCTGTTCGTCGGCTTCGTTGACGTCGTCAAGAAACAGGGTGCGGGCTTTTACAGCTACCTCTGGCCCAAGCCCGGCTTCGACCAGCCAGTCGGGAAGATCTCCTATGTGAAGGGCTTTGCGCCCTGGGGATGGATCATCGGCACCGGCATTTATCTCGACGACGTCGATGCCGTTTTTCGCCAGAACGCGATGACATTCGGCACCATATGTCTGGTCGTCCTGATCCTGGTACTCGCCTGCTCCTTCGTGATCGGCCGCAGCGTGACCCGGCCGCTCGCGAAAATCACCGCGCTGACCGAGCGCCTCGCCGCCGGCGACAGCGCGTTCGAGGTGCCCTACACTAGCCGCAGCGACGAGGTCGGCGGGCTCGCCAAGGCGCTTGCCGTGTTCAAGGACAATGCGTCGGCGGTCGGCCGCATGCATGCGGAGCAGCAGGAGACGAAGCAGCGGGCCGACGACGAGAAGCGCAAGACGATGGCCGATCTCGCCGGCAAGTTCGAGGCGAGCGTTCAGGCCGTCGTCCGCGACGTCTTCAACGAGGCACGCGCGATGCAGCACGCCGCGCAAGGCATGTCGGAGACTGCGAACAAGGCGACCGACCGCGCGAGCTTCGTCGCCACCGCCTGCCAGCAGGCGTCGAGCAACGTGCAGACGGTGGCCTCCGCCGCCGGCCAGCTGTCGTCCTCGATCATCGAGATCAGCCAGCGCGTCGCGCAGGCAGCAAGTGTGGCCGACAAGGCCGCCACGGACGGTCAGCGCACCAACGACACCGTGCAGGGGCTCGCCGCCGCCGCCCACAAGATCGGCGAGGTCATCGACCTCATCAACCAGATCGCCTCGCAGACCAATCTGCTCGCGCTCAACGCCACGATCGAGGCGGCGCGCGCCGGTGAGGCCGGCAAGGGATTTGCCGTGGTCGCGAGCGAAGTGAAATCGCTGGCGAGCCAGACCGCGAAGGCGACCGACGAGATCGGCGCGCAGATCACCGCGATCCAGGCCGAGACCAGCCAGGTCGTCGGCAACATCGAGAGCATCCGCAAGACCATCATGGAGGTCAACGAGATCTCCTCGTCGATCGCAGCCGCGGTCGAGGAGCAGGGCGCCGCGACGCAGGCGATCGCCCACAGCGTGCGGGAGGCAGCGTCCGGCACCGACCAGGTCTCGCAAAACATCTCCGGCGTCACCGATGCCACGGCGGAAACCGGCCAGGCCGCTGGCCTCGTGCTGCAATCGAGCGGCCGGCTGTCGCAGAAGCTGCAATCGCTGGAGAACGAGGTCAGCGCTTTCGTCGCGGGCGTGCGGGCGGCTTGATACCGCATTGATACCATCTGCCGTGGCATGGATTATTCGCCCCGCCGCGGTGCGTACGGGCAATTGATATTCCGGCCCGCGGGACCGGTCGTCACGACCGGCTTTCCCGCCCTTGACGGCTGCGGCTAAACTGAAGAAGCAGGACCCATCGAACCTGCCGACCCGCGCTTCGTTGCGCGGCATGGAGACGCCGCATGTCGTTCAAGAAACTCCTGATCGCCAACCGGGGCGAGATCGCCATCCGCATCGCGCGCGCAGCGGCCGATGCCGGCATCGCGACGGTTGCGATTCACCCTGCGGACGATGCGTTGTCGCTGCATGTGCGCGTTGCCGATGACGCCGTCGAAATTCCCGGCCGTGGCGCGCGGGCCTATCTCGACATCGACGCGGTGGTGAAGGCGGCGAAGAGCGCCGGCTGCGATGCCGTGCATCCCGGCTACGGCTTCCTCAGCGAGAACGCCGCGTTCGCCAAGGCCTGCGCCGATGCGGGCATCGCCTTCGCCGGGCCGAAGCCCGCCGCGCTCGAACTGTTCGGCGACAAGGTTGCGGCACGGCAATTGGCAAAACGCTGCGGTGTGCCGATCATTGCCGGCACCAGCGGGCCATCGTCGCTGGAAGAGATCACGGCCTTTTTCACGTCGCTCGGCAGCAATGCGGCGATCGTGATCAAGGCGATGGCCGGTGGTGGCGGCCGCGGCATGCGCGTCGTCGAGAGCGCCGCGGATCTCGCGGAAGCCCATGCCCGCTGCCAGTCCGAGGCCAAGGCAGCGTTCGGCTTCGACGGCGTCTATGCCGAGCGCCTGATCCGCCAGGCCCGCCATATCGAGGTGCAGATCATCGGCGACAAGCACGGTGCGATCAGTCACCTCTGGGAGCGCGAATGCACCATTCAGCGCCGGCACCAGAAGCTGATCGAGGTGGCGCCGAGCCCGTCGCTGAGCGAGGCCCTGCGCGGCCGCATTATCGAGGCAGCGAGGCAACTCGCGACGGCGGCCTCCTACGACAATCTCGGCACGTTCGAGTTCCTGGTCGACGGCAGCGCCGAGGACAGCTTTGCCTTCATCGAGGCCAATCCGCGTCTTCAGGTCGAGCACACCGTCACCGAGGAGGTGCTCGGCCTCGACCTCGTCCGTGCCCAGCTCGCGGTCGCGTCCGGCGCGACGCTCGCCTCGCTCGGACTCGCGCAGGCATCCATCCCGAAGCCGCGCGGCCATGCGATGCAGCTCCGCGTCAACATGGAGACGCTGGACGCAACGGGCGCGACCCATCCGACCGGCGGCGTGCTTGCGGTATTCGAGCCGCCGTCAGGGCCCGGCGTCCGGGTCGATAGCTTTGGTTATGCCGACTACAAGACCAGTTCCGCCTTCGACTCCCTGCTGGCCAAGGTGATCGTGCATACGCCGGGCGAAGCCTGGCACGACGTGGTCGCAAAAGCCTCGCGCGCCTTGCGCGAATTCCGGATCGACGGCGTCGTCACCAACATCGCCTTCCTCCAGGCCGTGCTCGCGCATCCCGATTTCAGGACCAACCGCATCGCGACCGATTTCATCGATCGCAACATCGCCAAGCTCGTCGAGGCGGCCGATGGCGCGGCCAAGCCACTGTACTTTGCCGCGACCGAGCGAAGCGGCGGCCAGGGCGCGGAAGCTCTCGTCGCACAAGCCGTGCCCGAAGGCGCGGTGATGGTCGCAGCGCCCCTGCAAGGAACCATCGTCACCATCCAGGTGAAGGAAGGCGAGATCGTGCGCCCGGGCCAGCAGCTCGCCGTGATCGAATCCATGAAGATGGAGCATCTCGTCATGGCCGAGCAGGGCGGGCGCGTGACAAAACTCGTCGCCGGCGACGGCGTCACGCTGATGCATGGCGAGCCGATCATGTATCTGGAACCGCTCGACGTCGCGGCAGATAGCACGGCAACGGAAGCCGATGTCGACCTCGATCACATCCGTCCCGATTTGGCCGAGCTGATCGCACGCCAGGCCAATACGCTCGATGCGAACCGGCCGGCCTCGGTCGAGCGCCGCCGCAACACCAACCAGCGCACCGCGCGCGAAAACGTTGCGCAGCTGGTCGACGACGGTTCGTTCATGGAATATGGCAGCCTTGCGATTGCGGCGCAGCGTCGCCGCCGCAAGCTCGACGATCTCATCAAGAGCACACCGGCCGACGGCCTCGTGATGGGCGTTGCGACGGTGAATGCCGAGAAGTTCGGCCCCGAGGGCGGTCGCTGCATCGTCGTGGCCTATGACTACACCGTGCTCGCGGGCACGCAGGGTCACATGAACCACAAGAAGATCGACCGTATGCTGACGCTTGCGGAAGACTGGCGCGTGCCACTGGTGTTTTATGCCGAAGGCGGCGGCGGCCGGCCCGGCGACACCGACCGGCTCGGCATGACCGGCCTCGACGGCCCGTCCTTCGTGCAGTTCGCAAAGCTCTCCGGCCTCGTGCCTGTGATCGGCGTTGTCTCCGGCTACTGCTTTGCCGGCAACGCCGCGATGCTCGGCTGCTGCGACGTCATCATCGCCACCAGGAACGCCTCGATCGGCATGGGTGGCCCCGCGATGATCGAAGGCGGCGGCCTCGGCGTCTATCACCCGGCCGAAGTCGGTCCGGTCTCGTTCCAGTCCCCGAACGGCGTGATCGACATCCTCGTCGAGGACGAGGAGGAGGCAACAAAGGTCGCGCAAAAATACCTGTCCTATTTCCAGGGCACGGTCACGAAATGGGAGGCAGCCGACCAGCGTCTGCTGCGCCGCGCCATCCCCGAGAACCGACTGCGCGTCTACGACATCCGCAGCGTGATCGATCTCGTCGCGGACACGGATTCCGTGCTGGAGCTGCGCCGCGATTACGGCGTCGGCTTGATCACCGCGCTGATCCGCATCGAGGGCAAGCCGTTCGGTCTGATCGCCAACAATCCGCGCCATCTCGGTGGCGCGATCGATGCAGACGCCGGCGACAAGGCCGCGCGCTTCCTCCAGCTTTGTGACGCCTTCGATCTGCCGATCGTCTCGCTGTGCGACACGCCCGGCTTCATGGTCGGCCCCGAGGCCGAGAAGACCGCGATCGTGCGCCACGTCTCGCGCATGTTCGTCACCGGTGCGAGCCTCACCGTGCCGCTGTTCGGCATCGTGCTGCGCAAGGGCTATGGTCTCGGCGCGCAGTCGATGATCGGCGGTGGCTTCCACGCCTCCTTCTTCACCGCAGCCTGGCCGACCGGCGAATTCGGTGGCATGGGCCTGGAGGGGTATGTCCGCCTCGGTTTCCGCAAGGAGATGGAGGCGATCGCCGATCCCGAAGAGCGCGAGACCTATTATCGCAACAAGGTCGCCGAGCTCTACGCCAACGGCAAGGCGGTCTCGATCGCGTCCGTGTTCGAGATCGACAACGTCATCGACCCCGCCGAGACGCGGCGCTGGATCATGGCAGGTCTGCGGTCGGTACCGAAGCCGCCCGCGAGGACGGAGAAGAAGCGACCGTGCATCGACACGTGGTGAGGGCGGTGCAGCAATCTTAATTCCCTCCGTCATTCCGGGGCGATGCGAAGCATCGAACCCGGAATCTCGAGATTCTCAGGTGCGCAATGGCGCACCGTAGTTCGGCTCTTCGAGCCGCCCCGGATGACGGCGAAATCGGTTCCCGATTGACATCCCCGCCCGTGCTGCCAGACTTTGCACAATAATACAGGGTGGAGACGTCCGCGATGGCCAGCCTTTCGGCCTCGAACCATGTCGCCCGTGTCTTGTCCGTCGCCAATCACGTGGCTGACGTCGATGCCTCTTCGCGCATCGCCGATTCCTGGCGGCGCTGCCTGATCAGCCACAAGCTCGACCCCGCCCGGCAGGGCCCGCCGCAGACGCTGACCGAGGCGGAGGTCCGCAATGTCGCCGAGCCGATGGAGGAGACCATCAGGCTGCTCACGCCCGAGCTCGACGATCTCGCCCGCGTGCTGCGTGACGCCGGCTATTGCGTCAATCTGGCCGATGCGAACGCGACCATGCTGTTCAGCCGCCTGCCGGGCGAAGCCGACGCGCGGACATTCATGGACTGGAAGATCTACACCGGCTCGAATTTTGCGGAAGCCTTCGAAGGCACCAACGGGCTCGGCACGGCGCTCGCCGAGCAGAAACCGATCCTGGTGCATCGCGACGAGCATTTTCGCGCGCAGTGGCACATGTTCTCCTGCGCGGTGGCGCCGCTGTTCGACCAGGCCGGCCGTCTTGCAGGTGCCGTGAACATCACCTCGTGCCGCGAGGATCTCGAACGCGCCGCGCATCAGCTGGCGCTCGCGGTGACGATGGAGGCGACGCGGCGGATGGAGGGCGCGATCTTCCGCGGCCATTTCCGCAACGCCTGGATCGCCACCGTGCCCGGCGATGGCGGCAGCGGCCTGCTCGCCTATGACGACGACCGCCGCATCGTCGGCGCGTGCCGTTCGGCGCGCGCGCTGCTGGGCCTCACCGACGGCTTGATCGCATCCGGCATCGACCTGTCGCGCTATATCAAGTTCGACCATCACGCGGCGCGCGGTGCGGACGATATCGTCGAGCTGCGCCGCGCCGACGGCCGTGCGTTGGGCCATGGCCATGTCGCGCCGCCGCTGCGTGCGAGGTCACCCGCGCCGCGTCGTGAGGCGCCTATCGATCGCTATGACGCGCTGCATCGTCTCGCCGGTCGCGATCCTGGCTTGATCAAAAGTGTAAAACGCCTCAGAAGCATCGGCGATCACAATCTGCCGGTGCTGCTGCATGGCGAGACCGGCGTCGGCAAGGACGTGTTCGCGCGCGCGATCCATGCGGCGAGCAACCGCGCGCGCAACAACTATGTCGCGCTGAACTGTGCGGCGATGCCGGAGAGCCTGATCGACGCCGAGCTGTTCGGCTATGAGGCCGGCGCCTTCACCGGCGCGCGTCGCGACGGCTCAAAGGGTCTGATCGTGCAGGCGGACGGCGGCACGCTGTTCCTCGACGAGATCGGCGACATGCCGATCGCGCTGCAGACCCGCCTCTTGCGCGTGCTGGAAAACCGCGAGGTCTGGCCGCTCGGCGCGCTCAAGCCGGTGCCCGTCGATATCCGCCTGATCAGCGCGACCCATCGCGAGCTCGGCCGCATGGCGGAGCAGGGCGCCTTCCGCGCCGATCTCTATTTCCGCCTGCGCGGCATGGAGGTACGGTTGCCAAGCTTGCGCGAACGCGCGGACCGCGACGACATCATCCGTCAAATCGCGAGCGAGGAAGCGCCGAACTGCAGGCTCTCGGCCGAGGCCTGGGCGCAGCTCGCGGCCTATCCCTATCCCGGCAACATGCGCCAGCTCCGCCACGTGCTGCGGCTCGCCGGCTGCACGGCGGAAGATGGTGTCATCGCGGACACTGATCTCGATCTGCCGCCATTCGGCGGAAGGGCGGCAGAGCCTGATCTCGAAGCTGCCGAACGCGCGACGATCGTCGAGGCCCTGCGCAAGCACGGCGGTCGCGTCACTGAAGCGGCGCGCGCACTCAAGCTCAGCCGCGCCACGCTCTATCGCAAGATCAAGCAACTGAAGATCTCGATCTAGTGAGCTCGCGGGCTGCTGTCGGAACCCGGACGCCGCTCGGCTCTTGATCGATTCTCGTGGATCAGGCGGCAAACGCGTCGCCCGGAACATATGTCCCGAGGGTTCGAGAGAGGAGAGCGCTCGATGGAGGAGATCGAAGTCTTCCTGGCCGTCATCGAGGCCGGCAGCCAAACGGCCGCCGCGCGGCAACTGGGCCGGTCATTGCAATCGGTGAACCGCGCACTGTCCGCTCTGGAACAGAGCGTCGGCGTCGAACTGGTGCGGCGAACCACGCGGCAATCGGTGGCGACCGAAGCGGGGCTGGCGTTCTATCGCCGTGTGAGGCCGGCCTTTACGGAGATCACCGAAGCGCGTCTCGAAGCGACAAACCGGCGCGTCGAGCCCTCTGGACTTCTGCGGATTGCCGCACCGGTCCTGTTCGGATCGACCCATGTGGTGCCTGTTGTCGCCGAATTCATGGCGCGCTTTCCGCAAATCGAGGCCGACGTCAACATGTCGGACCAGCCTGTCGATGTCGTCGGCGATGGCTTTGATCTTGCCGTCCGGATCAGGGAGTTGCCGGACTCCTCGCTGAAGACCCGGCGGTTGGGAGAGCTGCGCACGGTCGTCTACGGAGCACCTGCCTATTTCGGGTCTCACGGCCGTCCGCATCATCCTCATGATCTCACTAATCATCAATGCATCCTGCGCAGGACCGGTCGGGGCGAAGCCGACATATGGCGATTTCAGATCGACGGCAGCGCGGCGACCGTGCAGGTGAACGGCCGCTTTCACACCGACAACATGACGGCTGCACATACCGCCGCCCGTCATGGCCTTGGTGTCGGATATGGCCCGTTCTGGCAGATCCGCGATCTCGTCGATCAGGGCGCATTCGAAATCGTGCTGGAGGCTTTCGAGGCGCCGCGAACGCCGGTGCGTGCCGTGTTTCCGCCAAGCGCGATACCGCCTGCCAAGACACATCTCTTCGTCGATCTCCTGGCGGAGAGGCTGAAGCACGAGCGGCTTTGACGGCAACGACGCGCGCGACGGGGACGCGCCATTCTCTCGATTAGCGGGAATGTCTATCCCGCGATGCGCCAGTTGTCGCGGCGGGCGGTCGATCGCAGATTGAGGTGCAGGGGCCCATCCGCCCGACGAGGGCGCGGAGGACTGCACCATGACTCCCGATCGACGGACACTTTTGCACGCCGGCGTCAGCGTCACCGCGACGCTGGCTTCCGCCACCTTTGCCGGACAATCGCCGGGCTCGCCCGAGCCTCAGCCGCTCAAAACCTTGCCTTTAGACGACGCGGAATCCCGCGCAGCCGCCGCGCAGGATTTTGGCCACATCATTCAGAGGCAGCCACGGGTTGTCTGCAAACCCAGGTCGAGCGCCGAGATCGCCGACATCCTGCGCTGGGCAAGGCAACAGGAGCTGAAGGTCGCGGCGCGCGGGCAGGGGCATGCCACTTACGGCCGGGCCATGGCCGAAGACGGCATCGTGATGGACCTCAGCGCGCTCACGGCGATCCACCGGGTCGAACCGGATCGTGTCGTGGTCGATGCCGGTGCGACCTGGCACGCGGTGCTGGAGGCGACCCTGGCCAAAGGGCGCGCGCCGCCGGTGCTGACCAACTACCTTGGCCTGTCCGTCGGTGGCACGCTCGCCGTCGGCGGGATCGGCGGGTCTTCGTCTCGCCACGGTCTGCAGACCGACCAGGTTTGGGAACTCGACATTGTCACCGGCGAGGGTGTGGAGCTGACCTGCTCTTCGACCGGGCATGCCGAGCTCTTCGATGCCGTTCGGGCCGGGCTCGCGCAGTGCGCCATCATCACCAGAGCAACACTTCGATTGATGCGCGCACCAGAACGCGTCAGGCGTTATCTACTGCACTATACCGATCTGGATTCACTGACCGTCGATCAGCGGCGCGCCCTGGGCGACGCGCGCTTCGATCAGTTGCAGGGCGCTGTCGTGCCCGATGGCGCGGGCGGCTGGCGCTATCAGATGGAAGCGGGCGTGTTCTATGACAGCAGCACGCCTCCCGACGACAAGGCCTTGCTGGCGGGCCTGGCCGACAAGCACGAGATCGTCTCCGACCTGACCTTCGGCGATGACGCCAATGCATTTGCCAAGCTCGAGAAGCTGCTGCGGTCAAACGGCCAATGGTTCAATCCGCATCCCTGGCTGCTGACCTATCTACGCGGCAGCAACGCGCTGGCGGTCGCCAACAAGGTCATTGCCGGGTTGAACAGTGATGATCTCGGCCCGTTCGGGCGGATCACCTACTATCCGATGTTCACGGGCACCTGCCGTACGCCTCTGCTTAGGCTGCCCGACGAACCCGTCGTCTTCCCGTTCAATCTCATCCGCATTCCGGCATCGCCAGACAAGGCGAATGCGGACCGGCAGGTCGCGCGCAATCGTGCAGTTTACGATCGCATTCGCAGCGCCGGCGGCATGCTGTATCCGGTCAGCGCGCTTGCGATGTCGCCACCGGATTGGATGGATCATTTCGGCCCGAGATGGCCGCTGCTGCGCGAGGCAAAGCACCGTCACGATCCGGGCGGCATTCTCACGCCCGGATATGATCTGTTCTAGATCAGGAGAAGTCGGTCCAGCTCAGATGACGGGCATCGAGGTCGCCGAGCGACGCGGTCTCACGGATTTCCTGCGGGGTGTGGAAATGGCCGCGCAGATAGACCAGCGGTTTCGCGACGGCCGAATGCGACGCGCTGCGGACCTCGCCGACGAAGATCGAATGCGTTGTCGTCTCGAACTCCTGGGCCAGCACGCAGTCGAAGGCCGCGACCGCATCCGTCAGCACCGGTGCGCCGGTCACCCCGCGCGTCCATTGCCCGAACGCAAAACGGTCGTCGCCGTTGACGCCCTTCTGGCCGCTGAAGGTCAGCGCCAGCCCGGCGTGATCCTCGTGCAGGAAGTTGATCGCGAAGGCGCCCTCCTCGCGGATCCGCGCATGTGCGCTGGCGTTGCGGTTGACGCAGACGATCAGCGACGGCGGATTGTCCGACAGCGAGCAGGCCGACGTCACCGTCAGCCCGGTGCGCGTGCCGTGCTCGGCGCCGACCGTCACCAGCGCGACCGCGCCGGCGCATTGGCGCATGGCCTGCTTGAAATCCTTTGCGTCGACGCTCACGCGGAAATCTCCGAAATGAATGCGGGTGCGGCAGATTCGCGCCGCACCCGCCTCGGGTCAAGCTGCCTTCTGCGCGGAGCCGAGATGCTTCAGGCGCGGCATCACCTCGTTCTTCAGGAGCGAGAGCGAGTGGTGCCAGGCTTCCGGCTTGTGCTTGTAGTCGAAGCCGAACACGCAGAGCACGCCGAAGCCGCCAACCTCGTCATAGATCTTCTCGATCTTCTCGGCGACGGTCGCGGGCGAGCCGACGACCCAGTTCCGCTTGGCGCAATATTCGACGGTGACGTCGCTGTCGGGCACGTCGGGCGCGTGCTTCAGATAGTCCTTGAAGCCGAAATGGCCGAGCAGCGGCAGGAAGTACTCACCCATCATCCGGCCCATCATGTCGCCGGTCGAGAGCTTCCAGGCCTCCTCATCGGTGTCGGCGACGAACACCTCGCGCACCAGCCGCCAGTCCGCGCGGTTCGGCTTGCGGCCGGTCTTGGCGGCACCGATTTCCACGGAGTCCCAATGGCTGCCGACATAGGCCGGATTGAGGTTGAGGCTCATCGGAATGAAGCCGCGCTCGCCGGCGAGCTTGAGGGTGTCCGAGTTCTTCGACAGCCCGGCAACGCCGATTGGCGGATGCGGCGCCTGCAACGGCTTGATGTGGGGCTTGAGGAAGTCGAACATCGTGTCCGGCTTGGTCACCGTCCAGA
The DNA here is from genome assembly GCF_024199855.1 of Bradyrhizobium sp. CCGB20. Classification (NCBI taxonomy): domain Bacteria; kingdom Pseudomonadati; phylum Pseudomonadota; class Alphaproteobacteria; order Hyphomicrobiales; family Nitrobacteraceae; genus Bradyrhizobium; species Bradyrhizobium sp. CCGB20. The sequence goes on along the minus strand of NZ_JANADN010000001.1, from coordinate 8,149,277 downwards.
ACTTGCCCTTGTAGGTGAAGGGTGCGGGATCAGACCAAAGCTTCAGGATGATCTCCAGGGCCTCGCGGGTCATGTCGCGGTTCTGCCCGCTCATGCCGTCGACGTTGAACATCGCCCAGTCGCTCGGGAGCCCCGATGCCGCAACGCCGAAATTGAGCCGGCCTTCGGAGAGATGATCGAGCATCGCGACGCGGTTGGCGAGTTCGGCCGGGTGATGGTAGGGCAGCAGGAAGCCGCCCGGTCCGATGCGCAAGCGCTTGGTCTGCATCAGTGCCTGTGCGATCAGCAGGTCCGGCGTGGGATTGGGTTCCCAGGGCGCGGTGTGGTGCTCGCCGATCCAGGCTTCCTGATAGCCGAGCTCGTCGAGCCAGCGCAGGACCTGCAGGTCCCAGTCGTGTCCTTCCTTCAGGCCGCATTCCGGCGGATGCGAAGGCATCGTGAAATAGCCGATCTCCATTGGGTTTCCTCATCTGATGTTGACGCGTCTTGTTGCGCGTTCCTGGACTTGAACAAGATGGCTTTAGCAAGCGGTGTGCCACCGCTTCGCAAGCGGTGTGCCAGCGCAGGCTGCGCCTCAGACCCGCGAGAAAAGGCTGGTTTGCGGCGGCAATAGCCGATATCCCGGGGCGGATTTGAAAAGGGGCCGTCTCATTGTCGCGAGACGGCGTCTTGCCGGTGAGACGAGGATACAAGTCGAGATGACCGAACCCGCCTATGTCGCGGTGGACTGGGGCACCAGCAGCTTCCGGCTCTGGCTGATCGATCGCGCCGGGAAGGTGCTGGCCGAGCGCCGCAGCAACGAGGGCATGCTGGCCGCGGCCAAGGCCGGCTTCCCCGCCGTGCTGCACTCGCATCTCACGGCTGTCGAGGCGCCCGAGCATCTGCCGGTCCTCGTCTGCGGCATGGCCGGTGCCAAGACCGGCTGGGTCGAGGCCGGCTACGTTGATACGCCGGCGCCACTCCCTGCGGTCCTGAAGCAGGCCGCCCGCGTGCCGGGCGAGGTGCGCGACGTCCGCATCCTGCCGGGTATCGCGCAGCGCGACGCCAGGGCGCCGGACGTGATGCGCGGCGAGGAAACACAGCTGCTCGGCGCGCTCGGCTTTGATGCCGCCGGCGAGGCGCTGGTCTGCATGCCCGGCACGCATTCGAAATGGGTGCGCGTGAAGGATGGCACGGTCGCGCATTTTTCCACCTTCATGACGGGCGAGCTCTTCAGTGTGGTCTCGCGCGAGACGATCCTGTCGCTCGCGGTCGCCGGCGCCGACGACGCCGAGGATGTCGCGAGCTTCAAGGCGGCCGTGAAAGCCGCGTACGAAGCGCCTGCCTTTGCGGCCAATCTCCTGTTCGGCGCGCGGTCGCGGCAGCTCCTGTTCGGCGGCACGCCGGCTGCCGCGCGCGAGACACTGTCGGGCACGTTGATCGGCGTCGAGCTGGCGGCGGGGCTCTCCGGCACTGTGCCGAAAACAGGCATCACGCTGATTGCCTCGGGGCGGCTCGCGATGCTGTACCGGCTCGCTTTCGATGCGCTGTCGGTCACTGTGCAGCCGATCGATGCCGATGAAGCCGTCCGCCGCGGCCTGTCGATGGCGGCTGCAGCGATCTGGACGAAGTAGAAGGATCTTTGAGATGAGCGTTCCCTTTCCGCCGATGAAGCGGCCGCTGGTCGCGATCCTGCGTGGCGTCAAGCCGGAGGAGACCGAAGCGATCGTCGGCGTGCTGATCGAGGCCGGCATGACCGCGATCGAGATTCCCCTGAACTCGCCCGATCCGTTCCGTTCGATCGCGACCGCTACGAAGCTTGCGCCGGCCGAGGTGCTGATCGGCGCCGGCACGGTGCTCAGCACCGCAGATGTCGATCGTCTCAACGATGTCGGTGGCAGACTGATGGTCTCGCCGAATGTCGACACCGAGGTGCTGGCGCGCGCGCACCAGCACGGCATGGTGACGTTGCCGGGCGTGTTCTCGCCGACCGAGGCTCTGCTTGCCGCGCGCTCCGGTGCGTCGGGCTTGAAGTTCTTTCCGGCGAGCGTGCTTGGCGCATCCGGCATTGCCGCGATCAGCGCCGTGCTGCCGGCCGGCGTGATGATCGCCGCCGTCGGCGGCGTCTCCGACCAGAATTTTGCGGAGTATATCAAGGGCGGCGTAACCGCTTTCGGGCTCGGCTCCAGCCTCTACAAGCCCGGCATGTCGGCGGCCGATGTGGCTGCTCGCGCGAAATTGACGATCGCGGCGTATGATCGGGCGATTGCGAAAGACTGAACCGGCAATAAACAAGCCGTGATGACGTCGCGGTCGTGCGTTATCCTATCTTGCTGCTACCGGTGAGATCAGGAGACCGACATGGCGATCAACAACGTGGCCGATCTGTTCGTGGCAACGCTCGAGCAGGCCGGCGTCAAGCGCATCTATGGCATCGTCGGCGACAGCCTGAACGCGATCACCGAGGCGCTGCGCCGCCGCGGCACCATCGAATGGATTCATGTCCGGCACGAGGAGGTCGCGGCATTCGCCGCTGCCGGCGAAGCCGAGATGACGGGAAGCCTCGCGGTCTGCGCGGGCTCCTGCGGTCCGGGCAATCTGCACCTGATCAACGGCCTGTTCGACGCGCATCGCAGCCGCGTCCCCGTGCTGGCGATCGCGGCGCAGATCCCGTCGGCGGAGATCGGCGGAGGCTATTTCCAGGAAACCCATCCGCAAGACCTCTTCCGCGAATGCAGCCATTATTGCGAGCTGATCTCGGATGCGAGCCAGCTTCCTTTCGTGCTGGAGAACGCGATCCGTGCAGCGGTCGGAATGCGCGGTGTTGCGGTCGTCGCGATGCCCGGAGACGTCGCCTTCCGCGCCGCACCCAAGCGCGCGCTGTCGACGACGCGCGGGCTCGCACTGGCGATGCCAAAGGTTGTGCCGCAGGCCGACGAACTGAAGGCGCTCGCAGATCTTCTCAACGGCGCCGAGCGCATCACCCTGTTCTGCGGTCGCGGCTGTGCCGGCGCGCACGCGCCGCTGATGCAGCTTGCGGAGACCTTGAAGAGCCCGATCGTGCATGCGCTCGGCGGCAAGGAGCATGTCGAATACGATAATCCCTACGACGTCGGCATGACCGGCTTCATCGGCTTCTCCTCGGGCTACGCCGCCATGCACGCTTGCGACGCGCTCGTGATGCTCGGCACTGATTTTCCCTACAAGCAGTTCTTCCCCAGCGATTGCCAGATCGCGCAGATCGACATCCGCCCGGAGAATCTGGGACGGCGGTGCAGGATCGATCTCGGCCTCGTCGGCGACGTCGGGCTCACCATCGAGGCGCTGCTGCCGCTGCTCAAGCCCAAGACGCAACGCAAGCATCTCGACGATGCCATCGCGCACTACAAGAAGGCGCGCGAAGGGCTGGACTCGCTTGCGAAGGGCACACCGGGAGCTAAGCCGATCCATCCGCAATACCTGGCAAAAGTCATCAGCGACCATGCGTCGGACGATGCCGTGTTCACCGCCGATGTCGGCACGCCGACGGTGTGGGCCGCGCGCTATCTCGACATGAACGGCCGCCGCCGGCTGATCGGCTCCTTCGTGCACGGCTCGATGGCCAACGCGATGCCGCAGGCGATCGGCGCGCAGGCCTCGCAGCCCGGTCGTCAGGTGATCTCGCTGTCGGGCGACGGCGGCTTCACCATGCTGATGGGCGACCTGATCACGCTGACGCAGATGAAGCTGCCGGTGAAGGTGGTGGTCTTCAACAACGGCGTGCTCGGCTTCGTCGCGCTGGAGATGAAGGCCGCGGGCTTCGTCGATACCAATGTCGATCTGGAGAACCCGGACTTCGCGGCGATGGCGCGCGCGATGGGCATCTTTGCCAGGCGCGTCGAAGATCCCGGCGAGCTCCCGGGCGCCATGAAGGAGATGCTCGCGCACAACGGGCCGGCGCTGCTCGACGTCGTCACCGCCAAGCAGGAGCTGTCGATGCCGCCGACCATCACGCCCGAGCAGATCAAGGGTTTCAGCCTCTGGGTCTTGCGTGCAGTGATGAACGGCCGCGGCGACGAGGTGCTCGACCTCGCGAAGACGAACCTGCTGCCGCGCTAGCCGCGCTTCACCGATGGCGCGGGCAGCCGCTCGTGGCGGTGCTGGAAGCGTTGCCAGTGCAGCACGATGCCGATCAGCAGGGCCGGGACGAAGCCGAGTGCGATCAGGAAATGCGGCAGCTGCGTCGGCGAGATGAACGCAATGGCGATGTCGGAGATCAGCCAGAGCGCCGCGAACATCACCGCGAAATCGGTGCGCGGGCAGCGCAGATAGTAGAACACGGCGGTGATGACGATGGCGGGCCCGATCGCGATGCCGATCATCACCGCCGTCAGCTCCTTCGGCGTCAGCGCGTCGAGCACCATCGATGCCAGCAGCCAGAGCGCGGCGAACATGGCAATGATGTCGAGCGGATGCCGCAACCCAATACCTCTCGTGAGGGACGCGCTATCGTTGTGGCCCGGCCCCCGCCCGTCAAGGGAAAATACGTCTATTCCTCGTCGCTTCCGGGCGTTGGCCGCAGCATGAAATGGCCGAAAGCGGTGGCGATCGGCTTGTTCGCATCGTCCTGCCAGGCCCGCGCCTCGAAGGCCACGATGCGCCGGCCCTGTTTCACGATCGACACGTTGGCAACTGTGTCGAGCGCACGGCCGGAACGTAAATAGTTAACGGTGAGCCCGATCGGCTTGGGCAGCGCAGCGATGCCGAGCTCACGCCTCACGCCGAGGATCGCGGTGGTCTCGAGGAAGGCGCCGGTCATGCCGCCATGGATCGCGGGCAGGATCGGATTGCCGATGATCTTCGGCGAGAACGGCATCGTCAGCGTGCCGTCGTCGTTGACGCGAATGCCGAGGCAGCGCGCGAACGGGCTGCTCGCGAACGGGCCGTCCGGATCATCGGGCGCCTCAAGCATCGGGATGCTGCGCGAATCCATCCTGCGGTCCGCCAGCATGTTGGTGCGGTTGGCGCCGATCATGAAGCACGCGGTCGCGGTCGCGACCGGATCGTCCTCGGATTCCTGGTAGGCGGTGGAGCGTACGAAGGCGATCGAGCGCGTGGTGCGATAGCAGACCGAATGCGCCTTGATGTCGAGGCCGGGCGTTGCCGGCTTCTGATAGTCGATGCGCAAGTCCAGCGTTGCGATCGCGCGCGTGCCGTCGAGCGCAAGTTGCACCGCCATGCCGCAGCTCTCGTCCAGCATCGCGGTGACGACGCCGCCATGCAGCACGCCGGTCTCGGTGTCGCCGACGAAGACGGGGCGGTAGGGCAGGCTGGACCAGGCCTCGGCGGGTGCGAAGCGGTCGAGCTGGAGCCCGCTGATATGGCCGTAATCGGAGCGGCGGCCCTTGATCGCCTCGGCGAGTTCCTCGAACGGGAGTGTGGTCGGAGTGCTGGACATGGCAACGTTGTAGACCAGTGTCGGGCGTCGCGCAAAACCCCGAACGGGGCCGGTTTGGCCTCGACAGGGCGGGCCGAAGCAACGATGGTGGGCGCTTCGTCCGTCGACTAGCCGTAAGGAGTGCCCATGGCCGACCCCGAAACGCCCGCGACCAATCAGGGGCCCGTCACCATTTCGAGCTCGAGCTCGGAACGGGCGCCGATCATCTATTTCGACGGCGCATCCTGCTTCGGCCATCACAACGGTGCGATCCAGATCGAGCTCGCTGCGAACCTGCTGATGCCGGTCGGCGCCGCCGTCAGGGTCGACGTGGTCCAGACCGCGCATCTTCGTTGCAGCGTGGCCGCCGCGCTGGCGCTGCGAGAGGCACTCGACAAGGCACTTGCGATGTACCGGCAGGGCCAGCAGCAGCCGACAGAGGAGATTCCGGCGATGAAGAATTGAGATCGCAATTGACAGCCATTTGTCTTTGCGCCACCTTTCTTGCAGGTTGATACGACCTGCCGGTTGCCCCCTCCGTGGAATGGTGAACGTATCGAGCCCTGATCGGCCCCCTTTGCCCGAGCGACCGGGTCAGCAACGCAACCGCCTGACACACCTGGATCGCTCATGCAGAGGACGAACCGATGCGCGATTTTCGCGATGCCAAGGCTATGGCGCAGACCCTGCGCGAATCCCTGACCACCAAGACTGTCACGATCAGCCACAGCGAGAGCCTCGAACTGGTGTCGAGGATGCTGGGCGTTGCCGACTGGAACACGTTGTCGGCGATACTTCATACCGAACGCCGCGAGACGGCTGCGCCGGCGGTCAAGCTCAAGAGCTCGACCGCGATCTATCCGGCGATCCCCTTGCGCGATTTCGTGCCGTTTCCGAGCGCGACGTTTCCGCTGTTCGTCGGGCGCGAGAACACGGTGCTCGCCCTCAATCATGCGTTCGAGGGCGCACGCGAGCTGGTCTGTGTGATCCAGCGCGAATCTGCCGTCGACGATCCCCGATTGTCCGATGTCTACGAGATCGGCCTCCTGTCGCAATTGCTCGAACTTGAACCGCTCGAAAATGGCACGTTTAAGGTGCTGGCGCGCGGACTTCGGCGTGTCGCGCTACGCAGCTTCGCGACTGAGGCGCGCGCTTATCAGGCAGAGGTCGTTGACGTCAGCGAGGGCGCGGTCCGTGATGCCAGGGATCTGATCCGGAGGATCTATCAACGCTTCCAGGATTACACGGCGGCTCATGGAATTCTGATGCCGGACCTCTGGCTGTTCTTCGATCAAACCCGTGATGCCGGGCAGATCGCCGATACCGTCGCGACGCGGATGAAGTTGCCCATCAAGGACAAGTACGAGTTGTTGGCGACGCTCGATCCCATGAAACGGCTCGAACGGATCGATGCGCTGCTCGACCTGTCGCAACGGCCGGTCTCGGCAGACTATGCGGCCACGAAACGGCGGGCGCTTGATGATGCTGACCGGCGCCGCCATCAATACGCGACGCTTGAGCATTTGCTGCTGGCCCTGACCGAGGATGCGAAAGCGTCCGCCGTGATGCGCGCCTGCGACGCCGATCTCGACAAGCTGAGGCAAAGCCTCGTGCAGTATCTCGACAACGAACTCAAGCACACCGTGATCGAGACCGGACGTGCCGAGCCGACGGCGGCGTTCAGGCGTGTCGATCAGCGCGCCGCGTTCCTTGCCCAGGAGGTCGGGTATCCTGAGGTCACCGGCGTCAATGCGCTTGTTGCCCTGTTTGCCGAAACGCGAAGCCCCGCGGCGCGCCTGCTCGCCGAGCATGGCGTGTCGCGCGGACGTGCGGACAAGGCGATCGGGCGAGGTGTTGGCTAGGGCACGTCGCCACGCCTAGCCGACATGCACCTTCGGCTTCTTGCCGCCGTTCCACTTGCCGTCGATGGCGCGCTCGATCTGGGCGGCGAGCTGCAGCAAGAGGCCGTCATTGGCCTGCTTGGCGATCGCCTGGATGCCGAGCGGCAGGCCGTGCTCCTGGGTCGCCATCGGCATCGAGATCGCCGGCATGCCGCAGAGATTGGCGAGCGGCGTGAAGGCGAAGAAGCGCCAGAGATTGCCGAACCAGTCGAGCACATCCGGATTGTCGGAGATGGTGAGATATTCTTTGATGCCGACCTTCGGCGTCGGCAGCGCCGTGATCGGCGTCAGGATCACGTCCCACTGCTCGAAGAAGGCACCGAAGCCGCGCGAGGTCGTGTTGAATACGCCCTGCATCTTGGCGCGCTCGGCGAAGCTCGTGTGCCGGCCGGCTTCCCAGATGCGGATGTTCATGGGCTCGATCAGATCTTCCGGCGGCTTGTCCAGCCCGCGCGCGGCGAGCATGTTGGAGATCACCACCGCAAAATTGCTGATGTAGCAGGTCGTCTGCGCCTCGAAGGCGGCGCGGAAGTCGAGCTCGGGCAGTGCGTAGTCGACGTGATGTCCGAGGCCCTCGAGGAAGCGGCCCGCCTTCTCCAGCTCGGCTGCGATCTCCGGCGTCGCGGTGTAGTCGCCCCAGGTGTGGGACAGCGCGATGCGCAGCTTCGACGGATCACGCTTGATCATCTCCGAATACGGCTGCGCCGTCGTCCAGAACGGCATGAACTCGCCGGGCGCCGGCCCGCGGGCATGATCGACGAAGGCCGCGGTGTCGCGCACCGAGCGCGACTGGCAGCCCTGGATCGAGACGAGGCCGGTGAGATCGGACATGTGCGGGGCGAGCGAGAACACGCCGCGCGAGACCTTCAGGCCGATATTGCCGTTGACGCCGGCGGGAATGCGGATCGAGCCGCCGCCGTCGGTCGCATGCGCGATCGGCACCACGCCGGCCGCGACCATCGCCGCGCTGCCCGCCGACGAGCCGCAGGTGGTGTAGTCGGTATTCCAGGGATTGCGCGTGACGTAGACGGCGGGATTGTCGGCCGAGCTGCACACGCCGAATTCCGGCGTCGTGGTGCGGCCGATCAGGTTGAGGCCAGCCTGACGGAATTTACCGGTCAGGAAGGTGTCGGCGCTCGCGCGATTGCCGCGCATCAGCAGCGAGCCCATCTCCTGGAGCCGGCCTTTCATGGTCGGTCCCAAATCCTTCATCAGGAAGGGCAGGCCGGCAAACGGGCCGGCGAGATTGGCGCCGTCCCCGGCCGGGTCGGCGATCACATCCTCGAACAGCTCGACCACACCCGACAGTGCCGGATTGACCTTGGCAACGCCGGCGGCGGCCTGGCGCGCCAGTTCCTTCGCCGTCAGCTCGCCGTTGCGAACGCGTGCCGCGAGGCCAACGCCGTCGTGCTGCGCCCATTCATTCCAGCTCATCGGCAACGTCATGAAATCCAATCCCCAAAAGGTGCGGCGTCACCTTTTTCGCAAGGGCCCGCGTGAATCAACTGAGCCGGCGCGAAGGGCAGGGTTGCGCCGGGCGGAGAGGTCGCCGCGTCATTAGGACAGCCGCGCGATGACCGCAACCGGCCCGCCGCCGGCCGGGCCCTGATGCTCGGCGCCGCCGGAGACATAGACCGCGCCGGTGCCGGCAAGGCCCGCGATCAGGCCGCCGACGGCGGCGCGGGCATGACGCGTCGAGCTGATGTCGGTGTCTTCCAGCATGGTGTGGCGGAAGCCGCGCACGCTGCCATCAGGCGAAGCCTCGGCCTTGGCGAAGATATTGACGAGCTCGCGGGCTGTAGTCGTGTGTGGTGCGACGCCAAGTCCGACACTGTCCAACGCAGATAACACCGCCGGTGCATCGATGGCGTCGTTCATCACGGCGTGCCCGATCTCGAACCCGCTCGCTGACGACGCCGAGTTGCCAAGTACGATGACGACGTTGTGCATCAGCTCGATGCCGGACGAGGTCGAGGCGACCTTCGAGAACAGATCGTAGCGGTGCAGCACGTCCTGGTCGCGAAGATCGGTAGTGATCTCGCCGAGCGCGACCGCAACGCCGAGCGCGGAAGCTCCGCGCGAATAGGCCATCGAGCTGTAGGCGCTGGTCGTGACCGTCTTGTTGCCGCGTGCGTTGGCCGCGGCGACGCGGTCGCTGGTGAGCAGCGGGCATTTGATCTGCACGAAATGGACATCAGTGGGATCGGTGATGCCGGCATCCTCCATCGCGGCTTTCACCGCCTCGGCGGTCTCCGCGATCTGTGCCGTGCGCCCGAGCTCCTCGGGGAGAAAATCCCGCGTGTGCGCCATGCCGATGCTCAGGCGCTTGCCCGACATGCCTGCCGGCCGCGCCTCGACCTCCTCGCGCGTGAAAATCGTGATGTGCGGGCTGAGCACGCCTTCGGTGCCGCCCGACATGACGAAGGCGATGCGCTGCTCGACCGCCTCTGGTGACAGGCTGAGCTGCGGTGCCAGCGCCGCACACAGCGCCGCGACGGCATACTCCCGGGTAAAATCGTTGACGCCGCCATTGCCTTCGGTCTTGCCGAGGATGGCCAAAATCGTTGTCGGGTCGATCGCGCCGGAGCCGATCATGGCCATGAGACCGGAGACGTCGCCGGGGCCGGTGGTGGCGACCTTGACGACGCCGACCGATGCTGTGCGCATTGTAGTCCTCATATGGAGTTCGGTGGTCCGGCGGGTCAACCAGCCGTGGAACAGCCGCTTCTGTCAAGCCACTGGCGATGCGCCGACATCCCCAAGATTGTGGCGAGATCGCATCGGTTCAACAAAAAAATCCTCTGTCGACGGTTGCGCGCCGCACCTTGATGAATCAACCTCGGTTGGTCCATAAGCGGCGTCCCGCGGTCGGTGGTTCGCCCCGCGTCGCGTGCTTGGACAGAGGGATTCTCGCGTGGCAAATATCAACCAGAAAATTGCGCAGGAGCTTGGGGTACGGGCGGAGCAGGTCGAGGCGACGGTGACGCTGCTCGACGGAGGCGCCACGGTTCCCTTCATCGCGCGCTACCGCAAGGAAGCGACCGGTGCGCTCGACGACGCGCAATTGCGCACCCTGGAGGAGCGCCTGGGTTACCTGCGCGAGCTCGAAGACCGCCGCAAGGCCATCCTCGAATCGGTCCGCGAGCAGGGCAAGCTCGATGCCGCACTGGAAGCCTCCATTCTCGCCGCCGACAGCAAGGCGCGCCTCGAAGACATCTACCTGCCGTTCAAGCCGAAGCGCCGCACCAAGGCCGAGATCGCCAAGGAGGCCGGGCTCGAGCCGCTCGCCAATCAACTCATGGCGGAGTCCGGCAACGATCCGAAGGTCGTGGCCGAAGGTTATATCAATGCCGAGAAGGGCGTCGCGGATGCCGCTGCCGCGCTCGACGGCGCCCGCGCCATCCTGGTCGAACGCTTCGACGAGGACGCCGACCTGATCGGCGCGCTTCGCGAGGAGATGTGGACCAATGCGCGCATGGCCTCCAAGGTGCGCGACGGCAAGAAGACCGAGGGCGAGAAGTTCGCCGACTATTTCGAGTTCTCCGAGCCGCTGACCAAGCTCCCGTCGCACCGCATCCTCGCGATGTTCCGCGGCGAGAAGGAAGAGGTCCTCGATCTCCAGATCCAGGCCGAAGCCGAGGCGCCGCCGCCGGGCGTGCCGAGCGCCTATGAACTGAAGATCATGAAGCGGTTCGGCATCGCCGACCTCAAGCGCGCCGGCGACCGCTGGCTGATCGACACCGTGCGCTGGGCCTGGCGTACCAAGATCCAGGTGCATCTCAACATCGACCTGCGCATGCGGCTGTGGAACGCGGCCGAGACCGAGGCCGTGCGCGTGTTCGCTTCCAATCTGCGCGACCTGCTGCTCGCGGCGCCCGCCGGCACCCGCGTCACCATGGGCCTCGACCCCGGCTACCGCACCGGCGTCAAGGTCGCCGTCACCGATGCGACCGGCAAGGTGGTCGATACCGCCGTGATCTATCCGCACGAGCCGCAACGGCAGTGGAACGAGTCGCTCGCGATCCTCGGCAAGCTCGCGCTGAAGCATCGCGTCGAGCTGATCGCGATCGGCAACGGCACCGCCTCGCGCGAAACCGACAAGCTTGCAGGCGATCTCGTCAAGGGTCTGGCCGAGCTGAAGATGACCAAGATCGTGGTATCGGAAGCCGGCGCGTCGGTCTATTCGGCCTCGGCTTTTGCCTCGGAGGAGTTGCCGGGCCTCGACGTCACCCTGCGCGGCGCGGTCTCGATCGCCCGCCGCCTTCAGGACCCGCTTGCCGAGCTCGTCAAGATCGAGCCCAAGGCGATCGGCGTCGGCCAGTACCAGCACGACCTCGGCCAGGCCAAGCTCGCTAAATCGCTTGATGCCGTGGTCGAAGACTGCGTGAACGCGGTCGGCGTCGACGTCAACACCGCCTCGGCGCCGCTGCTTGCGCGCGTGTCGGGCGTCGGCTCGGGCCTTGCCCAGAGCATCGTGGCACACCGCGACGCCAACGGCCCGTTCAAGTCGCGCAAGGCGCTGAAGGAGGTGCCGCGGCTCGGGCCGAAGGCGTTCGAGCAGTGCGCCGGCTTCCTGCGCATTCTCGGCGGCGAGGACCCGCTCGATGCGTCCGGCGTGCATCCGGAAGCCTATCCGGTGGTGCGCCGCATTCTCAGCGCCACCAAGAGCGACATCAAGGCGCTGATCGGCAGCAGCGAGATCGTCCGCACATTGAAGCCGAAGGATTTCGTCGACGAGACCTTCGGCCTGCCGACCGTCACCGACATCTTGCGCGAGCTCGAAAAACCCGGCCGCGATCCGCGCCCGGCGTTCAAAGCCGCTGTGTTCAAGGAGGGCGTCGAGGAGATCAAGCATCTCCAGAAGGGCATGATCCTCGAGGGCACCGTGACCAACGTTGCCGCCTTCGGCGCCTTCGTCGATATCGGCGTGCACCAGGACGGCCTGGTTCACATCTCGGCGATGTCCAAGACCTACATCAAGGATCCGCGCGAGGTGGTGAAGCCCGGCGACATCGTCAAGGTGAAGGTGCTGGACTTCGAGGTCGCGCGCAAGCGCATCTCGCTGACCCTGCGTCTCGACGACGAGGTCGGTGCCAAGAAGGACGCGCCCGGCATGCAGCGCGACAACAGCTCGCGCAACCCGGCCCGCATGACCTCCTCGGCGCCCCGCAAGCAGGAATCCTCCGGCGGTGGCGGTGCCCTCGCCGAAGCCATGCGCCGCGCGGCCGAGAAGAACAACGGCAAACGGGCGTGACTTTTTAAACCTCTCCCCGCAAGAGCGGGGCGAGGGAGTGAGAGAGCGGGGCCTCCCTGACATCCGCGTCAGAATCTGGCGCGTTTGTAAGTTGAAGGTGCCCGTCCCTTCCTCTCATCTGATCCTCCTCGCGCGGCAGAAAGATCGCCGCGCAGCACGGAGGATGCTTCGATGGACAACAAGCTTCTCAAAGGCGTCACTGCGGTGACGCTCGCCGCGATGATGGCGCTCGCTTCACCTGTGCTTGCCCGTGGCGGCGGCGGTGGCGGAGGGCATGGCGGTGGCGGCTTCGGCGGTGGCGGCCACGGTGGCTTTGGCGGTGGCGGGCATTTCGGCGGTGGCGGAATGCATGCGGGCGGCTTCGGCGGTATGCGCGCGGGTGGTTTCGGCGGCATGCATGTCGGCGGGATGGGTGGCGCGCGCTTTGCTGGCGCCCCGGGCTTCGGTGGAGCACGCTTCGCCGGTTCGCCAATGGCCGCCCGTGCTGCCATGGGACCGCGCTTTGTCGGTGCACCATTGGCGACCCGCGCCGCTTTCGGCCCGCGGTTTGCTGGCCCGGGCTGGCACGGCAGGCCGTTCATTGGTCGCCATGCCTTCTTCCACCGTCACCGCTTCAACCGGTTCGCTTTCGTCGGCGCGCCGTTCTTCTATGCCAACTATGCCAATTATTACGACGATGGCTGCTGGCAAAGGAGCTGGACAGCCTATGGGTGGCAATGGGTCAATGTGTGCGGAGACTATTGGTAGTCGCATCGCGGTACCGCACCATTGTCGCGATCGCCACCGGGCGGTTCCGCTCAGCCCCGGAACGGGATAGTCTGGTGGCGATCGTCGCGCGGAGTTTTGCATGACCGGAGGTCACCGCCGCATCCTGGTCGTCGAGGACGATCCGGAAACCGCAGGCCAGCTCGTCGAGGAGCTGACGACCTCCGGTTACGAGGTCGATCTCGCAGCCAACGGGCGCGAAGCCCTGAGCCATGGTGCTGCGCGCGACTATGCCGTGATCACCATCGACCGTATGCTGCCCGACATCGACGGCATAACGGTGATGCGGCAATTGCGCGACGACGGCATCGCCGCGCCCTTCCTGATCATCTCGGCGCTCGGTGAGGTCGACGACCGCGTGCGCGGCCTGCGCGCCGGCGGCGACGACTATCTCGTCAAGCCGTTTTCCTTCACCGAATTGCTGGCGCGGCTGGAGGCCCTTGGCCGCCGCAGCGAGACCATTGCCAAGGAAACGCTTCTGCGCGTCGGCGATCTCGCCATCGACCTGATCGCGCGCAGCGCCAGCCGGCGCGGGCGAAAGATTCCGCTGCTGCCGCGCGAATTCCAGTTGCTGGAATACCTCGTCCGCAACGAGGGCCGCGTGGTCTCCCGGGCGATGCTGCTCCAGCACGTCTGGGACCTGCATTTCGATCCCTCCACCAACATCATCGACGTCTATGTTGGGCGCGTCCGCCGCAAGGTCGACGATGCCCAGGCCTACCCGCTGATCCATACCATTCGCGGCATCGGATATTGCCTCCGTGCTCCTGGCTAAGACTCTCCGCTCCTCGACCTTCCGTCTGGCGCTGATCGCGATCGCGGTGTTCGGGCTGATCGTCGCGGCGATCATGGCCTATGTCTATTTCGGCACGATCGCCTATGTGCAGGGCCGGGTCGGGGATGCCGGCGATCACAGCGGCTTCACCGCGATGATCGAGCTCGCGATGGTCGCGGTCGCGGTGCTGCTGGCCGTGCTGGCCGGTCTCGCCGCGGTGCTGGTCACGCGGCGCACGGTCGGGCGGATCGAGGAAATCAACGCCACCAGCCGCGCCATCATGCAGTCCGGCCTCGACCGGCGCATCCCGTTGCGCGGCAGCAACGACGAATGGGACCGCGTCGCCGAAAATCTCAACCAGATGCTCGACCGCATCGAGACATTGATGGGCGAGGTCAAGCAGGTCAGCGACAACGTCGCTCACGATCTGCGCACGCCGCTGACGCGCATGCGCGGCCGGCTGGAAAAGGCCTATCACCATGAGCGCAGCGGTGAGGCCGATGCCGTGCTGATCGGCGACACCATCGCCGATCTCGATTCCGTGCTCGGCATGTTCGCTTCCATCACGCGGATCTCGGAAATCGAGACCCGCGCCCGCCGGAGCGCGTTTCGCGCGCTGAACCTCACTGAAATTGCCGGCGAGGTTGTCGAGCTCTACGACGCCGCGGCGGAGCAGGTGGCGACCCGCCTCAGCCTTGGCGGCGACCGCGAGGTGGCGATCACGGGGGACCGCGACCTGCTGTTTGACGCCATCGCCAATCTCGTCGACAACGCGATCAAGCACGGCCGCGCAGGCGGGCAGGTCACCGTGACCTGCCGCAGCGCCGGCGGCGGGGCCGTGATTGCAATCGCCGACGATGGTCCGGGCATTCCCGCAGACCGGCGCGATCACGTGTTCAAGCGCTTCTACCGGCTCGAACAGAGCCGCTACACGCCGGGCAACGGTCTGGGCTTGAGCCTGGTCGCGGCCGTTGCGGGCCTCCATGGCGCCGAGATTGCGCTGCACGACAACGCGCCCGGCCTCACGGTCCGGCTCAGCTTTCCGGTGACGTCAGCGCACTAGGAGCTGCGTCATAGCTCGATCACGCCGCGGCGTGCCGCATGCGCGACCGCGTCGGTGCGGCCGGTGGCGTCCAGCTTGTCGAGCAGCGAGCCGACGTGGAACTTGACCGTGTGCACGGAAATGCCGAGCTGGCGCGCGATCATCTTGTTGGACCCACCTTCCGCCATCAGCGCCAGCACGTCGAGCTCGCGCTGCGTCAGTGCGATGTCCTCAGGCATGCTGCGCGGATCGCGGGCGATGACCGTCGCCGTCGCAGCCTCGCCGGGTGCGGCGAGCCGAAGCCCGGCGATGCTGCCGAGCAGCGTCGCGAGGCGATCGGCGAGGGCAGGGTCGTCGATCTCAAGGGCGAGCACGATCTCGGATGCGTTGTCCTCGCTCACGCTTCCGGCCTCTCGCCGATCGTGACCTTGAAGCTGATCGGCTCGCCGCCGCGGCGCACCGCGACATCGACCACCGTGCCGACGCTCGCAGGTCCCAGCGTCCGCGACAGCGCGCGCACGCCGGAGAGTTTCTGGTCGTTGACCGCGACGATCACGTCGCCCTGGCGGATGCCGGCCGCGGCCGAGGGCCCGGCCTTGTCGACATTCATCACCATCGCACCGACACCGTCGTCGAGCCGCACCGGCTGAAGCCCGAGGCCGAGATAGCCGCGGGCGATGCGGCCGCGCGTCTCGAGCTGCGCCGCGACCCGCTCGATCGTCGCTGTCGGGATCACCAGCACGCGCCGCGGCCCGAGCACGGCCATGCCGAAGGCTTCACCCGATGCATCGAGCGCAAGCCCGCCCTGCTGGGCGAAGCGCAGGCGCACGTCGAGCTCGATCCGTGCATCGATGTCGCCGCCGCGCAAGGAGCGCCAGCTCTTGCCGGACTGCGACACCATGCCGAGCGCCGCGCTCGGCGCATCGCGATCGGCGGCGACGACGACCGACAACGTGCCGAGGGCGGGGACGGTCGCGGCCAGCTTGACCGGCGCGATGCTGGCATCAGCGCGCAGCAGCGCGATATCGGTCGTATGGTCCCGGCCGGCAATCGTGGCGGCGACAGTTTTACCGTCAGGCAGGCTGATCTGGACCTCGCCCTCGTCGGCCAGCGCTTCGTCGGCGGTGACGATCAGGCCGGATTTCCAGACGAAGCCGGTGGCCCGGGAGCGATGCGAATGCACCGCGACGACGGATGGCGCGGTGCGCGCCACGACATCCGCGAGCGCGGACGACAATGAGGACAGGGCAGTGGGGTCGGTCATGGAAGGCTCCTGTAAATTGTCCTCAATCTGGGATGTCGCGGCCGATTGCGAAACTGGCCGGGTGGCCAGGACGGATGGGACGGACCGAGCCTCCGTAAGACCACGGCCGACGAACATGTGATTGGGAGCCGCTCACGGGAACGTGTAGCAATCCGAAAATTGCGCCACGGCCTTATGTTTTCAGCGAGCCTCGACCGATGACCATCGACCTCACCCGCCGTACCCTGCTCCAACTCGCCGGCGCGAGTTCGCTCGCGATGGCCGCCGCCGCTGCTGCGCGTGCCGAGGGCACCCCGCAGGGCGGCGGGCCGACTTATGCCAGCCGCACGCCGATGCGGGTGGGCATGGTGACGCTCCGGGTGAAGAACCTCGACAAGGTTGCCGACTATTACCGCGACGTGATCGGGCTCGCGGTGATGGAGCGCTCGGCGAGCGTCGCAAGGCTCGGCACGGCCGGCATCGCGCTGCTGGTGCTCGAGGCCCGTCCCGAAGCCGCGATCGAGCCGCGCAACGCCGCTGGCCTCTACCACACCGCCTTCCTGATGCCGACGCGCAAGGATCTGGCGCGCTGGCTGGTGCACGCGGCCTCGCACCGCGTGCCGCTGTCGGGCTTCGCCGATCATCTCGTCAGCGAGTCCGTCTATCTCGACGACCCCGAAGGTAACGGCATCGAGGTCTATGCCGACCGCGATCCCTCGCAATGGCAGTGGAGCGAGGGCAGCGTGAAGATGGCGTCCGACGAGCTCAACATCCCCGACCTGCTGTCGCTGACCAACACGCGCGTGGCGGACTACGCCAAGGCGCCGGACGGCCTGCGCATCGGCCACATGCATTTGCGCGTCGGCGATCTCGCGCAGGCGCAGAGTTTTTACCACGGCACGATTGGCCTCGACCCGACCCGCAGCCGCAACGGCGCTGCGTTCCTGTCGTCGGGCCGTTATCACCATCACCTCGGCATGAACGTCTGGCAGAGCCAGGGCGCCGGCCAGCGCGACGATCAGGCGACAGGCCTCGCCTGGTTCTCGCTGGTGATGGCGAAGCAGGACATTCTTGCCGCGCAAGAAGAGCGCCTGCGCAAGGGCGGTGCGCAGGTCACGGCGCTCGCCAACGGCGTGGAGGCCGTCGATCCCTGGGGCACGCGGGTGCGCCTGATCAGGATTTGATCGCCGCCGCGGGCATTGCTAAGACCCGTCAGGCGCTAACCAGTTTTTCTGGGGTTCACACCTGACATGCCCGATTTTCACGGCGTCTTTCCCTACCTCGTTTCGCCCGTCGATGCCGATGGCACGGTGCGCACCGAAGTCCTCGGCAAGCTCTGCGACGATTTGATCGGCGCAGGCGTGCACGGGCTGACGCCGCTGGGCTCGACCGGCGAGTTCGCCTACCTCAATGCCGCGCAGCGCATGGCGGTCGTGCAGACCACGATCGAGGCCGCGAGGGGCCGCGTGCCCGTCGTGGCCGGCGTCGCCTCGACCTCGATGGCGGACGCGGTGGCGCAAGCAAAGGCGTATCAGAAGCTTGGCGCCAACGGCATTCTGGCGATCCTGGAGGCCTATTTCCCGCTCACTGACGCCCAGGTCGAATCCTACTTCCGCAGCATCGCGGACGCGGTGGACATTCCCGTCGTCATCTACACCAATCCGCAATTCCAGCGCTCCGACCTCACCCTCGATGTCATCGCGCGCCTCGCCGAGCATCCGCGCATCGGCTACATCAAGGACGCCTCGACCAACACCGGCCGGCTGCTCTCGATCATGAACCGCTGCGGCGATTCCCTGCGCGTGTTCTCGGCCTCCGCCCATATCCCGGCCGCGGTGATGCTGATCGGCGGCCTCGGCTGGATGGCCGGCCCGGCCTGCATCATCCCGCGCCAAAGCGTCGCGCTCTACGACCTCTGCAAGGCCGGCCGCTGGGACGAGGCCATGGCGCTCCAGCGCAGGCTGTGGCGCATCAACGAGGCCTTCGCCCGCTTCAATCTTGCCGCCTGCATCAAGGCGGGGCTGGCGATCCAGGGCTACGACGTCGGCGACCCGGTCCCGCCGCAGGCCCCGCTGACGGCCGATGCGCGCAAGGTCGTGGAAGCGGCGCTGAGGGAGCTTGATTAGCGAGCCATCATCCTCGGCATAAACAGTGCCGTAGGGCGGGCAAAGCGTAGCGAGCCCACCTTCCTGATCGCGTCCGTTGGGCAATCGTGGGCACGGCGCAAGGGCGCCTTTGCCCACCCTACGGAATCACGGATTTGCGTGACGGCATGACGAAATGGCGGATATCCCGCCCAAAACCGCGGCTGGTATGCCTCTGATCGTTCCGCTAAAAGGCTGCCCGAAGTTTAAGACTTAAGGGACCCCACGGAATGAATATTCTTCCCGGCAATTTGCGTTTCGGAGCGGGCCAGCCCGTCAAGCGTTTGGAAGACCAGCGGCTGCTCACCGGGAAGGGGCAATTCATCGACGACAAGCCGGAGGAGGGCGCGCTGTGGTTGCATGTGCTGCGTTCGCCGCATGCCCACGCGAAGATCGTCTCGATCGACACCAGTGCCGCGGCTGAGATGCCCGGCGTCACCGCGATCTACACCGGTGCGGACCTCGTCAAGGACGATATCGGCACTATCCCGACCTTGAGCATCTTCAAGCGCCCCGACGGCAAGCCGATGACGGTGCCGCCGCGCCGCCTGCTCGCCCACGAGATCGTGCGCTACGCCGGTGAGGCCGTCGCCGCTGTGGTGGCTGCCTCGCGTGCCGATGCGCAGAGCGCGGCCGAGGCCATCGTGGTCGAATACGAGGTGCTGCCCGCGGTGGTCGACCCCGTCGAGGCCGTGAAGCCCGGCGCGCCCGTGGTCTGGCCCGAGGCGCCCGACAACATCGTTGGCGCGATGAGCTATGGCGATGCCGCCAAGGCCGACGAGGCGTTTGCCAGGGCCGCGCATACGGTCGAGCTCGACATCGTCAGCCAGCGCCTCGTGCCCTCGGCGATGGAGCCGCGCTCGACCATTGCCGAGATCGACAAGAAGACAGGCCGTCTGCTGTTGCATGTGCAGTCGCAGACGCCCGCCTCGACCCGCGACGTGCTGGCGGAAGCCGTGCTGAAGCGCCCCAAGGACAGCGTGCGCGTGCTGGTTGGCGATATCGGCGGCGGCTTCGGTCAGAAGACCAACCTCTATCCCGAAGACGGCATCGTCGCCTATGCCGCGACCAAGCTGAGCAAGAAGATCCGCTGGCGCGGCGATCGCACCGACGAATTCGTCGGCGGCACCCACGGCCGCGATCTCACCTCCACCGCGTCCTTCGCGCTCGACGAGAAGGGCAAGGTGCTGGCCTATCGCGTCAAGTCGATCGGCTGCACCGGCGCCTATTCCTCGGGTGCGGCCAACATCATTCCGCTGGTGCTCGGGCCGTTCGTGCAGACCGGCGTCTACGATCTGCCGCTGGTGCATTTCGAGGTGCAGTCGGTGATGACCAATACCGCACCTGTCGGCGCCTATCGCGGCGCGGGCCGGCCCGAAGCGGTGTTCATCGTCGAGCGCCTGTTCGACGCTGCCGCGCGAAAGATCGGCATGGATCCGCGCGCGATCCGCAAGGCCAACTACATCAAGCCGGCGCAGCTGCCCTACACCAACGCTGCGGGGCAGGTTTACGACTCCGGCGCCTTCGCGCACATGCTCGACCGCGCCGTGAAGCTGGCTGATTGGGACGGCTTTGCCGCGCGCAAGAAGGCGGCGAAGAAGAAGGGCCTGCTCTACGGCCGCGGGCTCACCTCCTACATCGAATGGACCGGCGGCCGCGCCCACACCGAGAAGGTCAGCCTGCACGCGACCTCGCAGGGCCGCGTCGTCCTGCATTCCGGCACCATGGCGATGGGGCAGGGCTTACAGACCACCTACACCCAGATGATCTCCGACACGCTCGGCATTGCCATGGACAAGATCGACGTGGTCCAGGGCGACACCGATCTCGCCATGGGCTTTGGCAGCGTCGGCTCGCGCTCGCTGTTCGTCGGCGGCACCGCGGTCGCGGTCTCCTCCAGCGATCTGATCCAGAAGGCGCGCGAGAAGGCGGCGAACGTGCTGGAGACCTCAGTCGAGGACATCGAATATCAGGGCGGCATGCTCACCGTGGTCGGCACCGACCGCCGCATCAGCCTGTTCGATCTCGCCGAGAAGGAAGGCGGCGCCAAGCTCAGCGTCGATTCGGAAGGCGAGGTCGACGGTCCGAGCTGGCCGAACGGCACGCATATCTGCGAGGTCGAGATCGATCCGGAGACCGGCGTCTCCAAGGTCGTGCGCTACACCACCGTCGACGACGTCGGTGTCGCCGTGAACCCGATGCTGGTGACGGGGCAGATCCATGGCGGCGTCGCGCAGGGCATCGGCCAGGCGCTGTATGAAGGCGTGTCCTACGATGCTGACGGTCAGCTCCTCACCGCGAGCTACCAGGATTACTGCAT
Organism: Bradyrhizobium sp. CCGB20; assembly: GCF_024199855.1. Classification (NCBI taxonomy): domain Bacteria; kingdom Pseudomonadati; phylum Pseudomonadota; class Alphaproteobacteria; order Hyphomicrobiales; family Nitrobacteraceae; genus Bradyrhizobium; species Bradyrhizobium sp. CCGB20. The sequence goes on along the minus strand of NZ_JANADN010000001.1, from coordinate 8,128,438 downwards.
CCCGCGCGCCGACGACGTGCCGCCGATCGTGGTGACGCTCGATGATTCCGCACCCTGCCGCACCAACCCGCTCGGCGCCAAGGGCTGCGGCGAATCCGGCGCCATCGGCGGCCCGCCCTGCGTCACCAACGGCGTCATGGACGCGCTCGCCGAGCTCGGCATCACCCAGCTCAACACGCCCCTGACGCCGCAGAAGATCTGGAAGGCGATCAGGGATGCGAAGGTGGCGGAGTAAGCGCGCGCGGCTGTTGCCATCTTCTCCGCTGTCGTCCCGGGGCGCGCAAAGCGCGAACCCGGGATCCATAACCGCAGGGCGGAGTTTGGCGAAGACTCGCGGTGACCTGCTCGCGCCATAACCTCTCCCAGTGGTTATGGGTCCCGGATCTGCGCTTCGCTTGTCCGGGACGACAGCGAGTGTGTAGCGCCATCTTGCCTTTCAAATCCCCAGCATCATCTTCGCAATGATATCGCGCTGGATCTCCGAGGTGCCGCCGAAGATCGTATAGGCCCGGCCGTTGAGATATTCCGGCACCACCGTCAGCATGTCCTCGGGCAGTGCCGGCTCGTGGTTGAGCTTGTAGAGCGGGCGCATCGGCTCGACCGCAAGCGCGTCGTGGCCGATCACGTCGACGCCGAGCCGCGTCACGGCCTGGCGGATCTCGCTGTTGCGCAGCTTCAGGATCGACGACACCGCGCCGGGATTTTGCCCGGTCTGCAGCGCCGAGAGCACGCGCAGCTCCGTCATCTCCAGCGCATCGATGTCGATTTCGACCTCGGAGATGCGCGTTGCGATATCGGGGCTCTCGATCGCGCGGCCCGTCAGGTCGGACTCGGCCAGCTCCGCGATCGCCTTCAACCCCTCGCGCAGCTTTGCTGACGCAATGCCGGAGCCGCGCTCGAACTCGAGCAGATATTTGCCGTAGGTCCAGCCCTTGCCTTCCTCGCCGACGCGGTTGGCGACGGGCACGCGCACGTCGTCGAAGAACACCTGGTTGACCTCGTGGTCGCCGCCGATGGTGAGAATGGGCCGTGTCGTGATGCCCGGCGTTGTCATGTCGATCAGGATGAAGCTGATGCCGTCCTGCTGCCGCGGCCCGTCGCTGGTGCGCACCAGAGCGAACATGCGGTTGGCGTGGTGCGCATGCGTGGTCCAGATTTTCGTGCCGTTGATGATGTAGTCGTCGCCATCGCGCACCGCGCGCGTCTTCAGCGAGGAAAGGTCGGAGCCGGAGCCGGGCTCGGAATAGCCCTGGCACCAGTAATCCTCGCCCGAGAGAATGCGCGGCAAGTAGAAGTTCTTTTGCTCCGGGCTGCCGAAGCCGATGATGACGGGCCCGACCATCTTCACGCCCATCACGTTGACATTGGGCACGCCGGCCCGCGCGCTTTCGGTCTCGAAGATCCAGCGCTGCGCCGGCGTCCAGTCCGGGCCGCCATGATCGACCGGCCAACCCGGCGCGCCCCAGCCGCGGCTGTGCAGCGCGCGCTGCCAGGCCATGCCGATATCAGGATCGGAGAACACCGACGGCGTCAGCGCGGTCGCGCGCTTCATCTCCTCGGTGAGGTTCTTGGCAATGAAGCCGCGCACCTCGTCCTGGAAGGCGCGCTCCTCGGCACTGAACGACAAATCCATGATGCGCTCCTTGTGTCAGGCCGGCACGGAGGTGCGGCCAAGCCGGGCGTGGCGGGCATAGTGGTGCGCGCTGCCGCCGAACAGCGTGTCGAATGCGACAAGGCGCTTGAAGTAGGCACCGACCTCGAGCTCCTCGGTGACGCCCATGCCGCCGTGGAGCTGAATCGACTGCTCGCCGACGAAGCGCGCGGATTTGCCGATTCTTGCTTTGGCGCCAGACGCCGCCCGCGCCCGCTCGACCGACGGGCTGTCTGCCTTCAGCGCCGCGCGCAGTGCCATCGAGCGTGACTCGTCGACCTGCATCGCCATGTCGGCGAGGCGGTGGCGGATCACCTGATTGGCCGAGAGCGGCCGGCCGAACTGTTTTCGAATTTTGGTGTATTCGAGCGTGGTGTCGAGCAGCGTCTGCATGATGCCGACAGCTTCCGCGCCCAGCGCCGCCATGGCGCGATCGACGGCCCATTCGATCGCGGGCATTGTGTCGTGTCCGTCGCCGAGCAGCGCGTCCCCCGGCAGCTCGACGCCTGACAGCTCGATGTTGCAGGCCCGTCCGCCGCCGAGGCGCTCATAATCGCTGACGGCAACGCTCGGCGTCCTCGCTGCGACCTGGAACAAGCCGATCCGTCCCGACGGTCCCTGATGATCATGGACATGCGCGGAGACGATGATCTCGTCGGCGGCGTGACCGTCGAGCACGGCGATCTTGCTGCCTGTCAGGCGCCAGCCTTGTGCCGTCTTGTGCGCGGTGGTCGCGACCTTGGCGAGATCGAACCGCGCCGCGCGCTCGGAATGCGCAAAGGCGAGCTTCAGTGATCCATCCGCGACTTTCGGCAGTCTTGCCTGCTTCTGCGCTGTGCTGCCGCATTTCTCGATCAGCGCAGCTCCCAGCACGACCGTCGCGATGTAGGGCTCGGACACCAGCCCGCGGCCAAACGCTTCCATCAAGATGCCGATCTCCACCGCGCCGCCGCCGAGCCCGTCAAACTCTTCCGGGATCGGCAGCGCCAGCCAGCCGAGCTCGGCGAACTGCTTCCACACCGCCGGGCTGTATCCGAGCGGATCGTTCGCCATCTTGCGGCGATGATCGGCATCGTAGCTTTCGGTCACGAAGCGTTCCGCGCTTTCGCGCAGCAGCCGCTGCTCGTCACTGAGGTTGAGGTCCATGGTTCTACTCCGCGGCCGCCGGCGGCTTGCGCACGGAGGGATGCAGTCCGGATGGATCGACCACCATGCCGAACTCCTGAAGGTTATGGGCGTGACAGAGCTGATGCAGCGCAAAGGCCTGGTCGATCGCGGCGGGCTGGCCCATCACGTCGACCGAGCGGTTGACGGCCTCCTTGGTCAGCTTCAGCGCAAACGATGGCTTTGCAGCGATCCGGCGCGCCAGCTCCATGACCGACGCCGGCAGTTCCGCGCGCGGTACGACCCGATTTACCATGCCGAGCTGATGCGCCTCCTGCGCGCTCCAGCTGTCGGCCGTGAACAGGAGTTCCTTGGCCTTGCGTGGGCCGAGCTCCCAGGGATGCACGAACCATTCGACGCCGCAGACACCCATGGTGACGACGGGATCGCAGAATTGCGCATCGTCGCTGGCGACGATGAGGTCGCAGGCCCAGGCCAGCATCAGGCCGCCGGCGATGCATTTGCCGTGCACCTCGGCAATGGTCGGCTTGGCGAGGTTGCGCCAGCGCCGGGTGATCTGGAGATAGATTTCCTGCTCGCGGGCAAAGCGGCCATGGGCATTGGGTTCGGCAAAGCCGCCCCAATTTCCAACCGGCGGAAAATCGACGCCTGCGGCATTCTTGCCCCCGGGGCGCAGGTCGTGGCCGGAGGAGAAGTGCGGCCCGTTGCCGGCGAGGATGATCACCTTGACCGCATCGTCCTGCACTGCCGCGTCGAAGGCGGCGTTGAGGTCGTAGGTCATCTGCAGGTTCTGTGCGTTGCGCGCCTCGGGTCGGTTCATCACGATCCGGGTGATCGTCGGCTCCGGCCTCTCCACGAGGATGGTCTCGAACGAGGACATCGCGTTCCCCCCTGGCGTTTCCAGTCTGCCTTGTTGTTTCGTCAAGTTGACTATGTCGGCCAGCGATAGGCAAGAGGCTTGCGTAAATCGGCTGCTTTTCGCGCTCAATCTGGTAGGTTGCGTCAGATTTCACCGGGAGAAATTTGATGCGCAAGATCCTCACCGTGCTGGCGGCGCTGGCGTCGCTCAGCCTGACCAATTGCGGCTACAACGCGATCCAGAGCGAGGACGAGCAGATCAAGGGCAACTGGTCCGAGGTCGTGAACCAGTATCAGCGCCGCGCCGATCTCGTGCCTAATCTCGTCAACTCGGTGAAGGGCTTTGCGCAGCAGGAGAAGGACGTGCTGCTCGGCGTCACCAACGCCCGCGCCAAGGTCGGCAGCATCCAGGCGACGCCTGAGGTGCTGAACGATCCCGCCGCCTTCCAGAAATTCCAGGCCGCGCAGGGCGAGCTCTCCAGCGCGCTGTCGCGGCTCCTTGTGGTCACGGAAAACTATCCGCAGCTCAAGTCCGACGCGCTGTTCAAGGATCTGATGTCGCAGCTCGAAGGCACCGAGAACCGCATCACGGTGGCGCGCAACCGCTACATCAAGGCGGTGCAGGACTACAACGTCACCATCCGCTCTTTCCCGAGCAACCTCACGGCGATGATGTTCGGCTACAAGGAGAAGCCGAATTTCGCGGTCGAGAACGAGAAGGAGATCTCGACCGCGCCCAAGGTCGATTTCAACCCGGCGCCCGCGCCGTCGAAGTAATCGCGCGCTGTTTTGCGAATGCGCTTCGCCCCACCCACCGCTGTCATTCCCCGCGAAAGCGGGGAATCCGGTACGCCGCGGCTTCTCCGTAGTCCGCCGGCGTCTCTGGAATACTGGATCGCCCGGTCAAGCCGGGCGATGACAGCGAGCATGTGGCGAATGATAGCCGTATTCGCGCTCTTCCTCGCCGTCGTCGTCCCCGCCTCGGCCGACGTCGCCGTCCCCCAACTCACCGGCCGCGTGGTCGACCAGACCGGCACGCTCTCCAGCAGCGACATCGCCGCGCTGTCGCAAAAGCTGCGTGATTTCGAGACGCGCAAGGGCAGCCAGGTCGCCGTCCTGATCGTGCCGACGACACAGCCGGAGACGATCGAGCAGTTCTCGATCCGCGTTGCGGACGCCTGGAAGATCGGCCGCAAGAAGGTGGACGATGGCGCGATCCTCATCGTCGCCAAGAACGACCGGCATCTCCGCATCGAGGTCGGCTACGGCCTCGAGGGTGCGCTCACCGACGTCACCTCGCGTCGGATCATCGACGAGATCATCACACCGAAATTCAGAAGCGGTGATTTCAGCGGCGGCATCTCGGACGGTGTCGATCGCATGATCCGCGTCATCGACGGCGAGCCACTGCCGATTCCCTCGCCCACCGTCAACTTTGGCAATCTGGACGATCTCGCGCCGCTCTTCATCGTGACGCTGTTCGCATCGATCGGGGTCGGCGGGTTCTTCCGGGCCATGCTGGGGCGGCTGGTCGGATCACTGGCGACCGGCGGCATCATCGCGGCGCTGAGCTGGCTCATTCTCGGCTCTTTCGCGCTCGCCATGGCCCTCGGCGTCGTCGGCTTCATCATCGGCTTCATTGCCGATCTGTTTTCGGCAATGGCGCCGAGCACGGGGTCGTCGCGCGGCGGGTCTTGGTCGAGCGGCTCGTCGGGAGGTGGCTGGAGTAGCGGATCGAGCAGCAGCGACAGCGGCAGCTTCAGTGGCGGCGGTGGCAGTTTTGGCGGCGGCGGCGCTTCGGGGAGCTGGTAGCGGTCATGAGCATCAAGCGCATTGCCAGACATCTGATGCAGCATCATTGGCGGGCGAAGCAGATCTTTCCGCAAGCCGTGCTCGCCCGTATCGAGCAGGCGATCAGGCAGGGTGAGATCAGCCATTCCGGCCAGGTCCGCTTCGTGGTCGAAGGCGCGCTCGACGGCAGGCCGCTGTTCCGCAACCAGCCGGCCCGCGAGCGCGCGCTCGACGTGTTCTCGCACCTGCGTATCTGGGACACCGCGCACAACAACGGCGTCCTGATCTACCTCCTGCTCGCCGATCGCGACGTGGAGATCGTCGCCGATCGCGGCATCGATGCGAAGGTTGGTGCCGCGCGTTGGGAGCGGATCTGCCGCCGGATGGAGGCCCAGTTCGGCTCGGGACAGTTCGAGCGTGGCGTGATCGCCGGCATCGAGGCGGTGTCGCGCGAGCTGGCGCAGCATTTTCCGCCGCAGGGGCCGCACAGCAACGAGCTGCCGGATACGCCGGTGGTGATGTAGCCCGGCCTCGTTCGGATCGAGGCCGGCACCTTGCGCGTCATCCTGATTTGGCGCCGGTCGACTGCCTGATGACGAGCCCGGTCGGTTGAATGACGATGCCGGCCGCGGCCAGTGCTTCACCTGTGATCAGGCGAACCAGCATCCGCACTGCCTCATAGCCAAGCCGGTCGAGCGGATAGGCGACCGCCGTCACGGCCGGCGTCAGCAGATCCGCAACCGGCCCGTCGTAGAAGCTCACGACGGACAAATCGTCCGGAACCTCCAATCCGAGCTCTTGCGCCGCGCGCAACGCGCCCGCGGCGACCAGATGATTGGTGGCAAAGATCGCAGTCGGACGGTCCGGCAGAGCGAGCACGGTCCGCGCGCCCGCTTCGCCACCCTCGCGGTCATAGCCGCAATTGACCACGAACCGCTTGTCGAAGCGCAGGCCGCATTGGACGAGCGTGTCCTTGAACCCGGCGAGGCGTCGCGTGCCCAGAAAGCGACGTGTGCTCCCGAGAAACCCGATCCGCTCGTGGCCGAGGCCTGCCAGGTGACGTATCGCGAGCGCCACGCCCGCTTCGTCATCCAGTACGACATGTGGAAACCGATCGTTCAGGTGACGATTCACCAGCACGGCAGGCGCCTGGAGCTGCTGCACGGCGGCCAATTGCCGCGCCTCCTGCTTGCCTGTGGAGACGAGAAATCCGTCGACCCTGTTGCTGGAGAGAATGCGCGCAGCCAGGTTCGGATCTTCACCTTCCTCGCCGATGCCGCCGATCAGCATCGAATATCCGAGTTCGTAGGCTGCACGCTGTGCGCCCTGAATGATCGCGACAAATGCCGGGCTGTTGATCTCAGGCACGATCATCGCAAGGCTGCCCGAGCGTGCAAGCCGTAGGCCCCGCGCCTGTGGATTGGGGGTGTAACCCAGTTCCGCAATCGCGCGGCGGACCGTCTCCTTGGTCTCTTCCCTAACGTTAAGCGTCGGGTCGTTGTTCAGGATGCGCGAGATTGCGCCGGGCGAAACGCCCGTCGCCTTCGCGACGTCGGCTATCGTCACTCTCTTGCCAGCCACCAAGCTCGCCCCTGGATTATCTCGAGTCGGACGACAGGCGTCAGTCCGGTTTGCCGCATCCTATAGCATCGATCGGAGCGCAGCAGCCGGAGCGGTGCAGTTTCTCTCGGGCGGGGATGGACGAGCTATTCGCTTTCGGTCAGGTAGTCCCACGCCGACAGCGCATGGGTCTTGATAATTGTCATGAACTCCTCGATCGACACGCATTCGTCGGCCGCGGCCATGCGCGTTGGCGCTGGACCGTAAATATAGGCAGGCACCTTGTGATAGCGCCAGAACTTGCAGTCGGTGGCGCCGAGCGAGGGAACCGCGACCGGGCGCACGCCTGATATGGCCTCGGCATTGCGTGCGAGAATGCCAACCATCGGATGGTCGTGTGCGCACGAGTTGGAAGGGTTGCTGGCAGCTTCCTGAACGGCGACGTTCGCCTGCGGATAGTCGGTGAGAATGGTATGGACGGTCTGCATGACCCGGGTAGCGTCCAGGCCGATCGGCAATCGAATATCCGCCTCGAACACGCATGAGGCGGGAATCATGTTGACCTTCAGGCCGCCCTTGATCGTGCCGATATTCAGCGTCGGTTGGGCCAGGATGTCGGCGGCGCCGGGACCCATTGCGCGATCGGCCGCCGCGCGCACGTCGGGTAACGCGAGATAGGCCCGTAACGAGGGTGGCAGGTCGGGGACGATCGCCTCAACCTGTTCAAGCCGGTTGATCAGGCTCGCGGCGATGCGCGTCGCGCTCTCGGATTTGTGCAGATGTGCGCCATGCGCACCCGCGGTTCGCACCGTGAAGGTCAGCCGCAACGTGCCTTTTTCGGCGAAACGGATGGTCTGCAGACCGCTGGGCTCAGCGTTGATCATGCAGTCGCCATGCCAGCGCGTATCGTTTTCGAGCAGCCAGCGGCTCCCCCAGCGTCCGCCAGTCTCCTCGTCGGACACCGCGGTCAGACCGAGGCTGCCCGTCAATGCGGCGCGACAGGCGTGAAGGTAGCTGAAAGCGATCACCGACGCGGCGGTACCTGCCTTCATGTCGCAGGCGCCGCGGCCATGCACGCAGCCGTCCTCCAGTGCGCCCGACCATGGATCGCGCGACCAGCCCTTGCCGTCACCCACCGGAAACACGTCGATATGGCCGTTCATCACCAGCCGCCGCCCGCTGCGCCCTCCCTCGAATTCGGCGACCACATTGGGCAGGTCCTCGCGCGGACCCACGATCGACGCCTCGATGCCACGGCTCGCGAGATAGCGCGTCACGATTTCCGCGGCCCGTCGCGTATCGCCCGGCGGATTGGGCGACGGCTCGCGGATAAACGCCTGGAGGAAGGCGATGTGGGAGCAGCGATCGCGTTCGATCGCGGCGAGCAGGTCATCTTTCGTCATAGGGTGCATTGACATTCTTCCCGGTCTTTGTAGTCTTAGGCTAGTAAATCGATTTACCAATGGCAAGCCACAAACTCTTGCGGCGCTCAACCATTGCCGGGGAAAGCGTGCGTCGCAGGACAACGAAGACAGCTGCATGGAAAGCGTATTGACCGAACGTTCCGTCATGAGCGGGGCAGATGACCTCTCGGAAGACATCTCCCAATTCGAGCATGTGAAGCGGAAGCACGTGGGCCGCTATGTCAGCGGTGCGTTGATCGTGGCGCTCGCGTTCTGGGTGGTGATGGCGTTCGCCCATGGCCGGATCGAATGGGCGTTCGTCGGGCAATACCTCACCGTGCGCAGCATCGTCGTCGGCCTCGGCAATACCGTGCTGATGACCGCATTGGCCATGCTGCTCGGGATCTCGATCGGGGTCACCGTGGCCATCATGCGGCTTTCGGCCAATCCCGTGATCAATTGGGCAGCGGCGGGCTACGTCTGGTTCTTTCGCGGCACGCCCGTGCTGTTGCAGCTGCTGTTATGGTTCAACCTTGCGCTGGTGTTCCCGAATCTCGGCATTCCCGGACTTGTCGAAGTGCCGACCGTGGAGGTGATGACGCCTTTCCTCGCTGGACTGCTGGGGTTGGGCATCAATCAGGGCGCCTATACGTCGGAGGTCGTGCGCGCCGGCCTGTTGTCCGTCGACCAGGGGCAATACGAGGCCGCCAAGGCGATCGGCATGCCGCGTCTGCAAGCGCTGCGCCGGATCATCCTGCCTCAGGCAATGCGCGTGATCGTGCCCCCGATCGGAAACGAGCTCATCGGCATGGTCAAGCTGACGTCGCTCGCGAGCGTGATCCAGTTTCCGGAAATCGTCTATAGCGCGGAAAACATCTACTACGCGAACAACCGGGTCATCGAGCTGCTGATCGTCGCGGGCATCTGGTACGTGGTCGTCGTCACGGTGCTCTCCGTCCTTCAGGGACGGGTCGAGCGGCATTTCGCGCGCGGCGCAGGTACATCCGGCGCAAACACACGAACTGGGAAATAGCCGTGAATCCGATCGTGAAATCCGTCGGCCTGCGCAAGTCTTTCGGTGCGTTCGAAGCACTCAAGGGCATTGATCTCGAGATCGGTCGCGGCGAGGTGCTGTGCATCATCGGTCCGTCCGGCTCGGGAAAGAGCACGTTCCTGCGCTGCATCAACCAGCTCGAGGCGATTGATGGCGGAGCCTTGTGGGTCGACGGTGAACTGGTCGGCTACCGACGCGCGGGCCGTAAGCTATTCGAGCTCTCCGAACGCGAGATCGCGCGACAACGGCTCGCCACCGGCATGGTGTTTCAACGCTTCAACCTGTTTCCGCACAAGACGGCGCTGGAAAACGTCGTGGAAGGACCGGTCCAGGTCCTCAAGCTGGAGCGCGAGCAGGCCGAGTTCGAGGCTCGCGAGCTGCTTGCCCGGGTCGGACTTGCCGACAAATGCGGTGCTTATCCGATCGAGCTGTCGGGCGGCCAGCAGCAGCGCGTCGCGATCGCGCGCGCTCTGGCGATGAAGCCGGCGCTGATGTTGTTCGACGAGCCGACCTCCGCGCTCGATCCCGAACTGGTCGGCGAGGTGCTCTCCGTCATGCGCGACCTCGCGCGGACCGGAATGACCATGATCGTCGTGACGCACGAGCTCGGCTTCGCGCGCGAAGTTGCGAGCCGGGTGTTGTTTATGGACCAGGGGCAGGTGGTTGAGGGCGGGCCGCCCGAGCAGGTCCTCGGCAGGCCCACCCAGGTCCGCACACGCGACTTCATCTCGGCAGTGCTGAACTAGCCGATCGACACCATTGAGGCGCACAGGGGAGTATCATGTTGTCGCGAACCCGCCTTTATCTCGCATTCGGCGCTCTCGTGGTCGCGTTCGGTCACGCCGCGGGCATCGCCTGCGCACAGGGGACGAAGACGATCATCAACGCGGCGACGGTGCCGAAATATCCGCCTTTCGAATTCAAGGACCCTGCGTCCGGCAAGCTGACTGGATTCGATGTCGACATCGTCGACGCCCTAGCGGCCAGGATGGGCATCAAGGTGAACTGGATCGATTCGAGCTTCGACCAGCTGATCAGCTCGATCGAGACCAGACGCGCCGACATCATCGTTGCCGGCATGGCCGACACGCCGGAGCGCCGCGCCACTGTGAGCTTCCTGAACTATCTGCATGCCAATTCGGTGTTCTTCGCGCTGCGGGTCAACGCCGCGCGCTTCCCGGATCTGGACGCGCTGTGCGGTAAACGGGTTGCCACCGCGCGTCGGACCATCTGGCCGGCGGCGATCGAGAAATGGAGCGACGAGCATTGCGTCGCAGCCGGCAAGCCCGCCGTGATCGTGGTGGGGACGGACGGATCGCCAGATACGCGGCTGCAGTTGAACCAGGGCCGCGCGGACGCAGCGGTCCAGGGTGCCGAAACGATCCCCTATCAGAACACGATCGAGGGCAACCGCTACGTCATTCTCGGCAAGCCGTTCCTCGTCCAGGACATGGGCCTCGGCTTCGCCAGGGACGACGTGCAATTCGGCCAGAAGCTCAAGCAGGCGCTTGCCGGGTTGATGGCGGACGGCAGCTATCAGGAACTGCTGCGCAAATGGGGGCTGACTGACAGTGCGATCGAGCACGCCATGGTCAATGGTGAGCCCTAAAACGCCATCGGGGCGGCTCGAACAGCGTGATGCAGGCCGAGGTGCTGTACATCACGTTGAGGCGGAAATTGCCGAGCTTGATGATGCAGGTCTTGCTCGCGCCGCTGATCTTGGCGATCTCGGCCTCGCCATCGAGGACGACGAATAGCTCGCGGCCGGTCGAGCTTTCCTCGAAGATGACGTCATCGACACCAAACGCGTTGATGCACTTTTCTAGCACCCCTCAAAGGCCTGACGGGATGGGCCATGTTGGCCGGGGACCTGTGACTGGCGACGGCCCGCGCGTTGCGCGGCCGTTCATCTTCCCCCGGTTACGATTTGTTTGACGCCCGCCACACCGGTTCCACTTTCCCGGCCAAATTCGGCCCCGGATGACTTCCTAAAATTTCGGTAAGCGGGTCCAGAGGTAAGGATTTCGCAAGCAATGAAAGTTACCAAAAGGTCAATCCAGAGTGGAGTATTTGAACTGTGAGCGAACCAATGGCTGAGCAGGCTGCCCAAGAGACCGGTGAACCGACGAGTCTCGTCGAGGCCGCCGCGACCGCGCCGCAGGCCGTCGAGGCTGCCGGGATCGAGGCCCCCTCGATCGCTCCGGACCACGAGGCGCCGCCCAAAGCTGATCCGGTCAAGGTCGAACCACCCCGGATCGAGGTGCCGAAGTTCGAAGCCAAGGTTGAACCGAAGGCCGAGACCAAGCCCGAGCCGAAGCTCGGCAAGCTCATCGTCATGGCGCCCTCGGAGCGTTCCTGGGACCGTGAGGAGTTTGCCCCGCATGTGAAGGCGGAAGAGCCGCGCGAGACCGGCGGCAAGCGCCGCCTGTCGGCGATGGCTGCGGTGGTGGCGATTGCGGCCAGCGTCGGCGCGATCAGCGGCGCGCTCGCGACCGCCGGCATGATGCACTTTGCAGCTCCGGCCCCCGCACCGGCCCAGGTCGTCGACACCAGCGCGCTGGACGCCTCTGTCGCCCGGATCGACGCCGATCTGGTCGCGCTGAAGGCCAATGTCGAGCACAGCTCCAAGACCGGCCTCAGCCAGTTCAACCGGGCCAACGACCGCCTCGACAAGCTCGAGAAGGCGCAGGCCGAGCCGATGGCCAAAATCGCAAAGCTGTCCGAGACCGTCGACAAGCTCCGCGCCACGCCGCCTGCTGCCCCTGCGCAGGCAGCCGCGGCACCTGCCCGCGAAACCACCGGCTCGATCGCGCCGACCCAGGTTGCGACCGCCGCTGCCACTCCGGCTCCGACGCCCGCCGCGCCCAAGACCGAGGTCAGCCGGCTGCCGACCATCGACGGCTGGGTGCTGCGCGACGTCGCCAATGGCGGTGCGCTGATCGAGGGCCGCGGAGGCCTCTACGAGGTCTATGCCGGCGACCCCATCCCCGGAGTTGGCCGCGTCGATGCGATCCGTCGCCAGGATGGCCGCTGGGTCGTCGTCACCAGCAAGGGCCTGATCGTCTCGCGCTGATCTCATCGCGCCTTAAAGCGTTGCACATTCGACTTTCGAAGAGGCGCTTCACCACCATGTGAAGCGCCTTTTTGCTTGAATAGGCGTCCCCGCGCGGTGTTACCTGAGGCATGAGCCGCGTGTTGCGAATTCTCGTTGCTGTCGTCGTCCTGTTCGGCGGCACCGTTGCGCTTTTTGCAGCGGAGACCGCGCCGCTGACCCGCGGCACCGCGATCACCGATCCCGACCTGCTGCGCAAGCTCGACCAGCACGATTCGCTCACGATCTCGCGCCTGCTGTGGCCGGAACGGAACGCGGATGCTCCGCTGACGACCGACCTGATGTTTTCCTCGCTGTCGCAGCTCAAGGACATTCCGCCCGCAATCGACGCGGAGTTCGACCGCTACATCGTCAGGCAGAAGGCGGCCTATCCGACCGAGACCATCGGCGTTGGCGAAGGCTTTGACGTGCAGCTGTTCGACCGGGCCAATCTGAAATCACGCGATACGCGCTTCGTGCTCGCCGGCATCGTCAATCGCATGGACCGCGCTTATGTCGCGGAAGACTCCTGCGGCGAGATCCGGCTGATCTACCGTCTGGCGCATTTCGAGACCAGGCCGGACGGCGGCAAGACCGCGACCCGGCTGCCGATGACGCTCAATCTGGTGATGAAGGCGAGGGATGCGCGCCAGACGGATGCGAGCGGAAAGCCGGTCAGTTGCGCCGAGGTCGCGCGGCGCTGGCTCGACAATGGCGACTGGCAGGGACTGATCGGCAGTTCCTTCCATCCCGACGATGCCATGCTCGATCGCATCGAGACCAACGTCCAGATCTCCATCGCGCCGAAATCGGCGCTGCACGATTTCCGCTCCGACTATCTGCTCAAGGTGTTCAAGTACAACGCCGCGACGAAGACGTTCGAGGAGGGGGCGCTGGAGAACCAGATCGACCGCGACCGGATCGTTGCGGACGACGCGCTGCGGCACGAGTTCAAAGACTGGCTGCTGGCGCCCGATCATCTTCGCGAGTTCGATCGCGGCACGGTGCTGATCCCCGAGAAGTTCCTGGCCAAGGCTGCGGTGGTGCCGACGCCCGCCGGCCTCGATGCTTCGGCGTTGCAGCCCGAGTTCGGCATGATGCAAGGTGAGGGAAACGGCGATCCCGTCTTCACCGACAATGACGTGATCGGCGCGCTGAAGCAGGCCGCGGCGCGCGGGGACATGCAGAACATCCGCTCGGTCGCGGGTTTTCAGCGCCGTCTCAATGACGTCACCTGCTCGGGCTGCCACCAGACCCGCGGCATCGGCGGCTTCCATTTCCCGGGCGTCGACTGGCTGGCGGACAAGCCGTCCAATTCCACCATCGTGCCGGCTTCGCCGCATTTCTTCGGCGATCAGGTGCGCCGCCGCGACATCCTGACCGCGTTCGCCGCCGGCAAGCACCCTGATTTCTCACGCGGATTTGCCAGCCGGCCGCAGGCCCGCGGCAGCCGGGAGCTGGCCGGCACCGAATACGAAGATGGCTGGGGCGCGCATTGTTCCCTGCAAAATGCGGGATCAGGAACGCCGGACAGGAGTTTTACGTCATGGACCTGTGCTAAAGGTCTCACCTGTCAGGCTGCCGCGGCTTCGAGCCGCATCGGCATGTGCTTCATCAAGACGCGTTAGGCCACCTCCAGCCGATTTGGATGACCCATGACGGACACGAGCGACGCCGACAAGGAGCGCAATCGCGAGATCGCGCGCAATGAGGAAGCCAAGCAGGTCACCGGCAGCATTCGCGTCAGCACCTGGGCGGTCGCCGTGGTCGTCATCATCGGCGGGATCCTGTTCACGCTCGGCTGGCTGGCGCTGAAGTAGCCTCCCGTCGCCTCTCCGCGCGTGCGGGGAGAGGGAGAAGAAAGAGCCTCCTCACTTCGCGTAGTTCGTCATCCGCTTGCCCGGCAGCAGCTCATACGCAGGCTTCCAGCCGGGCAGCGCCGCCATGCGGCCGAGCCAGGCGTGGATGGCGGGATGGCTTTCCGCGAAATCGAAGCCGTGCTCGTCGCTCGGATAATGCAGATAGGCCATCATCGAGATATCGGCGACCGTCGGCCTGGTGCCGATCGCGAAGGCATTGTGCTGGAGATGGCCCTCGAGAATGCCGAGGAAGTCGTCGAGCCGCCGGCGAAAATGCTTCAGCACCTGCGGATCATTGTTTTGCGTGAAGGCGCGCATGAAGCGATAGGTCGCCATGTAGCCGGTGAGCTTGTGGTTGTCCCAGAACAGCCAGCGCAGCAGCTCGAACTTCTCGTCCGCCGTCTCGGCGCCGAAGCGGCCGTATTGCTCGGAGAGCTTCAGCAGGAGGGGCGCAGTCTGCGTCATCTTCACGCCGTCGACTTCGAGCACCGGGATCTCGCCCATCTCGTTGACGGCCTTGCGCCATTCCGCGGTGCGCGTGATGCCGCCGCCGAAATCGGTCCAGACCGGTTCGAACGTCTCGCCGCAGAGCGTCAGCATCAGCGCCAGCTTGTAGCTGTTGCCGGATTCGGGGAAGTAGTGCAGGCGATAACTGGGCATCGAGACCTCGCGCAACGAATGTGGTCGTGAGATTATACCGGGATGGCACGGCATCGTCATTGCGAGCGTAGCGAAGCAATCCAGCAATGCATCCGCGGTGGGATTCTGGATTGCTTCGCTGCGCTCGCAATGACGGCTCTGGCGGCTCTCCGCCTTACCCCACAGCCCCCGACGACCGCAGCTGCTTGATCGCGTTCTCGTCGTATCCCGCCCCGCGCAAGATCTCGTCACTGTGCTCGCCGACGCCGGGCGGCTTGCGCGGCTGCACTTTCTTCGCGCCGTCGATCCAGATCGGGCTCGAGATGGTGAGCATGGTGTCGTTCTCGAACGGCACCAGCACCTCGTTGTCGAGCATCTGCTTGTCGTTCGGGATGTCGTCCAGGATGCCGACGACGCCGAACACGAGGCCATTGCCGTCGAGGATCTTGCGCCATTCGGCAAGGTCCCTGGTGGCAAAGGTGTCATCCAGAATCTTGATCAGCTCGACCGAGCGGGCGTGGCGGTCGGCCTTGGTGGCGAAGCGGGGATCGTTGATCAAATCCTCGCGGCCAAGGCAGCGCGCCAGCGTCGGCCATTGCTTCTCCTCGCTCAGCAGCGACAGGATCAGCCAGCGGCCGTCCTTGCACTGATAATGGTTGGCGACCGCATTGAGCGCGCGCTCGCGCGGGCGCCGCTCGCCGAACTTGGCTCCGCACAGTTTTGCCTGCGCGAGCACGCTCGCCGCCCACACCCCGTTCGCCATCAGGTTGGAGGCGACGTGCGAGCCCTTGCCGGTCTTCTCGCGCTGATAGAGCGCGGTGACGATCGCGCCGTAGAACGCCATGGCGCAGGGGTGGTCGCCCATGCCGGCGACCGAGCGAGCCGGCGTGGTGTCGGTGTCGGCGCGGACGAGGTCCATCAGGCCGGAGCGCGCCCAATAGGCGTTGCTGTCGAAGCCGGGCTTGTTGGCCTCTTCACCCTTCTCGCCGTAGCCGGTGAAGGAGGCGTAGATCAGCCGGTCGTTGAGATGGGCGAGGTGATCATAGGTGATGCCGAGCTTGGCACGCACCGGCGGCGGCATGTTGGTGATGAAGACGTCGGCCTCTTCCACGAGCTTGTAGAGCACGGCCTGCGCCTCCGGCCTGGAGAGGTCGAGCGCGATGCTCTTCTTGTTGCGGGCCTCCAGGAGCCAGGCGAAATTATGCTCGCCGGTCGGATAGCCCGGCAGGTTGGGCAGATTGCGGTAGGGGTCGCCGGCGCCGGGTGGCTCGATCTTGACGACGTCGGCGCCGAAATCCGACAGCACGGTCGCGGCAGCAGGCGCTGCGATGAAGCTCGCGCAGTCCAGAACCTTCAGCCCCGCAAAAATGCCCTTTTCCATCGCGGCGTTGCTCCCTCGCTCTTGTTGTTTCCCGCGCGCTGGAATTGGCGCAGGCGAAGTCAGGGGAGCCATTAGACCGATGTTTTGCCGGGATGCAACGCTCCTCGCTACGCTTACTCCTCCCCTGCGAGCAGGGCAGCGTTGCCGCCGGCTGCCGCGGTGTTGATCGTGACGGTCTGCTCGGTTGCAAAGCGCGCGAGATAGTGCGGGCCGCCCGCTTTCGGGCCGGTTCCGGACAGGCCGTTGCCGCCGAACGGCTGCACGCCGACCACGGCGCCGATCATGTTGCGGTTGACGTAGATGTTGCCGACCTGGACGCGGTCGATGATGGCCTCGATCGTGTCGTCGATGCGGGAGTGGACGCCGAGCGTGAGCCCGTAGCCGCTACGCTCGATCGCTTGCAGGACGCGTTCGAGGTTCTCGGCACGATAGCGCACGACGTGGAGGATCGGGCCGAACACCTCCTCGGTGAGCTGGCCGGCGCTTTTGAGCTCGAAGATGTGCGGCGCGACGAAGCAGCCATCGGGCGCGGTGCCGGCAAAGTGCAGCCGCGCCTCGCTCTTCATCCGCGCGATATGCGCATCGAGGCGCTGCTTGGCTTCGGCGTCGATCACGGGGCCGACATGGGTTGCGACGTCGGCGGGATCGCCGAGCTTCAGCTCGCGCGCCGCGCCGGCGATCATCTCGATCATGCGGTCGGCGACGTCTTCCTGCACGAACAAGAGCCGCAGCGCCGAGCAGCGCTGGCCGGCGGAACGGAAGGCAGAGGTCACGACGTCGTCGGCGACCTGCTCGGGCAGCGCGGTCGCATCCGCGATCATGGCGTTGATGCCGCCGGTCTCCGCGATCAGCGGTACGATCGGCCCGTCCTTGGCGGCGAGCGTCCGGTTGATCGCCCGCGCGACCTCGGTCGAGCCGGTGAAGACGACGCCGGCGATATCAGGATGCGCGGTCAGCACCGCGCCGATGCGGCCATCGCCGGTGACGAGATGCAGCGCGCGCCTGGGGATGCCGGCCTCGTGCAGCAGGGCGACGGCCTCGCGCGCGATGCGCGGGGTCTGCTCGGCGGGTTTTGCGACCACGCTGTTGCCGGCCATCAGCGCCGCCGTGACTTGGCCAAGGAAAATGGCCAGCGGAAAGTTCCACGGCGAGATCGCCACGAACACGCCGCGGCCGCGCATGGCGAGCGCATTGCTCTCGCCGGTCGGGCCGGGCATGGCGGCATCGGAGCCGAACAGCTTTCGGCCCTGCGCGGCATAGTAACGGCAGAAGTCGGCGGCCTCGCGAAGCTCGGAGAGCGCATCGTCGAGCGTCTTGCCGCCCTCGGCTTGCAGCAGCGCGATGAAATGAGCGCTCCGGTTCTCCAGCAGATGCGCGGCCTGCTCCAGCGCCGCCGCGCGCGTGCCCGCCGGCGTCCGGCTCCAGGCCGCAAAGCCTGCGCGTGCAGCAGTCACCGCAGCGTTGGCCTGATCCGCCGTTGCATCCGCGATCGGCTTGCGGTCGGCGGCCTCGGCCTTCACGTCTGCCAGCAACCGGTCGAGCGCGGTGCGCGCGCCGAATTCGACGCCGCGCGAATTGCGCCGCTCCGGCGCGAACAGATCGCTTGGCAGCGGAATCCTGGGGTGGGTCGCCTGCTGCGGCCGGACGATGGCATCGGCCGGTCGCTGCAACAGCGCCGGCACCGGCACGCGATAATCGGCCGCCTGCGCCACGAATGACGAGTTGGCGCCGTTCTCCAGCAGCCGCCGCACCAGATAGGCGAGCAGGTCGCGATGGCTGCCGACCGGGGCATAGGTGCGGTAGGCGATGTCGGGGTGATCCTTGGCGAGCTGCTCGTAGAGCGCTTCGCCCATGCCGTGCAGGCGCTGGAATTCGAAGCCGCCGCTGCCCTGTGCAAGCTCCAGCACGGTCGCGACCGTCAGCGCGTTGTGGGTGGCGAATTGCGGGAAGATGCGCGGCCGCAAGCCGAGCAGTTTTGACGCGCAGGCGACGTAGTTCAGATCCGTCATCGCCTTGCGCGTGAACACGGGATAGCCGTCGAGCCCGCGCTCCTGCGCGCGCTTGATCTCGGTGTCCCAATAGGCGCCCTTGACCAGCCGCACCATCAGCTTGCGGTCATGCGCGCGGGCGAGTGCGTCGACATAGTCGATCACGGCGCTCGCGCGCTTCTGATAGGCCTGGATCGCCAGGCCAAATCCGTGCCAGCCCTTCAGCGACGGATCGGCGAGCGTTGCCGCGATCACGTCGAGCGACAGCTCCAGCCGGTCGGCTTCCTCGGCATCGACAGTGAAGTTCAAATCATGGGCCTTGGCGCGCTGCGCGAGGTCCAGCAGTTGCGGCACCAGTTCAGTCATGACGCGGTCGCGGCTGATCGCCTCGAAGCGCGGATGCAGCGCCGACAGCTTGACGGAGATGCCGGGCCGGTCGGGCAGGGGATTGCTACCGGCCGCCTTGCCGATGGTTTCGATCGCGCTCGCATAGGCGTCGAAATAGCGCGTCGCATCCGCAGCCGTGCGCGCGCCTTCGCCGAGCATGTCGAAGGAATAGCGCGGCTTCTGGCCCGAGCGCGGCTTACCCCGCTCCAGCGCCTGCTCGATGGTCTCGCCCAGCACGAAATGATTGCCCATCAGCCGCATCGCCTGGCGCGTGGCGGTGCGCACCGCAGGCGCGCCCAGCCGCTTCACCAACCGGCCGATGGTGCCGTCGGGTGTCTCGCCGGGCTGGATCACCCGCGCCGAGAGGCCGAGCGCCCAGGCCGAGGCGTTGACCAGGAACGCCGTGGACTTGGTCTCGTGATGGATGAAGTCGCCCTCGCCGAGCTTGTCCTCGATGAACTGGTCGGCGGTGCGCGCGTCTGGCACGCGCAGCAGCGCCTCGGCCAGCACCATCAGCGCCAGCCCTTCCTTGGTCGAGAGTGCGAACTCCCGCAGCATGTCCTCGACCCCGCCGAGCCGGTCGTCGCGCTTGCGGATCGCCTCGATCAGCCGCGTCGCGGTGCGGTCGATCCGTGCTTCCTGCGGCGGACCAAGATGCGACGCCGGCAAAAGGCGCGCGGCGATCTCGGCATCATCGGGTGCGTAGGGAGCGGAGAAGGGAGGCGGGATGTTCGGCATGGCGCGTCCTGTGGCTGAAATCCAGGATAAGGCCCGCGTGACCGTAGTTCGATAGACAAGTTAGTCATTTTACCTTAGAAAGTGAAGGTAACTCTGATGTTGGCCGCATAAAATATGGAACTCGATCGAATTGACCGGAAGATCCTCGCAGTTTTGCAGCAGGATGGGCGCATAGCCAATGTCGAACTGGCCGAGCGCATCGGGCTGTCGCCGACCTCGATCGGCGAGCGGCTGAAGCGGTTGCAGCGCGAGGGCTTCGTCGAGGGCTATGGGGCGCGGCTCAATCCGCATCGGCTGGGCCTCGGTCTTCTGGTGTTCGTCGAGGTGCTGCTCGACAAGACCACGCCGGACAATTTCGAGCGCTTTGCGCGCGCGGTGAAACTCGCGCCCGAGGTGCTGGAGTGTCACATGGTTGCAGGCGGCTTCGACTATCTTGTGAAGGCGCGGCTGGCTGACATGACCGCCTATCGACGCTTCCTCGGCGAGACCTTGCTCTCGATGCCGGGCGTGCGCGAGACGCGAACCTATGCGGTGATGGAAGAGATCAAGCGCGACGCACCGTTGCCGGTGGAGTAACGAAATGCCGTCGCGATTGTCATTGCTGTGGCGTTGAACAAGCGGTCTTCGCGGGAAAATAGCTCTCCGTGTGCAGTCGCAACACCTGTCGTCGAATGCACTGGCCGTCTTCTAAAATTTTTTTGGCCCGGCTCCCGGACAGATCCGGGAGGCAGCAAAAGCTGGCGGCCTTATACTTTGAGGTTCTCTGCGGAGGTCTTGCCCCGGTTTGCGATCTCTTCGTATTCCACCGTCTGTCCTTCGTTCAGGGACGACAGACCGGCTTTCTGCACTGCCGAGATATGCACGAACACATCCTTGCCGCCCGACGCAGGCTGGATAAATCCATAACCCTTCGTCGGGTTGAACCACTTGACCGTACCTTTAGCCATCACGTCTTCTCCGCGGGTCTTCCTCCGAGATCTCGAACCGCCAGTCCCCGCCAACCGGCCGGTTCGGTCCTAACAGGATACGCGGATTGTGGCCGGCTTGGTAGCTCAAACCACATCGGCATTTTGCCGAATTCCGCTCAACTTCGCGGCGTTTTTACCGGTTTTGCCCGTTTCGCGGTCAATTGATCCGAACGCCGCGATCCATCCGTCAATAAGTCGCAGCCAGATAATCGACGATCTTGCCGACATCGGCATCGTCGATCGGGGCGCCGTAGACCTTTATCATCTTGGTCACCTCGGCCTGCCAGAAGGCCTTCTTGTCCTTCATCGGCGGCTGCGTGCTGACGTAATCGGCCGAGTGGCAAGCGCTGCAATTGCCCTGCACGACCTCGAGATTGGGGCCGGGCTTGAAGGCGGCGACCTCGTCCGGGAGCTTATAGTTGACGGGCGCTGCGGTCACGGCGCCGATGCCGGCGGCGACAGCGAGCGAGATGGCGAGGAGAACGGTGCGCTGCATGATCATTCTCCCTCAGGCCACGGTCACGCGGACGGTTTCGACGACGTTGCGTAGATAACCCGCCGGGTTCCAGCGCGGCGTATCCGGCTGGGTCTCGCCGCCATTGCCGGTGGCGCGCACCTTCAGCTCATGGGCGCCCGCCGCGAGCTTCACCGGCAGCTTCCATTCACGGAATGAGTATTTGCCGAGATACTTGCCGAGCTTGGCGCTGGCCCAGGTCTTGCCGCCGTCGGTGGAAACCTGGACCTCCTTGATGCCCTTGCCGCCGTCGAAGGCGATGCCGCGCAGCGTCGTCGCTCCCGCCTTCAGCTTGGCGCCGTCGGGAACGCTGGTGATGAAAGAGCGGATGGTGAAGCGGTTGATCGGGATCGTCGCCTTCGGCGCGGTGCCCGGCTCGATCGCATTGTTCGGGGTGTCCGGAATGCGATAGGCCGACTTCATCCAGAAACCGTCATAGACGCTGTCGATGACGGTGATCTCGTTGAGGTGCTTGACCCAGTAGGTGCCGTAATAGCCGGGCACGATCAGACGGAGCGGGAAGCCGTTGAGGAACGGCAGGTCCTCGCCGTTCATGCCGTAGGCCAGCATCACCTCGCCGTCGGTGGCGTGATCGAGATCGAGCGCCTTGACGAAATCCGGCGTCTTGTCGCTGACCGGACCGTCCATGCCGTTGAAGGTGACCTGCTTGGCGCCGCTCTGCACGCCCGCCATCTCCAGCACCGCCTTCAGCGGCACGCCGCGCCAGCGCGCATTGCCCATGGCGCCGTTGGCGAGCTGGCCGCCGGCAACGCGCGGCTCTGAAAAGCCGCGGCTATTGCCGGAGCACTGGTTGACGGCGACGATCTCTGTCGCCTTCATTTTCTTGATGTCCTTGAGCGACAGCTTGAGCGGCTTGTCGACCTTGCCCTTGACCTCGAGCGTGAACTTGTCGGGATCGAGATTGTAGGGGAGGTCCGAGAGGTGATAGCGCACGAAGAACGCGTTATTCGGCGTGATCGGGCCGTCATTGAACACCGCGAACGGCGTCTCGAGCTGCGGCGGCCGGCTGGTCAGTCCGATCATCGGCCGCTTCTGCGGATACTTCACCAGCGGCCGCTCGCCATTGGTGAAAGGCAGGGTGACGGTGTCGAGTGCCAGCGCCTTGGTGGAATTCAGTGTGGCCGCAATAGCGGCGAGGCCCGCTCCTTTGAGCAGGTCGCGTCGATCGAACATTCTGGTCTCCTCCCGGAGCTTTTCGTTGGACCAGCGGTCATCACCGCGATCCCGCGCTCATCTGTCGCAACGATTTGGATGAAGTCAATTCGTGCTTTCGCAGCAGGCCCATGCCGTTGCGTTGCAGCAAGCCGGTGTTACGTGGCGAGCCGAGTTATTGCCGCGGTAGCGGTGCTCTCCCTCGCCCCGCCTGCGGGGAGGCGAAGACTCAAGCCGCGACGCGCGCGCTGTGATCGACGAGGACCGACAGTTCCCTTGCATCCGCAACGACGCGCACGGCCATCGGCTCGTCGCGGCCGCGGATCGCGACCTCCTGTTGCGGCAGCGCATCCTCGGCAAGGTCGGCGGTGCGGCGGACCTCCTCCGAGACGATGGCTTCGCAGGCCAGCGTCTTGGTCATGTCCTGGAGCCGGGCGGCGACGTTGACGGCATCGCCAAGCGCGGTGAAGACGATGTGATCGCGATAGCCGATGTCGCCGATGATGACCTCGCCGCCGTGAATGCCGATGCCGAAACGGATCGGCTGGCGCAGATCATGGCTCAAGAGCTCATTCAATTCGTCGATATGCGTGGCGATGCCGGCGGCGGCCTTCAGCGCCTGCCGGCAGGCTTCGTGCGGATCGGCCGACAGCCCGAACAGCGCCAGCATGCCGTCGCCGACGAACTGGTTCGGCTGGCCGCCGTTCTCGATCACGGCCTGCGACACCGCGCCGAGGAAGCGGTTGACGATGAAGACGGTGTCGAACGGCAGCCGCTTCTCGGCGAGCTGCGTCGAGCCGCGCATGTCGACGAACAGGCTGACGAGGTAGCGTTCCTGGCCGATCCTGGCCGGCATCGAGGCCTGCCCGTCCGCCGCATGCGTGTGGGGCGTAAAGAGCTGGAAGAAGGAGAGATCCGAGTCCGGCCGCAGCTGGCAGGCGAGCCGGATCGAGGGGTCAGCAGTGCCGACGCGGGCGAGCACGAAGGCCTCGCGCTGTGACGGCTCGGGCAGGGCGCCATGATCGCCGATGACGCGGATGCGGCAGGTCGAGCAGCGGGCGCGGCCGCCACAGACGCTGGCATGCGGCACGTTGTGGCGCAGGCTCGCTTCCAGCACGGAGAGGCCTTTCGGCACGCGCACTGTCTTGCCGTTGCCGTAGGACAGCGCGATCATGCCGCCGCGCCGCTCGCGCAAGGCACGTACGCCGCGCGCCGCCAACGCGAGGGCGAGCAGGCCAAAATAGCCCGTGACGAGACCGCCGCTGATGCGGTCGAGCACTTTGTTTTCCGCGACCGTGCCGACCTGTTGCCTCGTATAATTCGTCTTGCGCCAGTCCGCGTCGTCGCTGTCGGCGGCAACGCTCCGCCCGCCCTGGTAGATGCCGAGCATCGCCAGCGTCGGGATCAGTACGGCGGCTGCGAGCAGATAGGGCGCGGCGCGCGTGAAGAAGGTCTTCATGCGAAGCCAGAAATAGATGCCGACGCAACCGTGCACCCAGGCGACCACGAGTAAAATCGTCATCTGCCAGAGCCGGGAGGGCGCCAGGACGAAGAACAGATAGAGTTCCTGCGGGTAAAGTTTCTCGTGCCCGTAGAGCGTCAGGCCGAGCCGTATCCCGATCACATGCGCCATGATGAGCGCAGGGATGCTCAGGCCCAGCAGGAGCTGGAGTGGCTCGACGGTCCGCCAGCGGAACTGCCGGCGCTGGTACAGCGCGTAGATGCCAAGCCCCATATGGGTGAGCGCCGCGGTGTAGAACACGATCGCAACAGGCAGGAACTGCCAGAACACGGTGTGGTAGTAGACCCCGGCCTCCATGGCATCGACAGAGATGTTGCCGAGCGCGTGGTTGAGCAGATGGCTGACCACATAGGCGAACAGGATGATGCCGCAGACCAGCCGCACCTGCCGCACGCTGGTGGCGCGGACGAGTTCGGTCATGTGGGCAGGAGCGGTGGCCATGATTCGATTGTATCAGTTCATGAAGGAGAACAGCCAGCGTAGCGGTTAATTCCCGCCGTGGACAGATTGTGAAGTCACATGCCCGACAAGGTTGCGAAATCGTAGGGTGGGCAAAGGCGCGCCCTTGCGCGCCGTGCCCACCATTTCTATCCGTCAATCCCCATGGCGGGCACGCTCCGCTTTGCCCACCCTACGATCGCTTCCGCGGGGCGACAGGGGACTTCCCCGCATTGACTCCCCCTCCGAGGTTGGCGAAAAGCGCGGGCGTGACGACAGCCCCCGACATCACCGTGTTCCCCCGCAGCCTCGCCCGCCGCCCGCTCCTCGTGGCTGTGCTGGTCATCGCGGCGATGACGGTGCTGCGCATCGTCTATGCTTCCGCGATCGAGCTGCGCACGGACGAGGCCTATTACTGGACCTGGTCGAAGGAGACGGCGCTCAGCTTCCTCGATCATCCCCCCATGATCGCCTGGCTCATCCGGCTCGGTACCGCGATCTTCGGCGACACCACGCTCGGCGTGCGCATCAGTGGCATCGTCGCGATGCTGGTGACGCAGCTGCTGCTCGCCGACATCGTTCGCCGCCTCACCCATGATGTGCGCGTGGTGGTGCTCGCGGTGCTGATGCCGGAGGCCGCGCTCTATTACGGCCTGCTGATAGCCAAGGTCGCGCCCGATGTCGCGATGATTCCGTTCGCCGTGGCGATGATGTGGTCGCTGGTGCGGCTGGCGCAGAGCGGCGACGGCCGCTGGTGGCTTGCGGCCGGGCTGTTCGCGGGCCTGTCGATGCTGTCGAAATTCACCGCGATCATGTTCGCGCCGGCGGTCGCCGCGTTTCTGCTGGTGCCGGATTGGCGCTGGCGCTGGCTGCGCAGCCCTTATCCCTATCTCGCGGTGCTGATCGCGATTGCCGTGTTCTCGCCGGTGCTGATCTGGAACGCGCAGCACGACTGGGCCTCGTTCCGTTTCCAGGGCGTGCGGGCCACCGCCAATTACGGCATCTCGCTGCGCACCATCGGCGATTACATCGGCCTGCAATTCGGCCTGGTCGGCTTCGTCATGCTGCCGGTGGTGCTGACGGGCCTCGTGATGACGGCGTGGCGCGGCTATCGCACGCGCGAGCCGGTCGCGATCCTGCTGTCGACCGCGGTGCTGGTGCCGTTCCTCTATTTCTTCTTCAAGTCGCTGACGCTCAGGGTCGGCGACACCTGGCCGATGTTCATGTGGCCGGTCGGTTTTGCCGCTGCCGCCGTCAACCTCGCGACGATGACGAAGGAGGGATGGTCGGCACGAATGCTCCGATCATCGGTGTTCTGGGCCAGGACGGCCGTCACGACGGGCATCGCCTTCGTCGTGATCGTCTTCTTTTACTACGTCGCGGCGCCCTGGAATCTCCTCGGCAAGATCGATCCGATCGGTGCCGAGGCCGGCTACGAGCAGGTCGCGGCGCGTGCGCAGGCCGCGCTCGACGAAACAGGTGCGACCTGGATCGCGACCACGGACTATCGCACCTACGCGATGATGCGCTGGCTGTTCAGGGGCCGCGTCCCCGTCATCGAGATCAACGAACGCGGCCGCTTCCAGGATTTCCGCGATCCCGGCATGGACCGGATCAGCGGGCACGCGGGCATCTATGTCGGCCGCGAGCCGGACAACCGGTCGTCGCTGTGGCAGAACATCCCCGCCAAACGCGAG
This sequence comes from Bradyrhizobium sp. CCGB20, assembly GCF_024199855.1. Classification (NCBI taxonomy): domain Bacteria; kingdom Pseudomonadati; phylum Pseudomonadota; class Alphaproteobacteria; order Hyphomicrobiales; family Nitrobacteraceae; genus Bradyrhizobium; species Bradyrhizobium sp. CCGB20. The sequence continues at coordinate 8,102,601 of NZ_JANADN010000001.1, read as the reverse complement.
CAGCTCGGCCAGGTCGAGCGCCGCTGGCGCGGCGTCCTGACGGATACTTACGCGATTGAAAAGCTCAGCGGCTGGACCCCGGAGCTATCGCCGCCGAAGGACTCGCCGCTGTTTCAATGGAAAGTGCTGGCGGGGGAGTTTCAATCGCTCTCGGCGTTTGCGTAGCCAAGAAGGCAGTGACCTCTTCCTTCTCCCCTTGTGGGAGAAGGTGGCGCGAAGCGCCGGATGAGGGGTCTCTATCCACATGGGTAGATCTGTATTCGTGGAGAGTTACCCCTCACCCGTCTCGCCGCTATCGCGGCGAGCCACCCTCTCCCACAAGGGGAGAGGGTGCAGCGAATGCGCGGCACGAAGGGCTACGCCTCCTCGTCCTTCTTCCGCAGCAGATCCGTCGCGAGGTCCGACAGTTTCGGCGGCGGCAGCGCCGCGAATGGCAGCGGCCTTGTGACGTCGATCGCGGCCAATCCGAGCCGCGCCGTCAATAGCCCGTTCAGTACGCCTTCACCCAACCGCTGCGACAGCTTTGCCGCAATGCCATGACCGAGCATCTGCTGCACCAGGCTGTCGCTTGCGGCCATGCCGCCGGTGATGGCGAGATGGGCGATGACGTGGCGGAGCAGGCGGATCATGCCGAGCGCGCCTGGGCGGCCGCCATAGAGGCGCGCAAGCTGGCGTATCAATCTCAGCGCAGCCACGAACACGAACATCACGTCGATCGCCGCGCGTGGGGAGACCGCAGTCACGATCGAGACCTTTTGCGCGGCCGACGACACCAGCCGCCGCGCCTCCGCATCCAGCGGTGACATCAGCTCGCGCTCGGCGAGCCGGATCATGTCGGCGCCGTCGATGATCTCGCCGGCGTGACTTTCCAGCGTCGCGCGGGCACGCGCGAGCTGCGGGTTCTGGTGCGCGATCTTCAGCAGATCCTGCACGATGATGCGGCTCTCCTTGCGGTCGTCATTGGCAAGCACGGCGGCGGCGCGCTGATGCAGTTTCTCGATGGTCGCGAGGCGCGCCAGCCCGAACGCCTCGCGCCCGATCACCACCGCGAGTGCGAGCGCGGTGACGAATGCGAGGGCGAGGCCGACGAAGCCGAGGCTTTCGCTGCGCGCAAACAGATCCTCGATCAGATGCACGACGCCGAGCCCGGTGCCGAGCAGCGTCAATCCGGCGAGGCCGGACCAGAACAGCGTGCCCCAGGGAAAACCGCGCCGCGCGGGAAGCGCGGCTTCGATCGGCACCGGCAGCGTCGCCGGATCATGCTCCGGCGTGATCTGGATGGTGGCGCGGCCGAGCCGGCTGGTCTCGTCGGCTTCGGTGACGACGACGCCGGGATCGTCGAGCCGGAACGTCGCCGGCCGCCGCTGCTGGGATCGGTCGTTCATGACAGCTTGTCTCCGATCAGGAACTGCAAGGCACGGTCGAGGCGGATGTGTGGCAGCGCCGGCTCGTCATTGCCCTCGCGTTCGAGCTTTGGCGGACGGAAGCGCAGGAAGCGGAAATCGCTCTTTTCGGCAGCTTCCGTCGAGAGGCCGCGGAATGCATCGGTGCCGTTGAACAGCGGCTCGGGATCCAGCGGCAAATCGCCCGGAAAGGTCGCGACCTCCGTGTTGCCGTCGAAGAACTCGCCGCCGGCGCTTTCGCCGGCCGCCGGCGTTCCTAGGATCGACGGCAATTTGTCGCGGCCATGGGCGACCTGGGCTTCGCGCGTGGCGCGCACGGCGGCGAGCGCGACCACATCGATCTCGGCTCCGGTATCCTCCGCGCGCGCCGCGGCGCGCGAGACGGCGCGGCGCAGCACCGCTTCGAGCCGGTCGTGGCTGGAATGATGCAGATGGTCGGCCTTGGTCGCTGCGAACAGGATGCGGTCGATGCGCGGACGGAACAGGCTGGAGAGGAAGGTGCTGCGGCCGATGCGAAAGCAGTCGAGAATGCCGGCGAGTGCGGCTTCGAGATCGTGCAGCGCCTCGGGGCCGGAGTTGAACGCGGCGAGCGCATCGGCCAGCACGATCTGCCGATCGAGCCGCGCAAAATGATCGCGGAAGAACGGGCGGACCACGACGTCCTTGTAGGCCTCGAAGCGGCGGACCATCATCGCCCACAGCGAGCCCTCCGGCGCCTGGCCGCCAACGGGCACGTCGAGCGGCGCAAAGGTCAGCGCCGGCGTATCGGCGAGATTGCCGGGCATCAGGAAGCGCCCGGGCGGCAGCAGGCTCATCGCGAAGCGCTCGTCGCGGCAGGCGCGCAAATAGCCCGTGAAGAGCTTTGCCGCCGTCAGCGTCGCCTGCTCGTCCTCGTGGGCCTCGGGCTTGAGCGTTGCAAGATGCGCGTGCCAGTCAGCAGCCAGATGCGCGCGCGGCGCCTCGCGTGACAGTGCGAGGCTCTCGGCCGACCATTGCTCGTAACTCTTCTGCAGCAGCGGCAGGTCGAGCAGCCACTCGCCGGGATAGTCGACGATATCGAGCGTCAGCGTACGGTCGGCGCCGTTCTGGCGCTGGTAGTCGATGACGAGGCGCAGCTCGCTGATGTCGACGGTCGAGTTCGGCCAGCGCCGCTCCTCGATCAGCGCGCGCAGATGGTTCTCATAGGCAAAGCGCGGCACGGCATCGTCAGGCTGCGGCGCCAGATGCGCCCGCGCGATCCGGCCCGAGGCATAGGCCTCGAACACCGGAAACCGGCCGCCGCGGGTGAGGCCGTGGATCAGCGCGGTGATGAATACGGTCTTACCGGCCCGTGACAGGCCGGTGACGCCGAGCCGCACCGTCGGGTTGAAGAAGTGCTCGCCATAGTCGATCAGGGCCCTCGCGGACAGGCGCGCCTCTTCGACCATATCCTGGAAACTGAATGCCATATGAACGGGGATCTCGGGCGAGGGCGAATACGCAAAAAGGACTAATCACAAAAGTGGCAACTGCTTGAAGAAAATCAAGCTTCATACTTCCACCGCCTTTGTCGGCAAATCAGCCGTTTGAACGACGCGCGGGTCCCGGAAGACCTCTAGAAGATTGCATTGCCTCGCTTTGCGGATTGCCATGACCATCTTCACATTGAAACAACTTGCGTCCACCTCCGTCCACGCCGCAGCCGATGCGGTCGGCTGGAACTACGACCGTGCCGAGCTGATCGCCGACGGCGTGATACATGCGATCGGCGTCCTCTCCGGCATCATCGCCGCTACCGTGCTGGTGGTGCTGGCCGCGGTCTATGCCGACGCGACCAACATCGTCGGGGTCTCGATCTATGTTGCCGGCCTGCTCTCGATGCTGGTGCTGTCGGCGACCTATAATCTCTGGCCGGTCTCGCCGGCCAAATGGCTGCTGCGGCGGTTCGACCATTCCGCGATCTATCTGCTGATCGCGGCGACCTACACGCCGTTCATCCTCGAGGTGAAGGACAGCGTGTTCGCGCTGGTGTTGCTCGCCGGCGTCTGGTGCGTCGCGATATCAGGCATCGTGTTGAAACTTCTCTATCCCGGTCGGTACGATCGCGTCGCAGTCGGCACCTACCTCGCCATGGGCTGGAGCGGCGTGATGCTCTACGACGCCGTGGTCAGGGCATTGCCCGCGCTGGCGCTGGGCTTCCTCCTTGCAGGCGGCCTGCTCTACAGCTTTGGCGTGATCTTCCATGCTTGGCGGCGGCTGCGCTTCCAGAATGCGATCTGGCACGGCTTTGTCTTGGCCGGCGCGGCGTGCCATTATACTGCGGTGCTCGACCTCGTGTTGAGCTGAGCAGGATCCGCGACGCGGAATAAGCGACGCGGTATAAGACAAGCCAAGCGGCACAAGACAAGAGGAGACGTCGCATGCAGGTGACCGGCAAGGTCGTGGTCGTCACGGGCGGCGCAAACGGCATCGGCAAGGCGCTGTGCGAGGCTTTTCACAAGGCGGGCGCGGCGAAGGTCGTCGTCGCCGACATGGACGCCGCCAACGCCAGGGCGGTCGCGGCCACGGTGGATGGTGCGGCCTTCAAATGCGATGTCGCGCAGGAGAAGGACATTTCGCACGTCATCGAGGAGACCGAGCGGCAGTTCGGCCCGATCGAATTGTTCTGCTCCAATGCCGGCATTGGCGGCGGCTTCGATCCGATGTCGGTCAATGCCGGTGGCGCCTCGGACGAGCCCTGGCAGCGGAGCTGGGCGATCCACGTCATGGCGCATGTCTATGCGGCGCGGCATCTCATCCCCCGTATGAAGGCGCGCGGCGGCGGCTATTTCCTCAACACGATCTCGGCCGCGGGCCTGCTGTCGCAGGTCGGCAGCCCGGCTTATTCCACCACCAAGCATGCCGCGGTCGGGTTTGCCGAAAACCTCGCGATCTCGCACAAGGCGCACAACATCCGTGTCTCGATCCTCTGTCCGCAGGGCGTCGACACCAACATGCTGCGATCGATCCCGAAGGGCCCGCAGTCCGGCGACGGCGACCTGACGCCGGAGCAAGTGGCAAAGGACGTCCTCGCCGGCCTTGAGCAGGAGACGTTCCTGATCCTGCCACACCCCCAGGTGCTCGGCTACATGCGCAAGAAGACCGAGAATTACGACCGCTGGATCGGCGGCATGGCCAAGATCCAGGCGAAGATGCGGGACGATTTCGGGAAGTAGGGCAGGCGGGCACCAAACCCTCGCTGTCGTCCTCGCGAACGCGGGGACCCATAACCACAGGGAGGAATTTGGCGAAGACTAATAGTTATTCGGTACTGACACCCGCGCTTCATCGATAGATCACGCGGTATGGGTCCCCGCGTTCGCGGGGACGACACCGGTAGCTACGCCACCGCCTGCCCCTCATCCGCCGCCCGGCTCTGCCTGAGCGCCCGCGCATAGAGCATCATGCCCTCGCGCACCGTGCGCTGTTCCGCGGCCGTCAACGCCGCCAGCGCGCCGCTCACCTGCTGGCGACCGAACGCATGCAGCGCCTCCAGCGTGCGCCGCCCCTTCGCCGTCAGCGATAGCAGCTTGCTGCGCGCGTCCGCCTCATCCGGCGTCTCCCTGAGCTCGCCGCAATCGATCAGCTTGCGCACCATGCGGCTGACGCTGGATTTTTCCAGCCGCAGGAAATTGCCGAGCTCGCCTGATGTCATGGGACCGCGGATGCCGATCTCCAGGATGGTGTGCACGGCCGAGGGCGGATAGTCCGAGGCCGCCACCGTCGCATCCATGAAGCCGAGTTCGCGCACCATCAGGCGCGAGGCGGCGCGGATGTCGTCGATCAGCGAAAGCTCGGCCACGGCTTGACTCCAGGCATATAGTTGTATCATACAACTATATGCGCGCAGCGGCGCGCGCAAGCGTTTTGGAGTGAGCGATGAACGGAACTTTGCCACCTGGTGAGCGGATGAAAGGCAAGGTCTGTCTCGTCACGGGCGGCGGCAGCGGGATCGGCCGCGCCACGGCCTTGCGGATGGCGGCGGAAGGCGCGGAAGCGATCATCGTCGCGGGCCGGCGGGAGGCCGAAATCGACGCCACCGCGGTCGCGTGCCGCGAGCTCGGCGCGGACGCCATCCTGCTTCGGACCGACATCACGCGCGAGGACGACGTCGTGCGCCTCGTCCGTACGGCGATTGAGCGTTGCGGCCGGCTCGACGTGGCCTTCAACAATGCGGGCTTCCAGGAACGCCGCGCGCCGCTGGAAGAGCAGGGCACTGATATCTACGACAGCGTGTTCGACACCAATGTCCGCGCGCTGTTCCTGTGCCTGCGCCATCAATTGCCGGCGATGCTGGCGCAGGGGCGCGGCAGCATCGTCGTCAACGCCTCCGTCAGCGGTGTGCGCAATCCCAATCCCGGCTTCTCGCTCTATTCCGCCTCGAAGGCCGCTGCGATCTCGCTGACACGTTCGGCCGCGATGGAGAATGCGCCGCGCGGTATCCGTATCAACGCCATCGCCCCCGGCCGTGTCGTCACCGACATGATGCTGCGCGCCGGCGTCGGCGATATCGCCACCGTCAGTGCCGGCCTGCCGCTGCGGCGGATGGGGAGCCCGGAGGAGGTGGCCGAGGCGGTGGTGTGGCTGTCGTCCGATGCATCATCCTATGTCGTCGGTCATGTGCTGGCGGCGGACGGAGGATTTCTGGCGTCGTGATGTCGTAGCCCGGATGAGCGAAGCGACATCCGGGACCTCCGCTGCACCCCGGATATCGCTGCGCTCATCCGGGCTACGGTACGACGCGCTTCGTCAATGCTTCTGCCCGTAGAGCACCGGCACCGCCGAATCCACGACGACCTCCACCAGGCTCGTCCCCTCGAACGCCATTCCGCGCTTCAGCGCCTCGCCCAGCTCCGCGGCCTTGCTGACCCGTACCGCATGGCACCCCATACCTTCCGCCAGCCGCACGAAATCGATCCCCGGCAGCTCCAGCCCGGGCACGTTGCGCACCTGCATCACCTGGCTGAACGAGCGCATCGCGCCGTAGCCGGAATTGTTGATGACGACGATCGTGAGCGGCAGCTTTCGCTGCGCGGCAGTCCATAGCGCCTGGATCGAATACATCGCCGAGCCGTCGCCGATCAGGCACACCGTCCGTTGCTTCGGCTTGCCCAGTGCCATGCCGACCGCCGCAGGGAGCGAGTAGCCGAGACCGCCGCTCGCCATGGTGTAAAAACTGTCCTGGCCGCGCATCGGCATGAACTTCTGCATCGCCGGCCGATGCGAGGGCACCTCCTCGACTAGCGATGCGCCATCCGGCATCGCCTGCGACAGCGAGTGCAGCAGGAATTCGACCGGGAGCGGATCGGCGGCTGGCGGCGCCGGCGGCAGCGTGCGGCCTTTTGGTGTGGCGCGCTTGCTGTCCGGCAGGAGGTCGAGCAGCATCGCGAGCGCGGGTTTCATCGTCGCGATGATGCTGGTGCCGACGGGTGTCACCGCCGCCGCGTCCGGATCGTCGGTGATCTGGAAGATCGTCGCGCCGCCATCGAAGATCGCGGCATGGCCCTCGACATGGAAGGTGAACACCGGCGCGCCGACCACGACGACGAGGTCGTGCTCGCGCAGCGCATCGGAGAGTTGCGCGGGCGAGGCGTGCAGGAAGCCCGCGAATTGCGGATGCCGTTCCGGGAACGAGCAGCGCGCCGAGAACGGGCTGACCCACACGCTCGCCTTCGCTTTCTCGGCGACGCGCACCATCAGCTCGACCGCGCCGGCGCGGTCGACCCCGGGGCCGACGACGAGGGCAGGGTGCTTTGCGGAGCCGAGCGCTGCGACCAGCGCCTTCATGGCCTCCGCCTCGGGACCGGCCTCGCGGCTGACCTTGCGCGCCTCGACCGGCGTGCAGGCATGCGCCCAGTCGTCGATCGGGATCGACACGAAGGTCGGCCCGCAGGGCGGCTGCATCGCGGTGTAATAGGCGCGCGCGATCGCGGCCGGCACGTCCTCGGGCCGCGCCGGCTCGACGCTGTATTTCACGTAAGGCCGCGGGAATTCCGATGCGCGCTCGGCATAGAGGAACGCCTGCAAGGGAAGGATCGAGCGCGCTTGCTGGCCCGCGGTGATCACGAGCGGCGTCTGGTTGCGATGCGCGGTGTAGATGTTGCCGAGCGCGTTGCCGACGCCGGCCGCCGAATGCAGATTGACAAAGCCGGCATTGCGCGTCGCCTGCGCGTAACCATCGGCCATGCCGACGGCCGAGGCCTCCTGCAGCGCCAAGACATAGTCGATGTCATCGGGCCAGTCGCTCAGGAACGGTAGCTCGGTCGAGCCGGGATTGCCGAACACCCTGTCGATGCCGAACGAGCGCAGCAGATCGAGCGTCGCCTGCTTGACGGTGACGGACTTGCTGCCGGTCTTGCCGTTCTTGGCCATGGTTTCCGTCCCCTGTTAATTCCTCATCCTGAGGAGCGCGTCTTCGCGCGTCTCGAAGGATGAAGGCCCGGCTGGTGGCCTCGCCCTTCGAGACGCGCGCGAAGGGCGCGCTCCTCAGGGTGAGGGTCTAGGTTCCTACATCGCCACTTCGCTCGCAATGACGAGGAGGAAACAGCAGCGTATCACCACACCGCCGTCCCCTTCATCGTCGGCTGCCCCTCCGCATTCGCGGTCCACAGCTCCATGCCATCAGCGGTCTCGTTGGCGTTGATGGAGAACTCCGTGCCCTCGAACAGCGGCTGCAGGCCGCGATAGGTGAACTTCTTCGGCGCCTTGCCGCCGTGCAGCTTTGCCGCCATCTCGATGATGAGCGCCGCCTGCAGCGGGCCGTGGAAGATCAGGCCCGGATAGCCCTCGACTTTGGTAACGTAGTCGCGGTCGTAATGGATGCGGTGGCCGTTGAAGGTCAGCGCGGAATAACGAAACAGCAGCACGGGATCGGAGACATGCGTTTCGCGGTGCTGCGCCTTCGGCGGCGGAGGCGGGGCCTTGGCGCCAGCGGGCGCGCTGCCCGTCATCTCGCGGTAGACGATGTCCTGCCGCTCGCGGATGGCTGTGCCGCGCGGCGAGGAGATGCTGTGTTCGACCGAGACGAAGCACAGCGTGCCGGTTGAGCCTGATTTCACCTGTACGTCGGCGATGCGTGAGGTCCGGGTCGATTCATCGCCAACCTGCAATGGCTGCAGGAACTCGATCTCGCCGCCGGCCCACATCCGGCGCGGCAGCGGCACCGGCGGCAGGAAACCGCCGCGGGTGGGATGGCCGTCGGGGCCGAGCATCGACATCGGAAACACCGGTTGCGCCAGGCACCAGTGCACCGTGAACGGCGCGGCGTCGCCCGTTTTGGGCTCGCCCACGTCCTGGAAAAGTGTCGCGCGCAGGCCCTTCACGAGCTGCGCGGTGACGATGTCGGTGGCCTCCGTGCTGCGGCCGACCCATTGCCGCAGATGATCGATGTCGAGCTTCTCGGTCATGACGCCTCGCTCTTGTTATTTCTTGGATTGGGGCTTTTCGCCGATCGCGGGCACGGCGCCGTAGGCGCGGGTCTCGCCGACGATGATCGGCGCCGGCGCGGGATAGCTGACGCGACCATTCGGCGTGTCCACTTCAATGCGGCGCAGATGCGGATGGCTGGTGAGGTCGGCCATGGTGTTGACCTCGGCAAAGGCGATGTCGGCATCCGACAGGCGCTTGAGCAGCTCGTCGCGCGTCATCTTGCCGAAGGCATCTGCCACCGTCTTGTCGGTGAAGTCGCGGTTGCGTACGCGCTCGACCATGTTGGCAACGCGCGGATCGGCCGGCAGGTCGGGCTGATCCAGCACCTTCACGCAAAGCGTCTTCCACTCGCGCTCGCTCTGGATCGAAATCAGGATGTCCTTGCCGTCCTTCGAGGTGAACACGCCGTAGGGCGCGATCGAGGGATGGCGCAGGCCCATGCGCTTCGGCGGATTGCCGGCCTCCGAATTGAGCAACGGCACGGTGCACCAGTCCGCCATCACGTCGAACATGGAGATGCGGATGTCGGCGCCCTTGCCGGTACGTCCGCGCCCGATCAGCGCCTCCAGGATCGCCGCATGCGCCGTCGCGCCGGTCGCAACATCCACGATCGACATGCCGACGCGCGAGGCGCCGTCGGGATTGCCGGTGATGGAAGCGAGCCCGCTCTCGGCCTGGATCAGCAGATCATAGGCCTTGCGGTGCGCGTAGGGGCCCTCGTCGCCATAGCCGGTGATCGTGCAGGAGATCAGTTTTGGATAGTCCTTGAGCAAGCGCTCGCGGGAGAAGCCGAGCTTGTCCATCGAGCCCGGCTTCAGGTTCTGGATCAGCACGTCGGCGCTGGCGATCAGCTTCTCCAGCTCGGCGCAGCCTTCCTTCGTTGCAAGATCGACCACGGCGGATTGCTTGCCGCGGTTGAGCCACACGAAGTAGCTGCTTTGGCCCTTGGCTGCCGCGTCATATCCGCGGGCGAAATCGCCCTCGGGCCGCTCGATCTTGATCACCTCCGCGCCGGCATCCGCCAGCCGCGAGGAGCAGAACGGCGCCGCCACCGCCTGCTCGACCGCAATCACCCTGATCCCGTCAAGTGCTCCCATGATTGCTGCCTCAGTACGAGCGGGGCATGCCGAGCACGTGCTCGGCGACAAAGGAGAGCACGAGGTTGGTCGAGATCGGCGCCACCTGATAGAGCCGCGTCTCGCGGAATTTGCGCTCGACGTCGTATTCCTCGGCGAAGCCGAAGCCGCCATGGGTCTGGATGCAGGCATTCGCCGCTTCCCATGACGCATCCGCCGCGAGCATCTTGGCCATGTTGGCTTCCGCGCCGCAGTCGAGCCCGGCCTCGTATTTGCGGGTGGCTTCCTTCACCATGAGCTCGGCCGCGCGCATCGAGGCGTAGGCCTTGGCGATCGGGAATTGAATGCCCTGGTTCTGGCCGATCGGCCGGCCGAACACCGCGCGCTCCTTGGCGTAGTTCGTGGCCTTCGTGATGAACCATTTGGCGTCGCCGACGCATTCGGCCGCGATCAAAATGCGCTCGGCATTCATGCCGGACAGGATGTAGCGGAACCCCTTGCCTTCCTCGCCGATCAGATTCTCTGCCGGCACCTTCATGTCGGTAAAGAACACTTCGGTGGTGGCGTGGTTCATCATGGTGCGGATCGGGCGGATCTCGAGGCCGTTGTTCTTGGCCTCGCGCATGTCGACGATGAACACCGACAGACCATCCGTGCGCTTCTTGGCCTGCTCCTTCGGCGTGGTGCGCGCCAGCAGCACCATCAAATCGGAATGCTCGGCGCGGCTGGTCCAGATCTTCTGGCCGTTGACGATGTAGCTGTCGTTGCCTTCCTTGCGCGCGAAGGTCTTCAGCGAGGAGGTGTCGGTGCCGCTGGTCGGCTCGGTGACGCCGAAGGCCTGCAGCCGCAATTCGCCGCTGGCGATCTTCGGCAGGTATTTTGCCTTCTGCTCGTTGTTGCCGTGCCGCAGCACGGTGCCCATCGTGTACATCTGGGCGTGGCAGCCGCCGCCGTTGCAGCCCGCGCGCTGAATCTCTTCGAGGATCGCGGCCGCCGCGGAAAGCTTCAGGCCGGCGCCGCCATATTCCTCGGGGATCAGCACCGAGAGATAGCCGGCCTCGGTCAGCGCATCGACGAAGGCCTTGGGATAGGCCATCTCGCGATCGAGCTTGCGCCAGTATTCGCCGGGAAACTGCGCGCAGAGTTTTGCGACGGCTTCGCGGATGTCGGCGTGATCTTCGGTGTGGTGTTCTTCACTCATGGCGTTTCCCGTATCTAGCGGCAGTCAAGATAACGCCGGCCGATCCTCTGGCGTTGTGAAAACATCGCCAGCCCCCTATGCTCATTTGCTATAGCGTATGGAGTAGCCTTCCAGGATTGGCAAGCATGGATTTCCGGCAGCTCAGGACCTTCAGTTGCGTGGCGGAGCTCGGCAGCCTGAGCAAGGCGTCCGACACGCTGCGCGTGGCGCAGCCGGCGCTCTCCAGGCAGATTAAGCTGCTGGAACACGAGCTGCGCACCGAATTGTTCACGCGCAACGGCCGCGGCATGGTGCTGACCGAGGCCGGGCGTCTGCTCTTGGCGCGCACCTCCGGCATCGTGCGGCAGATCGACCAGATCCGCGACGACATCCAGTCGGCCAAGGGGCCGCCGTCCGGCCAGGTCGTGCTCGGCCTGGTTCCGACCGTGAGCTGCGTACTGTCGGCGCGCTTCGCGCGGCGCTGCGTCGAAAAGTTTCCCGGCATCTCGCTGCGCATCGTCGAGAGCTACAGCGGCCATCTGGTCGAATGGCTGCATCGCGGCGAGATGGATCTTGCCATCCTCTACGGCCGCTCGGCCGATCTGCATCTCAATGTCGAGAGCCTCGGCCGCGACAACATCGTCGCGGTCGGCCCGCGCGGCTGCGGCCTCGCGCGCAAGAAGAGCGTCGACATCGGCTGGCTGCTGCGCCAGCGGCTGGTGCTGCCCAGTCATTCCCACGGCCTCCGCGCGCTGATCGAGCACGCGGCCGCCCAGCGCAAGATCAAGCTCAATGTCCAGCTCGAGGCGGATTCGTTCCGCGTGCTGACGAGCCTCGTCGAGGAGGGCCTCGGCTTCGCACTGCTGCCGCCCTCGTCGGTCCACGGCGAGGTCGCAGACGGCCGGCTGGAAACCGCGCCCGTATCCAGGCCGATGACGCGCGAGCTCATTTTCGCCTCTCCGATCGACCGCCCGGCCTCGACGGCCTCGCTCGCCATCACGACGCTCTTGCGCGAGGAAGTCGCCGCCTGCCGCAAGGAAGGCCTGTGGGACATTCGCCTGGCTTGAAGCGCCGGGGCGCCGAATTCTCAGGAGGATTTAGGACACAAGCCCGCAGCCGGCCCTTCGCATCTTGAGCGAGCTGTCATGCCGGAATTTTATAGCTGGGCCTCGATGCCTGCCCCTCATCCTGAGGAGCGCGTCTTCGCGCGTCTCGAAGGATGCAGGCCCGGCTGTGGCCTCGCCTTTCGAGACGCGCGCAAGAGCGCGCTCCTCAGGGTGAAGGGATAGAGTTGTGCGTGCCGCTCGCTCGTCGCGATCGCAAGCGCAGGCGTCTACCCCGGAATCCTTACCGGCAGCGACTCATAGCCCTTGATGAAGCTCGAATAGATCCGCTTCGGCTCGCCGACCACCTCGATGCGGTCGAAGCGCTTCAGCATCTCCTCCCAGACGATCCGCAGCTGGAGCTCGGCGAGCCGCATGCCGACACAGCGGTGGATGCCGAAGCCGAAGGAGAGATGGGTGCGCGGCCGCGGGCGGTCGATGATGAAATCGTTCGGCTTCTCGAACATCTCCTCGTCGCGGTTGCCCGAGACGTACCACATCACGACGCGGTCGCCCTTCTTGATGTGCTTGCCGCCGACCTCGGTGTCCTGGAGCGCGGTGCGCCGCATGTGGGCGAGCGGTGTCTGCCAGCGGATCACCTCGGGCACCATGGAATCGATCAGCGCCGGATTGTTCCGCAGCCTCTCGTACTGGTCGGGGTTCTCGTTCAGCGCCAGCACCGAGCCGGTCATGGTGTTGCGCGTGGTGTCGTTGCCGCCGACGATGAGCAGGATGATGTTGCCCATGAGGTTGTCGGGGTCCATGAAGCGCGTCGCATCGTTATGCGCCATGAGCGACAAGAGATCGTTGCGCGGCGCGGAGTTGACGCGCTCGTTCCACAGCTTCGACATATAGGCGTAGCATTCGTCCATCTCGCGGCGGCGCTCCTCGGCGGAGGCGACGATGCCGCTCTTGGGCAGCGCGGTCGAGACGTCGGACCAGCGCGTCAGCTTGCGCCGCTCCTCCCAGGGGAAGTCGAACAGGGTGGCCAGCATTTGCGTCGTCAGCTCGATCGAGACGCGCTCGACGAAGTTGAAGGTCTCGTTGCGCGGCAGATTGTCGAGCACGGTCTGCGAGCGCTGGCGGATCAGTTTTGCCAGCTCGTCCAGGTGCTGAGGGGTGAACACCGGCGACACCGTCTTGCGCTGCGACGAATGACGCGGCTGATCCATCGCGATGAAACTCGGCCAGTCATAGCCTTGCGGCACATCGCGGATCGAGATGCCGCCGAGTGTCGAGTCCGAGGAGAAGATGCCGTGATTGGTGTCGACATGCATGATGTCGTTGTATTTCACAACCGACCAGTACGGCTCGATCGGCGCGTTGGTGCAGTAATGCACCGGCTCTTCCTTACGCAGCCGCTCGAACCACGGCCACAAGGTGTCGTCCTGGAACAGCCTTGGCGCGCCGGGGTGGAATTGCGCCAGCGGCGTCGCATAGGCCTCCTCGCGGGCCCTGCGCATGCGTTCGGCCTTGTCCACTTTAACCGGCGCTTGGATGTTCATGGTCGTGGCTCCAGTTGGTTCTTTCCCTCGCCTCTCCCCGCCCTGTCACGCCGAAGCTTTGGCGAAGGCGGATGCGGGGCGAGGGGGCGTCTTGGCTCACGCCGCAATCTTCACGGGCAGCGTTTCCAAACCCTTTACGAAACTCGAATAGACCCGCCTGGGTTCGCCGACCACGTCGATATGATCGAAGCGCTTGAGGATCTCTTCCCAGATAATCTTGAGCTGGAGTTCGGCAAGCCGCAAGCCCACGCAGCGATGGATGCCGAAGCCGAAGGAGAGATGCGTGCGCGGGCGGGCGCGATCGATGATGAAATCGTAGGGTTTTTCGATCGCCTCGGCGTCGCGGTTGCCCGAGACATACCACATCACGACCTTGTCACCCTTCTTGATCTGCTTGCCCCGGAACTCGAAGTCGGCAAGCGCAGTGCGGCGCATGTGCGCGAGTGGCGTCTGCCAGCGGATCACCTCCGGCACGAAACTGTCGAGCAGCGCGGGGTTCTCGCGCAGCTTGCGATACTGCTCCGGATGCTGGCTCAGCGCGTAGATCGAGCCCGACATGGTGTTGCGGGTGGTGTCGTTGCCGCCGACGATCAAAAGAACGAGATTGCCGAGGAAGTTCTTCGCGTCCATGTCGCGTGTCGCGGCGCCATGCGCCATCATCGAGAGCAGGTCGCTCTTCGGCGGCTGCTCGATGCGCTCCTTCCAGAGGCGCGCGAAATAGCCGGCGCATTCGGTCAGCTCGGCCTGACGCTCGTCCTCGGTGGCGACGAGGCCGTCCGGTCCGGGAATGGTGGTGGCGATGTCCGACCAGCGCGTCAGCTTGCGGCGGTCCTCCCAGGGGAAGTCGAACAGCACCGCCAGCATCTGCGTGGTGAGCTCGATCGAGACGCGGTCGACCCAGTCGAACACCTCGCCGCGGGGCAGATTGTCCAGGCACTCGGCCGAGCGCGTGCGGATGTTGAGGGCGAGATTGTCCAGATGCGTCGGCGTGAACATCGGCGCCACGGTCTTGCGCTGGGCGGCGTGGCGCGGCGGATCCATCGAGATGAAGCTCTCGCGGCGCAAATCCGGGTCGATGTCGCGGATGGTGATGCCGCCGAGCGCGGAGGCCGAGGAGAACACCGAATGGTTGGTCTCGATCTCCATGATGTCGTTGTAGCGCGTCACCGACCAGTACGGCCCGAACATCGAGTCCTTGCAGTAGTGCACGGGATCTTCGCGGCGCAGGCGATCGAAATAGGGCCAGAACGTATCGGTCCTGAACAATTCGGGATCGCCCGGATCGAACTGCTCCAGCGGCAGTGACGTGGCACGCGCGCGTAACTCGTCGAGCTTCGCCGCGCTCTCGATGGTCCCATGCATGACCGCTCTCCCTGACATGAACCGCGCGTTCTCGTTGAATTCTGCGCTGCGGTATTTGATTTGCAATTACAGCCGGTTGTCTGCGTCGGAGCAAGGGAGAGTTTTGCCACATCCAACCTTTGGGCGTGGTCGGGCGCGTAGCCCGGATGGAGCGAAGCGCAATCCGGGATTCGGACCGCAACGACCACTGTCCCGGAATACGCGGAGCCTGTCATCGGGCGGCGCTTTGCGCCGACCCGTTGGCGCCATCCGGGCTACGTGGCCGTCCACCAGCGTGATCTTCCGCACGCCGTTTGTCGTGAAACCTGCAAGAAACCGGCTGGTATCGAGGTAAATCGAACCCGCCCATCTTGGGGATCGACTAATCTCCGATCTATAGTTTGACCGTAACAGGTCCGCACCCCGAGGTTGCCGCCGTGAACGACATGCAATGGGCCCCCATCGGCTCCGAACCGCTACCGCCGCCGCTGCCGCCGACGCGGGTCGATTTCACCGGCAACCGCTCCGAGTTCCGCAAAATGGTCACCAAGGGTGCCATGCTGGAGCTCGTCACCTTCGGCTTCTACCGGTTCTGGCTGGTCACCGACATCCGCCGTCATTTGTGGACGAACACGGCAATCGACGGCGACGCCGCCGAATATACCGGCCGGGCTAAGGAGCTGCTGGTCGGCTTCCTGTTTGCGCTTGCGATCCTGGTGCCGATCTACCTCGCCTATTTTCTCATCGGCATCGAGTTCGAGCGCTGGCAGGGCTTTGCCTCGACGCCGCTGTTCATCAGCTTCTACGCCTTCGGCCAGTTCGCGATCTTTCGCGCGCGGCGCTACCGGCTGACGCGCACGGTCTGGCGCGGCGTCCGGTTCTGGATGGACGGCTCGGGCTGGGCCTATTCGTTCCGCGCCATGCTGTGGGGCCTGCTGGTGTTCCTGACGCTCGGCCTGGCGCTGCCCTGGCGCGCAGCTGCGCTGGAACGCTACAAGATGCAGCATACCCATTACGGCGATTTGCGCGGCGATTTCGAAGGCGACGGCTGGACGTTCTTCAAGCGCGGCTGGTGGCTGTGGCTGCTCAGCCCGGTCGCAATCGTGATCTTCCCGCTCGCCCCGTTCTTCTATGCCGAGTTCAAGGCGCGCGAATGGCGCTGGTGGCTCGACGGCATCCGCATCGGCGGCGTCAGCCTGTCCTCGGAGTTGCCGCACAACGCGTTCTACGGCCTCTACTGGAAAGTGATCGGCTGGTGGCTGCTGCTTTCGACCATCTTCGGCGCCTATCTCGGCGGCGCGACCATGCTGGTCGTCCAGCTGAGCGGCGTCCCGGCCGAGCAGGTTTTCGAGCCCGGCAATGGCGCCAGGAGCATCCCGATGCTGGTGGTGATGGTCCTCGGCTATTTCGCCGTGGCACTCGCGGTCAACATCATCATGCGGGTCTATCTCCAGCGCGATCTCTGGGCCAAGGTGCTGGAGACCGTCGAGGTGCACAACATCGCCGCTGCGGCGGACGTGCGCGCCAGCGGCGAACTTGCCAGCGCGCTCGGCGAGGGCTTTGCCGATGGGCTCGATGTCGCGGGATTCTGATCTGTGAGTGAGTTGTCCACCGAGGCTCCGGCGCAGTCCGTCAAGCCGACGATCTTCTTCGACGGCGTGTCGAGCCGCAGGCGGCAGGTGGCGCTGACGCTCGGTGATGCGCTCGAGATCCTTGAGGAGGGCGGAGCGCCGGTTCGCTGGGCCTATGCCGACATCCGCCGCGCCGACAGCCCGGCCGGCATGTTGCGCCTGGCCTCGAATTCCGCGCCGCCCTTGGCGCGGCTTGAGATCCGCGACGCTGCACTGGCCGCCGACGTGATCGCCCGCTGCATGCGTCTCGACGAACACCAGACCTCGCGCCGCGGCGTGGCGAAGATCGTCGGCTGGTCGGTCGCCGCCGCCGTCTCCATCGTCTGCGTCGTGCTGTTCGGCGTGCCGCTCGCTGCCGACCGGCTCGCGCCGCTGGTGCCCAAACCGATCGAACGGCGCATCGGCGACGCCTCCGAAGTCCAGGTGAAGACCATCTTCGGCCGCAACGTGTGCGAAGACCCCGCGGGCAAGGCCGCGTTCACGAAGCTGGTCAATCGCCTGCGCGATGCCGCCGGCCTCGACGACGATTCCATGACGGCCGGCGTGCTGCCAAGCTCGGTGCCGAACGCGTTCGCGCTGCCCGGCGGCAAGGTCTATGTGCTGAAGGCGCTGATCGACAAGGCGCAAAACCCCGACGAGCTCGCCGGCATCCTCGCCCACGAGCTCGGTCATCTCAAGCATTACGACAATATGCGCGGGCTGATCTACAACGGCGGCACCTCGTTCCTGATCGGCCTGCTGTTCGGCGACGTCACCGGCTCATCCGCCGTGATCTTCGCCTCGCGCAGCGTGGTCGAAGCCTCCTATTCGCGCGAGGCGGAGACCGCTGCCGATACGTTCGCGATCGAGATCATGCACAGGCTCGGTCGCTCGCCGAAGCCCGCGGCCGAGCTGATGTTCCGCATCACCGGCAAGGAGGGCGGTTCTGGCCTGACGACCATCCTCGCCAGCCACCCGCTGACCGAGGACCGCCTTGCGCGGATGACCAGGGAAGACCGCCCCGTCAGCGGCCCGCCGCTGCTGACGGACAAGGAATGGCAGTCGCTGAAGCTGATTTGCGGCAGCGGGAAGATTTGAGCCAAGCGTGGCGGGAAGCGCGCATGCGGCCATCCTTCGAGACGCCCGCTTTGTGGGCTCAGGATGAGGACTGAATGTGTGGCCGCTATTTCCGCCGGCAAAGCTGTTGCTCAGCCTCATCCTGAGGAGACCGCGAAGCGGTCGTCTCGAAGGACGAGGCGCTTGCTCCGACCCCGCCACGATCATGTTCGATGGCCCAGTCCGCGCGTGGGGGAGCGGTGAACCTCGTTCGTTGCTTACCTTGTCCCGTAGGCGCGATCGCCGGCGTCGCCGAGGCCCGGCAGGATAAAGCCGTTCTCGTCGAGCCCTTCATCGACCGCAGCCGTCCAGATCGGCACGTCGGGATGCAGGCCGCGCAGCCGCTCCAGTCCTTCCGGGGCGGCGATCAGGCAGGCGAGGCGGATGTCCTTGGCGCCGCGCTCTTTCAGCCGGTCGATTGCGGCGACCGCCGTGTTGGCGGTGGCGACCACCGGCGTCACCACAATGGCGAGGCGCTCGCCGAGATCGGACGGCGATTTGAAGAAATACTCGACCGCCGCAAAACTGTGCGGCTCGCGGTAGAGCCCGATATGGGCGACGCGCGCGGTCGGCACCAGATCCATCATGCCGTCGACGAAGGTCGTGCCGGCGCGCAGCATGGGGACGAACACCAGCTTCTTGCCGGCGATCTTGGCCGAATGCATCGTCGCCAGCGGCGTCTCGATCACGGTGTCAGCGAGCGGCAAATCGCGCGTCACCTCGTAGCACAGGAGCATGCCGATCTCCTTGATCAGCTCGCGGAACGATTTGGT
This sequence comes from Bradyrhizobium sp. CCGB20, assembly GCF_024199855.1. Taxonomy (NCBI): domain Bacteria; kingdom Pseudomonadati; phylum Pseudomonadota; class Alphaproteobacteria; order Hyphomicrobiales; family Nitrobacteraceae; genus Bradyrhizobium; species Bradyrhizobium sp. CCGB20. The sequence goes on along the minus strand of NZ_JANADN010000001.1, from coordinate 8,084,048 downwards.
CGAGATGGATTTGTCCCGCACCAGCGTCAGCTTGTGCTGCACCAGCGGATGATCGACGATCGTGACGCCTTCCATGTAACGCTCCTATCGAAATGCGCGGCGGTTGAAATGCAACGAGCCGGCGATTCTTCCTTCTCCCCTTGTGGGAGAAGGTGGCGCGAAGCGCCGGATGAGGGGTTCTCTCCGCGAACTTCACTGAGAGATGTGTCCGCGGAGACATACCCCTCACCCGGCTTCGCTGTCGCGAAGCCACCCTCTCCCACAAGGGGAGAGGGTTAGAACACAGTGCCGTCGCTGATCACCTTGAGCGGTGGCGAACCGTCGGGCCGCCGCGAAAAAGCGATGGCGCGGCCGGCGGCCCAGGTGCCACCTTCCAGAATGCTTGCGAGCGGCAATGTGTCGGGCGTGCGGCCGAGCTTTACGCGGATGCGCTCCGCCAGCCGGTCCAGCAACGCGACGGTCAGCGCGCGCCACTCCACGACGAGCAGCGAATCCACGGCATGCGCGCGCCCGGCATCGGCGGCCTCGCGCAGGCGCAGCACGTCGTGATCGACGAACAGGCCGCCATTGCGGTATTCGGCAAGCCCGGTCAGGCCGTCGATGTCGGTGACGACAAATCCGGCGCGCTGGAGCGGCTCGATCAGCGAATAGCTCAGCCATTGCGACAGCTTGTGCAGGGGGACGAGGCCAGCAGTTGCGTCGTCCGCCTTGATCGCCGGATGGCGCCAGCAATCGCCGAGCGGAACGCCGCCAAGCTCCAGACGTGACGGCCAGATCGGCCCGAGCTGGTTCAGCACGGCGGACAGGATGGCGGGCGCGGGGATGGCGCCGTCACTCGCCTGCGTTGCGATGTGATCGAACAGGCCGCCCGGCCGCGGCGTATCGCGCTGGCCGAAGACGTCCGCGCGCTCCGCCACCAGCTTGCCCAGACGCCGCAGCAGATCGGTGCGCCCCTCTAGTCCTAGCAGCGGATTGGTCTCGCTCACCTGAAAGGCGGACGTCAGCGCGGCGAGCGGCAGTTGCGCGAGCGCATCCGCATCGGTCCTGAACGGCGCACGCGCATCGTCAGAAAAAAGTCCGCTTGCGAACATGTCGAGGCTCGCGATCGCAAGCCCTTCCGATCGGCCTATGTCTGCCCCCGTCGCGCCATCACGGTACCGCCAGGCAGCGCCGGCGCCCGCATCGAGCAGCACGCTGACGATCGCAAGGTCGAATTCAGCGCGCGCCCGCGCGGCACGATCCGGCCATATTCCAGCATCCGCAAGCCGCGCCCAGCGATCGACGCCGCCAAGCACAAAATGCCGCCAGCGCGCATGGAAGGGAATATCCAGCGTTGGATAGGCTTTTCGCGTGACCGCAAGCACGGCCTCCGCAACACCGTCCATGCGATCGAGATCGATCGTGAAGTGGCTCAATCCACCGGCAAGGCCGATCTCGAGCATCTGCCCGGCCCGCGCACGCACCGCCTTTGCGGTGAGCAGCGAGCGGGCCTCTCGTTCCAAAGCGTTCGCCATCGCGCGATCAGTATTTTTCCAGCGAACGCCCGACCACGCCGTTCACGTCCTTCTCCGGCGCGATGTCGGTCGAGTAATAGCCGGCGGCCTTCTTCGCGGCGATCTCGACATAGGCGTCGGCCGGGATCAGCTCCGGCGGGATCGGCACGCGCTCGACGATGTCGATGCCCTGCGAGGTCAACGCGTCGTGCTTCATGTCGCTCATCGACAGGAAACGGTCGATGCGCTTGAGGCCGAGCCAGTGGATCGTATCCGGCATCAATTGCTGGAATCGCGCGTCCTGGACGCCGGCGACGCATTCGGTGCGCTCGAAATAGGCGGCGGCCGCATCGCCGTCCTCCTGGCGCTTGCGCGCATTGTAGACCAGGAATTTGGTGACCTCGCCGAGCGCGCGGCCCTCTTTCCGATTGTAGACGACCAGTCCGAGCCCGCCCTCCTGCGCGCCGCGCGCGGATTCCTCGATGCCGTGGATGAGGTACGGCCGGCAGGTGCAGATGTCGGAGCCGAACACGTCGGAGCCGTTGCACTCGTCATGCACGCGGCAGGTGATTTTGGTGCGATGGTCCGGCAGCTTGGTCACGTCGCCGAACATGTAGACCGTGGTGCCGCCGATCGGCGGCAGGAACACTTTCATGTCCGGCCGCGTCACCAGTTCGGGGAACATGCCGGCGGTTTGTTCGAACAGTGTGCGCCGCAGCTCGGTCTCGCTGGTGCCGAAGCGCTCGGCAAGGCCAGGCAGATACCACACCGGATCGATCGCGATCTTCACCACCGACACGCTGCCATTAGCATGCACGACCTCGCCGTCCGCGCGCAGCCGTTTTGCGGCCAGCGCCTCGCGGATCTCCGGCAGGTCGAGCCGCGCCCGCGTCACCGCGATGCTCGGCCTGATGTCGACGCCCTCGGCGATGTCCTTGCCGAAATTCTCCGCGACCAGATGCCCCCACGGATCGAGCGCGACGATCTTTGCAGGATCGCTCCATTGCGGGAACGGCCCGATGGTCGCGGCTGGAAACGTGTTGGTGAGGTCAGGACGCCTGATCGGATCGAGCGCGCCTGCTGACACCGCGAGCGCCCGGTACATTGCGTAGGACCCGCCATGGCTGCCGATCACGTTGCGATCCCCGGCGCGCGATACTGTGCCGATGATCGGCCCCCGTGCACGTGCATCCGCGGCCCCCCAATGGATCGGAAAAGCGGACTTTTTGCCCGGCTCCGGATGGGAGGTAAGGCGGATGTGGTCGGTACGGTTCGCACGGCTCATGACCAAACTCCCAAAAAGCCGACGGCCCGCCGCTCGGACGGGCCTGGCTCGGCCGCGTTGCCGATGGGAACACCGGCGCCGCAAGCTCAATCCAACATAGTGTAGCGGGCAGTCGCGACAGACAAGTTAATCGTCCCGCCGGGGGTAAGGCCGTTTGCGGCCCAATTCCCGTCATCGACGCGCCGGCAAGGCCTGCCTGAACGCCGCGCCCTCGCACAGGCCAACCTGGCCGCCCGGTCTGTGCGGTCTTTTTAAGATATTGAAATATATCTCGTTTTCTCATTTTCAAGGGCTGCTGCATGGCTTGCGCGGCACGCTTCGAATCCTGGACAAACCGTGTCATCACACCGATCGTACAGATCGCCTTCCCCGGAGAACGCCATGCCCGCAGCCAACTACATCGATCCCCGCAACGGACAGCTCTATCCGCTGGACCAGCCGCGCTGGTGCTCGGACGAGCGCACGCCGCTGCTGGTGACGCCGGGGACGGGGATCTCGCGCGAGGAGATTGACGGCCGGACGCGCTCGCTCTGGCGCTACCGGGCGGCGCTGCCGGTCGCGATCGCACAGCCGATCACGCTCGGCGAAGGCTGCACGCCGCTGGTTCAGCAGGATTGGGGCGATCTGCGGCCGTTCTTCAAGCTCGAATGGTTCAACCCCACAGGCAGCTTCAAGGATCGCGGCTCCTCCGTGATGCTGTCGTTCCTGCGGCAGATCGGCGTCGATGCCATTCTTGAAGACAGCTCCGGCAATGGCGGCTCGTCGATGGCGGGGTTGGGCGCCGCCGGCGGCATGCGCGTGAAGATTTTAGCGCCGGCCTCCACGTCGCCGGCCAAGATCGCGCAGGTGCGCGCCTATGGCGCCACGGTGCAGCTCGTCGAGGGGCCGCGCGAGGAGTCGGAGGCCGAGGCCATCCGCCAGTCGAGCCAGACCTTTTACGCCAGCCACAACTGGCAGCCGTTCTTTCTCGAAGGCACCAAATCGCTCGCCTATGAAATCTGGGAAGACCTCGGTTTTCGCGCGCCCGACAACGTCATCGTCCCCGTCGGCGCCGGCAGCAGCCTCCTGGGCTGCGCCTTCGGCTTCCGTGAGTTGCTGAAAGCCGGCCAGATCGCAAAGCTGCCGCGCCTGTTCGCGGCGCAGCCGAAAAATTGCTCGCCGATCGATGCGAGCTTCAGGGCCGGCGTCGATACGCCTGTGGCCCGCGAGGTCAACAAGACCATCGCCGAAGGCACCGCGATCAAGTCCCCGCTGCGCCTGCGCGAGATCATCGCTGCCCTGCGCGAGAGCGGCGGCGGCACCGTTGCGCTGACCGAGGATGAGATCGTCGCCGCCCTGCGCCGTCTCGCGCGTCAGGGCCTGTTCGCCGAGCCGACCAGCGCCAGCGCAGCCGCCGCGCTGGAAAAACTCTCCGCTGCCGGGTCGATCAAGGCGAACGAGACAACGGTAGCGGTCCTCACCGGCACCGGCCTGAAGGCTGCGACAACAGTTGCCGATCTGGTGCAGTAGAGCGGCGGGGTGTTCCTTCTTCCTTCTCCCCTTGTGGGAGAAGGTGGCGCGAAGCGCCGGATGAGGGGTCTGTCTCCACGTACTCGAGAGAGAATGACTCGCGGCGCGATACCCCTCACCCGTCTCGCCGCTGCGCGGCGAGCCACCCTCTCCCACAAGGGGGAGAGGGAAAGAAGCTCTGCCGCTAGAAGCCTTACTCCTTCAGATCATTCACGCGCTTCACCCACGCGCGCACATCCGCGAGCACTTGCGGCAACACCGCCTTGACCTCCGGCACGGTCATGCCGGGCTTGATGCGGGGATCGTAGAGTAAATTGAGGATGTACTGGTCGTAGACGTCGAAATAGCCCATCGACACATTGTCGTTGAACATGGTCCACGGCACGCTCGCGGTGTCGTTGATGGGCCCGAGCGATTGCAGGAGTTCCTCATAGGCGCAGTCGAGGAACGTGAAATCGCCGTTGTCGACGGTGAGGATCACGTCGGAATGCTCGATCTCGAAATTGTCGTTCTTGCGGAAGCCGGACAGGCATTGCGGATCGAGCGAGGTGCGGATCTCGCGCGCCTTCTCTGCGCCGTAGAAGCTGGCAATGGTGCGGAACAGGTCGCGGTCGCGCACGAGCTTCACCCGCACGTTCGCCGCCTCGCTGGTCGTGGTCATGGCGATGTCGAGATGCTGCACGCGGGCGCCGATGTCGGCCACGACTTTTGCGAGCTGCGTCTTGCGATCGGCGCGGTCACTCTCCGCGTAGACGCGCACCGGCCCGTCGAACTTGCGGATACGGTCGACGCGGCCGGCGAGGTGGTATTCGGCGCCGAACGCGGTCTTCAGAAAGCCCTCGACGATCTCGCCGTCGGTAAAGCTCTTCTTCTCGGTGCGCTGGCGCGAGGCGATCGCGGGCAGTTCGCCCGCGACGGCGATGGTAGCGGTGTCAGGGGCGAACGCGAAGGTGGCGAGTGCCAGCAGGGCGATGCGAAAGCCGGATGAAGGCGGGGCCAATGCGCTCATTGCTGGCTGACGCTGCCGTATTCGGAAGCGACGCACAAGACCGCATATTCACGCGCCCCGCGGGTTCCCGCAGTTCGCCGACGGCTAGTTGTTCAGTACGACCACGGTGGTGCCGACCGAGACGCGGCTGTAGAGATCGCTGACGTCGTCGTTGGTCATGCGGAAGCAGCCGGAGGACACAGCCTGTCCGATCGTCTCCGGCTCGTTGGAGCCGTGGATGCGGTACAGCGTCGAGCCCAGATACATCGCGCGCGCGCCGAGCGGATTCTCGATGCCGCCCTTCATGTGGCGCGGCAGGTCGGGCCGGCGCGCCAGCATCTGCGACGGCGGCGTCCAGGCCGGCCATTCCTTCTTGGCGGTGATCCTGTGCACCCCGCCCCAGCGGAAGCCGTCGCGGCCGACGCCGATGCCGTAGCGCAGCGCCTGGCCGTTCTGGAGCACCAGATACAGCCGCCGCTCGCTGGTGTTCACCACGATCGTGCCGGGGGCATAGTTGCCGTTGTACATGACGGTGGTGCGGGGGATCGGGCTGGAGCCGCCGCGGAAGAAGTTCGGGCCGCCACCCATGATGTCGCGCGAGTCGAACTCTTCGGCGAGCGCGCCGCCTGCCATGGCCGACAGCAATGCAATGGCGGCAATCGGCGCGGCAAAAAACCGGATCATTGTTTCCCCCAGCAAAAAATCGATTCAACTGAAGTTACAGGCCATATTTGCGGGCTTTTCGCAAGCCACGGCCCCGTGAAGGCGCCATGCTTAACGATTGGCGTTACCAAATCGGCAACCCCGCCCATTTGCCGGAAGGCATTGGAGCGTTTTCAAGCGAAGTGGATACCGGTTCGCATGAAGAAAACGCGTCAAAACATGAATCTAATGCCCCGTTCCGATTCCATCGGAACGGGGCATTAGCCAAGCCGGCGCGTCGCCGCGCGGGGCAGGGCCGCGATGGGCGCTATTGCTTTGACGGGGGCGGCGAACAATGATTGATCGGGCTGATATCTGAACATTGCTGGTTGCGGGAGCTGAAGAATGAACGGTGCGGAAAGCCTGGTGCGGACGATGGTCAAGGGTGGGGTGGACGTCTGCTTCACCAACCCAGGCACCTCCGAGATGCATTTTGTCGCGGCGCTCGACCGCGTGCCGGGTATGCGCTGCGTCCTTGGTCTGTTCGAAGGCGTGGTGACCGGCGCCGCCGACGGCTATTTCCGCATGAAGGGAACGCCAGCCTCGACGCTGCTGCATCTCGGCCCCGGCCTCGCCAACGGCCTTGCCAACCTGCACAACGCCAAGAAGGCGAACTCCGGCATCGTCAACATCGTCGGCCAGCATGCCGTCTACCACATCGGCTACAATGCGCCGCTGACCTCCGACATCGAGGGCCTGGCCCGGCCGATGTCGTCCTGGGTCCGCACCTCGCCGGATTCCAAATCGGTCGCCGCCGACGGTGCCGCGGCGATCGCAGCCGCCAAGAGCGCGCCGCCGCAGATCGCGACCCTGATCCTGCCCGCCGATACCGCCTGGAACGAGGCCGATGGCATCGCCGAGGTGCCGGCCGAGCAGCAGCGCGCGAGCTATTCGCCGCAGGCGGTCGAGCAGGCCGCAAAGATCCTGCATGGCGACGGCGAGGGCACGCTGCTGCTGATGACCGGCAGCGCGCTGAGCGAGCAGGGCCTGGCCCTCGCCGAGCGTATCGCCGGCAAGACCGGCTGCACCGTGATGGGCCCGACCTTCCGCCCGAAGATGGCGCGCGGCCGCGGCCGCTTCTCGATCGACCGCATCCACTACGTGATCGAGAACGCGCTGCCGATGCTGGCGAAGTTCCGTCACATCGTGCTGGTCGAGTCCGACGATCCGGTGGCGTTCTTCGCCTATCCGAACAAGCCGAGCGTGCTGCGGCCCGAGGGCTGCGACGTGCATCGCATGACCTCCTGGGGCGAGAATTCGGTCGCGGCCCTCGAGGCGCTCGCCGGCGCCGTGAAGGCCAGCGCGAACGACGTCAAGCCGCAGGCGTTGCAGGAACTGGTCAAGCCGACCGGCGCGCTCACCTTCGCCACGATCGCGCAGGCGATCGCCTGTGCGATTCCCGAGAACGCGATCATGGTCGACGAGTCCCTGACCACCGGCCGCGGCTTCTTCCCGCCGACGGCGGCCGCGGCGCCGCATGACTGGCTCCAGAACATGGGCGGCTCGATCGGCTTCTCGACGCCGCTGTCGATCGGTGCTGCTATCGCCTGTCCGGACCGCAAGGTGATCACCATGGTCGGCGACGGCAGTGCGATGTACACGATCCAGTCGCTGTGGACGCAGGCGAGGGAGAACCTCAACATCGTCACCATCGTGTTCGCCAACCGCATCTACCAGATCCTGCGCGGCGAGTTCGACAATGTCGGCGCCGGCGAGCCCGGCCAGCGCGCCAACGACATGCTCCGGCTCGACCGCCCGACGCTCGACTTCGTGGCGCTCGCGAAGGGCATGGGCGTGCCCGGCCGCGCCGTCACCAACGCGGACGAGTTCAACAAGGCGCTGGCCGAGGCCGTCGCCGAGCCCGGGCCGCGGCTGATCGAAGTCCAGATGTAAGTCTGGGCGATCGCGCCGCGAACTCTGCCCCTCATCCTGAGGAGCCCGCGCTTGCGCGGGCGTCTCGAAGGATGCTTGCAGGTGGGATACGGGCCTTCATGGTTCGAGACGCGCGTTCCGCGCTCCTCACCATGGGGTCTGATAGCGGCGCGACCGAGTGCGCGTGATGGGCCGGGGGGCAAGATGCAGACCGAGCTGACCAAGGTGATCGTGGCGCTCCGGGACTTCTACGCTCACGAAGCATTTCTGTTCGAGAAGGACGTCGGCGAGCGGGCGATCACGCACCGCTTCGCCGTCTATCTGGAGCGGCAATTCTCCGGCTGGTCGGTCGATTGCAACTACGACCGCCTCGGCGAGCGCACGCTGCATCTGCCGCACGGCACGATCATCTCCACCGACGACCATCTGGGAAAGTCGATCTACCCCGATGTCGTCGTGCATCAGCGCGAGATCCCGAACAATCTGCTCACCGTGGAAATCCGCAAGGCGAGCAACCACACCTCGCTCGAGCACGACCAGCACAAGCTGATGGCGCTGACCGACGCGCATGTCTGGTTCGCCTACTGGATCGGCGTGCTGCTGGTGCTGGACAGGCACCATGTCACGACGTCGGAAGTCTATGTCGGCGGCGTCCTCGATCAGCCACTGTCGCTCTGGTTCGCGGCGCGGCTCCTGGAGAGCGGACCAGGGGCCACGCGTTAGGGCGCGTCCCGAACAAGAGTCCGGCGTTAACCATCGCGAACGGTTCCAGCCTGAGCGAAATCGCTTCGAAGTTTCTTAAATGTTGCTGGGTACCTCTCCTGGGCATGGTGACCTGGGGAAAGAGATATGGGTAAGCGGGCCAAACGCGGAAAGGCAGAGACGTTCGCACTCCCAATGGCCGCGAGAGTTGCAATTGGCGCCGTGGCCGTCGCCGCATTGGGGTATGGTTTTCTGTCTCGCCCGGCGAGCGTGCAACCGGTACGGAAGCCGTCCGCACAGCAAGCCCAGGCGTCGTCAACGCCGGTTTACGTGGCAACTCCAGTTCAAGCAGCCGCGCCGGCTCCAGCTCCGGTTCCGGCCCCGGCGCCTCTGGTCGAGCCACCAAAGGCCGCTGACGGTCCCGGAGCATTTGTTCGGCAGGTGGTCGACTACGCCAGTCGCCAGGCGACGGGCACCGTGATCATCGATACCGGAAACACATTCCTCTATTTCGTCCTGAACGACAGGCAGGCGATGCGCTACGGCATCGGTGTCGGCCGCGAAGGTTTCACGTGGTCGGGCGAGCAGACCGTGGCCCGCAAAGCAGAATGGCCGGATTGGCATCCGCCTGTAGAGATGATCGGGCGTCAGCCTTATCTGCCGCGGTTCATGGCCGGCGGTCCCGGCAACCCGCTCGGCGCCCGGGCGATGTATCTCGGCGAGACCGAATATCGCATTCACGGCACCAACAATCCCGACACGATCGGGAAGCGGGTTTCGTCCGGCTGTATCCGGCTGACCAATGACGACGTGATGGACCTTTATGAGCGGGTGAAGATTGGAGCGAAGGTGATCGTGCTTCCGGCAACCGCTGCCCGTCGTCCATCCCAGGGAGCGCCGGCCGACGCCGCTTTCCGATTGCCGGACCCGGCATCGCCGTCGAAGCGGCCCTTGGCGGCCAACGCGCAGATGCTGCCGTCCGGATCGAAGATCGCCGAGGCCCGGTAGTTCAGACTTCCGTGACGCAAGCGGCCTTGGCGACAACGACCGTCACCCGCTCAGTGCAGCGGATCACCCCCGCCGCCGCGCAAGTCAATACGCCGGACTGTCGGCGAGGTGGATCGTCTTCACGTAAAAAATGTGGCGGCGCGCGCGTCATGCGCGAGCGCCGCGATGTCGTCAGTAGGCGCGCTGCTGCGAGAACGCGTAGCGCGGATTGATGCCGCAATAGGCCGACGTGCCGGAAGCGCTGGCGAGGCACTGCTGATAGCTCGCGAACTGGCAGTTGCCGGGATAGCCCCACATGCGCCCCTGCAGGCAATATCGATCGTTTGCAGGATGTGCCTGGGCGGCCGGGGATGCTACGGCGATCAGCGCGGCGAACGATGCGAGAGTGAGGATGATGCGACGCATTTCAATCTCCTTCGAGAGTGGGATGGGAACGTCAGCGAGCTTGGCTCGTCTGATATATGGTCATGCCTGTCTTGGTGTCGGCGGAATGCCCCGCGTTCGCGTTGAGGCACATCATGTCGCAGCCGGCGGCCGGCAATGTGATCTCGGCCACAGTTCGCGTTGGGGTTCCGGCCTTTCGTGAGCAGACTTGCACGCGTCGATTCCGGAGAATTACGCTTGTCTCATTCGGATCAGGTATTTTGGAGGTTCTGATGCAAAGGTCATATTTGCTGGCTGCGACAGCAGCGCTGGCGCTTCTCATGCAAACATCGCTCGCGCCGGCGCAGAGCGCGCCGGCCGCCGACGGAACCGCAGCGCCTGCGGCGACAACCACCGCGCCGGGCGCGACCAGCGACACCTCCAGCCAGCCGACCGACTCCAAGAAGAGCGCATCGAAGAAGCCCGCGAAGAAGAAGATGACGCGGCAGCAGGAGATCGATCATTCGGTCGACAGCGGCACTGTGCCTGCGCGCTACCGCAGTTCGGTGCCCAAGCAGTACCAGCAATATATTCCGTTCGATAAGCAGTGACGGATCGCACGGCGGCGCGACGCGACCCACGCGTCGGGCCGCCGGTGCCTTCGCGTGACGGTCCTGACCAGGCGAATCCGGCTATACATCCCCGGTGGCGGTCCGCGAGAGCGGTGCTAGAGTAGGCCATAGCCCGGGGGGAGTAATGAGCGACGACGTTAAGGATGCTGGCCTTGTGGCCATGATCAGCAGCATCCTGGGAGGCAACAAGCGCGCAGACAGCGCTGCTCCGCCGCCGCTCGCCGAGGTTCCGCCGACAGCGCCGACGAACGGATTTGATCCGGTCGAGCCGTCCACCCCCGATCCTGCACCGGCCGAACCCGACAATGCGCCCGATGCGGTGCCTATTGCCGCGAAGCCGGTCGAGCCGCCGGCGAAAATCACCACGACGCCGGACGGCAAGCGGTTGCTGCCTGCCGAGGCGATCGCCGATCTCGTGCTCGGCGAGTTGCGCAAGCTGGAGAATTTTCCGGCGACCGGCGCCTCCGTCACGGTCTATGGCTATAAGCACTGGAACGCGATGATCACCTTCGCGCCGTTCTCGACCACTTTCCAGAACGCGACGCGGTTCCGCCAGGCCATGCCGGATCTCGTCTTCAAGCTCCGTCGTTTCGTCGAACTTGAGATATAGTCCGGGACAATCGCCGGCCGCGGCCCAGCACGCGATTCCCTGTTGAGGGGGCGCGAGGCGCGAGCGGTTACCCGAAACGGTTCGACAGGATCTTGAATTGAGCGTCGCCTTTACCAAGGAAGAAAGCGCCGAAACCGCGTCCGAGACGCTGTTGCCGGATCGCCCGATCTCGCCGCATCCAAATTTCGTGACGGAAGCAGGCCTGCAGGCGTTGCAGTCGCAGCTTCAGGAAGCGCGCGAGGCCTATGAAGCCGCACAAGCCATCGAGGACGTCAACGAGAAGCGCCGGCAATCGGCGGTGCCCTTGCGTGACGCCCGCTATCTCACCGAAAGGCTGCGCACGGCGCAGGTGATTCCCACCCCGGCGTCGACAGATGTCGTCGCCTTCGGCAGCACCGTGACCTTCAGCCGCACCGATGGCCGCGTGCAAACCTATCGCATCGTCGGTGAGGACGAAGCGGATCCGAAGGCCGGGTCGATCTCGTTCGTCGCGCCGGTTGCGAAGTCGCTGATCGGGAAGGCGGTCGGCGATGTCGTTGGTTCAGGCGCGCAGGAGATCGAGATTCTCTCGATCGCGTAGGGATGCAGCAGCACCGCGATGCGCTGGGCGGAGGTCACACTGGGCCTGTGACTGACTGCGCTTTTCCGATCAGCGAACGTTTCAATGCTGCGAATGATTGCTCGCGACTCCGGTCGGCTCGTCAGCAGATGGCCCGGCCGGCAATGCGCCGCCGGCCGGGCCAACACGCCACGCAAGGGATCAACTTCCTTCGTGCAGGACCCGTGGACACCGTGCTGTCACGAGCCGGACGTTCTGACGACGAGCTTTATGTTCAGCAGGTTGACGCCCTTGAACGGGTTCGGCGCGCTTTCGATTGTTCCCGTACCCGTGGCGTTCGCATAGGCACCCGTGCCCGACAGGATCGTGTATTCGCCGGTTGATTTGCCGTCCTTGGCCGTACCGGTGTAGCGCGCCGTAATCGAGCCTTCCTCGAACGTGTAGGTGCTATAGCCGAAGAAGGGGCCCGATCCTTTCAGCAGGTCCGAACTGTTGACGAACTCCTTCACTCCGATGCGGCCATCGTTGAAGACGGCGACGCCGAAAAATTTGCCGGCCACAACCGTCTGTCCTTCGACGTTTGCGGCCTCGATGACCTTGAGGTCGAGCGGCTTCGTGACGAGCTTGAACTCAAGCACCCGCTCACCGGCTACAGCGGTCGACGCCGCGGCGGCCAATGCCACGCCAGAAAGGAAAAAGGTGAGAGACTTTCGCATAGGCTCCTCCTGCGCTTGTTGAACTCAAGTCAAGAAGTGCCGGCGAGCTGAACATCGTGCCCGCAGCTGTTCGCGGCGGCACGAAGAGAGCCCTCGGCGACGCCCCGGCGGCGGCTGAAGCTCTCTGTACCCCAAGGCGCGAAGCCGGGACGCAAGTATAAGTCCAAGCGACGGGAGAAAAGTTCAGGCTTACGCAAGGGTATAATTGTATGCTGCCACTTGTGCGGGATTCTCGGCGAATCGAAACAGGCAATCGATTGCGCAGGAGCGCGCAGGGCGAGGCGAGAATTGCTATCGACAGGGGCAACCTCATTCGCCTAAAGCTTGAGCCATGCGTTTCGGTCGTCTTGTGCTGATCTCGAAGGTCTCCGCCGTGTCCGCGAAACAAAGCCCGATGGTTGGATGAGACGGTTTCTGTCGGGAGCGTTGCCGTTTTACGCGCTGGCCGGGTTGGCCATGTGCATGTACCTCGTCCTGTACAAGACTGACCTCTTCGACTTGAACGCCATCGTCCACGGTGCGACCGGTTCACCATGGTTTCCGGTCTTCATGTTCGCCTGCGTGCTCCTGGAGTCGGTCTTCCCGTATTTTGGCTATTTTCCCGGAACCGCCCTTATCCTGATGTCCGTGGCGCTCAATCCGAAGCCTGCGGATGCCTCCGTTTTCATCGTGGCGTGGCTGGCCATCATCGTGGGCGCCGTTCTGAGTTACGGACAGGCTCGTTTTTTCAGGGCGTTCTTGCAGCGGGTTGCCTCGAAGGCGGCGATGAACCGATGTGAGTCTCTGTTCGACTCCTACGGTCCCTACGCGCGCGTGGCCTTGTTCGTTCATCCCAACGCATGCGCGATGTATTTTACGGCACTCGGACTTCTCGGCCGCAACCTGACGCGAGAGCTCGCCTATCTCAGCGTGGGCGCAGCGGCCTCGGTGGGTATTCTGTTCGTCATCGTGACCAGACTGGTGTCGTCCGTGGGCGCCACAGACGATGGGGAGTTGCAGGTGCTGCTGGCGGCAGGACTCGTCGCCATCGGGACCCTCGTCGGTCTCTACGCGGCCTGGCGGCCGGCTCGAGCGGCTTAAGGCTTGAATCCGGAAGATTGCGAACCGGCTTTCCGCGGAAGTCGCACCCAGGTCAGAGCCTGAACCAGGGTAGGGTGAGATAGACGCAAGCGATCATCGAGAGGATGGGAATGACCCACACCCATCCCGGCCAAACGTATCGCGTCAAGCGTTCGGCGTACGGCACGGCAACGAGGGCGACGATCAGTGCCCCGAGCGCGGCCGTCGCGGCCCACCCGTACCAGTACATCGCTGGAGCCAGAAATCCCATCGCGGGGGCAGCAACGTCTCGCGAATGATGCGTGCCCGCCAGCACGATGCCGAGCGACGGGAAAACGGTGAAAAGAGCAAGGTCCTTTGCGAGTGCGACCACGTAGAGGAAGCCAAATGCTGTCCCGAACGCGAATGCAAAGCGGCGGAACGCAGCCGATGACGTCATGCGCCGAAACCCCTGATGTTGTTTACGACGTGGCCGGTCAGGAAGCCCCACCAGATGACAAAGGCGAGGATCGAGGTGAGCATCGTGCGCGTCTGAGTAGGCTCGTCGGCACGCGGCTGTCGCCAGCAAACCCAATAGGCTGGTAGCAACGCAAAGCCGATAGCGGCGAAATGCTCCTTGAGGTCGAAGAAGCCCAGGGCTGGCCAATGACCGGCGCGCTCCAACTCCGGCCTGATCTCAACGCGAAAATACAGATAGATGATCCCACCGAGCAGGATGGAGATGGCATACAGGACGACGACGGCGTCGGCGAACCGGGCCGATGGCACGGAGCGAAAGCGGCCGAAAAACGAACTGGGGCGCGTTCCCGCAGTCGCCCACGTCGCCAAAGTCTGGTGCGTGATCGCGCCAAGCAGTGCAACGGCGACCAAGCCGTGAATAATCAGGAGTACTATCGTCAGAACCTTACCCCCGGCCTATTGCCCGCTCGCTGTCACGTGAAGAGTTCTTCGGTTCCGAATGGCTCTGCTGACCATGGCCGGAAGCGATTGAGGGTGAATTTCGTCTTCTGGCCGGGGTCAACGTCCACCAGCACGTAGTTGTACTCCTCTTGCGGAGGCTGGCCCTTCCAGTAAAGGTCCTGCGGATAGTCGGCGGGCACCTTGATGCTGGTTCGCCCCGGCAGGATTGGGTCTTGCTCGGCGCCGCCACCGCCCAACATCAGATACTTAACCCCATCTACGTCGTAGATTTCCGTGGTGTGGACGTGCCCGTTCAACACGACCACCTCCATGTCCTTCGCATACGACGCAATCACCTTGTGCGGGTTATCGGGAGCCGGGATCGGGCCCAAGCCCGACCGCGCAAACACGGGATAGTGGAAGACGATGAACGCCTTCCGAATGCCATTGGCCTTCGCCTCGTCCATCCATTTTTGAAGCTGGGTCATCTGCTCGGCATATTTTGGCCGATCGGCGTCCCACTGCGACGGCGACCGGTAGTCGTACTTGCCACTCCAGAGATAGATGAAGCGGGCGCCCTTGAAGTCGAATTTGTAGATGAGGTTTTCCGGCGTGACGCCGAATTTTTTCAGATACGGCACCGCCGAAAGTACGCCCTCAATCTTCGGGTCGGCCCACACCTCATGATTACCCACACTCATGAAAAAGCGCCCATCCAGACCGGCTGCGCGCATCTCGTCATCCGGCGCGGGTAGTTTCTTCAGCATTGTTTCGTTCACGCGCTTCCAGTATGGGCTGTCACTCACGGTCAAGCCCTGATTGCCCCACCACACGGCGTCACCGCTGTTGACCACGAATTTGGCGCGACCGGACTGGACGTCCTCGACGATCTCGCGCGTCACCCATTCGCCGCCATGAAGCCGGAACATGGTTCGATGCACTCCGGGAAGCAGTTTCACGTCTTCAACGGATGCCTCGGTGACCCAACCCTTGTCTACCGTAAGGGTCATCACTTCCGTCTTGGATGCGAACGGCATGACGACCTTGATCAGGTCCTTTGTGACCGGATCGAAGATCATCTTCACATCCTTCGCGACGACGGCCTCGGCGACCTTTTCCGGCATGACCAACCCGAACATCTCGACGAAGAACTTGCTGAGGTCCGGTTGTCCCTCCTTCAATGGGAGGTACATCATCGGTCGGGTATCGCCGACCGCCGCGAATGAAAAGCCGCCCCCGGTGGAAGCGGGTGCTTGCGCGGTTGTTGTTTGGGCCTGCGCATTGGCAACGACCGAAATGGAGAACGCCGGGAGCGCCGCAAGCGCGCTTAGAACGAGGCGACGACTGGGCTCGTTAGGCCAAGAGGATTGCATCATGATCACCCCTGATCGAGGAGAGGGAATGAGAGGCCACATAGGGCGAGCGAACAGCCCGATTTGCCAGCCGTGTCCGCTAGACCTTCAGCGGCGGGTACGCTTGACATAGATCAACGTCTGCATCGACCGACGCGTCTGGAGTGGCGAGCATGATGTCGATAAAATTGCCGCTGTGGCTTCGCTTTTTCCTGCTTGTCGGCGTCGTCATCTTTGCGGCAGGCGCAGGTCTCCTTGCCTATCGGTACTACAGCCGCCCGGTCACGCTGACCGTGGCGGTCGGCTCGCTCGACGGCGAGGCAGCGAAGGCAATGTCAGCGATGGCAGGCGAGTTCGTATCAGCGAACGCGCCGGTCCGGCTCAAGGTCATCGACAGCGGCACCGCGCTTGAGGCCGCTGCCGCTTTCTCCGCGGGCAAGGTCGATCTCGCTGTGGTTCGCGGCGATGTCGGCGACTTGTCGAAGGCGCAAGCCGTCGTCGTCGTCAGCCATATGGCCGTCCTGATCATCGCGCCGCCGGGATCGGCCATCGACAGCATGGACAACCTGAAGGGACGCACGGTCGGCGTGGTCGGCGGCGTAACGAACGCCAAAATTGTCGATGCGTTGACCAAGGAATACGATCTGGCGCGTGCAAAAGTTGTATTCAAGAACCTTGCTTTGACGGATGTCCGGCAAGCCATTCAGTCAAAGCAGGTCAATGCCCTGCTTGTGGTGATCCCGCTCGCCGAGAAATACCTCTCGCTCGTTCGCGGATTCTTTCAGCTCGACCATAAAAAGGTCCCGGTACTGATCCCGATCGATTCCGCGGGGGCAATCGCAGAGGTTCAGCGCGCCTTTGAAAGCTTCGACGTCCCGAAGGGCACGCTGCGGGGATCGCCGCCGGTCCCGGAAGATGACGTGACGACCCTGAGGACCTCGCTCTATCTGGTTGCGCAAAAGAAGCTCGGCACTGATCTGGTAACCGGCCTCACGGAGGCGATCATGAGCGCGCGCAGGAATCTTCTGCGCGAGCAGCCGATTTTCGCGCAGATCACCGCGCCCAGCACCGACCAGGATGCCTACCTTCCGCTGCACCCCGGCGCGGCAGCCGTCTACAACAGCACCACGCAAAGCTTCATGGATGAATACGGCAACTGGATCTATTTGACGCCGATGGTGCTGGGTGGCGCTGCCACCATGCTTGCGGCGGCGTGGAAATTCCTGGGCGTCGGCAGCCGCCCGGCCGAAGGGCCGCTCGATTCTCTCTATGCCCTGGCGCGCCGGATTCGGAAAGTCGGTACAGAGGCTGAACTTTCCGATATCGAAGACGAAATCGACGGCATCCTGAAGGCGGAGCGCGCCAAATCCGCCGCTGGGGACGAGAGCGCCGTGGATGATGCCACATTGAACGTGGCAGCCCACCGGCTGGAGAACCTGATTCACGACCGACGCACATTGATCGCCAAGGGACACACTGTTGCCTCCGCGGCGTAGGCGATTTACCTGGTTCTCGAACTGGGTCAGCCATTTGCGGGTTTGATGCAAATTTCCAGCGCGCCACTGCGCAACGCCCTCACGCCGCTCAGCCCCTGACGTTCGCACGCCTCGCCGACGATGCGGCCGGGTTGGTCGCCATCGGAACCCTTGTCGGTCTCAACGCGGCCTGGCGGCCGGCTCGGGCGGCTTAAGGCGTGAGGCGGCGTGCGCGCCAAGGTCTGCACGTGACCCATGCTGACATTGGCAGCCGGACAATGCGCTGCCAAATTGCTATACTGTCTGTTCAATCTCCCGAGCCGGGAGGAACTTGTGAGCAGCGAGCGCGTGGAGCGGCGCCTGGCGGCTGTGTTAGCGGCGGATGTCGCCGGCTATAGCCGCTTGATGGGCCGCGAAGAGGAAGGCACGCTGGCGCAGCTCAAGTCGTTCCGGAAAGCACTCATCGATCCCGCTATCGCCGAGCATCGTGGCCGCATTGTAAAGACGACCGGTGACGGCATGCTGGTCGAGTTCGCCAGTGCCGTGGACGCAGGTCGCTGCGCCGTTGAAGTCCAGCGCAGCATGGCTGAGCGGAATGCCGCCGTACCACAGGATCAAAGGATAGAGTTTCGGGTCGGGATTCATGTCGGCGATATTATCATCGACGAGAACGACATCTTTGGCGATGCCGTCAACATAGCCGCGCGTCTGGAGGGGATTGCAGAACCGGGAGGCGTATGCATTTCCGATGACGCCCAACGCCAACTCCGCGGCAAGCTTGATATTTGCTTTGACGATCTGGGTTTACAGGCACTGAAGAATATCGCCGAGCCGATGCGCGTCTGGCGAATGCAACTAGGTCTGGTCTCGGCTTCGGAGGTTTCAAAGGCTGTTCCTGCCGCGCCGAGCCAACTTCTCGCGCTCCCTGACAAGCCCTCGATTGCCGCGCTTCCGTTCCGAAACATGAGCGGCGAGCTGGAGCAGGACTACTTCACGGACGGCATCACCGAAGACATCATCACGGCGTTGTCGAAGTGGCGCTGGTTCTTTGTGATTGCTCGCAATTCGAGCTTTTCCTACAAGGGCCGCCAGGTCGACGTCAGAGACGTTGGTCGGCAATTGGGCGTACGTTACCTCCTTGAGGGAAGCGTTCGCAGGGCCGGCAGCCGGGTTCGCGTGACGGCGCAGCTTGTAGAAGCCGCCACGGGCACCAGCATATGGGCAGACAGGTATGACCGTGATCTGACCGATGGGTTTGTGATTCAGGATGAAGTGGCGCAAGATGTTGCCACTGCGATAGAACCAGCGGTCTCAAAAGCCGAAATCGAACGCGCCCGGCGTAAGACGCCGGAACAAATGGTCGCGAGAGACCACTATTTCCGTGGGATGTGGTACTTCCACCAGTTCAGCAAGGAGGATGCACACAAGGCCATTGCCTGTTTCAATCGCGCAATCGAGCTGGATAGCACGCTGGCCGACGCCTACGTGGGGATTGCGCGGACGTTATTCAGCACGCGTGCCTACCGGCTCGGCTCAGGGGGCGATGTCAATGCTCAAATTGCTTCGGCCGCAAAAAGTGCTCTTGCACTCGACCCTAACAGCGCTTCCGCCTGCTACATATTAGCGCTCAATCTCGCGCATAACGACGATTGCGACACTGCGGTCAAATTCGCTCGGCGAGCCATCGAGCTGAATGATAATTTTGCTCTCGGCTATTTTGCCCTGGCGGTGGCAAGCAATTTTCTCGGTCACCCCCAGGAAGCCCTCGCGGCAATCGATCGGGCGCAACGGCTCAGTCCCAATGATCCGCAAATCTTCGCCTGGCTCGCCCAACGGGCTTCGACCTTGTATCTGCTCGGGCGTTACGCCGAAGCCGCTGAGACGGCGCGGCAGAGCCTTGGACAACGCTGGTTTCACACTGCGTGCCGCGTACTGGCGGCGAGCTACGCGCAGCTCGACATGATCGAGCCCGCAAAAGCGGCGTTGGGTGATCTCCTGGCAAGCGAGCACTCCGAGAAGACGATTGCGGAAGTGATTCGCCCATTCAAACGTGAGGATGATCGCAACAATTACAGTGAAGGGTTGCGCAAGGCAGGAATGCCGCAACAATAACCTGTCAGCCATATTGGACGCGGCCAGAACGACACCAGCTAATGGCATCGTTCAGCCGGTCGTCGCCCCAGAACAGTTCACGATCCACGACGAACGTCGGTGATCCGAAGATGCCCAGATCTCGCGCCGCGCTCGTCTCCGCTTCAAGTGCAGCCTTCGTGGTCTCTGCCTCAGCCAATGTAAGCACACGCTCCGGGTCTTGCCCGATGTCCCGTAGACTTCCCGATACATTGGGCTCGGCGCCGGTTTCCTGTTTCAGCGTGAACCAGCGGCGATAGGCCGCGCGAACAAATTCCGGCCCCCAGCCTTCGCGCATGCCCACGGTTGCGATGAGATTTGCGACGATTGATTGCTTGGCGGGGTAGGGCGCAGGAAGGTTTGCTGGAAAGCCGTACATCGCAGCGCGCCGCTCGATGTCACGCCACATGTAAGTCAATTTGGCTGGCTTATCGGCGAACGGCACGTGCTTCATTTCCTGCAAGATGATGAGCAGGTGGAAGGGGCGCCAATGGAAGGAAATCCCGGTGGATCGCTCCACATCGGAGAGTCTCGACACGCTCAAATATGAATGCGTGCTGCCCATGGTAAACCAGAAATCAATCTGCGATGGAGCCATCTGGATCTCCCGTCGTCAGGTTTGACACCTTTATTGTCGATCATCGCACCGCGCGCTTCAAGAGAGGGGTAACGCGTCCCGCGGTCGCAACAGGTCGCGATTTTCGTTTCTAGCCGTTGGTGGACTTTCGCGGCGACGCCGGCTAACGACCGCTTCCGACCCGAAGCGGACTAAGCTTTCTTCCAAGAAGGAGCGGCGGAAGTGCCCCAACCCAAGAAGAAGCCAAAATGAATGTTCATCTCACCTATTGGCTCAAGAAAACGCGCATTAGAAAGCGGGCCTGCGTCGACGGCCTCGAAGCCTCCTTTTGTGACGAGATCGGAAACAGCTCTCTTGGCCTCATAGTCGTCGGCGGCAACAAACACTTGTACGGGCTCGCGCCCTTCGCGTGATTCAGCCGGAAGCAGTTGCGCAAAGATCGTGTTGTACGCCTTTACAACTTTTGCATCGGGCGCGAGCTTTTGGATTTCCTCCGCCGCCGAGGTCCGGTGCCCAATTAGCAAGTCCTTGAAGTCCTCCGTGATCGGGTTCGAGATATCGATAAGGACCTTGCCCGTGAGGTTGCCCGCCGCGCGGATCGCTTCGTCCAACTTCTGGTAATAGACAGCCAAAATGATGAGTTCAGCACTTTTCGCGGCCGATGCGATATCCGTGCCCCGCGTCCCACCGCCAACTTCCTGCGCGAGTTGCGCGGCTTTGATAGCGTCGCGCCCACCGATAATGACTTCGACGCCTTGACTCGCGAGCAGGCGGGCAAAACCCGATCCCATTTTTCCAGTACCGATGATTGCGACATTCATCGCTTATCTCCAGATGTTGGCCGAGAGGGGCGGAGACGACCGGAGTCATCTCCTCTGTCCCTTCACATCGCTTAACGTCGCGATCAAAAGATTAGTTCGTCACGGGTGATGTCTTGCGGATATGTAATCCGCTGCCTTCCCGGGTGATTTTCAGCGCACCGGATTGGTCCGGCGTCGACAAGACCACGCTCTGGCCTGGCGCGAGGACAGACACTAGGCGGATTGGCGTTCCGGAACTGCCCTGCGCGAGCGTCGTCACGACATGGAACCCGTCGCGCTCGACGGTATAGTACGCGACGCCGGATACCTGGCCGAGGTCGATGCTTTGGGCCTGAATTGGCCGGAGGCTGTCGGCGTGAGCGGTTCCAAGCGTCGCAAGGGCGAACGTAACGGCTAAGAGGCTACTGCGGACTGACATCTTGATCTCCTTTGGTTGGGTGGCGGGCCGACGCCTTCCATTCCCTTGCCCCGCAAGATGGTCCGCCTATGATCATCGATCAAACAGATTGGATCGATGATGGGTATCGACGCCGTTAATCTAAGCCGTGTCGACCTGAACCTTCTTGTGCACCTCGATGCCTTGCTGAGCGAACGTAGTGTTACGCGGGCGGCGAGCCGAGTAGGCATTGGGCAGTCTGCAATGAGCCACAATCTCGCGCGGCTCCGTGAGCTGTTCGAGGACGAGCTTCTGACGCGAGGGCCTGACGGCCTGCGTCTCACGCCTAGAGCAGTGATGCTGGTAGAGCCTGTACGGACTACGCTGTCTCAAGTTCAAACCATCGTGTCACGCGAGAAAGACTTCGATCCGGCCACAGCGGAGCGTACCTTCAGGCTTGGTCTTCCAGACAGCATGGAAATCTTGATCCTTCCCGCTCTCCTCGCTCGCTTGCGCGAGGTTGCGCCCGGCGTACATCTCCGGCTCTACAACATCGACTCGTCGAAGCTCTTGGATGATCTCGACGCCGACGAGTTGGACCTAGCCATAGGCTACGACGTGTTCGCTCAGGGTCAGATCCACCATAAGCGGCGCCTGCTCTTCAACGAGAGCTATTTGTGCATGTTCAACGCGGAAAGGACCGGCATCACCAGCGCTCAAATCTCGCTCGAAGATTACGTTCGGCTGCCTCATATTTTGACGAGCCTGCGGCCGGGTCGGAGCGTGCGGGGCGTGGTAGACGATGCACTTGAGAAGCTCGGGCTGCGCCGGACGGTGGTTCTGACCACGCCTCGTTTTCTCACCGTCCCCTCTCTGGTGGCGCGCGCACCCGTTGTGGTGACTATGCACGCCCGGCTGGCTCGGCTGTTTGCCGGCGAACTTCAGCTGAGCCTGAGCCCGCCGCCGGTCGATCTGCGAGACGTAGCTGTTTCACTGCTTTGGCACGCCTCCTACGATCGCGATCCAGCCCATGCATGGCTGCGCCAGACCGTGCTGGATATGGTCTCCGAGCTTTGAATGAAACTCGGTCTCTGGCGTGAATTAGTGGAGAGCCTGAAAAGTCAGGTGTTGCCGATTGGCCCTTCGCGAACCATTTCGGCCCGCTGCCTGAATTCTGCTTGCAACGGCAAGCCGACGTTTGCGCGGCCCCGCAAGGGAGCTATCAGAGAACCTTGATCGAGATTGAATGGCGAGCACGTTTGGGATCGAATCTTGGACCTCTCGCGTGTGAAGCCAACGCTCTCCCGCTGAGCTAGGCGCCCTTCAGCCGATCATGTGGGTGGTGCGGCCCGTGGTTTGGTGGCGCGAGCCTCTCTCCGGGATGATGACATCATGCCCCTGTTTTGCCCGACGGAGCAAGCTCCGATTCGGAAAAGGCGCAACCCATTGATTCGACTGATGTCGGCTACTGTGCATGGGGTTGTTTTCGACTTTTTTGATGGAGATGGTCCCCGTACGGCGCAGGGCGCCGACGATGGGGTCCGCAATTGGCAGGGGTTCAGGAGGATGGATGGTGGGCGCACAAGGGATCGAACCTTGGACCTCTCCCGTGTGAACCACAATCAGTAGACCATGGTCGACCTAATCCAGCCATAGTGCAGTTGCAAAAATGGTTGCAGCGCAGGGATTTGAGACCATATTTATCCACAGTAGACCATAGCTGGACTTGCTATATTTTGTATGCCCACGCTGTGCCCCTTGTGAGTTTTCCCGTGGGGCACAAGGAGCTGGGACGTGGAGGGAACGGTTTGTGCTTCTTTTCTTGGGACACATCTCGACCCATTCCTACAAGCCGCAAGGGCATAAACGATGCAAAAGGGCGAAAAAGATCTCAAAGCTGAAGAGACGACGAGCTACCTGAGGCTCAGCGACTCGGTGGTTCGTGCGGCCGTGCTGCCGCCGGGCAAGTCGCAGCACTATCTGCACGACACAGAACAGCCAGGACTTGCCATCAGGATGCGCGCGACTGGTGGGCGGACCTGGGTCTTCCTGTTTACCAGTCCTGGGGCGAGAGGCACCCAGCGCAAGACGTTGGGCGCATGGCCTAAATTCAACGAGAAGGCAGCGCGTAAGGCCGCCACCGTCGTCGCCGCTGAGGTGGTCATTGGGGTCGATCCGAACGAGGCCAAACGAGAGGCGAAGCGGCAACAGTTGGCCGAGAAGCAATGTACCACGTTGGTCGCCCTGATCATTGATGGGGGGCCTTACGAGGCGTCTCTGATGGAACGGCAAGTCGTCAACTGGAAACCGGCAATGTCCGCGCTGCGACGCGGTCTTAAGGATCATTTCGGTCTGGCCGTCGCCGAGCTGACACGACGGCAAATCATGTCGGCGGTGGACAAGATTGCTAAGTCCGGCAAGCGCGGTGCAGCTAAGGACCTCCGCAAGCACACCCACACCTTCCTTGAATGGTGCGTCGGTGAAGGTTACGTCGAGCACAATGTGCTTGCTGGCTATCG
Organism: Bradyrhizobium sp. CCGB20; assembly: GCF_024199855.1. Taxonomy (NCBI): domain Bacteria; kingdom Pseudomonadati; phylum Pseudomonadota; class Alphaproteobacteria; order Hyphomicrobiales; family Nitrobacteraceae; genus Bradyrhizobium; species Bradyrhizobium sp. CCGB20. Next base: position 8,060,400 of record NZ_JANADN010000001.1, on the reverse strand, counting down.
CGCGCCCAAGGAAACCCGTGCGCAGAGGGTCGGGCGCCGAACGAAGGGGCGCGCGCTGATCGATGAGGAGATCATCAAGTTCTGGCACGCATCCGGCAAGCTCGGGGCTTTTGGGCTATTGGCACGCTTGTGCCTGCTTGGTGGCCCGCGCCGCAGCGAGCCAACCATGATCGAGTGGCGAAAGCACATCATGGAGGACCGCATCACCTTCGAGGAGGCATGGACGAAGATGGGCCTACACCACGACGTGCCGCGCACTCACCTTGTCGACGAGGTGCTCGCGGCCTCAAAGCATTTCCAGCGCGCGACGTCGGATTATGTCTTCCCCTCACCGAAGACTGGCGGCCAGATGTCGGGCTTCACCAAGATGGTCAACCGCCTGGTCAAGGAAGCGGGTGTCGCTAACTTCACCATGCATGACTTAAGGCGCAGCTTGCGAACCATCATGTCCCGCTGCGGATACGACAATGAAATCCAACGGCTGTGTGTCGGGCAGAAACCCCGCGGAATCGATCAGGTCTACAATCACGACGAACAGTGGATCATACGCAAGATGGCGTTCGAAGCGGCCCACGACTATATCGCGGAATTGGTCGGCGCGAAACGGGTCGGTAAGGTCGCGCGCCTGCAAAGGACGAATCCACTAGACCCCATCAAAGCCGAGCTTCTCGGCCGTCTCCGGGAGCATTATGCGGCTGGAAGCGCTTAGGGGCTTTATCGCATCCGATCAAATAGTCGCGTACCGCATCGACGCGATAGAGCGGGCGTCCATCGACGTAGCGCCATTTCAGCGGGTGGTTCGGTTTGCGCCGCCACTGCTCAAGAGCTCCGGGTGTGCGCCGGATGACCGCAGCTGCCTCTAATGCCGTTAAATTAGAGCTACCCGGTAGCGTATCGATATCGAATGTCGCGGGCGGCGGCACGCCGCGGTTCTTGCGAAGGCGCTTCGCGGCATGCGGCGTTTGCCTGCAATCTGGCGCTCCAAATGCCTCAATCTGTGTCTTCTCATCTTTGCCGCGCACGCCTACGCCCCGAACCCATGATCGGCCCAGCACAATAAAATATTAAACTGCTCCAACAAGATAGAAGTCAGGTGCGCTGGACGGCTCCTGGGTAGCTCTGGCGTATAAATAGGACGAACCGGTTCCGATGGACCGCGAACGCGCTCAGCTGGCTAAGCAAGCGCCAGAAGGGCAAGGTCCTCAGCATCTATAGCAGTGCGACATACTGGGCTAAGACAGCCTGCATCCCGCGGCCGGCGTACCTTCGCACAGCAAACATCAAGCGGCCAATTTGTCGCGGGTAAGCCGCAAAAAAGCTCGCGGACAGGTTGTAAATCTGAAATCGCAACGCTGGTGCCACACGGTTGTCAGCTTTGCGTCCATTGGCCTCGACTCGATGCTCACCATCACTGTGGGAACAGCATTTTCGGTCCGGCACGTCCGGTTGCTCTGTTTCTCGGCACAATTGCCCACCAGCGCTCGGACTGGTTTGCGGATTCGTTGTCCGCGCTTTCGGGACTTTGAGCAATTCGGGTTTGTAAGACCGAGCGCAGCCGTGGGCACGAAAACCCAGGGGATCACGAACCATTCCTCATCGACCAACGTGTCTTCCGTCAGCGTCGAGCCTTGCAACCGTTTTACGAGCGCGCGCGATTTCGTCGCGCCCATGAGTAGAAAATGGCTGTTGCAAACGCCCAGGTTGTATGCAACCTTGGCTTGGGTCTCAGGAACCCAAGATAGCATCAGGGCCATCAGCGTTCTAACAGCCCCGTTCAGCGGGGACGGTGCGCCCATGTCCAAGGGGCACCCAAAAGCACATTGGCCGTTCACGATTACGGTTTCTGAGCCCGGCAGCCAGTCCGCTACCGGCAGAGCTAAAAGCAAAATCCATGAACCATCAGCGAATCTCGCGCCGCGCCGTGGCGATCGCTAGCGTCTGCAGCCTCGAGGTGTTGCACGACAACGAAACATCTCAGCAGAGAGCCGACCGGTTGCTGGCGCCGCAGGAGCGGCGCAACCGTTCTCTGTCACAAATGATTTGAAGCAATTACGCGGCTCGAAGGGAGGGGCTGGCTCCTCAGGGGTTAGAGTTTTAGCGGCCTCCACTTGTGCTGCGAGCGACGGTTTGCATTTCATCGGCGTCATCCTACTCGAGCAGAGCCCAAAGTTTGGCACCCCGCCAAAGCGCCTTCCGAGCTGCAAGGCGTTTGCCCCAGCGAAAAGCTTCCTTTAAGCAGGTTTCGGGTAACTAAGAGCATTGCGCGGGTTGAGGGCAATACCTTGTCGCGAGGGTGCCTGTGCACGAGGCGATCGAGGATAGATGCTCGTTGGGGAGCTGGCTTGTCACCACGGTCGAGCCGCGGCCATGGCCGATCCTCCACAGGTCGCGTTGCTGCTCAGCCGTCGGGCAAGTCCCCAGTCCTCGAGGACCAGAAGCTCGACTGCGAATGGTCGGTTCAAGCTCTTCGGCGTAGTCAGCCGCGCCTGGAGGCGGACGCGAACTCGACCATCTACACGGCCCGCGACGGGCGTCTTTTAGGATGGCGATGGCGTTCTTACGCCGCCGCCCTCCATCGGAATTCGGTTGCATCGACCCACATTCGATGAGGGACGACAGCCATCTTTCTGGCCAGCGCGACCTTCGCACCCTTGCTTCCTTCGGTGCCAGTGTGCAACACGCACCGCCTAAGCCTTCATCGAAGTCCATCGGGTTAATGGCCTGAGAACGACGTTGGCAGCTTCAAACAGGGCGGTGCGCTCCATCTCCGACTTGTGTGATCCATCCTACGCGATCAATCTCGCCAGATTGGTATCGCCGGGGCGTCAACCCGAGATAAGCGCCCACGGATTCGGAATGCAGGAATTGCCTGAAATCGTCCACGGTGGAGCGAAGGTCAACGCAGAGACCGGGCCGATCCCCGGCATCGTCATCAAAAGCCGACATGCCGAGTCGCTGCGCACGGCCTTCGGAATTAGACGATGTAGTCGCGCACACTCCCGCATCAGCGCTTCGCGTCCGGCGAGGAGCAGATTCATGATCCGACTCCAGCATGGCGTCATCTCCGACTAACTCACGAACTCGCGTGGCGAACCGAATCCGCGAGACGATTCCAGCTTTGAGACCCAGCGGACGCAGAAGTACTCGGATGACTCCTCCGCGGCAGCGATGGATCGAACGATATGCTTGCGAGCAGCCGCCAACGTCCGCGCCCTTCTGCCAATGCTTACGTGAACAGGCTTGAACCCTCCCATTCTCACTACCTGCGCGATCTCCCAAGGGCGTCGTTCCGATCGGTCTTTAGCTGCATGGCTGAAAGTGCCGCCTTAACCTGGCGGGCTTCTCGACTGACGGGCGGCAGCCCCATTTCATTAAATTCGCGGTCAGCCATTCTGAGGTCGGTCCTCTCTCAAGGCCCACCCGCTCAACTTGATTAGCCCATGGTTCGAGGTGCTGCACAATCGATAGCGCGTCCGCCAACGTCGTTTTTTAAGCTTTCCGGTCTCGTCCACCGCACATATCGCAACGAAATCTACCCGAAACATCGAGGCCGACGTAGATCATGATTTTCCTCCTCGAATGGAATTGGCCCGTCATCTTTAGTCAAAACGTGCCGCGCGGCAAGTAGATCAGGTAATCGGAACCGAATACCCCATCTCTTCCGAAAAGCGGCTGCGCTTCATCCTCTGGTCTTTGTCGTGGCCAGAGCGAACTTCAACCTGGATTAAATCCGTGGGCAAGCTCACGCTGTTGAGCGATGAGCTAATAGTCAGCCTTCCGGCGATCACCAGCTGACTTGCCTGGCGCTTGCCGGTGAGCGCGGCGCCCGTCGCCAGTTGCACCACGCTAAGGGGCACGATCAATAGTGATTGCTTTCAGGCGCATCGATGCCCGCATCAGCAGAATGCGCAGACTCGTTGGAAAGTCAATGGCAGTCCTTACTGCCGGAAACGGTAGGGGTGACTGCCCGCCCATTAGGATACTCTGTGAAGCGACGACCTGTAACCGTAAGGGTACCCGGAACCATGGACGCGAGCTGTGCACCCGTAAGCTCTCGAGCGAACAAAATCTGCGGAGACGATCTGAAACGGCCATTGGCAAACGTTAGGGTCGATGATGCCTCGAGTATTCCGCTGGCCAATCTGGATGTAAGCGAAACCAAGCGCTTTCAAGATGATAGCATATGGGGGTGCTTCGAGCGCTTGCGAAGGGAAGATCCGGTTCACTACTGCCAAGATAGCCGCTACGGACCATATTGGGCCGTCACGAAATACCACGATATTGTAGCAGTAGATACAAACCACAAGACATTCACGTCGGAGCAAGGTGTCACGATCGTCGACGTGCCCGACGAGCACTGGACTCCGAGTTTCATCAAGATGGGGCCTCCCAAACATGCTGATCAGCGCAATACCGTAAGTCCGATCGTTGCACCGGAAAACCTGACGAGGCTCGAAAGCCTGATCCGCTCTCGGGCCAGGGCAATCTTGCAGGGCTTGCCGCGCAATGATGCCTTCAATTGGGTGGACATGGTTTCCATCGAGTTGACGACACAGATGCTCGCCACACTCTTTGACTTTCCTTTTGACGACCGGCGGCTCTTGACCTATTGGTCGGACGTAGCTGTCACACCTCCGAGAGCAGGGCATGCGATCGACAGCTGGGATAAGCGCAGCGCAATCTTGTCGGAGTGCCAGGAGTATTTCACCCGACTTTGGAACGAGCGCATTAATCGCGAGCCGCGCCTCGACCTGATTTCCTTGATGGCGCACTCGCCCGCCACGCGTCATATGAAGCCGGACGAGTTTCTCGGGAATCTGATTCTGCTGATCGTGGGAGGCAATGACACGACCCGCAACTCGATTACCGGCGGTGTTCTGTTCATGAATCAGAACCCCTGTGAGCTGCGAAAACTACACGAGAATCCGGGGCTGATGTCGAGCGCCGTGTCCGAGATTATTCGATATCAGACGCCAATCGTACACATGCGCCGCAACGCCGCGGCAGATTGCGTGGTGGGTGGAAAAAAAATCAGGAAAGGCGACAAGGTCGTCATGTGGTACATCTCTGGCAACCGGGACGAAGAGGTGATCGATAACGCCGACAGCTTCCTCATCGACCGTAAGAACGTACGGCAGCATCTCTCGTTTGGATTCGGCATTCATCGGTGCGTTGGCCGACATCTTGCGCAACTGCAGTTGAAGGTCCTCTGGGAAGAGATTTTGAATGCGCGTCTGGAGGTCAAGGTTGTCGGCGAACCTGAGCGAATTGCTTCAAACTTCGTGCACGGCTATTCCGCACTCCCTGTGCAGATTGCAGCCTAGGTCTTGATCGCTTGAGGCTGACAACCGGCACGCCGGTGTGGCTTGCTTCGTCTTGAAGTTTTCAGCTTTGCTATGTTTGGCGGTAAGCCGTCGCTTTTCGCATATGCAATCATCCCGATTGCAATGCTGCGATCGCATTATTGCTCGACCGGTGGAACTCGAAAGATGGGCGACTGAAGGCTCGCAGATGTAATCGGTAGTGCTTGCGGCCCGCCGATGAGATTCAGGTCGTCCAGAAGAACCGCACGCGGACGGGTCGCCGAAAGTTCGCGGGCGGCCTGGTATCGCGGAGGCGTACCGCAGGTTCGGTGTTCGACATTCTCAAGGCAAACGCGGCGTTCCTTCACGGCTTGCGCGGGAGGTCGCAACCGGCGCTTTTAAAACTCGCAATCGACATTTCAACCACGAAGAAATCCATCAGGAAAGATCTTGCCGACTGGATCACCGCGATTCGACTCCGCAGGACAGATCGACCGATCTTTGCAGAAGACGCTCGCGTGTCCGTGTTGCTCCGCATCGCGCAACTGGTTCTTCGCGCCCCTGCCCGGAACCGCGAAGAGGTTGCAGAGTCGTGGCAGGCGTTGCAAAGGAGGTTGCGCAGGCGGCGTCCACGCATCCCGAACTCGAGATGTCTGCGATCGGAAAGCCCTCAGTGATACGTCACTGTCGGCCCTCCCGCCCGAGTGGGTCGGGCTTATTCCGCGGTTCGATGCGCTCTCCGGGAAAGGTTTGAATTTTGGATCAGTTGATCAACCGATCGGGCATAAAAGCGCCCACAGTCTGCGGGATATTGTTTCTATTGCCGGCTTTTGGAATTGACAGCGTCCTTGAACTCAAAGCTTTGTTTGACCGCCTCGACAGTCTTTCTGCCGAACAGCGCTCTGCGCTTTTAGTGAACGTGGCCGAGTTGCCAAGCGATTTCTCGGTCATTTGTCAATCACGCGTGGTTAGCGGAAATCCCGGCAGAGCATCGACTTCGAAAGGCGCCCGCAGCTATATCTTGCAATGGCGGCGCAGGCGCTTCGCTGGGGTCTTCGTCAATTGCGTTGCGCTGCTACATTGCCCCATGCGTCATGCTTGACGAGTATGCGGTCAATCCGGAGGGAGCTCTGAAAGCACTGGATGAGGCCGAGCAACAACTTGGCGCCGATCCTGCCCTGTCGAGGCGCGTGCCAAGGCCGATTACCGTTGGGAAGATCATGCTGCCCGCCCTGGCTCTCTTGCGGGACACCGCTGACAAAGCAGCCCGAAATGATTTCGTTGAACACGCGTTTATGTTCAGGGAGGCCGGGATAAGCGCAGCCGGGACGGGCGATTGGGAGGACGCGGAGCGCTAGTTCAAATGCGGCCCAGGCCGCGGAATCGAAACTTGCAGCCGGCGGTATGGCGATGATGACGCTTGGTCTCGTTGCAGACGGGATAGCCGAGTTCCAGGCAGGGCCTTACTGAAGCAGTTGCGTCTTGGCGAAGGGTGTCGGATATGAGTGACATGCCGCTCGGGCATATCATTATTGCTTGGTATTTGCTCGCGGAAGCCGAGCTTGCCGGGGATGCCGGGTCGTCCATTGCTGCCTCGATGCGAAGCCGTCTTGGCGGCAACGCTTTTCCTCGATGCAAACCAACCTTCGGGCGGCGCGGGTCGAGGCATTGATCAAGCGCTCGGACGTTCACAGCTTCCTGGCCTGCGTAAAGAGCTGGGTTGAAGGTCTCTTCTACATTCAGAGGCTCGGCCAGAGCTTTAGAGATGTTTCACCGCTCGATCGAACTGCGGTGAAATCGAACCTGCCTCGCCGGAAAGATTGGCAGGTTTCGGGATCGCCACGAGCTTGCAGGGGAGGCCTGAAGCCTTGCGGGCGCTGTATGACGCGATGCCCAAACAGCACTATTCCCCCGATCTCACTCAGCTCGCAGGTGTGATGGCTGGTGAGCTGGAGCCCAATGCCACGAACGAAGCGGTCAAAAGCGCGATCAATCAGGTCGCAACACGGACGCCGGACTTTCAGCCGGATGACGTCTTTGTAGCAGCCCTGAGTATGATCCAGTTCATTGCGCACTCCACGTTGAATATGGCATTGGCGCCCCTTCTCGCGCATTGGCTGCGCGAGCGGTCGTGCATGCGGTCGAGCAACAAACCTTCCTCTTGGGGAAGCCGGCAACAAACATCCCTGCGATCAGACAGGTCATCGGCATGAAAGGAAGACACGCTGCAATACTGTAGCAGCTTCGGGTCTTGGCCTCAAAGGTAACGCTCCCTCGCGCGAGGGTGAGTTGCTGAAACGCCCGACACTAAAGTGACGGTCGCTGCCGAGTATACGGGTTACGAATAGATGCGTCCGTCGCACCGAGCACGCCTGCGCCGCGTTGACCTCGGCGTTTGCGTTGCTCGCTGCTGACGGTGACAAGCGGCGAACGTAATTTCTTGCGAGCTTGTCGAGTTCATCGAGCGACATCTGAGGAGCGCGTTGCTCGAGCGATTTCAGTTCTGCGTTTTTCATTGGCTTATTCCTTTTCGGATAAGTAACCGGGCTGGTTGCCGACGAAATTAGCATTTCCTGAGCCGCAAACTCGTCCTCGGAAATAATGAGATAAGTAATGGAAAATATTGAATAAGTAGTTTTTGGCTCTGCCGCTCGCGCACGAAAGGCGCTGCATCCCGGGTTTTGGCTCCCCTTAAAGGTGCCCCACAAAAATCGCATCGCAACTTCGCGACCCTTGCGTTTGCTACCCCCCGGGGCAGCGGCGCTGCCCATTCGGCGAGCAAGGATGACTCGGCGATGCCCGATGCGGCGCCCGACGGCGCCCACGTTAGAATCATCCACCTTCTATCTCACTTCTACCGAGAGGAGTGCTTATGTCCTCCTGCATCTTGTTCACCTCGGACAGAAGCCGTGAGCTTGGTTCTTTGGAAGAAGCTTCCGCGCGGACTGCTGAAAAAGCGGTTCAAAGCGAGGGACCGGCTTGGCCCCGACGTCAAGCGTCTGGTCGTGAAGCTTGCCGAGGAGCAGAAATTGAAATGCGTTCACTGTCCACGCGAGCGAAATCTCATCATCGAGCATGATCACGATCCGATATTCGGCACCGGCGATAAGTTGACCGCGTTCAATATCCGGGGGCTCGTCTGTCAGCGGTGCAACTGGCACCTCATGATCTACGAGAAGGATCTCAACGGCGAATATCGCGGACTCGACGACGTCTCCAATTACATTTCCAACAGCGGATGGGAGACCTACATCTATGCCCACGACACCCTGGTTGCCATGCTATACGAAAGCCAACTCGAAGAGCGGATGGGCACCCTCAAATACCTCAAGCGGCAGATTTTTCTCGACAAGTTCGATGATTGGAAGGAGTGGGGCCCCGCAAGCAGACGAATCCCGGCATTGGGGTTTTGACGAAATCAAGCAACGGCGGCGCAATATCATCCGGACGCCTGAGCAGTTCTTCAAGGTGTGGCGGCTCGAGTACATAAAGAACCCGAGTTCAAAAGACACGGGCTGGAGGCCGCCAGAGGAGATGATGCCCATGCTCGGGCGGATCGTTGGGTTCGTGGAGGAGCTTTGGCCTGCAATTGAGGAGCGCTACAAGGCGCTGCAAGCAGCACGGAGCGAAGCAGTGCAGCCTTCGTCGGTGGTGCACGGTGGTATCGACCGTGACCCGCTTGAGGTCCTGGCTGCACAACGCGCCGGCTTCGTGCGCTACCCTCAGGCTCTCGGCCAGCAACAGCTCCAGCTTGTCGCAGAGCCGAGCGCTCCTGCGGGAACGCGTGTTGGAAGAACTCTTCGCCGGTGAAGCACTGGAAATACGGGTAGTGGACCCAACGCTCGCACACCCCTCATCGGACAGGCCGTAAATGTGCTTGAGCAGGAGCAGTCCGATCACGAAGCGGGTTGCGATGCCCGGCCGCCGTTCTCGCTATAGAGCGGCGCGATCTCGCCGTCGATCCAGTCCCAAACGACCTTGCCGGCGAGCTAAACCAGCTCGTGCTTCATGTTGATGATCTGGTCCAGCCTGGCCCGGAACAGATCGCCCGATCCCCTCGTCCTGTGCTTCTTCGGTCGCATCGCCACCTCCGATGCGACCACGAAATCATGACTGGCGATTCGACGGAATCCTGAAAATGAAATCGCAAGCTTCCAATGCCCGAAGCATCAAAACCTTGCAATCCCAAAACAGGCTACAAAGACAAATGCGATTCTGGCTCAGTCGCTTAGCCCACCTGCACGGACGACGATGGATACCTGCCCGATGGCGCGCACGCCTTGTCGATGCGATCCACTGTAACATCGGTTTGGCCCTGTGATCCAGGTCGCAGGAGGAGTGGAATACTCAATCGGCGATCATAGCGTTTGTTCCAGCGCGGACGTGAGGTTTGAAAAACTCAGAGAACTAGTTATTGAGCGTTGAGCAGAGCGAGCGGGGTGGCGCTCCGAGAACAATCCGAGATACCCATCCAAGATCGCGCACAACCCGCCGAATCGTCGTGCCGATGACAACAATCCCCAATCCAAGCGTGGCGGCCACGGCGACTCTGGTCAAGAAATCCCAAGGCTCTCCTAAAGGGACCAAATCCATGAGACGAAAAACGGTACCCTGGATCAGATAAAGTAGCAGAGTGCTCTGGCCAAGCTCCACCGCAACGAGGCGAGCCAATCGATTTGTCCCCCCAAAACTCCAGGACTGCAGCACTAACTGCATCACGATTGCAGAGGCAGCTGCAGAGCCCAGGAACATAAGCAACACTTGCTTAGCCGACGCTGTATCATGAACTAGAACAAGATTGTTGTAGACATAAGTCTCTTTGCCCCAGCTAAGATAGCACGCACACGTAATTGCAAGGAGTGAGAACATCAAGAGAGATTTGCTGCTCGACATTATGTACGTTCGCCATTCGCTTGACTGAGCAAACAAGAAGCCCAGGCAGAAGAACGGATATGTATATCTTACCAACGGGGCTATCGAAAATGTCACCGGAACGAGTGCAACAAAAATTGCCGAAATGCATATGATCCACATCGATACGCGACCGCAGACCGCCAGAAGAAGCCTCATGGCAACAAATGAAGAAAACGTTGCCCATACGAACCAATATGAGCCAATGAGATCGTTCACAGAGTCCGACAGTCCACCAGCCACGTTGGTTAAACGAGAGGCCCCGGCCAACTCAAAGGCGGCAAACTTGGCAGTCTCCATAAACGTGCACCAAAAAAGCGTCGGCAACAATAATTGCATTACACGCTCCCTGACGCTGCGAGCGAGCGATTTTCGCAGGAGAGCTCCCGAAGACAAGTATCCGCTTATCGCCATGAAGAGAGGCATATGAAACATGTAGATCGCCTTGAAGTACGGCGAATACCAATAGTCGCTATCTCCGTAGATCACGTACTGTATCAGATGTCCGATAATCACCAAGATGATGAGCATCCCTTTGGCAAAATCGCACCTCAGGTCTCGGCAGTCTGCTTGGGCTGACTGCGGCCGCTGCCAAGTCGTTGGTGTGGCGTGATAATGCAATGAAACCTCACATGCGGTTGCGCGCCTGCGCCGTTGGCGGACCATCCGATTTTGCGCAAGGTGATCGTGCTGTCCGGGAGAAATGCGCGAAGTGGTAGGGCACGTCGGGGCTCCTCGTCAATACAGGACGCTCGCTTCTCGATTCGCTAACTTATGGAATTTCGAGCGGCTCTCGGTTTGTAGGGGCGTGTTCCTGAGAGAATGGACAGGCCTGAGAAGACGACGAACAAGTTTTTACCCTAGAACACCGTGCTCCGAGCACTATTGTTGCGGCGCTCAAACGCTGGCCAAGCCGTTCTCCGCGGGAGTTCTCAACCAGTGGAGCGTCCGTCCAACTGGCCTAATGCCGGCCGCAGCACCATCTCGCGGCCCGTCCGCCAAGGCGGGTGGGCCTAGTGGCCTCAAACTTTCGATGGCAGAAGACGTGCGGGCGCTTCGCGCTATGCCAAGGGACCTCTCCCCTGGCATTCTTTTTCCGGTCGATGCGATGATCGGGGTGAGGCAAGGAGCAGCTTTGGGAGTTCCGCTAATGAGATGAGCCGGCTTTTTCTACTTAGCTAGCATGGATTGCGAAGCCTACCCCACAGAATCTTGGTAATCCTGAGAGCTGCCAGATCGCAAAGGATGGCGCGGCTCAATCCTGGTGTCCACGAAAAATGGATATCGCTCCGTAAGCGGATCGAAGCCGCTGACGGCGAAATCGTTCAGTCGGTCAGAAGGGGGATGTCCCGGGTTCTGTTGAATTTCTGAAGAGGTCGGCGTTGCCCACCTTCAGCCGGTAGGCTCGGGGTGCTGATTCCACAAAGGAGAGCAAGGCCATGACGAGAGATATCACACCAGCTGGTTGGCCTGCGACCGGGGCTGTGGACGAAGCGTTTGCAGAAGTGCGGGCGAGCTTCGATCGGTTCTGCCTTGCGGCAGGGATCGAGGCGCTCGGCATGATGATGGAGGCGGACGTCACGGCGGTCTGCGGGCCGCGCCACGGTCGCGACGCGGCGCGGCGGGCGCACCGTTGGGGCCGAACGCGGGGACGGATCGGCTTCCATGGCGGCAAGATCGAGGTCGAGCGTCCGCGGGCGGGGTGGACGGCCGCGAGGTCACGATCCCGAGCTGGGAAACGGCGGAGGAGGATTGGCTCGGTCGCTGGGCGATGAACCTGATGCTGATCAATGTGTCGACGCGCCGGTTCGGCCGCGCTGTCCGGCTGCCGACGTGCCGGCACCGCTCGGATCGGGAGTTTCGAAGTCGGCGGCCTCGCGGAGGTTCGTAGCGCTGTCGGCGGCGCGGCTGGCCGACTTCATGGCTGCCGACCTGTCCGCGCTCGACTTTCTGGTGGTCCAAATCGATGGGCTGCATCTCGGCGACGATCTCGTGCTGGTCGCCGCGATCGGGGTAGCCGTTCAATGAACTTCAAAGCCCGCTTCGGCGGGCTTTCTTCTATCCCGCTATCCGGGCGGAAGAGCAGGGTATGTCATTGGCGAGAACACCGGGCGCGGATTCTACATTCGCAACTCGAAACTAGTGGAGCTACTGGCAGCCGAGGTAGGGCTGCGCCCCGAAAACTCGTTCAAGAGACCTCTGCCCGCCAATCGGAGATATCTCCCTCCGCCGTCGGGCGGTGAGATGGGCCTAGACGGGCGAATGCGATCCGAGATCATTGTACAACTCAGGAAGCCCGTAGCCACTCACGTGTAGCGCTTTGCGAGCTCGTCAAAGATCGCCCGGCTGTGGAAGCGTTGCTTTGAGCTCTTCTTGTTTCGTGGATCGAGGAGACGGAGGCGACAAAACCGCGGATCGTCCTCAAGGGGCTTACGCAGCTAGTGAAATCGCTCGTTCTCTTTGAAGTCGGGCGTCTTCCACAACACCTTGAGCGTGTGGTAATCCCAAGGGTAGCGCTTCGACATGTCCTCCTCGCTCAACGTCACCCGAATGGCATTGGGGGCGTTGGGAGAGATAATGACCGGCATGGCTTGCGCGTTGGCGTTCCGGACGAACTTCAGCTCGACCTCCACGCTGAGTTGAAAGGCCTTGCAACCTTCTGCTTGCCGGCATGCTCAGCCAGCTCATCCGGCTCAATGACAGTTTCGATCCGATACAGATGGGGCGCAAAGCCCTTGCGCCGACGAGGTGCACGCTCGCCGTCGGCTTGCTCATGGCCCTTGCTGACCTGGGACTTGATCGCAGCGGTGCCCGCATCAATTCCCCCGAAGACGAAGGCCTGCTGATCGTCGTCGTCGTCCGCAGAGCCGAGCTTTTCCGATCGTTGGTCGAATCGGGCGCGGTCGAAGGCCTTCAGGATCTGCGTCAGCGGCTCGATGCGCGCATCGGCATTGCGGGCCTTGAGATCGGCGACCTCGCTCTCCAGAGCATCGGCGCGGGCCGCCTTCCCAGCCATGGAAAGCACCATGGCACTCAGGTCTCTACGTCATTCGGGAGGTTGAGATGGAGCGGCGTCATTGGCCGGGAGCTGAGTACGATCTGAGCGATAGCTTCGCTTGGACTACACGGTCTCCTTCAGTGCGTCGACGGCAATCACACTCCGATCGGGGTCGACGAGCGCCTCGGCCGCCATCATCATCTTATAGTGCCCACAGTGACCCGTCTTCTCGAAGATCCGGCGGAATACGTCGTTATATCGGGCCACAACGCTATGATCGGCCGCGACGTAGAGATCGTCGTGGGCGCTGTGCGATCCGTCGTTTACCCAAGAGAAGAGTGAGGCGCAGACCAGCTGGTCTTTGCCTTCAAATTTCGCAATGATATCATCTGTGTCGGCATTGCCGAGGATCCTGAAATAGTACTCGATGATGCGCCTAAGCGTGTTCTGGATGGCCATATTCGAGCGGTTCGGGTTCCGCACTTCCGCCCAGAGTAGTTCATACGACGTTCTAATGGGGGTTGAATTTGTAGCCGACGATCTTTGAGATGCCTTCGACCTTGCGGACAATCCAGAACGTCTCGTGAGCTCTGCATTCCGCTCCCCGGCTCGGATCCAACGAAACCTCCTTGTGAAAGTAGATATTGTAATTCAGCAGGAAGACCTGCTTGATCTGGCCAGTGCCCTCGCAAGCCTCCTTGAGCACGCGCTTGATCAGGGTGCTAACAATGAACAGCACATCGCTGTCTAGACTGGATACCGGATCGTCGAACACGACGATACGGCCGGAGCTGATATCCTACTCCGACGCGCTGCCGCGGAGTAGATGATAAAAATAGAGAAAGTAGACGAAACTTTCTCGCCCTCACTAGGCGTCGCCGCCGCATTGTCGCCGCTGTCCCGAACGATTTCATATAGATGGTCACGCGCGCCCGTCGTGCTCAACTTGAAGCCGGAGAAGCCAAGCGACATCAATAAAGTGTTGATCGCGCTCACCGTCGGTTGAACGCTAGTGACCCGTTTTTCAGACTCGCGCAGCTGCGTCTTAGCTGCGATCAGTTGATGCTCCTTCGCTTTGTTTCCAGCCGCCAGTCCCTGCACGGCCTTGTCCAGGGCCTCCTTCTCCGCCTGGTACTTCCTAAAGGTCGGGCTATTCTCTTCGAGCAGGTACTTCCAGATCTGGCCGATGAGCTGGCGGCGTTCGACTGCGAGGGTGTTTACCAGCTCATGATGGGCGGCAATTGAGGTATTTGCGGCCCCGATCCTGGTGATAACTGGCTCGCAGGTTTCGCAAGAGGCTCTAGCGTTACGGGCGCGCTTGGCTCGCGCTTCTTGGCTTCTAGCAGGCGCTTATTCAGCTCGATGCGGGCGGTGAGCCGATCGATACGTGCCCGCAGAAGTTCCCCATCGAGATGATGGCTATCGTGCGCGACAATCTCTTTGAGCCTCTTCGAAGTCTTCTCGGCGACGACTTCATAAAGGCTCGAGGGTCGCGGCGACGGCTGCCATGTCGTTCAGATAGGTTTCATCGAAGTAGGCGTTCAGCCGCGCCGCAAAGTCGAACTCGACCTCCTGCTGACAGAACGGACACTGAGAGCCGTGGTCGAGATAAGGCTTAGTCCTCAGCGCCGAGCGAGAAGCCAATGGCATGGGGCCTCGAACCTCTTGGGCAATACGAGGGCAAGTTGTGCATAAAAGACTCAGATCTCGCAATGCGTGTTGGGGGGCAGTATTTTTACGGATGACGCGCGGCGACCGGCACCGTGCGCGCGGAGAAGATCACACTGGCGTCAGCTCCGTTGAGGCCCGCCGAGCGAAAATGAGGTGAGCACGATGTCGGGAGCCCAATCCATGAAAGAGTCGGTCTAGCCGGAATGGGCGGATTGAGGGTATCGCTCGAATTGGCGGAATGGTTGGGATGCTCTTTATCGACGGTATTGATCGCATCGGCGGAAGGGGCCGCCCGATGCATCATCCGTGAATGCAATTGCATTTCCACCTGAGTCGCGGATCCAACCGTTGTGCAGCCGCCATTCGTGTAGACACTCTCTCCTTTCACAAAGCCAACAGTCTGGCCAAAGCACGTATACATGGTCCCGTCGTCATCAATGTAATGGCTTGCGCGGCCACTGCGATCGTAAAGGTCTTTGGCTATGCCTTTAACCTTCCACGTCGCGCAGGTCAGCGCCGTAGCTGCGCTCTTCCCGGATTTCCGGCGGCTTTGCAGGACGGCTTAGTCAAGTCCGTCGGCATCATGCGCGCGGTGACCAGCACGGATAGCCGCTTCTTCCGAAGCAAGCTGAGTGGGGTGCTTTGAGACGGTCTTGCCGTTGTGAACTACGACGTGACGCTCACTCCGCGAGTGTCGCGCCATCAGTTCCTTTCCCCGTAGCCGCCCGGATTGTCAATTCTTGAACACGGTGTTCTGCTGGAGGAACACCGGTGGAGGGATTTCATACTTAAACGGTTTTTTCGATAGATTCCGGTGGCGAGGCCGCGGGACTGCATTGTCTCGCGGCCTCATTCGTTTTCGCAGTTGCAAGCCACTACGAGCCGAAGTCGACCTCTCTCCCCAACGATTATCAGCGCATCTACCGAGGCTTCGCATTCAGGCGCGTTTACTCGGCGCATTGGTTGGTCATTTCTGCGCGTTAGGCCGGCCCTGTTGTCGCAATCCGTTCGAAGGAACGGGGTAGAGAATTCGACAAGCGACCGGAATCCCACCATTGGTCCGTAGTCAGCCAGGGCTAGGAAGCGTAGGACAATGTTGGCATCCATGTCAGCTTCCTGACCAATGTCGACAACTTGATCATACGGCGCCGCTACGAAGCGCCTGCAGAACCTGCGGGTCTCGATTTCGGCACGGCCTTTGCTCGGTTTGGGGCAGCATCACTTATTACTCCAGATGCGGTGATGTTAGGGACGGACTCGGCGCCGCGTCGCCGCTAGCGTCTGGTCCGTCCCGCTGGTGCTGTGAGGCGATATGAAGCAGAATCTTCGACCGGCGACTGGATTCCGTCACGCTCGTCGCTGCTGTGTCCTACGCAGGCACGAACACGTAGGGGGAACAACTGCCGAATCAGTGTCTCCCTAAACCGCGGGAGACGAGACCGTCATGTCCGCGAGATCTTTGCTCCGCCCAGGTTAGGAAAGTGTACCCGCGGCTCGAAGGCAGCCGCGCAGGCATAGCTCGCGACTCGATATCGTCGTGTAAACATCAAAGTGCGATTTTCCGATCTCGAAAAGCTAGAGCAAAGATGCAGACTGGAACGGTAGTTTCGTACAGTGTCGAAAAGGGCTGGGGCTTCATAAGGCCTGATGGTCGCAACGGCGAGGATCTGTTCGTGCACATCTCCGAACTACGCAACTGCACAGGTACCGATCTGATGCCGGGCGCGCGTGTGAGGTTCAATCTCCACTTCAACAAACGGCGCTCAAGGTGCAGAGCTGCCGAGGTCAGGCTGATCGATTGAAGTGCCGCGTATCCTGGAGCAGGTGTTCAAGATTGTTCAAGCAGCGCAAAGATGGCGAGTTCGGCCCTGGCGGGCGTTTATGCCGGGTGATGCAAGCGCAGCAGACGTTTTCCGAACGCAGCACTCGAGTATAAATCTGTCTACTCGGTGGAGCACAGATTTCACTCGGGTACTTACTGGAATGCAACAGAAACTCTTTTACGTTGGCTTCTGTAGGGAGATATGAGAGCAGACGCCAAGCGAACAACCGTCGCTACGTTGTGCCGGCCGCATGTCATTCCACCCGGGCCACACTCTCTGCAATGATAGGAGCTTTCGAACCTGGAGGCGCCCTCCCATTAGTGTCGGCCAGCAGCGTCAGCGTCCAGCGTTTGCAGCCATCGGGCGGCTTGGCGCATGCGGTCGCCACCAGCAGGGCTTCCTCCTTGCCGGTCAGCTTGCGCTCAGCGCCCGGACGCGGCTCCTCGCTCAACGCCGGCTCCAGATTGCCTTCCACGAAGCGGCGCCTGGTCCGGCCGACGGTGGAGAGGCTGACACTCACGGTCCGGGCAATCTCCTCGTCGCGGCAGCCTCCATCGGCCGCCAGCAAAATCTGTGCCCGCTTAAGCTTGCGGGCGGCGTGCTTGCCGCCGCCGAGCATCCCGTCAGTTCGTCGCGCTCGGCTTGGCTCAATTCGACCCGATAACGTACATTCATGCTTTGCCTCCTTGTCGGAGGCCGGGACGAATCCAACGATGAGTTAAAAATCAGGCGCGCGCCTCACCGAGAAGCAGGCTTATTACCTGGCCTTCATCCACACCTACGCCCACATGTTCGGACGTCCACCCGCCGAAGCCGACATCCAGCGCCACTTCCGCGTCAGCCCGCCTTCGGTCCACCAGATGATCGTCACCCTCGAACGAAATGGCTTCATCCGACGTCAACTCGGCGTCCCCAGAAGCATCGAAATCCTCGTTCCGCCGGAAAGCTTGCCGATCCTCGAATGGCTCGGTATCAAAACGTCGAAATCACTGTGATGAACCACTAGGTAGTTTTTCAGGTCGGTCGTCTAAGTAACTGACAAGCCGCAGTCGGTCAGATCGACCACGACGTCGCTCGAAGAGATGACACCTCTCCGATGAGTGATCGCTAGCACAGTCACATCCTCCGCTAGGGTGCGTATATGGTCCATAATGTCCCGCTCGGTTCGTTCGTCGAGCGCGGAGCTAGCCTCGTCGAGAAGAAGGATCGCCGGCTGGCCATAGAGCGCGCGGGCAATAGCAACGCGCTGTCGCTCCCCGCCGGAAAGCTTCAGGCCGCGTTCTCCAACGGTTGTTTCAAATCCTTCTGGTAGCGCCTCGATCAACGGGAGAATAGCGGCCTCTTTCGACGCACGGCGAAGGCGTACCTCATCGCGGGGCCGACCTAGCAAAATGTTGTTAGCTAGCGACTCATTGAGCAACATCACGTCCTGCGGCACGACAGCAACTGCGGCATACCAATCCGCGCGATCGACGCTCGCTATATCGGCTCCATCGACGAGAATTCGCCCGTAGTCGGGCTCAATCGATTTCAGGGCAAGCTTAAAGATCGTGGACTTCCCCGATCCGGTTTCACCGACAAGAAAAGTAATCCCGCCGCGCCCGGCCTTAAACGAGACGTTGGTAACGCCGCGACCGTTGTCGTAGGCATAACCAATGCTCTCGAAAGAGAGCTGGCCAGCGGAGGGCTTGAAATCGTGAGCATGAGATGCTTGCCGCTCTTCTGGTGCGGCCCACAGTCTGCCTAGAGGGATGAGGTCGGCTCGCGACCGCGCCACGTCAGAGATCGCCCTCGCGACCGTCTCAAAGGGCATATTGAGCTGAAGTAGAAGCGTACTGAATAGCACCATATCGCCGATGGTGACCGCGCCGGCGTGGTATTCAGGTATAAGAAAGAGAAGCGTGACCGCAAATTGCAGCGCGACGGCGAAGCCGAGCACGGCGATGTAGAGCAGTCGTTGCAACACGTAGACTCGCCAGTTATCACGTACCTCCCGCGCCCTTATCATGAAGCGTTCGTTCATCCAGGAGTGACTGCCGAAATGGCGCAACGTGTCCATCGCGTTCAGGACGTTGCCGACGAACCGAGCATTCTCCTGTCCGGCTTCGACCGCCGCATCCAGGAACGCGCGGGCCTGACGCGTGGAAATCCACGTCAATGCAATCGCGATTGCTCCATAGATGGCGACGATTGCAGCGATCTGGATATTGAGGAGCGCGCCGAGGGTAACGAGCGTAAGCAGAAGCTGCATTGAAGCAGGGACGAAGACGACAATCCCAAGCTGGACCAACGTCGTTAATGCGCTGCGCCCGCGAGCAGCCGCACTCTGTATCTCCGCCGGATTGCACTCAAGAAAAACGGCAGCGGTTTTCCTCAGGATGCGATCGAAGAAGCGAGTTGCAGCAATGAAGCCCAGGTTCTCGGCTGCCATGAAGGAGAGATACTGCAGCATGCGCTGCAATGCAGAGGCTACGCCCACCAAAACCGCGTATCCAGCGAAACCCCAAGCAACCGCCGACATGTCTTCGCTGCGCGGAAGACGATCAATGAGACACGAAAATACATAGGGGCCTGCGACGCTGCTGGCGCTGGAGATCAGCGCCACCGCCCCAATGATGAGAAGCAAGCGCCGGTCGGATCGCCAGTACGCATGCAGAATTTCGGAAGCCGGCGACAATACGCTATCGTCGACCTGATCTGCAGCGGATCCAGGGAATAGGGCTTTGCTTGCTCTGAGAGAGCTGACATGGCCTTGCCATCTGAATTCCATACGATCTCACGTAAAGATGCGGCTCAGCGGAATTTGCTGCCGTTTACCGTTACTAGACACCAATCCAATTCTGTCCAGCACCGTCAGCCAACTGCCGACATTGGTAGGTTGTCGCCCGCCTTCTCCCATGAGAGACCTTCTATTGTGGCTCGGCACGGTGCCGCGCCACTCTCTCTGGCTTTTACTGAAGCCTAGATTGACGACGAGAAGCCCGATCACCCGGAGATTGACATGAAGAGCGCAACTGCAGACGCGCCTAAGCGGCCATCGCGGCCCGATACAACTGACCTCCCCTTACCGGTGCTGCCACCTCCTACTACTTCGTATCCGAAGGGCCCCTTCCCTAGCGACAGCGCTAACGAAGGTTACCTTTAAGATCATTCTTCACTCTGTTACCGCCTCTCACACGAGAGGCGGTAACGTTTTAAGTCGAGGAACAAATGCTCAAGGCCACTCTAAAAATAGCCGACCTGGAAAACTTCGATCCTGTTGTCCAAGGCTGTTCGATAGAGTTTGGTGAAAGCTGCATCTGGCCATTCCAACATAAGAGTCTTGAGAGCTCGTTAGTGAAGAGCACTGAGCAATGGTTCTTCGTCATACGTGAGCGTCAAGTAGCGGCGGACGGGGCTGGCGTTCATTCGGTCGTAATAGACCATGCGTCTACAGATCAGTTTCGTCAGCACTACCAGAAATGCATGCACTGGCCGCTCGATTTTATCGTGATCGAGGCGGCTCGCCGGGGCCCTCGGTTGCGTGTACGAGCAGGCCATATAGCCAGCCTCCCAATTTACTTCCACGTGGAGGAGCGCACTCGTACGGTTACGCTCTCCTGGGATTTCATGGATCTTTTGGATAAATCGGGAACGATCGATGCAGAAATCATAGCCCATCATCTGTCTATGAGAACGTTCTACTCTGCGCGACAGGCCTGCGTTGGCGTTAATCTGCTGACTGCTGGCGCCACCTTGTACGTCGACAGATCGCTAACGTCATTTGAGTACGGCGCGACAACTTCATCAGCCCCCGAGCTCACTGGACGAGAGGGGAGCAATTATGTCCTTGAGTTTTCTGATACTCTTCAGGCGGTTGTTCGTTTGCGGCCGACGGCGTTCTGCGCAAACGCTGTGGAGCTGAGCGGAGGAATGGACTCCGCTTCCGTCGCAGTTGCTGTTAGCGAGAGTGTAGCATCGCTAGCATGTGGCGGGATACTATTGGGCGACGGGAGTAGCCCCAAGCAGATTGACCGCCGAGCGAGCATTTTGAGCGCACTGGATTGCCGCGATCACAAAGTTGACATGCACGCCCACATGCCGGCGATTGATCTAGATCTTGACCTGAAAGGACGCCTGCCACTCATTTCAGAGTATTACCTTGAGGCGTTTGGGTCACTCTGGGATCGGTTCCGCGGTGATGGCTGCGAAATAATCTGGACCGGCATAGGAGGAGACGAGCTTTGCGCTCGCTTCAGCAGCGACGAGGAGCAACCCAGATCTCCGTCTTCACCCCACCTGGATATCGCGCTTGGGCTTGCAGAAGACCTATTGACGAAACGCGGGCTCGACGCCGCTCGTTCATCCTTCCTTTTTAGCGCCCCCATCAGCGCCACTCTATCCACAACTCTGCTCGCAAGTCTTTGTCATGCTCGCCCACTCGCGACGCGAGGACTTTGGCCCGTCCGCCCATTCGGCGATCCGAGCTTGATCAATTTTGGAGCGAAGCTTCCGTTTGCACTTCGCTCGGGCAAGGAGCTCCTCCGTTCTTACTTGCGTGAGCGCTTGGGCTCTGACGTATTTCCACGCGGTTACGCAAAGGAGACTTTCGCGCTTGTACTGCCAAAGGCGATTGCGGCTCGTGCGGACATAATTTCATCACAGCTTGCTTCTTGCGCCTTGGCCGACTTCGGCTTGGTTTCGCAAGAGGCTGTCATGGCACTCTTGAACAGGGTGATAACAACACACGAATTTTCCGCAACGAGCACCTTGGCACGTTTTTTATGGGCGGAACGTTTCGTTCGGCAACTCTGTTGATTGCGCCATTATCAGCGATGGGACATTCCCGGGCAAGGCCCGGGTCATTGCAGCGACCGCTTCAGACCAGTTTTCAAGGATGCTTCCGGCGATATCAGCGTGGAGCTGTTTGGCACCGGACGCGCCGGTACCGCGACTGCGAACTGGGAGTACGATTATCGCGCCAACACAACGCCGAAGTGGCCGAATAGCGTTAACCAGATCCCAACACTGGTTGGCACTGTGATCAGAGCAAAGCCGCACGATGGTGGGGCTGCCGGCGTTGTCGCGTCATTCATTGCGATCAAACACTAAACTGAGCAGCCCGCCCGATCAATCGGCCTAGATTTTGGCAAGGGCGCACCGCGATCGCAATGTCTCCGACAATCAGAAGAATAGCCGACGATGTCTAGAGCAGGCTGTTGAAGAACTCAACCGCGTTCGCAAACGAAGGCTGACTCGTCAATACGGTTGATTCCTGCGGTGTTGGAAACCACCGCCGGCCCGCTGGCTATTGCGCCAACCTTTAAGAAAACGTTGTTTATTTTCACCCTTAGACAATTCACCTGCACTCCCCCGATAGAATTCCTTTGCATACGTCATGAAAACGCTTCGTATCACGCTGCTGCTGAAGACCAGAAACAGAGCTACCGACTATTTGCCCATACCCCACTGCGACGTGTTGATTTCATGCCCAGGAAAATAGATGCGGCACGAAGTTTAGCACCTTGACGCAATGGGAAGCAAAGACCCGCCGAAAACTTGCTTCAGGAGTCTCAACATTTCGAAGAATGGCTGTGTCTTCAACGAGACTATCGACAATAAGGTGGTGGCCGACGATCATGAGATGTAGTCGGTGAATGCGTTAAGCCTGCGAAAGGTTCTAGCAGCAAGAGAGGTATGTCTGTTCCGTTCAAAAAAGGCTGTTTGGGGCAGAAGCGGCCGGAAATTGTTGATGAGGGCTTCCGCGGCTGCGACAGCCAATTTCGCTCCAGGGCACACGTTAGCACCAATACCGAAACTTTTGTTAGGCTGACGCCCCCCTCCAAAAGCTGCTCCGATATGGATGCGGATTCTTCGGCCCCTTGGTAGATGAAAGTCTCCCCACCTCAGATCTTCAGTGGTCTCGCGGAGAACGCTCTGGATCGGGAAATCAAAATCTGCAGCGGCACGAACCGCTTTCTGCGTGGTGAGATCAGGCGTCCTTTTCAGCATCAGGCACGCTGTTGCGATCAAATATGCTGAGCTTTCATGCGCTGCGATCAGAAACATCGTTCGGTTTGGGATGTCGGCACGTAGCGCTGCCGGCAGTAAGTCATTGCAATCCTCAGAAGAAAGTTTGTCGGCGACCGCTTTGACGCCAGCTGCGGCACGCAGTGCATCTGCACGCGTGTTCACTCTGCCGTCCATGTAGTCAACCATGGCGGCGATCGGCCTTTCGTATGCTTGCGTGAAGTCGCTGTGAACGCCAGCCACGAGACATGCAATATCTGCGATGTAGGATCTGGCGATTTGCATGAAGTCATAGAGGGTGCGCGGCGGTATCTTGCGCAGATGCTTTCGAGCGATTTGATCCAAGGCGTCCGCGTTGCAGAGCTCGGAGAGCCAAGCGAACCATTCGGACGCAGTGCCATTGCGGTTTCCAAAGATTGACCGCGCGAGGAGCTGGTCGACGACTTCTGTCGTCATCGCGAGCTGCCTCCGCTCAGCGTCATCGAGCGGCAAAGTGGCCAAATTCT
Organism: Bradyrhizobium sp. CCGB20; assembly: GCF_024199855.1. NCBI lineage: Bacteria > Pseudomonadati > Pseudomonadota > Alphaproteobacteria > Hyphomicrobiales > Nitrobacteraceae > Bradyrhizobium > Bradyrhizobium sp. CCGB20. Next base: position 8,037,179 of record NZ_JANADN010000001.1, on the reverse strand, counting down.
TTTCGAACGACAGCATCGGACGCGTCACGGCGTCGTGTTTCAAGAGCCAGGTGCAAAGATCCGGTGTTCCGCACACGAACTCGCCGCGATCCTCATACACAGGAGCCTCACGGGTAAGATCCGCCAGCGCTGCGTAATAGGCCTTGCATTCAGTTCCGTGCATGCGCAGGATAAACTCAAGATCGCGCATTCGACCAGCACACTGCATAACTCGTGCTAAATAGGAGAGGATTGGAAGCGGCCATATGCACCTCTTAGGCCTCTTCGATCGTAGAAAATCCGAGTCTTGGGGCCCCTGGAGACAGGCTAGCCCAGTGTTCCTTGAGAACGATGCGGCCTGCCGATGACAGCTCGACCGTGCTTTCAAACACCCCTAGAAACGGTTGCTGCTGCCTGTTCAAATAAATCCAGTGCCCCGATAAGGTGCCGTCTTCTGTCATCGCTCCAAGAAGGACACCGTATTCGATCAGTTGTCCCTCGAACGTTGCGGTCACGATCGCTTTCCTTTGGGAAAAGGTAAATATGACGGTCTCATCGAAATCTCCGACGTCGTAATTCTCTCTTCCCCGGAATATCTTGTCGTTCAGGTCTACCTTCATGCATCTAACCTGAGATGCTCGTTTTCCAACGCTGCCCGCTTGTCTTTCCTTGCGCTTGATACTTGAACGTCGATCATCTCCTTTTCATGCTGCGGCAGCAGGAAATACATGCAGTTCGTGTACCAAATCCATCCGAGGCGCGTGATACGGAACGTTTGACCGATATCTTCGATCATCCCATGACGGATGAGCGCAAGAAGGCTTTGAAGCGTCTCTGGATATACGTTCAGGAAGTCAATTGCCGCCTTTTCAACGGAGCCAAAATAAGGAAGGCGAAAAATTAAGGGACGGCTTTCCCTTGAGTACGCATCCGAACGACCGAGAGCTCCGCATGGGACGCCGTGCTCGAGAACGTCATGCATGTATTGATGAAGCAGGCCTGTGTTCTGCAGCGAAATACCTTGGATGCTCGATATCGCGTTCGCGCCAAACCCCAGGATTTCATAGTTCTTATAGCCGTAGACATTCTCGTGATAGTCGAAGTGGTAGGCGTCCGTGGTCGGATACCCGCTGGTTCTAGTGCGAATAAACCCGTGCCCGTTGTGCGGAAAGTATCCGGCATTGGCTAGCATATCGGTGGCGGTGAGACGATACTCGTGGCGAGTGCGAGCCGTGGCCGGACGAAGACCCAACTGCCCGGCACGTTTATGGAATCGAGTTTGGGAAGCGACCGGATTAAGGGGGTAAAGCTCGATCAGCGGCACACCCGTATTTATGATCTCTTTGATGTCGGCCTCCAAATCCCGCTGCCTCTGGCCGTCGTAGGCATAGAGCATGTCTGCCGACACAAGATCGAAATGGGCGAGCATGAGCTCAAGCGCAGATTTGGCGTCCCTGGCGGGGGCGGTAAGGTCGAGGAGGTTTCTTGCTTGATCCTGAAGGGTTTGGACGCCCAGGCGCACGTTTGTCACGCCGACCGTCTTTAGAGCCTTAAGTTTTTCGGCGGTGACACTCTTCACCTCCACCTCGAAGGAAAATTCCTGAATTTCGGACAAATCAAAGGATGATTGGAGTATTTCTCCAAGCTGATTGATCTGGAGGGCGGATAATAGCGACGGCGTTCCGCCCCCGATAAAGATTGCGTTAATTTTGTTATCGCTCAGCTTCGACTTAGTCCTTATCTCAGTGAGAAGAACTGAAAAATACGCGTCTATCAAATCGTTTTCAGCGGCCGATTTGCGGACAAAGGGACAAAAGGAGCAAATCGTGTCGCAAAAGGGGATGTGAAGATAAAGGGCGCGACGCACAGTTGGATCGGCCCGGGTCATGTCAAGAAACTGTCGGACGCCCGTCGGCGACAGTGCTAGTGTCTCGACCGCGAGCGGATAATACCAATTATGAATCGGCACATCTCGGTCGAAGGGATGCTCGCGGTCTTGTTCGAGCTTCATGACAAGCTTCTTGTCTGGCAGACTCACCACACGACGGCGACAGCGCTTACGCGACCTTCGGCTTTATCCAATAAATTGTGAAGGTCCCTCAGCCACACGTCCGGCTTATCGTTGGCGCCTGAGTTCGCTTTCGCAATCCGGTTGTATTCAGAGGCCAGCTCCGTCCCTATCGCCTCTTTTGCAGAGGCTCTGAGGAGAGTCTCCGCTGTTTCTCGAGAACGCACAAAAATGGGCTCCGATGGATCGAGTTTGAGTGCCTCGTTGATAGCAGCAAGGCCTCCCGCTACATCACCTTTCTCAATACTTACTCTACCGGTAATGAAGGATTTCCACGCATCAAGATTTGCCATGCTAACTCCCTAGGGTTGATATCCGGAGCTGCAATGAATATCACTGATCCCTAACTCGGAATTACTACCGAAACTGGTAGGCTTCCCTGGCGGGCGTCCGCGGCGCCCGGACGGAAAGGTTGTACGGATACTGTAGTCTGCATCCCCTGATCCGCAAGAAGATCGAGGCTGAGGCCACACGCATCTTCTGATGCCGAGCCGTACGCCGCTTTTGCTCATCCACGACATGCTTGAAAGCGGGGATAGAGAAGGCTGTCAAAGGGAAGACGTACCGCGATTACCGGCGTTCATGGCTCCTAACCTAGGAAGTTGCCTGAAGAGGAAACCTAGTTCGCGAGCTTGCGGCGAGCCCATTCGATCGCCGGCCTACTACGCATGAAGAATGGAAGGTTCAGGTCGGCGCACAAAGGTGCCGCGCTCGCTTCAATATTCTTACCTTCAAACACCTTCCAAACCTCTTCGTTTTCGTCAAAGTCTATCTGTTTCAGTGTGAAGGGATAGTTTGCAGGCGCCCCCTCGAACACGCGTTCATCCATTTTGCCAGCTTGGTCAGCGTACCAGATTTCCCCAACAACAATGTCCGCGTTGGTTTGAGCGAGCTTGATTATTTCGAGGTACTCCTCAACTGGTACGTTTGGTAGAAATGGGCGCAGTGCCAGCACGCTAATAAGTCCGTTTGCTTTGAAGCGGCCCAATTGCGCAATGCTTTCATATGGAGATGCGATAGGACGCGGTTCAAGGTGCGGATGATGAAGCTGTGCAACACTCACGTAGGCGAAGACTCGCCGGCCTCTCGATCTGCAGGAGTCATTTATGTCCTCTAGCTCGCGCAGATGATCGTCGTTGAGGAGGGCCCGTGTCGTAAAGAGGAGATCGACACCGAATTGGAGAAGAGCGCGAAGCAAAGCGAGTCCCCTCTCTGTCCGTGGAGGGCCAAACGAGTCGGTGTCGCCACTTACGAAGATAATATCGTACGGTTCACGAACCGACTTGATGCATTCAAGGATTTCGGGGATCTCCAAGGCAGCGTATTTCAGGAAGCCGGCCTGGACATAGCAAAATGGGCACCGATAAGCCAATATCGACGTGCGTTAGCGGACCCAACGAAACCATTACCCGTCGGTCACGCACGTCAATGGCCGTTCAGGCGGCGCTGTAACATGTCACACATCCAGTCGATGTTCGGAGCTAAGCGCCGTAGCCGACTTCCGTCACCTGCAAGATCAGTCTAGTTAAGCTAGGCAACTACAAGACATCTCGATCGGGCTCATGCAGCCGATGGCGGAGTGATGACGCTTTCGATTGTACAACACGGTTTAGGAACGCCCACAGGACCGCTTTTCGCGAGGTACTTTATCGGCATCATGTTTGAAAATGTCGGACATGAGGCAACGGCTTACAGTCGCGATGCTCCAGAAGGTCGAGGCTTGACAGAGCAGTTGCGGACGAACAGGAAATCGAAGTCCGGACATGGTGAGTTTATGGAATGACTCCCGGCACTTCTTTGCCGGTGCAGCTGCATTTGAAGATCAAGCGCGCGATGTAGAGATCGCCGATCTGCGTCTGGCAGGCCGAGCCAACCTTATAGAGCGCGCTGAAGCAGCGCGCGGCCTTTTAAACGCCGCATTCCCTGTGGTAGGCAGCGCGAGCGTATGGCCGCGCAACTTGAGACGAGAGGAGGTTCTGATGTTCGAGGCTAAAGCTATCGCGTGTGTTGCCACCATTTCGTCACCCCGGCCAACCGCGCAGTCTACCCGGCGCAGGAGCCCTTACTAACCTACTCTGAGGCCCTTCGGCACGTGCAGGCCGAGCAGTCCAAGGGCTATATGGTGGCCTGGGTCATCGCCCGCGCCGGAGCAGGCGCCACCAAATGTGATTGGTGATTCTAACGCGAAGCGTTCCCGCCGAGCCTTGCTATGCATTGCTGCGCGAAACTGGCTCAACTACATGGACCGTGCGGGAAATAGCGACGCAGCGCTTCCCGGACGAGTTCAGAACGAGACCGATGTTCCTCCTGCTGAACCCTTTCAAGCTCGACCGCAATTTCTTGTGGAAGGGAGATTGTGAAAGCAAATCTTGTTCGGGCCATGGATTGATTGTCTTCCAAAGACTGCCCCATGCACGATGTGAAGAATTGCGGAATTGGCAAAGAGACGCTGTTATGACCAAGTAATACCAGCTGGGAGTCGTCGACGACGTTCGAACTTCACGGGGCACATTTGCCAAGCTGGCAAAAGAGATATCGCAATATTCGAAGACCGAAGAAGGTCAGCATACATTTGACTGTATCAGGGCTGTTTTGAATCAGGGCGTGGAAGCGATGGAGAGGCTGGCTCCCCTTCGTCGGTATGCAAAGGTCGGCCGAGGAGTTGGTAGAGCGTGAGGAGACGGCGGGTCATTTCAGCTGCCTCGGGCCGGGTGATTTCTTCACCGTACGCTTCTTTGTAGATCGCTCTGAACTCTTCGAGGCGCTCGGGTGAGACTTCATGGCCTGCTGGGAGCATGCCCTGAATCATACGGGTGCCGTTTGCGAGCCATAGACCCGGGGTTATGCCTGGGGAGGAGCTCCCTCTCAACCTTGGCTACAAAGCCGGCGTTAGGCAGCCAGCTTACTGTGAATCCCGAGATCAACTAACTAGACGTAAACCGTACAAGGTTGCCGTTCCGAGCGTCGCGGACGCCAGCCTACGGGAGCCTACCAGTTTCGGTACTTACTCCGATTAAGGACCGGTGATATTCATTGTACCGGGCAAACCTCCGGCAACGCTCTGTCCGCAGGCCGATTGGAGCGGAGAAGCTGAACACGTTCGGACCTGGCCCGCGGGGCTGGCTTGGTAAGTATTGCGAATGGTCGACGGTGCGGGACGGTGACGGCAATCTCATCTGCGTCGATTTTTGCCTGCGAGAGCCCTGATTATTGGAATAAGCTATGGCGCATCGGACAATGGCTGAGACCAACAGACCAACCATCGCGGCGCCGACGATGGATCGAGCGCCAAGCATTCTGCCATAGCGCGAATGCCCGACCCATGCTCGTTTTTGAAACCGCCTGCCGATAGAGGAAGTCCCTGCGTCCATAGCGACCAAGCGACTACATTGCTTGTCCTCGCGTGGTGCAACCGTGTTTGCTCACTCGACGGACCTTCCCTTCAGTTGATCGGTGCCGTAGGCACGAGGTCTGTGCGATGGAGAGCAACTCGGCTCGGCCGCCAAGCCCACTCCAAATTGCGTCGGTTAGTGTCGCCTAAACAGACCTGCGCGGCAGCTACCAGCATTGGTTGGCCTCCGGCATGGGTCGGTCCATCAGGATCCATTCGCCGTAGGGCCGCGTTTTCGCTCGATCGCAGATCGCAGTACGGCGGCGACAACTCTCAACGTTCGTCTCGATGATGGTGCCGTGGTGGACGAGATGACCCGCTTCGCAAAATCGTGCCGTTATGAAGGTGGTATAAGACTCACCGGAGACCCCAACAAACCCTCTGGTCGGCAGCGCCTTTGGCGCCGCGGTCCCGTGCTGTCTGCATTCAGTCGGCCAGAAAAACTGCACATCATCACAACGTGGCGTCGATAGTATGAAGAATGCGGGTTAGTTCAGTCGTGCTGATCCAACATCGCGCGCGTCGCTTCCGCGAGTGAAAAAAAGCGTTCTCGAATTCCGGCGGCGTAGGGATTCTCGCGCTCGATTGCGAGAAATACGCTTGGGGCGTCGTGTCTGACCATTTCTGTGGCTTGGATCAGATGATCGAAGCTCGCCGTCGTCAATCGCCTCGGCAGAGGCTCCATGCGCACGAGGACCTTGGCGACAAGATGCGTGATCCCCTGGACAATCGCGGCTTCCCGATCGTGCTCCTCCGGCGACACAATGTGCACAGTGAGCCCGAGCATGCATCGCAGGAAAGCCCCAATTCTGAGGACCGAGCGGCCCCGCACAGGGCACAGCGCGATCTTAAGTCCGGCAATTCCATCGCGGGCACTTCCTGGCCCGAACAGAGGGTGCGTTCCAACGATCTCAACGAACGACGGTAGCTCAGCCCTCATCACCTCGACAGGGCGCATCTTTACTGAGCCGACATCGACTACAATGGCGCCCGGACGAAGGTGTGGACGAAGTTCTTTGATTGCGGCTGCCAAATTGGCAACAGGGACTGCAAGGATTACGAGGTCGCAGCGTCCCACATCCGCGATACTGCCGCGCTGTACACAATCGAGGCCATGGACTTCCGCAGACAGCTCAGGATCGTAGGCAATCAGCGAAAAATACGGATGCAGATGTATCGCAACGAGACGACCAAATGCGCCAAAGCCGAGTATGCCGACTAACTTGACATCCAACTTGAGCGACATCCGACGGCTCCGTTAGCTGCACAACGGTAGTAGCCCGACCGCTTTGCTTGCATTCGCTTTAGACGACAAGCGTCGTCAATCCCCAAGCAGTTTTGCCCCACATCGGGTCGCACAGAATGCTTTCACAATCCTTTGCTTTTGGCGTTCCCCGTGGCAGAGATATTGCGCAAGGCTTGGATCAGCACTTGGAAGAGGCGCGTCGCGCATGTGCATAGTCTATCTTGAGGGCTATCCGATAGATAGCTCCGCCGAGTGACATCACGTCAAGCGGGGTTAGGTGAGCCGGCCACAGCGGTGGAATCGGCCGTGCCGATCTTAGATGTGCGGGACTTTTTGACGATAAGCTTGATCTGCTGCACATCGGTCAGTCTCTGAGAAGATAATTCTGGAGGGGACGAGTCTGCCGCGCTACAGGTTGCCGCACTGCCAGCGGAAGCAAGCGTAAAGCCAAGAACTATACAAGCGCGCCTTGCCCTGGTCGAAAAGCCACCGCCGCTCTTCCCACTCTCCCTCCGCAGCGGATCGGTAGCCTGAAACAGGTCTTCTGCCCCCGGCTCCCCAAGCTCTGATCAATTCTACGGATCCGATTGATCTCGTCTACCTGCATATTCTTGTAGTTGATCGGCACTATGACTGGTGCGAAATGACTGTCGCACCTCGTGCTACTCTGCCTCGAAGGCCATGCGGTAGTCGTAGGAGCGAACGCGCGCCCCTGAGGTCGGCTAGGCGAAGCGCGCCTTTGATGATTTTCAGCCATTCCGTGGACAGATTGTCGAAGCCATGAGTCAGCTTGATTGGGACGCCTTTTGCAGGTCGGAATTCCTACTTCCGAACGAGGCCAACTTTCCCAAATTGGAAGATAAACTCCGGTTCCTGATTGCGCGTCTCAGAGCCACTGCAGGTGGAAGGAGTGGGCGCAGGCCTGTCGCCCCCACAGGAATGTACAAGGAGGAGAACGTTGGCTTCGAGATCCCTGGTGGTACTTCGTCCTTCGAGGAGGCGATGTCGGACACGTGTCAGTACTTCGATGGTTGCATCCGGTGGCACGACCCGCGCGCCCTTTTCAACATTACGCCGTCGCCGTTGCTCGACACTGTCGCCCTCGCCGCGATCACGAGCTTGTACAATCCCAACGGCCTCTGGGATCACACCTCAGGTAAGCTGCTGTTAGCTGAACGGCGTGTTGTTTCGGCGCTAGCGGGACTCGCCAGATGGGACGCGAGGTTGGCCGGCGGTGTCTTCACGTCTGGCGGCAAGGCAACTCTTATGTACGGCATCAAGGCCGGCCTGAATAAGACTGAACCAGAGGGAGTCGCCAAGGGGTATCGCACCCGCCACCGCGTGCTAGCGAGCGCCACCGCGCACTTTTCCCTTGAGAGCATTTGCAATTTCCTTGGTCTCGGTAAGGAAGCGACCATTAGGGTGCAGACCGATGCTCGCGGGGGCATGGATCTAGCGTCCTTGGAGCAAACCATGACGGAATTGCTGGCGAGCGGGGATGTGGTTTCCGCTGTGATTGTGAGCGGCGGCGCTACTATGAATGTAGTCGCAGATGACTTCGATGGCGCCAGAAGGGTGATCGATCGCGTTTGCGCTAGGGCGGATGTACCGCTCCCGCAACTGCACGCTGACCTGGTTATCTCATGGCCTTGGTTGATGTTCGATTCGGAGAGTACAATCCCGCGCTATTTGTCGCCGGCGACTGTACAGAGGATAATGGAGTTACATCGACGTGTCGCTGCTGTCAGGGTTGCGGATTCCTTCGGCGTCGATTTCCACAAGACTGGATTGTGCCCCTATTCGTCGAGCGTTTTCATGGCTCATGACGCCGCTTCGCTTCGCTCGATGGACTCGGCGATCCGGGATCAGACAAAGGAATGTGACTTCGGAGATGCGTCAAACTTCGACCGGACCTTGGAAAATTCGCGAACGTGCCAAGGGATCATCACCGCCTATCACGTGCTGCGTCGGTTGGGAAAGGGGGGATTCCGAGAATATATTGGCCGCGCGTTGCGAGCGCGCGAGGTGTTCGTGGAAGAGCTCGCGCCCCTCGAGGATCTTGAACTAGTAAATACGGATACCTTGGGCTTCGAAGTGATAGTACGTCCGGATTTCTACAGAAAAACGCCGGAATTTAGAGACATCGATGCTACGCCAGAATCAAGCGAGGCGCTCCTTTACAAGGATCGCTGCGAGCAGTTCTGGTCATTTCTGAACCAGAACGAGTTCAATGTTGAAAACGACACCCCAGTCGTCGGCTACGTGCCGCGCTTTGTCGATCATCGCTATAGGAGCGGTGCTCCAGCCTTTTTGCTCTACCCGGTTTCCGTGCACTTGGATCGGATGTGCATCCGAGATGTGCTCCGGTCCCTCCGAAACGCGAAGACCCACTTTGAGCGGCGCCTGATCAACGGAACCGAATTCGCGAGGCCCCGAATGCGTCTCGATCCTCCGAAGTGAGAGGGTGAGATTCTGATGGAAGCATATGGCATTCACAACCTACGGCCAGCCAATCTGGAACGCGACCAAGAGATTTTGTCGAAGTGGCCAAGTACGCAAACGCGAAGCTCGCATGGTCAGGGACAGGAATTCTCAGCTCAATCGTCGCGTGACTCTCACCCGGTTTTGGTTGTTCCGAAATTGGATAACTCCGGTTTGCCGCAAATGTCGACCCCCTTGCTTGATCTTCCCCTTTCGATATCCCAGTCGTGCTACCGAGACGTTGCGATGCCCGCCGGCAGCAACTCTTCATGCAACGTGATAATTGAGTTCGTCGGCCCAAAATCGTACCCGCAGGACAAGGTGCTCTGGGCTCTAGCGGTGCTCTGTAAGCGCCACGACGCGTTGCGGACATACTTTAACGCAGATCCGCCAACGCAACAGGTGACGTTGGACGCGTCAGGGATGGAGCCAGATCGCCTCGAGGCGGCCACCCAGCTGTCCAGTTATCCGGACTTCCTAACCGTCATAGAGTTCAGTCGGGCGAAACGGCTGGAATTTGCGGAAACTGTTATAGATCCATTGGTCTGGCCCCTGTTTCGGATCGCTTCGTTCGGCGAACCTGCGGAAGGGCATGCCTTCGTCCTTTGCGCGCATCACTTGATTGCCGACGCCCACGCCCTGGAAATCTTCGTGTCGCAGTTTCTGGGAATTCTGAACGGATCGATGGGCGTGGGGCGGGACAGCATCGTGGAAGCGACGTATTGGGAGTACGCAAGATGGCAGAGGAGAGAGCGAGAAGCCGTCGCCGCGCGAGCGGCGCGGGACGTGTGGCTCGATCGATTCGGCACCATTCAGCGGTACACCTCGCTAGGCGCAGTCTCTGCTATCGGAAGAAGCCATGGCGTCCTCAAGACACTGGAACCAACAACCGCTGGGGGCGTGCGGCGCCTCGCGCGTGCTTCGGGGGCTAGTGTCCTGGCGGTGATTCTCGCAGGCTATGGTATCGCGCTGCGGCGGCATTTCGATGTGGAGCCGGTGCTCGCTGTACCGGTACTCGCGCGCCCCCTGGAAAAGCATCACACTATCATAGGATGCTGTGCCTTGCTGGCAGTCGTCTACCCGGCAACAGAAGGCCGCGCGAAGGCACTTGTCGCGTCAGCGAACGAGTGTCTGGCTCAGCTGCGCAGCTGCTCTACCTTCAGCATATTAGACCTCGAGGCGCGACTCGGCATTGGCAGGCCTTCAGGCCGCTATCCGGTAACCACCCTCATTCTCAATCAGAAATTCGTGCTGCCGAGCGAAGGGGCGCTGCCGCGTGAAAGCCCAAGAGATCTTGGAAGAGAGATTGGCTTCGATCTACAGCTGCGCGTCAAAAGAATGGGCGACAACATAATGCTCGACTACATCTATCGATCGGACGTCCTCGCCGACGATACGGTCGTACGTTTCCACTCTAGCGTGGACCGCGAGCTTCGCCGATTGGTATGGGGCTAGAGCAAGCTGAAGTGGCGACGTAATCGCGGGATAGAAGAGAGGGTGCAGTCAGTCCGATTGCGCCTAATGCGAGACGCCTCTCAATCGCCGCGATGCGTTCGAGCGTGTGGTCGATCTCTATGCGATACTCCTTGGTGTTCTCGACTTTTGCTCTCAAGTCATGAAGACATCGAGATATCGGCTATTTCTCTTCGAAGCTCTTGGAACTTGCGAGTTGTTTGAGCACGAAACTCCTCGATCCGATCTTCGTCGCCATGTGCGCGACGATAAAATCGAGACTTTCCTGAACACCATTTGGCTTCGCATTTCATACTATACTTCTATCTTATCCTGCTTCATGACCTGCGCAACTGGAGTGCCGCACGCCGCATTGTGCGGACAGTCAGGAGCTGCAGTGCGCGAGCCAACTTCCCGACTGAAGTAACGCCGCAACACTTCGCGAATTAACTTAGAGCGAGTCCGGCGCTCTCGCACTCTCACCCGCTCGAGTTTAGCGAGCATCTCGAGTGGCAGAGAAACCGAAAATATTGACGTGGTGCGCGACATAATCGAAATCTAGCGTCCACACCTTTTTGATGCCCGATAGGTGCTTGTGCCAAATCGGCAAAATACGACTCAGCTGCGAGCTATTCTCGTTTTCCGTACTAGAGCATTCTCCGACCGGAATGGATCGGTAGGGATTCCCAAAACGGCACGAGTCAGATTCAAGCGACATGCTGACGAAGGAGGTCAGCATGCATGACCAGGGCGGTTTCAGTTGATCTTCGCCAGCGGGTGGTAGCCGCGATTGACGGTGGCTTGTCCTGTCGACAGGCCGCAGAGCGTTTTGGTGTCAGCGGCCAGCGCGATCCGCTGGCGCAGTCGCCTCAAGGGGTTGGCGACATCGTTCCTAAACGCCAGGGCGGTGGCCGCAAATCGCAGCGCATCGAAGCACATGCACAATTGATTTTGGATGCGGTGACAGCGAAGCCGGATATCACGCTCGCCGAGTTGCGAGAATTGTTGAAGCGTCGTGGAATATCGGCCGGCATCGCGTCGCTCTGGCGTTTCCTCCAGCGCAGAAAGATCACACTCAAAAAAAGACAGCGCACGCCGCCGAGCAAAGGCGCCGCGATATAAATGCCGCGCGTGAGGAGTGGTTCGAAGGGCAAATCGACCTTGACCCTGAGCGCCTCGTCTTCATCGATGAAGCCAGCGCCGACACCAAAATGGGGCGGCTTTACGGGCGCTCACCACGCGGTGAGCGATGTCGTGCGGCTGTCCCACACGGACATTGGAAGACGACGACATTCACCGCTGGATTGCGCTCCGACGGTCTAATCGCGCCGCTTGTTCTGGACGGTCCAATGGATGGCGACGCTTTCCTGGCCTACGTCGAACAATTGCTCGCCCCATCGTTGCGGCTGGGCGATACCGTTAGAGGAAGCCTCAGGGCGCACGCCGCGCAAAGTATCGCGCTACAGCCTCGGATAGTTTCACAAACAGCCGAGGCACTGCTCTCACCAAATCTCCGAGTGATTTGTAATAGGCATCGATCAGTTTGAGATCTAATTCCTTGTCGAGGATATGACTATTCACTCGTGCTGCCCTCGCAAGCCCATTGCGACAGCAACGTATTTCTCGAATGATTTCGGAACGTAGTGCTCGCGACGCGTCGTCCGTCCCCTGCACATCGTTCCACTTCGAATACAGGTCATGAAAATCCTGAAGGTGCTGCCAGATTGCCTTGCGAAAGACTCCTCCGTCCGGCAACCAGCTCGCGTGATCGGTGAACTGATTGAGTGTTGCCCTTACACGCTGACATTCTGCTTCTGAAATCCCGGTCTCGGCGACAGGAGCAAAATCATCGAGGAACCGCGGCAAAGCATCTGACCGAAATCGATCCATTGCCAATGCTGGAGTGTTTCTGCGTAATGGTTCGTGGGTACGCATGATACGCATCCTTGGGTGGCAAGGATAATACAGGCTTTGAAAAAGAAAAGAGCCGCGAAGCGGCTCTATGAGGTGGCTCTGTGGCGGGCTAAGCCTTTCTCCCTGATGGACGTATCCAGGACCGGATGACCCGGAGTGTTTTCCCGAGGCGTGAGCCCCAGCGTATCCCGGACCACAGATTGCGGTGCAAGATCACCTCTTTAGAGTATTTAGTGCGCTGCACAAAAAGTCAACGCCGCAGGCTCTGATAACTCGCCGATCCCAGACGTGGCAGAAAGTCGTAACAAACATGAACACGAAGTCGTTTCACACGCTCAGAGCTTCTTCGTCGGTGGCTAGCTGACATATCTTTGCTTGCGCAGAATCCTGTTCCAATCGCGCAATGGCAAGAGGCTGTCGCTTGATGAAGCGCACACAAAGTACCGACGCAACGGATTATGCCTGAGGAGGAGCTCTCTCTCAATCTGAGCAACGAAGCCCGGATTAGGCAGCCAGCTTATTACGGATCCCAGATGCTTTTCAATCACCGCGATGCCTTCGAGCGCGTGGTCGATCTCTATGCGATAGGCGTTGTCCACGGACGGAAGCATGAGCTCGCGGCGTGACGTTCAATCGGGAGGCTTGACATCATCGGGTTCATCACGGAAGGCCGTGTACCCATCATAAACTCAGCGCAAAATGTCGCGATGGGCCAGGAACGGTCGTCTCAACTCACCCGCATGAATGACCTGGCCTCACTCGCGGGAGCGTTCTGGCGGTTGAGGATTGTTGGCCGGATGCTGTCGAACTTAGATGTTTGATCGATGATCCCCCTACGGGCGACCGGACTGCAAGTCCGCTTCTAGCGCGTCAGCAAGCTCCCTTTCATAGACCTCTTGATCATCCACGTAGAGAGTTAAAGGATTACAAGTATCTTTCCTTCTTCGTCGGATCTTCGATCGCTGCTTTCGTCCACCGATAGAGCGGATAACTTTCGACGCCGTTTTCCTTCGCCGCGGCGACATACTCCGCAAAGGCGTCGAACTGACATTTCGGTGCCGCGCCATGCCCCGAGAGTATATCGAATAGAGGCCTCCGTGCCGGATCGTGAAAATTTCGACGTATTGATTCCGCTACCGTTGTATCGCAGACATCAAACCTAACTTGATACTGCCACTGAGAGGTCACGAGGCCCTACGGGTTCGTCATACGCTGGTTCATTCTACGCCAGTTCGCTCTGGTTACAAAACGAGACATCGCCGCTCAAAGCGCAGTAGCCCGCTTGGGCCAGGAGGAGACATTCGGCTAGGTTCTTTTCATTTCGGAATTCATGGCAACGCAGACTGGCCGATCGGCGCCTGGCGGCTAGAGGTGGCACAGCCCCGAGGATCCGCGGCGAGGGCGAGGAGGGCATCAAAGCGGCTGCGTTGTCCGAGTGCGATATCTGCAAGAAAGTCGCCGGTCGGCTTACCTTCGTTTGTAGCAAGGTTGATGCTCTCTTGTACAAAGCGAATATCGACGCCAATGTCAGCGAGATCTTGGATTGTGCTCCAATCTTTGAGATTGCGGGAGCTTTCGATCTTGTGAAAGATGGCTCCGGAGGCTTTCTGTTTTTTCAGCGCCCCAACCATCCGGGTGAATTCGCCGCGGCCAATCGTTGCACCCGTTTCTTGCTCTTCAAATTCTTCGTCAATCGAAAGGTTATTGCGCTGCGCGAATGCAGTGATCGCAGCTCGTTGTTCCTGCAGATATGAGCGGTGTACGCCTTGTTTGACTGTTGAGACGCGTACGTATGCGAAGTGCGATTTCATGCCATTGACGAATATTCCGAGTGTAACTCAAGGATTGGAAGTTGACGAATCGCGTCGTATGTCCTCAGCGAAGACTTCGCTCTACTATTTCCCAACCGATGTCCATGCATCCGGTATGGCACGGTGAATAAACTGCGGAATTGTTAGTCTATGTTGCGCTCATAGCGAGAGCCTACCTCCGCGGTCGATTGAAGTTAGGCGCACATCGTCGTCTGGCGTGGTCTGACCAAATTGCAAGATATCGCCCTCGGTTTCCTGGGGGATGGTCGCGCGTGCGGGCGAGATAGCCGCCGAGCATCGCGATTTGCAAAAGGTAAGTTTCGAGCGTTCGGCGAAGGATGCGCGGTCTGCAACGTGCCGCATCGATGCGGTGGAGTGTTTCTATCTCGGCAGGGGTAAGGACAGTCTCAGGTCTCGCATCCGGTTGAGCGCGCGCGGACATGGTGATCCAAAAGATGCGCCAGCTGACGACAGTGATGAGGGCGAGCAGCTTCACCAGCCGCTCGGCAGTCTGCAATCTCGGGTCCTCGGCGCCAATCCGGAAAGGTCGATTATGACGGCCATACATCCCGACGTGGCGACCTCCCTTACGAGGGCTTCTCTACGTAGCGGCAGCGGTCATTCTGACGCGCAGCTTAACTCACAGCTCGCTGCGCACCTGGGGTCTGCAGCTTCGAGAGAGGATCGGCTTCAAAAGAGCTGCCATGGCTGTGGCCCGCAAACTGGCGGTAATAATGCATACGATGCTTAAGACCGGCGAGCTGTTTAACCCGGAAGCCGAAGCCGCCGCATAAGTCCCGATCGCGTTCGGACCCCCGAACGCCTAAGGCGTCCCTGCCGGGACGTGAGCCGAGCCATTCGGCTGATGATGTTGCTTTGCTGACTCAGCAAAGCGCGTCGTCCACATTGAAGGCTCGTCCCGCGAAGCGCCATCATGCGGCGGCTGATGCCGATCGCGAAGACAACCATGCACCCGGCAGTGTCTCCTCAGCGATTATATGCTTGACGCCCCGGCAGCGATTAGACAACAGCATCCGAAGCGGACTGGCTTGACCGGTGCGACAGCCGTCGGACCGCCTGATTTGAGCCAGATCAAGGCAGAACTTCAGGTCAGCATTATTCTTTGTCACGTAATGATGAGACCGCAGAATAGCTGCGGACCGGTGCTATGCTTGCGCTGGATTACGCGATTGCAGGGAGATCACCCATGATCAAGCCGCGCAATCGAGTTGTTCAAGTTAGCCGTTTCGGTGATCCCGAGAGGCTGGAGGTGATCGATGCTCCCCTGCCGGCTGCTGGTCGGGGAGAGGTGCGGTTCGTGTACTTGCGTCAAGCCTCAATTACACCGAGGTATTGATCAGACGCCATCTATACCCGCAAACGATGGGCCTCCGCCCGCCGTTCGTAATGGGCTACGACGTTGTCGGGGAAATCGATCAGCTCGGTGAAGGCGTGCACGATCTTCAGATTGGCGACCACGTGGCCGACATGACGGTGGTTGGATCAAACGCCGACTATCGTACGCTTCGGGCGAACGACGTGGTCCGCGTGCCGACCGGCGTAGACGCGGCGGAAGCGGCTACTCTGATCTTGAGCTGGACGACGGCGTACCAGCTTCTGCAACGCGCGGCCCGGGTGCAGCGAGGCCAGCGCCTGCTGGTGCACGGTGCCGCTGGCGCCGTCGGCCAGGCGCTGATCATGCTTGGACGGCTGGCCGGTCTCGAGCTGTGGGGTACCGTGCGCGGCGAGCACATAGCGCTCGTCCGAGAGCTAGGGGCAACGCCGATCGACTACGAACATGAGGACTTCACGCGCGTCGTGCCGGGCGGATTCGACGTCATCGTCGATGGAGTTGGCGAAGACGGCTATCGCCGCTCATACGCGGCGCTCAAGCCGGGCGGCCTGCTCTGCGCCATCGGCTTCTCTGCGAGCGTGCAGGCACAGCGTCGCATGTTCCACATCCTGATGGAGATCGCGCGCCTGTACCTGTGGAGACTGTTGCCCAGCGGCAAGCGCGCTCGCTTTTACTCGGTCAATGCGATGCGAGCGCGACACCCTACCTGGTTCAAGGACGACCTGGAACGGCTGTTCAGGCTCTTGGCGACTGGCGCTATCCGGCCGCGCGTCGCCGAGCGGATCGCCTTCGACGAGGTCGCCGAAGCTCACCGCCGGCTCGAGGCGGGCAGTCTCGAGGGCAAGCTCGTGCTGTGCCCGGATCTTTCACGCGACACGATCGACGCGCCGCCGGACATGGCGCGCGGCTTGGAGGACCAATCTGAACAAAGTGGCTCGTCAGCTAAGCGAACAACCACGTGAGACCTTGCAATTTAAAACCCCAGCAGAGAGATTTAACGACTGTGTTGCGTCGATCGGTTGAGCCGGCCGCGTCAAATAGGGCGCAACAAGCGCCCACTCGTCATCGGAAACGTCAGAAGGATAGGCTCGCGGGGAATCGACATCCCGCAAACCTCAACGTCTACGGTTAATCAGTCCTAATAGCCTCTAGCCGTCTGCTGAAAAACCGGCAAAACCGCCTGTGATTTGGTCTCGATATTGGATTTTGCGAGGAGTTGTTTTGCCGAGCAGTGATTGTCGCGCCGATCGGCGGCCTCAAGCCGTGATCAGCTTGGGTATCCGGATGAGATTATAGGCAATCAGATTAAGCAGGAAATCGCCGAGCACGCGAGCGCAGCCGCGATGTTTGGTCTTGCGCATGGTGCCGTGCTGCTTGCCCCATCCGAAGATACATTCGGCTATCGCCCGGCACGTTTGCGACATCCCGTAGCCGGGATGCCGGGTCGTGCGGCCATCGATCGCGCTTTGGCGTCCACTCGGATTGCCGAGATTGTACTGGGCAACATGGGCGTAACGTTCATCGCGCGCAGCTTGGCGACGTGATCGGCGGTGTCGTAGGCCTTGTCCTCGCCGACCGTAATACGGCAGCCGGCTTCCTTGGCCTTGGCTTTGAGCATGTCCTCCGAGGCGCGGCGTTCCGACATCCCCGTGGCATGCGTGACGCTGCCCGCCACTCCCAAGCCGTTCCGGTTCTCCATGGTAACGTGCCCCATGTAGCACAGCCTTGCTTCCTTGCCCTGTCCCTTCCGATACAGCCGGCTATCCGGATCAGTCACGCTGGCATGGGTCTCGTTCTTGCGCTTCTCGCCGTGGAAGTTGGCGCCATTATGGTCGCCGCCCGAGCCATCCTTCGGCTGGAAGCTCTTGTGCCAAGCCCACGCCTCGATCAGCGTGCCATCCACCGAGAAGTGCTCACTCGACAGCAGCGGCTTCACATCCGGATGGTTCAGAAGCTTTGTCATGAACTTGGAAAACACCTCACCGTTCTCCAGCCGGGCGCGATTCTTCGTGAACGTCGTCGGCCTGTAGGACGCGCCCGTTGTGGCTAACATGTTTGCAATTTCGGCAACTTCGCACCCCTGCGCGGGCTTCATCTCGTAGAGAGGAGTTGCTCGGCTATGGCACGACAACAGCAACGCTCTCAATATCCTTGCCTCGTGAAATGGCAGGGCAGCTTGAGCATGTCCGAAGGCTAGGGCATCGCACTTGCTCCGAGCTTGTTCGGGAAGCGTTGCGGCGATACTTCGACACATATTAAACTTCACTGACACGTGCTATAATGCATCGTGAAGTATGAAAATTGCTGCTGAACGATTTTTCTTCATATCGTCTTGTATACTCGTTGCACAAGGCGTTGCGCAAGTCATTTTCAGCTTTGTCGCAGATCCTCTGCCTCTAACGCTCGTGCAAAAAGTCGTTCCTGTGGCCCACTATGGCGCTGCAATCGGTCTATTTGGGCTCTGGTTGCTCGGCTTCATTGTTTTTATATTTGGCTCTGTTCGCAAATTGAGAGTGGGAACTTGAGAACTTCCTCGATGCAAGATGGTCATGTGGTGGCATGTCTTGAGCCCGAATTCGGGCCTAACTCGTAGGAGTCTTTTCGATGCTACGAAGTTCGTTACTGCTCTGCATCACGTTGGCAGGCGCTGCTGTTGCCTCCCCCGAAGTGGTGCATGCGCAGGCGTGCGGTTATTCATGTGTTCAGGTCGTCAACCGCTTTGGACAGCTTCTCTACCAATGTGCCCCGAGAGGGTGTGGTCTAGGTCAGCCGTCGGAATGTACGGATACCTAAATCGTCGGCCCGTCAGATATCCACCCAACGCGGCATGGCGGCCGTACTCGGTTTATCGTCCACAACCTGCGCGGCCCAGAGGTTGGTATCCAAGTCGCCGTTATTGATAGGTGCCACTTGGTGCTACGCAGCGCGTACGACGATCATCTTCAGTCTGAGCGCATCGCTCGTAGTCTTTGACAAGTCTTCGGAAGCGTGTGGCCCACGCGAAGGAGCGTTCGACGACCCATCGCCTTGGGAGCAGCACGAAGCCTCGTTTGGCCTCCGACAGCTTTATGACCTCGAGGGCAATGCCGTGTTCTGCAGCCGCCGTTGTGGGCTTGTCGCCTATGTAGCGCTGGTCAACGAAGGCGACTTCGACGCTCTGACCCGTCTCTGCCTGAAAGCGTCTTGGCGATCCGGCCAATCTCGGCGCGATCGTCGGTGTTGGCGGGCGTGACATGCAGCGCGAGAAGATGGCCGAGCGTATCGACGGCCAAATGCAGCTTCGAACCTTTCTTGCACTTGGCTCCGTCGTAGGCGCCGCGGGCGCCACTCTCGGGCGTCGAGCGCAGAGTTCGACTGTCGATGATGGCGGCGGTCGGCCGCGCGGGTCGTTCCAGCCGCAAGGCGCAGGATAACGCGCGATCCTCGGCCAGGGCTTCAAAGCAACCCGCGCGCAACCACCGCTGCGCCTGTTGATAAACGATTTCCCACGGCGGCAAATCGTTCGGCATCCAGCGCCACGGCGCGCCGGTCTTCACGATATAGCGCAGGCCGTTGAACACCTGGCAAAGCGCGTGCGTCCGCTGCGAGGCGTCCTCGGGAAAAGTGTCAGATAGGGGGCAACAAGCGCCCACTCGTCATCGGAAACGTCAGAAGGATAAGGCTCGCGGACGAGACTCGGCGTCGAACGAATTCGTCAAAATTGGATCGAAGAAGCTTGAATCGTACGCGATGTCAGATTGTACAAGCAAGCGTTTGAAGCGTTTACAATCCTACACAGTGTTACGTTGTATTATCTGAGGGGGCATTCGAACTCTATGCTCCGCCGGCGGACTTCTGGACCTCTACCGTAGAGCTTGCTAACCGGTGGAAGTTTCGCGGCGAGATTGTCCTCCGCCGCATCCTGTTCAGGCCCTGGTAAACCGCAAGATCGCGCGGCGGCAACACCGGCGTGGACGATTTTCCTTGATCCGGTGCCGCAGCCGAATACGACGCCTCAAGCGTACAAGGCGATCTTCAAGGCTGAGCGCAGCGGCGAGCTGTTCCTGTACGTGAACGATGCCGCGATCGGACTGCCGTGGGTATACGATGCATTCTACTCGAACAATGGAGGCCAGGCGAAGGTTACAGTTAGGTTGATGTAACTTCTCCAAGATGTCGTAATGGCCCTGCTCCGACTGGCGACGGCCATGGTCAGGCGGCACATTCTTCCGACCTAGAAGACGACAAGCTTCCAGGGCAGTTGACAGCGATTAGACGACAAGAAGCTGTTCCCGCTCTATCGGGAAGAGAGGCTCCTGGTCCGTCGTGGTGGCCGCAAGCGGGGGCTCGGACCAGGGCGCCGATGGTGGTGCCGATAGTGCCGAATGACCGCTGGTCGCTCGACTTCGTCTCGGATCAGCTCACCGATGGCGGCCGCTTCCGCATCCTGACCGTGGTTGACGAGTACACGTGCCCGGGCGGCTCGGGAGCTTGACCCGCTGATCATCGAGCGCGGCAAGCCCAAAATGGTGGTTAGCGACAACGGCACCGAAATGACCCGCAACGCCATCCTGAAATAGGTCGATCAGGGCCGCGTCGCCTGGCATTACATCGCACCCGGCACGCCGACGCAGAATGCCTTTGTCGAATGCTTCAACCACGAAATCTGGCTCTCTCCTGCGCGTCCGTTTGCAGCCATCTAGAACGATATGAGGAAGAGGCGCCCCGCATCGGACTCGCGGCGCGGACGTTCAGTCTTGAGCACCCTCATATCCGGCAGGACCGAAGTCGCGAGCCGTCCATTCCTCTCCGGGCTCTAGGTCGGTTAGATCAACTACAACGCCCGTGCCTTCAACAGTCCACCCTCCCATCTTGATTGCGCCCTCTTTCGTGGCCATGCGGCGAGAGATAATCACTTCATCCGTAGCTACGTTGTAGAGCTTGACTTTGTAAACGGTAGTTCTCGTCATCTCTATTTCCATTTGCTCGTGATCTGCGTCGTAGACGGATCCGCGCAAATGGATCAGCACAAAGTTGCCGTGCCTTGGCAGTCGAGCGAGCTTGTCGAGGATGTGCTGCGGAGCTCCCTGTTTGATCTCTACGCCGTATCCGTAAACCAGTCCGTCGTCGTTGGCGATCTCGTGTATCACATACTCGATTTCATTTAGCTCATCGGGTGTGAGGTCAAGTGCCGCGGCAATCGCCTCGGCTTCCTCGCGGCCGTATTCATCTTCAAGCTGCCTGCTGCTCATGCTGCCAATGCCCTTTTCCTAAAGATCGACTTCGTCTACATCGGATCCTAAGCATATGCTCCAAAGCCTTTGATTAAAGTGAGCGTAGCTAGTGTCTAACTACCTCGAGTGGCGTCTGCGCGCGATCTAGCGACAGAGGCTCTCTCGGCTGCTCGGAATAACCACTTATTACCAGCTCGAAAGTTGATTTCCTCCGCGCGCTTTAAACTCGAGTACGAAGTCACAGCACAATCAGCCCAACGTTCAACCGCATGAACACGTCATCAATCGCATGCGCAAGCGCATAGTCGTTCAAAGGGCTCACATCGTCTTCGCCCGCAAAGTGCAAACCTACCGCTCTGCTTGTAGAGCGTTCCACCCACAACGAGCCGGAGTCGCCTTCCAAGCTCAGAGCAGCCGCCGGCGCCGCCTTATCGGGTACCAATCGGAATCCCTGCATCCATTCTGGCCCGTCTCCGAAACCGGTGTAGTCGATCCTATAGGTACCGGCTACGCCATCAATCAGCGCCTGCGAGACGCCGGATACTGCACCGCTCTTGATCGCCGACATTCCTAAAGCGGGCGCGACCGTGGCCGTTGGCACGACCGCGGTTCCGAACAATTGCTCGCTCAGATCCATGTGGTCGGCGAGCCGTCCGAGGGCAGCATCGAACTGCTCCGACAGGCGAAGCCACCGTTCCAAGTTCGCCACCTCATTAGGGGGGCTGCTGCCTAGATCCATCGGCCCTGGCTGGCTAATCGGATCCCCGGCCGATGCTTCGGGCCCGCCGCAAAGCACGTGCCAATTGCTCAAGAGATAGCGTTCTTGAGTCGTGAGGTCGCGAACTATGGCTCCTAGTGTACCTGTGCTCCGCTGCTTGAGATTGCCCACACTGAGACCCGGCTGGACGAGACGCTGGGGCGCGCGCGGAGTTCCGGCGTGAGGGCTGTAGCCGATCTCCAGGACATCGAGGTCGATGCCATCGATCTTGTTCGGCAGTCTCTGGTCGATGGGCAGACGAGACAGACGCTGCTTCCGGTTCATATGAAATCGAACCGACAGCCGGTCGGTACGCATACCATCCTTGAAGGCGAACCCGTAGTCGACCCCGCAGACGCCATCCAGCGATCGAGCCATCCGCTTGGCCTTGCTCAATGCCGTCGCAGCACGGGAAGATGGCGAGCGCACCATTGGCGGACGATCACTGCGAGTTGAATGGCACCGACCAAAGAAAGTCCGTTCGCAATCGTCCGGCGGCGTACGCGGGATCGTTCTGAAGATCGGGCTTGCCGCGGAAGATTGGAAGGAACACTCGTCCCCCTTGGCCCTGCCAGTCAGGCCGCCAAGCGGACCGGTTGTGGCAGTTCATACAGTTGCTCACCGTGCCATTGCCCGATCCACCATCCGGATCCGGAAAACCCGCCTCAAGCCACGGATTGAAGGCGATATGCGGCTTTCCGTCCGGCTCGCGCGGCAGGTCCAAGTCGTAGGTCGCGCTCATGAGGAAATTGCGCCAGACCCCGACAACCTTGGCAGGCCGGTCGGCAGCGAAAGGGCCATCGTCGGGCCGGTCGTGCCACCAGAGAGTCGCCCAAACCCAGTCGTCGATCTCTTTGGTAGTCAGATGGGAAGCCACCAGAACCACGTAGTCGCCTTCCTGCAACGGTCGGCCGAGCGCAAGCTCCGCCGCTCGGGCCAACCGGTCGTTCGCCATCGCGTTCTGGGCCGTCTGTGCGTCGAGCTTGACCGCATGGAACGCGTCAATGCCGACTAAATGCGAATTGGGAAACTGCTTGCCAAGAAAGAATACCGTCCGGGTCGCGTTGGGAGGAACGTTGGTCTGGTTCGGGTCGACCGCAACGACGCGCGCCCAAGTCGTGAACGGGTTACCAGCGGGACGGGGCGGATTGCTCTCAGGATCCCAGACGGGCAATGCAGTGACCTGATCCCGGGCAATCGGCCACCACACCGTCTTCAGCGAGATCGCTTCAGACGGAAAGACTGGAATTATGCGATTGCCGGGAACGACCGAATCCGGCGCACCGTTTGCTCGTAGCGCGTCGAGCTCCACGGTGAGATAGAGCCGATTTGTGCGTACGTGCTTGTAGCCCGCGTAGTTGTAGAGCACCTCCGACAGTAGAGCAGTCCCCGCAGCTTGCGGCACGAGTTCACCGGGTATGGCCGACAACTGGGCGGGCTGCTTGAAGCGCCGCACGATGCGCCGTGGTCCCACCGCCTGCGGCTCCGGCCCGACCTTAAAGACCTCATCTTCCGAGAACCATGTTTCGAAGATCGGGTACTTCCCATCCGGCGTCGTCTGGGTCATGCCCGCAAATACGTTCCAGACGTGGAGGCGCTGCGCAGGAACGTTTGCCGATGTCCGATATTGCTCAAGTGTCTGCTTGTTTGCGGGATAATCGAAACCTGGCGGTATATCGAAGTAACCGACCGGCGGCTGTTGAGCTACCGCCGCCAATGATCCGCATAAAATTGAACAGGTGACGAAACAAACAATCGATCGCAGCTTCTGCATGAAAGCTCCTCGAGAAAATCGGCGCACCGGGCCCAGCTCAGGGCTGATAGCCGCCGTCGATCCAACTCTGGAACAGTGCAATCTTCTCCGCCGACCAGGGGCCGTCCCCACCCCTCGCAGGAGGTGGCGGCATCACCGGCCCGCCCTGCGCCTTCAGTCTGCGAAAAATCCGATCAGCATTGTCTTGACGTCGCCGTACTTGGAAAGATCGCAGAACCACATCATGTGATTGATGTCCGTCTGCGTAAACAGTGGTCTGATGTCGGTGGCAAATCCTATCAGCGGATTGCCATTTTCGGCGCCAGACATTTCTATGCTCCGGCCAGCTTCTCTAAACTGGCTTATCGTTTGCCACAATCGACTAGCATTTTACACTACGTGTTCTAGTAGGCGGTGTCGTGTTCACATTGGCTCGGACGGAGGGATTCGTGATGCCAGAGGCCACGAGCGCCTGGTCGAGTGTGGCCGTGACGTCGGCGGAAGCCATCGCTGGACAACGCTGCCAGCCCACGATGTAGCGTGAGAAGTCGTCAAGCACGGTCGACATATAGTACCAGCTCCATCCCGCGAACTTGAATGGAGTAAGAAGCGCATATCCCCATCAGCCTTCGCGCGGACTCGGTGGTCGATTTATTGCTGATGGTGATCGGGTTTGCGTCGGACAAGCCTTCCCTTTTGATCGGCGAACAGCACGTTGGAACTGTCTTTGAGCTGGCGAACAGCCCATGGGCCGCTTCTAGTGAAATGTATTTGGGAAGGTGAGCATCTTAGACCTTTGGCATTCAATTAGTTTAGCCGACCAATGCAGGTAGGTGCCTGCGGGATCTCCCGGCTATATAAATTGGAGGCTTCCTGGTGGATGCACCCATCGGATAGCGCGGTGATCAGCTTTGCTATTTGAGGCGGTAAAGCTGGCCACTGAAGTTAGCGGCGCGTGATAGGGACAGCGCTTGCGTGCTCGCGACGCCTCAAGCGCCGAGTCACGTTGTTGCTGATTCCAATGGCAGCGCGGGCGCGGTAGGGACAGCGTCGGCTTTTCGCATGTTTCCCGGCGTCGAGTCGCGTCCGCGCTGCCCAAGGGTAGATCGCGCCGGTTGAAGCTAGGCGCATAAATGGTCATGTGCGGGATATCGCGTGTCGATCAGATCAGGTCGGATCAGCAACGAGCTCATTGAACCTCTGAGGGTCTGTGTGATCTCCCCACATCCCTAAGTCCCCAGAGCCTGAACATCCCCGCAAATGGCTGAGCATCGCCTCATTCGTAGGGACATAGACAAGCTCGGTCACGCACGGCAGCGAACTCGACTAACTAGACGCAAGCCGTGCAACGTTTCCGCTCGGGGCGTCGCGGGCGCCCGCCAGGGAAGCCTACCAGTTTCGGTAATAATTCCGAGTAGGGATCAGTGGTATTCGTTGCAGATACGGATATCCGGGGCGGGAGGATTCCAAGCCTAAAAGAGTGCCGGGCGCCTCAGGGCCGTCGAATATTCACTGTGTTTGCGGCAGGGCAATCAACAAGGCCCACCACGTATGCTCAGCGCCGAGCAAATAGCTGAAGCCAAGAAGCGAGTTCGCTATCAGGGACAAGAGAAGCTTCACCAACACGACTGCATCAGGATCGCATACGAGTAGCTCGATGCGCAGACGACGACGAAGAGATTCTTGACGCGCACCCACCCAATCAAACATATCATCGAAAGGTGGGGCGGGAGATACGTTCATCATCAGACGTGGAAGTTGCGGCGGAAATACATCCTCGTATCAAGGGAAAGTATCCTCATTTTAATATCAGTTCTCGCCTTACACCCCCCCTCTGATCGACGCCTGGCAGATATTTCGGAGGCCAGAACACAAGGTTACCAACTTACGTCGGCGCACATCACGCAAACGTATTTTCGAATCGAAGAACCCTAGGGCTGAGACTCGATCAGAGCCAGAAGGCGACGGCGGTTGCGAGCGCCACGGCGGACAGGAAATTGGCGGCGAGCTTGTCGTAGCGGGTATGGACGCGCCGGAAGTCCTTGAGGCGGCAGAAGGCGTTCTCGATCAAGTGGCGCCCCGGTAGCGCTGCTTGTCATATCGGATGGTGCGCCGGCGGTTGCGGCGGCCGGGTATGACGGGCGTGGCGCCTGCTTGGCGGGCGAGGCGGCGTAACCGGTCGGCGTCATAACCTTTGTCACCCAGCAGGTATCGCACCGGCCCGGCCCGTTCGAGAAGCGCGGCAGCGGCCTTCATGTCGCTGACATTGCCGGGTGTCAGCATCAGGGCATAGGGACGGCCAATGACGTCAGTGAGCGCGTGGACCTTGGTCGTCCAGCCGCCGCGCGAGCGACCGATCGCCTGGGCCGCACGCCCCCCTTTGCTCCGAACGCCGCGCGTTGCGCCTTGATGTAGGTGCTGTCGATGGCGGTGCTCTTCGTGACCGCCCCTGCCTCCACCAGCGCGTCGAGCAGCTTGAGCCAGAAGCCTCGGCGCGACCAGCGGTTGAGCCGATTGTAAATCGTTGTCGAAGGTCCGTAGTCGGCCGGGCAATCGCACCAGCGGCAACCGACCTTGAGCACGTGCAGGATGCCGGAGATCACGCGTCGGCCATCGACGCGCCGCGCGCCGGGCTGGTTCTTCGGCAGATGCGGCTCGATCGCCGCCCACGCCGCATCCGACAACCAGAACAACGCCATACGTCGCCTCCCGAGATCCACCCCCTCTGTGAATCAGGAAAACCGAACGTGCTCAACCCGCTGATTGGGTTTTGACCCTAGATGGGATCATCATGCCATCATAATGGCAGACCCAATCTGGTCAGGGCAAGCGAATGACAGCTTTGAAGGCAGAGAGGTTTGTCGTCGGCGCCCGCTTTAGAGGGGCTGGGGAATATTCCGGCGCCTGTAGCTAGATTGCAAAATACGGGCGGACGAGGCGACGCAGAACGCGACACGCACGCACAATCAACAGCGTACTTTCGGCGGACGATCAGATATCGAAATCGCCGGAGTTTACGAAGAGGCATTCAGCGCGAAAGCACCTGGTCGCGCAAAATTCAACGAGATGCTCCGAGATTGAGAGGCACGGCTCGTGGGTCGTCGCGTGGGCGCCCGACCGCCTTGCGAGATTCGATTGATGGCGGACGGCTATCCTTGGCCGCACGAGGAGCGATTGCGGCATTTAGGGAGGCTCACCTTTTCCAGGAAGAACGGAATCCGTTTCGTCCTTGAGGTAAGTCAGCATGGTGTTACAGGCGTCCTCGGCCTCAGCGAAGCTTTGGAGGGGCGAGCCTAGAACCCTGATCGCGCCACGGCTCGGGTCGACGCCACGACGCGACGTAGCCCAACCTTCCAAAAAAGCCTGGACCAGTGGGGCTCTGGAAGCTGATCACGAACGAATAGTTGTCGCTGCTTGCGCTCCATATGTCCATGTCTTCAACTGCACGATGTAATTCCAGGGGCATCAGAGGCTGTTCGCCGGGCCAGGCGAGAACGAAACTGCTGTGGGCGGACGCCGGGCCGGGTCAATACACCGCAGCTCTGGGCAATTCGTGTTTCGTCGCCAAGCCATGGCATCGCTCTCCTACACCCACGGCAATACGCGGCGTCAGCACGCTGGACAATCTCGGGATCCCACACGCGCCACGTTTTATCGCTGGTGTGATCGCTACCGTGAGCGGC
The DNA here is from genome assembly GCF_024199855.1 of Bradyrhizobium sp. CCGB20. Lineage (NCBI taxonomy): Bacteria > Pseudomonadati > Pseudomonadota > Alphaproteobacteria > Hyphomicrobiales > Nitrobacteraceae > Bradyrhizobium > Bradyrhizobium sp. CCGB20. The sequence continues at coordinate 8,010,077 of NZ_JANADN010000001.1, read as the reverse complement.
ATTGAAGCGCTGGCCGATCATCGGTCCCGGCCCGACCGGGTCTGGAATCGCATCCCCGACGATGTGCGGGGCCAGATCATTGCTTTAGTGTTGAAGGCGCATGACCTCATCACCTGCCCGGCTTATATGGTGATCAAGGCAGCGAACGAGTTCAAGGACAGACCACCGCCATCAACCAGCTCCGGCAGACCGACTCTACCTACCTCAAGATCACCGGCTGGGCTGGTACTACCTGTCGACCGTCGATGACTTCTCGCGCTACATCGTGGCCTGGAGGCTTGGTCCCACGATGTGCGCCTCCGACGTCACGGCCACGCTCGACCAGGTACTCGCGGCCTCCGGCCTTGACCATATCACCGTCGCGCACCGGCACCACCTGCCTGGCGATCTCGAACGGCAGGTACGTGCCTTCGTCGAGCACTACAATCATGTCCGCTATCATGAGAGCATCGACAACCTCACACCTACCGATGTCTACTTCGAGTAGGGCCGAAGCGATCCTTGCAGAACGCAAGCGCATCAAGCTTGTCACTATCGCAAACCGGCGCTTGCACAATTGCGAGCAGCTTAAACTCTAACCCCTGATGAGCGAGAGCCTCCCTTTTCGAAAAGCCTGATCAGTCTCAAATTATCTGACGACGGACAGTGTAGCGCTTTTTCAACCAGCAGCTTGATTAGTTTTCTGTTGGCACGCTTATTGCTGCGAATACGGTGAGGCTCAAATGGCCTGAACTCGCTTCACGACTAAGGCGCGATTGGCCTCACTTTAGCGCGAAAGGAGCGAAAGATGTCGAGCTTTCTAATCAAGTACGCGAGCGACCCAAACTTCGTGCTCGGAGTGGAGGAGAAGCATGAAAATGCCAGAGTTGTACTCCGCAAGGTGACCTCCAGCCTCAAACATATCCTTTGGGACATCAACTTTGACAATGGCGCCATCAGGTTGAATTCGGGAGGACAACTTGCAGTGGCGCCCAAGGACGGCAAAATTGCACAGGAAATTCCACTCTTGCTCAAATTCTACAACGCTTCAGACGCCACCCAACATTGGGAATTTTCCGGCAACACAGGCCTCATTCTCGCTGCGCTAAACGAGCGGTTCTGTATCGACAACCATGGGGGTGTGAAGAAAGAGGGCAACACGATTCAGCTGTTTCCGAAACACGGCGGAGACAATCAGCAGTGGCAACTTGTGGCCCTCTCTGACCTTAAGCTAGCCCTGGAATCAGCGGCAAGCACGTAAAGTTGCCTCAACCGAAGAGGTGGCTGTCGCGTGCCGCTGCGCTCGCTGCGCACATCGGAGTTCGGTACAAGTGACGCGCCTTCTGCCGAGGCAAAGTACCCAAAGCGGCGTCGCCGAGGCATCGACGGGCTCAAGGCGACGCCCACCTGGCCAGACTGTTTGCGTCTTCTCTGGTCGCAACGCTGGCAAGCATATTGCGATGACGGAGTTCTGGCCCCATCATGCGAAGAAAATCTTCTCACGGACGAGATGCCGCGCCAACCGGCGTCGATCGCCCGCGGCCGTCGACCGAATCGTGAGCCGCGCACATCGACACAAAAGCCCGGCGCGTATGCTTGAAGCTCGCTCCTATGGGCCCCAAGCGGTCGATCGCGCGTCTTTAGGAATACGTCGCGTCGTCGAATTGTTCCCTGCTACTTCATTTAGGGTAACCTCCGCCACGCGGAGAGACCGGAGCGATCATCTCATGACCAAACCCTTGTTGAATTTTATCGGCAGCCCCGCACATGGCGAAGATGGAGCTGGAACGTCCGCGCGCTGCGACAATAAACGTGCCTACGCCGAGTTTCGGGACATTCGCCTACACGCGCCGATGTTGCCGCGAGCGACAACGACGGCAATCTCATCGTCATCCTGGAGCCTACCGACGCGCCAAATCGATCGCCCCTTTCTTGTCAGTGGATCGTCGTCCGATACGAAGCCCAACCAGACTTTGACTCCAACGAAAGAGAGGAGACTGGCTAGCAGCTAGGCGACACGTCGCTCTCGATATTCGCGCCGACGATTGAAGTCGCCGCCGTTCTAGCGTCCCCGGATAAGGGAAGCAGTAAGGTGCCAGTTAATGTCCGCCGTCATAGCGACAGGCTCAAAGCGCTCGACGGCCGCGCCCTTTTCTTTGGCGAGGGCGAGAAAGCCATCTTGAACAACGTAGTAACCTTCTGCCATTTCGCCTGGATCAGTCGCGCACGCGCCTCTCACGCTCGCCTGCAGCCGTTGCGCCTAACGCTTTTTCCTTCCGGCTGCCCCGCGCCGCTTCTGCCGATGAGGTGGCTCGTCCTCCTGTGATGAAGATCGACTTAGAGCACCCGAGCAGCCCTCGGATGCGCAATGTAGGGCGAGCATCCTAAACTCGTCATCGGCAGAAGCGGACAATTCGGTCTTATGCTTGCGACGTCATGAGTGGGCGGCGGTCTCGTGCAAGACGGGCTATGTTGTTGGGTTCATACGCGTCCGACTTAAGACGTTTTGGCGGTAAGCCGACACAGAGGGACGGCGAGTTCACATCGCGCCACGAAGAGACTAGTTTTGCTCGACGCGCGGCTCGCAAAGCGTGGCACGCCGATTACCAGTGTGGGCCACGGCGTCTCGGGGCCCAGCGATGTAGGCCTCCCGCGACCCACGTTCCTTCCAATCCACAAGGGGGGAGTCACGATGCCGATGGCGCCTGGGCAGGCGAGCACAAGCATGGCCACGCCGAGTCGGTTGGTCGCAACGACCCCGCAAGCTTAACCCTAATCGCAACAAAGCGATGAGTGCGCGTGCCATGTGGCGGCGACGCAGCGTTCGTATCGGAGACCCTCCATGACAAGTTCTTCTGTGATTGCATCAGGACTGTGCTGACTCGGGACACGGAAGCAATGGAGAGGCCGGCTCCCCTTCGTCGGTATGCAAAGGTCGGGCGAGGAGTTGATAGAGCGCGAGGAGTCGGCGGGTCATTTCAGCTGCCTCGGGCCGGGTGATCTCTTCTCCGTACGCTTCTTTGCAAATCGCTCTGAACTCTTCGAGGCGCTCGGTTGAGACTTCATGACCTGTTGGAAGCATGCCCCGATCATACGGATGCTGTTTACGAGTCGCAGACCCGGGATTATGCCTGAGGAGGAACTGTATCTTAACCTAACAACGAAGCCGGGATTAGGCAGCCAGCTTGTTGCGGATCCCGAGATGCTTTTCGATCGCCGCGATGCGTTCGAGCGCGTGGCCGAAGTAAACTTTGTAGATTCTCCAATGAGCACCGCTTGTGAGCACTACCCACTCGATTCCCTTGTTGGCGGCGTAATCGATGGCTTGCTTGACATGGGCATCGGGCTCGCCGCGCGAAAAGGAGCATTCGTTGGGGGGGCTCGTCGCAGCTTTGAAAATGTGGTTCGAGAAGCAGCTATCGATGATCTCCAGCGGCTCAACGCTCGCCGAGGACATCCGCTATGCGCTGAATCACTGGCAGGGGCTCACCCGCTTCCTTGAAGACGGGCGCCTCGAGCTCGACCGACACCAACCCGGTCGAGAACGCCACCGGCCGGCCTGCCTAATCAGAAAAATGCGCTCTTCGCGGGCCACGAAATCGGGGCAGAAAACTGGGCCTTGCTGGCGTCGATCATCGCTACCGCAAGCTCAACTGCGTCAACCCGGCTGCCTACATCGCCGAAACACTCGAGGCGATCATCGACGGCTATCCCCATAGCAGGATCGAAGACCTCATGCCGCGGCGATTCCGCAAAACGTCAAGCCAGCCTCAATGGGGTCCCGGCTGAGCGCTTACCATTAACCAGCGAAGCTGCGACTTTATCATCGTCGACCGTCGAACTATCGACGGCGCAAGCGCCCGTCATTTTGATAGGACCTTCCGGTCCGCCTCGAACGCTTCCTGATCTTTCGGGCCTGCAAGGTCGAACCAAGAGCCGGTGGCATACGTAGCGATAAGCTTGGCAAAGAATGATTGCGGCTCCCAATCGTGCCCTTCGTGCTTCTCGAAAATGATGACTCCGTCACGGCTGAAATAACTAGGCCCAGGAACATTGCAATCGACCGAAAGCTGAACACGCCACAAGTCGCCCTCCGAAGTCTGTTGTTCGTCTACCTTTGGCGAGCAGTGCACTTGAACCGGTTCGCCGATCGTGCAGCGGCCACGCCGCAGAAGAGTCCCCAGCTTACCCTGCGCTGTGGTTACGAAGTTGAAGTTTGCCGGATTATGCAGAAAGCGACGGTTCACGCCGTTTTCATCGTTTGTTACTTCGTCGGCGATCAGCGAGACTGCGACCGCCTGCCAGCCTAGTTCCATCGGTTTTGCATAGGGCGTCACAATTTTCATTGTGCCATCGGGCGCCATCTCCCAGGTGACTGTATATTCTTCGTTTGTCTTATCGGCCCGGTGCCTGGCCCACGAAAAGATAACTGGCTCTCCCGAGTCGGTCTTTTGACCAACCTCCCATCCCCGAGGGATGAAGTGTGCCACCTTTGAGACCTTAGTGAACCCGTCTCACCATCCTGCGCTCGCCATGTTGATTTGACTTTGTCGACAAGGGCGTTGCCTTCCGTACGAACACCATCGCTCTTGCCAGCCAGCCCACCCAGCAAAATCAACCATACACCAAGGCAGATACAGAGACCGAGACAGAACCAAAGCATGCGTCTATGTCTATCGATCATTTCTCTTACCCCACGCTGCGGCCATTGTTACGCCATCAGATTGTATCCTGAGGGAGGACCGCAAGGTACTTACCAGGATTGATTGGCATCCAAACCAGCGCCGCTCGCGCCGGACGGCTGGCAACCTCAACCTGAAATAGGTCGATCAGGGCCGCGTCGCTGGCATTACATCGCACCCAGCAAGCCGATGCAGAATGCCTTCATCGAAAGCTTCAACCACGAATTCCGGCTCTCTCCCGCGGTCCGTTTGCAACCGTCTAGTACGACATGGGGAAGGATCACCCCGCATCGGACTCGCGGCGCGGACGTTCAGTCTTGAGTACCCTCATATCCGGCAGGATCGAAGTCGCGAGCCGTCCATTCCTCTCCGGGCTCTAGGTCGGTTAGATCAACTACAACGCCCGTGCCTTCAACCGTCCATCCTCCCATCTTGATTGCGCCCTCGTTGGTGGCCATGCGGCGAGAGATAACCACTTCATCCGTAGCAACGTTGTAGAGCTTGACTTTGTGAACGGTAGTTCTCGCCATCTCTATTTCCATTTGCTCGTGACCTTCGTCGTCGACGGATCCGCGCAAATGGATCAGCAAAAAGCTGCCGTGCCTGGGCAGCCGCGCGAGCTTGTCAGGATGTGCTGAGGAGCTCCTTGTTTGATCTCTACGCCGTATCCGTAAACCAGTCCGTCGTCGTTGGCGATCTCGTGTATCACATACTCGATTTCATTTAGCTCATCGGGCGTCAGGTCAAGTGCCGCGGCAATCGCCTCGGCTTCCTCGCGGTCGTACTGCTCTTGCATGCGGCGATCAATGAACTGAAACGCCTGTGGGGGCCTGACCAGACGCGGGCGCGGTTACACAGCCGACCTCAATGCACGAGCCGAGAGTAGAGTGTACTTGGTGCTAATGCCCGCCGCTCAGAGTTGGCATTGATCTTCCCTCAACAGAGGGGCGTTGGAGCACACTTAACCGCCTGCTCCGCATCTGCCGGCATGGGCAGTATCTGTGCCAGCACGAGCTGCCTCGCATGCATTGTTGTAGCTCTTGCCATCACAGCCACATACAGGCATTACGTATTGCGGGCACAGCTGCGGCCGAGTGCGACAGACACCGAATTGATCGCCGATGCCACACCGGTTGCTGCTAGGAAAATTACACCACTCGTTCGCCTTACAGGGTATGTTAGCGAAGCCACCACAAACGGGTACGTCAACTGTTTTGCCTTCTATAGGAAGTTCGACAGCGAGGGCGTTTGAAATCCCGAGAAAGATGAATGACGTTGCGGTGCTGATGGCGCGCATATTGTCCTCCAACGTCTTTTGAGGCCTACAGCTAACAGTTCATGCCTAATCACGATCCGCCGCCACTCCCAAAATTGGTAGTTGAATAGTATCCTCTTCGCGCACTCCTGCGATTTGCAGTATCCCTCGACGAGAAGCGGGAGAAAGTGTCATCGATCGTGAGTACCCGGAGCTAGCCGCCGGTCGCCAGCTGATCATGAACAAAGTCCATCGCCCAGGTCTCATTCGATCGCGTCGCTGGCCGCGATCATCGCGCAGCTTGGCCTTGACCGGCACTTGGGTTGCTGCTGCTGAGCTACGCGGCTAGACGGAAATCCGAGCGGTCAGCCATTGGCGGAACGGATCTAACAATTCGACCTGCGTCGTCGCGATCTACTATGTTGCGAGTGGTTCGGGGAGGCGGCAGCTGGATTTGTAGCTGAAATGGAATTTTGAGCGAATGGGCATGTCGGTCTACGTTCAGACGATGCCAAGGGTCGGCACGCAACCTTGTTAAGCGAGGAGTTCGAGAGGGAGAAATGCGCCGGTGGGCGGGATATCGCCCCTTGGAAAAAGGTGCGATCGGGACATCATGTGGATATCTGACTCGCCAAAAACGGTTTCGGATTCTAGAATCGCGAGTCTAAGCCACTTATGCGGTACTTCATCTATTGTAGAAAAGTCGTCTGAAGCAGAAGACCGACAGGTCGCGTCGATCGAGTCCCAGCTATCGACGATACAGCGTACTTTCGGCGGACGATCAGATATCGAAATCGCCGGAGTTTATGAAGAGGCATTCAGGCGCGAAAGCGCCTGATCGCGCAAAATTCAACGAGATGCTCTCAGAGAGATTGAGAGAGGCACCGTTCATGGGGTCGTCGCGTGGGCGCCCGACCGCCTTGCGCGAAATTCGATTGATGGCGGACGGCTATCCTTGGCGGCACGTGGAGCGCCGTCAGGAAGTATTATTGGAGGGCGATTATCCAGGTTCGAAAACTTCTATCATTGCAGAGAGTGTGGCCCGGGAGAAATGACATGCGGCCGGCACAACGTGACGACGGTTGTTCACTTGGCGGCGGCCCTCATATCTCCCTACAGAAGCCAACGCGAAGGAGTTTCCGATGCATTCCAGTGAGTGCCCGAGTGAAATCTGTGATCAGCCGAATAGACAGACTTTTACTCGAGTGCTGCGTTCGGAAAACGTCTGCTGCGTTTGCCTCGCCCGGCATAAACTCTTGCCAGGGCGGAATCGCGGTCTTTGCTGTGTTTGAACAATCTTGAACTCCTGCTTCGGCACTTCAATCGATCAACCTGACCTCGGCAGCTCTGTACTTTGAGCGCCGTTTGTTGAAGCGAAGATCGAACGTCACGCGCGTGCCCGGCACCAGATCGGTACCTGTGCAGTTGCGTAGTTCCGACATGTGCACGAACAAATCCTCGCCGGTGCGATCATCAGGCCTTATGAAGCCCCAGCCCTTCTCAACACTGTACGAAAGTACCGTTCCAGTCTGCATCTTTGCTCTAGCTTGTCGAGATTGGAAGATCGTACATTGACGTTTACGCGACGATATCGAGTCGCGAGCTATGCCTGCGCGGCTGTTTTCGAGCTGCGGGTACCCTTTCCTAGGGAGACACTGATTCGGTCCTTACCCCCTTCCGTTCGTGCCCGCGTAGGACATGGCGGCGGCGAGCGTGACCGAATCCAGTCGCCGGTCGAAGATCCTGTTTCATATCGCCTCACGGCACCAGCGGGACGGACCAGACGCTAGCGGCGACGCGGCGCCGAGTCCGCCCCTAACATCACCGCATCTGGAGTAGTAGGTGATGCTGCCCCGATCCGAGCAAGGGCCGTGCCGAATCGAGACTCAGAGGTTCTGCAGGCGCTTCGTAGCGGGGCTGTACGATCAAGTTGTCGACATTGGTCTGAAAGCTGACGATCAACGCCAACATTGTCTGACGCTTCCTGGTCCTGGCTGACGACGGACCAATGTCGAGATCACGGTCGCTTCGGATCTCCTATCCTCGTTGTCCGGATGGATTGCGACAACAGGACTAGCCCAACGCCCAGAATTGACCCAACTAACGCGCCGAATGTGATGTGCCTGAATGTGAAGCCTCGGTGGAAGCGCTGATAATTGTTGAGCCGACTTCGGTCCGGAGGAACTTTTCCGGCGTGCAACCGCGACAACGAATGAAGCCGCGAGACGATGCAGTCCCGCGGCTTCGCCACCGGAATCTAACGAAAACCGTTTAAGTATGAATCCCTCCACCGGTGTTCCTCCAGTAGAACACCGTGTTCAAAAAAATGACAATCCGGGCGGCTACGAAAGCAGGATGCGCACGTAATGCACAGGGTTCCGTTCATCGAACGAGGGAACGAGGATACAAGATGCAGATACTCCTTGAGGTAGTCGAAGACAGACTCGATCTTGGAACGAACGTTCAGGAGTTCGATCTGCCACGGAGCGGCAATCTTCTTTGTCTGTTTGGGATGCGGCGGCGCGATAACAATCGTGCTGTATCGATCCCAGATTCGTTTGCGCATCACGGAAGCACCGTACAAAGTGTCACCAACCGCAAGAGGAGATGTTCCATCTGTGCGTCGTATCCGTTCGCACCGGTGAGTGCGAGAACGTAGAGTCGGCCATCGATAGAGACACTCGCATGGAGCTTGAACCCATAGTGCCAGCCTTGCCAGTTCTTGCCGAAATCAACCATATCTGGAGCCACCGAATAGTCATCGACACGATGCTGTTTGCATACGGGAAGCATGGTCGCATCCATGATGCGGACGGCTTCATCGAATGAGAGGAGTGAAGAGAGGGCACTGAACATGGCCGGGAGTGCCCGATGCGCCTCTGATGGTAGAGCGCGCAGTGACGGTAGATGTCCTTCAGTGTTTCCTGCCTGAGCATTGCTGTGTGCCACAGCAGAATGGTGACGACCTCCGATTCGGAAAGAGCCGGAGGTCTGCCTGTCCGCGGTTGCTTAGCGGGCACGAGGTCGTCTACCCAACAGTACAAATCGACGATATGATTCACATACGAAAAGAGCATGGTTCTCAATGGCTAGGTTGGTACCCGTCCATTGTCCCATGCTCTTTTTGCGTTTCTGGGGCTTTGTTGTGCGGTTATGGAATTTCGTTACTCACGGTATCATGCCTTGCTCAGATGGGCTCCGTCCTGCTGCCGCCGAAGAAGACCTCCGCGATTGGCGCGCTTAGCGCAAATCCGCCTTTCACCGGTCCTTTCCGCGGCCTGAAAACAAAAAAGAGTTGGGCTACACCTGTTTTGGAGCGCGGTTGAACGTGCGTTCTTCTCCCTTTGCTTTCGAATCGAGTTTCGCGCCGAAACTCCATTCCGAATTTGGATACCGAACACCTGGCGGTCATTCCGAAGATCGACGCGTGCGAAGCACGCAATTTGTCCTCCATTCATACTGGAAATGAATCGTATCTTCGGCCCCTCACGCACGAGACTCGCGGCTTTGCCGAAACTCGCTCGCGCCGCTATCCCGATCAGAGTCCAACAAGCGCGAGGTCGGCTGGCGTGCATGGCAAGTGTACTGAGCTAGGCAAGTCGATTCGCATCGTATCAACGCAAAAATCTGCGGGCTCAAACTTGAACTTTGTGCCTGGCGTTCTCAAATCGCTTTAGTTTGCAGCGCAAACAGTTAAGAGTCCCGTTCATAGCTCCAGCACCGACGGGACCAGAATCCAACCAGGTGACCGGGAGATATGATCACGACGCCGGTAGTTATTGCACAGATATCAGAAGTCGGTTTGACCGCATCCCTCCTCGTCGTCCTATTTTGAGGACTTTAAGAATGTCGAAGCGGAAGTACTTCACTCCGTGCCGAAGGATATGACGGCTGAGCCGTAGTTCACAATGGCAAGACCGTCTCAAAACACCATATTCAGCGCGCTTCGAAAGAAGCGGCTATCCGTGCCGGTTCAAAAGCCGGAATTAGCGCGTTCGCCGACGTTGCGTGACGACGTAGTAGCTTAATGATGGGTTAGTGAGGGCGCCGACCGCCTTGTGAGACGGCCGGCCTCTCGTGCAGTCCGAATCAGGCGGCGAGTGGATCGCTCAGGAGAACGCCGCCCAGGGATGCCCAGCCGGACCACGGTCCGGAGTGCGGCTTCTCCTGCCAGATGTGCCAGAGCGCGTTGTCGGTGCCGCGCGCAAACACTTCTAGCCGGCCGTCGGAATTATCGAAGGCCACCGGATCACTGGTGATGGAGCCGCCCAGAGATGCCCAGCGTGACCACGGTGCGGCATGCGGCTTCTCCTGCCAGATATGCCACAACACGTTGTCGATGCCACGGGCGAACACTTCCAGCCGGCCGTCGGAATTGTCGACCACGGCCGGATCACTGGTGATGGCGCCGCCCAGAGATGCCCAGCGTGACCACGGACCGGCATGTGGCTTCTCCTGCCAGATATGCCACAGTGCATTGTCGGTCCGACGGGCGAAAACTTCGAGACGGCCATCGCGGTTGGCGACCACGGCGGGATCGCTGGTGATGGCGCCGCCCAGGGATGCCCAGCTTGACCACGGTCCGGCATGCGGCTCCTCTTGCCAGATGTGCCACAGCGCATTGTCAGAGCCCCGGGCGAACACTTCGAGACGGCCATCGGAATTGACGAACACCTCGGGGGCGCTGGTGATGGCGCCGCCCAGGGATGCCCAGCTTGACCACGGACCGGCATGTGGCTTCACCTGCCAGATATGCCACAGCGCATTGTCGGTGCCGCGCGCAAACACTTCCAGCCGGCCGTCGCTGTTGGCGATCGCAGCGGGATCGCTGGTGATGGCGCCGCCGAGCGAGGCCCAACCCGACCACGGTCCGGCATGTGGCCTGTCCTGCCAGACGTGCCAGAGTGAGTTATCGGTTCCGCGTGCAAAGACCTCCAGCCGACCTTCGGAACTAGCGACACTGGACGGCGAGCTGGTGAGAACGCCGCCAAGCGAGGCCCAACTCGACCATGGCCCCGAGTGCGGTTTTTCCTGCCAGACGTGCCAGAGCGCCCTGTCGGTTCCGAGACCGAACACCTCCAATCGTCCATCGGAATTCTCTGTCACTGATACCGAGTGGGTAAGCGCCGCTGCTGCATTTGTCATAACAATCTCCAATTGTATTGATGCACTGAGGGAACATCTCGCCAAAAGCAATCTAAAGTAGCATCATCCTTTCACACTGCGATGACGCCGACAATGATCTCGCGTGAAAGTGATCCGCGCGCCCAAGTTCCTTGCATTCTCATTCGCTTTTGTTGCAGTGAGCGAAACAACACTTTGGTGGCGCTCAGTCCACACGTCCTTCGATCATGCCAACCTCTGATAGCGGTCTAGAAAAGTCGGGTTCGGAAATAATGGCGCCAACTAATGATCCGGCGGGCAAATCAACTCGATTGATCGGAAACGACGTCAGACTTTTAGCCAAAATATGTGTCTCCCGTTGCGTATCCCCGTCCTCATTCAGAGAGACGCTTCGCGATCGGCACGAACGTTGAGAGCGGACGCGGTGGACGCCGGGATGTTCAGCTCGCATGCCCCGCGGACGAAGACATCTTGGCGGACGGCCAAGTCGTGTGGGCCTTATTTTGATCACCGGCGAGCACCAATGGCGCTCTATGAGCGCGAAATAGCCCTTCAATTACAGGCTCTTTCGGAATTATGCTTCCAGAGCAAGGCTGCTGGGCGCACAGCTGAACCGCCGCTACTGGGGCAGGGCCCCAGCGCGGCACCCGCATCGCAAAGCCTGAGAGCACCGAATGCCCAACATCACCGAAAAGAACTGCCGCGCCGAAGTGAAGCAGCGCACCAAAGTTTACGACGCCGCCTGCGCTGGCCTCTACGTCAGCCTGAGCCCGTCAGCGCCGCCGACCTTCTCGCTGAAGTACACTTGCCCGATCACCAAAAAGCGCAGCACGCATCGCCTGGGCGTCTATCAGAAAGCCCGAGCATGACGTAGCGTTCTGGCGCAAGGAAGCGTGTAAGGTGAAGGTCAGGATCGCCGACGCGAGAATATCGCACGGACCGCGCGGCAGGTCCGCAGGCTGGCGGCCATGCAGGCAGGCATCACGGCCGGCGAGATCATCGACAAGCGCATCGCGTGGATCAGCGAGGAAGTCGAGACGCGCCGCCACTCCGAGCACGGCGTCGTGCTCAAGAAAGCGCCGCGCATGAAGAGCTGGGAAGAACAGACCCGCCACCTAAACCGCTTCGTCCGCCCGCGCCTCGGCAGGATGATCGCAGGTGATGTCACCAAGCATGACATCGCGCAGCTGCAGGCCGATATCCTCGCGGGCAAGCTGATCGCCTACGGCAAGCCGCTGAGGGCTTAGGTCAGCAGCGCCCGCCATATGCGCAAGGCGGTTTCGGGCCTCTTCAACTGGGCGGCTGAAGCAGGCCGGGACTGTGTCAGCACCTCGCCCGGCGTGAACCTGCCGCTGCTGCCCATGGAGGAGTCGCGCAAGCGCAAGCTGAGCCGTGAGGAGATCGCGATCCTCTGGCATGGCCTTGACCGACCCGACATCACCGTTGATCGGCGCATCTGCCTTTGATCAAGTTCGCGCTGGTGAGCTGCCTGTGCTCGGTCGAACTGCTGCACATCCACCGCGACGAGCTGGAGGGCCACGATCTCAACAGCCGATATCCGCAGGTCGATATCCCCGAGGAACGCGTCAAGGCAAACCGCATGATCCATCAGCCGCTTTCCGATCTCGCGGTCGAGATCGCGAAGGAGGCGATGGGCAACTATTCTTGGATGTTCGCTGGCCGCTGGGGCACCGAGCCACTGAACAAAAAAGCCATGGCCTGCGCGCTGCGCGGCAATAAGGCCAGCAATGGCCGCGTGCGCTCGGTAGGCCTCTGCGAGCAGCTCGGCATCAGGCCCTTCACCCCGCACGATCTGCGCAGATCAGCTGCCAGCCTGATGGGCTCCATCGGCATCAGCCGCGCCACGATCTCGCTCTGTCTCGACCACACCATTAAGAGCGACGATCAGGGCGCGGTGCCATCGGTAACCGGCAAGCACTACGATCAGGACCCCCGCATCGAGGAGAAGCGCGCGGCCCTGCAGAAGCTGACCGATGAGATCAAGCGCATGGTCGCTGAGCCGGTGGAAGCGCCTGACGCGCTGATGCCGCTGGCTGCATGATCAACGCGGGGTATCAAAAACCCTGGGTATCGACAGAGAGCCCGCCCCAGATCGAGGCGGGTTTTTTGTCGGGTCCGCTGGGACTCAGCAGATGGCGCTGCGCTGGTCTCGCGGGAAAGGTTCAGATGATCTCCGCGCCCGGCGGATCGATACAGCCTCCACGGTCGAACGCAAAGCTCGAAATTGTATGCCCCTCTTCAGGCAGTTCGATTATGAGGTCGGCGCGCTCGTGCGGCTTTGACCTTTGATGGTACAGAACGATACCACGCGCGGCTCATCCTCCGGGCTCCATCCTCTATCGCGAAGCCGTGGTGCCACAGGGGTTATCCTAGTTGTAAACGACGAAGCCGCGTCCCCAACTTGAGCTTGGCGCTACTTCGTCAAGGCAGACCGCGTCCAAGGCGACCGGCTTCCCAGAAGCCAAGGCGGCCCTTATTGCCGCCTCCAGCTCCGCTTGCTTCAAGCAGCCGGGGTATGGCGTAGGGGTCTCCGGCGTGAAGGCAAATTTGTCGCCTTCGACATGCTCGGCGTCGATGCGCGATGCAACTAGTTTGGCTAGGCCGGACTTCCCAACGCCGTCGAAGCCCTTGAAGCGCAGGAGCTTCGGATCGTTTTCCTCGTGCCAAAAACCCATGACCACGTCGCGGCTTGTCCGAATGTCCGAACCGTCGCGATTTTCACGTTCATCAATCCTTTGTTCCAAGCAATTTCACTGGCGGTTGCACAACACACGGGTATATCTCGAAGGGCGAATCGGGAGCAGCCATGAGCGTAAGCGTTCACAATCCGGATCAGTACATGGCTGCCTTGCGCACGATTATCGCGCAAGGTCGAAAAAGAATAGGACTTCTCATTGGTGCTGGCGCACCTGCCGGAATGCGTAAGGCGGACGGCACCTATCCGCTAATTCCGGCTGTTGTGGGTCTCACCGATCAGGTCCTCAATGCGATCAAGCCTGAATACGGCAAACAGATCGACGCGCTAAAGTCTGAACTCCCCAACATGACATCGAAACGATTCTCTCTCGCGTGCGCACGCTTGCCAAAGTGATCGGCAAGAGCAGGGTGCATGATCTTGATGATGATCGCTTTGAAAAACTCGGTGAACGCATTTGCACGGAGATTGGCAAGGTCGTGGATGCACGTCTGCCGAGCGGGTCTGCCTATGCGAATCTTGTGAGTTGGGTCACTGGCACCTCGCGTGATCACCCCGTTGAGATATTCACGACAAATTATGACCTTTTGCTTGAAGAGGCATTCGAGGCCGTTCGGGCCCCTTACTTCGACGGCTTCGTCGGGGGGCGTGAGCCATTTTTCGATCCTGTTTCAATCGCCAATGGCGACTTGCCTGCCCGCTGGACCCGCCTTTGGAAACTGCACGGCTCGCTTGGCTGGTGTAAGGGCGAGTTTGAGGAGGTCATTCGATCGGGGAAAAGCAGCGCTACCCACCTGATTTTTCCCAAGCATCTAAAATATGATCAGACTCAGAAGGCACCTTATGCTGCTCTTTTCGACCGACTGAAAATCTTTCTCAGCAGCCACGATACTCTACTGATCTCGATTGGGTTCTCCTTTGCTGACGCTCACGTCGCGGCGAGGATCGACGAGGGACTTGCCTCAAATCCGTTGGCGAGCGTGTTCGCCTTTCAATTTAAGTCGCTTGCTGATGAAAAGGGCGCGAGTGCTGTGCCTTGCTGGCAGTCGTCTACCCGGCAACAGAAGGCCGCGCGAAGGCACTTGTCGCGTCAGCGAACGAGTGTCTGGCTCAGCTGCGCCGCTGCTCTACCTTCAGCATATTAGACCTCGAGGCGCGACTCGGCATTGGTAGGCCTTCAGGCCGCTATCCGGTAACCACCCTCATTCTCAATCAGAAATTCGTGCTGCCGAGCGAAGGGGCGCTGCCGCGTGAAAGCCCAAGAGATCTTGGAAGAGAGATTGGCTTCGATCTACAGCTGCGCGTCAAAAGAATGGGCGACAACATAATGCTCGACTACATCTATCGATCGGACGTCCTCGCCGACGATACGGTCGTACGTTTCCACTCTAGCGTGGACCGCGAGCTTCGCCGATTGGTATGGGGCTAGAGCAAGCTGAAGTGGCGACGTAATCGCGGGATAGAAGAGAGGGTGCAGTCAGTCCGATTGCGCCTAATGCGAGACGCCTCTCAATCGCCGCGATGCGTTCGAGCGTGTGGTCGATCTCTATGCGATACTCCTTGGTGTTCTCGACTTTTGCTCTCAAGTCATGAAGACATCGAGATATCGGCTATTTCTCTTCGAAGCTCTTGGAACTTGCGAGTTGTTTGAGCACGAAACTCCTCGATCCGATCTTCGTCGCCATGTGCGCGACGATAAAATCGAGACTTTCCTGAACACCATTTGGCTTCGCATTCATACTATACTTCTATCTTATCCTGCTTCATGACCTGCGCAACTGGAGTGCCGCACGCCGCTTGTGCGGACAGTCAGGAGCTGTAGTGCGCGAGCCGACTTCCCGACCGAAGTACCTCGCAACGCTTCTCGAATCAACTCAGAGCGAATCCGGCGCTCTCGCACTCTCACCCGCTATCAGCGAGCATCTTGGGGCAGAGAAGCTGAAAGGTACGCATCCGGCGACGGCCTCTGGCCAGGTCGCTTTGAGCAGACAGCCGATAGCATTCAGGCGGCGTAAGCGATGTTCTGAGGGCGCCAGTTCCAAGGCAGGAGTTCGTGGATGCGCTTGGCGGGATGATCCGGCAGGCAGGCGAGCACGTCGGCGAGCCAGGCCTGTGGATCGATGCCGTTGAGTTTGGCGGTGGCGATGAGGGTGTAGATTGCCGCCGCACGCCGGCCGCCCCCATCGGAGCCGGCGAAGGTCCAATTTCTTCGGCCCACAGCGACAGCCCGCAGCTCGCGTTCAGCGGCGTTGTTCGACATGCAAAGCCGTCCGTCCTCAAGGAAGCGGCTAAATGCTTCCCAGCAGCTGGGGCAGTAATTGATCGCCTTGGTCGTGTCGTTGTTCCTGGAGAGGTTGGCGCGCTGCTCGTGCAACCACGCCTCCAGCTCGACGATCAGGGGGCGGCTACTCTCCTTGGCGCACACGCAAACGCTCCTGCGCAGCAAGTCCGTTGATCTCGCGCTGGATGGCGAACAGGACATCGATGCGCTTGACCGCCTCGGCCGCGATCGGCGCCGTACTGAGCCGCGCTAAATCGAAGAACTTACGCCGGCCGTGTGCCCAGCATGCCGCCTCGATAATCGGGCCCCCTTTGCGATTGACTTCGTAGAGCCTGCCAAAGCCGGCATAGGCATCGGCCTGCATCAGTCCGGCATAGCCCGCCAGATGCTGCTCCGGATGCGCACCGCCACGATCAGGCGAGTAGAAGAACACAGCTGCCGGCGGATCTGGGCCGGCGAACGGGCGATCGTCGCGCACATAGGTCCAGAGCCGGCCGGTCCGGGTCTTGCCCTTGGCCAGGACCGGC
Source organism: Bradyrhizobium sp. CCGB20 (assembly GCF_024199855.1). Lineage (NCBI taxonomy): Bacteria > Pseudomonadati > Pseudomonadota > Alphaproteobacteria > Hyphomicrobiales > Nitrobacteraceae > Bradyrhizobium > Bradyrhizobium sp. CCGB20. The sequence continues at coordinate 7,993,513 of NZ_JANADN010000001.1, read as the reverse complement.
ACCGTGGTGTCGTCGGCATGGATGCGCTCGGCCGCGAAGACGTGGCTTCGGATTGCATCGACCAGCGGCATCAGGGTTGCCGCGGAAGCGCCCACCCAGTTCGCCAGCGTCGAGACATCGAGGTCGACGCCTTCGCGCTGGTAGTCGTCGCTCTGACGATTGAGCGGCAGATGCAGGCCGTACTTGGCGAACAGGATATGGGCCAGCAGCTTTGGCCCTGCACGCCCGCGCGCAATCGGATGCGAGGGGGCCGGCGGCTGGGTGATCGCTTCGCAGGCCCGGCAGACGAGCTTCTCGCGCACGTGCTGGATCACCTTCCACTGGCGCGGAACGAGCTCCAGCGTCTCGGTCACGTCCTCGCCAATCTTGCGCAATCGGCTGTCGCCGCAATGGGCAGATCGCAGGTGTCGGATAGACGATGCGCTACCGTGGCAGATGCTCCGGCAGTGGCCGGCGGGCTGGCTTGCGGCGCTCGAACGATGGCACCGCAATCTTCTCGGCTGCCATCTGCGCTGTGGTCGCAGCTTGCGCCGCGTTCTCCTCCAGGTCGGCGAGCTGTAGCTCGAGCTGGTCCAGCAATGCGCCCCGCTCAGAGGACTGTCCGAACTGCTCGTGCCGGAGCTTCTTGATCGTGAGCTTGAGCTTCTCGATCAGCAAGGTCCCCGCCTGGGCTTCGGCTTCCGCGGCCAACCGGGCCGCTCGCTCGGCGCGCAGCATCGCCTGCAGCGTGGTCACATCGTCGGGAAGAGAATCATCGGCGCCCATCGCCGACCAGAGAATCACAAGACGCGGTCTCTGTCCGAACCGCTGATCGTGCCACCGATTAAAATCCCAGCGATCAGCCAGCCGCCTGCGGTCGCCAGGTATGTTGCGGCATCCGCCAGTCGATGCCCTCCAGCAGGTAGCCAAGCTGGGCGGGGGTGATTGTCACCACGCCATCAGCCGACGACGGCCACAGGAAGCGGCCGCGCTCCAGCCGCTTGGCATAAAGCGACATGCCCAGTCCATCGTGCCAAAGGATATTGATCAGCTTGCCCGCTTTTGCCACGGAACACGTAGAGATCGCCGCCGTGCGGGTCTCGCTTGAAGGCTTCCTGCACCAGCAAGCCCAGCGAGTTCATGCCGCGACGCATATCGGTGTGGCCGGTCGCAATCCACACCCGCACGCCCGACGCAACGGGAATCACCGCAGGCGTCCATCTGCCAGCGCCGCCACGGCGGCCTTCAGCGTCGCCGCGTCGACCGCGCCCGTGATCCGCATCCGAGCCCCGGCAGCAAACTCGATCTCGATCGACCCGCCGCTGCTGGCCGGCGTGGCTGGACAAGGCGTCGGCCCTGATTCCGCGACCACCATCGCCGGTACGAAGCCCGGTTGATCGGCGGCATCCTTCGGCTCCGGCCGAAACGACCGTCGCCACGCAGCAGCAATGAACGCGACACGCCATACCGCCGCGCTGTTGCCGCGACTTGGCGCGGCGCCTGTAAGCTCTCCAGAACGATCTTGAGCTTCTCATCCTCGGACCAGCGCCGCCGCCGGCCCGTGTCCACCACCTCAAGCCGTTCGACTTGGGCACTGCGCCTATCACTGTCCATAAGGACAGTTCTCAACAAAACGCCTCATTCGGCAAGGCGGCCTTCACCGGAGGGATACGACTCAGGCGCGCCCTTCCGCAGCGCAATTTTGCGCTTCGTTAGAGGCGAACATGGCAGATGCCCAATTATCTCACTCCGAACTGCACCGCATCGCTGAACTGAAGTGGCGCAACGTTCCTCCAGTATCCCGGACGATCTGGCCATCGAATTTATGGCGAGGCTGAAGGCCGGCAGCACGATCCGAAAGCTGACTTCGGGAATGAAGCAGTTTGGGCCGGCCATTGTAAGTTACGAGCGCTTCAAAAAGCACTGCACGTTTCACCCTGATTGGGCGGCTGAGGCGTTAGCTGTCTCAAGTGAAAACGCTCGCCTTGGAAAAGGCCTCCCGGCTGCGCAGCTCACGCATTGCAAGAGAGGGCATCCTTTGGCTGATGCGCGAATGCGTGTCACTAAGCAGGGATGGAAAATCAGGGAGTGCAGAGTCTGCCGAGATGCCGCGAGAAACAGGTGCGAAACCTAAGCTCTCATGGCGGCCTCACAAGACGCTGCGAACGACTGGAAAGCTACTCTCAATCGCAATCACTCCGGCGTTTCAGGAGGCGCTCGCTGCGATGCCGGCGGGCACTCGTGCGGACGGCGTGCTGACGGTTCCTGGTCAATGATTACGGGCGTCCGTTCGCCTCAGCCGCGGCGTTCGGCAATAAGTTTGCGGACTGGTGCCGCGCCGCTGAGTTGAAGCCGGTGCTGTGCGACGACGGAAGGGTGCGTAACTATCGCGCGCATGGGCTGCGTAAGGCGGAGCTGCGGGCTCTCGCTCATGCTGGCGCGACGAATGTGGAGCAGATGGCCGCATCCGGTCACAGCTCGCTCGATCAGGTTCAGGAATATCTCGATGAGGTCGATCAGGAGCGTGCTGCTGAAGCGGCTATGACGAAGCTTGCGAACAGCGCAGGAACACCAAGTGGTTAACGCGTCTGGTGGCGCTGGCTAACACAGAGGCAACTAACTGAAAATGAAACGGAAAATTTCGGTAGTGGCGTTCCCGACAGGATTGTTAGAATATCTGTAAATCAATCGGTTGCGGCTCAGGTTAGGCAATTTCAGTGCGATTGAATCGCTTAGAGATTTTTGGCGATTGCCGAACCTCTTGGCTCGTCGGGGCGGCTAGATCGACCACAACACAACCGCACAACCGGATAAATCGCTTTTAGGTTGTTGGGCGGAACAAAGGAAGTCTGCTTCTCCCAGCGGGATTAGTCATGCGTTCAGGGGCGGTCGCTAAGCCGCTAAAACCGGGCTTCTACGCGCCTCCTATCCCTGTGGCGTTCTAAGCCCCCTGATTTTTGCCCGCCCCCCGCCTAGCACGATCGGCCCCTTTTAGCCGAGTGCGCCCCATTTTTCTTGAAAATCCGTATGTGTTTCCATGGGCCGCCCTGAGCATTCGGGGCCAGAACCATATTTGGTCAATAACTACCAACTCACCGGAGGGCTTCGATGGTTATGCGGGACGGGAGTTACGTCGACGATCTTTACTATGCCGGCGGGGACTCGGTGACCGTCAAGGTTTTGGCCGGTCGTGACGACGCCGAGTGGCGAACTGCGCGTCTTTCCGAGATGCCGTGCGAGTGGCTGTCAGACGTAAGGGCAGCCGTTGATGGGGCGCTTGCTAGGGCCTCTTAGCTCCAATTCATAGGACGAGCAGTGAAGATACTGAAATATGCGCCCATGTTCGGGCGGGAGGCGCTTTGCCTCTATCGACGTTGAGATTGCGCCCGGAGTCCGGGCAATGGATGTTTCCGTCATTCGCAAGACAGACGGCTCGCTGCGCGTCTTTGGTCACTCGCTGACCTTCGACCGCACTGTTGCCGATGGCCTGGCGCGCGCCGCGGTCGCGGTCGGAGAGTGTCAGTAAGCGACGCTAAGCAGCGCACCGCCAGGCCGGGCGGGCTGTTGGACCAGTGGAATCTACTGGCCGAATTCATCACGGACGAGCGCTGCCGCAAGCCTCACATTCACTGTTCTGGTTGGAGGTTGTCACGCTTTCCTCGGCGGCATTACTGGCGATCAGTATCGTTGTGGCCCTATGGAGCAATTATCGTTTTAACAGCGGCGCCAAAAAGACACGTGAAGACTGGCGAACGAGAATATATGGCTTTATCGATCTTCACGAGTGGCAAAAGCTGGTTGATAAGCCGCTTGCTCAGGCGCTTACCACATACCGGTGTGTGGCTGGTGTCGTGGCCACAATGTACGTGGCGATCATCTCATATTTGGTGCATCTGTCTGGCGTTGACCTTTGTGCAGCAATTGCGAAGCTAAAATGGTTGATTTAGTCGTGATCGACATTGGCCGGCTAGTAGGCCTAGCCATGTCGATGCACTGCGAATTGGATATCGGTTTGTCCGCGGCGCTTGAGCAGACCGGCATTCGCGCTTGGCGCAGATGTTACTGAAAATCACGGACACTCACCGAGTGAAAGAAGATTGTCAGGTTGAATGTCGTCCGCGGCCGTCTTGATATACTTGTGCCCATTGTGTTCGGCCACGATTAACCCATTAGTGAGTCCGCCTTCTTCGACATAGAACTCCCATTCGCCGCTTTCGATGTCTTTGATCGTTTGATTGACAGATTGTTTCCATCGACTTCCGTTTGAATATTCACCGCCGACATTTTCAATCCTCTCGTGGGGATTCATCCTGTCGGTCTTATTGATGCAAAGAATGCGTGCGCGTTTGGTCATTCACGTCTCCCTGAATCTGGCAAAAGGCTAAGGACCAGCCTGCGGGGAAACAGCCCGCGCCGATCATGACGCGGGCCAAATTCGCAGCGCGTTGCGAATATCAAGCGGCCTGCGTCGATTCGCCGTTCAGCTGCTTGAGATCCCAATACACGCCTTCTTGTACCGCAGTCAGCCAACCCTCGTGGGACGCCTCGGTGGTTTGATCGACGAGCAGTTGAACCTTTCTGCCGAATTCTTCCCAGCTCGCGGCACGCGTAAGCGTGATGTCATAAAGCACCTCTTCGGCAGTCTTCCGGAGGTTGTCGACCACACCGCTGGACAGTGCTGTGCCGACTAGGTCGGTGATTTTTTTGTGGGCCTGGAGAAGCTGGGAAAGAGGGATTGCGACAGTGTTTGCGGCAACGGATTCATCATACCACGACGGTTGGATTAGGCCGCCTACCAATCTAGGTAGGTGGCCCGAAGTCCTTCTCCGCGATACAGCTTTGGCCGCGCCCCGGACTTACCGTCACCGGGGGGACGCTCGGTGGTCAGCTTTGCTGTCAGGGCGGTAAGGCTGGCCACCGAAGTTAGCGGCGCGTGATAGGGACAGCGCTTCTTCGGTATGGCGGCGCCGAGTCACATTGCTGCTAACCTCACTGCCAGCGCGAGCGCGGTAGGGACAGCGTCGGGCTACGCAATACACCGACGCCGAGTCGCGCTCGCGCTGCTTCCGTGGTGAAGATGGCTCATTGTGCCCTATGTTTTCGCCCCACCGGTGACGGCACAGACTAGGTTACGAGGTGGGGACCGGTGGGCAAATAGAATGCGGAGAAATTTCGCGCGTCAGTTGAGACGTAGTGGCTACTTGTTCATCGACTCTTGCATATAGCGTGCAGCTCGAATGCGCGCTCGCTCCAGCATGGCTTCCTTGGCATAGGGCGCGGCAAGCTCAGCCCCTTGGTGTAATGCCGGTGCCGCGTGTGAGGCTGTGGTGGAATCAACCGGTGCCCGCACCACAGCCCGCAAGGGCTTAGGCTAGCCGGCTGCAGTGCTCACATCGAGGACGACCGCCAGTCGCCTGAGCAAGATACTGCTTTTCGATATTGTTGCCCTCAGTGCATTTGTTGTTGTCGTGATGACGTTTTTTGTGTTCGGCTTTTCTGAGTGGAATGGAGGTACTTTAGCCATAATCAAAAAATCCCGTAAAAATAGTGTAGCCAATCGCTACGCCGGAAGGTCGTTGCCAGATTCTCGCAACCTTTTTGACTGATCAAATAGAATAACAACCTAAAACGCGTGCGTATATCTCGCGGCAAGCGCCAGCGCTGCCGTGATGGAATGGGATAAAGTTTCCATGAAAGGGGGAAGCCGCTCGCAGGGTTTAACTCTTATTCACTTCCGCGACCGGGACTGGTGCGCCAACCGACCTGGAACACGTTTTTGCAGTTAAGGCAGGCATAGATGCTGCGCTGCTTATCTGGAGTTCTGCCTTGATCTTGAACAACACCACGTTTGCCGTCGTCAAAACACTTTACGCAAAGCCAATGTTCTGGACTGGCAATATCACTGTTTGGCTTGGGAACATAAGCAAACGCTCCAACTCCCAAGTTTTTGAGCTCATATCTGCTCTTATCAGCGTCCCATTTTTTAAGGCGAACAACTTCCTCTTCAAGAGACTTTACGCGCTCCAACAGCGTCGTCTGTCGCTCGTTGGCAGCAAGTGCGCTCTCCTGGGCGGCCAAAATCTGGCGCTGCAATTCGATGGCTTTGCTTTGAAGAACGGTAGCGTCGCGAATATCTATTATTACCTTGCTCAATTCGCTGGCAGACTTCAGCGCAGCTAAACCACCTGCAATCTCGGCAATCATTTCACGCCCCCATTGATTCACGCCACAACCGTTACGCGCTGAGGATGGACAAGGCAACTAGCCCTTAGATTTGCCCAGCCCCAACTCAACCAGCCTGCGAATCGCCTCCGGCCGCCCTGGCAAGTCGTCCTGTTTGCGACGCCAGTCGTCTATTTCCGAAACAGAGTCCACAGAAATACGGACGTTAACCGCCATGGTATCCACAGGCGGTCGACCGCGTTTCGGTTTTTTGGCGCTATCAATTGTTGATTTCATTGTTTTATGAAGCCATAAATTAGCGAGTCGAGCAAGCCTGTTCGACGTTCCTGATACCGAAAGCCGTCACCAACGTATCTGCGACGGCCGGGCAGGACGCAAATCGCTTTGCCCGCGCCTCTGTACACGCCGGAATTCTGGACCGCGTACCGCGCGGCAATGAGCACCGACGACCCGGCGCCAGCGGTGCGGCCTGTATGCACCTCCACCGGAGTAGCGAGATGAGCGACGACTGGTGGCCATTCCAGGAATTGGTCCGATTGGCGCGACGCTGCTGTCAATCAAGGTCGTGGATGCAGGTGGGTTCAAGTCCGCAAGAAACTTCGCTGCGTGGCTTGGCCTGACACCAAAGAACCATTCAACGGCCGGAAAAAACCGGCTTGGCGTGATTACGCGCGCCGGTGACGGCATGTTGCGAACCGTTTTGGTCGCTGGCGCGACGGCTGTGATCGCAGATGTGCGGCGACGCGAGAGCCGCTCCTGGCCCTGGCTAAAAGACATGATCGCGCGCAAGCCGCCGCAGCTGGTCGCGATAGCGTTGGCAAATAAGCTAGCGCGGATCGCCTGGAAACTGATGGTCAGTGGCGAGCATTATCGACCTGCTGGCAGCGTCATACCGATGCCGACCCAGGCCTAAACGAAATGCAGAGCTTGGCGCTAGACCTTTAGGTTTGACGCTGAGGGCGGAACTTGCAGGATAGGAAGAGGTGGTACGTTCGGCGCGAGCCGGTCATGTGAGATGCTCCGCTCGGTTCACCGGCAGAAAAATGCCGCTCTCGTGTTTGGATCTCACTGTCCGCGAAGCCCATTTTGGCCGGTGGTCGCAAGACCCGAAAACAGACCGGACATATGAGCGCAAGCGATCCGAGCATGCTACCAGAGCCAATCCTTGCAAGTCGGGGGCCGTCCACATATGAACCGAGCCGCTTTTGCGTCTCGGCCATCCGGCTTCGATCCATCGCGCAAACACTGCGGAGCTCCTCGCCGGGGGCACTCGGGAAAGGGGCTCGCCTTCGGCGATCGCTATCACTGCCCCGTTCCCGGGTGCCGCTGTTAACCGGTCTTCTCTAACCGGGGTTGGGACGTCAAGTACCAAAGCTGATCTTACCGCATTGTGGCTGTACCTTCCGAACCTACCGTGGCGTCAAAGCTATCCGGCGATCGCGCTTCTCTTCGAGGTCGGGATTCCCGCCTCATGATGATGTTCGTGAAGAAGTGGCGGGACCATCTCGGGAGCGCAGTCACGGAGCGATCGGCTCGCGCTGCAGACCGGTTATCACCCTCGCCATTCCTCGTCCTGCCGGACTCCTTGACAGCCTTTCGGCCGTGTTCTGCTGATCAGTTCATTCGGGTGTCAGGCTGCCGCGGCGCCCTCCGATCTCTCCCACCGGAAGTCGCTGCCGTCGCACCACATACGGTGCAGGATGACGGATATTTTGCGAGCCACCGCGACCAGCGCATTTTTCATGGAACTGCGCTTGGCGATGCGGATGCCCCATGCCTTTAACGAGCACCATCGTCTGGTGTTGACCATCAATGAGTGCGCGGCTTCAAAGAGGTGTTCTCGAGCAAAGGCATCGCCACATCGGGTGATGCGCCCGTTGTAATCGACCTCTCCAGATGCGTATTTGCCTGGGGTCAGTCCAAGATGGACGCCAACATGCCGTGATTTACGACAGCGGCCTGGGTCATCGATGGTCGTCTTGAATGCCAATGCTGTCAGCGGGCCAACGCCAGGAACTGTCATGAAGCGGCGGCAAATAGCATCGCTCCGAACCAGGCGCCCAATCAGGCGGGTCAACACGTGTGCTTGTTCGCCGAGCATGCGCCGGGCTTCGAGCAATGGAACGACGAGGGCCTGTAAGTCTCCGTCAGTCACGATCAGCCCGCGGACACGTTCGTCAAAGCGGCTTTGGCCGATAAGGCCCACTTTGAATCCGAAGGTTCGAAGTGCCGCCCGAATATGATTGTTGAGGTCGCGTTGCTTGTCGAGTAGGCACCGGCGACTGCCCATCAACGCTCGTAGCTTTTGGCTATCTTCAGATTTGATGTGGACGGCCTTAAACCACCCTGTTCGCATCATTTGCGCAAGCGCACGAGCATCGTTGCGGTCCGTCTTCACAGTCTGAGCTTGCATCACGCTCTTTGCGTGCCGGGTCTCAACACAAATAACTGGTAATCCGCCTTTCGAAAGTCCCTTGTGCAGCCAGGAAGAACATTGACCCGCCTCCAGCCCAACGCGCCGCAGAGCGAGGCGGGTATTTTTCAGCCAGGAAATTAGCGCCTCGGGTTCAGTATCCGTCACTCCTTCCCGGACGATATTTCCATCTCGATCAACGATGCAGATCGCGGTGCGCTTCAAAGACACGTCGAGTCCAGCGAAGTAATTCATCAGGATCTCCAGTTCATCTTTTGGGCGAATCGATCGACGTATTATGCGCCCGAGAGGCCGGTGCCCGGTTACTTCATCTCGTCGCTGCACTCGGACCCGCGTGCCCCTTCGGGTCGCTATGCTCACGCTCTCCGGGTGCCATTTTCCGCTGAGGCGATGCGCCATTGGCGCACGCCAGGGCCTGCGGCCCTGGCCATCTCAACTCCAAAAGCCATGAAGAAGCGGAGGGAAGCGGGCTGCATCGTGGATTTCGCACTCTCTCGCGGAGGGGCCGAGAGGAAGAGTTTCGCGCGGCTTTGCCGTGCCGGGTTACAGGCTGCGAGAGAGGCTCGCGGCGCCCGTCGCGGAGATCCGCGATGTCCAGACAGTGTTCTCGGGTGCGCACCGGTGAGGACCGGGCAAATCTTTATGACGAAATCACCAACAAGATCATCGCCGAGCTAGAAGCCGGCCGAGTGCCGTGGGTGCAGCCATGGGGCGCCGCGGCGGCGAAGGCGCCCTTGGCGTTGCCGAAAAGCGCTGCGACTGGCCGCCAATACAGTGGCATCAACATTCTAATTCTCTGGGGAGCCGCCACTGAGCGCGCATTCACAGGTCAAAGCTGGCTTACCTTCCGCCAAGCACTGTCGCTCGGCGGTCACGTCCGCAAGGGCGAGCGCGGAACTACGGTTGTTTTTGCCGACCGCTTTGTGCCGGTCGACGAAAAGCGGCGCGCGAGCGAGAACGGTGAGGAAGCACAGGCCGTTGCATTTCTCAAGCGCTTCACGGTCTTCAACACCGATCAGTGCAATGGCCTGCCTTCTGAGATCGCAACGACGGCGCCGCCTCCGCCGCCAGGCCTGATCGAGCCCCAGGTCGAAAAGCTCATCAAGGCGACTGGCATCGACTTCCGGATCGGCGGCATCGCGCATTCTATGTGCCAGCAGAAGACTATGTGCAGGTGCCGCCACCGCAAGCCTATTTCGAGCCGATCAATTGGCATCGAACGGCCCTGCATGAGCTGGCGCATGCCAGCGGCCATCCGTCACGTCTCAACCGCGACTTGTCGGGCAGCTACGGGACCAGGAAGTACGCGTTTGAGGAGCTGGTTGCGGAGATCTCATCTGCGTTCGGTTGCGCTTCGCTCGGCATCGTGCCCACGGTGCGACATGCCGACTACATCGGCTCTTGGCTCGAGGTGCTGCGCGAGGACAATCGCGCGATCGTGCGTGCCGCTTCGCAGGCCAGCAAGGTTGCGGACTATCTCCTTGGATTCTTGCCGGAACGGATTGTCGACATGACGGTGGAGAGAGCGGATCAGGAAGCGGCCTGAGGTCTGCTCGGTCACGGCAGGCTCGAGAGTGAGAGGGGGGCATTTTCGCGACGGGTTGGAGGCCGAGAGAGAGGCTCCGGCCGCCCGGCGTGGAGAATCGACATGACGAAGGCTGTCCAAAAGATCACCCTGTCACCCTCGCGACATTCCGTTCAACAAGCTGGTGCTCAGCCAGTCGAACGTTCGGCGCGTGAAGGCGAATTTTGATCGAGCAACTCGCGGAAAGCATCGCCCAGAGGACGCTCCTGCAAAGTCTCAATGTGCGGGGGGGTGTAGACGCGGAAGGTAATGAGACCGGCATGTTCGAGGTGCCGGCGGGCGGCAGGCGCTATCGCGCGTTGGAGCTTTCTCGTGAAGCAGAAGCGCATGGCCAAGACCCAGGTCGTTCCTTGTGTCGTGCGCGATGGCGGCATCGCGGAAGACGACTCGCTTGCAGAGAACGACTAGCGGGTAGGCCTTCATCCGCTCGATCAGTTCCGAGCCTTCCAGACCTTGAGTGGCGCCGGCATGTCCGAGGAAGACATCGCCGCTCGGCACTTCGTAGCGCCGGCCGTCGTGAAGCAACGCCTCCGGCTGGCGTCCGTGTCGCCAAAGCTGCATGACATCTATGCCGAAGACGGCACGACACTCGAACAGCTCATGGCCTTTTCTGTCTCCGCAGATCAGACGCGGCAGGAACAGGTCTGGGAGAATGTCAGCCGCTCGGGCTACGATGAACCCTATAAAATTTGGTGGATGCTGACCGAAAATACCGCGCGGGCATCCGATCGCCGCGTGCAGTTCATTGGGCTCAAAGCTTACGAGCAGGCGGGCGACAGCGTTTTGCGCGACCTGTCCGAGCACGATGATGGCGGTTGGGTTCAGGACGTGGCTCTGCTCGACCGTCTTGTTACCGAGAAGCTGAAAGCCGAGGCGGAAGCAATTGGTGCGGAGGGATGGAAATGGATCTCAGTCGCCGTTGACTCCCCCTACGGCCACACAACAGGCCTGCGCGAGCTGGAAGGCCAACCTGTCGATCTCACCTCCGAGGAGCAGGCCACCATCGACGCTCTCAACGCCGAGCAGGCGAAGCTCGAAACCGAATATCAGGATGCGGATGAACTGCCCGAAGAGGTCGACCAGCGTCTCGGCCCGATCGAGGCGGCGCTGCTGGCACTCGAAGACCGGCCTGAGACTCACGATCCGGCAGAGATTGCTCGGGCCGACGTCTTCGTCATTATCGATTCCGAAAGACGGGCTTCCGTCGATCGAGGCTATGTCCGGCCTGAGGATCAGGCGCCTGCGACCGGTCTCGATGTCGAGCCGGGCACCGACACGTCGTCGACTTAAGGGCAGGAAGCTGGTGGTTCCGCAACGCGTAGAGCGATCTCGGTCGCAGGCGTATCGACCGAAGCCGAGGAGGATGATGAAGACCCGGCAAGGCCATTGCCAGATCGGCTCATCATCGAACTAACGGCGCACCGTACGCTGGCATTGCGGGATGCGCTGGCCGAAAATCCTGCGATCGCGTTCCAGGCGGTGCTGCACAACTTCGTGCTGACGGCCTTTTACCGGTTTGCTTCGTCCGGAGCTGCCTTGAGATAGGGCTGCGCACGCCAGCCTTTCCCGCTCAAGCTCCGGGGCTGAGGGAAAGCGCCTCGGCTAAGGCTGTCGAGGTGCGGCATGAGGCGTGGAAGGCTCGGTTGCCGAAGAGCGAGAACGATCTCTGGGATGCGCTGACGGCTCTCGATGGTGGTGCACAGACATCGCTGTTTGCGCATTGTGCATCATTTGCGGTCAACGCCGTCTATGAGCCGGCCAATCGTTACAATCAGGGCCGCGTCTCAGCCCCCGCGTCCGCACGCGTCTCGACCAGGCCAACGTGCTAGCGCGCGGTGCCGGACTCGACATGGTGCAGGCTGGTTGGAGACTGACCGTCGACAACTATCTCGGCCGAGTCACTAAGCCTCGCATTCTGGAGGCGGTGCGGGAAGCCAAGGGCGAGTCGTCGGCGCAACTGATCGACCATCTGAAGAAGGCCGACATGGCCAAGGAGGCCGAGCGTCTCCTGGATGGCTCGGGCTGGTTGCCGGAGCCGCTGCGTCTTGTCGATGCCAGCCCGTCTTCGGTGGAGCCGGAAGGCGAAGCGGGCCGCTGCCACAATTCCTCGCTGGCGAGGAGGAGCCGGAGAACGGCAGCGACGAGCATCCGCAACAGCTCGACGCGGCTGAGTGACAACATAAGGGCTGGCTCCGGCTGTCCTGCAGTTGCTTGGGGGACCGGTGCCCAGCACCGGTCCCATTTTTATTGGGAAGGGCTGAGAGGAAGAGTGGGGCCGGGACGGGTTTGAATCGTCGTGGTCGTGAGAGCGCCGGGCGGTTCGACCCGTTCCTGCTCTCCGAAAGAAATCCCCATGACCGAATCTCTCGCTGGCGGCGCTGCCGCTGCACCGCTCTCGATGCGTGCCGCTGCCACTATCACCTCCGCTGCGGTCAGGGCTGCGCGACAGGTCTTGACCAATCTCGAACGCGGCCAGCGCATCGATGCCGCGATCCTGCGTGGCGCCATGGAGGCTGCTTTCGGCGCCTCGGACGCGGCCGGTGCCTGGAATTGGAAGACCGCCTACGACACCTCCGAGGCGGCCACCGTTCTATTCCTTCGCAAGTTCGGTCCGGTCATCCGGACCAAGGCTGGCTCAACGGCCGCGATGCTGCCGATGCTCGCGAGAGTCGCCAGTCTCCTGCCGACCCATACGCGGCGTTCCGAGGACAGCCAGGCGCTTCAACAATTCTCGACGCCGATCCCACTGGGGCTGGCCGCATGTACCGCGGCCTGCATCACGCCTTCCGACCGGGTTTTAGAGCCGTCTGCGGGGACCGGTTTGCTCGCCATCTTTGCCGAGCTCGCCGGCGGCGCCTTGGTATTGAACGAGATGGCCGAGGCCCGTGCGGCGTTGCTCGATCAACTGTTCGCCAACGTTAAGGTGACGCAGTTCGACGCGGCCCAGATCGATGATCACCTCGATGCGGCTGTCATACCGAGCGTCGTCCTCATGAACCCGCCGTTCTCGGCATTGGCGAACGTCGATCGACGGATGGCGGGTGCAGCACTCCGGCACATCGCCTCAGCCTTGGCGCGTCTTTGCGACGGCGGGCGTCTGGTCGCCATTACCGGTGCAAGTCTTGCGCCGGACAATCCGGCATGGCGCGATGCCTTCGTTCGCCTCCAGGAACGCGGGCGAGTGGTGTTTTCTGCTGCCATCGATGGCGGGGTCTATGCGAAGCACGGCACGCAGATCGACACAAGGCTGCTTGTGATTGATAAGCAGCCTGCGGCAAATCCGAAGGTCCTTGAGGCCTCGCTGGGTATGGCGGGCGATGTCGCCACCTTGCTCGACTGGGTGAGCCAGCATGTGCCCCCGAGGCTGCCCGTTGCCACACCCATCGTGGCCGACGTCATCAGGCGCCCTGCGGCGTTGCGGCCGGCCGGCGCCTTAGCACCACGTCCGTCGTCAACTTCGGGAGGTAGCGCACCACAAGGCGTCGAACTCACCTACGAGGCGGTCGAGCGGACGCCGCCGGAAGGAGCCCGGCTCACCGATGCGCTTTATGAGGAATATGCATTGCAGGCGATCCGTATCCCGGACGCGCATGCGCATCCGACCAAACTCGTGCAGTCCGCTGCGATGGCCTCGGTTGCGCCGCCGAAGCCATCTTACCGGCCACATCTGCCGGCCAATCTCGTGGCGGATGGCATCCTTTCGGACGCCCAGCTCGAGAGCGTCATCTATGCCGGCGAGGCGCATTCAGAATTTCTCGCAGGCTCCTGGACGGTCGATACCACCTTCGATGTTGTGGCCGCCGCGCGCGACGACGCAGAGAACGTCGTCCGCTTTCGCCGCGGCTGGTTCCTAGGCGACGGCACCGGCGCGGGCAAGGGACGCCAGGTCGCCGGCATCGTGCTCGACAACTGGCTCAAGGGCCGCCGCCGCGCGGTCTGGATCAGCAAGTCGGACAAGCTGATCGAGGATGCACAGCGCGACTGGTCGGCGCTCGGCATGGAGCGGCTGCTTGTGACGCCGCTCTCGCGTTTCCGCCAGGGCACGCCGATCCGGCTTTCGGAAGGCGTCCTATTTACCACCTACGCTACGCTGCGCACCGACGAACGCGGCGAAAAGCTTTCGCGCGTTCGGCAGATCGTCGAATGGTTGGGCTCCGACTTTGACTGAGTGATCGTCTTCGACGAGAGCCACGCGATGCAGAACGCGGCAGGCCAGAAGGGCGAGCGCGGCGACCAGGCGGCCTCCCAGCAGGGGCGTGCCGGCCTGAGGCTTCAGCACGCGCTGCCGAATGCCCGCGTCGTCTATGTGTCGGCAACCGGTGCTACGACGGTCCACAATCTGGCCTACGCCCAGCGTCTGGGTTTGTGGGGTGGCACCGACTTCCCGTTTGCCACGCGCGCCGAGTTCGTCGAAGCAATCGAGGAGGGCGGCGTCGCGGCAATGGAGGTACTGGCGCGTGACCTTAAGGCGCTCGGTCTCTACGCGGCCCGCTCGCTCTCCTACGAGGGCGTCGAGTACGAACTCGTCGAGCACCAGCTCACTTCCGAGCAGGTTCGGATCTATGACGCCTACGCCGGCGCGTTCAGCGTGATCCATAACAATCTCGATGCCGCGATGCGGGCGGCGAATATCACCGGCGAGACCGGCACGCTGAACGGCCAGGCCAAATCGGCCGCGCGATCCGCTTTTGAGAACGCCAAGCAGCGTTTCTTTGGTCATCTCCTGACCTCGATGAAGACGCCATCGCTGATCCGCTCGATCGAACGCGATCTTGACGCCGGCCACGCCGCCGTCATCCAGATCGTCTCGACCGGTGAGGCGTTGATGGAGCGTCGGCTCGCCGAGATTTCGACTGAGGAGTGGGGCGACGTACAGGTCGATATCACCCCACGCGAGTATGTGCTCGACTATCTCGCCCATTCCTTTCCGGTCCAGCTTTACGAGCCCTTCACCGATCAGGAGGGCAACCTCTGCTCCCGGCCTGTCTATCGTGACGGTCAGCCGGTTGAGAGCCGGGAAGCTGTCGCTCGCCGGGACCGTCTCATCGAAGAGCTCGCCTCGCTGCCGCCGGTCCCGGGTGCGCTGGATCAGGTGATCCAGCGCTTCGGCACCGACGTGGTCGCCGAAGTGACCGGCCGCTCGCGCCGCATCGTTCGCAAGGGTGAGCGGCTGGTCGTCGAAAACCGGGTCGGTTCGGCCAACCTTTCCGAGACCTCGGCGTTCATGGACGACGTCAAGCGGATCCTCGTGTTCTCCGATGCGGGCGGCACGGGCAGGAGCTACCATGCCGAGCTGTCGGCCTGGAATCGCCGCTTGCGGGTCCACTATTTGCTCGAGCCCGGCTGGAAGGCCGACGCCGCGATCCAGGGCCTCGGCCGCACGAACCGGACCAACCAGGCGCAGCCGCCGCTGTTTCGGCCGATCGCGACCGACGTGAAGGCCGAAAAGCGCTTCTTGAGCACCATTGCCCGCCGGCTCGACATGTTGGGAGCCATTACGCGCGGCCAGCGCCAGACCGGAGGGCAGGGCCTGTTCCGGCCCGAAGACAATCTAGAGAGCCAGTATGGCCGCGATGCGTTGCGCCAACTCTACACTCTGCTTGCGCGCGGCAAGGTCGAGGGCTGCTCGCTCGAGAGGTTTGAGGATGCGACGGGCCTGAAGCTCACGGATGACAACGGTCTCAAGGATGAGCTGCCACCGATCACGACGTTTCTGAACAGGTTGCTGGCGCTCACGATCGAGCTTCAGAACATCCTGTTCACCGTTTTCGAACAGCTGTTGACCGCTCGGATCGAGGGCGCGGTCGCATCTAGCACCTACGATGTCGGGCTGGAAACGCTCCGCGCCGAGAGCTTTGTCGTCGCTGACCGGCGGACGATCTATGTGCATCCGGGCAGTGGCGCGGAGACCCGGCTGCTCACGATTATCCAGCGCCAGCGCAATCATCCTATGAGCCTAGATGATGCTCTTGCTCGTCGTTCCGACGATCATGCCGTCCTCTTGATCAATGATCGATCGGGCCGTGCCGCCGTCCAGCTTCCGGCTCCGAGCTTCATGCTTGATGACGGCGAGATCGAGCGGCGCGTGCGCCTGATCCGGCCGATGGAGCAGCATAGCTCTCCCTTGAAGATGATGGCGGAAAGCCATTGGGTCGAAGCGGATCGTGAGCGTTTTGCGGCAGGCTGGCTGGCGGAGCTTGCCGAGGTCCCCGAGTTCACAGAAAGCACCATCCACGTCGTGGCTGGCTTGCTGCTGCCCATCTGGAAGCGGTTGCCGAACGAGTCGACGCGGGTCTATCGGCTCCAGACTGATACGGGCGAGCGCGTCATCGGCCGCAAGGTCTCGGCGACCTGGGTTGCGAACGTCCTTGCGGCTGACGCGCCTTCGCTGACGCCCGACGCTGCCTTGGCCGTGTTGATGGAAGGACGGACCGTCCTCGAGCTCGCGGAGGGGCTCCAACTTCGCCGTGCGCGGGTGATGGGCGCATACCGCATCGAACTGTCTGGCTTCAACGACACGATGCGCGATCGGCTGCGCGCCTACGGCCTCTTCGGAGAGATCATCTCCTGGAAGCTGCGCATGTTCGTGCCGACGGACGCGAGCGGCATCGAGATCCTGTCGAAGGTGCTCGAGCAGCACCCGATCGCGCGCATCAGCGAGCGGGAGGCCGCCTGATGCCGCGCGATGCCTCCGACCTGGCACACCGCCTCGCGCGTGAGGCCGAGGCGGTGTGCCGACACTATCTCTCCAATGGCAAGCGGGAGGGGCGGTACTGGCTGGTCGGCGACGTCCACAACACGCCCGGCCGCTCGATGTTCGTGCGGCTCCAGGAATCGCCGAAGGGGCCTGCCGGCAAGTGGACGGACGCGGCGACCGGTGAGCATGGCGACCTCCTCGACATCATTCGCGAAAGCCTGGGCTTGCGCGACTTCCGCGAGGTGGCCGCGGAGGCAAGACGCTTCTTGAACTTGCCTCGCCCTGAACCGGAGCTCGTCTCAAAGCCCGTCAGTCCGGCAGCACCGGCCGGATCGCAAGAGGCCGCCCGTCGGCTCTTTGCAATATCCAGCCCGATCGAGGGGACGGTGGTCGAGACTTATTTGCAGCGGCGCGGAATAGCCCGCGTGCACCATGGTGGCAGCCTGCGGTTTCATCCACGCTGCTACTATCGGCCGGACGAGCACCTGCCGACCGAGATCTGGCCGGCGATGATCGCTCGCGTCACGGATCTCGATGGCAGGATTACCGGCGTGCACCGCACCTGGCTCGATCCGCACGGCTTTGACCGCATTAGACTCGGCAAGGCGCCGATCGACACGCCACGACGGGCCATGGGCAACCTACTTGGCAACGCGGTTCGGTTCGGAATGTCGGACGACGTGCTTGCTGCCGGGGAGGGTATCGAGACCATGCTGTCGCTGCGCTGCGTGCTGCCGACGATGCCGATGGCCGCTGCACTGTCGGCCAATCACCTCTCAGCGATGGTGCTACCGCCGGGCTTGCGTCGGCTCTATATCGCCCGCGACGCCGATACCGCCGGAGATATGGCGCAGACCATTTTGACCCAGCGCGCAGCAGACGCCGGCATTGAAGCGATCGCCTTGTCGCCACGGCTGGGCGATTTTAACGAAGATCTGCACGTCTTCGGTCTTGATGGTCTCCAAGCGGCCTTGCGGATTCAGCTTGCGCCGGAGGACGTCGTCAGCTTTTTGCATTCGTCGACGGTGCCGGCGGAATAAGGTCACGAAGGTTCGATCGACCGTGACAGCTCGGTCATGGGCGAGGCCAATACCGGAAGAGGCCGCGACCTCGGCCTTCTAAAGAGCGATCGGACGGCAAGCGGCCTGGGCCGGCAATGGCTGCGTCCGGCTATTTTCCGCCGCGCGCCGGCGATGCGAAGACACATCATCCGTGTATGGCCAGCGCGCTTTGCATCGCGAAGCAAAATAGCCGGCCTCCGCCATCCTCCGCTGCCGCTTCGGCCCTTCGGGTTCTGGCCTGTTCCGCCCGCCGTCTGAGTGATCGCCACGAAGGCCGCGAAGGGCGCGGCCAAACCCGGCAAAGGACCTCCTTCCATGACCGACCATGACGACGTCGAACCGCCGCACGCCTCGTCTCCAACGGACCACGTCCTCACCGAACTACAGCTCTTCGGTTACCGTCCCTTCGACGACCAGCTTGATCCGAGACCGCTTCCCGAAGGCAAGAAGGTCTCCGGTGCCGTGGCCGATATCTTCGATGCCCTGGTTGCGACCCTGAACGACACGCGGCTCGAGCCGGACCTTGACGATCTGCTCTGGTCGACCGTCAACTTGTTCCATCGTGCCGTCGACCGCATCGAACGCCAGCTCGACGACAACGAGCAGGCGCAGCACAAGAGCCAGCGCGAGCAGAACGGCTCCGAAGTACGATCGGTCGAACTCGAGCGCCTCACGGCTGAAGGCATCACGCTCATCGAGCGCCGCAATTGCTTAGAACTCTTCCGCGACCAGGCGATCGAACGCTTTGAAGCCCACACCGGCTCGTCCTGGCGTCCTCGATCCGGATCATTGGTCAACCACCGCACGCTCACCGCGGCAATGATCGACTCCCGCGACTTCATCGCAGCGAAACGCCGCGCCGAAACCGAGGTCCTTGTGCCGCCAGGATCCAAGATCGCACTCACCGGCGGGCTCGACTTCAACGACCATCACCTGATCTGGGATCGCCTCGACAAGGTTCATGCCAAGCATCCCGACATGGTCCTGCTCCATGGCGGCTCGCCGAAAGGCGCCGAACTCATCGCCTCCAAATGGGCGATCAATCGCAAGGTATCTCAGATCGCCTTCAAGCCCGACTGGACCAAGCACGCCAAGGCGGCCCCCTTCAAGCGTAACGACGCCATGCTCGAGCTCCTGCCGATCGGCGTCATGCACTTCCCGGGCACGGGAATTCAGGACAACCTCGCCGACAAGGCCAGGCGGCTCGGCATCCCCGTCTGGAAGTTCGGTGGCGCATGAGCGCCGTCTTGCTAGCGTCTAAGACGACCGAGTTGCACGCAGCAACTCCGCCTCGTTTTGACATTACGTCCGAGGCCGCGCCGCAGTGGTGGTGGAAGGCGCGACTAGTACATCCATGCATTGGTGCCACCGCCATGGTCGCCCTTGGGCTTGTTCTCAACACGCTCGGCATCGGGTTGTTCTGCTGGCTGATCTTTGCGCTGACGGTCTATGCGTTGCCTTTTTTCGCCGCACTCAGTATAGGGATGTTGGCGTTTCATGGTGGAGCCGGCGTCATCGGCGCGCTGCTTATCGGATTGGCCTCCGGCGCACTGACGCTTGCTGTCGCTCAGGTCGCCGTCGCGGTCTGTCGGTCCCGGACGTTGCGCATCGTGATCGCAACCGCATCCACTGTCCCTGCAGCTATCGCTGGCTATCATGTGGCGTTTGTCCTGTCGCAGATCGGGTGCCTTCGCTGGCTTGGCGCGAGGTCTTCGCTTCCTAAGTGCGGTTTGCATCGGCGGCACGGCATGGACGCGCTTGACCGTTTTCGCGGAGACTCGCCCGTTGCTGTCGGTCGGGTGGCGGAGAACATGCCTCGACCGGTGCTCACAGCAGCCACGCTTCAGCGATGACGCTTCGTCGCCATCATCGGTCGAGCAAGGTCGCAAAGGGCGCCACGTTGAACGAGGGATCATCGAGCTTGGGGGAGAGGTAACGCCGCTTTTCCTCGTAGCCTTTTGACCAAGTCCCCAATCTCCGCCTGGTCCACATTGCTGCAGTGGAGCGGCGCGCCCGCGCCCGATCATTCCTTCCGGGACAACACCGCCCTTTGCGGCAGATTATTTCTCTTCATACGCCCAACCGTTCCGACCTCTTGTGGAGCTCAACCGAGATTCGCCAAGTCTTCTCCTTAAGATTGCGGTTCAGCACGCGGACGCACGTGGCCTCTTTGATGGCTTGATCTGGCCGAAGACCGGCTGCGCCTCGATCGCCTGAGCCGCAACGCCGTTGATGCGACTTTCTTCCCCTGGGCTTCGCCCATTCCTCGCGAGGCAAGAAAGTCGCAACAACGGCGTCCTTCGCTGCGCTCCGGCCCGCGAGCGGGTGCGTCGCCGATCGTCCTCGGCCTCTAGATCGCCATCGAGGCCGCGGTGGTCGCGGGCTCGAAACACAACAGGAGAAGTGAGATGGCTAACATCGGTTCTTTCAAGAAGATCGGCAACGATTTCCAGGGCGAGATCGTCACTCTGAGCCTGCAAGCCAAGGGCGTCCGTATCGTCGCCGAGACCAACCGATCCAACGACAACGCTCCCAGCCACCGCATCTACGTGGGCCGCGCCGAGATCGGCGCAGCCTGGTCAAAGCGCTCCGAAGAGGGCCGCGATTACCTCTCGCTCAAGCTCGACGACCCCTCGTTCAACGCGCCGATCTACGCGAACCTGTTCGATGACGAAGGCGGCGAGGGCTACACGCTGCTCTGGTCGCGGCCCCGCAAGAACGGCGAGTAGACGCTCCGCCAAGCCCCGTCCGGTCCGCCGGGCGGGGCTTCCTATCCTAGTGTGCATCGACCAGCGCGAGCCCGTCACCATGGCATGCTATCAAGCGGTGACGGACTGGTAGTCCGGTTAACCCCCAACCGCGGCACAAGGACGGGCACCCTACGAGGTCGTAGATGGGCCAGAAGCCGACCAGCGTTCTGAATCAGCGACGACGCCAACTGGAGCGGCTTCGCTGTTTGCAATGTTCCTATGGAAGGCGATGGCAGATTGAAACACTGGGGCCGGTGGCCGTTCGCATTTCGACAGAAATCGCGAGCACTCATTGTCAATCAAGAAGCACCCAGAGCCGCGCGATCCTGCCGCCGGTGAACTCTGCAGCGTCAGCCCCGGTGACCGCTACCGGACCGCCGTCCGGTCCAGCATGCCAACGCAACAAGCCAAAACCATGATGACCGAGCGCGACGCCGTCGGGCTTAAAGGAAAAAGTCGGTCCAAACTGGTCGAGCAGCTTGCCCGCTACAGCGCTGATCGCCTCCCTGCCGAGAACATGACCGGATCATCGACGTAGAGTTCTGTTAGCGGGCGCGCTCGATGATCCGGATTTCTTTCGTTAAAGACGCGCTGGAGGTTGGATCGTAGCAGGAGATCATAATTGATATCTGACATGGCATTCCTAGTTCTTTGAGATGCTGTGACGTTCAATTTAGGCCGATAAGCCGCCATCGATGGCGAGCGTCGCGCCGGTGATGAAGCCTGCTTCGGGCTCGACCAGGAACGCAGCGGCCGCGGCTACCTCTTCGGGCGTGCCATAGCGTTTGAGAGCGAGGCGGGCCTTGAGCATGTCACCCAGGCTTCGGTCGGCGCCATGCCGGTGTCGATCGGACCGGGCTTAATTACATTGGCACGGATGCCGCGAGGGCCGAGGTCGCGCGCCCAGCTGCGCGTGTAGGCTGCGACGGCCGCTTTGGTCGCGACATAGTCGGCGACGCCGGCGAACACGGTATGATGCATGGCGCCTGCCGTGCTGATCGACGCGATGCTGCCGCCGTCGCTCATCAGCGGTACGGCCGTCCGAACGACGTTCGCGACCGAGCGGAGGTTAATGTCGAACTGCCGATCTAGTGCTAAGATGCCCCGCCTTGGGTCGCTGATCGAGCCCGTAACGAACACGCCGGCAGAGTTGACGATGATGTCGAGGCCGCTGAGCGCCGCATGGGCTTTTCACTTACCATCGCCACGACCTCTTCCATCTCGGTATGATCGGCTCGTAGCGCTACGGCGCGGACGCGCTCCGATTCGGCAAGTCGGCGGACGGCTTCGGCCTCCGCATGTGACGAGGCGTAGCTGAACGCCACGTCGGCTCCCTCCTTGGCGCGGGGCTGCACGATAGCTGCTCCGATGCCGCGGGAGCCGCCGGTCACCAACGCCTTCTTGTTTGCTAACGAACGCATCACGATGTGCTCCTGGGTCGCGGTGCCAGCATCAGACGAGGCGCGAGCCGCCGTCGATGTTCAGAGTGGCTCCGTTCATGAAGCCGTTGGCCATCAGGAAAACGACCGCCGCGCCCGCTTCGTCCGGGGTACCCAACCGATGGAGCGGCAGCGTCTGCCGCAGCTGGGCGACTATGAATCGCGTCCGTCGCCCAATGCTTTTCCGAGCAGCGTCGTGTCGATCGGACCGGGCGAGAGGGTATTTACCCGACGCGGAGCAAGTTCCAGCGCCAGGCCACGCGCCAGCGACTCCATCGCCGACGAGGCTGCGGCGAGCACAGCCGTACCGTAGCCGTTGGGGCGATCGCCGAGTGCGCCTGAGATAAAGGTAATCGACGTGTTGGGGGCGAGACGTTCGCCCAAGGCCCGCAGGACGTGGACGGCAGCCCACACGCGCTCGTCGAACGCCCGATGCAGCCGAACGAGATCGGCTTCCAGCACCTTGCCAACAGCGAAGCTGCCGGCCAACAGCACCAGATGATCAACGTGTGCCACGTTCCTAAGGGCCGCATCGATCGTATCGGGGCGGGTCACGTCCGCACTCAGCCAACCGGCCAAACCGTGTTTGGCAGCGACCTGGGCGGCGCGCACTGGGTCCGATCCGAGCACGGTCACCTCGGCGCCGGCCGCTTTGGCCTGGATCGCGGCCGAGAGGCCGATGCCGGACGTACCGCCCACAATCAGGACCTTTTGGCCCTCGATTTGGCTGGATGGGAATTGATTTGTCATCTGTCGAACTCCTTTAGGCACACGCGTGAATGCTCAGAGTTTCGATTTACGGGCACGGGACTGGATTGATAATTGTTCCCGATTTCGCTTTACTGATGCCATGGCGGCACAAATCGGTTTGGAGCGGCTGACGGGGCTGATCGCATTCGCGCGGGCCGCCTCGCTGGGCAGCTATACGGCGGCGGCGCGGGCGCTCGGTGTGTCGCCGTCGGCGGTGAGCAAGAGTGTTCAGCGGCTCGAGCAGCAGTTCGGCCTTTCGCTGTTCACCCGGACGACCCGGTCGCTCACGCTGACCCCGGAGGGGCGCGACCTCCATGAACGCGCAATGCGTCTGTTGCGTGAGGCGGAGGAGATCGAGCAGGCGGCGTTGGCGACACGCGCCGAGCCAAAGGGCACAATTAGGATCGCTGCACCCTTGCCGATTGGTGTCCACGTACTGGGACCTGCCCTACCGGGTCTGTGCGAGCAGTATCCGCAATTGCGGATCGACCTCAGGCTCGCAGATCGGTTCGTCGACGTCGCCGAAGAAGGTATAGACGTGGCTATCCGCGTTGGTGATCTTGCAGATACCCGTCTTCTCTCGAAAAAACTGGGACCGCATCGACTTTGCGCCTACGCTGCTCCATCCTATCTGGAGAAGCTCGGGACACCCCAACATCCGGACGAGCTCTCTGGTCATAGATGCGTCAACTTTCGCTTTCAGAGCTCGGGTCAATCGCTCCGATGGCCCTTTCTTATCAGTAGGGACATCGTGGAGTTCGTTCCTGATGCTGCTATCACGGTGGACACCAGCGATGGCGTGTCGGCGGTACTGATCGCAGGCGGTGGCATCGGCATCTCGGCGACCTACATAGCCGCTCCGCATGTCGCGCGAGGTGAACTGGTGCCCATACTCGAAGACTACGCGCTAGACCGTTCGTCGGTTACAGCCGTCTGGCCCGAAAGCCGGCGTCACAGCCCGAATGTGAAGGCAGTTCTCCATTTCCTTACTGAGCTTTGGCGATGATATCGGCGTCCCAAATCAGAGCATCGCACCCGTACTTCCAGCCGCTAACTGCTCGCACACAAAAGGACTTGGGGCTTCCGAGAGCCTATTAGCCATTGGCCTCCGAGCTTGTCGCTGACAGCAAATCAACCCGGCGAAGCCGCTGAGGGTCAAAACCGGTAAAGCTTACCCGAGGTAGATGTTTTTCCGCATGACCGTCAGCAGCCGACGTCGCTTTATGCGTACACGCCCCAGAAGAAAGTGAGACCCTCGGCATCTAGCCGCTTCCAAATGGAAGAACGGCAAACAATTACTTCTTCTTGCGATTCGGTCGGATCGGCTTGCGACCCTTAGGCAACGTCTTGGGCGTCGTCGCTCCTTTGGGAGGCTGAACAAAGAATTCCGATAATTGAACACCAAGCGTTTCCGCCAGGCGGTCGAGCAGGTCAATCGTCGGGTTCTCCGATTGCCGTTCAAGGCCGCCCATGTATGATCGATCGATCCCGGCATCGTATGCCAATTGCTCTTGCGGAATGCCGCGATCGACGCGGATCCGGCGAACATTCCAGGCCACAAGCGCACGAGCTTTCATGCGCAAAGGCAGCCATTTGGTCGCCCATCAAACCACTGGCTATAACCGATCTATTTCGATAGTTTAGCCCATAAGAGAGGCTAAGGCTTCGATGAACCGATGTATCATAAATGAATAGACCGCCAGTTGACCCCGAGGTTGCAGATGCGGCGCCGAATGAATCGGCGATGACGGCCTATGACGAACAGCATGTCGTCACGTACATTCGCCTTCTGCAGGCGGAGGGCGAGGGCGCGGACTGGCGCGAAGTGGCTCGAGTGGTCTTGCACATGGACCCAGAGCAAGAGCCGGACCGTGCGCGGAGCGCATATCAGAGTCATTTAGCGCGCGCCAAATGGGTGACTGAGCAGGGGCGTCTCTTGCGTGGCGCGAGCTGAAAATAGAAGAAAATCACCGACTGGCGACTTGCAGGCAGACGATTTTCTCCCGTTATCCGGTGGTCATTTTCGTGCACCACGTGGTGCCAAACTAGGGGCTTCCTACAACCGCTTCGTTCATACCTATTGCGCCGCAATCGTTGTTAGCTGAGTGCAATGGGACGGATGCAATGCCTGAATTCGACTGGCGGTCGCCGGATTCCTACAAGAGCCTACAAGACGCCGAAATCACCGACATCGCCTGGGAATGTCTTCGCCGCAACGCGGACTATCGACGCGAATACGAAGCGATGATCGCCAATAGCCCAACTGGCGAAGTGACCGCGGAATTCAGGAGGAGGTGGGGCATCTGCTTTCGCCCATGACCCGCAGAGGTCCTTCGACGAGCAGACGATCGTTTGGGCACCTGAGGTTCTAGCGACGGTCGTTCCAGTGACGGTTGCCTCGGCTGCCGATCGCAGTTCGGCGTCTTTGCCATTGCTCGACCTTACAGCCGGTCAGGTGCGCCGTGCCGCCGATGGCTGGCACGCTGTGCTGCGTATCAGCGCCGTGGATCACCGTGTCTGGTCCAAAGAACCGCCGGTGCTCGGCGTGTCATACGCAGCCAAATTGCCGTTTGACGGCGATTTGGAAGCTCGCGCGTATGCAGCCCGACGGTTGTGGCGCGCAATGAATGGACGCGCGCCAGGTCCTGCATTTCACAAACTATCTAAACAGCGGCGCGAACGACTGAGCGCCGCGATCCGTGCGCTCGATGCTCGCAGCGCCGGCGGTAACTATCGCACGATCGCCGAAGCGCTGTTTGGAAAAAAGCGCATCCCTGAACGCGCCTGGAAGACGCACGATTTGCGCAATCGAACGGTCCGCCTGGTGAAAGGCGGCTTCGCGTTGGCTCGCGGAGGTTACCGCAAACTTCTGCGGCCCGGCCGCAGGGACGAATAACCTCTCGACCGAGGGGTATCGAAAATCATACCCTCAAAATTCGGCATCCCCCTCCGAGATCGCGCTTCTCCATGATGACCGCACACACGCCGACGCCGCCATGCGCGGTGCGCTGTCACCTTGGAGTTCTCAAATGTCCGATTCGACGGCCGGTTTACCTCCACGCTTCCTGCGGACACCGGAGGCTGCGCGTTACCTTGGCCTCTCCGGTCGCACGCTCGAGAAGCACCGCACGTATGGCACCGGGCCGACGTATCGGAAGATCGGCGGACGTGTCGTCTACGCCTTGGATGACCTGAAAGCATGGGCTGATCTCGGCGCCAAGACGTCGACGTCCGACCCCGGGAAAGGGACCGTGCTGCCGGCCAAGAAGCATCCGGTGCTGCGCCCGTATGCCGGCCAGGAACGTCGCTGACGTCAGCGTGAGAGCAGTGACCATGCGGCGCAAACAGCATTCCGAGCGCGACCAGCTGAAGCTCTTTCGAGCGCTGCCCGGCGATCTTGCACCGCGCGACGCGCAGGATCTGATGGCTTATCCTGTCTTCTCGCTAGCAAAAACAAAGCGCGTTATGCCGATGAATTTCCGTGCTGGAACGATAGCGATTCGTGTCGAAGCCGTGCCGGAACACGGCATGGCAACCATTTGGGATGCAGACGTTTTGATCTGGGCTGCATCCCAAATCGTCGAAGCGCGTGATGCCGGATTGAAGACGTCGCGCCTGATGGCTGCAACGCCGTACGAGATTTTGACGTTTGTCGGCCGCGGCACCAGCGCGCGTGACTATGACCGGCTGAAGGCTGCTCTCGACAGACTTCAGTCAACGACCGTGCTGACGTCGATCCGTCAGCCGACAGAACGGCGTCGGCATCGCTTCTCCTGGATCAACGAGTGGAAGGAGACGGCCGATGCAAATGGTCGCCCGTTTGGCCTCGAACTGATTCTGCCGGATTGGTTCTATGCAGGCGTCATCGATGACGCGCTCGTGCTGACGATAGACCGCGCCTACTTCGATCTGACGGGCGGACTTGAGCGCTGGCTCTACCGTCTCGTGCGCAAGCATGGCGGGCGTCAGGACGGCGGCTGGAGCTTTGACCTTGTGCACCTCCATGCCAAGTCCGGCATCCTCTCGCCGCTCAAGCATTTTGCGTACGACGTACGTCAGATCGTCCTGCGCCAGACATTGCCTGGCTATCACCTCGTGCTCACGCGCGACCCGAACGGTACCGAGCGACTGAACTTCGCTCCTATGCCTGTCGATCCCTTAACGGCACGCCTGCGCCGGCGCGGTCTCGTTCCAAATTCGGAGGACAACCTGTGAATCAGCTCGTGCTATCGGGGACCGCAACCCTCGTGCTATCGGGGACCCGATCCTCGTGCTATCGGGGACTGGAATCGAGCTTAAGAGCTTGTTTCTCCGCGCTTTCCGGCCGCTCTAACTTTACTAACATACTGACACTAACTTCTTGTTGTGAATCAGTACGTTGTGAACAAGTCGGCCGCGCGTGCAACGAGGATGCCTCATGCATCCACTCTCGCACGCGCAAAGCTTCGCTGCAATGCGATTCTTGTCGCCACGGCCCGCGCGCCAACGCGATCGCGCGCAAGTCTTCGCGATCACTGACGTCAACATCATCGCCTGCTGCGCGTCACGTCCCTTTGCAGCCACGCGCTCGTCGAGGAGAACTCGCTAACATCCGTGGTTGGCACGACGGCCACCACAAGCCGGAATCTGGAGAATGGGCGGTCAGGCTAACCAGCGCCGTGCTTGATGGCTTCAATGGTCTGCATGAAGCCGCCGGCAAGAAAAGTTGCGATCTCACCCAAATCCCCGTCTCCTCGGGAGACGCTGCTCCGCCTTGGCGGAAGGAGAAGGCGCGCGTGGAAGCGGCCGGGTCGCGGAGGCCCCTACATCGCCGCAGCGACCCGGCCGCGCTTGCCGCCGGCGCCAAACCGGAACGTGGTGCCACTGCTCCAGATCTTGTGCAGCAGCACGGCGAGCGCACGCGCCACGGCCGTCGCGGCGCGCTTCAGACCCTTCTTCCTGGCGAGCCGCAGGCCCCACAGCCGCAGCTTAAAGTTCTTCGGAATGCGCGTGAGAATCGCGATCGCGGCCTCATACAGCATCGCCCGCGTCAGCTCGTCACCGCATTTGGAGATGCCCCCGATCCGGTCGGTCTGTCCGGATTGGTAGCGCCGTGGCGTCAATCCAAAATGCGCGCCGACGTTGGACGACTTCCTGAATCGGGCCGGATCGTCGACAGTTGCGCGGAATGTCAGCGCCACCAGCGCGCCGACACCGGGCACGGTCATCATCCGCCGCACTGCATTGTCGCTGCGCGCTGCCGCCAGCGCCAGGCGGTGCAGTTTTGCCAGCTGCAGCCGCATCGCCTTGCGAGCGTCCAACAATGGCGCCGCAATCGCTTCCAGCTGCTTCTTTCCGGCCACGATCTCGCGCACGCGCCCATCAAAACGGCCGACCGAGATCTCGCCGACCTTGAGGCCAAACGGGCGCAACAGGCCGCGGATCATGTTCTCCATGTCGAGCACCTTGCCCAGCAACGCCTTGCGTCCGACCAGCAGCGCGCGCAGCGTTTGCGCGCCCTCCGACTTGACATGGACGGCCCGGAACCAGCCGGTCCGCATCATCTGGGAGATAGCTTTGGCGTCGTTGCGATCGGTCTTGTTCAGCATCGCGTTCAGCGCCGCCTTGGCATGCCGGGTCTCGATGCAAATCACGGGCAGGCCCTTTTCGAAAAGCGCCGTGAACAGCCAGGCGCTGTACGAGAACGCTTCCAGCCCGACGCGCTTCAGCTGGATGCCCCATTCCGCCAAAAACAGCTCGATTGCGTCCGGATCGGTCTCGAGTTTTGCTTCCCGGACGACCTTGCCGTCGCCGTCCACCACACAAATGTTGGTCGCCTCCAGCGACACGTCGAGCCCTGCATAGAAGTCCATCATGCGCCTCCACCGCTGATCGCCGGCACGCACCGCGCGTTCCGTTCGCGAATCGTTGTGAAGCATTTTCGCAGCAGCACGGCTGGCGAGGGGGCACCGGTCAGTACCCTGGCTAACCAGAAATCCTTCGGATTTCTTTTAACGGATCAGACGATCGGCCGTATTGGAGGTGACTGTCGGCGGGGGGCCGTCAATCCTGCTCTCCGGCAGAAGCCGTGCCAGTTTGTCACCGCCCCCAAAGCTCACCGCACCCCGTTCCAGCATCAGAGAGCGGTGGCATGAGCGATCTCACCGAAGTGGAAGTGCTGTGGCTCGAGAAACGGATCGAAAACCGGATTCAGTTCGGCCGCATCGTCAAGGAACGGAAGCTCGATAGCCACCGGCGCGTCCTGTCATTTGCACCCGACAGCATCTTTGCCTTCGTCCGATGGACCTCCAATGACTTTGGAACCATCATTTCGCGGATCGACATCCTGCGTGCAGTCGCGCCGGGACGACGCTGCTCGACCGTTCCTCATGTGACACCCGGCGGAGAGATTCTGCTGCGTCTGTCCGGCTGGCCGAAGGTCGAGCGCGTGCTGCAAATGATCGATGCCGTTGAGGCACTCGGCATCGATCCCGCTGATGTCGCGCCTGATCATTGGCATCACGTTCATAACCGTCTGTCCGTCAACGAAAACCCGCGTCCCTACACCAAGGCACGCCACCAGGCCTGGCTTCACCGTCAGAGGGTGATGCGATGATGGGCCGCCTGAAGACGCTGACCGTGACGTTTGGCGCCGCTGCTGCGCTCGTCGCGACGATCATGCTGGAGCCGCTTCCGCTTTACATCTGGAATGCATCGGCAAGCGTGCCTATCGGTCTCTACCGTTTACGGCCGAGGATGCGCTTCGATGTCACCGAGCTGGTCGCCGTTCAGCCGCCGGAGCCGCTTGCGACCTTTCTCGACCTGAACGGCTATCTGCCGATCGGTCTCCCCATGCTCAAACGCGTCTTGGCGCTTCCCGGCCAAACGGTCTGCAGAACCGCCCTCACGATTTCGGTCGATAACATTGCGATGGGCGAGGCGCGGGATCGCGATGGACGCGGCCGGCCGCTGCCGAAATGGCAGGGCTGCCGCGTCGTCGGCGACGATGAGCTCTTTCTCATGAACTGGCAGTCGGACGACTCTCTTGATGGCCGGTATTTTGGATTTCTTCCGGCATCTAGCGTGATCGGCAGTGCGATCCCGGTGTGGACGTGGGAGGAGTGATCGTGCGTATTCGACGTGTTCACCTCGCCATTCCTCTGTTCAATCGATTGCGGGATCATTCTTCCGTTCCGATCAAAGTCTGCAAGGCCGGCGCGCGCAGCGGCAGTCCAGGGCGGCCGAATGGCCGGCGCGAAGCCGCTTTACACTGGACGCTCGCGAGCACGGCGGCTTGCTTGGTTCGGTCGGGCGCGCGTGTTTGGGCCATCGTGTCGCTGCTGTCTATTTTCGGTGTGCCGCACAGTGCTGCTCTGGCCGAGAGCGGAGCGGTCGCGGTTCGAACGGTCAACCAGGCGAGCAACTCATTTGCAGCGTTCGTCAACGATGCCTCAGAGCGCTTTGCCGTTCCGGTGAACTGGATTGGTTCAGTCATCAACATCGAAAGTGCTGGTGACGTGCACGCCAGATCGCCAAGAGGCGCAATGGGCCTGATGCAAATCATGCCGGCGACCTGGGCGGAACTTCGCGAGCGCTACAATCTCGGGAGCGACCCCTACGACCCGCACGACAACATTCTGGCCGGCACAGCATATCTGCGTGAACTGTTCGACCGATATGGTTGGCCTGGCGTGTTTGCCGCGTACAATGCGGGACCAGCTCGCTACGAAGAGCATCTTGCAGGCGGCTCTTTGCCAGACGAGACGCGAGCCTACGTCGCAAAGCTTGCAAATCTGCTTGCCATCGAACTGCCGCCGAGATGGACGTCCAGCGGACAGTCATCAGCAACTCCAACGCTATTCGTCACGCGATGCGATCCCATGAAAACGTGCGATCGGTTGCTGGCGCTCATGCCGTCAAGCGGTGTCACGACCGCAATCTCGGCGTCCGATGTTTCGCTCATGGCCCCCCGGCCAATCGGCATGTTCGTCCCTCGATCGGATTCGGGAGCATCGCAATGACCAAGTGTGCGGGTTCGCAAGCTGATGGCGTATGGGCGATGCCTTCGGCCCGCGCTCTACTCGTCGCTTCGCTCCTCACCGAGCCACCCTCCGGGTGTCTCGGCCCTTCGGGTAACGATCGCTATCGCAAGCGCTCGGAAACAGTGTGGGCCTCGCAAGTTGGCTGCCAAGTCGCTGCTGCTCTTTCGCAATGAATCGGCCCCCAGGCGACGTTTTCGGGCAGGCGCTATTGGAGGATCCACTGCAATGACCCGAACTGCATTTTGTCGCAAATCGCCGCGAGTACCGAGAGTTTGCCTTGCAGGTTGGGCCCCGGGAATCCGCGACCAGGAGAACACGACGGCAGGACGGCTCTTCAAATCGGGCTTCGAGATAGCGGTGCACGGGGATAACGCGGCCGTGGCCGAATCCGGAGCCTGGTGCAACGACTTGGAAGGTCGTTGCCGAACAGGAGAGCTCCGATGAAACTCTATGTTGGATTGCTCGTCGGAGCGGTTGCCCGAGGGGCCTACGAAGCTCGGATACGTGAGCTGATCGAGCACTGCGATCCGATTTTTGTCATGCTGGACGCCGCCCCTCGGGGACGAGAGCGCCGGACTGCTTGGACAGCCCTGTTATGAACCTGATGAAGAGCATGCTGCGGCCTAAGTGCTGAACGCGAAGGAACGCATGGACCCCGCCTGGTGAATGCCACTGCAACGCGGTGTGGTGACGTTTGTGCGTCGTAGATGGAGGGAAGCAGCGATGCTTATTCTGCGAGGAGTCGATGAAAAACCTAGGAATGAGTTGACTTTGCTCGCCCGTATGCGTCCGGCCGCTGCACGTGGCGTCAGGTCTTGACATGATCAGCCGGCTTCCAGCTCCACGGCAGCAATTCGTCGAGACGGTTGACGGGATGTCCGTCGATCATCCTCTGCAGCACGTCACGCAGGTATGCGTAAGGTTCGACGTCGTTGAGCTTGCAGGTCGCAATCAACGAACAGACGACTGCCCAGCGCTGCCCACCGCCGTCGCTGCCGGCGAACAGATGGTTCTTGCGGCCGAGCGCGACGGGACGGATCGCGCGTTCGACGGGATTGGTGTCGAGCTCGACGCGGCCATCATGCAGGAATCGCGTCAATCCATGCCAGCGCGAGAGCGCATAGCGGATTGCTTCGGCGAGCGTGCTGCGACCCGACACGAGCCGGAGCTGCGCATCCAGCCAAACATTCAGAGCGTCAGCGATTGGCTTGGAGAACGTCCTGCGCTCAGCAAGCCGGTCAGCGGGCGATCGTCCGCGGATACGCGCTTCGATCGCGTAGAGTTCGCCGATCCGGCGCAAGGCGTGTGTTGCCACAGGCGACCCGGTGGCCTCGGCTACGTCGTAGAACTTGCGGCGAGAGTGGCTCCAGCACGCGGCGAGAGTGATCCCCTCCTTGTCGGCCAGCTGCTCGAAGCCAGCATATCCGTCGACATGCAGGATGCCCCTGAAGTCCGCAAGATGCGCGACGGGTCGCTCGGCTCGGCGATCCGGGGCGAACAAATAGATTGCGGCCGGAGGCTCGGGTCCACCCCATGGCCGCTGGTCACGGGCGTAGACCCAAAGCCGCGCCGTCTTGGTTCGTCCGCGACCGGGATCGAGCACGGGGATCGGCGTGTCGTCGGCAAACAGATGGTCGGACGCGAAGACGTTCTTGCACAGTCGTTCGTGCAGCGCCTCGAGCCACCAGCATGCGCCGCCGACCCAGCCGGCGAGCGTCGAACGACAGAGATCGACGCTGTGGCGGGCAAGGATCTGAGACTGTCGATAGAGCGGAAGGTGATCGCAGTACTTGCTTATCAACACGTGCGCAAGCAGCGCCGGCGTTGCAAGGCCGCCGGCTATCACCCGCTCCGGCGCGGGCGCCTGCATCACCCTGTCGCAGGCCCGACAGGCGTATTTGGGACGCGTGGTGCGCACGACACGAAGCTGAGCGGGCACCCAGTCCAGCATCTCGCTAACGCTTTCGCCAACCAGGTGAAGAGTGCCGCCGCAGCAGTTGCAGACCTCACTTTCGACATCGAGCCGAACGTCTTCGCGCGGCAGGTGATCCGGCAAAGCTCTGCGTCGCGCTTGCGCCGTCGGAGCTTCGGAGATGACCGCCGGCTGGCCTTCCTGAACGCGGGCAATGTCGCTGTCGATATCTTCCAGGCCGAGCGCGAACTGATCGGGATCAATGCGCTCGGAGCTGCGTCCGAACTGCATTCGCTGCAGCTGTTTGATGATCGATTTGAGGCGCTCGATCTCAGTATCGCGGTGGTCAATGGCAGCGGCAATGTCGCACACCAGACGCTGCAGAAGCTCAGGATCGCAAGGAAGATTGTTGAGATCGAGCTGCATGTCCGATGGTACTCGAAGATGCTTATTCGTAGAAGAATCGCTGCCCAGTTCAGCCCTGTTTTTTGCGCGCCATCTCTTTGTTCAGCCGGCAATCGCGGGCTTCCAAACGCGTTCCGGAACGCGCCAATCGATGCCCTCGATCAGCATCGCGAGCTGCGCCGGTGTGAGCGTAATCGAACCGTCATGGCCGGCCATCACGGGCCACACGAAGCCACCTTGGTCGATGCGTTTGGTGAACAGGCAAAGCCCGTTGCCGTCCCAGAACAGGATCTTCAACACCGATGCCTTCTTGCCGCGGAAGGCAAAGAGATGACCGCAGAACGGATCCTTCTTCAACACGTCCTGGACAAGCATCGCGAGCCCGTCCATGCCTTTACGCATGTCGGTGTAACCCAACGCCAGATGCACCTTCACGCCCGCAGGAACGAACATCATCGTGCAATCTCTCCGCTCTCGATCTGCGCTCGCACAGCATCCGGATCGCTACCAACTGGAGAAAAGACGCGACCTCCATCGGCAAGCTCAACGGCCACCATTCCCTCGGGCGAACGGACGAGGTTGCGCAAAACCCGCGTCTCGGCTGCGGTGTCGGCGAGGGCGACGCGGGCGAGTTTCGAGCGATTCGTTTGCCCAATTCCAAATTGCACGCGCCAGCGGAACAGCAGCCCAGTGACGATCCCGTGCTTGCGCGCGACGGCGGACACTTTGGCGCCGGGTTGCTCGGTTTCCCTTGCGATCGCCAGCTTCTCCTCGTCGCTGAAGAAGCGCCGGAGGGGTGCGGCGGGCGCCGCCAGATCGCCGATTTTCGCGGCTGTCAAGCGGCGTTGGGGAGCTGAGTTCCTGGCACTAGTGCTAACGGCCGGGCGGGCGGAGGGATGAAGATGCGCGCGCCAGTCGATTTCGACCTCGCCGGCGGCCAACCGGTCACGCCATTTGCGCAGCGCGTAGGGCGACAGGGACAGCGCCGCGGCATATTCGCGTACGCCCATGCCGCTCCAGTTCATCGCCTCGACGTGCATGGCCCAGAACGCCTGCATGGCGCGATTGCGCACGTCCGTGGTCACGCTAAAGCGTCGTCGCCGACGTCTTCGCAGCACGTTTTCTCGCTCTTCACGGCGCTGCTCCCGGCGCAATTCCGTCTGATATTCCGCGAGTTTCCGTGCGGTCTCCTCACCGACGAGCTGCTTCAGCCAACGCCGAAACGTATTCTCAGTGAGACGTTGCTGACGACAATATTTGCGGATCCCGAGACCGCTTCGGCGCCACGCTTCGATGTGCAGCGACCACCACTCGCGTCGAGCTTTGTTCTGGAAGTGTTTCGGTCCCACCGGAGAATCTCCACAGCAGCAGAGAACCCGAAATGGAACGACATGACACGAGGAGGAAGGTGTGCAGAGACCGGACGGTTACGACCACGACGGCAGGACGGCGAGATAAAAGGGGCTCGCCGGTCGAACCGCAAGCCATTGGCATGGCTTGGGTTCTGGCGTGCCGGTCGGTCGGGCCGCGTGCCGCGCCTTGCATTTTGATGAATGTAATCAAAGGCGTTTTCGGCACCGTGCGCGCTTTTGATCGTTGGGAGGCCCTGCCATGAGCGTGGGAGACAGCGATCTGCGTATCCGGCCCGGGCGCATCCGAAGTACACGCGCGCCGAAGCGGAAGAGCTTCATCAACCGGGTGCTGCGGGCAGCGAAGAAGGCAGGACACGCTCCGGGACAGACCTTGTCCGGCAGGCGCTCGGCGGCCTATGGACGCTCGACGTTTGGCCGCGGGCGCCTCGCCTTTAGCCGCGCCAGACTGTTCAGCCCAACGCGGCGCGTCGTGGTGAAGGCGCGCGTGGTTCGTCACAAAGGACGAGCTTTCCGCTCAGCGCCGCTGACGGCCCATCTCTCGTATCTGAAACGCGACGGCGTGACACGGAGCGGCGAGCGGGCCGAGATGTTCGATGCCGGCGGTGACCGCGCCGACGGCGGGGCTTTCGCGGAACGGTGCAAGGAAGACCGGCATCACTTCAGGTTCATTATCTCGCCTGAGGACGCCGGCGACATGACCGACCTCAAGGCCTTCACCCGCGATCTCGCCAAGCAGATGGAGACCGATCTCGGCACGCGGCTCGATTGGGTGGCTGTCGATCACTGGAATACGGATAACCCTCACGTTCATTTTCTCGTTCGGGGAGTAGATGGGCAGGGGGCGGATCTCGTTATCTCTCGCGACTACATCAGCCAAGGTCTGCGCTCGCGCGCCGAGGAACTGGTCGCCATCGAACTGGGTCCTAAGCCGGAGCACGCGGTCCGCAATTCGCTGGAGCGGGAAGTCACGGCAGACCGCTGGACACGGCTCGACCGGGAGATCCGGTTGGCGGCAGATGAGACGGGCTACATCGATCTTCGGCCGGAGAATCCCGGCAAGTCCGATCCCGCGATCAGGCGGCTGATGGTCGGCCGCCTTCAGCACTTGGAGAAAATGGGCATTG
Organism: Bradyrhizobium sp. CCGB20; assembly: GCF_024199855.1. Classification (NCBI taxonomy): domain Bacteria; kingdom Pseudomonadati; phylum Pseudomonadota; class Alphaproteobacteria; order Hyphomicrobiales; family Nitrobacteraceae; genus Bradyrhizobium; species Bradyrhizobium sp. CCGB20. Next base: position 7,957,800 of record NZ_JANADN010000001.1, on the reverse strand, counting down.
CCGCACCCGCCGCATCAGGGGAATGGATGGTCGGACTTGAGGCGGAGCGTAGCTTGCGCGACCTCGGCATGCGCGGCGACATCATCAAGACCATGCACCGCGCCTTTACCGACCGTGGGAACGCGCGCGGCGTGGCCGACTACGTCATCGAAGGTGGACAGCCGACCTCCCAGATCGTCGGAAGGCTGGTTGATCGGGGATTGCACGATGAGTTGACGGGCGAGGCCTACGCCCTGATCGACGGCACAGACGGGCGCGCGCACCACGTGCGCTTCCGTGGGATCGAGGCCTTCGAACATGCTCCACCAGTTGGCGGCATCGTCGAGGTCCGCCGCTTCGGTCAAGCCGGAGACCCGCGCCCCACCTTGATACTCGCTATCCGTTCCGATCTCGATCTTGGTGAACAGATCGCCGCAAAAGGAGTAACCTGGCTCGACCATCGGCTGGTCGAACGGGATCCGATTTCGCTCGCTCTGGGCGGATTCGGCCGCGAGACCCGCGACGCCATCGAAGCCCGCACCGAGCATCTGATCCAAGAGGGCCTGGCGCGGCGGCAGGGCCAGCGCATCATCCTGCAGCGCGACCTCCTTAACACGTTGCGCCGACGCGAACTGGACGAGGTGGCAGCAAAGGTCTCTGCCAGCGTCGGCCTGCCTCATGTGTACGCCGCCTCTGGCGAGCACGTGGCGGGAACGTATCGCCAGCGACTGACGCTCACCTCCGGGCGTTTTGCAATGATCGACAACGGTCTCGGCTTCCAGCTCGTGCCTTGGTCCCGCGAACTCGAAAAGAGGCTCGGCCAACACGTCACCGGCGTCATGAAGGACGGCGGCGGTATCGAATGGGGGTTTGGCCGCAAGCGCGACCTCGGCCTCTAACTTTCTCACCAAATTCAGTTGCGGAAGGGCGTTCGGGATGTCCGGAACCAAAATCCTCTGGGGACAGGTGATCGTCGTCGGTCTAATTGTTTTGCTCGCCATCTGGGGAGCAACCGAGTGGACAGCCTGGCGGTTGGCCTATCAGCCCGAGCTCGGGCATCCTTGGTTCGAACTGTTGGGCCTCAAAATTTACTACCCACCAGTCTTCTTCTGGTGGTGGTTCGTCTACGACGCTTATGCACCTCAGGTTTTTGTCGAGGGGGCTTTCATCGCGGCATCGGGCACGTTCGTTTCGATCGCAGCGGCGATCGGGATGTCGGTCTGGCGGGCGCGCGAGGCCGAGAACGTCGAGACCTATGGCTCGGCGCGCTGGGCTGGTGCGGAAGAGGTTCGAGGAGCCGGGCTGCTTGGTCCGGATGGTGTGGTGCTGGGGAGGCTCGACCATGACTACCTCCGCCATGACGGACCAGAGCACGTGTTGTGTTTTGCGCCCACTCGGTCGGGCAAAGGTGTTGGCCTCGTCGTGCCCTCGTTGCTTGCCTGGCCTGGGTCGGCCATTGTCCACGACATTAAGGGTGAGAACTGGCAACTGACCGCGGGATTCCGTTCGGTACATGGCCGCGTCCTGTTGTTCGATCCGACCAATCCAAAGTCGTCAGCCTACAATCCGCTTCTCGAGGTCCGGCGAGGTGAATGGGAGGTTCGCGACGTTCAGAACGTCGCCGACGTTCTGGTCGACCCCGAAGGCTCCCTCGACAAGCGGAACCATTGGGAGAAGACCAGTCATTCGCTCCTGGTCGGCGCTATCCTCCATGTCCTCTATGCCGAGGCGGACAAGACCTTGGCCGGCGTCGCCGCTTTTCTGTCCGACCCAAAGCGGCCGATCGAGGCGACGCTGAAGGCGATGATGACCACACCCCATCTCGGCGCCCAGGGCGCTCATCCAGTGGTCGCCTCGACCGCGCGTGAACTTCTCAACAAATCTGAGAATGAACGCTCCGGCGTCCTGTCCACGGCGATGTCGTTCCTGGGTCTATACCGCGATCCCGTCGTGGCCCGGGTGACCCGCTGCTGCGATTGGCGGATCGCGGATCTTATTGCAGATCGCCGTCCGGCGACGCTCTATCTCGTGGTGCCGCCGTCCGATATCTCGCGCACCAAGCCACTGATCCGCCTGGTGCTGAACCAGATCGGCCGGCGCCTGACCGAAGACTTGCAGGCCCGCGACCGCCGACATCGGGTCCTGATGATGCTCGACGAATTCCCGGCACTCGGGCGGCTCGACTTCTTCGAGTCGGCGCTCGCCTTCATGGCGGGCTACGGCATCAAGAGTTTCTTGATCGCGCAATCGCTGAATCAGATCGAGAAGGCCTATGGGCCCAACAACGCGATCCTCGACAACTGCCACGTCCGCGTCAGCTTCGCGACCAACGACGAGCGGACGGCCAAACGGGTATCCGACGCATTGGGAACGGCGACCGAGATGCGGGCGATGAAGAACTATGCCGGGCACAGGTTGAACCCTTGGTTGGGGCATCTCATGGTCTCGCGCCAGGAGACGGCAAGGCCGCTTCTGACCCCCGGCGAGGTCATGCAGCTTCCGCCGATGGATGAGATCGTCATGGTTGCGGGCACGCCACCGATCCGGGCGAAGAAGGTTCGCTACTACGAGGACCGACGGTTCACCGAACGGGTCCTGCCACCGCCTGATCCGGCGACATCCGGTCGATCGTCGCGAACGGATGGATGGTCGGCGTGCGGAATGCTGAAGCCGACGATGAGTCCGACCGGCCAAGCGGCGCAGGCCGAGGAAGACGCGGCGAACAGTGGTCTTCGTCGCGAGCCTGAACTCCCCGATCACGTCGCGATCGTCAAGGAGACGACCGAACCGACGCCGGCTGAGGAATTTTCTGTCGTTCTTGACGACGACGAGGATGCGGTCCGCCAGTCCCGGCTCATACGCCAACAAATGCGCGGCGTTGCCCGTCAAGTTGCGCTTGATCCAAACGACGGCATGGAGCTCTGAGGCGTTATGCGCGACCGGATGAACGTGTATTTCCCACCAGAGCTTCTGAAGCAGATCTCGGATCTGGCCGATCGCAAGAAGCTTTCCCGGTCTGCGATCGTGGAGGCGGCAGTCGTGTCATTTCTGTCGCCGGACGGAGCGGACAGGCAGGAAGCAGCATTTGCCCGTCGGCTGGACCGGATGTCGCGTCAGATGCAAAGGCTGGAGCGTGACGTCGGCTTGACAGCAGAGACCTTGGCCCTCTTCATCCGCTTCTGGCTGACGATTACACCACCGTTACCCAACGATGCGCAGGCGGCTGCGCAGGCAAAGGGTAGGGAACGCTTTGAAGGATTTGTTGAGGCGCTCGGGCGTCGTTTGCAAAAGGGGCAGAGCTTTTTGCGCGAAATTCCTGAAGATATCCGCCGTCAGGAACCGGCCGACGAAGCCTAACAGAGCGTCCTGGGACGCTACCGCGCTGATTCTTCTTTTTCCACGCCAACGTACGACCGCAGCAACTTTGCCGAACTGACAAAAGCTGGCCGCGCTATCGGCTCGAACGAGCTGAGAGCGAAAGAGGGCCAGCATGCAAATCTCAATAGCATGGCGTCGAATTGCGTGCGTTTTTCTCCCCTTTGCCGCTGGATACTATCTTTCGTATCTGTTTCGAACGATCAACGCCTTGATCGGGGGTCATGTCAACTCGGATATCCGGCTTGGGACCGCCGACCTCGGGTTACTTACGTCAGTGTACTTCCTTGTTTTCGCAGTGGCTCAGATCCCCGTCGGGATATTGTTGGACCGCTTTGGTCCGCGTCGTGTCCAGAGTGCACTGCTTTTGGTCGCCGCGGCCGGCGCCGGACTATTCGCGGCATCGACAGGCTTCCTCTCACTTTTGATCGCGCGGGCAATGATCGGGCTTGGCGTGGCAGCGGCGCTGACGGCTGGACTGAAGTCCATCATCCTTTGGTTTCCCAAAGAACGAGTGGCCCTGATGAACGGCTACATGATCATGCTGGGGTCACTAGGGGCGGTGACCGCCACGGCTCCCGCCGAGCACCTGCTTGCCTGGATGGGCTGGCGACAGCTATTTGAAATCCTGGCGGTTGCGACCAGTGCCACGGCAGTCCTCATCTATGTTGTGGTTCCTGAACGAGCCATTGTCCCATCGACAGCGTCAATGCCGGCAACCCTCAGCTCCGTTTTCGGCGACAGGCGTTTCTGGCGCATTGCGCCGTTGTCGGCGACTTGTGTTGGGTCGGCCTGGTCTCTGCAGGGATTGTGGGCAGCGCCGTGGCTGACAGATGTAGAGGGGCTTGATCGCGCAAGTCTTGTCAGACGGCTTTTCATGATGTCGGTCGCGCTTTGCGGCGGTGCCTGGTTGTTCGGTATGACGGTCCATTACATCAAACGAAGAGGAATCGGAGCGGAGACAATACTGGCGATGGTTGCAGTGTTGTTTATCGCAGCCGAGTTAGCCTTGATCCTGCGAGCGCCTTCGCCGTCCATCTTGCCCTGGTCGGTCGTCGCAATCGTCGGAACGGCAACCGTGGTCAGCTTCGCGGTAATAGCAGATTACTTTCCGCCGGAGCTTGCTGGTCGTGCCAATGGCGCCTTGAACGTCTTGCATTTTGGTTGGGCTTTTTTGGCACAATACACGACAGGCCTGGTCCTGGAGCAATGGCCAACGAACGATGGCCATAGGCCCGTCCAAGCCTATCAAGTCGCGTTCGGTCTCAACGTAGCACTGCAGATCGCGGCGTTGACTTGGTTCGCGCTACCTTGGTGCCGATCCTTCGCTTCATGGGTGAGTTCAATTCCTTTCTTCATGCCGGCTGATGTTTCCTACGCTCCCGAGTCAGTTGGGTTGTATGAGGATTCGATCATCCTCCTGCCCGCGGATGACGATGCGGAGTGGTGAACAGCCACTCCCAGCGAACAGATACGCGGTTCTCAGTCTTCCTTTTTCTACGCCAGCCTACGATCATCAAAGGCGCTTGTTGCGCCAAGTGCATTGGTGCCTCTTCTAATGATCCCCATCTGAGGACCCGCTTTGGACGTCCTCATCCGATGGGGGCGAACGGTGGCAATCCATTCCTTTCAATCAGAGGCAAATTCGCGTGGCGCGCGAATGCTGCGCAGCGCGCTTGGTGCCGCGATTGCCGGCTACCTCGAAGATGAAGCGATCATCGAGGTGATGCTCAACCCGGATGGACGGCTGTGGATCGACCGGTTGTCGAGTGGCCTCGTTGACACTGGCGAAACTCTGTCCGCGGCGGACGGCGAGCGCATCGTTCGCCTGGTGGCGCACCACGTAGGCGCCGAGGTGCACGCCGGCGCGCCACGTGTCTCGGCCGAGCTGCCCGGGACCGGCGAGCGCTTCGAGGGACTGTTGCCGCCGGTCGTTGCAGCTCCCGCTTTCGCTATTCGCAAGCCCGCAGTCGCCGTGTTCACGCTCGACGATTACGTTGCCAAGGGGGTCATGACCTCGGAACAGGCCAGGATCCTGAAGAATGCAGTCGCCGCACGCAAGAACATCCTCGTCGCCGGTGGGACATCGACCGGGAAGACAACATTGACGAATGCGCTCTTGGCCGAGGTGGCCAAGACCTCTGATCGGGTCGTGCTGATCGAGGATACACGTGAACTCCAGTGCAAGGCGCCCAATCTCGTAGCGTTGCGGACCAAAGACGGTGTGGCCACGCTGTCGGACCTTGTCCGCTCCTCGCTGCGACTGCGCCCTGATCGCATTCCGGTTGGCGAGGTCCGCGGCGCGGAGGCGCTCGATCTGCTCAAGGCCTGGGGCACCGGTCACCCCGGCGGCATCGGGACGATTCATGCTGGCACCGCGCTCGGCGCGCTGCGGCGGCTCGAGCAACTCATCCAGGAAGCCGTCATCACGGTTCCACGTGCGCTGATTGCCGAGACCATCAACCTCATCGCCGTTCTTGCGGGCCGCGGCGCCGACCGCCGCCTCGCCGAGCTCGCAGCGGTCTCAGGGCTCGGGCCCGCTGGCGATTACAGCCTTTCATCAGCAGGAGACTGACATGCGTCAGCAATTTGGTTTTCTCCGCGGTACCGCATCGCTGGTTGTCTCCGGTACCGTTCTTCTGGCTACGGCGCCAGCATGGGCGGCCGGGTCGAACATGCCTTGGGAGCAGCCGCTCAATCAGATCCTTCAGTCGGTTGAGGGACCTGTCGCCAAGATCATTGCCGTCATCATCATCGTCGTGACCGGACTCACGCTCGCGTTCGGAGATTCGTCCGGTGGTTTCCGCCGGCTGATCCAGATCGTGTTCGGGCTGTCGATCGCGTTTGCCGCCTCGAGCTTCTTCCTATCGTTCTTCTCCTTCGGCGGCGGCGTGGTGATCTGATGGATGACCAGGTCACCGGCTTTTTCGCTCCCGTCCATCGGTCTCTCACTGAACCGATCCTTATAGGCGGTGCCCCGCGGTCGGTCGCGATTGTCAACGGCACGCTTGCGGCCGCCCTTGGACTTGGATTGCGGCTGTGGTTCGCGGGCCTTGTCCTCTGGTTCATCGGCCACATGGCCGCCGTCTGGGCCGCCAAGCGCGATGCTGCCTTTGTCGATGTGGTGCGCCGACACCTGCGCATTCCCGGTCATCTCAACGTCTGAGCGCTTGGTCATGATGAACCTTGCCGAATACCGCCATTCGAACGCCCGCCTCGCCGACTTCCTGCCTTGGGCGGCCCTGGTCGACGAGGGGATCATCCTGAACAAGGATGGCTCGTTCCAACGGACGGCCAAATTCCGGGGGCCCGACCTTGATAGCGCGGTACCGGCTGAACTTGTCGGCGTCGCCGGTCGTCTGAACAACGCCTTGCGGCGGCTGGGATCAGGATGGGCCGTGTTCGTTGAGGCGCAGCGTCATTTTGCGGGTGCCTACCCGCCGAACACCTTTCCGGATGTCGCATCGGCATTGGTCGACGCCGAGCGCAGAGCCCAGTTCGAGGAGGCCGGAGCCCACTATGAGTCCAGCTATTTCCTGACCTTCCTCTATCTGCCGCCGGAGGAGGGAGCGGCCAAGGCAGAGCGATTGCTCTATGAGGGCCGCGATCGCGCCGTTGGAGCCGATGCTCGTGAGGTACTTCGCGGGTTTATCGATCAAACTAGCCGCGTACTCGGGCTCCTTGAAGGGTTCATGCCAGACTGCGCCTGGCTCGATGATCAGGACACGCTGACCTACCTGCACTCGACGATCTCGACCAAGCGTCATCGGGTTAGGGTGCCTGAAATTCCCATGTACATCGACGCCCTGTTGGCCGACCAGCCACTTACCGGCGGGCTTGAGCCGATGTTGGGTTCTGCCAATATTCGGGTCCTGACGATTGTCGGCTTTCCAGGCGCGACGACCCCCGGGATCTTGGACGAGCTGAACCGCCTGCCGTTCTCGTATCGTTGGTCGACCCGGGCGATCATGCTCGACAAGACCGATGCCACCAAGCTGCTGACCAAGATTCGCCGGCAGTGGTTCGCCAAGAGAAAATCCATTGGCGCTATTCTCAAGGAGGTCATGACCAACGAGGCGTCGACGCTTCTCGACACCGACGCCCATAACAAGGCGATAGACGCCGACGCGGCGCTACAGGAACTGGGTTCAGACCAGATCGGACAAGCCTTTGTCACGGCGACCATCACCGTGTGGGACGGCGATCCCAATGCAGCCGATGAAAAGCTCCGGCTGGTCGAAAAGGTTATTCAGGGGCGCGATTTCACCTGCATGATCGAGACGGTGAACGCCGTTGAAGCCTGGCTCGGCAGTCTGCCAGGGCACGTCTACGCCAACGTGCGGCAGCCCCCCGTTTCAACGCTCAACCTCGCCCACATGATCCCGATGTCAGCCGTGTGGGCGGGTGAGGCGAGGGACCTGCACTTCAAGGGGCCGCCTCTTCTCTTCGGCAAGACCGAGGGCTCGACACCGTTCCGGTTCTCCCTCCATGTCGGCGATGTCGGTCATACCCTCGTGGTGGGGCCGACCGGCGCAGGCAAATCGGTGTTGCTGGCGCTGATGGCGCTGCAGTTCCGGCGCTACCCAAATGCTCAGGTCTTTGCGTTCGATTTTGGCGGTTCGATCCGAGCGGCCGCGCTCGCCATGGGCGGTGACTGGCATGATCTCGGCGGCGCATTGTCTGACGGGGGCGACCAGCCCGTTGCGTTGCAGCCGCTGGCCTGGATCGATGATCCTTCCGAGCGCGGATGGGCCACGGAATGGATCGGCGCGATCCTGGCACGGGAAAAGATCGAGATCACCCCGGAGGTCAAGGATCATCTGTGGTCGGCGCTGACGTCTCTAGCCTCGGCGCCGATGCAGGAACGCACCCTGACGGGTCTGTCGGTTTTGCTGCAATCGAACTCCCTGAAACGTGCCTTGCAACCCTACTGCCTTGGTGGTCCTTCCGGACGTCTGCTTGATGCCGAATTCGAGCGCCTTGGCGAGTCATCGGTCCAGGCCTTTGAGACCGAAGGGTTGATCGGAACGAGCGCGGCCCCGGCCGTGCTGGCCTACCTCTTTCATCGAATCGGGGACCGTCTCGATGGTCGGCCCACACTTCTCATAGTCGACGAGGGCTGGCTTGCCCTTGACGACGAAGATTTTGCTGGCCAACTCCGAGAGTGGCTGAAGACGCTTCGCAAGAAAAATGCGTCCGTTATCTTCGCCACCCAATCGCTTTCCGACATCGATGGCTCCGCGATCGCGCCGGCGATCATCGAAAGCTGTCCGACGCGTCTGTTGCTGCCGAACGAACGGGCGATCGAGCCGCAGATCACTGCCATCTATCGCCGCTTTGGCCTTAATGACCGCCAGATCGAGCTTCTGAGCCGGGCAACGCCGAAGCGCGACTACTACTGCCAGTCCCGCCGCGGCAACCGGATGTTCGAACTGGGTCTTGGCGAGATTGCGCTCGCCTTCACCGCAGCCTCTTCCAAGACCGACCAGGCTGCCATCGCGCAGCTCCTCGCCGAACATGGGCCGGACGGCTTCGTACCGGCCTGGCTCCAGCACCGTGGCGTCGCCTGGGCCACCGACCTGATCCCCAATCTCGCAAATCTGGAGAAATCACTATGAGGCATCTTGCCCTATTGGCGACCGCTGGCACCGTCGCGCTGGTGCTTGGCATCGCGGTACCTGCACGGGCGCTGATCGTCTTCGATCCCAACAACTACGTCCAGAACGTCCTGACAGCCGCGCGGGAGCTCCAGCAGATCAACAACCAGATCACCTCGTTACAGAACGATCGCATCCAGACGTCCGCCCTCGTAACCTCGAGCCAGAGTGCCAGTGGCGCCCTGCAGGCAGCTCAGGCCGGCAACCAGATCCTTGCGCTTCAAGCGCAACAACTTGCCGATCTCACGGCGGCCGCGGCGGCGCAGGGCAGGGCGCAGAGCCTGGAAGCGGCTCAGCGCGCCTCGGCTCAGGATCAGGGGCGAGAGCAGCTCAGGCGCTTCCTGACGCCAGGACAGGGCTATCAATCCTCCAATGTGCAGATGTTCCACTGATGACCGACGTAAAGGCATTCAAGGCGCTGTCGCTGCTTACGACAATCGGCCTAGTGGCCGTCGCCGCCTGTACAATTCAGCTGCGTGGCGGAGACGATTCTCCGCCGGCACCGAAGGCCGAGCAGACGCCCGATGCAACCGGCTCCGACCTCGCACGCTGTCGTGATGTCACTCCCGAGGAAACAGCGGGTTACCGCCATTGCCAGCAAGTTTGGGCCGAAAGCCGGCGTCGCTTCTTCGGCAGGAAGGAGGGCGCCGCGTCTTCCGGTCACGATGACTCAGCCAGCTCGATACCTGTCCCAAAGGATCAAAGCCGGATCCCGCAAGGATATCCGCGACCGGCGACACTTGATGCGAGCAAGCCATGACTGGTACGGGGATCATCGACCAATTCCTGGAAATGTTCACGCGTTATATCGACACCGGATTCGGGCTGCTCGGTAGCGACGTCGGGTATCTCGCTGCGACCCTTGCCGCGATCGATATCACGCTTGCTGCGTTGTTTTGGAGTTGGGGGCCGGACGAAGACATCATCGCGCGCCTCGTCAAGAAGACGCTCTTTGTAGGCATCTTTGCCTATCTCATCGGTAATTGGAACAGTCTGGCACGCATCGTCTTCGAGAGCTTTGCCGGCTTGGGACTGAAAGCATCAGGCGCAAGCCTCTCCGCATCGGATTTCCTGCGACCGGGAAAGATCGCCCAAGTAGGGCTGGACGCCGGCCGACCGCTGCTCGATTCGATCTCCACCCTGATGGGCTACATCAGTTTCTTCGAGAATTTCGTCCAGATCGTCGTTCTCTTGTTCGCCTGGGTCGTGGTGCTGCTCGCCTTCTTCATTCTGGCGATCCAGCTCTTCGTGACTTTGATCGAGTTCAAGCTCACGACGCTAGCGGGCTTCGTGCTCATTCCGTTTGGCTTGTTTGGCAAGACCGCCTTTGCGGCAGAGCGGGTCTTAGGCAACGTCATATCCTCTGGAGTCAAGGTTCTGGTCCTGGCGGTCATCGTCGGCATTGGATCGACCCTGTTCTCGCAGTTCACCGCAGGTTTCGGCGGCGAACAGCCGACCATTGAAGACGCGATGACGCTGGTGCTCGCGGCGCTCTCGTTGCTAGGCCTCGGTATCTTCGGTCCGGGTATCGCAAACGGCCTTGTCTCCGGCGGACCGCAACTCGGCGCGGGCGCCGCGATTGGAACAGGCCTTGCTGCCGGCGGTGTTGTTGCGGCCGGTGCGGGCCTCGCCGCTGGCGGCGCTGGTCTCGCCGGCGGCGCGATTGCGGGGACCACGCGCGGTGGCGGCGCCGTCTTGAGCGGAGCGACCGCTGCCTATCGAAGTGGTGGCCTTGCTGGCGTTGCGGAGGCCGGTGGCTCGGCTGCGATGAGCCCTTTGCGGCGCAATGCAGCTGCGTTCGGCAGACGTGGAGAAACCAGCGAGCAAGCAACGAGCACCTCGGCTGAAGGTCAGCCCGATTGGGCACGGCGCATGAAGCGTTCCGAAACCATTCGGCATGGTGCCTCAGTAGCCGGGCACGCGGTCCGCTCAGGCGATCATGGCGGCAGCGGCTCCTCGGTCGATTTGTCGGAAGGAGAGCGCTGACGCGTGGCTAATGCGCTTTCGCCAAGCCCCGCGGGGCAGCATCTCAAATCCCATACCGCATGACTTGAAACCGATCGCTTGATCACAGGGGCAAATATCGATGTTTAAACGACCATCCGTTCACTACGGGCGTATGCCCGAGCCGATTACACCTTATCAAAAGGCTGCTCAGGTTTGGGACCAGCGCATTGGATCCGCGCGCGTGCAAGCCAAGAACTGGCGCCTGATGGCGCTCGGCTGCTTGATGCTGTCCGCTGGACTTGCTGGCGGACTTGTCTGGCAATCGAGCCAAGGGTCGATCACGCCATGGATTGTCGAGGTCGACCATCTCGGCCAAGCCCAAAGGGTTGCGCCGGCCAGCTTCGACTATCAGCCCACTGACGCGCAAATCGCCTACCATCTGGCGCGCTTTATAGAGGATGTGAGGGGCCTGCCAGCGGACGGCATCGTTCTGCGCCAAAACTGGCTCCGGGCCTATGACTTTACGACTGATCGTGGCGCCGCCGCTCTCAATGACTATGCGCGCAACAACGACCCCTTTGCCAAGTTGGGCAAGGTTCAAATCTCTGTCGACGTCTCGAGCGTCATCCGCGCGTCTTCAGAAAGCTTTCGGGTCGCATGGACCCAACGCAGCTACGACAACGGCTCTCTGAGCTCGACTGAGCGCTGGACTGCAATTCTCTCGATCGTAATCGAGACACCCCGCGATGCCGAACGCCTGCGCAAAAATCCCCTTGGCGTCTATGTCCGAGCCATCAACTGGTCAAAGGAGTTGAGTCAGTGATCAAGTCGCCGTTTGACATTCGTTCAAAGCAACCCTTCGCGCAAAGCAGGCTCCATTCGGCTTGGCCCGAGGTCGTGAACTCAAGGTGGGCATTTCTGTCCGCTCTTCTGCTTTGTTCGTCTATGCTCGGTGCGTGCGCGACTTACATTCCGCCGGAGATCAGCTATGACGCTGAAGTTCCTCCGCTACCGGCGACGCCCGCGGCCCTCGACGACAGATCGCGGCCGCTTCACGTTCCACCCCTCTGGAAGCCGGCTCTCGGCGGCAAGTCGGGGGAGAAGGAAGGCGCTGAACCCGTGAGCCGGGTTGAGACAGCAAACAGCGCAGCCCGGGTCGAGCCGCGCAAGCGGGGGTATTTCAACGCGGCGCAAATCTACGCCTACAGTCCCGGGGCGCTCTATCAGATTTACGCCGCGCCGGGGCAGATCACGGATATCGCGCTCGAGGAAGGAGAACAGTTGACGGGATCAGGCCCTATCGCGGCCGGAGATACCGTACGCTGGATCGTGGGCGATACGGAGAGTGGGAACGGCGACACGCGCCGCGTCCATATCCTGGTCAAGCCAACCCGGGCATCGATCGAGACCAATCTGGTCGTCAATACCGATCGGCGCACCTACCTGATCGAGCTCCGTTCCCGCGAACGGCCATACATGCCGTCGGTTGCCTGGTACTATCCAGAGACTGTACGAGAACGATCGCGTTCGGTCGCTCTGAAGCCCGTTCTTCCGGCTCCGGCGCAGCGCATCTCCCGCTATGCGATCGAAGGGGACAGTCCTCCCTGGCGGCCGCTCGCCGCATATGACGATGGCCGTAAGGTCTACGTCGAATTCCCGCACGGCATCGTACAGGGCGAGATGCCTCCGCTCTTCGTCATCGGTCCAAACGGCAAGACCGAACTCGTCAACTATCGCGCCTATGGCAACGTATTGATCGTTGATCGGCTGTTTGCTGCCGCCGAACTGCGGCTTGGCGGCGAGCACCAGCAGAAGGTCCGTATTGTCAGGACCGACGGAAGGCCATCGTCATGAACGCTCGGAGTGGAAACGAACGAGAGCAAGCAGTCTCGCCGGAGACTCAGGGGGAGAAGTCCGAAGGTTTCCGCTTGAGAGCGGAGAATCCGCGTGTGACGCAGTTATCCCGAAAAGTCCTGGCTGGCGGGAGCGCGATTGCTCTGCTTGTCATTGGCGGAGCGGTGCTCTGGTCGCTGCAGAGCAATCGTTCCCGTAATCAGGCGACCGATGAGCTTTACAGCACCGATCACCACAATGTTGCCGACGGCATTACGGCGCTGCCGAAGGACTATGCTGGCGTTCCGCGCCAGCCAATCCCGCAGCTTGGTCCGCCGCTTCCCGGTGATCTCGGTCGACCAATCCTTGCCGCTCAAGGCCAGTCGCCGGCGATCGGCGCTGATCCGGAACAGCAGCGCCGAGATCAAGAAACCGAGGCAGCCCGCATGAGCCATTTGTTCGCTGCGACCAATGGACGTGAAGTGCGTCAGCCTACCGCTGCGGCCGTTGGAAGTGGCCGCGTCGTGCCATCGAGCGCAACGGGAACCGGCGATAACGCATCTGCGCAGAGCGGTCAGGACCGAAAACTAGCCTTCGTGAACGCCTCAGTGGACCGTCGCGCGGTCAGCCCTGACCGCATCACTAGGCTCGCTTCACCATATATTGTGCTAGCCGGGACGGTCATTCCGGGAGCTTTAATCACAGGGATCAGGTCCGATCTTCCGGGTCAAATCACAGCGCAGATTACCGAAAACGTGTACGATACGCCGACTGGCCGCTTTCTGCTTGTCCCCCAGGGAGCGCGTCTGATCGGGATCTATGATAGCCAGATTACTTACGGCCAGTCCCGTGTTCTGCTCGTCTGGACGCGGCTGATCATGCCGAATGGACGCTCCATCGTTCTAGAGCGGCAGCCTGGCGCTGACACCGGGGGCTATGCAGGCCTCGAAGACCAAGTCGATAATCACTGGGGTGAACTCTTCAAGGCCGCTGCGTTATCGACGTTCTTGGCTGCCGGGACGGAACTGGGCGCAGGATCCGACACCAATAGCAACGACAGCGCGATCATCCAGGCACTGCGGCACGGCGCCTCCGACTCACTGAACCAAACCGGACAGCAGGTGGTTCGACGCAGTCTTAACATCCAGCCCACTTTGATCGTGCGCTCTGGCTTCCCAGTTCGCGTCCTTGTCAACCGCGACCTCGTACTTGCGCCATACGGAGGGTAATGGCATGCCGAAGCTTAGAATAGGAGCGCTGCCCGACGACAAGCCGGTCAAGGTCGCCACCGAGCTTTCAGCATCAGTGCATCGGGATCTCGTCGCCTATGCAGAGGTCTTGGCGCGTGAAAATGGGCAGCGAGTCGATCCAACAAAGCTGATCGCGCCCATGCTGGCACGTTTTATGGCCACGGACCGCGGATTTGCGCGATTGAAGCGAGGGCGTCACCCGCCAATGGCGGAAGACGGATAGTAGTCAGCCAGCAATCGCAGAAAGCGTTTCAGCGCCGGATTTTCGTTCCCACGCAGCCAATGAACATGGAAACATACCTGCATCTGGCCTCGGCCATCGCGCAATTCTCGCCAAATAAGGTCATCTCCAATAGATTTCGTATTAGATGCGAGCATAAAGCTGACTCCAAGCCCTGCACTTGCAAGGCCGTGGATGACATGTCGGCTTACATTGTGTCGCTGAACCTTTTGTCCGATGCCTTGCGCCACAAGGTACGGTTCGATGATCTTTGTCAAACTGCATACATGTTCGCTCGTTCCGAGCAAGATCGTTTGATTGAGAAGATCCGTCCAGTAGATAACTTCACGGGTAGCCAGAGTATTGTCTGCGGCTAACAGAACAACAATGCCTTCGCACCATAGTGCACGAGATTCAAGATCGATTGACCGTGGCCCCTCGGGAACGATGATAGCATCTGCCACTCCGCTCCGTAGACAGCCATTCAAATCTGTCGGTGATCGCTCAATTGCGGTCACTTCGATGTCATGTCGTCCAAGATCAGCTAAGATCGCACGCAGATTCCTTGTCGAACCCGACGTACACAAACCTACCGAGAATTGAGAGGAGCCTGTGACTGCGCCATAACCTGCCGATTGAACAAGCGCTTCAATTCGCTCGAGGATCGCGGTCGCGCGACTTAGGAAGCTGGAGCCTGCCTGGGTAGGTCGTATGCCTGCCGACGATCGCTCGAACAATGTCGCTCCAACAAGTTGCTCTAACTGAATTACCGACCGGCTGAGTGCCGAATGTCGAACTCCGAGTACATCGGCCGCGCGCCGCAAGCTGCCGCAGCTACATGCAAGTACCGCAAGGCGAAGATGCTTCAGCTCGATTCTTGCGTGGCGACAGTCAGAGTTGTTGGATGGTTGCGCGTCCACTTCGATAACCCCTGATTGGCAGAAGCCGCCTGGATAGGATATTTCGGCTTAGCCGTGCGTACACCTGTATGATTCAACAGGCTATTCTTCTTGAGATCGCGTGTAACTTGGTGGAGACGGCCGCATTGTTGATTGCAGTACTTCGCATTTGGTCCGCACGAGTTTGGCACATGACCTTTCCAGCACTCCCATTCGAACCGTTTGGTGAGCTTTTGACCTCTGCGGGATGTTTGACGCAAATGTTCAGGATTGGGTACCGTATTTCAGGCACCGACACCGTCCTAACGTTTACTGAGGTTCCGTTCTCCGTTGTTCGGCAGTGGATCCCGCAAGAGATATCTGTATCTGTCAGCTTGCGCCAAAATGGCGGGTTGATTGCGAGTCTCGAGCTTGGGGAGACGGCCGAACGCAACGTCTTAAAGGAAGTTTCGTTGGTTCAGCTTGTCCAAGAGCTTATCGAGCCGCATCGCTTGTCCATGGAGGAAGTCAAGACGTCTGATTTGGATGTACTATTGCTTGCTTTGGAGAGTTCGGCGCAGTTCGTTAGGACCGCAATATCAACCCTCAAGTCGAATAAGGATCCGCCGTGTGGGTAGAACAGAGCGTGCGGTCGGCTCTTAATGGAGCTTGCAGAAAATGCGGTCTGGGATCACCAGATAGTCGGTTGGTGTCGGGAGTGCTCGATCCCTTGTCGGGGGGAGAGAGCAACACCGCCAGCCCCGAGGATGCTTAGAGGACTGGGACAGGAGCTCAGAAGTTTCAAATAGCCACGATTGTCTCGCCTGAGCGCCGCGCCTACGACTGCTTCTGCAACAGCTTCAGCCGGCAACGCAGCGCCTCGTGGATGTGGGCGCGCGCGAGCTGTTCGGCCTTGTCGCCGTCGCGCGAGCCAATGGCCTCTATAACGGCCAGATGCTCGCCGTGGCTGGTCGACGGGCGGCCCGTCACAGTGAACGTGGTCGGGCCGAGCAGGGCGATCCAGTCCTGCAATTCACGTGCGGCGTTGTCGAGATAGCGGTTGCGCGCGGCACGGCAGATCGCTTCGGAAAGGCGCGGTTGAGTCTCGCCACTCAGCGGCGTCGTTCGTGGAAGCCTCGACAAAGCCCCTGCTCGATATCCCTGAGCGCGTCGATCTCGGGCGATGAGGCGTGTTCGGCGGCGAGGCGCGCGGCGGCGCCCTCCATGATCTCGCGCACGGCGTAGAGCTCGAGTACCTCGGAGATGTCGAGATTGCGCACGATCAGCCCGCGACCGCCGGCGGGGTTCGACGAAGCCGCGGGCAGCGAGACGGCCAAGCGCATCCCCGACCGGCGTGCGGCTGACCTTCAACCGCTGCGCGGCCTCTTCCTCGCGCAGCCGGTCGCCGGCGCGGTAGCTGCCGGCCTGAAAATGCCTCGCACATCGAGCGGAACACGGCTTCACCCAGCGCTACGCCGCCGCCGCGCGCGATCGATCTGCCTGCCTTCGCCGTGCGTCTGACCATGCATCCTCGAAACGCAATGCGTATCCTGGCCATGTAGATATGCAACTTGACATCATCGCGCACTACAAGTAGCGCGACCCAACACGAAGAGGCGGCCCTCAGGCCGCCTCTTCGTGTTGTGGCTAGCACGGCTTCTTGCAAAGCCCTGCTGTGCCCGGTGGGCGAAAGGATCGTTAGAAGCTAGTAATCAAACCGGCAGGCGCCGCCATATTCGTCCCCGGCGCCACCGCTGTAGAGCGTGGCAACTTCGCTGGCGCGGAGAGGGACGGTCCTCTCTGCCGTAGCAAATCAATGCGCGTGTGCAGGCCGCGATAGCATTGATTGCCGACACGGCGACGGAATGCGACTTGGACGTCTTCAGAAAAAGAGCGTCGGTTTAGGTGCGATGCGGCGACCCGCGAGGCATCGACGAACGACTTGGTGCAGTGCCGACCACTTCTCCGGAGTTAGAACCGAAGGCGATGAGACATCTCCTCTTCCTCACCTCATCGATAGCCCGCAGCAGTTCGATCGATGCTGGTTCGGAGGACGCATTTCGCGTTCGAGAAAATGGCGCAGAAAGCTCGAGCCGCTCGACGTCGCACTCGAAGTGGAACCCGTCTGTTAGATGGCAACCAGAACTGAATATCGGTATCGGTGGTTGCGTCCGCAGTCTCGCGGACCATTTCTCGCCGCCGAGCAATTACGTAGAGCGAGACCTTTGACGAACTACCAAGGGGCCACGTCACGAGTTAGGCTGCCCTCCGGTAGGAAAAGAGGATTTCGGAAATAGTGGGTCTGGCGATGTCGCGGACCCCCGCTACCAAGCAGGACCAACTATCCTCAAAAGTGGGTTCTGGACTGTAGCGGTCTCCCGCTACCACAATTAGGGTAGCTACCAACTCCCGAAATTCTTCAGTTTTTTCAATGTATTAAGCCGTATTTTATCGCGGCGGCGCGACCTGTGTCCCTCACACTGGACACGGTCTTGAAGATGGCTCGCCACGCTTACCTTTAGCGAGCTGCGCCGCTTCGGATTGCTGCCTGCGCCGGCTAAGCCCGGGGTCGGGTCCATCCGGCCTTGGCGTCGGCGCCGGCGTCGTCAGAACCAGCGTTGCTGTTGCCGGTGCCGGCTACAAGCTCAGGTCGGATCTGGACCTCGAAGCACAGGCGGCGGTGGAGCGCGCACCCGCTGCATCGAGACGACCGCGAACGCGCGTACGGCAAAACCGTGTGGCCCTTGCTGCAAGCACTATTTTGGGCCTGTTGAAATCGCCGGAAGTGACGGAAAATGAACGCATGTATCGGCTGCCGCCTGACTAGCGAACGGCCGGCCTGAAGCGGCCGGGACCTAATAGGCCCTAGTTTCACATGGCGGGGCTCGATGCCCGGTTCGGGTCACTTTCGGACTTCCGCGTGGTCCAAATCGAAGTCCGCTCTTACTGCACCAGCAGACATGAGCGGCGGAAGGCCGAAGGATGGCGGTCCGCCCGCAAGTTGTCCGGGTCCTTCTGAGTTTGCTGCATGCGGGACGGCGCGACCAAACGTATTAGCATTTTCACGTATTAGCATTTTCGCATCTCATCTAAATTTCGTACCGTATCGCACAAAGAGGAGCTGCCGCGCCCGGCAGCGTGGCGCTGACCGAAAACGAGAAGCATTTGATAGTCGATGTCTACCTGCTGTCATAAGCGCCTTGCGGTAAGGCCCCCTCACTGCGGCCAATCCTTGCAGAGCATGATGCCGATCATGATCAGGGAGCCGATTGCGACCACCACCGGGCAGACAAACGGCAACTCTTCCAGCACGCAGATGACGACCGCCCGGACGCGGAGGGTTTTCTTCGTATGCGCAAAGCGCCAGCCTGCCACACCCATCGGACATCTCCGTTTGGCCCCCAGCAGCGGCGGTCTTACCCTTCAACACGAAGCGATTTCCGGCTATCGCCCATTCGGATGTATCCCTGGATCAAGGTGAAGGAACCCTTGCATGGCCTGATCGGCCCCTTGCAGCCAATCAGCGCCGCTGCAATAGGCCGTGAGCACGCTGGTAGCCCCGCACTCCTGGCGCCGTGCACGGCTTTCCTACGGCCTCGCCCTCACGCCTTACGTAGCGCCAGGTCTGCGCTTCTGCTGTCCCGTGAGGTCGAACCGTTCGCGTTTTCAGCGACCGCCGCCCACGCTTTGTGAGGGCGCAGGATCACTTCTGCCGCACGATCGACGCGGCGCGCACGCCTGATGGCGTCTCGCCGAAGCGCCGGCGGAACGAGCGATTAAAATGAGAAACATCACCGAAGCCGACTGCAAACGCGATATCGATGATGGCCAGATGCAGATGGTGCGGGTCAGTCAGCATCGCGAAGGCACGCTCAAGCCGACACCTTGCAAGGTGCTCGGTGAACGACTGTTCGGTCTCCTCCAGTAATTTTTGCACGTATCGCCGCGACATACCGAGCGCTCCAGAGACCTTGGTCAGATCGAAATTGGGATCGCTGGAGCGTTGCGCGACCTCCGCCAGGATCGCTTGGACCTTGGCCGCCTTCACACCACGCTCTGTAACGATGTTCGCAGCTTCGGCGGTCGGCCCGAGCGTCGCAGCCACGAGATCGAGGAGATGTGCACTGACGGTGGAGGCGAGTTTTGATGCCGGAGGTTCTTTGAAGGATGCGAGCGACCGCAGGTAGCGGTGGAGCAGTCTAAGCGCCGGTCCAGGACGCACCGGCCGGCCTGATAGATCTTCCGGCAGCGCAACCAGAGACTTAAGGGCGGCAGCCTCCACCGTTACGAATTTAACGCTGGCGCCACGCGGCCCAAATACTCGCAGCGGCCTTCCCCGGTCAACCAAACAAGCGGAGCCGGTATCATAAACATGTTCCTGGCCAGCATTTGCAAATTGGACCGGCCCAGCCTCGACGATGTTTAGTCCGAAGTGGTCACGGCTATCCTTGAGGTGGTGTTTGTGACGGAGAAACTCGACCGGCGTGGTGATAATGCTACAAACGCCAACCGTGCCGAGCGGCAAGTAGGTGACGTCGATACGTGGGCGACCGCCGCTGTGATCAATCACGTCCAAGGCGAGGTTTAGCCGCGCAAATCCCTCACGGAACGTGGAGAACCGTGCGCGCTCCGGCAGCATCTCAGTCGACCATCGCACAAGGGGAGATGACGTTGGCATGCTGGCCTCCCGTTTCGGCGCCTAACCACCCAAGAACGACTGAGGCGCCCGAACGAAATCTGTAAATTCCTCGAATAACGTCAAGACGTCTCAAGAGATTATATCGCGCCGCAGCTTCGGCGCAGGTGTGAAGTGGATTACAGACGGAGGTGGGACCTCAAGAAAATGATGAGGAATTTGTCGTCGGGCTTTCGATGCTCTCACGGTTCGCATCGAGGTTGCGATGATGCGTGAAACGCTGGCGCGAGACCGGAGACGGCGAGCGCCTTAAACCTTCGTATCGGTCCGTTACCCGTTTAGATGACCGACGCTTACCGACGTTCAATTGAGGCGCCGATCGCGATCGTATTGTCTACAGAGCGTGCGGTAGCGCCCCCGCTATCGCTGCCCTCCTTGGGCGTTTCCTCCCTAGACTTGGGCCGCTTGTGGCAACGCAGGCGGCCCTTCTTTTGCGTCTCACCGCTTCACTCCATAGCCTAAGGCGCACATCGGGAGCGGCGATTTGCTTATGATGGAACCTTATGTCGATTTCACCGGACGACTTCGATCCGCTGGCCGTCGTCGTAGACTGGCTCGATGCCTGTCGGCGGGGAAACCTCAGCGCGCTGCTCAACCTGTATGATGAGCAAGCGGTTTTGGAGTGCGACTGCGAGGGCGTGAGCATAACTGGTCGAAAAGCGATTGCGGCTTACTGGGCACCGAAGCTTGAAAGCAAGGGAGCGAGCGCCGATAGGCACTATCGCTTACGTACGTTCGATGAGATGCCGCGTGCCCCGCGATGCGATGATCCGTGAGGCGGGCAGAATGCGGCTACCTACATCGGAGGCATGGAGTGATGCAGGACGAAGCCGATAAACTCAATGAGCGAGTGACGATGCAGCAAAGACCTGCTCGGTTTTCTAGGCCTCGCAAAGGCTTCGTCCCGCGGCGCTCCTCCTCGGATGTCAGGTCACCGGCATGGCCTTCGGGTGGATTGGCTCGACCACAGCGTTCGCTCGGCGATCAGAAGGCGTGAAGGCCCCCTTTGCGTCGCTCAGCTTCCGCATGTAGTAGCCTTGCCTTTGAACCGCCGACTTGATCTCGTCACTGACTTTGAGAACCTTCCTTTTGGATTTACGCCATCGCCCCGACTTGTGTGGGGGTATAGGAAGTCCCTTACTAACGACGAGCAAGTCCCGTCTATCGTTCAAATAAACGTCAAACATGTGCCACCCTGGGCCAATTTAACGGTATCGTTTCGGTGCAAATGCGCAGTTACAAAATTGCAGGCTGCACTTTTTTAAACCGCTTCATCGCAGCACTGTAGCGCTGACAATAACACCGGGCCTTCGGCTCCCTTCCTGTGAATAGCGGGGAAGACTCGCGGTGTTCATCCAACGTGACGCGTTCTTCTGCTTGTATGTTGTTCAGATGTTACACGTACACACCAACAGATTTCCGCTACGCGTCGCGGTGAACGCCTCACTGCTTGCGCCCCAGCCAAGGGGACAAGCTGTGGATTAAAGGTAGGTTGAACCCACTAGGCGCGGTTGATGGAACCTGCCGTGGGAGTCAACGATGCCAATTAGCGACCTAATAGACAGATTGATAGAAGAACACCGAGGCGACGTTCACGGGGCCTTGCAGGTGCTCCTCTTGCTCAACGAGCAACTCGAAGCCGAGTTGAAATACTTCTATGAACAATCCAACATCGTGCCACCGCATCGAGGCACGCTGCACTAGACCAATTGTTGGTAGCCGTAAGGCCAATCACCTCGTCCGCAGTGCGGCTGGTTGATGCTTGATGTAAGCGCTGCGGGAAGCAGCGGCCAACGTAGCGGTTGATCACGCGAAGCAGCTTGATGATCGCGGCTTGGTTAGTGGTGATGCTGCAGAGGTTGCGTATAATTGCAGTTGCTATTCCTTCCGAATCGCCGGGGAACGATGTTGGGCTCGGCTCTTTGGCTGGCGTACCTGCCTTCAGCTCCGGCGTCGCCGTGCATTCGCCGGCCCAGAGCTTCGTCCCCCTGACCATCCCGACGAGCTTGCACCCCTCGGCTTCATCTGAACGAGCGGCTTCGCGACGACGGTCGATTGCTTTGCCGGCGTTGCGCCTTAAGCGATCGCAATCGTGGGAATAAACAACATAGCGAAACAAAGCGCTGTTCTCATAACGTGGTTCCACATCTTCAACGCGTGCGTCCGCAAATCAGCTTGCCAACTTGTTGGCACGCGCCGGCTCCTCCAGCGCGTCGCGCAAATCAAATCGGCTCGTCGGCCCAAGCATTGTACCAACCCCCCCCCATTCTCGACGGCATAGAAAACGCAATGGCTTGATGCTGGTCTTATCAAGGCTCTTAATCAGCGGCTCTGTCGGAGCATATCTCCAACCGATGGGTGGTCGACGATTACATTCACCACCGCCAAAATCGGTCTGGCGCCATCGAGCGGATTTGAACCTGCGCACGAAGGAAAAGTGGATGTATCTGGTGCGGTTATTGGTTCGCTGTCTGACAATTTTCGCTGATCACCCGCGGCTGGTTGCTTGCAAAGTTCTTTAGCGAAGAGAATGCCAGCCGCGTTCAACGACACCCTGAGTCAATGTGGCGCCGGTTTCGACTGAAGCATGGCGCGTGGAACATCACCGACGTCGTCAAGATCGGGCGCCTGGCCGTAGCCCATGCGTTTCATCTGTTCGTGGACCTGTGCCATTTCCGTCTCGCTGAGGCGCGGAGGTTCGCCGATCGCCAGCGCGTGGACATACATCTTCGCCAGGGTCTCCACCTCCACGGCAAGCCAAAGCGCCTTTTCAAATGTCTGCGCCGTTACGATCAAGCCATGATGGCCGAGCAAGCAGGCATTTCGTCCTTCGAGCGCATTAACGGCATAATCGGACAGCGCCTGTGTGCCGAAACAGGCATAAGGCGAACAACGGATATCGTTGCCACCGGCTACCGCGACCATGTAGTGGAAGCAAGGAATGCCACGCTCGTGCACGGCGAGAATGGTGCTGAAGGTGGAATGCGTATGAAGCACGACGTTTATATCGTCACGCGCTCGCAGAATATCGCGATGAAAACGCCATTCTGAAGAAGGGCGATGGGTGCCCTGGTAATTCGCGGCAAAATCCATCGCGACAATGTCTTCTGGCCGCATGCGCTCGTAGGGCAAGCTTGTCGGCGTGATTAGCATGCCGTTTGGAATCCGGTGAGAAAGATTGCCGGAAGTCCCTTGGTTGAGACCGTTTCGGTTCATCTCCTTGCAGGTATCGACGATGCCCTGGCGGAGATCGGCATGATTGCGGTCTGTCATGATGGGTGCTCCGAAAAAGAAATCCAGGATTGATAGGCGGCGGAAAGGGTGCGTTTGCACTCGCCCTCGCCGAGCGGCGTGACAGCTTCAAGCACCACGCTCGAAACCGGAATCGTACGCGAAAATCTCCGCCACAGCAGCGCAGCGCCGAGCGCCGTTCCATCCCGAGATTGGCTCACCGAGACGCTCTGCGATGGCCGCAACGTGGCCAGAGCGCGCGCGAAGGGCAGGTTGGCGGCAAAGCCACCATCGATGACGACGTGTTTCGAGCTGCCAAGCGCATCTAGACAGCGGTTTGCGCTGAATGCGGCGTAGAGGACTGCCAACCCCTGCCATTCGGCTGGCGTTTCGGGCCGCGGTCCGATAATGCGCCCGCGGTGAGCTGCACCGGGGAACAGTCCATCATCGCCAACGAAGGAGGGGAGTGCCAGGGTTCCAAGGGCCAGTAGACTCGGCAATGCGGCGAGGACAGCTGCATCAGAAGCGTCGTGGTCTCTGCTGATCAAGTCATATTCGCGGCCTGTCGCGATCAGCGTGGAGGGTACGTTCTCACCGTCGACATCGATATTGAGCACCATGCCGCGTGTGGTGTCTAGGTTGTCTAGCGCGAGGCCGCGCTGAAAGCCGATCATCCAGGTGCCTGTTGATAGGATCGAGGTATCGGCCATGCCGGCGGCCTTGTAGCGGAATAGATTGGCGTTGGAATCATGCACGCCGCAGAGGATTTCGGTCGAGCGCGCCAAGCCGGTACGCTTGGCTACGGCCTCCGAAACCCTCCCTAGCACCGCACCGGCGGATGCCCGCTCCGGCAGAAGACGATTCCAGCCGCGCTTGCGCATCAGGGAGGAAGGCTGATGGTGGAAAAGGTCCCAGATATGGCTCTGAGCCGCGAGCTGTGAAATTTCACTTGCAGCACGCCCGCCGAGCCGCAAGGCGAAATACTGCGCAGTCATAAGATATGTTTTCGCGCGGGCGAATTCGGCGGGATATGCGCTTTCCTGCCAGAGCAATTGCTTTCCGAGCCGCATCGCACCGCTGATACCGCAAAACACTTCATCATAGGCAGGCGCAATCCGGGCGTAGATCTGGTCGATCTCAGGCGGCGAGACTGCATCATAGTCCATCATCGGCAGCACTGGCTCGTCGCCTTCGACAAGCACGGCGCCACACCCATGCGCGGTCGCGATCACCGCGCCGATGGTGTGGCGTTGCGTCACCACGGCCAAGGTGTCAAGGAACCACTCTTCCAGCCCGGCAAGATCATAGGCAAGGTATGGTCCTGCCGTGGTCGGCACATTCGGGATCGAATGTGTTTCGAGCGGCCAGCCGTCCTCACTCGCGACCAGCAGTTTCAGATTCGTCTTGCCAATATCGAGAACCGCGATCCGGGGAGAGGTTTCCGATCGTGTCATCGTTGTCTACCGGGGCGCTTTGCCGCCCAGATGAGGAACCGCTGCAACGGCAATCAGGATGCCACCCCAGATCGCCAGAGTGAGGAACTGGCTGAGATTGAGAAGGTTGAACGCCGAGGAGATCACCTGAAGGATGATCAGCGCAAGCAGCAATCCGCCGACTTTGCCAAAGCCGCCAAATGGATCGACGCCACCGAGCACGGCTGCAAGAATGGTGATGAGCAGATAGCTCTCGCCATATGCCGCGTTGGCTGAATTGAAACGTGCCAGCATGACGACCGCTGCGACACCGGCGAGCAGGCTCGAGAGGACATATAGCTTGAGCAGGACGGCGCGGGTATCGACGCCGGAGTAGCGGGTTGCCTTCTCGTTCGAGCCGATCATGTAAACCCTTGCCCCGAAGGGCGTTGCGTTTAGCATGAGCGCGACGGGTAACGCACAGAGCGCCAGCACGATCAGGGCAAAAGGCACCCCGAGAACCGTTCCATTGCCGATGAAAACAATGGGCTCCGGAAATCCGGAGATGACATTGCCGCGCGTCAGGCCGATCGCGAGTCCCTTGCAGAGTGTCATGGTGCCGAGGGTTGCGAGGATGGGCGAAACGCCGAGATAGGCGATGACAAATCCGTTGACAAGGCCGACCAGTGCCGCGACGGCAAACCCTGCCGCAATCGCCAGCACCTGCACGCCGGCCCAGGCAATGCCCTGAGTGCCCGGAATGTAGTGCGTCAGCAGGAAGGCAATGGTCAGTCCGGAGAGATTAGCGGTGGCGATGATGGAAAGGTTGAGGCCGCCAGATAGCAGGGCCAGCATCATCGCAAGCGAAAGGATGCCGAGCTCCGGCATCTGGAAGGCCATCGATTGCAGCGTGTTGACGGAGAAAAACCGGTCGCCGATGGTAATGGCGAACACCAACCAGAGCGCGACCAACAACAGGATGAGGGTTGCGATCGTCCCGCTGCCGGCCAAACGGATCAGGCGTCCGCGAAGGGCGAAGGTGGACGCATTTCTCATGACCGCGCGCTCCGGGTCCGCCGTTCTCGCTGCGACCAGGCTGTCGCCGAGACCGAGATCAGAATGACCAACCCGACAAAAAATGGCGACCAATAGGACGAAACGCCCAGCAAAATGATTCCATTCTGCAGGATGGCGAGCAGTGCCAACCCCAGAAACGTGCCGAGAACGGTGCCGACGCCGCCCATCAGGCTGGCGCCGCCGAGCACGACGGCCGCAACCACGTCAAGCTCCTTGCCGACCAGCACCGTCGGAGCTACGGACTGTGCAAGCTGTGCCTGGACCAGCGAGGCGATACCGGCCATGACCCCCATGTAGCAATAGACCAGCATGTTGAGGCCGAAGACATGGAAGCCAAGTCGCTGCGCGGCATCGGTATTGCCGCCCATGGCGTAAATCTGACGACCGATGTTGCTACGATTGAGCAGGAGCCAGGTGAACAGAAATGAGGACCCCAGCGCGAGGATCTGCAGGTTGACGCCGTAGGACGTATCCTTGCCCCAATCGAACTCGAACCAGAATATCCCGGCCGCGAACCAGTCGGGTAACGAATAGATGTATTTACCGCCCGTGAAGAAAATCAGCAGCCCATAGAAAATGTTCAACGTTGCCACGGACACGATGATTGATGGTATCCGAAGCTTCTGGATGAAGATCGCGTTGAGGGCGCCGAGCGCACCTCCAATACCGATCGCGATCGCAAAAACGCAGACCCAGTTCGCGCCGTATGCGTTCGCCACCGTAAGCGTGACATATTGCGCCACCGATGCTGTCGCCGTGAAGGAGATGTCGATTCCGCCGGCGATCAGCACCACGAGCAGCCCGAGGGCGAGGATGCCTACGAATGCGTAGGAGGTCAGCAGGTCGAACAGATTCTGCATGGTCAGGAACTGGCCGTTCGCCGCGCCCAGGCTGACGCAGAGCACGAGGATCACGATCAACAGCCAGAACTCATGGCTGCGCCGAAACCTGCCAAATGAAGCAAACCGCGATTCAGGCATTGACCGCCTGCCGAAGCGCATCTTCGGAGGTGTCTGCGGCCATCACGTCAGCGGTCAAACGCCCTTCGCGCATCACCAGCACGCGATGGCTGTGATAAAGTACCTCGGGGATTTCGTCTGATATCATCAGCACCGCGACGCCCTCGCGGGCCAGCCTCCGGATGATCTCATAAATCCCATCCTTAGCGCGGATGTCGACACCGACCGTTGGGCTATCAAGGATAAGCACTCGTGGGTTGGTCGCCATCCATTTGGCGAGCACAATCCGCTGCTGATTGCCGCCGGAGAGCGTCTTGACCGCGTTGTTGGGATCAGACACCTTGATTCCGAGTTCGGCGACCCATCGCGCAACATGGCTTTGCCGCGCGCGTGTGCCAATCAGGCCGAATGCACCAGCGAGACGTTCCAGCACGGTCAGCGTGACGTTCGACGTGATCGACTGGTCAAGGATGAGGCCAAGCGCAAGCCTGTCCTCGGATACGTAAGCGATGCCTCGACGGATCGCGTCTGCATTCCTGTTCAGCGCGATGCGGTGGCCGTCAAGCGCCATGGTGCCTCGATCGGGCGGGTTCATGCCGAACAGCGACAGTGCGAGCTCGGTTCGGCCCGATCCAAGCAATCCGGTAAGCCCCACGACTTCTCCGGCGCGCAATTGCAAGCTCACATCGTCGTAGTCACCATCGCGGCCAAGGCCCTGGACTTCGAGGACAACCGCACCCACGGCAAGGTCGGACACCTGCTTCTGATACTCGAAAGCTTTCCCGGTCATCAGGTGACTGAGTTTGCTGCCGTCGATGGCCGCTGCGTCAAAGGTGCCTACCTTGGCTCCGTCCCGCAATACCGTCACGCGCTCTGCGATCTCGAGCACCTCGTCGAGGCGATGGCTCACGAATACGACGCAGATACCGCTTCGCTTCAGGTCGCTGACGAGCTTGATCAAGGTGTTGACCTCGTGGCGGGTCAGCGACGCTGTCGGCTCATCCATGATGAGGAGTTTGGCATCCGCCGCCAGGGCCCGGCAGATCGCGACCAGCTGGCGTCCGGCAATGCTGAGTTCGGAGACTTTTGTTTCCGGATCGACCTCAATACCGACCTTCGCCATTGTGGCCATGGCGATGGCCCGCATAGAGGACCAGTTCACCGTGTGGACGCCGCCAAGATGGTGCGCCATGGCGATGTTCTCGACGACGGTGAGGTTGGAGAATAGCGATAGATCCTGATAGATGACCTGAATGCCGCAATGGGTGGAGTAGACCGGGCTTAGTTTTGGGTACTCCTTGCCGGAAATGACGATCTGGCCTCCTGGTTCCGGCGCCTCGACGCCGGAAATGATCTTGATCAGCGTCGACTTGCCGGATCCGTTTTCGCCGACAAGGCAATGCACCTCTCCGACCTCCAGCGTCAGATCGACGTCGCGAAGCGCATGCACGCCGCCGAAACGCTTTGATATGCCGGACATCTCCAGGAAAGTCGTCAATGCTTCGTCCTGTAATGGGACCGCTTGTCAAGCGATCGCCTCGACGCGGATCGTATTCCCGGCCAGAAAGCCGGGAATGCGGCGCGACGAGGCGGCTGGGGCCGGTGTAGTTCTAGAGTCCTCCGGCAATCAGTCCGTCGATGGTTTCTTTGTTGATCCGCATGATCTTGTCGACCTTGATCTGCTTGCCGGCCACATCGACCGCGGCCTTGCCGAGGCCTGGAACATCGACGCCATCCGTGATTGGCTTGCCATCAAGCACGAGCTTGGCTACTGCAACCATGGCGTAACCTGCATCGGTGGGATTCCACAGGAAACCTTCGCGGATGGTATCATCTGCGATGAGCGACTTCGCCTGGCTCGGCAGCACGGTGCCGACCACGGCGATCTTCTTGCCAAGGCGTTGTTGACGCACCGCATTGCCGGCCCCGATCGGTCCATTCGAGCCGAAGCCGAGAATGCCGCGAAGGTTCGGATAGGCCTTGATCACGTCAAGCGTCGTGCGCTGGCTGGTATCGATCTCGTCGGCGCCGGGGAAACGGTCGGCGACGAGTTTCATTTTCGGGAAATTCTTCTGCTGATAGGCAATCGCGGCGTCGGCCCATTTGTTGTGAAGCGGCGTCGTCAAGGTCCCGACATAAACAACGTAGTCGCCTTCGCCGCCCATGTCCTTGGCGAGACGCTCCATCTGCACTTCACCGAAGCGAACGGAATCGATCAATTCCACGTTCCAGTCACGGCCTTCCTGCTCGGGGCCCTCATGGGTGATGACTTTGATGCCGGCCGCCTGGGCGCGCTTGAGCACCGGCTCGCACACTTTGACGTCCAGCGGCACCAAGCCGATCACGTTGACCTTCTTGGCGATCAGATCATCGAGCAGCTTTACCTGTTGTGCCGGATCGACGTTCGCCGGTCCAACCATGGTGGCATTGATGCTGAAGTCCTTGGCACCCTTCTGGATTCCCTTTTCAAGAGCGTTGAACCACGGAATGCCGGCGATCTTCACGACCGTGACCATTTCCTTTTGAGCCTGCGCAAAAGCAAACCCCGGAAAACCGGTACCGGCGATCGCCGCCGCACCACCAAGCATTTTGAGTGTCTGGCGTCTGTCCATTGTTCCCTCCCAGGAAGCTATTTTTAGCCTCCGCTCCTTTACCCGGCACTCGCCTGGCGGAGCAGTTGGCTTCATTCTTGATTGGCGGCGAAAAGGTCACCTCCAGCCTCAGGACTTGCGTGGGGATTAGAGACCAACGCTACGAAAGGTGTCAAGGAAGTGACATGTCAGCCAGCCCCGCCTGTGGCGATGTCCGGGCATGGACATGGCCGACCTGCAGCTGGCAACCGCCAACGTCTGCCCTCACGAAGAGAGCGGACCAAATCCTTATAAACGTAGGCAGATTACGACCGGCGGAAGTCTTTGGGGGATGTTGTTGCGGTCCGCGAATTGAACCCGCCGTTCGACCAGCTTCTGAGTTCAGGCGGACGATCGGAGCAAATATCGTAGATTTGCGTCGTGTGGGGAGAGGCGGCAGTACTCTCCCGACTCGAACCCGACAGCTCGCAAAGCGAGGGATCGCCTCGAGCGAGTTACTCCACTCCGTCGCGAGAATTGCCCGGGACGCATGACCGCTCCCGCATAGCGCGTCAGGCTCATAACCTGAAGGTCATAGGTTCAAATCCGACCGGCGATAATTGTCGCGCGCGGGCTCGGATGCACATGCCTAGGCCCTCGCCGGCGCAGTTTCGGGTGTGCGGATCAGCTAAGATGCCATCGCTCTCACGCGTACGTAGGAGCCGGGAGCGTCCTCGATGACCGGCAAGTTGCCGCCGCCCGGTTCGCGCGCGGGATCGCGCTGATGATCCAAGCGAGTAACCCACTCATCCCAAACGGGCCACCAGGAGCCCTGATGACTGGTTGCGCCAGCGAACCATTGGTCGGGGGCAGGCGGCAAGTTGTCGTTTGTCCAATGGCCATACTTACTGCCCGGCGCGCTGATGACTCCCGCCATGTGTCCGGAGGCGGACAGCACGAATTTGACGGGACCGGAATACAGACGCGTCGCCGCATAGGTCGACTCCCATGGGGCGATATGGTCTTCGCGCGTGGACAGGATGAACGACGGGATCTTGATCCGCGACAGGTCGATCGGCGTGCCGGCGAGAGTGATACCGCCGGGCTTGGATAGGCGATTTTCCAGATACATCGCCCGGAGATAGAATGAATGCATAGCCGCGGGCATCCGCGTGGAGTCCGAGTTCCAAAACAGTAGGTCGAACGGGAGCTGCTCCTTGCCGAGCAAGTAATTGTTCACGACGAAGGACCAGATCAGGTCGTTGGCCCGCAACATGTTGAATGACGTCGCCATATCCTGAGCGTCGAGATAGCCGCGCTCGCGCATGCGCCTTTCGAGCGACGCGAGCTGCTCCTGATCTATGAAGACGGCCATGTCACCGACTTCTGCGAAATCCACCAGCGTCACGAAGTAGGTGGCGCTTGCGATCCTGTCGTCCTCGTTCGCGGCCAGGTAGGCGGCCGTTGAGGCGAGCAGAGTACCTCCGAGGCAGTACCCGATCGCATTGACGTGCTCTTCGCCGGTCGCCCTTTTGATTGCATCCAGGGCCGCGACGGGACCCTCGAGCATGTAATCTTCGAAGCCCTTCTCCGCGAGCTTCTCGTCCGGATTGACCCAAGAGATGACGAAGACGGTATGGCCCTGGTCGACTGCCCACTTGATAAGCGAGTTTTTCGGCTGAAGATCGAGAACGTAAAATTTGTTGATCCACGGCGGGATAATGAGGAGAGGTCGCTTGCGGACTTCGCTTGTCGTAGGAGCGTATTGGATGAGCTGCATCAGGTTGTTTTGGAAGACGATCTTACCGGGGGTCGTGGCGATGTTCTCGCCGAGCTGGAAGGCCTTCATGTCGGTCATCGTGATGGAGAGGCGGCCCTCGCCACGACCGACATCGGAAAGCAGGTTGTCGAGCCCACGGAGCAGATTTTGTCCTCCGGTCTCCAGCGTGGCTTTGAGCACCTCCGGATTGGTGGCGACGAAATTTGAGGGAGAAATGGCGTCGACGAACTGACGCGTGTAGAAGTCGACCTTGCGTGCGGTGGCGTCGTCCATGCCCTTGACGTCTCGGACAGTCGAAAGGATCGCCTTGGCAGCGACCAGGTAGCTTTCCTTCACGTAGTTGAAGACTGCGTTCTCGGTCCAGTCGGGATGCTTGAACCGTTTGTCCTTGGGTCTGTCGGATTCGCAAGGGCGTATCAGCCACATGCTTTCTGCCGCCGATTTCCAAACGGCCATGCTGTCGTTGAAGAGGTCGATCTGGGCCTTCGCTACTGGCGTCGGGTCCGACATCATTTTCGTCATGAGATCGACGAAATCGAATCCGAGCGTCGAGGTGTCTCCCATGCCGACCCTCGTGGAGTCGGCCTGGGACGTGGCGAACCGCTGCATCAGCAACTGGCTTTGCTTCGCGATCGAGTGCAGTTGGTCAGCGAGAACAAGAGGATCCCACGTAGGTTGCGTCGATCGATCTCTCATGTCTTCCTCCCTCCGTTTTTCGAAAGAGTAGCACCGTTGGGATCGAAGGCCAGCGAAGGGGCAGTCGATCCGACGGGTGGCCGGATTTAACGTGGGTTCGGAAGGCTAGTTTCATAGTGCTGCGGTCAACGTCTGCGCAACGTGGATACCTGGATTTGTCCGACGATCCATTCGCAGAAATTGCGTGCGGCCCCAATATATTGTGCTCTGCAAAAGGGGAGCCGGGCCTTTTGCGCGGTGGCCCCGCGATCGCCTTCATCGAAGCGCGCACCAGCGAACAATCGGTCGATGCCGTGACGACTAAGTTCGCTTGGTTACGTGTGGGTCAGTCACGAGCCCCCTGCGGAACTTGGAAGATCCTAAAGCGCCATCGCGCCTCAAACGTGTCAAGCTCAGTCAGTGTCGACGCTTGCGCATCCAATGGATTGCCTGGCGTATTAGGCTTCGCTACGACGGCGCCCGTAGCCTCTCCACGAGAAACCGGTTCGCGAGATACCTCAGAAGACCACTCCAGCAACGACTTCGAAAGCATGGGCTTGCCCGCGTACCAGCATTTTCGTCCGTCGATGAGACGATAGGACCACCACTGCGCTTGCCGATTTGCCGGCATTGCAGAGCTGCATTGTTGCTTAGCTTGCACGATTCTCATTTCGAGCGGCGACAACGTAGCGATACAAAAGGTGAGAGCAAACCATTTAAGCGATTTGCTCATAGGCTCGCTCAGCCGCCCTGTTGCTGCAATCGACTTATGGCAACGACCAAGGCGAGGCGTTCGAGGACTTCCACCAGCTTCTCAAGGATCTGCGCATTATCCTTGGGTCGGGGCTGCAAGTATTCTTCCAATATGAGCTGCGCTTCGCTAATCGCTTGCAGCGCCAACTGTTGATCAGTCATCGATGCTTACTCATTAAATGAACGCGCTAACGGAGTGAAGAAGAGAGGAATTAAAGTCAGATTTTAGGAATATCCCTGCTCCTCGTTTCACATTTTGTTTCGGGGTTAGGCTTTTACAATGGCAGTGCCTTTGCCGAGTGATCGGCAATTTCGCAGAGATGTGGCTGTGAGCATAGTCCAGCCATTGCGGCATTTGCGCTCCTGCCGAGCCAATGTCCGCTATTGGCCATTTTTCCGAAGCAGCGTCTGGGCTCGCGGGATGCCCGCTTTTTGAGACATGGCGGACTAGATTTGCTCAGGTTGAGTTCTTCGCATTGTGACCCAAATCAGACATCATCCCTCCGGTACCTCGGCCAAAGCATGCCTTCATAGATGCGTTCACGTCCGGCGAGGCGGATGGAATTTTCACTCGCTGCGCCGAGGCGGAACCGGCGGATGGTAAAGCTTGGATCAAGCGCAAGTCCTGCCTTCGCAGCGGCTCGCGCCTCATCCAGAAAAGTCGCGCAAGGACGACGGCGAGCCCGAAATGCGTAATGGGATAATTTCGGTTGGCCTCAAGACTTCGACGGAACGAAGCTACTGCTTCGGCGTCGGCATTGAGCTGCACTTTGGCGAAGCCGACCATCTGCAGCCACCGGAAGGCGGATATGTCGCGAGGAGAGAGGCGGAGCGCCTTCGTTGACATGAGCCTCGGTACGCCTCAACCGCGATGAGTTGGGCGTCCAGCGTATTGGCGAGCCTTGCTACGATTTCGTCCTGCGTATCGAAAAGGTCGGTGAAGAGCTCGTCAAAGCGTTCGGCCCATCGATGCGACCCGGTTTGACTGTCAATTGGTGCGGAGTCGACAGATGAGTGCAAAAGTGAACAGTCCTTGGATCGCGCGCGGTGGCGTCAACAATTGACCTAAAGCGATCATGCGCCGCATAAGCCTGTACGGCTGATTGCCTTCCGGGACACAAGCGACCCCTAGGCCCCAGCAGAGTTCGAGGAGGATATTTCCGTCGGCAGACCGGCGATGCATCCACGAGCACCGACACCTTCAGCAGCGTAATGCCGTGATGGCGTCGATGTTCAACGGCACCGGCGAACCTGAGGGCGTCTGCGGCCCGGCGAAAGGCCTTTGCCAAATTGATGCGTTGAACGAAGGCGAGGTAGTTGGCGACAAGCCCGTCATAGCGCGTTGTCGACCCACGCGCCTTGCGAAGCCCGCTGAGTGATCATCCTCGTCTTCACCTGACACGGCGCGGAGATGCCGACGGCCCAGAGCGCGCGCTTGACGCCTCCGACGCCGTGCTCCGGCAGTCCTCTGTCCACCTTTGCTCGTTCCCTCACTCCCTGATGCCGGATCGACGCGGCGGTTGCTCGGATCGGAGGGCGCGGCCAAGTCTTCCGAAAACACCCGGAAAACACCGCTTGACCCGTGCGGCGCCGCGCCGTGGCGCCGGCGGAGCGAGGATGGTCGTCCGCCGGTCGGACCAAGGTCCTACGACCATGGTCGGCCGAAGCGCCGGACCTCGGTCCCACGAGGTCGTTGGACCTTGTACCCTGTCCCGTTGGCCACAGAAAAATCTAGCCTGAGCCCATGGAGAGCCATCCGACTTGGACGGCTCGCAAGAATTTCAACAGCCCGGCCGCCACAGCGGACCGCGCGCCACAACAGGTGAGGCCGTCATGGTTGCGTACATCAGGAGTGATCTGGATTTCATCCTCGCGCAGATCAGGGTCGCCGAGAAGCACGCCGCCTACATCGCCAATCCGCTCGACCCGAACGCCGCGCCGCTCTACGGAACCGGTCTGGCCGGCCAAGTCGGCTCCGTTCCGTCCTATAATCTCAGCATAGGCCTTCGAACCGTCGACGGACAGAACAACAACCTGCTGCCCGGCCAGGAGAAGTGGGGCGCTGCGGACATGCCGTTCCCCGAACTGCTGGACCCGACCTTCAGGCCCGCCGAAAACGTGCCGGGCAATTTCCTCCCGCCGGGCGCGCCCGCCGTGCCGACGTCCTACGCGCCGTCCAACAACCCGGGTTCGATGGTCTTCGATTCGAGTTTGCGCACCATCTCCAACCTGATCGTCGATCAGACGCTCGCCAATCCGGCCGCGATCATGAAGGGCCTGCAGACCGGCGGCGTCGTCGAAGCCACCCTGGCCAACGTCGCCCTGGTGCAGGACATCTACAACGCCTTCAAGCCCGCGCTCGACGCCGAATATCAGGCCCGCGTGGTGATGCAGAACGCCAAGGCGGCGGCCAACCAGCTCAGCGACGGCGACGACACCACCGTTCCCGGCCCGACCGAACAGGCTGCGCTCGACGCGCTGGCTACCGCGACGTCGGCGCACGCCCTCACGCTCGCCGATCTGGAAGCCGCACGCGTGGTCCGCGATGCGGCCCTCGAGCCGTTCGGGGTCGCGATGGATGGCGACAACGTCCAGATCGTCAACGTCTCCCCGGACGTCGGGCTGTCGGCCCCGTTCAACTCTTGGTTCACGTTGTTCGGCCAGTTCTTCGATCACGGTCTGGATCTGGTCAACAAGGGCGGCAGCGGCACCGTGTTCGTCCCGCTTCAGCCGGACGACCCGCTGTACGTGCCGGGCAGCCCGACCAACTTCATGGTGCTGACCCGTGCCACCGTCTCCCCGGGCGCCGACAACGTATTCGGCACCGCGGACGACGTCCGGCCGGTCAACACCACGACTCCGTTCGTCGACCAGAACCAGACCTATACCTCGCACGCTTCCCATCAGGTCTTCCTGCGCCAGTATGCGCTGGACGCCAACGGCGTCCCGCACGCCACCGGCAAGCTCATCGAAGGGCGTGGCGCCAATCCCGATGGAAGCGGCGCCGGCGCCGGCGGCATGGCCACCTGGGGCGAGGTCAAGGAGCAGGCCAAGATGCTCGGCATCCTGCTGACCGACCAGGACGTCGGCGCGGTGCCGCTGCTGCGCACCGATGCGTACGGCAACTTCATTCCCAATGCCCAAGGCTTCGCCCAGGTCGTCACCGGCCTCGGCGCCGACGGCATTCCGAACACCGCGGACGACACCGTCATCTCCGGCACCTCGGCGGCGCCGGTCAGCGTCGCCGGCGCTGTCCGCATCAACGCCGCTTTCCTCGCCGACATCGCGCACGACGCGGTCCCCAACGGGATCGCCGACGGCGACATCGAGATCGGCCTGCTCAACCCCGGCAACAACCCGGCGGTCTACGACAACGAGCTGCTCGACGCCCACTTCATCGCCGGCGACGGCCGCGCCAACGAGAACATCGGGCTGACCGCGGTCCACCACATCTTTCACTCCGAGCACAACCGGCTGGTCGAGCACACCAAGGAGATCGTGCTCGCCGAGAGCGATCTGGCCTTCCTCAACGAATGGCTGACCGTCGATCTCGCCGCCCTGCCGACGACGCCGGCCCAGATCGCCGCGCTGGTCTGGGACGGCGAACGCCTGTTCCAAGCCGCCAAGTTCGGCACCGAGATGCAGTACCAGCATCTCGTGTTCGAGGACTTCGCTCGCAAGATCCAGCCCAACATCGACTTCTTCGTCGTGCCGGACGGCTACCACGCCGACATCAATCCCAGCATCGTCGCCGAGTTCGCCCACGTCGTCTATCGCTTCGGCCACTCGATGCTGACCGAGACGATCGACCGACTCGACCCGAGCTTCACCAACGACCAGATCGGACTGATCCAGGCCTTCCTCAACCCGGTCGAGTTCGACTCCGACGCCAGCGGTGTTGCGCATACCGTCGCCGACAGCGTCGCCGCCGGCAACATCATCCGGGGCATGACGCGCCAGGTCGGCAACGAGATCGACGAGTTCGTCACCAGCGCGCTGCGCAACAACTTGCTTGGGTTGCCGCTCGATCTCGCCACCATCAACTTGGCTCGCGGACGCGATGCCGGCGTGCCGTCGTTGAACGCCGCGCGCCGCGACTTCTTCGAGGCCAGCAGCCACGCGGAGGAACTGCGGCCCTACGCCAGCTGGGTGGACTTCGCGAGCCACCTCAAGAACGAAGCCTCGATCATCAACTTCGTGGCGGCCTACGGAACGCACGCCCTGATCACCGGCCAGACCACGGTCGAAGGCAAGCGCGATGCGGCCATGGCGCTGATCTTCGGCACCAGCTTCGGCGATATCGTCGTCCCCACCGATCCGGCGGCGCTCGCGGCCTTCAACGCCGACCGCATCGCCTTCCTCAACGCCACCGGTGTATACGCCGGCGGCTCGTTGGGCGGCCTCGACAACGTCGACCTCTGGATCGGCGGTCTCGCCGAAAAGGTCATGCCGTTCGGCGGCATGCTGGGCTCGACCTTCAACTTTGTGTTCGAGGTCCAGCTGGAAAAGCTGCAGGACGGCGACCGCTTCTACTACCTGCAGCGGCTGGACGGCCTGCATCTGCTCTCTGAAATGGAGAACAACACCTTTGCCAAGGTGATCGGCCTCAATGCCGACGCCGGCCATCTGCCATCCGACGTGTTCTCGACCCCCGGGCTCATCCTTGAGGTCGACCAGACCAGGCAGTGGAACCCGGGGCTCAATTCGGCCGATCCGACTGGCGGAACAATCCTGACGCCGCTGGTCCTGCGCGACGATCCGTCGACCGCTGGACCCGAGAGCCACTACCTGCGCTACACCGGCGCCGACCACGTCCTCTTGGGCGGCACCGACCAGGCCGACACGCTAATCGCCAGTGAGGGTGACGATACCCTCTACGGCGACGGCGGCAACGATCGTATGGAAGGCGGCGCCGGCAACGACCAGTATATCGGCGGAGACGGCGATGACATCATCACCGACCTGTTCGGTGACGACATCATGCGCACCGGCCGCGGCCACGACGCGGTCAACGCCGGTCAAGGCGTCGACCTGATCGTTGCCGACGAGGGCAATGATTTCATCGTGCTCGGCGCCGACAGCCTCGACGAGGCCTTCGGCGGGGTCGGCAACGACTTCGTTCTTGGCAGCAAGACCACCGAGCAGACTCTCGGCGGCGAAGGCGACGACTGGATCGAGATCGGTGCCTGGACCGGCGCGGTCGGCGACAATTTCGACGACCAGTTCCAGCTTGATGCGGTCAAGGGCCACGACGTGTTCCACGGCGACGGCGGCTTCGACGAGTTCATCGGCGAAGGCGGCGACGACATCTGGTTCGGCAGCCTCGGCCGCGGCAAGTTCGACGGTATGTCTGGCTACGACTGGACGACCTACGCCAACATGAATCTGGCGGTCGACGTCGACCTCAACCGGGTGATCCTGCCCGGTCTGCCGGTGCTTCCAGGCAACGCGGCGCTCGACAGCTTCACCCAGGTCGAAGGTGCGTCCGGATCGGCCCACAACGACGTCATTCGTGGTTCCGACGTCACCGCCGATCTCGTGCCGACCGAAGGCTTTCGCGGCAGCGCCCTGGATGCAGAGGGCATCGCCCTCATTACTGGACTGCAGGCGCTCCTCGCCGGCGCAGGACCGGCCTCGTTCGACGCCAACGGCAGCTTCGTCGGCGGCAACATCCTGCTCGGCGGTGGCGGCAGCGACCTCATCGAAGGCCGCGGCGGCGACGACATCATCGACGGCGACCGCTGGCTGCGGGTGCGCATCGCGGTGATGTCGGAGTTCGACGAGAACGGCCCGGTAGGCAACACCGTGCTCGAGTTCCACGACAGCATGACGACGCTGGTCCAGAAGGTGTTCTCGGGGCAGATTAATCCCGGCCAGCTCAAGATCGTCCGTGACATCGTCTCCGACGGCGCGGCGGCATCGGACGTCGACACCGCGGTCTACTCCGACGTCCGCGCCAACTACTCGTTCTCTGCGCGCGCCGACGGCACCCTCGTGGTGTCCAACACCGGCGGCCTCGATCCGCTCGACGGGACCGACCTGCTGCGCAACATGGAGCGGTTGCAGTTTTCCGACGGCGCTCTCGGCATCGTCGTGGGCACCCCGTTCAGCGACAATGGCCTCGCCCCGCAGGGCCCGCCGTCCGACAACCGTCCCGTTCTGAACGGTTCGGCGACAGACGACATCATCGTCGGCCTCGCCGGAGCCGACGTGCTCAACGGTCTCGGCGGCAACGACATCCTGGTCGGCGGCCCGGGCTCCTCCACGGGAACGATTGCCGACAACTTCAATTCAGGCTCCTATTCCGGCAACGACGGTAACGCCGCAAACTTCGCCGGAAACTGGACGGAAAACGACAACAACAGCGCCACGAGCGGCGATATCGAAATCGATGGCAATCGCCTTCGTTTCAACGAGACCGTCGATGGGGGCGAAACCATCGAACGCTCGATGAACCTGGCGGGGGCCACGGCCGCAACGCTGTCCTTCAGCTACGAGGACGACAATCTTGGCGCGGGCCAGAGCGTCATCGTCGAGGCCCGCAACAGCGGCAGCGGCGCCTGGGAAGTTCTCGGCACGCTCGGCAGCACCACCGCTAACGGCAACGGCAATTTCAGCGCTACGTTGACCGCTGCGCAGATCGGCGCGAATTCGGGAATTCGCTTCCGGACCACCGGCGATGGCAACAACTGGGACAACGGCGACAATTTCTACATCGATAACCTGACGATCACGATCGCCAGACCCGGCATCAACGGTGGCGTCGACACCCTCAACGGCGGTCTCGGCAACGACACCTACGCGTTCGGGCTCGGCGACGGCAACGACCTCATCAATGAAGCCGTCAATGCCACCGGCGGCGGCACCGCCGACCGCATCTCGATCCAGGCTCCGAACGCGGTCGACGCGTCCGGT
The DNA here is from genome assembly GCF_024199855.1 of Bradyrhizobium sp. CCGB20. NCBI lineage: Bacteria > Pseudomonadati > Pseudomonadota > Alphaproteobacteria > Hyphomicrobiales > Nitrobacteraceae > Bradyrhizobium > Bradyrhizobium sp. CCGB20. The sequence goes on along the minus strand of NZ_JANADN010000001.1, from coordinate 7,918,593 downwards.
CAGCCCATCATCGACCCGGTGACCCTGCTTCCGGTGCCGACGATCGCCGCGTTGGACGCTTTCGACAGCGGCACCGCGACCCAAACCGGCGACCTGGTCATCAATTATAGCCTACCGACCGGGCCCACGGGCTCCGTCGCTCAATCCATCACGGTGGCGGGTCACTTCAACGGCAACAACGCTCAGACCGGCGTCGAACGCATCAACTTCAACGGCGCGACTTTCGGCGGCTATGCGCTCGGCACGGAGGACTACTTCATCAGCCGCTCCGATCCGGCCGGCCGGGCAGGCGGCGACGTCAACATGTCGCTGAATGCGGTGACCAACGCGCAAGCCAACTTCGTGGTGGGCGAGCAGGGCGTCGACGACGAGATCACCGGCGGCGGCCTCAACGACCTGATCTTCGGCGGCACCGGAAACGACGACCTCGTCGGCGGGCTCGGCGACGACCTGCTGGTCGGCGGTGCGGGCAACGACGATCTCGACGCCCGGCTGAATCTCGCCGGCGACGATTTCGAAGGCGCCGTCGGCGCCGACACGATGGTTGGCGGTGCGGGCAACGACACCTACGGCATCGACGATCTTCTCGACGTCGCGATCGAGGCCCAGGACGAGGGCACCGACACCGTCGAGACCTTCCTGGCCGAGCTCTCCATCGCGAACATGGCCAACGTCGAGAACCTCACCTACCGTGGCGTCGACGCCGATCAATTCATCGGTACAGGCAACGCCGGCAACAACGTCATCACCGGTGGCGATCTGGCTGACACGCTGAGCGGCCTGGCGGGCAACGACACGCTGAACGGCGGTCTGGGCAACGACACGCTCGACGGCGGCGACGGCAACGATACGCTCAATGGCGGCGACGATGTCGACACGCTGACCGGCGGGATCGGCGCCGACACCCTCAACGGCGGAGCCGGGGCCGACGTCATGGCCGGCGGCGCCGACAACGACACTTACGTCGTCGACGATGCCGCCGACGTGGTCACTGAACTCGCGGCCGGCGGCTCCGACACGGTGCAGTCCTCTGTCTCCTATACCCTCGGGGCCGAAGTCGAGAACCTGACGCTGACCGGCGCCGATGCCATCAACGGCAATGGCAACGCGCTGGCCAACACCATTGCCGGCAACGGCGCCAACAACCAGATCTTCGGCGGTGGCGGCAACGACACCATCGATGCGGGCAACGGCACCGACTTGGTCGACGGCGGTACCGGCGACGATACGCTAAGCGGAGGCACCGGCGGCGATACCGACACCGTCATCGGCGGCGCGGGCAACGACACCATCAACGTCGGCGACGGCAACGACGTGGTCGTCTACAATGCGGCCGGGTTCGGCGCCGACACCATCACCGGCTTCGACTCGACCGCGGCCGGAGGTCAGGACCTAATCAACCTCAGTGCCCTCGGCATCACCGCCGCCAATCTGGCGACGCGCGTCGTCGAGACTCAGGTGGGCGCCAATACTCTGCTGACGGTCAGGGATGCGTCCCTGGCGACGATCGGCACCATCCAGGTCAACAACACGACGATGGCCGCAATCGACGCGTCCGACTACATCCTCGCGCAGGCAGCGCCGGCACCGTTCGGCACGGCGAGCGCCAACGCCGACGTCATCACCGGCAACGGCGTTGCGAACCTCATCGACGGCCTAGGCGGCAACGATACGCTGAGCGGCGGCGGTGGCGACGACGTCATTCGCGGCGGCGAGGGTGCAGATACCCTCAACGGCGACGATGGCAACGACACGTTGACCGGAGGCACCGGCAGCAACACCGGCGCCTACGTCGACAGCTTCGGAGCGGCGTCGTATTCGAACAGCAATGGCACACTCGCCTTCACAGGAAACTGGATCGAAGGCGGCGGTGAGACGACCAGTGCGACAGCAGGCGACATCCAGATCACTGGCGGACGCCTTCAGTTCAATCAGGGCGTCGATGGCGGCGAGACGATCGAGCGCGCCGTCAATCTGACGGGCGCGACCGCGGCGACGGTTTCGTTCACCTACGAGGACGACAATCTCAACGGCGGCCAGACAGTCATCGTCGAGGCACGGAACGTCAACACCAACGCCTGGGAGGTCGTGACCGGCGGAACGCTGGGAGGCGGTGCCAACGGCACCTTCAACTTCAGCGCCGCGCTGGCGGCTGCCCAGATCGGCTCGAACTCGGCGATCCGTTTCCGGACCACCGGCGACGGCAACAACTGGGATAATGGCGACAACTTCTACGTCGACAATTTCACGGTCAACGTCACCGCGCCGGGCCTCAACGCCGGGGCGGACACGGTCAACGGCGGTGCCGGAGACGATACCATCGTCTGGAACGCCAATGCGACAGCGACCCCGACTGATGGTCGCGACATTGTTAATGGCGGCACCGAAGGCGTCGCGGGCGACACCTTCGTTATTAATGGCAATACCTCCAGCGAGGCCTACACGATCTACACGCTGGCCGCCTGGGATGCCATCACGGGCAACGACATCGCGAGTTTCGGCGGGCGTACGCCGGAAATCGTCGTCACCCGGGGCGGTTCGGCCTTCGCCAACGTGATCGCGGAACTGAGCGAGATCGAGGAGATCCGCATCAACGGCATCGAACCGACCGGAGCGACGGGCGGCGCGGGAGCGGGCGATACGTTCACGGTCGTCGGCGACTTCACCGCGACGAGCCTGCGCCTCAACACCATCACGATCGATGGCGACGAGGGCGACGACACGATCGACATCTCGGCCCTCACATCGGCCCATCGCATCGTGTTCAAGTCCAAAGGGGGCAACGACATTATCATCGGCGCGCTGCAGGCCGAGGACGTGATCGAGCTTCCCGAAGGGGCGGACCCCGCGACCTACCATCTTGTCCAGAACCAGGACGGCACCAAAACGATCTCGAACGGAACCCATTCAGTCACCTTCTCGGGCGTCATGCCGCCACAGTTCGAGACCGATGAGCCGGACGAGGATGAGGACGAGGACGAGGAGGACGACGACGAGACGCCGACCGGGGGCGACGACGACGAAGACGACGAAGAAGAGACCGAGACCGCAACCGACGGCGTGGTTCGGAACGGCACGGCGCAGTCCGACACGCTGGTCGGCACGCCCGGCGACGACAACATCGTTGCCTTCGCAGGAGACGACATCGCCGTCGGCCATGCCGGTGCCGATGCAATCTCAGCTGGCGAGGGTGCCGACTTCGTCAACGGCGGTGCTGGACGGGACGTGATCTTCGCCGGTGCGGGCGACGACCATGTGTTTGCGGGAGCCGACGCCGACATCGTCTACGGCGATGCCGGGGCGGACCGCATCTTCGGCGATCAGGGCGACGACCTTATCAACGCAGGTGCGGGCGACGACACCGTGTTCGGCGGGGCCGGCAACGACCTGATCGTGGCCGAGATCGGTGATGGCAACGACGCCTATTTCGGCGACGAAGGCACCGGCGGGGCGGGCATCGACACGCTCGACATGTCGGCGGCGAGCACGGCCGTCACCGTCAACTTGGGCTCCGGCCCACTCGCGAACGGCAGCGCCTCCAGCTCTCAGACCGGCAACGATGCGCTGTGGGGCATCGAGAACGTCACCACCGGCTCCGGCAACGACGTCATCGTCGCCGGCACCCCCGCCAACGTGATGAACGGAGGGCTCGGCGACGACACCTTCCGCTTCAACTCCGTGGAAGCGGCCAAGGGCGACACCATCGTCGGCTTCGAGCCGGGAGACCGCATCGACCTCAGCGGCATCGACGCGAACTACGCCGCCGACGGCAACCAGAGCTTCACGCTGGTTTCCGACGCCGCCTTCACCGCGGCCGGGCAACTCGCGGTGAGCTACGAGACCCATGACGGTCAGGAATTCACCGTCATCCAGGGCAACGTCGACGGCAACGCCGCCGCCGACTTCAAGATCGAGATCGCGGGCCACCAGAACCTCGGCTCCAACGTCACGCTCTAGCCCCACGACCCTATGCCGGAACGGGAGACCATCCTCCCGTTCCACCAGGTTTCTGTTTCTCGTACCTGAGGCATCCGCAAAAATATGGCCAAATCGAAAGAGCTCACCCCTGCGAAGCGTCGGCGCCTGGCCGAGCTGACCCGGGGCTTCCGTGGCATCGTCCTGTTTCTCTTCGTGGTCTCCGGCATGATCAACGTGCTGGCGCTCACCGGCTCCGTCTACATGATGCAGATCTACGACCGCGCCCTGACTAGCGGCAGCATCCCCACCCTGGTGATGCTCTCGGTACTCGCGATCGGGCTCTATCTGTTCCAGGGCGCCTTCGACGTCGTCCGCTCCCAGGTGCTGGTGCGGGTTGGCGCCCGGATCGACCGCAAGATCGCGCCCCTGGCGCATCGCGTCGCCATCGACATGCCGCGTTTCGGCTTCTCCACCTCCGAAGCGCTGGAGCGCGGGCGCGACGTCGACACCGTCCGCAGCTTTCTCGGCAGCCAAGGCCCCTCGGCATTGTTCGACCTGCCTTGGATGCCGATCTATCTGGCCTTCATCTACTTCCTTCATCCGATGCTCGGCGCGCTGACCTTTGCGGGCGCGCTCGTCCTCGTCGCGCTCACTGTGGTCAGCGAGGTCATGACCCGCCGTCTGATCGTGTCCACGCGCAAAGCGGCAACGGAACGGAACGGCATCGCCGACTGCAATGCGCGCAACGCCGAGGTCCTCAAGGCGATGGGCTTCGCAAGCCGCGCCGTCGGCCGCTTCAACGAGGCCAATGCCGAGCACCTCGATCTGCAGACGAGGGCAAACGACATCACCGGGGGCTTCGCCGCGGTTTCGCGCGTGCTCCGCATGGTGCTGCAGTCAGCCCTGCTGGGGCTCGGCGCCTACCTCACCATCAAGGGTGAGCTTTCGGCCGGCGCCATCATCGCGGTCTCGGTCGCCTCGGCGCGGGCGCTGGCTCCTGTCGATCTCGCGATCGGCAATTGGAAGGCCTTCATCGCCGCGCGCATGGCCTACCAGCGGCTGCGCGACACCGTGATCGCGCTCGCCTCCGTCGACGAGCCGATGCGGCTGCCAGCTCCGACCGCGCGCCTCTCAGTGGAGAAGATCACCGTGGCGGTCCCCGGGACCGGACAGGTGGTGCTCAGCGAAGTCGCCTTTGAGCTCGAGGCCGGCCAGGCGCTCGGCATCATCGGCCCTAGCGCCGGTGGCAAAACCACGCTGGTGCGCGCGCTGACCGGCATCTGGCCGGCCCTGCGCGGCGGCGTGCGGCTCGACGGTGCCGACCTGCCCCAGTGGCGCGAGGACGACCTCGGCAGGCACATCGGCTATCTCCCCCAGGAGGTCGCGCTGATGGACGCAACCATGGAGGAAAATATCTGCCGCCTCGAGCCCCGGCCCGACTCCCGCAAGGTGATCGAGGCCGCGAAGGCGGCTGGCGTCCACGAGATGATCGTCAGGCTGCCGGAAGGCTATCGTACCAGACTGGGGCCGCAGGGCTGCGCACTTTCCGCCGGTCAACGCCAGCGCATCGCGCTGGCGCGCGCGCTTTACGGCAATCCCTTCGTGGTGGTGATGGACGAGCCCAACTCCAACCTCGACGGCGAGGGCGAGGCGGCGCTCACCGCGGCCATCGAAGGCATCCGTGCCCGCGGCGGCATCGCTATCGTGATCGCGCACCGCCCGAGCGCGCTGGTGGCGGTCGATCTCGTCGCCATCGTCCAGGCCGGCCGCATGGTCGCCTTCGGCAAGAAGCAGGACATCATGACCCCGGTCCTACAGTCTTCCGCGCCGGGTCCGGCCGGCGCGAATCCCGTCGAGTCCCAAATGCGGAGGCCCGCATGATCAACGTCCAGGCCACCCGCCAGTCCACTGGCGAGACCGCTCCTGGCCGCGAAGACTACGAGGAGAAGCAGGATCGCCGCCGCCGCTTCGTGCCGCTGATCTTTCTGTTAATCGTCGGATCCTGCACGGCCTACCTCAAGAGCTTCCTGCCAATGAAGCTGGAGGCCGGCGAGGGCCGTGAAACGGCACTTGGCTCGGGCGAGGAGGACGAGATCCTGAAGGAGGACGCGCTCGCCGCGACCGAGGAACCAATGGAGGAGCAGCCGGAAGCGGCCAAGTCGTCTGGCCGGACCGAGGAGGCGAGGATCGTCGCGCACGACGAGGAGCGCGCCGCAGGCGGCGGTGCGGCAGATTTCAGCGCGCGGGCGCGCACCGACAGACCTGAGCCGAACAACAAGAGGTCGGGCGACAGTCCGACGGTCGCCAACGACAACCACCGGCCTCGCCAGGAGGACCCCGGCTCCGGCAGTGGCGGAGGTGGAGGCGGAGGTGGAGGCGGTGGAGGTGGAGGTGGTGGCGACAGGCCGCGCGACCCGCCGGCGCCGGATCACCGCAACCGCGCGCCTCGCGTCTCGGGCGCGGTGCATCTTCCCGACGTGGTGGCCTGCCATGGGCTGGCGATATCGATGGCGGCGCTGCTGGCCGGCGCCACAGATCCGGACGGCGACAATCTGACCGTAGTCGGCATCCTCTCCTCCTCCGGCTCCCTCGTCCGCACCGAGGACGGCTGGGAATTCGACCGCGCGCCGAACATGCTCGGCGAGGTCAAGTTGACCTACGCGATCAGCGACGGCTCCCACATCGTAATGCAGACAGCCTACTTCAATGTGGTTGAGGCGCCGCCCATCGTCGGGACAGAGGGCGACGACATCCTGCTCGGCACCCAGTGCGCCGAAACCATCATGGGGCTCGGCGGCGACGACAACATCGACGCCAGAGGCGGCAACGACCGGATATCGGGCGGGGCCGGCGACGACCACATCTTGGCGGGCGCAGGCCACGACGTGGTCTATGCGGGCGACGGCAATGACATCGTGTTCGCAGGCGCGGGCAACGACGTGGTGTTCGGCGGCGCCGGCAACGATCGTCTGTGGGGTGAGGAAGGCGACGACACCCTGCTGGGCGAAGACGGAAACGACCACCTCGACGGCGGCACGGGCCGCGACATTTTGCTGGCGGGAGCCGGCGACGACACCCTCGAGGGCGGCGGCGGAAACGACCATCTCGACGGCGGTGCGGGGGCGGATCGGATGTCCGGCGGGACCGGCAACGACATCATCGCCGACGGCGGCGGAAACGACGTCGTGACCGGCGGCGCGGGCAACGATGTCGTAATGGCGGCCGCCGATGCCGCGGACGATAGCTTCGCCGGCGGCGCCGGCCTAGACACGCTGGATTATTCATCGGCCACGCGTTCGATCGGGGTGGATCTGGCCTCGGGTACGGCATCAGGCACCGACATCGGCAACGACGCGATCGCGGAGTTCGAGATCGTCGTCGGCGGCGCAGGTGACGATACCCTTACGGCCGCCGGATCGGCTTCGGCCTCGATCGACGGCGGCGGAGGAAACGACGTCGTGGCCGGGGGCGGCGGCGACGACAGGCTGACCGGCGGGGTCGGGAACGACACGATCTCGGACGGAGGCGGATCCGACACGGTCGCCGGCGACGCCGGAAACGACCTAGTTCTCGCTGCGGCCGATGCCGCGGACGACAGCCTCGACGGCGGTGCCGGGACGGACGCTCTCGACTACTCCTCGGCCGTCAGGAAGATCGCCGTGAATCTCGCCTCGGGGCGGGCCTCCGGCGAGGACATCGGCGAGGACGCGATCGCAGAGTTCGAGATCGTCGTCAGCGGCGCGGGCGACGACGTCATCACCGGGAGCGCGGGCGCTGACACGCTTGCCGGCGGGGCCGGCAACGACACCATCGCCGACGGCGGCGGGGCCGACAAGGTGGACGGCGGCTGCGGCGACGACGTCGTGCTCGCGTCCGCCGACGGCGCCGACGATGCCTATGATGGCAATTCAGGCCACGACACCCTGGACTATTCGGAGACCACCGTCACCGTCACCATCGATCTACGCAGCGGCACTGCCATGGGACGCGAGATCGGCAAGGACCTGATCGAAGGCTTCGAGGAGATCATCGCGGGCTCCGGCGACGACGTGATCATCGCCGGCAGCGGCCCGGTGGTCCTGACCGGCGGCGCCGGCGACGACTGCTTCCAGTTCGAGCGCGGCGACGATGGCGGCCAGCAGCAGGAAGTGGTGAAGAAGATCACCGACTTCACGGTCGGCGACAAGATCGTGGCCGCGACCTATCAAATCACGATCAAGGAGGGCTCCGACGCCGAGGAGCAGGTCGCCGACCTGTTCGAACAGATCTACCTCGACGAGAACGACGGCGGCCACAATCGCCCAGTGCGCTTCCGCTTCGAGGAGCTCGCCCACGGCAAGTATACCGCCATCGAGGTCGATTACGGCAACGACGAAGGAGACGGCATGACGATCGAAGTCGCCGGCCACCACCATCTGCAATTCTCATCGATCCATTCATGAGGAAGTGAAGCCATGAAGCATATCGATGTATCCGAATTCGTCCGCCCGGAGCATCGGGCTATGGACGCTCCCCGCGAACGGCCGTTGCGCCTGTGGCCGCGCATCGTCGCCGGCCTCGTGCTGAGCGCGTTACTGGTCGCCGGTTGCGGCGGCTGGGCGGCCTGGGCGATGCTGGAGGGCGCGGTGGTCGCCGTCGGCACGGTCAAGGTCGATCAGAACCTCAAGGAGGTGCAGCACCGCGACGGCGGTATCGTCAAGACGCTGTCAGTGCGGCAGGGCGACCAGGTCCGTGAAGGACAGGTGTTGGCGACCCTCGACGACGTCCAGATCAAGGCCGAACATCTGATCGTGCGCGCCCAGCTGGTCGAGGCGCTCGGGCGCCGCGCCCGCCTGGTGGCCGAACGCGACAACCTGACATCGGTCGAATTTCCTGACGACATGCAGGCGCTATTCCCCTCGACTGCAGGATCGGTGATCCACGGCGAGGCTCGTCTGTTCGCCGGCAACAAGCTCGCGCGCGACAGCCAGAAGGAGCAGCTCAAGCTCAGCATCGCCCAGACTGGCGAGGAGATCAGGGGCATGGCGGCCCGCCTCGCCGCCAAGGAGGAGGAGGGCAGGCTCGTCGGCGCCGAACGCGAGAAGCTGCAGTCGCTATTCGAGCGCAAGATCGTCGAGTACCAGCGCGTCTATACCGCCCAACGCGACTACGCCCGCATCATGGGCGAGCAAGGCGAGATCCATGCGAGCATCGCTCGTGCCAAGGTGAGGACCAGCGAGATCCGCGTGCAGATCATCGCCGTGGACCAGAATGCCTCGACCGAGGCCCAGAAGGACCTGCGCACGGTGGAGGCGCGCATCGCCGAGCTTCAGGAGCGCAAGCTCGCTGTCGAGGACCGTCTGTCGCGCACCGAGATACGTTCCCCGGCCTCCGGATACATCAACGAACTGTTCGCCTACACGGTGGGCGGTGTCATCACCCCGGCGGCCAAGATCGCCACCGTGGTGCCGGAGAACGCCGACCTCAAGTTCGAGATTCGTATTTCACCGGCTGACATAGACCAGGTGAGGGTTGGTCAGCCGGCGCGCATCCGCCTCTCCGCCTTCAACCGCACCACCACGCCGGAGCTGAAAGGCAAGGTTGCGATGGTGTCGCCGGCCTCGGCCCGGGATCCGTCCAACGGTCAAGAGCACTACATCGCTCATGTCCGCCTGCTTCCGGCCGAGGAGGACCTGATCCAGCAAAAGGGACTGAAGCTCGTTCCCGGTATGCCGGCGGAGGTCTTCGTCTCGACCCAGGAGCGCACCGCGGCCTCCTATCTGGCCAAGCCCGTCACCGACCAGATGACCCGTGCCTTCCGGGAGCGCTGACGCATGACGCATTCTCCCGCCGACACACCGAGGATGGCATCGAGAGCCGAGGTGGCCGTCAGGGTTTTTCACGTTAACCCTTCCAGAGAAGGCGAGCGTCGGAACCCGCGAACCGGCGACATTCGGCGGAGGTTCGGAGTTCCTCCGGCTCAGCATCGCAGCCGGGGCATCTTGCCACACCTCCGGAATATCCAAGGACGAATTTCACCAACTGGTATTTTCTTTTGGCTCCGGGGATTTTTCCTTCCTCGTCAATGTTTTGAAACCGTCGTCCTCCAACGGCGGAACGCTTAATGATGCCTTTTTGGGGTGGGTTTGATGAGCGACATTACGATCGCAATTGTCGAGGACCAACCTTTGATGATGACGGCCCTCACGACCTTTCTTTCGGCGCCGACCGATCTCAAGATCATCGCCTTCGGCGCCAGCGCCGCCGACATGGTCCGGCTGGCCCGTTCCCATGTCCCCAGGCTGATGATCCTGAGCCCCTCCGTTCCCGACGAGACCTACGACGCCATCCGCACCATCCGCAACGTCCAGCCTGCGATCAAGATCATCGCCTACACTTCCCAGCACGGCGTCGACCATGCCGTCCGAGCCCTCGACGCCGGCGCTCACGGCTACGTCCTCAAGCGTTCCTCGGCAGACGAGTTGATGGCCGCCGTTCGGGCCGTGCTGAAGAATGAGACCTACATCACCCAGGGCTTCGCCGCCCGAGTGATCGACGCGCTCCGCAACACCGACGTCCGCCACCGCGTCGCCGAGGCCATCAATCTCAGTCAGCGAGAGGGGCAGATCGTTCGGCTGTTGCTGCGCGGCATGACCAACAAAGAGATCGCCGCGACGCTTCGCATCACCGAGAAGACGGTCAAGCACTACATGACCGAGCTGATGCAGAAGATGCAGGCCAGGAACAGGGTGGAGGTCATCATCGCCGCCCAGAAGATGTCCGAGTACCGACCCCAGTCGCTTGACGCCTGAAACAAGCAATGGATTCGCGCTCCGCGGTGCACCGCAACGTCGCAGCGGCGCTTCCATCGTCGAGATTTTCTTTTACCTTGAGCTGCAGGGATCTCCAGACTTTCAATGAGCCAGCTTAAAGATGTTGACGTTAAGGGCATCGCGCCGAATCCAGTTTCGCAATAAGCCAGATAGTGTTCCCACATCCGGCGAAACTTCGTGTCGAAGCCGAGGGCCTCGATGTCTGGCCACGATCCCAGGAAGCGATCGCGCCAATCCTGAAGCGTACGCGCATAGCTCAGATCGAAGGATTCCCGGCCGGTCACCTTGAGCATGGCTTGGGTGACGTAATCCTCGACGATCTGTGCTGTCGGCAGCATCCCGCCTGGAAAGATGTGACGTTGAATGAAGTCCGGGCAGTTTCGGTAAGCATTGAAGCGGGACGGAGCGATCGTGATGATCTGCAGCACCGCGCTGCCTCTCGCGCGGCGCTCACGTTCAACTCGCTCCAACGAGCCTCGCCCGATCACCGACGCGCGCAAACCTCCCCCGAGGCCTCAACCAAGCCCGTTCGCCCTCAGCAGCGCCGCAACGAAATCGCAACGAGAATAAATACCGTCCCATTTGCCGTCATCGAGTGCGAAGCCGGCAATCGTCAAAGTCTCTCGTTGGGCGCATGTTTTTTTGACCCAGTTGTTGCCGCGCCCGCTGGCGTAGATGCTGTAGCGCACTTTTGAGACCACCCCTTCGAGCCCGATTTTGCAGGCGTGCGCGAACATCTCGCGACCGTCGATCTAGACCAAACGCAGGCTGTGGCTGAACAACTCCGGTCCCCAGCGCAATTGGCCAACCAGCTGCTTGGCATAGGGATCGAGCACGAGCTTGTTGGGGTTGAACCGATGTCCAGCGTCGGGTTGATAAGCACCATGAACCCGGTAACCATAGATGGTGCCGGGACGGGCCGATGGCAAATAGCCGTGCCAGACCTCATCGGTATATTCGGGAAGCTCGATCCGCTCGAGCTCCGTCTCGCCGGCGTCGTCGAACAAGCAAAGCTCGACCTTGGTGGCATGCGCGGAGAACAAGGCGAAGTTCACGCCAAGTCCGTCCCAAGTGGCGCCAAGTGGAAACGGCTTACCTTCGATGATCCGAGAGCGGCGCAGGCTCGACGCGGCCCGCGTCAAGGCGTCATCGGAAAGCACTGGTCGATCGATTCTTGCCCCCAAGGAAAGCCGTCAGGGAGCCGGGGCGGCTGCCATGGCTTCCGGTGTTGTTGGCTCACTGCCACTCGCGATCAACAACGTCATCGAGCGCAACAACAATCGCAATCGTCTCTGGATGTGCGCGCTTTTGCCAAACTTGCTGCAATCGACGCGTGGCCAACATGGGCTTCGTTGACAAGCTATCGACGTCGATCCCAATGTCTCATCATTGTAGTGGCCGGTTGTCGTTATCTTTCAAAAGGCAGGACGCGGCTGATCGCGGAGATAGCGAATGACAAAACAGAATCCAGGATTCGCTCGCCGTTCCTTTGTTCTCGGCGGCGCAATGATTGGAGCAGCTACCGCGGCAGCAGCTGCAATACGCGACGGCGAACTGGGTGCGCCCCCGCGCTCTTATCGTGGATCAATGCCGGTTCAGGATGGAGCCGCCGATTCACCACCAGATACACAAGGCACGGACTTCAAATTCTTCACGGCTGAAGAGCGGGCGTTCATCGAAGCGGCCGTCGACCAACTGATTCCGGCTGATGCCGTCGGGCCAGGAGCAGTCGAAGCAAATGTACCGTTCTTCCTGGACCGCCAATTGGCCGGCCTGTTTGGGCGCGGCGACCACTACTATCTCGGCGGCCCCTGGAAGGAGGGCGCGCCGGAGCAGGGCTATCAAATGCGCTTCTCCCCGGCACAACTGTATCGAGCCGCGATCAAGGCGATCGACAGCTATACGTCGGCACAATTCAACGGAGCCTCCTTCGCTCGACTCGGCGCGAGTGACAAGGACAAGGTCCTAAAGGGACTCGAAGCCGGGAGCATCAAGCTCGACGGCGGTGTGAACGCGAGAATGTTTTTCGCGATGCTGCTCCAAAATACCAAGGAAGGCTATTTTTCCGATCCGATCTATGGCGGCAACAAGGATATGGCCGCCTGGAAGATGATCGGCTTTCCTGGTGCTCACTACGACTACAGCGAATGGGTGGAGCGGCATGGCGAGCGCGTGCCCTATCCGCCGGTGGGCTTCAAGGGTCGCCTCGGCTGGCGGGAGGCTTGAGCATGGCTACGACTCTGAAGCCGGTTGATGCGGTGATGGTTGGCTTTGGCTGGACCGGCGCCATCATGAGTCAACAACTTTGCGATGCGGGACTGAACGTTCTCGGGCTTGAGCGAGGCCCATGGCGAGATACCTCCACCGAATTTGCGACGGGTTTCGCGCAAGATGAGCTGCGTTACATGTGGCGCCACCACCTGTTTCAGAATGTATCGGATGACACCCTCACGATTCGAAACCATGTGAACCAGGAAGCGCTGCCGATGCGACACCTGGGTTCATTCCTGCTCGGGACTGGTGTCGGTTCAGGCGGCGTGCACTGGAACGGTCAGATCTGGCGCTTTCTTCCAAGCGATTTCGAGACGAAGAGCCACAACCAGGAGCGTTATGGCAAGAGCGCGGTCACCGATTACGACCTGACGGTGCAGGACTGGGGCGTCACTTATGATGAGCTGGAGCTCCACTATGACGCTTTCGACAAGCTTTGCGGCACCAGCGGCAAGGCGGGCAATCTTCGAGGACAAATTCAGCCGGGTGGCAACCCATTTGAAGGGTCTCGTTCGGACGAATATCCCACGCCGCCGATGAAGCAGACTTACGGCCCGACATTATTCGGGCAGGCTGCAGCATCGCTCGGCCGTCACCCGTTTCCGCATCCCGGAGGTAACCTCAGCCAATCCTACGTGAACCCCTTGGGTTGTCAGTTGGGTAAATGCACCTACTGCGGTTTCTGCGAGAAGTTTGGCTGTGGAAACTATTCGAAGGCGAGCCCCCAGACCACGGTGCTTCCTTATCTGATGCGGAAGTCAAACTTCGAGCTCCGCACGGAGTGCGAGGTACTCAGGATCGAGCTCACGCCCGACAAGAGGAGGGCTACCGGCGTCACGTATGTGAACAGCGCCGGGGAGGAGTTCTTCCAGCCGGCCGAGATGGTTTTTCTCGGAGCGTACATCTTGCACAATGTGCGGCTGTTGCTGCTGTCCGGCATCGGCCAGCCATACGATCCCAAGACAGGCGACGGTTTAGTAGGCAAGAACTACGCCTACCAAACGATGTCGTCGGTCAATGTGTTCTTCGACGACAAAATCATCAATCCGTTCATTGGTGCCGGCGCGCTGGCGACGGTGGTCGACGATTTCAACGGTGACAACTTTGATCACTCGGGCCTCGGGTTCATCGGTGGTGCGTACATCGCTGGCATGGTCACCGGCGGTCGTCCCATCGAGATGATGTACACTCCCAAGGGTACGCCGGCTTGGGGCCTGGAGTGGAAGCATTCGGCCGCGAAAAACTATCTGCGCTCATTCAATCTGAGCATCCATGGCTCGAGCATGAGCTCGCGTGGGAACTACCTGGATCTCGACCCGACCTACCGCGACGTATTCGGCCGGCCCATGTTGCGAATGACATTCGACTTCAACGAGAACGACCTGAAGATGTCGAATTACCTCACCGACAGGGCGGCAGAAATCGCGCGAGCGATGAATCCCCGCGAAATCAAAGAGAATCGCCGGAAGGGAGCCTGGAGCGTCGTCCCCTATCAGACAACCCACAACACGGGCGGCGCCATCATGGGCGATAATCCGCAGAACAGTGTCATCAATAAGTATCTGCAGTCGTGGGATGTACCAAACGTGTTCTCGATGGGGGCGGGCGCCTTCCCGCAAAACCCCGGTTACAACCCGACTGCCACCGTTGCGGCTCTTACCTACCACGCCGCGCAGGCTATCATTGAGCGTTATCTGAAGACGCCAGGTCCGCTGGTGCACGCATGAAGCGCTCGTTGTTCTTCAAGACCACGGTCTTGGGTTTAGGTGTCGCTGCGCTCGCTGCGATCAGCTGGGCCGAAGGTCAGACGCCAGCACTGCCGCGCAATCCCTCCTCAGTCATCACGGCCCTCTCGGTTCTTACGGTTCAGATCCCCGATGGCGCCGGTGCTGAGATTCTACGTCATGGGCAGGAGCTCATGCGCGCGGGCGATTGCGTCTCGTGTCACATGCGAAAGGGCGGCGAGCCGCTGTCTGGTGGACTCGGACTCAAGACGCCCTTCGGAGTCATCTATTCCTCCAACATTACACCAGATCCCGAAACCGGCATCGGGCGGTGGACGCCAGACCAGTTCTATCGCGCTATGCACGATGGTCATGGGGCGAATGGCGAGAACCTTTATCCGGCGTTTCCTTACCCGTGGTTTCGTACCATGAGCCGCGCGGACGACGATGCGCTGCTTGCCTATATCAAGACAACGCCGCCGGTCCACTACACGCCGCCAGCGAACCAGCTGATCTTTCCTCTCAATTTCCGTAGCCTCGTCGCGGGTTGGAATCTGCTGTTTCTCAAGACCCGGAGCTTTGCATCAGCCTCCGAGAAGTCGGAGGTCTGGAACAGGGGAGCCTATCTGGTCAATGGTCCCGGCCATTGTGGCGCCTGCCACACTCCAAAGAACGCGTTCGGGGCCGATCAGGCTGGTCATGAATTCCGCGGCGCCGTGATCGACAACTGGACGGCCCCGGACCTGACCGGTGACATTCGCACCGGGCTCGGCGCCTGGAGCGAGGGCGATATCTCCGAATATTTGAAGACTGGTCGCAATGCTCATGCAGGAGCGGGAGGCGCGATGGCAGACGTAGTCACGTATTCGACATCACTTCTGACTGATGCGGATCGTACCGCCATTGCAGTTTACCTCAAGAGTCTTCCCGCTGGTCCTTCTTCGCAATCCGCGGTCGCGATCGACGCAGCCTCGATCTCTCGCGGACATGAGATCTATTCGGATGCATGCGCCTCCTGCCATCTGGAGAATGGCAAGGGACAGCCAAGTTTGTTTCCACCTCTTGGCAATAATGCCATGGTCCAACAACTCGATGCCACGGGCCTCGAGCACCTGATCCTGGCAGGAACGAGCATCGCGGCCACGCCGAGCCGCCCGTCGCCGTTGAGCATGCCGGCATTCTCATGGAAGCTCACCGATCGAGAAATAGCGGATGTTGCGACCTATGTTCGGAACAGCTGGGGCAACCGAGCTCCGCCGCTCAACCCGGATGACGTTGCCGCTTTGCGCAAGCAGCTGGATCTTCAGAAGCCGCGACGAACCGACAATTCAGGCGACCAGGACTGACAAACCGACCGCATGCTGTGGCGGACCGCTGCTGAAATCAGCCGATATCCAATGGAGTAAACCATGATGCAGGACGAAACCCCCAGGTCGATTGGGCGTCGTAAGCTCTTGTCGGGACTCGGCATCGCCGCCGCCGGTGGGATCACTGCGAACCTCATGGGGAATACCAGCCACGCGAACGCCGCCGCCGCCAAGGAAACGTCCGACGCACCCTCGATCCTCGTGTTCGATGTCAACGAAACACTGCTCGATATAGAGTACATCAGTCCGGTGTTTGAGCGCGTTTTCAATGATCGAAAGATCATGCGAGAGTGGTTCAATCAACTGATCCTGTATTCCAACGCAGTAACGCTGTCCGGCCCCTACCTTACCTTCTTCGATCTCGGTCAAGGGATCTTGAAGATGCTTGGCACCATCTATGGCGCCAAGGTAACTGCATCGGACATCGATGATCTCCGCACGCGAATGCTGACGATGCCAGCTCATCCCGATGTTCTCGCGGGACTGAAGCAACTGAAGGAGGCGGGCTTCCGTCTGGTAAGCTTTACGAACTCCCCTCCGGATCCAAAGGCCAGTCCGCTCAAAAATGCAGGCATTGCCGAATGGTTTGAGAGATCCTTCAGTGTCGACCGGGTCCGTCGCTTCAAGCCGGCTGCCCAGGGCTATCATCTCGTGGCCGAAGAACTAAACGTTGCACCGTCCTCGCTCTGCATGGTCGCGGCTCATGTCTGGGACACAATCGGTGCACAGAGCGTCGGCTACTCAGGTGCTTTGATCACCCGTGCCGGGAACGCGCCGCTCCTCGTCGATAACCTCCCTCAGCCTCAGATCGCTGCACCGGATTTGCCTGGCGTTGCAACCGAGGCTATTCGGCGGTGGCGAAGCTAAGCACGAAGACGAACGACACCGGGGATGCAGTCATCCCGCTGTGCGGGCGACCAGTGTTGTAGTGATCCTGCCGTTCCGCAAGCGGTTCGCCAACGTGATCGAGCACGACAACAACGTCTCGTTCAACGAGCCGTCGTGCAGTTTGGGTTTCTGCGGCGAGCCCGCTTGCCACTGTTGAAATACGTTCTCGCCAACTGCGGAGGCCTCCCAAGTTGAGCCCCGTTTGGAGTCTTACATGCACATCAATCGTTTCGCATCCACCATGATGCTCACGGCAACCGCGCTCACGTCAGTCTCGATTCAACCAGCGCGCGCATCGAACGCGGGCGGTAACGATGCGGAGATATCGTCCTTGAAGCAGCAATTGCTTTTGCTCGAACACAGGCTGGATATACTCCAGAAGGAGACGGCAGCGAGTGCGGCGGCCGCGGCGAATGCAAAGGCCGAAGCAAAGGCGGCAGCAAGAACCGCGGTTACGATTCCAGCGAAAGCTCCGGTGCCGTATTCCGGCGCGCTCGTATCGATGCCGAATAACCGGCCGACCATCTGCAGCGCCGACGGCGAGAACTGCATCGGCATCACGGGCCGCCTGCATTGGGATGTCGGCGGTTACGATTACGGTCCAAACACGGCGGCGACCTCGCCGCAACGACTGAATTCTGGTGAGAACGTCCGCCGCGCGCGCATCGGCATCGCAGGCAAATTCCTCGGCGACTGGAATTTTGCCTTGGTCTATGATTTTGGCGGTTCGTCGGATGGCTTCGGCGGCGCGGCGCCGGGGTCTCTCCCGGGTGGGGGCGTCTCGGGACTTGAGAATGCCTACCTGAGCTACACGGGCCTCAAGCCGTTCGGCGGTAAGATGGCGATCGAAGGCGGCATCATGGACATTCCATGGACGATCGACGAGGCCACGAGCTCCAACGAAACGACGTTCCTGGAACGCTCGTCAGCTCAGGTCATCGCGGTCAATGTCGCCGCCGGAGATTTCCGTTCGACGTTCGGTACGCGCTGGTGGAACGACTCGTTCTGGGTCGGCGGTTACGTCACCGGTCCGACCACGGGTTCAATACATTCCGCTTCCAGCGTGACGCCTGCGGGATCCACCGAACAGTATGGTGCGGTAGCCCGCGCTGCGGGCCAGCTCGCCAGCGGCAACAATTACTCGTTGCACCTCGGTGCCAACGCCGAGTGGCTGATCCAGCCGCCGCGTAATCTTGTGACCAACGCGCAGACGGTTTCGTTCAGCGATCGTCCAGAGCTGCGGATCGATCCGACCGCGCTGATTTCGACCAGCGCAATCGCCAACGCCTCGGGTGTACAGGTCTACGGTGCCGAAGCCGCGGCAAGCTATGGGTCGCTGTACGTCCAGGGTGAGTATTACTGGTACAATGTCGATCGCGATGCATCGACGGGACTGGCGCCGATCGGTGCACCGAGCCTTCATTTTCAGGGGGGCTATGCGCAAGCAAGCTATGTGCTGACCGGCGAGACCCGCACCTACAATGCGTCAACTGCCTCGTACAGCGGCGTTAAGCCGGCGGATCCATTCTCGCTGCGGGGCGGCGGCTGGGGCGCTTGGGAAGTCGCAGGCCGTGTCTCGACGATCAATCTCAATGACAGGCTGGCAACCGCAACTGGGGTCGCAGGCGGTCGGCAGACCGTCTACACAGCGGGCTTGAACTGGTACGTCAATGGCAATCTCCGCTTCATGCTGGACTATCTGCACGGCGACGTCGCCAAGCAACAGTCGCCGACTTCAACGGCAGACACCGGCGCGACATTTGATGCGGTAGCAATGCGGACCCAGTTCGCATTCTAAGGCAGGAGCGCATTGCCTCCTTTGGGATTGATCCGGGCAGCTACCGATTAGGACGAATGAGTCCTAATCGCCAAGGGTGCCGACGATGCACCAGGTCTTACTGGCGCCTCTTAGCCGAGTGTCTTCATCCAGTCGACGACCGCACGTCCGATTTCGTCCGGCGAATCTTCCTGGACGAAATGGATTCCCGCCACGCTCCTCTCGGTCAGAGCCGGCCACCCACGCACGAGGTTGACCAGCGTATGATTGTCAAGGATCGCACCGGGCTCAGCCTTCAGAAACAGCTTGGGCACGTTGCTCTTCCCCAGCCAGTTCGCATAGTCGGTCGCAATCGCAACCACGTCGGCAGGCTCGCCCTCGATTGGTATTTGCCGGGGCCAGGTCAGTGTCGGCCGTCGTCCCTCGCCAGGATCGGCGAACGGCCGTCGGTACTGTGCCATCTCCTCGGCGGAGAGCTTTCGCAGGATGGCGTTCGGCAGGATTTCTTCGATGAAATAGTTGTTCTGCAGCACCATCGTCTCGCCGGCCTCCGAGCGCAGCGCCTCCAAGGCGGGACGCATTCCCATCTTGTCCCAGTGGTCCTTACCTTGCGGCGCCACGATCGCCTCCATGAACGCGATTCCCTTTACGGCCTCGCGATGGCGATTGGCCCAGTCGAAGCCGAGAGCCGAGCCCCAGTCATGGATGACCAAGGTAACTCGCTCGCGTACCTCCAAGGCCTCGAGCAGGGCATCGAGGTAGCGGCGGTGCTCGACGAAGCGATACGAGCTGGGACCACTGTCAGGCAACTTGTCTGAATCGCCCATGCCGATCAGGTCGGGGGCGATGCAGCGTCCGAGTGGCTGCAGATGCGGCAACACGTTGCGCCACAGGTACGAGGAGGTGGGATTGCCATGCAGCAGCACAATGGGGTTGCCTTCTCCCACCTCCACGTAGGCCATCTCTCTGCCCAGAACTTGCCGTCGCTTTTTTTGGTACGGAAACGCCGCGGAGATCATACCGTGTTCCTTTTCTCATT
Source organism: Bradyrhizobium sp. CCGB20 (assembly GCF_024199855.1). Taxonomy (NCBI): domain Bacteria; kingdom Pseudomonadati; phylum Pseudomonadota; class Alphaproteobacteria; order Hyphomicrobiales; family Nitrobacteraceae; genus Bradyrhizobium; species Bradyrhizobium sp. CCGB20. The sequence continues at coordinate 7,898,797 of NZ_JANADN010000001.1, read as the reverse complement.
AATGTCCGACGTCGCTCGATGCGTATCGTTTCAGCCCACCATCACGACGGTGTGGATCATGATTTGCGAGTGCTTCTTAGTTCGTAGCGGACAACATGCTACCTTCTCGGGCCAATGTCGGTTTCCCGCGCGCCGCGATGACTCGCTGAACATCCTGCTTCAGCAGATAGACAGAGACAGTCAGCAAGACGAGATCCTTCAAGAGGAAAGCGGCGACCATTCCCATGGCTGGGAACCCTCCGGCGCCGGGATCCCAGGCGTCAGGAGCGAATGGCAGGATCGTAACGGTTGCAATGAAGGTGCAGCAGGAGCCGAGAGCGCCAAGTACACCCAGTTTCTTGTTCCAATATCCCAGGAGCAGTAGCGAACCAAAGGTCCATTCTGAAGCTCCCAGAAGAACGCTCGTGCCGCCGATGCCCAGGACCGGAATCGTCCAGAAGATAAACGGGCCGTGGGTGATCAATGGAAGCAGCCCTTTGATCTCGGATTCGAACCATTTGTCGTACCCGAACCACGCGAAGATGATCACCATCGAGGCACGGAGCAGGTGATAATCGAGATCGCGCCGCAGCAGGCCCGAACGGCCGAGCGTATCGATGATGAAGTTCATGGTGTCCTCCTATTGAAAAAGACAGGAGCGTCGCCATGACGACGGCTCCGCCGGTGGGATAACTCGAGAGAGATGGGCTTGCCCGCGAATTGCAGCGGCAGTCTCTGAATCAGTGACCTGCGATCTGGCCACCATCAACGTGAATGGTTTCGCCGGTTACGAAGCTGGCGTCTTCCAGGTAGAGGATCGCCTGCGCAATATCCTCGGGTTCACCCATCCGCTTGAGGGGATGCAGCGATGCCACGGCTTCGTGCGTCTCGGGAGCGTGAAGAGGTGTCTTGATCATGCCGGGAGCCACCGCATTAACGCGAATGCCGCGGGAGGCGTATTCGATTGCGAGACCACGCGTCGCGGCGGCGAGGCCGCCCTTGGTTATCGACGCCAGAACCGCAGGGACGCTCGAGTTGGCGTATTCGACCAGGGTGGTCGTTATCTGGACGACGTGCCCCCCTCCTTGCTCCAGCATCGCCGTGATGGCACGCTGCGTAATGAAGAAGAAGCCGTTCAGGTTGGTTGCGAGAACGTCTTTGTAATTCTGTTCGGTATATTTCTCGAACGACCCGGGGATGAAGATACCGGCATTATTGATCAACGTGTCAACACGTCCGAATCGCTCCAAAGCAGACTCGATGACACGCCTTCCAGTTTCCGGATCGGCTATGTCGCCGCGAATTGCCAGAAAGTCAGGATCGGAAGATGGTGCGATCGATCGAGATGTTGCGACAACGCGATAGTTGCGGCGGCGATATGCTTCGACGATTGCTTCGCCGAGGCCCCGCGAAGCCCCCGTAACGACAACAACCTTCTGGTCCGTGTTCATGGTACGCCTCGCCTGGTTGTGCTGTATTTCAGCTACAAAGATAGATTTGGACGGCGTACCCGACGGCGAGAACATGTCGGTTCCGAGTGGCGATTCCTCGGAGAGTGAGAAGCCCGCGGTCAGATCCAGCTCGCCGAGAGTTTCGTCGAACGCACTGCTTGTCGTACGATGCCCACTGACAGGACTGACCACAACCTAGCGGTTGTGCTGCCGTATCGCATACCGAAGTATGGGTTCTCGACTGTTGGCCAGTGCAGGACATCGGTAGCGCGAGGTCTTCTTGCGCCGCGCTATGACTTGCCGCTCGCTGCCAGACGTCTGCGGGCCGGATCAGCGGCCATTCCTCGATCCCGTTTTCGCTTGCGCGGGGAAGTGCCAGCGAGCGGGAAGGCTCGCTGGTGAGGCTCGTAGTCAACGTTCCAGTCATTGTCGCGCCAGGCGAGCCAGGTCCTGCCTCAACAGATAGAAAGAGACAGCGAGCAGAACGACGTCCTTCATCAGGAAGGGCACGTTACCCGTCATCGCCGGGAAACCTCCCGCAGCGACATCCCAGCCCTCCGGCATGAAGGGAATGATGGTGACGGTCGCGATGAAGGTGCCGGTCGAGCCGAGGGCGCCAAGCACGCCGAGCCAGTGGCTCCAGAAGCCTGCGAGCAGCAGCGCGCCGAACGTCCACTCCGAGAGCCCGAGGAAATAGCTGGCGCCGGCATGGCCGAATACGGGATAGAGCCACCAGATCAGCGGGCCGTTACTGATGAATGGATCCAGTCGTTCGAATTCGTATGGAAACCACTTCTGGTAACCGAAGAAGAAAAACATGATCACCATCGCCGCGCGAACGACTTGATAGTCGAGATCTCCTGCGAGCAGGCCGGATTGGCGCAAGGCGCGGACAAGAGAACTTTGAGCGGAATTGGTGTTTGCAAGTGTAGTCATGATCGTGATCCTGATTTGCGATGGTCGACGACATGCGGTCGGATTACGCGGCCGTCGGGAAGTCGATCTCGGTGTCGTTGATGCGGTTGAAGATGTTGGTGAACGCCGTGGTGGCAAAGGCAAGGCTGATGTCGACGAGTTGCGCATCGCTGTAGCCGGCGGCCTTGATCGCGGCGAAATCCTTGTCGCTGACCGTGCCACTTGTGCGCGCGAGCTTGTCGACGAAAGCCACGAGTGCATCACGCTGGGCGTCGCCAGTGGGCAAGCCATCGCGGATTTGCTTCACCACCTCCGGCGGCAGGCCGACGAGCCTTCCGAGATGGCTGTGGGCGGCGACACAATAGTCACAGCCGGCGGCCTCGCTGATGACGAGCTTGACAATCTCCTTGTCGGACTTGGTCAGGCCGCCGGAGGCGAGCACGGTGTCGGCGGCAAGGATGGCCTTGAGAGCGGCCGGGCCATGGGCGGCGATGGCCGCGAATGTGTTCGGCACGCTGCCGATGGCCTTCTTGATCTGGGCATAGACCTGGCCGGACGGGCCGGCGTCAACTTCGAGGTTGGGGACGGAAAGACGGGCCATGGTGGCACTCCTTGCTTGGGTTGGTGAACGATTGCGGAGTGACAATATGGTGCGGGTCTGAGATATTGAATGCTTCAAAGGCGCGTTTATATGCTCATTCGTCTCATGTCGGGGCAGTGACCGAGGGATATGATGGATTGGCTGAGCCGACTGTTCGAGATGATGCCGGTGCGCGGTCGTCTGGACCTGCGCTGCTCCTATGGCGCGCCTTGGCGGATCGAGCAGGGACCAGGCGAGGCCAACGAAATCCCGTACCATGCGGTGCTGGTAGGCTCAGCGATGCTGGAGAATCCAGCGGGAGGCCGGCCGCTGCAGCTCAAGGCCGGCGACATTGCGCTGCTCCCGAGCAACCCCCGGCACGTCATGCACGACGGCAGCGGGGCTGCGCCGCTGAAGGCCCGCAACCGGGCGTCACTCAATTTTACGATCAGCGAAAATCCCGGCTCGGATCAGCGGCTCGATCTGTTGTGCGGACACTTCGCGATCGCCCCGCCGCACGACCGGCTGCTGCGCCATTATCTGCCGCCGATCCTCATCGTCAGCGCCGGCGCGCGAGCCGGACAGCCGGACACGGCGGAGCAACTTGCAGGCCTCGTTGCCCTGATGCGTGTCGAGACGACGGACGATCATCTTGGAGGCCGCGCGATGCTGAACGCACTATCGACGGCGATGTTTACGCTGGTGCTGCGCCTCGCCAGCGAGGCCGGGAACGCGCCGCGGGGGCTGCTTGCGCTCGCGGGTCACCCCCGACTGGCACCGGTGGTCGGAGCCATGTTCAACGAGCCGGCACGCCCGTGGACACTGCCCGAGTTCGCGCAACTCGCGAACATGTCGCGTGCGACACTCGCCCGTCAATTCCAGGAAAAGCTCGGTCGTTCGCCGAGTGACCTGCTGACGGACATCCGAATGACCCTCGCCGCGAACGAGCTAAGGAAATCCCCGATTTCGACCGGAGCGGTCGCGGAAGCGGTTGGATACTTGTCCGAGGCGGCGTTCCAGCGCGCGTTCAAGAGCCACATGGGCATCACGCCTGCGCAATGGCGGAAGGAGGCGCAGAACCCGGCGACGATTGACGACCTGGAACTGGCCGAGACCACCGAAGCGATGCCTGGCGCGGACGACGTTTAGGCGGCCGAGCGCGAAGCGGCCGGATCACCTCAACATCCACGGCAGATGATCAGCTTGCGATTAAGGATCTGATCGAGTCGTTGCTGCTCATTCTCGGACGCCGACCGTGGGCTCGATGGCGGCACGTCGTCTCTGCGCGGCTGGTGGTGGCCGACCGGGGCGAGCCAGGGCAGGCGCGACGTCGGCTCGGCGGATGCGATATGCTCGGCCCCACGCGCCGGCAGATCGGGCAAGATTTCGAGGGACGTGCTTCGGGCGGATGCATTCGCGGACGACAGCAGGCCGACCAGGAGAAGGCCCGCAGCGGCGGAGCGGATCGAGCGTGTCCGGGGCGAAAAGCGGAACATGGTGGCACCTCATTGTCGGAGGCTCAGGGTGAGCAGCTCCTCTGGCGACCACAATATTCAGGGGCTGTGGACCTCTGAATGCCGCGCGATCTCGAAAACATGCTCGTTCATCTCAACCGGCCCCGGCCACGTGGTGTCAATTGCTTCGACCTGCGCTCTTGGCTGGTTCGGCCGGGAGCACAACTTCGAACTTCGCGCCACTGCTGCCGTCTGACGATGCGATAAGATGGCCGCCGTGCCGTTCGATAATCTGTCGGCAAATAGCCAGTCCCAATCCCATCCCGGCCGGTTTCGTGGTCACGAATGCATTGAAGATGCTGTCGAGCTGGGTCGGATCAATTCCGGGGCCGGTATCCTCCATCACGATTGTGACTGCACTATCAACACGTCGCTCGGTCCTCACCCGCAGTGCCCGCCTTCGATGCGCGATGCATTGCATCGCCTCAATTGCATTGTGGGCCAAATTGAACATGACCTGCTGCAATTGAGTTCGATTGCCGTCAAGGTCGGACAGCTCGTTCAGTTCGGACGAGACGGCGATCTCATTGTCCGACAATTCCCCTTCAACGGACTTCAGCACATCACGGATAATCTCGTTCACGTCGACTGCCTCTCGTCTCTGATCGACTCTTCCAAACAGAGCGCGAATGCCGTCGAACACTTTGCTGGTACGTTCACTTTCGCTGATCATTCTGCGCAGGGATTTACGGATCTTCTCATGATCGGGCGGCGTCTTTTCGAGGTAGTGCAACGCGGCGCCGCCGCTCGCAACAATCGCCGTCAGGGGTTGTCTCACTTCGTGGGCAATCGAAGCTGCTGTCGCCTGGATGTTCAATAGCTTGTTGTTTCGTTCGCGCTCCAACAGCGTGTAGGAACGCGCAAGCCGCGCATACAATTTGGTTATTTCCAGGAGTAGCAGCAGCAGAACGACGATCGAGGTGAAGAGCCAAAACACGCGTCCTGCGTAGAAGCCGACCGAGAAGCGAAGAACCGCAAGCGAAAAGCATGCTTCTTCCAGGATCAATGCGATCGAGATCAACATCAGCCAGTAGTCGAGCACGGTTCGCCTTCGGGTCCACAGCGCCGCAAGAGAGATGACCGTAAGAGCGATGATAGATACGTTGATGATTGTCAGGTGAGCCGGAATGGCGTGCGTTCTATCGCTTACAATGGTGGGCAGGTACTCGTGGCCGGCGGTGGACAGAAGTGTAAGTCCGCCGACAGAGAACACCACAATTGCGATACTGCCGTAGATTCCAGATAGCGCCCAGGACGGCGGCAGAGGACTTTCGTCGTCTGTACCCCTTAGCAGCGCGTAGCACAGCAGCGTGGCTGGAAAGACGAAGTGCGCAGCGAAGAAGAGCCATGGGGATGTTTGCGGGCCCGCGCCGATCAGGCCGGTCACCGTAAATGCGCCGGGAAACGTGAGAGCGTGTGGAATAATGATCAATGCGGTAAACAGATAGCCGGTTGCCAGCACCAGGAATCTGCGCGAGGGAACGATCGAGCATTGGGCGTATAACAGAACCGACGTAATGAGATCGTTGATCGACATCACGGCAGCGACCGATGGCTCTATCGCGTTGAACTCCGGGAGTTGCGTGTGCTGGAACGGCAGAAGTGCGATGAAAGCGAGACACAGGACCACCACGACAACTAGCACAAATCGGAGGTGTCGCGGTCCCGCTGGTTGGATTGCCAGGGAAATCACGGTGTCATCGAAGCTTTGTGGCGCGGCCACGCCGGTCTCCACACGTTGTTGGCCAGCTCGATCCGCTGGCGGGCGAACTCCGCATGAAGCGGGTGTCGCGGCCCTCCTGTCCTGGCGACATCGCGCAACATGACGCCGTTGACGCTGTCGCATCCGTCAAGCGGTGCGGTAGCCTCGTTCCTGGAGCATCCAGCGGTTTCCGTCCGGATCCGAAAAATCGGCAAAGCTGGCGTAGTTCCCGCGCGCCGGATCGAGGCCGGGGGCGAAGCCGCCGTCCCACGCTGCAATTGGCGTCTTGTGCCTGATATCACTGACTTGCACACCGCGTCCCAATAGGTCGCGGCGCGCAGTCTCCAAATCAGTGACCACAAGATACGCGTTGCGGAGTGATCCGACGGGCGCGTCGGTGATCCCTTTGCCGATCTGAATCGAGCAACTGGAACCTGAAGGAGTGAGCTGTACAACCCGGAATGCGTCGTTCGGCGAATAGTCGACGTCGAGCACGAAGCCAACCCTGTCGACATAGAAACGCAGTGCCCGCTCGACGTCTTCTACGGGAACGGTAATCACCTCGACCGAGAACTTCATGTTGGCCCCGCTGACTTCATTCTTGCGATCTACAAATCAATGATGACGTCTTGAACCGGCTGCGAGCAGCAGATCAGGAGATTGCCCTCGGCCGGCTTATCCAGCGGCGGCGGGTCATAGGCCACTGCACCTGACACCAGGCCGCTTTCACAGTTGTGACAGACGCCGGTCCGACACGACCAGCGGACCGGAACGTCACACGCCTCGGCCAGCTCCAAAATGCTCGTGTAAGCCGACGGTTTCCAATGGGCGGCGATGCCGCTTCGCGCGAAGGATACCAGCGGGCCGCTGTCGGTGGCATCCTTGGGCGGGTGCGGAGCTCGCATGGCCGCGCCGACGATGCCGGGAATCAATGACTCGCCGCCATTGAAGAGTTCCAAGTGAATGCGCTCCGACGTCGTTCCGAATGCTGCGAGCGCCTGTTTCATGTCCGCCATGAAGCGAGCCGGTCCGCAGAGGTAGACGTCCGCCTCGCGCGGGATACCGATGTCCTCGAAGAGCGGTCGTGATAGGTGGCCAGGAGCATCAAAATCCTTGCCGAGCTTGTCGCGCGAATCCGGTCTGCTGTAGCAGACAAAGCTGCGGCCTCGGGGGAGGGCAAGCATGAGGCGGCGTACTTCGTCGGCGAATGGATGATGCTGCCCGTCGCGTGCGGCATGCAGCCAAAAGATTTGTCGTGTCGAGCGGGTCGCTGCCAAGGCGTGCAACATGGCCAGAACGGGCGTTGCTCCGATCCCTGCGCTGAGCAACACCACCGGTCGTTCTCTGGATTGCAGGATAAAGCCTCCGCGTGGAGAACTCACCTCGAGGACATCGCCTGCCCGAACGTGATCCCTCAGGTAGCTCCCGGCCGCTCCGCCCGGCTCGATCTTCACGCTGATCCGATAGTTCTCCGTCGATTGAGGACCCGAGAGCGAGTAGCTGCGAATGAGCGGCGAGTCGTCGGTTTTCGGAAGGCGTAGGACCAGGTACTGGCCGGGTAGAGGCAGTGGCAGCGGCTCATGATCCGGATGCTGCAAGGAAAGAGAAACGACATCCACGGCCTCCCGATCGATCGACGCAACAACGAGCGCGCGAAATCCCGGGGCGGCCGGATGTGCAGCGGCTGCCGGGGCGAGGCCTGCATTGCCGCTCCCTCCCGCATCACTGGTCCGGCTCTGAAGTAACGCCTCAAACGACGAGCGCCATCCCGGCGAAAGTGCTCCGATTCGCAAGGCTCGTTCCAACCGATCGCGCGGGTGATCGGGCGAATAGAGCAGAGCGTTGATCTCGGCGATCGTCATTCGCTCGGTGGCCTCGCCCACCTTCACGATTTCGTCGCCGGCGCCGACCTCGCCTTCGCTCAGGACGCGGAAGTAGAACCCTGGCCGTCCGCTGGACGTCAGCAATGCTGGCATCTTCGGCTCGTTGGTCCGGATGCCGACGCGATAGCAGGTCACCCGCGGCTGGGTGACCTCGAACACGGCACTACCGATTTGATAACGATCGCCTATGCAAACAGCATCGTCGGGCAGTCCTTCGACCGTAAAATTCTCGCCGAACTGTCCGTGGACGAAGTCAGTGCGGTTCAGTTGCTTCTGCCAATAGTGATACGAATCGATCTGGTAGACGAAGACTGCTCGCTGCTCACCACCGTGGCCGTTCAAATCGCCCTGGCCATCTCCGTCCAGGTTCAACCGGCCAACTCGACATCGGCCATGCACGGGAGCCTTCCAGATCCCGGTGCGGACCGTGCGATCCTTCCAGGTGATGTTACGCGGAAGTCCCACATTCACTGACAGAAGTCGCGCCATGTGCTGCTCCGTTTCGACGGGCTTAAGCCCTTTCCTGCTGGTCGCAGCATCTGTTTACCGGCCACTAGGCGCCGGCTCTTTGACTATTTCGGCGACGTCGAGATTCCGATCTGGGCCGTGCGGAACGACCGACTGGCCCGGCTCGAGATGCATCTGCTTGCCATCGAGATGAACCGTCACGATGTCTGGTTCGAACGACACAAAATTGGAGATGCGGCGGACTTCGGGATAGGGGTCGGGATAGGACCATGCCGCCTGGCGTGTCTCTCCGATGGAATAATAGCTGCAGAGACCCTTGTACGGGCAGAAGGTCTGGAGTTTCACCGCGGTGAGGGCGGACTCATCGACGTCGGCATGTGGAACGTACCAGCGGGGGGCAAAACCGGATTCGTAGAGGACCAAGGGCCGCCTTGTATCGGCGATGACCCGGCCCTGATGGTTGACGACGAGATGACGGGAGGCCTGGCGAATGTCGATCCGGTGGTAGGGATCGGCTGCATGGCCCACGATGCGCTCATCTTCCTCGTAAAAGGCATCCATGGCACGCCAGGCGAAGGCGACCAGACCCTGCAAGTCGCTCGCATGGGCGGGCAGGTCTGTGTGCTGCCACGCTCCTCGCGCCGCAACGTGTTGCTCGTCCGACCGGACGCTGTACCAGGACGTGGGCCCAAGATCCGCGTGTTGACTGGTATGCTCGGTGCGCTCCAAGATCTGCGGGGAAACGTCGGTTTCCGGGAAATAGGCCACAGGATAGCGGCCGGGCTCAAAGAGCAAGAGGATTTGCTCGCTGTCGGCGATCCAGCGTCCTCCAAAGCGAACGCGCATGCGCCGGCGTAACGGCTCGACATACAACAGTCGCTTGGGCAGCGGCTCGGAGACGAGGAAACGGCCGATTGCTCCCGTTGAAAGCGGGCCTTGTTGCCAAGATAATCCCACAGTTCCCTCCTTGCGGTGCAGCAGCTGGTGAACCTGTTCCCGCTTGTGCGGCTGCCGCGGTGATCCAAACGAGTATATTTCGGCCGCCGTCTGGCTTTGGTTACAGGCGATCGCGCAATTTTTGCCACGACGTTGGCCTGAATGAATGCCCGACAGGATACGAGTAGACCCCGGCCGTCTCGCGACCGTGGGTACGACGGAGGCGGGCTACGCGAGCCGCGACGATCGCTAAGGCCCCACTCGCGGCAGACTCACAGCGAACGTCGCGCCGTAGGAAGGATTGGATCTGGCGTCGATGGAGCCGCCGTGAGCAATAACGACTCGCCGACACAATGCGAGACCCAGACCCATGCCGCCCTTCTTCGTCGTGTACAGGGGATCGAACAGATGCGCCGCCGGGCCCTCGGGAAGGCCGACGCCGTTGTCCTCGAATTCGGCAACCACGATCTCTGAACTCGTAAACGTTCGAATGTTCAATGTCCTCTGACGGTCTGGTACTCCAAGCAAGCTATCGATCGCGTTTTGGATGAGGTTCAGCATCACCCGGAGCATCAGATCCTTGTTGATCTTTGCGATTGGCGAGTTCCGATCCAAACATACCTGCATTCTAACGTCAGCCTGGTTGATTGGCGGTTTCGATATCTGAAGCGCTTCGTCGACAACGGAGTTCAACGGCCGTTCCGCAAAATCGATCAAGATGTTCGACGACAACGACTGCAGGTCCACGATGGTCCGCCCGGACCTGCTCGCTACGGCGCGGATGCGCCTTATGGACCTCGTGGCGGCGGCGACGTCGGGCGTGTCGCGGTCGAGCCAGCGCAAGGCGGCGTCGGCACTCGAAATAATCGCGCCGAGCGGCTGATTCACCTCGTGCATGATTGTCCCAGCGAGTTCACCGAGCCGCGTCAATCGCAGCCTGCGATCACTTTCCTGCTCGGTTCCACGAAGGAGATCGACTGCTGTCCTCAGTTCGAAGAGATCCATCACGACGCTCCGCAAGTTCAGCATCGAGCTGACCCTTCAGCACCGTCGCCTCCTTGTCGCGATGCAGCATGGGGTCGATGCTGGTGACCCGTTCCATTCCGGCCGCTACCTTATCAAGGACCGCGTTATAGTTCTTGAATAGACCTGACGTTCGTTTTGGACGAATCTGACCGGGTGCGACGACGACCAATCCGGTTCCATACGTCATCTCGAGAGCGGTGGCTGACGAAACGGACGTCAAGTTTTTTGAGAGATGAATCAATCCAGCAAATACGAGCTAAGCGATGAAAGATCACAGCAGGATGGCGAGAGAGAAGCCGTCGGACTTCTTGTCCGATCCCAAAGACGGCATATGCCTCGTTCGAGAGATCGCTGGCGCAAAATTCGCCAGGGCTGGCCTCAACGCTGTTCATACCCTGAGACGCCGACAAGGCGCGGAAATGACTTCAATGCATCTCCGCGAAAACATGTACATGGTGACCGTATATCTCACGGACCATCCCGAGGCACAGGACGTCTGGAAGGATGGTCATCACGCCATGCGGCCAGCGATGAAAGCAGGAGCTATCTCCCTTTTCGACATGCGCTATCATTGGGAGGGCGATAACATGGCGCCGTTCGAAGCGCTCAATTTCTTCGTTCCAGATCTTGCCTTTGACGAGACCGCGCGCGAACTTGGCTCTGCCTTCTCCGGTTTTGACTACGACGTCGAACGCGAGTACAGGGACGAGGTCGCGACATCGCTTGCCCGCGCTGTAATACCGGCATTGAGCCGGCCGGCAGAGATTCCCATGCTATTCGTCGACCACGTGTTCTCTGCACTGCGTATGCGCTTGCTTGTTGCCCATTGCGGATTGCGCCTTCCTGAAGTCATGGTGGGATCGAAACTTTCCGACCACGAGGTGACCCGCATCAAGGAGCTTCTTCTCGATGATGCAAGTGCAGATCGCTCGGTCGCAGAGTTGGCCGGCGCATGCGGGCTTTCTACAGGGCAGTTCTCGCGTGCCTTTAGGCGGACACTGGGAACGTCGCCGCACCAATGGCTCCTTGAGCAGAAGATAGCGCGTGCCAAGTGCCTGCTACGCGGGAAGGGATCGATCAGCGAGATCGCACTCGAGTGTGGTTTTGCGGATCAAAGTCATCTGAACCGTGTGTTCTTGCGTAAGGTCGGGATAACACCCGGCGAGTGGAGGCGTGCAAAGTATTTCGACGCCTAGTTTTGATGAGGGATCGCCGCATCGACTGCGCCCTGATCGAGTTCGTCCTCGAAGTCGTGCCGAATGAGGTCGCCACTGCGTCGCGGGGCTGTTGTCGGGTCTCACCCGTCACCGCGCGTCTCAACCGGCGCTAAGTCCGTCATCGATTGGTACGGTGAACTGGAAAACCGCTCCGCGTGGTTCGTTTGCAGTCGCCCACAGCCTGCCGCCATGAGCAATGATGATCGAGCGGCATATCGATAGTCCAACGCCCAGGCCGCCGGGCTTGGTCGTGTAGAAGGGCTCGAAAAGCCGCTCGAGGCTCTCCGAAGACAATCCCGGACCCGAATCCGCGATCGATACGAGTATGCTCTCAGCGTCTGCTCTCGCGGTCTGGATCAGCAACTCCCGCTTGTCTTCCGTTGCTCCACTCATCGCCTCGATGGCGTTCAGGATCAGGTTGAGCGTGACCTGTTGCAGCTCGACGCGATCGCCAATGACCTTGGGCAAGCGATCGGCGAATGCAGTCCGGATGAAGACATCGTGCCGAGTCGCTTCAACTTGAGTGAGTTCGATGACGTGGCCGATCACGTTGTTGATCGCCAGGGAATCTCGCTTGGGCGGTGCCTTCTTTATGAGATCGCGGATTCGCCCAATGACCTCGCTGGAACGGATGCCGTTCTCGATGGTACGTGTCAGCGCCTTGCGTGTTTGTTCCAGCGCCGGCGGGCGGTGATCGAGCCAGCTCAATGCCGCTTGCGCGCTAGCGATAACAGCGGTGTTCGGCTGATTGACCTCGTGGGCAATCGACGCAGTAAGCTGCCCCATCACCGCGACACGGTTCGCGTGGGCCAGCTCCATCTGAGCCTCGCGGTATCGCCGCTCGCTCTCACGTGCCTCCGTCTCGGCTTGCTTGCGTTGGCTGAGATCAAGCACAAAAGCGACACCCTGCTCGTGTTCGTCGTCAAACAACGCCCCGCCGGTCAGCACCGGCACCCGACTGCCGTCCTTGCGGAAGAACTCCTTCTCGAACGGCTGAGCAACCCTCGTCGCCTTCAACTCGACCCTGGCGCGAGAGGTGCGCTCCTGCCATTCCGGCGGCGTCAAGTTGGCCCAGCGCAACCGGCCTGCCTTGAGATCCTCGCGGTCATATCCCATGGTCTTCAGAAAGGATTCATTGGCGTCGAGGATGTCGGGAGTGTGGTCGAAGATGAAGATCCCGATGATGTTGGACTCGACCAGTCGACGAATCCTCGACTCGCGCTCCTGGAGCTCCCGATACAGACGAGCATTGTCGAGTGACGTCGCTGCCTCCGACGCGAGAAATTTGAGGATGGCGATCCGGGCGGGGGTAAACACCCGCGACGCGAGATTATTCTCGAGATACAGAAATGCCACGGCCTTCCCTTGCTTGATAAGCGGGACACACAGGGCCGACCGGACACGTTTTTGGTCGATGTATTCGTCGCCGCCGAACGCGACGTTCGTCGAGGCATCATCGAGAACGACGCTTTCTTGCGTCCGAACCGTGTAATGTACGATCGACACCGGTACCTCGGCGGCGGAGATCGGGGAATCGGCTAAATTGAACGCAACCGAGCCACCGCCGATCACCGCTTCCGCCCGAATTCGCAGCTCGGAGCCCCTCAGTAAAATCAGCACGCCGCGTTCTGCACCTGCGTGTTCGAGAGCCGAGCGCAGTAAGGTTTCCGTGAGCTTCTCCAGTACGATCTCGCCCGAAACAGTCTCCGATACCTTGAGAACCGTCGCGAGGTCCAACTGATCTACGGGGGCTCCGATCGTACCCGCCGCGTTGGGCGTAGACCCTCTCCCCCGGAGGCCTGGATGGAGTTGCTCGAGCTGGCTCACCTTCGCCTCGGCGCCCCAGCGCGCGTAGCAATCCCGCGCTTTCGTCAAGTAAGATAGAACCACCGTTCGAATGCCACGCGCCTCGTAAAACCTTGCTGCTCGCTCCGCAGCAATTGCCTCGATCTGTACGAATCCGGCTTCCTGCGCCAGGTGGATCGCCTCTTCGTATAACTGTTCCGCCTCGAGTTCGCGACCTTCGACGCGTGCAAGCTCGGCTGCGATGAGCTTGTGCCGAGCGGCGAAGTTTGCGGGGCAGCGGGTCGCCCAGGCCATGAGCTTCCGGTGGTGTTCGCGGAGGTCGCCGAGGCGTTGATCACGATGCTCAGGTGGCGATACGTGACAGGCTGCAGCATGGGCGAGCGCCGTGTAGAACCGGTACTCGGTGAAATCCGAATAGGCCCGGACGCACCATGAGAGCTGCTCCGCGTGTTCAGCGAGGAGAATTGCGACATCGTCGCGTCCGGCAATGACCTCGAGCTGAATCTGCGCCGCGTAGCGGAAGAAGGCGCTTAGTGGTTCGGTCGCGTCGGAGGGATGGGGCGCTCCCGCAATCTCGAAGCCGTCCACTCCATCGCGTGCCATCAGACTCAGCGCCAGACTTCGTTGGGTGGCCAAGCCCTCCGTAGCCAACCGGACGCCCAAACCCTCGGCGAATGCCAGAGCCCGCTCGGCGTTTGAGCAGACTTCCATGAGCGGATCGCCGCAGAAGAGATCCACTGATAAGAGCCCGCGGTGCGAATACGCTGCGAAAGCCAGATCTCCGGTCGTCAGGCAAATTGCAAGAGCGCGCTGTATGAATGACCGTCCCGATCGGATCGGACGTATCCACGGAGTCACATGGAGGCCGAATACCAAAAGTGCACGGCCGCTCAATCCTATCTGCGGCTGCTTTTCGGCAAGGGCTGTGCCGAGTTGCGACAGTCGGAATCCAAGCTCGGCATCGGACGAATTGCTCGCGAGCACACCGAATATGGCGGTCAGAGGGTAGCACGATTCAGGACTGACCCCGTGCTCGAGCGTCAGTCGGGTAGCTTCCACGAGCATGATGTCGGATAGGTTGCGATCGGTGAGAAACGCAGGCGTGACGAGGTCCGCCAGAACGCTCATCGTTGCGCGATGGTCCGGATCGATCATCGGCGGCAAGGCGTGAAGCTGGTCGTCGGATAGCTCTTCGACCAGACCTCGGAGGCGTTGTCGATCTTCATTCACCTCGCTGCGGCTGGGGTGGGGCGACCAGACAATCCCAGCCTTGCGCAAAAACGCGAGACAGACGTCCACCGCCTGTTCGAGCCGTCCCGCAGCGGTATATAACTGCGCCCGAAGCCTGGCGACATCAGCGCTTGCCCGAACATCCGAACAGCTCTGCGATAGGATCGTTAATTCTACCTCTGCCGTGTTCAAGTCACCGAGCAGAAATTTGCATTCGGCGTTGAGCAAGCCGATCGCAAAGGCGTCCTGGCTGCATCGCGGATGACCGTCCTCTCCGAGCAGTTCACGGGCGACCTCAAGGTAGGATATCGCTGCGCGGTAAGCCGTCGCATTTCTCGCCCGTCGGCCTGCAGCGAGATTGACGGCAATAACCCTTTCTCTTTCAGGTCCGCGCGTCAAAGCGGCTCGGCCACGGTTGAGTTGGTTGGCAACGATATAGACGCGTTCGCTTGCTTCGTCCGGAGTCAGCTGCGCCGCCAGCGTCATGCCGATCCGAAAGTGAAGGGCCGTCCGCTTATTCTGGTTCGGCTGAAGTGCGTAAGCGGCCTCTCGCACACGATCGTGCACGAATGTGTAGGAGCTCTTGAGGCGCCGGACCAGTTCGAGACGAGTGGCCTCGCGCAAATCCGTGTGGAGTCGCTGCTCGGATGTTCCGTGCACGAGGGAGAGTGTCGTTATCTCGGCTCCGTCGCCCAAGCAAGCCAGCTCCAGCAAGGCCTGACGTGTCTCGTCGCGCAGACCGCTCAACTTGCCGACCATGAGATCGGCGACGTTGTCGGCGTATCGTTTTCCTTTGGCGCGTTCGAGATCCCAGCGCCACTGTCCCTTGTCATGACCGAATGTCAGTATTTCTTCTTCGGCCAGTGTTCGAAGAAATTGCGTTAGAAAGAACGGATTTCCATCCGTCTTGTCATATATCAGCTGGGCTATCGGCCTGGCGTATGCCAGCTCGCAGTGAAGTGCGTCTGCCGTGAACTCCTCGACGGCGGCGCGAGTGAGCGGCGTTAGATTGATTTCCACCACCCTTACACGGGAGGCACGAAGGTCGACCAGCCTTTGTGCCAGCGAATGCTTGACGTCGACCTCATTGTGACGATAGGCGGCGATGAGAAGCAAATTGCGCAGATCGGATCGCCTCAAGAGATCGTGGACTAGATCCAGCGTGGCCACGTCGAGCCACTGCAGGTCGTCGAGGAAGAGCACAAGGGGATGGTCCGAGTTGGCGAAGACGCCAACGAAGCGCTGAACGACAAGCCGAAAACGTCGCTGGGCGTCTTGTGGGGAAGCGTCCGGAACGGGTGATTGATCCCCGATCACCAGCTGTAGTTCCGGTACGAGATCGACCATCAGTTGGCCGAGGTGGCCGAGCGCCCCGCGTAACTTCCTGCGCCAGGGCTCGAGATCGGCGTCGTTCTTGGCGAGGAGGCCTCGGATAAGGCCCTGAAGGGCATGCGCGAGCGTCGCATAGGGCATATCGCGCTTGTACTGGTCAAATTTGCCCGACGCGAAGAATCCTCCCGATGGGAGCAGGGCTTTGTGCATTTCGTCGACGAGCGCGGACTTACCTACGCCGGAGGAGCCAGACACGAGGATCAATTCGGGCGTACCGTTCCGGGCGATGCGATTGAATGAGACACGCAAGGCCTCGATCTCTCGCTCTCTCCCATATAGCCGCTCAGGAATAAGGAGTCGGTCCGGTCGATCCTCTTGGCCGAGCGGAAAGCCCTCAATCCGGCCGTGCGCTTCCCATTCGACAAGGCAATGGTCGAGATCGTTCTTGAGGCCGGCGGCGGTCTGGTAGCGGTCCTCGGCCGTTTTGGCGAGGAGCTTCACGATGATGGCCGAGACGGCGCCAGGCACGCCGTTCACTCGTTCGGCGGGAGGAATAACTTGTCTTGCGATGTGGCTGTGTACCCATTCCATTGGGTTGGCCGCGGTGAACGGCAGGGCTCCCGTGAGCATTCGGTAGAATGTCACGCCGAGTGCATACAAGTCGCCGCGGGAATCGACCGACCGGTTCATTCGGCCGGTCTGTTCGGGCGCCATGTAGGCGAGGGTGCCCGCGATCATTTCCGGTGGTTCGAGTTGCTGTCGCTCACGCGGCAGGCGAGACGCGAGGCCAAATCCCGTAATCCTGATCTCGCCCGCTGCATCGACCAAGATGTTCGCCGGCTTCAGATCCTTGTGGATCAGGCCACTCTGATGCAGCTGCGCGATCGCGCCAGCCATGGCGGAAGCCATTCGCAAAAGGCGATCCAGCCTCATCGGCGTGCCAAGTAGACGCTCGAGCGGCTGGTTGCCGGGGTCTTCCAATATCAGCATTGTTCGACCGTCTTCGCGGACTAGCTCCAGCGGCATCGCGGCCCAAGCTCGATTCAATTCATCGCGCAAGGCGTATTCGTGTGCGAGCTGGTCGAGGACCATCGATGGCGGATGTTCCGCGACGGGCCTTACGGTCAAGACACTAGTGACGTTGCCATTTGCGTCATGACGCCATTCGCGGCAAAAGACGCGCTCGCCGTCGTCCCATAATATTTCGCGATCGGTATCCCGGTTCGAGGGGGGATGCGAGGATATCTTCATCTGCCGGACTCCGGAACCAGCCGGCCGCTCGCCGGAGAAGGCGCACCGAGTGTCAATCACCCCTCATCAACGTACTCTCGGGAGGAGTCCCCTACAACAGGCCTCATCAGAATGATCCCATGAGCGCCACGTCAATCGACTGACTCGACCGAAACGCGGTCGAGCTGCTCTTCGTCAAGCAGCTTTGTCGAGTTCTCAAGGCCATCTGGTGTCGGGTCAAGTGCCGCCTGTGCTGCTGTGCAGCCAGCCGGAGCGGCATCGGGAAAGAATGATTGCTCGTGACGAAAGTGCGCCGTCTTGCTGCTATTCGTCAGGTCGTCGTCGGTGGCGCGGGTGTCCGCCGAAAACCCATACCAAAGTATGGGTTTGTGCATCACAATCGTGAGATTGTGAAGGGAGGCAGCCAAACGCATGCTCCTGGCTCACCTGCGCAACCAGACGGCGCAGCTATTGGATTTTCCTCACTTGGGGAGACCGAAAATGGGCCTCGTGCGAGCAAGCGTCGAACGTCGCGACGGAAATGACCTGATCAACGAGGGAGCGGCTCACACGCCGGTCGACCTCGTCGCGATCGCGTTTCGATGATGTTGCCGACTTGCGAGGATAAGTCAGGTGAAGGTCCCCTTCGTAGGAGTCGTCGATGACGACGAGTCCCTGTGCTTCTCTTTGGTGGATCTGATGCGATCGATCGGTTACCGCTCAGAACCGTTTAACAGGGCGGAAGCACTGCTGAGCTATGTCGACCGTTTCAGCTTTGATTGCATCATCGCCGACGTTCACATGCCGGGGATGGGCGGGCTCAATCTCGTTCGTGAGCTTCAGGAGCAGAAGGTCGGAGCGCCGGTGATTCTCATCACTGCGCTTCCTCACAAGCAACTGGACGAGGAGGCCATGTCGATCGGCGCATTCTGCCTTCTCAGAAAGCCGTTCGAAACAAGTGTCCTGCTTGAATGTCTCGACAGGAGTCTTCGAGGATGAAAGCACTTTCCAGCGATGACAGATCGTCCGCCAGCGCTGCGCAACCGCCCGATGGCGGCGAATCGCGGCTTCAACCAATTCGGACGGACACGGCTCCGTTGCGAAATGATCGCCGGAGGACGGCCCGCTGGGAGCGATGGAACGATTGTTCGGAGCGATGGGGAAGGCTCATGCTCGCGGCACAATCAGGAGATGAAGTTGCATATGAGCAATTGCTCCGGGAGTTGAACCTATGGCTGCGTGCGTACTACGCGCGTCGGCTGCCGCACCCCGCCGCCGAAGACGCACGGCAGGAAGTGCTTTTGGCCGTTCATGCCAAACGCCACACGTTCTCGCCCTCGAGGCCCTTCGGTGCCTGGATCACGGCGATTGCCCGCTACAAATGGGTCGATCGCGTTCGCGATGCATCTCGATACAATGTCCTCGCACTCGACGAGGAAATCGCAATCGAAGACCATGAGGGTGCCGCGATCAGCGCCGCTGCGCTGGACCAGTTGCTTGGCCGGTTGAAGCCCTCTCAAGAGAGCGTGATCCGTCTCGTGAAGCTCAATGGCCTTAGCATCGCGCGAGCGTCCGGCGCGACTGGCCAAACGGCGGCTCTGGTCAAGATCAATATCCACCGCGGGCTGAAGAAATTGGCCGCATTGGTTTCCTGAGGCCATTGCGGGGCAGCCCGCCGGGCCGAAGTAAATGTCGTGCGAAGGAAGGTGAAATTGCTTCAACTCGAGAGCGAACTGCGATGCGGGGTGGCTGACCTGACGGCGTCATTCCGCTACGACGTCATGGAAGGGCTAGGTCTCGCGTCAAAGGCAATTCCGGCGAGATGGCTTTATGACCACCGGGGGTCGGCTCTGTTCGAAGCCATCACCCTATTGCCCGAATACTACCCCACGCGAACCGAGCGATCGATCCTTGCTTCCGCAGTGTCAGAGATCTCTGCTCTCGCTGGGCCGGGTCGCGCAGTCGTAGAGTTCGGTTCCGGTTCGTCGGTAAAAACGCGGCTTTTGCTGGCGGAGACAGAGCCCTCCGCTTATGTGCCGATCGACATCTCAGGAGAGTTCCTTCGGGAGGTGGCGACAGGTCTGTCACATGCATTCCCCGGACTGCCGATTTATCCGACCGAGGCGGACTTCACGTACCCATTCTCGCTGCCCGGGGAGATTGCTTCGACTCCGCGCCTTGGCTTCTTCCCCGGCTCGACGATTGGAAACCTGACTGTGTCTGCGGCGGTCGATTTGTTGCGGGCCATGGCGGCGACCCTGGGTACCGGATCGATGCTGCTGATAGGTATCGATCGCATCAAAGATCAAGATGTCCTGCTGCCGGCGTATGACGACACGCAAGGACTGACGGCCGCTTTCAATCTCAACCTCTTGCATCGAATCAACCGCGAGCTGGGTGGGTCGATTCCGCTGAGTGCATTCCGACATGTGGCGCGGTGGGATGCTGCGGAGTCGCGTATCGAGATGCATCTCGAAGCGACGCGGGACGTCGGCTTCGAAGTTGATGGTCGCGAGTTTTTCCTGTCGAATGGCGAGACCATCCACACCGAGAATAGCTTCAAGTACGGCCGGAGGGATGCGTTCGTTCTCCTGCAGGCTGGTGGCTGGAATCCGATCGCCGATTGGACTGACGATCAAGAGCGCTTCTCGGTCATTCTCGCGGAGCAAAGACCTGCGCGCGCGGCACCCTAGGGGCGCGCTGCTCGAACCGACGCTCGAACTTCGATCGGCAGGCAACCCGGTCTGCGGCCCATTGATCGACGCCATGCGACTGGACCTTGGCGTCTCGCCTCTTTGACCAGGGATCACCATCATACGCTTTTAGGTCAGGGGGCTGCTGCATTCCAACAATTTCACCGCAATCAGCGCAATCCACGAACAGCGAGGCCCGGATATTTCCTGCATATTGTCGGCGTCTTCATAGCAACCAAATGCATCGAGGCGCGGTCATGCAACGACGTTCGTCCCTTATCTTGAGCTTCGCAGCCATTCCTCTAACCGCTCTGGCAGAACCAGTCTCTACGCCATCGTCGAAAGCGCCAAGCGCAGCTGAGAACGTGCACGTGCAGCCGCGCGGCAAAGAATTCATGCCGAACTCGATTGCCGAGGACGACTTGCAGAAGCGCATTACCGATTTCAATCAAAAGCAGGAAGGACTGGACGCAGAGCTCGATAAGAAGCTGAAAATATGTCGTGGGTGTTGATCGGTATCCGGTTCAGCAAACAGCGATAGGGTCTGCGCATGAGGCATACTGTCACCGAGTCATTCCGAGATGGAAACGGAAGCACAAAGTACGAGCGGATCGCTCCGATTCCAGAGGATTCGCTCAAGATGGTGGTCAGAGAATTGCAGCATCGAATGCGCAACCTCTTCAGCGTAGTTCTATGCTTTGTAGACAACACCGACGCGAGTTCAGCCGCCGATTTTCGCGCGGCTCTCTCGGCGCGGATCGCGACCCTGTCTGATGCTTACAGGATGATCGAGTGTGCCGGAGAGCAGCACGTATCTCTTGCGGGGCTGCTGGAGCGAACTTTGAAGCCGCACGCGATGTCTCATAAGGATCGCATTCTGCTCGCGGGGCCGGATGTCGCGCTCGAGCCGCACATCGCCTTGTCGCTGCACGTCATCATTCAGGAACTGGCAACGAATGCGAGCAAGTACGGCGCCCTGACCTCGACGGAGGGGGGCGTCGAGTTGGCCTGGGAGAGTTCCCCCTACCTTGGCAGACAAAGTCTCGCCATCCAGTGGCGCGAGCGCGGCGGACCGACGGTAAACAAGCCGGAACGCAGAGGCTTCGGGATGCATTTGATTGCAAAGGCGATACCTGGGGCGCGGGTCGATATCGACTTTGCGCCTGACGGCCTTGTCTGCCGGATTTTGATTGATCGAGGGCAGACGCGGACGTCGCAGAACGCCGTCAGCTAAGCGTCGCCATGAGTACATTGGCCGGGATCCGGCGGAAACTGATCTTAGGCAGACTGCCTGTATAGGGCCTGTTTACTGGTGAATTGAACCACTACTGATGCAGGCCAGGCTGGCGGCGACTCCAATGCGCCCGATTGGGGCTGAACAGCATGTGCGTCCGTGCGACGCCGCGGAACGTAACACCGCCCCTCTGCACTTTCGAGGATATTCGGAGCATCCATCGCGCCGGTTACACCCATCGCGAAAAATATTCGGTGTAATGCGCAAAGGAGTTCGCACGAATTCGTGGGCCGCAAAATCGCGGATCGCGGCAACCAAACTTGGCAATGTCGACAAGTGCCGTTACATATCGCCGCATACCAGCGCGCTCGTTTCTCATCGCTTGATGAGTAGCCCCAGGATGATGCGTCGAGACGTCTGGATATGATCGTCACTACGAGGCATCTCGGCATGAGGTTAAAAAGCGAGACGCATGAACTTGATCTTGTCGCGAAGGCATTCCAGGTCATCTCAAGAGAGATCAGCTATCAGGGATTGGCCAACGCACTTCTCGCGGAGGCGTTAAGTTTTTCCGGGGCCGCCCGGGGGGCGATCTTACTCAGCGGCCAAAGAGATCTGCTTGCTCAAGCGGACGCGAGCTTTCCCCGCGAGAGGGCGAATTTCTTTGCCTCCGTCCCGGCAAACGCCGAGTTCCGATTGCCGGGCGATCTCGCCGAGGAGGTTCTCGATCGAAGGGAAGCGGTCGTGAGGCAGGCTCACGCGGCGAGTTCGGCATTGATCGACCCTGCGAGTCCGCCGGCGGGGGAGATAACTCAGCTGTGCCTGCCGTTGGTTCATCAGCACTGGGCGATTGGTGTTCTTTACCTCGAGGCGGCCGGGGATGCGGAGATCTTCACGCCACGCTGCCTCTGGGTGATGTCGATGCTTGCTACCCAGGCTGCCATCTCATTCGAATCGGTGCGTCTCTTCGAGGCGCTGCGCGAGACCAACATGTGGATGGTCAGAGGTCAGCAGATCGGCGGGATGGGCAGTTATCGCTGGAACACCCGGACGCTACTCTCCCGAGGATCGCGCGAATGCTACCGCATCCTGGATCTCGACCTGGATGTAAATCCCGTGCCATTCGAGATGTTCAAGAGCCGAGTGCATCCCGACGATCATGCTACGCTGGAGCGGGCGCTCACCGAAGCGATCAGAACCAAGTCGCCATTCGCGCACGAATACCGGGTGGTCCACCGGGACGGTAAGACCTTGCACGTCGCGGCCGTCGGACAATTCGACAATGGTCCCACTGGGGATTTGGAGCTGGAAGGTATCATCACTGATATCACCCTGCGGAAGGCGGCGGAGCAGGCACTAGCCGACGCGCGGAATGAGCTTGCGCGAGCTTCAGGCCTGGCATCTCTTGGCGAACTCGCCGGCTCGATCGTTCACGAGATCGATCAACCGCTGACGGGGATTATCATGAGCGCGGAAGCTGGCCTCCGATGGCTCGCCAGGGGGCCGCTGGAAGCGACGGAAGCCCAAAGGTCGGTTACGCGCATTATCAAGCAGGCGCGTCGAGCCACGGAGATCGTGAAAGGAGTCAGATCCTTGGCGCGGGGCACGCAGGTTCATTTTGCCAAGTTCGATATCAATGAGGCGGTCGCGGAGGTTCTGCGTCTGTCGCAAAGGGAGATTGAGCGAGCTGGTGTCACCGTCCGAACCGACTTCGATGGATCACTGCCTGACGCGGAGGCGGACCGTGTTCAGATCCAGCAGGTCGCTCTGAATCTCGTGCGCAATGCCATAGAGGCCATGGCAGGAGTTGAGGGCGGGAACCGCATTTTGACCCTCTCATCGAAGGTTCTCGATGGTATGATTTCCGTGGCAATCGCGGATACTGGGGTTGGCATCCATCCGGCCGATAGAGAGCGGGTCTTTGAGTCGCTCTATACAACGAAGGGAGCGGGGCTCGGTCTGGGCCTGTCGATCTGCCGCAAGATAGTCAATCTCCACGGAGGACAGCTATGGGTGGAAGAAAACGGGACGTCCGGCACGAGGTTCACGTTCGTTCTCCCGCTTCGTCAGCCGGCTCAGACGTTGGGGGGTCTTTAGCAGTGCCTGCATCGGGTGTTGTTCACATTGTTGATGACGATCAGGCGGTTCGCGAGTCCCTTGGTGACCTGCTTGAGTCCCTGAATTACAGGGTCGCATTGTATGGGTCTGCTTCGGACTTCCTGAAGGTCGACCTGGAGGAGACCCCCGCCTGTCTGGTGCTCGATGTCAGATTGCCGGGTACCAGCGGACTGGAACTGCAGGAGTATCTGACAAGGATCAATGTCGGAATTCCGGTAATCCTGATGTCGGCTTTCGGCGACATTCCCATGTCCGTCAGGGGTATGAAGTTGGGGGCGGTCGATTTTCTCACCAAGCCGATACGGGATCAGGATCTCCTCGACGCCGTCACAGCCGCGATCCGCAAGGACACAGACCGACGCGACGACATCGCGCACCTTGCGCAGTTGCAGGAGAAATTCGCGCTCCTGACCGCTCGCGAGCGACAAGTGATGACGCTGGTTTCGTCCGGCTTGATGAACAAGCAGGTGGCCAACGAGCTCTCGATCAGCGAGGCGACGGTCAAAATGCATCGCGGCAGTGTAATGCGGAAGCTGGGGGCAAAGACCGCAGCTACGCTCGTTCGAATGGCTGAAGCGCTCCAACTCCAAAGCTGACGCCTCGCCCCGGGGCTCGGCATTTCGCGCCGAACTATTTCGGTGGCGTCCCCGCGCGGTACCCATACCTAGGTAGGGGGCGAAGCAGCACAAGCGCGAGATTGCCCGTCAGAGCTATGAAAAGCATGGTGTCTCTGTGCGGTGCTGCCAGCCGGTATTGGCAGCTCGCTTTGACCGGAGAGGCGACGCCATTTGCGGCCTGCGAGCCGAACGGCTGCATCCAGGCAATCAAGCTGTCTCTTCCGTGCAGAAGTTCGTTGACGAATGGACGCAGCCATCGGCAGCACAAAAAAGGCGACGGCGATGGGAATGTACTTATCAGATTCGAGTGAGAGCATGCCGCGGAAGGAAATCTCCGCAACGTCGATTCGACCGGTGGACGAGGCGCAGCCTCCCAAGCTGTCTGAAATGGCACTTCATCCGACGGTGAGCATAACACCCGCTGGGCCAGTGAGGCGCCTCGGAATTGGCTGTTGCCGGTGGTTTTCCGAAAGCGTCCACGTTCCGGTCGGCAACAGGCTTGAATTTCGCTTTCAGGGATCGAGGCATCTCCTGGCCTTGTACAGCGAAGGAGCACGAAAAGGCGGCGAGACTTCCATCGATGGCCTTTTCTCGTCGAAGCTCCGCGGTTCTGAACACAAGTTGACGTTCGTGCCCGCGGGCCAGGCCTATCGCGAATGGCATGAGACGGCCTCGTCTGCGCAGCTAACTTTTATCTACTTCGATCCCGCCGCACTTCGTGCGTCTGACGGCAGCGACGCCGAGTTTGCGCCAAGAATATACTTCGAAGACACGCGGGTCTGGGAGACCGCCTTCAAGCTGAAAAAGGCAATCGAGAGCGGCGATGCGACGTGCGTGCCCTACCTCGAGGCGCTCTGTGGCGTGCTCGCGTACGAGCTTTCCCGGTCGGATCGCGAAGCGGTTCGCGAAGTAGCGCCGGTGAGTCGTGGAGGTCTCGCAGGCTGGCAGAAGCGCATTGTCGTCGAGTACGTCGAAGAGCACCTGGGAGAGCAGGTGTGCCTTCTGAAGCTCGCACAGCTTGCCAAGCTCAGCATTCACCACTTCTGCCGGGCATTCAAGAGATCGTTCGGAATGCCGGCATACCAATACCAGGTACAGCGACGCATGGAGCTGGCCAAGCTGCGACTCGCAGATCGCGGAATGTCGATTACGGACATCGCGCTCGGCTTGGGCTATGCGCAAACGAGCTCCTTCAGCTCGGCCTTTCGAAAGACAACGGGTTGGACCCCTACGGACTACCGCAGAGAGTTCAAGTGAATTGGTCGAAAACGCGATAGACGGGGCAGAGGAGGCGACAGGAATCCTGCGCGCCAAAAAAATGTCGGGAGCTCTGTAACCAGATCAACTTGCCCCACGAAATATCTAAATGAGCCAGCCTCGGATCGGATCATCGGTTCCGCAGGTGCGACGATGCTTCGAGGGAAGCCGTGAGGAACCGCAGATGACGAGCATTCGGTATCGCAAAGCGGACGTGGACGGTCTGAACGTATTCTATCGGGAAGCGGGCCGGTCCGATGCGCCCGCCTTGCTGCTGCTTCACGGATTTCCGACGGCTGGCCACATGTTCCGTGAATTGATCCCCGCGCTCTCCGGTCGCTTCCGAGTTGTGGTGCCGGATCTGCCCGGCTTTGGCCAGTCTGACATGCCGGCTCGCGAGAAGTTCCAATATACGTTCGCCGCGCTGGCGCAGGTACTGGAGCGGTTCACTGAGGTCGTCGGGCTAACCCGCTTCTCGCTCTACGTCTTCGACTACGGCGCGCCGACGGGCTTCCGGATGGCCCTGCGCCATCCCGAGCGCGTCACTTCCATCATTTCGCAGAATGGCAACGCGTATGAGGAGGGGCTGAGCGAGGGCTGGAGTCCGATCCGTGCCTACTGGCAGGATCCGTCGAAGGAGAACCGGGCGGCGCTGCGCTCGTTCCTTTCGCCGGAGACCACGGCCTGGCAATACACTCACGGGGTGCCTGACGCCTCCCTGATCTCACCTGATGGATACACGTTGGATAATTATTATCTCGCGCGCGCCGGCGCCGACGAGGTCCAGCTCGATCTTTTCGGTGACTACAAGACCAATGTCGCCATGTATCCGGAATTCCAGGCTTACTTCCGGAAGCACAAGCCGCCTTTCCTGGCGGTCTGGGGCAAAAACGATCCCTTCTTCCTGCCGGCGGGCGCGAAGGCGTTCCAGCGCGACATTGCGGGTGCCGAGGTTCGCTTCTTTGATACGGGCCACTTTGCGCTTGAGACGCATGCCGGGGAGATCGCGGCGGCAATTCGCGATTTTCTTGTCTAGTCAAGGTCAGACACGTGACCGACCCACCTGGAGGCAGGTGCGAAGAGAGGTGTGATGCGTGCCATCGTTCTTGAAAAATTCGGCGGCTTGGACAGCCTTGTCTATCGAGACGTTCCGGAGCCGGAGGCGAAGCTTGGTCATGTCGTCATCGAGGTAAAGGGATTCGGCATCAATCATGCTGAGATGCACATGCGCCGTGGCGAGTGGGCCGAAGCGGCGCCGATCAGTGGAATCGAATGTGTCGGGCTCGTGAAATCATGTCCAGGCGGAGAATTTCCGGTTGGTGCGAAAGTCGCTGCATTGATGGGCGGTCTCGGCCGGACCATCAATGGCAGTTATGCCGAATATACCCGTGCTCCGGTCTCGAACGTCGCATTGATCGACGCAGATTTGCCGTGGGCAGAGCTCGCAGCGATACCCGAGACCTTTGCGACGGCATGGACTTGTCTCTTCCGAAATCTCGATCTGCAGAAAAGCCAGCTTCTCGTCATTCGCGGCGCGACTTCCTCGTTCGGTCAAGCGGCTGTCAAGCTCGCAGTCAATGCCGGCGTGCGGGTCGTTGCGACGACACGCAGCCGGGAGCGTTTCCCCATTTTGGAAAAGCTCGGGGCCGAACGTTGCGAAATTGAGCGGCGGGATCTCTCACAGCATCTCTCCGAGGCGAAACAAGTTGACGCGGTTCTCGACCTTGTCGGCAACAGCGTAGTGCTCGACTCCCTCGCCATGCTCCGCCGCGGCGGCCGCTCCTGTCTTGCGGGCTGGCTCGGTGGGCTCGATCCGATTCCCGACTTCAACCCGTTGCTGCAGATGGCGAGCGGCGTTTATCTGAGTTTCTTTGGAAGCTTCGTGTTTGGTACCCCCGGATTTCCGCTTGCCGATGTCCCATTGCAGAAGATCGCTGCTGACGCCGCGGTTGGCCGGCTCGACGTGAAGCCGGCACGGGTCTTTCGCTTCGACCAGATACGCGAAGCCCATCGCATGATGGAGGCGAACGAGGCCGTCGGAAAGATGGTCGTCGTTCACGATTGACCTTGTCAAATCTCTTAGCGGAGGGTCTGCATGTCCAAATCCGTTGCGATCGTTACGGGAGCGAGTCAGGGAATCGGCCACGCGACGGCGTTGCGTCTAGCGCTGGATTTTTCCACGATTGCTCTTGTCGCACGAAACCGCGCCAATCTGGACCGTACAGCAGAGCTCGTCAGGGCGGCTGGTGCCGATGCGTTGGTGATCGAGGCTGATTTGGCCGAGCGGACTGCTGCACGAGACGTCGTCGATCGGACGCTGGGCGCGCTAGGTAGGATTGATGCGCTGCTCAATATCGCGGGTGCGGTGCCTCAGATCGACCTGTTCGAGGCGACGGATGCGCAATGGGAAGACGGACTTGCGCTGAAGCTGCATGGCGCCCGACGGCTCACAATCGCGGCGTGGCCGGCCCTGAAGGCGGCGAAAGGAGCCGTCGTGCTGATGTCCGGGAATTCCGCCTTGTTTCCTAAGGCTTCGTACGCAGCGGTTGGCACCATCAATGCCGCCATCGTTGCCCTTGCGAAGGCCTTCTCCGATCGCGGCATCGCAGATGGTGTCCAGGTCAATAGCGTCATGCCGGG
This sequence comes from Bradyrhizobium sp. CCGB20, assembly GCF_024199855.1. Classification (NCBI taxonomy): domain Bacteria; kingdom Pseudomonadati; phylum Pseudomonadota; class Alphaproteobacteria; order Hyphomicrobiales; family Nitrobacteraceae; genus Bradyrhizobium; species Bradyrhizobium sp. CCGB20. The sequence goes on along the minus strand of NZ_JANADN010000001.1, from coordinate 7,870,969 downwards.
AGCGGTGATGACAGGACGGCGTCGTTCCTACCTCGAGCGCTGGGCGCCATTGCACAACATGACCGTCGAGGAGGCGACCGCCAGATTTCCAGAGGAAGCAGGTATCGAGCGCTACGGAGAGCCAGACGAGATCGCCGAGTTGATGGCATTCCTCGTGTCGCCGGGTGCGCGCTGGATGACGGGCACGGCGTTACGGATGGATGGTGGTGAAGTGAAATCGGTCTGAGCGGCCGCGGTGACTGGGGCAGGGCCGCCCTGGTAGGTTCACCGCGGCCTTGACATCTTCGCCATACCTAACGAGCCGTCGATCCCGTAGTGTGGGAAGCAACTCAAGTTCAGAAGTACAAGTGGCGGGCACCGTTGAGTTCAAGGAGACGCCCGTTCGGGGTTCGCGCCGCCCTGATCAGATCGTTTCCGCAAGTGGCACACCTTACGAGAGCCTCTTGGGGGCCTCCATCCGCGACCAATGAGCCGAGGCCGGATACCGTGCTGCATGCGTCACATTGAATCTTCGTCAGAGTGATATCAAAGGCAAACGCCTCCTGAAGGAGGTATGTGGCCGGGTCACCGCCAATGATGAGGTCGGAGATGTTGTCAGCCATGGCGATCATCCTCCAGATGGTCCAAAACGTTCGGTTTTGATGGCGAGAGGGTTCATATCCAGCCTCACGAGCATGCTCGAGATGGTTTCGACAAACCCTGTGGGGCCGCAAATGAAGCACGTGGGATTTTGCTCGCGCGGAAAGCTGTTCTCCGCGAGCAGGGCCTCGTCGATCCGTCCTCGATGTCCACTCCAATTACCCGGCTGCTCGCGGGTCAGCGCATAGACCAGACGGAAGTCATGATCGTTCTGAGACATCGCATCGAGTTCGCCTCGGTACACGACATCAGCCAGGCTGCGTGCGGAATAGATCAACGATGCCGGCGCGCGATCGCGCGACCTGTTGCGGTGGCGCAACATGGCCATCAGCGGCGTAATGCCGGTTCCACCCGCGAACAGGCAAATCGGGCCACCGAGCGTTTGGCTCCAGACGAAGTGGCCCCCGATGGGCCCGCGAAATTCGAGAGCGTCTCCAACCTGCAATTCGTCGAGTAGATAGGAAGAAACCTCACCGTTCTCGACACGCTCTACCGTGAGAGTGAGCAGTTCTTCTTCCGGTGGCGATGCAATCGAGTAGCTTCGTTCAGCCCGATAGCCGTCGGCAGCCGTGAGGCGTATGTCGACGTGCTGGCCAGGCCAGTGCCCGGACCAGCGCGCTGGCTGCACGACGATACTCTTCACCCGGCTTGTTTCGGCCACAACGGCCTGCACGCGTCCGGTCTGCCATTCGAGCTTCGGCCGCTGCTGAGGCGCATCAATCGCCGTCATATCGCTGCTCCCTCCAGGGATCGCCATAGTTATGATAGCCACGCGATTCCCAGAATCCCGGCTCGTCCTTGGGCATCAAGCGCAGCCTTCGCAACCACTTCGCGCTCTTCCAGAAGTAGAGGTGCGGCACGAGGAGCCGCGCAGGGCCGCCGTGCGCCGGGGCGAGCGGCAGCCCCCCGTAGCGGGTCGCGATCATTGCTCTTCCGGCGATCAGGTCGGCAACGGGAAGGTTCGTCGTGTAGCCACCGTCACAGTGCGCCATGGCGTAGGCGCCCGGCGGTTCACTTAGTCCAACCACCTTCAGAAGGTCGTCGAAGGTAACTCCCTGCCAGACCGTGTTGAGCTTCGTCCATTTTGTGACGCAGTGGATGTCCGTCGTGATGGTGGTCTGGGGCAGTGTTTCGAACTCGTCCCAGGTCCATACACCAAGTAATGACCCGCCGAGTTGAAGCGCAATCTTCCAGTCGGCGACGCGAATCTCCGGTGTAGGTCCGGCCGAAAGCACCGGGAAGTCGGTCGTCAGATACTGACCCGGTGGCAGCCGGGGGGCTTCGGACGTCTGTCGCTTCGATCTGAAGCCGCGAGAAACGGGAGGCTGGTCCATGGATGCGTGCCCTCGTGCGGTGACGCTCAGGATGTCCGGGTGCATTGGCATGCCGTAGCGCCTGCTCTGACGCACATGCGCCCTGATCGGTAGCTTGTCGATGGTCGCCGCGGAGATTGCATCAAGATCGAGAAAGACGAAGCAATCGCGGGTGCGCACGGATGAATCATTTCCATATCTAAGTGCGGCTTGATCTTGAGCGGTTCAAAAGGAGAGAACGATGTCGAGCGCGAGAGGGATGGAGTCGGACGAGCTCGCTTACCTCACGGCGCACGAGTTGGCAGCTCGCATCCGGCGACGTGAGTTGTCGCCGGTTGAAGTGGTCGATGCTTTCATTCGGCGCATAGAAACGCGCAACCCGAGCCTGAATGCGCTGGTCTATCTCGATTTCGAAGGCGCTCGCACGAGGGCGAAGGAGGCCGAGCGTGCATTGGTCGCTGGTGAGTCGTTGGGGCCGCTGCACGGCATCCCGACGGCGCTCAAGGATCTGTTTGACTTCAAACCGGGCTGGCCTGCAAGCCTGGGCGGTATCCGCGCGCTCAAGCACAACGTCGTGAATGCGTACTGTGCGTTTTGTGAGCGCATGGAGAAGCGTGGTGGCGCGGTATTCCTCGGTAAGACCAACAGCTCTCTCATGGGTTTCCGGGGCACCTGCGACAATTATCTGTTTGGCCCCACGCGCAATCCCTTCAATTTGTCCAAAAACACTGGCGGTTCCTCCGGAGGAAGCGCGGCGGCAGTCGCCGATGGGCTGCTGCCCATTGCAGAAGGTACGGATGCTGGCGGATCGATACGCATTCCCTCCGCCTGGTGTGGCGTCTATGGTTACAAGGCGTCATTCGGCCGTGTGCCGTTTCTTGTGCGCCCCAATGCGTTCGGCGCGGCCGACTCTCCTTTTCTCTTCGAAGGGCCCATCACCAGAACGGTCGAAGATGCCGCAATCGCGTTGAACGTACTCGCCGGCCACGATCCGCGCGATCCTTTCAGCCTGACCGAACCGCCCGTCGACTTCACCGCAGCGACCCGTCGTTCCATCCGCGGCCTCAGGATTGCCTATAGTCCGGATCTGGACGTCTTTCCGGTCGATGGAAGGATCGCAGAGGCGGTCCGTCGCGCGTTGTTGGCGTTCGAGGAAGCCGGCGCCCACGTAGAGGAGGTGAAGCTCGGCATCACCCGCTCGCAACGCGAATTGAGCGATGTCTGGTCGCGCCTCTATATGCTTCTGAACCTGCAGGCGATCGAGAACATGAAGCGGGACGGGATCGATCTGTTCGGCCAGCATCGCGACGACTTTCCGCCTGAGTACCTGGATTGGGTCGAGAAGACCAAGCGCATGTCGGGCCCCGATTTCTTTCGGGACCAGGCCGTTCGGTCGGAGGTGTACGACGCCTTTCAGAACGTCCTCGATAAGTTCGATCTGCTCGTCACGCCGACTCTCGCGTGCCCGCCGGTCGACAATGCTGGCGACGGCAACACGATCGGACCGAAGGCGATCAATGGCGTGGACATCGATCCTCTCATCGGATGGTGTCTGACCTATTTCGTCAACTTCACCGGCCACCCAGCGGCATCGATTCCGGCTGGATTGTCCGACGGTCTTCCGGTCGGAATGCAAATCATAGGTCGGCGAAACGCCGACTTCGACGTGCTGGCAGCGAGCGCGGCCTTCGAGCGGCTTCGTCCCTGGCAGGACATTTACCGAATTTGCCGCGAGCGCCCGCTGAAGGCGTGATCGGCGCGAAGGAGGAGACTGTCTTCGCGGTCTCGGCCAGATTCTGCGCTCCCTTCAATCTGGCCGGTTTTCCGGCAGCTTCAATTCCGTGCGGCTTCGCGCCTGATGGCCTTCCGATTGGTCTTCAGATCGTCGGAAAACCATTTGAAGAGGAAACCATCCTCCGGGTGGGACAGGCGTTCGAGACCGATACGGATTATCACCTGAGACGGCCGTCGCTCCCGGGTCTTGCCGGCTAACCTCGCATCTCCTCGCTCGTCTCGATGCTCTCAGCGTGATTGCGCAGCGGTGACGCCTCCGGTCGGGCTACGCGTCGCGGCATCGGCAATGGACACGGTCGCGATCGCAAGGCCAGGACGGATTACATCAAGATAGAAAAAGAGAAGGCAATCTCCGACGCGCAAGATCTTCCACGATTGGCTATCTCATCTCCCGACAGATTAACCGTGCCAGCGCCGTGCGCGTTCGGTCACAGTCGCGGGAGAAAGCTATGCGAGTGGGAGTCCAGGCAGCAGCGGCGGTCATCGTTGGCAGTGCGGTCGCAACGACCCTCTTCTTCGGATCGCTCAAGGATAGCAATGCGCAGGGAAGCACTCGCTATTTGCCGGAGTACACCGCAGACGGGCAACTCCTCCTGCCGAAGAATTTCCACGAGTGGGTCTATGTCGGATCGCCATTGACGCCAAATGCCCTCAATGGAGGGCAGGCGAACTTTCCGGAGTTTCACAACGTCTATATCGAGCCCGGCTCCTACGCGATCTACAAGAAGACCGGCGAATTTCCCGAGGGAACGATCCTGTTCAAGGAGCTGCAGCTGACATTGCCGCAGGAGAACGCCGACGGTTCGCGAACGGAAGCGTCGGGACGGGGCTACTTTCCGGGCAAGTGGAACGGAGCCGACGTAACGGTCAAGGACTCCAAGCGCTTCGCCGATACCAACGGATGGGGATACTTCAACTTCAACCATCACGAACCGAAGGCGTCGATGGCCAAGGTGAAGTCGAAGGACGAGTGCGCCTACTGCCACATCGCCAACGCCAAGAAGGATGAGGTCTGGACCCAGTTCTATCCGCTGCTGGACAACAAGGACGCGCGATGACCGCGTAACCAGCGGGGAGATAGGCATGACAATCCTCAGAGCCGCAGGTGTCGCCATCATCGTCGTCCTTGGTATCGCGCTCGTGATCAGACAGCCGTCGCTGCGGGCGAACGTAGCGAGCGGTGTTCCGACCGGCGAGACCGTTGCTGACCGGGGAGGGCATCTGCATGTGCCCGATGACTATCGTACGACCTATCAGCTCCTCGGAAGCTGGGCGATTGCGACCGACGATGGTCACGGCTCGAAGGAGCTTCACGTCGTGTATGCCTCGCCGGGAGCGATCGACGCCTATCGGAAGGACAAGCGTTTCCCGGATGGTGCGGTTCTGATCAAGGAAGTGTTCGAGGCGTCAACCGCCGAAATGACGACCGGCACCGTCAGCCACGCCGGCACTTTGAAGGGGTGGTTCGTCATGGTGAAGGACACTGCGAACAAGCATCCGGATAGCGCGCTGTGGGGGGACGGCTGGGGTTGGTCCTGGTTCGACGCAGGCGATCGATCGAAAACGACTACGACGAGTTACAGGGCTCAATGCCAGGCCTGCCATGTGCCGGCTCAGGAGTCAGACTGGGTTTACGTCGATGGGTACCCGCCACTGAAACAATAGCACCGGTGCGGGTCACCAAGGGCCAATTGATCCAACAAAGCCAATCATCAAAGGAGCGAGAGATGGCTAAAGAGGCGACGACGAGCGAGACCGGGATGTCGAAAGGACAGGCCGGCCATCTCTATATCCAGACCAACGAAATCGAGAATGCCATCATTCATTACACCCGGCAGGCGGACGGCAAGCTGGTCGAGGTCGCTCGTACCAAGACGGGCGGCGCCGGCTCGGGTGAGTTCAAGCCGATCAGCGGCCAGGACAGCGCGCCAAACTCATTCGAGGGCGCGGGAAGCGTTATCATCACATCCGATCGGCGTTTCCTGTTTGCGACCAATGGTGGAGACAATTCGGTTTCGAGCTTCCGCCTCGAGAGTGACGGTCGCCTCACGCTGCTCGACGTGAAGCCGACCGGCAACCCGGTCGATGGAAGGAGCGGCACAGCAAAATCGCTCGCCTTCGCTCCGTCGACCCGTACTCTCTTCGTGCTGCACTCGTTCGGCCCGGATCATCTTCGGCTGATGTCAGTCGATGCCGAAGGCATGCTGAAGGCGCGGTCCGAGCGCTACACGGTGAATACCTACAGCAAGCGGAACCGCGTCTCCACCATGGTCGTGGTCTCACCCAACGAGGATCTGGTGCTTGTCGGCACGACCTTCGACGAGCCGATCGCGCTCACGGGCCTGTACCCGGACGGCTCGCCTATTCTCTGGGTCCAGCGGGCCGGCGGCGCGCTGCACTCGATCGCCTCGAATGCGCCCGATCCCGACGGCCTTGCCGTGTTCGCCATGCAGAAGGACGGTTCGCTCGGCACGGCCAGATTCTACGACGCCAAGGGCGGCTCTCCGTTCTACATCGCCTTCCTGCACCAGCGGCCGAATACGTTCGTGATCGGCTATGCTGTCGGCGACGGTTGCTCGATCTGCACCATCGAGAAGAATGGCGCGATCAACATCGGTCCGCTCGTCAAGATCGATACGAGCGCGGGCCTGCCGTCCGAGCTGTGCTGGCTGGCAGTCGCCCCCGATGACCGAACGATCTACGCGACGAATTTCGGCTACAGCAACATCAGCAGCTACCGCATCAATGGTAGCGGCCTGGAGGTCGCGATGGATCCGGCGTGCCCGAAGGTGCCCGGTGACGGCACTGCGCGGGGATTGAACGGGACAGTGACCAGCGGTCCGAGCGATAGCTGGATCACGCCGGACGGCGCCTATCTCTATCAGATCTACGGCAACGCCTCGAAGCTGGTGAGCTACAGCACCCAGCCGGACGGCTCGTTGAAGGAAATCGCCAGCGTCAAGATCCCGTACAACTGCCCGCAGGGGCTCGCGGGATTCTGATCTCGGTTCCGCGACACGAAGTCCGGGCGTGGCCGGCTTTACGGCTCCACGCCCGGCTTTTCGCCCCCTTCAGTCGAGAAATGCATGTCAATCATGGGCCCCAGGACGGATGTTTGAAGCGAGTCATGAGCGCCCTCGTGGTGAGCCCGCGGCTTTTCCCGACGATCCGGGAGTAGAGGGGAGCGCAGCGGAGCAATTCGACCTGCAGCGCGCTGTCGGGGCAGCTCGCGTGGTGTTCTCCGGCGCTGCGAACGGCACACAGATCAGCGACATCTATCAGAAGTTTCCGATGGCTGTTGCCTTCCCGAATATCGATGATCGTCGGTGCAAGGAAGTCGTCCTCATCAACACCTCGGGCGGTGTCGCGGGCGGCGACGAGATGAGGATCGAGGTGGTCGCTCGGGGCAATGCCTCGGTCGCGGTGACCACGCAGGCCGCGGAGAAGGTCTATCGCGCCCTGGATCGCCCTGCCCGAATCCTGACCCGGTTAAGGGCTGAAGGTAGCGCTCGGCTTGCGTGGCTTCCACAAGAGACGATCGTCTTCAACCAGGCACGCATCGCAAGGCAGACCGAGCTCGACGTGAGCTCGGGCGCCGAATTGGTTGCCCTTGAATGGTTGGTGCTTGGCCGGATCGAGAGCGGCGAGGAGATTCTCGGCGGACATATCCAGGACAGTTGGCGCATCAGAATCGATGGCCGTCTGGTCTGGGCGGACGGCTTCCTTGCGTCCGACCAGACGTTTCCGCAGCTTCGGAAGACGGCCCTGCTCTCGAATTGGAGGGCGATCGCGACAATGGTCTATTTCGGTCCGCGTCTCGAGAGCCGGCTCGAGCGATTGCGCGAGATCGGCGCCTCTCTGGAATGCGCATGCGGCGTCACGATCGTGGGCGCAATCATCGTGATCAGGGTAGCCGCGATCGCCAGCGCGGATCTCAGACGAGGCCTACGTCGCTTCCTCGATCAACTCAACCATGAGCTTGGATCCGGCCCGTTCGGAGTGCCGAAGATGTGGTCCTGTTAGCAGCGCGGCCAAATGGGAGCAGCATCTTGAATCTGACGCCACGGGAACGAGACAAGCTCATGATAGCCCTCGCCGCGATCGTTGCGCGTGGCCGGCTCGCGCGCGGCGTCAAGCTGAATTATCCCGAAAGCATCGCCCTGATTTCGGATGCCGTTATGGAGGGCGCTCGCGACGGACGGTCGGTCGCGGACCTGATGTCCGAGGGTGGCCGGCTCCTGCGCCGTGATCAAGTCATGGAGGGCATCCCGGAAATGATCCGCGAGATCCAGGTCGAGGCGACATTTCCGGACGGGACCAAGCTTGTGCCGGTGCACAACCCGATCCGATAGGAGCCGATGATGCATATCGTCCCGTTTTGCACCGCCGGAAGAGGCTTGCTTCGCGCGGCGGGCAATTGTGCCGGGCTTGTCGGGCTGTTGTTGCCCGGAGGCATGGCATGATTCCCGGCGAGGTCATTTCGGACGATGGCGAGATCGTCCTGAACGAGGACAGGCCGGGACGATCGATTGCCGTAGCGAACACCGGCGATCGGCCCGTCCAGGTCGGCAGCCATTATCACTTCGCGGAAGTGAACGCAGCACTCGTGCTCGATCGATCCGCCGCTCGTGGGTGCCGCCTCGATATCCCGGCCGGGACGGCCGTGAGGTTTGAGCCGGGGCAGTCGCGCGAGGTCTCGTTGATTCCGTTTGCCGGAGCGCGACGCATCTACGGATTCAGCGGGAGCCTGATGGGACCTCTGGAAGCAGGGACCGATGCGTCCGGCGCCAACGAATAAGATGAGGAAAACATGTCCCATACGATGAGCCGGAGAGCCTATGCGCAGATGTTCGGTCCCACTGTGGGCGACAAGGTGCGCCTGGCAGATACCGACCTGTTCATTGAGCCCGAAAGGGACCTCACGATCTATGGCGAGGAAGTCAAGTTCGGTGGCGGGAAGGTCATTCGCGACGGCATGGGACAATCGCAGCTCACGCGCGCGCAGGGAGCGGTCGATACGGTCATTACCAACGCGCTGATCCTCGATCACTGGGGAATCGTCAAGGCCGACATCGCGATCAAGGACGGGTTCATCGCCGCCATCGGTAAGGCGGGCAACCCTGACGTCCAGCCGGGTGTGTCGATCATCATCGGGCCGGGGACGGAGATCATCGCGGGCGAGGGCAAGATCATCACCGCCGGCGGGATGGACACGCATATTCATTTCATCTGCCCCCAGCAGATCGAGGAGGCGCTTTTTTCCGGCGTGACAACCATGATGGGCGGTGGCACCGGCCCCGCGGCCGGGACAACGGCGACGACCTGTACTCCGGGGCCATGGCACATCCATCGGATGCTTGAGGCGCTGGATGCGTTCCCGATGAATTTCGGCATCTTCGGCAAGGGCAACACGAGCATACCGGCAGGCCTGGTCGAGCAGATCGAAGCCGGTGCTTGTGGCCTGAAACTGCACGAAGATTGGGGGGCAACGCCTGCATCGATCGACTGCTGTCTCTCTGTCGCCGACGACATGGATGTGCAGGTCATGATCCACACCGATTCCCTGAACGAAGGCGGATTTGTCGAAACCACGATCGCCGCATTCAAGGGCAGGACAATCCATGCGGCCCATACGGAAGGGGCCGGCGGCGGACATGCGCCGGACATCATCAAGGTCTGCGGCGAGAGGAACGTCATTCCAGCCTCGACAAATCCAACGCGTCCCTACACCGCGAACACGCTGGACGAAGCACTCGACATGTTGATGGTGACCCATCATCTCGATCGCCGTATCCCGGAGGATGTTGCCTTCGCGGAGAGTCGCATACGTAAGGAGACAATCGCCGCGGAGGACATTCTGCATGATCTCGGCGCGTTCTCGATTGTGTCGTCGGATAGCCAAGCAATGGGGCGCGTCGGCGAAGTGATCACGCGGACGTGGCAGACCGCGGACAAGATGAAAAAGCAGTTCGGTCGACTGTCGGAGGAAACCGGGCAGAACGACAATTTCAGGGCCAAGCGCTACGTCGCGAAGTACACGATCAATCCCGCCATCGTGCAGGGAATGTCACGCTATGTCGGCTCGGTCGAGGTCGGAAAGCTCGCGGACCTGGTCGTCTGGAGTCCGGCGTTCTTCGGGATCAAGCCCGACATGGTCTTGAAATCCGGCATGATCGTCGCCGCAATCATGGGCGATCCCAATGCATCGATACCGACGCCTCAACCGGAATATTACCGACCCATGTTCGGCGCCTTTGGCCGCTCTCCCGGGCGAAACTCAGTAACGTTCGTTAGTCAAGCTTCGCTCGAAGCGGCCGGACAGCTGGGGTTGGCAAAGCACCTCCTGCCGGTCTCGAACACGCGCGCGATCGGCAAACACTCCATGATTCTCAACGATTCGTTGCCCCACATGGAAGTCGATTCCGAGACCTACGAGGTACGAGCTGACGGACGACTCCTCACTTGTCCGCCGGTGGATGTCGTTCCGATGGCGCAACGCTACTTCATGTACTGATGGGTTGCCTGCATGGTGATGCAATGACAGACGAGAATCATGGATGTTCAGCATTGGCCTTCCTGAGGCTGCAGAGCTGGCTCTCGCCGTCGTTCCCGAACGGTGCCTACAGCTATTCGCACGGCCTGGAATGGGCCGTTGAGGCGGGCCATGTTTCCAACCGCCGCAGCCTGATCGATTGGCTTGAGGCCGACCTTTGCTACGGCTCCGGCCGGAATGAAGCCATCTTCTTCATCGAAGCGTATCGATGTGTGGCCGGGGGCGCGGAAGACGAGCTTCCGCATCTGGCGGAGCTCGCCGCGGCGTCCCGCACGACATCTGAATTTGCGCTCGAATCGTCACAGCAATCGTCTGCGTACCTCACGACTCTTCGCCGCGTGTGGCCGGATCGAATTCTGGACATCTTCTCCGAATCGAAATGCCCGCCGGTATCGGCCGTCCTTCTCGGCGCATATTCGGCGCGCGCACGGATCCCCGTCGGAATGGCGTTGCCGGCGTTCCTGCACAGTTACGTCGCCAACCTGGTGACCGCGGGCGTTCGATTGGTGCCGCTTGGCCAGACTGACGGTCAGCTTGCGATCGCGTCGCTCGAGCAGGCAATCTTGTCGCGGAGTGAAATCGCAATCCGCGAGACGGTCAGCGATCTCGGTTCGGCGGGTCTGATGGTCGAGCTGGCATCCATCGCGCACGAACTGCAATATACGAGGTTGTTTCGGTCATGAACACGAATGCAAGCGAGAGCCGATCGTTTCGCACTTCAGGCGTTCCGGCGACCAATGGCCCGCTACGGGTCGGAATTGGTGGCCCGGTCGGTTCGGGAAAGACGGCGCTGGTCGAGGCGCTCTGCAAGCATCTGCGTGAATTCTACAGACTCTACGTGATCACGAACGACATCTACACCAAGGAAGATCAACTCATCCTGACTCGTGCACAGGCGCTGGCGGCGGAGCGCATCATGGGCGTGGAAACGGGTGGCTGTCCCCATACGGCGATACGAGAAGATGCTTCGATGAACCTCGCCGCGATCCATGACATGAACCTGAAGTTCCCGGACACGGAGCTTTGTTTCGTCGAATCCGGCGGCGACAATCTCGCAGCTACTTTCAGTCCGGAACTTGCCGACCTGACCATATACGTGATCGACGTCGCCGCAGGTGAGAAGATTCCACGCAAGGGCGGACCGGGAATTATGAGATCCGACCTGCTGGTAATCAACAAGATCGATCTGGCACCCATGGCTCGGCGCCAATCTGGCGATTATGGAAACGGACGCTCGGAGGATGCGAGGCGTACGACCATTTATCTTCTCCAATCTGAAGGTCGGTCAGGGAGTCGATGAAATCGCGGACTTCATTCTGCAAAAGGGCGGATTGTCTGCCGTGACGTTGTCTGCGGATGCTCATCGATGACGGAAACGCTTGCGGCGTCCGCAAGATCGTTTGGTACTCGCGTCGGTCGGGAAGCAAATGCGAACCTTGCGACGCGCATGGAAGGAAGTCGTGATGACGGATGACAATCAAGAGCTTTCTTGCGATCTGGCGAGGCTGCGCCGCAGTATCGACAATCTGGATGCGGCGTTGGTGCACCTGCTCGCGGAACGTTTTCGCTGTACGCATGCGATCGGAGAGCTCAAGGCCAGACATGGACTGGCATCTCGGGATCCCAGACGTGAAGCGGTGCAATTGAAACGGCTGCGTACCCTTGCGGCACAGAGCGGGCTTGACCCGGAGTTTACTCAGAAGTTGCACGCCTTGGTCGTTCGGGAAGTCATCACCAATCATGAGGCGGTGAAATTCGAATCGGGAACCAGCTAGGCTACGAATGCCGGCGCGCGATCGCTCCGGCGAAATGAAGTCCAGTAAAGAATCTCCACCATCGGGAGTCACATTTGTCGAACTATTTGCGTCATTACGTCGTGGCTCTGGCAATCGTCTCCAGCTTCTGGACGCGCCATGCGATCGCGGACGAGCCTGGAAACGCGGGCTATGCGGCCCTGAACAAGGCGATCCTCGAAGGCAAGGAGCCGCGTATGCTGATCGACCTCTCCGCCTGTCAAGTTCACGGCGCGAACATCGCGGGGCCTTCGATCAAGGCGAGCATGCGGTTTGATGGATACATGATTCAGTCCGACGGAACGATCGCCTTCGCTACGACGCATTTCACGGTCAGGCCGGACAGGTCCGTCAGGGAATTCTTGTCGTTCAGGGTGCACGCAGATGGCAAGATCGAAGCCCGCACGATGACTCTTGGTGCCGTCAACTACGTCGTACTCAAGGATACGGCATTCGATTGCCAGATTGGGAAAGGGGCGACTTTCCACTGGTAGCCATTGTCGGGCTTTATGCTCGAAGGTGACTTCCGGAAGGAGAAGTTGATTCGACCGCGGATAACGGGCGGCCCTTGCCAGTGCGTGCGGCGGTCGCATCAGACAATGCCAGGGAGGGGCCCAGGCTCTCGAAGGCTCGGAGGTGAGAACGGCTGCGCAAGGGCGCTAGGGTTCGGTAACGTTTCGAGCGCCCTCGACGAGTGTCTCGGGAGGCCGAACAAGGCGGTGGTCCGGAGCGCGGCTACGCCGATTGATCGACCAGACTGCCGGGCTGTTGCCCCTTTTTTTCGAGTTCCTTTTCAATCGCCTCTCTAATCTTCTGCTCCACGGCCGCTCTCTGGTCCGGCGTCATTTTTGCGAGGTCGGCATCAGTGAGATTCATGCTCTTCAAGATGCTGGCCCGCATACGGTCGAAGGGATTCATCTTCGCGTATTTTAGGAAGTCCTGCACCACGCTGCTGTCGCCTGACGCGCCGTCTTCGCTTGCTTGCGAAAGCCCACTGCCGGCGGTAGCTTGGGCTTTCGTGCCAGCGGCCGATGAGGTTGCTTTTGCAGCCTGGTAGCCGAAGGGTGAAATTCCTGTCGTGACTTGCATGCTCGACCCTCGAGACGATCTCGAAGACAGGGCAATGTACGTGCCAAATCGTTTCGTTAGATTTCCCGGTGTTTCCTGCGTCGAACCAGTTCGGCTGCCTTGGCGGCGTGAAGAAGTTGCCGACTCCGTGGCAAATTTTGCCCGGTTCGTAATTCGCGACCTGTCGCGTCGGCGGCAACACTGGATGGTCGATGAACAGCATTCGCTGACTGACCCGCAACAGTCCACACTCGATACCGTGTTCAATCCGCATCGGAGCTTCTGGCAAGCTGACCCGGGCGTACAATATCGAACTCAAAGACCACCACGGCGCCCTATGCGATGCCCGCGTAGCAGCCCACCTCGTCAACTTGATCAATGCAAAGCGTATTGAAGGTGGGAACGGGACAGAAGAGATTGTGGCGAGATCGCAGTTCCTGAAGTCGAGCGAGCGCCGGTACTTCGCCACGGCAAGCTCCTCTTCATCAAGCAAAGCTGCGCGCTTGCGTCTCTCACCACAGCTTTGTATCACCGACACAAGACACAGGCGCATCGTGTTCGGCCGCTTTCATTGATTTTGCTCCGGAATTTCCGGTTTTGGTAGAGAGTCCCTCTCCCGCTACCAAATTCCCACCGAAGCATTGATATCTGTAGCAGACAGACGAACGTCCATCGCCCGATCCAAACCCGTGGGATTTGTGGATGCTCGTTGCATCGAATTCGCCGAGGCTGCACGTCGGCGTGACCAAACGCTGAAGTTGCGCTACTTTCTCATCTCATTATGGCTGAGATCTATGGGCTGTATTCATGCCGCGACGGAACTGTCCGCTATGTAGGCGAGACGACATATCCGCGCGAAACAAGATACGAGCAGCACCGGCGCCTTGCTTGGATGCAGGATACCCGACTTAGGCGATGGCTCGTGGGCGAGTGGAAGGACGGATTTCCCGTGAATCACGTGCGACTAGAGTGGCGCGACCATGCATCGCGCTTCGATCGGGAGACGAGTTGGATCAGAAAATTTCCGAATCTTGTCAACGACCGGAAGCATTCGGGATGGATAAATCTCATCCCTCGTGGGCGTCGCGCGCCAAAAGTACCAGAGATCATTCGCTATATGCGGGGGCACTGCTTCAATGTGGATGGCCGACGCGGCATTCGCTATCAGGTCGGTTCAGACCGCTATTGCGTGATGATTTTCACCGGCAGCAATTATGAATGGCTTGAAGGAAATGACGAAACCGTTTGGTTTTCGGATTTGGCTGCCGCCGAGAATGCGCGGGATCGACATTTCAGGTTCAGGCCCTATCTTCGGCGCTATCCAGACTTCGTAGTCGAAGCGATTTGATTACCTGAGCGAATTTCGTTTGGCTTTATCCATTCTACGCACTGTCTCTGCTTGGCTTTCAATAAGTAGAGGCACGCCCGGCGAGGGTTCGGGCGGGACCATCAAGTCTAAGAGATAGTAACGGATAGTGAGAGAATGGCTGACAAGGCAACACAGAAGAAGACGGAACCATCGCGAGCGTTTTGGTTCGGAGCATTTCTAATGCTGTTTGGCCTAGGCGCCGTAGTCTTTGAGTGGTTCAACAGAGATGCGGTAGCGATAGTCGGAGCCGTGCTGTTAGGCTTCGTTATCGGGATGTTTGTCAGCTTCTTTGTGCAAGAGGCAAAGGAATGGACGCGGCAAGCTATGACGGCATCTGTTGCCGTGATAGCGAGCGCAGGTCTGTTAGCCCTATTGCGTTATGGTGCCCCGAACCCAAGCGACGTTTGGTTCTATCCGGCCGGGCTCGTCATGGGGTTCGGTTTTGGTACAATTTGGGACGCAATCGATCCAGCCTAGCTGCCGAAAGGATGAGGTCAGATTTTTGCGGCAAGCTATTATTCGAGGGGAAGCTCTGGTTCGGAAGCAACCGAAATGCGCTTTGCCGCTTCAATGTTCTTTTCGGCTAGATTGAATTTCGGCTAGATTGAATAGCGCGTAGGATGGGTAGAGCCCTTGCGAAACCCATCACATTTCAAGCCGGAAACTCGTCGTTGGGTTTCGCTTCGCTCTACCCATCCTACGGGCTGCGAAACTTGGCCATGCCACGCCGATCGGTTAGGCTCAGTGTCATTCTAGCGCGCCTTACAGTAGATCATCCAGCCAGCAGCACTTCAGGTGGGCGGCGTACTTGCGAAGCCCATCATGCTCTACCGCCCGACAAACTTTGATGGACTTCGCTTCCGATACTCATCCTAAGGGCTAAAGGGCAAAGTGCTATACGCGAAAGGTAGGAGTAGTTACAATCCCTGCGGGAAAGGGGGGATTCATGTCTACAGAGGACGATCGCGAGTCGGAGGCCGTCTCGGCGAAGGCCAAGAAGACGAAGAAATCAAAGAAAGTGCAGAGAAGTAAAAAAGCGGTTCGTAAAAAGGCCGCGGCGGCCAACGGCCCTGGAAGCGGCGGTGCCGCCAAGTTTCCTCGCCATTCAATTGAGCGGGCCTTACGAATCCCAAGGGCGATTATCGAACAAAACGCGGGTAAAGAAAGTTCTGAAGCTGAAGCCGCGGCATACGTAGGTGTAGGCTTGGGCGGGCCATTCCGGGTGGAGATAAGCTCGGCAATTAAATATGGTCTGTTGTCGCGGCCGCGTGCCGGGTACGTTGATATTACTGAAAGAGCGCGCCAAGCGGTTCGGCCACAGAAGCCGGGCGACGACATTGAATCGCTGCGCCAAGGGGTCCTTGAGGCGCCAGAAATTTCGGAAGTTTACAAACACTATCGGGGCGAGGATTTGCCCGACGGGGCTTTCTTTACTAACGCCCTAGTCGATAAATTCAAGATTCCTTCAGACAAGGTCGCTGAGTTCATATCGATCTTCATGAGTTCGCTTGAGAGTGCTCATCTCATCGAAAAGAGGGGAGACAAGTCTCGCATTCTCGATATCACTTCCTCAGAGGATCTCGAACCTGAGGCCGCCCCGAGGCGTACAGCTGGGGCTACGCCGAAAATCGCCGCGGGCGATAGCTGCTTCGTTGTGATGCCGTTTGCTGGAGCAATTGGAGGATATTTCCATCACGTGTATGAACCAGCAATCAAGAAGGCTGGACTGGTTGCTGTACGAGCCGACGCCGACATATTTGGCACCGGAAAAATCATTGATCAAATTTGGTCAGGAATAAATGCGGCAAAGGTACTCGTGGCAGAGCTTACGACCAAGAACCCGAATGTCTTTTATGAGCTGGGGTTGGCTCACGCGTTGAATAAGCCCGTCGTTCTTGTCTCCTCAAACGAAGAAGACGTGCCTTTCGATCTTAGGCACATTCGTGTCATCTATTACGACGTCAGTGACCCGTTCTGGGGGCAAAAGTTAATAGAGAAAGTTGCTGAAAATATAGTTTCGGCATTGAAGAATCCCGAGGAGGCGGTTTTCAAGCGGGCGTTGGAATCAAAATAGCTGTCGTGGGTTCGATAGGATTGAGTGCTTTCTCTCCTTTCCTCCAATGGAAGTCACTCGGTTATATTAGGTGCATCCACCTCGATGAGTGGAAGTCTGGGGATTGAATTCGCAATGGAAGATGATTTGTTTAGACCATTGATGACACGAGAAGAGGCGCTGTTGCTGTCTCGGGAATACAACTACGGCAATGATCTTGAGTTAGAGAGAGCGGGTGACGCGATTCGTAACGGAGACTACGCGCGTCGGCATTTCGATGCGATCTTCAAGTGGAAAACTAGAAACAGAGGAAAGTCTCGGCCGCAGAAGAATTCCGATGCCGAGATTGCAGAAGCCTTGAGAATCGTGGTGGCGGTGAAGTCGCCGAGGCTTGCGATCTCCACGCTATGCGGACTTGTTGGAGTTGCAATTCCTGTAGCGTCGGCAATCATGACTTCTATCAAGCCGAGTGAGTATACGATTATCGATTTTCGAGCACTTGAAGCGCTAGACCAAGACGCGGACCAGGTATGGTCTCTTGCGTACTACGAAAGGTACTTGTCGTTCTGCAGAGCGTTGGCGGCCGAATGGGGAATGTCTTTACGAGATCTCGATAAAGCGCTCTGGATGTGGTCAAAAAAGAATGGCGATGTCGAAGTGGTGCCCTAGCCCAGATAAAGCGAAGCGCAATCCGCGCTAAACTGTTCAAAACATGTGAGTGCCTTTAGGATGTCTCCGCGATTTTGGGGCGGCTGGCGTTGCTGTGTTGTCACCCCGTCAACCCCTCCCCACAAAAATATTCCACTTTACCGAAATTCGGATTTGTCGTACATCTCGCCCATCCCGGCTCACCCTTGAGGGGCGATCACGTGTCGTGCTGATCGCAGAGCCGGGCTTGCGGTGGACGCGGCAGCGTCGGGCGCGAGAAGTGCGGGCGGGGCGGATTGCTCTCCGTGAGCCCAAGACTTCGTGCCGGACGAGCGGCGCTGTCAGGTTCGTCGCGCCAGCATTTCGATGGCAACGTGCACAACGCCGTCGAACCCTGTGGCGCCAACGAACCGTGCGTACGGCAAAACCGTGTGGTCCTGGCCGTCGTTGCTACGGTCAAGCCTTGGCGGAGGCGGCATGCGCGTCAACCGGCGCGGTGTCGGCGACTTCTGTTGGGGTGAGGGAGGCCAGAACGAACTCGGCTCCCGGGAGAGCGCGGCATAAGCCGTCCAACCATCGCGCAGGGAAGGCCGTGTGTTGGGCTTCACCTGTATGCTGCTGTGCGGTTTCCTCTGCGCACCATCTTCGCGCAGCGGACCGCGGGTGCCAGCCGGCACCCGGCCTTCCCTGCGCCCTCTTGGCTCAAGAGGGCGGCGAAGCAAAGCTCGGGCGAAACCGGCCGCGAGAACGCCAAGCCGCGTCAGCTGGAAGGAAGCCGCGTCAGCTTGAAAGGAAGGCGTGTCGGCTGGAAGGCGCGTCAGCTGTTTGACAATCGAAGCCGCGTGCGATCTCCCGATCAAGACTTGATTCCGCTTCGCACCATCACGCGCGTCTGAAGGAACTCTTGCGCCCGATCGCGGCTTGACTCCGCGGGCCAGCGTCTCCGCCGCTTGCTGGTCTGCACGGCCCCGCCTCCAAGCCCCCGTACCCCCAAGGGTGGGGCCGTGGCTAAAGATCAGGAGATGCCATGCCTGAGCCGACCGAGCAGGACATCAGAGACCGCGCGCACCGGCTGTGGGAGCGAGCCGGCAAGCCGGAGGGCCGCGAGGACGAGTTTTGGCAGGCGGCCGAGCAGGAGTTGCGCAACGAGGACAAGTCGGATCCCAAGCGGACGCCGGATACACTGTGACCAGCAAGAACTGCCCATTCTGCTTCGGTCTGGGATGGGTCTGCGAGAACCATCCGCTCCGGGCGTGGAGCGAAGAGCTCGGCGGCTGCCGGTGCGGCGAGGGAAAGCCTTGCACCTGCAACACGACCGAAGATCCCGAAACAAGAGTCGTGGTCGTCGAAGCGGATACCACCTGGCACTGAGCCTGCGGGCTCACGCCAGCTCGCCCGTCACAAACTGCGCGCGGCCCAGTCCGAACGACCAGTCGGCGTCTCCGTTCTCGACAAAGGACACGATGACATCAGAGCTGTCGAGATCGCAGGCATCCTTCAGCCGCCGGCAGAGCAGCTTGTAGAATTCGAGCTTCTGCGCCTCGGGCCTGTGCCGGGACGTGACCTCGACCAGGACGGCCTTGTCGGTTCGCGCAATTCCAAGACCGGTGTCCAGCGCGATCATCCGCCCGGAACGATATTCCGACACGAGCTGATAGCGGTCGCCATCGGGCACGTGAAACGCGGCGACGACCGCTTCGTGCGCCGCGTCGAGCAGTGTCCTGATCTCGGCGTCCGTTCGTCCCTCGTGCATGTTGAATCGAAGCAATGGCATCTGCTGTTTCCTTATCTCTGCTTTGGCGAGGTCGCGTTACTGACGGCGGCCGAACGACACCGGGGTAGGCCTGCCCGCGCGCATGGATCACCTCGAATGTTGGACAGGTTGGATCGAAGGCTTGATCCCTTGTGATCTATGGCGCATAAAATCGCACATCAACGCATGAGATTGCGCCTCCATTGTGCATAAAATGTAGGACGTAGGCAGGGCATGGATTGGGAGCGGGTGAGGGTATTCTTGGAGGTCGCGCGCGCGGGGCAGATCCTCAAGGCGTCGAAGAACCTGCGCTTGAACCACACGACGGTCGCGCGCCAGGTGACCGCGCTGGAGAAGAGCCTGAAGGCGAAGCTGCTCGAACGGCACACCTCCGGCTGCACGCTGACGGCGGCGGGCGAGGCCTTGGTCCAGGCGGCAGAGCGCGCGGAAAGCGAGTTCCTCAAGGTCGGCGCCAGCATCGGCGGCAGTGCGGACGCCGTCAGCGGCACGGTGCGCGTCGGCGCACCGGACGGGCTTGGCAATTACTTTCTGGCCGAACATCTCGGCGCATTGGCGGCGCGCCACCCGGGACTGATCATCCAGCTCGTGCCGCTTCCGCGCACATTCTCGCTGTCGCGCCGCGAAGCCGATATCGCGATCACGCTGGACCGGCCGAAGCAGGGCAGGCTCATCCTGTCCAAGCTGACCGACTACACGTTGAGCGCCTACGCCTCGGAGAGCTATCTCGCGCGCGAGGGGCCGATCAACGCGCATGCCGATCTGGCCGGCCGCCTGTTCGTCACGCACATCGAGGATTTCGCCTACAGCCGGGCCCTCGACTACGCCGCCGAGTTCGGCCGGCTGATGTCCCGCCGCTACGAGTGCGGCAGCATCGTCGCCCAGGTCGAGGCGGTCCGCGCCGGCCACGGCATCGGCATCCTGCACGACTACGCGGCAGTCCGTTACCCCGAATTGCGTCGCCTGCTGCCAGACGTCCGCTTCGTCCGAAACTACTGGCTGACGTCACATCCCGACACCCACGCAACGCGCCGGGTCCAGGAAGTGCACCGGTTCATCGCCTCGTCGGTCAAGGCGGCGCGGGCTTCGTTCGAGCTGGAGTGATGGATGACTGAGGGAACAGAACTTCCCGGAAGGGAATTCTCCGTCTGAGCAGCACGGGCTCTGACACAGCCCGTTCCCACAGCGGTGTCGGCGGTGGACGAGAAGCAAAAGATAGAGCACCAGATTGAACTCGCGACGCGAGCGGCCACGCTCGTCAAGGACGAAGCCACCGTCCAGCGCTTCAGGAGCTTCGCCGAGGAATTGAAGCGAAAGCTCCTTCGCATGATGCGGCGCGGTCAGGTGCGGGCGCGAGCGTACGAACTCTGGGAGGAGGCGGGTCGGCCGGTCGGTCGCGACCTGGAATTCTGGCTCGAAGCGGAACGGCAGATCGAGGAAGAGCGCGAGGAGAGGAAGTCTTCGGGCACTCCCTCGAAGCGATAGCCGCCAGCTCT
Source organism: Bradyrhizobium sp. CCGB20 (assembly GCF_024199855.1). Taxonomy (NCBI): domain Bacteria; kingdom Pseudomonadati; phylum Pseudomonadota; class Alphaproteobacteria; order Hyphomicrobiales; family Nitrobacteraceae; genus Bradyrhizobium; species Bradyrhizobium sp. CCGB20. The sequence continues at coordinate 7,850,472 of NZ_JANADN010000001.1, read as the reverse complement.
ATCGGTGCCCACAGAGCAAAAGCCGCCGGGCTCTTCACCCTGGCGGCTTCGAAAGTCCGTAGCTGTTGATCGCCTCGCCAGCCTCGTGCGTACCGCCGTTACCTTGTTTGCGGCCATGCCCGACCTTTCTAGGCGAAGGCAGCTGATTCTGCTGTGACCTGATGCACACAGTGGACAGATGATGGCGGCAGGCAGCCGTTAACCCGCTTTCGCGCTCAGCTCCGATACCAGCTCCCCAGGTTCCAGGTCGTGACGTCCCACCCCGAGATATCCGCCATCAGGCTATTGACGCCGGCGCCGACGATGTTGCGGGAGAGCAGCGGCACCAGCACATTGGCCTCGCAGAAGATCTCGTTGACCCTGATCAGGAGCGCGGCGCGCTTGACCGGATCGAGCTCCTGCTGCGCGGTCTTGTAGGCCTTGTCGGCCTCGGGATCGGACCAGCGCGAGATGTTGCGGCCGAGCCATTTGTTGTCCTTGTTGGCGATCTCCCAGGAGACGCACTGGTTCAGGAACCGCTCCGGATCGGGCTGCGGCTGCGTCGTGTTGTACATCTCCATGTCGCAATAGAGCTTCGAGTAGGTGTCGGGGTTGCCGACATCCGACGAGAAGAACACCGATGCGGTGACCGATTTCAGCTCGATGTCGATGCCGGCCTTCTGGCAGGCCTGCTTGATGATGGCCTGCGTCTTCTGGCGCGGCGCGTTGATCGAGGTCTGGAAGACGTATTTGAGCTTCTTGCCGTCCTTCTCGCGGATGCCGTCCGCACCCTTCTTCCATCCGGCCTCGTCGAGGATCCTGTTGGCCTTGTCGACGTCGAACTCGTATTTCAGCTTGCTCGACTTGAACTGCTGGGGCTGGTTGACGAAGCTCGCCGTGGCGATGCCGCCGCGGCCGTAGATGAATTTCTGGATCGACTCGCGATCGATCAGGAGGTTGAACGCCTGGCGTACGACCCGATCGGACAGCGTCGGGTGCCTGGTCTTGACGCTGGAGCGCTCGCCGTCGACCTCGGTCCACGGGTCCGTCGTGTTGAGGATGATGAACTCGACGTTGCCGGAAGGCGTGATGTCCACCCTGCCTTTCCCCGTGGCCTCCATGCGCTTGAGGACCTCCTCCTCCACCAGCAGGTTCCAGGCATAGTCGTATTCGCCGGTCTGCAGCACGGTGCGCGCCGCGGAGACCGCGTCGCCGCCGCCCTTGACCTCGAGCGTGTCGAAATGCGGCTGGTTCTTGACGTGATAGTCGGGATTGCGTTCGGCCCGGATCAGGTCGCCCGGCTTGAACTCGACGAATCTGTACGGGCCGGTGCCGACCGGCTTCAGATTGCCCGGCGCCTCGCGCGACTTTGCGCCGGCATAGTCGCCAAAGTGATGCTTTGGCAGGATCTGGCCGACCGAGCCGACGAAGGGATCGGCCCAGAACGGGGTCGGGGCCTTGAACAGCACCTTGACGGTGTGGTCGTCGATCTTCTCGACGGTGATGTCCTTGTAGGACCCCGTGCTGTACGCGGCGGTCGCGAGGTCCGCGGCGTAGGCCCAGGTGAAGACGACGTCGTCGGCGGTGAAGGGCTTGCCGTCATGCCACTTCACGCCCTGCTTCAGCTTCCAGATCACGCTCATGCCGTCGGCCGCGAGGCTGCCGTTCGCCTTGGTCGGAATCTCGGCGGCGAGGCAGGGGATGAGGTTGCCGTCCTTGTCCCAGCCGGCGAGCGGCTCGAAGAAGATGCGCGAGGCGACCTGATCCTTGGTGCCGATCGCGAAATGCGGATTGAGCAGGGTGGGCGCCTGCCAGAGCAGGATCTTGAGCGGGCCGCCGCCGCCGGCCTTGGTCGGCTTGTAGTCAAGCGTGGAATTCGCCATCGCCACGTCGTTCCAGAGCAGGATCTGGCTCGCGACCGGCGCTGCGATCCCGGCCGCCGCCATCGTCCGGATGAACGAGCGTCGCGACAGCGTGCCTTGCTTCACCTCCGCGATGGATTTGCGAATCTCGTCTTCGTTCATCGGATGACCTCTACCTCGAAGCAAAATCGTCGCCGGCAACCCATCATGTTGCATCATGCGCGAGGCGGCAATGCCGACGAGGCCGCAAGGCCCTGCGACGAAATGACGAACGCGCAGATGGGCACTTTCTGCCTGGACAGATTTGCCGGCGTGACGGACCTGCCATCCGGAATTCGCGATAAGCCCTTGAAGGCTATGACGCTCTCATCTGGCACGCACATTGCACGCAGAACGTGCGTTCGCAATGACAGTGGAGTTCGCGTATGAGCGTCGGCAGCATGAGCAGCATCGGTGGCGGAAGCGCGGCAAGTTCGCCTTCGTCACCCGGTCAGGCCAAGTCGGCCGGTTCACAGGATGGCGCCTCGACATTCTCGTCTCTGCTCAATGACGGCACGCCTTACGACGAGGTCAAGGTCAGCCTGCCGAACGGCATGTCGATCGGCATCGTCCACTTCGGTGGCGGCGGTCTGGACAGCAGCATGCTCAAGTCCATCGAGGATTTCGTGCAGAAGCTCGCGAGCCAGCAGATATCGGCAGATCCGGCCGCCAGCGCCGGTCAGGCGCAGAATGACGACACGCCCGACGTTGTCGGGATCGACAAGATCCATGTCGATCTTCCGAACGGAATCTCGTTCGATGTGCTGCATTCCTCAGGCGGCCAGGCCACGAATAGCGATGCCGTCATCAAGGAGCTCACCGAGGCCGCCGAGGAGCTTGCCGAAACGCTGTCGCATTATTCACCGGCATCGGCCGCAGCGTCCGCCTATGCCTCGCAGGCCACGTCGTCAGGCCGCAGCAGCCAGCTCGACGCGAGGAGCTGAGCAGGCGCGCCCGGTCGCCGCAGCACGTGCACGATGCCTGCATGCGACCGCTCGACCTAGCTGGCTTTGGTCGCGTAAAGGGCGGCGAAGCGCTCGCGCAGCAGATTCTTCTGCACCTTGCCCATCGTGTTGCGCGGCAATGTCTCGACGAAAACGATGCGCTTGGGCTGCTTGAATTTCGCAAGACGCCCTGACAGCGCGGCGAGAATGGCGCGCTCATCCAGCGACGAGCCCGGCGACCGGACGACGGCGGCCGTGACGCCTTCGCCGAAGTCGGCGTGCGGCACGCCGACGACGGCGCTTTCCGAGACCCCGGGAATGGCGTCGATCTCGGTCTCGATCTCCTTCGGATAGACGTTGAAGCCGCCGGTGATGATGAGATCCTTGCCGCGGCCGACGATGTAGAGATAGCCCTGCGCGTCGAGCTTGCCGAGGTCGCCGGTGATGAAGAAGCCGTCGCTGCGGAATTCGGCGGCGGTCTTGTCAGGCATGTTCCAGTAGCCGGCGAACACGTTGGGTCCCTTCACCTCGATCATGCCGACGTCGTCGATTGGCAGGATGGCGCCCGTCTCGGGATCGGCCACGCGAACCTCGACGGCGGGAAGCGGCCTGCCGACGGAGCCCGCAATGCGGGATCCCGCATAGGGATTGGAGGCGATCATTCCGGTCTCGGTCATGCCATAGCGCTCCAGGATCGCGTGTCCGGTTCTCGCCTTCCACGCACGGTGAGTCTCGGCCAAAAGCGGTGCAGAGCCGGCGACGAACAGTCTCATGTTGCCGGTCGTGCGCTCGTTCAGATTGGTGCTCTCGAGCAGGCGGACATAGAAGGTCGGCACGCCCATCAGCACCGTGCTGCGCGCCATCGTCGCCAGAATGCGCTCCGCGTCGAATTTCTGCATGAACAGAATGCGCGCGCGTCCTGCGAACGTGACGTTGCAGGCAACGAAGAGCCCGTGAACGTGATAGATCGGCAGGGCATGGATCAGAACGTCCTTGCTCGAATAGCGCCACTCTTCGACGAGCGTCAGGGCGTTCGAGGCCAGGTTGCCGTGCGTCAGCATGGCTCCCTTCGAGCGGCCGGTCGTGCCCGATGTGTAGAGAATGGCGGCGAGGTCGTCATTCGCCCTGGCTACGGTGTCGAATCCCGTCGGGAAATCCGCCGCGGCATCGGCCAGCGAGCCCTTGCCGTGGTGATCGAGCGTCTCGACCCGGCCGCCTGCCTTGGCGGCGATGGCGCGCAGGTCGTTCGCTTCCCTGGGATCGCACACGATCAAGGTCGGCTGCGCATCCCGAATGAAATACTCGGTCTCAGTCGGCGTATAGGCGGTGTTGAGCGGCAGATAGACCGCACCGGCGCGGAGCGTTGCGAGATAGAGCGCGACGGCCTCGACGGATTTCTCGACCTTTGCGGCGACGCGGTGGCCCGAACCGACGCCGATCCTGGCGAGGAAGTTCGCGAACCTGCCGCTGAAGGCGGCGAGTTCGGCGTAGCTCAACGTCGCGCCGTCCTCCTTCTCGATGCAGATGGACTGGTCGGACTCCGCGCCTGCCAGCAGGCGATCGTACAGGTTCGAGGTCATGACGAGCTCTTCCGTTGAGAGTTGGTGTGAGGGCTGGGAACGAGGTCGCGCGACGACAATCTGGCGCGGAGCGCCTTCTTCACCTTGTCGGACGCCACCACGGTGCCGTGCTCTGCGAAAGCTTCGTGATTCGCCTCGATGTGCTCGAGCGCGTAGAGATAATTGACCATCAGGCCGTGCGATTGCTTGATGCCCTTGGCCGAGGCATCGCCGAGGAAATTCAGCCGCTCCAGGCGGGCGCCGTTGCCGAGATGGAAGCGGGCGACCGGATCGACCGGCTTGCCGGACGGCAGCTTTGCCTTGAGGAAGTAATAGGCGGCAAGCGCGGTGATGGCGTCTTTCGCCTTTGCGATGTCGCCGCCCTCGTCGAGCGCGGCCATCGCGCGGCGCGTGTCCTCGTCGATCGCGCCGGAGGCCTCGGACTTGAGTTCGCGCCGGACCCAGCCGGCAAAGCCGGGGACCGGCGACAGGGTGACGAAGGTCTTCAGGTTCGGCAGCTCGCGGGCGAGATCCTGCACCACCTGCTTGATCAGGAAGTTGCCGAATGAGACGCCGGCAAGGCCCTTTTGCGTGTTCGAGATCGAATAGAACACGGCGGTCGTCGCCTCGCGCGCGTCAATCGCTTGGCGTGATTTGTCCAGCAGCGGGCCGATTGCGCCGGGAATCTCCTTGGTGAGCGCGATCTCGACGAAGATCAGCGGCTCGTCGACCAGTTGCGGATGAAAGAATGCGTAGCAGCGGCGATCCGGCGGCTCGAGCCGGTTGCGCAGATCGTCCCAGTCCTGGATGGCGTGGACGGCCTCATACCTGATGATCTTCTCCAGGATGTTCGCCGAGGTGGTCCAGTCGATCGGCCGCAGCACCAGGAAACCTCGGTTGAACCAGGACGAGAACAGATGGACGAAATCGTCGTCGACCGGCTGGAGCTCGGGATGCTCGCGCAGGAGCGAGAGCAGCACTTCGCGCATGCGCACCAGCGACGAAGTCCCGCCGGGCGCCAGGTTGAGGCGCCGGATCAGCTCCTGCCGGCGCGGCTCCGCGGCGGCATGGAGCGCCTCGAGCTTGGTGCCGTCACCGCCTTCCTTGCGCTGGTAGCCGGCGATCGCAAGCTCGATCGCGCGACGGTCGGGCCCGAACCGGTCGGCGAGGGAGGTGAGGAATTTCAGCCGCTCCGGCTCGGCCGCCTGCTCGAAAGCCGCAAGCAGGGATTGCGCGATCGCAACGCCGGAAGCTTCGCCTCGCCTGGACAGCAGCGCTTCGCCCAGAAGCGCGAGATCGCGCGCCTCGCCCGCCTCGCGTTCCGGCTTGATGCCGAGAACCGCGCGGCCGCGTTGCGTCAGCGTGTCGATCAGCCCTTGCAGGAATTCCGGCGTCGTGATGCGTCCGGACCTGGTGTCGTTCAGCATGGTTCATGCCTCCTCGGTTATCGCGATGGCGGGCCCATCACCAGATTGGGCAGAAAGGTGGAGATCGACGGCGCGAGGCACAGCAGGACGACCGCGCATGCCATCAGCAGGACGAAGGGCAGCGTTCCCCAGATCACGTCACGCAACGGAATGTCGGGCGCGATGTTCCTGATGACGAAGATGTTGAGGCCGACCGGCGGATGAATGAGCCCCATTTCCATCACGATCGTCATCACCACGCCGAACCAGATCAGGTCGAAGCCTGCATCCTTGAGTGGCGGCAGGATGATCGGCGCGGTCATCAGGATGATCGAGACCGGCGGCAGGAAGAAGCCGAGCACGACCACCAGCACCAGGATCGCGCCCAGCAGCACCCATCGCGAGAGCTGCATCGCGACGATCGCCTGCGCTGCGCCCTGGCTGATGTGGAGATAGCTCATCACGTAGGAGTAGAGCAGCGACATGCCGATGATCAGCATCAGCATGGTCGATTCCTTCAGCGTCGATTCCAGGATCGGGCCGAGATCCCTGGGGCGCCACACGCCGTAGATCGAGGCGATCAGGACCAGCGCGAGGATGCCGCCGAGACCTGCGGTTTCCGACGGCGTCGCATAGCCGCCGTAGAGCGCGACCATCACGCCGCTGAGCAGCACCACGAAGGGCATGACGCGCGGCAGTGCGCCGAACCGCATCGCCATGGTGAAGCGCTCGTTCGACAGGATCGGATGTTGCGCCGGATCAGCCGCATAGGCCCGTTGCGCCGCGGCGTATTCGGCCTTGAACCTCAGCACCGCGTAGGTCGCAAACAGCAGCACCAGGAGAAGGCCCGGCCCGATGCCGGCAAGGAACAGGCGTCCGAGCGACTGCTCCGCCGCGACCGCGTACAGGATCATGGTGATCGAGGGCGGCAGCAGGATGCCCAGCGTGCCGCCGGCAGCGATCACGCCCGCGGCGAAGCCGCCGGAATAGCCGCGCTTGCGCATCTCGGGAATGCCGGCGGAGCCGATCGCCGAGCAGGTCGCCGGAGACGATCCGGCCATCGCGGCGAACAGCGCGCAGGCAAAGACGTTGGCGATCCCGAGTCCGCCGGGAATGCGGCCCATCCAGACGTGCAGCGCGCTGTAGAGGTCCTGTCCTGCCTTCGACTTGCCGATCGCTGCGCCCTTCAGGATGAAGAGCGGGATCGCCAGCAGCGTGATCGAGGCCATCTCCTCGTAGACGTTCTGCGTCACCGTATCGAGCGATGCGGCGGGCATGAAGAAGTACATGAAGATGACGGCGACGGCGCCGAGCGCCAGCGCGATCGGCATGCCCGAGGCCATGACGGCAAGCGTCGCACCACCATACATCAGTCCAACGGCAAGCGTGCTCATTTGCTCCTCCATCCGTCGAGGCTCGAGGCGAGCTGAAGCGCGATTTGCAGCGTCATCAGCGTCATGCCCAGCGACATCATGCTGTAGGGAATCCACAGCGGCGGGGCCCAGGTCGATCCGGATACCTGTCCGTCGACCCATGCTTCGTGGAACAGCGTCCAGGATTTCCAGGCGAAGAAGCCGCAGAACAGCAAGCTCGCCGCGTCGACCACCAGCATGCGGATCGCATTGCCACGCTTCGACAGATAGCCGGTGAGGGCCTCGATGCCGATATGGCCGCGTCCCGACTGCACGAACGCGGTCGAAAGGAACGTGGCGCCGACCAGCAGGAACACCGCGGCCTCGTCCTGCCAATAGGTTGCGGCGTTGAAGAAGTAGCGCGCGGCCACGCTGTAGCTCAGGATCGTGCTCGCGACGATGAGCGCGATCGAGCAGAGGACGACGATCGTCCTGTTGAGCAGGGTCATCGCGCGGTTGATGCGTCCCACCGGGGAGCCGGGTCGCGCCGCGGTCGCGACGGCGGAATGGCCGAGATCGATACCGTGCGCGCTCATGAGCCGGCCTCCATGGCAAGCTTGATCAGGCGGGCGCAGTTCTCGTTCTTGTTGGCGTAATCCTTCCAGGCCGTATCGCGCGCAAGCTCCCGCCATGCCTGAACCGTCTTGTCATCGAGATCGTGGACCGTCGCGCCGGCGGCCTGGTAGACCTTGGCCACGCGGACATCATCCTCCACCGCCGCAGCGCGGCCGAACGCCTCGAGTTCGGCGCCGACCGAGACGATGATGTCGCGCTCCTCGTTCGAAAGCCGATCGAACACCGCCTTCGACATCACGAGCGGCTCGAGCATGAACCAGTAGCTCTTGGCCCGCCCGGTCGTCAGGTGCTTGGCAAGTTCCTCCAGGCGGAACGAGGTCAGGCTGGTCGACGAGGTGAGGGCGGCGTCGCAAGCGCCGGTCTGCATCGCCGCATAGAGTTCATTGGAGGGGAGCGACAGCACCGAGGCGCCGGCGGCCTGGAGCACGAGATCCATCTCGCGCGAGCCGCCGCGGATCTTCATGCCCTTGGCGTCGCCGACCTCGACCAGCGGACGCGCGCGGCTGGCGACGCCGCCGGCCTGCCAGATCCAGGTGACGATGACGATGCCTTTGGCGGCGAGAAACCTGGTGAACTCCTGGCCAATCGGCTTGTTCTTCCAGCCGAGGCCCTCGTCGTAACCAGTGACAAGGCCCGGCATCAGGCCGATGTTCAGTTCGGGAAGATCTCCGCCGGCGTAGGAGATCGGAATGAGGCTCATGTCGAGTGCGCCTTTGCGCATCGCCGAGACCTGGGCGTTGGTCTTCATCAGCGACGAACCGGGATAGATCTCGGCGGTCATCGCTCCCTTGCTGCGCTCCTGGATCAGGCTCGCGAACCGCCGGCAGAGCCGGTCGCGGAAATCGCCCTCGGTCGCCGTGCCTCCCGGAAACTGGTGCGAGATCTTCAGAGCCGTAGCCGCGCGCGCCTCTCCGAACCGGAGCAGGGCCGGGGCCGCAATTCCCAAGGCCAGGACGTGGCGTCTTGAAATCTTCATTCCATACCTCCCGTTGGCAGATTGCATTTTTTATTTTCAATCTTGCATACAATTTAAGTATGAACTGCATGCTGTATGTTTTGTCAAGTATGTGGTATGGAATCTTTGGATCGGGTGTATACAATGAGCCAAGCCTTCAGACTGAAGCAGTCGATCGAAGACGCTGTAATTGCAGGGGAATTTCAGCCGGGCGATCGTCTGGACGAGGCCTCGCTCGCGGAGCGATTCGGAGTGTCGCGCACCCCGATCCGTGAGGCGCTGCTCCAACTCGGCGCCGAAGGCTTCATCGATGTCCGCCCGCGCCGGGGCGCGATCGTGAGCGTCCCGTCACCAACCCGGCTGTTCGAGATGTTCGAGACCATGGCCGAGATCGAAAGCGCGTGCGGCCGGCTGGCTGCGCGTCGGCTGACCCCGGACAATGATGCGGCGATGGAGACCGCTCACCGCGCCTGCGAAATCGCCGCGCGGGAAGGCGACAGCGAGCAGTACTACGCCGATAATCGCGGCTTTCACGAAGCGATCTACCGCGCCAGTCGCAACAGCTTCCTGGCCGATCAGGCTTTCGCCTTGCACAAGCGGCTGAGCGCCTATCGCCGCATTCAGCTTCGGGCGCGTAATCGTCTGCTGCAATCACTCCAGGAGCACGCCGGGATTCTCGAAGCGATCCGCGCCGGCGACGAGCAACTCGCTGCTACGCGGCTTCACGACCACGTTCTGGTGCAGGGCGAGCGGTTCTCCGACATGGTGCTTGGCCTTGCCGGCGATCGACGATCGGATGCCGCCGGCGGCAGAAGCGGGACGGCGAAATAAAGAGAGGCGGTCGGGCAATCTTCCGCCCGCTCGGCTTGCGGGCTCGCTTACCGTGCGCCGGCCAGACTGACGGCGGCTTCGACGGCGTTCTCCAAGATCTCATCAGACAATTGCCGGTCGTTGACGGCGCGCGACAATTGCAGTGCGCCGACCATTGTCGCGTAGATCGCGATCGTCTTGCGGCGCCGCTCGTCCGCCGACCCCCGCGGGAGCTGCGCCGCCATCAGCGCGAGGATGTCGGTGATCTTCGCCGTGAAGGTATCGCGCGTCGGCCTCGGATGCCGCGCGATCTCGGCGACGAGGGCCGCGGTCGGGCAGCCGGTCGCCGCGCGGTCGCGATGGCGCGGCGACAGATAATCGCGGATCACGGTCTCGAGCGCGACGCCGTTTTCGAGATTGTCCTTGTGCCGCTGCTCGCGCCGCTCCAGCGCGTCGCGCAACACCGCGCGCACCAGATCCTCCTTGGAGGAAAAATGGGTGTAGAAGGCGCCGTTGGTCAGGCCCGCCTCCGCCATGATGCCGGCGAGGCCGACCGCGGCGATGCCGCTCTCGCGGAACCGCGACGAGGCAACATCGAGGATGTGCCGCCGTGTCGCGTCGCTGTGTCCCTTGTCGTAGCGCGCCAATCCGGCCTCCTGCGACCCGGCTTTTCCGCCCGGCCACAAAATCGTGAGCGGGGGTCTATTGTATTACGATCATAATAAGACATTATGGTCATAATACAATGGGCGGCCGACCGGCGGTCCGCTACGCACAGGATCGAGCCCATGTCAGTCGAAGATGCCGCCGCACCGGTCTCGCCCGCCGTGCAGATCGTGGCCGGCACCGCGGCTCCGCTTCGCGCGGCGGCGGCGTCCGCCCCAAGCGCGGCGGCAAAACAAAGCGCGGCCGAGCAGAGGCGTGCGGCGCTGCTGACGGCGCCGATCCTTCCGACGCTGCTCAAGCTCGCGCTGCCGACCGTGACCGTCCTGGTGGCGCAGACCGCGGTGAACATCGCGGAAGCCTATTACGTCGGCTTCCTCGGCACCGATGCGCTCGCGGGCGCCGCGCTGGTGTTCCCGATCTTCATGCTGATGACCATGATGTCGAACGGTGGCTTCGGCTCGGGCGTTGCGTCTTCGGTGGCGCGCGCGGTCGGTGCCGGCCGCCGCGCCGACGCGGAGGCGGCGCTCTATCATGCCGTGGTGCTTGCGATCATGGCCGGCGGCGCGTTCACGCTGGGCGTCATCATTGGCGGTCCCCATCTGTACCGCGCCCTCGGCGGCACGGACGGGGCGCTCGCGGCCGCCACCACCTACTCCAACTATTTGTTCGCCGGCGCCATTCCGGTGTGGATCGTCAACCTCCAGGCCGCCGCGCTGCGCGGCGCCGGCAATGTCAGGGTGCCCGCGCTGGTGACGCTGGTCGGCGCGATCGTGACCATTCCGGTTTCGCCGGCGCTGATCTTCGGGTTCGGGCCGATCCCCCGGCTCGGCATCGGCGGCGCCGGTGTCGCCTTCGGCCTCTATTACGGCGCGGCGATGCTGTTCCTGCTGCGCTACATGGCCTCGGGCGTGTCCGGCCTCAAGCTGCACATCGTGCCCTTGCGCGCAAACATCTTCGCCGACATGCTGAAGGTCGGCATCCCCACCGCCTTCAACGCGGTGCTCACCAATCTTACCGTCATCCTCGTCACCGGCGCGGTCGGCCTGTTCGGCACCTCCGCGCTCGCCGGCTACGGCATCGCCTCGCGGCTCGACTACATCATGATCCCGCTGCTGTTCGGCGTCAGCACGGCGACGCTGACCATGGTCGGCGTCAACATGGGCGCGGGGCAGACGGCGCGGGCGCGGAAAATCGGCTGGATCAGCGGCGTCGTCGGCATGATCATGACCGGCACGATTGGCGCGCTGGTTGCGATCTTCCCGACGGCCTGGCTGCACCTCTTCAGCCATGACGCGGACGTCGTCAGCGAAGGCATGACCTATCTGCGCATCGTCGCGCCGGCCTATGCGGCGCTTGGCTTCGGATTCGTCACGTCGTTCGCCGTCCAGGGCACCGGCCGTGCCATGGGCCCGCTTGCGTCGTCCGCCGCGCGCATCCTGATCGCGGCCGGCGGCGGCTGGATCGCGGTGGTGAGCTTTGGCGCCGGCATGGCGGGGCTTGCCTCCATGGTCACGGCCTCGCTCGCCGCTTACGCTGCGATCTGCGTCCTGATCATGGTGTCGCCCGCGACGTGGCGGACCGCGTAGACGGGCTCACTGGAGGCCGGCAACGCCAGCGCATGAAGGGTCGACGCCATCGCGTCGCCAATTTCGCTCGCCGCGTGCCGCTTTGCCGTGATGCGCCTCACGCTTGCGCGGGCGCAATCGTTCCCCACATCGGGTCGAACGGAGAAGCGTTGTCCGCGTCATCAGGCAAATATGGATTTCCATTTCATTGATTTCGCCCGGCGGAGAAGCGAATACGGTTCCAATCATTGCCGCAGACCTACGGAGACCAAGATGTCGTTTCGCCTCCCCCTGATCCTCGCGACCGTGCTCGCCGCCTGGTCGGCAGCAAGCTCCGCCGAGACCATCAAGATCGGCGTGACGCCGGGCCCGCATGCGCAGATCCTCGAGGCGGTGAAGCCGATTGCGGCGAAGAACGGCCTCGACATCCAGCTCATCGAGTTCTCGGACTACGTCGTGCCGAACGCCGCGCTCGATGCCGGCGAGATCCAGGCCAACTCGTTCCAGAACCAGCCTTATCTCGACAACCAGAAGGCCGACCGCGGCTACAAGATCGAATCCGTCGGGCTGACCGTGAATTTTCCGATCGGCGTCTACTCGAAGAAGCACAAGGCCTTTGCCGATATCCCCGAGGGCGGCAAGGTCTCGATCCCGAACGATCCGACCAATGGCGGCCGCGTGCTGCTGCTGCTGCGCGACAAGGGCGTGATCAAACTGAAGGACGGCACGGGCTTCAAGCCGACGGTGCTCGACGTCACAGAGAATCCCAAGAAGCTGAAATTCATCGAGGTCGATGCCGCGCAGGCACCTCGCGCGCTCGACGACGTCGACGCCGCCGCGATCAACACCAACTATGCCACCCAGGCCGGTCTCGACCCCGTCAAGGATCCGATCCTGCGCGAGGACCCGAAAGGCCCCTACGTCAACCTGATCGCCATTCGCACGGCGGACAAGGACAAGCCCTGGGTCAAGATCCTCGTGGACAGCTACCACACGCCGGAGGTCAAGGAGTTCGTCCTGACCAAGTTCAAGGGTGCGGTGCTGCCGAGCTGGTAGGCAATCTGCCCAGCTCCAGCGCAGGGGGCGATCCCGGCGGGCCGCCTTGCGTACGAGCCTTGCGCAATGCCCGCTTGTCTGGAGCTGCGGCAACCGACATCATCGGGGCCCATCCTCGCCCGACAGGGGTCGTATGAAACGCTTTGCAAACCTGAAACGACTGGGCTTCTTCACGCGCCTCCTCGATGAAGCCCCGCCCGCCGAGCGCTATCGCTTCGCCGCCGAGCAGATCGTGCGCGCGGAGAAAGCGGGCCTCGATTCCGCGTGGATCGCGCAGCATCATTTCCACGAGCGCGAGGGTGGCTTGCCGTCGCCCTTCACCTTCCTCGGCTACGTCGCGGCGCAGACCTCGCGCATCCGTCTCGGCACCGGCATCGTGACGCTGCCGCTGGAGAACGCGGTGCGGGTGGCGGAGGATGCCGCGGTGCTCGATCTCCTCTGCAACGGCCGCTTCGAGCTCGGCGTCGGCACCGGCGGCAATCCGTCGGCCTTTGCGGCCTTCGGCCTCGACAGCGCCCAGCGCAACGAGATTTTCGCCCGCAACCTGGAGGTCGTCCGCACCGCCCTGGTCGGCAAGCCGCTCACCGGCGGCGATACGATCTATCCGCAGCGGCCCCAACTGGACAACCGGATCTGGCAGGCGACGTTCTCGGTCGCCGGCGGCGCCCGTGCCGGCAAGGCGGGCGATGGCCTCTTGCTGTCGCGCACGCAGCCGCGGCCCAAGGAGGCGCCGAAGGCCACGCTCGCCGACATCCAGAATCCGGTCATCGATGCCTATCTCGAAGCGCTGCCGCCGGGACGCGAGCCGCGCATCATGGCCTCGCGCAGCGTCTTCGTCGCCGACGACCGCGCCGAGGCGATGCGCCTCGCAGACATTGGCTTGCGGCGCGCTCTTCCGCAATTCATGAAGGGCGGTCACCTTCCCCCGGGCGAGACGCTGGAGGAGATGATTGCGGCATTCGACACGCATGTCGGCGCGGCCGACGACGTCATCGCCTCGCTTCGCGCGGATGCCACGCTGGAGCGGGTGACCGATCTCGTCTTCCAGGCCCATTCGGTCGATGCGCCGCATCCCCATATCCTGCGCTCGATCGAGCTTGTCGCGGAGAAGGTCGCGCCGGCGCTGGGCTGGACCCGGGCCGCGCCCAATGTGGCGCTGGTGGGCTGATCGGAATGATTGCACGAGGTTGAATGATGGCAACACCGGATATCATCGACACGCTCGCCGGAATCGAGCCGGGCTCGGCCCTGGACACGATCCGCGCCCGTCGGCTGCAGGCGCGCGAGAATGCGCAGAAGAGCTATCTCTCGCTGTTCGAGCCGATCGATGCGAGCGACTTTTCGCTTACGGAGCGCGCGGCGGTCGCGGCCTTCGTGACCGGGCTCCATGGCGAGTCGCCCGTTGCGACCTTCTATCGCGAGAAGCTTGCGGCCACCGCAGATGGCAAAAAGCTGCTGGAAGTGATCGACGCCGAGATCGCGCGAGGCAAAACCTCGGGTCCGTATGGCTCCTTTCCGGCCGGTCCGCTGTCGGTCGAGAACACGGCCGGCCTGATCTATCGCGTGAGTGCGGCGAGCAAGTCCGCTCTCGGCGCCCGGCTCGTCGCAGCGCTCGAGCATGCGCATCTGCTGGTATTCCGTCCGCGCGATGCCGCATCCGCCGACATGCAGGCGCTGCTTGCCGCCGGCTGGTCGAACACCGGCATCGTCACGTTCTCCCAGCTCGTCGCGTTCCTGTCGTTCCAGGTGCGGGTCGTCAGCGGCTTGCGCACGCTCGCCGCAGCGAACGCATAAGAGGAGGCTGCATCATGAGCGCCACCGTCAATCCGCCCGTCGTCTTCACCCAGGACGAGCTCGGCTGGGTCTCCTGGATCGAGCCGTTGCCCGAGGCCGACCTGACCGAGCGGCACTTCAATGGCCTGGTCGATCGCTCCCGCGCCAAGTCCGAATATTTCCGCCTTCTCGTGCGCGATCCCGAAGTGCTGGAAGCCCGCACCAAGACCGACAAGGATATCTTCTACAACGTCGTCGATGGCCTGCCGCGCGCCGAGCGCGAGCTCGCGGCGGCCGCGACCTCGCGCTACAACGGCTGCATCTATTGCGCCTCCGTGCATGCGCGCTTCGCCAGCACCTATTCCAAGCGCCGCGACGACGTGCAGCGCCTGCTTGACGAAGGCATCAAGGCCGATCTCGGCGAGCGCTGGAACGCCGTCGTCAAGGCCTCGGTCGCGCTGGCCGCGACGCCGATCGCGTTCGGTCCTGACAATATCGAGGAGCTGCGCCGCGCCGGCCTCGACGATGCCGAGATCGTCGACGTCATCAACGGCGCCTCGTTCTTCAACTGGGCGAACCGGCTGATGCTGTCGCTCGGCGAGCCCTCGAAATAGGCAATCTCACCGGCACAAGAATTGCTGCTTATATCAACACTGACTGGATGGAGCCGTGCATGAGCAACATCGATCGTCGTACCCTGGTCAAGGGCTCGCTCGCCGCCATGATGGCGGGAGCGGCTGTCTCGCGCGCGGCCTTCGCACAATCCTCCGAGCCGATCCTGCTGGGCGTCAGCGGTCCCCTGACCGGGCCGAACGCGCAATATGGCACGCAGTGGAAGCAGGGCTTTGATCTCGCGCTCGACGAGATCCTTGCAGCCGGCGGCATCAATGGCCGCAAGCTCGCCTACAATTTCGAGGACAGCCAGAGCGACCCGCGCCAGTCGGTGGCGATCGCCCAGAAGTTCGTGTCCGATCCCCGCATCGTGCTGGAGCTCGGCGACTTCTCAAGTCCCGCCTCGATGGCGGCATCCCCAATCTACCAGCGCGCGGGCCTGGTGCAGTTCGGCTTCACCAATTCGCATCCTGACTTCACCAAGGGCGGCGACTTCATGTGGAGCACGTCGGTCAGCCAGGCCGACGAGCAACCGCTGCTGGCGTCCTATGCCGTCAAGCGTCTCAACCTGAAGAAGCTCGCGGTGCTGCATCTCAACACCGATTGGGGCCGCACCAGCCGCGACTATTTCGTCAATGCCGCCAAGGAATACGGCGCGGAGATCGCGGTCACCGAGGGCTACATCGCCGAGGAGCGCGACTTCCGCTCGACGCTGGTGCGCGTGCGCGACGCCAATCCGGACGGGCTGATCCTGATCTCGTATTATTCGGACGGCGCATTGATCGCGCGTCAGGCGCGCCAGGTCGGCTTGAAGCAGGTGATCTGCGCCGCAAGCTCGGTCTACTCGCCAAAGTTCCTGGAGCTCGGCGGCGAAGCGGTCGAGGACGTGCATGTCGGCACGCGCTACTTCCCGGAAGACCCGCGTCCCGAGGTGCAGAAGTTCATCGCGGGCTTCAAGAAGAAATACAACGGGCAGGAGCCCGATGCTTTCAATGCCTATGCCTATGACGCGATGAACATGGCGGCCGCGGTGGTGAAGATCGGCGGCACCGACCGCCGTGCCATTCGCGACGCCTTCACCAAGGTCAAGGACGTCCCGAGCGTCATCTTCGGCACCGCGACGTTCGACGTCGCGACCCGCCGCGTCAAGGGCGCCATGAATGCCGAGCTCGTCGTGCGCAAGGGCCAGTTCGCGCTCTGGGACGGCAAGCCGACCTGACATGATGGTCGGACCAAAGCATGATCCGGAAAAGTGCGAAGCGATTTTTCGAGAAGATCATGCGCAAAAACAAACTAAAGCGCGATATCTCATCGCGCTTTAGGGCTCCGGCCGCTTTCTCCCTTGATTAGGAACGCTGCGTGTCTTCCTGGCTCGACTACACGATCAACGGGCTGATCGTCGGCAATGTCTACGCGCTCGTTGCGGTCGGGCTCGCGCTGATCTTCGGCGTCAGCCGGCTGATCAACTTCGCGCAGGGCTCGATCTATCTCGTCGGCGCCTATATCGGCTGGGTCGCAGTGGTGCAGCTGCATACGCCGCTGCCGCTCACCATCATCGTGGTCGCGGTGGCCGCGGCGATCGTCGGGCTGATCATCGAGCGGTTCGGCCTGCGTCCGCTCCAGAATTCGGTGCGCATCGCGCCGCTGCTTGCGACCATCGGCATCAGCTTCGTGCTCGACCAGCTGGTGATGCTGACCTTCTCGCCCAATCCGCGCGCGCTGCCGAGCCAGTTGCCGGACGTTCGCTTCCAGGTCGGCGGCGGCACGATCGGGCCTCTTGATCTGCTCATCGCCGGTGTCGGCCTCACCAGTGCGCTGCTATTGTTCGTGTTCCTGCGTTACAGCAAGCTCGGCTGGGCGGTGCGCGCCGCTTCGCAGGATCGCGACGCCGCGATGCAGATGGGCGTCGACGTCAACCGCGTCAATCAGGCGGTGTTCGGCATCGCGGCCGCGCTTGGCGGCGTCTCCGGCCTGCTGGTCGGCATGTACTACAACCAGATCGACACTGCGATGAGCCTGCAGGCGACGCTCAAGGGCGTTGTCGCTGAAGTCGTCGGCGGCGCCGGCAACGTGCCCGGCGCGGTGATCGGCAGCCTGCTGCTGGGACTCGTCGAAAGCTACGGCGTCGCGGTGTTCGGCACCAGCTACCGCAATCTGTTCGCGTTCCTGCTTCTCGTCATCGTGCTCGTGCTGCGTCCGAACGGGCTGTTCGCCAGCGCCCGGCAGGCACCGCCCGAGCCGCTCACCGGCACCTTCATCGCGCCGAGCCGCCCGGTGCGCATCCCGCGCTGGGCGCTGCTGATTGCGGCCGGCGTGTTCGCGATCCTGCCGTTCTTCCCGGTGTCCTTCTACGTGCTCCAGACCCTGATCAACGCCTGGCTGCTCGGCATGCTCGCGCTCAGCCTGACGCTGGTTGCCGGCACGGTGGGGCAGGTCTCGCTCGGACATGCGGCGCTGCTGGCGATCGGCGCCTACACATCCGCGCTGCTGTCGCTCAATTTTTCCGTCCCCGTCGGCCTTGCCATTATCGGCGGCGGCCTGATGAGCGCCGCGCTCGGCACGGCGCTGATCTCGCCGTCGTTCCGCCTGCGCGGGCACTATGTGTCGATCGCGACGCTCGCCATCGGCGAGATCGTGTCGCTGGTGATTTTGAACTGGGAAAGCGTCACCCGCGGTCCGATCGGCATCTCGGGCATCCCGCCGCTGTCGCTGTTCGGCTATGATTTGATCAGCCCGACCTCGATCTACTGGTTCAGCTTCGCAGTGATGGTCGTGCTGGCGCTGTTGCAGGGGCGTCTGCTCGGGTCGCATCTCGGCCGCAGCTTCCGCGCCATTCGCGACGACGACATCGCCGCGCGCGCCTATGGCCTCAGCCTGAACCGCTACAAGTCGCTGGCCTTCATCTTCGGCGGGTTCGCCGCCGGCGTCAGCGGCGGCATCGCCGCGCATCTCTACTCCTACATCAACCACGAGACCTTCAATACGCAGCAGTCGATCCTGGCTCTGACTGTCGTCATCCTCGGCGGCCTAGGCAATGTCGTCGGCGCCATTCTCGGAGCGGTCGCGCTGGTCGGCCTGCCGGAAGTCTTCCGGATCGCGGCGGAGTATCGCATCCTGATCTATGGCATCGTGCTGCTGCTGCTCGTGCGGTTCAGGCCGCAGGGCCTGCTGGGGACGATGTGATGGCGGAGCAGTCTCCCATGCTGTCGCTGCGCGGGCTGACGCGCCGTTTCGGCGGTCTCACCGCGGTGGACGCCATCGATCTCGACCTCGCCAGGGGCGAGCTCATCAGCATCATCGGCCCGAACGGCGCCGGCAAGACGACGCTGTTCAACCTCGTCACCGGGCTCGACCGGCCCGACGCCGGCGAAGTCCGCTTCGAAGGGCAGGACATCACGGGCCTGTCGCCGGAACGGCTCGCTGGCCAGGGCATCGCGCGCACGTTCCAGCTTGGCCGCGTCTTCGGAAATCTCAGCGTGATGGATAATGTCCTGATCGGCGCCCATACGCGGCTGCGCGCGGTGAAGCCGGCGGTGCCGGTGATCGGCCCGCTGCTGGAATTGGGACTGGCGCTGCTGCGCCCGGCCAGCGTCAAGGCCGAGGAGGAGCGGCTGCGCGACGAGGTGAAAGCCATCCTCGTCCGCTTCGGCGAGCGGCTGCTGCCGCGGATCGACCAGCCGGCCTACAGCCTGTCCTACGCCAACCGCCGCCGCGTCGAGATCGCACGCGCGCTCGCGCTGAAGCCGCGCCTGCTGCTGCTCGACGAGCCGACCGCCGGCATGAACCCGACCGAGACCGCGGAGATGCAGGCGCTCGTCGCCGAGCTGAAGGCCGAAGGGCTGACCATTCTCCTGATCGAGCACAAGCTGGAGATGGTGATGCGTCTCTCCGACCGCGTCATCGTCATGGACGAAGGCAAGAAGATCGCGGAAGGGCCGGGCGAAGAGGTGCGCAACGATCCCAAGGTGATCGAGGCGTATCTCGGCCACGGCCTGTCGGGGACGGCAGAGCAGGAGAGCGCGGCATGACCGACAATGTCCCCGAACCGCTGCTGACGCTGTCTGATGTCAACACGTTCTACGGCCAGGCCCAGGTCCATTTCGACCTGTCGATCACGGTCGGCCGCGGTCACATCGTCTGCCTGCTCGGCGGCAATGCCAGCGGTAAATCGACGACGATGAAGATCATTCTGGGTCTCGTGAAGCCGCGTTCGGGCGACGTGACCTTCGACGGTGCCTCGCTGCTCGGACTGACCACGCCGCAGATCGTTCGCCGCGGCATCGCCTCGGTGCCGGAGGCGCGGCGGCTGTTCGCCGACATGAGCGTGCGCGAAAACATCCTGATGGGGGCCTTCGTGCGCAACGATCGCGATGCGGTGGCGCAGGATCTCGACAAGATGCTCACCCTGTTCCCAAAACTCGGCCAGCGGCTGTCGCAGCGCGCGGGCTCGCTGTCGGGCGGCGAGCAGCAGATGGTCGCAATGGCACGCGCGTTGATGAGCCGTCCCAGGATGATCGTGATGGATGAGCCGACCATGGGATTGTCGCCGCTCTATGTCGACCGCGTGCTGGAGCTGATCCGCACCATCAACCAGGACGGCGTGTCGGTGTTCATGGTCGAGCAGAATGCGAGCCTCGCGCTCGAGATCGCGCACGAGGCCTATGTGCTCCAGACCGGCAAGATCGTGCTCTCGGGCCCGGCGCGGGCGCTGAAGGACGATCCTCGTGTGCGCGACGCCTATCTCGGCGGGTCCGAGGCGGCGTAGCCGTAATCGGACGCACCAGCGCTTCCGGGGGTGGTCAGTGTGACCATTTTGTGAAAAGATCATACCGGTGCCGCCATAGGGCGTGCGGCGGACGGAATGGTTGTCGTGACGAAATGGTCTTGGCGGGCGGTCGAGCCCGGAATGGTGCTGCTGTTCGGCGGGCTCATCGCCGCCAACATTGCCGCATGGGCCTGGGCCTTCGCGGCGTTCGGTGACCGGCCGACGGTGATGGCGACGGCGCTGCTGGCCTGGGTGTTTGGCCTGCGCCACGCCGTCGACGCCGATCACATCGCCGCCATCGACAATGTCGTGCGCAAGCTGATGCAGGCGGGCGATGCGCCGCGATCGGTCGGCCTCTACTTCGCGCTCGGCCATTCCACAATCGTCGTGGTCGCGACCGTGCTGCTGGCGCTGGGCGTGGTGAACCTTGGCGGCGACAGCCTGCTCAGGGAAATCGGTGGCTTGATCGGCACATCGGTGTCGGCGCTGTTCCTGCTCGTGATCGCGGCCATCAATCTCGTCATCTTCGCCGGCCTGTGGCGGACGTTTCGCGCGGCGCGCGAGCAGGGCGTTCACGACGCCGCAGGCCTCGACGGGCTGCTCGTCAATCGCGGATTCCTGGCGCGGCTGCTCGGCCCGATGTTTCGCCTGGTGACAAAGCCCTGGCACATGTACCCGCTTGGTTTCCTGTTCGGGCTCGGCTTCGACACCGCGACCGAGATCGGCCTGCTCAGCATCTCCGCGAGCGAAGCCGCGCGTGGCGCTTCGCTCGCCGATATCCTGGTCTTTCCCGCGTTGTTCGCATCAGGCATGGCGCTGGTCGACACGGCCGACTCGGCGCTGATGGTCAGCGCCTATCGCTGGGCCTTCGTCGATCCGCTGCGAAAGCTCTGGTACAACCTCACGATCACCGGTACCTCCGTCGCGGTCGCGCTGTTGATCGGCGGCATCGAGGCGCTTGGCCTGATCGCCGACCGCCTCGGCCTGTCCGGCGGCGTGTGGACGCTGGTCGACGGCCTCAACGAGTCGCTCGCCAATGTCGGCTTCGTCGTGATCGCGCTGTTCGCGCTCGCCTGGCTCGTCTCGGTCTTGCTCTATCGCAGGATATTTGCAGATGAGCGGCGGCGCGCGCCGGATGCGCTCTCCAGTCCGCCGGCTCAGGCCGAAGCCGCGCTCTGAACCGGCTCCGCCGGCAGGTCGTCGCCATTGGGATCGCCGGGCGCGGTGGCCCAGGCCAGCTCCACCAGCGTCACGATCCGGCGGCCGCCGCCGTCGAGCTGGACGACGATCAGGCCCTGCTCCTCCATGTAGCCGAGCAGGCGCTGGGCGCGGCGCAGCGAATGCGAGCCGTAAGCACGCGCGATCGCGGCATCGCCGGGGCAGGGCCAGCCTTCCTTCGCCGCGCGCGCGATCATCATGAACACGCCCTGCATGTCGTCGGGCAGGATCGAGGCGCGCAGCGACACGTCCTGCCAGGCGTCGTCTTCGGCGAGATCCGTGCCGAGCCCGGCGCGCGCATGCGTCAGCATGCGGCGGAATTCGTTGAGGTCGGGCACGGCCGCGCCGAGCCCCTCGATGCGGCAGCGGACCGCGAACTCCTGGTAGAGCACGCCGACCGCGCGGAAGCCCGCATCGGGCTCGGCGAGCACGGCACGCAGCGTGCGATCCACGCGCTCGCGCCGCTCGGCGAGCTCTTCGGCGCTGACCGGCGCCTCGACTACTTCGGTGCGAATCTCCGGCGTCGCGGCCGCCTTCGCGGCGCGGAGCTGTTCGAGCAAGTCGGGCGCTGGCCGGCGCTGCGGCCGGCTGGCATCGGGCGGCGGCGCGGCGAGGATCACGGCGCGCATGTCCTCGAGCGTCGCTTCCGGCAGCGGCATCAGTCGCGGCGTGGAATTGCGCGGGCTGGTGTCGGTCGCGCCGATGTTGAGACGCAGCGGACGGCGCGAGAGCGCAGGTCCCAGCGCCATGAACTGACCGCGTTCGAGATCGCGGAAGGATTCGGCCTGCCGCCGTTCCATGCCGAGCAGGTCGGCCGCGCGCGCCATGTCGATGTCGAGGAAGGTCCGGCCCATCAGGAAGTTTGAGGCTTCGGCCGCGACGTTCTTGGCAAGCTTTGCCAGGCGCTGGGTCGCGATGATGCCGGCGAGCCCACGCTTGCGGCCGCGGCACATCAGATTGGTCATCGCGCCGAGCGAAAGCTTGCGCGCCTCGTCCGAGACTTCACCGGCGACCGCCGGTGCGAACAGCTGCGCCTCGTCCACCACCACCAGCATCGGGTACCAATGGTCACGGCCGACATCGAACAGACCGCCGAGGAAAGCCGCCGCACGCCGCATCTGGTTCTCGGCGTCGAGCCCTTCGAGATTGAGCACGGTGGAGACCCGGTGCAGCCGCGCGCGCTCGCCGGCGACCTGTAGGCCGCGCTCGGTGTGGTCCTCGGCCTCGATCACCAGATGGCCGAAATGCTCGGCCAGCGTGACGAAGTCGCCTTCGGGGTCGATGATGGCCTGCTGCACCCAGGGCGCGCTCTGTTCGAGCAGCCGCCGCAGGAGATGCGACTTGCCGGAGCCCGAATTGCCCTGCACCAGGAGACGGGTCGCCAGCAGTTCCTCGAGGTCCATGGCCGCCGCGGCGCCTGCCGTGGTCTGCCCCATCTCGATCGCAACCGTCATGTCCCCGACTCAAGTCCCCATCATCAGCGGACAGGGGCTTATCAATCCGGCCGGGGCGCGTCGAGCGTTCCGGCGCGAATCATGCCGTGTTGCCCACGGCGGAGTTCAGGCGTGATTCGATTGCCGTAGAAGTGCGGGCCGGTAAGGGGCTTGCGGATCGTCGTCCTCGTTCCCGGGGATCGCGCAGGAGCCGAATTCCTGCCTGATCCGTTCGATCTCGGCGATGCGCTCGTGCAGCCGCTGCAAATGCTCTGGCGATGTCGCCCGCCAGAACCGGAAGGTGTCGGCGGTGAGCGGCAGGAACGCCGTTCCGAACAGCGTCGGATCGGGAACGATGGTGCGCCCGAGCAGCAGGAACCGGTTTTCGCCGGAGACCACGAGGGTCGCGTAGCCGCGGTTTCCGATCCGCCTGATGCCGTTCAGCGACCATTCGGCAAGCTTGCTGAAATACGGCTCCTCGCGCCAGCGATCGGGACAATCGTCATCGACGGTGACGTTGACGGCATCCTGGCTGAAATGCACCACGATGCCCGACTTCGCCGGAAACCACTCGTCGTCGAGATGGCCCTGCAGCCAGGCGCAGACGAAGGACCGGCACATCTGCGGGCGGCGCTCATAGATGCTGCATCCGGTACCCGCCTGCCAATGCTTGCAGAGCTGGTTCACCGGCTTGTCGACGCCGGCCACCTCCAGAATATCGCAGCAGGCGTTGCACGATCCGCATTGCCGGGCGGGCCGGGCCGTCTTCGGCAGGCCGGTCGCGCGGAAGCCCTGGCCGTCGCGGACCAGCAGCATCTGCTTCTCCAGCGCGTTCAACGCACGTTCGATCTTGAGACGGGACAGTCCGGTGGCGTCGATCACGCCCCTCATCGTCGTCGCGCCTGCCTCTACCGCGCGGGCGACGCTCAGCATGGCCTGATCCATTGCTTGTTTTTCTTCGCTTGTTCTTGTCTGGATCCCGAACGCAGGGACTGCAAATCAGTGTCTGGAAAAAGCCGTAAAAGACAGCTGACTTGCAAAGCTATGTTGCTCACCCCTATTCCCGAGACAAGAAGACGAGCCCGCCGCGCGTGCATGCAGCGCTTGCGCAAATGAAGGATCACGGATGAGGGGCGGGACCTCATCTGCGCGTGCGGTGGAGAGGGATTTTGTGCGCTTTGGTTCAGTTCGAGCGGAAACAACGCGTTTTCACGCCGTGCAACGCTGGGACATGACGGGCAATATGGCTTCGCTTCACGCACACGTGATATTTGCGGGCGACAGCCGGAGCGAGGTGAAGGCGACACGATCGCGTGATCAATGACCCGCGATCACTCTTGTTGAGTTTGCGTCACACTGGGAACAGTGCTGCGCGAGATGACTTCGCGTACGGCGTGGCTGACACCGGGCACGACGCTCAGCCGCCTGATCACCCCCACCGGCGCGGTCACGCTCGTTGCTGTGACCGGCCTGATCTCTTAAAGCGCTGACGTCGCTGGAAGGGCGCTACTGCGCGCCCGATCCGCCCTGCACGATCTTCTCGTTCAGCTTCAGGTCCACGGTCTCGACCGTGCGGTCGATCTCGGGATTGGGGGTGCCGAGCTGATGCGAGATCAGCTTCACCAGGAGGTCGACGCGCTCGATGAAGGGGGCGCCGCTCGCCACCGCGCGCGCGGCCGATGACGGCTTGAGCAGGCTCTCGGCGGCCTTGGCGTATTTCGCGAACGGCACCTGGTCCTGCGGATCGGCGCCGAGGCGGCGGGCGATCGCGTCGACATGGTCGTAGATCGTCTGCGAGCGCGCGAGGTCACCGTGCACGGCGTCGCGGATCGATTGCGGCTCATTCGGCGTGATGCAGCGGTAATTGCCTGTCAGCAGCATCGACCATTTCGCAAGCGGCACGAACAACGAGTCGAAAACTTTCAGCTTCACGGGCACGTCGTGGCCGTCGAGCGTGACCGCGTCGATTTCGGCTTCGAGCTCGCGCAGCACCTTGTTGTGCTTCTCGTCGGCGAAGGCCGACGCCTTGAAGTTCGTGGGCAGGCCGACATGAAGCACGTTCGCGGCTTCTTCCGGCGGACGGAAGGCCTGCGGGTCGGGCGAGCACAGCGTCACCAGGCCTGGCTCGAAGCGCTCCCACACCTGCGCATTGGTATAGGCCTCCTCGAGATCCATGTCGGCGAGCGAGGGAATCCGCTTCAGGTAGGGCAGCGGCGGCATGTTCATGATCGACAGGCACGGCAGCTTCGCCGCGGCGATCCTGACCATGAGAACGCGGACCGTGTGGTTGGTGTATTGCGGCTCCTGCATCGCAAGGCCGACCATGTCATAGCGCGAGAGGTCGACATTGGCCGGGGTCACGGCATCGAGCTTGCCGGGCAGGTCGCGCGAGAAGATCGCCCGGTGCACTGCCTCGTCACGCAGCTTGATGCGCACCTCGGTACCGTCGCGATTGATCAGCTCCGCGGTCTTGGCGCGGCAAACCAGGGTCACGTTGTGCCCTGCCATCAGCAGCTTCGTGCCCAGCAGGGAGCCGTAGGAAGCCCCGAGAATCAGGATGTTACGCGCCATATTCCGTCCCTTTGAAAATGTGTGTGATTTTTGAGCCCCGGCCGTCATCCGCGGGCGAGTTGCCGGCATCTAAAGCGAACCGCCCGAGGATGGCAACTGGGATAATGCATACAAGGAGCAAGGTGTCCGGCCGGACGGGGCGATGATCAATCGCCTATGGGACCGCTCGCCCTTTTCCCGGGTCGCGCCGCGCTCGATCTGCTACGCGGCTTTGTTGTCGCCCAAGGGAGAAACTACCCGCGAATCCGTGCTGAAGATATTCGGGTATACAGAAGCTTCGATTGTCAAATGTTTCGCTCGTCGCGGTGCGGTTCTGCGAGAGTAATATATCGTGACACGATATATTTGCGAGACGTCATAATGGCGAGACGTCGATGCTTCCTGCCGCCGCGTCCCGCCAAAGTCGATGAAGCGGCAATCGGCCGCATCCTTCACCCTTTTCGTGATTGGCGGTGCACCGGATGCAACCATAAGACTTTCACGACGAGGGCCGAGACAGTCGCGCCTCCTCTGTCATCAAGCGGAAGCTATTTTTTAGTCGTCGATCGCAACAAAAAACTACAAAACTGCGGTCGTAAAAGATGTAAGAGTGCCGGCGCCAAAAAAACGGCGTCGCATTATTGGAGCTTGGAAGTGCCTATTAAGTTGAGCCGGCCTGAACCTTCCATCGAAGGTGGCTCGCTCGGAAGACTGGCCGTTTCGCGCAGTGTCTTCGCCACGCGAAGCGAATACGGAGCGGTCATCGCCGGACGCAGGCGCGATGGACACGATCAGGCTCTCCTGTGGTCGCATCGAGCAGGAATTCAGGGCTCTGCGCTGAACGCGAAGCCGGCAGGTCCGGGCACATGTCCGCGCAATCGTTGACGGTGCCGTTCGGTGACTGACATGGAATCCGATCATTGGCCTCACGGCTCGTGCGACGGCGCCGGCCGAGGTCTGGCGCGGCTGCGGAATCGCGCGTCCGGTTTTTTCGAGAGCCTGTCCATTGCAGCACTCGCGCGTGGGGCGCAGAGGCATCTGTGGGTTTTGGACTGGTTGAGGATCGCAAACGACTATCGCACATTCGCCGAATCCGCCCGCAAAAATCGCTCCGTGCAAGTCGCACGGGAAGCGTGGCTGTGCGCGCTGACGGCGTTTGAAGTCGCGAGAAGCTTGTCTTGTCCGGGAGATACCGAGAGTGCCGGCCTCGCTGACAAGGTCGATATCAGCCTGAGGGGCTTCGAGGATGACGCCGGTCCAGCGGTCGAGCGGGTGAAGATCGATTGCTTCGGTGAGGGGGCGCTGACAGGCTTCTTTCTCCCGGTGATCCGTCACGGGCCGTCCGCACCCGCGGTCATCTGCGTCAGCGACGAGGAAATCACCCTGGGCTCGATGATGAGCAGGCTGTTGGCGGCTTCACCCCGCCGAAACATGTCGCTCCTGCTCGTCGATGCCGGCAATTCATCCGTTCGCCGCACCTTCAAGCCTGAGCATGTGCTTCAATGCTGGCTGGACTATCTTGCGGCTCGGCCGGATGTCGATGCGCAGCGGATCGCCATCTATGGCGAAGGGGCGGGCGCCACTCAAGCGTCCCGCCTCGCCCTCACTGACAGGCGGATCGCTGCGGCCGTGTGCGACGGAGGCCTTCTGACGCCGGTCATGCGTCGGGCCTCACTCCGCTGGATGACCGGCTTTGAGCAGGCCGCTCATGACGGCGCCTCGACGGGTCCGTCGCTGCCGTCGCGCCGGATGTCATGCCCGCTTCTCCTGGCCGTCGGGAGCCGCTCAATGGTATGGGAGCAGGATGCTCTCGAGCTCCAAGCCGGCTATCGGCAGGCCGGAGGCGATTGCTCGGTGGTCGTGCCCAACCGCATCCCGCATCCGCTGGGCGAGGTCGAGAACTTCATCGCTGTCGACGATTTCATTTTCGAATGGCTCGACAGCAAACTTGGCGCTGCCCGCCAGCTTGGTCCCGTGACCTACCTCTAGCCGGCGAGGCTATCGCATAGGTAGAGAAATGGAGCGGGAGGCTCGCCTGCGGCCATCCTTCGAGACGCCCGCATCTGGCGGACCCTCAGGATGAGGACGGCGTGCGCGGTCGCAATTTCCACAGGCAAAGATGCCGCATAGCCTCATCCTGGGGAGACCGCAAAGCGGTCGTCTCGAAGGGTGAGGCGCTCGCTCACTCCGCGCCTGCACCAGCGATCAGGAAACATCGATAGCCAGCAATCGCGCCGCCAGCCGGGCGTTCTTCGCGATCGTTGCGAGCGCAGCGTTCAGGTCGGCCAGGGTCTTCTCGTCGAGCTCGTTGAACATGGTCGAGTTCAAGGCGAGCCTTCGCTTGGACAGCTTTTCGATTTCCGTGGTCGCCTTTGCCGTCAGCGACATCAGAACGAAGCGCGCGTCGTCGGCTCCCGGCCGGCGCGACAGGAAGCCGGCCTTTTCCAGGCTCTTGGTCTGGTTGGTCACAAAGGCCGGGTGGACCCGCAGCTTGTTCGCAACGTCGATGCCTGCGACTCCCGGCCCCTCGTCTAATTCGGTGATCGCCATCAGGATCAGCCATTGCGGCTCGGTGATGCCCAACAGTCCGGCCCAGCTGGTGTGGATGTCCTCCAGCTGAGAGTTGATCTCGACGACATTCCAGATGAAGTCGGTAATTGCCCTGTCGAGTTTTTTCTCGATCATGCGGCCTCTCCCGTTTCCCCTAGATCATTCTTTTAATGGGATATTTGGGAGGCGTCTCGAATATCGCGCACTAACGAAAATGGCTGACGCTGCACGTCGGAAACGGCTCAATCGTTTAATGCTTGCAAAAAACAATTAATTAAATTACGTCTCATCCCACTCAGATTTCACTGCCATTGACCGTGTCAATGGACAGCAATGTGAGACCTCCAAGAAAGCCCTCGGGATGCCCCCTGAGGGCTTTTTCTTTTAAATTTCATTAGCTTGTATAGGGCTTTGGTCGGTCCTGTTGCGCATGGGCAACAACTCGTCCCGAACTTACAATTCATTAAATCAATAAATTGAGACGATTGTTTTTATAAACTATATGTGGGCCACGACGGAGGGGGGGCACCTCACTGTCGTTTCAGTCCGGACCTTCAGTGCGGATCTGAATTGAACGGAAATTGAAGAGGGTAGAGCGGCCTCCGTCGAGGAGCCGGGCCCCCTGAACCGACCTGGAGGTTTACTAATGAAGTTTACGAAGACGCTTCTTCTCGGCTCGGCTGCCGGCCTGATGGCCGCGTCCGGTGCGTTCGCCGCCGATCTTCCCGTGAAGGCCAAGGCCGTCGAATACGTGAAGATCTGCTCGCTGTACGGCGCCGGCTTCTACTACATCCCGGGCACCGACACCTGCATCAAGCTGGGTGGCTACCTGCGCGCTGAAGTCGCGCTGGGCACCAACAGCTCCTACGGCGCTGCCAACGGCTCCCCGGCCGGTGCGCACAACCGTCTGAGCAACTACTACACCATGCGCGCTCGTGAAGATCTCAACATCGACACGCGCACCGCGACCGAATACGGCGTTGTCCGTACCTTCTTCGACGGCGTGTTCTCCTGGACGACCGGCGGCTATCAGGGCACCGGCTCCGCCACGGGCGGCACCGTCTACACCGGCTCGCTCGGCCTCAACACTTCGGGTGCCACCCCGGCGCTCGTTGGTTCGTCGATCAACGGCACCGACGGCAACACCTCGGCCGGTTCGCTCGGCGTGTACTACGCCTTCATCCAGTTCGCCGGCTTCACGATGGGTAAGGCCGTGTCGCAGTTCGACGCGCCCTGGACCAACTATCCCGGCAACAACTTCGACGGTCTCGTCGGCGGCAGCGGCACCGTCACCGGTGTCACCCAGTTCACCTACACCGCTGACTTCGGTCAGGGCGTGACGGCCGCGTTCTCGGCTGAAGACGCTTCGGCCTACTATCAGGCCGGCAACGTGAACCTGACCGGCGCGACCGCGGGTGGCATGATTGGTGGCACCTACGGCACCAACGCCATCGGTGGTACCCGTTCGCCGAACCTCGTCGGTATGGTCCGTGTCGACCAGGCTTGGGGTCTCTTCCAGGCGTCGGTGGCTGCGCATGACAACCACGTTGCCTACTACGGCGCGACCGAGACGACTGGCCACCCCGACGACAAGTGGGGCTGGGCTGTTCAGCTCGCTCTGTCGATCAAGAACATCCCGACCGGTGCGGGTGACGTGATCAACATCCAGGGCGTCTACACCGACGGTGCGACTCGCTACAACTTCCAGAACTTGGCGGGCAGCTCGTATTCGATGTTCGGCAGCTCCGGCGTTGCCTACCAGAGCGTCGGCTTCGCCTATGCTCCGGACACCGTGTACATCACCGGCGGCTCGCAGGAGACGGTTAAGACCTGGGGCTTCCGCGGTGCTTACACCCACAACTGGGATCCCTACTGGAACACCGCGCTCTACGGTGCCTACGCTCAGGCTCAGTACGGCACGGTCGCCAAGACCGCGCTCTGCGGCGTCGGCGGTGCGGGCGGCGTCTTCGGTGGCCTGGCTGGCGTCACGGGTTGTAACCCGGACTTCGCCGTCGGTCAGATCGGCCTGATCACCCGCTGGACCCCGGTCAAGAACCTGACGTTCTCGGGTGACCTGAACTGGACCCACCTCGACCAGAAGTACTCGGGCACCGTCGGTTACGCCGGCGCCGGCACGACCGCCAAGCCGGCTGCTCTGTACGAGCTGAAGGATCAGGACAGCATCACCCTGCTGCTCCGCGCTCAGCGCAACTGGTAAGATCAGTCGAAACGTTTCGACGAACACCCGGCGGGAAACCGCCGGGTGTTTTTTTATTGTCCAGCCCGCATCATCGCGGCCGATCGCAGCTCCCGGGAATCACTTTCAAGCGCAACCAGACGAATGATGTCGTCCGGCAGAGCGGGACGATTCGCAGCCCGCATGAGCCAACGGGTCGCGCGAATGCGCTCCCGATGACAGGCTCCGCGTAATCGGGGACCGCTGTGGCTGGTGGCGAGATCCCGGAATGCGCTGCGCTCCATCCGGGCTACGGACCGCATCGTTGCCCGACGGGCAAAACACCCGCGCAGCCGTCAAGCCTTCGCCGCGAAAATATTCTACTTTACCGAAATTCGGAAACGACGTATGTGTCGCCCATCCCGGCTCGTCCTTGAGGGGCGATCTTGTGTCGTCACGTTTCGCGAGGCGGGTTGCGGTGGACGCGGCAGCGTCGGGCGCGAGGCCAAGGGCAGGGCGGATTGCTCTCCGTGAGCCCCAAGGCTTCGCGCTGGATGAGCGGCGCTGTGAGTTCGTCTCGCCAACATTTTTCCCGCTACGTCGACAGCGCGGGAAAACCCTGTGGCGCCAACGAACGCGCGTACGGCAAAACCGTGTGGTCCTGGCCGTCGTTGCTACGGTCAAGCCTTGGCGGATGCGGCATGCGCGTCAACCGGCGCGGTGTCCGCGACTTTCGCCGGGGTGAGGGAGGCCAGAAGGAACTCGGCTCCCGGGAGAGCACGGCATAAGCCGTCAACCCACCGCGCAGGGAAGGCCGTGTGTTGGGCTTCACCTGTATGCCGTTGTGCGGTTCTTCCTGCGCTCCATTTCGCGCAGCGGACCGCGGGTGCCAGCCGGCACCCGGCCTTCCCTGCGCCCTCTTGGCTCATGAGGGTGAGAGACCAGGCAAAGCTCGGGCGAAATGCGCCGCGAGGATGCGAAGGCGTGTCTGCAGGGCCGTAGGATGGGTAGAGCACTTGCGAAACCCATCGTGTCTCGGCGTCAATGAAAGCGTCGACAGGTTTCGCTTCGCTCTACCCATCCTACGAGTGCACGCCGAAGAACTGCGATGCCGCCCCTTGCTCCGTCATTGCGAGCGCAGCGAAGCAATCCAGAATCTCTCCGCGGAAACAGTCCGGACTACTTCGCGGAGCCTGTCATCGGGCCGCGCTTTGCGCGGACCCGTTGGCTCGCAACGACGATTTGGAGAGAGTCTGCACCATCGATCTCGTGCCCCGGACGCATGCAGCGCGTCCGGGACACGAAAGAGCCGGGGCCGCGTTTCAAAGAATCATGTGCTCGCGAAATTTTCCGCAACGCTTGCTCGGGCATACGCCCGGAAGTTGCGCGCCCCGCCGTTCGCGTCAAGCAGCGAAGTCTCGTCTCACCCCTGGCTCGCCACGCGCGGGCGGTCGAGATGCCCTTCGATCTTCGGGCGGTCGCGGGTGCGCTCGAAGCTGGTGCAGAGGAGTTCGGTCTCCTCGAGGGAAACAGGTGCGCGGTACAACCGGCACATGAACTCGGCGCTCGCACGTCCCTTGCCCGTGCCGGGACTGCGTTCGGCGAGAAACATGCAGTCGCGGCAGATGCTGGCATCGAGCCGCTGATGGGCCGCGTCGAGGTGATTGAGGATCTCGCGGAGCGAGTCGCGCAGCCTGATGCATTCGTCGGTGCCGAGAGACGTGACCGCGTTCATCACGTGATTGATCGGGTCGTGCTGGCTCAGGCACTTCGCGCCCTGTGCGGTGACGTGGAGCACGACGGATCGCTTGTCCTCGTGCGAGGGCTTTCGCACCAGGAAGGACTTGGCTTCCAGCGTCTTCACGATCTGCGATGCCGTGGCCCGGGTCGCGCCGATGAAGCCGGCCAGTGCGGACGGCGTACGCGAGAACCTGTTGGCGCGATCGAGAAAGCGCAGCGCCATCCATTCGCGATCACGCAACCCGTGCTGATTGCCCTCAAAATACCAGGCTCTGGCCGCCTGAACCAGCAGCTCGACGGCCTCGCGTGCCAACGGCATGAATTCCTACCTTGCCCCGGGTATCACGTCTGCGGCGCCCCGGAGCCGCCTTCCGTCGTTGCGCACGAGTCCTTCGCGAGAAGCCGTACCCCTCATAACGTCCAACACATGCACAGTGCCCGACTCGCGCGCGAAAGCACGGATCGCTCGGCAACCGACCTGGACAGGCGAGTGCTGCGAGATACGGCGCGAGAAGCAGTGTCGATGACGGTATGCCAATCGTGGCGTCGTCGAACGAAAGCCCGAGTTGCCGTCACAGCCGGACGATAGATCGGAATTGTTCAACCGTAGCCCCTGAAGTTCAAGTCACACGCAGACGTTTCTTATGTTCCATCGAAACGATGAATGAGCTTCTCAACAAAATCAAGTAGAGACGCTCTCGGAGACTGGATGTCGTTCGAAGCGATTGTAACGTTCAAGACATTCTCGTTCGTCAGGACACATGATGGTGATCGCAATACTCAGTGGAACAAGCCATTTGCACGCAAGTATACGACGGTTTGATTGCACAACATGTTGTTGTCTGCCGTTGATGCAAATTGATTGAAGCTTGTGCATGACGGTGACGCGCAGCAGCGCGTCATCCACAACTTGTGCGATCCGTCGGGGAATCGCCAAGGGAACTCGTAGGGATTACACGTAGCGGTTGTTGTGGCAATTACGGTGGAATCCGTCCACTGGATCGCTTTCGTCCTGGCGGCCCGATCTCCACCGAACGGCTGATGCGCCCGCGGCGCAAAACGGTAAGCGGCAACGGGTGCGCGTGCGCCGAAGGCGTAGCGGCATGCGTGATCGACTGTCGCGATCATGAGCAGGGCGGCGAGGATGGGCGCGCCGACCGCGCGCCGCCCCGCTGGAGCGTTTTCCCGCGGAGTGGATACCAATTCGCGTGAAGAAAACGCGTCAAAACAAGAATCTAGCTTCGGTTCTGATCCAATCAGAGCCGATCATGCTCTAGTCGCCCTTGAGCATGTCTCGCAGTTCGCGGAATGGATCGGCGCTTGGTCCGGCCGAGGCATCCTGGCGCATGGCGCTGTAGATTCTCGGGACCATGTCGACGGCCTGGTCGAGGCCCGAATCACGCCCCGCCTGATATCCGCCCATCAGGCGAAGGTCGCGCGTGTCCTCGTATTTGGCGATCATGGTGCGCAGCTTGCTCACCAAATCGCGCTCCTCGGGGTCCCAGACGTTGTGGGCGAGGCGGGAGACCGAGGCCAGAACGTCGACGGCTGGATAGCGCGCCTGGTCGGCGATGTGCCTGGAGAGCACGATGTGGCCGTCGAGGGTGCTTCGGATGGTGTCGGCGATCGGCTCGTTGTGATCGTCGCCATCGACCAGCACGGAGAAAATGCCGGTAATCGTGCCGGATCCCTCCTCGCCGGGACCGGCGCGCTCGAGCAGGCGGGGCAGGTCGGTGAAGACGGTCGGTGCATAACCGCGCGCCACCGCAGGCTCGCCAGCGGCGAGGGCGACCTCGCGGGCGGCATGGGCGAAACGGGTGATCGAATCGACCACCAGCAGGACCGATTCGCCCCGGTCACGGAAATATTCGGCGACCGCCATGGCGGTCTTCGGCGCCAGCCGCCGCATCATCGGGCTTTCATCTCCCGTCGATACGATGGTGACGGCGCGGCTCCGGTTGGCGCCGAGCACGTCCTCGATGAATTCGCGCACCTCGCGGCCGCGTTCGCCGACGAGCGCCAGCACGACGGTGTCGAAGCCCTGGCTGCGGGCCAGCATCGCAAGCAGCGTCGATTTGCCGACGCCGGAGCCGGCAAAGATGCCGACGCGCTGGCCGGCGCAGATCGGGGCGAACAGGTCGATGACACGCACGCCGGTGCGCAGCGGCTTGTGGACGCGCGCGCGCTTCATGGCCGAAGGCGCCTCGGCTTCCGCCGATACGGTGCGCGATCCCGGGGTGAGGGGACCTTGTCCGTCCAGCGGCGCGCCGAGCGCGTTGATGACGCGGCCCTTCCAGCTCGGATCGGGCGCGAAGGACAGAGGCGGCATCCGGTAGGCGACCGAGCCGAGGCCGCCGGCGAACTGCCGGTCGAACGGCTTGGCGATGATGCCTTCGCTGTCGATCCGTACCACCTCACCGATCTGCGGCTTGCCGCCGGTGTTGACGCCGATCAGTTCACCAAGCCTGACGAAGCGCGACAGGCCGGAGACGCGGAAATGCGTCGGCGCGATCTCGGAGATCGCGCCGCTGACGCTGGCCAGGGGAGTGCTCTGCTGAAGCTCCAGCAGCGCCCACTCGAGTTGCCGAAGAGCGTTCAAGGAAACCGTCCACCCTCAATGCGCGCGAGGCGCAAATCTTACTTTGACTCAAGCCTACCTTGACTCAAGTCTACTTGCCGGGCTCGCCCAGCGTCCGGATTGCGTTCTGAAGCGAGCTCTCGGTGCCCTCGATCATCGAATTGGTGCCCTCGAAGGCGCGCGAAGCCGCGATCAGCTTCGTCAATTCCATCATCGGATTGGCGCCGGAGCCCTCGACATAGCCCTGCTTGAAACCGTCGCGGGAGAAATCGGCGATGGCGGTCGCGGGCCGGTCCGGCGTGACGCCGGAATTGCCGTAACGCTCGAGATTGGCGTCGGCGGGAATGTTGAACAGGCCGATGGAGCCGATCTCGTTGTTGTCCTGGGTGATCGCGCCGCTGCGCGCGATCGAGATTGGTCCGCCGTTCGGGTCGAGCGTGATCTGCGCGCCGCCAGCATCGATGACGGGGAAGCCGGACACGGTCTGGAGATCGCCGTTGGGGGCGATCTGGAGGCGGCCGTCGCGGGTATAGACCGTGCCGTTCGGGCCGGCGAAGGCGATCCAGCCTTGTCCGACCACGGCGACGTCGAGCGGATTGCCGCTCTCGGTGATGCTGCCCATCTCGCGCGAGATGATGTTGTCGCCGGGCGAGGAGAAGGCGACCGGGTTCGCGCCCGCCTTGGACAGCACGGTCTCGAATTTCACCACGTCGGTGCGGAATGCCGCCGTGTTGACGTTGGCGACGTTGTTGGCGATCGTCTGGAGGCGCTTTTCGAGGGCGACCTGCGCCGACAATCCCACATAGAGAGCCGATTGCATGATTTACCTGTTGAACCGGATGTTCTGAAGCGTCGTGAGCATGTCGGTATCCAGGCTGACCGACGTCGACGACGCGCCGCCGATCAGGACCAGCGCGGGGTTGGTCGAGGTGTCGCTCTGGGCCTGGGTCGCATCCCACATTGCCGCGAAGCGCTGAACGAATTTGGTGACCTTGGTCGGATCCTGGAAATCGGTGAGATCGATCTTGTCCGTGATCATCTTGGCCTGGGCGTCGATGTCGGACGAGCTGATCGTCGACGACCAGCCCATGGCGGTCTGGACCACCTGGGTCAGCGCCTTGTCGGCCAGGATCTGGTAGGCGGTGGTGACGGTGGAGGCCTTGCGGGTGAAATAGAGCGCGAGCCGAAGACCCTCGTTCTGGTCGCCGGCTTTCTCCTCCATCGTCTGCGTGACGTATTGGGTCGCCGTGCCGGTTGTTGCCGCGGTCGCCTGGGTCGCCTGGTCGCCGAGGGCGGCGAAATTGAAGGCGGCGGCGAATTGCCTGTAGCGGGTGTCGGTCAGCTTGTTGGCGAAGGTGTCCGTGGACGCGACGCCCTCGGTCAGCACCTTGCGCATGAACGCCTTGGCATAGGTCATGTCGCTGAGGCCGAAGGCCTTCATCGCATAGGAGTAGAGGCGATAGTCCTTCAGGAAATCGTCGATGGTCTTCACGTTGCCGATGTGGCTCAGGAAGTAGTCGGTATCGCGGCTGACATCCGGCTCGGTCGCGACCTGGGTCAGCGACTTGCTCATGTCCTTGGTCAGTCTGGTGTAGTCCGCGATCGTGGATAGCATGGCACGCGTCCCTCTGGCCGCTTCTGCGACATCGTCCCAAGCTGCCGCGAAATGCTTGCGCGGGGCTGGCGACCGGGAAGCCAGCTTCGCGCAAGGCTCGCCGACTAGATATTCCCGACGGGATCGGCGATGGAGCGGCGCGTTGGGCAGTTTCGTGGGGATTTTCATCACGGTAGCGGCGCTGCTTGGCGGATTTGCCGCCATGGGCGGCCATCTGGCCGTGCTCATGCAGCCGTGGGAATTCGTGATCATCATGGGTACCGCGGTCGGCACCTTCATCGTGGCCAATCCGTGGAAAACGGTCGTGGATACCGGGGTGGCCTGCATGCAGGCGATCACTGGCGCGGTGCCGGGTGAGCGCTACTACCTCGATCTGCTCGGGGCGCTCCATGCCCTGATGCGCGAGCTGCGAGGCAAAGGGCGCAACGAAGTCGAGGCGCATATCGACGACCCCGCCTCCTCCGAGATCTTCAAGGCGTTCCCGAGCGTGCTCGGCGATCCGCCGCTGCTGCAATTCATCTGCGACTATGTCCGCCTCATCATCATGGGCAATGCGCGCACGCACGAGATCGAAGCGCTGATGGACGAGGAGATCCACACCATCGTGAAGGCCAAGCTGGCGCCCTACAATTCGATCGTGGTGGTGTCCGAGGCGCTGCCGGCGCTCGGCATCGTCGCCGCCGTGCTCGGCGTCATCAAGGCCATGGGCGCGCTCGACCAGTCGCCGAAGCTCCTTGGCGGCTTCATCGGTGCGGCGCTCGTCGGCACCTTCGCCGGCATCTTCCTGTCCTACGGTGTCCTTTCGCCCTTTGCGATCAAGATCAAAATGACGCGCGAGAAGCGCTGCCGGCCCTACATCATCGTCAAGCAGACGCTGCTGGCGTTCATGAACGGCGCCATGCCTCAGATCGCCGTCGAGCACGGCCGCAAGATGATCGCGAGCAACGAGCGGCCCTCGATCGATGTCGTCGAGAACGAGACGATCGCGGGTCCCAAGGCCGTCGTGACCGACGCTGAACCCAAGGCTGCGCGCGCATGATGATGGAAGACGCGGACGTCGATCAGCGGAAGCAGCTGCCGAACTATCTGCTGGACGCCGCCGGCATATCGATCGAGCGCATGCCGATGCTCAATGTGATCTTCGATCGCATGGCGGCATCGTGCACCGACAGCCTGCAGCCGATGGCCGGAACGCCCTGCTATTTCTCGGTCAATGGCATCACCAACGACCCGCTTGGCGACATCATCAAGGACTACGAGGGCAACGCGGTTGCCGCGGTGCTCTATGCCGAGCAGTGGGACTCGCGCGTCATCATCATGCTGGACCGCGACTTCGTGTTCACGATGGTCGAGGCGATGTTCGGCTCCGACGGCGCCGAGCCGCCGCTCGACGTCGAGCGCACCTTCTCCAACATCGAGATTCGCCTGGTCCAGGCGCTGTTCGAGCGGTTCGCCAAGGCGCTGCAGGGCGCCTTTGCCGGCACGTCAAACGTCACCTTCCGGGTCGAGCGCGTCGAGACGGCGATGGCGTCGCTGGCGATCGGGCGCGCCAGCAACATGTCGATCTGCGCGAACATGATGGTGCAGGCGCTCTATCGCGGCGGCCAGATGTTCCTGATCATTCCGCACTCTGCGCTCAACCCGCTCAGGCAGAAGCTTGCAACCGTCACCGCCAGCGACGGCCGCACGACCGATCCGCGTTGGCGCGAGCAGATGGAG
Organism: Bradyrhizobium sp. CCGB20; assembly: GCF_024199855.1. Taxonomy (NCBI): domain Bacteria; kingdom Pseudomonadati; phylum Pseudomonadota; class Alphaproteobacteria; order Hyphomicrobiales; family Nitrobacteraceae; genus Bradyrhizobium; species Bradyrhizobium sp. CCGB20. The sequence goes on along the minus strand of NZ_JANADN010000001.1, from coordinate 7,812,914 downwards.
AGCGAGGTTCACCGCACCGAAGTGACGCTGAGCGCGGTGCTCGACGAGAAGATGATATCGCTCGACGACGTCGTGAAATTCCATGTCGGACAGGTGCTCGAGCTCGAGGCCACGCCGCGCACGCTCGCCCGGCTCGAGAGCAACAACCAGGTGCTGTTCTGGTGCCAGATCGGCCAGCTTGATGGCTATTACGCCATGCAGGTGGCGGATCCCGTCGATCAGAAGCGGGAGTTCGTTGATGATATCCTATCTCGTTGATGCCGTGCTGCTGATCGCGCTGGCCTTCACCAGCATGAGGGTAACCCGGATGCACCGCGAATTGGCGCGGCTGCGCAGCTACCAGGGCGAGTTCTCGACCATCGTCCACGAGACGGCGGGCGCCTTCGACACCGTCATCACCGCGGCGCATGACTCCACCGCTAATCTGGGCCGGCTCGCCAACGTGCTGAGCACGAAGATCGATCAGGCCCACGAGGCGATCGCGGCGCTCGACGCGCGGAGCGGGCTGCAACCGGCGGCGACCATGAGCGGCACCGAGGCGAACAAGCACTGAATTCGGGACTTGCAGGACACGTGCGATCGGAACGTCGCGGCGCTCCGGCAGCGGAAATACCAAGAGGCGATACCAAATGGCGCAATCTTTCGAATATGAGTCTGCATCGGCATCGGCGGAGACCGATGCGTCTCCGCTGGAACGGCTGGCGGAGATCGCCGCGCGCACGGCGGAGGAAACCGGCAAATTCGCCAATGTCGATGCCATCCTGCGCATTCCCGTCACGATGCAGGTGGTGCTGGGGTCGGCGACCATTCCGGTGGCGAATCTGATGAAGCTCGGCCGCGGCGCGGTGGTTCCGCTGGATCACCGCGTCGGCGAGCCCGTCGACGTCGTGGTCAATGGCCGCGTCGTTGCCCGCGGCGAGGTGGTCGTCGTCGAAGAGGACAATTCCCGCTTCGGTGTCTCGCTCACGGAGATCGTAGGACCGCTGGGGCAGGGTGATACCTGACCATGGCGGCACAGGTCGGCATCGCTCCCATCAAGCAGCGAGGCGTCGCCACGCTGGGCGGAACGGAAAAGGTCGCGGCGCTCCTGTTGGCCATGGGCCGGCAGGCGGCCGCGAGCGTGCTCGCGCAGTTCGAGCCGCAGGATATCCGTATCGTCACCAAGGCCGCGGCCGAACTGCGGCCGATCACTGCGCAGGAACTCGAGTCGATCGTTGAGGAATTCGCCCAGCAGTTCTCGATGGGCGCCAACATTCTCGGCACCATCGGGGGCCTGGAAGCCGTGCTCGGCGACGTGCTTCCGGCCGACCAGGTCTCGGCGATCATGTCGGACCTGCTCGGCAATTCGAGCCGGTCGGTGTGGGACCGCGTCTCGTCGGTGTCGGAGAACTCGCTGGCGACGTACCTCTCCAAGGAGCATCCGCAAACCGCGGCGTTGATCCTGTCCAAGGTCAAGCCGTCCTGCGCCGCCAAGGTCATGAGCCAGTTGCCGTCGAGCCTGCGCAATGAGCTGATGCGGCGCGTGCTCAGCCTCAAGCCCATCGTCGACGACGCGATGAAGGTCCTCGAGAAGACCTTGCACGAGGACCTGACGCTCAACTTCGCCCGCAACCTCGGCGCGGACACCTACGCCCGCGTCGCCGACATCATCAACAAGATGGAACGCGGCCATATCGAGGACATGCTGAAGAGCCTGTCGGAGAAGCGGCCGAAGTCGGCTGAAGTTCTGAAGGAGCTGCTGTTCACCTTCGACGACGTCGTCAATTTGACGCCGAAGGCACGTACCATGATCTTCGATCAGGTGCCGACCGATCGTATCGTGATCGCGCTGAAGGGCACGGACAAGCACTTCCGCGAACTGATCCTGTCCTCGGTCGCCTCGCGTGTCCGCCGCGTCGTCGAGCACGAGCTTGCCATCGGCGAGCCGTCGAACCAGCGCGACGTGCTGGAGGCGCGCCGCGTCATCACCGACCTTGCACTCGAGCTCGCGGAGAAGGGCGAAATCGAGCTCAACCCCGAGCAGGAGGATGAGCTGGTCTTCCGCTGACCGCTGAACGGGCATGGCAGAAACATCCGATCAGGAGAGCAAGACAGAAGAGCCGACCGAGAAGAAAGTCCGCGATGCGCTCGAACAGGGCAAAATCCCGGTCTCTCGGGAGGCTTCCATCCTCGCCTCGATGGCCGCGCTGATGGTGATCCAGGCGTTCCTGATCGGCCAGGGCGCGCAGCAATTGACGTTGACGCTGAAGAGCCTGCTCGACGATCCCGAAGGCTTCCCGCTCAGCAACGGTGCGGACGCGCGAAACCTGCTCACCGCGGTGGGGCTCGAGTCGCTGCGATTCCTGGTGCCGCTGCTCGTTACCCTGGCGGTGTTCGGCCTCGCCGCATCGTTGCTGCAGAATGTGCCGCGCCTGGTGCTGGAGCGCATCAAGCCGGAGCTGTCGCGGATCTCCCCGATCAGCGGCTGGAGCCGGCTGTTCGGAACGCAGGGCCTCGTCGAGTTCGCCAAGTCGCTGTTCAAGCTCGTTTCGGTGACGGCCGTCGTTGCCTTCGTGCTGCGCTCGTCGGAAGCGAAGGCGTTCGAGGCGATGTACACCGATCCGGTCGCGCTGCCGGAGATGATTCTCAACATCGCGATGCGGATCGTCTCGGCGATCTGCATCGCGACGATCGTCCTGGTCGCGATCGACCTCGCCTGGGCGCGCTTCCACTGGCGGCGCGAGCTGCGCATGACGAAGCAGGAGATCAAGGACGAACACAAGCAGGCCGAGGGCGATCCGCTGATCAAGGCGCGCCTGCGCTCACTGGCGCGTGACCGCTCGCGTCAACGCATGATCGCCTCCGCCTCGCGCGCGACGCTAGTGATCGCGAACCCGACGCACTTCGCGATCGCGCTTCGCTACAAGCGCGAGGAAAACGCCGCGCCCATGGTCGTCGCCAAGGGCATGGACGTGATCGCGCTGAAGATCCGCGAAGTCGCCGAGCAGAACCGGATTCCGGTGATCGAGAACAAAGCGCTGGCGCGCGCACTCTATGAAGCGGTGCAGGTCGATCAGGTGATTCCGGCGGAGTTCTTCCGGCCGGTCGCCGAGATCATCTACTTCCTCCAGTCCAAGCAGGCGCCGCGGACCGAGAAGGTTCAGTAGATTTCCGAGGATGACGTCGGCTGCATCAGCCTGACGAAAGCTTGCTGCCCTAAACTTCTCCTTAATGAATCATAATGGGGCAGTCGTGGGACCGCTTTATCTCTTCGAACTCGCATCGTCGCAGGCGCGCTACCTCGAGCTCCGCCAGTCGACCATCGCGACCAACGTCGCCAATGCCAACACACCTGGCTTCAAGGCGCGCGACGTCGAGCCCTTCAACAAGGTGCTCGACAACACGCCGGTCAGGCTCGCGACGACATCGCCTTCGCACATGCAATTGTCCGCCGCCGAGACCGACACACGGAAGACCGCGAAAAAGGACAGCTGGGAAGTGGTTCACTCCGGCAACTCCGTGAGCCTCGAGCAGGAAATGATCAAGGGCAGCGACGTCAGTCGCGACTACTCGATGAACTCGGCGGTCGTGCGATCGTTTCACCGCATGCTGCTGTCGAGCGCGAAGAGCTGAGGTGAATTGACATGCTGGACTCACTGCAAGCGTCATTGACGGTCGCGAGCTCCGGGCTCGAAGCCCAGTCGACGCGCATGCGCATCGTATCGGAAAATCTTGCCAACGCGACGTCGACGGGCCGCGCTGCCGGTGCCGATCCGTATCAGCGCAAGACCATCACGTTCGATGCCGCCATGGACCGCGCCTCGGGCGCACAGCTTGCGAAGGTCAAGGAGATCGGGGTTGACACTACGCCGTACCGCGTGGAGTACGATCCGGGCCATCCCGCCGCCGACAAGGCCGGCTACGTCAAGCTGCCGAACGTCAACATGATGATCGAGATGGCGGACATGCGGGAAGTCAACCGGTCCTATGAAGCCAATCTCCAGGTCGTGAAACAGGTGAGGTCGATGCTGGGCATGACCATCGACCTGCTGAGGAGCTGACAATGCTTGAGGCGATTTCATCCACGGCGATTTCCGCAGGCCAGGCCGCATCCCGCGCGACCGAGGCGCAGGCCATCTCGCCCGCGGCGCCGACCGCGATCCAGTCCGCCGACGATGTCGGATTTGAATCGGTGATGAAGCAGGTGACGACTGACGCGATAGGCACGCTGAAGGCGGGCGAGGCGGCGTCGATCTCGGCAATGACGGGCAAGGAATCGACCCGCAAGGTCGTTGAGGCGCTGATGTCGGCCGAGCAGGCTCTGCAGACGGCGGTCGCGGTTCGCGACAAGGTCGTGCAGGCCTACCAGGAAGTCGTTCGGATGTCGATTTGATCTGAAGGAGTGACGTAAGTGAAATCGCTCGCCATTGCGGCCACGGGCATGAACGCCCAGCAGACCAACATCGAAGTCATCGCGAACAACATCGCCAACATCAACTCGACGTCGTACAAGCGTGCGCGCGCGGAATTCACCGATCTGTTCTACCAGATGGACCGCATGCAGGGCGTCGCGAACGTCAACGGCTCCTCGCCGATCCCGGAAGGCTCCAATCTCGGCCTCGGCGTCAAGTCGGCCGCCATCCGCAAGCTGCACATCCAGGGTGCGCTGACGCAGACCGGAAACCCCTACGACCTCGCGATCAACGGCCGCGGCTGGTTCCAGGTGCTGGGCCCGAACAACGAGGTGCAATACACCCGCGCGGGTTCGTTCAATACCAACGCCAACGGCCAGCTGGTCACCATCGACGGCTATCTGCTGGATCCCGCGATCACGGTGCCGCAGGGAACGGTTCAGGTCACGGTCAACCAGACCGGACAGGTGTTTGCCAAGCTGGACACGGAAATCAACCCGCGGCAGATCGGCCAGCTCAACCTCGCCAACTTCGCCAACGAAGCCGGCCTCGAGCCGCTGGGCAGCAATCTCTATCGCGAGACCACGGCGTCCGGCACGCCGGTCGTCGGACTGCCGGGCGATTCCGGTTACGGCAAGATCAACCAGCAATATCTCGAAGCCTCGAACGTCGATCCGGTCAAGGAAATCACCGAGTTGATCTCGGCGCAGCGCGCCTACGAAATGAATGCCAAGGTCATCCAGGCCTCGGATGAAATGGCTTCGACGGTCTCGAAGGGCATGCGCTAGTTCCGGTGTCTCGATGTTGAACAGGGTGGGCTTGATGGTGCGCGGGTTGGCCGCCGTGCTGCTGGTTCTCGTCGCGGCGCGCGTCGCCGCGGCCGAGGAGAAGCGGCTTCCGGTGCCTGCGGTGTCGATCCGCGCCGGCGAGCTGATCCGGGACGACATGATCACGGAACGCGCCTTCGCGCCGAACGTGCTCGGCGTCGCCATGTTCATCGAAGCGCGTCAGGTCCTGGTCGGCCGCATGGCGCGGCGCGCGTTGCTGCCAGGCCAGCCGATCCCGTCAAATTCGGTCGAGGATCCCTGGACCATTGCCCGCGGCGCCATGGTCAAGGTCGTGGTGGAAGACAGCGGCCTGTCGATCGTCACTTACGGCGCGGCGATGCAGTCGGGCGCAGCCGGCGCGCTCATCCCGGTGCGAAACACCGACACCGGCGTGATCATCAGGGGCGTCGTCCAGCCGGACGGCACCGTCAAGGTCGTGGACGGATCATGACCAGATTCCTGCTCGCGCTCGTCCTGCTCGTTTCCGCCGCCAGCGCCCAGGCCGCCGTCCGCATCAAGGACATCGCGGACATCAAGGGACTGCGTGAAAACCAGATCGTCGGCTACGGCCTCGTCATCGGCCTGAACGGCACCGGCGACACACTTCGCAATGCCCCGTTCACGGAGCAGTCCCTGCAATCGATGCTCGAGAACATGGGCATCAATGTCAGGAACGAGACCACGAGCACCAACAATCCCCCGCGTCCGACCACGCTGCGCACGCGCAACGTCGCGGCCGTGATGGTGACTGCGGATCTGCAACCGTCGATCGGTGCGGGCGAGCGCATGGACGTGACCGTGTCGTCACTCGGCGATGCGACCTCGCTGCTCGGCGGCACGCTGGTGATGACGTCGCTGCGCGCGGCGGACGGAGCGGTCTACGCGGTGGCGCAGGGCGCGGTCACGGTCGCCGGCTACAGCGTAGGAGGGCAGGCGCAGAACGTCAGCCAGGGCACGCCGACCGCAGGCCGCATCCCGAACGGTGCGCTGGTCGAGCGCGAGGTGCAGGGAAGCCTCCATGAAATGGAGTTCCTGGTGCTTGAGCTCAAGAACCCCGATTTCGTGACCGCGACGCGGATCCTCGACGCCATCAACCGCTATGCCGGCGGCCGCTATCGCGCGCAGATCGCCTTCGAGCGCGACTACCGCACGATCGTGCTGTCGAAGCCGCGCCATATCGGCCCGGTCCGTTTCCTCGCGGAAATAGGCGAGTTGACGGTAGAGCCGGACACGCCGGCGCGGGTGGTGATCAACGAGCGCACCGGCACGGTGGTGATCGGGCGCGACGTACGCATATCGACCGTTGCCGTGACGCACGGCAATCTGACGGTTCGTGTCACCGAGCTTCCCGTGGTGTCGCAGCCGGCGCCATTCTCGCAAGGAAAGACGGTCGTCGTTCCCCAGACCATCGTCGAAGCCAACGAGGCCGGATCGCAGGTGGCGATCCTGAGCGGCGTCGATCTTCAGCGGCTGGTGCGCGGGTTGAACCAGATCGGCCTTAAACCATCAGGCATCATCGCGATCCTCCAGGCGATCAAAACGGCCGGCGCCCTCCAGGCCGATGTCATCGTGCAATGATGCGCAAGCGTCGTGCAAGCTTGGTCGCTCAATGCTCAGGTCTCGACCGAGAATCGCCCGCGACCCGATGCTGAAGCTGGATCACAAAGCCAAACTCCTCGTCCTGGTCGCGGCTGCCGCGCTCGGATGCGCTTCGCCCGTTCTGGCGCTGGAGGAGGCCAAACCGACAAGGCCGCTCAACCTGCTGTCCTTCGCGCGTGCCCGCGCGCCCGGGCCGCAGAAGCCGTATCCGCCGGCCTCGCCGATAGCGGGCGACAACGCGTCGATCCGGGCGACGGCGTGGGCGGCCGAGGACTCAGGGCCCGCAATCACCGGCGCGGTGCCGGCGCCAGAGTCGCCTGCACCGACACGTACGCCGGCTCCGGCGCCCGCGGTCGCGCCCGTGCGCCCGGCCAAGCCAGGCAGCGTCACCGCGCCGCCGAAGCCCACGCCCGCTCAGGCTGCCGTGCCTGCGGACAATGAGGTCGCCCTGTTCTGTAGCAATGTCGCCGACCCCGCTGTCGACGCGCGGCTGGCCTGGCAGCTCAAGGAACTGGAGAAGGCCGAGACCCAGCTCCGGGAGCGGATCGCCGAGGTCGAGGCCAAGCGCGCCGAATACGAGAAGTGGATGGCGCTGCGCGACGACTTCCTGAAGAAGGCCGAAGCGCAGGTCGTCGAGATCTACTCGCGCATGAAGCCGGACGCTGCCGCGACCCAGATCGCCGGCATGGCGGACGAGACCGCGGCCGCCGTGCTCGCAAAACTCAGCCCGAGGAGCTCGAGCGCAATCTTCAACGAGATGGATACGGCACGCGCGGCGCACCTCGCGGACCTGCTCGGCGGAATGCGTCGCGTGGATGACGGAAAGACCAAATAGATGAAGCATCTGATCCTCATCCTGTCGCTGTTGTCGCTTGCCGGATGCGTCAATGATCCGGCCGAGGTCCTGACCGGTCCGCGCTTGTCGCCGGTCGGCAGCGGCCTGAGGACGCAGGCCGATCCGATCCCGGTGACGCCCCGCCTGCGCTCGCCCGTCAGCTATCGCTCGACCTGGGACGACGGCACCGATCTCTACCGCGATCCCCGCGCCCGGCGCACCGGCGACGTCGTGACGGTGATCATCTCGATGCAGGACAAGGCCAAGCTCGACAACAAGACCGACCGCTCGCGCGATTCGCAGATCAAGTTCGGCCTCGACTGGCTGATGGACGTCGCCGGATGGAACGACAAGGGTTCGGCCAACGCCAATCTCAGCACCAACACCCAGATCAAGGGCAACGGCCAGATCGACCGCACCGAGGACATCAAGCTGTCGATCGCCGCCGTCGTCACCGACGTGTTGCCGAACGGCAATATGATGATCAGCGGATCGCAGGAGTTCAAGGTCAACACCGAGATGCGCGTGCTCAACGTCGGCGGCATCGTGCGTCCGCGCGATATCTCGCGCACGAACACGATCTCCTACGAGAAGATCGCCGAGGCGCGTGTGTCCTATGGCGGTCGCGGAAATCTGTCTGACGTGCAGCAGCCTGGATGGGGACATCGGATCTATGACGCCGTGGCACCATTCTGAGAGCAGCGCCGGCGGGGCCGCAGCGCGAGGGCTGGGGACGTGATGCGCCTGATTGCGGCCATTGTGGCGCTGACCCTGATCGCGATCGGCGCGGGCGCGGTCGCCGGCCTGCATCTGTTCGCGGCCGCACAGCGCGTCGCCGACGCGAAGAAGAGCGCCACGCCGCCGCCCCTTGCCACGAGCTACGCCGGCAGCGCGCGGCTGAGGAAACTGTCCCCGATCGTGACCAATCTCGCCGCGCCGGCCAACAACTGGGCCCGTGTCGAAGCCTCCATGGTGACCGAGAGCATGAGCGACGAGGATGCCGGCATCCTGGCCGCCCATATCAGCGAGGACATCGTGACCTATCTGCGGTCCGCATCGGTTGGCCAGTTCGAGGGATCGCGCGGGCTCCAGCATCTGCGCGACGACCTGACCGAGCGGGCCAATATCCGCTCGTCGGGCAAGATCCGCGAATTGATCATTGAGACGTTGGTGATTCAGTGAGAGTGAGAGTCCTGCTGCTCGCGTTGGTTCTGGTCGTGCTGCCCGAGGTGGCGCTGGCCCAGATTCCGGACCTCAACTCGCTGCTGCCGCCCGGCAACGGCTCGACCAGCGGCCGGATCATCCAGCTGATGGCGCTGATCACGGTGCTGTCGGTGGCGCCGGGCCTGCTCATCATGGTGACGAGCTTCACGCGATTTGCGGTGTCGCTGTCGTTCCTGCGCTCCGGCCTCGGTCTCCAGACCACGCCGGCCAATCTGGTGCTCATCAGCCTCGCGCTGTTCATGACCTTCTACGTGATGGCTCCGACCTTCGATCGCGCCTGGGAGACCGGCATCCAGCCTCTCATGAAGAACGAGATCTCGGAGGAGGAGGCCTATCTGAAGATCACCGATCCGTTCCGCGAGTTCATGCTGGCTCATGTCCGCGACAAGGATCTCCAGACCTTCGAGGCGCTTGCTGCGGAGAGCTTTCGCAAGAAGTTCGACGACAAGCGCATCGATTTGCGCGTGATCATTCCGGCCTTCATGATCTCGGAGCTCAGGCGCTCGTTCGAAATCGGATTTCTCATCATCCTGCCGTTCCTCGTCATCGACATGATCGTTGCGACGCTGACCATGTCGATGGGCATGATGATGATGCCGCCTTCGATCCTCGCGCTGCCCTTCAAGGTGCTGTTCTTCGTCCTGATCGACGGCTGGAATCTGCTCGCCTCGGGCCTGGTGCGGTCGTTCTCGTAAGCGCCGCGATCGCCGGCCGGCTGGTTATGGTTAGCGAGAAGTACCGGCTTATGGTTAGCGTTGGGTAATGTTAACCATATGATTTTGCTGCGAAATTCAGGCTGCTCTTAATCTCGAAGCAAGATTCGACGTGCTAGCAATGCGGCACGGCGGGTTGGACCCCACCCACATCAGTCCAAAGGCATGATGCCGCCCCTCCGTACCGGTGAAAGCCCGGTATGTCCCCTCGTGAAAATGTAACGCGTACATCAAAGGGACATACGCAATGTCAAGCCTGCTTACGAACTCGACCGCCATGACCGCACTCCAGACCCTGCGGTCTGTGAGTTCGCAACTCTCCACCACGCAGAACCGGATCTCGACCGGCCAGCGCGTGGCCACCGCTTCGGACAACGCCGCCTACTGGTCGATCGCGACGTCGATGCGCGCCGACAACGCCGCGCTCTCCGCGGTCTCCGACTCGCTCGGTCTGTCGGCCGCGACCGTCGACACCGAATACACCGCTCTGACCTCGGTCATCGGTGACAGCAGCTCCGGTCTGACCAAGCTCCAGTCCCTGCTGGTCCAGGCCAAGACCGCCGGTATCGACCGCACCAAGATCCAGGCCGACATCACCCAGATCCAGCAGCAGATGAAGGGCACCGCAGATGCGGCAACCTTCAACGGCGTGAACTGGCTGAGCACGACTGCGACCACGCCGGCGACCTTCAGCCTGGTGTCGTCGTACTCCCGCGTCGGTAGCACGCCCACCACGGGCTCGATCAGCCTGACGGTTGCCAACTACTCGCTCTACACCGCGACCCAGACCGGTATCCTGGACAAGGTGAGCGGCACGGCTTCGGTCAACACGATCAGCATCTCCGCGCTGACCGACTCGACGGCCGACATGACCACGCTCGATGGCTACATCGCGCAGGTCACCACGGCGATCAACTCGGTGGCCTCGGCCGCCGCCGATCTCGGTGCGGTCAAGACCCGTATCTCGACCAACACGGACTTCGTGAAGTCGCTGATGGACTCGATTGATCGCGGTATCGGCCAGCTCGTCGACGCCGACATGAACCAGGAGTCAACCCGCCTGGCGGCTCTCCAGGTCCAGCAGCAGCTCGGCGTGCAGGCGCTCTCGATCGCCAACAACAGCAGCCAGAGCATCCTGTCGCTGTTCCGCTAAGCTTCGACACTCTCTGAGGGGGCCGCGCTTCTCGCGAAGCGCGGCCCTTTCGTTTGGCGTGACGCCGCGCGCACGCCATAAATCGGCTCTCTCTGTTGCGGTCGGGCCACAGAGCCACAAGCCTCGCACAAGCTTCAAGTGCTATCGCGGTCGTTACGACAGGTTGGGCCCTAACCGCTTTTCCGCAGCCCAAAGGCATGACGCCGCCCTGTCGTACCGGTGCAAGCCCGGTATGTCCCCAAACTCAATTCAATCTCCAAAGGGACATCAAAATGGGTTCTAGTCTGCTCACCAACTCGTCTGCAATGACCGCGCTGCAGACCCTCCGCAACGTCAGCTCGCAGCTCGCCACCACGCAGAACCGGATTTCGACCGGCCAGCGCGTTGCGACTGCTTCGGACAACGCCGCCTACTGGTCGATCGCGACCTCGATGCGCGCCGACAACGCCGCGCTCTCCGCCGTCTCCGACTCGCTCGGTCTGTCGGCCGCGACCGTCGATACCGAATACACCGCTCTGACGGCGGTTGTCGGCGACAAGACCGGCGGCCTGACCAAGCTCCAGGCGCTGCTGGTCGAAGCCAAGACCGCTGGTATCGACCGCACCAAGATCCAGGCCGACATCACCCAGATCCAGCAGCAGATGAAGGGCACCGCCGCTGCGGCGACCTTCAACGGCGTGAACTGGCTGAGCACGACCGCGACCACGCCGGCGACCTTCAACCTGGTGTCGTCGTTCTCGCGCGTCGGCGGCACGCCGACGATCGGCTCCATCACCCTGACGATCGCCAACTACTCGCTCTACACGGCGACCCAGACCGGCATCCTGGACAAGGTGAGCGGCGCTGCCTCGATCGACACGATCAGCATCTCCGCGCTGACCGACTCGACCGCCGACATGACCACGCTCGATGGCTACATCGCGCAGGTCACCGCTGGCATCAACTCAGTGGCCTCCGCCGCCGCCGATCTCGGCGCCGTCAAGAACCGCATCTCGACCAACACGGAGTTCGTCAAGACCCTGATGGACTCGGTGGATCGCGGTGTCGGTCAGCTCGTCGACGCTGACATGAACGCGGAATCGACCCGCCTTCAGGCTCTCCAGACCCAGCAGCAGCTCGGCGTTCAGGCGCTCTCGATCGCCAACCAGAACAGCCAGAGCATCCTGTCGCTGTTCCGCTAAGCCTCGAAACTATCTGAGGGGGCCGCGCTTCTCGCGAAGCGCGGCCCTTTTCATTTTGGCCTGCACTGGTCGCGGTATAGCCGCGATCGGGTGGCACTGCGTGCCTCGACCTGGCTCACCTTGTTGCGGTTCGGTCACAGAGACACAAGCCTCGCGCAAACTTCGCGCGCTAGTGTCGCGCTACGACAGGTTGGGCCTGCATTTCCGCCGCCCAAAGGCATGATGCCGCCCTGCCGTACCGGTGCAAGCCCGGTATGTCCCCAAAAATTCAATCCGTTTCAAAGGGACGTCAAGAATGGCTTCGAGCCTGCTTACCAATTCTGCCGCAATGACCGCGCTCCAGACCTTGCGGAGCGTCAGCTCGCAGCTCGCGACGACGCAGAACCGGATCTCGACCGGCCAGCGCGTTGCGACTGCTTCGGACAACGCCGCCTACTGGTCGATCGCGACGTCGATGCGCGCCGACAACGCCGCGCTCTCCGCCGTCTCCGACTCGCTCGGTCTGTCGGCTGCGACCGTCGATACCGAATATACCGCTCTGACCGCTGTCGTCGGCGACAAGACCGGTGGCCTGACCAAGCTCCAGGCGCTGCTGGTCGAAGCCAAGACCGCGGGTATCGACCGCGCCAAGATCCAGGCCGACATCACCCAGATTCAGCAGCAGATGAAGGGCACCGCCGATGCGGCCACCTTCAACGGCGTGAACTGGCTGAGCACGACCGCGACCACGCCGGCGACCTTCAACCTGGTGTCGTCGTTCTCGCGCGTCAGCGGCACGCCCACGATCGGGTCCATCACCCTGACGATCGCCAACTACTCGCTCTATACCGCGACCCAGACCGGCATCCTGGACAAGGTGAGCGGCCCGGCGTCGATCAACACGATCAACATCTCGGCGCTGACCGACTCGACCGCCGACATGACCACGCTCGATGGCTACATCGCGCAGCTCACCGCTGGCATCAACTCGGTGGCCTCCGCCGCCGCCGATCTCGGCGCGGTCAAGAACCGCATCTCGACCAACACGGAGTTCGTCAAGACCCTGATGGACTCGGTGGATCGCGGTGTCGGCCAGCTCGTCGACGCCGACATGAACGCGGAATCGACCCGCCTCCAGGCGCTCCAGACCCAGCAGCAGCTCGGCGTGCAGGCGCTCTCGATCGCCAACCAGAACAGCCAGAGCATCCTGTCGCTGTTCAAGTAAGTTTTCGACCTCGACAATGACCGTGCTCCCTATGGGAGCACGGTCCCCGCCATGAACGGCGGGGTTTGGTGGCACACGATGTGCCCGCAATTGACCTCCTGACGCCAGTCTCGTGCAATGCATCGCAGCCGATCGCGCGCCAACGCGCCCGGCGCCGCTTTTTGTTGCCGGCGAACCGACCGCGTCGGCCGAGCTTCTTGTAAAATTGCAACGTCGCGCCTGCGAACTGACACATTCGTATCTACGCGCAACCTTCAGACAAGGTTCGCAGCGGAGTGTCCCATACGTTCGCATTGGTACGAGGTCATATGCTGCTCAGTCGTGCGCAGGTACAGCAACTGCTCAACAATCTGCTGGAGCTTGGGCCGCGGCGCCTGATGGCCTTGGGATTGATCGGTTTTGCCGTTCTCGTCACCGTCGTCGGCGGCGCCTATTATCTGAGCCGGCCCGAGTTCGAAACGCTCTATACCGGTCTGAACCGTGAAGACGTGACGCGCATCGGCGCGGCGCTCCGCGAGCAGAACATCACCTTCGATGTCAGTACCGCCGGCGACGCCATTTCGGTACGCCCGAGCCAGACCATGCAGGCGCGGATGCTGCTCGCCGAGAAGGGGCTGCCGACCAGCGCCAATTCCGGCTACGAGCTGTTCGACAAGATCGGCTCGCTCGGCCTGACCTCGTTCATGCAGGAGGTCACCAAGCTCAGGGCGCTGGAAGGTGAAATCGCGCGTACGGTGCAGTTGATGAAGGGCGTGAAGGCGGCGCGGGTGCATATCGTGCTGCCGGTGCGCGGCTCGTTCCGCGGGACGCAGCAGCCGCCCTCGGCATCGGTCGTGCTGCGCACCGACGGCGCCATCGAAGCACGCACGGCGCAGTCGATCCGTCATCTCGTCGCCGCCGCCATTCCCGGCATGAGCCGCGACAAGGTGACGGTGCTGGATGCCGACGGTTCGATGCTGCTCGCCGAAGAGGACGAGGCGAGCGCCGCGCCGACCAAGATGGCGAGCCTTCAGAAGACGGTCGGCGGAATGGTGCAGGAGAACATCCGCAAGGCGTTGACGCCATATCTCGGTCTGGACAATTTCGAGGTGAGCGTCGCCCCGCAACTCTCCACCGACAAGCGGCAGATCAACGAAACCGTCTACGATCCGGAAAGCCGCGCGGAGCGGTCCGTGCGGAACGTCCGCGAGAAGGAATCGTCGCAGAACGCGGACCGTTCGCAGCCAACCACGGTGCAGCAGAACCTTCCCGACCAGCAGGTGAATGCCGGCGGCACCAAGAATTCCAGCGAGGACAAGACCCGCCGCGAGGACGTCACCAATTTCGAGGTATCATCCAAGACCACGACGACGGTGAGCGACGGCTATTCGGTCAAGAAACTCTTCATCGCCGTGCTGGTCAACCGCGCGCGGCTCGTCGCCGATCTCGGCGACAAGAGCAACCAGGCCATCGTCGACAGCAAGCTCGCCGAGATCAGCGCGCTCGCGGCGACCGCCGGCGGACTGGACAAGCAGCGCGGCGACCAGATCCAGGTCACGGCCGTCGACTTCGTCGAAGGCTCGCGCGAACTTGCTCCGGTGCCGCCGATCAGCTTCGTCGAGATGATCAACAAGCAGCTCGGCAGCGTCATCAACGCGGTGACCATCCTGGCCGTTGCTTCGATGCTGGTCTGGTTCGGCCTTCGGCCGGCGGTCAACGGCATCCTGACCCATCGCGCGGCGCAGGAGCAGACCGAGGCGGCGGAAGCTGCTGAGCTGGAAGCTGCCACGGCCCTTGCACTGGCCGAAAGCCAGGATCCCGAGCTCAACCTCGTCGAAGACCTTGAAGGCAAGATGCAGCGGACGCCGCAGAAGCGGCTGGAGCAGATCGTCCGTCTCGATCAGATGCAGGCGGCAGCAATCCTTAAAGACTGGATGCGACGCGAGGAGGCGGCATGAACGCGGCAATCGGAAAACTCCTGACGCAGTTCGACGCGAATGGGCGAGCCAAGGCACCGCCGCCTCCGCCGCCCAAGATCCAGGACGTGCTGACAAGGCCGAAGGAGGTCCGGCGCGAGCCGCAGCCTCAGGCCCAGCCGCAGCGTCAGGCTCAATCGCAGCCGCAGCTTCAGTCGCCGCTTCCGGCGCCCGAGGCAGAAGCTCCGCCGGTCAATCTCCTCGAAGACGCTTATCGTCGCGGCCACGCCGCCGGTGTTGCCGAAGGCGATGCCAGGGTTGCCGAGGAGCGCGTCCGCAGCGCGATCCGGCTCGGCGAGGAGCGTGCCAAATGGTCCGACCAGCAGGCGGTCGCGATCGTCGGCGGCTTCGAGTCGGCTTGCCGCGAGATCGAGACCAACATCGCAAGCTCGGTCGCGCGCATATTGCTGCCCTTCCTCGCCGATGCGGTCCGCGACAAGGCGATCGGATCGCTGGTCGAGCAGATCGCGGCGCTGACCGGCAATTCGCCGGTGCCGGTGTTCAAGATCACCGGCCCGGGTGAGCTGCTCGACCTCGTGCGGACGCAGCTCGAGGCTAGCCGGCGCACGGGCATCGAGTACGAGGCCGCCGAGACATTCGAAGTCCGCGTTGTCGCCGATCAGACCGTGATCGAGACGCGGATTGCGGCATGGAGCGAACGTCTGGACGAGGCGCGCCGGTAACCTGCCATGGTGGAAGAAGTCAAGCACGAGCTGGTGATCATCCGCAGGCGCAGCGCCTTTGCGGAGGAGGCGCATCACGGCGGCGTCTGGAAGATCGCCTATGCGGACTTCATGACCGCGATGATGGCGTTCTTCCTGGTCATGTGGCTGCTCAATGCGCTGAACCAGGATCAGAAGCAGGTTGTCGCGAGCTATTTCAACCCGATCAAGCTTGCGGAGAACGCACCCGCCCCGAAGGGCCTCAAGGATCTCACCAAGAAGGAGCCGACGCAGTTCGAGGGCCAGGATGGCAAGCGTCAGCCGGCCGGGCCGAACGAAGAGCGTCGCGGCGACTCGCCGACGGCGGAGAAGCCGGCCTCCTTCGAAGAGAAGGTCCTGTTCCGCGATCCCTACGCAACGCTTACCGAGATCGCGAACAGCGCGAACCAGGCCTCGGGCCAGCGCCGTGCCGGCGCGCTGACGTCGGCCGAAGAAGACGGCCTCAAGGGCGGCGATGCCTACCGCGATCCGTTCGATCCCGGCTATTGGAAGCTGGCGCCGCAGACCTCCAAGGACGCGGATCGCTTCATCGACAGCGAGCCGAAGCCGAATGCGTCCGGGACAGGTCAGGGCGAGCCGCAAGCGCGCGGCGCGAAGCAGGACGATGCCGGCGGAAGCGTGGCTCCGAACGCGGACGCGTCGTCTGCAAACCAGTCGCCCCTGCTGCCACCGGGGCCTGCGCCTTCGCAGGCTCAACGCGACGGCAGTGCCCAGGCGAATACGCAGCCAGGCGCCCAGGCGAGCGCCGCGGCGCAGCCGCGTCCGAACGATGCAGCGAAGAATCTCGAAGCGCGCGAGGCGGCGCAGGCCCAGCAGCCGACCGTCAAGCAGCTTCAGTCCGCGATTGCGGATGCGCTATCGGACATCAAGGCTGGTGCGGGGCCGGTAGCCGAGGTACGTCAAGTCGAGGAAGGCCTTCTGGTCAGCCTGACCGACGATGCGAGCTTCGGCATGTTCGCGGTCGGCTCGGCCGAGCCGCGGCCCGAGCTCATCCGCGTGATCGACAAGATCGGGCCGCTGCTGACGAAACGCCAGGGCGTGATCATCGTGCGTGGCCACACCGATAATCGCGCGTACAAGTCGGAGAGCTACGACAATTGGCGGCTGTCGACCGCTCGCGCTCAGATGGCCTACTACATGCTGGTTCGGTCCGGTGTCGATGCGCAACGGATCGAGCATGTCGAAGGCTACGCCGACCGGCGGCCGAAATTGCCGAACGATCCCGCGGCTGCACAGAACCGCCGGATCGAGATCCTGATCCGGGAGAAGCGCCCTTGATCAGGCCGCTCCTCCGTGCCGCGCTGCCGATGATGCTGTCGTTCACGACGGTTTACGCGTTTGCCGATCCGGCACCGTCCCCGGCATCAACCGCGGGCGAGCCCTATGAGCTCGTGCGCACATTGCAGGCAGTGCAGGACGGCATTGCGCGTGGGGACACCGCGGCGCATGGCAGCCACATCGCGCTGATCCGGCAGGTCGGCGAAAAGTTCCTCGCCGCCGACGCGGGCGTGTGGAGCAACGCGCAGAACGGCCAGGCCGTCATCGTCTATTTGCTCAGCGGCGGCGGGCCGCAGGTCGTCCGAAAGTTGCCGCGCGACAAGCTGAACGTCGACGAGCGGCTGTTCAACGGTGCGCTGGCCTATGTCGAGGGACGCCAGGACGAAGCGCGCGAGCTGCTCAAGGACGTCAAGCCGCGCACGCTTCCATCGGGTCTGGGCGGGCAGGTCGCGCTGGTCCAGGGCGCGCTGTTCGCGCGCTCCGAGGCATCGCTCGCGATCGAGCGCCTGGACGACGCGCGCCTGCTCTTGCCGGGCACGCTCGTGGAGGAGGCGGCGCTGCGCCGCGAGATCCTGCTGGTCGGGCAGGCCGAGGATTTCGACAAGTTCGAGTTCCTGACGCTGGCCTATATCCGCCACTACCGCAACTCGGTCTATGCCGGGGACTTCTGGCAGCGCTTCTCCTCTGGCCTGACGCAATCGAGCCTTGCCCTCGACGAGCGCCGTTTTGCGCGGATCGTCACCCTGCTAGAGCAGATCGACCGCGCGAGCCGCCTCAAGCTCTATCTCGTGATCGCGCGTACCGCGATGGTGAATGGGCGGCTGGCCGTGTCCCGGCTTGCCGGCGAGCGCGCGCTGACACTCAGTGCCGATGCCTCGCCGGAACGCGAGCGCGCGCACTTCTTCCGCGGCGTCTCGCGGGCGCTCACCGACGAGTATGACGGTGGTGTCGCCGAGCTGAAAGCACTCGACCGCTCCAAGCTACCCGAGCGCGACATCCCGTTGTTGAACGCAACGTTGCAGCTGGCACTCGATGTCCGCAAATCGTTCGCGGGCGGATCCGCCGTCGCCGACAAGCCTCCGGTCACGCCGGCGCGCCTCGATCTCGCCTCGTCGACCGCGACGCTCACGCACGCTCAGACAGAGCTCGGCGAACTCGAACGTCTCACCAGGGATCGCCGTCCATGACGAAACTCAGTGGAACCTCAGGCCAGGTCTTTTCGGGTCTCGCCGAAAGCCTCAACATGCGCGGCACGTCGCGCTCCGGCAAGACCGCCGGGACGAAATCGCCGGCAGATTCGTCGTTCAACGATCTGCTGCACACCGTCTCGAATCTCGCGAAAAAGGCGCTCAACGACGAGGGCAGCGATACGAGCGTGAAAGCCGGGTCGTTGCGAACGCGTCTTGCGCACCCAACCGGGAAGGACAAGACAACGGACGAGACGGTGCAGGAACGCACCGGGGCGGCCGACGAGACAAAATCCAGTCACAAGGCTTCCGACGAAAAGACCGAGAAAGCGCCAGAGACGCAAGCTCCGGTCGACCACAGCGCGAAGGCGGATGTTTCGGACCGGCCGAGCATTCCCGCCATCGTCGGACAGGAGATCGCTGCCGTTCCGACGGTGAAGCCGCAGATCCAATCGCCGGCAGGCGACAAGAAGGATGCGCCCGCACGCGATGAGCGCGCATCCATGACGAAGCATGAAGTTCAGGCGACAGGTATGGCGAAGATCGCCACCGCAGATCCCGCGCCGACAGCTATGGCTCCGACAGGTTCTCGGTCACAGGCCGTGGCATCGCCGACCGCAGCGGCCGCGCAGCAAGGCAGCGAAGCGTCCTCGAAGGCCATGCCCGCGACGCAGGGCTTCGAGGCCGTCACGGCCAATGTCGAACGCGCTGTCAAAGCCTCGGCGCGGGACGCACTGCCCGAAGCGACCAAGGTCACCGTGATCCAGCAGGAAACCCATCTGCCGCCGACACAGTTCAGCGCCACGCAGCAGGTCGCCAACGCGGTCGTCGCCGAGCTGAAGGAATCGCCGGCTTCGACGGCATCCGCCGTCCCCGATCTCGCGACGTCGCAGACCAATGCGCCCGAGCCGCTCAAGATCCTCACCATCAATCTCGAGCCGCCGGCGCTCGGCAATGTCACCGTGCGCCTGCGCCTCGTCGGCTCGGAGGTCTCCGTTCACCTCGCGGCCACGCGCAAGGACACCAGCCAGATGCTGGATCAGCAGCGCGACTCGATCCGCGATCTCATGCAGTCGGCGGGCTATGTCGCCGACGTCGCGCCTGTCCAGCACGGCTCACTGGACGGATTCCAGAGCGGCTCCGGCCAGTCGCAGCCGCAGCTCTCGGCCCAGCAACAGTCGTCGTCACAGTCGCAAGGCTCGTCCAACGGCGCCAGCACGTCGTCGGGGCAATCGGATGGCGATGCGAGGCAGGCCCGGCAGGAGCGCCAGTCCAACCAGGAGACGCGTCATGACCAGGACGTGGGCCCGCAGATTCGCCGCGGCCCTGTTTATCTGTAACGCGGGCGCCGCCGCAGCGGCGACCGACAACGCGCGGCCCTGCGAGCGCGAGATGGCGCGCGCATCGCAGCAGCACGGGATTCCGCTCGGCATTCTCTATGCCGTCGGCCTCACCGAGACCGGACGGCGCGGCGCGCTCTATCCTTACGCGCTCGGCGCCGACGGCCAGACCGTGTTCGCCAAGGACATGAACGATGCGATCGCGAATTTCGAGGCGATGCGCAGCAAGGGCATCAAGCTGATCGACCTCGGCTGCATGCAGATCAACCACTATTATCACGGCGACAAGTTCGCTTCGGTGCGCGCGATGTTCGATCCCGCCAAGAACGTCGAATACGCCGCGCGCTTCCTGAAGGAGCTGAAGCAGCGCGAGGGCAGCTGGACCATGGCGGTCGCCCGCTACAACGCCGGCCCCAACAATCAGCCTGCGCAGAAGCGCTACGTCTGTCACATCGTCGCTCATCTGGTCTCGAGCGGCTTCGGCGCGTGGACCGACAAGGCGCGTTCCTTCTGTCAGCCGAAGACAACGTCATAACAAGAAGTTGTGCATGGTTCCAAACCATCAGCCCCGCGCAAGCAAGAACCCTCATTGTAACTGCACCCTACCAAAGGAGCCCAATCCATGAGCCTCTACGGCATTATGCGCACCGGCGTTTCCGGCATGTCTGCGCAGTCCAACAAGCTGTCGACGGTCTCGGACAATATCGCGAACGTCAACACCACCGGCTACAAGCGGGCTTCGACCGAATTCTCCTCCCTGATCCTGAAGAGCGGCTCGGGCAATTACGACTCCGGCGCGGTCGAGACGACCGTCCGTTACGCCATCAGCGACGCCGGGCATACGCAATTCACCACGTCGACCACGGACCTTGCCGTCCAGGGCAACGGATTCTTCGTGGTCTCGAACGCCGCCAACACGCAGCAGTTCCTGACGCGCGCCGGCTCGTTCGTGCCTGACAGCCAGGGCAATCTGGTCAACGCCGCCGGCTACTATCTTCTGGGTCAGCCCGGCCTCGTGACCAATTTTTCGCAGAACAGCCTGGCCGGCATGCAGATCGTCAACATCGCCCAGGTCTCGCAGGTGCCGGTGCCGTCGACGGCGGGGACGCTCACGACCGGCAATCTGGATCCGAAAGCGGCCGTCATTGCCGGCCCGCCCGGTCCAGCCTCTTACTCTTCGAAGAGCTCGATCGTGGCTTACAACAATATCGGCCAGGCCGTGACGCTCGACGTCTATATGTCCCATACCGCAACGGCCGCCGGCTCAGACACCTGGCAGATTCAGGTCTATGACTCCGCGACGGGTACCTCGCTTGCTCCCGCCACCACTTTCACCTTCGACACCACGGCGGCCGGAAAGGGTGCGCTGGCCGCGGCGAGCCCGACGGGCCTCACCGTGACCGTTCCCGGCGGCGCGCCGCTCGCCATGGACCTGTCGAACATGACGCAGGTCGGGACCGATTTCAGCTTCAAGGCGACTGTCAACGGCAGCGTTCCGTCGGCGATCGACAAGGTCGACGTCGACGAGGCGGGCCATGTGACGGCGGTCCTCAAGAACGGCCAGCAGCTGACGCTCTACACTCTCATGCTTGCCGACGTTGCGAGCCCCGACAATCTCACGCCCGAGCCGGGCAACGTCTATTCGACCAACGCGAACTCCGGCAACGCGCAGGCCGCGAATGCCGGCACCGGCGGGCTCGGTACGATCCAGAACGGCGCGCTGGAAGACTCCAACGTGGACCTTGCGGACGAGCTCACCGGGATGATCGAGGCGCAGCGCGGCTTCACTGCGAACTCGAAATCGTTCCAGACCGGTGCCGACCTGCTCGACGTCGTCGTCAACCTGAAGCGCTGAATTCTTCGGCGCTCATTTCGGGCAAGAGTCAATCATGTCCCTTACCGCTGCTCTCGACTCCGCTCGCGCCTCGCTTATGGCGTCCGGTATCCAGTCGTCGACCATCTCGCGCAACATCGCCGGCGCCAGCGCCGCCGGCTATTCGCGCAAGATCGCCGTGCTGGACAACTTGCCCAATGCCGGCGTCTATGTCGCGGCGATCCAGCGTGCCGCCAGCTCGGGTCTTTACAACAACGTCCTGATCGCGACCTCGTCGTCGGCCAAGCAGAGTGCGATCTATGACGGTCTTCAGACGATATCGGCCTCGACTGTGGACGATCCCGATCTCGGGCAGTCGCCGGCCGCCCAGCTCAGCAAGCTGAAGCAGGCGCTCCAGCAATATGCCAACGCCCCGGACAACACCACGCTGGCGCAGGCGGCGGTCACGTCCGCCAAGGACATGGCGACCGCGCTCAACCAGGCCACCAAGACCGTGCAGACGGTACGCCAGGGAGCGGACGCCGATATGGCGACTTCGGTCACCAATATCAATCAGTTGCTCAGCCAGTTCGACAAGGTCAACACGGCGATCGTGAAGGGGACGATCACCGGTGACGACGTCACCGACTACCTGGACCAGCGCGACACCATCGTCTCGAAGCTGTCGGAGGAGGTCGGCGTCTCGATGACGCTTCGTGCCAACGGCGACGCGGCGCTCTACGCCGACAGCGGCGTCGTTCTGTTCGACAAGACGGCGCGCTCGGTCAGCTTCGCGGCGACCAATATCTATACGGCTGGCACGACGGGCAATGCGGTTTATATCGACGGTGTCCCGGTCACCGGCGCCAATTCCGTGATGCCCATCAAGACCGGCAAGCTCGCGGGCCTTGCCCAGTTGCGCGACAACGCCACGGTCACGTATCAGAGCCAGCTCGACGAAGTCGCACGCGGCCTTGTCGAAGCCTTCAAGGAAGTCGACCAGTCCGGCGCGGCGCTGCCGGATGTGCCCGGCCTCTTCACCTATCCGGGTGCGCCGGCGATGCCGGCGAGCGCGACCGTCTCGGTCGGCCTGGCCGGCTCGATCAGTGTTGCCGCGTCGGTCGACCCGGCGCAGGGCGGCAACCCCAACCTGTTGCGCGACGGCGCGATCAGCGGCAACGTCGCATACCGATACAACACCGCCGGTAGCGGCGGCTACTCGACCCGGCTGCAGCAGCTCATCGGCAACATGGATGCGGCGCAGCCGTTCGATGCGACCACGCAAGGCAAGCCGATGGGCAGCTTGATCGACTTCGCGGCGTCATCGACGAGCTGGATCGAAAACCAGCGCAAGACCGCGGACGACAACGTCACCTACCAGAAAACGCTGCTCGACCGCAGCACCGCGGCGCTGTCGAACGTCAGCGGCGTCAACATGGACGACGAGATGTCCTTGATGCTTCAGGTCGAACGTACCTATTCGGCGTCGTCGAAGATCATCTCGACTGTCGACCAGATGTTGCAGAGCCTTCTGGCTGCCGTGGGGAATTAAGTCATGATGAGCGCCAACTATATCTCGACCTTGATGCTGTCTTCGTCGTTGAGGTCCTCGATCACGAACAACCAGGCTGCGCTGACCAAGGCCTCGAAGGAAGCCACCACCGGCCGCTTCGCCGATGTTGGCCTCGAACTCGGTGCCACGACGGGAAACGACGTCACGCTGCGGGCGGATTTCAGCTTCGCCGATCAGCTCGTCGATACCAACGGGCTCGTCTCGGGGCGCCTGGACACGACACAGAACCGGATCACCCAACTCAATACGACAGCAACGTCCTTCCTCAAGGACCTGATCGCGGCCCGCAGCACCGACGGCGGCGGGCGGATCATCCTGCCGCCTGCGTCGTCCAACCTCCAGGACCTGATCGGCGCGCTGAACGTCTCCTATAACGGCTCGTATCTTTTCTCGGGCATCAACACGCAGAACACGCCGATCACGGCTTACGCCGCGGGCTCGGCCAGCAAGAACCAGGTCGACGCCGATTTCCTCGCGACCTTCGGCTTCTCGCAATCCTCGCCCAGCGTGAACACCATCACCCCGGCGCAGATGCAGACTTTCCTCGACACCACTTTCGATGCCGAGTTCGCGAGCCCGGCCTGGAACACCAACTGGTCGTCGGCCACCGACCAGGTCATGCAAAGCCGTATCTCCACGACCGAGATCGCCGATACGTCAGTGAGCGCCAACCAGGCCGGCTTCCGCAAGCTCGCCGAGGCCTACACCATGATGGCGGATCTCGGGAATGCGAACCTGGACCAGGCGACGTTCCAGGTCGTCGTGGACAAGGCCATCGGGCTCGTCGGTAACGCCATCACGGACCTCGCTGCGCTCGGCGGCAGCGTTGGCACGGTCCAGCAGCGGGTCACCGGCGCCACCGACAAGCTCAAGACGCAGCAGGACATTCTGAACAAACAGATCGTCGGTATGGAGGCGGTCGACCCGACCGAGGCCTCGGTCCGGGTCAACACACTTCAGACGCAGATCCAGACGGCACTTGCGCTCACCTCGCAGCTTCAGAAGCTCAGCCTCGTCAATTATCTCTGAGCCCAGGTTCCTAGTTAGGCTCGCAACCTTTGTCTCATTGTTTGGTCTCCTGCGCAGAGTGGTTCCGATGACGTTTGAAGCCTATGGAGCGGTCGTCGACGATAGCGGCTATGAGGCGCGGGGCCGCGAGCGGCAGGCGCTCAGTCTCGGCATCGACCGGCTCGAGCGGCTCCAGGGAGGGCGCTTCAGCCGCGAGGACCAGGTCGAGAGCCTGCTCTATGTGCGGCGGCTGTGGACGATCTTCATCGAGGATCTCGCGCATCCGGAGAACGGCCTCCCCGAGAAGCTGCGCGCCGACATCATCTCGATCGGCTTGTGGGTCGTCAAGGAAGCCGACCGCCTGCGCGAGGAGAGGTCGAACGACGTGATGCAGCTCATCGAAATCAACCGCATGATCCGAGACGCGCTTTAATGAAAGTATCCTTGCGGGCGGGCGAACGCATTTACATTAACGGCGCGGTGCTGCGCGTGGACCGCAAGGTCTCCGTCGAGCTCGTCAACGACGTGATGTTCCTGCTCGAAGGGCAGGTCATGCAGGCTTCCGACGCCACCACGGCGATGCGGCAGCTCTACTTCATCGTCCAGCTCATGCTGATGAACCCGACGGATATCGGCGCGGCAGCGGCGCTCTATGGCGAGCATCATGCGTCCCTGCTCGCGGTTTGCGAGAGCCGCGAGATGCTCGACGGGCTCGCCGCGATCCACGAGCTGGTCGGAACGACACGTTATTTCGAGGCGCTCAAGCGGATCCGGGCGCTGTTTCCGGTGGAGGACGCCATCCTGGCCGGTCTCGCCGGCGCTACCACCGAGATTCCATTCGAGGCTGCCTGACAGCGGAGAGGCTACATGAACGTCACCAGCGCGACCGACAGCACCAGCAAGTCCAGTTCGACCAACTCCACCACGACCACGGCGAGCAACACCGTCGATTACAATACGTTTCTTCAGCTCCTCGTCGCCGAGATGAAGAACCAGGATCCGACCAATCCGATGGACACCTCGCAATATATGAGCCAGTTCGCCCAGCTCTCGACGGTCGAGCAGGCCATGCAGACCAATTCGAAGCTGGATGCGTTGCTGTCCTCGCAGTCGCTGTCACAGGCCAATGGGCTGATCGGGAAAACCGTCAGCTTCACCGACTCGACCGGGGCGACCTTCAGCGGCAAGGTCACTTCGATCTCGATCAACAGCGACGGCTCCATCGCGACCCTCGAGAACGGCACGAAGGTCGCGGTCGGACCCGGACTCACGATCAGCCAGTCATGAACGAGAGGGACGCCCTCGACATCGTCCAGGCGGCGATCTGGACTATCATCGTCGCCTCCGGCCCCGCCGTCGGCGCCGCGATGCTTGTCGGCACCGTCATTGCGCTGATCCAGGCGCTGACCCAGATCCAGGAGGTGACGCTGACCTTCGTTCCGAAGATCATCGTCATTCTCCTGGTCGTTGCCGTCTCGGGTTCCTTCATCGGCGCGCATCTCTCCACCTTCACCGAGCTGGTCTATTCGCGGATCGAGCACGGCTTCTGATCCGCGAGAGCTCCGGCCACCACCCCCGCGTAAGCTTTGCACGGCAGATTGGGGCTGGACCCTCTGCCGGTGACCCATGGCCGATACGTTAGCTGCTAGCCTGCCGACCCCGCGACGATTGGGGGCCGACGCGTTTTTCGCGGGCGGTATCGTGGCCATGCTCACGATCCTGTTCCTGCCCATACCGCCGATCCTGATCGACCTCGGACTTGCGATTTCGATCGCATTGTCGGCGCTGATCCTGATGGTTGCGCTGTGGATCCAGCGGCCGCTCGATTTTTCCGCGTTCCCGACCGTGCTGCTGATTGCGACGATCCTGCGCCTGGCGCTGAACGTCGCGACCACCCGTCTGATCCTGTCGCGCGGCGGGGAAGGCGAGCAGGCTGCGGGCCACGTCGTTGCCGGCTTCTCGAAGTTCGTCATGGGCGGCGACTTCGTCATCGGCCTGATCATCTTCGCCATCCTGGTGACGGTGAACTTCGTCGTGATCACCAAGGGTGCAACGCGTATCGCCGAAGTCGGCGCCCGCTTCACCCTGGACGCCATCCCCGGCAAGCAGATGGCGATCGACGCCGATCTCTCCGCGGGCCTGATCGACGACAAGGAGGCCCAGCGCCGGCGCCGCGAGCTCGAAGAGGAGAGCGCGTTCTTCGGCGCCATGGACGGTGCCTCGAAATTCGTCCGCGGCGATGCCATCGCCGGCCTGATCATCACCGCGATCAACATCTTCGGCGGCATCATCATCGGCGTGACTCATCACGGCCTGACCCTGTCGCGCGCCGCCGACGTCTACACAAAACTCTCGGTCGGCGACGGTCTGGTATCGCAGATGCCGGCCCTGATCGTGTCCCTGTCGGCGGGCCTGCTGGTCTCGAAGGGCGGCACCAGGGGCTCGGCGGAGCAGGCCGTGCTACGGCAGCTCGGCGGCTATCCCCGCGCGGTATCTGCCGCCGCGCTGATGATGTTCGTGCTCGGCCTGATGCCGGGTCTGCCGATGGCGCCCTTCGTGCTGCTCGGCGGCGTCATGGCCTTCGTCGGCTATTCGCTGCCGAAGCAGCAGGCGGCCCTGAAGCAGAAGGAAGATGCGCGCAAGGCCGACGAGCGCGCCCAGGCCGAGGCCAAGGACTCCGTCAAGGAGTCGCTCAAGACCGCGGAGATCGAGCTGTCGCTCGGCGGTCATCTTTCGGTTCACATGCTGGGCTCGCGCACCGAGCTTGCGCACCGGGTCAGCAAGATCCGGAAGAAGTTCGCGAAGCAGTATGGTTTCGTGGTTCCCGAGATCAAGCTCAGCGACAACCTGTCGATCGATCCCAAGGGATACCAGATCAGGATCCACGACACGCGCGTCGCCCATGGCGAGCTCCGGCTCGGCGAGGTGCTGGTGCTCGTCGACAAGGA
The DNA here is from genome assembly GCF_024199855.1 of Bradyrhizobium sp. CCGB20. Classification (NCBI taxonomy): domain Bacteria; kingdom Pseudomonadati; phylum Pseudomonadota; class Alphaproteobacteria; order Hyphomicrobiales; family Nitrobacteraceae; genus Bradyrhizobium; species Bradyrhizobium sp. CCGB20. The sequence goes on along the minus strand of NZ_JANADN010000001.1, from coordinate 7,785,963 downwards.
CGGCAAGCCCGACGTGCCCGGCGAAGAGGTGATCGAACCCGCTTTCGGCATGAAGGCGCTGTGGGTGACGGAGGCGTTCACCGACGAGGTCAAGCGTCAGGGCTGCAAACCCGTGGACAATCTGTCGGTTCTGCTCACGCATCTGAGCGAAGTGCTCAGGGCAAATCTCGCGCAGCTGCTGTCGTACAAGGACATGCGCGGGCTGCTCGACCGTCTCGAACCCGAATACAAGCGCCTGGTCGAGGATCTCTGCCCGTCGCAGATCTCCTATTCGGGCCTGCTGGCGATCCTGAAGATCCTGCTGGCCGAGCGCGTGTCGATCCGAAACCTCCATCTGATCCTGGAGGCCATTGCCGAGATCGCACCCCATGTCCGGCGCTCCGAGCAGGTCGCAGAGCATGTGCGGACGCGCCTTGCCCAGCAGATTTGCGGCGACCTCTCCGACAACGGCGTGCTGAATGTCGTCCGCCTCGGCAATCGCTGGGACCTGGCGTTCCACCAGAGCCTGAAGCGCGACGCCAAGGGCGACGTCGTCGAGTTCGACGCCGACCCGCGCCTGATCGAGCAATTCGCGACCGAAGCCAGTGCCGCGATCCGCAAATTCACCGAGAACGGCACCAGCGTGGTTCTGGCGGTGACCCCCGAAGCCCGCCCCTATGTCCGGATGATCCTGGAGCGGGTGTTCCCGACCTTGCCGATCCTCTCGCATGTCGAGGTTGCCCGCAGTGCCGAGATCAGGGCGCTCGGAGCCGTCTCGTGATCGCCGGCCTTGCCGACAGCGTGCTGGTCACGTTCATCGTGTTCTGCCGCATCGGCGCCTGCCTGATGCTCGTGCCCGGCTATTCCAGCGTCAACGTTCCGGCCCAGGTCCGCCTGTTCGTCGCGCTGGTCACCACGTTTGCGCTGACGCCGATCCTGATCGCGGTCCTGAAACCTCTGACCGACAACGCCGCGCCGTTGACTCTCGCGCTCCTGATCTGCTCCGAGCTCGTGGTCGGCAGCGTCATCGGGCTCGGCGGGCGCGTGTTCTTCCTCGCGCTCCAGACCATGGCGACCGTGATGGCGAGCGCGATCGGGCTGAGCAACATCCCGGGAACGCCGGTCGGCGACACGGATCCGGCGCCGGCCCTGGTGCCGCTGATCATGGCCGCCGTCACCACGCTGTTCTTCATGACCGATCAGCACTGGCAGGTCCTGCGCGGGCTGATGAACTCCTACGACGTCTGGCAGCCCGGCAACAGGATCGGCGGCAGCATGGCGCTCGACCAGCTCGTCGGCCGCCTGTCCGAGGCGTTCGTGCTGACGCTGCGGATCACGAGCCCCTTCATCGTCTACTCGGTCATCGTCAACCTCGCGGTCGGCCTGATCAACAAGCTGACGCCGGCGATTCCGGTCTATTTCATCTCGGTGCCCTTCGTGCTGTTCGGCGGCTTCCTGCTGCTCTACCTCACCAGCGACGAGCTCTTGACGCAGTTCATGCTCGGCGTCTCGTCGTGGCTGGCGGAGTGATCGGTCATGAATTCGCGCGCGGACAAGCTCGGCCGGATGGTCTCGCTGGTGAAGCTTCAACTCCGGCTGTCCGAATGGCAGCTCGCGCATCTGCGGCAGCAGGAGCGCAGCTTGCAGGACGAGCAGGAATGGCTGGTGGGGGCCCTCAACGAGGGGAAGCCGCCGGCGGGGTCGTCGAGCGAATCGATCGCGCGGCGCCTGAACAGGACGAGCGTCGATGCGCGTGCGGTCCAGGCGCAGGCGTCGCAGCAGCTTGACCAGGTCCGCTCGGAGAGCCGCCGTGTGAAACAGCTCGAGCAGGTCGCGAAGGTCGCGCTCGCAGACAAGCTTCGCGACGCGGAAGCGCGCTCGCTCGAAGAGATGATGGGAATGAGCCCCGCCGTGCGCGACTGGACGCCACGGCCAGCCAGCCGGAACAAGACATGATCGTGACAGCGACACCCGACCTCGTTCTCGATGTCCTCGAGGCCGCCGATCCCGTGGCGCAGCGCGCGGCGACGGCGAAGCTCGATGCGCTGAAATCATCGAACGCCGATTTCGCCGCCACGATGGACGCGGAGGTCGGCAAGGCCAAGGCGGCGACTGCCGATCAATCCGTGGCGAAGGTGGCCGAGGCGCAGTCGACGGCTGTGAACGGACCGCCCGTGCAGGTGATCAAGGCGCCCGCATCCGGCGAGGTGTACCGGAAGTTCGAGGCGTTCATTCTCCAGACCTTCGTCGAGACGATGCTGCCGAAGGATTCGGAGGAGGTCTTCGGCAAGGGCACGGCCGGCGGCGTCTGGAAGTCGATGCTGGCGGAGCAGCTCGGTGCGCAGCTGGCAAAGGGCAAGGGCATTGGCATTGCCAAGCAGCTCGCCGCTGCTCAGCCAGCGGGGCCTGACGTTACGGGGAAGGCCGGATCGTGATCCGGGAATGGGTGACAGAAGTTGAGGGGTGAATTTCCTATGCAGGCACAAGAAGGCGCGGCGGCCCTGGTGGTGGAGCAGCCGGTCATGGACACCGAGGCGATGACGATGGAAGTTGCGTCGGGCGATGCACTGTTGCCCGCGCTGCTGCCGAATGTCGGCAATGACGTGGTCAACGACGGCACTGACGAGGCGAGATCGGACGAGGTGCGCGGCTTGTTGTCTGCAATCCGCCGGCTCGAGAACATCGTCGAAGAAGAGACGGTCGCGCTCGCTACGGGCCAGAAGATCGATTTCGACGATTTCAGCGCCCGGAAGAGCCGGAGCATGCTCGAATTCGTCCGCCTGATGCGGGCACGGATGCATCTCGGCAGCGAGGTCGAGATCACCGAGGAGATCCAGCGGTTGCGCGAGAAGCTCGAGCGAAACCGTTCCATCCTCGAAATGCACTACGATGCGGTGCGCGAGGTCGCGACCATCATCGTCAAGGCGATCAAGGATGCCGAGTCCGACGGCACCTATACCGGCCGCACAGCACGGGACGGAAAATGATCAGGCTCGTGCTGGCCGGGCTCTGGGTTTGCATCCTCACGGCGGGCACGAGCTATGCCGTGGCCTATTGGAAGGAGAACGGCAGCCTGCTGCCGGCAAAGGAGGAGTATCTCGACGGCCTCCAATACCAGAAGACGCGGGCGCTCAGCGTGCCCATGGTCGAGGGCGGCAACGTGCAGGGCTACATCGTGGCGCGCTTCGTCTACACCGTTGAGGCGCGGACCATGCACCAGCTCAACGTCCCGCCGGAGCCGTTCGTCGTCGACGAAGCTTTCCGCAGGATCTATGCCGACGACCGCCTCGATTTCAGGAAGCTCGCCCGTTACGACCTCTCCATCCTCACGACGGCCATCAAGCAGCGCGTCAACGAGCGGATGCAGGCCGACATCGTCCAGGACGTCCTGGTCGAGGACTTCAACTACGTTTCGAAGGAAGAATTCCAGAAGCAGTAGCGTTTTCGTGCGAGCTGGATACCGCCTCGTGCAAAGCAGCAAATCGACGCCCGTGCCGCGGCGCCTGCGTCGCGGGGCCCGCCGTCTGCTCCACCGTTTCTATCGCTGAAAGTGCAACGGCCTCTGCGAAGGGTACTCCGCAGAGGCCGTTGTCGGTTTCGTGGCGTTGCCCTGCCGCGTCAGTTTCCGGCCGGGTACGCCGCCGGGGCGGCATGTGCCCTGTTCAGGAGGATGCCGACCTCGTCCAGTTCCTGCATCGGCACGTCGATGGCGGTCGTCTCGCCGGCCGGAATGTCGAGGCGGTATCCGACGTAGCGCCGGGCCACGATCGCGTCGAAGCCGAGGCGGTCGCGGAGTTTCTTGCGCAGCTTGCTGACGTGGCTCTCGATCACGCTCTCGTCGAAGGTCGACTCGAAGATGCCGTAGACCGCGTTGAAGATCTGCGTCTTGGTGATCCACTTGCCGTGGTTGCTGACCATATATTCAAGAATGCGCAGCTCGCGGCGGGGCAGGGTGAGGGCGTGGCCCGCGATCTCGGGGTCACGTCCGTTGAAGAAGACCTGGATCCTGGTCTCGCAGGGCCTCGGCAGCTCGCCCACCCGGCGGCGCGCGATTGCGGCCGTTCGGGCGAGGATCTCGCGCAGGTGAATCGGCACATGAACGACGTCGTCGACGCCCGATTCGAACAGCTCAAGCGTGTTCTTGAGCATCTTCTGGCCGCTCATGGCGATGATGGGAGCCGAGGAGCGCTTGCGCATCGCCCGCGGCAGGCTTCCGCGGGCGTCGCAATCCCCGAGGAGGAAGGCGTCGACCGCAGCCAGATCCGATTCACTCGCAGATTGCAGCCAGTCCCAGAATTCTCCGGAGGAGAAGCCGATCGACGATACACCTTCGCGAACGAGCCCTCCGACGTAGCTGTTCGTGACGCTCTCGCGATCATCAACGATGATATACATTAGTCTTTCGCCCCTGTTTCGCACTTGTCGCGGCCGGATGGTTGTTGTGATGCCCGGCTCGGCAACGATGCTGTTTGACGACATTCCTTCCCGCGAACCGTTGTTATGGTTTCGATATTCGCGGGCAGCCCTACGCATTCAGTGCCTGCGTGTGCAGGCCTGCTACTTCGACTCGATACTGAACGCTTACTGCGTGAGGCTCGGCGGGTGTCTTACGGATCACCCCGCGGAGCGGATTGAGACAGCGACCTAGAACAGTTGCGCCAAGTTGCCTATCAGGTCCGAACGCCACTGAACTGTGTCGATCTCCTCGCCAACTGGCGAGAATCACTTGGTAGGACCGTAACAATTGCCGATTTCCGATCAAGCGCGCGGAACAAAGCGATTGCTACACGTGCTTGATGCTAATGATTTGTTTCGAGTTGTTTCTTTGTATATCTGACCGCATCAGTTGATTTGATATCCGAACTAGTTTTGCACCGTAGCGTTTCTAAGGTTCCGCATCCCCGTATAATCACAGCTGTTTTATCGGGTGCTGCGGGTCACGCGCATGGAGGGGTTTTCAACCCCGGATTGACTCTCCTGCTCATGTTTCCACATGCGACAATTCGACTCATGTACGGCGAGGCGACTCCAGCTTGGCGAAATCTTGGCGAGTGTGTGTCTTTCGAGTCGCACTCTCGCCACGTGCATGACGCTTTTGACTCATGTGACGTCGCATCGCGCGCGATGAAAAGTTTTCGTTGCGCACGTTTCAGGCAAGCTTCGGCAAATAACTTCACCGTTCGATAGATCGAACCGAACGGAGCATTTTCACATGTTGTCCGATGGACAAGCTCGCCCCAACGCGACCGCTGATGTTTCCGCGGCGGCGAAGCCGGCTCCGGAAGCGCGCGATGCAAACACGACACAGACGGCCAAGCCCGCTGCAAATGCAAAGCGTGTGGCGGCTGCGGCGAACGACGAAACTCTGGCGAAAGAGGCGCTCGAGGGGCTGAAGCGTATTCGCGCCAAGGCGCGCCTCGACAAGATGGCGATACCGAAGCCTGCACCAGTTGTAATCAAGCCGGCGGTGATCGTCGCCAAGCCGCCGCCGCCGCGTCCGACATGGGTTGTGCCGCTCGCAACCCTGGCGGTCGCCGCGATCCTGGTGGTCTGCGCCTGCACCGGCGTGATTGCTTATCTCACCACGCAGCCCGCCCAGAGCAACGTTGCCGCCAATACGGAGATCAGGAATCTGCGCGAGACCGTCGCGCAGCTGCGCAAGCAGGTCTCGGGCGTGTCCGAAAATCTCGACGGCCTGCGCACCGCGGTCGATCAGTCGAGCAAGGCGACCAATGACCGCTTCGGCAGGTTCGGCGAGAACCTGGATCGTATCGAGCGTGTGAGCTCATCCTCGACGGTGAAGCTCGACAAGCTTGCGCAGGCTCAGGCCCAGGCCCAGGTCCAAGCCCAGGCGCCGACGACCGTTGCTGTGCAACCGCCGTCGCAGACGATGCCGATGATGGCCTCGGTTGCTGCGCCCGAGATCACCGGCTCGGTGGCCCCGTCCGCGCCGCGGAAGGTGGTCAAGGGCTGGTCCGTCCGTCAGGCCTATGAGGGGATTGCGATCCTGCAAAGTCCGAACGGCGTCATCGAGGCTGTGCTGGGACAGCAGGTGCCCGGCCTTGGCCGCATCGAGGAAATCAGGAACGAGAACGGCCGTCTGGTGGTGGAGTCCAGCGGTGGCGTCATCTACTCGTCGCGCAAGGCAACGCCGTGATCGAAGGCCGTCCTCTATTGGCGGTGATGCTCGAAGCTGGTGCATAGCAGATCGATTTCCGCCTCCGCGATCGGTGCGCGAAACAGGCGGCAGCTGAACTCGGCGGCCGCCTTGCCTTCCGTGCCGGTGCGATCCTCGCGCAGGAAGATGCACCGCTTGCAAACGTCGGTATGGTGCCGCTGCTCGGCCGCGTCTGCCTGATCGAGCACGTGCCGGAGCGTGTCGCGAAAGCGGACCTTGGTTTCGTCGTCGAGGACGGCGATCGGCTCGAGGAGAACGCTGATGGGGTCGCGCACCAGGAACTTCTTGCCCTGCTGTGTCACGCTCAGCGTCACCGATCGCTTGTCCGTGGCCGAGCGCTTTCGCTCCAGATATCCGAGCCGCTCGAGCTCGCCGATGATGAAAGAGGCAGTGCCGCGCGTGGTGCCGACATAGCTCGCGAGCGCCGAGGGCGTCCGCGAGAAACGGTTGGCGCGGGAGAGAAAGCGCAGGGCCATCCATTCGCGGTCGCGCAAGCCATGCTTGGTGCCTTCGAACCACAGGATGCGGGCCATCTGCCCCAACAATTCAATCGCTTCACGAGCTAAAATCATTTCAAGTCCGGATCGGATAAAGCTTTATTCAATTGCGTCTTTGGTCGCGCAATCTGGGAGGGCGAGAATGAATCTTGTCGAGCGATCCTTCGCTCGAAGAGGACGACGAACCGCGCTTGGTAGACGCTTCTCCGTTCTGGAGATGGAGGTTTCGAACGTGGAACTAGAGCGTCACACAGAAAGTTCGAGTAAATCGTACGGCTCAACTCTTCGGAAAATTTCAGTCAAATGACCGAGTTTTTCCCGCAAGATTCCGGTCTCGTGCCGCGTGTGAGCAACATGATGTGTCGCCACGGCCACCGCGGAGCCCATTTGTTGCCGCAGGACGTTTCGAATCGTGGGCACAGCCGGAGCGTCTGCAACTCGTGGCAGCGAAAACGGTGGTGAGAGAACCACCGTTCGCAGTTAATGGATGTTGCGCTGCAATGCAGCCAGACGGTTAAATCCGAAATACGTTCGGCCCACGCGCCGAATTCGCTTCATGTGTTTCCAACGCGGGCCTTCGCCATTGCTGGTCGGCAACGGCCTTTGGATTGTAGAGACAAGCCAGAAGGGCGGCGCGCTCGCAGGCTGGTGATTTGCGTTTCGCCGGCAACTATCGGCGAATGCGCCGCCCGAACGATCAGGGCCAGGAATCAGGAAGGATAGACCGATGAGCTTCGAAACCACCATGACATCCGACGTCGTCGGGCTGACGAAAGTCGCGCCGGTCTCGCGTCGCGGATTCATGAGCGCGACGGCGGCGGTCGCTGCCGGCTACACGCTTGCGGCCGGGCCGGTCCGCGCCGAGGTGATCGCGACCGACACCAGCGGCCTCCAGGCCGGCGACGCCAGGATCAAGGTCGGCTCCGAGGAGATGCCCGCCTATTTCGCGCGTCCGGCCGGCAACACCAGGGCGCCGGTGATCATCGTGGCGATGGAGATTTTCGGCCTGCACGAATACATCAAGGACGTGACGCGGCGTCTGGCCAAGCTTGGCGCGTTCGCGGTCGCGCCCGATTATTACTTCCGCAAGGGCACTGACCTCACCAAGGTCGCCGACATCAAGGATCTGCTGCCGATCGTCAACGCGAAACCGGACGCGGAGCTGCTGTCCGATCTCGACGCGACGGTGGCCTGGGCGGGATCGCAAGGCGGCGACACCGCCAAGCTCGGCATCGTCGGCTTCTGCCGGGGCGGGCGCACCGTGTGGGAATATGCCGCCCACGGCGGCACCCTCAAGGCGGGCGTTGCGTTCTACGGCACGGTGGTCGACCCCGCCAATCCGCTGTGGCCGAAGAGCCCGATGCAGCTCGCGCCCGAGATGAAGGCGCCGGTGCTCGGCCTCTATGGTGGCGCCGATACCGGCATTCCCGTCGCTCAGGTCGAACAGCTCAAGGCCGCGCTCGAGCAGAACAAGAAGACGGCCGAATTCAAGATCTATCCGGAGGCGCCGCACGGCTTCCATGCCGACTACCGCGGCAGCTACCGCAAGGATGCGGCGGAAGATGCCTGGAAGCAGGCCCAGGCCTGGTTCAAGAAATATGGCGTGCTGAGCTGACGCCGAATCTCAAGAGGGCGGCCTTGATGGCCGCCCTCCTTGTATCCAAGGTGCGGTCTCACTTCGTCATCGGGTCATCGACGATGTCTTGTGTTGAGTAGCATCTGCCCGACGCGGATGTAGTCGCCGATCGTCGCGAACGAGCAGGCACCGCCGCAATCGACCGCCGGCGCGACGCCGTCAGGATAGCCTATCGTCCTTCGCCGGCCCGCCACAGCGCGTCCAGGCCGTGCCGGTAGGTCGGATGGGCAAGCGTAACACCGAGCTCGCGCTTCAGTTTCGCGTTGGCGACGCGGGCGCTGCTGGCATAGAAGCTGCGCGCCATCGCCGACATCTCCGCTGTCTCGAACGGCTCTTCGGGCGGTGGCGCGACGCCCATGAGCTTTGCGGCATGGGCGATCACGTCTTGCGGCGGCGTCGGCTCGTCGTCACAGACGTTCCAGGTGCTGCCGCTACGATGTTTCACCGCGGCCATGATCGCGCTTGCGATATCGTCGACATGGATGCGGTTGAAGACCTGCCCCGGCTTGATGATGCGCCGGGCGGTCCCCGCCCGCAGCGTCACCAGCGCGTTGCGCCCGGGGCCGTAGATGCCGGCAAGCCGCAGGATCGCGGCATCGCCGCGCGTCGTGTCGGTCCAGGCCTGCTCCGCAGCGATCCGCATGCGCGTGCGGTCGAGCGTGGCCTGCGGTGGCGTGCTCTCGTCGACCCATCCGCCCGCGTGATCGCCGTACACGCCGATGGTGGAGAGATAGACCACCTTGCGGCGGCCCGTCGCCAGCATGTCGCCGAAGGCCGCGATGGCAGGGTCGCCGGTGCTGCCAGGCGGGATCGAGATGAGAAGGACATCGGCCTCGCCGATACGTTCGACCGTCTCGCGTGCTGGACTGCTTCCGGAAAAGGCATGGAGTTCGATGCCGGCAAGGTCATCCCGCGTTCCGGGATCGCGCACGGTGCCGGCGATATGCGAGAAGCTGCCGCCGAATTGGCGGACGAAGTGCCGGGCACTGTAGCCGAGGCCAAGGATGAAGAGCCGCATGCGCCTGCCGTGCTGGTCGGAGTTCCCGGTCGCGCTAGCTGCGCGCCCTTTGCTCATAAGAGATTTTTGGGTCCGGCAAAAGATATTGCAATTTTACTCGCCCACCAATGCAGGCGATGCTCGCCTATGACAGGAGCGTCAGGAGGGGCATTGTTCATGCAGGCAGAAGTGCCAGCTTTAGCGCCCGGCGATGCTGTCGAACTGATCCAGCGTGCCGCCGCGCTGATCTTCGATGTCGACGGTACGCTGGCCGAAACCGAGGAACTGCATCGGCGGGCCTTCAACCACGCTTTCGCCCGCCACGGTCTCGACTGGCATTGGGACCGCGCCGTCTACAAGAACCTGCTGCGGGTGACGGGCGGCAAGGAGCGGGTCCGCGCCTATCATGAAAGGCTGTGGATCGCCTCGCCATTGTCGGATGCGAGCATCGCAGAGCTCCATCGCGTCAAGACCTTGCATTACGCCGAGTTGATCGAGACCGGCTGCTGTCCGCTGCGGCCGGGCGTGGCGGATCTGATCGCTGCGGCCAAGGCGCGCGGCCAGCGGCTTGCGATCGCGACCACCACCTCGCACGGCAACATCGATGCGCTGCTATCGCAAGCGCTGGGGAGCCGCTGGGCTGCGGATTTCGATGCGGTCGTCGCCGGCGACGACGTCCGGCACAAGAAACCCGCGCCGGATGTCTATCTCGAAACCCTGGCGCGGCTGAAGCTGGAGGCTTCAGACTGCGTCGCGATCGAGGATTCCGCCAATGGCCTGATCGCGGCCTCGCGGGCGAACATTCCGGTGCTCATCACGCGCAGCATGTTCTTCCGGGACGATGATTTCAGCGATGCACGGTTCGTGCTGGATGATCTGTCGGAACTCGGGGGCTCAAAACAAAAAACTGAAAAACAACCCCATGCACAGTAGAAAGCGCCGGCCGGCCCGCCGCGGTCAGTGGACCCGGTGGCTCGGGCTATCGTCTTCAGCCTGCTCGACAATCTGCGCGATCGGGCTCGACTGGTGATGCACCAGGCGCCAGCCGTCGCCAACGCGCCGAAAATGGTTGGCTGCGGCCAAAGCGGTGCCGTCGACGATCTCGATGCAGAGCACGCGGGCGCTGTCGCCGTCGACGATGGCCTGCGGTTCGGCGCAAACGATCTGCGGCCGCTCCGGATTTTGCAGGATGTCGCGCCAGCTGCCGATCACGGTGGCGCGGCCGATGATGGCCGGCCAGCCGGGATGGATGCAGGAAATGGCGTCGTCATCCGCCCACATCCGCTCCATTTCGTTGAAGTCGCCCGTTGAAAAGGCGGCGTAGAAGGCCGCGTTCGCGGCGATGACCTTGTTGTCCTTTGCCATCGCTCTCGGGTGAGCCAATGACAGGCAAAAATCAAGCGCGACTTCCGATCGATTTTGCGTTCGACTTTGACCGCAGTGCAGCATTGCCTGCTTTGTGATCACGCCGAAACATGCGTCTCCACGGCACGCCGCGCGCCATCCTGATAGAGACGGCCCAGCGCTGCGGTTACGGCCTCGCGCAGGCGCGGATCGGCGCCGAATGGACCGAACACTTTTTCCACGCCAAGCAATTTGGGCGCGAGCTTCTCGGCGACGGGACCGGCCTCGCGCGCCAGCGCGGCGAACTCGGCGGCGAGCGGATCGCGCACGTCGATCGCGCGGCCCTGCTCGTCGAGCGCGGTGACGTAGCGCATCCAGCCGGCCACGGCGAGCGCATGCGTCGCGATCGGCAGGTTCTTGGCGAGGCGATCCTGCATCGCGCCGAGCAGGCGCTGCGGCAGCTTTTGCGACCCGTCCATCGCGATCTGCCAGGTGCGGTGATGCAACGCCGGATTGGCGAAGCGCTTGAGCAGCGAAGCACGGTAGGCGGAAAGATCAGTGCCAGCAGGCATCGTCAGCGTCACCGCGGCCTCTTCCATCACCTGCGCGGCGAGACGGGCGAAATGCGGATCCTGCATGGTGTCGGCGATGGTCTCGTAGCCTGAGAGATAGCCGAGATAGGCCAGCGCGGAATGGCTGGCGTTGAGCAGCCGCAGCTTCATCAGCTCGAACGGCTTGACGTCGGTGACTAGCTCGACGCCCGCGGCGGCGAGATCGGGCCGGCCTGCCGTAAACCGGTCCTCGACCACCCATTGCGTGAAGGGTTCGGTCATGACCGGCCAGGCGTCGCGCAGGCCGAGAGCGTTCGAGACCGCATCGCGGTCCGCGTCCGTCGTCTCCGGCACGATGCGGTCGACCATGGTCGAGGGGAAGGCGGCCGTGTCGGCAATCCACTTGCCGAGATCCCTGGAGCGGAGCGCAGCGAACTGCGTCACGATCCGCTGCACCGTGTGGCCGTTGGCGGCGAGGTTGTCGCAGCACAGCACCGTGAAGGGCGGAAGTCCCTGTGCGCGGCGGCGCGCCAGCGCGGCCACGATGAAGCCCGGCGCCGAGCGCGGCGCGTCGAGATTGTTGAGATCGTGCACGACATCAGGATGCCGCTCGTCGAGATCGCCGGTCTGCGGCGTGTGGCAATAGCCCTTCTCGGTGACCGTGAGCGAGACGATGCGGATGGACGGATCGGCCATCCGCTCGACCAGCGCCGCCGGATTCTCGCGCGCGACGACGCTGTCGAGCAGCGCGCCGATCACGCGGTGCTCGGTGCCTTCGGCGGCACGTACGGCCACCGTATAGAGATGATCCTGTGGAGAGAGGGCGTTGCGCGTATCCGGGCTGCGCAGGCTCGCGCCGACGATGCCCCATGACGCGGCGCCGGTGGCGAGGCAGTCGTCGATGACGACCGCTTGATGAGCGCGATGAAACGCGCCGAGGCCGAGATGCACGATACCGGGCGTAACGCGCGACCGGTCATAGGCCGGGCGGCGGATAGCCGGCGGCAACAGGTCGAGATTGGCGCGGCCAAGGCGCATGGACGTCTCCCCTTGCTTTGCTGCTGCTTGACATGGCACCTGTCCTCGGTCAATGCTCCGGTCAATTGGTAAGACCAATTTTTCAAAATTGGCGGGCCGCCGGGGGTGCCTCCCCTGCGAGACCCTTTCGGGGAGGACCAGCGTGCCGCTGGAAGCTGTGGAGGCGAGACGGCTTTATCGCCAGGTCGCCGATCAATTGCGAAGCCTGATCGACAGCGGCGAGTACGCGGTCGGCAGCCGCTTGCCGACCGAACGTGAGCTCGCCGAGCAGCTGAAGATCTCGCGCCCGACGGTGCGCGAAGCCCTTATTGCGCTCGAGGTGGAGGGGCGCGTCCGCATCCGCGTCGGTTCCGGCATCTACGTGACCGAGCCCGCGGATGCCGCGCCCGCGCTTCCGGCCTCCGGCATCGAAGGTCCGTTCGAGCTGCTGCGCGCCCGCGAATTCCTCGAAAGCGCCATTGCAGAGCAGGCCGCGCGTGTGGCGACGAAGGACGACGTCGCGCGCATCGATGCCTCCCTTGTCGCGATGGAGAATGTCGAGCATCCCGGCGAAGCCTCGATGGTGCACGACCGGGCCTTCCATGTCGCGATCGCCGGAAGTCTCGGCAATGCCGTTCTGGTGCGCGTGGTCGGCGAGCTGTTCGACCAGCGTCTCAATCCCTATTTCGCGCAGCTTGCGCATTATTTCGAAAGCCCGGGCACCTGGCGCACGGCGCTCGACGAGCACCGCGCCGTGCGTGATGCGATTGCGGCGCGCGATCCGGACGCCGCGCGCGAGGCCATGCGCACTCATCTGGCGCGTTCCCAGGAGCGCTTTGCACAGAACTTCGGTGCCGAGAACGCGGCGGGATCGTCTTCCGGGCGCAGCCGCACGGAGCGATCACCGGCCAAGCCATCAAAACCGAAACCTGCACCGAAGAAGCGGGCTGCGAGCAGCGGCGCACGGCGGCGATGAGATTGAGCGGCCCGTATCCACTTCGGGACGGGTGAACAAGAAGCAGACTTTAGTCAGTGGAGGATAAGTCAGTGTTGAAGAAGATGACGATGGTGCTCGCGACGTCGGTCGCGGCAATGTTCGCGGCGACCAATCCCGGCATGGCGCAGACCAAGCTCAAATGGGCCCATGTCTACGAGACCTCGGAGCCGTTCCACACCGCGTCGGTCTGGGCCGCGCAGGAGATCGGCAAGCGCACCAACGGGCGCTATTCGGTCGACGTCTATCCGGCCTCGCAGCTCGGCAAGGAGGCCGACATCAACCAGGGCCTTTCGCTCGGCTCTGTCGACATCATCATCTCCGGCTCGAGCTTCGCGGCCAAGAGCTTTCCGCCGATCGGCGTGACCTATTATCCCTATACGTTCCGCGATGCCGATCATCTCCTCGCCTACACCAAGAGCGATATCTTCAAGGAACTCGCCAAGGGCTATGAGGACAAGAGCGGCCACCACATCGTCGCGGTGACCTATTACGGCGTGCGCCAGACCTCGTCGAACAAGCCGATCAAGACCTGCGCCGACCTCAAGGGTCTGAAGATGCGCGTGCCCGACGTTCCGGCTTACCTGGCGATGCCGCGTGCCTGCGGCGCCAACACCGCGCCGATCGCGTTCGCCGAAGTCTATCTCGCGCTCCAGAACGGCACTGTCGAGGCGCAGGAGAATCCGCTGACGACGATCGAAGCCAAGAAGTTCTACGAGGTGCAGAAGCACATCGTGCTGACCGGTCATATCGTCGACCATCTCAACACTGTGGTGGCGGGCGCGCTCTGGAAGAAGCTCAGCGACGAGGACAAGAAGATCTTCACCGACGTCGCACAGGAGGCCGCCGCCAAGGCGACCGGCGAGATCAAGCAGAACGAGGCCAAGCTGGTGTCCTTCTTCAAGGAGAAGGGCCTGACCGTGACCGAGGTCGACAAGAACGAGTTCCGCGACACCGTGCTGAAGAACGTTCCGTTCGAGACTTTCGGCTATCGCAAGGCCGACTGGGAACGCATCCAGGCGGTGAAGTGACGACGTAGTCGTCATCCCGGGGCGGTCCGTAGGACCGAGCCCGGGATCTCGAGGTTCCGGGTCTGGTGCTGAGGCACCATCCCGGAACGACGGAGCCAGTTTGAGGAGTAACCCATGTCCACCGCCGAAGTGCACCGGCAGATCACCGGGGACGAAATCGCCCATACCTTCGAGGAGGAGGCGACGCCGAAGGTCGATCTCGGCGTCTACGCTTTCGAGGACTGGGTGGCGCTCGCGATCTTCTGGGTGATGGCGCTCGCCGTCTTCCTCCAGTTCTTCACCCGCTACGTGCTCAACGACAGCTATGCCTGGACCGAGGAGATCGCGACCTACTGCCTGATCGGCGTGGTCTTCATCGGCTCCTCGATGTGCGTACGGCTGTCGCGGCACATCCAGGTCGACCTGATCTACCGCTATCTGCCGCAACCCGTGGGGCGCACGCTGTCGACCGCGATCGACCTGATTCGGATCGCCTTCTTCGGCTACGCCATCAAGCTGGTCTGGGTCTACATCCAGATCATCGGCGATGAGTCCATGACCACGATCAATCTTCCCAAGGACTACGTCTACTACGCCGTGCTGCTCGGCTTCGTGCTGATGTTCGCACGCTCGGTGCAGGTCGCGGTGCAGAACTGGCGGCAAGGCTACTCGGTCCTCGAACGCCCCGGCGCCTACGACGGATCGGAAGGATAACATCATGCTGCTGTTGCTTGGAGGCTTTCTCATTCTGATGCTGCTCGGCGTTCCCGTGGCGATTGCCATGGCCGCGTCGTCGCTGCTCTACATCCTGGTCAGCGGCGTGACGCCCGACGTCACGCTGGCGCAGCGCATGATCGCGGGCGTCGAGAGCTTTCCGCTGCTCGCCGTGCCGTTCTTCATCCTGGCCGGCAATCTCATGAACATTGCCGGCGTCACCGGCCGCATCTACAAGTTCGCGGTCGCGCTGGTCGGCTGGATGCGCGGCGGCCTCGGCCACGTCAACATCATCGGCTCGGTGATCTTCTCCGGTATGTCCGGCACCGCGATCGCAGACGCCGCCGGGCTCGGCACCATCGAGATCAAGGCGATGAAGGACCACGGCTACTCCACCGAGTTCTCGGTCGGAGTCACCGCGGCGTCGGCGACACTCGGGCCGATCATCCCGCCGTCGCTGCCCTTCGTGATCTATGGCATGATGGCCAACGTCTCGATCGGCGCACTGTTCCTGGGCGGCGTCATTCCCGGCATCGTCCTGACGTTGTTCATGATGGCCACCGTCACCTACTTTGCGCACAAGAACAAATGGGGCAGCGATACACCCTTCTCATGGCCGCAGCTCGGCTCAGCCGGCCTCGAGATCCTCATCGTGCTGGCGTTCCCGCTTTCGATCTGGCTGATGGTGCTTGCCGGCATGTCGGTCAACATGGCTGTGGTCATCGGTCTCGGCACGCTGCTCGCGATCGACTGGTATTTTGACTTCTCGGCGGTGATGGCGCTGATGGCGCCGGTGATCCTGATCGGTGGCATGACGCTCGGCTGGTTCACGCCGACAGAAGCCGCGGTTGCCGCGGTGATCTGGTCGCTGTTCCTCGGTCTCGTGCGCTACCGCACCATGACGCTGAAGACGGTCGCGAAGGCGACCTTCGACACGATCGAGACCACGGCCTCGGTGCTGTTCATCGTCACGGCGGCCTCGATCTTCGCCTGGCTGCTGACGGTGTCGCAGGCAGCCCAGATGCTCTCGGACTGGATGCTCAGTATCACCCACAACAAATGGGTGTTTCTGGCGCTCGCCAACGTCCTGATCCTGTTCGTCGGCTGCTTCATCGACACCACGGCGGCGATCACCATTCTGGTGCCGATCCTGCTGCCGATCGTGCTCAAGCTCGGCATCGATCCGATCCATTTCGGTCTGATCATGACGTTGAACCTGATGATCGGCCTGCTGCATCCGCCGCTCGGCATGGTGCTGTTCGTGCTCGCCCGCGTGGCAAAGCTCTCGGTCGAGCGCACGACGGTTGCGATCCTGCCCTGGCTGGTGCCGCTGATGCTCGCGCTGATCGCGATCACCTACATTCCCGAACTGACCCTCTGGCTGCCAAAATACATGGGACTTTCCAAATGACCTCTACCGCTCTCGCCGCAACCCTGTTTGGCCCCGAAGATCTGCGTATGATCGAGCATCCGCTCGACAAGCTCGCGGACGGCATGGTGCGCATCCGCTTCGGTGCCGGCGGCATCTGCGGCTCGGACATGCACTATTTCCGTCATGCCCGGACCGGAGATTTCGTAGTGAAGTCGCCGCTCGTGCTCGGCCATGAGATCTCGGGCGAGGTCGTGGAGATTTCCGGCTCCGCGGCGAACCTCAAGGTCGGCGACCGTGTCGCCGTCAATCCGTCGCGCTGGTGCGGCCATTGCGTCGCCTGCCGCGAGGGCCGCCCGAACCTCTGCGAGAACATCTACTTCATGGGCTCGGCCTCGAAGACGCCGCACATGCAGGGCGGTTTCGCCAATTATTTCGACGCGATCCCGGCGCAGTGCGTGAAGATTCCCGATCACGTGTCGTATCAGGCCGCGGCCCTCGCCGAGCCGCTCGCGGTCTGCCTGCACGCAGTGGCGCGCGCCGGCAACATCGAGGGCAAGCGCGGCATTATCTTTGGCGCCGGTCCGATCGGGCTTCTGACCATGCTCGCCGCGCACCGCGCCGGCATGGCCGACGTCACGGTCGCCGACATCGCGCCGGCACCGCTGGCCTTCGCGACCCGGCTCGGCGCGTCGCATGTCGAGAATGTTGCGGGCGGTGAGGATGGCCTGAAGGCGCAGGCGGCGTCGCGTCCCTACGACGTCGCGTTCGAGGTCTCGGGCACGGCCGCGGGGCTTGCGAGCGCGATCGGCATCGTCAGACGCGGCGGTGTGGTGGTGCAGATCGGCAATCTGCCGGGTGGCCAGATCCCGACGCCGTCGAATGCGGTGATGGCAAAGGAGATCGACCTGCGCGGCTCGTTCCGCTTCGGGCTCGAGTTCCTGACGGCGGTGGAGCTGATCGGCGCCGGCAGCGTCGACGTGCTGTCGCTGGTCACCGCCGAGCGGCCGCTGTCGACTGCGCCGGACGCATTGCGGCTCGCGCTCGACCGCTCGCAGAGCGTCAAGGTCGTGTTGACCGCGAATTGATTGGAGGGAACTCCCATGATGCTAGAGGGATGGCGCTGGTACGGGCCAGATGATCCGGTCTCGCTCGATGATGTCAGGCAGGCCGGGGCGACCGATATCGTCTCGGCGCTGCATCAGGTGCCGATCGGGGAAGCCTGGACGCGCAAGGCGGTCGAGGAGCGCAAGAATTTCATCGAGAACGGCCAGCCCGGCCGCTCGCAACTGACCTGGTCGGTGGTGGAATCGATTCCGATCCCCGACGACGTCAAACGGCTCGGCGGCAAGGCGACAAAGTCCATCGAGGCCTGGATCGCGAGCCTGGAGGCGGTCGCTGCCGCCGGCATCAAGGTCATCTGCTACAATTTCATGCCCGTGGTCGACTGGTGCCGCACCGATCTTGAATGGGAGCTGCCGAACGGCGCCCGCGCCATGCGCTTCGACCAGGACCGCTTTGCGGCATTCGAGCTGCATATCCTCAAGCGCCCCGCCGCCGTGCAGGACTATTCGCCCGAGCAGCAGGCGCGCGCAAAAGCGCTATTCGACCAGATGAGCCAGGCCGATATCGACTACCTCGTCATGGTCATCGCCAGCGCGTTGCCCGGTTCGACCACCGAGCCGATGACGATCCCGCAATTCCGCGACCGGCTTGAGACCTATCGCGACATCACGCCGAAGATCCTGCGGCAGCATCTCGCCGAGTTCCTGGGGCGCGTCGCGCCGGTTGCCGAGCGACTCGGGGTTTCGCTGACGCTGCATCCGGACGATCCGCCGCGGCCGCTGTTCGGCCTGCCGCGCATTGCCTCGTCCGCCGACGACTATCAGGCGCTGTTCGATGCCGTGCCGTCGAAGGCCAACGGCATCTGCCTGTGCACGGGCTCGCTCGGCGTGCGCGCGGAGAACAACCTGCCCGCGATGGCCGAACGCTTCGGCCCGCGCATCGCGTTTGCGCATCTGCGCGCGACCAAGCGTGAGGCCGACGGCCTGTCCTTCTACGAGTCCGATCATCTCGACGGCGACGTCGACATGGTCGCGGTGTTGAAGGCGCTTTTGAAAGAGAACGCGCGGCGCGCGCCCGACAAGCGAATCGTGTTCCGTCCCGATCACGGCCACCGTATGCTCGATGATCTCGCCGCCACCAAGCGCACCAATCCCGGCTACACCGCCATCGGCCGCCTGCGCGGCCTCGCCGAACTCCGCGGCGCGATCCGCGCGATCGAGCATCGGTAGGAGCCGAAGCTCCATCCATGCCGTCATTGCGAGCGTAGCGAAGCAATCCAGGGTCTTTCCACGGAGGGATTCTGGATTGCTTCGCTACGCTCGCAATGACGGGGAGGGAGAAGAGCCTCCCCGCTCAATAACACGCCGCCATCGCGTCGAGCTTCGGATAGAGCCGATCGATCGCGGCGATCTCGCTTTTCATCTGCGCGATGATCCAGTCGCGGATTTCGGCGGCGATGGGGCGCATCGGCCGGTTGCGCGGCGGCAGAAATTCGCAGATGCGCCGCGTGGTGGTCAGCCGGTCGGAGGCCGGCACCAGCGCGCCGGTCAATAACCAGTGCGAGGCCACCGTCAGCCAGCCGAGCGCGATGCCCTGGCCGAGCAGGGCGGCCTGCATCACGACGGCATAGTCGGTGAAGCTCAGCGCCTTGGCCGCACCGCGGCGGCCGGTGAGCAGCGAGGCGTAGTCCGCGGCCCAGTCGCCCGGCGTCTCGGCGAGGCGAATGATGGTGTTGCCTTCGGTGGGATCGGTCTCGCCGAGATAACCGGGGCTGCACATCGGCAGCATCACTTCCTTCATCACCAGCGTGCCGCCGGATGACGGCTCGTCGCGGTCGCGAAAGCGCATGCCGAGATCGACATTCTCCACCGGCCCGCGCAGCGCGCCGGAGATGAGCTGGAAGCGCAGATCGACCTCGGGAAATTGCTTCTGGAGCTTGTCGATGCGCGGCATCAGCCAGTGCGTGGTGAAGGCGGAGGAGACCGAGAGCGTCACCGTCTCGGTGCCCTTGCGGCGCCGCTCGATCTCGACGAGCCCGGTCTCGATGCTGCGAAAGCCCTCCAGCACGCGCCGATAAAGCAGCTCGCCTTCCTCGGTGAGCACCGCGCGGCCCGCCTTGCGGTCGAACAGGCGGACGCCGAGATGCTCCTCGAATTGGCCGAGCATCCGGCTCACCGCGGGCTGCGTGACGTTCAATTCAGCCGCCGCCGCTGTGAAGCTGCCATTGCGCGCCGCTGCGTCGAAGACGAACAGGGCGTTACTCGAGGGCAGCATCCGGCGCAACTCTGGCATAACGCCATGTTATGGGCGCGGTGAGAATTTGGCAATTGCCGGATTTTGCCAAGTCTGTTGTCATTGGCATGACAGCCTAAAGACAGGCCTTGCGAGAGAAGAGATGGTGCGGTGCACGCCTCGATCGCGAGTGCGTCAACTACCCTGTCTATAAAGCAGGCTTATGGCGCGCAGTGAGGCACGCCAGCTAGGGACATGGCGAGGTCGATCGTTGGATAAACGAGCGGAAAGCGTCGAGATCAGGTCCGCGAGCAAGGCGTACGGCGCCGTTCGCGCCCTCGACGACGTCTCCCTCAATGTCGGCGCCGGCGAGTTCGTCTCGCTGCTCGGTCCCTCCGGCTCCGGCAAGACCACGTTGCTCGGCATCCTGGGCGGCTTCATCCTGCCCTCGAGCGGAACGATCCTGTTCGGCGGCCGTGACGTCACCTGGATGCCGCCGCACAAGCGCGACATTGGCGTTGTGTTCCAGAACTACGCGCTGTTCCCGCATATGAGCGTCGGCGAGAACGTCGCCTTTCCTCTGCGTGCGCGCCGCCTGCCGAAAGCGAATTGGCCGGACAAGGTGCGGGCGGCGCTCGCGATGGTCGGGCTCGCCGGTTATGAGGGGCGCGGCATCGCACAGCTCTCCGGCGGCCAGCGCCAGCGCGTCGCGCTCGCGCGCGCCATGATCTTCGAGCCGCGCCTGATCCTGATGGACGAGCCGCTTTCCGCGCTCGACAAGCAGCTCCGCGAATCCATGCAGATCGAGCTGCGCGCGCTGCACCGGCGCATCGGCGCCACCATCATCTATGTCACCCATGACCAGCGCGAGGCGCTGACCATGAGCGACCGCGTCGCCGTGATGAAGGACGGCCGGCTGATCCAGATCGACCAGCCCGAGCGGTTGCACGATCATCCCGCGGATTCCTTTGTCGCCAGCTTCATCGGTGAAGCCACGATGCTGCCGGTTCACCGTGTCGATGCCTCCAGCGTCGCGCTCGGCAACGCGCTGCTGCGCAGCGCCCGCGCCATTCCCTCCGGTGACGCCCTGATGCTCGCCGTGCACAGCGAAAAGCTGCTGATCGACGACGGCGCGCAGGATGCCGCCTGCAACCGCCTGACCGGGACGGTCACCGACATCGTCTACCAGGGCGAGAGCCTGCGCATCTTCCTGGCGCTCACTGATGGCATCGCGCTCAGCCTGCGCCAGCCGAGCTATCACCAGGCCTACAGCCGGATCCCGCCGCTTGGCGGCAGTCTCACCGTCACCCTCCACCCCGAGGACACCATCGTCGTGCCCAGGGTGGACTGAAGCCAGCCTTGTTCAACCGAGAGAAGAAGCCAAAAATGTCGTCAGCAGCCTCGTTCAGCAATTTCAAGGTTCTCACCTTCGACGTCGTCGGCACCTTGATCGATTTCGAGACCGGCGTGCTCTCCGCGGTGCGCCGGATCTCGGGCAAGACACCGGCCGAGCTCAGCGACGACGTGATCTTCGAATCCTACAAGCGTGGCCGCGACAAGCATTATGAGCGTTCGAGCGAGGTGATGTTCCACGTCTATCGCTATCTCGCCACGGAACTCGGGCTGCCGGCTGACGATGCATCCTGCGACGTGTTCCAGCTCGCCGTGCTGCGCTGGGGGCCGTTCGCGGATTCGGTCGAGGCGCTCAAGCGCCTGCGGACGAAGTTCCGCCTGGTGGCGATGACCAATGCGGACCGCGTCGCGCTCTCCTGCTACGCGCACGCGCTCGGCAATCCCTTCGACGACACTGTCTGCGCCGACGACACCGGCGTTGCCAAGCCGAACCCGGAGTTCTTCGCCTACAACAAGGGGCGCCAGTCAGCCTTCGGCTACAAGCAGTCCGACATCCTGCACGTTGCGCAGAGCCAGTACCACGACATCGGGATCGCGCGACAACTCGGTTACAAGGTGTGCTGGATCGAGCGCCGCCAGGGCATCGCCGGTTTTGGCGGCACGCCGGCGGTGGAGACGCTGACCAAGCCGGACTTCCATTTCCCGACGCTGAAGGCGCTGGCCGACGCGGCCATCGGGCCTGCGATCTAAATCCGTGAGTGCGGGCATGACACGAGACTGGAGCGCGCTGCCATCGGCCAACTCGCTGTGGGAAGCCACGGCGGAGCCGGCACGTGCGTTTCCCGTCCTGTCAGGCGAGCATCAGGCAGATGTGGTGATCATCGGGGCGGGCTACACAGGCCTCTCCGCCGCGCATCACATCGCCAAGAGCGGATTGTCGCCGGTCGTGCTGGAAGCGAACCGCCCGGGCTGGGGTGCGAGCGGGCGCAATGGCGGCGTGATCACCGCAAAATTCCGCCTGTCGTTCCGCGAGATCGATGCCGTGCATGGCCGCGCCATGGCACGGCGGATGTATGAGATCGCGCATGAATCGACCGACATGGTCGAGGAGCTGGTCTCGGAGTTCGGCATCACCAGCGCGAACCTGACCCGCACGGGGCAGGTCAAGGCCGCGCATAACGAGACGACGCTCAAGGCCGCGATCGACGAAGCCAACTGGATGACGCGCGAGATGGGTTCTGCCGAGGTCCGCATCCTCGACAAGACCGGCGTGCGCGAGGAGACCGGTTCCGACATCTTTGTCGGCGGCGTGCTCAATCCCGGCTCGGGCGGGATCCATCCTCTGAATTATCTGCGCGGCCTTGCAAATGGCGTCGCGAGCCGCGGTGTCCCGATCTTCCAGGAATCGCCGGTGGTGAGGCTGCGGCGCGATAGCGGCGGTATCGTCGCCGAAACGCCGCAAGGTGCGGTGCGCGCAAAACAGGCGATCATCGCCACCAACAGTTATTCCGACCTCACCGATGCAACCGCGCACATGCAGCGGACGCTGATCCCGTTCCGCAGCGCCATGGTTGCGACCGAGCAGCTGCCGCGCAATCTCGCTGGAAAGCTGATGCCGACGGGGCGCACCTACACCGAGACCAAGCGCATGATGCGCTGGTTCCGCATGGTCGACAATCGCGTCATCTTTGGCGGGCGCGGCGCCTTCGGCAAGCAGGACTCGCAAGCCGCATTCGACGCGCTGCGCAAGGCGATGGTCGGCATCTTCCCGGATCTGGCCGACGTTCCGCTCGCATATAAATGGTCGGGCCTCGTGGCGATGACGCTGGACTCGGTGCCGCATATCGGCCGGATCGACGACCGCACGCTGGTCTCGATGGGCTACAACGGCGCCGGCGTTGCGATGTCGAGCCTGATGGGTCGCTATCTCGCCGCCTTCGTGCGTGGCGAGTCGCCCGATGTCGGCCTGCTCGATGTCAAGCGCATGAAGACGATCCCGTTCTATCCACTGCGCGAGCCCGCCGTGCGCATGGTCGCCGGCTGGTATCAGTTTCTCGATGCGATCGGTCAATAAGATTGATTTGGAGGAGGTGAGGATGACGATGAAGCAGAAGTTTGGATTGAGCTGCGCGCTGCTGGGTGCGATCGGATTGACCAGTGCGGCTGATGCCGCCGAGCAGATCACCTTCGTCTCGCAAGGTGGCGCCTATCAGCAGGCGCAGACGGTGGCGATCCTCGATCCTTCCGCCAAGAAGCTCGGCATCACCATCAACCAGGATTCCATCCCCGACGCCTGGCCCGCGATCAAGACGCAGGTCGGCAGCGGCAAGCCGATCTGGGATGTCGTCGACACCCCGACCGGCAACTGCCTGCGTGGCGGCGAGCAGGGGCTGATCGAGAAGCTCGACTTCTCGAAGATTCCGAACGGCGCGGCGATGCCGGAGGCCTATCGCAGTCCCTATTCGGTATCCTATGAATTCTATTCCAGCGTGCTGTCCTACAGCCAGAAGACGTTCCCAAAGGACGCGCCGAACAGCTGGGCCGATTTCTGGGACGTCAAGAAATTCCCCGGCCGCCGCGCCCTGCGCAACCACCCGTTCGCCACGCTCGAGGCGGCACTGATGGCCGACGGCGTCGCGCCGGACAAGCTTTATCCGCTCGACGTCGATCGCGCCTTCAAGAAGCTGGAGGAGATCAAGCCGCACATCACGGTGTGGTGGACCTCGGGCGCGCAGTCGGCGCAGCTGCTCAACGACGGTGAGGTCGACATGGAGATGGCCTGGAACGGCCGCGTCAGCGCGGTCGCGAAGGAGGGCGCCAAGGTCGCCTTCACCTACAATCAGGGTATCCTGCAGAGCACCTCGCTCTGCATCCTCAAGGGCGCGCCGAATCTCGCCACCGCGGTGAAATTCCTCAACGAGGCCGTCGATCCCGTGCACCAGGCCAATCTGCCGCTCAACATCGATTACGGCCCGGGCAATCCCAAGGCGTTCGAGACCGGCGTGATCAAGCCCGAGCGCGCCGCTCAATTGCCGAGCGAGCCGGCCAATGCGGCCAAGCAGGCGCTGATGTCCTACGCCTGGTGGTCCTCGCCCGCGGGCGAAGCCGCCGAGAAGCGTTGGGCGTCGTTCATGCAGAAGTAAGCGAGCGAGGCAGCGTTGACGACATCCGTGCCCGATCCATCGCAAAAGCATCAGCGCCGCGAGCACGGCCTGATGCTGGCATTGGTGTCGCCGGCGCTGCTGGTGATCTTGGCTCTGATCGTGCTGCCGGTCGGCTGGCTCGCCTGGCAGTCGATCTACCATGACGGCTTCACGCTGGAGAACTACCGCCGCGTCTTCACCGAAGAGATCTACTGGCGCAGCTTTGCGCTGACCTTCGAGATCAGCCTCGCGGTCACATTGATCGCGCTGCTGCTCGGCTATCCCGTGGCCTACCTCGCCAATGCGGTGCCGAAGGGGTGGAGCATCCTCATCCTGTCGCTGGTGGTGCTGCCGTTCTGGACCAGCGTGCTGGTGCGCGCCTACGCCTGGCTGGCGCTGCTCCAGCGCACCGGCGTGATCAATCAGTTCCTGCGCTATCTCGACGTGATCAGCGAGCCGCTTGCGCTGGTTCACAACACCTTCGGCACGGTGGTTGCGACCGTGCACATCCTGCTGCCGTTCATGGTGCTGCCGCTCTATGCCACCATGCAGAAGATCCCCGGCGATCTGATGCAGGCCGGCGCGAGCCTGGGCGCAAGCCCGTCGCTGACATTCTTCCGCGTGTTCCTGCCGCTGTCGTTGCCGGGCGTGCTCGCCGGCTGCACCATGGTGTTCGTGCTCTGCCTCGGCTTCTACATCACGCCGGAGCTGCTCGGTGGCGGCCGCACGGTGATGGTGTCGATGCTGGTGAGCCGCAATGTCGAGCTCTACAACCAGTTTGGTGCCGCGAGCGCCGTCGCGGTCGTGCTGCTCGCCAGCGTGCTCCTGATCTTCTTCGCCGTCAGCCGCTTCATTTCGCTCGATCGCGTGCTGGGGCAAAAATGATGCGCGCCTCGCCCGCACGGATCTTCCTCTATGTGATCAGCGCGCTGGTGCTGGTCTATCTGATCCTTCCCGTCCTGATCATTGCGCCCATCTCGTTCTCGAGCGCGCGCTTTTTGACGTTCCCGCCGCCGTCGTTCTCGCTGCGCTGGTACCAGCAATATTTCGCCAACCCGGCCTGGATGCAGGCGACGCGGGTGACGCTGACGGTCGCGTTCCTGACCGTCTTGATCGCAACGCCGTGCGGGGTCGCCGCCGCCTATGCGATCAGCCAGTCGAAGCTGCGCATCATGCGCGTCATCCATATGGCACTGCTCCTGCCGCTGGTGGTGCCGATCATCATCACTGCGGTCGGCATCTTCTTCGTCTATGCAAAAGTCGGCCTGGTCGCGACCATGCCCGGCCTCGTGCTGGCAAACGTGATGCTCGGCTTGCCCTACGTCGTCATCTCGGTGCTGGCGGGCTTGCAAAGCTTCGACCCGGCGCAGGAGATGGTGGCCCGTAGCCTCGGCATGAACCGCCTGCGCAGCTTCTTCGCGGTGACGCTGCCGCAGATCAAGTCCAGCGTGGTCGCGGGCGGCATCTTCGCTTTCATCTCGGCGATGGACGAGACCATCGTCGCGCTATTCATCTCCGGCGGCCAGTATCAGCCCCTGACCAAGCGCATGTTCACCGCGCTCCGCGACGAGATCGATCCGACCATCGCCGCGATCTCGACGCTGATGACGGCGGCCTCCTTCATGCTGGTGCTGCTGGCGAGCGCGCGGCAGAAGCGGAGTGGGTGAGGGGGCTGCATTCTCGGTGTCATCGCCCGACTTGATGTTTAGTCCGGAGACATAGCTGACACCTGTTCGGACACATCACTGACAGGTTGGGCGTTGGTCAAGTCGATGGATGCGACCTGCCAGCTGGCGAAGAAGATTCCGTAGTGGCCGTCACGATCCAGCGGTCGGATGGCGAGACGTTCGCGTGCGAAAGCCTGGGGAACTTTCCAGAAGCGCCCCTTGAAGGAGATGTAGGGTCTTGTCGATGAGACCCTGCGCACGATCTCGCCGCTGTCATACGCGACGTTCGGAACGCGGGCCGGCATGGCACGGGCACTTGGCCGGAAGCGATCGGCAGGGACGTGCATATCCAGGCCCTCGTGGGGCCGCTCCAGATTGTAGACCGGCCGCCAGGCATCGAAGGCACGCTGGACTTCCGGGAGGGTGCGGAAGCGGCGCATGGCAAAGACCTCGGCCTTCAGGGTGCGATGGAAGCGTTCGTTCTTGCCGCGGGCCTGTGGATGGCACGGCCTGGCATGGACCACCCTGACGCCAAGCTTGAGCAGCCACACCTTCAGTCCGGTCCAACGAATGCCGGACGTGTCGCCCCAGGGTGAGCCGTTGTCGGTGTAGAAGGCCTCCGGCAGGCCATAGCAGCGGAACGTCGCCGTCAGGTGATCCTGCACGGTCAGACGCTGCTCGTCGGCACAGGCCTTCAGGCACAGAACATAGCGCGAGTGATCGTCGACGATTGTGAGCGGATGGCAGCGCGTTCCGTTGGCGAGCGGCAGGTGCCCCTTGAAGTCCATCTGCCACAGCAGGTTGGGAGCTTCCTTCTCGAAGCGGTGCCCCGGATTTGGCGGTGCATTCTCGCTGGGGCTGACCCGGCCGTTCCGGCACAGGATCTGGTGCACCGTTGACGGCACAGGCACCGTCTGCCCGCCCCGCTTCAGGCAATGGGCGATCTTCCGCGCTCCCCAGGCCGGATGCTTGTCGCGCACAGCCAGAACCTGCGTCTCGACCGCGGGCTCACTCCGCCTGGGCATCGCGTGCGGGCGCCGCGAGCGGTCGGCCAGCTCCCGATCACCGGCCTGCCAGCGCGCCAGCCACTTGTAGCCAACATCAGGACTGATGTTGAACCGGCGGCAGAGCTCGCGCCGATTGGCTCCCTCTTGCAAAGCAAGCCGCACAAACTCGTGGCGCTGATCCATTACTGACACCTCATTCCAAGGCATGGACGGCCTCCCGAATCGGACCAATCCAGCCAATGTTGATGTGTCAGCTATGTCTCCGAACACCCGTCAGTGATCTGTCCGGGCTAAACACTTGATCGGGCGATCCAGTACGCCGAGACGGTAGTGATTGGGCGAGAAGCCGCGGCGTACTGGATTCCCCGCTTTCGCGGGGAACGACAGTGAGTGTGTAGCGGCAGCTAAGCCTTCGCCCCCAACCACGCCAAAATCATCTCCACGATCTGCGTCCGGCTCTTCGCCAGCACCCTGGGCTCGCTGAGGTCGCGGTCGAACAGGGCGCCGAAGGTATGGCGGTTGGCGACGCGGAAGAAGCAGTAGGAGGAGATGGCGAGGTGCAGGTCGATGGCGTCGACGTCGTCGCGGAAGGCGCCCTCGTCGCGGCCGCGCTTCAGGATGCCGTCGAGTGTCGCGATCACGCTGGCGTTGAGCTGGCGCAGTTGCAAATTCTGCTTCAGGTGCTTGCCGTGGTGGATGTTCTCGATGCTGACGAGGCGGATGAAGTTCGGGTTGCGCTCGTCATGGTCGAAGGTCGCCTCGATCAGCCGGCGCAATCCCTCGCGGGCGTCGCAGCTTTCGATGTCGAGCTGGTCCTCAAGCGCGCGGATGCTGCGATAGGCCTCCTCCAGCACCGCGAGGTAGAGCTGCTCCTTGCCGCCGAAATAGTAGTAGATCATCCGCTTCGACGTGCGCGTTCGTGCCGCGATCGCATCGACGCGGGCGCCGGAATAGCCCTCCGAGGCGAATTCGGCCATCGCCACTTCGAGGATGTCGCGCTTGGTGCGCTCGGGATCGTTGGTGCGCTTCGATGGGGGCGGCATGCGCTCGAGCATTGCTGTTTCTCCCGCCAGTTTCCATGGATCGCCTTGAAGGTGAAGGCAAATTTCGCCTGTTCAGGCATCGATCCAAAGCGTATTGCGTAAACGTACTAGTTCGTACATTATGGATCCAAACCAAGGTTGCGGCAACAAGAACCAGAAAATGCTCGCAGGGCGACCGCCCGACGCGAGCCGCAACGGACACATGGGGAGGAGAATTCAATGACGTTGACGTCAACCGCACCGCTGCAGGCGTCGTCCAGCGCAGAAGCTACGCCGAACAAGCTGCCCAAGCGCGCTGCGCTGGTCAGCTTCGTCGGCAGCATGCTCGAATACTACGACTTCTTCATCTACGGCACCGCGGCGGCGCTGATCTTTCCAAAAGTTTTCTTCGCCAATGTCGATCCCTCGACCGCGACGCTGCTCGCGCTGCTCTCCTTCGGCATCGGCTATATCGCGCGCCCGGTCGGCGCCGTCATTCTCGGCCATTTCGGCGACCGCATCGGCCGCAAGACGGTGTTGCTGTTCACGCTGGTGCTGATGGGCGGCTCGACGCTCGCGATCGGCCTGTTGCCGGACGCCAAGGCGATCGGCAATGCCGCGCCTGTCATCCTGACGCTGCTGCGCCTTTTGCAGGGCCTCTCGGCGGCCGGCGAGCAGAGCGGGGCGAACTCGCTGACGCTGGAGCATTCCGCCAATTCCAACCGCGCCTTCTTCACGAGCTGGACGCTGAGCGGCACCCAGGCCGGTGCGATCCTCGCAACGCTGGTGTTCATCCCGGTGTCGAGCCTGCCTGAGGACCAACTGCTGAGCTGGGGCTGGCGCGTTCCATTCCTGCTGTCGTTCGTCGTTCTGGTCGTTGCCTATCTGGTGCGGCGAACCATGCCGGAAACGCCTGTCTTCGAGGACATCAAGGACAAGGCGCAGGTGGCGCGCTTCCCGGTCGTCGCGCTGCTGCGCGATTACTGGCCCGACGTGCTGCGGGTCATCGTCTGCGCGCTGATCGCGACCGTGAGCACCATGACCGCCGTGTTCGCGCTCGGCTATGCCACCAGCAAGTTCGGCGTGGCGCGTCCGACCATGCTGTGGGCCGGCGTGCTGGGCAATGTCACCGCGCTGATCACCCAGCCGCTGTGGGCCCTGCTGGCCGACAAGATCGGCCGCAAGCCGGTGTTCATCGGCGGCGTGCTCGGCTGCGCCGTGCTGGTGTTCCCGTACTTCATGCTGGTGACGTCGGGGAATACGCTGGCGATCTTCGCCGCGGCGATGGTCCTCTCGGGCGTCATCTACGCCGCGCCGAACGCGATCTGGCCGTCCTTCTATGCCGAGATGTTCGAGGCGCGCGTGCGCTATTCCGGCACCGCGATCGGCACGCAGCTCGGCTTCCTCGCCGCCGGCTTCACGCCGCTGGTGAGCGCGAGCCTGGTCGGCGAGGGGCCGAACGGCTGGGTTCCCGTTGCGACCTTCGTTGCCTGCTGCTGCGTGATCTCGGCAGCGGCGGCGGCGACCGCGCGCGAGACGCACAAGGTCGACATCGCCGACCTCGGCAGGCAGCGTGGTTGACAGCAGAGGTGACGATCGCATGTTGACGAATGCAGTTCCGACCACGAGCGGGCCGGTTCTCGGTGCCGAGCAGAACGGAGTACGTGCGTTCAAGGGCGTACCGTTCGCAACTGCGCAGCGCTTTGCCAAGCCGGCGCCGCCGCGCGGGTGGACGGAGCCGCGGCAATGCACGGACTACGGCACTTACGCGCCGCAGCCCGGCCATCTCGATGCGGACGAGGCAACCTGTCTCAGCCTGAACATCTGGTCGCCGGCGGGGCCAGATCGCCCGCTGCCGGTCAAGTTCTTCATCCATGGCGGCGCCTTCGTCACCGGCGGCGGCGCCGATTACGACGGCTCCTTCCTCGCCGCGCACGGTCCGGCCGTGATCGTTACCATCAACTACAGGCTCGGGCCGCTCGGCTTCCTGCAACTGCATCGCCATGGCTTTGAGGAGGCCAACAACCTCGCCATGTTGGACGCGCTTGCCGCGCTCGACTGGGTGCGCGCCAACATCGCCAATTTTGGCGGCGATCCGGATGCGATCACGTTGTCCGGTCAGTCCGCCGGTGCTTCGATCGTGATTGCGCTTGCCACCCTGCCGCAAGCTCGAGGCAAGTTCATCCGTGCCCTCGCGCTCAGTGCGCCCGGGCGCAACATCATGAGCGCCGATCATGCCGACGACGTCGCGCGCCGCGTGCTCGACGAGCTCGAATTCGCAGGCGATCCCAGCGCGATCACGGCTGTGCCGCTGCCAAAGCTGTTCGCGGCTATGGAGCGCGTCGGCCGCAGGCTCGCGGACGAGACGGAGCAGGGTACCGTGCTCGGTCCCGTGCTCGACGGCACGGTGATCCCGCGCGAGCCGCGCGATGTCTTTGCCGACGGGACCTTGCGCGACATTCCGCTCTGGCTCGGCTCCTGCCGCGACGAGATGGTGATGTTCCTGAAGAGCACGCCACCTGCAGCAATGATCCGCACCACCGAGCGGCAGGTGCGCGCGGCGTTTGGCGATGCCGGCTGGTGCCGCCTGCTGTCCTATTACCGCGCCACCGCGCGTCTCGACGAGGATCCGTACGAGGCGCTGCTCTCGGATGCGTTCTGGCATCGCCCGATGGCCGATCTCGCGCGGCTTCATGCTGCGGCGGGTGGCGCGGCGTGGCTGAGCCGGTTCGACCATCGTCCGGCGCTGGAGCCGTTCCTGTCGCAGGGACCGACCCATGGCGCGGACAACGCGTGCCTGTGGGCGCACCTGCCTGATTTCATCGACCGCCCGATCCTCAAGCGCAAGGGCGGACCGATGACGCCCGCCGATATCGATGTGGCGGCGCGGTTTCAGGCGGGTGTGCTGCGCTTCGTCGCGACCGGTATGCCGGATGTCGCGGAAGCCTGGCCGCGGTTCGAGCCGGCCAAGGAGCCGCTCGCAATCTTCGGCCAGCCGTTCCATATTGTGCCTCACAATGAAGGCGCGCGCTTCCGCGTGTGGGCGGAACTGACAGAACAGTCCCGTTCCGAAGCGGTGGCCTGACAAGAAAAGCAAAGGGGAGATCAGATGGGCGTTTCAGACAGTGGGCGCGTGCTCTCGCGCGCGGTTCTCGCGATAGCCTCAATCCTCTCATTGCTGGCGGTCGAGCCGGCGCCGGCGCAGATCGTCGCGACGCCGATCCCGGAAGATCCCGTCAGCATCGACAGCGGCGCTGTCTCCGGCAAGGTGCTGCCATCCGGCATGAAGGCCTATTTCGGTATCCCCTATGCTGCGCCACCGCTCGGCGACCTGCGCTGGCGCGAGCCGCAGAAGGTCGAGACCTGGAAGGGCGTCTATCATGCCGACCGGCTGGCACCGGAGTGCATCCAGGTGCTGCGCCGGCACAATCTCAATCATTATTTCGGCGAGGAGGCGACCAGCGAGAACTGCCTCTATCTCAACATCTGGGCGAGCCCGGATGCGAAATCGGGCGCGAAACTGCCGGTCGTGGTCTGGATCTATGGCGGCGGCTTCACGCTCGGTTCCAGCGGCATGGCGATGTATGACGGCGAGAACGTTGCGAAGAAGGGCACGATCTTCGTCAGCTTCAATTATCGCGTCGGCATTTTGGGCAATCTCGCCCATCCCGAGCTAACCGCGGAATCGCCGCACCGTGCCTCCGGCAATTATGGCCTGATGGACCAGATCGCGGCCCTGCAATGGATCAAGCGCAACATTGCGACGTTCGGCGGCGATCCCGACAGCGTCACCATCACCGGACAGTCCGCGGGCGCCATGTCGGTGTCCGCGCTGGAGGCGAGCCCGCTGGCGAAGGGCCTGTTCCATCGCGGGTTCGCGATGAGTCTGAGCATGTTCGACAATCGCTTCAAATTCCCGGCGCTGCCGGCCGCCGAGAAGATCGGCCTCGAGGTGCAGACGGCGCTCGGCGCGTCCTCGCTCGCCGAGATGCGGCTGATCCAGGCCGACAAGATTCTTGCGATCCAGAAGGATTGCCAGCTCGGCTGCGCCGGAACGATCGCGGTCACGCCCGACATCGACGGCTACGTCCTGCCCGATACCGTGCCGAACATCTTTGCCGCCGGGAAGCAGAACGACGTCGCAACTGTCGCAGGCTTCACCAGCGACGAAAGTTCTAACGATCTCCGCACCGCGGCCAATCTGGAAGGCTACGTCGCGGCTGCGCGAAAACTCTATGGCGACCAAGCCGACCGCTTCCTCGCGCTCTATCCGGCGAAGACTGACGAAGAGGCCAAGGCGATGGGCCTGCTCGCCGCGCGCGAGGGGCTGGTCGAGATCGGCACGCGCAACTGGGCTATGGCGCAGTCGAAGAACGGCAAGGCGCCGTTCTACATGTACATGTTCTCGCGGGTGCACCCGTTCGCGAAGGACGTGCAGTTCTTCGACAGTCCGCAGAAAATCGGCGCCTACCACACGTCCGACGTGCCCTATTGGTTCGGGACCCAGGACTCCTTCAACAGGTTTCGTACCACGCGGGTCTGGACCGAATTCGATCGCGCAATGTCCGAACGCATGATGGATACGCTGGTCGCGTTCGCGCGAACCGGCAATCCCGGCACGTCGGCGACGCCGTGGCCGCAGTGGGCTCCGGATACCCAGAAATATGTTGAGTTCGGCGACGATAGCGGTGTGCGCGAGGAGAACCGCGCGCGCCTCGACTTCCACACGCCGGCGAACGTCACGCCCTCGACACCGCGAGTCTCGCGGGACTGAAGCCCCGCCGGCATCATGGCCGGGCTCGTTGTCCCGGCCATCCAGTTCTTGTCTCGAACGTCACGGCTCACTGCACCATCGCCGCCGCGATCTTCTCCGCCGACATCAGCACCGGGAAATTGGTGTTGGCGCAAGGCACCACCGGGAAGATAGAGGCGTCGACGACGCGCAGACCCTGGATGCCCTTGACGCGGCCCTGATTGTCGACCACCGCCATCGGATCGTCGGCCCGGCCCATGCGGCACGAGCACGAGGCGTGCCAGACGCCGATGGTCGCCTTGCGGACGAAGGCTTCGAGCGCCTCGTCGTCGTTCATCACGTCATCGAAGGTGAAACCTTCGACCACGAAATTGTCGATCAGATAGTGCCGCAGCGCGGCCGGTCCGTCCATCAAGGTTGCGGCGATCTTGGTCAGGATCCTGTTCTTGGTATTGACCACGCCGATCTTGCGGACCTTGTCGGTGTAGGCGGCCGGGAACGGCTTGTCCGTCACCGTCTTCACGACGTCGCTCATCTGCACGGCCGCCATCTTGCGGAAGCCGCTCATCAGGCGATCGAGGTCGCGCCGGTCGGACAGCAAATTGAACTCGACGATCGGCTCGGCCGCGGGATCGCGCGAGGCAAGCTTGACCTGCCCGGTCTCGGAATAGGTCTTGTTGACGAAGGTCAGCAGCGAGCCGATCTGCTCGCCCACCGCGTGCCAGGCCGATTTGCTGAGCAGGACGACGAACATGTCGCCCTTCGGTACGCCTGACAGCCCGGACGAATAACGCAGGCCAAGCTGCATGTGACGCCTGGTGTGCTCGTTCATGCGTGCGCCGCGGCGGACAAAGGACGACAGCGAGATCGAGGGATGGTCCATCAGGCGCTGGCCGACGCCCGCCAGCCCCATTAGGACGGGAATGCCCATATCCTTGAGGTGGCCGACCGGGCCGATGCCGGCGCGCAACAGATGCGCCGGCGAGTGGATCGCGCCGCTGGAGAGGATGATCTCGCGGCCGCGGAACTCCTGTTCGCGTCCGTCGACCACAGCCTTCACGCCGACGCATTGCGTGCCCTCGAACAGCAACTCCCGAACCTGCGTGTTGGTGGAGATCGTGAGATTGGCGCGCTTGCGCGTGTCGCGGTCGAGATAGCCCATCGCGGCCGAGACGCGTTGCTCGGCCTGGTTGGAATGCGTCACCGGGAAGAAGCCGTCGACGAACTCGCCGTTCTGGTCGGGCAGGAACTGATGCCCCGCCTGCTGGAAGGCCTCGGCGAATGCCTGCGAATGCCGCGTCCAGTGCTCCCGCGGAATTCTGCGGACCGGAATTCGGCCGTCCTTGCCGTGGTACGGCCCGTCGAAGTCGAGGTCGCGTTCGACCTTCTTGAAGTAGGGCAGCACGTCCTTCCAGCGCCAGCCTTCGGCACCCCGCGCGTCCCATTCATCATAGTCGGTCGGCGCACCGCGATTGGCCATCTGGCCGTTGATCGACGAGCCGCCGCCCAGCACGCGCGCCTGCTCGTATTTGCGTAAGGGCGGACGCCCTTCGTTCGGATTGTTGTGGCTGACGATTTGCGTCGTGACCTTGAGATCGGTCCAGTGGAAGCGCGGGTCGAAATAGGCTGTGCCGGGATAGCTGTCCCTGATCTCGGCGGGCTCGTTGCCCGGCGGTGTGTCCTGTCCGGCTTCGCACAGCAGGACCTTGTTGGCGCTCTTCGCGGAGAGCCGGTGGGCCAGCACGGACCCCGCCGAGCCGCCGCCCACGATGATGAAGTCGTACACGATTGGCGTTTCCTCTTGTTCTTGTACGGTGAGCCTAGCGGGTTATTGCCTGGAGGTCACGCCGCCACTGTCCGACAGTTCGCAACTCGCATCGCTTGCCCGGCCACCTTGAGTGTGTAATTCTTCCGTCAGCGCCGATTTGATCCTCAGCTTGCGGGCGCTTCTATAAATGCAGCTAAAGAGAACCGCCAGTCCTGCATTATCCCGCATCGCGTGAATCGTCGGCCATCTCGAACGGGAGGGTCACATGAAGTTTGCTGCCATCGCGGATGTACACGGGAATCGACCTGCACTTGAAGCCGTCCTTGCGGACATCGCCACGCTCGGCATCGACGAGGTCGTGAACCTCGGCGACCATGTCAGCGGTCCGCTGGAAGCGGCCCGAACCGCAGATTTGCTGATGGAGCGGGGCTTTCCGTCCATACAAGGTGATCAGGATCGAATCCTGCTGGAGCTCCGGCAGGCCGGCACTTCGGCGCGCAGCGATTTTCGTGAGCTCGAGCGCAAGCATTTCGAGTGGATGGCCAGCATGCCATCCACGCTCACGTACCAGGAACGGGTCTTCCTGTGCCATGGATCGCCAAGGGATGACGCTGCTTTCTGGCTCGACCACATCGCCGGCGACGGCTGTGCGCGTCCGAGCGGGATTGACGCTATCGAGGCCGAAGCCGAGGGGATCGACGCCGAGATGATCCTGTGCGCACACACGCACATTCCGAGGGTGCTGCGTCTGAGAGATGGCCGGCTGGTTGTCAATCCCGGCAGCGTTGGATTGCCCGGCTATGACGGGAAATTGCCCGTTCCCTACGTCGTCGAGGTCGGCACGCCGCATGCGTGCTACGCAATTCTGGAGTATGCCCGAGGAGGCTGGCTCGCGACCATCCGCTATGTGCCCTATGACACCACGGCCATGGCCGCACTGGCACGCAGCAAGGGCATGCTCGTTTGGGCGAGCGCGATCGCGACGGGGTGGGTGCGAGGCGGAGACAGATAGCCCTGCTGTCAGTTCGGACAGGGTTGGCCGGCAGCGCCCCACATTGCCATGTCCTTGACGTGATCCTCGAAGGTGCCCGGTGGCGTCGTGCGGCCGGCTCCGGGTGCCCATCCGCGCGGGATGAAGCCGTTCAACGATGCGTCATGCCGCAAATGCGCCAGGAGACCAACGGCGTCGCGACCGCCATTGCGCTTGGGATCCTTCATCTGCGCACAGATCTCGGCGCCGCTCTTGCCGAACCAGATGAACTCGACCGGGGCGAGCTGCCAGTCGATGCCGGCGCGCGGCGGCGATGGTGCCGGATCGTTCGCCTGCGTCGAGGTCATGTGACAGGTCGAGCAGGCAATCTTCTCGGCCCCGATGCGGCTGTCACCACCGTGGACGTTCATGCCATGCACGCGCGGCCTGGTTTCGCCCGCCGGCGTCCAAATCGGGATCGCCCTGGCGTCGACATGGCAGTTGGCGCAGCGCGGATGCGTCACCACGGCTTCGATCCGCTTCCACGCCTCCAGCCCCTCGGCGCGGCTGACGCTACCCGGGGGCAGCGCATCCCTGGTGGTCTCGTCCTTGGCCGCGACAAGTCCGGTGAGGCCCGCAATCGCGGAAGCGGCGAGGGCGAGCGCGATCAGAGATCTCTTCATGGCCCGCCTCACACGAAATCGATGAACTTGTTGAAGGGCATTTCGCGGATGCGCTGCCCGGTCGCCGCGAAGATCGCATTCGCAAGTGCGGGCGCGGCCGGCGGAACGGGCGGCTCTCCAACACCTCTCACCTTGGGGTCGTTCTCAAGCCCGCGCACTTCGATGACGGGACATTGGTAGATCCGCATCGCTTCGTGGTGATTGTAATTGGTCTGTTGCACCGCGCCCTTGGCGTAAGTGAGCTCGCAGTTGATGGCGTGGCCGAGCCCCCAGATGACGCCGCCCTGAACCTGGTTCTCGAAGTTGACGGGATCGACGACCTTGCCGACATCGACCGCGATCCAGACCTTGTCGATCCTGATGCCGCGCTCCGTCTTCGTGACCTCGACGACCTCGGCTGTCGGTGTGCCGAAGGACTCAACGAACGCCACGCCGCGGCCCCTGCCGTTGCCGAGCGGTCCGTTCCAGTCCGACATCTCCGCGACGGTCTCCAGCACCTTGCGGTAGGTTGGCACGGTGCACATCGCGATGCGGGCCTTCATGGGATCGAGGCCCGCCGCATGGATCAGCTCGTCGATGAAGCTCTCGGTGAAGAAACCCGATGTCGAGGCGCCGACCGACCGCCAAGTCGTGCTCGGCGATAATCCTTGCGCCTCGTAGCTCGTCGCCCGGAAATTGGGGATGTCGTAGTAGACGTTCCACAGGCCGGCGGCCAATTGCCCGTCGGGATCCTTCGAGGGGGTGCCCGAACGCTCGAGCAGCCCCTTGAGCGGGGCAGTCGAAGCCAGTTGCAGATCGGCTGCGACGATCTTGCCCTTGTCGATGCTGCCGCGATGCCGGGCGATCGCAATCTGCCGCGGAATGTCCTGGAGGAAATCCTCCTCGCGCGAGAACACCAGCTTGATCGGTGTTCCCTTCATCTGGTTTGCGATCTCGGCGAGAACGCGGACGTTCTCGTACTCGAGACGGTGACCAAAACTTCCACCAGCCCACTGATTGTGGAAGGTGACCTGTTCCGGCGCAAGGCCGATTGCGGTCGCCGCGACGGACTGCACGAAGCGGGGGCTCTGATGGCTGACCCAGATCTCCATCCCCTTGTCGGTGACGAGGCCGATGCCGTTCAGCGGCTCGAGCGGCTGATGCGCCACGTAGGGTGCGCGATACTCGGCCTCGACGAGTTTGCCGGTCTTCAGGCCAGCTTCGATATCGCCGATCTTCCGCCACTCCTTGCCGAGAAATTCCGGCTTGAACGAGGATTCCAGAACCTTCCAATGGTCGGCCTGCTCGGCAGGATACACCGAGGGCGCCCATTCGCATATGATGGCGTCGGCCGCCTTGATCGCGTACCAGCTGTTCGTCGCGATCACCGCGACGCCGTTCTTGATTTCGAGGATCTTCTTGACCCCCGGCATCGCCTGCGCCTTGCTCGCGTCGTACGATTTCAGCGGCTGCCCCTTGTTGGGGTTCAGCTTGACGGAGGCGTAGAGCATGCCGTCCATCTTCATATCGATGCCGAATTTCAGCTCGCCCATGACCTTGGCGCGAACGTCGAGCCGCGTCATCGGCTTGCCCAGCATGCGCCATTTCGACGGGTCGCGCGGCTTCGCGTCGAGCACCGGCGGAATCCTTGAAGCTTCCGCCGCAAGCTCGACATAGGCAATTTTCTTCCCGTCGGGCAGGATCACATGGCCGGATTGGGTGCGGAGGTCGGTCACAGCAACGCCCGATCGTTTGGCGGCGGCCGCCTTCAGCGTCTCGCGCGCGACTGCGCCGGCAACGCGAAGCTTTTCATAGGTGTCGGGGATCGTGCTCGACCCGCCCGTCATTTGCAGGCCGGCCTTCCTCAGCCATTCGAGCGTGGCGGCGCGCGCTTCCTCGGCGGCCGGACTCTGGTCCGCGGCCACGAACGGCGCGAACTCGTCTGCGAAGCCGGTGTTGAAGTAGGCGGGGCTCGGCCCTGCGAAGCGGATCTCGAACTGGCCGGGATCGAGGTCCATCTCTTCGGCGATCATGATCGGCTGCACCGAGCCGACGCCCTGGCCGATATCGGCGTGCTGCGCGATGAGCGTGATTTTTTCGGGACTGATCTCGACCCAGGGATTGAAGGTCACGGCGTCAGGCCCAAGTCCGACGGCCAGAGGATTGTCGCTGGCCGTCGCGGCTTGCGCGGCATCGCCAAAGGCGCCGAATGCGATGCCGCCGGCGATGGCGGCGGAGCCGAAAACGAAAGCGCGGCGGGACAGCCTTTGGATCTCGCCCATTTCACTTCTCCGCCATCTTTGCAGCGGCCGCATGGATCGCGGTGCGGATGCGGGGATAGGTCCCGCAGCGGCAGAGATTACCCGACATCACCTCGTTGATGTCCTCGTCCGTCGGCTTCTCGATCAATCCAAGCAGCGAAATGGCCTGCATGATCTGGCCGGTCTGGCAGTAGCCGCACTGCGGGACCTGATGTTCGATCCAGGCCTGGAGCACCGGGTGCTGGTCTCGATTGTCCAGCCCTTCGAGCGTGACGACGGCCCTGCCGGCGAGATCACCGATGCGCGCCTGACAGGATCGCACCGCCGCTCCGTCGATCTGCACGGTGCAGGCGCCGCATTGCGCGACCCCGCACCCGTATTTCGGACTGGTGATACCGAGCTCGTCGCGGAGCACCCAGAGCAGGGGCATCTCGGGTACAACGTCGACCTCGCGCTTGATCCCATTGACCGTGAGCTCGATCATATCGGTATCCTTTCGCGCGTCCTTGCGGGACGTGAGGTCGAACAAGCACGCTCCAGCGAGCGTCGTCGAACTTTTAGCCGGCAAGTTCAGCGTGCCGCTCAACCGCCGATGCTGTCAAACGTCGCGCCCGCGGCATTTGCAAATTCGCACGAAGACCATGGTGTGGGTTTTTGCCGCGCCTTCAGAGCGATCGGTGTCGCTCGAGGCTATCGGCTTGAAGCAGGGTCGACCTCGCTACCGTCGTGCCTGCGTGTCAGGCAGCAACGTCGGTGTTTCCCGGGATCAGTGGACGACCAGCACCGGCACGCTTCCGTCCGCCAGGACCTCCGATGTTTGACTCCCGAGGAATAACTTCTTGAGACCCCGACGCCCATGTGAGCCCATGACGATCAAGTCGCAACCTGCGGACTTTGCCGTTGCGATAATCGTGGTGGCCGGGTGCGCGTTTGGAACATGCAAGAGCTCTGCTGATATTCCGGCCTGCTCCGCCATGGCGCGCGCTTCACCGAGGAATTTGTCCGCACGCTGTTTGGAGGCCGCGTCGAAGGCATCAATTTCCCGCTGGGAGGGTATCCAGCCTGAGGCATGTCCGCTTCCGTAGTCGATCGGCAGCGGTTCCGTTACGGCGATGACCGTCACTTTGGCCTTCAGTGCCTTGGCCAATGCAATTCCATGCTCGAGGCCGTGCCGCGCGACATCCGATCCATCCGTGCTCAAGAGAATATGGGCGTACATTTGCGAGCTCCCTTTCTCGACGACAAGGTCTCTATTTCGCGGTGCGCTGATTTGGCCTCAACGCGGGCCTGGATGTTCATGGACAGACCAGCACGGGTATCTTCGCGTGCGTCAGCACCTTGCTCGTCACGCTACCGATGAGAAGCGCGGCAACTCCGCTGCGCCCGTGCGACGACATGACGATGAGATCGCATCCCTTGTCCGCGGCTGCAGCGATGATGGCTTGATGGGGCTGCCCGCTCTCCACTTGAAGCGTCTGGCACGAGACTCCGGCCGTCCTGGCGGCATTTGCCGTACTATCGAGCACGCTCGTGGCCTGCTGCTTGCGGAACTCGACATAGGCTACGACGGCCTCAAGGAACCGGCTCGACACTTCAGAGAATGGTTCCACAACGAAGATGATGGTTGCCGTGGCTCCAAGGGATTTCGCCAGCGCCAACCCCTGCGCTACTCCACGCTCTGCTAGCTCAGACCCGTCTGTCGGAATGAGAATATGCCGGTACATGCTTTACCTCCCGATTGTCTGGACGTATCGCTGCCTTGCATAGGTAAGCTGGGCTCGCCTTTCGGATGTAGTCTTGAGATAAATCAATCTACACAGATGTAGGCAGTCGGCCCAGCCTGGACCTTCAACAAGTTCCGTACCACGCGGGTCTGGACCGAGGTCGTGCTCAGCTCAGGAACGGCACCGGATGGGCCGCGCGATAGAAGAAGTTGATCAGGGTGTTGATGTCGAACACCGGCAGGTTCGAGACCTCGGCGACGTCTTTCGAGAACGGGCACATGTTGGTGCACTCGAACAGGATCGCGCCGGGATTTTTGCATGAAGCCATGAAGGCTTCCGTCATCTCGATCATCTCCGCGCGCAGCACGTCGGTGTCCAGTTCCTCGCGTCCGAGGATGTAGGTCGCCGGGAATTGCGCATCGGGCTTCATGCCCTGGACCTGGACGGGGATGTCGTCCTGCGACCAGCCGACGCCGCGGAAATGGCCGTCATTCATGTGATGGCCGCGCTCGGTGAAGACGCCGATGACCTTGCCCGGCGGCAGCATGGCGTGGATCAGCGGGGCCTGGATCAGGCTCGAGGTGAAGACCGGGATGTTCACCGCAGCGGCGAGCTGCTTCTGGAATGGGGCGAGGAAACCGCAACTCGTCGTGATCGCCTTGACGCCCTCGGACTCCAGCTCGCGCGCTGCCGCGATGAACGGATCGAGCAGGGCCGGGTCGGGGTGATCGCCCATGATCTTGGTTGCGTGCGCGCCGCGCACGATCTTGTAGCGTACGGGAAAATCATAGGAGAGCGCATTGCCGATGTCGCCGCGCGGACGCGGAAACTTCGTGTCGAGCATCAGGATGCCGATCGTCTCGCCGTAGTTCGTGAAGCCGCCACGGAGTTTCAT
The DNA here is from genome assembly GCF_024199855.1 of Bradyrhizobium sp. CCGB20. Taxonomy (NCBI): domain Bacteria; kingdom Pseudomonadati; phylum Pseudomonadota; class Alphaproteobacteria; order Hyphomicrobiales; family Nitrobacteraceae; genus Bradyrhizobium; species Bradyrhizobium sp. CCGB20. Next base: position 7,745,155 of record NZ_JANADN010000001.1, on the reverse strand, counting down.
CAGGTCTCTCTACCGCTTCGGGATGGTCGTGGCCGGCAGTTTAGTGCGTCTCGTGGAACCGGCTCAAGAACGCCTTCAGCCGCTCGCTGCGTGGCTGGCGGATGGTTTCTTCCGGTGTGCCGATCTCGGCCATGATGCCGTCGTTCATGAAGCCGACGCGGGTGGAGACGTCGGCGGCGAAGGCCATCTCGTGCGTGACCAGCACCATGGTCATGCCTTCGGCAGCCAGGCTGCGGATCACGGAGAGCACCTCGCCGACGAGCTCGGGGTCAAGCGCGGAAGTCGGCTCGTCGAACAACATCACGTCGGGCTTCATCGCGAGCGCACGGGCGATGGCGACGCGCTGTTTCTGGCCGCCGGACAGGCGGCTCGGAAACGCGTCGGCCTTGTCGGCGAGGCCGACTTTTGCGAGCAGGTCGCGGCCGAGTTCGTTCGCTTCTGCCTGCGCCATGCCCTTCACCTGCACCGGGCCCTCGGTGACGTTGGCGAGCACCGACATGTGCGGGAACAGATTAAAATGCTGGAACACCATGCCGACGCTGCGGCGGAGCAGTGCGAGCTGCGCATCGCTCGCGGCGCGCATGCCCTTGCCGAAGGCGAATGTGTGCGTGCCGATCGCGAGCTCGCCCTGCTGCGGCATTTCGAGCAGGTTCAGGCAGCGCAGGAAGGTCGACTTGCCGGAGCCGGAGGCGCCGATCAGAGTGACGACCTCGCCGCGCGCGACCGAGAGCGAGACGCCCTTGAGCACCTCGTGGTCGCCGAATGCCTTGTGGATGTTGCTCGCGACCAGCGTCGCGCCGTTCGTGGTCATCGATGCGCTCCCATCTTCAGCTCGACCCGGTCCGCGACCAGCGTCAGCGGGAACAGCACGACGAAATAGAGCACGGCGATCGTGGTGTAGACTTCGAGCGGCTTGTAGCTCGACGCGGTGATGACCGTGCCCTGGTAGAGCAGGTCGCCGACCGCGACCACCGACACCAGCGAGGTGTTCTTCAGCTGCATGATGGTCTGGTTGATGAAGGAGGGGATCATCACCTGGGTCGCCTGCGGCAGTACGATGCGGCGGAAGATCTTGCCGCGGCGCATGCCGATGGCGCGGCCGGCTTCCCACTGGCCGGTGTCAACGGCCTCGATGCCGCCGCGGAAGATTTCCGCATAGAACGAGCCGGCGTAGAGCGACAGCGCGATGAAGCAGGCCATCGCCGGCGACATGTCGACGCCGATCAGGACGGGCAGGGCGTAATAGACCCAGATCAGCTGCACTAGCAGCGGCGTGCAGCGGAACACCTCGATATAAAGACGCAGCGGCACCGTGACCCAGCGCGGTGCCGTCGTCCTGAGGATGCCGACGAACAGTCCGATCACGAGACCCGCGACGACCGTGGTCACCGTGTAGAACAGTGTGACCAGGAGCCCTTGCCAGATCAGGCCCCAATACGGCTTCAGCGCCGCGAAGTCCCAGACGTACATCGATCAGAACTGCACTTCGCTCGGGAGGTCGTCGGCAGTGAGGCCGACCGCTTCGAAACCCTTCAGCATCCATTCGCGGGTCTGGCCCATCGAGCGGTTGTAGTCGGCCCAGGCGCTGAGGAAGTCCTTGTAGCGGCGATCGCTCTCGGCGCGGATGCCCATATTGGTCGGCAGCGTCAGCAGCGGGCGCGGGATCGCGAGATCGCCGAGGTTCGGATTCTTCTTCAGCGTCGAGACCGAGAGCACCGCCAGCGAGACGTTGCAGTCGGCGCGTCCGGTCGCGACCGCCAGGATCGCCTCGTCGCGGTTCTTGAAGCCGAGGATGGTCGCCTTCGGGCAATAGCGGCGCGCGATCGTCTCGTGGGTCGAGCCGATGTCGACAGCGATCTTGACCTCGGGCTTGTTGAGCTCGGCCCAGGTCTGCGGCTTGGCGAAGCCCTTCTTGGTGATGACGGTGAAGGAGTGCACCAGGATCGGCGTCGAGAAGTCGATCACCAGCGCGCGCTCCGGCGTGGGGTTCACGGCGAAGGCGAGGTCGACCTTGTCGGCCTGGAGGTCGAGGATTTGGTTGCCCCAGGTCGATTCCAGCGTCTCGAGCTTGGCGCCGAGCTTGCCGGCGATGTCCTTGGCCATCTCGATGCAGGCGCCCGACCATTCGTTGGTGGCGAGGTCCTTATGGAAGTAGGGCTCCTGTCCGACGATGACGGCGACGCGGAGCACGCCATTCTTCTTGATGCGGTCGAGCGTGGAGGCCGGCGCGTCGGCCTTGGCCGAGCTGCTCACGGCGGCAATCGCTGCGCCCGCGAGCGCGACTTTGGTGAGAGCGTCCCTGCGATTCATGGTCTCTGTCTCCCTGGAATTTGGGTCGGATCGTCTCCGGCCGCTGGACTATTTCTGTATTCAGGATAAAATGCAATACGGTATTTCGATTTGCTGGCCATTTGGGCGGCAAGGCAGAAATCAGCCCAATATCTTGGCAGGATTGCGCAAAATTGCTGATAGCCAGGGATTGCAAATCGCATTCAAGTCTGAATACAAGACTGAACGCAATATGGAAGTAAGCTGAAGGAGAGGCCTGTGCGCGCCCTATTCGTCGATGCGAACGACACCCTGGCGGCGGTGACCGACAAGCTGCTGGCCGCGCAGAACCTGCCGGTCAGCATCAACCGCAATCCCTCGATCAAGCCTGACGATCTGCCCGGCCTGCTCGGCGATGCCGAGATCATGATCGTCGACCACACCGCGCTGCCGACCGCGGTTGCCGGGAAGTGCGCGAAGCTGAAGCATGTCGTCTTCCTCGGCACCGGCGCGCGCAGCTACATGAATCCGGAAGAGCTTGGCGAGCACGGCATCTCCGTCCACACCATCAAGGGTTATGGCGACACCGCCGTTGCCGAATGCGCGATCGCGCTCATGTGGGCCTCCGCGCGAAACTTCGGCGAGATGGACCGCGGCATGCGCGAGGGCAACTGGCTGCGTCGTGACGCGATGCAGCTCACCGGCAAGACGCTCGGCCTGATCGGCTTCGGCGGCATTGCCGCGGAAGCCGCGCGCATGGCGGCGGGCTGCGGCATGAAGGTGATCGCCTGGAACAGGACGCCGAAGTCGCATCCGGGCGTCGAGTTCGTGTCGCTGGAGAAGCTGCTGGCCGAGAGCCATGTCATCTCGCTGCATCTTCTGCTCAACGACGAGACCAAGGGTTTTCTGTCGCGCGAGCGCATCGCCCAGATGCGTCCCGGCAGCATTCTGATCAACACCGCGCGGGGCGCGGTCGTCGACGAGGACGCGATGCTCGATGCGCTCCGTGCGGGCCACATCGCCCACGCCGGCCTCGACGTCTTCACCATCGAGCCGCTGCCCGCAGGTCATCCCGTGACAAAGCTGCCGAATGTGACGCTGTCGGCGCATTCGGCGTTCCGCACGCCCGAGGCGAGCGACAACCTCATTGGCGCGGCGCTCGATCACTGCCGCCGCATCGTCGCCACCGGCAAGTAAGGAATAAGGACATCCCATGTCGGATATCACCCGCATCGACCAGAACGCCCGCCGCAGCCGCGCCTCCGTGTTTGGCGATCTCGTCTTCCTCGCAGGGCAAGTCGCGGACACCAAGACCGCCGACATCACCCAGCAGACAAAAGAGGCCTTGGCCAAGGTCGATGACATGCTGGCGCGCGCCGGCACCGACAAGTCGCGCCTGCTCAGCGTGCAGGTCTGGCTCAAGACCATGGACGACTTCGACGCCATGAACGCGGTCTATGATGCCTGGGTCGTGCCCGGCAATACGCCGACCCGCGCCTGTGGCAAGGTCGAGCTCGCCGATCCCGCCTTCCGCATCGAAGTGATCGCGATCGCCGCGCGCAGTTGAGGGCTCTGCCGTGACTGTCAGGGCACCCGCATCGACCTTCCGTCCCGCGCAGCGCATCAGCGCGATCGGCGTCTCCGAGATCCTCAAGATCGGTGCGGTCGCGCAGCGGCTGAAGCGCGAGGGGCGGCCGGTGATCGTGCTGGGCGCCGGCGAGCCTGACTTCGACACGCCAGATCATGCCAAGGACGCCGCCGAGCGCGCCATCCGCGCTGGGCAGACCAAATACACCATTCTCGACGGTTCGATGGAATTGAAGGCGGCCATCGCCGAGAAATTCCGCCGCGAGAACGATCTCGTCTATGCCGCGGACGAAATCACCGCCGGCGCTGGCGCCAAGCAGGTGATCCACAACGCCTTCATGGCGACCTTGAGCCCCGGTGACGAGGTGATCCTCGCAGCACCTTACTGGACCAGCTATGCCGACATGGTGCGCATCGCCGACGGCACGCCGGTCGACGTGCTCTGCCGCGAGGACAATGGCTTTCGTCTGGACGCCGCCGACCTCGAACGCGCGATCACACCCAGGACGCGCTGGCTGCTGCTGAACTCGCCGTCCAATCCGACCGGCGCTGCCTATTCGGCGGCGCAGCTGCGACCAATCCTGGACGTGCTCAAGCGGCATCCGCATGTCTGGCTGATGGCCGACGACATCTATGAGCACCTGACCTATGACGGCATGCCGTTCGTCACGGCGGCGGCGCTCGAGCCGAGCCTGAAATCGCGCACGCTGACGGTCAACGGCGTCTCCAAGGCCTATGCCATGACCGGCTGGCGCGTCGGCTATGGCGGCGGCCCGCGCGAGCTGATCGCGGCGATGGCGGTGGTGCAAAGCCAGAGCACGACCAACCCGTCCTCGGTGAGCCAGGCCGCCGCGATTGCCGCGCTGACCGGGCCGCAGGATGTGCTGATCGAGCGCCGAGCCGCGTTCCAGCGCCGCCGCGACATCGTGGTCGATGCGCTCAACGCCATCGACGGCGTCACCTGCCGCCGGCCGGAAGGCGCGTTCTACACCTATGCCAGCTGTGCCGGCCTGATCGGCCGCCGCACGCCAGATGGGACCATCATCGACAGCGATGCTGCGTTCTGCCGCTATCTGCTGGAGAGGCATGACGTGGCCGTGGTGCCGGGCAGCTGTTTCGGCCTTGCACCTTATTTCCGGCTGTCCTACGCCACCTCGGAACAAAACTTGCGCGAGGCCATGATGCGCATCGCCAAAGCCTGCAGGGAGCTGTCATGACCATTCGCAACACCCGCACCGGGGGCCAGATCCTGATCGACCAGCTGGTCGCTCAAGGCGTCGACCGCGTCACCTGCGTGCCGGGCGAGAGCTACCTCGCGGCGCTCGACGCGCTGCATGACAGCCCGATCGACGTCGTGATCTGCCGCGCCGAGGGCGGCGCCGCGATGATGGCGGAGGCCTATGGCAAGCTTACCGGCCGCCCCGGAATCTGCTTCGTCACCCGCGGCCCCGGCGCCACCAATGCCAGCCATGGCGTCCACATCGCGATGCAGGACTCCACCCCGATGATCCTGTTCGTCGGCCAGGTCGATACCGGCATGCGCGAGCGCGAGGCGTTCCAGGAGCTCGACTACAAGGCGGTGTTCGGCACCATGGCGAAATGGGCCGTCGAGATCGACCGTCCCGACCGCATTCCGGAGCTGGTCGCGCGTGCCTTCCGCGTCGCGATGCAGGGCCGTCCGGGCCCCGTGGTGATCTCGCTGCCGGAGAACATGCTGACCGAGACCGCCGCCGTTGCGGACGCCATGCGTATCGAGCCGGCGGTGAGCTGGCCGGCGCCGTCAGATATCGAGCGCGTCGGCGCGATGCTCGCGAGCGCCAAGGCGCCGCTCGTCATCCTCGGCGGCTCGCGCTGGAGCGATGAAGCCACCAAGAGCATCGCGCGTTTCGCCGAGCGCTTCGACCTGCCGGTCGCGACCTCGTTCCGCCGGGCGTCGCTGATCGACGCCGACCATTCGCATTATGCCGGCGATCTCGGCATCGGGCCGAGCCCGGGCTTGAAGGCGCGCATCGATAACGCCGACGTCATTCTGCTCATCGGCGGCCGCATGTCGGAGATGCCGTCGTCGTCCTACACGCTGCTCGACATTCCGACCCCGCAGCAGAAGCTGATCCACGTGCATCCGGGCTCCGAGGAGCTCGGCCGCGTCTATCAGCCGGCGCTGGCGATCCAGGCGACGCCCGCCGCGTTCGCCGCCGCCGTCGAGACACTGAAGCCCGCCGGCACCGTTGCCTGGAAGGGCGAGGCCGCCAAGGCGCATGCCGATTATCTCGCCTGGACCGACAAGGCGCGCGAGCTGCCGGGCGCGTTCCAGTACGGCCAAGTCATGACCTGGCTGCGCGACCGCCTGCCGAAGGACGCGATCGTCTGCAACGGCGCCGGCAACTATGCCGGCTGGATTCATCGTCATCACCGCTTCCACAGCTTTGCGGCCCAGCTCGCACCGACCTCGGGTTCGATGGGCTATGGCGTACCGGCCGCAGTGCTGGCCAAGCGGCAGTTTCCGGATCGTGTCGTCGTCGCGTTTGCCGGTGACGGCTGCTTCCTGATGAACGGCCAGGAATTCGCGACGGCCGTGCAATACGACGCTCCGCTGGTGGTCATCGTCGTCGACAATTCGCAGTACGGCACCATCCGCATGCACCAGGAGCGCGACTATCCCGGTCGCGTCGTCGGTACCCAGCTCAAGAACCCTGATTTCGCGATGTACGCGAAGGCGTTCGGCGGCCATGGCGAGCGCGTCGAGCGCACTGAGGAGTTCGCGCCGGCTTTCGAGCGCGCACTGGCCTCGGGCAAGCCGTCGATCCTTCACTGCATCATCGATCCGCGCGCGATCTCGGTCGGCAAGGATTTCACGCCGGCGGGCAAGGCGTAGCTGATGTCGGAAGGCCGCCACGTCGCCATCATCGGAGCCGGCGCGGTCGGCGTGATCAGCGCCATCGAAGCGCTGCGCGAGGGTCATCGCGTCACGCTGATCGACGCGGGCGAGCCCGGTGGCGAGCAGGCGGCGAGCTACGGCAATGCCGGCTGGCTCTCATCGCATTCGGTGATCCCGCCGGCCGAGCCGGGCATCTGGAAGAAGGTGCCGGGTTATCTGATGGACCCGCTCGGCCCGCTCGCGATCCGCTGGTCTTACTTGCCGAAGGCACTGCCCTGGCTGATCAAGTACCTGCTCGCGGGCTGGACCGAGGCGCGGGTCGAGAAGACCGCCTTTGCTTTGCGTGATCTGTTGAAGGACGCGCCGCTGCTGCACAGGAAGCTCGCGGAAGAAGCGGGCGTGCCCGAATTGGTCGAGCGCAACGGCGTGATGCACGTGTTCCCGTCGCGCGGCAATTTCGACAACAATCTCGGCTGGCGCCTGCGCAAAAAGGTCGGCGTCGAATGGCTTGAGCTCAACGCCGACGAGATGCGTCAGCGCGAGCCGGATCTCCATCCGCGCTACACCTTTGGCGTGGTGGTCGAGGAAGCCGGCCGTTGCCGCGATCCCGGCGCTTACGTCGCGGCGCTTGCCCAGCATGCGCTCGCGAGCGGTGCCAAGCTCGTTCGTGCCAGGGCAACCGGTCTCAAGCTTTCCGGCAACAAGCTCGTTGCCGTTCTCACCGAGACTGGGGAGATTGCTTGCGATGCTGCGGTGATCGCCGCCGGTGCGCGGTCCAGGCAGCTCACCGCTTCGGTCGGCGATCCCCTGCCGCTCGAGACCGAGCGCGGCTATCACGTCATGATCGAGAACCCGGAATCGGGGCCGCGCAGCTCGATGATGGCGTCCGACGTCAGCATGGTGGTGAACTGGACCGACAAGGGCCTGCGCGCTGCCGGCACCGTCGAGATCGCCGGCCTCGAGGCCGCGCCGAACTGGAAGCGCGCCGAGATTTTGCGCAACAACCTCCTCAGCATGTTCCCTAAGCTGCCGAAAGACATCCCGACGTCGCGCATAAAAACGTGGTTCGGGCATCGGCCGAGCATGCCGGATGGTCTTCCCTGTATCGGCCACGCGCGCGCCTCGCGCGACATCGTCTATGCCTTTGGCCACGGCCATGTCGGCTTGGTCGGCTCGGCCCGCACCGGCCGTCTCGTCGCCCAGCTCCTGAGCGGCAAGCAGCCGGAAATTCCGCTCGCACCGTTCGCGCCCACTCGCTTCCTCTGAGATCGCACCATGACCACTTCAGCCAACTCATCCTCCCGCATCGCCCGTGGCGGCAAGGCCATTTACGGTGCGCCGCTGGGCATCTTGATGCTGGAAGCGCGCTTTCCCCGCATTCCCGGCGACATGGGCAATGGCACGACCTGGCCATTCCCCGTGCTCTATCGCGTGGTGAGCGGCGCTTCTCCGGAGAAAGTGGTGCTGAAGGGTGCGGCCGGTCTGCTGCCCGACTTCATCGATGCCGCGAAGGATCTGGTGCGGCTGGGGGCCGAAGCCATCACCACCAATTGCGGCTTCCTCTCGCTGTTCCAGAAGGAGATCGCAGCCGCCGTCGGCGTGCCGGTGGCAACCTCATCGCTGATGCAGGTGCCGTGGGTGCAGGCGACCTTGCCGCCCGGCAAGCGCGTCGGCCTTGTCACCGTGTCAGGCTCGACCTTGACGCCGGCCCATCTCGAAGGCGCCGGTGTGCCGCTCGATACGCCTTTGGTCGGCACCGAGCACGGCAAGGAATTTTTCCGCGTCCTGATCAAGGCCGAGAAGGACGACATGGACGTGGCGCAAGCCGAGCGCGATGTGGTCGAGGCGGGCAAGCAGCTTGTCGCGAAAAACCCCGATGTCGGCGCCATCGTGCTCGAATGCACCAACATGCCGCCTTATGCGGCAGCCTTGCAGGCCGAGGTCGGCTTGCCGGTGTACGACATCTATTCCATGATCACCTGGTTTCATGCTGGGTTGCGTCCGCGCGCGTTCGCCTGAAGTCCGGCTGTCGCAAAGCTCTGAACAAGCTGTGCTAAGCAGCTGTTTGCATTGCAATCGTCCACACAGCCCCGGTATATTGGGCTGTGTTCGGGCATGAATGCAGCTGATGATGAGCAACGTGGAACTGGCCTCCGATAGTATCGTCGATCGCGTCTATGAACAGCTCAAGGCGATGGCCGTGAGCTATGAGTTCAAGCCGGGCGAACGGCTCAACGAGGGCGAGCTGGCCAAGCGCCTCGGCGTCAGCCGCACGCCGCTGCGCGAAGCGCTCAACCGTCTCAACACCGAAGGCTTCCTGCGCTTCACGCCGGGCAAGGGCTTTTTCTGCCGCGAGCTCGACGCGCACGAAATCTTCGATCTCTACGAGCTGCGCAAGTCGATCGAGGTCGCCTCGATCCGCCTCGCCATCAAGCGTGCGAAGGACGAGGACATCGACGCGCTCCTGAAATTCCTCGAAGCCACCGGCCCCGATCCCGGCCAGCGATCTTCGGTGGAGCTCGTCGAGCTGGACGAGACCTTTCACGAACGGCTGATGGGCATGTCGAACAATGCCGAGATGTTGCGCGTGCTGCGCAACGTCAATGCCCGCATCCGCTTCGTTCGCTGGATCGACATGGACAGCATCAACCGCTCCAATACGCAGGCAGAGCACCGCGCCGTCGTCGAAGGCCTGAAGGCGCGCGACGAGGAGGCTTGCGTCTCGGTGCTGGAGAAGCACATCGACCGCCGCCTCGATCGCATCACCTCCGCGATCAAGGAAGGCTACGCGCAGATCTACATGCCGGCCGCGGCGAGGTCCGCGGCGAACTAATCAGCTTGCTGCAAAGACGGTGCCCTCCCTTCTCCCCTTGCGGGAGAAGGTGGCGCGAAGCGCCGGATGAGGGGTATCTCTCGGCGCGTACGGAGTATTCGGAGAGATACCCCTCACCCTAGTGAGTCCGTATCAACCTTCGGTGCTGCCCTCTCCCGCAAGGGGAGAGGGCACAGCCATGCGCAGCGCTCGCGTCTCGCAGCTATACAATCCTTCGATACCTGATCGTGCCATACGGTCAGAGCTTTCGCGCGCGAACATCGCTAGCGTGCCGCCCGAATGTCACGGAGACCCGCGGTGCACAGCCCTCAAACTAGTCCCGAAGCGCGCAGCAGCGACGACTGGCCGTCCGAGCTCTATCGCGTCCTGAAAGCCGCCGACGTCAGGCAGATGTCCTACGTGCCTGATGCCGGCCACAGCCAGCTCATCCGCTTGTTCTCGGCCGACCGCGACGTCACCACCAACGTGCTGACGACGGAAGAGGAGGGCATCGCCATCGCCGCGGGCGCCTGGCTCGGCGGCCAGCGCAGCGTGCTGCTGATGCAGTCGAGCGGGGTCGGCAATTGCATCAACATGCTGTCGCTCTCGGCGATCGGCCGTTTTCCGCTTCTGATGCTGGTGACGATGCGCGGCGAATGGGCCGAGTTCAATCCGTGGCAGGTGCCGATGAGCCGGGCGACGCAGCCTTCGCTGGAGGCGATCGGTCTGAAAGTGATACGCGCCGAGACGCCGGAGGACCTGGTCGAGACCGTCGAATCGGCGGCGTCGCTCGCCTACGACTCAGACCAGCAGATCGCGGTCCTGATCGGGCAACGCCTGATCGGCAAGAAGAAATGGTGATGGCAATGCAAGCTCAACTCGATCGTCGCGCCGCTGTCGCCGCGCTCCTGAAGGACCGCAAGAACACGCTGGTCGTGTCCGGCCTCGGCTCGCCCACCTACGATTTGCATTCCGTCGGCGACCACGACGGCAATTTCTATCTCTGGGGCGCGATGGGTGGTGCCGCGCTGATCGGGCTCGGGCTCGCGCAGGCCCAGCCGGGCAAGCGCGTCGTCGCCTTGACCGGCGACGGCGAGCAGCTGATGGGCCTCGGCGGCATCGCCACCATCGGCGTCGCGCGTCCGCGCAATCTCGACATCGTCGTGATCGACAACCAGCATTTTGGCGAGACCGGGATGCAGGCCAGCCACACCGGCCGCGGCGTCGATCTCACGGCAATCGCCGCCGCCTGCGGTTTTGCTGCGACCGCAACCGTGCGGACGCTGGAGGAGGTGCAGCGCCTCGCCGCCGAGATCGCCGGGCCGTCCGATGGTCCGCGGCTTTTTGTCATCAAGGTTTTGGCGGAAAATCCGCCGCGTTCACTGCCCTCGCGCGATGCCGTCTTTATCAAGAACCGGTTCCGTGCTCATCTCGGCTTTGCGGCGGCCTGATCCGGAGTTCTCGCTCCGGACCGGCCTGCCGCAAGCAGCTATTCTGGAGTGAGACCCATGAAACTATCCGGCAAGGTCGCCGTCATCACCGGTGCGGCACGCGGTATCGGCAAGGCCTGCGCAAAGCGTTTCCTCGACGACGGCGTCAAGGTGGTCATCTCTGACGTCGATACGGATGAGCTCGAGAAGACGGTCAACGAGCTGGGCAAGCCCAAGGAGCTGTACGCCGTGCCGTGCCACGTCGCACGGCGCGCGGATGTCGATCGCGCGGTGGCGACCGCGGTCCGCGAGTTCGGCCGGCTCGACATCATGGTCAACAATGCCGGCGTCGCCCGCAACCGGGATATCCTGGAGATTTCCGAAGAGGAATTCGACGACGTCATCGCCATCAACCTGAAGGGTGCGTTCTTCGGCGTGCAGGCAGCGGCGAAGCAGATGATCGCGCAAGGCGGCGGCGGGGTCATCATCAACATGTCCTCGGTGAACGCACTGCTGGCGATCCCGTCGCTGGCGACCTACGCGATGTCCAAGGGCGGCATGAAGCAGCTCACCTCGGTCGCCGCCGTCGCGCTCGCCCCGCACAACATCCGCGTCGTCGCGGTTGGCCCGGGGACGATCCTGACCGACATGGTGGCGTCGTCGATCTACACCTCCGAGGACGCGCGCAAGACCGTGCTGTCGCGCACGCCGGCGGGCCGCGGCGGCGAGCCGAGCGAGGTTGCGTCCGTCGTGGCGTTCCTTGCGAGTGATGATGCGTCCTATATCACGGGGCAGACGATCTATCCCGATGGCGGGCGGCTGATCCTGAACTACACGGTGCCGGTGAAGGAGAAGTAGGGCGGCGTTACGACTTCACCGCGCCCGAAGTCATGCCGTCAATGAACTGGCGCTGCAGCAGCACGAAGATCACGACGATCGGTAACACGATGGTGACGGCGGCGGCGAGCATCTCGCCCCAGTCGGTCGAGTACTGGCCGGTGAGATTGTAGAAGCGCACGATCGCGGTGACGTTGCTGTCGTTCTGCAGGAACGTCACCGCGATGACGAACTCGTTCCAGGCATTCAGCCCGACGATGATCGCCACCGTGAGCAATCCCGGCCGCATCATCGGCAGGATCACGTAAAAGAACGTCTGCCACGGCTTTGCGCCGTCGACCTGGGCGGCTTCCTCCAGCGCGACGGGAATGGCGAGCGCATAGGTGCGCAACAGGAAGATTGCGAAGGGCGAGAACATCGCGGTGTAGATCAACGCCACCGCGGGGATCGAATTGACCAGGCCCAGCTTGGCGAAGATGAAATACAGCGGATAGAGATAGAGCTGCACGGGCACGGTGATCGTGGCCATGAAGTAGAAGGTGATGAAGCGCCAGAACTTGCCCTTCTGCCGCGCCAGCACATAGGCGCAGGGCGTCGCGGTGACACAGACCATCACGATGGTGAGGATCGCGACCTCGGCGCTGTGCAACAGGCTCGGCCCGAGCTGGGCGTTGCGCCATGCGGAGGAGAAGTTTTCCCAGTGAAGCTGGGTCGGCAGCGCCAGCGGATTGCTGCCGATCTCGACCGTCGTCTTCAGCGCGTTCATGACGGCGAGCACGATCGGCAGCAGCGAGCTGAACGACGCGACGCCGATCAGCCCCAGGGCAAACGTCCTGCTCCAGCGATCCCCGATCATGTCGATTGCGCGTCGTCGGTGATCTGGAGCCAGAGATAGACGGCGGTCGCGCACAGGCCGAACAGGCTCATGACACAGGCCGCTGCTGCCGCCTGCCCGACATCGCCCTCGAAGAAGGCGTGTCGATAGGCGAAGGTGGCCAGCACCTCGCTGCCATAGGCCGGGCCGCCGCGGGTGACGATGAAGATGAACTCGAACACCTGGAACGACCAGATCACGGTGAGAATGAGCATGAGCGTCAGCGTCGGACGAATGCCCGGAATCAGCACATAGCGGAACAGCGCGAAGAAGCCGGCGCCGTCGAGCCGCGCCGCCTCGATCTGGTCGACGGAGATCTGCCGCATTGCCGACAGGAACACGACCGCGAGAAAACCCCACCAGTGCCAGATGTCGACGGCCGCGACCGCATAGAGCGAACGATCAGGATCAGCGAGGGGATCTGAGATCGAAAAGCCGTGCTCGTTGAGCCAGGCGACGATGCCTGTGGCAGGGCTGAAGATCATGCCCTGGAAGATGCGGCCGGTGACGGCGACGGCGATGATGCGCGGCAGGAAGATGATGGACTGCACCACGATGCGCGCCTTCGGCGCCATCAGCAGCGCTGCCGCCATCACGAGCGCGAGGCACACCGGCACGGTGAGGAAGATCGCGGTCCAGATAAAGTTGTTGGTCAGAGCGGACCAGAACACGGGATCGGCGACCATGTTCTGGAAATTGGCCAGTCCCGCCCACATCGGCGTGCCCACACCATCCCAGATGAAGAACGCCGCCGTGAATGTCAGCACGGCGGGCACCAGGATGATGCAGATATTGATCAGCAGCGCCGGGAGCGCGAACAGCCACATTGTGGGATCAGGCCGTCCGCGGCGGCAGCGGCGGAACCTTGCCTTCCTTGGCTTCCTGGCTGAACAGTGTCTGCATGCGGGTGAGATATGCATCCGGCGTGATCTTGTTGAGCCAGACCTGCTCGATGCCCTCGATCAGATAGGAGTTGGTCGCGCCCGGCCAGAACGTCCACGTCGTGAAGCCGTACTGCCCCTTGCTGAAAGCCTCGTGCAAATTCGCGATGGTCTTCTCGAACAGCGGATAGCCGATGCCCTGCAGCATGTCCGGCGGCAGGTCCTTGACCGGCAGCGCCCATTTGCCGGGCCAGTCGCGGTTCATGGTCTCGTAGAACTTGCGGGTCAGCATGAACTCGAACACGGCGGCCGCGCCTTCGGCGTTCTGCGAGGTCTTCGCGATCGACAGCGTCGCGCCGCAGGCCAGGTGCACCAGCGATCCCGAGAAGGCGGAGCCGAGCGTCGGCGTCGGCATCACGTCCATCACCGTGTCGGGCTTCGACATGCCGTAGGACTTGGTGCCGAACGACCAGGTGCCGCTGAACGCCATCGCCGCCTTGCTGTTCACGACCTGCAGGAAGCTCTGCTCGATCGTCAGCGAGAAGTAGTTCTTGCCGAAATAGCCCTTGTTGTACCAGGCCTTCGACAGCTCGACCGCTTCGACGAAGGGCGGCGCGGTCCAGGGAAGCTCGCCTGCGAGCGCCTTGCGGACGTTGTCGGGGCCGGCGACGTTGTTGAAGAACACCGTCATCAGCCACTCGTTGACGCCCTTCCAGTCGGCATTGCCGGCGCCGAAGGGGATGATGCCCTTGGCCAGTGCGGCGTCGGCGACCTCTTCCATCTCCTTGCGGTTGGTCGGCAGCTTCCAGCCGTTCTGCTTGAACAGCTCCTTGTTGTAGAAGAGATGCATCGACTCGTAGTCGCGCGGCAGCGCGTAGAGTTTGCCGCCATAGACGCTGGTGTTGAGCAGGGGCGCCAGGAAGCGGTCCTTCCACTTGTACTTCTCGGCGAAATCGTCGAGCGGCACCACCTGGCCGGCATTCGCGATCGCGGTGAGATAAGCGGGCCCTGCGGTCTGCACGATATCGGGGCCGTTGCCGGCGACGAGGGCAACCTTCAGCAGGTTGTTGACTGCCGCACCCTTCACCTCGAGCTGGAGCAGATACTTGTCCTGCGAGGCGTTGAAGGCCTCGACCAGATCGTTGCGCAGCGCGGCCTGGCCGTCCGAATTCGCCTGGCCGAACCAGAACGTCACGACCTTGCGTCCGTCCTGGGCAGTGGCGCCGCGCGGCAGGCCGGCCGCAAGGGCTGCGGCAGGGATGGAGGCAACAAGCTGGCGTCGGGTCATGGTCATGGGATGAAACCTCGGTTTCCTCGAATAGCTGTGACGATTGTTGATTTTGCTTTAGTAATACGTATAACTAAGCCAAATGGCGACGTCAACAACGAGAACGAAGCGGGGGAAAGGGCGCGACAAAGTTGCGCTGTCCCGCCCCACGCAGAAGGATATTGCACTCGCGGCAGGTGTTTCGCAGGCCGCGGTGTCGCTCGTCCTGAACAAGGCGGAGACGCCCTCCGTCCCGCCGGCGACGCGCACGCGCATCCTCGAAGTCGCGCAGGAGCTGGGCTATCGGCCGAACCATCCGGCGCGCATGCTGCGCAGCGCGCGGACCATGACCTTCGCCTGCGTCATTCCCGACATCACCAACCCGTTCTATCCCGGCCTCGTGCGCGGCTTGCAGACGGTCGCGGCGCCCGCCGGCTATGACGTGCTGATCTACGACACCGACGGCCGGCCGGAAGGCGAGGTGCGCGCGATCGACTGGCTGCTGCAGGGGCGGGCCGATGGGGTGGTCGCGACGTTTTTTCATCTGCGCGCGCCGCAGCTTGCGGTGCTGGCCAGCAAGGGCATTCCGCTGGTGCGGCTGGAGAGCCAGCACAAGCCAGACGGACCGCTCGCGATCGACAGCGTCTATATCGACAACGCGGAAGCCGCGGCCGAGATGACGCGGCTTCTAATCGCGCGCGGGCACCGGCGTATCGCGATGATCCAGGCCGAGTTCGGCCCGAGCCACCGCCGCGCGCAGGGCTATGGCACGGTGATGCGCGAGGCGGGGTTGTCGCCCGATTTCATCACCGACAGCGCCTATTCGGAAGAATCCGGGGCGCGCGCGATGAAGCGTTTGCTCGAACGCAAGGGCGAGCGGCCGACCGCGGTGTTCGGCGCGAGCGACGTGCTGGCGCTCGGTGCGATGGAAGCGGCGCGCAGCGCCGGGCTCTCGATTCCCGGGGACATCGCGGTCGCCGGCTTCGACGACATTCCGGTCGCAAAACTGCTCGGCCTCACCACGGTGCGGCAGCCGGAGTTCGACCTCGGCGCGCTCGCGGCGAAGACGCTGGTGAAGCGGCTACTGCCAGGCGGGCTGGGATCGCCGGGCAAGAGCCACGAGCTGAAATTCGAGATCATGAAACGCTCGTCGGTTTGACCGGGCGAAGCAATTGAACGTGGGAGTGAACAAGTGACCTCTATTCCTCATGATTACGCGGAGCGCGTCTATGCCGGCGTGCTCGGCAAGCTCATCGGCGTCTATCTCGGCCGTCCCTTCGAGGGCTGGACCTATGAGCGCATCATGCAGGAGCTCGGGCCGATCAACTATTACGTCAACGAGCGCCGTGATGTCGCGCTGCGCTCGCACCATCTCGTCGTCACCGACGATGACGTCTCCGGTACCTTCGCCTTTCCGCGCGCGCTCGCCGACAACGGCTATCCCAAGCGCCTGACCGCCAAGCAGGTCGGCCAGGCCTGGCTGAACTACATCGTCGAGGAGCGCGCCGTGCTGTGGTGGGGCGGCATCGGCAATTCCACTGAGCACACCGCCTATCTCCGCCTGAAGTCCGGTATTCCCGCCCCCCAAAGCGGCTCGATCGAGCTGAACGGCACGACTGTGGCCGAGCAGATCGGCGCGCAGATCTTCATCGACGGCTGGGCGATGGTGAGCCCGGGCAATCCCGAGCAGGCCGCCTATCTCGCCGACCAGGCCGGCCGCGTCAGCCATGACGGCGAATCCGTGCATGCCGCAAAGCTGCTCGCGGCCATGGAGGCCCAGGCCTTCGTCGAGCGCGACGTGCAGAAGCTGATCGATGTCGGCCTCGGCTTCGTGCCGAAGGACGCGCTGATCCGGCGCGTCGTCAACGACGTCCGCGACTGGCACGCCGGTGACAACAGCAATGACTGGGAACGCACCCGCGCGTTGATTGCCGAGCGCTATGGCTACGATAAATTCCTCGGCAATTGCCACGTCGTGCCCAACCATGCGCTGATCATCCTGGCGACGCTGTACGGCAAGAACAGTTTTCAGGAGGCGATGCGCATCGCCAATACGGCCGGCTGGGACACCGACTGCAATGCCGGCAATGTCGGCTGCCTGTTCGGCATCCGTACCGGCCTTGCCGGCCTCGATGCCGGGCCGGATTTCCGCACGCCGATTGCCGATCGCATGTACATCTCGACCGCCGACGGCGGCGCCGCGATCACCGACGCCGTGATCGAGACGCAGTCTCTGGTCGCGGCGGGCCTTGCGCTCGCGGGCGCACCGGCGCTCGCCGTGGCCAAGAATGGCGCGCGTTTCAACTTCAATTTCCCGGGCAGCTTGCAGGGGTTCCATGCCAAGGGCGGATCGCCGGCGCGGCTGCACGAGGTCGAGCTCAGCAACGTCGCCGGCCATAGCCGCACCGGCGAGCGCAGCCTTGCGATCGACTTCCGCCGTCTTGCGCCCGGGCGCGTCGCGCGCATCGCCAGCCCCACCTTCTTCGACAAGGAGGTGTTTACGATGCCGACCTATCAGCTCGTGACCTGTCCGACGCTCTATTCCGGGCAGCGCGTCGAGTGCCGGCTCGAGTCGGAAACGGACGGCGGCACGGTCACCGCGCGCCTGTTCGCCAGCGTCTATGACGAGCACGACGAACTCGTACAGATCTATGGCGATGCGCAGGAGCTGACCGGCGGCTGCGAGGCCGTTCTGAGCTGGCAGGTGCCGGAGACGCACTCCTATCCGATCTTCGAGATCGGCATCGAGATCGAGACGCCCGATCCACTCGGCGTCGACGGCACGCTGTATCTGGACTACCTGACCTGGGGCGGCGCGGCCGATACGGTGCTGAAGCGGCCGGACAACAATCTCAGCACGATGTGGAAGCACGCTTGGGTCAACAATGTCAGCCAGTTTCAGACCCGCTGGGAGGGGCTGCGCGTCACCAATGGCGACGGGATCGGCTTCATCGCGCAGGGCTCGCGCGACTGGAAGGATTATCGCGTAACCTCGGAGATCGCGCCGCTGCTGGCGAATGCCTGGGGCCTCGCCGCGCGCGTGCAAGGGCGCGAGCGATACTATGCGCTGATGTTCGATCGCGCCGAGGGCGGCCGCGTGCGCCTGGTCAAGCGCTTGCATGACGAGGTTGTGCTCGCGAGCGAGCGGTTCGCCTGGCAGCTCGATCAGAAGTACAAGGTCGAGCTGCGCGTGGTCGGTACCGGCATCGAAGCCCATGTCGACGGCAAGAAGCTGTTCAGCGTGCAGGATGCCCGTGAGCTGCCATTGACGGGTGGCGCCGTCGCGCTGGTCGTCGACAGCGGATCGATCTCCGCGGAAGAGGTGAGGGTGGCGCCGCTTTAGCGGCGCCTCACTCCGCCGCGATCGTCATCCCATAACCCAGCCGCTTCGAAATTCCACCCGCACAATCTCGCAGCGCATGCGCGATCGGGCTGTCCCAGCGCGCGTCGAACGTACCTTCCGGCCCCATCGCGGTGATCACCAGCGCGACATGGCCGGAATGGTCGAACACAGGCGCCGAGAAAGCATTCACGCCGGGCAGGGGATCGCCGAGCGCGCGGGCGAGACCGTGCTTGCGGACCTCGGTGAGCATCTCGGCGACCTTCGCGCCTTTCACTGCCCGCTTCGGATTGTAGCCGACGCCGTGACGGTCGAGGCCGCTTTCGAGCGCGGCGTTGATGGTTTTCTCGGGCAGGAAGGCCGCAAAGGCGCGCCCCGTCGCCGTCTCCAGGAGCGCCATCACCGAGCCGGCACGCATCACGATGTGCACGGGCTGGCCGGGCTCCTCCAACTGCACCACGGTCGGGCCGTGCGTGCCCCAGACCGCGAGCGAGACCGCGTGCCCGATCTGGCTCGCCAGCGCCGCAATCTTGGGACGTGCGATGCGCACGCCGGAGAGACGGCGCAGACTGATCAGGCCGAGTTCCAGAGCCAGCGCGCCGATTTCGTAGCGGCCGGTGGTCTCGTCCTGCTCGATCAGCCCGATACGGGAGAAGCTGGCCAGATAAGGATGCGCCTTGGCCGGCGTCATGCCGGCTTCGCGCGCGAGATCCCGCAGCATCATCGGCTCGCCGCATCTCGCCAGCGCGCGGAGCAATTCTCCGCCGACTTCGATCGACTGGATGCCGCGGCTTTCTCTCTTCATGCGTCTCCTGGCGTGTGGCTTACGCCGCGTTGCGCCTGGCGGCGCTGTCGGCGAGATGACGGCCGGCAATGTAGCCGAAGGTCAGCGCCGGCCCAAGCGTGATGCCGGCACCGGGATAGTTGCCGCCCATGATGCTCGCCATGTCGTTGCCGGCGGCATAGAGCCCGGGAATCACCCGTCCTTCCGCATCGAGCGCGCGTGCGTTCTCGTCGGTGACGATGCCGGCATAGGTGCCGAGATCGCCGATCACCATCTTGATGGCGTAGAACGGGCCGTTCTCGATCGGCGCGACGCAGGGGTTTGGGCCGTGCAGCGCATCGCCCTGGTAGCGGTTATAGGCCTTCGAGCCTTTGCCGAAGGCGGCGTCATGGCCCTGCGGCGCGGTCGCATTGAACTGCTTAACGGTCTCGGCGAAGGCATTCGCATCGATGCCGGCCTTCGCCGCGAGCGCGTCCAGCGTGTCGCCGCGCATGAGGTAGCCGGTATTCAAGTGATGGCCCAGCGGCATCGGGAAGGGCGGTACGCAGCCGAGCCCGTATTTGCGCAGGGTCGGGTGATCGCAGACGAGGAAGGCCGCAATCTCCTCGCCGGGCTTTGCGGCCTTGATCATGGCCTGGACGAAGTCGTGATAGGAGTTGCCTTCATTGGCAAAGCGCTTGCCGTCGCGCATCACCGCGATCACGCCGGGTTTGGCGCGGTCGATGAAGTGCGGCATCACGCCCTTTGAGCCGTCCTTGCGCGTCGTCAGTGACACCGGCACCCAGGCCGCCGCGTTCGGCAGGCGGTCCTCGACATGCCCGCCGGCGCTTTCGGCAAGGCGCAGGCCGTCGCCGGTATTGCCGGTCGGTCCGGGCGAAAAATGCTCGTTGCCGGTCGGCGCGTGGGGAAACATCTTCTTGCGCCGCTCGACATCGTGCGGAAAGCCGCCACAGGCCAGCACGACGCCTTGCCGCGCGCGGACGCGCACGTCGCGTCCCTCGCGCGAGAGGATCGCGCCGGTCACAGCGCCGTTCTCGACCGTCAGCTCGCGCACGGGGGAGGAGAGCCACATCGGAATCTTCAGGTCCTGCGCGGATTTCGCGAGCCGTCCGGCGAGCGCATTGCCGTTGGTCAGGGTCATGCCGCGGCCATAGCGCAGCACGTCCATCAGGTGACGCGACAGTCGCTTGGCGACATACACCGCCGAGGTCAGCGATTTCGTCACGCGCATGAAATGGATGATCTCCTTGCCGGAGCCTAGCATCATGCCGAACACGGTGAGCTCGGGAAGCGGCATGCCGAGCGTCTTGATCTGGTCGCCAAGCTCGCGGCCGTCGAACGGGCGCGTCACCATGGAGCGGCCGCCCTGCGTGCCGCCGGGCGCTTCGGCGTGATAGTCCGGAAACACCAGCGGCATGTCGAAGCGCAGCGCCGTCTTCGTGGTGAAGAAGTCGACAGCTTCCGGGCCCGCGGTCAGGAACGCATCGACCCGCGCGGCGTCAAAATTGTTGCCGGCCTCGTGCCGCAAATAGGTGCGGGCCTGCTCCGGCGTCTCGGCGATGCCGTAGGCCTTCGCCAGCGACGTGCCGGGAATCCACAGCCAGCCGCCGGAACGCGCGGTGGTGCCGCCGAAGCGCGGCT
This sequence comes from Bradyrhizobium sp. CCGB20, assembly GCF_024199855.1. Lineage (NCBI taxonomy): Bacteria > Pseudomonadati > Pseudomonadota > Alphaproteobacteria > Hyphomicrobiales > Nitrobacteraceae > Bradyrhizobium > Bradyrhizobium sp. CCGB20. The sequence goes on along the minus strand of NZ_JANADN010000001.1, from coordinate 7,724,556 downwards.
CCTTCTCGACGATCAGCACGTCGAGGCCGCGGTAGCGCGCCGTGATCGCGGCCGACATGCCGGAGGCGCCCGATCCGGCCACGAGCACGTCGCACTCGTAAGTCTCAATTGCGCTATGCTCGTTGCCGGTCATGCTGGCCTCATTTCTTCAACAACGGACATTTGGACTCGGAGGCCGGGCGGAAGGCGTCCTCGCCTTTCACGGTCTTGACGATGTCGAGATAGTCCCAAGGCTCCTTGGACTGTTCCGGCGTCTTCACCTTGGCGAGGTACATGTCGCGGATGACGCGGCCGTCCTCGCGCAACTTGCCGCCATGGACGAAAGTATCCTCGATCGGCAGCTCGCGCATCTTGGCCATCACCTTGGCCGGGTCGTCGGTGCCTGCGGCCTTGATGCCTTTCAGATAATGCAGCACCGAGCCGTAGACGCCGGTCTGGATCATGGTCGGCATCACCTTGGTGCGCTCGTAGAACTTTTTCGACCAGGCCCGGGTCGCCTCGTCCATGTTCCAGTACGACGCCGTGGTCATGTAGGTGCCTTGTGCGGACTTCAGGCCGATCGCGTGCACGTCGGTGTCGAACATCAATAGGCCGACGAGCTTCTGGCCGCCCTGGACCAGGCCGAACTCGCCGGACTGCTTGATCGCGTTATCCGTATCCTGGCCGGCGTTGGCGAAGGCGACCACGTCGGATTTCGAACTCTGCGCCTGGAGCGCAAAGGAGGAGAAGTCGGCGGTGTTGGTCGGATGCTTCACGCCGCCGAGGACCTTGCCGCCCATCTCGTTGATGAAACGCGTTGCATCCTTCTCGAGCTGCTGGCCGAAGGCGTAGTCCGCGGTGATGAAGTACCAGGACTTTCCGCCTTCCTTGATCACGGCGGAGGCCGTCACCTTGGACAGCGCATAGGTGTCGTAGGTGAAGTGCACGGTGTTCGGGCTGCACAGCTCGTCGGTCAGCGAGCTTGCGCCGGGGCCGGAGAGCAGCGCGATCTTGTTGCGCTCGCGCACCATGTTGTGCACGGCGATTGCGATGCCCGAGTTCGGAATGTCGACGACGGCGTCGACCTTGCCGTTGTCGAACCAGCCGCGCACGATCTGCACGCCGACGTCGGTCTTCATCTGGTGGTCGGCGCTGATGATCTCGATCGGCTTGCCGAGCACGGTCGGCCCGAATTCCTCCACCGCCATCCTGGCCGCCTCGACCGAGCCCGGCCCGCTGTTGTCGCGACCCCAGCTCGACAGATCCGTCAGTACGCCGATCCGCACTGCGTCGTCGGAGACTTGCGCGTTCGCAACTGTGGTCATGGCAGCCGAAGTCATGGCCGCGAGCATGGCGCAGGCCAAAAACCCTCTCATCGTCGTTCCCTCTCTCAATGGCCGCTTGGCGCGGCTGGTTATTCTGGCGGCAGATTAGATATTGGCGAATGAGTTTGTCAATGGCGAATAAAAGGTGAGGGGGTTCCGGCTGCTCCGCGACCACGTTGCGGGAGACGGGCGCGCAGGCGCCTCAACACCCGTCATTGCGAGGAGCGCTTGCGACCAAGCAATCCGGGCTGCCCAGCAGAGAAAAATCTGGATTGCGTCGCTACGCTCGCAATGACGGGTGTTGAGGCAGCGGCGGCGCGTAGAATCTCGTGCAGTTATCCTGTGAGAGCCATCACTCCCGCAGGTTGCAACCCTCCGCGCGTTTAGCCATGATGCCCTTCGGAATCTTTGGGGCGCAGGGCATGACGGCAGCAACGGGGGTCTCCGCTTCGGCGGAGAAATCGACGACGGCGCACGTGGTGTGGGCGAGCGCGCTCGGCACCGCGATCGAGTGGTACGACTTCCTGATCTACGGCACAGCCGCCGCGCTCGTGTTCAACAAGCTGTTCTTCCCGAGCTTCGATCCCTTTGTCGGAACGCTCGCGGCATTCTCGACCTATGCGGTCGGCTTCGTGGCGCGGCCGATCGGCGGCGCGATTATCGGGCATTATGGCGACCGGCTCGGCCGCAAGACCATGCTGGTCGCGACCATGATCGCGATGGGGCTCGGCACCTTCCTGATCGGCTGCCTGCCGACCTACAGCCAGATCGGCGTCTGGGCGCCGATCTTCCTCGTCATGTTGCGCTTCATCCAGGGCATCGGGCTTGGCGGCGAATGGAGCGGCGCGGTCGTGATGGTGATCGAGCATGCAGGTAACCGCCGCGGCTTCTACGGCAGCCTGGTGCAGATCGGTTTTCCCGTCGGCGTCGCGGCGTCCACCGGCATCTTCGGCCTGATGACGCAGCTGCCCGAGGCGGACTTTTTGAGCTGGGGCTGGCGCGTGCCGTTCCTGATCAGCATTTTGCTCGTCGGCGTCGGCTTCATTGTGCGGCTCAAGCTTGCGGAGACGCCGCACTTCAAGGAAGTGGTGGAGCGCAAGGAGGTGCTGGCCCAGCCGGTGCTGGAAGTGCTGCGCCGCGACTGGCGGAGCTTCCTGCTCGCGATCGGCATCACGGTGTCGGAAGTTGGGCTTGCTTATCTCCTCACCGTTTTCACGGTGGTCTATGCCACGACGAAACTCGGTTTGCCCCGCCAGGTGATCCTGAACGCGGTCGTCTATGCCGCGATCGTCGAGTTCGCGACGCTGCCGCTCGCCGGCTGGCTCTCCGACATCTTCGGCCGCAAGGCGCTGTATCTCGCCGGCGGCGTGTTCTCGGTGGCGCTGGCGTTTCCGCTGTTCTGGTTCCTCGACACAAAGGAGCCGGCGCTGATCACATTCGCGCTCGTCGTCACGATGACGCTGACGCACGCCTTGCTGTTCGGGCCGAAGGCGGCGTTCATGCCGGAGCTGTTCCGCACCCAGGTGCGCTACAGCGGTGCTTCGCTCGGCGCCAACGTCGCGGCCGCGCTCAGCGGCGGCTTCTCACCGCTGATCGCCACCGCGCTGCTGGCATGGGCCGGCTCGTACTGGGCGGTCTCGGTCTACATCATCGCGCTGTCGATCATCACCATCATTGCAACGCTGATGGCGCCGGAAACGGCGCGGGACGCGCTGAGGTCGTGAGAGACTCTATCGGCAGGCGGGATTTGCGGCGTTCGGAAACACCAGGAAGGTGATGGTCTCCGGCGCAAGCCGGATCATTCCAGCTTGTGTCGTGCGCGGTGGGAGCCGAGGCAGTTCGTCACCGGCGGTTAGCGCGAGCGTTTTGCCGTTGAGCTGTATGGTGGTCGCGCCTGGAAGTCGCGCGGCATGCATCGTGTACCGGTCCGCGCGGTCCGGGAGGGACAGCACCTGCGGCACACTCCGTGTCGTGTTGACGGCAAGCACGGACACCGCGCCCCGCATCGCCGGATGGCAATGGGCATAGAGATGCAGGCCGGGCGCGGCGGCTGCGCCTGCGTCGAGCACGATCGTTCCCATCAGCCGATGCCAGAGCAACGCGCCCCAGTAGTTCGGTCGCGGTCGGAACGTCCCCTCGTCGAGCAGGCCGTAGTCGCTGGCGGCCAGCGTGTTGTGCATCACCACCTGGACGCCGGCCTTCGCCAGGCGTCCAAGCTGGTCGACATAGCGGAACGTGTCGAGAAACGACTTGTCCCAACGGCTGCCGCCGCAGGCCGTATCCGCCGTTTCCGTCAACCAGATCGGCTTGCCCGGCTCGAATGCGTCGCGCAACGACCGGTAGGTCGCGAGCGTTACGTCGGTGCGAGCCAGCCATTCCTCTGAAAGCGCCTGTGCGGGATCATCGCGGCCGCCGCAGCGCGGCGAGACCGTGTTGTAGTGATGATAGGAGAAGCGATCGACGCCGGGGCCGGATGCCGCGAGCAGATCGCGCGTGATGATGCCAGGCCCGGACGATGACGGCGCATCGCCAGCCGAGCCGGGACCGACGATCAGCGTCTGTGGCGCGGCACGCTGCATCCATTCGCGAAAGACCCCGAAGTCGCGGCCATAAGCCTTTGCATCATATCCAGACGGCGCACCGTTCGTGGCAGCGAGCGTCGGCTCGTTCATCAGCTCGGCGGCGGCGATGTGGCTGCCAAGCGAGTGCGTGAAATCGAGGAGACGCTGCGCCTGGTCCGGCTTCCACACGCCGTCGCGATCGCGGCTGCCGGGACTGATGGCGAAGGAGGTGACGATCTCTGCATCGACCGCGCGCGCAAAGTCGATGACGCGATGCCATTGGTCGCGGCTGAGCACGGAGTTGAAGCCGGCCGGCGGCTTGGCCGGTACGGTCTCCGCATCGTTGAAGAACGTCGCATTGGCCCAGGTCCCGCTGACGCGAACATAAGCCGGCGCGAGGGCGGCTGCGAGCATGCGCAGATGTCGGTTGGAAAGATTGATCGGAGCCCTCAAGCTATAGCGATCGCGCTGATCGAAGGCACGGCCGGCGCGCGGATAGGGCTTCCAGAACCGCCCGCCGGTCACCTCGACCATCTCGATATTGTAGGACTGAAAGCGCGGATCGATGGAGCCGATCGCCTTGAGCTCGGCGGGCGCAAAGGAGATGTCGCCAGCGTATGCGGCGCTCGCCGCCGCGGTAGCGGCAATGCCCATCAGCCATGTGCGCCGCCAAAGCGGCCAAAGAAACCGGACGGGCCTGGTCGTCGTCATCTGGCTCGCGGCGCGGCGGCGGATTTTCCAGCCGGCCGACCCTTGCGAACCGTATTCCAGAAGTTTTCGGCCGCGCGGGTCATGCGGGCGCGCGGGCGGAACAGCGAGACGGTGATGGCAATGCTCCAGTCCGTCCCGCCGGCGCGCATCAGGCGGCCGCTGTCGAGATCGGCCTGAACCAGGCTCTGCGCAGCCCAAGTGATGCCGCGTCCTTCGCGTGCCATGTCGACCAGCAGCATGACCGGCGCGGCGAAGCTCGGAACGAGAAACGCGGACGGCTCTTTTACGGCGAGAAACGACGTAACGATCCGCCCCACGCCCGAGCCCGGGTGATAGGCGAGATAGGGCAGCGGCGCATCGGCGGTGCCGGGGAGGACGTAGCGCGGCCTGGCGTTGCCGCGGCGCGCGCCGCGCGACGGCTTCGTCATCGGCGCGCTGATCGGGATCAGGAGATCGTTCGACAGTTCGAAGCGCTGGAAGCGCTCCATGTCGAGCCGGGTCACCAGCGACGGATGATGATGGGCCAGCAGGAAGTGGGCTTGCGCATCCAGCAGCAGTTTTTCGCAGCCGGCGAAATTGGAGGCGACCAGCTGTACGGCGGAGTCCGCCCGCGCGCTGTCGGAACTGCGGATCCATTCGGGGAAGAAAGCCTGCGACAGCGCATGCGTGGCCGCAAAGGTGATGGTTTCGGCCTTCAGCCGCGCCGCCTCGAGCGCTTCCTCGCGTCCGACCAGAACCCTGCGCAGGACGTCTTCGGCAACGGGCCGAAAGCTCTCACCGGCCGGCGTCAGCGTGATTGTATGTGTCGAGCGTTCGAACAGTGGCGTGCCTAGCCACTCCTCGAGTGACCTGATGCGGCGGCTCAGCGCCGGCTGGGTCACGTGCCGGCGCTGGGCGGCGCGTGAGAACCCGCCTTCCTCGGCGATGGCAAGGAAGTCCTCCAGCCAGACCAGGTCCATGATGCGGTTTCGTCCTCAAATCATACCGATACGGCATTAGCGCCTCGGGCGCCGCTGGTCCAATGTAAATGCCATCACAAAACCAGAACAAGGCGCCACGCCGCATGGCGCGATGACGCGTTGGAGGAAATCAATTGCAGATCGCCGCAACTCCGCTGTCCGAGCCTATATCCAGCCCGGTGTCCGAACGGCGCCGCAAGCCGCTCTGGCGCGAGCAGTATGTCCTGGTGGTTGCCGGCGCCGCGCTTGGCGCATTGCTCGGCGCCCTGTTTCCGGCCTTTGCGGTCGAGCTTAAGCCGCTCGGCGATTGCTTCATTTCCCTGATCAAGATGACGATCGCGCCGCTGATCTTCCTGGTCGTGGTCACCGGCATCGCCCAGGTCGGCGACATGAAGGCGGTCGGCCGCATCGGGCTCAAGGCCTTTGCCTATTTCGAGGCGGTGACCACCGTCTGTCTGTTGATCAGCTTCGTCGTGGTGCGCTGGGTACAGCCCGGTGCGGGCGTGGCGCATGCCACGGCGCAGCAGGCCGAGACCGTTGCCCGCTATTCGCAGGCCCACGTCGGATCGCTGTCGGCCTACATCCAGCACATGATCCCGGAGAGCTTTGTTGGCGCGTTCGCGGCCGGTGACGTGCTGCAGGTGCTCGTGCTCGCGCTTCTGTGCGGCATTGGCCTGTTGCTGCTCGGCGACAAGGCTGCGCCACTGCGGACAGGGCTGGAACGGATCACCGAGCTCGTGTTCAGCGTGGTCCATGTCGTCGTCGCGCTGGCGCCGATCGGCGCCTTTGGCGCGATGGCCTTCACGGTCGCAAAATTCGGCGCCGCCACGCTCTATGCGCTGGCGCTCCTGGTCGGCACCGCCTGGGCGATGATGGCCTTCTTCATCTTCGTCATTCTCGGCACGATCTGCCGTCTCGCCGGCATCCGCCTGATGGATCTCCTGCGGCTGCTGCGCAACGAGCTGCTGGTCGTGCTCGGTACTTCGTCGTCGGAGACGGCGATCCCCGGCATGATGGAGAAGTTGCCGAAGGCGGGCGTGGGGCGGGCGGTCGCCGGCCTCGTTATTCCTTCCGGCTATTCCTTCAATCTCGACGGCGTTGCGCTGACGCTGCCGCTCTCGACGATGTTCGTCGCCCAGGTCTACGGCATCGAGCTGACGGCTGCGCAGCAATTGAGCCTGTTCGTGGTGATGCTGTTCACCAGCAAGGGCGCTGCCGGCGTCACCGGCGGCGCGTTCGCCGCGCTGGCTGCGACGGTGATCGCGGCAGGATTGCCGGCTGAGGGCCTGGCGCTGCTGCTCGGCATCGACCGTTTCATGTCGCTGGCCCGCGCCATCACCAACACCATCGGCAACGCGGTCGCCGCCATCGTGGTCGCGAAATGGGACGGGGAATTCAACCGCGAGGACTGGACCCGGTCCGCCGTTCAAATCCAACACGCGAAATAAGGATCCAAGGCTTCCAATATGGCTACCAACACCAGTGAACTGCCCGTCATCGCGCTGACCCCCGGCGACTGCACCGGCATCGGCCCCGAACAGATCGCGCGCATCCTCTCCGATAACAGGCTCGCCGACGCCGCGCGCCTCGTCGTGGTCGGCGACGCCCGCGTGCTGGAGATGGGCATGGAACATGCCGGCGTGAAACTGAAGGTCGAGCGGATTGCCTCGCCGAAGGCCGCGAGCTGGGGCCGTGGCACCGTGCAGCTCGTCGACTTGGGCAATACCGATCCCACAAAATTCCCGATCGGCAAAGCCAGTGCCGAATCCGGCCGGCTGACCGGTGAGACGCTGTCGCGCGCGATCGACTTCGCCAAGGCGGGCGAGGTCGACGCAATTACCTTCGCGCCGCTCAACAAGCGCGCGATGTTCGACGGCGGCTGGAAGTTTCCCGACGAGCACAAGATGTTCGCGAGCCTGCTAGGCCACAAGACCTATTTCTCCGAGATGAACGTGCTCGATGGTCAGTGGATGTCGCGCGTCACGGGGCACCAGTCGCTGCGCGAGGCGCTCGACGGTATCAATCCGGCGAGCATCACCGATGCGATCGAACTGGTCGACCGGATGATGAAGAAGGCCGGCGTTGCCAAGCCGCGCATCGCGGTTGCGGCCCTCAATCCGCATGCCGGCGAGAATGGCCTGTTCGGCCGCGACGAGATCGAGATGATCCGTCCGACCGTCGAAGCCGCCGCCAAGACGGGCATCGCCTGCACCGGGCCTTATCCCGCCGATACCGTCTATATTCGCGCCTTTGCGGGCGAGTTCGACAGCGTGGTCGCGATGTATCACGACCAGGGCCAGATCGCGACCAAGCTGCGCGGCTTCAACCGCGGTGTCACCGTCACGGCCGGCCTCGAGACCGTCTTCACCACACCGTCGCACGGCACGGCATTCGATATCGTCGGCACGGGCGTCGCCAAGACCGGTGCGCTCGAAAGCGCGGTCCGGCTCGCAGCACAACTGGCATCGATGAAGGTCAAGGAGGCCGCCTATGCCCACTGATCGCAGGACCCTGCTTCAGGCAGCCGCCGCGCTGCCGCTCGCGACTGTCGGCGCGAATGCCGCCTTCGCCCAAGCTCCGGCCGCAACGCCCGCGGCCGCGCCACCCAAGGAGGTGACGCGCGCACTGGCGCATTATCTGGTCACCGCGAAATACGACGACCTGCCGGCAAATGTGCGCAAGGAGGGCGTGCGCACGCTGTTGAACTGGGTCGGCGTCGCCATCGGCGGCTCGCACCATGAGACGGTCGACATCGCCGTCGCGGCCCTCGGCCCCTTCTCCGGACCGCAGCAGGCGTCCCTGTTCGGGCGGCGCGAGCGGTTCGACATCATGAACGCGGCCTTCATCAACGGCGTGTCGAGCCACATCTTCGACTATGACGACACCCATCTGAAGACGATCATCCATCCCGCCGGTCCGGTCGCTTCAGCGATCCTCGCATTCTCGGAAATGCAGCCGGTCTCGGGCAAGGAATTCCTGAACGCGCTGGTGCTCGGCGTCGAGACCGAGTGCCGGATCGGAAACTCGGTCTATCCGAACCATTACGACGTCGGCTGGCACATCACCGGCACGGCCGGCGTGTTCGGCTCGGCCGCGGCTGTCGGCAAGCTGCTCAAGCTGAACGAGCAGCAGATGACATGGGCGCTCGGCCTTGCCGCCTCGCAGCCGGTGGGCCTGCGCGAATCTTTCGGCTCGATGAACAAGAGCTTCAATCCGGGCCGGGCGGCGTCCAGCGGCATCTTCGCGGCGATCCTGGCCTCGAAGAATTTTACTTCGTCCGATGCCATGATCGAGGCCAAGCGCGGCTGGGCCAACACCATCAGCACCAAGCAGGATTACAACGAGATCTTGGGCGACCTCGGCAAGCGCTATGAAGCCGCGCTCAACACCTACAAGCCGTTCGCCTGCGGCATCGTCATGCATCCGGCGATCGATGCCGCGGTCCAGCTGCGTAACGAGAGCAAGGTGACCGCGGATCAGATCGAGCGGGTCGATCTCAAGGTCCATCCGCTGGTGTTGGAACTTACCGGCAAGAAGACGCCGAAGGCTGGTCTGGAGGGCAAGTTCAGCATCTACCATGCGGTTGCGGTGGCGATCGTCGAGGGCGCCGGCGGCGAGAAGCAGTTCAGCGACCGGGCCGTGACCGATCCGACCATCGTCGCGCTGCGCGGCAAAGTGAACCCGGTCATCACGCCGGGCATCAAGCCGGAGCAGGTCGATCTCACCATCGTGCTGAAGGACGGCCGCAAGCTCAACCGCCACATCGAGCACGCGATCGGCAGCGTTGAAGTTCCGATGACCGACAAGCAGCTCGAGACCAAGTTCTCGGACCTTGCCGACGGCATTATTCCTGCGGCGACGATCCGGCGTGTGATGGACGCCTGCTGGAACGTCGAGACCCTGCCGAACGCGGCGGAGATCGCAAAGATGTCGGTCGCGTCCTGACCGCGAGGGGATAGAAGCATGCCGTCACGCCGCCGTTTCCTGCAATCCGCCGGCTCGGTCGCCGCTCTCGCCGCTACCGGCGGCCGTGTGGTTCTTGCAGCGGGGCCCGGCGTGACCGAGCGCCTCGCCCGCTACATGGTTGCCGCGCGCGATCAGGAGTTGCCGGAGCAGGTGCTGCGCGAATGCAAGCACCGCATTCTCGATACGCTCGGCGCGATGGTGTCTGGCTCGCGCATGAAGCCGGGCGAGATGGCGCTGAAATACGTCCGCACGCTTGGCGGCGATGCGCAGGCGTCCGTCATCGGCTCCGATTTCCGGACCACCGCGGTCAACGCGGCGCTGGCGAACGCGATGTTTGCGCATGCCGACGAGACCGATGATTTCGAGCCCGTCACCAAGGCGCATCCGGGATGCTCGGTGGTGCCGGCCGCACTCGCCTTCGGTGAACGCGAGCATCGCAGCGGGCAGGAATTCATTCGCGCGGTCGCGCTTGGCTACGACCTGACCTGCCGTCTCTTGATGGCGCTGGGTCCGGATCTCGTCCGTGGCTCGCACCGGAGCGCGGAAGGAACGTCATCGACCTTCGGCGCGCTCGGTGCCGCCGCCTCACTGGCGCGGCTCGACGAGAAGGGCATGCGCTACGCGATCTCCTATTCCTCGCAGCAGGTCTCCGGCTTGTGGAGCTGGGTGAAGGATCACGACCATATCGAGAAGGCGTTCGACTTCGCCGGCATGGGCGCCCGCAACGGCGTGATGGCGGTCGACATGGTCAAGACGGGCCTGACCGGCGTCGATGACGTGCTCGACGGCACGCATAATCTTTTCATCGCGCTGTCGACCGATCCGAAGCCGGAGGAGATGGTGAAGGATCTCGGCAAGCGCTTCTATGTCACGGAGACGGCGATCAAGACCTTCTCGGTCGGCTATCCCATCCAGTCGCCGTTGGATGCCATGCTGACGCTGCGCAAGCAACACAGCCTCACGCCAGATAAAGTCCGTAGTATCCTGGTCAAGCTGCCGACCGATGCGATGGGGATTGTAGGCGAGAGCGCGATGCCTGACGTCAATTGCCAGCATCTCGTGGCTCTCGCGCTGGTCAAGGGCGCCGTGTCGTTCAACGACAGTCACGACGTCGCGCTGATGCATGATCCAAAAATCCGGGAGCAGCGCGACAAGGTGACGCTGGCCGGCGACAAGGGGCTGATGGACCCGGCCGCACCGCGTGGTGCTGTCGTCGAGGTGACATTGACCGATGGCAGGAAGGTCGAGCACTTCACGAAATATCCGCCCGGCACCAAGGAGAATCCGCTGAGTACGGAGGCCGTGGCAGCCAAGACGCGGGACCTGATTGCGCCGGTTCTGGGCAGTGACAAGGCCGAGAGGCTGATTGATCAGATCGGCAATCTCGAACGGCTTGACGACGTCGGCAAGTTGAGGCCATTGCTGACGGCGTGATGAACCAATCAACAACAAGACAAACATCAAGGAAGTGCCCATGCGCGGGGTTATGCGACGCACCGTTCTGGCCGCCTGTGCGGCCGTTCTGTTCTCCGGCTTTGCGGGTGCGCAGGACTACCCCTCCCGACCCGTCAAGATCATCGTGCCGTTCCCGGCCGGCGGATCCAACGACATCATCGCCCGCATCGTCGCGCAGAAGCTGACCGAGCGGAATGGCCAGACCTTCCTGGTGGAGAACCGCGGCGGCGCCGGCGGCAATATCGGCGCCGAGACGGTCGCGAGCGCCGAGCCCGACGGCTACACCCTGCTTTTGACTGCACCGCCTCCGCTCACGATCAACGGCTCCCTCTACAAGAAGTTGCCGTTCGATCCGGCGAAAGCCTTTGCGCCGGTGGCGCTGATCGCCTCGGTGCCGATCGTCCTGGTCGTCAATCCGTCGGTGCAGGCGAAGAACGTGGGCGAGCTGATTGCGCTGGCCAAGGCCAAGCCCGGTTCGCTGAATTTCGGCTCGTCGGGCATTGGCTCGACCAACCATCTCGCGGGCGAGCTGCTCAAGAGCATGGCCGGCATCGACATCGTGCACGTGCCCTATCGTGGGGCAGCGCCGGCGATGAACGATCTGCTCGCGGGCCAGATTCCCTTCATGTTCGACAACATGCCGGCGGTGCTGCCGCAGGTGCAGGGCAAGGCCATCAACGCGATCGCGGTCGCTGGCGCCAAGCGCGCCGAAGCGCTGCCTGATGTGCCTGTTGTCGCCGAGACCATCTCGGGGTTCGAGGCATCGTCCTGGTTCGGATTGGTGGCCCCAGCGAAGACCCCTGCGCCCGCGCTTGCCAAGCTGAGCGGTGAGCTCGAGACCATTCTGAAGATGCCCGACGTCAAGAAGCGGCTTGCCGAGCTCGGCGCCGAACCCGGCACGGTTTTCGGCGACGCGTTCGGGCAGTTCATGACGGACGAAACCGCCAAGTGGGGCAAGCTCGTCAAGGCCTCAGGCGCCACCGTCGATTAGTGGATGAGGGTAGCGTCATGGATCTGAATCTGGGCGGCAAGGTTGCCGTCGTCACCGGCGGCAGCATCGGTATCGGCCGTGCCATTGCCGCCGAGCTCGCGCGCGAGCAGGCGCATGTCGTCATCGTCGCGCGCGACGCCGAACGGCTGGCGGCCTCGGCGCAGGACATTTCGCGGGACACGGGCCGGCGCGTGATCGCCTGTGCCGGCGACATGACTAAGCCGGAGGACATCGCCCACGCGATGGACACCGCGCGTGAAGCGTTTGGCCGCGTCGACATTCTCGTCAACAACGCCGGCGCCTCGCCGATGGGCCGGATCGCAGAGACGCCGGATGCGACCTGGGCCAAGTCGATCGAGCTGAAGTTGCTTGGCTACATGCGCTGCGCGCGCAACGTTCTGCCGGAGATGCGGGACCGCCGCTGGGGCCGGGTCATCAACATCATCGGCCGCAGCGGTCATCAGCCGCGCGCGGCCTACATGGCGGGCGGCGCGGTCAACGCGGCGCTGCTGAATTTCACGCTGGCGCTCGCCGAGGAATGCGCGCCTGACAACGTGCTGGTCACCGGCGTCAATCCCGGACCGGTGCAGACCGATCGCTGGGACAGCCTGATCTCGCAAGGAGCCGCGATCTCGGGGCAGGATCAAGGCGCGACCAATGCCGCCGCCATCGCCTCGGTTCCGCTCGGCCGCGTCGGACAGCCGCACGAGGTGTCCGGCATCGTTGCGTTCCTCTGTTCAGACCGCGCGTCCTTCATTACTGGTACCTGCATCAATGTCGATGGCGGTGGAACGAGGTGTATCTGATGGCTAGCGAACTGCGGAAGATCGGCGTCAGCGAGGATTGCGAGCTTGCGGTTCGCATCGACGACTATCTCCTGCCCTGGGACACCAAACCGCCGGTCGTGATGCTGCACGGGCTCGCCGAAAGCGGCGAGGCGTTCCGGCGCTGGGTGCCGTATTTCGCCACGCATCATCTCGTGGTGCGCCCTGACTTGCGCGGCTATGGCGATTCGACGCCGATGCAGGGCGATTACATCTATCGCTTCGCCGGCCTCGGCGATGACATCATCCGGATGCTGGACGCGCTGAAGCTCGATCGCGTCTTCCTGGTCGGCGGCAAGATCGGCGGCACGCTGGCGATGCATCTGACGGCCAAGCATCCCGACCGTGTGATCGCGGTCGCCGCAGTCGGCGCGCCGGCCTCGCTCACCTCGTTCAACGAGCGCGCGCCGACCTGGCGCAAGCAGATTCGCGAGCAGGGCGTGGAGGCCTGGGTGCGCGAGACCACGGCCGGCCGGCTCGGCTCGTCGCTGCCGCCGCCGGCGCTCGACTGGTGGATCAAGCTGATGTCGAAGACCAACGCCTCGACACTGGAGGCGTTCCTCCAGATGGTTCCGACGGTGGACGTGACCGGCGAGCTGCCCTCGATCAAGCGCCCGGCGCTGGTGATCACCACGACCGGCTCCGGGCTCGGCGACGTCGCTTCCGTCAAGGCGTGGCAGGAGACGATCCCGGGCTCGAAGCTCGAAGTACTGCCCGGCGATTCCTATCACGTGGCTGCCACGGACCCTGATGTCTGCGCGCGAAAAGTTCGCGAGTTCTTCGATCGCGTCGCGACTTAAGGCGTACGGCGCGGGCCGTTGGCCCGCCCATCGTTTCGTTCTATGACTGGCGGTCCGACAAGAAACGACGAAATCAGGGAGTGAAGCCATGACAAAAACCACGCGACGGAGCGTGCTCACGGCCGCAGCAGCGATGACGGCAGCAGGCATCGCCGACGCAACGCCAGCGGCGGCGCAGGCCGGACCGAAGCCGATCTTCCCGGTGCCGATGGTGACGATCCCGATCGTCGGCGAAACGAGTGTGTTCCAGGTCCGCCGCATCTACTGCATCGGGCGCAACTACGCCGCGCACGCGATCGAGCGCGGCTCCGATCCGAACCGCGAGCCGCCGTTCTTCTTCCAGAAGCCGACGGACGCGATCCAGAACGTCGCGATCGGCCAGATTGCGGATCATCCCTATCCGTCGCTGACCAAGAACTATCATCACGAGGTCGAGCTGGTCGCCGCGCTGAAATCGGGCGGCACCAACATTCCGGCCGACAAGGCACTCGACCATGTCTATGGCTACGCGCTCGGCCTCGACATGACCCGGCGCGACCTCCAGAACGGCATGGCCGCGGAGAAGAAGCCCTGGGAGATCGGCAAGAGCTTTGACCACGCCGCGGTGATCGGCCCGATCCACCCGGCCAGCAAGACCGGCCATTTCGAGAAGGGCGCGATTTCGCTGGCGATCAACGGTACCGTGAAGCAGAACTCGGATCTCAGCAAGATGATCTGGAGCGTCGCCGAGCAGATCGCAAAACTGTCGGAAGCGTTCGAGCTGAAGGCCGGCGACATCATCTATTCCGGTACGCCGGAGAATGTCGGCCCGGTGGTGAAGGGCGACGTGCTGCTGTGCAAGCTCGAGGGCTTGCCGGACATGTCGATCAAGATCGTCTAGCGGCGGCAACTTTCTTCCTCGCCCCGCAAGAACGGGGCGAGGGAGCGCACCACCGTTCTGTCGGAGCTCGTTTAACCCTGGAGGCGCACGATGCGGCGGCATAGCTTGATGGCTGCGTTGAGCCTGGTCGTCGCGACGATCGGTATTCCCGACGCAAAAGCCGAAGGCCCCGCCGACATCGCGCCGACGGGAACGCTCCGCGTGGCGGTGGCCGTCGGCCCCGCTGCGTCGGCGTTCTGGACGACGCGCGATCCTTCGACCGGCAAACCGCGCGGTGTCACCGTCGAGCTCGCCAGGGCCGCCGCCGACAAGCTGCACGTGCCACTGCAGCTCGTCGAATACCAGAGCTCCGACGAGATCGCGGCTGCCAGCAGCAAAGACGTCTGGGATCTCTCCTTCATGCCGGCGGACGTCAAACGCGAGCAGTTCGTCGACCAAGGGCCCGCTTACGTCGCCTATATGAGCGGCTATCTCGTGCGCGCCGGCTCGGACATCCATTCCGTTGCGGATGTCGATCGTGCCGGCGTGCGGGTCGGCTGCATCGAGGGGACATCGACGTCGCGGACGGTCGAGAAGTCGATCAAGCAGGCCAAGCTGACGAAGTTCGTCAAGCCGGAAGAGGCGGCCGAATTGATCGGCAAGGGTGACCTCGATGCGCTCGCGATGGGCATGGGCGCGTTGGAAGATCTCTCGCGAAAGCTGCCGGGAACGAAGGTGCTTGACGAAGTGATCCAGTCGACCGGCGTCGTCGTGGTTGTGCCCAAGGGCAAGGCCGCAGCGAAGGTCTGGGCCGCGCACTTCCTCGACGACGCCAAGGCGGACGGCACGGTGCGGCGCGCGCTCGACGGCAACGGATTCATCGGCGACAAGGTCGCGCCGTAGCCGGTCTGTCTCCTCCGGGAACTCGCCTTCGTATTGCCGGAGTTCCATCGGCGATTGCCCCGTGTTGGGCAACGAACAAACCTCGTGCGGCCATATTTGAGTCAGACTGATCTCCCGTATGGGAGGCGTTCCGATGAAGAAAGCTCTGATCACTGCCGTCTTGATGCTGGCTGCGGTGCCCGCAACCGCCGTCGCGCAGGAGCGCGCCGGCGCTGCAGCGGTGGGAGCCGTGTCGGGCGCCGTCGTGTTGGGTCCGGTTGGCGCCGTGGCGGGCGCGGTGATCGGCTACACCGCGGGGCCAGCAATCGCCCGGTCCTGGGGCGCGAGAGATTCGCATTCGGCCAGACATCGGCAGCCGCCGCGCCGCGAGGCGTATCGCCCGGCCGCGAATGGCGCCCCGCCGCGCACACGCGAGGCGATGGCCGCCAACGGCCAGATAAGAGCTGCCAGCACTCCGCCGGTTCAGGCCGCCCCTGCGGTGCAGCCCGTTCAAGCTGCTCCAGTAGTGCCGGCGCAGACCTCGGCGCCACCCGTTCAGGGCTTCGACTGAAGCTATCCTACGCCGCTGTCTTCGGCCGCAGCCGGTCGACGGTCCGCGCGATCAGCGCGGCGACCTCCGGCACCTTCGGGCCGATGCGAAACTCCGGACCGGCGACGACGACGGAGAGACGCCGGTCGCCAATCGGCAAGGGAATCGCAGCGCCGGCGAGATCGCGGCTGTAATCCGCAAAACTCTGGCAATAACCGCGCGCGATCGAGTTGCGCAGCTCGGTCTCGACGGCCTCGATGCTGATCGGCGTCGACGGGCCGTATTGCCTGAATTCGATCTTGCGATAGACGGAGTCGCGCTCCTCCTGCGAATATTGCAGCAGCAGTGCGCGGCCGCTCGCGGTGGCGTGGATCGGCACGCGGTGGCCGATGGTCGCGAAATAGCGGATCGCGGCCTGGGACTCGACGACATCGATGAACACCGCCATGACGCCCGCGGGCGCGACGATGGACGCGGTCTCTCCGGTTTCGGCGGAGAGATCGGCGATCAGCGTGTGCGTCCATGGCGGCAGCGGCTCGACCTCGGAGATCATCCGCGCCATCGCCAGCCACCGCGGCGTCGGATAGAAGCCGGCGCGCGGCCGCGGCTCATAGAGATAGCCCTTCTCGGAGAGCGTCGCGAGCAGGTTGAAGGTCGACGAGCGCGGCCAGCCGAAATGATCGGCGATCTCAGCAAGCGTCGCCGGCTTCCTCGTTTGCGCGAAGAATTCCATGATCTCCAGGACGTTTGCGGCTTGGCGAACGATCATGGCGGGGCTTTGCGTCCTGCTCTAGGGTTGGCCGAGGATCTTCTTCGCGGCGCGAAGATGCGGCTTGTCGATCATCTGGCCGTCGAGACGCAGCGTTCCGGAGTTCGGATTGTTCGCGAACGCCGCGATCACCTTCTCCGCCCAGGTGCGCTCGGCCTCGGTCGGCTCGAATGCCGCGTTGACGACGTCGACGTGCTTGGGATGGATCAGTGCCTTCGCCGAAAAGCCGTCGCGCCGTGCCGCGCGCGTTTCCTGCTCGAGGCCGGCGAGGTTGTCGATGTCGGTATAGACGGTGTCGATCGGCGCAACCTCCGCCGCGGCCGCCGCCATCAGGCAGAGATCGCGCGCCAGGCGATAGGGGCTGTGGAATACGCCGCCCGAGGCCTTCTCGGTGGCGCCGAGCGAGGCCGAGAGATCCTCCGCGCCCCACATCAAGCCGGCGAGGCGGGGGGAGCAGCCCTTGTAGCTGCCGAGGCCGAAGATCGAGCTCGCGGTCTCCGTCGCGACGCAGACGATGCGCGTCGCGCCGACCGTGATGCCGGATGCAGCTTCCAGGGCTTCGAGCCAGATGGCAACCTGCCGCACGTCGTCGCCGCCTTGCGATTTCGGCAGCACGATGCCATCCGGCCGGCCGGGCATGACCGCAGCGAGATCGGCGAGCGTCATGCCGGTGTCGAGCGCGTTGACGCGGACATAGAGCTGGTGCGGGCCGGGACGGCCCTTCAGCATCGCGAGCGTCAATCCGCGCGCCTCTTCCTTCTTCTCGGTGACGACGGAATCCTCAAGATCGATGATCAGCGCATCGGCCCGGCCTTCGCTCGCCTTCTCGAATTTGCGCGGGGAATCGCCCGGCACGAACAGCATCGAACGCATCAGACCGGCCTCTTGTGCATCATCGCCATGCGGCGGCATTTTCCGACGATCTCGTCGTTCTGGTTCAAGGCGTGGTGCTCGAACTCGACGATACCCGCCCTCGGGCGCGATTTGGATTCCCTCAACGAAAGCACCTTCGTCGTCGCCCGCAGCGTGTCGCCATGGAAGACCGGTTTCGGAAACGTGACGTCGGTCATGCCGAGATTGGCGACGGTGGTCCCCATGGTCGTATCATAGACCGTCATGCCGATCATGATGCCAAGGGTGTAAAGGCTGTTGAAAATGCGCTGACCGAACTCGGTCTTTTCAGAGAAATGGGCGTCGATGTGTAGCGGCTGCGGATTGAGCGTCAGCAGGCTGAACATGGTGTTGTCCATTTCCGTGACCGTTCGGGTCAGCGGATGCCTGAACTCCTGACCTACGGAAAAATCTTCGAAATAAAGTCCGGCCATCGCGGTTTCCTCCCTGTGTCGTTGCGATTTGGCCCGCGCTGGCTTTAGGGCGGCGCGGCCAGGTGAATTGCCTTTTGCTCTGCGAGCCGATCGATCTCATCCGTCGAGAAGCCGGCCTCGCGCAAAATGTCGCGGCCGTGCTGGCCCAGCGTCGGCGCGGGACCGGCGGCTTCCGGCTGGGTCACGCTCCAGGTCGAGGGCACGCGCATCTGGCGGATGCGGCCTTCGACGGGATGATCGACGGTTTTGAAGAAGTCGACCGCGTTGAGATGCGGATCGTCCAGAATCGTCTCCAGCGTGTGCATCGGCATCACCGGAATGTCGGCGCGTTCCAGCAGCTCGCGCCATTCCGCCGTCGTGCGCGTCAGGAAGACGTGGCCGATCTCCTCATAGATCTCGTCGATGTGCTTCGTGCGCGAGGCATGGTTGGCGAAGCGGGGCTGCTGCAAGAACTCAGTCTGTCCGATCGCCTCAAAAAAGCTGCGCCAGTGCTTGTCGTTGTAGATCAGGACGCAGAGATGGCCATCGCTGGTCCTGTAAGGCTTGCGATAGCGCGAGAGCAATCGCGCATAGCCGCCATGGTCGAGCGGCGGATCGTAGGTGAGGCCGCCGAGATGGTCGACCAGCACGAACTCCGCCATCGATTCGAACATCGGCACGTCGATGCGCTGTCCGACGCCGGTACGCTGCTGGTGCATCAGTCCGCCTAGAAGCGCATTGACCATCATCAGGCCGACGATGCGGTCGGCGATGGTGACGGGAACGTAGCGCGGCGTGCCGTCACCGGCGGCCGCAAGCAGCGTCGGAATGGTGGCCGCGCCCTGGATCAAATCGTCGTAAGCGGGCTTTGCGGCATAGGGGCCGGACTGGCCATAGCCGAACGCGCCGACATAGACGAGGGCGGGATTGACCGCGGCAAGCGTTTCGTAGTCGAGGCCGAGCCGCGCCATCGCCTGCGGACGCACATTATAGACGAGCGCGTTGGCGCGCTGGGCGAGCCGCAGCAAGGCGTCGCGGCCTTCCTTCTTCTTGAGGTCGAGGACGATGCTGCGCTTGCCGCGATTGGCGTTGTGGAACATCCCGCCCATGCCGGGCGTGCGGCCGGGACCGATCTGGCGAACGATGTCACCCTCGGGGCTTTCGACCTTGATCACGTCGGCGCCCATGTCCGCCAGCACCTGGGTGCCGTAGGGGCCCATTAGCACCGAGGTCAGATCGAGAATGGTGAAGCCGGCGAGCGGTCCCATGGGGCCTCGTTGGGTGAGTTCATATACGTGGAGTTAGAGTTCATAAATTGGCGGTGTCAATTCCTACGCTTTCGCCCGCGGTGCATACCCCTATGCATAGTTCATATACTTGACATATAAATTCACGTATATGTACATTTTCCTCAAGCAAGAAGTGGAATGAGGGCTGGACGGTCCGGCAGCAATTGGCTGCCGCGTTCGGCGTGAGGGCGGGTCAAGGAGAAGCAAATGAAGAAAAATCTGGTCTGGGCCGCGGCAGTGCTTGCACTCTCGCTGCCAGTCTCGACGCTGCAGGTCCAAGCGCTGGAGCTGAAGGTCGCGGACTCCTTCCCCGCCGGGCACTATCTCGTCCGCCTGATGCTCAAGCCCTGGATGGACGACGTCACCAAACGCACCAATGGCGCGGTGACCTTCACCTATTATCCGAACCAGCAGATCGGCAAGGCCGCCGACATGCTGCGGCTGACCCAGTCCGGCGTGGTCGACATCGGCTACATCGGACCGTCCTATGTCTCCGACAAGATGCCGTTGTCGGAAGTCGCGCAATTGCCGGGCGCGTTCGCGACCAGCTGCCAGGGCACGCTCGCCTATTGGAAGACCGCGCGCGAAGGCATTCTGGCCAAGCAGGAATACGCACCGAACAAGATCAAGCTGCTGATGGCCGTGGTGCTGCCGCCCTACCAAGTGTGGACCATCAAATCGAAGGTTGAAACGACAAAGGACATGCATGGCCTGAAACTGCGTACCACGGGCGGCGCGCAGGACCTGACGCTGCGCGCGCTCAACGCCGTTCCGGTGCGCATGGCCGCGCCCGATGCCTATGAGTCGCTGTCGCGCGGCACCATGGACGGCCTGCTGTTCCCGCTCGACAGCGTCGTGTCCTACGGCCTCGACAAGCTGGTCAAGCACGCCACCGAAGGCGTCAGCTTCGGCAGCTTCATCGTCGCCTATTCCATCAACCAGTCGGTCTGGGACAAGCTGCCCGATGATGTGAAGAAGGCGATGAACGAGGCCTCGGAAGCGATCACGCCGAAGGCCTGCGCCGACGTCGACAAGGAAGGCGCAGTCACCAAGAAGCAGATGCAGGACGAGGGCGTCAGCTTCGATCCGCTCCCCGAGGCGACGCGCGCCGAGATGAAGGACAAGCTGAAGGGCGTTGGCAAGGAGTGGGCGAGCGGGCTCGACAGCCGCGGCAAGCAGGCATCCGCCGCGTTGAAGGAGTTCGACGATTTGCTGGCCGGCGGCGCCAAGTAACGCGCCGGGTAAACCGACAGAGAAGAAGGAGGCGCGAGAGGTGATCAAGCGGGCAGGAGATGTGCTCGGCGCGCTGGAGCGCGCGCTGACGGTGATCGCGGTGGTGTTCATGTTCGTGATCATGCTGCTTGTCGTGACCGACGTGTTCATGCGCTACGCACTGAACAGTCCGTTCTCTTTTACCTATGATCTGATCGGCCTCTATCTCCTCGCCGGCGTGTTTTTCTTCACGCTGTCAGACGCATTGCGCGAGCACGTGCATGTCGGCGTTGACATCCTCTTGTCGCGCTTCTCGCCGGCAGGACGGCGGCTGTCCGAGATCGTCACCGCGCTCGCCGGCCTGTTCGTGTTCGTCCTGATCTGCAAGGTCGGGTTCGAGCGTGCACTGGAGAATTACGAGCAGCACGACGTCCTCTCGGGCGCCATTCCCTGGCCGACCTGGATCTCGGCGGCGCTGGTGCCGTTCGGCTGCGGCGTGCTGGTGTTACGGCTGGCGCTCCAGCTCGTCGGCAATGTGCTGAGCCTTGTCAGCGGGCGCGACCTCTATCCGCTGCCGCCGGTGACCGGCGTCGGCGAAGCACGCAGCTTTGAGTAACGGCAGGAATCCATGACACCTTTCATCGTTCTCGCCCTGCTGTTCGGCCTGCTCGCGCTCGGCACGCCCGTCGGTTTCGCCATGGCCTTCTCCGGCTCGGTCGGCCTTGTCATGGTCGGCGGCTGGTCCACACTGTTCGGTATCCTGCAGACCGCTCCGCTCTCGACCGTCTCCTCCTACGAGCTGATCACCATTCCGATGTTCCTGCTGATGGCGGACCTCGTGCTGCTCTCCGGCGTCGCGGACGATCTGTTCAAGACGGCCTCGGCCTGGGTCGGCCGCATTCCCGGCGGCCTCGGCATGGCGACGGCACTGGCCGGTGCCGGTTTCGGCGCGATCTGCGGCACCTCGACGGCCTCGGCCGCGACGCTGTCCTCGACCAGCCTGCCGGCGATGATCCGCCAGGGCTACGAGCCCAAGATGGCCGCCGGCGTGGTCGCCATCTCCGGCACGCTGTCGATGCTGCTGCCGACCAGCGTTGCGCTCGTCATCTTCGGCCTTCTCGCCGAGGTCAACATCGGCAAGCTGCTGATCAGCGGCATCATCCCGGCGATCCTGGTGACGTTCACCATCATGGCCACGATCTATTTCCTGGTCTGGCAGGATCCCTCGCGCGCGCCGGCGGCGAAGTCGGTGCCGTGGCGCGAGAAGTTCGCGCTGCTGTGGCAGGTCTCGCCGATGGTTGTGTTGTTCTCGATCGTGACAGGGACGATCTATCTCGGCGTCGCGACGCCGACGGAAGCGTCCGCTTTCGGCGCGTTCGGCGCCTTCCTGCTCGCCATCGTCAAGGGCAAGATCACGCCGGCCTCGCTCTATGCGACGCTGCTGCGCGCCAGCCATGGCACCTGCATGATCATCATGATCCTCGTCGGCGCCTCGATCTTCGGCTACTTCTTCACGCTCACACATGTGACGCAGGACCTCGTCGCCTGGATCGGTTCGCTGCCGGCCTCGCGCTGGGTGATCATCACGCTGATCCTGTGCGGCTACATCGTGCTCGGCTCGTTCATGGACCAGATCGCGATCCTGGTGCTGACGGTGCCGATCGTGCTGCCGCTGATCAAGACGCTGGGCTTCGACCCGATCTGGTTCGGCGTCATCAAGATCGTCACGGCCGAAGTCGGCATGATCACGCCGCCGGTCGGGCTGAACTGCTTCATCGTCGCCCGCTATGCCAAGCGGCCCGTCGCGGAGGTGTTCCACGGCACCTTCCCGCACTTCATCGCGCACCTGATCGCGATCGCGATTTTGGTGGCGTTTCCGTCTATCATCCTCTGGCTGCCCTCGCAGATGGGGCGCTAGGAACAACGAGCCTCCACAAGGAGACCATCATGGATTTCGCGCTCACCGATCAGCAGGAAGCCATTCGCGACGCCATCGCAAAGATCTGCGAAGGCTTTCCCGATGCCTATTGGTTGAAGAAGGACCACGACGGCGGCTTTCCGCACGACTTCCACAAGGCGCTGGCCGATGCCGGCTGGCTCGGCATCTGCGTGCCGGAAGCTTATGGCGGCTCCGGGCTCGGCATCACCGAGGCCGCGATCATGATGCGTACGATTGCGGAATCCGGTGCCGGCATGTCCGGCGCTTCCGCGGTCCACATCAACGTGTTTGGCCTCAACCCCGTCGTCGTGTTCGGCACCGAGGAGCAGCGCAAGCGCATGCTGCCGCCGATGGTCGAGGGCCGCGAGAAGGCCTGCTTCGCCGTCACCGAGCCGAACACCGGCCTCAACACCACGCAGCTCAAGACCCGCGCCGTCGCCAAGAACGACCGCTACATCGTCAACGGCCAGAAGGTGTGGATCTCGACCGCGCAGGTCGCGCACAAGATCCTGCTGCTGGCGCGCACCACGCCGCTGGAGGGGGTGCGCTCGCCGACGCATGGGCTGAGCCTGTTCTACACGGACTTCGACCGCAAGAAGATCAAGGTCCACGAGATCGAGAAGATGGGCCGCAAGATCGTCGATTCCAACGAGCTGTTCTTCGAGGATTTCGAGATCCCGATGGAGGATCGCATCGGCGAAGAGGGCAAGGGTTTTCAGTACATCCTCGAAGGCATGAACCCCGAGCGTATCCTGATCGCGGCGGAAGCCGTCGGTCTCGGCAAGCTCGCGCTGTCGCGCGCGACCGAATACGCCAAGACGCGCGTGGTGTTCAATCGACCGATCGGCAAGAACCAGGGCATCCAGCATCCTCTCGCGGTGAACTGGGTCGAGCTCGAGGCGGCCTGGCTGATGGTGATGCAGGCGGCCTGGCAATACGACAAGGGCTTGCCCTGCGGCGCTGGCGCGAACGCCGCGAAATATTTCGCAGGCGAAGCCGGCTACCATGCCTGCGAGCAGGCCGTGATGACCCATGGCGGCTTCGGCTACGCCAAGGAGTTCCACGTCGAGCGATACCTGCGCGAGGTGCTGATCCCGCGCATCGCGCCGGTCAGCCCGCAACTCGCGCTCAGTTTCATTGCGGAAAAGGTGCTTGGGCTGGCCAAGTCTTACTAAGTTCGCGCGTTCGGCAGGACTGCCATGAATCTCGCTCATCATCTGCTGCGGGCCGCCAAGGCCGACGCGTCCGCGCCGGCGCTGCTGAAGGGATTGACGCCGGTTGCCGATTACGGCCGGCTCGCGACGACAGTGGCGTCGCTGGCGGCATCGCTGCAGCAGCGCTTTGGCCTCGCCAAAGGCGCCCGCGTCGCGCTGCTGATGAAGAACGTGCCGGACTACGTCGCCTGCCTCTATGCCTGCTGGCATGCCGGGCTGGTTGCCGTTCCCATCAACGCCAAGCTGCATCCGCGCGAGGTTGCGTTCATTCTCGAAAACTCGGGCGCCGCGCTTGTGTTCGTAACCGAGGACATGGCGAGCGTTGCGTCGGAGGCGCTCATGCTCGGCACCGCCAGGCCGCGCATCGTCGAGATCGGTTCGGCCGAGCATCGCGGCCTGGAGAAGGCCGACGGTATCGCCATCGCCGATGTCGCCATCACCGACCCTGCCTGGATCTTCTACACCAGCGGTACCACCGGCCGCCCCAAGGGGGCGGTGCTCAGTCATCGCAATCTGCTTGCGATGTCGCTGAATTATCTGGCCGAGATCAACCCCGTTGTCCCCGGCGAGGCGCTGCTGCACGCAGCCCCAATGTCGCACGGCTCCGGCCTCTACATGGTGCCGCACGTGCTCGCCATGGGCGCGCAGATCATTCCGGAGAGCGGCCGCTTCGAGCCGGACGAGATTTTGGAGCTGACGGCCAAGCGCGACGGCATCTCGTTCTTCGCCGCGCCCACCATGGTCCGGCGCCTGACGGTCGCGGCGGAAGCGGCAGGCTCGAGCGCGCCGGGGCTGAAGACCATCATCTATGGTGGCGGCCCCATGTATGTCGCCGATTGCACGGCGGCGCGCGCGGTGTTCGGACCGAAACTTGCGCAGATCTACGGTCAGGGCGAGACGCCGATGACCATCACCTATTTACCGAAGTCGATGCATGTCGACGCCGGCCACCCGCGTCATGAAGAGCGCCTCGCTTCGGTCGGCATCGCACAGGGCGTCGTGCAGGTGCGGACCGTGAATGAGGGTGGACAGGAGGTTGCACCCGACGAGGTCGGCGAGATCATCGTGCGCGGCGATACGGTCATGTCCGGCTATTGGCAGAACCCGGACGCCACCGCGAACACGCTGCGCGACGGCTGGCTCTACACCGGCGACATGGGCGCCTTCGACGCCGATGGCTTCCTCACCCTGAAGGACCGCTCCAAGGACGTCATCATCTCCGGCGGCACCAACATCTATCCGCGCGAGGTCGAGGAAGTGCTGCTGCGGCACGAAGCCGTCGCCGAAGTCTCGGTGATCGGCCGGCCGCATCCGGAATGGGGCGAGGAAGTGGTGGCCGTCGTCGTTCCCGTCGTGGGAAGGGCGGTCACCCGGGACGAGCTCGACCAGATGTGCAACGCCTGGATCGCGCGCTTCAAGCGGCCGAAACATTATTTCCTCACCGGCGAGCTGCCGAAGAACAGCTATGGCAAGATCGTGAAAACGGAGCTTCGGACGCTGCTCGGCGAGTCCTCCACATGCCTCGTGCCAATGGACTGAAGCGGCGATGGCTGCGGAGATCGCTTCGATCGATTTTTCGGGCCTGCTCCGCGAGAGCGATCTCGTCGTGTGTGGGCAGGCGACGGCAGAGCCTGTTACGTTGACCGAGACGCTGATGGCGCAGGCGGTGCATCTGCCGCGCTTCCGCATGATGGTCGGGCCGATTTTCTCCGATACCTTCTCCGCCACCAGTGCGCCGAATATCTCGTTCCAGAGCTATGGCGTGATCGGCAATGCGCGGCGGCTTGCGAAAGCCGGGTGGCTCGACGTGATCCCGAGCAACTACAGCGCTTTCTGCGCCGACTTCGCCGCGCGCCGCCACAAGGCTGATGTTGTGCTGGTCCAGCTCGCGGAATCAGGAGGACGGCTGAGCGCCAGCCTCTCCAACGACTATGTCATCGACGCCGCGCGCGGCGCGCGCCTGGTCATTGCCGAGATAAATGCGGACGCGCCCTTTACGTTCGGAGCCGAGTGGCCTGAGGATGTGCCGATCCACGTGCGCGTGGTGGCCCGACGTCCGCCGGTGGAGCTGGCCTCACCGCCGCTTGACGACGTCTCGCGGCGTATTGCCGCTCATGCGGCGGGCCTGATCGCCGACGGCAGCACGCTTCAGTTCGGCGTAGGACGGATTCCGGATGCGATCCTGTCCTCGCTATCTCATGTGCGCAATCTCGGCATCCATTCCGGCCTGATCAATGACGCCGTCGTCGAGCTGACCGAGCGCGGCGCGGTGACGAATGCGGAGAAGGGAATCGATCCCGGGATCACGGTCACCAACCAGGTGATCGGCACACAGCGGCTCTACCGTTTCGTGCATGAGAACGAGGCGGTCGCGGTGCGGCCGACGTCATACACCCACGGTCAGAACGTGCTGACGCGGATCAACCGGCTGGTCGCGATCAATTCGGCGCTTCAGGTCGGGCTCGACGGCAGCGTGAATTCAGAGACGCTGAATGGCGTGACGATCGGCGCGATCGGGGGGCAGCTCGATTTCGTGCGCGGGGCCAATGTATCGCCCGGGGGCAGGGCGATCATCGCGCTGCCGGCGACGGCGTCGGACGGGACCAGCCGGATCGTCGCTGACGTCGAGACGGTGACGACACCCCGCGCCGATGTCGATGCCATCGTCACCGAATGGGGTGTCGCGGAGCTACGTGGCTGCGGCCTCGCCGAGCGTGCGCGTCGCATGATTGCGATCGCAGCGCCCGTGCACCGCGACGCGCTGTCGGAACAGCTTCGCCGCGCGGCGCGCTAGCTCAGTTCATCATCGCAAGCGTCGGACGATGGTTCTCGCCGGACCCGATGATGCCGGGGAAATCCGTCGCCTCGCCGGCGATCATGCCCGACATCTGCCAGAACAGATGAGCGAGGCGGGAGAACACCAGCCGCTCGCGCTCGGCAGGAATGGTGCCGTCCGGAACCGTCACAGTCTCGAGGCCGACCACCTTCTTGAAATCCGGCCAGATCGTCATCGACTGCGCGATCACGGAGTAGCAGCGCGGATCGTCGTCATTCTCGTCGGGCGCCGGCGATAAGCCGGGATATTGCACGGGCGCCGCGAAAAACTTGTAGGCGCCGTAGCCGAGCTGAAGCAGGAACTTTTCGGAGACGGCGATGTCGGCGGCAAACGAGACGAGCCGCGCTTCGCTCAGCACGTCCGGATCGATCGCGCTGAGGTCCGATGCGCGCAGCGCCGAGCAGAAGGCGAGGTCGCGATTGTGCTCGCGGAGCAGGTTGGCCAGCGGCTGCTGCTGTTGCACGGTGTCGGTGAGCAGGATGATGGTCTTGAGCATCTGTGGCGTGCCTCAGGGAAAGAGATGGCGGGCGGTCATGACCGCATCGTCGGCCGCGTGGTGGGCGAAGAAATCGTTGGCGATGCGCTGCCCCGGCGCGATCTCCAGGATGCGGTAGCGCGCCAGTGCTGCGGCATCGCGCGCGGCGCCGACATCGTCCTGCCAGGCACAGAGCGACAGCTCGAGCCGGCCGTATCCGCCGCTATCGGCGGCGTAGGCGCCGGTCACGGCTTCCACGGTTGCTGCCACCGCGCCGGCATCGCTGGCCGAGATGTCGCGCAGGATCACGGCGATGCCGTTGGCGGTCTCGGGCTTCGAAGTCATCACCATGAAAGCATCACGGGCGCCGGTGCGGCCGGCGCGGCGGGCGGAGCGCACGATGCCTGCAAAAGCGGGATCAGGCCCGAGCTCCATCGTCGTCGTCTGCCGGTCATGCAGCACCGCGGCGCGCATCGCGCCGAGATCGCCCTTCAGCGCGTGATAGGACCGCGGCAACCACGCCGTATCGAGCGGCACCTGCGAGGAGGTCAGGCTCCAGGCCTGGTCGAGCAGATAGCCCTCCCAGATCGCAGGGTAGGACGCGGCGAGCTGCTGCCAGGTGCGCAACAGCATTTCGGCGCGCCCGGTGCGGCCGAGATAGAGCGTGCGTGCCGACATCTCCCAGCGATTCCACTTGTGGAGTGCGACATCGCAGCCGAGGAAGGACGGCAGCAGCGGTGCCTCGCGCAAGGTCGCGCCGGCTTCGACGAACAGCAGGGGCTCGCGATATTTGTTCCACATCCGCACCATGAATTCGGCCTTTTCGAAGCAGAGGAGGCGGTCGCTGAACTCCGTCTCGATCGGCTCGATATGGCAGGCGAGGTCAAACCGCTCGAGCGAATGCCGGAGCGCGAAGGCCGCGGTCGCGTCGGTGCCGCGGGGATAGCAGGAGACGATCCGGGGGCGGACGGTGGACGCATCGGCTGCCGTGAGGAATTTCGACCAGCCGATGCCGCCCCACCACATCTCGTGCGGGCCGTCCGCGCCGCAGGGGCCGACGGTGCCGAACTCGGTCAGCTTGGACTTGAGAAAGTCGAAGCCGGGGTTCTCGCTTCTGGGGATGACGACGGCGCAGCCAGGCGTGAGCGAGCGGTAGAACAGCTCGGCCGCCGCGCCGCTCGGCGGCTCCTTGAGGATGATGACGCCGTTTCGCCTTCCGTCTGGCAGATCATCGAACGTCGGCGCGCCGTACTGGCCGGTTAGCCAGTCGAGGCGATCGCGTTGGGCCTGGCCGAGCCTGATATCGCCGGCTTGCAGCAGCCGATCAAGGTTTTCGTGCGTCCCGTCCGTCAATTCCGTACCCCCAGTCCCAGCCCTTTGACTTCAACGGTCCGAGTGGCGCGATCAGGCGCATTATTTGGGGCAGGCGCCGAGCGGGGTGATGGCCACGGAATAGATCGCAATGTCCTGCGTCATCGAGGCGATCGGGATCAGCAGGCAGCCGTCCTCGGTCTCGGCGCGATAGTGATCGCCGTTCCGCTGAATGCCGGCATAAATCAGGCTTTCAGCCGCGATGCCGGTCACGTCCTGGCTCTCGGCGGCGTCGCGAACATCGTCGGCGGTCTGGATGGTGACGCCATGCAGCAGGCCCTCTGCGGCGAATTTCGGCAGCGGCAACGCGATCATGGCGATGCCCATCGCGCGCGAGACCGGAATGCGTACGCGCAATTCACCGAGACCGGTTCGGTGGACGGTTACCGTCTCTAGCGTGGCTTCGCCACTGGCGCGGAACAATCCGACCTGAACCGGACCGCCGGGGCTTTCCTCGAAGACATCGGCCGGCAGGCGGTTGGCGCCGAACAGCGTGTAGAGATAGGCGTGGGATGGCGACAGGTGGGTAAAGCTGCCCGCGAGCCACATCGGCGGCGCGGCCGATGTGCAGGCGGCGGAGAGGCCGCGCGCGGTGATCTGCCGGCGGATGAAATCGCCGTCGACCATCGGTGCCAGCGCATGCGTGCCGAGATTGACGTCATGCTTCAAGGTACCGAGCAGCGCGAGCTCGTCGTCATCGGGCAGTAGC
This sequence comes from Bradyrhizobium sp. CCGB20, assembly GCF_024199855.1. NCBI lineage: Bacteria > Pseudomonadati > Pseudomonadota > Alphaproteobacteria > Hyphomicrobiales > Nitrobacteraceae > Bradyrhizobium > Bradyrhizobium sp. CCGB20. The sequence continues at coordinate 7,695,576 of NZ_JANADN010000001.1, read as the reverse complement.
AGGAGACGCGCCAATGTCGCTGCGCACCAGCGCGCGGCGATTTCGGGCGCCGCATAGGGAGTAAGGCCAAAGTCAAGCGCCACGTCTTCAGCGCTGGCGGCAAAGGCGAGGGCGCCGGCCTGAATCTCGCCCGCCAGCGCGATCTGGCATGCGGGGCGTGGATTGATCTCGCGCAGGACCCGGTCGCCGTCATAGTCGCGCACCGAACCGTCGGCCGAACAGCAGATCTGCTCCAGCACGGCGACGTTGCGGATCAGCATGCGTTTGACGTGAGGGGTGACCACGAGATCGGAGATGAAGCCTTCCGCACTATCCTCCGCGGCCAGGTCGTCGAAGGCGTCGTCGAGCGACATCAGATAGGCGCCATGCAGGCGGATCTTGATGCCTTCCATGTCGAACACACGTCGTAGCGCCTTCTGCACGCTGCCGGAATAGCCGAGATCGGCGAGCACGAGATCGGTGCAGTCGTCGAAGCCGGGAATGGCGTGGCGGAGATAGGCGAGCAGCCGGGCGCGCAGGCCAGCGGCGAGCTCGACGATTTCGGCCGGGTCGATCAGCTCCGGAAGCGCCTCGGCGAGCGCTTCGCCCGTGGCAATTCCGCCGGGGAAGCCGGCGAAGAACGTTGCGACCCTCGGTGGCAGCACCTTCATCATGTCGTGGAAGGTCGGCGCGTCGATCTTGAGGACCTTGCTGAGAAGGTCGACCAGTGGCTGCATCGTGTCGGCGGAGGCGATCAGGCTGACGCGGCGGTTGATCTCGAGATAGGCCGAGCTCATGCCGTGCAAATCCTGCCAGATCCGGTGCGGCAGAAAACCATCGCGGCCGAGAAAGCCGAGCGCGACCTTTCGGCCGGGACCGGATATTTCTTCGCAACGTCTGGCGATGAAGGCATCGAAGGCGGCCATGACCGGGCCGAGGACCGTCAGTCCCAGGTGGAAGGCTGGGGATTTCCCGGCGCTGCGGGCAGCGATCATGCGCCGTAGCGTTCGCGCACCATGATCAAGCCGCGACGGGCCGCCGGGACACAACAGTTCGAACAGCGCCGTTTCGCGCTGAAATCTCGAGGCCAGTTGCGCGGTGGCCTGAGGATAATAACGAGGGCAAATGCCGTGGCGCTTCGCGCCCTTGATGTCGGCCTTCTCGTTGTCGCCGACGTGAAAGGAGGAGCCGGCGTCGATGCCCTGCTCCGACAGATATGTCGCGAACAGGGTCTCGCTCTTGCTGCTGCCGTGGTCGCACGACGCATAGAGGAAGTCCCATGTCAGCCCGGGACGGCAGGCTCGCAGCAGTCGCGCCAGCCGGTCGGAATCCCAGTACGTGTCGGAGATGAATCCGACGCGATGGCCGGCGCGGTTCATGTCCAGATATTGCCTGATCATGTCGGGATTGGCGCGGCAGAGCTCCAGTTCGGCGGCGAACTCCGATTCGACCAGATCGTTCAGGTCACGGCGCGCGAGGCCGAACAGCTTGAACGGAAAATAGGAATAGATCTCGGCGACGTGAACTTCGCTTCCGCCGCGCTTCTCCTTCGCGGTCCGGCGTGCACGCGATTCGGCCTGGATTCGATGCTGAACGAAACTTGCGGAAACATTCGGACAAGTTCGTGAAATGCCGGAAAGCTCGTAAGTCCTTTCAAATACGCCATCCGGCGTCGTGCAGGCGCGAAGCAGAAACGTATCGAAAACATCGAACGACCAAGCAGAAACAATTTTCGTGCGGGGCGCGAGCCCGGCCGTTGCGATCATCATGCGACAATTCCCCGTCCACCATGACGATTAACGTGCGCATGCGCGGAGTCAGGCGCCACAACGACGAAAAAACTTCACGCACGATTCAAAATCGCATTCGTCGCGACTGACAGATTCAAAAAAAACGCTAGGTTCGAAAAAGGTGATTCGGCAAAAATTGCCGGGTGCGAAAGTCGTCTCGCGTTCATTCACACTCGGAAACAATCGCTTCTCGATGCGCTTCGCGCGCGTCGCGTTCGATCGCCTAGTGCCGCGTAATGTCAGCGTTTTCTCTCAACGACATCTGTTCGGGATGGATGATCCGCCATGGCGCGAGACGATGTGATGATTGCAGCTGTGATGCGCGAGAGCATCGCGCGGTCGGCAATTATTGCCCGATGCTCGGCAAAAACGACCGGCTAACATCTTGAAAAATAACAAAAATTCTCCGCCTGGATTGTTTTGGCGCCGCGTTCAACGCCTGGAAGCCGTGTGGCATGTGCGCCGCCGGCATTGCGGGTTGGAGGTTGCGGGATGAGTTACGCTGCTGATGTCTGGGCTCCCGCCGAAGCCGAGATCACGACGACGGCGCCGGTCGATGCGATCGTACCGGTGATGCCGTCGGTGCCGCTCGCGCCGGACAGCACGCCTGTTGCCGCCGAAATCGTCTACGACGAAGACAGCGAACTTCTGGACAAGCTCGCCACCGGCGACGAAGCCGCGTTCCGCATGCTGGTCGAACGTCACATCGACCGCGCCTACGCGATCGCGCTGCGCATCGTCGGCAACGCGGCGGATGCCGAAGACGTGGTGCAGGACACCATGCTCAAGATCTGGAGTCATCGCGGTCGCTGGCAGCACGGCCGCGCCAAATTCTCGACCTGGCTCTATCGCGTCATCTCCAACCGCTGCATCGATCTGCGCCGCAAGCCGCGCAACGAGAATGTCGAGACCGTGCCTGAGGTCGCCGACGGTCAGCCCGGCGCCGTCGAGATCATCGAGCGCAACGAGCTGAACGGCATGCTGGAGCTCGCGATGCAGCGCCTGCCCGAGCAACAGCGGATCGCAGTGATCTTCTCGTACCACGAGAACATGAGCAACGGCGAGATCGCGCAGGTGATGGACACCACGGTGGCTGCCGTGGAGTCGCTGCTCAAACGCGGCCGCCAGCAGCTTCGCCAGCTGCTGCGCAAGCACGAGCGCGACATCCGCACCGCGTTTACCGATTGCTAATCATAAAAATCACGTCGCGAAAATTTTCGCGCCTGATCTCCTTGCGCTCCGCCGTTTGAGCGAACGGACGGGGCTGCGGTCCGCGTCGTCAATCGTCTTCAACGATGCGGCACGCCATGCCCATCAGCACAGGAGCTTCCAATGCCTGCAATCAATACGAACACCGCGGCGAACTCAGCGGTCCGCTACCTCAACATCAACTCCGCGCAGGAGAGCAGCTCGCTCGCGAAGCTGTCGAGCGGCTCGCGCATCACCTCAGCCTCCGACGACGCCGCCGGCCTCGCCATCTCGACCCGCATCTCCTCGGACGTCACCACGCTCCAGCAGGCCGCGACCAACGCCTCGCAGGCGACCGCGATCCTCCAGACCGCTGACGGCGGCGCCTCGAACATCTCCGACATCCTGGCGCGCATGAAGTCGCTGGCCTCGGAATCGGCATCGGGTACCACGACCGACTCCAGCCGCGCCTACATCAACTCGGAATTCACGCAGCTGACGAGCGAAATCGACTCGATCGCGAGCGGCACGCGCTACTCCAGCCAGAGCCTGCTTGACGGCTCCAGCGTGTTCGCCTCCGGCGTCTCGGTCCTGGTCGGCTCCTCCGGCTCGGACACCATCACCATCACCCTGACCAGCCTCACCGCGTCCTCGCTCGGCGTGTCCTCGCTCGACGTGAGCTCGCTGTCGGACGCGACCTCGGCGCTGACCGCGCTCGATACCGCGATCGACACCGTCTCCGCCGCCCGCGCCAGCATCGGTGCGCAGGAATCGCGGTTCAACTTCTCGTCGGACTCGATCTCGACGCAGACCCAGAACCTGCAGGCTGCGAATTCGGCGATCAAGGACGTCGATATCGCGGCCGAGCAGGCCAAGCTGTCCTCCGCCGAGGTGAAGACCCAGGCGGCGGTGTCGGCCGAATCCGCGGCGAACCAGATGCCGCAATATCTGCTCAAGCTGCTCGGCTAAGGCACGCGGCCCTAACGATCGTCAAACCGGGCCGGCGTGATGCCGGCCCGGTCCACCCTCGGATGGATCCTGGATGGATCGGGCAGCAAAGTGACAAGCGTCAGTTCGAGCACCAGCAGTACGTCGACCAGCTCGACTTCATCGAGCAGCTCATCGGTGACCACGACCGGGACCACGACCTCGACAAGCGTCGACTGGAGTGCGCTGATCACCGCCGCGGTGAACGCCAAGCTCGCCACGGCGACCACGATTTCGACCACGATCACCAACAACGAAGCCAAGATCTCCGCCTACGAGACGCTTCAGACCAACCTTTCCACGCTGTCGAGCGGGCTGTCCTCGCTCGCGACCTCCGTCATCAATTCGCTGGCGACCAACGCCTTTGCTACCCGCGCTGCGACCATCAGCTCGACCGGCGACGTGAGCGCGTCCTCGGCGCTGTCGATGTCGGTCAGCAATGGCGCTGCGACCGGCGACCATACGCTCACGATCAGCCAGATCGCGACCGCGCACAAGGTGGTCGGCACCTCGCAGTCGAGCCAGACCGACGAGCTCGGCTACTCCGGCACGTTCTCCATCGGCCTCGAGGGCGGCACCACGTCCGACATCACCATCACCAGCACGATGTCACTCCAGGACATCGTCGACAGCATCAACGCCCAGACCTCGACCACCAACGTCCAGGCCTCGATCGTGCAGGTGTCGAGCGGGTCCTACGAGATGGTGCTGACGGGAACCGAGGATGCCGCCGACATCACCTATTCCAGCACGTCCGGCGACGACATCCTGAACGAGCTCGGGGTGACCGACAGCACGGGCGCCTTCGCCGACGTCCTCCAGACGTCGCAGGCGGCCATCTTCTCCCTCGACGGCATCTCGATGACCCGGGATACCAACGACATCACCGACGTGCTCACGGGCGTGACGTTCAACCTGCTCCAGGCGACGCCCGATGGTGCCACGGTGAACATCAGCATCGAACCCGACACCAGCCAGATCGAATCGGCGGTCGAGACCTTCGTCACCAACTACAATACGTTTCGCGATGCGGTGATCGCGCAACAAGCCACGTCATCGGACGGTACGGCGGATTCGAGCGCGGTGCTGTTCGGCGACGGCACCATGCGCGATATCATGGACGCGCTCCAGAACGCGCTCAACAGCACCGTCGGCGGCCTCACCATGGCGGACCTCGGCCTGTCCTTCAACGAGAAGAACGAGCTCGAGCTCGACACCTCGACGCTGTCCGAGATCCTCAGCACGAATCTGAGCGGCGTCACCACGTTCCTGTCGGCGCAGACCAAGACATCGTCGAGCCAGCTCAGCGTCGTCAACACCGGAACGTCGCCGCAATCCTTTACGCTGGATCTGACGGTGGATTCCGACGGCAATCTATCCTCGGCTTCGGTCGGCGGCGATTCATCGCTGTTCACGATCAGCGGCACGACGATCATCGGCGCTGCCGGAACGGCCTATGCCGGCATGGCGTTCACCTATTCGGGATCGACGTCGCAGTCGATCACGGTGACCTCGACCCAGGGCATCGCGACCCAGCTCTACCAGATCTCCAAGAACTACTCGTCGAGCACGGGCGCGTTGCAGACGCTGATCACGAATCTGACCGATCGCGACAGCGAGCTTCAGCAGAAGGTCGACGATATCGAAAGCGCCGCGTCGGCCTACCAGGCGCAGCTCCAGGTGCAATATGCGGCCTACCAGGCCGCGATCGAGAGCGCCAACAACACGCTCACCTATCTCAAGGCCCTGCTCAATTCCAGCTCGAGTGATTGATGATGCATAATCCGATGGCGTACATGGCCAACCAGGCTTATCGGGGAGCCGCGACCAGCGTGCCGCCGCTCAAGGCGATCTCGATGCTGCTTGGCGGCGCGATGACCTTCCTCCAGAAGTCGCTGGCCGCGCAGGAGGCGCGGCGCTTCGAGGAGGGGCACGAGTACCTGATGAAGGCGACCGCGATCTTGCGAGGGCTCAGCCACAATCTCGATTTCGCCAAGGGCGGCGCGGTGGCCGAGCGGCTGTTCCAGACCTACAACGCGATGATCGTGGCGAGCCACAAGGCCTTCGGCCGCCCGCATGCACGTGAAAGCTTTGGCCGCATCATTGCCGGGCTGACCGAGTTGCGGGAGGCCTGGGAGCACGTCGATGCGACGTTGCGCGGTGGCAAGGCCGGGCCGGCCGATTCGGCCCGCAGGGGCTGAAAAGCGCGGGCCGTCTGGTCTCGAAACGTGCCGGCGATTCCACGGCCGGCCGTTTCGGCCGCCTTCCGTAGTGCTGCGGACGGTTTTGGCGCGTGAAACCGCCGGAATCCGGTTTCCGCCGTGCCTGCAATGCTTTATGACGTGGCCTGACCGAGGCGGGACCGGCGGGCGATGGACGTCACCGAGTTTGAGGAACTGATCGATCGGCTGGGCGAGGATCTCTCCCTCTGGCCCGACGACCGGCGCTTGCCTGCCGAAGAGCTGCTGGCGCGCTCGTCCGCCGCGCAAGCCCTGCTCGAAGAGGCGCGCACCCTGCGCCAGGCGCTCGCCGCGCCGCCGGTCCGTGCTCCCGCGGGCCTCGCCGACCGCATCGTCGCCGCCGCCGCGAAAACGAAAGGCGACATTGCCGAGCCGCGCACCGAAGGCGAGACGGCGGGGAGCTGAACGGCTCTTTTCTGAGATCGAATATGACGAGACTTCGTCATGCCCGGGCTTGTCCCGGGCATCCACGTTCTTCGTGTTGCGTTGCAAGTCGTGGATGGCCGGGACAGGCCCGGCCATGACGTTGTGGAAATCTCCGCACTCCCGACGCTGAAATCATCGTTCTTCTAACGCGCGAACACGGCAGATTTTGCCGTGTCGAATGCCGTTTTCGCGCACGCGAATCCCCGCCTGAATCCGCGCGCCCACCCGTTTCATCAGCACACAGATTTCAAGCGCGCCGACCGACGTCTGGTCGCTGGCCGCGCAAGGAAGCCGGAGTTTCTGATGACCGTTTCCGCCGCGAGTTCCGCAACGACTGCGACCACGACGACATCGTCGTCGTCGAGCACATCATCCAGTTCGTCGCTGACCTCCAGTGATTTCCTCAGCCTGCTCGTCAGCGAGCTTCAGAACCAGGATCCGCTGAACGCGACCTCGACGACGGACTTCATCAATCAGCTCACCTCCTACGCCAATTTCACCCAGCAGCAGTCGATCAACTCGAACATGTCTTCGCTGGCGAGCTCGTTCTCGAGCCTCGTGACGCTCAATTCGGTGAACTATATCGGCCACACCGTCGAGGCGAAGACCGACACGTCGACGCTGAGCAACGGCTCGGCGACGTTCGGCTACTCGCTGTCCTCGGCCGCTTCGAACGTCTCGATCAGCATCTCGGATTCCTCCGGCAACGTCGTCTACACCGGCACCGGCACGGGTAATTCAGGCTCCAACAGCTTCACCTGGGATGGCAAGGATTCCAGCGGCAACCAGCTCTCCGACGGTGGCCAGTACACCATCTCGGTGACCGCGACCGATTCCGCCGGCAACTCGGTCCTCAATTACACGACCGTCACCGGCACGGTGACCGGCATCGACACCTCGACCTCCACGCCCTCGCTCACGGTGAACGGCGTCGCTGTCAGCGCCGCCAATATCCTCGGCGTCACGTCCTGATCCCGCATCCTGATTTCCTCGGAGTTTCATCATGAGTCTCACCGGCGCATTGTCCTCGGCGATCTCGGCGCTCAGCGCCCAGAGCCAATCCCTGTCGATGATCAGCGACAACATCGCCAACTCCGACACGACCGGCTACAAGACGACGTCAGCGATGTTCGACGCGCTCGTGACCGCGTCGAGCAATACCACCTCCTACGCATCGGGCGGCGTCACCGTCTCGGGCCGCGCCAACATCAGCCAGCAGGGCTTGCTGGCGGCGACCTCCAATGCCACCGATGTCGCCATCCAGGGCTCCGGCTTCTTCGTGGTGACCAGCGCCACGTCCGGTGGCATCACGTCCTACACCCGCAACGGCGCCTTCACGATCAACAATGCCGGCTATCTCGAGAACAACGGCAGCTACCTCGAGGGTTGGCGCACCGACGCGGACGGCAATGTGGTCGGCAGCGAGTCGGCAAGCAACCTCTCGGCCATCAATACCCAGATCGCCTCGACCAGCGGCAGCGCCACCACCAAAACCACGATCGCGGCCAATTTGCCGTCGGACGCTGCCACCGGCGACACCTATACCAGCTCGATGACGGTGTATGACTCCCTCGGTGCTGCAAACACGATGCAGATCACCTGGAGCAAGACCGGCACCAACACCTGGAGCGCGAGCTTCGCCAATCCGACCTCCTCGTCGGACACCACGACCGCGACAGGCACGGCCTCGGGCACGATCGACATCACCTTCAACAGCGACGGCTCGCTGGCCAGCACCAGCCCGGACCCGGCGACCGTCTCGATCACGGGCTGGACCGACGGGGCGGCCGACAGCACCGTGACCATGGACCTCGGCACGGTCGGCGGCACCGATGGCCTGACGCAATATGCCTCCGGCGAAACGACGCCCGATGTCAACGTCACCAGCATCGACTCCGATGGCCTGTCCTACGGCAAGCTGTCCAGCATCTCGATCGGCAAGAACGGTGTCGTCGATGCGACCTATTCCAACGGCGAGACCATCGCAATCTACAAGATCGCGGTGGCGACGTTCGCCGATCCCAACGGTCTCTCCGCGGCCAGCGACGGACTCTATTCGGCGACGGTGGCGTCGGGGAATGCCTCCTTGCAGGCATCCGGCGAGAATGGTGCGGGCACGGTCTACGGCAGCGAGCTGGAATCCTCGACCACCGATACCTCCAGCCAGTTCTCGAGCATGATCTCGGCGCAGCAGGCCTATTCCGCCGCGTCCCAGGTCATCTCCACCGTCAACAAGATGTACGACACCCTGATCTCGGCGATGAGGTGAGCGATGCGTGGTGAGAAAGCGAGCACCGCCGGAGAGGCGCTGCTGCGCCGGCTGAAGCGCCTGGTGGCCCGGGCGTCAACCGCCAAAGGCGATGACCGCAAGCAATTGCTTGCGCTGCTCGACGACGTCGAGACGACACGGCGCGGTCTCCTGCGGGAATGTGCGGAGATCGAGGGCGAGATGAGGCAGGCAACCGTCAGGACGACCGCGATCGGCGCGTATTTGCGTGGTTCGCAAGTCCACCGCGGCAAACGGCACAACTAGAAGAAGGCGATCACCATGACTGTAGCTCAAGCCACCCGGACGAGCGCCGCAAATGGCGATGCCCGGATCAAGTCGCTGATCACGCTGATCGACACGCTGACCGCGCTGGTCGCCGAGGAGAATGCCGAACTCGCCAAGGGCCTGCCGGCGTCGCGCCTGAAGCAGGTCGACGAGAAGAACCGCCTCGCGGAGATGTTCGAACGCACCGTCGCCGAATGCGCGGCGGGGACGACCAGCCTCAACGTGCGCGACCGGATCCTGCGCGAGCAGCTCATGGAGCGGATCCTGAAGCTGCGTATGGCGATGGACGAGAATCTGGTGCGCCTGCGCGCGGCCATCGAGGCCAGCAACCGCCGGATCGAAGCCGTCATGCAGGCGATCCGCGAGCAGATCGCAGCGGTATCGCCCTATGGCGCCTCCGGCCGGCTCGCCGCGCGCGCGGTCTCCAGCGGCACCAGCCGCAGCGCCTGACGACGGAGGACCCGCCGTGTCGCTCGATATCGCACGATCGATCGCCTTCAGCGGCCTGTCGGCCACGTCGGTGCAGATCAGCGTGACGTCGTCGAACATCTCGAACGCCGACACGACCGGCTATACGGCGAAGACCGCGAACCAGTCGAGCAGCGTCACCAATGGCGTAGGCACCGGCGTCACGGTGACCGGCATCACCTCGACGGTCGACAAGCTGCTGCTGAAGTCGCTGATCTCCGCGACCTCCGACCTCGGCTCCGCCGATACCACCAACACCTATCTGACGTCGCTGGAAAAACTCTACGGCTCGACCAGCAGCACGGACAGTTCGTCGACCGGGACGTCGCTCGCCAACAGCATTGCTTCGCTGGAATCGGCACTGTCGTCGCTGGCGAGCACGCCGAGCAGCGCCTCGTTGCAATCCAACGTCGTCAGTGCGCTCGACGACGTCGCGAGCCAGCTGCGGGAGACGTCGAGCAGCATCCAGAAGCTCCGCTCCGATGCCGACCAGGACATCGCGTCCTCGATCGACGACGTCAATACGGACCTGCAGCAGATCGCGGATCTGAACGCGCAGATCAAGCAGACCGCGGCGGCCGGCCAGTCGACCGCGGATCTGGAGGACCAGCGCAACACCGCGCTCCAGGACCTCGCCTCCAGGATGAACATCAATTATTTCACAGCGTCGAACGGCGACATCCAGATCTACACCAGGTCCGGCCAGGCTCTGGTCGACAGTTCCGCGCATACGATCAGCTATACCGCCGCCGCCAATGTGACGGCGGCGACGACCTATACCGCCGGTTCCTCGTCGAGCGGCTTCAGCGCGATCACGGTGAACGGGGTCGACATCACCTCGCAGATCACAGGCGGGGACATCGGCGCGCTCATCACGCTCCGCGACACGACACTGCCGAACGCGCAGTCCCAGCTCGATCAGCTCGCCCAGCAGCTTGCGTCCGCAATGAACAGCGTCTCGAACAGCGCCTCCGCTGTGCCGGCGCCGACGAGCCTCACAGGGACGACCAGCGTCACCAGCAGCACGGCGCTGTCCGCCACCGGCACAGTGCGTCTTGCCGTCACCGACCAGAGCGGCAATCTGGTCTCCTACGGCGATCTCGACCTGTCGTCCTATTCCACCGTCGGCGACCTCGTCACCGCCATCAACGGCATCTCCGGACTGTCGGCCTCGGTCGATGCGGATGGTCATCTCTCGATCACGGCGACCGGCTCGGGCAACGGCGTCGCCATCAACCAGATGACGAGCACGGTGGGAAGCTCGGGCGAGGGATTTTCCGAGTATTTCGGCCTCAACGACCTCGTGACCGGAACGAGCGCCGCTGACATCGCGGTCAACAGCAAGATCCTGTCCGGCACCAACGAGCTGCAACTGGCGACGCTGGACTCCTCGTCGAGCCTGACGGTGGGCAGCACCGTGCTGTCGTCGGGATCGGCCACCGTCGTCAACGCCTTCTACGACGCGCTGACGGACTCCCGGACATTCGCCACCACCGGCGGGCTCGCCGCCACCACCGGGTCGCTCGCCGATTATGCCTCGGCCATTGTGGCCGACGTCGCCAGCAAGGCCTCGCAGGCGTCCACCGATTACACCGCGAAGGAAACCGCGCAGTCGACCTATGCGAGTTCGCTGTCCTCGCAATCCGGCGTCAACCTCGACGAGGAGTCCGCCAAGCTCAGCACGCTTCAGAACAAGTACACCGCGGCCTCCGCGCTGATCCAGGCCATCAACACCATGTATTCGGCGCTGCTGTCCGCCGTGCAGTCGTAAACAGCCGGGAGCGGGCTCATGGTCGCCATGCGGGTCGCCACCTTCGCGCAGTCGAACAAGATGATCGCCGACGCGATGCGCGTGGAGACGGTCATGGCCAACAAGCAGATCCAGGAATCGTCGGGCGTGATCTCGAGCGATTTCGGCGGCTACGGCTCGGACGCGCAGCATGTCGTCAACCTCCAGGTCTCGGTGACTCGCGCGCAATCCTATATCGATGCCGCGACGCTCGCCGACAGCAAGGTCCAGGTGATGTATTCGGCGATTGGATCGATGACCGACATCCTTACGCAGCTCCGCTCCCAGCTCAGCGCGGCCTCGACCGGCAGCTCGACCGAGACGAATTCGGTGATCACCACCGCCCAGCAGATGCTGGAGGAGATGGGTTCGCTGATGAATACGCAATATGACGGCCAGTATGTGTTCGCCGGCGGCAAGACCGACACCGCGCCGGTCGATCTCACGAGCTTCGCGTCCGGTACCGGCTCCCTTACCACGACCGACACCAGCTACTACAACGGCGACGACGAGATCGCCTCGGTGCGGGTCGCCGCCGACGAGACGGTGTCTTACGGCATCACCGCCGATAATTCGGCGTTCGAGGAGGTGATGCGGGTGCTCAAATTCGTGGCCAACAGCACCTCGCTGTCGTCCTCGGATATCACCAGCGCGCTCGATCTTGCCGGCACGGCGCTCGACGACACCGCGGCGGTGCAGGCCAAGCTGTCGAACAACGCGTCCGCGATCGAGACGGCGAGCTCGCGCCAGACCGACTACAAGAGCTATGCCGAGACGCTGTCAAACGACCTTACCGGCGTCGACGTCGCCGCCATCACGGCGCAGCTGTCGACCTATCAGGCGCAGCTCACGGCGTCCTATTCGGCGCTCGCCAAGATCCTGAGCATCAATCTGGCGAGCTACCTGAAATAGGCCGGCCTATTCGGAAGCGATCCGTTCCATCGCCATGTCGCGCAGCCGGGCGCGCTGGATCTTCACGCCATTGGCGCTGTCAGTGACCGGAAAGGCATCCACGACGTAGATCCGCGCCGGGACCTTGTAGCCGGCGAGCCGTTCGCGAAGACGCGCAGTCAGCGCCTCCTGCTGCGGTGGTTCCTGGTGCGGGATCACGAAGGCGACGCAGCGTGCGGTCCCCTTCAGATCGACCGCGACGACCTGGGCGTCGGCCACTCCCGTGCAGGATTTGAGCTCGTCCTCGATCTCGCCGGGCGCGACCAGGAAGCCGCCGAGCCGCATGGCGTCGCCCGCGCGGGTCTCGTAGACGAAGGCGCCGTCGCCGCGGAGACGGCCGATGTCACCGGTGCGGAAGAAGCCGTCGGCGGTGATCGCATCGCGCGTTGCGTCCGGGTTGTTGAAATAGCCGAGGAAGCACGAGGGCGCGCTGATCTCGATCTCGCCGGAGACGCCTTGGGCCGCGAGCTCGCCGGTTTCGGTGTCGCGCACGCGCACCTTCGTGTCGGGGGACATCGGCCAGCCGCCGCCCTCGATGCGGTCGGCGAAGGCGTCACTGACGCGGGCGATCGAGAACAGGGCCTGCACCTCGCTCGACCCGTAGAGGCCGAACAGCTTCATGCCGCGCGCCTCGGCCTCTACGGCGAGCTCGCGCCAGCCGGGCTGGAACGCGGCGAAGCCGCAGATCTCGAGATGCGGGAACGGCCGCGGCACATCGGTGAGCGCGAGGATGCGGCGGAACATCTCATCGGAGCCGAACGAGTGGGTGATCTCGTGCTCGTTGAGGATTTTGAGCGCCGGTGCCGCCTCGAAGGCGTCGAGCGCATGGACGGTCGCACCCGCGGCGATGAAGCCGAGCAGGCTCGTCATGCCGAAGGTGCCGCAGAATGGCAGCATGGCCAGCAGCGAATGACGCTGCGGCGAGAGGTTCAGCGCCTTGGCGACGGAGGTGGCGTGCGTGGCCAGCGTCCGCTGCGAATGCGCGACGAGTTTCGGTCCCTTGGTCGTGCCGGACGTGGTGTAGAGCAGCACGGGCAGGTCGACATCGTCCTGGGGTGGCGGGGCTGGTGGATAAGCCTTGTCGAAGGCGTCGAAGCGCACGCAGGGCCAGTGTGCGGGGATCGTATCCGCGCCAACCACTGCGAGCTCCCGCAGCGCCGGAACCTCGTCCCTGGCGATATCGGCGAGGATGGCGGCAAAATCGATCGAGCGGAAGGCGGCCTCGACCACCATCAGCCTGGCGCCAGAGACCTTGAGCAGATGCGCGACCTCAGCGCTGCGGTAGCGCGTATTGACCGCGGCGACGATCGCGCCACAGCGGGCGGCGGCGAACAGCAGCGCGATCCATTCGATCCGGTTGACCAGCCAGACCGCGACCACGTCGCCCTTGCCGATGCCCTGAGCCGCGAGCCAGGCGGCGGTCTGCTCGACCTTCCGTGAAAACTCGGCGCGTGAGACCGGCGTGCCGCCGAACACGAAGGCGGGATCGGAGGCGGGCCCGGTGCCGATCAGCGATTGCAGCGAAAATGGGTTGGCGCTCATGGCAACCGGACTAACCCGATCGCGCAAACCTGTCTACTTGGTGCCGAACATCCGGTCGCCGGCGTCGCCAAGGCCCGGTACGATGTAGCCGTGGTCATTGAGCCGCTCGTCGATCGCGGCGGTCCAGACCGGCACGTCGGGATGCTCGCTCTGGAACTGCGCGATGCCCTCGGGCGCGGCCAGCAGGCAGACGAAACGGATGTCGCGGGCGCCGCGCGCCTTGAGCAGGGAGGCGCCGGCGCAGGCGGAGTTACCGGTCGCCAGCATCGGGTCCATCAGGATCACGGTGCGGTCGGACAGGTCCTGCGGCGCCTTGAAGTAATATTCCACGGCCTGCAAGGTTTCGGGATCGCGGTAGAGCCCGATATGGGCGATGCGCGCCGAGGGCATCAGCGCCAGCATGCCGTCGAGGAAGCCGACGCCGGCGCGCAGGATCGGCGCCAGCGTGAGCTTCTTGCCGGCGATCTTCGGCGCTCGCATCGGCGAGATTGGCGTCTCGATGTCCACCAGCTCCAGCGGCAGGTCGCGCGTCACCTCGTAGCCGAGCAGCATCCCGATTTCGTTCAGGATCTCGCGAAAGCTCTTGGTCGAGCGGTCCTTCTCCCGCATCAGGGAGAGCTTGTGCTGGACCAGGGGGTGGGCGACGACGTTGACGCTGCTTGTGCTCATGAAACCGCTCTACACGGTTCCGTGAAACTGCGCCAGATCGGCCCGGTCTTTCGCTCAGGTCTTTTCCGCGGGGATACGCGGCCTCAGGCGGGCATCGCGACCGCGCTGCGCGTCCGGTTGCTCGCCACGTAGGCAGCCATGGTCGATCGATGGACCGGGGTTCTAAACCCCCAGACCGCGCGCAAGCAGTGTGATCACGAGCGTCAGGATTGCTCCCCAGATCAGGCTCAGCGTCATGGTCAGGATCGTCGTGGTGACCGCCTGCTCCAGATTTCCCTTGAGGAGCTGCATGCTACCTGTCCGAGGCCGTGGCCGCGGTGATGCGCATGCCGAGCAGCAGCGCGCCCATCAATGCAACCAGGATGCCGATCTTGAGCTCGATCATGGCCGTAGCCTTGCCGCGATGCGCGCAAGGAGCTGCCTGGCTCCATCAACCAATACGATCAGGGGATTGCCGCGGTTCTCGATGTCCAGCTCAAAGGTCTCGGAGGGGAATACGAGTGCGCACCGCGCCAGCCCGCTCTGCCGGTTGGCGAAATCGACCGCCGAGCTCTTGAACAGGAACAGACCGCCGACGCGCCCATTCACTTCGCGCGCGACCCAGAGGCCGGCGCCGTTGCGTCCGATGAAGAAGGCGGGGATGGCCGCGCTGACGACATCGGGGTCGAGCGGCTTGAGTGCCGTCGCCTGTTGCGCGTCAGGTCGGCGACGGGTGGCTTGAAGGGCGATCGCGGCCATGGCGGCCTCTTCACACATCTGCAAGGTCATGATGGTCTCCCATGCCCGTCAGGGGAGAAGATGCCAGACATAGATCGTGGTCCTCAGCGCGATCAGCGCTGTGAGCACGCTGCCCATCGTGAGCATGGTCAGCGCGCCGAGCGCGACACGCTTGAGCCGGGCCTTGCGCTCCGGCGAGATCCGCGCAGGGGCCAGGTCAACGGAGTGTTCAAGGCCGTGGGTCAGCATCGACATCTCGATATTCCTTCGTCAGCATGGCGGTGGCCGAGGCCGCCGCAATCTGCCTCGAATGATGGCCATGAGCGCGTAGGATTGCGAGATGCGCGCCGGGCTCGCCGCATAGGAATCTCATAAAGAAGCCGTCCGTCGCGTCGGAAGACCTCTGAACAGATCGCGGTTGCGTTTCGGACGAATTCCGGGCGGGACAGGATCCGAACGTACGATCCCGGCGGCTGATGCAAAAGCCAGCCGCAGCCGCGGCTCGTTGATCTCGCCACAGAAGCGGTCCAGGACCGCTGTCGCGTTCTCTCCCTCGCCACGGATAGCTGCGCAGAGCCGGGAGCTGGATCGGCGGAAGAAGTGGAGTGAGTCATCCGCGTTGCGCCGGTCGAGGCGATCGAGTTCTCCGGCAAGTGCGACGACATTCACCCGGTCGCAATCGTCCAGCGTGACGGCAAAGCGCAGCAGCGCCAATTGCCAGGCACGGAGCAGCCTGTGATGTCCATCGGTTGACGGCGGTGAATTCATGCGAGATCCGATCGAGCCCGAAACGTCAGGCACCGACGCTGTCGATCAGCTCTTCATCGGAGAGCGCAGCGAACGCCCGGACGACCTCCGCGCGAGCGGGAGCGTCCAGCGGCACGATCGGCAGTCGCGTGTCCGGCTGCATCAAGCCAAGCATGCTCAGGGCGAATTTGAGCGCCGCCGGGCTCTCCTTGGCGAGGCACGCGATGAGCGGCATCAGCCGCTTGTCGAGGTAACGGGCGGATTGCAGCCGGCCCTGCCTGACATGTGAGAAGATCGTCCGGCAGAGATCCGGCGCGATGTTGGAGATCTCCGAGATCGCGCCATCGCCGCCGTCCGCGATGAAGCCGAAGGCGGTGCTGTCGTCGCCGGAGAGACAGCGAAAGCCGGCAGGCAGGTGGCGGGACAGCCGCATCGGGCGGGTGATGTCATGGCTCCCGTCGCGCAGGCCCACGAACTGGCGGGATTCGACGAGGCGCAGAAGCGTCTCGTCGGCGAGCGGGCGCAGCGTGCGGGAGGGAGCATCGTGCAGGATCACGGGCAGGCCGACCGAGCCGGCAAGGCTGCGGAAGTGCACGAGCATCCCCTCCTGCATCGGCTTGTTGTAGGCGGGGACCACCGACATGATTGCATCGGCTCCGGCGGCTTCCGCGCGCCGCGCGAGCTCGACGGCGTGGCTCGTTGAATTCGATACCGCGCCGGCGATGATCCGAACGCGGCCGCGGGCGACATCGACCGCGGCGCGAATGACGAGCTCCTGCTCGGCCGACGAGAGCGTTGGCGCCTCGCCTGCCGTCTCGCAGACCACGAGCGCGGGGACGCCGGCGCCGATCTGGCGCTCGCAGAGCGCGGCGAACGCCTTCAGGTCGATCGCGTCGGTCGAATCGAACGGTGTCGGCAGGTCCGGAATGAACCCGGTGAACCAGGCGGAGGGCGGGATGAACATGGCTTTTGCCGGAGGGGTTCAGGCGGCGCGCTTGGGCGCGGCGGCATCGGGCCTTCTGCCCATGTCGAGCTCGATCTCGCGCGGCAGCTCGACGATGGTTTCGGGATGCTGGCCGTTTTCGAACAGCGCATATTTGATCGCCTGCGCGCGGTTGACGAACAGGCCGCCATAGAGGCCGTTCTGTTCCTGGGCGACCCATTGTCCCCGCCGGTTCTTGCCGATGAAGACGATGGTCGAGGGCGAGCTGCACGAGGAGGGAGGTTCGACGAGTTTCACGGATCTATTCCTTCCGATTGACGAAGGTGGCGGACGCATGTCGCGCGGCCACCCGATCAATATCTTTTCAAGCGAATATGATTTCGAGTGAGGCCGTGCGGTGATCTCATAGGAACGTCATAAAGCCTGATGTTCAGGCCAGTTCGTTGACGACATGAACCAGCGCGAACAGTGCACCGAAGGCGACGCCTTCGTCCCAATGATTGAGGAGGGCACCGAACAGCGGCTCGCGCCTGACGAGGCCGGCGAGGGCGCACAGAATGATCGACATCCAGAGCAGGGCGGCGAGGCTCCGCCCGAAGCCGACGCTGCCGAAGGCGGCAAAGGCGGCGAGCAGCGCGATGCGGATGGCAAAACGCGCGATCACCCGAGCAGGGCTCAGGCCCCGCGACATGTCCGAAGATTGCGGCAAGGCGCGAACCTGTCAGGCTGGTTTAGCTGAAATTCTCGCAAGCAACCGGCTCGTAGAGAGCGTCCGGGGCGGGGCGCACGGTGGGAACGCTTGGCCGGGATACCTCCACGGCCAGTGCCTTGACCTCGATGAAGGCCGACAGCAATGCCAGGGCGAGGTCGGCATGCCGGGCTTCGATCGCGGCGTCGAGCCAATCCGGCAGCTCGCGCTCGCGCGACAGCGCGCAATGCCACTCGCCTTCATCATAGGCGATGCGGCGGACCTGCCACAGCGGCAGCTCGAGCTCCATCAGCGCCAGCGCGGCATCGGTCCAGGCCTCCGCATCGACGAAACGCATCACGCGCGCGGTGCGCTCGCTTTGCCCGAGCGAGGGAAAGCGCCGGCAGGTGTGATCGATGACATCGAGCATCAGCGACCGCGTCATCACTGGCGCCGCGCGAAGCCGCTGGTTGAGGGAAGGTCGGGAAAGGCGACGGAGAGCGGCGGTCATGTCAGGCCTCCTGGAGTTGGCGTCGGTCAGTCGGCCGGCCTCTCCAAGATGGCCAAAAGGGCATTTGAAAACGAGATGGGGACGGGGCGGGAGATATAGTGATTTCATAAGTGAGGATGGGAGTGCGCGAGGGGCGCAACGTGCGGCCAATTCCCCTTCTGTCGTCCTCGCGGACATGGGGACTCGGGCGGGCGCTGCCCCCCGCCTTTATGAGATTCCTATATCTTCGCCATAGGCCTCATCTCGAAAACCTATGCCTGTGCTGGCATTTCAGCACGGTCAAAAGTCCCGGCTGGTGGTCGTGGAAATGCGCCAGCATTTCCATCGAGCTTCGCCGGGTCCCCGAGAAGCAGTTGCGCCGGACATGAGGGCGCAATGAGGAGCAATCCCATGATGGACATCCTGATGCTGGCGCTGGGCTTCGCCTTCTTTGCCCTTGCGATCGGCTACACCTATGCCTGCGAACGGCTGTGAGGGAGCGGACCATGATTTTCGATTATGCGCTCGCCGGCGCCGTCTCGTTCGGCCTCCTGATCTATCTCACCTATGCACTGCTGCGGCCGGAACGGTTCTGAGCCGTGCTGCTCCTTGTCGAATTGCTGCTGGCGGACGCCGTGCTGGTCGCCTGCCTGCTGACGTTGCTCCTGCCGCTTTTGCGCCCGGCACCAAGCCTGAAGGGTTGATTCCATGACCATGATCGGTTGGCTCCAGATCATTCTCTTTTGCGTCATTATCGTCGCGCTCGCAAAGCCGCTCGGCTGGTACATGACGGCCGTGTTCAACGGCGAGCGGACGTTTCTGTCGCCGGTGCTGCGGCCGATCGAGGCGGGGATCTACTGGTTCTCCGGCGTCGATGAGAAGCGCGAGCAGCATTGGCTGACCTACACGGTCGCGATGCTGCTTTTTCACGTCGGCGGCTTCCTCATCATCTACGGCGTGATGCGGCTTCAGGCCGTGCTGCCGTTCAATCCTGCCGGGCAGTCGGCGGTGGCCCAGGATCTCTCCTTCAACACCGCGATCTCCTTCATCACCAACACCAACTGGCAGAACTACGGCGGCGAGAGCACGGTGTCCTATCTCGTGCAGATGCTCGGCCTGACGCACCAGAACTTCCTGTCGGCGGCGACCGGCATCGCGCTGGCGGCGGCCCTGATCCGGGGCTTCTCGCGCGCCTCGATGCGCACGGTCGGCAATTTCTGGGTCGACGTCACCCGCACGACGCTCTACGTGCTGCTGCCGATCTGCGTCGTCTACTGCCTGTTCCTGGTCTGGCAGGGCATCCCGCAGACGCTCGGTGATTACGTCGAGGCGACGACGCTCGAAGGCGCCAAGCAGACCATCGCGGTCGGCCCGGTTGCCTCGCAGGTCGCGATCAAGATGCTGGGCACCAATGGCGGCGGCTTCTTCAATGCCAACGCCGCGCATCCCTTCGAGAACCCGACAGCGCTGTCGAACTTCGTGCAGATGCTGTCGATCTTCCTGATCGGCGCGGCCATGACCAACGTGTTCGGCCGCATGGTCGGCAACCAGCGCCAGGGCTGGGCGATCCTCGCCGTGATGGGCGTGCTGTTCCTCGCCGGCGTTGCCGTCACCTATTGGGCGGAAGCCAACGGCACCTCGACCATGCATGCGCTGGGCCTGACCGGCGGCAACATGGAAGGCAAGGAAGTTCGCTTCGGCATCGTCGCGTCCTCGCTGTTCGCCGTGATCACGACGGCCGCGTCCTGCGGCGCCGTCAATGCCATGCATGACAGCTTCACCGCGCTCGGCGGCATGATTCCGCTGATCAACATGCAGCTCGGCGAAATCATCATCGGCGGCGTCGGCGCCGGTCTCTACGGCATGCTGCTGTTCGTCGTGCTCGCGATCTTCGTCGCCGGCCTGATGGTCGGCCGCACGCCGGAATATGTCGGCAAGAAGATCGAGGCGCGCGAGGTCAAGATGGCGATGCTCGCGATCCTGGTGCTGCCGCTGATGTATCTCGGCTGGACCGCGGTCGGCGTGGTCTATCCGGCGGCGGTCGCCTCCATGGCGAATGCGGGCCCGCACGGCTTCACCGAGGTGCTCTACGCCTTCACCTCGGCGACCGGCAATAACGGCTCGGCCTTTGCGGGCCTCACCGGCAATACCTTGTTCTACAACCTCACGCTCGCCAGCGCGATGTTCGTCGGCCGCTTCTTCATGATCGTCCCGGCCATGGCGATCGCCGGCTCGCTGGCCGCCAAGAAATCGATCCCGCCGTCGGCGGGCACGTTCCCGACCACCGGCGGACTGTTCGTCGGCCTTGTCGTCGGCGTGATCCTGATCATCGGCGGCCTGACCTTCTTCCCGGCGCTCGCGCTCGGTCCGATCGTCGAGCATCTCGCGATGAACGCCGGCCAAGTGTTCTGATCGAAAAGTGTTCTGATCGACAGTCTTCTGATGGGTTTGGAGTGACCTCCATGGATACGATGAAACTGCAAAAACGCGCTTCCGTCTCGGCGATGCTCGACCCCAGGATCGTGCTGCCGGCGATCCGCGCCTCCTTCACCAAGCTCGATCCGCGGCTGATGATCAAGAATCCCGTGATGTTCGTGGTCGAGATCGTGGCTGCGCTCACCAGTGTGATCTTCCTGCGCGACCTCGTCACCGGCGGCGCGAATCTCGGCTTCACCTTCCAGATCATCCTCTGGCTCTGGTTCACGGTGCTGTTCGCCAATTTCGCCGAAGCGGTGGCCGAAGGCCGCGGCAAGGCGCAGGCCGATTCGCTGCGCAAGACGCGCACCGAGAGCCAGGCCAAGCTGCTGACCGGCGCCGGCCAGGCGTTCAAGCTCGTGCCGGGCACCAGCCTGAAGGTCGGTGACATCGTGCTGGTCGAGGCGGGCGATACCATCCCGTCCGACGGCGAGGTGATCGAGGGTGTGGCATCGGTCAACGAAGCCGCCATCACCGGTGAATCCGCGCCCGTGATCCGCGAATCCGGCGGCGATCGCTCGGCGGTAACAGGCGGCACGCAGGTGCTGTCCGACTGGATCCGAGTTCGCATCACGGCGGCGCAAGGCTCGACCTTCATCGACCGCATGATCAAGCTGGTCGAGGGCGCCGAGCGCGCAAAGACGCCGAACGAGATCGCGCTCAACATCCTGCTCGCCGGTCTCACCATCATCTTCGTGTTCGCCACCGTCACCATTCCGAGCTATGCGGCCTATGCGGGCGGCTCGATCTCGGTGATCGTGCTGGTCGCGCTGTTCGTGACGCTGATCCCGACAACGATCGGCGCGCTGCTGTCGGCGATCGGCATCGCCGGCATGGACCGCCTGGTGCGCTTCAACGTGCTGGCGATGTCCGGCCGCGCGGTCGAGGCCGCTGGTGACGTCGATACGCTGCTGCTCGACAAGACCGGCACCATCACGCTCGGCAACCGCCAGGCGACTGCATTCCGTCCCGTGCGCGGCGTCACCGAGCAGGAGCTCGCGGACGCAGCCCAGCTCGCCTCGCTTGCCGACGAGACCCCGGAAGGTCGCTCCATCGTCGTTCTGGCCAAGGAGAAATACGGCATCCGCGGCCGCGACATGGCCGAGCTTGGCGCCACTTTCATTCCGTTCACGGCGCAGACCCGCATGAGCGGCGTCGATGCCGGCGGCTCGTCGGTGCGCAAGGGCGCGGTCGATGCCATGCTCAACTATGTCGGCGGCGGCGCACCGCTGGCCGTTGCCTCCGGCAACACCGCGCGCGCGCTGCAGCCCGCCGGGCTCTCGGACATCGGCCGCGAGGTCCAGGCCATTGCCGACGAGATCTCGAAGGCCGGCGGCACGCCGCTGGCGGTCGCCAGGGACGGCAAGCTGCTCGGCGTGATCCAGCTCAAGGACATCGTCAAGGGCGGCATCCGCGAGCGGTTTGCGGAGTTGCGCCGCATGGGCATCCGCACCGTCATGATCACGGGCGACAACCCGATGACGGCCGCGGCGATCGCGGCCGAGGCGGGCGTCGACGATTTCCTGGCCCAGGCAACTCCGGAGGACAAGCTCAAGCTGATCCGCGACGAGCAGGCCAAGGGCAAGCTGGTTGCGATGTGCGGCGACGGCACCAACGACGCGCCGGCGCTCGCGCAGGCCGACGTCGGTGTCGCCATGAACACCGGCACCCAGGCCGCCCGCGAGGCCGGCAACATGGTCGACCTCGATTCCAACCCGACCAAGCTGATCGAGGTGGTCGAAATCGGCAAGCAGCTGCTGATGACGCGCGGGGCGCTGACGACGTTCTCGATCGCCAACGACGTCGCCAAGTACTTTGCCATCATCCCCGCGATGTTTCTGGCGTTCTACCCGCAGCTCAACGTGCTCAACGTCATGAACCTGTCGAGCCCGCAGAGCGCCATCCTGTCGGCGATCATCTTCAACGCGCTCGTCATCATCGGGTTGATCCCGCTGGCTCTGAAAGGCGTTGCCTATCGTGCGGTCGGTGCTGGCGCGCTGCTTCGCCGCAACCTCCTGGTCTACGGCCTCGGCGGCATCGTCATTCCCTTCATCGGCATCAAGGCGATCGATCTCGTGGTCGTTGCCCTGCACCTGGCATAACCCCGTCATTGCGAGGAGCGAAGCGACGAAGCAATCCAGACTGCCTCTGCGAAAAGACTCTGGATTGCTTCGCTTCGCTCGCAATGACGGAAGACATAGGAGACCTAACATGCTCAGAGAAATCCGCCCCGCCATCGTCCTGTTGCTGGTGCTCACCGCCATCACGGGCCTGGCCTATCCGCTCGCGATGACAGCCATTGCCGGCGCGATCTTTCCCGCGCAGGCGCAAGGAAGCCTGATCGAGAGGGATGGCAAGGTGGTCGGCTCCGCCCTGATCGGGCAGGAATTCAAGGACGACAAATATTTCCACGGCCGCCCCTCGGCGACGCTGGCGCCGGACCCGAATGATTCGACCAAGACGGTCTCGGCGCCCTACAACGCCGCCAACTCCGGCGGCTCCAATCTCGGCCCCACCAGCAAGGCGCTGGCCGACCGGCTGAAGGAGGACGTGGACAAGCTCAAGGCGGAGAACCCCAACGCTGCCGTCCCCGAGGATCTGGTCACGACCTCGGCCAGCGGCCTCGACCCCGACATCTCGCCGGAAGCCGCACAATTCCAGGTGCCGCGCGTCGCCAAGGCGCGGAATATGCCGGAAGAGGCGGTGAAGCAGCTTGTGGCGTCCAACGTCCAAGGCCGTCTGCTCGGCCTGCTCGGCGAACCCCGTGTTAACGTATTGGCGCTGAACCTCGCGCTCGATCGCATGGCCGCGAAGTAGCGGTCTAGGCTCGCGGCGCCCCGATGATTATATTGGCAAAATGGTCCGAGAGCGCCGCGATCCCGAACAACGTCCGTCGCCTGAGGCGCTGCTGGAGGCCGCGCGCCGGGAGGAGGGCGTCACCGGCAAGCTGAAGATCTTCGTCGGCGCCGCCCCCGGCGTCGGCAAGACCTACGAGATGCTGCTAAGCGCCCACGCCAGGCGCAAGGCCGGCATCGACGTCGTGGTCGGTTTCGTCGAAACCCACGGCCGCGCCGAGACCGAGGCGCTGGTGCGCGGGCTCGAGGTGATCCCGCGCAAGCGGCTCGACTACCGCGGCCAGATCGTCGAGGAGATGGACCTTGATGCCGTGATCGCGCGGCGGCCGAAAATCGCTCTGGTCGACGAACTCGCCCACACCAATGCGGCCGGCAGCCGTCATCCCAAGCGCTATCTCGACGTCGAGGAGCTGCTCTCCCACGGCATCGACGTCTATTCGGCCGTCAACATCCAGCACATCGAGAGCCTGAACGACGTCGTCGCCCAGATCACCCATGTGCGGGTGCGCGAGACGGTTCCGGATTCGGTATTCGACCGTGCCGACGCGATCGAGCTGATCGACCTCACGCCCGATGATCTGATCCAGCGGCTGAAGGAGGGCAAGGTCTATGTCCCCAGGCAAGCCGAGCGGGCCCTGGACCACTATTTCTCGCCGGGCAATCTGACCGCGCTGCGCGAGCTTGCGCTGCGGCGAACGGCCGAGCGCGTCGACGAGCAGCTTCTCAATCACATGCAGGCCAACGCCATCTCCGGTCCCTGGGCCGCGGGTGAGCGCATTCTGGTCTGTGTCAGCGAGGATCCGCGCGCGGCCGGGCTGGTGCGCTATACGAAGCGGCTCGCCGACCGGCTGCATGCGCCGTTCACCGCGGTCTCGATCGAGACACGGCGATCCCTGCAATTGTCGGACGAGGAACGCGATCGCCTTGCCGACACGCTGCGGCTCGCCGAGGCCCTCGGCGGCGAGGCGCTGACCATTCCGGCCGTCGGCCGGCGCATTGCCGACGACGTCATCAATTTCGCGCAAGGCAACAACGTCACCCAGATCGTGATCGGCAAGTCGACCCGCTCGCGCTGGTTCGAGATGACACGTGGATCGGTCGTGCACGATCTGGTGCGCCGCGCCGGCAACATCAGCGTCCATGTCATCCCCGGCGAGGAACTCGTCGACCAGCCGGCGCCGAAAACGGCGGTGCAGACGGCTGCGCGATCGGACCCGTTCGATGCCCGGCCCTATCTCAAGGCGCTCGGGATTTCCGCGCTCGGCCTTGCTGCCGCCGTGGCCATCAAGCCGTATTTCGGCATCGAGAACGTCGACCTGATGTTCCTCACCGCCGTGGTGACGGTTGCCGTGCGCTACGGGCTGTGGCCGTCGATGCTTGCGAGCGTCGTCTCGTCGTTCGCCTACAATTTCTTCTTCCTGCCGCCGGTCTATACCTTCACCATCACTGATCCGACCAACGTCGCGGCGTTCTTCTTCTTCATGCTGATCGCGTTCGTGGTGTCGAATGTCGCGGGGCGGGTCCGGACCCAGGCCGACACCGCGATCGGCCGTATCCGGACAACCGAGCAGCTCTATGCTTTCAGCCGCAAGCTCGCCGGCACCGGCACGCTCGATGACGTGCTGTGGGCGACCGCCTATCAGATCGCGCTGATGCTGAAGGTCCGCGTGGTGCTGCTGCTGCCGGAGGAAGGCCTGCTCACGGTGAAATCCGGCTATCCGCCCGAGGATGATCTCGATCAGGCCGATCTTGCCGCCGCCAATTGGGCCTGGAGCAACGATCGTCCCGCCGGCCGCGGCTCGGATACGTTGCCGGGTGCCAAGCGGTTGTTCCTGCCGATGCGCACCGGACGCGGTCCGATCGGCGTCATCGGCATCGACAATGATCGTACCGGGCCGCTGCTGACCCCCGACCAGCGCCGGCTGCTCGATGCACTCGTCGACCAGGGCGCATTGGCAATCGAGCGCGTGTTGCTGGTCGAGGACGTCGACCGCGTCAAACGCACGGTCGAATCCGAGCGGCTGCGCTCGGCGCTGCTGACCTCGATTTCGCACGACCTCAAGACGCCGCTCGCCTCCGTGCTCGGCGCGGCCTCGACCATGCGCGATCTCGCCGGGGCACTGTCCGATACCGAGAAGCGCGATCTGCTCGCTACCGTGATCGACGAATCCGAGCGTCTCAACCGCTTCATCGCCAATCTGCTCGACATGACCAAGCTCGAATCCGGCGCCATCGTGCCCAACACGGCGCTGCACGATCTCGGCGAGATCGTCGGCAGTGCGTTGAGGCGGGCAAGCAAGATATTGACGGCGCACAAAGTGGAGCTGGTGCTGGCCGCCGATCTGCCGATGCTTCAGCTCGATGCCGTTCTGTTCGAGCAGGTGCTGTTCAACCTGCTCGACAACGCCGCAAAATATTCGCCGCCCGACACGACGATCGCGATCCGTAGCCAGCGCGAGCGGGATCATGTTGTGCTTCAGATCGCCGACGAAGGCGGCGGCATTCCGCCCGACGAGCTCGAGAGCGTGTTCGACAAGTTCTACCGCGTGCAGAAGGGCGACCATGTCCGTCCCGGCACCGGGCTGGGGCTCGCCATCTCCCGCGGCTTCGTCGAGGCGATGCGGGGCACGATCTCGGCCGCCAACCGCGGCGACCGCAGTGGCGCCGTTCTCACCATCCGTCTGCCCGTTCCGGTACAGACCCACGCATTGGATACCGCCGCATGAGCGCCGCCCCGATCAAGGTTCTGGTCATCGACGACGAGCCGCCGATCCGCAAATTGCTGCGGATGGGACTGACGACGCAGGGATATGAGATCCTGGAAGCGCCGAACGGCAAGACCGCGCTGGAGAAGCTCGGCGAGGAGCCGGCGCTGATCATCCTCGATCTCGGCCTGCCCGACATCCAGGGTCACGAACTGCTGCGCACCATTCGGGCGCGCAATGAGGGCGTTCCGATCGTGGTGCTGTCGAGCCGGGGCGACGAGGCCGGCAAGGTGCAGGCGCTCGATCTCGGCGCCGACGATTATCTGACCAAACCGTTCGGCATGGACGAACTGTTGGCGCGCCTGCGCGCCGCGCTGCGCCATCAGCTTCAGGTGCAGGGCGAACGCCCGATATTCCGCACCGGTGATCTCTCGGTTGATCTCGTCCGCCGCATCGTCAAGCTCGGCGAGCGCGACATAAAGCTGTCGCCGAAGGAATATGACCTGCTGCGCGTGCTGGTGCAGCACGCCGGCAAGGTGCTCACCCACCGTTTCCTGCTCAAGGAGCTCTGGGACGAGCTGACCGACGCGCAATATCTGCGCGTCTATGTCCGCCAGCTCCGCCAGAAGATCGAGGCCGATCCGGAACGTCCGCAATATGTGCTGACGGAGACGGGGATCGGGTATCGGCTGAAGGCGGGGGATTAATTCCCCGCGGAACCGTAGGATGGGTAGAGCGAAGCGAAACCCATCATGCTTCCGCGCCCGCCGATGTGTGATGGGTTTCGCTTCGCTCTACCCATCCTACGATAACCACAGTCACCCCGCCTTCCTCTGCCGCGCTGTCGACCTGTGTGTCTTCTTCGCCGCCTGCCGCCGCCCCGTCGTCCGTCGCGCGTTCGACTTCGCTGCCGTCTTTTTCCCGCCGCGCCCCTTCAAGCTCTGCTTCAGCGCGTCCATCAGGCTGACGACGTTGCTCGGCCGCTCTTCCGGCTCCGGCAGCTCGATCTTCTTGCCGCTAGCCTTGCGCTTCACCAGTGCCTTCAGCGCGGTCTCGTACTCGTCCTTGAACTTGCTGGGGTCGAAATGCGAGGCCTTGGTGTGGAGGATATGGCCGGCGAGCTCGACCATGTCCTTGGTGATCTTCGGGCTCTTGATATCGTCGAAGAACTGGTCCTCCTCGCGCAGCTCATAAGGAAAGCGCAGCGTGGTGCCCAGCAGGCCCTTGCCGAGCGGCTTGATCGCGATGATGTGCTCGCGATTGGTGAGCACGATTTTTGCGAGCGCGACGCGATCCTGATCCTTCATGGCATCGCGGATCACGGCAAAGGCGTCGATCGCGGCCTTGCCGTCGGGCGCGACGTAATAGGGGTGGTTGAGGTAGCGCTGGTCGATCTCCTCGCTCGGGACGAAACTCTCGATGTCGATGGTGTGATTGCTCTCGATCTGGACCACCTCGAGCTCCTCCGGCTCGATCTCGACATATTTGCCCTTGCGCAGCTCGTAGCCGCGTCCCTTCTGGTCGCTCTCGACCACGTCACCGGTCTCGGAGTCCACCATCTGCTGCTTGAGCCGGTTTCCGGTCTCGCGGTTGATCATGTGAAACCGCGTCTTCTCGGCCGCGGTGGTCGCCGGATAGAGCACGACCGGGCAACTGACCAGCGAGAGCTTTAACGTTCCCTTCCAATAGGCGCGCGGGGCCATTCCGTTCTCCAGTGTTTCAAGGCATTTTGGAACCCCAACCACCCCATCGGGTTTTGGTTCCGGGTGGGACTTCGGCCGTGATAGGCTCCAACGCGATTAGAGAATGCGGGACCGGTCGTGCTGCGAAAACTCTCCACATACCGACAGAAGCGTGATTTCGAGAAGACCCCGGAGCCGTCGGGCAAGACGGCAGTGGCGCCCTCGAAGCAGCGGCGCTTCGTGATTCAGAAGCACGATGCGACGCGGCTGCACTATGACCTGCGGCTCGAGTTCGACGGAGTGTTCAAGTCGTGGGCGGTGACCAAGGGACCCTCGCTCGATCCGCATGACAAGCGGCTGGCGGTCGAGGTCGAGGACCATCCGCTCGACTACGGCGATTTCGAAGGTACGATTCCGGAAGGGCAGTATGGCGGCGGCACGGTCATGCTCTGGGATCGCGGCACCTGGGAGTCCGAGGATCCCGAGCGCGGCTTCAAGAAAGGCGATCTGAAGTTCACGCTGCATGGCGACAAGCTGCACGGAAGCTGGGTGCTCGTGCGCATGCGCAGCGACCGCACCGGCGGAAAGCGCACCAATTGGCTCCTGATCAAGCATCGTGATGAATATGTCCGCGAGGGTGCGGACAACGACATTCTCGACGAGGACAAGTCCGTTGCGTCCGGCCGTGCGATGGATCAGATCGCCGATGGCAAGGGCCGCGCGCCAAAGCCGTTCATGCTGACGAAGGGTGCCAAGACCAAGGCCGATGCGGTCTGGCAGTCCAACCGGGCCGAGGAGCCGAAAGGGCGC
Organism: Bradyrhizobium sp. CCGB20; assembly: GCF_024199855.1. NCBI lineage: Bacteria > Pseudomonadati > Pseudomonadota > Alphaproteobacteria > Hyphomicrobiales > Nitrobacteraceae > Bradyrhizobium > Bradyrhizobium sp. CCGB20. Next base: position 7,666,881 of record NZ_JANADN010000001.1, on the reverse strand, counting down.
ACCGTCAAGCCGGCGCCGCGCACGGCGTTGCAGGGCGGGAAGGGAGCAAGGAAGAAAGCGACGACCGCGACAAATGCGAAAGAAGTCTCGGAGATGCCGGACTTCGTCGCGCCGCAGCTCTGCACCTCGGTCGAGCGGCCGCCGGGCGGCGATGGCTGGTGCCACGAGATCAAGTTCGACGGCTATCGCGTCCAGCTCCGCGTCGAGGACGGCGAGGCGACGCTGAAGACGCGCAAGGGCCTCGACTGGACCGACAAGTTCGCGGCGATCGCGAAAGAGGCGGGCGAGCTTCCCGACGTCATGATTGACGGTGAGATCGTGGCGCTCGATCACAACGGAGCGCCGAATTTCTCCTCGCTCCAGGCCGCGCTGTCGGACAGCAAGACCGAGGACCTGATCTTCTTTGCCTTCGACCTCCTGTTTGCCGAGGGGCTCGATTACCGGCGCCTGCCGCTCGGCGAGCGCAAGGACCACCTTAGGGAACTGCTGGAAGCACGCAGGAAGAGATCGGGCCAGGTCCGCTATGTCGAGCATTTCGAGAGCGGCGGCGATGCCGTGCTGCAATCGGCCTGCAAGCTCGAGCTCGAAGGCGTGGTCTCGAAGAAGCTGGACGCGCCGTACCGGTCGGGACGCACGGAGAGCTGGACCAAGGCGAAGTGTCGCGCCGGACATGAGGTCGTGATCGGCGGCTACAAGACTACCAACGGAAAATTCCGCTCGCTGATGGCCGGCGTGCATCGCGGCGATCATCTTGCCTTCGTCGGCATGGTCGGTACCGGTTTCGGCGCCGACAAGGTCAAGCGCATCATGCCGTCGCTGAAGGCCGTGGAGGCCAAGGAGAGTCCTTTCGGCGGCAAGAATGCCCCGAAGAAGACGCGCGACGTCCACTGGCTGAAGCCGGAGCTCGTCGCCGAAATCGAGTTTGCCGGCTTCACCGCCGACGGCAATATCCGCCAGGCCGCGTTCAAGGGCCTGCGGCAGGACAAGCCGGCCGAGGAGGTCGAGGCGGAGACGCCTGCCGATACCAAATTGGCAAAACCGTCCCCAAGAAAGCGCGCCGCGCCGAAGTCTGCCAGGAAAGACTCGGGCACCGCCGAGGTGATGGGTGTCGTGATCTCCAAGCCGGACAAGGCGCTCTGGCCCGATGGCGGTGACGGTGAGGGCGTCACAAAACTCGATCTCGCGCGCTACTTCGAGGCCGTCGGGTCCTGGATGATCGAGCACATCAAGGGCCGTCCCTGCTCGATCGTGCGTGCGCCAGACGGCATCGGCGGTGAAAAATTCTTCCAGCGCCATGCCATGCAGGGCACCTCGAACCTGCTTGAACTCGCGAAAGTCTCGGGCGATCGCAAGCCATATTTGCAGATCGATCGTGTCGAGGGGCTTGCCGCGGTCGCGCAAATCGGCGGCGTCGAGTTGCATCCCTGGAATTGTGCCCCGAACGCCTACGATACGCCGGGCCGGCTGGTGTTCGATCTCGATCCGGCGCCGGATGTCGAGTTCGCCGACGTGGTGGACGCGGCCAGGGAGATGCGGCAGCGCCTCACCGATGTCGGTATGGAAAGCTTTTGCAAGACCACCGGCGGCAAGGGCCTGCACGTGGTGGTGCCGCTGCTGCACGGCGCGCGCGACAAGGTGAGCTGGAAGGAGGCCAAGGCGTTCGCGCAAGGCGTTTGCCAGTGGATGGCCGACGACGATCCCGAGCGCTATCTGCTGAACATGGCGAAGAAGCTGCGCAACGGAAAGATATTCCTGGATTATTTGCGCAACGACCGCATGTCGACGGCGGTAGCCCCGCTGTCGCCCCGCGCGCGCGATGGCGCGACCGTGTCGATGCCCCTGACGTGGGCGCAGGTGAAGGGTGATCTAGATCCGAAGCGGTACACGGTGCGGACTGTGCCGGGCCTGCTGACGCGATCGAAGGCGTGGGAAGGCTATGAAGACGCGGCTGCGTCGATCAAGCCGGCGATGAAGAAGCTGGCGGGGAAGCGGTAGGTCGTGCTCCGGATGCTACGCTCGTAGGGTGGGCAAAGCGCAAGCGTGCCCACCGACTTTCTCGCGGGAGGGAGAAGGTGGGCACGGCGCAAGAGCGCCTTTGCCCACCCTACGGCATCGCGAATATCGCTAGATCCGTCCCAGCAGCAGAAGGATCAGCAGAATAACGATGACGAGCCCGAGTCCGCCGCCGCCGTAATAGCCGGTGCCGTAGAACGGGCCGCCGCCGATGCCGCTGAAGCCGCCGAGCAGGGCGATGACCAAAATGATCAGAATAATCGTACCGATAGACATGCGAGTCTCCTCCAGCCCTTTGTTGAAAGGGTCGTTGCACCTGTCCCTTGTGCGAGGGCAACTTGCCGCAGGTTTTATAGTTCCCCCATTGAAACACGGCGAACGGGTCCAACTTGCATGGAACCTTTGCCTGTGCAGCCGGCATGATTATGTGAGGATCAGTCACCGCAGGGCAGCGCCATGTCAGCACCGCTTGTCGTCTCCATTCCGCATCGTCTCGGCCGCGAGGAAGCCGTGCGCCGGCTCAAGACCGGGCTTGGCCGCGCCGCAGCCAGCATTCCCGTGATGCAGGTCGAGGAGGAGCGCTGGAACGGCGACAGCATGAATTTTCGCATCCGCGCGCTCGGGCAGATCGCGAGCGGTCAGGTCGATGTCGCCGACGATCACGTCAAGGTCGAGGTGGTGCTGCCGTGGCTGTTGCAGCGTTTCGCCGAGATGGCGCAGGCGACCATCCGCAAGCGCGGGCAGCTTCTGCTCACCAAGGATGAGGGAAAGTAGGCGTCAGCTGCGCGCGCGCTGTTGCCTCGGTCTCGCAGCGCTGGCGGCGCGGGCTTCGATGACGGCAGCAGGAAAATCACGGAAAGCCTGCGCGAGCGGTAATTCATGGCCCGCAAGGCCCGGCACGGTGTAGCCGTTGATGTCGACCGCCGCGTCAACATCCTCGAACGCGGGCCATTGTCGGCCTTCCTGCGTGAAGGGTGCAAATTGGCGTCCGACCACGACGATCGCAGCCGCGCGGCCGTGTCGGCGGGCAAACGCAATGACGTGGTCCGCATGCCCGCCGCGGACCTCCAGCGGCTGATACTCGCCCTGCGCGAAAACGTCGGAAAGCTCGTTGCGGAGTTTGAGCAGGTGCCGCGTCCAGGCCAGCTTGAGCTGGCCGTCCGGCCAGGTCTCGATCAGCCCGTGCCAGTCCGGCGCATCCAGTGACGTCAGCGCCGTGCGCCGCGCGGCAAAATCCACGGGACGGCGGTTGTCGGGATCGACCAGCGACATGTCCCAGAACTCGGTGCCCTGGTAGAAGTCGGGTACGCCCGGCTGTGTCGCCTTGAGCGTAAGCTGGCTCAGCGAATTCAAGGCGCCGAGCAGCGCGACGCGACGCGCCAGGGTTTGCAGCGCCTCCAGGAATTCGCGGGACAACGCGGGGTCGAGGATCTTCTCGATGAAGCTCTTGACGCCGTTCTCATAGGGCTCGTGCGGGTTGAGCCAGCTGGTCTCCTCCTTGCCCTCGCGCGCCGCCTTCAGCGCATAGGCCTGGATGCGCTCGACGAAGCCGGCATCGGCCGGCGCCTGCAGCGACCAGGCGCCGAGCAGGGTCTGGTAGAGCATGTATTCGAACGTCGCTGAGGGGGCCCGCAGATTGCCGTTGAGCACGATGTGCGGCGCGTTCAGGACTTTCCAGCGTGCCACGGCACTGGTCCATTCGCCGGGAATTTCACTCAGGGCAGCGATCCGCGCGCGGGCATCCTCGCCGCGCTTGGTGTCGTGGGTCGCGGTCGCCGTCATCCCTTGCGGCCAATCCTTGGCGCGCGCTCGCATGGCCTCGTGGAAGGCAGGTATCGTGAGGCCGTTGCTGGCGGGATCGCCGCCGACCTCGTTCAGGGCAAGCAGCCGGTGGAATTGATAGAACGCGGTGTCCTCCAGCGACTTCGCCATCATCGGTCCCGTGAACTGCTGCACCTTCAGCGCGAAGCGGCGCACCCGCGGGGCGCTGTGCGGGGGACGGCCGGGCTTGAGCAGGTCCATGGTCAGCGCGTCGCGCAGGAAGTCGAAAATGCCCTCGTCCGCGGCGAACCATTCCGCGCGGGCGTGTTCGATGGTGTCGTCGATCAGCTTGCGGTCGAGCGCAGTCGGGCCGCTATGCGTCAGGTAGGTGCGGTAGACCGGGAAGTGCAGCACATAGAGCTCGAGCGCCTGCCGCAGGCTGTCGGCGGAGAAATCGCGGGTTGAGTAATGGCCGTTGGCGATGCGCGCGAGCAGGCGCGTGAGCACGGTGAATTCGCTGGTCAGCAGCGTCTCCAGCACGCGCCGCTTGGCCTCCTTGACGTAAGGCGCCAGCCGCGGCGGGCGGTTGCTGATCTGCCGCCAGGTCTCGTTCAGCGCGTCCAGCCCTTTCGCCTCGACCAGGACCTGGGTGATGACGTTCATCCACTCATAGCCCGTGGTGCCCTGAACGCCGGCAAAATGCGGCAGGCGCTCGTGCTCGCACAATATTTTCTCGATCACGGTATAGAACGGCTTTGTGTTGCCTTGCGCGTCGCGCACCAGCCGGCGCAGCCGCTGGCAATATTGTGCGGGATCGCGCAGGCCGTCGATGTGATCGAGGCGAATGCCTTGCAGCTTGCCGTCGGCAATGAGCTGCTTCACCAGCCGGTGCGTGGCGGCGAACGTGCTCGCGTCCTCGACGCGCAGGCCCGCGAGCCCGTTGACGTCGAAGAAGCGGCGATAATTGATGTCACTGGAGGCAAGCCGCCAGTGCCCGAGCTTGTAGTGCTGGCGCTCCAGCAGATGATGCAGCGCCAGCGTCTGCGCCGGGCGATCCCTGGCGGAACGATAGGCGGCGAGACCACGTACGATGATGTCGGCGCTGCCTGCGATCTCCTTGAGCTCCGCCTTGAAGCCGGGCGCTTCCTTGCGGTTGGGGCGGCGCAGCCCCGTGTAGCGGGCCGCGAGCGCGAGCAGGCGCTTGCCGGCGTCGGTCTCGGCGGCGTCGGCTTCCTTCACGATCATGCGCAGCATTTCGCCATAGCGCTCCGGTGCGATCGGCAGGCGATGCTCGAAATACCAGGCGGAGAAACTGCCTTCGTCGGGATCGTACTGCAGCTCGATCTCGCCGCGCTCCAGCGCCTCGCCATAGGGCGAGCCGAGGATCGGCAGCAGCACGCCGCCACGCGCGCGATAGGCCAGTTGATCCCAGTCGATGTCGAAGGAAACCGCGTGCGGCGAGGCTTGCCCCCATTCCAGCACGTCGAGCCACCAGGGATTGTCGGCGAAATGCACGCCGACATGGTTCGGCACGAAATCGATGATGAGGCCGAGGTCGTGCTGCTCGAGGGCGTCGCTCAGCCGCGCAAAGCCGGTCTCCCCGCCGAGCTCGGGATTGAACTGGCCGTGATCGACGGTGTCGTAGCCGTGGGTCGAGCCCTTGCGCGCCTTCATCACCGGCGAGGCGTAGAGATGCGTGATCCCCAGCGCCTTGAGATAGGGAACGACCGCGGCGGCCTTGTCGAAGTCGAAATCCGCGGTGAGCTGAAGCCGATAGGTCGCAAGAGGAATGGCAGGAGGCATTTTAACCTCCGAGATGCCAGATCACTGACCAGGGCGGGAGCCGATCGCCGTTGATAGCGCCCCAGATCGGCGTGCCTGTCGCGTCGCCGGGCCGTGCGATGTCCTTGTCCGAGAGATTGGCGAGGAGGCGTAACGTCGTGCCATCGCCCATGCGCCAATGCGCGGTGAGCAGGCCGCTATCGGCCGCCGCGGCGTCGCCGAACCTCGCGTTTTTCAGTCGGGGCGCGATCTCCTTGCGGCGGAGTGCGAGCAGGTCCCGCACCCGCGCGAGCCGGGTGTCCTGCTCCGGCGTATGGCCGGTCCAATCCAGAACCGCCGATTGCAGCGTTGCGGGATCGAGCGGGTCCGGCACGTCGTCGCCGTATTTCTCGTAGGCCCAGGCATATTCCTGCTTGCGGCCCTTGCGCACGGCGTCGGCAAGGCCGCCCTGGAAATCGCAAAAGAACGGGAAGGGCACGGTCGAGCCCCATTCCTCGCCCTGAAACAGCATCGGCACCATCGGTGCGAGCAAAGTCACCGCGAGCGCGGCTTCGATCTGCTGCGGTGATGCCAGGCTCTCGAGCCGGTCGCCCAGGGGGCGGTTGCCGATCTGGTCGTGGTTTTGCAGGAAGTTGACGAAGGTCGACGGCGGCAGCTCGCCGCTCGCCTCGCCGCGCGGCTTCTTGCCCCAGAATTCGGAGATCTCGCCCTGGTAGACGAAGCCCGACGCAAGTGCGCGCGCAAGATCCATGCGCGGCGTCTGGTAGTCGGCGTAGTAGCCGGCGAGCTCGCCGGTCAGCATCACGTGCCAGACGTGGTGATAGTCGTCGTTCCACTGGCCGCGATATTTGCCGTTGGGCGGATCCTGCGCGGCATCGAGCAGGCTGGCGCGGTTGTCGCCGTTCTCCAGCACCAGGTGGATGTGCCGCCCGGTGGCCTTAGCGAGTTCGCCGGTGGCGGCGCTGAGGTCCTGCAGCATCGACTGCTCGCCGGGGATCGCCATGATGTGGTTGGCGGCGTCCAGCCTCAGGCCGTCGAAGCGGTAGTCGGTGAGCCAGGACAGCGCGTTCTCGACTGCGAAGGCCCGGACCTGCGGCACGCGGTAATCGATCGCACTGCCCCACGGCGTATGCGCATCGGTGAAGAAGGCCGGCGCATAGCGGCCGAGATAATTCCCTTCCGGTCCGAAATGATTGTAGACGACGTCGAGGAACACCATCAGCCCGCGCAGATGCGCCTCGTCGATCAGTGTCTTGAGGTCCTCGGGCCGGCCATAGGCGCTGTCGGGCGCATACCACAGCACGCCGTCATAGCCCCAGCCGCGGCGGCCGGCGAAATCGGCCAGCGGCATCAATTCGAGCGCGGTGACGCCGGTCGCAACGAGATGATCGAGCTTGTCGATCATGGCGCGGTAGGTGCCCTCAGGCGTGAAGGTGCCGACATGGGTCTCGATCAGCACCGTCTCTTCCCAGGGACGTCCGCGCCAATCGCGCGCGCGCCACGCGCAGGCGTCGTGATCGATCACCTCGCTCGGGCCGGACACATCCTCGGGCTGGAAGGCCGAGGCCGGATCGGGCACGTCGATCTCGTCGTCGATCCTGAACTTGTAGGGGCTGCCGACGGGCAGGGCGGCAATCTCGGCGACATACCAGCCATCCTGCCGGCGCTGCATCGCGTGCCTTCTGTCGAGCAGGAGATCGACCCGGCGCGCACCGGGCGCCCACAGCCGGAACGACACGCCGTCTTTGGTCGGCCTCGCCCCGAAGGATGGCCTCATAGCGCCCCCGCGAAGGCGAGCACGGAGCGCGGCGGCGCCTTGCTGTCGCTTCCGGGCAGGAAATCAACGCTGTTCAGCCCGCCATCCGTCGTGTTCAGGATCTGCTGCCAGCTCTTGTATTCGGTCATTTTGGGCAATTTGAATGCGATTTCTTCGGGGGCGGCGTTCAGTACGATAAAGATCGCGGCGCTTCCCGGTTCCATCGGCCCCATCACATAGGAGAGGAACCGCCCTTCCGGGAAATTCCAGTCGCTCTCCGTCATCTCGTCGCCGGCGGGCGTCAGCCACAGCGCGCCGTAGGAGATGCCATCCTTGGCGCGGCCGTCGAGCCAGCGATGGCTGCGAAGCTGGGAGAACCGGCGGCGGATTTCGGCGAGCCCGGCGACGAAATCGACCATGTCATCGCCGTCCTTGCCGAGATTGTCCCAGCCGACCCAGCCGACCTCGTTGTCCTGGCAATAGGCGTTGTTGTTGCCGGACTGCGAATTGCCAACCTCGTCGCCGGCGAGGATCAGCGGAACGCCCTGCGCCAGCATCAGGCAGGCCAGCACGTTCTTGCGAAGCTGCCGCCGCAGGCTGATGATGTCCGGATCGTCGGTCGGACCCTCGACACCGCAATTGTTGCTGTGGTTGTCGTTGGAGCCGTCGCGATTGTCCTCGCCATTGGCCTCGTTGTGCTTCTCGTTGTAGCTGAAGAGGTCGGCGAGCGTGAAGCCGTCATGCACGGTGATGTGGTTGATGCTGGCGCGCGGCCGCCGTCCGTCATGGTTGAACAGGTCGGATGAGGCCGTCATGCGGCTGGAGATGTCGCCGATCAGGCTGCCTTCGCCGCTCCAGTAGCGGCGCATGGCGCTGCGATACCGATCGTTCCACTCCGACCATTGCGACGGGAATGCGCCGACCTGGTAGCCGCCGAGCCCGAGATCCCAGGGTTCGGCAACGAGCTTGACCGTCGCCAGCACCGGGTCCTGCCGGACTGCCGTCAGGAACGAGATGCCGCGATCGTAGCCGTTCGGTCCGCGCGCCAGCGTGGTGGCGAGGTCGAAGCGGAAGCCGTCGACATGGCAGACCTCGACCCAGTAGCGCAGCGAATCCATCACCATCTGGAGCACGCGCGGATGGGTGAGGTTCACCGACGAGCCGCAGCCGGTGAAATCGTCGTAATAGCGCGGGTTCTCGCGGTTCAGCCAGTAATAGGAGGCATTGTCGATGCCGCGGTAGCACAGCGTCGGGCCGAGGTGATTGCCTTCGGCGGTGTGGTTGTAGACGACGTCGAGCATCACCTCGATGCCGGCATCGTGCAGGCGCGCGACCGTGGTGCGGAAGGAATCGAGCGCGTTGTCCTGGGCATAGCGCGGCTCGGGCGCGAAGAAGGACAGCGTGTTGTAGCCCCAGTAGTTGGCGAGCTTCTTCTCGACCAGGATGCGGTCGTCGATGAAGCTGTGGATCGGAAGGAGCTCGACGGTGGTGACGCCGAGCGTCTTCAAATGTTCGATCATCGCCGGCGACGACAGCCCGCCATAGGTGCCGCGCAAGTTCGGCGGCACGTCGTCGCGCTTCTGCGTCAGGCCCTTGACGTGGGCCTCGTAGATGATGGTGTCTTCCCAGGGGATGTTGGGCCGGATCTCGCGACGGCCCCAGTTGAAGGTCTCGTCGACGACGACGGCCTTGGGCATGCCGCGCGCGTTGTCGCGCCGGTCGAAGGAGAGATCCTCGCGCGGCGAGCCGGTGCGATAGGCGAAATGCGCATCGCTCCAGACCAGCCGTCCGGCGAGCCGCTTGGCGTAGGGATCGAGTAGCAGCTTGTTGGCGTTGAAGCGGTGGCCGTGCTCGGGCTCGTAGGGGCCGTGCACGCGATAACCGTAGAGCTGGCCCGGCGAGACGTCGTTGAGATAGCCGTGCCAGACGTCCTCGGTGCGCTCCGGCAGCTCGACACGCTCCAGCTCGCGCCGGCCCTGCGTGTCGAACAGGCACAGCTCGACCTTCTGCGCGTTGGCGGAGAACAACGCGAAATTGGTGCCGCGTCCGTCCCAGCTTGCACCGAGGCGTGCGGGCGATCCGGCGGTCAGGCGCATCGGTCAGCTTTCCGGAACGAGGAAGATCGCGGCGAGTGGCGGAATGGTGAGGCGCAGCTCGGGGGCCTTGCCGTCAACGGCATTGACCTCGCCGATGTTCCCGACATTGGTGCCGCCATAATGGTCGGAGTCCGAATTGAACACCTCTTTCCACTTGCCGGCAAAGGGCACGCGAACGCGGTAGTTGCGATAGACGTTGGGCGAGAAGTTGACGATCACGAGGCATCGCGCGTGCTCGTCAAAGCCCTTGCGCAGCCAGGCGAACACGTTTCGGTTGGCGTCGTCCGTGATCACCCATTCGAAGCCGGCCTGTTCGCAATCCATCTGGTGCAGCGCCGGCACCGCGCGATAGAGCCGGTTGAGGTCGCGGATCAGCGACTGGATGCCGGAATGGTATTTGTACTCGAGCAGGTGCCAGTCGAGCGACTGGTCGTGATTCCATTCGCGGCTTTGCGCGAGCTCCGCGCCCATGAACAGCAGCTTCTTGCCGGGATGGCCGAACATAAAACTGTAATAGGCGCGCAAATTCGCAAAGCGCTGCCATTCGTCGCCGGGCATACGGCCCAGGATCGAACGCTTGCCGTGCACGACCTCGTCATGTGACAGCGGCAGAATGAAGTTCTCCGAGAAAGCGTAGTGCAGGCCGAACAGGATCTCGCCGTGATGATGCTTGCGGTGAATGGGATCCTTGCTGATGTAGTTCAGCGTGTCGTGCATCCAGCCCATGTTCCACTTGTAGCCGAAGCCGAGCCCGCCGAATTCGACCGGGCGCGAGACCTGCGGCCAGGCGGTGGATTCCTCGGCGGCCGTGGTCGCCTGCGGGAAACGCGCGAACAATTCGGTGTTGAAGCGGCGCAGGAAGTTGATCGCCTCGATGTTCTCGCGGCCGCCATACTGGTTCGGAATCCAGGCGCCGGGCGGGCGGCTGTAGTCGAGATAGAGCATGGACGCCACCGCATCGACGCGCAGCCCGTCGATCGCGTAACGCTCGAGCCAGAACAGCGCGTTCGACACCAGAAAGTTCGTCACTTCGGTGCGGCCGTAATTGTAGATCAGCGTACCCCAGTCGAGGTGGCGGCCCTGCAGTGGATTGGCGTGCTCATAGAGCGAGGTGCCGTCAAAGCTGCCAAGCCCGTGCGGATCGTCCGGGAAGTGGCCGGGCACCCAGTCGAGCAGCACGCCGACGCCCTCGCGATGGCAGGCGTCAATCAGCGCGGCAAAATCCTCGGGCGTGCCGAAGCGGCTGGTCGGCGCGTAGAGGCCGGTCGGCTGATAGCCCCAGGAGCCGTCGAACGGATGCTCGCTGACGGGCAGGAATTCGAGATGAGTGAAGCCCATGTCGCGCGCATAGGCCGGCAGCTGCTCGGCGAGTTCGCGATAGGTGAGCCATTCGTCGCCGTTCTTGCGCCGCCAGGAGCCGAGATGGACCTCGTAGATCGACATCGGCGCCGAGAGCGCGTTGATGCCGTCCGGCGCCGGGCGCGGCCGCGGCAGATGCGCCTCGTCGAACACGATGGACGCCGTCTTCGGCCGCACCTCGCTCGCAAAGGCCATGGGATCGGACTTCAGCGGCAACTGGTGGCCGTGCGGCCCGACGATGTCGAACTTGTAGTGATCGCCGCCCTTGGCGTGCGGGATGAACAATTCCCAGTAACCGGCACCGCGCACCCGCATGGGATGGCGCCGCGCGTCCCAGAAATTGAAATCGCCGACCACGGACACGCGCCGCGCATTCGGCGCCAGCACGACGAATGCGATGCCGTCGATGCCTTCGAGCCGCATCGGATGCGCGCCGAGCTTGTCATAGAGTCGCTGATGGGTGCCTTCGCCGAGCAGATACAGATCGAAGTCGGTCAGGATCGGCGGGAAACGATAGGCGTCCTCGAACTCGACGACGTTGTCGCCGAACTTGGCGCGCAGCTGGTAGCGCTTCGAGCCGTTCGGCAGGGCGCCGATGAACAGGCCTGAATCGTGGACGCGGTCGAGCTTCGCCACCTCGCCATGTTCGCCCACCGCCTCGACATTGGAGGCCTCGGGGAGGAACGCGCGCACCACGCTCTTGCCGCCCTCGGGATGCAACCCGAGATAATGGAAGGGGTCGGAATGGCGCCCCTCGATGATCGCGTAGGCCTCGGCTGGCAGTTTAGGCATGGGCTTCGCTCTCATTGGACAGAATGCGAAGCAGTCCGGTCAGCGCCGCGCGGAGTCCCTCCGGCCGGTGGGACAGCTCGTACTCTACTTCGTCGAAACCTTGATCAAGCAGGAAAAACCTTAACAGGCCTTCCGCGGATTGCCGATCATCCGGCCACAGCCGGCGATCGGTCATGGTTTCGCGGTAGGCGTTGAGGAACGTCGCGGCGGCGCGTTCGCGCCATTCGCCGAGTGCGGTCGCGAGCCGGTCCTGCTCGTCGGCTGCGCCCGTGAGCGCGCGACTGAGCGCGGTGTTGACCGAAAGCTCAATCGAGCGGATCAGGCCGGCGACGTCGCGTGCGGCCGGCGCCTTGCGCCGCCTGTCGGCCAGCGGCAGACGCGGGTCACCGTCGAAGTCGATGATGAAGATATCGTCCTTCACGATCAGAATTTGCCCGAGGCGGAAGTCGCCATGATGACGGATGTTCAACCCGCCGATGTCGGATGGCAAGAGCGCATCGAGGTGGTCGGGCAGGGTCGCGCGCACCGCGACGAGCTGGTCGATCAACGGCCGATCGGCCTCGCGCAGACCGTCGCGGCTGTCGGCCAGCCGTTCGAAGATCCGCTCGGCCCGTGCCTTGAGCCCGGATGCCCAGCGCTCGACCTGCGCGGAGCCGATCGGCTCCGGCGCGAGATCGTCGGGCTTTGCGGCGGCGAGAGCCGCATGCAGCTCGGCCAGCCGCCGTCCGATCTGCGCCATGAAGTGCAGATAGGGCGCCTGCTCCTGGGTTTCGCGAAGCATCTCGCCCGGTGGCAGCACCCGCTGCTCGTCGATATAGCGGTCGAGATAACCCGTGGTGACCGCCCAGCCGTCGCCCTGGTTCTCGACATAGGCGTGCAGCACGCCGACCGCGCTGCTTCGATTGCCTTCGACCAGCTCGACGCTGCCGAGCAGCGCCGGCGTATTGGCAAAATGCGCGACGTCGGTGAGGTAGGAGCCAATCTCGATCTCGGGATTGATGCCGCTTTCGAGCTGGCGATAGATCTTGGCGACATACTGGTTGTCGACCAGCGCGATGCTGTTCGACTGCTCGATGGCGCGGATGCGTCCCGGCTCCTTGATGACGTAATCGGCGAACCGGTTGGTGGCTTTGAACTCCAGCCGCAGATTGTTCTCGTCGACCACCAGGTTCTGCGACAGGCCCCGCAGGAGAAGTCCGATGAAGATCTGCTCGGTTGCGACGTCAAGCAACGTGCCCTCTCGCGCGCCCTGGCGCACGGCGGCGAGCGCCTTCGGATTGAAGCGTTCGCGGTCGAAGCGGACCCACTCGATCTGCATTGGCAACACATAGCGCGTGGTCACGTCGTCCTGCGTGGTCTCGAAGAATGCGATCCACGGCCTGTTGTCGCCGATGTCGCTGAACGGTACCGCCGAGGTCAACGTGGCCTGGATGTGCTTGGGATTGTGCTCGGGATACCAGCGCGTGCGCGCCAGGAAGCCCGGCAGCACGTCGCGCTCGAACACGCCGCGCTCGCGCGCCAGCGACACCCAATTCGAATTGACCGGCACCACCAGCGTCTCGAATTCCGGCACCGCGCGCGGCGTCACCGGCTCGGACTTGTCGCGCTCGGCGAGTTGGAACCAGTAGAAGCCGTAAGGCCCCAGCGTGATCATGTAGGGCAGCTCGCCGACCGGCGGGAAGCGCGTTCGGCCGAGCATCTCCTGCGGGATGCGGTCCTTCCATGGCGACAGGTCGAGCTCCGTCGCCTGCGCGGCGCGCGAGAGGTTGGCCACGCAGAGGATCACCTCGTCGCCGTATTGCCTGACATAGGCGAGCACCGCGCGGTTGGCCGGCCGGATGAAGGTCATGGTGCCGCGGCCGAAGGCGAGCGTCGACTTGCGCACCGAGATCAGGCGCTTGGTCGCGCTGAGCAGCGAGGACAGGCTGCGCGACTGCGCCTCCACGTTGACCGATTCGTAGCCGTAGACGGGATCCATGATCAGCGGCGCGTAGAGGCGCGCCGGGTCGCAGCGCGAGAAGCCGCCATTGCGGTCCGGGCTCCACTGCATCGGCGTGCGCACGCCGTTGCGGTCACCGAGATAGATGTTGTCGCCCATGCCGATCTCGTCGCCGTAGTAGATGATCGGCGTGCCGGGGAAGGACAGCAGCAGCGAGTTCATCAGCTCGATCTTGCGGCGGTCATTGTCCATCAGCGGCGCGAGGCGCCGGCGGATGCCGACATTGATGCGGGCGCGTGGATCGTTGGCGTAGGTGGTCCAGAGATAATCGCGCTCGACGTCGGTGACCATCTCCAGCGTCAGCTCGTCATGGTTGCGCAGGAACAGCGCCCATTGGCAGCTTGCGGGAATGTCCGGCGTCTGGCGCAGAATGTCGGTGATCGGGAAGCGATCCTCCTGCGCGATCGCCATGTAGATGCGCGGCATCAGCGGGAAGTGGTAGGCCATGTGGCACTCGTCGCCACGGCCGAAATATTCCTGCACGTCCTCGGGCCATTGATTGGCCTCGGCCAGCAGCAGCTTGCCCTTGGAGTAGGCGTCGAGCTCCTGACGCAGGCGCTTGATGATGGCATGCGTCTCGGGGAGGTTCTCGTTGTTGGTGCCGTCGCGCTCGCAGAGATAGGGAATGGCGTCGAGCCGGAAGCCGTCGACGCCCGCGTCCAGCCAGCGCTTCATCACCTGGATCAGCGCGCTGACCACGCGCGGATTGTCGAAATTGAGGTCCGGCTGGTGCGAGAAGAAGCGGTGCCAATAAAAGGCGCCGGCCTCGGGATCCCAGGTCCAGTTCGACTTCTCGGTGTCAGTGAAGATGATGCGCGTGCCCTGGTATTTCTGGTCGGTGTCGCTCCAGACATACCAGTTGCGGGCGCTCGAGCCCGGATGGCTGCGGCGCGCGCGCTTGAACCAGTTGTGCTGGTCCGAGGTGTGGTTGACGACGAGCTCGGTGATGACGCGCAGGCCGCGCTTCTGTGCTTCCTGGATGAAGCGCTTGAAATCCTTCATCGTCCCGAAATCGGGATTGACCGAGCCGTAGTCGGCGATGTCGTAGCCGTCGTCGCGGCCGGGCGACGGATAGAACGGCAGCAGCCACAGCGCGGTGACGCCGAGCTCCTGGAGGTAAGGCAGCTTCTCGGTCAGGCCGGCGAAGTCGCCGATGCCGTCCTGGTTGCTGTCGGCAAACGCCTTGACATGGAGCTGGTAGATAATGGCGTCCTTGTACCAGAGCTCATCCACGATCTCGGCAGCCTCGGCTTTCTTGGTGTCGACGGAAGATAAAACATTCATGGCGTGATCCTTACGCCAGGCAGCGGAACAGCAACGCCGGATCGCGGTCGGGATCGATACGCAATTTGATCCCGCCCCATTCGATGCGGGACTGTTCGCCGGTGATGAGATTTTCCAGTGCGGTGACGTGGCGGCGTGCGCCGCCGCCGTCGATGGTGAGGTCGCCGAGCGGCAACCAGAATTCGCGCTCACGGCGCGTCAGGGCGATGACCGCGACGACGGTATCGGACGGATCGGCCGCCTCCTTGGCAAAGGCGATCGTCTCGCCATCCTCGATGCCGAGGAAGCGCAAGTTCTGCGTTTGCTGAAGTGCGGCGTGATCATTGCGGATGCGATTGAGCGCGGCGATGTAGGCCTTGATGTTGTCGGGCCGATCCCAGTCACGCTGCTTGATCTGGTATTTCTCGGAATCGAGATACTCTTCGCGGCCGGGAATCGCGTCGTGCTCCAGCAGCTCGTACCCGCTGTAGATGCCATAACTGCCGGACAGCGTCGCCGCCAGCGCGACGCGCGACTTGAACGCCCAGGGCTCGCCGCCCTGGAGATGATAGGGCAGCAGGTCGGGCGTGCTCACGAACAGGTTCGGGCGATAGAAGTCGCGCTCGGGATAGCGCGTCAGCTCGCAAAAATATTGCTCCAGCTCCCACTTTTCCGTGCGCCACGGGAAATAGCTGAAGGACTGCGCGAAGCCGAGCTTGGCGAGGCCCTTCATCAGCTTCGGCTTCGCGAAGGTCTTGGAGAACAGGATCACCCCGGGATGGCGGCGGCGGATGTCAGCGATCAGCCAGTCCCAGAACGCAAGCGGCGCGGTGTCGTGATTGTCGATGGCGAAGATGGTGACGCCCTGGTCGATCCAGAACAGCATGGCATCGCGAAACGCGTTCCACAGCCCGGCCCTGTCGACGGAGGAGAAATCGGGGTTGACGATGTCCGGATAGGGACTCTCCGCCGTCCGTACCGAGCGATCCGGCCGCCATTTGAACCATTCCGGATGCTGGGTCAGCCAGGGATGGTCCGGCGAGCATTGCACGGCGAAGTCGAGCGCGAGTTCGAGGCCGTATTCGAGGCACGTCGCGACCAGCGCGCGGAAATCCTCGATCGTGCCGAGCTCGGGATGCAGTGCATCGTGCCCGCCCGCGGCGGTGCCGATCGCATAGGGCGAGCCGGGATCGCCTTCGGTTGCCACCGGCGCATTGTTGCGGCCCTTGCGGCGGGTGTGGCCGATCGGGTGGATGGGCGTGAAGTAGAGCACGTCAAAGCCCATCGCGGCGATGTCAGGCACGCGCGCGATGCAGTCACGAAGCGTGCCATGCCGGCCGGGGATCTGGCTCTGGCTGCGCGGCATCATCTGATACCACGCGCCGAAGCGCGCCTTGTCGCGGTCGACGACCAGCGGGAAGTTCTGCGAGCGGGTCAGGTCGGGCCGCGACTGGCTGTCAGCCATGGCCGCGCCGAGATCGGCTGCAAGCAGCGAGCCGATATCGCCGGTTTGAAGATAATCCTCGCATTGCTTCATGATGACCGTCGTGGCGTCCTGCCGCGCGCCATGCGCCTTGGTCAGGAGGCCGGCGCCCTCGATCGCATCGAGGCTGACGTCCGCGCCGGCGCGCCGCTTGCGTGCGACCCCGCGGGACCAGGTGGCGAACTCGTCGGTCCAGGCTTCGATCGCATAGACATATTGGCCGGGATCAACCGGTGTGAACGCGCCGGACCAGCGGTCATTGCCGTGATGGATCATCGGCTCGCTCCGCCATTCCCGGTCCTGCTCACCGTGCCAGATCAGCGCGGCTCCGATCACTCCGTCGCCGTCGCGATAGATGTCGGCCCAGACCTCGACCCGTTCGCCGGCGATCCGCTTCACGGCGAAGCGGCCGCCATCGATCAAGGGATAGATGTCTTCGATGAGGAAAGCGCTGCCGGCTGCGGCACTCTCGACAGTTTGAATTGTCTTGTTCACGGTGATGCCATTGACAAGAAAGCAGGAGCCCGTTTCCCTTGTCGGGAACCTACGCTTGGTACCTATATAGAAAGCCGGTTCTGTGTCATTAGTTCCCTTGGGAACGACCGGTGCAGTTTGCGAGTTACCCTTGACTAAGGTCTTCCACCGCCTCGTTAAAATCGATGCCCCCGACAACAGGGTGGCTTGCAAGCTGCGTGCCGAATGGATCTTTTAGCTCAAGCCCGGATCAAGGGCGTTCAGTCCGAATTCGTCGACGCCCTCGGAAAGCTGCGGGTCACCGCGCCCGAGGCGCTCAAATCCATCCTCGACGCCCTGCCGGAGAAGCGGGTCTACCGCTTCGTCAGCGGGCCGGTGGTGGTGCGCGCCCTGGGACATCCGCGCACCGAATTGGCGACGATCGGCACGCCGCCGCTACAGTGGAAATTGAGCGCAAACGGCAATGTGATCGCGCAAGGCGAGACGCGCGAGCCCGTGATCGCCTGGCCCGCCGGCCTGCCGCTCGGTTATCACCGGTTGACGCTGACCGATGCCAAGGGTGTCGCGGAAGAGGTGCCGATGATCGTGGCGCCCGAACGCGCCTTCGGCGGCGAATTCGATCGCGGCTGGCTGCTTGCCGTGCAGCTCTACAGCGTCCGCTCGGACCGCAATTGGGGCATCGGCGATTTCACCGATCTTGCCGGCCTCGTCCGGCTCGCCAGGCAGCTGGGCGCCGACGGCGTCGGGCTCAACCCGTTGCACGTCCTGTTCGATGATCAGCCGGCCGATTGCAGCCCCTATTCGCCGAACAGCCGGCTGTTTCTCAACCCGCTCTATATCGACGTCGAGGCGATCCCGGAATTTTCCGCCGACCTCGTCCCCGACGCGGCTGCGACCGCGGCGCGGCTGCGTGAAGGCGATCGTGTGCCCTATGCGGACATGGCGGCGCTGAAATGGCGGGGCCTGCGCGCCGCCTTCGACAGTTTTGTGAAGAGTGCGACCGGAGTCCGCCGCAACCAGTTCGACGCGTTCCGCGCCGACCGCGCACCGCTATTGTCCCGCTTTGCCTGCTTCGAGGTGCTGCGCCATCGCTTCACCCGGCCATGGTGGGAGTGGCCGCCGGAGTGGCAGCAGCCGGATGAAGCCAAATGCGCCGAGCTCCGCAGCGGTCCCGACAGGCGCGAGGTCGAGTTCGTCGAATTCGTGCAATGGACGGCCGACAGCCAATTGCATGCCGCCAAGGAGCTGGCCGGCCAGCTTGGCATGCGCGTCGGGCTCTACCTCGACGTCGCCGTCGGCGTGCAGTCCAACGGCTTCGATGCCTGGAACGAGCAGATGGCGATTTCGCGCCATCTCGCCGTCGGCGCACCGCCCGACGTGCTCAATACCGTCGGCCAGGATTGGGGCCTTGCCGGCTTCAATGCCGGTGGTCTCGAAGCGCAGTCTTTCGTGCCGTTCGCGAACATGCTGGCGGCGTCGATGCGCCATGCCGGCGCCATCCGGCTCGACCATGTGCTGGGCCTGAAGCGGCTGTATCTCGTGCCGCGCGGCTTCAAGCCCGACAACGGCGCCTATGTGCAGATGCCGTTCGAGGCGCTGCTTGGCGCCGTGGTGCGCGAGAGCGCAGCCCACAAATGCATCGTGATCGGCGAGGACCTCGGCACCGTTCCGGAAGGTTTCCGCGAGACGATGCAGGATTTCGGCATCTGGTCCTACCTCGTCATGATGTTCGAGCGCGACGATGCGGGCCATTTCCGCAGCGCCGACCATTACCGGCCCAATGCGCTGGTCACGCTGAACACGCATGATCTCTGTACCTATGCCGGCTGGCGCTCCTTCAGCGATCTCAAGATGAAGCGCTCGCTCGGGCTCGATCCCGGCGAGGACGACCAGGCGCGCTGGGATGCGCTCGGCGCGCTCGACGCGATCCTGCGCCAGAACGGCATCAACGCCAACGATCTCTATTCGGTGCTCGCCTTCCTGTCGCGGGCGCCGTCGCGTCTTCTGGCGGTGTCGCTGGAGGATCTGCTCGGCGTGATCGACCAGCCCAACATTCCCGGCACGATCGATGAGCATCCGAACTGGCGCCAGCGCCTGCCGGTTACGCTTGACAAGATCGCCGCCAAGGTAGATCTCGCGGCCTTGAGGGCGGCGACACGGGAACGTTCGTTGACCGGCGGGAGTTGAAGCGCCTGGAATTTTTCGCGGATTTTCAGAGGCTCGCAACACATTGTCTCAGAGAATCGAGGACTATGCGCTGATCGGTGATTGCGAGACCGCGGCGCTGGTGGGGCGCAACGGCTCGATCGACTGGCTGTGCTGGCCGGCCTTCGATTCCGATGCCTGCTTTGCTGCGATCCTTGGCACGCCCAAGAACGGCCGCTGGCTGATCGCGCCGGGCGAGGACGTGACCTCCATCTCGCGCCGCTATCTCGGCAACACCCTCATCCTCGAAACGCGCTTCGAGACCGAGAGCGGCGTCGTTGCGCTGATCGACTTCATGCCGCCGCGCGGCAAGGCCTCCGACATCGTGCGGCTGGTGCGCGGTGTCAGCGGCACGGTGAAGATGAGGATGGAGCTCGTCATTCGCTTCGGCTTCGGCGTCGACATTCCCTGGGTGCGACGCATCGACCATTCGCTGCTGGCGGTCGCAGGCCAGGACATGACGGTGCTGCGCACGCCGGTCGAAACCCGCGGCGAGGATCTTACCACGGTCTCCGACTTCGAGGTCAAGGCCGGCGAGACCGTGCCGTTCGTGCTGACCTACGGCCCCTCGCATCTCGATCCGCCCGCGCCCATCGATCCGGACGTCGCGCTTCAGGAGACCGAAAACTTCTGGAATGAGTGGTGCGGGAAATGCACGCGCGATGGTGAGTACCACGATCTGATCGTGCGCTCGCTGATCACGCTGAAGGCACTGACCTTTGGGCCCACTGGCGGCATCGTCGCGGCGCCGACCACCTCGTTGCCGGAAAAGCTCGGCGGCGCCAGGAATTGGGATTATCGCTTCTGCTGGCTGCGCGATGCGACCTTCACGCTGCTGGCGCTAATGAACTCGGGTTACACCGAGGAAGCCCTGGCCTGGCACAATTGGCTGCTGCGCGCGGCGGCCGGCTCGCCCGCGAACATGCAGATCATGTACGGCATCTGGGGCCAGCGGCGTCTGCTGGAATGGGAAGCGGGCTGGCTCGATGGCTATGAGGGCGCCCGGCCGGTGCGGGTCGGCAACGCCGCGCATGCGCAGCTCCAGCTCGACGTCTATGGCGAGCTGATCGACGCCTTCCACCAGTCGCGCATGGCCCGGCTGAAGCTCGACGACGAGACGACCTGGGCGCTGGAATGCGCGGTGCTCCAGCATCTCGCCGAAGTCTGGGATCATCCCGACCACGGCATCTGGGAACGGCGCGGACAGCCCAGGCACTACGTCTTCTCCAAGGTGATGACGTGGGTTGCATTCGACCGCGGCATCAAGAGCGCCGAGACCTTTGGCTTCAAGGCGCCGCTGCTGCATTGGCGCGCCCTGCGCGAAGCCATTCATCGCGACGTCTGCAACAAGGGATTTGACGCGGAGGAGAACGCCTTCGTCGATTCCTATGGCTCGAAACTGCTTGATGCCAGCGTGCTGCTATTGCCTGCGGTCGGCTTCCTGCCGTCGGCAGACCCGCGCATCCAGGGCACCATCGCGGCGGTCGAACAGCACTTGATGCGCGACGGCTTCGTGCTGCGGCACGATCCGCGCGAGGTCTCCGAGGAGAAGCAGCCGATCGAAGGCGCGTTCCTGGCCTGCACGCTGTGGCTGGCCGATGCCCATGTGCTCGCGGGCGATCTCGACAAGGCGCAAGTCCTGCTCGACCGCGTCGTCGGCATCGCCAACGATGTAGGCCTGTTGGCCGAGGAGTATGATTCAGTCGCCAAGCGCCAGACCGGTAACTTCCCGCAGGCGCTGACCCATATCGCGCTGATCAACACCGCCCACAATCTGTCGGCGGCAAGGCAGGAGAGCGAGAAGCCGGCCGTGCAGCGGTCGAAGTAGTAACGCTTGCCGCTAGACCCCAAGCCATTCCAGGCCGCCGGGAAGCTCGCCGACGGAAAAGTCCACCTGCAACACGCGGCGATGCATCGGAGAGGTCGCCGCATCCGACGCATGGAGAATAGGCGTCGCATAGAGCCAGATGTCGCCAGCTTCAGCCAGGCATGCAACCGTGCCGCAACGCTGAACGACGTCCTTCACATCGTCCTTGGCAATGCGCCCAAGCTTGTGCGACCCGGGCGCGATCAACAACGGCGCATTGCTCGCCGGGACCGGATCGATATGAACCCGCAACGTCACCATGCCTGACAACAGCCCAAAGGGCGGTTCGACATGCTGCATGCCGCTCTTGACGCTCCATGTCTCGAAACCATCAACGGAGACCCGCGTCTTCACAGCGATGGTGCGATCCTGATGCCAGCCGAGCGCCCAATTCGTCGCGGCGGTCTTGTCGAACAGGATCGCCCTGACTGGACGACAGGCCTCTCCAAGCACCGACGCGGCACAGCGTCCGATATCTCCGCTCGGGGCAAGGAAGGGTGTGAGATCCTCTACGCCTCTCAGCCTCAGCCCCGCGTGATCGGGCGGTAGATGAGACAGGATTGCCTTGAGCCGCTGCAATCGATCCGAGGTCAGCGCCTGCCGGAACAGCTGCGCGCCGTCGTCCAGAAAAGTCAGCTGTTCACTTTCCAACGGCGGTCTCTCTCCGTTCCCTGTCCCACAAGGGGGAGCCTTCCGCCGGGGCGCTGGTCGAGTCTCGTCCCGTCAAACCCTAGCCAACCCCATTCCACTTCAGGATCATTTCCATCGCCTCCGCAAAGCCGTCCTGCTCATTGGTCGCGGTGACGTGGGTGGCCTGGTCCTTGACGCTGTCGGTGGCATTGCCCATGGCGATCGAGGTGCCGCTGACGCGGAACATCGCGAGGTCGTTCTGCATGTCGCCGATGGTGGCAACGGCGTCGGTCGAAATATCCAAGCGCTTGGCCATGGCCTGCACGAAGGTGCCCTTGTCGAAGCCGGGCGGCGTGACGTCGAGATAATAGGTCTGCGAGCGCACCGCGGTCGCCTCAACGCCGAGCGCCTCCTGCATCGCCTTCTCGCAGCGCTCGAGGCCGGCCGCATCGGCGCTGGCGCCGACGATCTTGCAGGCGCTCGAAAGATACGGCGAAAAATCCGTCACGATGGTCGGGTCGGAGCGGATCGTGTGCTGCTCGTGCGCGACGTATTTGCCGCTCGGGTTGTCGATCAGCCATTTGTCGTAGGTGAAGAGCCAGATGTCGGCGCCGAACTCCCGGAGGATCTGCAGGGACCGTTCGGCGGCGCCCGGCGGGATCAGGTGCTGCTCGACCGGCTTCATCTCGGGATCGACGATCGAGGAGCCGTTGAACGGGCCGACCGGCAGCCAGAGCGCCAGCGGCTCGATCAGGAAGCGCATGCCGATGGCGGGGCGGCTGGAGGTGATGGTGAAGCCGATGCCGGCCTTGTGCAGCCGCTGCACCGCGGACCTCGCGCGTTCGGTCAGCGTCTTGTCCTTGGTCAGCAGCGTGCCGTCGACGTCGGAGACCACGAGTGAGATTTTCGTCATGGCAGGACCTTGGGTTTCTTGGCCTCTTTCTTGGCCTCAGCGTTTCGCCCCGCTTAGCTTCAATTGCCGCACCACGCCGTCGACGATCGCCTCGACCGATTCGTCGATCGAGACGGTGATGACGTGCTCGCTGGCCTCGGGCGGCTCCAGCGTCGTGAACTGGCTCGTCAGCAGTTCGGGCGGCATGAAATGGCCCTTGCGCTGCGCGAGTCGGGCGGCGATCAGCTCCTTGGTGCCCCTCAGGAAGACGAAGCGGACGTCGTCGCGGCCGCGCAGCAGCACGTCGCGATAGGTGTGCTTCAGCGCCGAGCAGGCGATGATGACGTGCTCGCCCTTGTCGCAGACCCGGGCGATCTCGTCGGCGATGGCGTTGAGCCAGGGCCAGCGGTCCTCGTCGGTGAGGGGGTGGCCGGCCCGCATCTTCTCGACATTGCTGGCGGGGTGGAAGCTGTCGCCGTCCTCGAAGCGCCAGCCGAGCCGCTGGCCTAGCGCCTCCGCAACCGTGCTCTTGCCTGAACCCGACACGCCCATCACGATCAACGCACAAGGTGCTTCAACGCCCGCCACGAATTCCCTCCGGAAGCGCGGCCTGGTCGACCAGCCAGACGGTCTCACCATTCGAGCGCGCGCGTACAGCCGGCAGATTCTCGCCATTGAGCAGGCGCGTCAAGATCGGCTGCTTGTCGTGCCCGGCAATCTCGAACAGCATTTCGCGGCACGACGCCAGAGCGGGCAGGGTGAGCGAGACCCGCGGCACGAAAGGCGCGACATTGGCCCTGGGGACGCCCACGACCCAGCGTGTGGTCTCCTCGACCGCGGGATAGCCCGGGAAGAGCGAGGCGGTGTGGCCGTCCGGTCCCGCGCCCATCAGGACCAGGTCGAACAGCGGCCGTGCCGGATCGAGGCTCGCAGCGCCGTAGAAAGATTGCAGCTCGCGCGCGTAGGCCTGTGCACTTTGATCGGGGTTTTCAGCCGCCGTCGGGATCGGGTGGATATGGCCGGAGGGCGCATTGCGGTCGAGAAAGGTCGCGCGTGCGACCGCCATGTTGTTGAGCGGATCGCTTTCCGGCACGAAACGTTCGTCGCCGATGAACCAGTGCACGCGGTCCCAGGGAATCCTGCCGCGCCAGGCGTCGCTTCCGAGCAATTGATAGAGCTTCTTCGGGCTAGAGCCGCCGGTCAGGCAGATCGCGATCCGCGAGGGGTTGGCGGCGATCCGCGCCATCACCCGTTCGGCTGCGGCCAGCGCCAGCGCCTCGGCGTCGGCCTCGACGATCAGCTTCGGCTGTCCGGCCGCGGCCATCACGAATATTTCCGCCAGCTGCGCCCGTCGCGCCGGAGCAGCTCGTCGGCGCAGGCCGGGCCGTCGCTGCCAGCCTCGTAGGTCTCGATGCCGTTGGTGCCCGCGCTTTTCCAGGCATCCAGGAACGGCTGCACCGCCTGCCAGCCGGCCTCGATACCATCGGCGCGCTGAAACAGGATGTTGTCGCCGATCATGCAGTCGTAGATCAGCGTCTCGTAGCCGGTCGAGGGATCGGCGCGGAAATAGTCGCCGTAGCGGAACTTCATCTCGACGCCGTCGATGGTGACGCTGGGCCCCGGGATCTTGGCGTTGAACTGCAGCTCGATGGTCTCGGTCGGCGCGATGCCGATGGTGAGGAAGTTCTGCGACAAGCGGTCGACCGTCGTGCCCGTGAACATCGACAGCGGCGCCTGCTTGAACTTGATCGCGACTTCGGTGCGCTTGTGGCCGAGCGCCTTGCCGGTGCGCAGGTAGAACGGCACGCCGGCCCAGCGCCAATTGTCGATCATCAGCTTGAGCGCGACGAAGGTCTCGGTGGTGCTGCCGGGCTTGACGTCCTCGGTCTTGCGATAATCCGGGATCTCGTCTTCGCCGATCCGGCCCGCAAGATATTGCGCGCGCACCGAGCTCTTCAGCGCTTCCTCCTGGCTCGGCCGCTGGATCGAGGTGAGCACTTCGGCCTTCTCGGAGCGCACCGAATGCGCGTCGAAGCGGGCGGGCGGCTCCATCGCGACCAGCGACATCAGCTGGAACAGATGGTTCGGCACCATGTCGCGCAGCGCACCGGTGGCATCGTAGAAGCCGCCGCGATGGCCGACGCCGAGCTTCTCCTCCACCGTGATCTGGATGTGGTCGATATGGTTGCGATTCCAGATCGGCTCGAACATGCCGTTGGCGAAGCGCAGCACCAGGATGTTCTGCACCGTCTCCTTGCCGAGATAGTGGTCGATCCGGTAGATCTGGTGCTCGTCCATGATCTTCAGCAGCTCGGCGTTCAGCGCGCGCGCCGAGGCGAGATCGGTGCCGAACGGCTTTTCGATCACGAGACGCCGCCAGGCGCCGTTCTCCTTCATCATGCCGGTGCGACCAAGCTCGCGCGCGGTCGGCGCGAACGCGGCCGGCGGCGTGGCAAGATAAAACAGCCGGTTGCCGCCGGTGTCCTGCGCGCATTCCAGCGAGTCCAGATGCTCGCGCAGGCGATCGAACGAGGGCGGGTCGTTCGGATCGGCCTCGACGAACGTCAGGCATTCCAGCAGCTTCCTGGCGACGTCGTCGTCC
Organism: Bradyrhizobium sp. CCGB20; assembly: GCF_024199855.1. NCBI lineage: Bacteria > Pseudomonadati > Pseudomonadota > Alphaproteobacteria > Hyphomicrobiales > Nitrobacteraceae > Bradyrhizobium > Bradyrhizobium sp. CCGB20. The sequence continues at coordinate 7,641,907 of NZ_JANADN010000001.1, read as the reverse complement.
ACGGGGCGCGTCGCGAACCGGCGCAGGCCCTTCAACAGGCTGTCGCGGAGCTCGTCGTCGGACTGGCCCTTGCGGGCGACGCCGACGACGCAGAACTTTTCCGGCAGCAGGTGTTCGGCGGCGAGATTGTACAGCGACGGCATCACCAGACGGTGAGTGAGATCACCGGTGACACCGAAAATGACGAAGGCGCAATTTTCCGGCTTGCGCTTTGCTTGCGGGTCTTTTGTCACGAACGATTGGCCTTCGCTTTGTTATGCCCTACTTCGGCTTCGGCGCGCCCGGCTGCTTCGGCTCCTTGTGGCCGCCGAACCCCGCGCGCATCGCGGAGAGAATTTTTTCGGCGAAGGTGTGTTCCTTGCGGGAACGGAAACGTGTGTAGAGCGCCGCGGTCAGAACTTCGGCCGGCACCGCCTCGTCGATCGCGGCATTCACGGTCCAGCGTCCTTCGCCGGAATCCTCGACGAAGCCGGAATATTCGGCGAGCTGCGGGCTGTCGGCGAGCGCCGTCGAGGTGAGGTCGAGCAGCCATGACGGGATCACGCTGCCGCGCCGCCACACCTCGGCGATGTCGGCGAGGTCGAAATCATAGCGATGGTCGGCCGGCAGAGCCTCGATGCTGGCGTTCTTGAGAATATCAAATCCTTCGGCATAGGCCTGCATCAGGCCGTACTCGATGCCGTTGTGGATCATCTTGACGAAATGGCCGGCGCCGACCGGGCCGGCATGGATGTAGCCCTGCCCGATGCGGGGATCGCGCCCGTCACGTCCCTCCGTGCGCGGGATGTCGCCGGCGCCTGGCGCGAGCGCGGCGAAGATCGGATCGAGCCGGTCGACCACCTGCTTCTCGCCGCCGATCATCATGCAATAGCCGCGGTCGAGCCCCCAGACGCCGCCTGACGTGCCGACATCGACATAATGGATGCCGCGCGCCTTCAGCGCCTTGCCACGGCGGACGTCGTCCTGCCAGAACGTGTTGCCGCCGTCGATGATGACGTCGCCGGCCTGCATCACGCCCGCGATCGTGTCGATCGTCGTCTCGGTGATGTGCCCGGCCGGCAGCATCACCCAGGCCGTACGCGGCCGCTCGAGTTTCGAGATGAATTCCTCGAGCGTCGCGGAGCCGACCGCGCCGTCGGCGGCAAGGCCGGCGACGGCCTTGGCGTCCTTGTCGTAGACCACGGTCGAATGGCCGTGACGCATCAGGCGGCGAACGATGTTGCCGCCCATCCGGCCGAGGCCGATCATGCCGAGTTGCATGTGAGAGATTCCCTTAATTCAGTGCGTCGTTGAGCGCCGCATTGAGCGTCGCGAGACCTTTCTTGAGCCCGCCCTTCAGGTGCACGCGGAGCGCGCGCCGGCCGCGCTCGGTGAGCACGTCGAAGTCGCCGCGCGCCTGCGCCGCCTTGATGACGCCGAAGCTCGCCTTCTGGCCCGGCACCGCAAGGTCCTTGGCATCGTCGGCGGTGATCTGGAGGAACACGCCGCTGTCGGGCCCTCCCTTGTAGGCCTGCCCCGTCGAGTGCAGGAAGCGCGGCCCGAACTCGGCGCAGGTCGCGACGTGGCGCTTCTCGCGCACTTCCAGACGCATCGTCTGAAGTGCGTCGATCGTCGCCTTGTCACGCGCGATGTAGCCGAGCAGGGCGACATAATCGCCATGGTTGGAGCGCGACAGATGCGCCCTCAGCCACGAGGTGAGGTCGCCGTTGGCGCCCGCGGCGCGCAGCGCCGTGGCGTTGGCTTCGTCGGTGTAGAGATCGGCCTCGTCCGTGCTGACCACCGGCTGCTCGGCCGGCAGCGTGCCGGTCTTCTCGAACGACGCGGTGAGCTCGCGGGTCTTGATCTTGGCCGCTTCCACGTCCGGCTGGTCGAACGGGTTGATGCCGAGGATGCTGCCTGCCACCGCGGTTGCCATCTCGAAGCGGAAGAATTCCTGGCCGAGATGGTCGATCGACTTCATGACGATGCGGACCACCGGATGGCCGGCCGCTTCGATCCCCGCGAGCGCCGAGTCGTGCGCGGCGTCCGCCTCGCCCTCGGTGCGGACGTCGATGAAGAAGCGGTCATTGCCGTAGACCGAGGGATCGCCCAGCGGCTCGCCGGCAATCGGGATCAGGCCCTTGCCTTCCTTGCCGGTGGATTCCGCGATGAGCTGCTCGGCCCAGGCGCCGAAATCGGCGATCTTCTTCGACGGCAGGATCGTCACCTTGTCGCGGCCTTCGAGGCCGGCGAGGCCCATGGCAAGGCCGAGCTGCACGCCCGGGTTCTCACTCGGCGGCACGTCCGGGCCGCAGGAGCGGGCCATCGCCAGCGCATGCTTGAGGAAGGTCTTGACGTCGATGCCCGCGGTTGCCGCCGGCACCAGGCCGAACGGCGAGAGCACGGAGTAGCGTCCGCCGATCGACGGCTCGCCATGGAAGGTGCGGGCGTAGTTCAGCTCCTTCGCCGCCTTCTCAAGCGACGAGCCGGGATCGGTGACCGCGATGAAGCGGAAGCCGGTCTTGGCCTTCGGGCCGAGCGCCTGCGCGACGCGCTCGTGGAAATAGTCCTTCATCGCGTTCGGTTCGGTGGTGCCGCCCGATTTGCTGGAGACGATGAACACGGTGTTGGCGATGTCGATCTTGTCCTCCATTGCCCGCACCTGCGTCGGATCGGTGGAGTCAAGAACGTGCAGCTTCGGGAAGCCGGGCTTTTTCCCGAAGGTCTCGGCGAGCACCTCAGGGCCAAGGCTCGATCCGCCCATGCCGAGGACGACGGCGTCGGAGAATTTTTGGCCCTTCACGCGGCTCGCATAGTCCTCATAGTCGGCGACGTCGGCCTTTGCCGCGCTGTCGAGCCAGCCGAGCCATTTGTCCTCGTCAGTGCCGGTCCAGACCGATTTGTCGCGCTGCCACAGCCTGCGGATCTTTGCCGACGCGCGCCATTCCTCGGTGCTCTTGGCCACGGCCTTGCCGAGACCGTCGCCGAGCGAGAGAAGCTGGCGGTCGATCGCGGGGCCAAGCACGGTCGCGCGCTTGTGGGCGACCGCACCGTAGAGCTTGTCGGCGGCATCGGCGAACTGCCTGACGCCGTCCTTGACGAGCTCCTCGGTGATCGCATCGAGCGAGACGCCGGAGCGCTCCAGCTCTTCCAGCACGCGCCTTGCGTCGTCGACATTCTCTTCCAGGCTGTCGCGCGGCTTGCCGTGGTCGCGGAACGCGTCGAGCGTCGCCGGCGGCACGGTGTTGATGGTGTCGGGGCCGATCAGCTCCTCGACATAGAGGACGTCGCTGTAGTCCTTGTTCTTGGTGCCGGTGGAGGCCCACAGCATCCGCTGCGGCTTGGCGCCCTTGGCAGCGAGCTTGTCCCAGCGCGGGCCGGAGAACAGGCGCTTGTAATCCTGGTAGGCGACCTTGGCATTGGCGATTGCCACCTTGCCCTTCAGCGCGGCGAGCCGTTCCTTCTCGGATGGATCGTTGGCGCGGGCGATCTTCTCGTCGAGCTGCTTGTCGACGACCGAGTCGATGCGGCTGACGAAGAAGCTCGCGACGCTCGCCACGTGCGACGGGTCGCCGCCGCCGGCGACATATTTTTCCAGGCCGGCGAGATAGGCCTCGGCGACCTCAAGGTAGACGTCCCGGGAGAACAAGAGCGTGATGTTGATGCTGATGCCGTCGCCGATCAGCTGCTCGATCGCCGGCAGGCCCTCAGGCGTCGCCGGCACCTTCACCATCAGATTCTTGCGACCAACGTCCTTCCAGAGGCGCCGCGCCTCGGCGACCGTGCCTGATGTGTCCATCGCCAGATAGGGCGAGACTTCCAGGCTGACATAGCCGTCGCCTCCCTTGAGACGGTCATAGACCGGGCGGAGCACGTCGGCGGCGTTCTGGATGTCTTCGATCGCGACGGCCTCGAACAGGTCGGCCACGGTCCGGTCGCCGCGCTTCAGCGCCTTGCCGATCGGGGCGTCATACTCGTCCGAGCTGCCGATCGCCTTCTCGAAGATCGACGGATTGGAGGTGACGCCCTTGACGCCGTCGGTGTCGATCAGCCGCTTCAGATCGCCCTTGGCGATGAAGCCGCGGGCCAGGAAGTCCAGCCAGACGGCTTGTCCGTGCTTTTCCAGTTCTTTGACGGGATTCATGATGCTTATTTATCTCCAAGCCTACGGGCGAGGGGTTTCCGCGCCGGTCCTGACGCGCTATCCTCTAGCTTACATGCTCCCGGGAGGGAACCAATCAAGGGCATAGGCGTCATACCCTCCAGTGTAACTCCGTCGCGATCATGGCGATCCAGGCGGAAGTAGCCGTGTTGCGTAAAAAGTCGTTGGCTGGAAGAGCTCGCCAAGGTCTCGTCGCGTAACGTCAGCCGCTTCGTCTCGTCAGCCCATGGTTGCGTGGAGTGTCATCAGCGGATCCTGGTCCGCCTGATACATCGTCGCTCGGCCGCGAATGGCCATGCTGGGGAAAAGCATGCACGCACATCATAACGGCCGCACGCTCGCTGTCGCCGACAGCCCGCAATCGGTCGCGCCGGCCGTATGCATCGACGCGTCCCACGACCTCGAAATCAGTCCATGTACGACCCAGCTGCGGCTGCTGGTCGCGGCGGGCTTCGCGATGACCCTTTTCAGTGCGACCCTTGCCTTCGACTGGTGGGACGGTCTGGGCGACTACGATACGACGATCGGCTATGCCGGCGTCGTGCTGTTCGGCCTGGTGACCAGCCGGCTGATCTGGCTGCTGCCCGCCGAACGGGGACCGGTGGTGATCGTCACCCCCTATGGCATCCGCGACCTCCGCATCGGCAATGAATTTCTGCTGTGGGACTCGATTGCGGAGATTTCGGCTGAGGAATGCCGCGGGCACAAGTCGATCGTGCTGACGCTGACGCCGGCCTTGCAGCGGCAGCTCTGCGCCGTCCGAAGCTTGGCGCGCCGCGCGCAGGACGATCGGCAGAATGAACGGATTGTCATCCGCTCGGAGGGGTTGGCGACCGATTTTGATACACTGCTGCGCGCTTGCCGCGATTGCCATGCTGCGAGCGCCGCGCGCACCGCATTGCAGCAGGAAGATGAACGCGGCACGCAAGGCTTCGCCGTACAAGCGTCATAAGATTGCCGCTCGCAGATCGCTCCATGTTGCAGTGCCGGATGGGCTCATCCCCGGTAATGCCCGGATGTTGCGACCAAGTGACATTTTCTGGAAATGAGCGAAGATAGCTACAGATTCGCACAAATTACAGGCATGTGCCTGTTCGTAACTCAACGAGTGCCTACGTTGTGCGTTGCGTGGTATCGGCGCCCGGGTGTCCAATGATCGTCATGTGCTCACGCTGATTCGAAATGGCCTGAGGAACGGTCCGGTAACTGCTTTCGTTTCAGCTTGTAGCGGAACTCACGCGGAGAGGGATCATGTATAACGATTCTCTATTCAACGCTTTCGCTAAGTCGTTCGAGGCGAGAAGCCAACACGACATGTCGATGGCGGAGTACCTGGAATCGTGTCGAAGCGATCCCATGAAATACGCGAACGCGGCCGAGCGATTGCTAGCAGCCATCGGTGACCCCCAGACGATTGACACGGCCAAGGACCCACGCCTTGGCCGTATTTTTTTGAACCGCACCATCCGCACCTATCCGGCCTTCGCCGGCTTCTACGGCATGGAAGAAACCATCGAACGCATCGTTGGTTTCTTCCGTCACGCCGCGCAAGGTCTCGAAGAGCGCAAGCAGATCCTCTATCTGCTCGGCCCGGTCGGCGGCGGCAAATCCTCGCTCGCCGAGCGGCTCAAGTCGCTGATGGAAGTGCAGCCGATCTACGTGCTCAAGGCCGGCGATGAACTCTCGCCCGTGTTCGAAAGCCCGCTCAGCCTGTTCGATCCAGATCACCTCGGGCCGATGCTCGAGGAGAAGTACGGCATTCCGCGCCGGCGCCTCACGGGCTTGATGAGCCCGTGGTGCTACAAGCGGCTCGAAGCCTTTGGCGGCGACATCTCGCAATTCCGCGTCGCCAAGATCCAGCCGTCGCGGCTGCGCCAGATCGCAGTCTCCAAGACCGAGCCGGGCGACGAGAACAACCAGGACATCTCCTCGCTGGTCGGCAAGGTCGACATCCGCAAGCTCGAGACCTACGCGCAGAACGACCCCGACGCCTACAGCTATTCGGGCGGCCTCAACCGCGCCAACCAGGGCATCCTCGAATTCGTCGAGATGTTCAAGGCGCCGATCAAGATGCTGCATCCGTTGCTGACCGCGACGCAGGAAGGCAACTACATCGGCACCGAGAACATCGGCGCGATCCCCTTCACCGGCGTGATCCTCGCGCACTCGAACGAAGCCGAGTGGTCGAGCTTCAAGGCCAACAAGAACAACGAGGCCTTCATCGACCGCATCTGCGTGATCAAGGTGCCTTATTGCCTGCGGATCACGGAGGAGCAGAAGATCTACGAGAAGCTGATCCAGGGCTCGGAACTCGCGTCCGCGCCTTGCGCGCCCTCGACGCTGGAGACGCTGGCGCGGTTCTCGGTGATGTCGCGCCTGCGCAAGCACGAGAATTCCACGGTGTTTGCCAAGATGCGGGTTTATGATGGCGAAAGCCTGAAGGAATCCGATCCGAAGGCCCGCAGCGTTCAGGAATACCGCGATGCCGCCGGCGTCGACGAAGGCATGGACGGTGTCTCCACGCGCTTTGCCTTCAAGATCCTGGCTGCGACCTTCAACCATGATCCGCAGGAAGTTGCCGCCGACGCCGTGCACCTGATGTACGCGCTGGAACAGTCGATCCGCCGCGAGCAGCTCACGGAGGAAGTCGAGAAGCGCTATCTCGAATTCATCAAGGCGGATCTGGCGCCGCGCTACGCCGAGTTCATCGGAAACGAGATCCAGAAGGCTTATCTCGAATCCTACTCGGATTACGGGCAGAACCTGTTCGACCGCTACGTCGACTACGCCGATGCCTGGATCGAGGACCAGGACTTCAAGGATCCCGACACTGGCCAGCTGCTCGATCGCGAGCTTTTGAACCAGGAATTGACGAAAATCGAGAAGCCGGCGGGGATCGCCAACCCCAAGGACTTCCGCAACGAGGTCGTCAAATTCTCGTTACGTTCGCGGGCCCAGAACGGTGGCAAAAATCCGACCTGGACGTCCTACGAGAAGATTCGCGACGTGATCGAAAAGCGGATATTCTCCCAGGTCGAGGACCTGCTTCCGGTCATCTCCTTCGGGTCGAAGAAGGACGGCGAGACGGAGAAGAAACACGGCGAGTTCGTCGCACGCATGGTGGAGCGCGGCTACACCGAGCGTCAGGTTCGCCGGCTCGTCGAATGGTACATGCGTGTGAAGCAGGCCGGTTGAGGCGGATGAAAAAGTGCCGATTCACATTATTGACAGGCGCCTGAATCCAGGCGGCAAGAGTCTCGAGAACCGGCAGCGGTTCTTGCGTCGGGCCAAATCCCTGGTGCAGGGCGCCGTCAAGAAGACCTCGCAGGAACGCGACATCAAGGACGTCCTGGAGGGTGGTGAGGTCACCATACCGCTCGACGGCATGCACGAGCCGCGTTTCCGCCGTGAAGGCGGAACGCGCGACATGGTATTGCCCGGGAACAAGAAGTTCATCGAGGGCGACTATCTCCAGCGCTCCGGCCAGGGCAGCGCCAAGGATTCCGGTCCTGGCGAAGGGGACAGCGAGGACGCTTTCCGCTTCGTCCTCTCCCGCGACGAGTTCGTCGATCTCTTCCTCGACGACCTCGAACTGCCCGATCTTGCCAAGCGAAAGATCGCGCAGACCGAGAGCGAGGGCATCCAGCGAGCCGGCTACACCACCTCCGGCTCGCCCGCCAACATTTCCGTGAGCCGGACAGTGAAGCTCGCGCTTGCGCGCCGCATCGCGCTCAAGCGTCCGCGCAAGGAGGAGATCGAAGAGCTGGAAGCCGCGATCGCCGCCTGCACCGACGAGGACGAGCGTGTGGTGCTGCTCGCCCAGCTCGAAAAGCTGATGGCGAAGACCAAGCGGATTCCCTTCATCGATCCCCTGGACATCCGCTATCGCCGCTTCGAGACCGTGCCCAAGCCCGTCGCGCAGGCGGTGATGTTCTGCCTGATGGACGTGTCCGGCTCGATGTCCGAGCACATGAAGGACCTCGCCAAGCGCTTCTACATGCTGCTCTACGTGTTCCTGAAGCGCCGCTACAAGCATGTCGAGATCGTCTTCATCCGCCACACCGACCGCGCCGAGGAGGTGGACGAGCAGACCTTCTTCTACGGTCCGGCCTCGGGCGGCACGCTGGTCTCCAGCGCGCTCCACGCGATGCACGAGATCGTGCGGGAGCGCTTCAACCCGTCGGACTGGAATATCTACGCCGCGCAAGCCTCCGACGGCGACAATTCCTATTCCGACGGCGAGCTCACGGGCATGCTGCTGACCGACAAGATCCTGCCGGTCTGCCAGTTCTTCGCCTATCTCGAGGTCGGGGAGTCCGGCGGCAGCGCCTTCGATCTCTCCGACTCCTCGCTCTGGACCCTCTACGATCGCCTGCGCAACAGCGGCGCACCGCTCTCGATGCGCAAGGTCAGCGAGCGCAGCGAGATCTTCCCGGTGTTCCACGATCTGTTCCAGCGCCGCGAAACTGCTCAGGAGAAAGCCGCTCCATGACGGAACGCTTGTTCGAAGGCGCCGATTGGGATTTCCACACCTTGCAGCGCATCACCGACGCCTGCGAGGAGGTGGCGTTGAAGGATCTCGGGCTCGACGTCTATCCGAACCAGATCGAGGTGATCACCGCCGAGCAGATGCTGGATGCCTATTCGTCCGTCGGCATGCCGCTGTTCTACAAGCACTGGTCGTTCGGCAAGCATTTTGCGTATCACGAGGCGTCGTACCGCAAGGGCCTGATGGGCCTCGCCTATGAGATCGTGATCAACTCCTCGCCATGCATCTCCTACCTCATGGAGGAGAACACGGCGACGATGCAGACGCTGGTGATCGCGCACGCCGCGTTCGGTCATAACCACTTCTTCAAGAACAATTACCTGTTCAAGCAGTGGACCGATGCGGAAGGCATTCTCGACTACCTGGATTTCGCCAAGAACTACGTCATGCAGTGCGAGGATCGCTACGGCCGCACCGAGGTCGAGCGCACGCTCGACGCCGCGCATGCGCTGATGTCGCACGGCATCGACCGCTATCCCGGCAAGAAGACGCTGGACCTGCGCGCCGAGGAGAAGCGGGCAGGGCGCCGCCGCCAGCACGAAGAGGAGGTCTTCAACGACCTCTGGCGCACCGTGCCGGCCGGGAAGAGCAAGACCCGCGCTGTGCTCAGCGTCGAACGGCGCCGCAAGCTGCTCGGCCTGCCGCAGGAAAACCTGCTCTACTTCCTGGAGAAGAGTGCGCCGCGGCTGGCGCCCTGGCAGCGCGAGCTCCTGCGTATCGTCCGCCACATCGCGCAATATTTCTATCCGCAGAGCCAGACCAAGGTGATGAACGAGGGGACGGCAACCTACGTCCACTATCGCATCATGACCCAGCTGCATCAGCAGGGCCGCATCAGCGACGGCAACTTCCTCGAATTCCTGGGATCGCACACCAACGTGGTGTTCCAGCCTGAATTCGACGATCAGCGCTTCTCCGGCTTCAACCCCTATGCGCTTGGCTTTGCCATGATGCAGGACATCGAGCGTATCGTCACCAATCCGTCGGACGAGGACCGCGAGTGGTTCCCTGATATCGCCGGCAAGAACGACGTCATGGGCGTGCTGCGCGACGTCTGGGCCAATTACCGCGACGAAAGCTTCATCGCCCAGTTCCTGAGCCCGAAACTGATGCGGCAACTCCGCATGTTCCATCTGCACGACGATCCCGAAGAGCGCGCCGGCATCCGGGTCGATGCCATCCACGACGAGCGCGGCTTCCGCCGCGTCCGCCGCGAGCTGGCCCGGCAGCACGACGTCGGCTACATCGACGCCAATATCGAAGTGGTCGATGTCGATCTCTCCGGCGACCGCCGGCTGGTCCTGCATCACCGCGTCATCAAGGGCTCGCAGCTCAACGAGACCGACGCCAAGCGCGTGCTCCAGCACCTCGCCGATCTCTGGACCTACGACGTCGCGCTGATCGAGGTCGATGCCAACGACAAGGTCTTGCGCGAATATGTCGTGAGCCCGCGCCCGATCCCGGCGGTGGCCTGAGGCCGCCGTCTATGCCGAACGCTTTGCGGGCTTCTTCCTGGCCTTGGACGCGTTAAGGTCTATTGCCGCGCGAACGAGCGCCTTCAACGCCTTCTCGTTGATATTTTCGCCTTCGCGAATGTCGATCGCGCGCCGAACATTTCCGTCGAGGCTGGAGTTGAACAGGCCGGCCGGATCGTCCAGCGCCGCCCCCTTGGCAAACGTCAGCTTCACGACGGCCTTGTAGGTCTCGCCGGTGCAGATGATGCCGTCATGCTCCCACACCGGAACACCGCGCCATTTCCACTCCTCGACGACATCGGGATCGGCCTGCCTGATCAGGCCGCGGATTCGCCCCAGCATCTCGCCGCGCCAGTCGCCGAGCTCCTTGATCCTGCCGTCGATCAGCCTGGACGGCGAAGCGCCGTCCATCTTCGTCGTGCTGCTTGTCTTCGCGGTCACAGCCTTCTTCATGATCACGCCTCTTGCCGCGCGCCGCTGCGGCGGCTGACATAGGGCAGCGCGAACATGTAGAGCCCGGTCGCGAGCAGCGGAATCAGCGGGACGAATGCCAGCAGCCCGATCCACGTGGCCTGGATTTGCAGCGTCAGGGCAACAATGTTCGCGATGACGGCGAGCGTGAAAGCGATGGACAGCCAGCGATGGATCTGCCGAACCCACATGTTCCCGGTCAATGAAACCTCCTCTTGAGATGATCGAATGAATCTCGGCGAGCGAGCTATTCAGCCCGCGCCAGCACTTCGTCCAGCTTGGCGAAAAACTGCTTCCACCCGGCATGCGCGCCGCCATAGGCCTGCTTCTGCGTCGGGCTGAAACCGGCCTGCTCGACGCGCAAATGCGTGCCTGCGCTCGTCGGGGTCAGCGTGAAGGTCACCACGCTTTTCAGATCGAACGCCGCGTCCTCATGCGAGAAATTCCAGGTATAGGCGAGCGCGCGCTGCGGCTCGATGGTGAGCACCTCGCAGTCCAGCACGCCGCCCCATTCGCCGCGAAGATTGAAGCGATGACCGACCGATGGCTTGAAGTCGTTCTTCATCAGCCATTCCTCGATCAGATGCGGCTGCGTCAGCGCGCGCCAGATCCGCTCGGCGGGAAAGGCGAATTCGCGCTCGACGACGACGGAACGTGTTTCGGTTGCTGCTTCAGTCATTGGTCCATCCTCTTCAGGAGATCGTCGAGGGCATCGAGCCGGTTCTGCCAGAAGCCGGCCATCTGGCCGGTCCAGTCGATCAGCGGATTGAGCGCGCCGGGCTGCGCGCTGTAATGGGTCTGGCGTCCTTCATGGCGGTCGCGCACCAGCCCGGCGAGCTTGAGCGCGCCGAGATGTTTCGAGACGGCCGGCTGGGAAACGCCGGACCGCGCCGTCAGTGCCCCGACCGTCTGCTCGCCCTCCCGGCACAGCCGCTCGAAGATCGCCCTCCGGGTGGGGTCGGCGAGCGTCCTGAACAGAAGATCGTGCGCGGCGGACATGCGAAATCCATAACTCACAAGTTATGGATTAACTCATAACCGTAGAGTTATGGGTAAGTCAAGCGGGGGAACGGAAACTTCAGCGCCTAAGGCCGCAGATAGAGATATCCCTGCGACTGCAGCTCGGCCAAACGGACCACGCCGCCCTTCTCCGCGCTGACAAACCCCGGCAGCAAATCCGCCAGCGTGACGCTCTGCGCCTTCATCGTGTTGCCGCACGCCGCGAGCTCGACGCCGTTCTTCGAGAAATCGCCGACACGCCTGCTGACATCGGGATTGGCCTGCGCCCGGTGAAATGCCTTCAGTGCCAGCCCGTGGATCACCAGCGCGATCGTCACATGATCGGGACCGCCGACGCCGTCGAGATGGTTCTGGATGTTGCCGAGCACGAAATTGACCTTCTCGGCGTCGGCGAGGTGATAGACGACCTTCAGCTTGTCCGACCTGGTGGTTTCAGTCGCAGCCTTTTCAGTGGCAGCTTTGGCGCGCGAGGCGGCAAACGCCGCGCCCAGCGCCGAGACGGTGCTCCACAAGATGTTCCGGCGGTTCATGACGATCTCCTTGAAGCATGATCCGGAAAAGTGTGACGCGGTTTTCCGAAGAGATCATGCGCGAATAACGACTTTGCCGGACACAAATCACTTGTGGCGGAGCACGGCGAGTTCCTTGCGGTCGTATGCAAGCGCAGCACACTCGCTGTTATCAGTCCGCTCGAGGCGGAAGATCCCGTCATCGCTGCCGGCGACCAGGGCCTGGTCGTCGGCTTCAGTCGCCTTGTGCAGCCAGACCCTGATGCTTTCCAGCCGCACGATGGCAGATTTGTCGTCCTTGGACAGCGCAATACCGAGGCCGCCGCCCTCGCAATCGACGCCGCAGCCGAGGCGCACCTCGCTGCCGTCCTTGGTCAGCACGGTGTGGTGACACGAGCCGCTGGAGTCGAAATCGCCGGTGCGGTGGCGGTATTGGAAGCCAATCCGGAAGGAGTTGTGCAGCTGCATGTCCGCTTCGTAGGTCTCCCCCGAGACCAGCAGCTTCATCGAAGCGACCTTCTGCTTCGGATGCCGCGCCAGATGCGCGGCATCGTAGCGGCGGACGAAGCAGGCATAGGCTTTGCTGCCGGGCGGTCCGGCATACATCCGCGCGTTGAAGGTCTCGGCCTCGGCCTTGCTCGCCTCGCGGATATCGTCGGCTTCCTCGGCCCGGGCGACGCCGATGAAAGCCACGAGGGCAAGCGGAAGGATGACGGCAAGCTTCATGATCACACCGGGCATCTTGGCCGTTGACGGGCCCGCACCGGGCGGGTGGGGGGCCTTTCGCCGGTTAGTCGCAAGCCGCACACCGTGCGTTCATCTGCACTTCCTCCGGCAGCCTCGCGCAAGGTTCCAGGCTTAACCCTTGCACAGGAGGGGGCGCGGAGTGACCCCAGGTTGTCGCAAATGGCTGGAGGCGGTGAAAAATGTCCGAAAGTCAGAACCTGCCCAATCTAGCGATCGGCTATTCCCGAGCTCGGCTGCTGATGCTCTTCGGCGGCAGCCTGCTGCTGACGCTGCTCTGCGCCGGGCTTGCGCATAGTTGGCAGCAAGGCCAGAACATCACCACGCCCCAGGTCGCCATCTGCTATGTCGGTGCGGTGTTTTTCGGCCTTGCCAGCTGCAGGATGCTCTGGAGGCTGATCACGGCCAGGCAGCCCCTGGTCTTCATCAGCCGTGTCGGCATTCGTGACACCAGGCTCGCCGGCGAGACCATCGCCTGGAGTGCCGTGCGGAAGGTGTTCCTCTGGGAGCAGCGCACGCAGAAATTCGTCGTGCTCAAGGTCGATCCCCTCATCGCCCAGCGATTCTCCGGAGGATTTGCCACGCAGGCCCTGGCGCTGCTGAACAAGGCGCTTGGCACTGACAGCGTGATCGTCAATGCGGGCGGCCTGACCATGGACACCGAAACATTGCTCGCGACTTGCAAGCAATATTGGGGTGCCGGACGCCCGGTCCAGGCGGACGAGGCCGCGCCGGCGCCCGAGGCTCAGCCCGAGCGGGTCGGTTGAGGCGACGCGTTCCTTGCGGCACGGGCAGTGCCGTAGGGTGGGCAAAGCGGAAGCGTGCCCACCAAAGTCGCTTACGGGGACAGCTCGTGGGCACGGCGCAAGCGCGCCTTTGTCCACCCTACGGATTCCTCACCGCAGGCTGGCGTTGATCTTGTCCAGCACCGCCGAGCCCGGACACAGCGTGTCCGCCTCCAGCGTGTTGAGCGGCGTCTCGACCGTGTTGAGATGCTCGTGCAGGTCCTCCGCGTCGGGATCGACGTAGAGCAGACCGGTGACGATCTGTCCCTTGGCGGCGTGCCTTGCAAGGAAGGTCTGGGCGCCGAGCCGGTCGTGCGGGTCGTAGTCCGCGTCGATCTTGCGCAGCGCGATCTTGCTGCCGTCATGCTGCTCGACCATTTGCACCGTTCCCGGCGCGTAATCGACCGCAATCGGATCGCGGCCGACCAGCACGTCGAGCCGGTTCACCGCGTCGTTGTGCTCGCGCACATAGTCGAAGCTCTTGGTCGAGCCGGCGTGGTTGTTGAAGGCGATGCAGGGGCTGATGACGTCGATGAAGGACGCGCCCTTGTGGCGGATCGCGGCGGCGATCAGCGGCACGAGCTGGGCCTTGTCGCCGGAGAACGAGCGCGCGACGAAGGTGGCGCCGAGTTGCAGCGCGATCGCGACGAGATCGATCGCGTTGTCGGTGTTGGTGACGCCCTTCTTGGACTTCGAGCCGCGGTCGGCGGTGGCCGAGAACTGGCCCTTGGTCAGGCCGTAGACGCCGTTGTTCTCGACGATATAGGTCATGTTGACGCCGCGCCGGATCGAGTGCGCGAACTGGCCGAAGCCGATCGAGGCGGAATCGCCGTCGCCGGAGACGCCGAGATAGATCAAATCGCGGTTGGCGAGGTTGGCACCGGTCAGCACGCTGGGCATGCGGCCGTGCACGGAGTTGAAGCCGTGCGAATTGCCGAGGAAATAGTCGGGCGTCTTCGACGAGCAGCCGATGCCGGAGATCTTCGCCACCCGGTGCGGCTCGATCGAGAGCTCGTAGCAGGCCTCGATGATCGAGGCGGTGATCGAATCGTGGCCGCAGCCGGCGCACAGCGTCGAGATCTTGCCCTCGTAGTCCCGATGCGTGTAGCCGAGCTCGTTCTTCTTGAGGCCCGGATGATGGAATTTCGGCTTTGCAATGTAGGTCATGACACGGCCTTGCGGAGCGGGGTCACCTTGAGGTGATCCTGGTGGTCGCCAATGGCTTTTGCGATGAAACGGGCGGTGATCGGGGTGCCGTCATAGTGCACGATCGGCACCAGGCGCACCGGGTCAATGCCGTTCTCGTTGACGATGAGCTGACGGAGCTGGGCGTCGCGGTTCTGTTCGACCACGTAGACGAAATCGTGCTCGGCGAGGAAGCTCGCCACGCTCGAGTGGAACGGGAAGGCACGGATGCGCATCCGGTCGAGTTGGTGCCCGCGTGCTTCGAGCAGGCCGATGGCCTCGTCCATCGCGGGCGAGGTCGAACCGAAATAGATCACGCCGTATTTGGTCGGCCGTTCTGCATTGGCTTGCAGCGGACGTGGCACCAGGTCCTGCGCCGTCTCGAACTTGCGCACGAGGCGTTGCATGTTGTCGGCATAGACCGAGCCTTCCTCGGAGTAACGCGCATAGCGGTCACGCGAGGTGCCGCGGGTGAAGTACGAGCCTCTGGTCGGATGCGTGCCGGGATAGGTGCGGTAGGGAATGCCGTCGCCGTCGACGTCGAGATAGCGGCCGAAGTCGCGACCTTCCTCCAGCATCTCCTCGGTCATCACCTTGCCGCGGTCATACTGTTTCGCGTCGTCCCACTTCAGCGGGCGGCAGAGACGGTGATTCATGCCGATGTCGAGATCGAGCATCAGGAAGATCGTGGTCTGGAGCCGCTCGGCAAGGTCGAATGCGGCTGCCGCGAACTCGAAGGCCTCGGCCGGATCTTCCGGAAACAGCAGCACATGCTTGGTGTCGCCATGCGAAGCGTAGGCGCAAGCGATGATGTCGCACTGCTGGGTGCGGGTCGGCATGCCCGTCGAGGGGCCGGCGCGCTGGATGTTCATGATCACGGCCGGGATCTCGGCAAAATAGGAAAGGCCGATGAACTCGGTCATCAGGGAGATGCCGGGGCCGGAGGTCGCGGTGAAGGCGCGGGCGCCGTTCCAGGACGCGCCAATCACGATGCCGATCGAAGCCAGCTCGTCCTCGCCCTGCACGATCGCGTATTTCGCCTTGCCGGTCTCAGGGTCGTGCCGGAACTTCTTGCAGTGGGCGGTGAAAGCCTCTGCCACCGACGAGGACGGCGTGATCGGATACCACGCGCATACGGTGGCGCCGCCATAGACGGCGCCGAGCGCGGCGGCGCTGTTGCCCTCGATGAAGATGCGGTCGCCGACCTTGTCGGATTTCTTCACCCGCAGCCCGATCGGGCATTTCAAATTCTGGAGCGCCCAGTCGCGGCCAAGGTGCAGCGCATGGACGTTGGAGGACAAGAGCTTCTCCTTGCCCTTGTACTGCTCGCCGATCAGCTGCTCGATCAGCTTCGGGTCCATGTCGAGCAGTGCACTGAGCGCGCCGAGATAGATGATGTTCTTGAACAGCTGGCGCTGGCGCGGGTCGGTGTAGGTCGAGTTGGTGATCGCGGTGAGCGGCACGCCGATCACGGTGATGTCGTCGCGGAATTTGGTCGACGGCATCGGCTTGGTGGAATCGTAGAACAGATAGCCGCCGGGCTCGATGCCGGCGACGTCCTTGTCCCAGGTCTGCGGGTTCATCGCCACCATCATGTCGACGCCGCCGCGGGCGCCGAGATGGCCGTCTTCGGTCACCCGCACCTCGTACCAGGTCGGCAGGCCCTGGATGTTGGAGGGGAAGATGTTGCGCGGAGAGACCGGAACGCCATGACGCAGGATCGCGCGCGCGAACATCTCGTTGGCGCTGGCCGAACCCGAGCCGTTGACGTTGGCGAAGCGGACGACGAAGTCGTTTACGCTGCTGAGCGGCTTTTTGTCGGACATGTCGAACCTGCGTGAGTCATCTCGATCAAATATTTCTGCATGTCCCAGGCACCGGTGGGACAACGCTCGGCGCATAGCCCGCAATGCAGGCAGACGTCCTCGTCCTTGACCATCACGCGCCCGGTCTTGAGATCAGACGAGACGTAAAGATCCTGGTCCGGATGCGGCGAGGGCGCCTTCAGGCGATGGCGCAGATCGTCTTCCTCACCGTTGTCAGTGAAGGTGATGCAGTCCATCGGGCAGATGTCGGCGCAGGCATCGCACTCGATGCAGAGCGAGGTCGAGAACACGGTCTGGACGTCGCAGTTCAGGCAGCGCTCGGCTTCGCCCAGCGCCAGCTTGACGTCGTAGCCAAGCTCGACCTCGGCGCGGATGTCCTTCAGCGCAATCACCTTGTCGCGATGCGGCACCTTGAAGCGCTTGTCGTTGGAGATGTCGTTGTCATAGCTCCATTCGTGGATGCCCATCTTCTGCGAGGAGACATGCACCTCCGGCAACGGCCGCTCGGTGATGTCCTCGCCTGAGAGCATCTTGTGGATCGACAGCGCGGCGTCGTGGCCGTGCGCAACCGCCCAGATGATGTTCTTCGGTCCGAACGCGGCGTCGCCGCCGAAGAACACCTTCGGATTGGTCGAGACGAAGGTCGCGGGATCGACCTTGGGCATGTGCCATTTGTCGAACTCGATGCCGCAATCCTGCTCGATCCACGGGAAGGCGTTCTCCTGGCCGACCGCGACCAGCACGTCGTCGCAGGCGATCGTCTCGTCCGGTTCGCCCGAGGGCACCAGGTTGCGGCGGCCCTTGGCGTCGTATTCGGCCTTCACCTTCTGGAAGCTGACGCCGATCAGCTTGCCGGCGACGTGCTTGAAAGCGACCGGGACCATGTAATTGAGGATCGGAATGTCCTCATGGAGCGCGTCTTCCTTCTCCCAGGGCGAGGCCTTCATCTCCTCGAAGCCGGAGCGAACGACCACCTTGACGCTCTCGCCGCCGAGGCGGCGCGCGGTGCGGCAGCAGTCCATCGCGGTGTTGCCGCCGCCCAGCACGATCACGCGCTTGCCGATCTTGTCGACATGGCCGAACGACACGTTGGCCAGCCACTCGATGCCGATATGGATGTTGGCGGCTGCTTCCTTGCGACCGGGAATGTCGAGTTCGCGGCCGCGCGGCGCGCCCGAGCCGACGAAGATCGCGTCGTATTTTTCCGCGAGCAGCGCCTTCATGCTGTCGATGCGGTGGCCGCCTTTGAAGTCGACGCCGAGACCCAGGATGTAGCCGGTCTCCTCGTCGATGACCGAATTGGGCAGGCGAAATTTCGGGATCTGCGAGCGCATCATGCCGCCGGCTTCGGGATCTCCGTCGAACACGGTGCAGTGATAGCCGAGCGGCGCGAGATCGCGCGCCACCGTCAGCGACGCGGGACCACCGCCGACGAACGCAACGCGCTTGCCGTTCTTCGGCGCGGGGCGCGGCAGGCGCTGCTTGATGTCGTCCTTGAAGTCAGCGGCAACGCGCTTCAGGCGGCAGATCGCAACCGGCGTTTCCTCGACGCGTCCGCGGCGGCACGCCGGCTCGCATGGGCGATCGCAGGTGCGTCCCAGAATTCCGGGAAACACGTTCGATTTCCAGTTGATCATGTAGGCGTCGCTGTAGCGGCCTTGTGCGATCAGTCGGATGTATTCGGGAACCGGGGTGTGTGCAGGACAGGCCCACTGGCAATCGACCACTTTGTGAAAGTAGTCGGGGGCCGCGATATCGGTCGGTTTCATTCCTACCCTGTCCGCGCAGGCCCAAAGACCCCGCGGCCTTTTCTTGAGCTTGCCGAACGCTAACGCGTGTCGATCTGGTTTATGAATGACGTCATTGGGTTAGCTTATTAGAACCGTTCCGAAGTACAACGACAAATTTTCGCGCTTCCCCGCTTTCATGGGAGCTGCGCGCGTACAGCATTAGGGCCGCGCGCAAGCTGCGTGCGATGCAATATGTTGCGCTGCGGATAGCTGCTTTAGCTGGGCGCGATGTCGCTCTTCGCGAGGTCCCACATCAGCGAATAAGTGCCGACGGAGACAGGAAGCGGGAAGGGCGATGCAGCGGGACCGGTGAAGCGTTCGGCGATGACAGCGGAGACCGCGCCGACACGGGTGCCGTCGATCAGCACGAACCAGTCGTGTGCGCCTTCGTTGCGCACCGCCGGAATATCCGCCGTTGCGCCCGACAATTCCGCCTCGCTTTCGAGCAGATGCATCGAGATGATGCCTTCGCGGTCCTGCGGTGCCAGCTTTTCTTGCAGTGCATCACGCCATGCGCTCGCGTTGTCCGGCGTCGGCCGCAGCCGCACGAGGCCGAGCGCCGCGCCGCGGCCGGTGCCCTTGCTGATGGTGATGCGCGCGACCACGCGCAGCATGTCCTTGAAATGCGCCATGCTCCGCCGCGACCATTCGGTCTGGTTGGCGAGCCGCGTCCGGTAGGCTGGACTGTCGAGCACATCGAGCGTTTCGGTCGAGTACAGCGAGAGATATTTGGGAGTGGCGGCATGCGCGACATAGCGCCGCGCCTCCAGGAATCCCTCGATCGCGACGCGCTCTTCCAGATGTTCGCGATCGTACCAGCGGTTGAAATCGGCTTCATCTGGAGCGTCGATATTCATCGACGTCAGCAGCATGCCTTGCCCGGCGAGCGGCATTTTCTTGTTGTCCTTCCCATGCTGACCCGCATGGTGAGCATCCGGACGATGCTACGTATCGCCGGGTGAACCATGAAGGCCCCGCTGCAGCATCTCGGCCCTTCATCCTTCGAGACGCACTCCTTTTGGAGTGCTCCTCAGGATGAGGAGGCAGATGCTAGCGCGCGACTTTCGACGCGAGGTCCGCGATCGACTTCATGACCGCGTCCCGCACGCCGGTATCATAGAGCGAATGTCCGGCTTCTTCCACGATCCGAATCTCGGAACCGGGCCAAACTTTCGCAAGCCGCCCGGATGTCTCAGGAGGGCACAACAGATCGTAGCGGCCCTGCACGATGATGCCGGGAATGCCTTCGAGCCGGCCCGCGTTTCGCAACAACTGGTCTTCGCTCATGAAGGAATTGTTGACGAAATAATGCGCTTCCATGAACGGCGTCGCAGGCAGCGTGCGCCAGACGTTCAGTGACGCAAGATCCAGCCGCGTCTTTGCGGCCTTGTGCTCCGACAAGGCGCGCTCGGTGTCGTGCCAGGCGCGCGCAGCGGGCCCGTGCACGGCCGGATCGGCGTCGAGGATGCGGCGCCAATAGGCGTCGATTGGATGCGCGCGCTCCTCCAGGGGCAGCACGCTCAGAAAATCCTCGTAGAGCGCGGGATAGAACTGTGACAGGCGCGACGTGAAGGCTGTCTCCACTTCGGCCCGCGTTCCCAGGAAGGTCGCGCGCAGCGCGATGCCGGAGACGCGCTCGGGATGCGCTTGCGCATACGCCAGCGCCAGCGTCGCGCCCCAGGAGCCGCCCACCACCATCCAGCGCTCGAAGCCAAAATTCTCGCGGATCTTCTCCATGTCCGCGATCAGATGCGCCGTCGTGTTGTGCTCGCGCGATCCCTTCGGACGGCTGCGGCCGCAGCCGCGTTGGTCGAACAGCACGGCGCAGAAGCGCTCGGGATCGAACAGCTTGCGATGGTCGGGTTGGCAACCGCTGCCGGGTCCGCCATGCAGATAGATCGCGGGGATGCCGTCGGCGCGGCCGACGCTCTCGACATAGAGCTCATGGCCGTCGCCGACATCGAGCATGTCGGAGGTCAGCGGGGCGAAAGGATCGGCACGTTTTACGGATGTGCCTGCGTCGGCGTCAGGCACCATTCTCGGATTCCAGAGTGCCGCCGGCGAAGTTGCGATAGAGGAAGCGGTTCGTCTCGCCCTCGGCCTCGCGTTCGGCCTGCTTGAAGATGGTTTCGTGCAGCGGCGACAGCGCGCAGGCCGGATCGGTGTTGGCGGCGTCACCCGTCAGCGCAAAGGCCTGGCAGCGGCAGCCGCCGAAATCGATCTCGCGGAATTCGCAGGTCTTGCACGGCTCCTTCATCCAGCCGGTGCCGCGATAGCGGTTGAAGGCGTCCGAGTTCTGCCAGATCCAGGCGATCGAATGGTTGGAGCGCACGGATTCGAAGTCGAGCCCGGTGATGCTCTCGGCGGCGTGGCACGGCAGCACCTTGCCGGCGGGCGAGATGTTGAAGAACTGCCGGCCCCAGCCGCCCATGCACTTCTTCGGCCGCAGCGCGTAGTAATCGGGAACCACGTAGTCGATGGCGAGCGTGCCCTTGAGGCGCTCGCGCGCCTCCTCGACAATGCGCGTGCACTCATCTAACTGCGCGACCGTCGGCATCAGCGCGGCGCGGTTCTTCAGCGCCCAGCCGTAATATTGCACATTGGCGACCTCGAGCCGGTCGGCGTCGAGATCGATCGACATCTGGATGATGTCGGGGAGCTGGTGCAGATTCTGGCGATGCATCACCGCGTTCACGGTCAGCGGCAGGTCGAGCTCGCGCGTCCACTTTGCGACCTCGAGCTTCTTGCGGTGACCGTTCTTGTAGCCGGCGACGCGATCGGCGAGGCCCTCTTCGACGCCCTGGAAACTGATCTGCACGTGGCAGAGCCCGGCATCGGCAAGCTCGCTCAGCCGCTCGCGCGTCAGCAGCACGGCAGAGGTGATCAGATTGGTGTAGAGGCCGACGTCGCTGGCATGCTTGACCAGCTCGACGAGGTCCTTGCGCGCCGTCGGCTCGCCGCCGGAGAAATGGACCTGGAGCACGCCGATCTCGGCGAGCTCGCTCAACACCTTCTTCCACTCCTCGGTGGTCAGCTCCTTGCCCGAGCGGTCGAGCTCGACCGGGTTGGAGCAATAGGGGCATTGCAGCGGGCAGCGATGGGTGATCTCGAGCAGCACCGCGAGCGGAATACCAAACGTTTCCGCCGTCGAGCGCTGCTTCTCCAGCACCGCGAGGCTGTCGCTGGCGTCGGGCGGGATGACCGGGTTGCCGAGCACATCGCTCATGACGTCTTCTCCCGGGCCTCCGTGAGGAAGCCCTTGTCGGCGAGATCCTGCAGCATGACTATGACGTCGGCGAGGATCGCCTCGCGCGGCGCGGCGTATTTCGCGGCCAGCTGATCGGACACGTCGCCGACGCTGCGCTCACCATTGCAGAGCTGCAGGACCTCGACCGCGATCTCGTCCGGCGCCAGCACCCGTTCCGGCGCCAGGATCACCCAGACCTTTCGCGTCTCGTCGTATTTCAGCTTGGCATGCCGCGGCAGCACGGGGCGGCTTGCCTCGCTGACGCTGATATGACGCGGCCCGGCCATCGCTACGATCCTCAGCTCGATTTGGGCACGAATGCGCCCGGCGGAATGTTGCCCTCGACATAAGCGTGTTGCAGCGCATCGAGCTGCACCCACAGCACGTTGGTCTTGAAGATCAGCGCGTTGCACACCTGGGCGCGTTGCTCCGGCGTCGTTGCATGCGCCTTGACATAGTCGAGCGCGAATCCGGCATCGCGCGGCGCCTGCGCAAGGCGGCGCTTGAAGTAGCTCATGATATCAGGATTGACGAAGTCGTAATGCTCCAGCATGCCGGAGATGCGCTCTTCGTGCAGGTTCGGCGCGAACAGCTCGGTGAGCGAGGAAGCGATCGCCTCCAGCGGGCTCTTCTCGCGGCAGTAGTGGACGTAAGCCTCCACCGCGAAGCGCGTCGCCGGCAGGATGCCTTCGGTCGATTCCACATAGGCCGTGTCGAGGCCGAGACCCTCGGTCAGCTTCAGCCAGCGCTCGATGCCGCCCTCGCTGCCGACGTCGCCGTCATGGTCCTCGATGCGGTGGCGCCATTCCAGCCGCGTGGCGCGGTCGCGGAAGCGCGAGATCACCACGGCGTCCTTGATCGGGATCGTGCTCTGGTAATAGTAGCGGTTCAGCGCCCAGGCCTGCACCTGACCCTTGTTGAGCTTGCCGCCGTGCAGCAGCTTATGGAACGGATGCAGGCTGTGATAGCGCGTCGCCCCGATATGGCGCAGCGTCGCCTCCAGCTCATCGGCGCTGGTGAGCCTGATGTCCTTGCCGATCGAGAGCGCAGTCATTCCAGTCAGTGACGCGGCATTCACAGCACGATCTCCGTTCCGTCGGCGGGTATCTGCCAGCCCGCCTGTTCGGCAGTCTTGCGCTCGATTGAGCCGGGCAGCAGTGCCGGATTCGAGTTATTGATATGCAGAAATATCTTCCTGTCGATATCGAGGTCGGCGAGCCGCGCGATCGCGCCGTCGTCGCCGGACATCGCGACATGGCCCATGCTCTTGCCGGTCTTGTGGCCGAGCCCGGCCCTGATCATCTCGTCGTCCTGCCAGACCGTGCCGTCGAAGAACACCAGCGCGGCGCCGTCGATCTCGGCCTTCAGCGCGTCGGTGACCTCGGCGCAGGCGGCGATGAAGTAGAAGCACTTGCCGGTGGACTTGTCGGTGATCTTCAGACCGAGCGTATCGCCGTCGCCGGCCTCGCCGCCCGGATGCGCCTTGCCTTCCAGATACCAGGCCGACTTGCCGGGCACCGCGAAGGGCAGCACCTCGAGTCCCGAGCGCGTGCCATCGACGAGGCGCGGCTCGAACGGCTCGCTGATCCCGATCGGCTGGCGCCGCACGTTCTTCTCGTTCAGCACGTTGAAGATGCTGTTGCTCTTCAGGATCGCCAGCACCTTCTCATGCGCATAGACCGTGAAGGGCGAGCCCTCGCGCATCGAGAGCAGTCCTGCCACCGCATCCACTTCGCTGTTGGTCAGGATCACGCCTGCGACAGGCGTATGGCGCAACGCGCCGGCCTTGGGATGCAGCTGCGGCGTGGCATTCAATTGCTGACGAAGATCGGGGGAGGCGTTGATCAGGAACCAATGCTCACCGTCGCCGCTGAAAGCGACCGAGGCCTGGTTTCTCTGAAGCTCCTGGCCGTTTTCACGGGCCGCCCGGCAGCCCTCACACCCGCAGTTCCATTGCGGGACTCCGCCGCCGGCCCCGGCGCCCAGGACGACGACGCGAAGCATTAGACGTCTCCTGGAGGGAACGTCGCGAGGTGGATCTCAGGCCGACACAGCTGCCGACAAGTTTCGTATCTTCCGGAAACCGATCGTGACCGAAAGATCCACCTGCGCAGAACGCAAACTCACCAACCGCTTACTTGCGGGTGGCGCTCACATACATGTTGATTTCCATGCCACAGGGCACTTCGACGATCTTGGGGGCTTTCCAGGCCATTTCGGCTCTCCATATTGCGACTTCGGACATATCGCCCACGGTTAAATTACTGCGGGCGGAAAAGTTCGCTAGTGAAATCTTCCCGAGAAAGCCATGTTGCGCCGCGAAAATGAGGTGGAACATCGGTTACTGTGATGCTGCCTTGCGCTCGGCGCATTCGGTCGCGAACCCTGTCCTGATAAAGCAGTTGTGAGTGCAGTGCAGCCGTCAATCCGGTACAGGCGACCCAAGTGGACCTTCGTGATGCCCAGATACTTCTTCAACACCCGCATCGGCGACGAACTGATCGTGGATCCTGACGGAGAGGACCTGCGCAACCCCGATCGCGCCTGGGAGGTCGCCCGCCAGATGATCCTCGAAGTGGTGAAATCGGAGGGCGCCCAGCCGGCGCTGCTCGAGGCCGTCATCGAGGTGACCGACGTCGAGGGCGAGATCGTGCTGGAGTTTCCCTTCAGCGAGGCGCTGCTGGACATGCCGGACCAGTCGGCGACGCGGCACTAACCCGCTCTTCCTCCCTGCGAAATCCGCATGGCTTTGCCGCGTTCCCGGCGCTAAAAGACGCCGGTCATACGGAGCAAGCCATGCAAGATCTCTGGCGCCTGTCGGCCGCCGACCTCGCCACCCTCGTCAAATCCAGGAAGGTTTCCGCCCGGGAGGCCGCCAAGGCCGGTCTCGCCCGGCTGGATGCGGTCAATCCCGCGCTCAACGCGGTGATCGACCACCGGCCGGAGGACGTGCTCAAGCAGGCCGACGCCGTCGATGCCGCCATTGGCCGGGGGGAGGACCCCGGCGTGCTCGCCGGCGTCCCCGTCACCATCAAGGCCAATGTCGACCAGGAGGGCTTTGCTACCACCAACGGCCTGAAGCTCCAGCGCGACCTGATCGCGCGCGAGGACAATCCGGTGGTCGCCAATTTCCGCAAGGCCGGCGCCATTCTCCTTGGGCGCACCAATTGCCCGGCCTTCTCCTATCGCTGGTTCACCACCAACCTGGTCCATGGCGATACCAAGAACCCCCGCGACGCCTCGCTGACCCCCGGCGGCTCGTCCGGCGGCGCCGGCTCGGCGGTCGCGGCCGGCATCGGCCATATCGCCCACGGCACCGACATCGCGGGCTCGATCCGCTATCCCGCCTATGCCTGCGGCGTGCACGGCCTGCGCCCGACTTTGGGCCGCATCCCCGCCTTCAACCCGGCG
Organism: Bradyrhizobium sp. CCGB20; assembly: GCF_024199855.1. Taxonomy (NCBI): domain Bacteria; kingdom Pseudomonadati; phylum Pseudomonadota; class Alphaproteobacteria; order Hyphomicrobiales; family Nitrobacteraceae; genus Bradyrhizobium; species Bradyrhizobium sp. CCGB20. The sequence continues at coordinate 7,616,754 of NZ_JANADN010000001.1, read as the reverse complement.
CTGCCCGAGCGCCCGATCGGGCCGCAGATCATGGCGGTGTCGGGTCCTCTCGCGCGCACCGTCAACGATCTCAGGATCTCGCTCGAAGCGATGGCGGCCCGCGACATCCGCGACCCCTGGTTCGTGCCGGCGCCGCTGGAAGGCCCGGCGCGGCCGAAGCGCGCCGCGCTCTGCCTCAACCCGGACGGCCTTGCGACCACGCCGGAAGTGAAGGCCGCGGTGATCGACGCCGGCAAGCGGCTCGAGCGCGCCGGCTGGACTGTCGAGACGATCGAGAACACGCCCCCGATGCGCGAGGCGGTCGAGTGGCAACGAAAACTCTGGCTCGGCGATGCCTATGAGGCGCAGCTGGAAATGGCCGAGCGAGAGGGCGATCCCGGCGCGCTGGCGTGCCTGCGCGGCAACCGCGCCAAGGTCACGCCGATGGACCAGGCGAATTACGCGCAGGCGCTGACCCGCCGCGCCACGCTGACGCGCGACTGGATGGTGTTCTTTGAAAAATATGCCGTGGTGCTGACGCCGGTCTCCGGCGAGCTGCCGTTCCCGGATCATCTCGATCGCAAGGACGCGGCATCCTTCGAACGCGTCTGGGAGGCGCAGATGCCGCAGATCGCGACGCCCTTCATGGGGCTTCCGGGCCTCGTGGTCTCCACCGGCCTTGTCGGCAAGGCCCCCGTTGGCGTGCACATCGTGTCCGGCCGCTACCGCGAGGACCTGTGTCTGCTCGCGGGCGAAGCGATCGAGGCTGGCGGCGTGCCGCCGTCGCCGATCGATCCCGTGGGTTAGCGATGTCTGCGATCTACGACTTCAAGGCCAACTCGCTTCTCGGCGACGAAGTGCCGATGCGCCGTTTCGAAGGGCAGGTGCTGTTGATCGTCAACACCGCGAGCAAATGCGGCTTCACGCCGCAATATCGCGGCCTCGAGGATCTCTATCGCGATCTCTCCCCGCGCGGCTTCTCGGTGCTGGGCTTTCCCTGCAACCAGTTCGGCGCGCAGGAGCCGGGGCAGGCGAGCGAGATCCAGGCGTTCTGCTCGACCAATTACGACGTCACCTTTCCCCTGTTCGAGAAGATCGACGTCAACGGAAGCAACGCACATCCTCTGTACGAGTACCTGAAACGCCAGCAATCCGGCCTGCTGGGCGCCTCCATCAAGTGGAATTTCACAAAGTTCCTGGTGGACCGTGCCGGCAAGGTGATCGCGCGCTATGCGCCGACCGCCCGGCCCGAAGGATTGCGGCAACAAATCGAGACCCTGTTATGAGCGAGACAATCATGAGCGACGAATTTCCCGACCGCCTGTCGGTCGATCCGAACAGCCCCTATTACAACGCGGACATCCTGGCGCGCGACGTCGGCATCCGCTTCAAGGGCGTCGAGAAGACCAATGTCGAGGAGTACTGCATCAGCGAAGGCTGGGTCCGCGTCACCGCCGGCAACGCCAAGGACCGCTACGGCAACCCGCTGACCATCAAGGTGCATGGCCCGGTCGAGCCGTATTTCCGGGATAAGAAGTGACGGCGAAGCCGTCATTCCGGGGCGCGCGATAGCGAGAACCCGGAATCTCGAGATTCCGGGTTCGATGCTGCGCATCGCCCCGGAATGACGCATTAAAAAAGTAAGGCCACCCCCCATGTCCGTCCGCATCGTCGACGTCCGCGAGATCACCAAGCCGATCTCATCGCCGATCCGCAACGCCTATATCGACTTCACCAAGATGACGACGAGCCTGGTCGCCGTCGTCACTGACGTCGTGCGCGGCGGCAAGCGCGTCGTCGGCTACGGCTTCAATTCCAACGGCCGCTACGGGCAGGGCGGCCTGATCCGCGAGCGTTTTGCCTCGCGCATCCTCGAAGCCGATCCGAAGTCGCTGCTCGACGCGGCCGGTGACAATCTCGACCCCGACAAGGTCTGGGCCGCGATGATGACCAATGAGAAGCCGGGCGGCCATGGCGAGCGCTCGGTCGCGGTCGGCACCATCGACATGGCGGTATGGGATGCGGTGGCGAAGATCGCGGGCAAGCCGCTGTTTCGCCTGCTCGCCGAGCGGCATGGTCTCACAGCCAATCCGCGCGTCTTCGTCTACGCCGCCGGCGGCTATTACTATCCCGGCAAGGATCTTTCGATGCTGCGCGGCGAGATGCGCGGCTATCTCGACCGCGGCTACAACGTCGTGAAGATGAAGATCGGCGGTGCGCCAATCGAGGAGGATCGCACGCGCATCGAGGCGGTGCTCAAGGAGATCGGCAAGGACGCGCAGCTCGCCGTCGATGCCAACGGCCGCTTCAACCTGGAGACCGGCATCGCCTACGCCAAGATGCTGCGCGACTATCCGCTGTTCTGGTACGAGGAGGTCGGCGATCCCCTCGACTACGCGCTGCAGGCCGCGCTTGCCGAATTCTATCCCGGCCCGATGGCGACAGGCGAGAATCTCTTCAGCCACCAGGACGCGCGCAATCTGATCCGCTACGGCGGCATGCGCCCCGATCGCGACTGGCTGCAATTCGACTGCGCGCTGTCCTATGGCCTGTGCGAATACCAGCGCACGCTGGAGGTGCTGAAGACCTACGGCTGGTCGCCCAGCCGCTGCATCCCCCACGGCGGCCACCAGATGTCGCTCAACATCGCAGCGGGCTTGGGTCTCGGCGGCAATGAGAGCTACCCCGACCTGTTCCAGCCTTACGGCGGCTTCCCCGACGGCGTCCGCGTGGAGAACGGCCACATCACCATGCCCGAGCTGTCAGGCATCGGCTTCGAGGGCAAATCGGACCTCTACAAGGAGATGAAGGCGCTGGCGGAGTAGGGGCGGCGCTGGGAGTGCGACGGCCGCGCCACTTGCTCCGTTGTCGTCCCCGCGAACGCGGGGACCCATAACCCTAGGGAGGAGTTATGGCGCGAGCTGGCAACTCCGAGTCTTCGCCAAACCCACCCCTGTGGTTATGGGTCCCGGATCTGCGCTTCGCTTGTCCGGGACGACAGTTGAGTGCGCATCGCGGCCCCCCGTGACAGCACCATCGGCTGCCGCACGCCATACATCAGCGTGCGCCACAGCCATTCGAGCGGACCGTATCGGAAGTGGCGCAGCCACCATGCGCTGAACAGCACCTGTCCGGCGTAGACGGCGATGCCGATGGCGAGGGCCGGGGTGATGCCAAGCCGCCCAAACAGGCCAAGGCCGTAGCCGTAAAAGATCCAGCCGAAGACGAGGGATTGCGCGACGTAGTTGGTGAAGGCCATCCGGCCGAGCGGCGCGGCCCAGCCAAGCAGCCTCTTGCCGCGCTCGAAACGGGCGATCCCGAGGATGGCGGCACCATAGCCCATCGCCAGCAGGATGGTGCCGAGCGGCTCGATGCCGCCATGAAGCAAGGCGGCGCCGAGAGTGAGCGCGGGGAGCGCGATGACGAGCAGTCCGCTGGTATTTTGCACAATGCCGCTACGCCAGGCCAGCGCGCCGACAAGAAACAGCCCGATCGTGCGCAGGAAGACGAATGCGTGCAGGGAAGCGATGAGGGGAATTTCGCGTAGGCGAAACGCCAGCACGTCGAGGAGGCCGCCAGTCGCATAGATGCGATTGGCATCTATGACGTCCTGCCAGATCGCGGCCCTGCTCGGAAACAATCCAGCCGGCGGAAAGGCCTGCATCGCCAGATACAGCGCCAGAAACACCAGCGCGGCGAGAGCGAGCAGCCAGCGCGGGCCAAACAGGAGCGGCAGCACGATGAACCCCGCCAGCGCATATTCGGTGAGGATATCGCCGTTCCAGATCAGGCACAGGTGAATGACACCGAACACCAGCAGCACGGCGAGCCGGCGCACGAGCAGCGCGGCGCGGCGCTCGCTGGTCGCGAGCCGGTCGAATTGAATGGCAAGACCTGCGCCGAACAGCAGCGAAAACAGCGCAAACGCTTTGAGTTCGACGGCCTGTGTCAGGATCGTTTCGATGATGCGATCGACCGGCGATGCGAGCGTCTTGGGACCAAGAAACTGTTCGAAGATCGAAACGCGAAATTCCATGACGAGATTGATGGCCATGACGCCGAGCAGGGCGATGCCGCGCAGAATGTCGATGGCATCGATCCGCTCCGCGGAGGGCGTCGGCTTGGGGACTGCGGCGTTATTGGACGTCACGGTAGAATTCACGCCCGCTGCAGCAACGGCCGCAGCGCACGAATATCCGTCACCGCCTCGATCTCATAGACCGACTTAATCAACTGCTCCGACTTCTCCCGCCCGACCACCGGCGCGATCAGGTCGCGCGCCTTGTCGATGACCTCTTCGCGCGTCATCGGGTTGCGCGGGGTGCCGCGCACGGCGGTGATGCGCTCGGAGAGGCGGCTGCCGTCGGTAAGCTCGATCTCGACGATGGCGACGCGCACCGGCAGCAGTTTGGCGAGCTCCTCGTCGCGCACCAAATTCACCTTGGCGCGCTCCGTCAAAACCGCCGCGTCCCGCATGCGTGGCTTGTCATGCGCGGCGTGAAAAGACGCGGTCTTGTCGAGCAGCATCACGGCGACCATGTGCTGGAGGCAGATGTCGGGGATGTCGCGGTTGTCCACGACCTCGGCGACCGATGGCGCAAGACGCACCGTCACCTGCTTGACTTGCTCCGCCTCGAAGGCCCGCTTGCTGCGGATCGTATAGATCGCGTCGAGCGGTCCCTGGATCGGCGATCCCACCGTCCATTTCTTGATGTCGGTGCCCGCGATTTCGTAGCGCTCGCCGAGCTTGTCCACGAGTTTTGCGGTCGCCGCCTTGGGCGAATACGCCAGGAAGTAATTGTCCGGCCCCGAGAAGACGTCGTCGACGCCGTTCCAGTCCGAGCGCACCAGCAGCGCCGAGGTGACGCCGTTGCGGGCCGGCATGCCGGCGAACACAAATCCCTTCTCGATGTGGTCGACGTCGCGCCGCCACACGATGAAGCCGGAGGATTGCTGCGCGGCATAGTCGAGCACCCAGCGCATCCGGCGCGGATCGAAGCCGGCGACGCAGGCGGCTGCCGCGGAAGAGCAGAACGTGCCGGCGATGCTGTGCGTGCTCAGCACGCTCTCATAGCTGAAATCGGCGCCGCCCATCGCCATCACCACGCGCGTGCCGACATCGTAGCCGAGCGTCACCGCGCGCAGGAGATGGGCGCCGTCGATGCCGAGGTGCTCGCCAAGCGCAAGTGCGGCAGGAACGGTCGAGGATCCCGGATGCGACCGTGACGGGCTGTGGGAATCATCGGTTTCGTCGGCATGTGCCATCACGCCGTTCGCAAGTGCGGCCTCGACCGGCGATGCCGTGAGCGTCGTACCGGCGACGGTGCCCGTTCCCTGCGTGGCATTGGCGCGGATGTAGCGCTGCGCGGCCTGGCCGGGCGGCAGCTCAGACCCCGATATCATCGAGGCCAGCGTGTCGAGGATGTGGTGCTTTGCGTGTTCGGCGATCTCGGGCGGAAGTGCGCGGGCCTTGGCGGCACTCATGTAATCGCACAGCGCCGTCATCTCGGGCCCTGAAGGAGGGCCCTCCGCGAAACTGCGTGCAGGCGTGAGGGCGAGGCTGGTTGCCGCCGCGGCGGTCAGGCCGAGAAAGTGGCGTCGTTTCATGGTGTCCCGTCTTTGGTGCAGGAACTGATGAAACCGATAGCGCCTGGGATGGGCGGGTGTCCAGTGGCCGTCTTTCAGCAGCTTGTTTGTGGTGCGACGCGATGGCCGCGCCAACAACGGTGTCGTCCCCGCGAAGGCGGGGACCCATAACCCCAGGAAGGAGTCGTGATGCGACGAGGCAACTCCGAGTCCCCGTAACCACGTCTTCCTGTGGTTATGGGTCCCGGATCTGCGCTCCGCTTCGCTGCGCTTGTCCGGGACGACAGCCGAGGTTGTCGCTACGACAACCGCATGTCCAGCAGCCTTCGCCCTTCGCCCTTGAGCAGCTTCTTCACTGCGCTCGAGGCCACCACCTCGCCATCATTGGCGTAGGCTTCGTGGTTCTTCTCGATGTCGTCGAAGCGGTAGAGGTAGTTGACCATGACGCCGGCGGACTCGCGCACGCCCTTCGGCGAGAGATCCCCTAACCAGTTGATGCGCTCGAGCCGGGCGCCGTTGCCGAGATGGAAGCGGGCGACGGAATCGATCAGCTTGCCCTTCGGCGTGCGCGCCTTGAGGAAATAGTACGCCGCGAGCGGGTCGATCACGCTGCGCAGCAGCGTGGTCGTCTCGGGGTTCTCGAACCACTTGGGATCCTCGAGGCGCTTGAGGATCTCGCGGTCCTCGTCGGACAGCGGCAGGTCCTTGTCCTGCTTGACCCACTGCATGAAGCCGGGCACCGGCGACAGCGTCACGAAGGTGTCGAGCTTCGGCGTCTCGCGGCGCAGCTCCTCGACCACCTGCTTGATCAGGAAGCTGCCGAAGGAGATGCCGCCAAGCCCGCGCTGGGTGTTGGAGATCGAGTAGAACACCGCGGTGCGCGCGCGTTCGATCGGCAGATGCTGGCGGTCCACCGCGAGCAGCGGGGCGATCGCGCCGGGGATCGTCTCGGTCAGTGCCACCTCGACGAAGATCAGCGGCTCGTCCACCATGGCGGGGTGGAAGAAGGCGTAGCAGCGCCGGTCGACCGGATCGATGCGGCGGCGCAGATCGTCCCAGTCGCTGATCTCGTGCACGGCTTCGTAACGGATGATCTTTTCGAGGATGTTGGCCGGGGTCGACCAGTCAATCCGGCGCAGCACGAGAAACCCCCTGTTGAACCACGAAGAGAGAAGATGCGAGACGTCGCGATCGAGCGCGGCGAGATCGGTGTGACCGTTCATCATGCCGAGCAGATCGGCGCGCATGCTGACGAGATCGCCGGTGCCGCCCGGCGCGCGGTTGAGGCGGCGGATCAGCTCCTGCCGCCGCGGCTCGGAGGCGAAGTGCAGGGAGCTCGCGTCCTCGTCGCTGGGCTTGGCGCGCCATTTCTCGATCGCCCTGGACAGGCGTTCCCGGTCGGGACCGAAATCGCGCACCAGTGCTTCGAAGAAAGCGCGGCGTCCCGTCGCATCCAACTCCTGGTAGATGTCGAGCACCTCACGCGCCATGGCGGTGCCCGAAGCTTCGCCCCGGCCCGACAACAAGGCGCCGCAGAGCTCGATCAGCCCGTCGGCATCCTGCTTGGTGTCGGCCGAATTCCCGCGTCGAAGCAGCGTGCGGCCGCGTTCGGAGATGGTGGCGAGCAGGTCGGAGAAATAGGCGTTGGCCATCGGAGCTTTTCGATTCCGGTTTGTGCGCTGCGGAAGCTTACACGGGATTTAGGTGAAAGCCGATCACAATCAAGCAGGGGAATGCGGCATCTTTAGTTGGGCCGTGCATTGCAAGAATGCCGTCATGCCGTTGAATGCGGACAATGTCACCGAGGGCACCGCTGCCGTAGGGTGGGCAAAGGCGCACTTGCGCCGTGCCCACCATCTCTCTCGACGACAGCGAAAGAGGTGGGCACGCTTCCGCCTTCGCTCTTCGAGCTACGGCGGACAAGTCGCTTTGCCCACCCTACGATTTCTTGCGGCTTGGCGGCGACCTCAGCCCTTCCCAGCAAACTCCGTCGGCGTCCGCCCCGTCACCTGCCGGAACGCGGCCGAGAACGCCGACACGCTGGCATAGCCGAGCTGGGTCGCGAGCTGCTTCATCGACACATTGGTGTCCGTCGACAACCGCCGGATCGCTGCCGCGATGCGCGCGCGCTGGCACCAGCTCTTGAAGCTCAGCTGCGTCTCCGTGGAGAACAGCCGCGACAGCGTGCGCGCGGAGGTTCCGACCTCGCGCGCCAGCGTGTCGATGTCGTGCAGGCCGGTGGGGTCGTCGAGCACGATCATCGCGGCGCGGCGGCAGCGCGGCTCGTGCGGCAGCGGCACGAAGGTCGCGGAATCCTCGGCCTGGTTCAATTCCAGCATCACCAGACGGACCAGCAGCTCGGTGCGCTCCTCGGTGTTGCGTGCGTCGAACAGCGCGAGGATCGCCTGATTGAGCAGTGGCGATACCCGCACCACGAATTCCCTGGTCAGGCCCTCATAGCGCTTTTGGCGCTTGAGCCAGGACAGGTCGAAATACAGCGTGCGCATCTCGATGTCGGCGAGCAGGTCGAGGGCGTGCTCGAGTCCGGCGGGCACCCAGACCGCACGGTCCGGCGGCACCAGCCAGCGTCCCCCGGGCGTCGTCACCTGCATGGTGCCCTTGGCCGCATAGATCAGCTGTGCCTCGCGGTGCATGTGCGGATCGATCCGCATGCCCTTGGGATAGTCGCGGGCGACCAGGTGCACGCCCGCGGGCGAGCGATGATTGCTCCGGACCTCCCGCAGGATTGGCGTTTCCAAGACAGTCATTGGCAGCATCCCGTCATGGCCAAGACATATAACCCATTTCGGAGCAGGAGAGGATTCGGAATGAACAGTCCCAGCCGGGTGATCAGTTTCGTCAACGCAGGCCATTTCATCGACCATTATTCGATGCTGATCTTCGCCGCCGCGGTGATCATCATGGGGCCCGCGCTCGGCATGGCCTATTCTGAGCTCCTGCCTTACGCGACGCCGGGCTTCGTCGCGTTCGGCGCGGGCTCGCTGCTCACCGGCTGGCTCGGGGACCGCTGGAGCCGCCGCCACATGATGCTGATCTTCTTCGTCGGCATTGGCCTCTCCATGATCTCGGTCGGCTTCGTGCAGACCCCGGCGCAGCTCGGCGCCGCGCTGCTGGCCATCGGCATCTTTGCCTCGATCTACCATCCCGTCGGCACTGCGATGATCGTGTCCTATGCCGACAGGCTCGGCCGCGAGATGGGCATCAACGGCGTCTGGGGCAATCTCGGTGTCGCCTCGTCCGCGCTGGTCACCGGCGTGATCGGCCAGTATTTTGGATGGCGTTTTGCCTTCATCATTCCCGGCATCGTGACGATCCTGATCGGCATCGCCTTCGCGATGATGGTCGTGCACGAGGACCGCAAGGGCTCGAAGCAGGCGGCCGCCCAGGCGCGTGTGGCCAAGCAGGACATGTGGCGGGTCATCCTGTCGCTGCTGATCGTCGTGATCGCGATCTCGACCACGTTCAATGCCGTCACCGTGGCGCTGCCAAAGCTGTTCGCGGAACGGCTCGCCGATCTCACCAAGAGCCCGGCGCTGCTCGGCGTCATCGCGGCCTGCGTCTACGTGTTCGGCGCGATGACGCAGTACACGATCGGCCGGCTGCTCGACCGCTATTCGCTGAAGACGGTGGCGCTGCCGCTGTCCTTCATGCTGGCGCCGTTCCTGTATCTGGCCGCGAGCCTGTCCAATCTGCCGCTGATCCTGGTCTCCATCGGCATCGTCATGGGCGCGTTCGGGCAGGTCACGGTCAACGACGCCATGGTCGGCAAATACACCAGCGAGGAATGGCGCTCGCGCGCCTATGCCGTGCGCTATTTCATCGGCTTCACCGCGGCCGGCGCCTCCGTCGGCCTGGTCGCGTGGCTCTACGAGCAGGGCGGCTTCGTCACGATGCTGCATGCCTTCGCCGCGCTCTGCCTGCTGGCGATCGCCGCCGCGATCATCCTGCCGCGCGAGATCAGGTCGCCGCAGGCGGCCTAGGCTCTCTCCCCGTCATTGCGAGGAGCGTAGCGACGAAGCAATCCAGACCACCTCCGCAGAGGGACTCTGGATTGCTTCGCTTCGCTCGCATTGACCGAGAAGCTCGCAATGACGGGGGATGAGGAGGCAGGCCGCGCATGCCACCCATGATGCCATTATGCCGGTGTTTTGCCCGACGGAGTAAATAGATTCGGTAAGGCCGAAATTTTCTCAAGCTTTTTCAACGCCATCGCTACTGTGCATGGGGTTGTTTTCGACCTTTTTGTTTTCGTCCCCCGCCGCAAGCCGCGGGAACCCGCTCCACCTCCTGCGGGTTCTATCCCCGTGGCCCCGACACCGGGGCAAGTGAAGGGGGAATGACACCTGCATGCAGTGGAGCCTGCTCCGACCGGTCGGCCTTGTCCCCGCGGCGCTTGTCCTCACCACCATTGCGGCCGGCGCCGAGGGCGGCAAATCGGCCGGTCCCTCTGAATTCCTGCTGGTCGCGCAGATCGTGCTGCTGATCGCCGTCGGCCGCGGCCTCGGCGAGATCATGCAGCGGATCGGCCAACCCTCGGTGATCGGCGAGCTGCTCGCCGGCATCATCCTGGGGCCGTCACTGTTCGGCTGGATCTGGCCGGAGGCGCAGCACGCCATCTTCCCGAAGACTCCCGAGCAGAAGGCGATGATCGACGGCATCGCCCAGTTCGGCATCCTGCTGCTGTTGCTGCTGACCGGCATGGAGACCGATCTCAAGCTGGTCAAGAAGGTTGGCAAGGCCGCGATCGCGATCTCGATCGCCGGCATCCTCGTGCCCTTTGCCTGCGGTTTTGCGCTCGGCGAGTTCCTGCCTGATGCGCTGCTGCCCAATCCGCAAGAACGCCTCGTGGCGTCGCTGTTCATGGGCACGGCGCTGTCGATCTCCTCGGTGAAGATCGTCGCCGTGGTCGTGCGCGAGATGAATTTCATGCGCCGCAATGTCGGCCAGATCATCGTCGCCACCGCCGTCATCGACGACACCATCGGCTGGATCATCATCGCGGTCATCTTCAGCCTGGCCTCGCATGGGACGCTGGATATTGCCTCGGTGGCGAAGGCGGTGCTCGGCACGCTCGCGTTCCTTGCCGTCAGCTTCACCATCGGCCGCAGGCTGGTGTTTCAGCTCATCCGCTGGGCCAACGACAATCTCGTCAGCACTGCGCCCGTCATCACGGTGATCCTGCTGCTGATGTCCGTCATGGCGCTGATCACGCATCTGATCGGCGTGCACACCGTGCTCGGCGCCTTCGTCGCCGGCATCCTGGTCGGCGAATCCCCGATCCTGACGAAGCAGATCGACGAGCGCCTGCGCGGTCTGATCTCGAGCTTCTTCATGCCGGTGTTCTTCGGCCTGGCAGGTCTCAGCGCCGATCTCTCGGTGCTTCGCGATCCCCATCTCCTGATGCTCACGGGCCTGGTGGTCGTGATCGCCAGCGTCGGCAAGTTCGGCGGCGCCTTTGTCGGCGGCACCGTGGGCGGCCTGAACACGCGGGAATCGCTGGCGCTCGCGAGCGGAATGAACGCGCGCGGCTCCACCGAGGTGATCATCGCGACCATCGGCCTGTCCATCGGCGTGCTCAGCCAGAACCTGTTCACGATGATCGTGACGATGGCGATCGTGACGACGATGGCGATGCCGCCGATGCTGCGCGCGGCGCTGGCAAGGCTGCCGATGAACAAGGAGGAGAAGGAGCGCCTTGAGCGCGAAGAATTCGAGAGGCGCGGTTTCATCGCCAATCTCGAGCGTCCCTTGCTGGCGGTGGACGAAAGCGTCAACGCCACCTTCGCCGCGCATGTCGCCGGCCAGATCGCCGGCATGCGCGGCCTGCCGATCACCGTGCTGCACATCGGCAGGCGCGCGGAAGAGCAGGAGAAGGGCCGCGACGAGGAGGAGAGCCATGAAGCCGTGGTGAAGAAGGCCGCCGAAACCGTATCCGCCCACGGCGAAGGCAATGCCGGCAGCATCGATGTCGTCACCCGGGCGGGGCGCGCGGAGCTCGGCGAGACGATCGCCGAGGAAGCGCGGAAGGGTTTTGATCTGCTCGTCGTCGGCGTCGACAAGGTTACCGCCGCCAAGGATCGCTTCGATCGCAAGATCGAGGACATCGCCGCGACGTTCGAAGGACCGCTTGCGATCGTCGCAGCCAAGGGCAAGCATCTGAAGCAGCCGATGCCCGACGCGCTCAACATCCTCGTTCCGGTCTCCGGCAGCGGCGTCTCCAAGCGCGGCGCCGAGGTCGCGGTCGCGCTGGCGCAGGCCGGATCAGGCTCGCTCCGGGTGATCTATGTCGCGACGACGCGCGACAAGGGCGCGCAGCGCAGCCCGTCCCGCGGGCTAAGCCGGGAGGATGGCGTCCTCAAGGACACCAGCGATCTTGCCGCCCGCTACGACGTCGACATCACCACGACACTGCGCGTGAACCGGGCGCCGGAGGCGGCGATCCTGCGCGAGATCGGCGCCACCGATATCGATCTCGTGGTCATGGGCGTCGACCGCATCCAGGGCGACCATCTGTCCTTCGGTGGCGTTGCCGACGCCGTGCTGCGGCAGTCGAAGGTCTCGGTGCTGCTGGTGTCGAGCGGCGAGGCGCGGCAGGCGCCGGCGGAGAAGGCCTAGGACTTCGCTTCCACCACCGGCTGCGCCTTCGCCTTCTTCGACGCACGCCAGTTCTCGAACCGCTGCACCACCACGAAGAAGGCCGGCACGAACAGCACCGCGAGGCAGGTCGAGGCCAGCATGCCCGAGAACACCGTGATGCCGATCGACTTGCGCGCGCTGGCGCCGGCGCCGGTCGCGACCACCAGCGGCACCACGCCGAGGATGAAGGCGAACGACGTCATCAGGATCGGCCGGAAGCGGGCGCGCGCCGCTTCGATCGCCGATTCCAGCACCGGCTTGCCGTCGCGGTTGTGCAGCTCGAGCCCGACCTCGACGATCAGGATGGCGTTCTTGGCCGACAGCGCGATGAGGAGGATCAGGCCGATCTGGCAATAGAGGTTGTTGTCGATCTTGAGGCCGTTGAGGACCAGCATGGGCCCGATCAGCGACAGCGGCACCGCGAGGATCACCGAGATCGGCGCGTACCAGCTCTCGTACTGGCCGGCGAGCACGAGATAGACCAGCAGCATGGCGAGGCCGAACACCCAGTAGATCTGGTTCGAGACCGCTTTCTCCTGATAGGACATCGCGGTCCACTCATAGCCCGTGCCCGGCGGCAGCGTCTTGTCCGCGATCTCCTCCATCAGCTTCAGCGACTGACCCGAGGAATAGCCCTGCGCCGGCAGGCCGATGATGGTCGAGGATGGATAGAGATTGTAGAGGCTGATCAGCGACGGGCCCGTGGCCGGCGTGATCGTCGCGACGGTGCCGATCGGGATCATGTCGCCGTTGGAGTTGCGGACCTGCATGTTGGCGATGTCGCGCTCGGTGACGCGGAACGCGGGATCGGCCTGGGTATAGACCTGGAACACGCGGCCGAACTTGTTGAACTGGTTGACATAGGACGAGCCGAGATAGGTCGAGAGCGCCGCGAACACCTGATCGGTGGTGACGTGCAGCGTCTGGGTCTTGATGCGGTCGATCTCGACGTCGAATTGCGGCACCGACGAGCGGAACGAGGACTGCACGCGCTGCAGCGCGCTCTGGCTCTGGGCGTTGGAGACCATCGCGCCGGTGATGGCCTGGAGCTTGGCGAAATCGCTGTTGCCGTCGCGCAGCTCGACCTGCATCGAGAACCCGGCGGCGTTGCCGATGCCCTGGATCGGCGGCGGCGGCAGCACCAGCGTGCGCGCCTCCATGATGGTCGCGACCTTGTCGTTCAGCCCGTACACCAGCGAGCGCAAATCCTCGCCTTTGCCGCGGGCTCCCCAGTCCTTCAGGATGATGTAGGCGACGCCGGCATTGGCAAGGCTGGCGCTGTTGTCGAGCGCGGAGATGCCGGCGATGGTGATGACCTGTTCGACGCCCGGCGTGTCCTTGATGATATCGGCGGCCCTGTCGAGCACCTTCTGGGTCCGCTCCAGCGATGCACCATCGGGCAGCTGCACCGCGGCGATCAGATAGCCCTGGTCCTCGATCGGCAGGAAGCCCGTCGGCACCCGCGACAGGCCATAGCCGCCGATCCCGATCAGCACCAGTGCGCATGCGACCGAGATCGTGCTGTTCCTGCACAGCACGCCAATGAGCCGCGTATAGCCCCGCTCGACCCGGTTATAGACGGCGTTGAAGCCGCGGTAGAAGAAATTGCGCTGCTCCGGCGGTACCGTCGGCCGCAGCCAGAGCGCACATTGCGTCGGCTTCAGCGTGGCCGCGTTGATGGCGGATAGAAGCGCGGTCGCCGCGATCACCAGCGCGAACTGCGAATAGATGCGCCCCGTGAGGCCGGCAAGGAACGAGGCCGGCAGGAACACCGAGATCAGCACCAGGGTGATGCCGACGATCGGCGCGAACAGCTGGTCCATCGCCCTGATCGCGGCGTCGTGGCCGTTCATGCCCTGCTCGATATTGTGCGCTGCGCCCTCGACCACGACGATGGCGTCGTCGACGACGATACCGATCGCGAGCACGATCGCGAACAGCGTCGACATGTTGATGGTGAAGCCGAGCGCCGCCATTGCCGCGAACGCGCCGATGATGGTCACAGGCACCGTGGTCGCCGGCACCAGCATCGCGCGCCAGTCCTGCAGGAACACCAGGATCACGACCAGCACCAGCAGGCCGGCTTCGATCAGCGTCATGTAGACCTCGTGCACCGAGGCCTCCACGAACTTGGTGGTGTCGAACGGCGTGTCGTATTTGATGCCTTGCGGGAAGCGCTTGGCGAGCTCCGTCATCTTCTTCTCGACGGCCTGCTCAACCTGGAGCGCGTTGGCGCCGGGCGACTGGAATACGCCGATGCCGGTGGCCGGCTGCTTGTTCAGCGAGAAGATCTGGCTGTAGGTCTGTGCGCCCAGTTCGACCCAGCCGACGTCGCGCACCCGCGTGACGTCGCCGCTGGTGCCCGTTTTGACGATGATGTTCTCGAACTGGGTGGCGTCGTCGAGCCGGCCGTTGACGTTGAGCGTGTACTGGAACGCCTGGCCCGGCGGCGTCGGCGGCGCGCCGACCTGGCCGGCGGAGACCTGCTGGCTCTGCTGCTGGATCGCGTTGATGACGTCCTGCGGCACGAGGTTACGCACTAGCAGCTTGTTCGGATCGAGCCACACCCGCATCGAATACTGGCCGGCGCCGAACACCGTGACGTTGCCGACGCCGGGCAGGCGCGAGAGCTCGTCGCGGATATTGATGGTGGCGTAGTTGCTCAAATAGAGGCTGTCGAACGTCTTGTCCGGCGAGGTCAGCGTGACGAACAGCAGGATCGAGGTCGACCGCTTCTGCACGGTGACGCCCTGGTTCTGCACCGCGCTCGGCAACTGCGACAGTGCGCTGGAGACGCGGTTCTGCACCAGCACCTGCGCGAAGTTGAGGTCGGTGCCGATCTTGAAGGTCACGGTCAGCGTATAGGTGCCGTCGGAGCCGCTGTAGGACTGCATGTAGAGCATGTCCTCGACGCCGTTGACCTGCTGCTCGATCGGCAGCGCCACGGTGTCGATCACGGTCTTGGCGCTGGCGCCGGGATAGCGCGTGGTGACCTGCACCGTCGGCGGCACCACGTCGGGATATTGCGCGATCGCGAGGTTGAACAGCGCGACGCCGCCGATCAGGATCATCAGGAGCGCGATGACGTTCGAGAGGACCGGCCGCTCGATGAAGAATTTTGAGATCATGGCTGGCAGCCCTTCACTTGGCCGACGCCTGCGGCTGACCGATCTTCG
Source organism: Bradyrhizobium sp. CCGB20 (assembly GCF_024199855.1). Lineage (NCBI taxonomy): Bacteria > Pseudomonadati > Pseudomonadota > Alphaproteobacteria > Hyphomicrobiales > Nitrobacteraceae > Bradyrhizobium > Bradyrhizobium sp. CCGB20. The sequence goes on along the minus strand of NZ_JANADN010000001.1, from coordinate 7,601,356 downwards.
TCAGTTGCGGGTCGATCTTCTGGCCCGGGATCACGCGCAGCAGCCCCGCGATCACGACGCGGTCGTCCGGCTTCAAGCCGCTTTCGATCACGCGCAGGCCGTTATCGACAGGGCCGATCTGCACCTTGCGCTGCTCGACGACGTTGTCGCTGTTCACGACGAGAAGATAGCGGCCGCCCTGGTCGCTTCCGAGCGCGGTGTCGGGGACGAGGAGGGCGTTCTTCTCCTGGTCGAAGGGCACGCGGACGCGAACGAAATAGCCCGGCAGCAGCACCCGTTTGTCGTTGGGCACGACGCCGCGCACCGCGAGCGTTCCGGTCGATGAATTGAGGGTCGGCGAGACGTAGTCGAGGTGGCCTTCATGCGGATAGCCGGTCTCGGTCTGGAGGCCCACATGGATCGGTAATTGCTTGAGGTCGGCGACGGTCAGCCCGCGGCGGGCCGCTTCTGCGCGGATGCGCAGGACGTCCTGCTCGTTGACCGTGAAGTTCACCCAGATCGGGTCCAGCGCCACGATGGTCGCGAGCTGGGTCGGGGAGGAGAAGCCGACGAGCTCGCCGACCGAGACCAGGTGCGCGCTGACGATGCCGTCGAACGGCGCGGTCACGTTGGTGTAGCCGTAATTGACTTCGGCGAGCCTCGTATTGACCTGGGCCTGCTGGAGACTGGCTTGAGCGTTGTCGCGGGTCGATGTCGATGTGTCGAGCGTGGACTGCGAGACCACCTGGCGCTGCACCAGATCGGTCTGTCGCCTGAAATCGGCTTCGGCCTGCTTCAGCGTCGCCTGCGCGCCGACCTCGGCGGCCTTCGCCTGCTCGAGCTTGAGCTTGTAGGTCTCAGGCTCGATCAAGAACAGCTGGGTACCCTGCTTGACGAAGCTGCCGTCCTGGTAGTCGATCGATTGCAGAAAGCCCTGCACGCGCGCGACGAGATCGACGCTCTTGATCGGCGCGGTGTTGCCGGTGGCCTCGACATAGCGGGTCACCGCGCGCTCCACGGGCGTCGCGACGTCCACCTTCGGCGGCGGCGGCGCCACGAACGTGTTCTTGTCCTCGCAGCCGGCGAGCGCCACCACGACCACGGCTGCGGTCAGTACCCGCCCGATATGTCTCCACGCTCCGTTCCGTTGTGCGAGGTCAGCGGGATTCGCGCAGGTCATTCGGTGGCCCCCGATTATTGTCTGTCGGTGCGGCAGGCTATCAACAAATGCCCGGCCGTGGAACACCATAGCCATGGCGGTCGCCGGCCTTGCACTGCAAACGCAGCTGTGGCCTTTGACGGATTTGTCATGACAAACCGCTTTTCACCGAGCGCACGATCGGCCAGAATTGTGTCAAAGGCCGAGTGACGCAGCGCGAGGCATCGAAGAAGAAAAGGTGAGGAGAACATGACATGCCAACGCTCGTCCAATCGGCTCTTGCCGGTCTCGTTCTTGCGGCTTTGGTCGCCATGCCAGCGCTAGCCGATGGTTTGAAGGACGACATCGCGCCGACCGGCAAGCTGCGGGTCGCGATCGCGATCAGCCCCGCGGGCGGTGCGTTCTGGTCAACCAAGGCCGAGGCGGGATATGCTGGCGTGCCGGTCGATCTCGGCAAGGAGATGGCCGCGCAGCTCGGCGTGCCCGTCGAATATGTCGTGCACCAGAATTCCGGGCAGATCACCGATGCGGCCGGCAAGGGGACATGGGACGTCACCTGGCTCCCCAAGGACCCCGAGCGCGAGACCAAGATGATGTTCGGCCCGATCTACGAGGTCGCCGACGCCACCTACATCGTCAAGCCGGGTTCGAACGTCACCAATTTCGCCACGCTCGACCAGGCGGGCATCAAGGTCGCGGCCGTCAACGCCACGACCACCATGCGTGGCGCCATCGCGCATCTGAAGAATGCGAAAGTCACGGGCTACCAGACCTATGACGAGATCTTCGGTTTGCTGAAAGCCGGCGAGATCGACGCCTTCGCGCTGTCGCGCGACCAGCTCAACAAGATGGCGCAGAAGATTCCCGGCACACGGGTGCTGGACGAGACGTTCAAGAAGACGGTGACGGCCGTCGCCGTGCCGCTCGGCCACAGCCAGGCATTGGCCTTCGTCACCAAATTCATGACGGACGCGACGACCAACGGCACGCTGCGCAAGGCCTATGACAACAATGGCCTGAAGGACACGCCGATCCGGACGGAGTAACGGCGCGGAGTCTTGAACTTGCGCCGCAGCCTCGTATGGCGTGCGGCTCGCGATCGATTCGGCCAAGGTGAGAAATCTTGTCTGATCAACTGCGCAAATTGTCCTGTGCGTCAAACTGACACAGCTCTGTCATCGCGCGCCGCTAATCTCCCGAAGGTCGGCGTCAATTCCTTCGGGGCAACAGAACAATGAAATCCAGATTTCTGACGACGGTCGCGTTTTTCGCGGCCGCGACGGCACTTGCGTGCAGCATTCCCGTCCACGCGGACGATTTCGGCCGGGACGGCGACCACGGGCGGGATCAGGACCGCGGTCATCACCGTCATCCGCATGACATCCACACCGAGACGCCGATCAAGCATCTCGTGATCATCTTCAACGAGAACCGCTCGTTCGATCATTACTTCGCGACCTATCCGAACGCGGCCAATCCGTCGGGCTCGATCCCGTTCGTGCCGAAGCCGCATACGCCGAAGGTGAACAACCTCGTTACGGCGAACCTGCTCGTCAACAATCCGAACAACAGCCCGGCCAACGGCACCGGCGCGACGGCCCCGTTCCGTCTCGACCGCACCCAGGCCAACACGCGCTCGCAGAATCACTCCTACACGCCCGAGCAGCAGGCCGTGGACAACGGCAAGGAAGATCTGTTCCCGAAATTCACCGGCCGCGGCACCGCCGGCGGCGCCGGCGCGTTCGGCACCAACGGCCAGGTCATGGGCTATTTCGACGGCAACACCGTCACGGCGTTCTGGAATTACGCCCAGCACTTCGCCATGAGCGACAATGCCTGGACCGACACCTTCGGTCCGTCGACGCCGGGTATGCTCGAGGTGATCTCCGGCCAGACCAACGGCGTGCAGAACATCGTCGGCACGTCATCGTCGATCGCCGACGGCCAGGGTGGCCTGACGCTGATCGGCGACACCGATCCGAGCAACGATCCCTGCTCGAGCACGACCAGCACCATCCTGATGGACGGCAAGAACATCGGCGACCTGCTCAACGCCGAGCACATCAGCTGGGGCAGCTTCATGGGCGGCTTCGACCTGACGCTCAAGAATGCCAACGGCACCACCGGTTGCGGCCGCAGCACCTTCTCGAGCAACGTCAACGGCACCGTCGTGGACTACATTCCGCACCACGCCTGGTTCCAGTATTACAAGTCGACCGCCAACCCAACCCACGCGCGTCCGAGCTCGGTGCGTGCGATCGGTCATACCTATGATCTCAACGGCAAGGTCGATCCGGCCAACCACGGCTACGATGTCGAGGATTTCTACGCCGCGGTGAAGGCCGGCAATTTCCCCGCCGTCTCCTACATCAAGATGTCGGCCTACCAGGACGGTCACGCCGGCAACTCCGATCCGCTCGATGAGCAGGCCGGCAATGTCGAGTTGATCAACTTCCTCCAGAAGCAGCCGGAATGGCGTGAGACCGCCGTCATCATCACCTATGACGACTCCGACGGCTGGTACGATCACCAGTACGTCGCGCCGAAGAGCGCCTCGTACGACGCAACCGCGGATCAGGTCAACGGTCCGGGCCTTTGCGGCCTCGGTCCCAACAAGCAGCCTGCGCCAAAGGGCCTGGTTGGCAAGCCGGTGAACGGCCGCTGCGGTCCGGGCACGCGCATTCCCTTCATCGTGGTCTCGCCCTACGCCAAAACCAACCACGTGAGCAGCACCTACATCTCGCAGGCCTCCGTGGTGCGGTTCATCGAGGACAACTGGCTGCGCGGCCAGCGCCTCGGCGGCGGCTCGTTCGACGCCAGCGCCGGCTCGATCATCGACCTGTTCGATTTCGATCATGATCACAGCCACGACTACCGCACGGACGCGCTGTTCCTCGATCCGACCTCCGGCACGGTGATCACCAGCCCGCCGGACGAGCATCACCACCACTAGTCCAACGGGACGCTTTGATGAATAGCCGCACCATGTGGCTCTTCGGCGCCGGCCTGCTCTGTCTGGCCGGCGCCGTCCTTACCGCCGGGACGCAAGGACGCGCGGAGACAAACCAGCCGGGCATGAACCCGAATCCGGTTCGCCTCATGCGTCCGCCCGTCGCGCCGTTGTCTTCGATGGCGCAACTCGGCAAGGAAATCTTCTACGACGCCTCGCTGTCGTCGTCCGGCGCGCTCTCATGCGCCTCCTGTCACAGCCCGGATCGTGCCTACGGTCCGCCCAATGACGGGCCGGTGATGCTCGGCGGCGCCACCCTGTCGCGGCAAGGCGCGCGCGCGGTGCCGTCGCTGACCTATCTCGATCGCCATCCGAACTTCAGCATCGGCCCTGACAAGGGCGACGACGACAACATCGTCGATCTCGCGCAGATGGCCGCAATCGGCCAGCAAGCCGCGCGCACGACGAAGACCGCAGGCGGCACCGGCGCGTCGGCGAACATCGTGCCGCAAGGCGGCTTGTTCTGGGACGGCCGCGCCGACACGCTTCAGGACCAGGCGCTGTTTCCGCTGCTCGATCCCAACGAGATGGACGGCGGCAGCGCCGAGATCGTCGCGGACAAGCTGCGCCACGCGCCTTACGCCAACCGCTTTGTCGAGCTGTTCGGCGCAGGTGTGATCAGAAATCAGCGGCTCCTGATCGCGGAGGCGATGTTTGCCGTCGCGCGCTATCAGGGCGAGGAGCCGAGCTTCCATCCCTACACCAGCAAGTACGATTACTGGCTCGAAGGCAAGGCGCGGCTGTCCGAAAGCGAGCTGCGCGGCCTGCAAGCATTCAACGATCCTGACAAGGCCAATTGCGCCGGCTGCCACACCTCGGCGCCGACCCGCGACGGCCTGCCGCCGCTGTTCACCGATCACCAGTACGAGGCCCTCGGCGCGCCGCGCAATGCAGCGCTCGCCGGCAACCGCGATCCCAATCATTTCGATCTCGGCGTCTGCGGTCCGCACCGCACCGACATTCCCGAGCAGACGCAATATTGCGGCATGTTCCTGACGCCCACGCTGCGCAACACGGCGACGCGTCACGCCTTCTTCCACAACGGTGTCTTCCGCAGCCTCGAGCAGGTGCTCGATTTCTACAATTTTCGCGATACGAATCCGGAGAAAGTGTTTCCGCATGACGCCGACGGCACGGTGCGGAAATACGATGACCTGCCGCAGAAATATCATGCCAATGTCGATGTCACCGATCCGCCGTTCGATCGTCACCCCGGCGACAAGCCGGCGATGACCGAGCAGGACGAGGCCGACATCATCGCGTTCCTGAAAACCCTGACGGATGGCTACAAGCCGGAGAACTAGAAAGCCCGTCCAGCGGCGCTGGAGCGTCGTCCTGCCCCTCAGCGCGGCTTGATCTCCGCGTACTTCGCCATCGCCTTCTCGAACTTCCGGTTGAACAGCCACATCGCGGCGAGGATCTCTCGGAAGCTGGCCGATGTTCTCGCCCGATCGGCCTGCCCGAAAGCAAAAATGCTGTTGTTGCGCAGGTGCTTCATGATCGTGGGGCTGGACACCCTGTAGTTCAGGAGATCGCCCGATTTGAGCGCGGACCGCGTCGGGGTGGGAACGATCTGGATCAGCTCGAACAGCTTCATCTGGTCGATCGGGTCGGGCAACGTCTTCACGATTCCCGGGATCTCCCGGAAGACATCCGCGTGCGCGTTCATCAGGCCGTCGCGCACGTTGGTCCAGTGGTTGAAGCGGTGATCGGTGCCGCGGGCGCGCGCCTCTTCCTTGTCGTCGCGCGCGTTCAGCTCCGGATCGGCTGCCGCGATTTCGGGCTTGATCGCCTCCCATTTCCTGCGGCCGTTGCGGTCCTCGGACGGGCCGGTCTGGAAGCTGCCCATATAGGTGTTCGAACGCCCGTTGCGGACATTCTGCTTGCCGTTGGTCTCGGCGAAGAACAGTCCGAGGCTGATCCGGCCGGCAGCTTCGGCGTGAGCCGGTGCAAGCCCCTTGGCGCGCGCAATCGCGACGGCGAGATCGACGACGTCCTTGAACGGCGTTGCCGAGTCCTGCGCACCCGCGGGCGGCGCCTCTATGATGTCGAACAGTTTTGAATATTCGTCGATCAGCGGCTCGATGTCCGCGTCGAAATAGGCCGGTGGTATCTCGAACTTGTTGGGCCTGCCGATCCGTGACGGCATGGCGTCGGTGAGATCCTTGTAAGAACTGATGACGGCGACGCGCGCGAGATAAAGCGCCTGGCCCGGCAGGTTCGGCAGCGGCTGGCTTGCGTCGATCTGCTTGCGGCGCTCGGCGAGGATGGATTTGAATTCGCCGAGCGCGCGGTTATAGGTGCCGAGCGCCTCCGACTGCGTCGTCGTGAGCGCACCCTGCTGTCCGACGGCGGGTGCCGTAACGAAGAAGGCAACAGCCGCGAAGGCTGCGATGGCAAGACATCTCGGTCCCATTGCCGGGTTCCCCAAGGCCTGTCGACAAGGCTTGTCGATTCGTCGCCAGGGGATCGTAAGCGCCAGACGCCGGGGCTGGCGAGATGCAAATTCCGGTCAGCCTTGTGTCGCGCCTACAATGTACGTTTCGCACTTTCCGGGGCGAGCAGGATGCCGATGAAGGCGCAGGCCGCGATCGCCTCGAAATAGAGGATCACGGGGGTGAAGCTGCCGCTCGATCCCATCAGGGCAGTGCCGACCAGGGGCGCGATGCCGCCGCCCAGGATAATGCCGAGCTGCTTGCCGAGGGAGGAGCCACTGACGCGGACTTCGGTCGGAAACAGCTCTGCCGTGAAGGCTGCTTCCGGCGCGAACATCAGCGCGTGGATGATTCCGATCGAGACGACGAGGCCCATGATCAGCAGCGTCGGATCCTTGGTCGCGACGAGCTGGAAGTAGATCGGGTACCAGGCCGCCGCCAGCAGGATGCCGAGTGCGATGAACGGACGGCGACCGAAGCGGTCTGAATAGCTCGCGATCAGCGGCACCATGCACATCTCCAGGACATTGGCGATCATGGTGCCGAAGGTGACGCTGGATTGTGCCATGCCCAGCATCTTGACGGCATAGCCGAGCACGAAGACCGTGCTCATGTACTGGAACGTGCTGTGTGCCATGTTGGCGAGACAGCCGAACAGCACCGATGTCTTCCACGACCGCGCCACTTCGAGCAGCGGCGCCTTCGGCCGCGCGGCTGAGGCCTGTACCGCCTTGAACAAGGTCGACTCATCGACCTGAAGACGGATGTAGGTACCGAGCACCACCAGCACCAGGCTGAGCACGAAGGGCACGCGCCAGACCCATTGCGCAAAATCCTGCGGGGTCGAGACGAAGCCGAGCAGCGCGATGAAGCCGGATGCCAGGATCACGCCGATCGGACCCGACGCGTTGACGAAAGAGGCGAAGAAGCCGCGCCTTGCGGAAGGTGCATTCTCCAGCGTCAGCGACACCGCGTTCATGTACTCGCCGCCGAAGGCAAAGCCCTGCACGAAGCGCAAGGCGACCAGTGCGATCGGCGCCAGAAGCCCGATCGAATCATAGCTTGGCAGGCAGCCGATCAGGAAACTTGCGACGCCCATCAGCACGAAGGTGATCGTCAGCATCGCCTTGCGGCCGAGCTGGTCGCCGTAATGGCCGAACACCATGCCGCCGAGCGGGCGGGCGACGAAGCCGACGGCGAACGTCGCATAGACCGCCAGCATGCTCGCGGTCGAATCCATCTTGGGAAAAAAGAAGCGATCGAACACGACCGGAGCGGTGAAGGCGTAGATGAAGAAATCATAGTGTTCGATCACCGATCCGAGCGAGGATGCGACCACGAGCTTGCGGAAAGCGGGCGTGATCGGCGCCGCGTCGGCGTGGCCAGTCGTTCCGGTGATGACCTCTGCGGTGTTGCTCATGCGTTTCCCCTCTGCTTTTGCTTTTTGTCGTTCCGATCAGGCGCGACGGCCCGGCGGCTCGACGAGGCACGCCTCGCCGCCGCCGGAGTCCAAGGACGAGTCGAGCGGATCGCTCACGGCGCCTCGTCGACGACGGGATTGCGCAGGATGGCGAGCTTCTCGACCTCGACTTCGACGATGTCGCCGGGCTTCATCCACAGCGGCGGTGTGCGCTTGGCGCCGACGCCGCCGGGCGTGCCGCTGACGATGACGTCGCCGGGCTCGAGCCGGGTGAAGGTCGAGCAATATTCGATCTGGCGCGGAATATCGAAGATCATGTGCTTGATCTGCGCTTCCTGCACGATCTGCCCGTTGAGGCGGGTGGTGAGCTTGAGCTCGCCGAGCTCGCCGAGCTCGTCCGGCGTCATCATCCACGGGCCGAATGCGCCGGTATCAGGGAAATTCTTGCCGGGCGTGAACTGGTGGGTGTGGCGCTGGAAATCGCGGATGCTGCCGTCGTTGTAGCAGGAATAGCCGGCGACAAAGCCCATGGCCTCGCTGCGCGAGATGTAGCGGCCGCCCTTGCCGATGATGACCGCGAGTTCGCCCTCGAAGTCGAGGTCGGTCGAGACGCGCGGACGGATGATGGGCTTCAGATGTCCGGTCTGACTGTTGGAATAGCGCGAGAAGATGGTGGGGTGTTCGACCTCGGGGCGGCCGGTCTCCTTCCGGTGCGTCTCGTAGTTCAGGCCGACGCACAGGATCTTGTCCGGGTTCGGAACGACCGGCAGCCAGGTGAGCCCGGCGAGGGGCGTGGCGGCCGCCTTTGACTTCGCATCCGCGACGCCTGCGAGCGCGCCGGCGATGGCGGCCCTGAGATCGGCGTAGCGGGAGGCGAGCACGGCGCCGACATCGAGGAAACTGTCGCCATCGACGATGCCCCAGGTGGTCCGTCCGTCGATCTTAACGGTCGCGAGTCTCATGCTGTCTTCTCCATTTTCAAATCCGGATTGTGATGGCCGTGCAGGCGCGAACTGGTCTCGCGCAGGAGACTGCCGAGCTCGGCCGCGTTGCGCGCCGTTCCAAACACGTAGTGATCGGGCCGCACGATCGCGGCGACGACGCCGTGGCGGTCGAACCAGCCGGCCAGAACGCCGTCGATTTCTTCCAGCGTGCCGGGCTGGCCGGCACCCGCCGGCGCGATCGTCGCTGCGGACAACTCCGGATACGCGGCGCAGAGCGTGGCGAGTGCGGATGTATCGCTGCGGCCGTCGATGAAGACGCGCAGGCCGGCTCCGGTCACCTGGTCGAGCAGGCGCGCTTGGCGCCCGCTCGCGATCCGTGGCTGCGGAAACAGCGTGCCGCGCGCCGGGCCGTCCTGCTCCGACAGAAAGCCGGCGCGCAACGGCGGGATGATCTCCTGCCGCGTCAGCGCGAGCGGCTTGCCGCCGCCTTCCGCCAGAATCCGCGCGTCGCGCTGCCGCGCTGCCGCCGGATCGCGCTCGCAGATCGACTGGCCGATTGTCTTGATCTTGCCGGTCAGCTCGATGACGTGCTGCTTGCGTTCCGCCGTGTAGCTGTCGAGCAGCGTGTCGGGCGAAGTGCCCTTGAGAACGCGATCGAGCTTCCAGGCGAGGTTCGTCGCATCGCGCAAGCCCTGGCACATGCCCTGGCCGATGAAGGGTGGCTGCTGATGCGCGGCATCGCCGGCAATGATGATGCGCCCCTTGCGCCAGGTCGCGGCGACAAGCGCGTGGAAGCGATAGGACGCCGCTCGCCACAGTTCGCCGTCCTCCGGCGTGAGCCAGGGCGACAGCAGCGACCAGACATTCTCCGGCCGCTCCATCTGCCGCGGGTCCTCGCCCGGCAGCAGCATGATCTCCCAGCGCCGATGGTTCTCCGGGCCGATCAGGAAGCTGACGGGGCGCGCGGGATTGCAGAACTGCGCGGAATTTTGCGGCAGCTTTGCGAGCGCGGCATGATCGACCCGCACGTCGACTACGAGCCAGGGCTCGTCGAAGATCAGGTCCTCCAGCGCAATCCCGGCAATCTGGCGCACGGCGCTCGCGGCGCCATCGCAGCCGAGGACGTAGCGCGCCGTCACCGTCCGCAATCGTCCGCCAGCGTCCTTCAGCGTTGCCTCGACGCAGTCGGAGCGCTGCGCGAAATTGACCAGCTCGATGCCGAGCTCGGCCCGCACGCAGGAAAATCCCGTGGCGTGACGGCGCAGCTCCGCCTCGACCGGCGGCTGGCTGAACACCATGCTCGGCGTGTAGCCGAGCGGGTACGGCTTCGCGACCATGTCGATGCGGCGGATCAGCTGGCCGTCGACGCCAAAATGCTCGGAGGCGGTGAACGGCTCGACATAGGGCGCGATCGCCTCCGCGACCCCCATATTGTCGAAGTGACGGAAGATCTCGTGGTCGAGCGCGATCGCGCGTGGCTTGTCGTAGATGACGGTGAGGCGATCGATGACGAGCGTGCGATGGCCGAGACGGCCGAGCAGGCCGGTGGCGACTGCGCCGGTCGGTCCGAAGCCGACGACGAGCACGTCGTAGTCCGTGGTGGCCGGGGACGTCGTCATGCGCGGCGATCTCGGTCGAACAGCACGGAGAGTTGCGCCGTCTTGCAGGCCTCGCTCTTGGGCGGCGCGATGCCCCACTGGTCGGTGCGTCCCGGCGGCCAGACCCATTCCGCCGGTCCTTTCGCGCGGTAGCTGTCGTCGACCTGGAGGACCTCGGCCGTATATTCGATGACGATTCCGGTCGGATCGACGAAATAGGCGAACACGTTGTCGCCGGGCCCGTGCCGGCCCACGCCCCAGCCGATCGGAAAGCCGTGATCGACCATGCGGCCGGAGCCGCGCATGACAGATTCCAGGTCCGGCATCAGGAAGGCGATGTGATTGAGTCCGTTGACCGGCGCTTCCGCGAGTACGACGGCGTGGTGATCGCTGTTGCAGCACAGGAACGCCATCAGCTTCGACCGGTCGGTGAGGCGAAAGCCGAGCACCTGCTGGTAGAACGTCGAGAGCTTTTCGATGTCGGCGCTGTTGATGTTGACGTGGGCGAGCCGCTCGGGACGGTCAGCCACGATGCGCGCCGCTTTGGTGCGATCGCCATGGACAAACTCCATGCAGCAGCCCTGCGGCTCACGGACGACGAAGTGTTCGCCGCCTGACGGCGCGCGCGACGGGCCGGGCGGCGTGATGATCTCGCAGGCGGCCTCGCGTGCGAGCGCAAACAGGCGGTCGAGATCGTCGCGCGAGCGGACGCGGAAGGTGACCTTGCGGAGCGCAGCCCGCTCGGCATGCGTGAGCTCGATGACGTGGAAATCCGCTCCCGTCGCGGCGAGATAGATCGTGCCGCCGGCTTGCGCAGCGACATCGAGGCCCCAGACCTTCGCGTAGAAATCGGCCGAGGCGCCGAGGTGCGGCGTCGTGATCTCGACGCTGCGCAACGCGATCACCGGAAAATCGGACATCGGGCTTCCTCGCCGAAGGCAGGTGGCACGCCCGAATAGCCGCGGATCGCCACAGAGCCGGTTGTTGTTGGCGAACGATTAATATATATAAAGCTCTCCGTAAAGATAGAATTTATAAATTAAAGGCGTTCGCGGCCTGATGTACAAAAAACATCGGTGAATCAGTGGGACGGCCATGAACTCTGACCTGTCGAGCCCGAAGTCCGACGCGCCGGCGACGCTGGCGACGAGCATCTACGCCCGCCTCAAGACCGACATCCTGACCACGCGGCTGGCGCCCGGCCGCAAGCTTCAGTCGCGCTTCCTGATGGAGCATTACAATGTCGGGCAGACCCCGCTGCGCGAGGCGCTCAACCGTCTGACCACGGAGGAGTTCGTGGTCGGCATGGAGCAGCGCGGCTTCTACGTGAAGCCGGTCAGCAAGGACGAGCTTCAGGAATTGACCAAGACGCGTTGCTGGGTCGAAGGGCTGGCCTTGCGCGAATCCATGCAGAACGCGACGCAAAGCTGGGAAGAGCAGCTTCTGGTGACGCATCACCGCCTCGACCGCACGCCGCGTTCACTCGATCCGGAAAAATTCGCGGACAATCCCGATTGGGAGAGGGCGCATCGCGCCTTCCACGCGACGCTGATCGGCCTGTGCGGCTCGCGCCCGCTGCTCGGCTTCTGCGAGCAACTCGCCGATCGGCTCTACCGCTACCGCATGATGTCGATCGCCAAGGCCTATCCGGTCCGCAAGATCGGGACCGAGCACGCCCAGATTCTCCAGGCCGTGCTCGACCGGAAAACGGACGAAGCCGTGACGCTGCTTCAGCAACATTATCAGCGCACGGCTGACGTCATCTATTCTGATCTGGAGACGGTGCTGGATTGATACGCGTCGCCGCCTAAAGGCATGGCCAAGAAATTGGCGCATTGGAGGGGCCGAATGGCGCCGACCATATTGTGGTCGGCTCAAGCGCGGGAATGACCGATGACCAGGAATATCCTGTCGATACTGGTATTCGCGGCCCTGTTGTGTGTCACAAGCCTCAGTGCCGAGGCCGCGCAAGGCTGCGGCCGCGACGCCTATCGTGGCGCGGACGGCCGTTGCTACCTCAGGGGAGGCGCGGTCGTGGCCGAGCCCGGCGGTGCGATCATCGTTGCGCCGCCGATGGGGGCCGGCCCGGGCCTTGTTGGGTCCCGGGGCGGAGATGCCGCAGGACGGACGAAGCCCGACTGACCGCGCCTCGCGCTCACGCCGTGGCCCGATACTCCGGTGCCGAGGCGAGGAATTTCGCATAGGCATCCGCATCCGGCGGCTGGAAGTGTCCGGCAAGCCCGCCGCGCTTCTGGTTCTTCGCGCCGATGTCGGCCATCAGCTCGTCGAAATGGCGGTAGTGATAGGGCGCGACGCAGAGGCCGCCATAGACGCCCGCGGCCGGCCGTTCGACGCGCTTGAAGTGCAGCATCATCTCGATGTTGTCGCGCATCGCTTGCGCCGTCGGCTGGTTCGCGAGCTGGCCGTCGGCATAGCGCACCAGCCAGTTGGCGGCGAGATCGGCACAGAGCACGGTGCAGAACGACGAGTTGAAGCCGACGAAGCCCATCTCAGGGAGGTCGGGATTGGCGATCAGGCGATAGAGCCGGTACTGCCCGTCCGTATCGACCAGCTTGGCCTGATAGGCCTCCGGCAGGAACGGCACGCCGAGCTTGTAGCCGATCGCGAGCACCGCGACGTCGGCACCAACGCGCTCGCCGCCGCTCATCACGATGCTGTCGCCTTCATAGTGATCGAAGCTGCCGAACACCGCCTTGATGCGGCCGTCGGCGACCATCGGATAGAAGCCCGGCGTCGCGATCGGCACCGAGCAGTTGACGCCGTCCTCGATCCGCTCCTTCGGCACCATCTTGCACCGGTTGAGCTTGAGCTGCGCCTTCAACAGGCTCTCCAGTCCGCGCCAGTTCGCCCAGATGAGAGGCGCGGTGAGACGTAGCGCGAGCCGCGCCATGGAGCTCGTGCCCCAGCCCGGAAACATCTCCTCCTGCGCGCGGATGTAGAGGATGCGCTTGAAGTTCACGAGCCCGCCGATGAAGTAGGGAATGCGCCAGACCGGCTCCCGCATCACGATGGTGACCTCGCGCGCGCCTGATTTCACCGCGTTCACCGCGATGTCGGTCGCGGACTTCGATCCGCCGAGCACGACGACGCGGCGCCCTTTCGCCAGCGCCGGATCGCAATATTTCGACGAATGCAGGATTTGCCCGCCCTGCGCCAGGTAGCCGTCTTCGCCCGGGCAATGCAGCTCGCGCGGCTCGTTGAACTGCCCGGTGCAGACCGCGACGAAATCGAAATCCTCGTTCGTGGTCGCGCCGGCCTTGTTCGACAAGGCGAGCGTCCAGCCTGGTTTGCCGTCGGCGCGCCGTTCCATGCCCGCGACGGCGGTGTCGAGGCGCAGCATGCGGTCGAGGCCAAAACTCTTCGCGTAGTCGGCGAGATAGGCATGGACCTGCGGCCCGGTCGGCCATTCCGGATAGGCCTCCGGCATGGCGCGGTCGGTGTAGCGGTAGAGCTCCTTCGGGCTTTGCGTCTGCACCTCGGGATAGGAGCGCGCCGGCTCCCAGACGCCGCCGAGATCGGCACTGCGCTCGACGATGGTGACGCGGTGGCCGCGGCTGGTGAACGCCTTTGCGGCGGCGAGGCCGGAGACGCCGGCGCCGATCACGCAGACATGCTTGGGGCTGACCATGGAGTGCTCGCAATGTTTGGGCGCAAGCGGCCACGTTCGGCCGCGATGCACGGCCGGCGGACCTGCAAGCAGATGAAAATGGACGTGAAGCTACGCCTATTCGTTGGCCTCGGGCGGCAGGAAGTCGACCTCGTGCTGCGCCGAGATGCGCACGACCTCCGCAGGGTCGGTCAGATTGTGGAGCTGGTTGAACAATGCCTCCAGCTTCTGCATCGGCGAGACCCAGAACAGTGCGCGGCAGGGCTTGTCGGATTTGTTGAAATAGCCATGCGGGATGCCGCGCGGCATGCGCACGAGATCACCGGCATGAGCCTTGACCCATTGGCCGTCGAGCTTGAGGTCGAGCGTGCCTTCCTGGACCAGGATGAATTCGTCCTGGGTCGGATGGATGTGCACCGGCACGAACTGGCCGGGCTCGCTGTTGGTCTCGAACGCGAAGGTGGAGTCGGTGACGGCTTTCGGGAAATAGACCTGGCCAAGGATGTTCCAGCTCTTGCCGCCGTAGCCCGTGCCGTTTGCGGTAATGCCCTTTTCGAGTGCAGTCTTTTCGAGTGCTGTCATGGCTCGCCTCCTCATGGATACCGGCAGGGATGGAGCTTCGGCCTGCTATGGGCGGCTTGTCTATCCGCTAAACGAATCCGGATGCGGCTGTTGCCGTGCAACACGACGTTTTTGCGGCGCGGCTCTTTTCGCGTCCGGCGAACTATTATAGGCTTAAAGCAACTCCGTGACGCGAAGCGTGGTCGACGATGTCCGCAGCCGAGCTGGAAATGAGCACGCGGTCCGAAGCCGAAAGGCTTGCGGACTTCGCCCGCGTCACCACGGACGATGTCGACGAAGCGGCCGAGCAGATCGGACGCATCTTCTGTCCGCATGATCTCAAGCCGGTTCGGCCGCGTGCGCCCGGCTTCTCCGCCCGACACAATTGCGCGGCTTTCGACGGCTTCTCCATCAGCTATGTCGCCTATGGCGGGTCGGTGAGCATCGATCCCGGCTGCCTCGAGCGCTTCTTCCTGGTGCAGGTCCCGCTCACCGGTACCGCCCGCATTCGTGCCGGTGTCAGCGATGTCGATGCCGCGCCGGGCCGGACGGCGTCGCTGCTGTCGCCGACCATCCCGACCCGGATGACGTGGAGCGACTGCGCACAAGCGATCCTGCTGCTCGACCGTCGCATGGTCGAGCAACGCGCTGCGGCACTGTCGGGCAGGGCGGCCGGCCCGGTCGAGTTTGATGCCGCGATCGACCTGGATGCACCGGCAGGGCAGGCGTTGCGGACCAGCCTTGCCGAGCTGATGCGGCTCGCCGAACGTCTCGGCCGGTCCGGCAGGCTTTCACCGGTTGCGATGGCCGATTGGCGCGAGGTGCTGCTCGATCATCTCCTCAATGGCCAGCGGCATGGCCTGTCGGATGCCATCAGGACGTTCTCAGGGCAAGCCGAGCGGCTGCCGCGTGCGCTCCGCGCCGCGCGGGACCATCTTGCGGACAATGCCGGCGAGCCGCTCGACCTCGCGCAGCTCGCCTGCGCCTCCGGCATCGGCGTCCGCGCGCTCCAGCTCGGCTTCCGCCGTCACTTCGGCCTGTCGATCTCGGAGATGCTGCTCGACATCCGCCTCGCCGGTCTGCATGCCCGCCTTGCGCAGGCCGCGCCCGATGCCTCCATCACCGGGATCGCGTTCGATCTCGGCTTCACCCATCTCGGCCGCATGGCCGGCGCCTACCGCCAGAAGTTCGGCGAGACGCCGTCGGCAACGCTGCGGCGACGGATGAGCTAGGCGGAAGGCATCTATTTCCGCGATCGCGTTGTGGCGTCGTCGGATGCCTGCTTGCGCAAGAAGCCCTCGACTTCGGCCTGCACCGAGTAGGGCGTCGGGATCGGATCGCCGGCGTCGTCGACGGCCGTGTCGAGGGAGCGGCGCAGCATGCGCGCGAGCTCGGCCTTGCGGTAGGGTTTTGTCAGAAGCGGCGCGCCCATGGTGGCGTGTCCCGGCCCATGCGGCGCGTCGTGGGCATAGCCCGACGTGAACAGCACCCGCAGCGAAGGCCGGGCGGCCACCATCTCGTCGGCGAGCTCCCGTCCATTCAAGGCGCCGGCCATCACGATGTCGGTGAACAGCAGATCGAACGGCGTGCCCCGGGCCGCGATGGCGAGCGCGTCGGCCGCGTTGGCGGCCGGGATGACCTTGTAGCCGAGACTTTCGAGCTGGACGGTGACGAACTGACGGACGTCGCGGTCGTCCTCCACGCAAAGGATGGTCTCCGTTCCGCCCACGATCTTGCGTTCGTCGTAGCCGGCCGGGCGAAGCGTGCTGGTCTCGGCCTTCGGCAAATAGATCGTGAAAGTCGTGCCGCCGCCTTCGGCGGAATCGACCTTGATGCCGCCGCCGGACTGCTTGACGAAACCGAACACCATGCTGAGTCCGAGCCCGGTGCCCTTGCCGACCTCCTTGGTCGAGAAGAAGGGATCGAAGATCCGCTCCAGAAACGCCTGCGGAATGCCGGTGCCGCTGTCGGCGATCTCGATCTCGACATAGTGGCCGGCATAGCCGGCGCCGACGGCGACGGCCTCGCGCACGCCGAACACCACGTTGCGTGTCGTCAGCGTCAGCTTGCCGCCATCCAGCATCGCGTCGCGGGCGTTGATCGCGAGGTTGAGCAGCGCCGAGCTCAGCTGGCCGCGGTCGGCGAAAGCCAGCCAGACGTTGCGGTCGAGCCTGGTCACGATCTCGATCTTCTTGTCGAAGGTCGCCAGCAGCAGCTTTGTCAGCTCTTCGAGCAGTTCGTTGACGTCGATCTCGGCCGGCTGGAGCGCCTGCTTGCGGGCAAAGGACAACAGGCTCGATGTCAGCGCGGCGCCGCGATCGGCCGCTTCGCTGATCAGCTTGGTGATGGTCGCAAGCGGCGGGTTGTCCTTGACGGCGTCGGCGAGGATCTCGATCGTGCCCGTGATCACGGTGAGCATGTTGTTGAATTCGTGCGCGATGCCGCCGGTGAGTTGGCCGACCGCTTCCATCTTCTGAGCCTGGATCAACTGCTCCTCGGCGGCGCGCTTCTGGGTGACGTCCTTGACGAAATTATTGATGACGGTGCGTCCGCCGAGCCGCAGCGTGGAGCTCGATGCCTCGATCAGGATCTCCTCGCCGTTCCGGTGCAGCAGGGTCGCTTCGAACCGGATGCCGATCGGCGTATTCGACAGTTCCGGCAAGAGCCGCATCATGCGTTGCCTGAAGCCGTCGCGGAGCGGCTCGGCGATGAGAAGGTCGACGACGTCGGTGCCGAGCGCCTCCTTGCGCGTCCATCCGGTCAGGGCCTCGGCCTGAACACTCCACTCCAGGACGACACCTCTTTCGTCCGTCTGAACGAAGGCGTCGAGCGCGGTCTTGATGACCGCTTGCGTGACTTGTGCGCTCGCCTGCGCCTGCTCTGCGAGTTGCGCAGCGATGCGCTTGTCCTGTGACGCCTCGATTGCGCGTGTGCAGTGCCGCGCAAGCAGCACCGCAACGGCGGCGCTAGCGGCGAGGGCGACGATCTGGGCAAGGCCGAACCCGGTTCCGGTCACGGCATAGGAGGCGAGGAGGGCCGCGGCGGTCACGACGACCTGCGCGGTCATCGCGAATGTCAGAAGCGGCCTGAGTTTCATGGTCTCACACCGACGACGTCAGTCGCGGCCCCTCGCGCCCGCCCTGTCAATGAGTCCGGCTCCACGTGAGCTACAGACTCCGTGCGCCGCCGTCGAGAGGCAATTTCCGGTGGCATCCGTGCGGCGGGCGTTCAACCTGCCGGCGATTCGGTCTGCCGCAACGTCGTGACCCAGATCACGCGCGCGGCCTGCTGGGTCGGGTTGTCGAACATGTGCGGCACGACGCTCGGAAAACGAAAACTGTCGCCGGCTTCCAGCAGGTGAGCCTGGTTGTCGAGCCACAGCCGCAGGCTGCCGGACAGGATGTAGCCGGCCTTCTCGCCGGTGTGCTGCAAAAAATCGGTGCCGGACGAGGCGCCGGGATTGAGCGTGAGCTCATAGAGTTCAAGCTGGCCCTGGTCGGCCGGCGTCAGCGCTTCCTTGACGACGCCGCTGGCGGTGAGCCGCAGCAGGCGCCGGTTGTTTTTGCGCACGATATAGCGCTGCACATCGGCGGGATCGCTGGTCTCGAAGAAGTAGGAGATGGGAACGTCGAGCGCGATGCTGAGCAGGCGTAGCGTGCGGATCGACGGCATGGCGCGCGCGCGCTCAAGCTGGCTGATCATGCCGTTGGAGAGGCCGGTCTTGTTGGCGACGTCCTGGATCGACAGCCCGGCGCGCTGACGCAGCAGCCGCACGGTTTCGCCGAGCCGCTGGTCGACCGCATCGTCGGCCTCGATCGCCGGGGCGTCCTTCGGACCGTTCGTCTCGCCGCGACCATCCATGTCGCTCTCCCATGCATCATCTCAGCCCCGGACCACGTGGTTCGAGGCTTCAGTCGGAGTGAAAAGGTCGCGCATCCTAGCAATGTGATTGACAGCTGTATTTAGTCATGATGAAATTTTGGCTGAAAAATTTAGAAGCACTAAAGCCCACTCCTGTCCCTTTGCCGGGGTCTCGGGGGCGCGGGAGACGGTGCCGCGTGCGGGAACGGAGACTGGTTATGGCAGACAGCACCGGCAAGTTCGGCGTTGGCGGACTGCGTCATCTCGGCATTCCAAATCGCCGACAGTTCTTCCAGCTCGGCGCGGGCGCAGCGGCGGGATGGACACTTTCAGGCAACGCCTTCGCGCAGACCGAGCGCCCGGGCAATCCGCCGGACAAGCCGCGCGGGCAGGTGATCGCCGCGCTGTCGCAGGAGCCGACCGTCTTCCATCCCCTGATGCCGGGCATCGAGGTCGATCAGGGCATCTGGTGGCAGGTGTTCTCGCCGCTCTGGTTCATCGAGCCCGACGGCAAATTCGTCCCCGACCTCGCGCGCGAAGTGCCGACCGTCGAGAATGGCGGTCTGTCGGCCGACGGCCTGACCTGGAAGATCAAGCTGCGCAGCGACGTGAAGTGGCACGACGGCACGCCGTTCACGGCCGAGGACGTGAAGTTCTCGCTGGAGCTGATCAACAACCCCGATTTCCGCGTCCGCAACCGCGTCGGTCACAACCTGGTCAAGGACATCAAGGTCGTCGCGCCCGACGAGATCCACTGGCGGATGGAGGCTCCCTATTCGCCTTACATGTCGATCCTGTCGCTCACCTTCATCGTGCCCAAGCACATCCTGGAGAAGCTGACGGATCCGAACGCCTCGCCGTTCCACAATGCGCCGGTCGGCACCGGGCCGTTCCGCTGGGGCGAGCGCGTGCCCGGCGACCACATTCAATTAAATGCCCACACCGGCTACCACGGCAAAGGACCTTACGTCGAACGCGTGGTCTTCAAATACATTCCCGATCTCACCGTGCTCTACACCCAGTTCCGCACGGGGCAGGTCGACTACACCGGCCTGCAGGGCATCTTGCCGAACTTCGTGCAGGAGGCGAAGACGCTGAAGGGCCGCAAGATCTTCGTCTCGGCGACGTCCTCGGTGGAGCACGTTGCGCCCAATCTCGAATTCGGTCCCTTCGCGGACCGCGCGGTGCGCGAGGCGCTTTATCTCGCCATCAACAAGCAGGCGATCATCGATGCGCTGAACTACGGCCTGCCCACGCAGACCGAGAGCTTCGTGCCGCAGCAGGCATGGTCGTTCCAGCAGGGCCTGCCGCAGCATAAATACGATCCGGCCAAGGCCAACGCGCTGCTTGATGCCGCAGGCTGGGTTCGCGGCTCCGGCGGCATCCGCGAGAAGGGCGGCGTGAAGCTCGAATTCACCAACTCGACCACGTCGGGCAACGCCGTGCGCGAACAGACCCAGCAGCTCCTGATCCAGGACTGGCGCGCGATCGGTGCCGCCATGCGCGTGAACAACATGCCGGCCGCGGTGATCTGGGGCGACTTCTGGCAGCAATCGAAATTCAACTCGGTGCTGGTGTCCGTGAACTTCATGCTCGGCAGCGATCCCGACGTCACCCCGCGCTTCGGCTCCGGCGCGATTCCCGCCAAGGGCGGCCGCGGCTACAACACCTATCAGTACAAGAGCCCCGAGGCCGATCGCCTGCTTGCCGAAGGTGCGAAGCAATTCGATCTCGCCCAGCGCAAGACCACCTATGGCGATCTGCAAAAGCTGATCCGCAACGATCTCGCCATCCTGCCGCTGTTCCAGGGGTTCATCGCCGAGGGCGTGAAGGAAGGGCTGCAGGGCTTCCGCCCCAACATCAACACCTCCATCAACTGCTGGAACATTCGCGAATGGTATTGGGCCTGATGCCTCAGGCTCGCTGGATCGCCTGAGATGGCCCGTTACGTCGTCAACCGCCTGGCTCAGGCGATCATGCTGCTGGTGATCGTTTCCGCGATCGGGTTTGCCATCCTGCATCTGGCACCCGGCGGTCCGCTCTCGCAATTCGCGGCGTCCGCGCAGATGACGCAGGAGGATCTCGACCGCGTCACCAAACAGCTCGGCCTCGATCGTCCGTTGCCGATCCAGTATCTCGACTGGTTCGGTCGCATGTTGAAAGGTGACTGGGGCAAGTCCTATCGCGACGGCGAGGCGGTGCTGTCGGTGATCTCCTCGCATCTCGGCGCAACGCTGGAGCTGATGGCGACGGCGACCATCATCGCGGTCCTGCTCGGCTGCTGGATCGGCGTGCTCGGCGCGCTGCGCCGCTATTCGCTGTTCGACACGCTCGCCACCGTCGGCGCCATGATCGCGCTGTCGATCCCGACCTTCTGGTTCGGTCTCGTCACGATCTACGTGTTCTCCGTAAAACTCGGCTGGCTGCCGGCCGGCAACCGCCAGACCGTCGGCGACGGCTCCTTCCTCGACCTCTTGCATCATCTGATCGCGCCGGCGCTGGTGCTGGCGCTGGTCGAGACCGCGATGTGGGGCCGCTTCATGCGCTCCTCCATGCTCGAAGTGATCAACCAGGACTACATCCGTACCGCGCGGGCCAAGGGCATGCCGGAGTGGCGCATCCTCACGGTGCACGCTCTTCGCAACGCGCTGCTGCCGATGATCACGGTCGCGGGCCTTCAGTTTCCGACGCTGCTCGGCGGTGCGCTGGTCGCCGAGACCGTGTTCACCTGGCCGGGCATGGGCCGGCTGTTTCTCGATTCCATCGGCTATCGCGACTATCCCGTGGTGATGGGCATCCTGATGTTCTCGGCGACCATGGTTCTGATCGGCTCGCTGCTCGCCGACATCCTCTATGCCGTCGTCGATCCGCGCATCCGGGTGGGCTAGGGATGACGACTGCAACCTTGTCCACCGTTCAGCTCGCGCCCGGCCAGGCTGCCTGGCGGCGCTTCCGTCGCCACCGGCTCGCGCTCGCGGGCGCCGTGATCATCCTGGTGCTCGTCCTCGGCTCGGCGTTCGGTCCTTATCTGCTGCCGTTCGACGACACCTATATCGACATCATGAAGCGGTTCGCGCCGCCGCTGTCGGGCGCGCACATTCTCGGCACCGACGAGCTCGGCCGCGACGTGTTGGCGCGGCTGATGATGGGTGGTCGGGTCTCGCTCTCGATCGGCATCGTCGCAATGGTGATCGCGATGGCGGTCGGCATCGCCGTCGGCGCTTTCGCCGGCTTCTATGGCGGTGTGGTCGGCGCGGTCCTGATGCGGCTGGTCGACGCCGTGCTGTGCTTCCCGACGATCTTCCTGCTGCTCGCGCTGGCGGCGCTCACCGAGCCCGGCCTGATCACAACAACAGTGCTGATCGCGGCGACCGCGTGGATGGCTGTTGCCCGCGTTGTCGAAGCTCAGGTGCGCTCGCTACGGGAACGCGAATTTGCGGTTGCCGCGCTCGCCTTCGGCTCGTCGAACCTGCGGATCATGTTCCGCGAGCTCGTGCCCAACGCGATCGCGCCGATCGTGGTGGCCGCGACGCTGAACGTCGCCAAGGCGATTCTGCTGGAATCCTATGTCAGCTATCTCGGCTACGGCATCCAGCCGCCGGCCGCGAGCTGGGGCAACATGCTCAACAATGCGCAGATCTACCTCACCAGCGCGCCGTGGCTCGCGATCGCGCCCGGCCTCGCCATCACGCTCGCGGTCACGAGCTTCAACTTCCTCGGTGACGGACTGCGCGACGCGCTCGATCCGCGGATGAACATCCCATGACGAGCAAGAACTCGATCGAACTGAAGTCCAGGAGTGCCCCATGTCCCCGCCGCTCACCCGTATAAACAGCGACGAACGCCTGCCGGCGCAGGTGGACGTCGTCGTCATCGGCGGCGGTGTCATCGGTGTCTCCGCGGCCTATCATCTCGCGAGGAAGGGCCTCTCCGTCGCACTGGTCGAGAAGGGCCATGTCGGCGGCGAGCAGTCGAGCCGCAATTGGGGCTGGTGCCGCCAGCAGGGCCGCGCCCGTGAGGAAATCCCGCTGGCCCGCGAGGCGCTGCGGCTGTGGGAGGACATGCAGAACGATGCCGGTGTCGATGCCGGCTTCCGCCGCACTGGCGTTCTGTTCCTGACCAAAAGCAAGGACGAGCTTGCCAGCTGGGAGCGCTGGGCCGCGACGGCGCGCGAGATGCAGGTGCACTCGACCGTCCTGACGCCGGCGGAAGTCGCCGAGCGCCTGCCCGGCAATGCCGAGAAATGGGTCGGCGGCCTGCACACGCCGAGCGATGGCCGCGCCGAACCGTCGATGGCCGTGCCCGCGCTTGCCACTGCCGCGCGAAAACATGGCGTCACCATCCATCAGGGCTGCGCCGCGCGCGGACTGGAGACGACCGGAGGCAAGGTCAGCGCCGTCGTCACCGAGAAGGGCACCATCCGCACGCAGGCGGTGCTGCTGTCGGGCGGTGCCTGGTCATCGCTGTTCTGCCGCCGTCACGGCATCGAGCTGCCGATCGGTCTCGTCAACGCCACCGCCTGCCGGACCACGCCGGGACCGGAAATCACGTCCGGCGCGCTCGGCACCGACTTCTACTGTATCCGCCGCCGCCTCGACGGCGGATTCACGCTGGCGCTGCGCAACCGCGGCACGGTTGAGCTGTCGCCCGACCTGTTCCGCTACGCGCGCACCTTCTGGCCGACCTATCTGCACCGCAAGAACGGTCTGAAGCTGTCGTTCGGCAAGTCGTTCTTCGACCAGATCGTCCGCGGCACCAGCTGGAGCTTTGACAAGCCGTCGCCGTTCGAGGCCGAGCGTGTGCGCGATCCCGAGCCTGACATGTCGCTGGTCAATGCGGCGCTGGCCTCGCTGATCAAGTCGAACCCCGAACTGAAGGACATCGAGATCGCGGAGGCCTGGGGTGGCACGATCGATTGCACGCCGGACACCATTCCGGTGATCTCGCCGGTCGATGCCCTGCCGGGCTTCTTCCTCGCGACCGGCTTCTCCGGCCATGGCTTTGGTATCGGTCCTGCCGCCGGCAAGCTCGCCGCCGACATCGTCACCGGCGCGACGCCGCTGGTCGATCCCGCGGCCTACAGCCACAAGCGCATGATCGACGGCCGGCGCCTCGCGCCGGTCAGTCCGTTCTGAGGGCGGCATGACGGTTCTCTACAAGGCCAACATGGTGCGCGGCGCGGAATGGGCGACCTTCTTCGCCGAGCGCGCGCCCAATGTGCCGTTCCGCCTTTGGCCCGACATCGGCGATCCCGCCGATGTTCGTTATCTGGTGGCATGGGTGCCGCCTGACGACATCGCGACGACATTCCCCAACCTCGAGCTGGTCTTCTCGGTCGGCGCGGGCGTGGACCAGTTCGATACCACGAAAGTTCCGGCGCACATTCCGCTGGTGCGCATGCTGGAGCCCGGCATCGCCGAGACCATGGTGGAATACGTCACCATGGCGGTGCTCGCGCTGCATCGCGATCTCCTGCACTTCATCAGCCAGCAGAAGGAGCAGGTCTGGCGCGAGATCCGGATTACGCCGGCGAAGCGGCGGCGTGTCGGTGTGATGGGCCTGGGCCAGCTCGGCCAGGCCGTGCTCGAACGGCTCAGGGCGTTCGACTTCCCGCTGCTCGGCTGGAATCGTTCGCCGCGCGAGATCGAGGGCGTCACCTGCTACGCCGGTGCGGACACGTTGCCGGAATTCCTCGCGGAGGCCGACATTCTCGTCTGCCTGCTGCCGCTGACCGATGAGACCCGCGGCATTCTCAACGCCGACCTGTTCGCGCGCCTGCCGCGCGGTGCATCCCTCGTCAATGTCGGGCGCGGTCCGCATCTCGTCGAGGCCGATTTCCTCGCGGCGCTCGACAGCGGCGCGTTGTCAGGCGCCGTCCTCGACGTCGCCGATCCCGAGCCGCTGCCTGCGGGACATCCGTTCTGGAGCCACCGGCGCATCCTGCTGACGCCGCACAATGCCAGCATGACGACACCCGATACGGCCGTCGATTTCGTGCTCGACGTCATCGAACGCCACCGCCGCGGCGAAGAGCTGCCGGGGCGCGTCGATCGTACGCGCGGCTATTAGGGCAATCGCATGAGCACCGGCGCAAGCAGACCTGATCACGTCATCGCCGCCGCGCAGGCCCCGGTGCTGTCGGTCACGGGCCTCACCACGTCGTTCGCGCGCGAAAGGGAATGGATCCCTGTCGTCCGCAACGTCTCGTTCGACATCGCGCCGCGCGAGACCGTGGCGATCGTCGGCGAGTCCGGTTCGGGCAAGA
The DNA here is from genome assembly GCF_024199855.1 of Bradyrhizobium sp. CCGB20. Lineage (NCBI taxonomy): Bacteria > Pseudomonadati > Pseudomonadota > Alphaproteobacteria > Hyphomicrobiales > Nitrobacteraceae > Bradyrhizobium > Bradyrhizobium sp. CCGB20. The sequence continues at coordinate 7,576,496 of NZ_JANADN010000001.1, read as the reverse complement.
GCGTCACCGCGCTGTCGATCATGCGTCTCGTGCCGAAGGAGAGCGGCCGCATCGAGGGGCGCGTTACGCTGGCGGGTCGCGATCTGCTGACGCTGCCCGAAGCCGATATGAAGGACATCCGCGGCAACGACGTCGCCATGATCTTCCAGGAGCCGATGACGAGCCTCAATCCGGTGCTCACCATCGGCTTCCAGATCGCCGAAGCGCTGATCCAGCATCGCGGCCTCTCGCGCGCGGCGGCGGAGGCCGAGACCATCCGCCTGCTTGATCGCGTCCGCATTCCGGCGGCGAAATTCCGCTTCCACGAGCATCCGCACCGTTTCTCCGGCGGCATGCGCCAGCGTGTCATGATCGCGATGGCGCTGGCCTGCAAGCCGAAGCTGCTGATCGCCGACGAGCCGACCACGGCACTCGACGTCACCATCCAGGCTCAGATCCTGGAGCTGCTGAAGGAGCTTCAGCAGGAGGAGGGGATGTCGATCCTCTTCATCACCCACGACATGGGCGTGGTCGCCGAGATCGCCGACCGCACCGTGGTGATGTATGGCGGGCAGGCGGTGGAGACTGACGCTACGTCGCGCATCTTCGCCGTGCCCTCGCATCCGTATACGCGCGCGTTGCTCGCCGCTGTGCCCCGGCTCGGCTCGATGGACGGGCGCACGCGGCCGATGCGCTTTCCGATCGTGGACAAGGTGACGGGGACCTCGGACGAGCCGACGGAGACGCCGGACACGGTCTCGATGGCCGAGCGTCCGCTGCTCGAAGTAGCAAACCTCACCACGCGCTTTCCGATCCGCTCGGGCCTGTTCGGCAAGGTCTCGGGCCGCGTCCACGCGGTCGAGAACATCTCCTTCACCCTGCGCGCCGGCGAGACGCTGGCGCTGGTCGGCGAATCCGGCTGCGGCAAGTCGACGACCGGCCGCTCGATCCTCAAGCTGACCGAGCCGGACAGCGGAACCGTCCTGATCGACGGCAAGGACGTGCTCGCCATGAACGGCCGCACTCTGCGCGACTTCCGCAAGCATATGCAGATCGTGTTTCAGGATCCGTTCGCCAGCCTCAATCCACGCATGTCGGTGGGAACGGCGATCGCAGCGCCACTGCTCGCCAACGGGCTCGCCACGGCGTCGCAGGCGCGCGACAACGTCGCCGACCTCCTCGTGCGCGTCGGCCTGACCGCCGACATGGCCGCGCGTTTCCCGCACGAATTCTCCGGCGGCCAGCGCCAGCGCATCTGCATTGCGCGTGCGCTCGCACTCGGGCCGAAGCTGATCGTTGCGGACGAGGCGGTCTCCGCACTCGACGTCTCGGTCAAGGCGCAGGTCGTCAACCTCATGCTCGACCTCCAGGCCAGCATGGGCCTTGCCTATCTCTTCATTTCCCACGACATCGCGGTGGTCGAGCGCATGAGCCATCGCGTCGCGGTGATGTATCTCGGCGAGATCGTCGAGACCGGCCCGCGCGCCGCCGTGTTTGGCAATCCTCAGCATCCCTACACCAGGAAGCTGATGGCAGCGGTGCCGGTGCCGGACCCCGCGCGTCGCGGCACGCGGCGTGAAGCATCCAACGACGAGATCAGAAGCCCGGTGCGGGCGCCGGATTATCAGCCGCCGGTCCGGCAATATCGCGAAGTGTCGCCCGGCCACGTCGTCCAGGTCTGGGGCGAGGAGTGGCAAGCCTAACGCGCGAAGGCGCGTTGCGAAGAATTTCAAGAACGCACGATAAAAATCGCGCGGTGATTTGCCGAGCATGTTAACGGGTTGTCGTGCGCGCTGTCGGGCTCGCGATATCACGCTGAAATCACAATGAAATCATCTCGTCGCGAGTCGATGCGATGGCTTGCCACAACAGCGTCGTGTTATGCGGTATAACTCGACCGTTGGCCGGTGATCTCCGATAATGCGCGGACCTCGGGAAGGCCGACGAAGACGTGCCTCTACGGACGGGTTTATTGAAATGACACAAGCAGGCGTCTACGGACGGAAGCTCGGGCAGGGCCTTCACGTGAAGCAAGCCCCGGTCCTGGTCACGCGTTCGCTGCGTAGCGCCGAGCTCGCGGTCACCGAAGTCCGCAATGATGATCCGAGGCGGGATCTTTCCGGCTCGCTGCCGGCGGAAGATGCCTATCTCGTCAGCCTGAAGATCCGCGACTATCCGGATTGCGAGTGCTGGGAGAACGGCCGCTTTGTCACCAAGGCGAATGTCCGGGCCGGCGCGACCTATCTGTACGACCTCAAGCGCGATCCGCGCTATGTGATCGACAAGCCGTTTCACTCGCTCTTCTTCTATTTGCCGCGCCCGGCGCTTCGCGACCTCGCCAGGCAACCCGGCGCGCCGCGCGTCGGCGAACTCAGCTACGAGCCCGGTGTCGGTCATGATGACGGGGTGATCCGTCATATCGGCGCCACGCTGCTGGAAGGGCTTCGTCGGCCTGACGAGACCAACCAGCTTTTCGTCGATCACATGATGCTCGCGCTCACCGCCCATGTCGCCCAGACCTATGGCGGGCTGAAGTCCGGGGCAGAGTTGAACCGCGGCGGCCTCGCGCCATGGCAGGTGAAGCGGGCATGCGACCGGCTCGACTCGGATCTCTCAGGCAAGATCGCGCTCCAGCAGATCGCGACCGAGCTTGGCCTTTCGATCAGTCACTTCTCACGCGCGTTCCGGATCTCGACCGGCCTGCCGCCGCATCAATGGCTGCTCCAGCAGCGGGTGAAGGCGGCCAAGCAGCTGATGACGGTCCGCGACCTGCCGCTGTCCGAGATCGCCATCTCGGCCGGATTTGCCAATCAGAGCCATTTCACGCGGGTGTTTTCGCAGGTGGTCGGCGTCAGCCCGGGCGCGTGGCGCCGTGAAAGGCATGGCGGGCCGAGCGAGACCTGAAGAAACGCGTCAACATGAAAGTCTAGCGCCGCTTCGCCAGCGAGATGGCGTAGGCGACGCGGCGCGCCGCAAAAATCTCGTCAGGCGGATGGCCGATCCCGTCGGCAAGATTGGCCGGATTGAAGATGGACCCGTCGCAGGCATCGTCGGTCTCAAGGCTGGTGATGACGATCGTGCCCAGCCGAACCTCCTCGCGATTGTCGTCGTCCGGCCATCGCATGGTCGCGTCCATGACGGGATCGCCGGGCCGGTCGAGCAGGGCCATCACGTTGAGGCGGACGTCGCCGGCTGCGATCCGCTGCGCGAGATCCTCGTGCAGAAAGTCAGCGGACTTCGCCCTGGCTTCGTCCTCGCTCAGCGTGATGTCGCCGCCGACAGGCGCAACCCTGAACTTGATGAAGCGGGTCTCGCCTTTCGCATTCGTCGCGGGAAAGGCGTGCACGCCCCAATAGGTTGTGCCGGCAAAGCTTGCGGGCAGCCGGCGTGCGGCGATGTATTTCGCCTGATTCAGCGTCTCGGGGTTCGCTGCGGAGAACGCCTTGACCCTCTCTGCGTCCGGCTTGCCGTCCGCGCCGGGAATGCGCGCCTTCAGGAAGGCAAGCATCTGGTCGAGCGTCCTTGCGAAATGCACCGGAGCGCTTTCCACCAGGATGTCCGAGCGATGATCGTCGTCGCCAAGCCTGAAGCTGAAGCCGCGCAGCACGAGGTTGTTGGTATCGGCTACCCCGGGATTGCCGCCGCCGACGGAGAAGCGCGCCAGCACGCGCGACGGCTTGGTGAAGCTCAGCGATCGCGTGATCTCCGCCGCGCGGTCGGACGGAGTATAGGTGCCGCGCACGCATCGGCCCTTGGCAAAGCTCGCACGCACCTTCGGCGGATTGCCTGCGACCGCCTTCAGCGCGTCGACGATCGCCGCCGGTGTGGCCGCGGGGGTGGGCAATTCGGACATGGCAAGGCCTCCGGCTCGAGCGGCATGTCCGTGTTGTAGGTGTCGCGCAGCGCCGGCGTCTTTCCCAAAGCCGCGCTGCTTTGCTTGATCCTGCTAAAGGAATTGCTGCGGCTTCACCGCTCCCGTGCTCTCGTGCACGCTACGATGCAGATTAGTCCTGAAATTGTGATTGGATGGAGGGACTGAGAACCACGGTATGTGAACCGTCTCATATTCCGACACTTTCTTTTCGAGCTATCACTACCGCAAGAAATTGCCGCACCCGAAGCCAGTTGACAGACACGGGTGAGTTGCAATGCCTGCGACGCCGCGTGCTCGCAGCTTTGGATTGGCTCTCGTCCTGTTCACGAGCGAGCCAGCCCCATCACTCACCACATATTTTTCAGAAGTTGGAATCGAGGGAATCGCGAAACGCGTCCACGCAGCTCGGGGTCGGCGGGTAGGCTGCTACTTATTTAGAAGGAGCCCCCATGAAGATAAGCAACGCAATCTCCGCCGCATTTTCCATGACAAGGCACGCCGGCAATCTTCGGATCGCCCGTTCCAGTCTCATCAGGTCGGCCCATCTTCTTGAAAGAATTGGGCTCGCAGCCGTTGGGGCCTCCTGCGGTCTTTATGTAGGGGCGACCCTGTTACGTCAGAAAGGCGGATTGTTTGAAAGCGGCTGGATCGTGCTGCTGACGATGCTCTACGGCGCCCTCAGCTATTATGTCGGAATTGATTTGTCTCGCTCTGTCGCCCGGAAGTCGATTTCGAGTACCTCGGAAGAATACAACGGGTCCGAGGCCGTCGAGATCATGAGCGCGGCCGGAACGTTCGGCGCCGCGATTGCTGCGACCCTGTCCGTCAGCATCCTTGTCCTTGATCAAAACCTGCCCAATGGCCTGATAGTTTTTGTTGCCGGCTGTTGGGCGGTTGGTTCTTCGCTTCAAGTTGCGGCGGGTACGATGGCGCGCAACTACGAAGTGCCCATGGACAGGAGTGAGGACAACGGTGCTCGCGGAGAGGCGTCTGCATGGCGTCATGACGTCGGCACACACGCAGTGCCGGATTCGGCTCAGGACTGAAAGTGCGTAGCTGAGACTCATCGCAACCTCTTCGTCCAACACTGCGTGCAGACGATTTCTAGTAGCGCAGTCGTTCGCATCGAGCACTGTCCCTCCCTGGAAGAGGTACGGTACTGAGCAACCTAAGTTGTCGCGCAACAGAGAAAACGTGCCATGGCGGTGGCGTTGGGATATTGTCCGAGCGCGCCGTGGTCCAAGATTCTGCTAACCGCCAACCACACGATCGGTGGGAGCCAATGCAGATTGCGGAGTGGCTCGAGAAGCTGGGGCTTGGGCAATACGCAGAGCGTTTTGCCCAAAATGGGATCGACATGGGCGTCCTTCCCGAGCTGATGGACGAGGACTTCGACAAGCTCGGAGTTCTGCTCGGCCATCGCCGCAAAATGCTGCGTGCCATTGCCGACCTCGATCCCGCCGCGTCGATCGCATCGCCGGCGCCTCCTCATGACGCCGAGCGGCGCCACCTCACCGTCATGTTTTGCGATCTGGTCGGCTCGACTGCGCTCTCGGCGCGTCTCGATCCGGAGGACATGTGGGAAGTGATCCGTGCGTACCGCGCCGCCTGCGCCAGAGTCGTTACCGCTTACGACGGCAGGATAGCCAGGTTCGTGGGTGACGGAATACTCGTTTATTTCGGCTATCCCCGCGCCCACGAGGACGATGCGGAGCGGGCAGTGCGGGCGGGCCTCGACACCATCTCTGCGATTGGGCAACTCAAAACAGGCGCCGACGAACGGGTTGAATTGCGGATCGCAATTGCGACCGGGCTCGTGGTGGTCGGCGACCTCATCAGCGGAGATGCGTCAGAGGAGCACGCAACCGTCGGCGATACACCGAACCTCGCCGCTCGGCTCCAGAGCCTGGCGGAACCGGGGGCGGTCGTCGTTGCTTCGTCGACGCGCCGGCTGCTTGGTGATCTCTTCACTTTTCGCAACCTCGGCCGCCGTGAGGTCAAGGGAATAGCTGAACCCATCGCAGTCTGGGCGGTCGAAGGAGCGATCGCATCCGAGAGTCGCTTCGAGGCGGTCCGCGCGGCGCGGTCGATCGGTTTTGTCGGGCGCAAGGACGAGATCGAATTCATTCTCTCGCGCCAGCGGCTGGCATGGCAGGGGCAGGGCCAGATGGTCTTGATCTCTGGCGAAGCGGGCATCGGCAAGTCGCGTCTTGTCGCAACGCTGTCCGAAAGCCCCTTGTTGGGGGCGCACCGTCGGGTGCGATATCAGTGTTCGCCCTACCATACCAACAGTGCGCTCCATCCCTTTGTCGCGCAGCTCGAGCGCGCTGCCGGCATCCGTTCGCACGACACGCCGAGGCAAAAGCTGGACAAGCTTGAGGCGATGCTGGCTCTCGGAACACAGCAGGTCGCCCGAGCGACGCTTCTCATCGCGGCACTCCTGTCGATTCCAACCGGCGACCATTGCCCCCCGCTTGGCTTGAGCCCGCCGCAGCAGCGGCGACAGACGTTTGCCTCGCTCCTTGACCAGCTTGAGGGGTTGGCGCGAGAGCAGCCGCTGCTGATTGTCTGCGAGGATATGCATTGGGCCGATGCCACGACACTTGAACTGTTCGATCTCGCGGTCGACCGGATCAGGGGGCTGCCGATCCTCATGCTCATGACGTCCCGGCCGGAGTTCGAGCCCTCCTGGTCGGGCCTTGCCAACGTCAGTCTGTTGCGGCTCGACCGGTTAGACCGGCAGGATACGCGTGCGCTGGTCGAGCAGGTGACCGTTGGTCGCCAGCTGCCGCGCGAGATGATGAAGCAGATCATCGACAAGACGGATGGCATCCCGCTATTCGTCGAGGAACTGACCAAGATGGTGCTGGAGTCCGGATTGCTCGTTGAAGAGCCCGGGCGCTATCGCCTCGATAGTCCACTCCCGCCGCTCGCTATTCCGGCGACGCTGCAGGATTCGCTGATGGCACGGCTCGACCGGCTGGCTCCAGTCAAGGAGGTGGCGCAAATAGGCGCCGCCATCGGCCGCGACTTTTCGTACGCGCTGCTGAGATATGTGGCGGGACGCGATGATCTGACGCTGGGCTCCGCGCTAGCGCAACTCGAAGAGGCGGAACTGCTGGTGCGCCGCGGGGCTCCGCCCGAAGCAAACTACAGCTTCAGGCACGCTCTCGTTCAGGAAGCAGCCTACGAGGGCCTGCTCAAGAGCAAGCGGCAGGTGCTTCACAAGCGCATCGGCGATGTCCTGCGCGAGAAGTTTCCAGTCGTCGCCGAGACCGAGCCGGAAGTTCTGGCGCATCACTTCACTGAGGCGGGGCTGAGCGAAGTCGCCCTCGAGTGGTGGCGCAAGGCGGGTCAGCAGGCGCTGAAGCGCTCGGCTTATTCCGAGGCGATCGCACATCTCGGCAAGGCGATTGCGACGGCCGATGAACTGCGCGATGAGCCCCACCGGATGATGAATAGGCTGCATCTTCAAATCGCGTATGGCCGCGCCTTACGGGGCGGCCTCGGGCACAGCGCTCCCGAAACCGTAGCCGCATGGACGCGCGCCCGGCAATTCGCGGCCGACATCAATGATCCGGTTGAACTTGCGCCGATCCATTCGGGTCTCTTCAATGCCTGCCTGACACACGGCGAACTCGCTCCGATGCGGGAACTGGCGGACGCCATCAAGAGCGCGGCGGACCGACGGCCGGACTCGCCGGTGGCCGCCGTGGTTGCACATTGGACGGGCGGGGTTACCTGCTGGTTCGGGGGCGACTACTTGAACGCGAGAACGCATCTCGAGCATGCACTGGAGATCTATGGCGCCGAGCCGGATTCCGCGAAGTTCAGGGCTTCGGCGCTGGATCTGCCGTTCGTGATCATGAGGTTTCTTGCCCTGGTGCTTTGGCCACTTGGCGGGATCGCTCGCGCACGCCAGCTCGCGGCCGAAGCGGTGAGTGCTTCGGGAGAAAAAGGGGCGCTTTCCCGGGCCAATGCGCTTGTTCATCGAGCTGTGTTCGACGGACTAGGCGGAGGCATGTTGCAGCAAACAGAGACGATTCTGGCGCTCGGTCTCGCGCGCGATCACACGATGCCGCTGTATGTGGCCGCCGGCACCTATCTAAATGGCCTGGCCAAGTGGCGTGCCGGCGACCGAATGGCCGGACTGAGCGAAATGCGTCGCGGCTGGACTTTACTGCACGAGAATGACTGCTACCTCTGTGAACCGTTTTGGGGGATGCATGTCGCCATGGCGGACGCAGAGTCGGGTCAACTCGAAAACGGGCTGGAGATCTTGAGCGAGTTGATCTCATGGACGGGGCAATCCGGGCAGCATTGGCTCGATGCCGAGCTGCATCGCGTCCATGGCGAGCTTTTGCTGCGTCGTGACCCGCGAGAGGATTCCACTGCCGAAAATGCCCTCAAGCGAGGACTGGAGATCGCACGACACCAACAAGCGAAGACTTTCGAGTTGCGCAGCGCCCTTGGACTTGCGCGGCTGCACAAGACAAGAGGCCGAGCGGGCGCGGTATCCGAGGTGCTCGCTCCCGTGCTCGCTGAGTTCGATGCGGAGCGAAATCTTCCCGAAGTCGAAGAAGCGAAAGAGCTGCTCAAGTCCGGGCATTAGGCGCGTGCCGCTTCCCTATCTCCGGGCCAGAGGATAACGGATCACGAATTCACGTGCACGAAGTCCCGCAGCAGCGGATAGATCTCGTTATTCCAGCGCTTGCCCGAGAACACGCCGTAATGGCCGACGCCGGCCTGCATGTGGTGGACACGGCGATAGGCGCGCACGCCGGTGCAGAGGTCCTGCGCGGCGAGCGTCTGGCCGATCGAGCAGATGTCGTCCTTCTCGCCTTCGACCGTCATCAGCCCCATGCGGCTGACGGCCTTGGTGTTCACGGGACGGCCGCGATGCATCAGCTTGCCTTGCGGCAGGAGGTGCTCCTGGAACACGTCACGCACGGTCTCGATATAGAACTCCGCCGGCAGGTCCATCACGGCAAAATATTCATCGTAGAAGGTCTTGATGGTTGCGGCCTTCTCCTTCTCGCCCTTGGCGATGTGGTTGGCGAGATCCATGTGCTGCTTGATGTGGCGCTCGAGATTCATCGAGACGAACGCGGTGAGCTGCACGAAGCCGGGATAGACCTTGCGGAGCGCGCCGCGGCACTGCATCGGCACGTAGTTGATCAGGTTCTGCTCGAACCAGTCGATCGGCCTGCTCTTGGCGAACTCGTTGACCCTGGTCGGCTGGATGCGCGTGTCGATCGGGCCTGCCATCAGCGTGAGCGTCGCGGGCCGCGAGGGGTGGTTGCCCTCGCACATGATTGCGGCGGCCGCGAGTGCCGAGACCGAGGGCTGGCAGATCGCGACCATATGCGGGCGCGGGCCCAATTGGCCGAGGAAATCGATGAGGTGATCGGTGTAATCGTCGAGCCCGAAACGGCCCTCGCTGCGCGGAATGTCGCGCGGATTGTGCCAGTCGGTGATGTAGACGTCGTGATCCTGGAGCAGCGTCTTCACGGTGCCGCGCAGCAGTGTGGCGAAATGGCCCGACATCGGCGCCACCAGCAGCATGCGCGGCTGCTCCGGCGCGCCGTCCTTCCTGAAGTGCAGCAGCGAGCCGAACGGCGTCGCGTAGGCGACCTCCTCGGTGACGCCGACTTCGCGGTTGCCCACCATCACGCTGTCGATGCCGTAGGCCGGGCGGTGGTACGTGAGGGTGGAGCGCGAGATCAGCTCCAGAGCGGCCGAGAGCCGGCCGACGACCTGATCCGACAGGCCCTGCGGCACCAGATTGAGGAATTTGAGCGCGGACGAGGCTCCCGCCCGCCACGGCGCCGTCAGGTCCATATGGTTCTGATAGGCCTGATAATACATCGACATCATACTGAAAGCCCGGTTGCCCCCTGCTGCTATGCAATATCGACGCCAAGCGGGCGGTAGGCCGCCCTCGGAATTGGCACGTCGCTTGCTGCTCTCTTCGCGGGAAGCACAGGCAATGCGCACGCCCGCGCGGCGGAGCGGTGCCCGCGATCAGGCGTGAGGGAAGGGCCCTATGGCAAAGGCGACACTGACCATTAGCAGCAAAAACTATTCGTCCTGGTCGCTGCGCGGCTGGCTGCTGACGAAGTTTTCCGGGCTCGATTTCGAGGAGGTCGTGACCGCGCCGGACGACGCGTCGGCGCGTGCGGAGATCCTGCTGCTGTCGTCGTCGATCCTGGTGCCGTGCCTGCGCCACGAGGGCGCCGTGGTCTGGGATACGCTGGCGATCGCCGAATATCTCAACGAGGCGATGCCGGATGCCGGCCTGTTGCCCGATGACCGCGTCCAGCGGGCGCATTGCCGCTCGATCTGCGGCGAAATCCATTCCGGCTTCACCACGCTGCGCGCTTCGCTGCCGGTGAATCTGAAGGGGCACTTCCCCGGCTTCAAGATCTGGTCGCGCGCGCAGGCCGATATCGACCGCGTGTGGTCCATCTGGCGCGACTGTCTGGAGAAGTCCGGCGGTCCCTTCCTGTTCGGCGAGAGGCGCACCATGGCGGATGCGATGTACGCCCCCGTGGTGACGCGCTTCGTCACCTATGACGTGAAGCTCGAGCCGCTCCTGAAGGCCTATGCCGATACCATCATGGCCATGCCGGAGATGAAGGATTGGGTCGCGGCTGCGAAGGACGAGCCGGCCGAGATCGAGGAGCTCGAGGTCGAATATTAGGCAGGCCAGGGGCCGCCCTGCCTGTTTTGGGAGCGAGGGCTTTAGCCGCCGCGTCCGGCAGCCATGTCATTGAGGCCGTTAACTTTTGGCGCCGTGGCCCGCTCAGGCTTGCTCATACGCTGCGCAGATATTGTATGCGCGCGCGCCCGCATTGCGACATCTAGCCGTGAACAGGCGTGGACACGGCCTCACAGCTGATTCGGACGTGGTTCGTTCGGGCCGCGTTCCGAAGGTTAAGGCGGAGCGCGGCCTCGTTGCATTTTGAGACAAAGGCTGGTGATCAGGCCACGCCCGACTGCTTCACCCGTGGCCGACGCCACCCGATGACGGTGGCTTCCACCGCGATGCCGGCCTCGTGGTTCTGCCAGCGTCCTTCGACATAGCGGCACGCGAAGGGCAGTTGGTACGTTCCGCTATGGTCCTCGCACAGCACCTCGACCGGCAGGCCAGGTGGTGGTTCTCCGGCGCCATCGAATTCCGCCAGTCGTCTATCGCGCGTTGCCATTCCAAAAATCTCCCCTAAACAAAGCCGCGAAGAGAGTGCCCAATTCTCCCCGCGTGCAGATCATCGCTCCCCGTCCAAGGGAGCAACTGCAAGCTCAACGCGAGAATGCGGTACGAGTGTGGTAGCGTCGGTGTGCGGCGCGCAAAAAGCGCACATTGCCGTGATCGATTGGACGAGGAACCTGCATGCTGCTTCGAAGCGCCGGCGTTTGTTTCGCGATGTTGCTGCTCGCCACGCTGGCGACTCCACCGGTCCGCGCGCAGGACGTGCCCGGCATCGAGATCTGCACGGTCGAGAAGACCATGGAGCGGCGCACGAGCTGCCTGCAGAGTAACGTCGACTTCCTCCAGAAGACCATCACCAAGCTGACGCTCGATCATCAGCAGAAGCTCGATGCGGCCAATCGTCAGATCGACGCGCTGAAGACTGTTGTCGCCGGCCTTCAGAAGACGCTCGGTGACCTCCAGTCTGCCCAGGCGAAGATCGCGGAGGATCTGAAGAAGAAGCAGGACGCACCGCCGCCGAAGGATGCGCAGAAATAAGCGCGGCGATTACGCCACGCGATAGCGCTCCATCACGCTGCGATCGGGCTCGTACCCAAGTCCGGGGCCTGTGGGCACAGCGACATGGCCGGTGGCATCGACATCGGCGCGCCCGCCCCAGAGGCACGCCTCGCGCTTGAGGTAGAACATCTCGACCAGCCCGTCGTCGCGTGTCGCCAGCAGGTGCAGCGTTGCCAGAAGGCCCGGACCGAAATAGGGGGAGTGCGGGACGATCTTGACGCCGAGCTGATCGGCCAGCGCCGCAACCTTCAGAAATTCCGTGATGCCGCCGACCTTGATCACCGATGGCTGGGCATGGCTCACCGCGCCCGCCTTCATCATCTGGCGGAACTGATATTCGGTGCAGGCATTCTCGCCGGCGGCGACGCCGAGCCCGCCCTTGCTGCGAACTTCTGCAAGCGCGGCAAAATCCTCGGGCGGCCAGACCGGCTCCTCCAGGAACATCGGTTGCGCGTCCTTGCACGCCTTCGCGAACGCGATCGCCTGCTCGCCGGTCAGCGGGCAGTTCATATCGACCATCAGAGGAACGCCGGGCCCGATCGCCTCGCGCGCGGCAAATACCGCGGGTGTCGTAGTCTCGTGCAGCTTGATCGCGCCATAGCCGAGCGCGAGCGCTTTCCTGCATTCGCCGGCGATGTTCTCGGGCGAGCCGATCCGCAGCAGGCTTGCATAGGCGGGAATATTTGCGCGCCTGGTTTCGCCGAGCAGGCGATGCAGCGGCACGCCTTTGGCCTTCGCCGCCAGGTCCCACAGCGCGATGTCGAGACCCGAGATCGCGAACATGGTGATGCCGTAGCGGCCGAACAGATGCAAATTGCGCTGGATCTGCTCCATGGCCGCGGGAATGCCGGCGGCGTCGGGCACCTTCAGCCCGCGGGCCTGCGGCGCGATCATCTCCTCGACGGCACTGTGCGTGGTGCGGGGACAGACATAGGCGAAGGCATCGCCCCAGCCGGTCAGCCCGGCATCGGTCGTGACTTCGACCAGCACCATGTCGAGCGCGGAGATGGCGGACGCGCCCTGGCGAAAGCTCGCGACACCGGCGTCATAGGGGATGCGGACATGGTGCGCCCGCACATCGGTGATTTCCATGGCGCGGTTCCTCTTTCTCGTGAGCGGTTTCAGCGAGTGTAGCTGCGAATGGCATGGCGTTGCCAGCGGCGATTCCCGGACTATCCTCATGCGCGGACCGCAATGCCGATCAAGCGAGGCGGCGCGCATCGGTGCATCATCGCCGCGCTTCGAATGAGAACCTGAACCATGAACCCAGCCCAGCGCGCGCTCTGGTATGTCGAGAGCCATCTGGCGGAGCCGATGACGCTCGACGAGATCGCCGTGGTCTCGGGCGTGTCGCGGTTCCACATCGTGCGCGCGTTTGCCGCAGCCACCGGGCTGTCCGTGATGCGTTACGTGCGCGCGCGGCGGCTGACGGAAGCCGCGCGCAATCTTGCGAACGGTGCGCCGGACATCCTGTCGCTGGCGCTGGCGGCGGATTACGGCTCCCACGAAGCATTCACCCGCGCGTTCCGGGACCAGTTCGGCACCACGCCCGAAGCGGTCCGCACCGCGACTTGCACTGGTCACCTCAAGCTTCAGGAGCCGATCCTCATGGATTCCACCATGCTCGACAAGCTCAACGCCCCGCGCTTCGAAACCGCAAAGACCTTCCTGGTCGCCGGTCCCGCCGAGCGCATCTCCTGCGACAACGGTGCGGCCATTCCGGGATTGTGGCAGCGCTTCCACCAGGAGGCCGCCGATATCCCTGCATGCGTCGGCCAAGGCAATCATCAGGTCGCCTACGGCGTCTGCTGCAACGGCGACGATGCCGGCAATTTCGACTACATCGCCGGTGTCGAGGTCGCCGATTTCTCCGATCTGCCGCGGCGCTTCGGCCGCGTCCGCATCCCCGAGCAGCGCTATGCGGTGTTTACCCACACCGAGCACGTCGCCTCGATCCGCCGCACGGTCAACACGATCTGGAATCAGTGGTTGCCGGCCTCCGGCCTGAAGGCCGCGGACGCCCCGAACTTCGAGCGCTATGACGAAAAGTTCGATCCCGCAACCGGCAATGGTGGCTTCGAAATCTGGGTGCCGGTCAGAGAGTAACGCGCAACGCTGGCATACCGTCCCGATTGCTTGGCAAGCCCCGGTGACTTTGTCATAACCGCAGGCAAATCTTGCGTGTGGGGCCGTGCCGGACATCCCGTGCAAGTCATAACAAGCAGCCGGGAGGGTCTCCATGTCCAACGTCCGCGTTCTCGCCACCGACCTCGAATTTCCCGAAGGGCCGGTCGTGATGCCGGACGGCTCGGTGGTGCTGGTGGAAATCCGCGGCCAGCGCCTGACCCGGGTTTATCCCGACGGCCGCAAGGAGATCGTCGCGAAAATTCCGGGCGGCCCGAACGGCGCCGCGCTCGGTCCCGACGGCAAGATCTACGTCTGCAACAATGGCGGCTTCTCCTGGATTCCGACCGGCAACATGATCATGCCCGGCCCGCAGCCGGACGGCTATCTCGGCGGCTCGATCCAGCGCGTCGACCTGCAATCGGGCAAGGTCGAGATCGTCGTGACCAAATGCGGCGAGCACGATCTGCGCGGGCCGAACGACCTCGTCTTCGACAAGCACGGCGGCCTGTGGTTCTCCGATCTCGGCAAGCGCCGCCACCGCGAGATGGACGTCGGCGGAATGTATTACCTCAAGCCCGGCATGACCGAGATTGTCGAGGTCGTGCACGGCGTGCTGCCTGCGAACGGCATCGGCCTGTCGCCGGACGAGAACACCGTCTACATCGCGGAGACGCCCACGGGGCGGCTCTGGGCCTATGAGCTCTCCGCGCCCGGCACGCTGAAGCCGCGCGACGTGATCTATCGCGGCGAGCGGGGCAAGCCGATTTGTGGCCTCGGCGGCTACCAGATGTTCGACTCGCTCGCGGTGGAGGCTGGCGGCAATGTCTGCGTCGCCACCCTCGTCTCCGGCTGCATCTCGGTGATCGCGCCTGATGGGACCCTGGTCGAGCAGGTCCCGACCGGCGACCGCGTCACCACCAACATCGCCTTCGGCGGCGAGGGGCTGAAGACGGCCTACATCACGCTGTCAGGCAAGGGCGAACTGGTTGCCATGGACTGGCCGCGCGGCGGTTTGCCTCTCAATTTCCTAAACAAATAAACGGTGCTAGTTACGGTCCTGACGAGCGAGGCAAAGCAACCAGCAGACCCTCACCCTGAGGAGCGCGCCCTTCGCGCGCGTCTCGAAGGGCGAGGCCACCAGCCGGGCCTTCATCCTTCGAGACGCGCGTTCCGCGCTCCTCAGGATGAGGAATTGGCAGTCTGGATTGCTTCGTCGCTTCGCGCCTCGCAATGACAAAAGAGAGAGTCTCAAATGCCCTGGCCTGATCCCATCACCCTGCGTGGACAGCACGCCCGTCTCGAGCCGCTGTCGCAGCAGCATCGCGAGGGCCTGGTGGAGGCCGTGAAGGACGGCGATCTCTACACGATCTGGTACACCGCGATCCCGACGCCGGAGAACGTCGCCAAGGAGATCGACCGCCGTCTGGCCTTGCAAGTCGCGGGCTCGATGCTCCCCTTCACCGTGTTCGATGGCAGCGGCAAGATCGTCGGCATGACGACCTACATGAACATCGATGCCGCCAATCACCGCGTCGAGATCGGCTCGACCTGGTACGGCAAGAGCGCCCAGCGCGGTCCGCTCAACACGCAGTGCAAGCTATTGCTGCTCACCCACGCCTTCGAGACGCTGAACTGCATCGCGGTCGAATTCCGCACGCACTTCTTCAACCATCAGAGCCGCCGCGCCATCGAGCGCCTGGGCGCCAAGCAGGACGGCATCCTGCGCAGCCACCAGGTCGCGCCGAACGGCACGCTGCGCGACACCGTGGTCTACAGCATCACCGCGGCCGAATGGCCGACGGTGCAGACGCATTTGAATTATCAACTCAACGACAAGCCGCGCTAGGAGCGGCCGAGGCACCATGGACAGATTTGATTATGTGATCGTCGGCGCGGGCTCGGCGGGTTGCGTGCTCACCAGCCGGCTGAGCGAAGATCCGAACGTCAGCGTCTGCGTGCTGGAAGCGGGGCCGAGCGACTGGCACCCCTACATCCATCTGCCGGCGGGCTTCATCAAAACCTTCCACATGAAGAGCATCAACTGGGCCTACCAGCAGGAGCCGGGGCCCTGGACCGGCGGGCGCAGCATCTACGCGCCGCGCGGCAAGACGCTCGGTGGCTCGTCCTCGATCAACGGCCACATCTACAATCGCGGCCAGCGCATGGATTTCGACACCTGGGCGCAGATGGGCAATCGCGGCTGGGGCTATGCCGACGTGCTGCCCTACTTCAAGCGGCTGGAGAAGCGGGTCGGCGAGGGGGAGGACACCTATCGCGGCCGCGAGGGCAACCTCACCGTGACGACGATGGACTGGCGCGACCCGCTCTGCGAAGCCTTCATGGAAGGCGCGGTCTCGCTCGGCATTCCCCGCAACCCCGATTACAACGGCAAGACCCAGGAAGGCGTCTCCTACTGCCAGCGCACCATCGACAAGGGCCTGCGCGTGTCAGGCTCGACCGCGTTCCTCAAGCCCGCGATGAAGCGGCCCAACGTGCATGTGCACACCCATGCGCACGCGACCGAGATCATCTTCGAGGGCAAGCGCGCCGTCGGCGTGCGCTACACCAAGGGCGGCCGTGGCGGCACGCCGGTGGAAGTGCGTGCCAACAAGGAGGTGATCCTCTCTGGCGGCACCTATAATTCGCCGCAGCTGCTGCAGCTCTCCGGCGTCGGTTCGCCCGATCTGCTCGGCGCCCACGGCATCCAGGTGCGTCACGCCTTGCCCGTCGGTGAGGGTTTGCAGGACCATTACGCGCCGCGCACGGTCGCGCGCGTGAAGGACATCAAGACCATCAACGAGCTCCGCCGCGGCTTCTCGCTGTGGATCGAGGCGATGAAATGGGCAACCCAGCGCAAGGGTCTGCTCTCGCTGTCGCCGACCATGGTCTACTGCTTCTGGCATTCCGGCGAGAGCGCCGACAGCTCCGACCTCCAGCTCACCTTCACGCCGGCGAGCTATAAGGAAGGCGTGCAGGGCCAGCTCGAGGACGAGCCCGGCATGACGGTCGCCTCCTGGCAGCAGCGTCCCGAGAGTCGCGGCTATGTCCGCATCCGCTCATCCGATC
The DNA here is from genome assembly GCF_024199855.1 of Bradyrhizobium sp. CCGB20. NCBI lineage: Bacteria > Pseudomonadati > Pseudomonadota > Alphaproteobacteria > Hyphomicrobiales > Nitrobacteraceae > Bradyrhizobium > Bradyrhizobium sp. CCGB20. The sequence goes on along the minus strand of NZ_JANADN010000001.1, from coordinate 7,559,679 downwards.
CGTTCGCGCCGCCGATCATCCAGACCAACTATCTCGACGCCGAACTGGACCGCCGCGTCATCGTCGGCGGCATGAAGCTCGCGCGGCGCTTGCTGAAGAGTGCACCGCTCTCGCCCTATTACGCCTACGAGGATTTCCCGGGCCCCAACATCAACACCGACGACGAGTTCCTGGCTGCCGCCACCGAACGCGGCACCACCACCTTCCACCCCGGCTGCACCTGCCGTATGGGCCCGGCGGATTCGACCTGGGCGGTGGTCGACGACCAGCTCCGCGTCCATGGCCTCGAAGGCCTCCGCGTCATCGATGCCTCGGTGATGCCGCGCATGATCTCGGCGAACCTCAACGCCTCCACCATGATGATCGCGGATCGTGCGTCGGATCTGATCCGCGGCAAGACGCCGATGGAAGCCGCCCGCATTCCGGATGCCGTGGTGGCGTGACATCTTCGTAGGGTGGGTTAGCGAACGGTGGCGCGAAGCGCGGCCGTTCGCGTAACCCACCGCTTCTGCCGATCCGGAGACAAACAGAGGCGGACTACGCCTTTGGCCAACCCACCCAGCTTTGCTTACGGGATCGGCGTCATCGGAACGAAACTGGTCTTGATGTCGTCGAGAACGGGCTCTGCCGTCCGTCCGGTCATCACTGCCATGAGCGCCGGGAAATAAACGGAATAGGAGTGCGATGTCTTGCCCGTCTTTTCGTTGACGCTGTCGGTTTCACCGTGAACGACGTCCAGCATGCACGGACCAACGGGCTCCTTGCCTGCTGATCTGAACTTGTAGTCAAACGTCACGGAGGACAGATCCGTGCTGCTGTCGGCATAAATTGTCGAATGTGCGATGGTGTACTTCAGATCCTGTCTATGATCGAAGAGCTTCGGCATGCCGTCGACGGTATACGTGATCTTCGAGGATTTGAACTTGCCGGCGAAGGCCGATGTGGTTTCGGCTGTCGCCAGAATCCCGGCAACGAGTGCCACCTTGGTAACCAACTTGCCGTCCAGGGTTTTGATCCAGGCGACAGAATTCGCTGATTTGTCCCTGTAGACCTGGATGACAGCCGAGCTGTCCTTTCCATCGTGATAGGTCAATTCGACCGGTGCCGTCGTGTTCTCGATCGCGTTGCAGTCGATCGGCTCTGCGGCGACAGTTGCGCTCGCAAGCATCGCCAGAAGCAAGACGAAAACCCGCATCATCAGCCCCTCGTTCGCAACACACCGCCGCTCATCCTTCAAGACGCGCTACACGGCAGACTTGTGCCATACTGCGCATGCCTCAGGATGGCGGGATCAGCAGCGCCCTCGTGGCAAGAACCTAAACCTCCCGCCGGCTCAGAAACGCCAGCCGCTCGAACAGATGCACGTCCTGCTCGTTCTTGAGCAGCGCGCCGTGCAGCGGCGGGATCAGTTTGCGCGGATCGCGCTCGCGCAGCTGCTCGACGCTCATGTCTTCGTTCAGCAGCAGCTTGAGCCAGTCCAGAAGTTCCGAGGTCGACGGCTTCTTCTTCAGGCCGGGCACCTCGCGCACTTCGAAGAAGATGCGCAAGGCTTCCTCGACGATGCGCTTCTTGATGCCGGGGAAGTGGACGTCGACGATGCGGCCCATCGTGTCGGCGTCGGGGAACTTGATGTAGTGGAAGAAGCAGCGGCGCAGGAACGCGTCCGGCAGCTCCTTTTCGTTGTTGGAGGTGATCATCATGATCGGGCGCTGCTTGGCCTTGATCGTCTCGCCGGTCTCGTAGACATGGAATTCCATGCGGTCGAGCTCGAGCAGCAAATCGTTCGGGAATTCGATGTCGGCCTTGTCGATCTCGTCGATCAGCAGCACCGGGCGCTGCTCGGCCGTGAAGGCTTCCCACAGCTTGCCGCGCTTGATGTAGTTCCTGATGTCGGAGACGCGGGCATCGCCCAGCTGGCTGTCGCGCAGGCGCGACACCGCGTCGTATTCGTAGAGGCCCTGCTGCGCCTTGGTGGTGGACTTGATGTGCCAGGTCAGCAGCGGCGCGTTCAGCGCCTTGGCCACTTCCTCGGCCAGCACGGTCTTGCCGGTGCCGGGCTCGCCCTTGATCAGGAGCGGGCGCTCCAGCACGATCGAGGCGTTGACGGCGACCTTGAGATCGTCGGTCGCAACATAGTCCTTGGTGCCGGTAAATTTCATTGCGTGTCCTTAGGTAATCGTCGGCGCGAGGCGCTCGCCTCCGTCGCGACAAGGGAACGGCCGCTCGTGGCGGCCGTTCCTGGTTCGGTCAGGCTTTCAGACCCGTCTTATCAGCGAAAGGATCACCAGCACAATCACCGCGCCGATGGTGGCATCCACGATGGCGCCGAGCGTGCCGGTGGCCAGCGCAATATGCAGCTGCGGCAGCACCCAGCTCGCCACGAGGGCACCGATGATGCCGACGACGATGTTGCCGATCAGCCCAAATCCCGCCCCATGGACAATCTTGCCGGCAAGCCAGCCGGCGATCGCGCCGATGATGAGCGCTGCGAGAATTCCCATTGCAAACGTCCCCCAAACAACCCCTTGAGACGGTCAATTCTAGAGCAAAAAGCCTCCCGGTCCAGCGCAGAGCGGTGGGCTCGGCCCCTTGACGTTCGCCCCCCGACGGGCAATCTGTCACCCATGTTCCTGCAATTCTTCACTTCCCTGCGCGATGCGCAGGTCCCCGTTACGCTGCGCGAATACCTCACGTTGATGGAGGCGCTCGACGCTGACCTCGCGGACTACACGGTCGAGAATTTCTACTATCTGTCGCGCGCGTCCCTCGTGAAGGACGAGCGCAACCTCGACAAGTTCGACCGCGTCTTCGGCTCGGTGTTCAAGGGGCTGGAAAGCCTGCTCGACGCCATGGAGAAGGCGGAGATCCCCGAGGAGTGGCTGAAGAAGCTCGCCGAAAAGTACCTCAGCGAGGAAGAGAAGAAGCAGATCGAGGCCATGGGCTGGGACAAGCTCATGGAGACGCTGAAGAAGCGCCTCGAGGAGCAGAAGGGCCGCCACCAGGGCGGCTCGAAATGGATCGGCACGGCCGGCACCTCGCCGTTCGGCGCCCACGGCTACAATCCCGAAGGCGTCCGCATCGGCCAGGAGAAGAACCGCAACAACCGCGCCGTGAAGGTGTGGGACAAGCGCGAGTTCAAGGACCTCGACGGCAATGTCGAGCTCGGCATCCGCAACATCAAGGTGGCGCTGCGCCGGCTGCGCAAATTCGCACGCACCGGCGCGCCGGACGAGCTCGACCTCGACACCACCATTCGCGAGACCGCCAATCACGGCTATCTCGACGTGCACATGCGCCCGGAGCGGCGCAATGCGGTGAAGCTGCTGGTGTTCTTCGACATCGGCGGCTCGATGGACGCGCATATCGAGCAGGTCGAGGAGCTGTTCTCGGCGGCGAAGAGCGAGTTCAAGCACATGGAGTATTTCTACTTCCACAACTGCCTCTATGAAGGCGTGTGGAAGCAGAACAAGCGCCGCTTCACCGACCGTACCCCGACCTGGGACGTGCTGCACAAATACCCGCACGACTACAAGGTCGTGTTCGTCGGCGACGCCTCGATGTCGCCTTACGAGATCATGGTGCCCGGTGGCTCGGTCGAGCATGTCAACGAGGAGCCCGGCTCGGTCTGGCTCGATCGCATCATCCACACCTATCCGCATTCGGTGTGGCTGAACCCGGTGCAGCAGAAGCACTGGGACTATTCGGAATCGACCACCATCATCAAGCGCATCTTCGCCAACCGCATGTACCCGATCACGATCGAGGGGCTTGAGGGTGCGATGAAGGAATTGACGCACTAGCGCTGGTGTCATTCCGGGGCGCGCGCAGCGCGAACCCGGAATCTCGAGGTTCCGGGTTCGCTCGCTTCGCGATCGCCCCGGAACGACGGAAGAGAAGAAGGGAGAAACACATGCCCCAAAACATCACCCGCGGCATCAAGGCGCTGATCGACGAGGCCAATGCCGAGATCGAGACGCTCAACGCCAAGGACGCCATCGAGATCTCCAAGAACGGCGACGTCGTCATCGTCGACATCCGCGATCCCCGCGAGATCGAGCGCGACGGCCGCATCCCCGGCGCGTTCGCCTGCACCCGCGGCATGCTCGAATTCTGGATCGATCCGCAGAGCCCGTATGCCAAGCCGATCTTCCAGGAAGACAAGAAGTTCGTCTTCCACTGCGCCGGGGGCCTGCGCTCCGCGCTCGCGGCCAAGACCGCAAAGGACATGGGCCTGAAGCCCGTCGCCCACATCGCCGGCGGCTACGCCGCCTGGCGCGACGCCGGCGGGCCGGTGGAGCAGTGGGAGCCGAAGAAGAAGGGGTAGAGTGTAGCCACTGCTCTCTCCACCCGTCATTCCCCGCGAAAGCGGGGAATCCAGTACGCCGCAGCCTCTCGGTTCAATCACAACCGTCTCGGAGTACTGGATCGCCCGTTCCTAGTGCGCAATTGCGCACTGGCCGGGCGATGACAGCGGAGCTTGGCGCGCACGGCCCGGAATGACGAAAAGGAAATGCATGCAATGACCACCGACCCCCTCGTCTCCACCGAATGGCTCGCCGCCCATATCAACGACGCCAACGTCAAGGTGATCGACGCCAGCTTCAAGTTGCCGGGCGTGCTGCCGCTGCCGAAGGACGATTATCTCGCCGCGCATCTGCCGGGCGCGGTGTTCTTCGACGTCGATGCCGTCTCGGATCATTCCAACCCGCTGCCGCACATGTACCCGAGCGCCGAGCAGTTCGGTCGCGACATCGGCAATCTCGGCATCGGAAATAGCGACACCGTCGTGCTCTACGATGCCGGCGGCTGGGTCGCGGCGCCGCGCGCGTGGTGGATGTTCCTGGCCTTCGGCCACGGCAATGTGCGCATCCTCAATGGCGGCCTGAAGAAGTGGCGTGCCGAAGGGCGTCCCGTCGAGAGCGGCGAGGTGAAGCCGAAGCCGGCGAGCTTCAAGGCGAGCTACGATTCCAAGCGCGTGCGCAGCATGCAGCAGCTCATCGCCAACGTCGAAAGCCGTGCCGAACAGGTGATCGACGCGCGTGCCGCCGACCGCTTCGAGGGCCGCGCGCCCGAGCCGCGCGCGGGCATCCGCTCCGGTCACATCCCCGGCGCCCGCAACGTGCCCTACAATCTGTTGTTCGATGCCGCGACCGGCACCATGAAGCCGCTCGACGATCTCCGCGCCGCCTTTGCGAGCGCCGGCGTCAAGCTCGACGCGCCGATCGTGACGAGCTGCGGCTCGGGCGTGTCCGCCGGCGTGCTGACGCTTGCGCTCTATCGCCTGGGCATTACCGACACCGCGCTCTATGACGGCTCATGGTCGGAATGGGGCCAGGAAAAGGGCCCGCCGATCGCAACCGGGCCGGCCTGAGCTTACTGGCGCGCGCGCGTGGCGGTTGTCGCCAGCATCTGCTGCCGCCCGAACGGATCGAAGCTCTGCTGCAATTGCTGAGGCGGTGGCGGACGCCGCACCACGCGGTGCCGCTTCTTCGCCTTCGCCTGGCGCTTGGTCGCCTTGCCGTCAGAGGCGCTACCGTCGGCCTTGTTGCTCTCGGCCTTTTTATTCTCAGTCTTGGCCTTCGTCGGCGGATCCTTCGAGGCTGCCGTCGTGGGATCGCTCAGCGCGGCCACCTTGGCGGGAGCAACATCGAGCGCCGGGGCGGTGAGGGCGGCGCTCGGATCAGCGAGAGCCGGTTCGCTGGCGGTCACCGCAGGCATGGCCTCGGGGATCGATGCCGCGGTGTCGGCAGGGGTCAGCGTGTCGGTAGGCGCGGGCGCTGCGGCTTCCGCGGTCGTCTCGGCCTTCGCCGGCTCGGCGGCCGCGGCTTCAGCCGGCGGCGCGGCGACCTCAGCCTGGACGTCGGGCTCGGTCGTCAGCGCGGCGACTTGTTCGGGCCCGCTCAGCGGCAGCGCGATGGACGGCACCTGGTCCCGCAGCGACGGGACCGGCTCGGCGGCCACCTCCGGCTCGGCCCGAAACGCCGCGAGCACCGGCTGGGCTGGCTCGGGCACCTGCGCAAACACCTGCTCCTGCGGTCCGTTCCGCCAGGAGGGGTTGTTGACATACTGCTCATGGGTCGCCCGCAGCAGCGCGGCGGCGCCCAGGCCGAACACCAGGATGGAGGCTGACAGCAGGATCGCGGCAAACAGGAAGCGAAAGCCGGGAAGCATCGGACGGGTTACAAGTTTCCGCCCCGGCGGTGGCCAGGGCCCAAGAGCCATCTGAACGCGGTGACGGTACTGCTTGCCGCCTTCGCCACGCGGAAATTGGAGCTCAAAGCGGCGGCGAATCAGGCTGATTCGAACATATCGCAACGCCTCTGCGTCGTTCCCTTAAATTCGGGGCCCGGGACTCCGGCGATCTACGGCCCGATGCGATTTCCGCCCCGTGATGCAATGGGGCAACTGTGTGCGTCTGCATCACAAATCGCTAAATCAGGGACAAACAGCCTGTAATGTCTTGAATGTGCCGCTATCTTCGGTCATCTGGCCGTTAACGGTCCGGACGGGGCCCGGGGACACTGCAAGAGCGATGATGATCAAACATTTTCTGACGATATGCGCTGCCGCAACAGTCGCTGCGGCGGGAACCTCGCTCGCACAGGCGCAGAGCTATCCGGTCCAGCAGGCGCCGGGCTACGGCGCCCCCGCCGAATATCGCCCCGGGGACCGCACCCCGAATTTCGACTCGCTGGAAGACGAAGACGACGCGATGCCGCAGGCCTCGCTGCCGCCGCCCGGCCCGGCCGATGATCCGCGTTATGGCCGCCCCGCCGGCCCGCCGGTCTACTCCGCCGCCCCGCCGCAGGGTCCGGTGATGTCGCCCGATGATCCCCGCTACGGTCGTCCGGCTGGCGCTCCGCCGGTCTACTCGGCCGCGCCCCCGCAGGGCCCCGTGATGTCGCCCGACGATCCTCGCTACGGCCGCCCCGCCGGTCCGCCGCCGGTGATCTATGCCAACCGTCCCGGTCAGCAGGGCCAGGCCCCCGCCAATGACGGTCTGCGTCCGCCGGAGGCCGTTGGTGGTCCCGCCGCGACCGGCACGGTCCAGTCCGGCCAGCCGCCCGTTGGCGCCGATGGCCGGCCGATGACGATCGCTTCGCTGCCGCCCGAGGAGCAGCCCGATGCTGCGCCGGCGCAGTTGCCGCAGAACCTGCGCCGCCAGGAGGTCTCGTTCCAGACCAAGGAGCCGGCCGGCACGCTCGTGGTCGATACCCCGAACACCTACCTCTATTACGTGCTCGGAGGCGGCCGTGCGATCCGCTACGGCGTCCGCGTCGGCCGCGACGGTTTCACCTGGACCGGCGTGCAGAAGATCACCCGCAAGGCCGAGTGGCCGGATTGGCATCCGCCGACCGAAATGATCGAGCGCCAGCCCTATCTGCCGCGCTTCATGGCCGGCGGCCCCGGCAATCCGCTCGGTGCCCGCGCGATGTATCTCGGCTCGACCGTGTACCGCATCCACGGCACCAACCAGCCCTCGACCATCGGCAAGTTCGTGTCGTCCGGCTGCATCGGCATGCTGAACGAGGACGTCTCCGACCTGTTCGATCGCGTCAAGGTCGGCACCCGCGTGGTGGTGATGCCGGGTGGCCCGCCGCCGGGAACGGCGACCGCCTCCAACGCGCCGCCGCCGGGTGCAGCCGCACCGGCTCCGATGTCCGCCCAGGCTGGCCCCGTTCCGGGCACGCAGCCGACGGTGGTGCCGCCGCTGCCCGCGCCGGTCACCGTGCGCTAGGCGCTGCGAGACCATTCAGATTTGCGAAGGGCGTGCCGTCGGCACGCCCTTTTCATTTCAGGCCAGCTTCCGTGGCAGCTCGCTGCCCTTGGTGAAGGCGTCGATCGCCTCGACCATCTGGCCGTAATGGATACGCAAGCCGTCCTCGGTGGCGTAGCCGAGATGCGGCGTCAGCACGAGATTGTCGAGCTTGCGGAAGGGGTGGTCGACCGGCAGCGGCTCGACCGAGAAGACGTCGATGCCGGCGCCCGCGATCTTCCGCTGCTGCAAGGCTTCCAGCAGCGCCTGCTCGTCCACGATCGGCCCGCGCGCGGTGTTGACGAGGAACGCCGTCGTCTTCATCCGCGCGAGGTCCTCACGGCCGACCAGACCGCGCGAGCGATCGCTCAGAACCACATGGATGGTGACGATGTCGGCCTTGGCGAACAGCTCCTCCTTGGTGGCATAACCGACGCCGGCCGCCGCGCATTTCTCCGGCGTGAGGTTCGGGCTCCAGGCGATCACGTTCATGCCGAAGGCCTTGGCGATGGCGGCCATCTTGCTGCCGAGCTTGCCGAGCCCGACGATGCCGAGCGTCAGTCCCTCGATCTCGACGCCGGCAAAGGTCTGCCAGGGCTCGCCCGCATGCATCCGCGCGTTCTCGCGGCCGATGCCGCGGGTCAGCTCCAGGATCAGGCCCATGGTAAGCGGGGCGGTCGGATCGCGCGAATATTGCGTGCCGCCGATCGTGACGCCACGCGCCTTGGCGGCCTCCATGTCGATCGAGGCATTGCGCATGCCGGACGTCAAAAGCAGCTTCAGTTTCGGCAAGCTGTCGAACAGGCTCTTGGGGAATGCCGTGCGCTCGCGCATCGCGCAGACGATCTCGAAGTCGGCGAGCGCGCTCGCCGCGGCCTGCTCCGAGGCGAAGGGATGGCTGAACACGGTGACGTCGACGCGGTCGGACAGTCTTTGCCAGTCGGCGACGTCGAGGGCGAGGTTGAAATAGTCGTCGAGAATTGCACAGCGCAGCCGCGTCATCAGCGTTCATCCATGGCGAGAGGTGATGGCGCGAGGCGAGGGCGCCATCGTCGGAACCGGGCCATGGTTGCGCGCAATCGGGGCCGCGCGCAAGCAGCTAACGTGTTCAAAAATCCGCTAGAAGAGCAAGGCTCAGAGGTCGCGGGGCCTGAGGCGGAGCGGCGCATCCATGCCGTGCTTGGCGCGCCAGGCGGGGCCGGGACCACGCATGTAGTGCAGCTCGGGACGGTAAGGATTGAAAGCGGTGGTGAGGAAGCGCTTCCAGAAGCCCTTGACCTCGGACACGAGTCCGGACGCGTTCCCGGCCTCGACCGGAACGGCGATGGAATGAGTCTCGATCAGAGCCATGGTCGGCCTCGCTGTTCTCCCCGCCGCTTCTGCCGCGGGTGGCGTCTTTTTGGCGCCATGACGAGCTTTGGCCTGCTTTATTAAAAAAAGGTTTCAATTGTCCGGATCGATGGCCGGATGGTGACCATCCCGTATTGATCCGTGGTGAACGGAGGGAAAACATTGCCCTTTGGGGGCGGGATCGTTACATCGGCGGCAAGCAAATTTCCTCAAATCGAAGGTTTCACGGGACCGATGGCGCGCCAGTTCATCTATTTCATGCAGGGCCTGAGCAAGAGCTACCCGACCCGGAAGGTGCTCGATAACATTCATCTGTCGTTCTACCCGGACGCCAAGATCGGCGTGCTCGGCGTCAACGGCTCGGGCAAGTCGACGCTGCTCAAGATCATGGCCGGCCTCGACAAGGAGTATAACGGCGAGGCCTGGGTCGCCCAGGGCGCCCGCGTCGGCTATCTCGAGCAGGAACCGCATCTCGATCCCGCGCTCTCGGTGCGCGAGAACGTCATGCTGGGTGTCGCCAAGCAGAAGGCCATCCTCGATCGCTACAACGAGCTGGCGATGAACTACTCCGAGGAAACCGCCGACGAGATGACCAAGCTGCAGGACGAGATCGAGGCCCAGGGCCTCTGGGATCTCGACAGCAAGGTCGACCAGGCGATGGACGCGCTGCGCTGCCCGCCCGACGATGCCGATGTGACCAAGCTCTCCGGCGGTGAACGCCGTCGCGTCGCGCTGTGCCGCCTGCTGCTCGACCAGCCCGAACTGCTGCTGCTGGACGAACCGACCAACCATCTCGACGCCGAGTCGGTGTCGTGGCTCGAAGGCCATTTGCGCAACTATCCCGGCGCGATCCTGATCGTCACCCACGATCGCTACTTCCTCGACAACGTCACGAGCTGGATTCTCGAGCTCGACCGCGGCAAGGGGATTCCCTACGAGGGCAATTACTCGTCCTGGCTGGTGCAGAAGCAGAAGCGGCTGGAGCAGGAAGGCCGTGAAGACGCCGCGCATCAGAAGACGATCGCGCGCGAGCAGGAATGGGTCGCGTCCTCGCCGAAGGCACGTCAGGCCAAATCCAAGGCGCGCTATCAGCGCTACGAGGAGCTGCTCAAGCAGGCGAGCGAGAAGCAGACCCAGACCGCGCAGATCATCATCCCCGTCGCCGAGCGGCTCGGTGCCAACGTGGTCGATTTCGAAGCGCTCAGCAAAGGCTATGGCGATCGTCTCCTCATCGACGATCTCACCTTCAAGCTGCCGCCCGGCGGCATCGTCGGCGTGATCGGCGCCAACGGCGCCGGCAAGACCACCTTGTTCAAGATGATCACCAAGCAGGAAACGCCGGACAAGGGCACGATCACGGTCGGCGAGACGGTGCATCTCGGCTATGTCGACCAGTCGCGCGATGCGCTCGACGGCAACAAGAACGTTTGGGAGGAGATCTCCGGCGGCAACGAGCTGATCCTGCTCGGCAAGAAGGAAGTCAACTCGCGCGGCTATTGCTCGTCGTTCAACTTCAAGGGCGCCGACCAGCAGAAGAAGGTCGGTGCGCTCTCGGGCGGTGAGCGCAATCGCGTGCATCTCGCCAAGATGTTGAAGTCCGGCGCCAACGTGCTGCTGCTCGACGAACCGACCAACGATCTCGACGTCGACACGCTGCGTGCGCTCGAAGAGGCGCTGGAGGATTTTGCCGGCTGCGCCGTCATCATCAGCCATGATCGCTGGTTCCTCGACCGTATCGCGACCCACATCCTGGCCTTCGAGGGCGACAGCCACGTCGAATGGTTCGAAGGCAACTTCCAGGATTACGAGAAGGACAAGATGCGCCGGCTCGGCCAGGACAGCATCATTCCGCACCGCGTGAAGTACAAGAAGCTGACGCGGTGATTCCGGCATGATGCGGCGGGCGCTCATAGCTGCGGTGATTGTGGTCACCTCCGGCTGGTCGTCCGCCCGCGCCGCCGATGCCGCCTTCACGCAGTTCGTCGCCTCGCTCTGGCCGGAGGCGCAGGCGGCCGGCGTGTCGCGTGCGACGTTCGATGAGCAGACGCGCGGGCTCGAGCCTGATTACAAGCTGCCCGATCTGATCCTGCCCGGACGGCCCGCGACCGGCGCACCGTCGCAGGCCGAGTTCGTGCAGGTGCCTGCCGACTATGTCAGGGAGGCCTCGATCGCGCGGCTCGCGGGCGAGGGGCAGCGGTTGCTGCAAAAATACAATCCCGCGCTGACGAAAATCGAGAAGACCTCCGGCGTGCCCGCCACCGTGATGCTCGCGATCTGGGGCCGCGAGACCGATTACGGCCGCTACACGCTGCCTTACGATCTCGTGCGGGTGCTGGCGACGCAGGCCTATGTCGGTCGCCGCAAGGACACCTATCGGGGCGAGTTCATCCTCTCGCTGAAGATCCTCGGCGAGGGCGTGGTGACGCGCAAGGACATGCGCTCGTCCTGGGCGGGCGCGACCGGGCTGACGCAGTTCCTGCCGTCGGAATATTACAAGCACGGCGTCGATTTCGACGGCGACGGCCGCATCGACATCTGGCATTCGGTGCCGGATGCGCTGGCGTCCGCCGCGCAGCAGCTCGTCAACAAGGGCTGGCAGAGCGGCGTGCGCTGGGCTTACGAGGTGCAGGCGCCGGCGAAGGTCGATTGCACCACCGGCGTGCCCGAGGTGACGAAGCCGATTGGCCAGTGGCTGCGCGACGGCTTTGTGCCGGTGCGCGGCGCGAGGCTTAGTGCCGCCGAGCAGGCGCAGCCGGCCTCGCTGCTGCAGCCGGAAGGCATCTACGGCCCGTCATTCCTGACCACGAAGAACTACTTCGTCATCAAGGAATACAATTTCTCCGATCTCTACGTGCTGTTCGTCGGCCATCTCAGCGACCGCATGACGAGCCCGCTGCCGTTCGCGACACAATGGGCGGCATCCAAGCAGTTGCGCACCAAGGACGTCGAGACCATGCAGCGCGGGCTCACGCGTGTCGGGCTCTACAAGGACAAGATCGACGGCAAGGCCGGCATGCAGACGCGCGCTGCGCTCGGCGCCTATCAGAAGTCGGCTGGCCTGAAGGTCGATTGCTGGCCGAGCGAAGACGTGCTGCGCTCGATCCAGTCGGCGCGCTAAATGCGCGCAGATCTTCGCCAAAAGAAAAAGCCCGGCCGATGGTCTCGGCCGGGCTTCGATCGCGGCGCGGATGCGCCATGCGATCAGATCTTGCGATCAGATCAGTAGCAAACGCGAACCGGGCGGACGACCCAGCCGTAACCGTCCCAGTAGCGCTGGCGCTGCCAGTAGCAGGGCGGGGGCGGCGGGCCGGGCTCGGCGACGTAAACCGGACCACCATAGGCCGGGCGGCTCGACGCGATGGCGCCGCCGACGATGGCGCCGCCGATCAGGCCCGCTGCGATGCCGGCGCCAATGTTGTCGCCAGCTTTCGCGGGCGGCGTGACCGTCACCAGCGAAGCAGCAACCGTCGCTACCGTAAGGGCGGCAACTAAAGTCTTCTTCATGCTCTAGGCTCTCCTGGGAGATGGGCTCCTCTTGTTAGAGGCGCCCGGGTTTCAAAGGTTCACGCAACACGCTGATGGAAGTGACCGTGCAGCTAGGAAGCGCGCAATTGGTCAATCCACGGTAAACGCGCACGGAGCTGTGACGAGAAAAAGCGGTCTTTTTCGGGCCCCAAGATGAACGGCGCATCCGTAGTGAACCGGCATTGTCGTCTCAGCCACAGACTCGGACGCGACGGACGCGCCAGGCATAGCCGTCCCAGAAGCGCTGCTTCTGCCAGACACAGCCATCGCCATAATAGTCGTCAGCGACATAGCCGGGACCCGGCGCGTAGTAGCGGGGCGGGTAATAGCCGGGGCCATAGGAGTAGCCGGGGCCCGGTCCGTAATAATACGGAGACGCCAGCGCGCCGCCGACAATGGCGCCTCCGATGATCCCCGCGGCCACGCCGGCGGCGACACCACGCTGGGCATGGGCCGGTGTCCCGGCCGTGAGGGCCAGGATGGCGACGGCGGCGACCGTCAGGAGCGACTTCTTCATTGGCTTGACCTTTCGCTGATACACGCGGGAACTGTTTGGGGGGTAAGGTTCCATACTTCGTTTGAATGATCAATGAACGGCACCTTTGCCGGGGGCGACCAATTAACATGGATCGCAGGTCCGCGAGGGAGACGACGATGGGTAACGCGATGATGAATACCTTGATCGCCGCCGGGGTCATTTTCGCGATCGGCTATGGCTGGTTCACCCATCTCCAGAACCGGGGCCAGCGGCGCTCGCGCGCTGCGGCCGGCGGTGATGGAGGAAGTGGCGGCGACGGCTATTCGGGGGCCAGCGACGGCTTCTCGCTGGGGAGCTGGTTTTCCAGCGACAGCTCAGGCAGCTCGACCGGCAGTGGCAGCTGTTCCAGCGGCGATAGCGGCAGCAGTGGCGGGGATTGCGGAGGTGGCGGCGATGGTGGTGGAGGCGGCGGCGGTGACTAGGTCCGCCAAAATCTTGATTCAGCGCAACACCCTATTTTAGAGCCGTTCTAGGCTGTTTTCCGGCCAGTTTGGAATAGCTTCAAATACCGGTTTTTCCCTTTGCATCCGGACGGCCCCTTAAATATCGATGATGACGCATCACCGAAGGGCCTGCCGCTTCCATGATCGTTTGTTCCTGTAACGTGCTGAGCGATGACGACATCCGCGCCGCCGTCGCTGACTCCGACGACGCCGTACGTCATGCCAAGCAGGTCTATGGATGCCTCGGCTGTAGCGCCGAATGCGGCCGCTGCGCCCGCACCATCAAGACCATCATCGACGAAGCGCTTGGTCCCTGTGCCAAGTCCTGCTGCTCCGGCTGTCCGCACAGTCATACCGTGGCCGCCAATGACGAGACGGCCGAGCCCGCCCAGTTCGCCCTCGCGGCCTGCTGAAAACTTCCGCAACCCCGGCTGAGCTTTTCCCCGGCTGCGTCCCCGTAGCCGGTTGCCCTCGTCCTTAAACTCATTTAGAAGCGTTCTAAATTCGGTTTAGGGCCGAGTTGGACTGCAAAAGCTGGAGTGAACCATGCAGGGCGACGCAAAAGTCATCGACTATCTCAACAAGGCGCTGCGTCACGAGCTGACTGCGATCAACCAGTACTGGCTGCACTACCGCTTCCTCGACAATTGGGGCCTCCTCGACATGGCCAAGGTCTGGCGCAAGGAGTCCATCGAGGAGATGGAGCACGCCGACAAGCTCACCGCGCGTATCCTGTTCTTCGACGGTTTCCCGAACATGCAGGTGCTCGATCCCCTGCGCATCGGCCAGAACGTCAAGGAGATCATCGAATGCGACCTCGCCGCCGAGATGAGCGCGCGGGCGCTCTATCAGGAAGCGGCGACCTACTGCCATGGCGCCAAGGACTACGTCACGCGTGACCTGTTCGAGAAGCTGATGAGCGACGAGGAGCACCACATCGACTTCCTCGAAACCCAACTCGACCTGATCGGCCGCATCGGCCTCGAACTCTACACGCAGAAGCACGTCGGCGGGCTCGAGGGCGAGGGGCACTGAGCTCCGGCGTTAGCCGCATACTCCCGTGTCGTCCCCGCGAACGCGGGGACCCATAGCCCCAGGGAGGAATGTGGCGCGCGATGCCAACTCCGAGCCTTCGCCAAACGGCGTCCTGTGGTTATCGCGACGAGCGCGAGCGCTCGAGCGGAGGTCCCGGATCAGCGCTCCGCTTCGCTGCGCTTGTCCGGGGCGACGCCGTGATTGGCGCACCGCCTACAACTGCGTCTTGTAACGCTCTTCCACGACTTCCTGGCTCTCCGGTTCGCCCAGGCCTGTCTGGTCGTGAATGACCTGGCCGATGCTCGGCATCACCGAGCGTTGCACCTTCTCAGGCGACCACAGCTTCGAGCGCATCAGCGCCTTGCCGCAGTGGAAATAGACTTCGCTGACCGCGACGTTCAGCACCGCGCGCGGCGGCTTGCCGAATTCCACCATCGATGCGAGCAGGTCCGGATCGGCCGATAGCGAGCCGCGTCCGCCGACGCGCAGCGTCTCGTCGATGCCCGGCACGAAGAACAACAGATGCACGAAGCCCGAGCCTTCGACGACGTTGCGAAAACTGTCGATCCGGTTGTTGCCCGAACGGTCGGGCATCAGCAGCTGGTTGGGACCGGCGACATGGACGAAGCCCACCCCGCCGCCGCGCGGCGAAGCATCGACGCTGCCGTCGACGCCTGACGTTGCAAGCACGCAGAACGGCGACATCTCGATGAACTTCTTCGCATGCGCGTCGATCGCGGGACGCGCCTTTGCGATCACGCGCGGGCTCGGCTTGGCATAGATGGCGGCGAGGTCTTCGGCGCAAAGATCGGTCACGAAGGTCTCCCTGATTGAGTGGCGTTGGCGAGATCGGACTCCATCGGCAAGATAGCACGCGCGGCATGGACCAGCCACCGGACTGCAGAACGACCGGGAGCAGGCGCGCCTGGATGGTACAGGTAGCGCTGAATTAAAATTTCCCTTATAACGGGTGTCGTATTTTTTCGCTTTTCAAGGAAGGAATTTGTCATGGCTCCCACGCAGGCAATGCGGGTCGCGGGCGAGCGGCCGCGCCATCGCAAGCATGTCCCGGGACAGCTCATCGTTCGGTTGAAGCCGGAGGCCGCCCGGCAGATCGCGGCGACCTCGCCTCAGGCGACAACGCAGCGCGCGCTGAGAGCCGCGATGCCCGATGACGTCAGAGGTCCGATCGATTTCCTGAGCGACAATCTCGGGCTTCAGTCGATGAAGCCGCTGTTCGTGGTCGGTGACGGTGATGCGCCCGCGCAGCCGCAGGCGAGGGCCCTGGCCGCAGCTCATCGTTCGATCGCACGCTCCGCAACGGCGGTACCGCGGGAGGCGCTGGCCGGATTTCAGATCGTGCAGGTGGACAGCAAGGTCGATGCAGGCGTCCTGAAGCGCCTGAGTGCCTCGAGGGCGGTGGATCTGGTCGAGCCCGTTCCCAACCGGTGGCTCAGTGCCGCCGCCGATCCCATGAAGATCCGGCAGTGGGGACTTCGCGCCATCAGATGGTTCGATAGACCGCGGCCGGGCGCGGGGCGGGTTCATGTCGCCGTGCTCGACAGCGGTGTCGATGCCGGACATCCCGATCTCGCAGAAGCGATCGAGGAATATCGTCACGACGGCAACGGCGCGCGCGATTTTCTCGGCCATGGCACACATGTCAGCGGCACGATCGCGGCCGTGATCAATAATTCGGCCGGCGTCGCGGGCCTCGCCAATTGCCGGCTGCACTGCTGGAAGGTGTTCGACGATCCCAAACGCCCGGGCGCCGACGAGAACTTCAACTTCGAGTTCTACAGCAAGGCTCTCGCGGCCGCGCTCGATTCCAACATCAAGGTCATCAACCTCAGCATCGGTGGTGATGACCGTTCGAAGGCGGAAGCGACGATCTTCGCCGAGCTGATCGATGCCGGCGTCGTCGTCTCCACCGCGATGGGCAACGAGTTTGAGAGCGGCAATCCGAAGGAGTATCCGGCGGGCTACCCGGACACGATCGGTGTCGGCGCCGTCGACGAGTCCCATCGACGTGCCTCGTTCTCCAATACGGGGAAACACATCAAGCTGGTCGCGCCGGGCGTCAACATCCTGTCGACGGTGCCCCGGGTGCAGGCAAGCTTCGCCGACCATACCAGCTACGATTCCTGGCCCGGGACGTCGATGGCGACGCCGCACGTCACGGGTGCCGCTGCGCTCGTTTACATCGACAAGCCGAAATCCAAAGCAGCGGGGCTTGCGGTCGCGAAGCGCCTGATTGCGACTGCGACGAAATTGCCGGCGATGCGGGGGAAGGATTTTACGCCGGCATATGGCGCGGGCCTCCTGGATGTTGCGGCTGCTCTGCCCCGCGCGAAAGCGAAGAAATCGCGCAGGAAGACAGCCAAGGCGAGAAAGAGCCGAAAATAGGCGCCATGACCTTGATCGGGCGCCGCGAACGGTTAGCTTCTCGGCATGTCCGTGCAGTTCAAATTCCATGATCGCGTCGATCAGCGCCGGCGGCGACAGATCATCAAGACGCTTGGGGATGCCGGCTATGCGGCCGAGAGCCTGTTTCCGGGACAGAAGCGGCAAGCTCTCGCCGCGATCTTCACCGTCGCCGAAGGGGACGCCAAATCCGTTCGCGCCGCGCTCGGCGATTTCGGCGATGACATCGAATATGTCGAGGCCTCTCCCAAGCGAGGCCTCAAGGCCTGAGTGCGTTCACGTCGCTCGAAATCGCTCTACACCGCATCCGCCGGCACGAAGCAGCTGATGATGATCGCGCCGCGGTGGTGGACGTACCACACCACGGCCTGACCGACCGGATTGCCGCGATCGCGGATGATGGCGCGATCGGGCACCTCCATCCATTGTCCCTCGATCGGCACCCAATAGGCGCCGCCCCGCACGTCGTATTCCGTGCGATGGCCGTCGGAGATGTCGCAGCACGGCACGCCGTTCGGTGCGATCACGCTCTTGAACCAGGCGCGGATGTCGGGCGGGACGTGGTCATATTGGCCGTTGTCGAACGCGAACGCGGCGCTCGTCTGCGCCGCCATTGCGGCCAGCCAAACGCACAGTGCCAGCCTGTGCATGCGAACCTCCTCACCGCGTCTCGATTCTGGT
The DNA here is from genome assembly GCF_024199855.1 of Bradyrhizobium sp. CCGB20. NCBI lineage: Bacteria > Pseudomonadati > Pseudomonadota > Alphaproteobacteria > Hyphomicrobiales > Nitrobacteraceae > Bradyrhizobium > Bradyrhizobium sp. CCGB20. Next base: position 7,541,927 of record NZ_JANADN010000001.1, on the reverse strand, counting down.
TGTTACGATTAAGCCCGAGCCGTCAGCGCATTGCATGCTCAAATAATATGCGGCGCCGGGGCGCCGCATTTGATGCGTTGCGGGATACGCAGTCCGCCGTCTTACATCGTCCGTTGCGGCGCGGCTTGCAGCAATTGCCTGACAGGCTCGGTGTAGAACTTTGCATTGCCGGTGGTGCCGTGACCGCGCGTCTCGGTGCTCGCGGGGATCAGGTACAGGCGGCCGTTCTTGACCCGCTTCATCGCAGCGTCCGTGATGCCGGTCTCGGGCGGGTTGCGCTCGTCGTCGGCGGAGTTGATCAGCAGCAGCGAGGCCTCGATCTGCTCCAGCTTCTCGCCGGCATTGTAGTCGTGCGAGGACTCCCACTGATAGACGAAGTCGTTCGCATCCGCCGTGATCGGTGTGGCCAGCCGCTCGTCGACGATCTTGTCGGCCTTGGTCGCGGTCGGCGCCTGCTGCTGATAGGCCAGGGTGCCGCCGATGCTGGCAACGCCATAGGCGGCGACAGCGTATTTCATCATGCGCGGCTGGCTGGTGTAGTTGCCGCCATTGTAGTCGGGGTCGTTGCGGATGGTGTCGAGCATGATCCGCCGCATCATCCAGTTGCGCGATGCCATCTCGGTCGGCTGCGAGGCCATCGGCACCAGCGCGTCCATCTCCCGCGGATATTTCTCGCCCCACATCCAGGTCTGCATCCCGCCCATCGAGTTGCCGATCACGAGCCGCAGATGCTTGATGCCGAGGCCTTCCTTCACGAGACGATGCTGCGCCTCGACCATGTCGTCGTAATTGTATTTCGGGAAAGTCGTCTTCATGCCGTCGGACGGTTTTGACGATTTCCCGTGGCCGATCGCGTCGGGGAGGATGATGTAGTATTTGGATGCGTCGAGCGGCTGTCCCGCGCCGAACAGCTCGCCGGCAAAGGCTGATGACAGCATGCTCGCGCCCGAGCCGCCGGTACCGTGCAGCACGAGCACCGGCTGGCCGCTGGGCTCGCCGATGGTGGTGTAGTGCAGCTTCAGCTCCGCCATGGTCTCGCCGGTGTGGAACTTGAAATCCCTGGCGACCCAGTCGCCTTGTTTCGGCGCCGGATAGTCGGCGGCGACCGCCGACGTTGCGATGGACAGCAGAACGGCTGACAGCGCCGCGCAACAAGCTCTCATGTTTCTCTCCCCATGCGGCTCATGATCGGCGGCCGCGTTACGGGAACTTAGCAGAAGTGTCCTGGAGGATGTAGGATTTCGGTTCGGTCGATCGTCCTTGAGGGAAGCATCAGGAGAGAGTGCATGTGCCGCAACATCAAGACGCTGTTCAACTTCGAGCCGCCGGCGACCGAAGACGAGATCCATGCCAGCGCGCTCCAGTTCGTGCGCAAGCTGTCGGGTTTCAACAAGCCGTCGCAGGCCAATGAGGCGGCGTTCGACCTCGCGGTGGCCGAAGTCTCGGAGGCCGCGCGAAAGCTGCTGACCTCACTGCACACCCATGCGCCGGCGCGCGACCGTGAGGTCGAGGCGGAAAAGGCCAAGGAGCGCTCGCGGTTGCGCTTCGGTTAGCCGGCCTCCTGCGTCCGTTCCGTGATCCGGCTCACGGTGAGAGCGGCCTCGGCTTGCGATGATGTCTGCCGGGATTTTGACCGCCCGGAGCACGAGCATGAGCCGCCCCCTTATTCCTCTCAAAGCAGGCGCCGTCACCTTCACGGCGCTGTGGACCGCATGGATGATGTGGTGGAGCGGCTCCTACAGCAGCGTCAACCTCGTCATCCTGACGCTGCTGGGCACGCTGGTCGGCTATCTCTGGTACCGCGCCATGCGCTGGCAGTTCGAGCGCATGGGCATGCTGCCGCCACGTGAGGATCAGGCGAAATAGGCGGCCCTGCTAGTCCTTGTGGCCGTGCTTCTTCTTTTTCTTCTTTTTCCTGTGATCGTCGCCTTCGCCGTCGTCGCTCTCGTCATCGACGATCGCCTCGTCAGCCTCATGCACCGCGGCCTCGAGCGCCGCGCGCTCGGCCGCTTCCTGCTCGCGCTGGCGGCGGCGCTCGTCCCAGGCGTCGAAGAGCTGCTCGAGCCACGGCAGCACCTGCTCGATCGACGGCAACTGGCCGGGCGGTCCGGCCTCGCCGCGCGGGCCTTGCGGGCCAGCCGGTCCTTGCGGTCCCGCAGCTCCCCGCGCACCGGCTTCACCGGGCTTACCCGACAGACCCGCCTTGCCCTGCGCTCCGGCCTTTCCGGCCGCTCCGGGCTTGCCTTGAGGCCCGGGCTTGCCACGCGCGCCGTCCGGGCCACGCTTGCCCGGATGACCCTGCGGTCCCGGCCGTCCCGGTTCGCCCTGCCGTCCGCGCGGACCCTGCGGTCCCTGCCGTTTCTGTTCGTCTGCCACGCCATGCTCCCTTGACCGGAAGCAAGCTACTTAGCGGCGTTTGACGACAGCAGCAATTCTGCCGGCCCGCTGCGCCGGGCCTGATCAACATCAATCGTCCCGTACCTTGCGCGCTAGTCGTGATACGCGGGCACCTCGATGCCGGACGCCGCATAGATCCTGATCTTGTTGCGCAGCGTGCGCACCGACAGGCCGAGCACGCGAGAAGCGCGCGTGCGGTTGCCGTCGCAGCGTGCGAGGGTCTGGAGCACGAGCTCGCGCTCGACCTCGTCGACGGTCGCCCCGATCAACAGCGGAACGATCTGGTTGGGGGCCAGGAATTGCGCGCCCGGCTCGGACGCAGCGACATGAACAGTGGTCATCAACACACCTCCCGATCAACGCCCGCTTCCATCTTTGGAAGCGATCGAGAACAAACGGCCCCCAAGCCGTGAATCTACGGTGGGCGGGTTTGGTTAATGAAAGGTTAATCGCGGGCGATCGCACCAGATGACCTTGGGAATGCCGCGATGGCGCCGCGATTGGCACGAGATGCATAGCGATGCGGGACGATCTCGCGCGCGGGCGTGCCGCGCCTCACACCGTCCGGTAACCGCCATCCACCATCACGATCGTTCCCGTGACATAGGCCGACAGGTCCGAGGCAAGGAAGATCGCGGGGCCGACGATGTCCTCGGGCTTGCCGGTGCGCGCCAGCGGGGTGTGATCGACGAAGGCCTGCACCAGCGCCGGATTGGTCGCGCGCACATTGGCGTTGATGTTGGTCTCGATGAAGCCCGGCCCGATCGCGTTGACCCGCACGCCTTCCTTGCCGAGCTCGACCGCAAGCGCCTTGGTGAAGCCGAGCACGCCGTGCTTCGAGGTGGTGTAGGCCGCCGAGCTCGGCGTGCGCAGATGCACGAAGGACTGGATCGAGCCGATATTGACGATGCGGCCTTTGCTGGCGCGTAGCGGCGCGAGGAACGCCTGCGTCACGTTGAAGACGCCGTTGAGATTGAGCGAGATGATGTCGTTCCAATCCTTCGCCACCGTCTCCGTCTCCGCGGTGAAAGCATTGCGGCGGGTGATGCCGGCATTGTTGACGAGGATCGAGACCTGCCCGACCTTCTCAGTGACCTGCCTGGCGAGCGCGAAGCAGTCGTCACGCTTCGTCACGTCGAGCGCGAAGATCTCGGCCTTGCCGCCGGCCTTGCGGATCTCCTGGGCGGCCTCCGCGACCGTGTCGGCATTGACGTCGAGCAGAACCACCTGCGCGCCTTCGCGGGCGTAGCCGGCGGCGATCGCCCGGCCGATGCCGGAGCCGGCGCCCGTGACGACGGCGATGTGGTTTGCGAGCAATGCCATGACAATTTCCTCCCGGATTCGTTTCGAAGTTTCATGAAAGGCTAACTCGAAATTAAGGGGTCGGAAACGGCGGCCTTGGCATACTGATCTTCATTGCTAAACGTTGCGCGCATGATGGAACGGCTTGAATCCTGGAAACTGGCTCTCGAACGCCTGCGGTCGGCGCGATCGGCCGACTGGGCCGAGGCGGGCCGGCTGGTGGCCGAGATCGTGCGCATGAGCACGGACGCCACGCTGCGGCAGGCGGCCGAGCAGGCGCTTCCGGTGCTGCGTCAGGCCGTGGACAATGACGATCACGGCGTCACGCTGGCGGCGCAACGCCGCGTCGGCGTGATCCTCGAAGTCGTCCATGATCTCACCGCGCCGCGCTTCGGCCGCCGCAACGCCATGCCGAAGAAGCTCTCCAGCGAGGATCGTGCCCGCAGGATGCTCGGCCTGCCGCTCGCCGTGCAGCTCACCTGCGACGATATCAACCAGGCCTATCGCCGCGCCGCCAAGGGCATGCATCCCGACCGGGGCGGCAGCGCGGAAGCCTTCATCGACCTCGCCGCCGCGCGCGACATCCTGATCCATCCCGGCGCGCACAAGGACGCGTGAGGGCAACAAGCGATATCTCGTAGGGTGGGCAAAGGCGCGTTGCGCCGTGCCCACCGTCTTCGTGATGGATGGAATTGGTGGGCACGCTTTCGCTTTGCCCACCCTACGGCGTCGGTGCTCGACGTGGCCTCAGCTGTTCACGCAGCTCGGATAAAGCGGAACGGGCAAGGACGTGATGCGTCCTTGCCCGCTCCTGGTCCGCCGATCGAAGTCTTACCAGCTGCAGTGGCCGTTCTTCAACGCGTGATCCTTCAGCACGAGTGCGTCGACGAAGGTCGGCACGGTCGCGCTGACGCGGGTGTAGTCGGAGAACAACGGCGCGGTCGGGATGCTCTCGTCCCAGATCTGGCAGAAGCCGGTGTCCTGCCAGCGGATCAGGTGATAGCTGGCCTCGGCAGGGCTCGCGGCGACGAACGCAGTGACGGCAAGACCGGCGGCAGCGCACAGCACGGAAATACGACGCATGATCAGTTCCTCAAATGAAAGGTGTGATGCGCCTCCCGACAATAGTTGGGAGGGATGGGGCGCTTTTGGGGATGCGCCCCGGACAAGATGTGAGTAGTTCCGCCGGCTGATCAGGTTCAAACAAGGCGCGCCGGAAAATGCGTCATTTGAGCCGGAAAACTCGCGCGCGCCCGCAAAGAAAAAGGGCGGGTCGCTCGCGCGGCCCGCCCTTCGAAATCAAATTCGTCGCGTGACGCTCAGAGCGTGCAGCGGCGCTCCGCGCGCATCTTGATCTGGAGGTCGGAAGCCGCGGTGAAGGTCGGGAGCGGCTTGCTGACGACCTTGTAGGTCGAGGCGCCCCACTGGAACGGCTTGTACTTCAGATCCTCGTTCCAGACCTGGCAGATGCCGGTGTTGTCCCAGCGGATCACGTAATAGCCGACCGCCGCCGAAGCCGGCACGGCAAAGACGGAAGTGGCGATGCCGGCAACGGCACAGAGGGCGAGCACGCGACGCATGAAGTATCTCCTTGTGGGGAAGTGTGACGCGAAAGTTCGTGCGGGAAAAGCAGGACCTTGGCAAGCCGGGGAGCGGCCGTTCACGGATATGTCAGACGGACGCGGCCACTTGGTTTGGCCGCGTGCCCTGCAAGTCACACGCGCGAGGCGCGGCTCACTTCGAAAGCGACGCCACCGCCTCGATCTCGATCAACATCTTCGGATCGGGCAGCGCCTGCACCACGCAGGTGGTGCGTGCCGGATAGGGCGGCGGTCCGAAGGCGCCGGCATAGAGCGCGTTCATCGCGGCGACGTCGGAAGCGCGCGTGAGCAGCACGTTGACCTTGACGAGATCGCGAACCGTCGCGCCGGCTTCGTCGAGCACGCGCTTGATGTTGACGGCGACATTGGCGAACTGCGCCTCGAAGCCATCAGGCAGCGCGCCATGGCCGTCGAAGCCGGGAATGCCCGAGACGAACAGGAGATCGCCGACACGCGTGGCAAAGGACAGCGGCGGCGCCTTGACGTGCGGCGGGGGCGCGAAATGCTGGATCGGCATGGGATCACCTCGGGTAGAGCGGTTTCCACGAGCGTAGCGGCATGCGGGGGAGTTGCAATCGGCATTGAGAGAGGGGGGCTAAACAAAAAATGCGAAAAACAACCCATGCACAGTAGCGATCAAGCAGAAATCATTGATCTTTTTCAGATTCGGGAATGGCGAAATAATCGGTTGCTCCGTCGGGCAAAACAGGGACAGAATGGCATGAGGGCGATTGTGTCTTGTTGCGCCAAACTCCGCCGTCATGCCCGGCTTGACCGGGGCATCCAGTACGCCGCGGCCCCTCAATTCAATCGTTGGCGCCTCTGGAATATTGGATCGCCCGTTCCCAGTGCGCAATTGCGCACTGGCCGGGCGATGACGGCTGAGAGCGCTGCTGCACCTCACGCCACACGTCCATCCCATCATTTTGCCGCCGCGATCCATCGGGTAGATTCGCCCCGTCTGATTCGATTCCCTTCTTGAAAAATAGCCCCCGGAGACGCCCCATGAAGATCGCCACCACCTTCCGCGCCGCGCTGGTCGCCATTGCCGCGCTGGCCGGCCTTTCGACCTCGGCGATGGCCGACGGCGGCACCGTGGTGCTGACGATCTACAAGGCGGGCTGGATCATCGGCGGTTCCGGCGGCTCGGGCGTGCTCAACTTCCGCGGCCGCTCCTATGGGCTGTCGACCGGCGGGCTCGACTACGGCCTCGTCTTCGGCGGCTCCAAGACCGTGCTGCGCGGCCGCGTCTCCAACATCAACCGTCCCTCCGACGTTGCCGGCGTCTACGGTGCCGCCGGTGCCGGCCTTGCCGTCGGCCGCGGCGCGCGCGCGATCGTGCTGACCAACCAGAAGGGCGCCGTGCTGGAGCTGACCGGCACGCAGGTCGGCCTGATGGCGAATGCGGATCTCAGCGGCCTTGCGATCACGATGCGGTAGGGCGGGTGCGTAGGGCGACGGCCGCATGATGCGGCTGTCGCGTCAATCTCGGGTCGGGCTTGTTACCGTTGCGTGGGCCGCAGTTGTATCGGCTGCATTCCGGCTTGCGTCGACGCCGGCTTGCGCGCCGGGGCGGTGACCGGTCGTGGCTGCGGCACCGCCGCGGATCGCTGGTTCTGTTCCGCGCTGGCAGCAAGCAGGCGCGCGACCTGTTCCTGGTTCGCCTTCACGAGTTCGGCGGTCGCTGCCTGATCTCGGGTCAGTTGTTCCTGGCTGGCCTTGAGCTCGTCGATCGTCTGCTTCACGTTTGCGAGGTCGTTCGAGATCGTCTGGAGCAATTGCGTCAGCTCGGGCGGCATCTGGGCGGTTATCGGCGCTGCCTCTTGCTGAACCTGAGCTGCGGGTGGCAAAGGGGTCGTATCGTCCGCAGTCGCCACCTGTACGGCCGGGCCAGTCTCGGTGGAGAGCTGCGCCTCGCCCTGCGGTAGCATCGAGGCGGAAACCGCTTGCGGCGCCCAGCGGGACATCATGTGCAGCGTCGCGTCGCTGGCGAACTGCGAGGCAAAGGCGGCGCTGAAGATGCACGCCGCCAGCAAGAGGCCGATCACGCCGCGGAGCGCTGACCCGTGTCGGGGAGGCTGTCGGCCGGGCTGGTCGCCGGCCTCGGGCCCCAACCTGGACATCTGCTGGTTCATACGCGCGAGCTGTTCATCGGCGAGCGCGATCTGTTGATAGGCATGCGCGAGCCTTTCATCCGCGCGCGCAACCAGCTCCTTGTCCGGCGCGGACAGTCCCGATCTCTGCGTGGACGGTCCGGGATCAACAGCGGGTGGATCAGCTGGCTTGTTGATTTCCGAGGTGGACTGCACTTCCGACGTGGACTGCATCTGCGCCTCCTGCCCGGGTTGACGCTGAATGAGGTTGGTCGTCCGAATCTGCTTTGCATACTCCCTCGTGCAGCTTTGACCAAAGCAAGACTGAGGCATGGAAACTCTGGGGCCGATTTGGGGCGATAGCCTGTCAGTCGCAGACGGAAGCGGGAGGTTAGCCGTCACAAGGTCCCGTAGGGTGGGTTAGCTGTGCGGCTGTGCGAAGCGCAGACGCTCAGCGTAACCCACCTCTTTGGTTTCCGCAGTGACGGAAGTGGTGGGTTACGCCCTGCAGGTGCGCTTTGCGCATCTGCAGGGCTAACCCACCCTACGATCCGATCGCCGCATGAATCCGCTCGCAATGCGCGACGAGATTTGCGTGCGCATCGACGAAAGCCTTCAGCGGTGTCGGGATCGGAAAATAATAGATGTTGGCGATGAAGCCGTAGATGCCGGCATCGCAGCTGGTCGGCGCCGCACCGTGGACGAAGCCCTGCGCGGGAACGATCTCCGCCAGCACCTGCAAGTCGGCGAGCCCGCGCGCGTAAGCCTGCTCGGGCGTGTAGCGGCCGATGCCCTGGAAATGATAGCGCTGCGCGTTGTACGCCTTGGCCTTCTCGAACCCCTCGGCATTGATCTGCGGATGCTGCGCGATGAAGGCGTCGCGGAACGCGGGATAGAAGCGCTCGTCCTTCCAGCGTGAGTACGACATCACCCAGTAGAGATCGTCGAGCATGCGGGTGACGAGATGATTTGTCCGCCGCTGTACAGCGGATAGCCCGGCATCGATGCTCAGGCGATATTTTGCGATCGCATGCGCGATGATGGTCTCGCTGTCGCCGATGGTCTCGCCCTCGTCGACGACATAAGGCAGCTGCCCGCGCGGCGCGGCGGAGGCATCGAAGACATGCTCGTGCACGAATGGCACGCCGGCGAGCTTCAGGAAGGCGTAGACCTTGAGGCCGTAGCCGTTGTTGTCGGCGACGCCGAACAGTTCCGGATAGGAATAGAGGGTCAGCATGGTAGCTCCCTTCAGCGCGATGGTATCTTGGCTCGTTGCTCCGTCGTGACCGCTTGCGCAGGCTTGCTCGAGCGGATCATCAGAAACGATCCCGAATGGCCCGGCAGGTGCCAGCGTCCGTCGATCTCGGTTGCCTCGGCATTCACCGTGCCTTCATAGGTCACGCTGTCATAGCCGTAGCCGGGCGGCTCGTAATGCTTGACGAACGAAACGGCACTCCCGGAGCGATGACCGGCAATCGAGGCGTTGTGCGTGCTCAGCGGGCAGCCCGGCATCATGCATGGCTCGGTGACACTTCCGCCGAGCGCGCCATTGATCTCGGCGAGCGTCGCCGTGAACGTGATCATTCCGACACCCGGCTGGATGTAGCTGCCATCCCAGATACCGGAGAGATCGTCGCTCATTGCGGTCGCTTCCCTGGATGATGCGGGCCGGTTGATATCAGGCTCTTCCACCTCAAGTCGTATCGCCGGAGTGACGTGCTTGCAACAGTGGCGCGCGTTATGCGCGGTGTCGTTCGATCGGAGGAGGTGTAACCCACCATGCTCCCGCGTTTGCCGGACGAAGTTGGTGGATTACGCCGGGCGGACTGCGCTTCGCGCAGCCGCCGGACTAATCCACCCTACGAACGCGACGCAGCGCTAAATACCGCCAACTGCGCATCGAACGCGCGCCGGAACGCCGGCCGCGCTTCGCCGCGCGCGACATAGGCGGCGATCTCAGGATATTCGTCCAGCAGGCCGGAGGTGTTCAACCGGCGCAGCACCGTCACCATCATGAGGTCGCCGGCACTGAACGCGCCATCGAGCCAGTCGGCATCGCCAAGGCGCCGGGACAATTCGCCGAGCCTGATACGGACGCGATCTTGCAGCATGAGCAGGCGCTCCGCGTACCAGCTCCTGTCGCGCTCGAACAGCATGGCCATCCCGAGCTCGACAATCGGCGGCTCCAGCGTGCTCAGCGCGGCAAACATCCACGCGATCGCGCGGCTCCTCGCGTTCGTGTCGTCAGGCAGCAACCCGGCGTGGCGCTCGGCGATATGCAGCACGATCGCCCCGGACTCGAACAGCGCGAGATCGCCGTCCTCATAGGTCGGGATCTGCCCGAACGGATGCAGCGCAAGGTGCGCTGGTTCCTTCATCGCCGCGAACGAGACAAGACGAACGTCGTAGGGTTGGCCGACCTCCTCCAGCGCCCAGCGCACCCGCATGTCGCGGGCCTGCCCACGGCCGCGGTCGGGAGAGTTTTCGAAGGCGGTGATGGTGGGGTGCATCTGGGGGCTCCGGGTGTTGCGATGTATCCTGAGGACGAATTGGCCGGGTGGATTCCGACAATGATCCGACTTATCGCGTAGGCCGCCAAACCAATGGTGTCGTCCCGGCGGACGCCGGGACCCATACCGCGTGATTTATCTGTTTCGGACGGTCCCAGTACCGAACGACGGGTCTTCGCCAAACGCTTCCCGGGGGTATGGGTCCCTGCGTTCGCAGGGACGACGACTGAGAGTGGGCGCTATCCCGAACACAACTTACGACCCGACCCACGCCGCAAGCTCGCGCCACGGCTCCAGCGTCCAATGCCCGGACGCAGCGCCGGACGGCGAGGGCAGCACGAATATCTCCGGCAGGCTCTCATCGCGCGGCTGCCGCCCCAGCGAAATCCCGCTCGACGGCCTGCCGTAAAACAAGCTCGCCGCCTTCTTGCTCGTGAACGCAACCGTCAGCGGCCGGTACGTCTCGATCTTCGCCCTGAACCCCGGCACATCGATCGACTCCGCCGCGATCTGGTAATCCATCCCCGCGCCCGACTTGGAGAGATCAGTGAAGCCGATCCCGAGCTCGATCAAGCCTGCGAACTCGCCCGGTTGATAGCGCCGCGGCGTGATCCCGGCCTCATGGATCGCGCGCCAGAAGCGGTTGCCGGGATGGGCGTAGTAGTGCCCAAGCTCGGCCGAGCGCGTCGAGGCGGCGGTGCCGACGAAGACGAGACGGAGGTTGGGACGGAGCTGGTCGGGGAGGCGGTTAGAAGAGGCTTCGGGCAAGTCAATGATCCACGTGTAGCCCGCATGAGCGGATCGATAAGTGGGACAGCAAAGCCCAGGATGTCGCTGCGTTCATTGGCGCTCCGCTTGCTACGAACTGTCCTCTTCTTCCGAAGGCCACAGAGTTGGATAGTGGCTTCTCAATCTCTCCAATATGCGTACGACAGGTTCGACGTCCGTCCAGATATAACCTTCGGCCGTCTTCTCGACGTAGCTGATCGAAGCTAAGGCATCCAGAACGGGCGTCAGTCGGCCATTGCGTCCGAATGGATCGCCTATCTCGCTCGAAAAGTCGTGGTATTCCTTGCCGTAGTTTTCAAAATGAAAGATGAACGTCTCGAGTAACTCCGGGAGGCTCGGACCATCTTTCCAATTGCGCTTGGCGACATGATTGGCCTCCTTCGCGTCGCACTCGAATACGAAATGATAGGCATAATTCTTCCCGGTATCATCTAATGGCCGGAGAATGCGAAGCCGCCACAGATCACGTCCGAGGTGCTTGAAGACCGATTGTCTGAAGATTGGCCGCGGAGCATCAGGGAAATGCGAGGCCAGCGATGCCGCCTCTGTCGCCGGTACACCATCCGCGATCGAGAAGGCTACCATTGCGAGTGTCCGTGCGATCTCGCCGTAAGCGCGAAGTTCCAAATCGCTCATGTGGTCCCGGGACATCGATCGATCCACTCTTGGCAAGCTCGTGATGCATGCAGGAAATTTCAACGGCATCGGTAGAGACCGATTGTTGGCTGAACGCCGCAACTCGCGAGATGGCCGTTAATTCTCTGCTGCGTTTGCTCAAAGAAAAGCCGGGCTCTCGCCCGGCCTTGGTTTTTCGGTCTGGTGATACCCGGAGAGGGTCCTCACAGCACCCGATTGCTCTCCTTCACCTTCTCCGCATCCAGATACACGCTTGAGCCCATCTCCTTGAACTTCGCGCTCATCTGCTTCATGCCGTCCTCGGCGGTGCCACTCATCGACATCCCCACCGAGTTCGGGTCATTCAGCGTCGCCGCGTAATCCCTCACATCCTGCGTGATCTTCATCGAGCAGAATTTTGGCCCGCACATCGAGCAAAAATGGGCGACCTTGTGGGCTTCCTTCGGCAGGGTCTCGTCGTGGAAGCTTTTTGCGGTGTCCGGATCGAGGCCGAGGTTGAACTGGTCGGTCCAGCGGAATTCGAAGCGGGCACGGGAGAGGGCGTCGTCGCGCAGTTGGGCTGCGGGGTGGCCCTTGGCGAGATCGCTGGCGTGGGCTGCGATCTTGTAGGTGATGACGCCGGTCTTGACGTCGTTGCGATCGGGCAGGCCGAGATGCTCCTTCGGCGTGACGTAGCAGAGCATGGCGCAGCCGAACCAGCCGATCATGGCCGCGCCAATGCCTGACGTGATGTGGTCATAGCCCGGCGCGATGTCGGTGGTCAGCGGTCCAAGCGTGTAGAACGGGGCTTCGCCGCACTCCTTGAGCTGCTTGTCCATGTTGATCTTGATCTTGTGCATCGGCACGTGGCCGGGGCCCTCGATCATGACCTGGCAGCCCTTGTCCCACGCGATCTTCGTGAGCTCGCCGAGCGTCTCCAGCTCCGCGAACTGCGCGCGGTCGTTGGCGTCCGCGATCGAGCCGGGACGCAGGCCGTCGCCGAGCGAGAACGAGACGTCATACTTGCGCATGAGGTCGCAGATCTCGTCGAAATGGGTGTAGAGGAAGCTCTCCTTGTGATGCGCCAGGCACCACTTCGCCATGATCGAGCCGCCGCGGCTGACGATGCCGGTGACGCGGCTGGCGGTGAGGTGGATGTATTGCAGGCGCACGCCGGCGTGGATGGTGAAATAGTCGACGCCCTGCTCGCACTGCTCGATCAGCGTGTCCTTGTAGAGCTCCCAGGTCAGCTTGACCGGATCGCCGTTGCACTTCTCCAGAGCCTGATAGATCGGCACTGTGCCGATCGGCACCGGCGCGTTGCGCAAGATCCATTCGCGGGTGGTGTGGATGTTGCGGCCCGTCGAGAGGTCCATCACGGTGTCGGCGCCCCAGCGGATCGCCCACACCATCTTCTCGACCTCTTCCTCGACCGACGACGTCACCGCCGAGTTGCCGATATTGGCGTTGATCTTGGTGAGGAAGTTGCGGCCGATGATCATCGGCTCGAGCTCGGAGTGGTTGATGTTGGAGGGAATGATGGCGCGGCCGCGCGCGATCTCGTCGCGGACGAACTCCGGCGTGATGAAGGCAGGCACCGACGCGCCAAAGCTCTCGCCGTCGGCAAGCGCTGCTTCGGCGCGCTCGAGCTGCTGCTTGCGGCCGAGATTTTCGCGGGCGGCGACGTAGATCATCTCCTTGGTGATGATGCCGGCACGGGCGAATTCGAGCTGCGTGATCTTGTGGCCGTCGAGGCCGCGCAGCGGCTTGTGATAGGCGCTGAACGCGCGCGCGGCCTTGTCGGTGGAGACGCTGCCATTGTCCTCCGGCTTGATCTGGCGCCCGTCATATTCCTCGACGCCGCCGCGCTCCAGCACCCAGGCCTTGCGGTCGCGGGCAAGGCCGGCGTTGACGTCGATCGTCACGCTCGGGTCGGTGTAGGGGCCCGAGGTGTCGTACACCGGCAGGTTCGGCTCGCCCGCGCCTTCGGACAGGATGATCTCGCGCAAGGGCACGCGCAGGTCGGGCGCGGCATCAGGCGATGCGAAGATCTTTCGCGAGGAGGCGAGCGGGCCGGTGGTGACGGCGGGGACTGTCTTGTCGGGGTTGGAGCGGATGTTCATGGGATCCTCCGGTTTAATTCGTTGATGTCGCTGAGCGAGAGGCAAATACCGATGTCATCCCCGCGAAGGCGGGGATCCAGTACGCCGAGGCGGTGCGGCTAGAGCCGAGCGGCTGCGGCGTACTGGATCGCCCGGTCAAGCCGGGCGATGACAGTGGAGTGTGGAGCGAGAGCGTGCGCATCACGCCGCCTCCTTCGACTGGCCGAGCCACTGCCGCACCCGCGCATCCGGGTCGGCATTTTGGGTGACGTCGCTGACGACGGCGATGGAATCCGCGCCCGCGGCAAAGATCTCCGCGGCGTGCTCGAACTTGATGCCGCCGATCGCGACCAGCGGGATGGTGCCGATGCGCTTCTTCCACTCCGTGATTTTCGGAATGCCCTGCGGCTCGAAGCGCATCGATTTGAGCGTGGTGAAGAAGATCGGGCCCAGCGCGACGTAATCGGGTTCTGCCGCGAGCGCGGTCGCCAGCTCCGCATCGTCATGGGTGGAGATGCCGAGCGACAAGCCGGCCTCGCGGATGGCCTTGAGGTCCGCGTCGGCCAGATCCTCCTGGCCGAGATGCAGGTATTTTGCGCCGGCAACGACGGCCGCACGCCAATAGTCGTTCACGACCAGCTTGGCTTGCGTGCCGTTCGTGATCGCCAGCGCGTCGCTGACGATCTGGAGCGCGTCGGCGTCGTTGAGATCTTTCGCGCGCAGCTGGATGGTGCCGACGCCGAGCTTGGTCAGTCGCTCGACCCATTTGAGGCTGTCGACGACGGGATAGAAACGATCAGGATACGGCATGCCAGAACGGGGTCCCAACGACAGGGGTGGAGGGGGAGGCGAAGTCGCGGGCGTTCATCAGCCCGGCCTCGTAAGCGGTGCGACCGGCTTCGACGCCGAGCCGGAAGGCATTGGCCATCGCGACGGGATCGGCGGCTTTGGCGATGGCGGTGTTGAGCAGCACGGCGTCGTAGCCGAGTTCGAGCGCGTGCGCCGCATGCGAGGGCGCCCCCAAGCCGGCGTCGACCACCAGCGTGATGTCGGGCAGCCGTTCGCGCAGCAGCTTGAGCGCGTCGCGGTTGGTGATGCCTTTGGCACTGCCGATCGGGGCTGCCCAGGGCATCACCACCTTGCAGCCGGCATCGACCAGGCGGTTCGCGACCGAGAGGTCTTCCGTGCAATAGGGAAACACCTCAAAGCCGTCCTTGATCAGGATTGCGGCGGCCTCAACAAGGCCGACGACGTCGGGCTGCAGCGTGTCGTTGTCGGCGATCACTTCCAGCTTGATCCAGCTGGTGCCGAACAGCTCGCGGGCGAGCTTGGCGGTCGTCACGGCCTCGCGCACGGTGCGGCAGCCGGCGGTGTTCGGCAGCACGGTGACGTCGAGCTCGCGGATCAGATTCCAGAATGCATCACCGGTCTTGCCGCCGGCGGATTCGCGCCGCAGCGACACCGTGACGATGTTCGAGCCGGAGGCGCGGATCGCCGATTGCATGATCGCCGGCGAGGGATAGAGCGCGCTGCCGATCAGCAGGCGCGAGGCGAAGGTCTTGCCGTAGAAGGTCACCATGTCCTCACCCTCCCTGCCGCGGCGTGATGATCTCGATCTCGTCGCCGGCCTTGAGGTGGGTCTCGGCCCAGCGGCTCTTCGGCACGACGTCGTAGTTCAGCGCGATGGCGAAATGCGTGCCCTCGTAGTCGAGCTCGCTCAGCAGCGCGTCGACGCTGGCTGAATTCACCTCGCGCTGCTCGCCATTGACGATCACCCGCATTGCATCACCTCATTGTCGATCTGGCCGCGCTCGACATAGCCAAGCGTCAGCTCGGCGAGCGCCGGCGCGATCAGGAAGCCGTGGCGGTAGAGCCCGTTGACGCTGATCCGGCCGCCGCGAACGCCGATGCGCGGCAGATTGTCGGGGTAGGCGGGCCGGAGACCCGAGCCGAATTCGACGATCCGCGCCTCGCCGAAAGCCGGATGCACGGCATAGGCCGCACCCAGCAGCTCCAGCGCCGAGCGCACGCTGACGCCGGTGTCCTCGGCCTCGATCGAGGTCGCGCCCAGCATGAACAGATTGTCCTCGCGCGGGATCACGTAGAGCGGCCAGCGCGGATGGATCAGACGCACGGGGCGCGAAAGCTGCACTTCGCCGGTCTCGATCAGGATCATCTCGCCCTTGACGCCGCGAAGCTCCGGCTGCTCCTCGCGCGCGCCAAGGCCGCGGCAGTCGATCACGATGCCGTCCAGATCAGCGGCGGAGACGTCGCTGGAGAACTTGATGGTGCCGCCGGCAGCTTTGATGCGCTCGTGCAGCTTCGGCAGCACGCGGCGCGGCTCGACATGGCCTTCGGTCGGGAAGAACAGCGCATCGCGAAAACGGCCCTCCAGCGACGGCTCGAGCTCGGCAAGCGCCGCGGCATCGAGCCGGCGGTGGCCTTCGGTCATCCGCGCGAAACGCTCGAAATCGTTGCGCTCGCGCGGGTGGGCGACGACCAGGGAACCGTTGAAGGGCGTGTCGGGCAGCTCGCGCCGCCAGATGTCCAGGGAGCGCTGGCCGAGCCGGGAGATGATGGGCTCGGCGACCTCCGCCTCGCACCAGGGCGCGAGCATGCCGCCGGCCCAATGGCTGGTGGAATCGGTCATCGCCGCGTCACCGCGCTCGTGTAGGGTCACGGCGTGGCCGGCCTGCGCGAACAATAGCGCCTGCCAAGCGCCTGCAATGCCTGCGCCGATGATGGATACCGGGGAATCCGGTCGCTTGGTCGTCTGCAACATCCCTGTCCCTTCGCCGGCATGACCCGGATCAGGTTCAAAGGGTCACCGCGGTCTTGGGCGGATTTGCCCATTTAGCGGTATCTCAGCTCCTCCTCGGAGCACCCCTCGGAACGGCTCTAATGTATGCCAGTGGGCGCTGGTGTCAACGCGTTAGCCACAATGCTGTCATTCCGGGGCGATGCGAAGCATCGAACCCGGAATCTCGAGATTCCGGGTTCGGTCCTAGCGGACCGCCCCGGAATGACGATGTCAGTGAGAAACCTGCGCCCGCGCGTTACGGACGCGCTGGGCAAGCTTCCTGTGCGGCGCGGTTCCGAACATCGGCTGCGGGTTGCCGTTGGGCTCGAGCCAGGTGCCGGCGCTGGCCTGCTGCACCATCGTCTGTTCCTGCCGCTGTCGCTTTGCGACGTAGTAATAGCCGCCCGCGAAATAACGCACGGCTCGGGCGTGGTCGCCATTGGCGGCGTGATAGGCGCCGGCGAGATATTTGACGGCGTAGGTGAGGTTGGTGTTGGGATCGCGCAGGCCGGCGGCGTCGCCGGTGTAGCCGACCCCGCGGGCGGTCGCGAGCTTGATCTGCATCAGGCCGATGGTGCCGCCATGGCCGACGAGGCCGGGCTGATAGCGGCTCTCGCGCATGATCACGCGATGCACCAGCGCCTCCGGCACGCCATTGGCGCGGGCATGGGCCGCGACCATCTCGGCGTATTCGGCTTCGCCGGCATTCGCCGTCTGCGCCATCATCAGCCCCGCTGCAGCGAGCACGGCAATACGCAAAATTTTCATGAAATATTCCTCGGCAGAACTCACCTGCACCCGTGCGCGTTAGGCCGTGGGAACACGGCGATGATGTGGCGAAACGCCGCCTTCGGCGATTTTCGCCAGGCCGTCGTTTTTACGACTTAAACCTAAGTTAAGTTTGAGGCTGGCGGAGTGCCTTACGCGACAGCAGGTCTGTCCATTGGTGAATTCGCCCAAAAATCGCTATTCAAAACCAGCATTCGGGAGGACGTCCATGACTCGGGCTTACATCGGCGACATCCCCAAGCAGAACCCGTGTGCACAATGTGCGACACCGATCCCGTCTCCCGACTGGATCGAGCCGGGCGAAGGCCGCGTTTCCTATCTCTGGAAGTGCCACGCCTGCGGCTACCGCTTCGAGGCGGTGGCGATCTTCGACGCGCACGCGATCGAGCATCCGCCGCTCGCCGCCTGAGGCGTTGTCCCAAGGCATGATCTTGTTCGGAAGGCCGCTGCGCACTTTGCGCTAGCGCGGCGCTCCGGGTCGTGCCTACGCGGCCAGCCGCGGCTGCTGCCACACCGGCAACTGCATGCGCACGATCAGTCCGTGCGGATCGCGGTCGTGCAACGACAGCTCGCCGCCATGGGCGAGCGCGATCGCGCGCGCGATCGACAGGCCGAGCCCGAAGCCGGTGGAATCGTCCATGGTGCGCGCGTCGTCGCCGCGCACGAACGGCTCCAGCATCTCCTGCTTGCGCGCATCCGAGATGCCGGGGCCGTCATCCTCGACGTCGATGACGAGCGTGGTGCTTGAGATATCGAGGCGGATCGTCACCTCGGCGCCGAAGCGCACCGCGTTCTCGACGAGATTGGTGATGCCGCGATGCAGATCGTCGGGCCGCGCGGCGGCAGTCGCCGAAGCGGGCCCGTCATAGTGCACGACGTGGCCCATGTCGCCGAACTGGTCGGCGATGAGCTGCAGCGTGCTCGCGATGTCGACCAGCGTCACCGCCTCGATCTTGCGATCGTTGCGCAGCAGCGACAACACCGATTCCAGCATCGAGCGCATCTGGTCGAGGTCGATCAGCATGCGCTTGCGGTTGCCCTCGTCCTCGATGAATTCGGCGCGCAGGCGCAGGCGCGTGATCGGCGTTCGCAGGTCGTGGCTGATCGCCGCCAGCATCCGGGTGCGATCCGACATCAACCCTGCGATCCGCTCATGCATGCGGTTGAGCGCGCGCGCGACCGAGCGGATCTCCTCCGGGCCGCGCTCGGGCAGCGGATCGGCCGCCCCGTCCAGACTGAAGTTCTCGGCGGCCCTGGCGAAGGACGACAGCGGCGCGGCCAGCGCGCGCGCCGCCCACAGGCCCAGCACGCTGATGCAGATGAAGGCGGTCATCAGCGTCACCAGCCACGGTGCGCCCCAGAACCACGGCCGCGGCCCGCCCTCGACATGGCCGGCGATCATGGCGCCGTCGGGCAATTCCACGCCGATGCGCCGCGCACCGCCTTCGGGCGCGAGCTGCGTCACCTTGTAGGCGTGGCCGAGGTGGCGGCGCACCCCGTGCACGTGCATACCTTCGCTCTCGTCGACGGTCGCCACCGTGCCGGGCACGATGCTCTCGAGGCCGAGCTTCGGGAAGGCGCGCGTGAGATCGGCCATGAGGCGCGGCCGCTCGCTGTCATCGGCCGAGCCGAGCAGCAACGCGGCATCGGTCAATTGACGGGCGCCGTCCGGCGGCGCGTCGGGGCGGTCCGGCCGGGTGATCAGGAAGGCGGTGGTGACGACGAGATGCAGCGCGACGGTCGAAGCCAGCACCAGCGCGGCGATCTGCCCGCCGATACCCTTGAGGTGGAAGAACCCGAACGGCTTCATCGTCGGCGCTCTCAACTGCTCAGAGGCGCCGCAACCGCTTCGGTCCTGGGCGTGAACAGATAACCGCCGGAGCGCACCGTCTTGATGATGGTCGGGTCGGCCGGATTGGGCTCGATCTTGCGGCGGATGCGGCTCACCAGCACGTCGATGGAGCGCTCGAACGAGCCGGTGTTGCGGCCCTGCGTGAGGTCGAGCAGGCTGTCGCGCGACAGCACGCGGCCGGGCCGTTCGCAGAAGGTCCTGAGCAGATCGAACTCGGCGCTGGTCACCGCGACGCGCGCGCCTTCCGGATTGCGCAGCTCGCGCAGGCGCAGATCGATGCGCCAGCCCTCGAAGGCAAGCGTGGAGGCGCCCTCGATCGAGCTTGCCGCTTGAGCTGCGGCCTGGCGGCGCAGCACCGCGTTGATGCGTGCGAGCAGCTCGCGCGGGTTGAAGGGTTTTGGCAGATAGTCGTCCGCGCCCATCTCGAGGCCGACGATGCGATCGACGTCCTCGCCGCGCGCGGTCAGCATGATGATCGGCGTCTGCGCCTCCGAGCGTACCTTGCGGCACAGGCTCAAGCCGTCCTCGCCGGGCAGCATGACGTCGAGGATGATGAGGTCGACCCTGTGATCGGCCATGGCACGCGACATCTCGCGGCCATCGCTCACGGCGGTGACGTTGCAGGCGTTGTTGCGCAGATACTTCGCAATCAACGTCCGGGTTTCGCGGTCGTCCTCGACGACCAGGATGTTGGGATTGGGAATGGCCATGAGCTTTGTTTGTCCAAGATTCGGGCCAAATGGCGAAGATTTTTGTTTCGGATTGTTTCTGTCTGCCGGGACGCAACACCCGGCAATACCTGGGCAGGGAAACAGCAAGGTCTCGTTAAGGCCGTTAACCATACCGTGGCGGTGTCAGCAACGAAACCCCGCAAGAACCCCGGAGCCCTCATGACCTCGATTTCGGCGGCCTCCGCCGGTAACTACCAGTCGCCCCTGCAGCGGCTGCAGCAGGAATTGCAATCGGAAGTTTCCGCGGGCACGATCTCGTCGTCGGACCAGTCGGCGCTTTCGACGGCGCTGACCGACATCGACACGGCCTTGCAGTCGAGCCGGTCCAGCGATCAGTCGAGCGGCACGCGTCCCTCCAAGGACGAGATGCAGTCGAAGATCGATGACCTCATTTCCAACGAGGTGTCGAACGGGACGCTGACCTCGGATCAGGCCGACGAGCTGAAGAACGTGTTCCAGTCCGCCTTCGCCAACGGTCCCGGCGGCGCCGGCGGTCCCGGTGGTGCGGGCGGGCCGCCGCCCGGTCCGCCGCCGGATGACAGCACTTCGGATTCGTCGTCGACGGGCTCGACCAGCAGCACGTCGACTGACTCGACGACGGCCGAGATCCTCCAGCAGTTCCTCCAGGCGCTCCAGCAGTCGCAATCGTCGGCATCGTCCTACGGCGCCACCGGCAGCTCATCGAGCAACTCCGACTTCTCCGCGCTTCTCATCGACTACAAGAGCTGACCTGAAGCGACGCAGGTCTGCGCGTTCCTCGCCGCGATCGTGCTTCACCCAGGGCGCGCGATCGTCGGCGAGGAATCGTGCGCTGCAAAATGTTCCTGAGTGACTTAGGAACAATTGCAGGTTCGCGCATCGCGCGACGAAATTGCAGCACGCAAGGAACTGCACGTGATCAGGACTGTTTTCTCCGCACAAGTTTTCTGCTGAAGGAGAGGACAACAATGTTGATGAAATCGATCGCCGCCGGCCTCGCCGGCACCGCGCTGCTTGCGACAGTTGCGTTCGCGCAATCGCCGACCGCCACCGGCGACAAGATGGCTCCTGCCGCCACCACCACGGCCACGACGACGACAGCATCGGGCGAGTGGCGTGCCTCGAAGATGGCGGGCCTGAAGATCTACAACGAGGCCAACGAGAACATTGGCTCGATCAACGACCTGCTGATGGACAAGAACGGCGCCGTCAAGATCGCCGTGATTGGTGTCGGCGGCTTCCTCGGCATGGGCGAGCATCTGGTCGCCGTCCCCTACGAGAAGCTGAAGTTCGTCAACCAGGCCGTGGCCTATACCGGCACCGGCACGAACCCGGGTGCCAAGCCCGCCGCGACCACGACGACGGGCGCTGCGACCGGCACCGACAAGCCCGCTGCGACCACGACGACGTCCTCGTCGAAATGGTATCCGGACCACGCCGTGTTCAACGCCAGCAAGGACGAGCTGAAGAACATGCCCGAGTTCAAGTACTCGGAGTAATGGGCTTCTAGCCACTTGAACGAAGCGCGCCTGGTTTTCACCGGGCGCGCTGTCGTGTCGTTTTTTCTCTCCCGTCATTGCGATATGTTTGACCCTCGCCCTGAGGAGCGCGCAATTCGCGCGCGTCTCGAAGGGCTAGGCCACCAGCCGGGCCTTCATCCTTCGAGACGCGCGAAGATGCGCTCCTCAGGATGAGGAATTGGCGCCGGCCGTCGGTCGCTCAATTCGACTTCACCAGCGGGCAGCCGCCCTTGTCGAGGGGACGGAAGGCTTCGTCGCCGGGCACGGTGGCGATCAGCTTGTAGAGATCCCACTCGCCCTTGGACTCCTCCGGCTTCTTGACCTCGAACAGATACATGTCGTGCACCATGCGGCCGTCGATGCGGATCTTGCCGTTTTTGGCGAAGAAGTCGTTGACCGGCGTCTTGCGCATCTGCTCCATCACCTTCGGCGCCTCGTCGGTCTTGATGGCATCAATCGCCTTCAGATAGTGCATGGTCGCCGAATAGAGGCCGGCCTGGATCATGGTCGGCATGTGGCCGACCTTCTCGTTGAACCGCTTCGAGAAGGCGCGCGTCTCCTCGTTCATGTCCCAGTAGAACGCGTCGGTGACGATCAGGCCTTGCGTGGCCTTGATGCCGAGCGAATGCGTGTCGGTGATTTCCTGCAAAAGCGCGATCATCTTCTGGCCGCCCTGGGTCAGGCCGAACTCGGCCGCCTGC
This sequence comes from Bradyrhizobium sp. CCGB20, assembly GCF_024199855.1. Classification (NCBI taxonomy): domain Bacteria; kingdom Pseudomonadati; phylum Pseudomonadota; class Alphaproteobacteria; order Hyphomicrobiales; family Nitrobacteraceae; genus Bradyrhizobium; species Bradyrhizobium sp. CCGB20. Next base: position 7,520,146 of record NZ_JANADN010000001.1, on the reverse strand, counting down.
TTCAGCGCGTTGGTGGTGTCGCCGCCGGCGTTCGCCAGCGCGACCACCTTGGCCTTGGAGGCCTGGGCCTGGAGCAGGAAGGACGAGAAGTCCGAGGAGTTGAGGGGATGGCGCACTTCGCCGAGCACCTTGCCGCCGCTCTCCTTGACGACGTTGGCGGCGTCACGCTGCAGCGCCATGCCGAAGGCATAGTCGGCGGTGACGAAGAACCAGGTGTCCTCGCCGCGCTTCACCATCGCCTTGCCGGCGACGTTCGACAGCGCATAGGTGTCGTAGGTCCAGTGCACCGTGTTGGGCGAGCAGGCGGGGCCGGTGATGTCGGACGAGCCGCCGCCGGAGTTGATGTTGATCTTGTTCTTCTCGCGGGTCAGCGCCGAGATCGGCAATGCGACCGAGGACGTCGGCACGTCGAAGATCGCGTCCACCTTGTCGTTGTCGTACCAGTTGCGGGCGATGTTGACGCCGACATCGGGCTTGTTCTGGTGATCGGCGGCGACGACCTGCACGGGCTTGCCGGCGACCTTGGCGCCGTAATCGGCGACCGCCATCTCGACGGCCGCGAGCGAGCCCTTGCCGGTCGCATCCGCGTAGAGGCTCGACATGTCCGTGAGCACGCCGATCTTGACGACGTCGTCGGAGATCTGCGCCTGCGCCGTGCCTGATGTGGCGGCGAGGGCGAGACCGGCCGCGATGGCGGCGACGAGTTTTTGCATGGTTGTTTTCTCCCTGTGTGTTGTTGTTTGGGCGTTGTTGCAGGGGAGGTTCTAGCGACAATCGGTCGCGGCAGCTAAGCAATCCGCGCCGTGGCGGGATGCAAAAAGGGAAGGGGCGAGCGGGGTTCCTTCGCTGCCGGTCAGGCGCTGTTGCCCTTGAGCCGTTCGTTGCGTCGGCGCAGGCCTTCCAGGGTGGCGAGGAGGATGACCGAGACCGTCGTCAAAATCACCGCCGCTGCCGTGATGGTCGGGCTGATGTTCTCGCGGATGCCGCTGAACATCTCGCGCGGCAGGGTGCGCTGTTCGGGACCCGCCATGAAGAGCACGATCACCACCTCATCGAAGCTGGTCGCGAAGGCGAACAGCGCACCCGACGCGAGGCCGGGCAGGATCAGCGGCAGGATCACACGGCGGAACGCCTCAAGCGGCGAGGCGCCGAGCGAGGCGGCGGCGCGCGCTAAATTGGTGTCGAAGCTTTGCAGCGTCGCGCCGACCGTGATCACCACAAACGGCGTCGCCAATGCGGTGTGGGCCAGGATCAAGCCGAGATAACTGCCGGTCAGTCCGATCGGCGCGAAGAAGAAATACAGGCCGACCGCGGTGATGACACCGGGCACGACGACCGGCGACAGCACGAAAGCCAGCACGAGCGGTTTGAACCGGCTCTTCCACTGCGCGAGCCCGAGCGCGGCCAGCGTGCCAAGCACCATCGACAGCAGGGTCGAGGCCACACCGATGATCATGCTGTTCTTCAGCGAATTCATCCAGCGCGGCGAATTGATGAAGTCGTCGTACCAGCGCAGGGAGAGGCCCGGCAGCGGATAGGTGAGGTACGAGCCCGAGCTGAAGGACAGCGGCATGATCGCCAGGATCGGCGCGATCAGGAAGACGAACACCAGCGTGGAGATGACGATGGTCGCGGTCCACGCAATGCGCTGGCTGGGCGTGCGGAGGGAGGATTGATCGCTCAATTCTTCATGCCTCCCGTGACCTGCTGTCCCTGCACCAGCTTGCCATAGACGAGAGCGAGCAGAAGCGTTGCCAGCAGCAGCACCGCACCCAAAGCCGAAGCAAGGCCCCAATTGGCCGTCTCGGTCGTGTAGAGCGCGATGAAGTAGCTGATCATCTGGTCGGCGGCGCCCCCGACGAGCGCCGGCGTGATGTAGTAGCCGAGCGCCAGGATGAAGACGAGCAGGCTTCCCGCGCCGATGCCGGGCAGGGTTTGAGGCAGGTAGATCCGCAGGAAGGCGGTGAGGGGTGGCGCACCGAGCGAGGCGGCGGCACGCATGTAAGCGGGCGAGATCGCCTTCATGCTGCTGTACAGCGGCAGGATCATGAACGGCAGGAGAACGTGGGTCATGGCCACGCAGACACCGAAGCGGTTGTAGATCAGTCGCAACGGCTCATCGATGATGCCAAGCCAGTGCAGGCTGTCGTTCACGACGCCCTTGCTCTGCAACAGCACGATCCAGGCGCAGGTGCGAACCAGAAGCGACGTCCAGAACGGCAGCAGGACGAAGATCATCAGCAGGTTCGACCGGCCCGGCGGCAGTGCCGCCAGCAAGTAGGCGACCGGGAAGCCGAGGATCAGGCAGAGCGCGGTGACACCGAGGCTGATGAGGAAGGTGCGCGCAAAAACGTCGCGGTAGATGGCCTGATCCGGTGGGGCTGCGACGATCGCGCCGTCCGCGTTCCGCGTCATGTCGAGCGCCGCGAGAAGGTAGAAGCCGGTCACCGGACCGCCGGCGTTCTTGATCGTCGTCCAGGTGGTGCGTTCGCGCCAGGCCGGGTTGATCTTGCCCAGCGTCTCCGCGGCCGTGCCGGGCTCCGGCATCGCCTTCAGATTGCGCGCCGTGCTGATCAGGATCGTACGAAAGCCGTTCAGGGCGTAATTGAGCCGTTTGGCCGCGATGGCGATGGTGCCGGAGGCGCGCGCCGCCAGGATGTCGCTTGCCAGCGCCGCGTAGGCCGCCTCATTCGGCAGGTCCTTGCCGTCCCAACTGGCGAGTGCAGCGATCGTTTGCGGCAGAACCTGTCGCACCTCCCGGTCATCAACCGCGCGCCACAGCATGCCGGCGATGGGCCCGGCGAAGGTGAAGAGCAGAAACAGCAGAAGCGGCAGAACCAGTGCCAATGCCTTGACCTGGCGCGTGCGCTCCGCCCGCTTCAGGCGGCGCTTGAGCGGCACTTCTGTCGATGCATTGGCGGAGGCTGCCGTCATGGGAGGAGCCTCGTGGAGCGGCCCGAGCAAGCGCCTCGTCCTTCGAGACGACCGCTTCGCGGTCTCCTCAGGATGAGGCTCTTTGATATCCGTGTCTGTAAAATCGCCGCCACAGATTCAGACCTCATCCTGAGGGCCCGCCGTAGGCGGGCGTCTCGAAGGATGTGCCGCGGCCGACCTATCCGCCACGTCTTTCCCTCAGCGCCCATTCGGTCGCGCGCTATTTTGCGGCCCATTTGTTGAAGCGCTCGGTCAAGCGGTCGATGTTCTCGAGCCAGAATCCAACGTTGATCTCGACCGCGTTCTTGATGTTGTCGGGCGCTGTCGGCAGGTCCTTCAGAACGGCGGGCGCGAGCTTACCGGCCGCGTCCTTGTTCGAGGTGCCGTAGGCGATGTTCTCCGACAGTTTTGACTGGTTCTCCGCCTTGCCTGCGAAGTCCAGGAATTTGTAGGCGGCGTCCTTGTTCGGGCTGCCCTTCAGGATGACCCAGCTGTCGAGGGTGAAGAGCGCTCCGTCCCACACCATGCCGAAGTTCTTCTTCTCGTTCTTGTTCGCGGTGTCGATGCGGCCATTGTAGACCGAGGTCATCGCCACCTCGCCGGAGGCGAGCAATTGCGGCGGCTGCGCGCCGGCCTTCCACCAGACGAGGTCACCCTTGATGGTGTCGAGCTTCTTGAACGCGCGATCGATGCCTTCGTCGGTCGCCAGCACCTTGTAGACGTCCTTCGGCGGAACGCCGTCGGCCATGAGGGCGATCTCAAGCGTGGTCTTCGGGCCTTGACGCAAGGCGCGCTTGCCGGGAATCTTCCTGGTGTCGAAGAAGTCGGCCCAGCCTTTGGGCGGCTCCTTCAGCTTGTCCTTGTCGTAACCGAGCACGAAATCATAGAGGATGGCGCCGACGCCGCAGGGATTGACCGACGGCGGGATATAGGCGGCCTCGCCGCCGATCTTCGTATAGTCCATCTTCTCGAACAGGCCTTCCTCGCAGCCGACCGCGAGTTCGTCGCTCTCGACCTGGACGACATCCCAGGTGGCGGCGCCACCCTGCACCTTGGCGCGCAACACGCCGACGCCGCCGTCCCAGGACTCGTCGTTCATCGCAACGCCGGCGGCTTTCTTGAACGGCTCGAAATAGACCTTCTTCTGGGCGTCCTGATACGCGCCGCCCCACGATACGATTGTGAGGTCACGCGCCTGCGCGACCGTGGCCAGCGCTGCGCTGGCAGTGAACGCCGCGACGAAACCCAGAGCAATCTTGCCAGTCTTGCGCTTCAGCATGGTCATTGTTCCTTCTTCATATGGGTTGTTGCGTTGACGTTAATCGATGCAGGTTCGCTCATGTCAGGATCAGACGGGATCGAGGGCCAGGCAGTCCTCGGGGCGGAACGTAATGAACACGCTTTCGCCAGGTGTTAGGCGGCCATGTCGCAGGCTGTCATGCACTCCCGGCTGAAGCTTGACCATGAATTCCCCGTTGCCGGCGACATCGAGCACGGCCAGCGCGTGGTCGCCGAGGTATATTGTGTTCTGCACTTTGGCCGGCAGCCGGTTCGGTCCGTCGCTGGAGCTGCCATCCGGGATGATGGCGATCCGCTCCGGCCGCACCGACAGCGAAGTCGATGCGCCCACGCCCGATACATTGACCGCCCGTGCTGTCACGGCGCCGCCACCGGCCAGGACGACGCGGCAATATTCCCTTTCGACCGTCTCGACGGTGCCGGCCAGCACGTTGTTCTCGCCGATGAAATGAGCAACGAAGCTGTTCACCGGATGCTCATACAGCGCGTCGGGCTTGTCGATCTGCTGCACGACGCCGTCGTTGAACACGGCGATGCGGTCCGACATGGTGAGCGCTTCACTCTGATCGTGGGTGACGTAGACGACGGTGATGCCCATCGTCTCGTGCAGTTGCTTGATCTCCAGCTGCATCTGTTCCCGCAGGCGCTTGTCCAGAGCGCCAAGCGGCTCGTCCATCAGCACCAGCTGCGGATTGAAAACCAGCGCGCGGGCCAGCGCCACGCGCTGCTGTTGACCGCCGGACAGCTGCCCGGGCCGCCGCTGCGCCAGGGTTTCCATCTTGATCATGCGCAGCGCCGATTTGACGCGCTCCTGCGCTTCCGCCTTGTCGATCTTGCGCACCGACAGCGGGAAGGCGATGTTTTCCGCGATCGTCAGGTGCGGAAACAGGGCATAGTTCTGGAACACCATGCCGATGTCGCGCTTGTGCGGCGGCACGTTCTTGATCGACCGGTCAGCGAGGTAGATCTCGCCATGGGTCGGAACCTCGAAGCCAGCCAGCATCATCAGCGTGGTCGTCTTGCCCGAGCCCGACGGACCGAGCAGGGTGATGAACTCGCCCTTCCTGATGTCGAGATCGAGGTTCTTCACCACGAGGTGCTCGCCATCATAGGTCTTCTGAATGCCGGAAAACCGCACCAGTGCCGGCGCAGGCGTGACCATGCCGGCTTCCATATTGCCCTCGCGTTATCAGCTATCGTGCTGTCAACACCTCGTTCGAGGTTGCGAGGAGCAGCTTAGCATCCTCCGACGAGAATGCCAGCGGCGCAAGCGACGGAGACGCGGAGAGGCGAGGGGAGTGAAGGCAACCTCACATCCCCGACAGCTTCGTCACCGACACGTTCAGCGTGCCGCCGGCTTCCGCGACCACACGCAGCGTCTTTGAATCGAAGGCGATGTCGGCGAGCGTCAGGCTGTCGATCTTCGCGTCGACCTTGAGGCCGTCCTCGCTCTTCTGATAGTCGGCGATCGCGGCCGCGATCTTCTCGCGCGCATTGGCGGCGATCGGCTTCAGATCGAGCGTCGCTTTCTGCACCAGTGCCTGCTGCATCTGCGGCACCACCGCGCGTGCGGCGGCCCCGAGCAGGCCGAAGGCGGCCTCGGATTCCACCGCGAGCTGGATGTCGGCGAGCCGCAGCGTCTGCTGCGCCTGGTCGAGCATCGGCCGGCCCCAGATGTGCACGGTCGCCTCGGCGCCAAGGCCGAGCCAGCTCTTCTTTTCCTTGGCGCGCACCAGCAGCGAGATCAGCAGCCGGTCGCCCGACGGGACCACGTTGACGCTCTTGACCGTGACGTCGACCGGGCCGGAGCCGTCCTCGGGATAGGTGTGGCCGACCATCTGCGCGGCGATCAGCTTGTTGATCTCGGTGAAGGGCACGTCGATCGGCACGCCGATGTTCACGCCGGTGCCGGTCGGCGGCACGATCGAGATCTTGTCGGGGAACGGGCAGTCCGGCTTGGTGGACGTCGAGGTGACGCGCGTCTCGAGCTCGAGGCCGAGCAGCAGCGTCACGTTCTGTGCGTCGACGCGCGGCTGCGCCGCGATGGCGCGGGTCGGTTTCATCTCGAGCCAGAGCGGCGGCAGCGCGGCCGAAGAGCTCGAGCCTTGCAGCGGGATCGAGCGGCAGGCCTTGGCCCATTGCAGCTTCGCATTCTCGCGCAGCGACGGATCGTTGCGGATCCGCTCGGAGACGATGTTGATCTGCTCGCCGACGTTCTTGTCGATCAGCGGCTTCACCTGCGCCGGCACGTTGACCTTGGCGCCGGAGACGTTGAGGTTGGTGTCGCCGAGATTGACCTGGGCGCCGAGATTGGGTTCCAGATGCCAGTTGGCCGCGAGCTTCGGGCGCGAGGTGACGACGACGTTGCCCTTGATCTCGGCGCTGGCGTTCAAATTCTTGATGTTGACCGCGCCGATCCGTTTCGCTGCGTCACCGCCGAGCACGCTGCCGAGTGCGTCGCCGAGCGCCCCGGTGGCCTTGGACGACAGCGAGCCCGTTACGTTCAGCTTGCCATTGAGCGGCGTCGAGATCGTCAGCACGTCCTTGTCGCCGGCGGCCGCCATCGGCCCGCGCACGGCGCTCCAGCCGATGTCGGCGTTCTCCAGGATCTGCGAGATCGGGTTGTCGGCCTTGCCGGCGAAATTGCGCGGGGCGGCTTTCTCAGCCTGCTCCCGGATCGCCGATATCGCGATGGCGACCGGCGCGACCACGATCGAGCTCTTCGAGACCGGCGGCAGCGGCGGCAATTGCGCGACCGGCGGCGCAGTCGTGGTTGCGCGCGGCGACAGCCAGTCCATCGCTTTCAGGCTGATGAAAAACGACGCCGCGAGCACCGCCACGGCGATCAGGACGGTTTTGAAATTCAACGTCAGACGCATCTATCCCCCAAGCCGCCCCGGCGGGGATTTTACAGGGCGGGCGAGGAGGGCGCTAGAGCGCACCGGTGGGGTGGAATTGGGGCGAACAGGTTAACGGTTGCGAACGCGCCGGTGCCTTGCGTTCGTCAGCGCGCACCTAGCTGCGCCGGGGACGGCGGACCGCTCTCACATTGCCGCGAGGGCCGCCTCCGCAGAAGAACCGGTCGCCGCCGTCGGATTCCAGCCCTGAAACCATCGTCCCGGCGGGCAGGTCGAGCTGCTCCAGCACTTTGCCGCTCTCCGGGTCGATCCGCCTGACGTCGCTGTCCTCGCCCTCCCACGTGCCATGCCAGAGCTCGCCGTCGACCCAAGTGACGCCAGTCACGAAGCGCCTGCTCTCGATGGTGCGGAGTATCTTTCCCGTTTCCGGATCGATCTGATGGATCTTGCGCTCGCGATATTGACCGACCCAAAGCGAACCCTCCGCCCAGGCCAATCCCGAATCGCCACCGCCGCCGGGTGAAGGGATGGTGGTGAGCACCTTGCCGGTGGCGGCGTCGATCTTCTGGATGCGATCCTCCGCGATCTGGAACAGGTGCCGGCCGTCGAACGCTGTCCCCGCATGCGCGGCGACGTCGATGGAGCGTGCGATCGTGCCGCTGGCGGGATCGACCGCATTCAGCTTGTCGCCGGATGCGAACCAGACATGGGTGCCGTCATAGGTGACGCCATGCACGGCCTCGACACCCGCAAACGGTCCGTACTCCCTGACGATCTCGGCGGCTGAACGCTTCATGTGCTTGGTTCCCTGTGATGTGCTCGCAATCTTACGTCTTCAAGAGCGGTCCGGGGAGTAACAAGCCTGTCGGGAAACCCGGAACGGGCGGCGTCATCCAGCGCCGGGCCCGCCCGTGTCCGAAGGACTGCACCTTGTTCGACCGTGCCAGCTCTTCGAGCGCCCGCTGCACGCTGCGCGCGCTCGTTCCCAGCGCCAGCGCGAGCGCCGAGCTCGACCAGGGCTCGCCGTCGGAGAGGAAGGCGAGCACCGCGGCGTGCTTTTCCTCGACGGGACGCGCCAGCACGAGGACCTCTCGCGTCTTGCGCGGTGACAGCGCAAAGCCCTGCTTCGTTGCGCTCACGTCGGCGAGGGGCTTGAGCTTGGCGCGGAGCCGGCCGATCTCGACCCGGAGCCGGGCGCGATGCGATTCATCGACGTGCCTCGCCCGAAACGCCGCGGTCATCAGCGCCTCCCTGGACACGTCCGCGGGCCACGCCTGCGCCAGCGGGCGGGCAAGCGCGAACAGCACCGGCCGCGTTCCGAACGACACGACGATGCCTCCCTTGCGAACGGTGTGATGAAACGTATCCACGACAAGCGCTTTGGACGCCGCCAGCGCTTCGACCTGCCCAAGCAGCAGCGGATGCTCCTTGCCGCGCGCGATCAGGCGTGCCGCGGGCGTGTCGAGCACGAGGTTCGCACTTTCGACCTCGGCCGTGAGCGCAGCAATGCCGGCCAGCTGCGCTGCACGTGCCGCGCGGCCGAGCGCCGCGCGCGCGTCTTTCGTTCGGAGCCGCCGGATTGCGATGCCGGCGACCACGAGCTCGCGCACGACTTGCGATGCGGGCGGTAGCGGGGCAGCGCCGAGCTCGGCCAGCGTGCGCTCGGCCTCGTCGAGACGCCCGACAAGGAGGAGGCGGCGCGCCTCGATGTGACCCGCATGGGCGGCATTGGCGAGATCGCCGTGCTTTTCGAGCGTCGCGCGCGCCGCAGCGAGCGTTTTCACCGGCCAGTTCAGGTCGCGCGAGACGAGCGCGATCTCGGCTTCCGCGACCACGCATCTTGCGCGCGCCACCGCCTCTCTTGGACCGAACGCGCGTGCGGCGCTGCGCAGCAGCGTCTTCGCCTTCGCGAGATCGCCCAGCTGCGCCATCGCGATGCCGCGCAGCGCCAGCGACGGTGCATCATTGCGCAGCGCAACGCGGTTCAGCGCGCCGAGCGGATCGCCGGCCTCCAACGCGCGCGCGGCGGCCGTGATCAGCGACTCCATGACAATCCCGCCACACTTGTTACTCCCACCGCGCAACCGCTTGGTGCCAGAAATCGTTGACGACCGACAATGTGCGGTGAGGGGCGCGCGGTTCCGCGCGACGCGGAATGGCCGCCCCGGCAAGACGTCAAGCAAGAGGTTTGGAGAGGCATGATGACATCAGCAGACAAAGCAGGGACGAACGGACAGACCGCCATGCAGACACCGCCGGTGGTGTCGCCGCAGGACTGGGAGGCCGCCCGTCAGCAACTGCTCGTGAAGGAAAAGGCGCATACCCGTGCTCGCGACGCTCTGGCCGCCGCGCGCCGGCGCATGCCGTGGATGGAAGTCAGCAAAACCTATGCGTTCGAGGGGCCCGGCGGCAAGGTCAGTCTGACCGACCTGTTCCAGGGTCGGCGGCAGCTGATCGTCTACCGGGCCTTCTTCGAGCCGGGCGTGTTCGGCTGGCCCGATCATGCCTGCCGCGGCTGCTCCATGGTGGCCGACCAGGTCGCCCATGTCTCGCATCTCAACGCCCGCGACACCACGCTCGTGTTCGCCTCGCGCGCGCCGCAGGCGGACATCGCGCGGCTGAAGAAGCGAATGGGCTGGACCATGCCGTGGGTCACCGTCACTGACAGCTTTGACGCCGATTTCGGCGTCGACGAATGGCACGGCACCAACGTGTTCTACCGCGACGGGAAGCGCATCTTCCGCACCTATTTCGTCAAGAGCCGCGGCGACGAGCAGATGGGCGGCACCTGGAACTACCTCGACATCACGCCGCTTGGTCGGCAGGAGGTCTGGGAGGACTCGCCAAAAGGCTATCCGCAGACGCCGACCTACAAATGGTGGAACTGGCACGACAGCTACACCGAAGGGGCCGCGCCCGACAAGAAGTGGGTCGAGATCTCCGACGCCGGCGAGAAGGCCTTTCGCGAGGAGGCTGCGGAAGGACGTGACTAGCCCCGTCAGCGCAACTGCCGGCGCCAGCCGCGATGGCGTCGTGGCCGCGCGCCACCTCGCCAGATGGCTTGGGCTGGCGGCCACGCCGACCTGTGCGAGCATGGCCGCGTTGACGGCCATGCTCGGCGGCGGGCAGGACATGCTGTGCACCGCCGGGCATGGATCCGTGCTCGGCGGGATGGTGCCGATGTATCTCTTGATGAGCGCGTTTCACTCGGCCGCGTGGCTGAGGTTGATTTCGGAGCGGCGGCGCGGGGTCGGTCGCTAATGCGGCCCCGGCATCACCGGGGCCGCGTCACGTCGCTTCCGTCGAAGAACAGGACCATCAGGATCTCATCGTAGTATCTGTCGCCCACCTTCAACGCCTTCATGCCGCGACCGTATTCGACGAAGCCGGCTGCCGTGTAGAGCCGCAAGGCGGCGACGTTCTCGCTAACGACGACGAGATGGAGCTGCTCGACGCGCTGCGCAGCGTGCGCTGCCACCGCATCGACGAGCAGTCTCCCCGTGCCGGACTTCCGCGCCGGGGGCTGCACATACATCCCCCAGAGCATCGCCTTGTGCGCGGTCTTCGCGCCGTCCTCCCGCCGGAAGCCAGCGGTCCCCACGAGCTCGCCTGCGATGAACGCTCCGAAGACGTCCGATATCGAGAGGCGCTCCTCGAACCAGGCAAGCGGCATGTCCTGCTCGCGTTCGAACGTGCTGGCGAAAGCTTCGGGATTGGCCGCGAGGGCTTCCAGCCTGACAGGACGGTAGAGAGCTGCGTCGGCGGGCGTGAGCAGTCTGATCATGGCTATGAGAGATGCGCCAGCGGCAATGGCGCGCCAGCCTTCAAGGTCTGGATTGCGATGCTGCTGCGCACCTCCCGCACGATGGACAGGTTAAGAAGCTTGTCGACGAGAAAGCGCTGGTAATCCTCCAATTCCGGCACGACGATTTCGAGGAGGTAGTCAGCCTCCCCGGAAACGAGGTGACAGGCAACGACCTCGGGCATGGCCACGACCGTCCGCTCGAAGCTCAGCGCCTGATCGTTGGCATGGTCGTTGATCTTGACGCCGAGGAAGGCCGAGAAGCCTAGCCCGAGGCGGCCACGCCGCAAGGCGGCGCGGTAGCCGTCGATATAGCCGTCCCGCTCCAACCGCCGGACCCGCCGCAGGCAGGGCGATGGCGACAATCCGACCTTGTCCGCCAGTTCGATATTGCTCAGCCGGGCATTGCTCTGGAGTTCGGTGACGATGCGCCGGTCGATCGCATCCAGCTCGCATTTTGGCATGAACTGCATCCTGTTGGACCATGAAGGGCACAATGTTGCGCCCGAGCCGGCGAGACTAGCCTAGTTCGCTAGGACATGCCTCGGCTTTCCGTGGGAAGGATGGCGCCGACCTTGCTGCTGATGGAGTGAGCCATGACCGTAAGCCCTGATGTCGCGCCTCTGCTGGAGGCTGTCGAACGCTATTTCACGCTGATGTACGACAGTGACGTTTCGCAGTTCGACCGCGTCTTTGCGCCGACGGCACAGCTCCATGGGTTTCGCGATGCCGACTTGCGGATATTGCCGGTGAACGACTATCGAGCGATGCTGGCGTCGGCCCCGTCGCCGAAATCGAAGAATGCACCGCGCCTTCAGGAGATATTGCTGATCGATGTGACTTCGCCTGCGCAAGCCCTGGTGAAGGTTCGCGTTCGGATCGATCTGCTCCAATATGTCGACTATCTCGCGTTTCACTGCATCAATGACACTTGGCTGATCACAGCGAAGTCGTTCCACGTCGAGCGGAGGTATGAGCCGGCTGCCGCGTAGCGCCGGGCCCTATTGCCCGCCCGCCGCCTGCAAATAAGCAACGATCTTGCCCGCTTCCTCCGCTGACACGCCGCCATAGGGCTGCATCTTGTTGCCGGAGACGACCTCGTCCGGCTTGACCATGAAGCGGGTGAGCTTGTCCTGGTCCCAGGTGAAGCCGGCCTCTTTCATTGACGAAGAGTAGTTGTAGTTCGGCAGCGAGCCGGCCTTGCGTCCGACGATCTTGCTGAGGTTGGGACCCAGGCGATTGTCGCCTTCCTTCACGGAGTGGCAGGTGCGGCATGAATTGTTGAAGGCCTGCTGGGCCGCCTCGTCGCTCGCCGGCTGCTGCGCGAGCGCGGAGGGCGCGGACAAGAGCAGCGTCAAGACACCGGCGCAGGCGGTCGTGCGGGGCCATGGACCTGGCGAGGTTTGCAGGCGTGATTGCATGGGCGCCTCCATAATTGGTGCTCGCGCCGCAGCACGCACGCGAGATGTCGAGGGCAAACGAAAACGGCCCCGGTGGGTTCCGGGGCCGTTTGCGTCAGAATGTCCTGTCGCTCAGCGCGTTGCGCTGCCGAGATCCGCCCTGCGCTCCGTCATCGGCAGCACGATCACCTTGGTGCCGACGTTGACGCGGGAATAGAGGTCCGAGACGTCGTCGTTGGTCAGGCGGATACAGCCGGAGGAGACGCGCTTGCCGATGGTGTCGGGAGCGTTGGTGCCGTGAATGCGGTAGATGGTGCCGCCGAGATACATGGCGCGGGCCCCCAACGGGTTGCCGGGGCCGCCGGCCATGTGGCGCGGCAGATAGGGCTGGCGGGCGATCATTTCGGGCGGCGGGGTCCAGGCCGGCCACTCGGCCTTCCTGGTCACCGACTGGACGCCGGACCAGGTGAAGCCGTCGCGGCCGACGCCGATGCCGTAGCGCAGCGCCTGACCGTTGCCGAGCACGTAATAGAGATAGGTGTTGGGCGTATCGATGATGATGGTGCCCGGCGCCTCGCGCGTGGCGTAGGAGACGGTCTGGCGGCGGAAGCGCGCCGGCATCTCCACCGCGTCCTGATCTTCCGAAGGCGCGGCCTGATAAGGCGTCGCCTGGTAGGGCTGATAGGGCTGCAGCGGCTGCGGCGCGGTCATCGGCGGCAACGGCTGGAAGAAGGGGAAGAACTGCACCGGCGCGGCCTTTGCCGTGCCGGCGAACGCCACTGCGGAGATCGCGACTGCGCCAAAAGCAACGGCGCGCGAATACGTCTTGAACGTGTCCAGATTGAACATTTGATCGCCCCTGTTTGCTCGGTGTTTTTGACCACCGCGGCACCGTTGCGGTGCTCCGTTGCCCAAGATCACTAACGGCAAAACGTTTCGGGACATTTGCGCGGAAAACCGAAAACGGTTTCGTGGCGGAAAGGATTGTTTCATGACAGTTTCGTGGCCGCAGGGGTTCGTTAACGAACAAAACAGTGGGCCGACACTTCTGTGACGTCACACGCCTGAAATATCCTTCGTTGATGGTCCTAAGCCGAGAATCATCAACTCTCGGGATTCCCCCATGCGGGTATTAATCGCGACTGACGCCTGGCATCCGCAGGTTAACGGTGTGGTGCGGACGCTGACCTCGCTGGCGAATGCGGCCAAGGCCCTCGATGTCGAGATCGATTTCCTGACGCCGGACGGCTTCCGGTCGTGGCCGCTGCCGACCTATCCGGGCCTGCGCATTGCGCTGCCGAGCGGAAAGGAGATCGCGCGGCGGATAGAGAAGGCGGCGCCCGAAGCGCTGCACATCGCGACCGAAGGCCCGATCGGCTGGGCCGCGCGGGCCTATTGCCGCCGCAACCGGCTCGCGTTCACCACCTCCTATACGACGCGCTTTCCCGAATACGTCTCGGTGCGGACCGGCATCCCGGCGAGCGTAGGCTATGCCGTGCTGCGCCACTTCCACGATGCCGCCGCCATGACCATGGTGGCGACGCCGTCGCTGCGGCAGGAGCTGTCCGAGCGCGGTTTCAAGCGGCTCGGCTTCTGGACGCGCGGCGTCAACACCGAGCTGTTCCATCCCGACGCGCCGGCAAAGCTCGACCTGCCGGGGCCGATCTTCATGACCATGGGCCGCGTCGCGGTGGAGAAGAACCTCGAAGCGTTCCTCTCGCTCGACCTTCCCGGCACCAAGGTCGTCGTCGGCGACGGCCCGCAGAAGGCCGCGCTGGAGAAGAAGTATCCGGATGCCGTGTTCCTCGGCGAGAAGAAGGGCGCGGACCTCACCGCGCATCTCGCCGCCGCCGACGTGTTCGTGTTCCCGAGCCTGACCGACACCTTCGGCGTGGTGCAGCTCGAGGCGCTCGCCTGCGGCACGCCGGTTGCGGCGTTTCCGGTGACGGGTCCGAAGGACGTCATCGCCGATCATCCGATCGGCGCGATCGACCATGATCTGCGTACCGCGTGCCTGCGCGCGCTGACCATGTCGCGCGAGACCTGCCGCAACTTCGCGCTGGAGCGCTCCTGGGAAAACAGCGCGCGCCAGTTCGTCGGCAACCTCACCTCACTTCAGCCCAGCCGCGTCTTGCGCGCCTCGCCGGTCATGGCGCGGCGGCCAGTGCGCGGTTGATCGAACCTTTGAACCACAGCGAGAACCTCATCGATGGCTAAGATCATGAACCTTGACGGCACCCAGCAGCTTGACCTCACCCGTGGCACGGTCGAGCAGGCCTATGACCGCTGGGCGCCCGTCTACGATCTCGTGTTCGGCGGCGTGTTCGCCAAGGGCCGTCAGGCCGCGATCGCGGCCACCAACAAGATCGGCGGCCGCGTGCTCGAGGTCGGCGTCGGCACCGGCATCTCGCTGCCGCTTTACGCGCCGCATCTGCGCATCTTCGGGACCGACATTTCGGAAGCGATGCTCGACAAGGCGCGCCAGCGCGTTACCGAGGGCAATCTGAAGAACGTCGAGGGCCTCGCGGTGATGGACGCCGAGAAGCTCGAATTCCCCGACAATTCATTCGACGTCGTGATGGCGCAGTATGTCGTCACCGCCGTGCCGAATCCGGAAGTGGCGCTCGACGAATTCGCCCGCGTGCTGCGCCCTGGCGGCGAGCTGATCATCCTCACCCGCGTCAGCGCCGACACCGGCGTGCGCCGCTTCATCGAGCAGAAGCTCCAGCCGGTGGTGCGTCCGCTCGGCTTCCGTACCGCCGAGTTCGCCTGGTCGCGCTATGCGAAGTGGCTCTCCGGTGCCAAGGGCATCGAGCTCGCCGAGCGCCGCCTGATTCCGCCGCTCGGCCATTTCTCGCTGGTGCGCTTCCGCAAGGTCGACGTCGCCAAGGCGGCCTGAGCGAGGCTGCGTAGGAGCGGCGGTGCGATCCGCCGCTCACGCGTTCACGTGCGTCATCGCGCCGCTGCACATCGTCACATGACAAAATGATGATGTCACACGGCCTACATCGAATCCCTGTAAATCCAGAACCCGAAAGCATTTTGGGGGAGAGCATGATCAAGAATTATCTCGAGCAGCTGCGGATCCAGCGCTGGGACGACCATCGCTACTATCACCACAGCCGCATCAATCAGAGCCTGCACTTCGTCAGCGCGCTGAGCTTCCTCTTCGCCTATGTCTGGCTGTTCGTCGATCCCATGATCTCCGCGCTGGTCGGTTGGCTGGTCTCAATGACCTCGCGCCAGGCCGGTCACTTCTTCTTCGAACCGCACGATTACGACCACATCAACCAGGCGACGCATGAGTACAAGGAAGACATCAAGGTCGGCTACAACCTTCAGCGCAAGGTCGTGCTGATGGCGGTCTGGGCGCTGTCGCCGCTGGTGCTGGTCGTCGATCCGACCTTGTTCGGTCTGTTCACGCCCTGGGCTTCCGCGACCGACTTCATGCGTCAGGTCGCCAAGATCTGGCTGGTGATCGGCGGCGGCGGTCTTCTGTTCCGCACCGTGCACCTGTTCTTCATCCGCGACGTCGAGACCGGCCTCGTCTGGATGACCAAGATCCTGACCGACCCCTTCCACGATCTGATGCTCTATCGCAGTGCTCCGCTCGCCCTGATGCGCGGCGAGCTGATGGACCCCGGCCTGCACCTCAACCCCGAGCACACGCTGGGCCTCATCTCCGAGCCCACGCTCGAAGAGCAGCACGCCTGAGCGCGCCGCGTACACAATACACTCCGATGTCTGATGGTTACGTCATGCCCGGCCTCGTGCCGGGCATCCACGTCTTGGGGGCTTCTTCTTCGCCTCTCCCCGCGTGCGGGGAGAGGCCGAATTTGCGCGCAGCGCGAATTCGGGTGAGGGGGGCTATCCGCGGGGGCGTTGCTAGTGGGGTGTCCGCCAACTCTCACCGCGCTCGCGGAGAGTCCCCCTCACCCCGACCCTCTCCCCGCAGGCGGGGAGAGGGAGAGGAGAGGGCGGTGTTCGGGGCGGACGAACCAGCCTCAGCGCCCGAAGCGCTTAGCCAGCATCTCTTTCAGGATCTGCCGCTTGATGTTCTTGTTGGTGAGCACGCCGTCGTGCCACCAGAAGCCGTCGGCTTTCATCTTCCCGGCGGCGCGGACGAAGCGTTCGGCGACCTCGGTGAAGTCGGCGTCGGTGTAGTTCAGGCTGAAGATCAGCCGGCCGGTGCCGACCCAGCTCAGCGACAGGCCTTCGGCGCGCAGATAATACTGCAGCATCCAGTTGTAGCGCGACGGCGTGGTGTACTTCACCGTCCAGATCGACGAGAAGTTGGCGAACCGCACCGGCAGGTCGGCATCGGTCATCATCTGGTTGAGCTTTTGCGTGCGGCCGTTCCAGGTCGCGTCCAGCCCGTCATAGATGGCGCGGAAGTTCGGGCTGGCGAGCCGGCTCAGGAACTCGTCCATCGCGGTCATGACGTAGGGATGCGAGTTGAAGGTGCCGCGGGCAAAGCAGATGTCGGCGGGACGATCGTCGCGGAAGCGCCGCATCAGCTCGCGCTTGCCACAGACCACGCCGACCGGCAGGCCGCCGGCGAGGCTCTTGCCGTAGGTCACCATGTCGGCCTTGACGCCGAAATATTCCTGGGCGCCGCCGGCGGCGAGGCGGAAGCCGACGAAGACTTCGTCGAAGATCAGCACGATGCCGCGCTCGGTGCAGACCTCGCGCAGCTTCGTGAGCCACTCCGTGTAGGCCGCGCGATCGAAATTGCCGCCGCGGGAGCTGTCGACCAGCGAGGAATCGCCGGGCGCGTTGGCGTTGGGATGCAGGCCCTGCAGCGGATTGACCAGCACGCAGGCGATGTCCTTGCGCGTGCGCAGGACGTGCAGAGTCTTCTCGGACATCTCGGACAGCGTGTAGGTCTCGTGCGCGGCGATCGGGTTGCCGACGCCGGGCTGCACGTCGCCCCACCAGCCGTGATAGGCGCCGGCGAAACGAACCAGATGCGTGCGCTTGGTGTGGTAGCGCGCCAGCCGCACCGCTTGCATCACGGCCTCGGTGCCGGACATGTGGAAGGAGACTTCGTCGAGGCCCGAGATCTGGCAGAGCCTCTGCACGTTCTCGAGGATGACGGGATGGTAGGGGCCGAGCACGGGACCGAGCGCGTGCGCCCGCTTCTCCGAGCCCTCGATGCACTCCTTGTAGAAGTCGTTGCCGAAGATGTTGACGCCGTAGGACCCCGTGAGGTCGTAGGAGGTGTTGCCGTCGACATCCGTGACGGTGACGCCGCTGGACGTTTCCATGAAGGTCGAGGTGCCCAGATGCTCGCGAACGAGACGCGAGAACTGGAACGGCACGCGGTAGGTCTCGGTGAAGTGCAGGTCGGAGATCGTCTCCGCCGCTTCCTTCGTCATCGCGCGACCCTTGGGGTAGCGCTCGGCGTAGAGAGCTGCGAGACGGAAGAAGGCGTCCTTGCGCTGCGTCACCACATTCGCCGGCGCACCGTCGCAGCCGAAATAGCGATCACCCTCGAACTCGTAGAACGGGAGCAGCTTTGCCACCCGTCGCGACATCTTGGAGTGCCCGGCGAGCGAGCGATGCTTGGCGCGGGACAACTCGACCCGCGCCTTGATCTTCGGGAGGACGGCGGCAGCGGACGCTGCGGCGGCCACGGAAAATGAGAGAATCGGGAGTGTCGTTTCCATGACAACAAGCGCTAACCCTGCGAGCTGACAGATTCATGACAGTCAAAGCCCTCATCGCCTCTTTCACCCAGCAGGAAGACCTCAACTTCCTGTTGACCAACCGCATCCCCCGCGCGGCGCTCACCCGCTTCATGGGCTGGTTTTCCAAGATCGAGAATCCCCTGGTGCGGGACGGCTCGATCGCGCTGTGGAAGCTGTTCTCCGACCTCGATCTGTCGGAGGCGCGCAAGTCCCATTTCAAGAGCCTGCACGACTGCTTCACCCGGGAGCTCAAGCCGGGATTGCGGCCGTTCGATCTTGATCCCTCCGTCGTCGCCAGCCCGTCGGACGGCATCGTCGGCGCCCACGGACGCATCGCCGACACCGAGCTGTTCCAGGTCAAGGGCGCGCCCTATTCGCTGCTGGACCTCGTCGGCGATTCCGCGCTGGTCGACCAGCACCGTAACGGCTCCTTCGTCACGCTACGGCTGACCTCGAGCATGTATCACCGCTTCCATGCGCCCTTTGACGCGCATATCGAGCGCGTCACGCTGATCCATGGCGACGTCTGGAACGTCAATCCGATCGCGCTGAAGCGGGTCGAGCGCCTGTTCTGCAAGAACGAGCGCGCCGTGATCCGTACCCATCTGTCGACGGGCGAGGCGGTGACGCTCGTGCCGGTTGCCGCGATCCTGGTCGCGAGCATCCGGTTGCACTTCCTCGACATGGTGCTGAACGCGCAGACACGCGGTCCGGTCAATTTCCCCTGCGATGTCAACGTCACCAAAGGAGAGGAGCTCGGCTGGTTCGAGCACGGCTCGACCATCATCATCCTGGCGCCTGGCGATTTCACGTTTTGCGACGGTATCGCCGAGGGTACGCGCATTCGTGCAGGTCAAGCGCTGTTGAAGCGAAACTAGCCTTCAATCCGCCGTCCCCGCCGCCTATATGGTCGGCGGGGGCACTTCGACGATACGGATTTGGTGATGGCGCGGGCGCCGGTCATGGCGGCGGGTGGTATTGTGCTGCGGCGTGGTGCGCCGCCGCTGGTTGCTGTCGTCCGCCAGCGCAAGCGTAATGAATGGGTCTTGCCCAAGGGTAAGCTCGACGATGGCGAGACGCCGAAGGAAGCCGCGCATCGCGAGGTGCTGGAGGAGACCGGCCACGACGTCGCCATCCACGAATTTTTGGGCACGCTGGTTTATCAATCCGGTGGCCGCTCCAAGGTCGTGCATTTCTGGCGCATGGAGGCCAATGGCGGTCCCGTCCGCAAGCTGATGAACGACATCAAGGCGGTGGACTGGCTGACGCTGGAGGATGCGCTCGCGCGCCTGTCGCGCGAATACGAGCGCGCGTTCCTGACCCAGATCGGCCCGATCGCGCTTGCGGCGGCTGGGCTGGCGTCGTCGCCCGATCCGGAGCCGACGCCGCCGCTGGCGGCAGACCACATCGATGCAGCCCTGCAGACACTGACGCCGGCGGAAGCTGCTTCTGTCGACGAACTGCGGCACGGCTTGTTGCAGAAGGTGAAGGCTTGGCTGCGCGGCGACGCGTGAGTCTCTCCAAGTCGTCATTGCGAGCGCAGCGAAGCAATCCAGAATCTATCCGCGGAAAGATTCTGGATTGCTTCGTCGCAAGGGCTCCTCGCAATGACGGGGACGTGGCTGAGCGAGCCTCTTTCGCACTATTTCCTCAGAAGCCGCCGCCACGCTGACGAGGCGCCTTTTCCCGCAACGAGAGAGCGAAGGGTTACCGCCGCTCCTTCTTCTCCTTCGGAGCGGGCGTTGGCCTTCGTGGTGCCGCAGGACGTTGCGCGGCGGGGAGGCGTTGCTGCAATCCGCCGGGGCGTTGCAGGCCCGGCTGTTGAGCCGCGGGCGGCTGGCCGGGCTGCGCGCCGGTGTGCGGCTGCGTGGCCGGCTGCTGCTGCGGTCCGCCTGGCTGCGACGGCACGACTCCTCCGGGCTGATTCTGCCCGCGTTGTGGCTGGGTTTGCGGTGTGCCTTGTCCGGCGCGCGGCGGACCTCCCGCGCCTTGCTGCTGGCCGGGCTGCGGCTTGCCCTGTTGCTGCTGGCCTTGCCGCTGTTGACCTTGACCCGCGCGCGGGGCGGCCGGCTGCACTGCGCCGCCTTGTTGTCCTTGGCCCTGCCGCTGCGGCGGCTGCGCGCCCTGACGGTTTGGCGTGCCCGGCTGCTGCTGACCTCGTCGGTTGTCCTGACCGGGCTGGCCGTTCGGCCGCTGCGGCTGCTGACCCGGCGTCGTGCTCGGCCGCAATTGCTGCTGTTGCGGCTGGAACGGCCGCGGGATGCGCGGGCTCGCGGTCGGATTGGCGCGGCGGAAGTCGCGCTGCTCGGTGACGATCTGGCGGCCCGTGGTCTGCGCCAGATGCACCTGGCTGACGAAGCCGCGGTCGCGCGCGATCTGCTGCGGTGGAATCGTGATCGGCACCGCGGCAAAGCGCATGACGCCTGCCGTGGCTGCGCCCGGCCGGATCGCAAAGCCGCTGGAGGCTTGCGTCAGCGCGCCGAGCCGCGTGCCGCTGCTGCGGTCGTCGACGTCGATGTGCCCGACGCGGCCATCGGCATCGGGATAGAGTTTGATGTTGACGTTGCTCGCGCTGTTCGCCGCGGCGCCTTCGGGCACGTCGACGACGCCGGTGGTGCCGCGGATGCCGAGCGTTGCTGTCGGCGTCGTGATCTTCATGTCGCCGGTCTTCGCCACGGCTGCCGCGACGAAGGCGACCGTGCCCTTGCCGATGTCGAATATCCCGGAGTTCTGCTTGCCGCCGTCCTCATAGACGTAGTTGTCGATGGTGATCTTCGAGCTGGCGGAGAGGTTGAACGTGGTCGCGTCATTGAAGGTGATGCCGAGCGTGGAGTTCGACGAGGTCTGCACGATATCGTTGAGATAGATGTCGTCGCGCGCGCGCAGCGGATACGAGTTCTTGTCGCGGACCACGGTCGCGATTCCCGTCACGGTCGCGACGTTGCCGATCGGCTCGACGGCGGCGGGTTGGGCGTCCCCGGCGGGCGCAGGCGAAGCCGATGGCGTCGGCGAGGGGGCGGGCGTCGGCTGCGCTTGTGTCTGCGCCTGCGCAAGCTCGATGGCGTCGGATGCCAGCGCCACGTCGGCGCCGGCCAGAGGCAAGGCCAGCAGGGCAAGCGCAACGGCGAAGCGGCGCCAGGCTACCAATGAAGTCACGAGGGGATCCCGGTGAGAACGCGAGGCGAGAGCGGCGGATTTCAGCCGGGGGCAGCTGAATGGTGGATGAACATATTGTCGCAGGGGAGGGGCGGACGTTCAAGGGCAGGCTCCTCAGGGTGAGGAGATAGAGTGAGGCTGTCGCGCGAGATCCCGGGTCGATGCTCTGCATCGCCCGGGATGACGATCGTACGGGATGACGCGCTCAGCGCGTCAGCTCACGCGCTTCCAGGTCTGGCCGCCGCAGAACATGCCGCCGAAGGCACAGCCCTGCACGCGCATCGCGTTCGGGCCCTTCATCGTGACGGTCGAGTCGTAATTGCGGCCGGAGTCGGGATCGTGGATGCGGCCGCTCCACTTCGCGCCGTCGGGCTTCATGTTGATCAGGATGCGCTCGTTGGACTTCACGGCGTAGCCGCAGAGATTGGCGCCGCACTGCTCGACGCGGACATTGCCCTTGTTCTCCTCCGTCGCCCACACGCCGATCGGCGAGTTGGCAACCGCCACGGGCGTGGCGGCCACCGGAGCCGGAGCGGGTGCAACAGCGACCGGCGCAGCAACGGGAGCCGCGACGGGCGCGGGCTGCGCGGTGGTGTCGTAGCTGGCGGCCGGAGCAGCGGTAACGGTGGTGGTGGGAGCCGTGGGCGCGACGACCGCAGGCGCGGCCGGCACGGTTGCCTGGATCGGTGCCTGCTGCACGGGCTGCTGCTGCACCGGAGCCGGTGCGGGCGGCGCGGTCGTGGTGGGAGCCGGCGTGTCGTCGACGTCATCGTCCTTGGAGCCGAGGCCGTTGAGGTTGATGTTGTTCAGCTTGATCGGCTTGTTCGACAGGCCCGGCGCGACGATGGTCACGCAATTGAGCGAGGCGCAGTTGCGCGGTGTCTCGATGCGGATGTGCTGGCCCTCGATCTGGAACGAGATCGAATTGCCGGCATGCGCGGCGGTGGCCGAAGCGAGGAAGAGCGCGGTGGCGGCGATGGTGAGCTTGCTCATGACAACCTCCGAAATTTGTGCGGGCCCGGTATGGACTGGTGTCGCGGGTGGATGAGGCGTGGTTCGACCCTAGGCCTGCTCCGTCCGGCCTTCTGTGATGGACGTCACTACGGCTCGCGGCCGCCTGGGTGAGCCAGCGCACATTCAGCCGCGATCCATCCCGCGTAACGTCGTCGCGACACAGAAGGAGGCGCCGATGAAGCGGCTTGCGACATCGCTTGGCACATTGATCGCTTTGATGGCGATTGCGCCCTCCGCCGAGGCCGGTTCCTACAGCTTCTCGATCGGTGGCCACCGGTTTCGTGTCGAGGCGCCCAGGAATTGCCGATCGGCTTCCTGCGTGTCGATCTCCAGTCGCAGCTTCAGGCCTAAGGAAGATGTCGGCAAGGCACCGGCGCCGCCGCCTGCGCCAGCGCCGGTCGTCCAAGCGCCGCAGCCGGTCTATCCGGCCGCGGTCCGGCCGCCACAACCGACCGTCGCCGTTGCACCGCCCCCGGCGCCGCCTGCCCCCGTTCTGGCCGCGGCGACGTCGCAGTCCGTTGTGCCGGCGCCTGCGCCAAGATTGGAGGCACCAAGAGCCGAGGTGCTGAGCCCCAATCCACCGCGTGTTGATCTCCAACGCGTCGATCCGCCGAAGGCTGCTACGCTCGATCCGCCGGTTATCGCCCCGAGTCCCGAGATCAAGCAAACGTCATCGATCGCACAGCGCGGCAATGACGAGCCGGCCTATTCGCCGCTCGGTGAATGGGAGAGCGCAGGCGCCAAGGGCACGGTTCGCATCGAACGCTGCGGCCCCGCGCTGTGCGGCTATGCGCTGGCCGAAGCGTCTAACCGGGGCGAGAGCGTGCTCGTCAACATGAAGCCGAAAACACACGACGTCTGGACCGGCAGCATCTACAGCCGCTCCAGCGGCAGCACCTATTATGCGACGATGACGCTGAAGGCCTCCGGCAGGCTCCATGTCGAAGCCTGCGCGCTCGGCCGCTTCTGGTGCTCCGGGAACGACTGGAGGCGGGTCGAGGAGCCGCGGGAGGAAGTGGTCACGACCTCGCGGCAATGGGGCGCGCGGTCGTAACGGATCGCGACGCAAGCCCAAGAAGGGACGTGAAGAGCGGCAGCCTTCGATGCGTTTGATGTGCCGCTAGATCATGCCGAGCACGATGGCGCCGACGAAGGCCAGGGCAATGTACGCGGTGATCACGCTCAGTCTTCCGGCAAACGTCATGAGGTCGCTCCCTCTGTTGCCGCCCTGCGCGAGAGCATCATGGTTAACAGGAAGTCTCTCTCCGAAAAAGGCAGCCTCGCTGCCGCTCGTGCCGGGCCGCGCAGATGCATGCGCGCCGGTATGGTTAAAGAACACTGAAATCAACACGTTGAAGAGTCTTTAAGTAAATTCACCGAACGTGCGTGCATGACGCGCGGAGTTCGTTTGTATCTCGTCGGCTCCATCGTCCTTGTTTCGCTTGCGGGTTGCGGACGTGGCTTTTTCCAGGCCGAGCGTGAACCGTGGCGGGCCGAGGCCGAAGCCGCTTGCCTGAAATCGGGCGCGGTGAAAGAGAGCGCCGACATCGTCCGCATCGACCCGATCTCCGGCCCCGGACAGTGCGGCGCCGAGTTCCCGTTGAAGGTCGCAGCGCTCGGCGAAGCCTCGAGCAGCTATGGCTTTGCCGACGAGGAACTGCGCCCGCCGGGCAGCATCGGCAACCAGCCGCGCTGGCCGGTGACGCAGCCGCGATCGAACACTCCGCAGAGCCAGAACTATCCATCGTCCTATCCGCAGCGATCGAACTATCCCGAGAGCGCGGTGCGCCAGCCTTCCGGCTATGGCGCAACGTCCGGACCGATGCCGCTGAATGCGCCCGGCGTGGCGGCGCAGGAGGACGAGATCGATTTGCCGCCCGATGGCACCGATGCTGCGGGCGCTGCGCGCTACATGAATGCGCCGAGCTATCCGGCGCGACCGGCGCCTTACTCGCAGGCGCCCGTGCAGCAGCCGTTGCCGCGCCTCGGTCCCGCGCAGGGCAATCCCGTCACCGCCGTCGGCCCCGTTGCGATCAAGCCGACTGCGACGCTGGCCTGTCCGATCGTGTCCGAGCTCGACCGCTGGCTCGCCGACACCGTGCAGCCCTCGGCGATGCGCTGGTTCGGCGTTCGGGTTGCCGAGATCAAGCAGATCTCGGCCTATTCCTGCCGCGGCATGAACGGAAATTCGCATGCTCACATCTCCGAGCATGCCTTCGGCAACGCGCTCGACATCGCGGCCTTCGTGCTCGCCGATGGCCGCCGCGTCACCGTGAAGGACGGCTGGCGGGGCATGCCGGAAGAGCAGGGATTCTTGCGCGATGTGCAGTCAGGTGCCTGCGCGCATTTCACCACGGTGCTGGCGCCGGGATCGAACGTCTATCATTACGATCACATTCACGTTGATCTGATGCGCCGCGCCAGCCGCCGCCTGATCTGCCAGCCGGCTGCCGTCTCCGGCGACGAGGTCGCCGCGCGCGCGCAATCGCGCCGGCCCTATGCGAGCGCGCGTGAGCCGTCCGTGACCGGTTCGCTCGGTCGCAAGATAACGACGCGCAAGCATGAAGAAGACGACTACGCCGACGAATAGGCAGAGGAAGCTTTTCTTGTAGCCCGGATGAGCGAAGCGATATCCGGGGCCGTGTTCCCGCATATCGCTTCGCTCATGCGGGCTACGATCGCGTCAACTCGAATGTCCATCGTCCGCTATCTCACGCATCCGCAGGTGCAAATCGATCCTGATGTGCCGGTGCCGCAATGGGGCCTCAGCCCGGTCGGCCGCGCGCGCACCGAAGCCCTGGTGAATGCGAGCTGGCTCGCAAACACCACTCAGATCATCTCCAGTGCCGAACGCAAGGCGATCGAGACCGCCGAGATCATCGCGGGCAGGCTCGGCATCATGATCGAGATCCGCGAGGCCATGCACGAGAACGATCGTTCGGCGACGGGCTTCCTGAAGCCGGCAGAGTTCGAGCAAGTCGCCGACCAGTTTTTCGCGCAGCCCCATCTCAGCGTCCGCGGCTGGGAGCGCGCCGTCGATGCGCAGGCGCGCATCGTGCGCGAGACCGAGGCGGTGCTGGCGCGCAAGCGTCCCGGCGACGTTCTCTTCGTCGGCCACGGTGCCGTCGGCACACTACTGTTCTGCCATACTGCCGGCCATCCCATCGATCGCGTTCACGATCAGTTGGGCGGCGGCGGCAACTGCTTCGCGTTCACGCTGGAGGGGCGCCGTGTCCTGCATGGGTGGCGCAAGATGGAAGAGATCGGGGCCTAGCTACAGGACGCCACCGTCACTTCGCGGTCGGCTTCGACGGTGCCGGGACCAGCCCCATGCACCGCTGCACCTCGCCCGGGACGTTGTAGGTCCGCATGATATGGCGGCTGTCGCGCAAGCCGGACGCCTCACGCTGCACCACGAACATCCAGAGCGCCTGGCCGGCTTCCAGCACAAGCTTGCGCCTTGCCGGTTGCATCGAGGCCGGCGTCTCCGGAAGCGCATGAGCGGCATCGAATTCGCGCAAGCGCGCAAGGCTCTGCTCGAGTGTGTGGCCCATCCGTCCAAGCGCCGAGGCCTGTTCCTGGACAATTTCGTAATGAAGGATATCGACCGGCGGGCGAAGATCACGGGACATGGCACTCAATATAGTGCCGCGGGACAGGCCCGCGCAACGCGTGGCCTGCTGCTGCTACTTCGCCCGGTACGCCGCGAGAAACATCCGCGTCGCGCTGTCGACCACTTCGGTCATGCGCTCTTCCGACGGCGCGGGCGCGGCCTGGAAAACGAACGGCAGGAAGAGCGAGGCCTTGCACAGTTCCATGAACTGCGAGGCCGCAAGGTCGCAATCGTCGATCTTGAGATCGCCGGCGGCGACATGGATTTTGAGATATTCGGAGAGCCGGTTGATCGTCTTGTCCAGCACGCGCAGATAATAGCGGCGGCCGACATCGGGCATGCGCTCGGCGATCGCCATCACGGTGCGGATCGCCGATCCGCCGCCGGGCCGGCACAGCAAGTGGATGTAGACCTGGCCAAAATCCTTCAGCGTGGTCTCGGCGTCGCGCGCCGGATCGAAATTGAACATGACCTGGCCGTGAAAGAGCGCTTCCTCCTCGAGGATGGCTTCAAACAGCGCGCTCTTGTCGGCGAAGTACACGTAGAGCGTGCCCTTGGAGACCTGCGCGGCACGCGCGATCTCGCCCATGCTGGCGCCGTCGAAACCAAGATCCATGAACACCTTGCGGGCTCCGTCCAGGATCTGGCGGCGCTTGGAACTGTCCTCCTCCTGGATGACGTGCAGATGTTCGCTGGCAGCTACAACCATTGGTTCAGCGTCTCGGAAGGTTTTTGGATCGGGCCCGACCCATGAAACCCAAATAAAGGATTCGGGCCAGTAGGGTCTGCACGGGAACATTATGTATATTGACCGAACCGTTCGGTCAATGATATTTGGAGCAGGCGAGAGGGAACCGTCCGCTGGACGGCCGTCCTCGATCGCGCTTTTTTGTTGGGGAGGCCGTTATGGCCGTATCGAGAGACCAGGCTGCGCGCGTTCTTCGCCAGGACACGGTGGAGACGCCGGAGCAGGCGGGCAGTGAGGCTGCGACCGAGAAATCCGCCGCCCTTGCCGAGCAGTTGCGCTCTCATGTGGCCGACGAAACCAAGCGCCGCATCGCCGAGGCGCCGGAGAAGCCCGTGACCGACAAGCCGGCCGCGCCTGCGCCGAACGGGCCCGCCGCTGCCGGCGCGCCCAAGTCCGATACGCCCAAGTCGGGCAAGCGCAAATTCGTCCTGATGGGCGTCGGCCTCCTGCTGGCGCTCGCGGTCGCGAGCTATGCCGGCTACTACACGCTGGTCGGCCGCTTCTACGTCGCCACCGACGACGCCTATGTCCGCGCCAACAACACCATGCTGGGCGCGCGCGTTGCCGGCCACATCTCCTCGATCCTCGCGGGCGACAACACAACCGTGCGCGCCGGCGACATCGTCTTCCGCATCGACGACGGCGATTACAAGATCGCGGTCGATGCCGCCGCGACCAGGATCGCGACCCAGCAGGCCACCATCGATCGCATCGGCCGCCAGATTGCGGCGCTCGAAAGCCAGGTCGCGCAGGCCAAGGCGCAGCTCGTCTCGGCGGAAGCCGGTCTCAAGCGCGCCGATCTCGATTATGAGCGCCAGCAGGCGCTGAGCAGCAAGGGCTTCGCCTCGCGCGCCACGTTCGAAAGCTCGGAAGCCGGACGCGACCAGGGCGCCGCCGCGGTCAAGGCCGCGCAGGCCGCCTACGACGTCGCGGTCAGCAATGTCGATGTCACCAAGGCACAGCAGGCCGAAGCGCAGGCGCAGCTCGCCGAGCTCAAGACCTCGCTCGCCAAGGCCGAGCGCGATCTCGCCTTCACCGCGGTGCGCGCGCCGGTCGACGGCACGTTCTCGAACCGCCTGGTCAGCGCCGGCGACTTCGTCGCGGTAGGCCAGCGGCTCGGCAACATCGTCCCGCTCAATGACGTCTATATCGACGCCAATTTCAAGGAAACGCAGCTCAAGCGCATCCGTCCCGGCCAGCCGGTGACGATCAAGGTCGATGCCTACGGCATGCGCAAGTTCTCCGGCGTCGTCGACAGCATCGCGGCGGGCGCGGGCTCGGTGTTCACGCTGCTGCCGCCTGACAACGCCACCGGCAACTTCACCAAGATCGTGCAGCGCGTGCCGGTCCGCATTCGCGTGCCGAAGTCGGTGGCGAAGCAGAACCTGCTCCGCGCCGGCATGTCGGTCTATGCGACCGTCGACACCAACAAGGGCGCGGCCGACGCCGACAGCGAGGTCGATCTCGACGATCCCACCGCGATCCATCCGCAGTAGGCGCGCTACGAGCGCTGCGAGGCCGGACCATGGCGAACGCCACGACTGCTTCACCTGCCATGATGGCGGACCCCGCCTCGGAGCGTATCGCGCCGAAGCGATTGTTCGCCTTCATCATCATGGTGTTCGGGATGTTCATGTCGATCCTGGACATCCAGATCGTCTCGGCGTCGCTGAGTGAGATCCAGGCCGGCCTGTCGGCAAGCTCCAGCGAAGTCGCCTGGGTCCAGACCGCGTATCTGATCGCCGAAGTGATCGCGATCCCGCTGTCGGGCTTTCTCTCGCGCGCGTTCGGCACGCGGCTGTTGTTCGCGATCTCGGCGGCGGGTTTCACCGTTTCGAGCCTGCTGTGCGGCTTCGCTTCGACCATCGAGGAGATGATCCTCTGGCGCGCGCTGCAAGGTTTCCTCGGCGCCGGCATGATCCCGACGGTGTTCGCCTCGGCCTATACCGTGTTCCCGCGCTCCAAGTTCCACATCGTCGGTCCCATCATCGGACTTGTTGCGACCTTGGCTCCCACGATCGGACCGACGGTCGGCGGCTACATCACCGATCTGATGTCCTGGAACTGGCTGTTCTTCATCAACGTCGTGCCCGGCATCGGTATCACCCTCGGCGTGCTGGCGCTGGTCGATTTCGACGAGCCGCATTTCGAGCTGCTCGATCGCTTCGACTGGTGGGGCCTGCTGTTCATGGCCGGCTTCCTCGGCACGCTGGAATATGTGCTGGAGGAGGGTCCTCAGCACGAATGGATGCAGGACACGTCCGTTGCGATCTGCGCCTGGATCTGCGCGATCGCGGCGATCGCCTTCTTCTGGCGCGTCTTCACGGCGGCGGAGCCGATCGTCAATCTGCGCACCTTCTCCAACCGCAATTTCGCGGTCGGCTGCGTCTTGCAGTTCTGCATCGGCATCGGCCTCTACGGCCTGACCTACATCTATCCGCGCTACCTCGCCGAGGTGCGCGGCTACAGCGCGCTGATGATCGGCGAGACCATGTTCGTGTCCGGCATCACCATGTTCCTGGTCGCGCCGCTGGTCGGCCGCCTCATGGTGAAGATCGACATGCGCTACATGATCGCGTTCGGTCTCGTCGTGTTCGCGATCGGCTCCTACCAGATGACCTGGATCACGCGCGACTACGATTTCTACGAGCTGCTCGTGCCGCAGATCCTGCGCGGCGTCGGCATGATGTTCGCGATGGTGCCGACCAACAACATCGCGCTCGGCACGCTGGCGCCTGACCGGGTGAAGAACGCCTCGGGCCTGTTCAACCTCATGCGAAATCTCGGCGGCGCGGTCGGACTCGCCGTCATCAACACCGTGCTCAACGACCGCACCGATCTGCACATCACGCGCCTCCAGGAGCGCGTGACCTGGGGCAACGCCACCGCGACCGAAACCCTGACCATGTTCATGCAGAAGTTCCAGGGGCTCGGCGATTCCACGCTGATGGCGATGAAGCAGCTCAGCCAGATCGTGCACCGCCAGGCCGTGGTGATGAGCTTTGGCGATGCCTTCTTCGTGCTGACCGTGTTCTATCTCGGCCTCAGCCTGCTGGTCACGCTCCTGAACAAGCCGGCCTCTATGACCGGCGGCGGCGACGCGCACTGACGCCACACATTCAGTGTCGTCGCCCGGCTTGACCGGGCGATCCAGTATTCCAGAGGCCGGCGTTGGAGAGCTCGCTCTCACCACATCCGTCCCGGCGTACTGGATGCCCCGCCTTCGCGGGGCATGACAGCGGAGAGTGGCGCGCCACCACCGAACCAAATTGCAACACTCGTCCGTGATCTCGCGGAAGCCCCGTTGCAAAGCGCGAACGACACATCTATAAAGCGCACCTTATTCAATCGAACCGGGGAGAGATTTGCATGATTTCGTCGCATTCGCAGATCGCACGCCCGCGCTCGATGATGTTCTGGCTCGGTATGTGCTCGACCCTCTAGGGTCCATTTTCGCCAGCTTCGATTGGGCCAAGGTTTCGACCAAGCGTCCCGATCGCCCCGCTTCCCAAGTCAAAATCAGCTTGAAGTGACGCCGTCCCGGCCCTCGCGGCCGGCCTGCGTCCATCGATGGAGCCGGCCCGCGCCAACAGCGGCCGGATGACGCCATGACCATTCTGTCAAAGAAGCCCGCGGCGATACGCGTGGTGCTGCCCTTCGTGTTCAGGCACTGGCTGAAGCAGCCGGGGCGGACGATTGCCATCGTCGCCGGCCTGCTGGGTGCGACCGCCGCCGACCTGTTCATGCCGGTCTTCTCGGGGCAGCTGATCGACGCGTTGATCCGCGGACCGTCCGATCCCGAGGCGCGCCACGCGGCACTTGTTGCGTTTGGCGCCATCGTTGTGCTGGGCGCGGCCTCGATGGTGCTGCGGCTGGCAGGCCTGCAGGCGATCGTGCCGTTCACGCTGAAGACCATGTCGGAGGTCGCACAGGACGCCTTCATGCGTGTGCAGCGCTTCTCGACCGACTGGCACGCCAACTCGTTCGCAGGCTCCACCGTGCGCAAGATCACGCGCGGCATGTGGGCGCTCGACCTGCTCAACGATACCATTCTGCTGGCGCTTCTGCCCTCGCTGGTCGTGCTGATCGGGTCGATGGTGCTGCTCGGCGTGCACTGGGCTTCGCTCGGCGCGGTGATCGCGCTCGGCGCGCTCGCCTATGTCACGATGACGGTGCTGTTCTCGACGCGCTACATCGCGCCGGCCGCGCGTGTCTCCAATGCCTGGGACACCAAGGTCGGCGGCACGCTGGCGGATGCGCTGACATGCAATGCCGTGGTGAAATCCTTCGGTGCGGAAGCGCGCGAGGATACGCGGCTCGCCCGCGTCATCAGCCGCTGGCGCGTGCGCGTGCGACGGACCTGGTTCCGCTACAACTACACCGCCACGGCGCAGCTCTCGCTGCTGCTATGCCTGCGGGCGTCCGTGATCGGCGGCTCGGTGTTGCTGTGGATGTACGGGCACGCCTCGCCCGGCGACGTCACCTATGTGCTGACGAGCTACTACGTCATTCACGCCTATCTGCGCGACGTCGGCATGCACATCAACAACCTCCAGCGTTCGGTGAACGACATGGAGGAGCTGGTGGCGATCCATGACGAGCCGATCGGCATTGCCGATGCGGCCGCCGCGCGGCCGATCGCGATTGAGGGCGGCGAGATCGTGTTCGACGACGTCACGTTCCACTATGGCGGCCATCCCGCGCCGCTTTATGACGGGCTGTCGGTGACGATCCGCGCCGGCGAACGCGTCGGTCTGGTCGGCCGTTCGGGCTCCGGCAAGACGACCTTCGTCAAGCTGGTGCAGCGGCTCTACGACGTCTCCGGCGGCCGCGTGCTGATCGACGGGCAGGACATCGCGCTGGCCACGCAGCAATCGCTGCGCAGCCAGATCGCGATCGTGCAGCAGGACCCGATCCTGTTTCATCGCTCGCTCGCCGAGAACATCGCCTATGGCCGGCCCGGTGCCAGCCTCGAGGCGATCGAGCAGGCGGCGCGGCTCGCCAATGCGCACGACTTCATCCTGCGCCTGCCGAAGGGCTACGGCACGCTCGTCGGCGAGCGCGGGGTGAAGCTGTCGGGCGGCGAGCGGCAGCGCGTGGCCCTGGCGCGCGCCTTCCTGGCGGACGCTCCGGTGCT
The DNA here is from genome assembly GCF_024199855.1 of Bradyrhizobium sp. CCGB20. Taxonomy (NCBI): domain Bacteria; kingdom Pseudomonadati; phylum Pseudomonadota; class Alphaproteobacteria; order Hyphomicrobiales; family Nitrobacteraceae; genus Bradyrhizobium; species Bradyrhizobium sp. CCGB20. The sequence goes on along the minus strand of NZ_JANADN010000001.1, from coordinate 7,488,495 downwards.
GATCCTGGACGAGGCGACATCGAGCCTCGATTCGGAATCGGAGGCGCTGATCCAGCAGGCGATGGAGCGGCTGATGAAGGGCCGTACCTCGATCGTGATCGCGCACCGGCTGTCGACGGTGCGCAGCCTCGATCGGATCCTGGTGTTCGACCGCGGCGAGATCGTCGAGCAGGGAACGCATGCCGTGCTCGCGGGCAAGCCAGGCGGCATCTATCGCGGTCTGTTCGAGCGCCAAGTGGTGGAGCTCGGACACATCGCAGCAGCGGAGTGAGGCGCGCGGCAGCGGGGCGCAAGTCCCGCGGTCACGCCGTCAAGGATGGAATGAGATGAAGGACCTGACGCGCGGCTCCATCGTGAGCCATATCCTGAGCATGGCGCCTCCGATCGTGGTTGGCATGATCACGATCATGATCTGCCAGCTCGTCGACCTGTACTTCGTCTCGGGGCTGGGCGAGGCGGCGATCGCCGGCGTTGCTGCGGCCGGCAATGCCGGCTTTCTCGTCAACGCGCTGATGCAGGTGCTCGGCGTCGGCGCGGTGGCGTTGATCGCGCACGCCGTGGGCCGCAAGGACCGCGACGATGCCAATCTCGTCTTCAACCAGTCGGTCGTCCTGTCGGTGCTGCTCGGGCTGCTGACATTGGTGGCGGGCTTCGCACTGTCGCGCCCCTATATGCGCGCGGTTGCGGCCGACGCGGCTACGGTTGAAGCCGGCACGATCTATCTGCTCTGGTTCATGCCGGCGCTGGCGCTGCAATTCGCAACGCAGGTGATGGCCTCCGCGTTGCGGGCGACCGGCATCGTGCGGCCAAGCATGCTGGTGCAGGCGGTCGCCGTGGTCATCAACATCGCGCTGGCGCCGGTCCTGATCTCGGGCTGGGGCACCGGCCACGCGCTCGGCGTTGCCGGTGCGGGCCTCGCCAGCTCGATCGCGGTCTTCATCGGCGTGCTGATGCTGCTCGCGTATTTCCTGAAGCTGGAGCGCTATGTCGCCTTCCATCCGGCACAATGGCGGCCGCAGCTTCGGCAATGGAAGCGGATCCTGAATGTCGGCCTGCCCGCGGGCGGCGAGTTCGTGATGGTCTTCATCATCATGGCCGTGGGCTATTACGTGCTGAGCGTTTTCGGTCCGGCGGCGCAGGCCGGATTTGGCATCGGGACGCGTCTCCTTGGCCTGATCCAGATGCCGGCGCTCGCGGTCGCCCTCGCGGCAGGGCCGATCGCCGGCCAGAATTTCGGCGCTGGCAACGGCGCGCGCGTGCGGGAGACGTTCGTCAAGGCGGCGCTGATCGCGACCGCCGTGATGATCGTTTTCCTGATCCTCGCGCAGCTCGCGCCTGGTCTGTTGCTCGCCGGCTTCTCGAACGATCCGGAGACGATGGCGGTTGCGTCGCTTTTTCTGCGCATCGTCTCGCTCAACATGGTGGCGCAGGGACTGATCTTCACCTGCTCCAGCATGTTTCAGGGGCTTGGCAACACCAAGCCGGTGCTGTGGACCTCGGCAACGCGGGTCCTCACCTATTCCCTGCCGTCGATCTGGCTTTCGACGTGGCCGGGCTTCCGGATGGAGCATGTCTGGTATTTGTCGATCGCGACGACCACGCTACAGGCCGGCCTGAGCGTGTGGCTGTTGCACCGCGAGTTCGGAAAACGTCTCGCGCTGCCAGCACAGGAGAAGGTTGCGGAGCCGGAAAATCCCGAGCCGGTCGTGCCTGCCGTACGCGAGCCCGCATAGCGGATTGCAGACGCGCTTGTCCTCCACCCACGGCTCCGGCTAGTTTTGCCGCGCCGTGGGTGGCCAAAATCTGCTCAGGACCTGAATGACCGAAATGTTGAACGAGCAGGGACTCGATTTCACCCCGGGCTGGATCTACGTGCTCGGTGTCGGCGTCGCCGGCGGCATGGCGCTCGCCGCGAAGAAGACACGGAGCTAGAGCGCGGCAATACTGTTCCAGACGAGGGTAAGGCCCGACAGGAACAACAGGCCGAGCACGACGTCGCCAAAATGCTTGTCGTTCAGCGCGTGGTAGACGCGCGCGCCGGCCCATGCGCCGATCAGCGTGCCGGGAAAGGCAACCAGCGCGAGCCAGACCACTTTGAATTCGACGAGGCCCGAGGCCGTCTGCAACACCAAAGCGGTGGCGAGCACGGTAAAATTGAAGAGCTGGAAGATGCCCCGCCGCTCATGCTTGTTCCAGCCGCGGATGTTGGCCCACAGGATCGGCAGCGGCCCGGACAATCCGGCAAGGCCGCCGAGGATGCCGCCGGCAAAGCCGATCGCACCGTCGGCGATGCGTCCGCCGAATTTGACGGCGAGCGGCGTCTTGTTGAGGTACAGCGCGCTCGAAAAGATCAGGATCAGCACGCCGACACTCAGCTTGAATATTTTTGGATCGGCCGAGGCGATCAGCATGGTGCCGAGCGGCACGCCGATCAGTCCTCCGATCAGGAACGGCCAGACCAGCGACAGGTCAAAACTCTTCCACATCGACGGCAGCGTCGAGGTCTGCGCGATCACCGAGCAGATCAGCACCAGGGGCACCGCGAGCGAGGGCGGCAGCACGTAGAGCCAGATGCCGAGCGCCATCAGCGCCGTGCCGAAGCCGGCCAGGCCCGAGACGAAGCCGCCGGCCAATGCGCCAAACAGCAGCAGCGCGTAGTGAAGCGTTTCCAACCGATTGTCCTTGTCGCAATGGGCGATCCCGAATTGTTGATCGCCACTGCCCGCATAGCACAGCCGCTGCCGTGGAGGTCAATTTCAAAACCGCACGCAAGCGTGATCCCCGGAGGCGGGCGTTCGCGGAGGACGGGCCTACATGATGGTCGTACTTCAATCTGGGGGCCCGCCCGACGCCATGATGCGCTCCGATTGGCCTGTTCCCGAACGAGATGATGGAGAATGACCATGTCCCGCGCGAAGATTGCCGTTGCGGCCGCCCTCCTGTCGGCGGCGGCCCTGATGCCGACGATGGCGCAAGCGCAGTTTTCCGAGCCTGCGGCCTATCAGGCCGCTCATCCCGACCGCGACGTGCTGAATGGCGGCCAGCTCACGCCTGCAGGCCGAGCGGCTCGTGGCCTGCAGGGAACGCCGAGCGATGCCTACGCATCCTATCCGTCAGCCGTTGCGCCGGCGGTCCGCCCGCGCCATCGCCGCCATCATTAGCTCGCCTAGACGATCTGCCTGGTGTCGGCGGGCCTGTGCAGCGCGCCGACCAGGATGCGCAGTGCTTCCGTCAATTCCGCCCTGTTGCGCGCTGCGCCGAGCGAGACCCGCGCTGCGTGCGGCGGTGTTCCGTCCACGGTGAAGGCATCGCCGGCGACGATCGCGAGTCCGTTCCGCAACAGATGCGACGCGACGTCGGGACGGTCGTCCGGCAACCGTAGCCAGAGATGATGGGCGGCGGGCCTGGCCAGGAACTGAAATCCTTTCAGCGCGCGCTGCGCCAGCTGCTGCCGGCCGATGGCTTCGTTGCGGATGGCGGTGATGATGCGATCAGCAATGCCGCTCTCGATCCAATGCGTCACCAGCGCGACCATCAGCGGCGCCGGCATCTGCACGGTGGCCTGCAGGTAAGTCCGCATCTCCTGCTGCGCGGCGCTGTCGGGCGTCACGAGATAGGCGACGCGCAGTGCCGGCGCGATGCATTTCGACAGCGTGGTCGCCAGATACGTCCGTTCCGGAATGAGGTTGGCGATCGGCGATGCCGAGCGGTCGAGCAGTCCATAGGCGTCGTCCTCGATCAGAATCGTATCGGCATCGCTGATGATCTTCGCGATGGCGCTACGCCGCTCGGCTGACAGCGTCGCGGTGGTCGGATTGTGCAGCGTCGGAATGAGATAGACGGCCTTCGGCCTGTGGGTGCGGCAGGCCTTCGCCAGCGCATCGGGCAGGATGCCGCCGTCATCCATGGCGACGCTCACGAGCTTGACGCCGAGCCGCGCCGCGGCGGCCTTGATGCCGGGGAAGGTGAGGGCTTCCGTCAGCACGACGTCGCCGCGCCGCGCGAGATGAGCGAGCAGGTTGAACAGGATCGTCTGCGCGCCGGGAAAGATCACGAGCTTGTCGGCATGCGCGTGCGGAACGCGTGCGCGCATCCAGCGCGCCGCGACCTCGCGCTCATGCGCGCTGCCGCCCGGCGGCTGGTAGTTGAGATGCGCCGTCAGGCCCGATTGCGCGCGGATGGCTTCCATCCCGGCGATGATCCGCTCGTCGAGCTGCGCTTCCAGCGGATGCGGCGGAACGTTCATCGAGAGGTCGATCGCGACGGGATGCGGCAGGTCGACCGCGCGGCGCGCGCTGGTCTCGGATACGAACGAGCCCTGGCCGACCCGGGCTTCCATGATGCCGCGGCGCCGCGCCTCGGTGTAGGCGCGCGTCACGGTGGTGAGGTCGATGCCGAGGGCCTTGGCCAGCGCGCGCTGGGTCGGCAGCTGCTGGCCTCGCACCAGCCGGCCCGCAGCGATGTCGGCCTCCATGGCCTCGACGATGCGCTGGTAGCGCGGCCCGCTCAGCTCCGAGATTGTAGGAGTCCAATCCATGCAATTTGGGCCCATATCCTTTGAATGTATGGATGCAAGATATTATTGTATGGATCGGTGAAAAGGAAGAGGTGTGGTCATGGCGACCGGTTCAATCTCTCTGGCGAAGGCGATGTGGCGCGGTTTCCGGGGCAAGTGCCCGAACTGCGGCGAGGGTCATCTGTTCGGCCGTTTCCTGAAGGTCGCAGACAGCTGCGACCATTGCGGCGAGGAGCTGTTTCATCAGCGCGCCGACGACTTTCCCGCCTATCTCGTGATCGTCGTGGTCGGCCATCTCGTGGTGCCGGCGATCCTCGCGGTCGAGACCGCCTATGCGCCGGCCGTCTGGCTGCAATTGGCGGTGTGGCTGCCGGTGACGCTGTTCGCTTCGCTCGCACTGCTGCAACCGACCAAGGGCGCCATCGTCGGCCTGCAATGGCAGGTCGGCATGCACGGCTTCGAGGCGAGCAAGCTGCGGCGCGAGGCTGCTGAGCTTGCGCCGGTGCTGGTGAAGGCGGACACGCGCGCGGCCTGAGCGGCCGCAGCGTTTACATCGCGCGTTCGGCCGCTACACTCCATCGTACAAGCAAGAACGATGGAAATGCCGATGGCCGCACGCTCGAAGACTTTTCTGCTCTGTCATGGCGCATGGTCCGGCGGATGGGCCCGGAAGAAGATGCATCCGTTGATGGCGCAGGCCGGTCATCGGCTGATCGCGCCGACCTACACCGGGCTCGGCGAGCGCGCGCATCTCGCAAGTCCCGCGGTCGATCTCGACACGCACATTCAGGACATCCTCAACGTCATCAAGTTCGAGGATCTCGGCGACATCGTGCTGCTCGGCCACAGCTATGGCGGCATGGTCGCGACCGGCGTTGCCGATCGCGCGCGCGAGCGCGTGACGCAATTGATCTATCTCGACGCCTTCGTGCCGCGCGACGGACAGTCGCTGTTCGATCTCAACGAAGGCGGGCGCGAGCCGATGCGCAAGGCCGCAGCCTCGACTGACGGCTACCGTATCCCGCCGAATCCGCCGCCGCCTGACACCCCGCAAGCCGATCTCGACTGGCTCAACGCGCGCCGGGTCGCGATGCCGATCAAATGTTTCGAGACCAGGCTGAAGCTCGACCACGGCGAACCCGCAATGCCGCGCAGCTACATCTATTGCACGCGCATTCCGCCGGGTGACGTGTTCGGGCAATTCGCCAAGCGCACGAAGAGCGAAGATGGCTGGCGCTATTTCGAGCTCGATGCGAGTCATGCGCCGAACGTGACGGCGCCGGAGGCGCTGATGGGCGTGTTGGAGAAGATCGTCGCGTAACTTTCGCCGTCATTCCGGGGCGTGCGCAGCACGAGCCCGGAATCCATTCACCGACTGGCACTACCGCACGATGGATTCCGGGCTCTCGCTTCGCGAGCCCCGGAATGACGCCATTTGAATGGCTGCGCGCTCGCGCCAAAATGGTGAGGGGCCCGATGCGTTGGCATCGAACCCCTCGTTGCAAGATATCAGCCGGCCTGTAAGCCGGGTTCTGTAGGGCACCGTCCGCTTGCGCGAACGATACGTGACGGCCATTCCTCTGGGACCATGTTTGCACATGGCCTCGAGCAACCTACCCGGACGGCGGGCCTGACATCGCCCCGCGGCGTTATCGCTCAAAGCGAACAGCCCGCTACGCCGTCCCTATTCGGTTTTGCTCCCGGTGGGGTTTACCATGCCGGCTCCGTTGCCGGATCCGCGGTGCGCTCTTACCGCACCTTTTCACCCTTACCCGTCTGCGCAGCTTGCGCTGCAAAGGCGGGCGGTTCGTTCTCTGTGGCACTTTCCCTGGGGTCGCCCCCGCCGGACGTTATCCGGCACCGCATGTCAAGGGAGCCCGGACTTTCCTCCCCGGCGGCCTTTCGGCACTTGCTGGAGCGGCCGTCCGGCCGACTGACCGGTTACGCATGGAGCATTTGTGACGGTTCCGTCAAGCCGATATCGAAGGGCACGCTTTGCCCGAAATAATTTATCCTGAAGATGTCGTTTGGAGCGCGCCCCGTTCGACTGGATGTCGGCGACACAGCCGGACAACAGGAGTTGAGCCATGCAATATCTGCTGATGATCTACCAGAACGAGGTCGAATACGCGAAGAACGACGCTGCCACGGCCCAGAAGATGATGGCCGAATACCAGACCTTCACGCAAGGCATCGTCCAGAGCGGCAATTTCAAGGCCGGCGACCGGCTCCAGCCGACCACGACGGCGACGACGGTGCGCGTGCGCGACGGCAAGCTGCTGACGACCGACGGGCCGTTTGCGGAGACGCGGGAACAACTCGGCGGCTATTACTTGGTCGAGGCCAGGGATCTCAATGCTGCGATCGAGATCGCGTCCCGGATTCCGTCGGCGCGGATCGGCTCGATCGAGGTCCGGCCGATCTGGGTGTATGAGAAGTGACGGCGCAGCCGCGCATCGCCGCATGACTCCCAGCGAGATCGAAAAAATCTTCCGCGACGAGGCGGGGCGGGCGCTGGCCACCCTGATCCGCCTCGTCGGCGATTTTGATCTCGCCGAGGATGCGCTCCAGGACGCCTTTGCGGTCGCGCTGGAGCGCTGGTCGGCGTGCGAGGTGCCGGACAATCCGCGCGCCTGGCTTGTCAACGTCGCACGGAACAAAGCGATCGATCGGATTCGCCGCCAGATCGCCTTTCGCGGCAGGCAGCAGGCGCTCGTGCACGAGCTCGAGCTGAACGCGCAAGCGCCCGACGAGCCGCCGGCGATGCTCGATGACGACATGCTGCGGCTGATCTTCACCTGCTGCCATCCCGCGTTCGCGCCCGAGGTCCAGGTCGCATTGACGCTGCGCACCGTCGGCGGGCTCTCGACCTCGCAGGTCGCGCGCGCCTTCCTGGTCGGCGAAGAGGCGATGGCACAGCGCCTCGTCCGCGCCAAGCAGAAGATCAGGCTCGCCGGCATTCCCTATGAGGTGCCCGAGCGCGACGCGCTGGCGCCGCGGCTCGACGGCGTGCTCGCCGTGATCTATCTCGTCTTCACCGAAGGCTATGCGGCGACGTCGGGTGCGGATCTGATGCGGCCCGATCTCGTGGCCGAGGCGATCAGGCTCTGCCGGCTGCTCGACCGGTTGATGCCCGATCGGGCCGGGATCAAGGGACTGCTGGCTTTGATGCTGCTTCACGATGCGCGCCGCGCCGGGCGCGAGACGCCGGCCGGCGATATCGTGCTGCTGGAAGAGCAGGACCGCACGCTCTGGGATCGCGCGCAGATCGAGGACGGTCTGCGACTGGTGGACGATGCGCTGCGCCTGCCCGGGCTGCCGCAAGCCTATGCGGTGCAGGCCGCGATCGCCGCGCTGCATGCGCGTGCGCCGAGTTTCGAGGAGACCGACTGGCCGCAGATCGCCGGACTCTACGAGGTGCTGCTGCGCATCAGCCCGTCTCCGGTGATCGAGCTCAACCACGCCGCGGCGGTGTCGATGGTCGACGGTCCGGGGCGCGCGCTCGCTCTCGTCGATGCGGTCGCCGCGCGCGGCGGGCTTCGTGGCTATGAGCTGTTGCCAGCGGTGCGTGCGGATTTGCTGCGGCGGTTGGGGCGGAAAGATGAAGCGCGCGAGGCGTATCGTCTCGCGACGGAGGCGACGCAGCTGGAGCCGTTGCGGCGTTTGTATGCGCGGCGGGTGAGGGAGATGGGCTAGGTCATTCCTCATCCCGAGGAGCGCGGAACACGCGTCTCGAAGGATGAAGGCCCGGCTGGTGGCCTCGCCCTTCGAGACGCCGCGCAAGCGCGGCTCCTCAGGGTGAGGTCTAGGTTCTGCGCTCGCAATGAGGGAAGGTGCGGCTGCTGCCGTCACTTCGTCGCGACGACCGCCGCATCCGCCGGCAAACTTTCCAGCAACGCCTGCAATGTCGACAGCGTCGAATGATCCGCGACACCATCCAGCCGCGCCGGGCGGAAATGGCGCTGGAACGCGGTGACGACTTCCATCGTCGCGGCGTCGTATTTGCCGGTCAGCGGCACGCCGTAGCCGTATCGGGCGAGCGCCTGCTGCAGGCTCAGCACCTCGTCGCTGATGGTGCCGAGCATCAGGCTCTCGCCGCGCACGACCGGCGCGGGCGTCACCCAGTGGCCGACGCCGGAATTGGCCAGCGAATGCCACGGGAATTTTTCGCCGGGGTCCTTCTTGCGCGCAGGCGCGACGTCGGAATGGCCGAGCACGCGGTGCGCCGGCACCTTGCGGCGAAGCATGATGCCGCGGCACAGCGCGATCACGGCGGCGATCTGGCGCAGCGGATATTCCGGATAGCCCCAGTCATGGCCGCGATTGATGATCTCGATGCCGATCGAGCAGGAGTTGACGTCGTCTTCGCCGGCCCAGGCCGAGACGCCGGCGTGCCAGGCGCGCCTGGCCTCGGGCACGCATTGCACGATGCGGCCGTCCTCGAGCACGACGTAATGCGCCGACACTTCGGTGCCCGCCGTGCACAGCCGCGCCAGCGCGCCCTCGACATCGGGCATGCCGGTGTAGTGCAGCACGATCATATCCGGCTGCCGTCCCTTGTTGCGGTCGCCATGGTTCGGCGAGGGAATGATGTCGGAGACGATCGAGGAATCCGGCTCGAACGTCCGCGTGTTCGCCGCGGCCTTGGGAACCGGGAGAACGCGTTGACGCTTCGAATCAGATCCAGACGGCGTAGACGGACCGGACGACATAGACAGCTCAAGTCGGATAGAGAGTGGGCCAAGCCCTTCTCTTTACTATTCCTTTACCCTCCGCCGCGCGCAATCGTGCGGCGCGGTTAACGGATGCATTTTGGCGCAGTGTGTGGATGAGGCATCACCGACGCGTCACCTTTTCGACTTGTAACGAGCCGATCAACGCTTTCTTAACGCTAAGGGCCGTTACTGAGAGATGAAGAGCCGACCCGCGTCCGGAGGCGGCCAAAGCGTATTTTGGCTCGAAATCCCATGGCTGCCCGACAAATTCCACTGGGAACACTGGGCTGGCGGCCCGGGACGACCGGGCCAGGTAACCATGCTGGACAAGGGCTTTGTCGTGGAACCGCCGCGACGCGGAATTATTCGAGGCGTTATGGGCTTGTTCGTCCCCGATCTCGTTTGGACGTTCGGCAGGCTTGGCGCATGAGCTCGGTTCCGCACATCCCCGTTCTTGGCCGCGAGGCCATTGATCATCTCGCCCCGCGCGAGGGCGGTGTCTATGTCGATGCCACCTTCGGCGCCGGCGGCTATAGCCGCGCCATCCTCGACGTGCCGGGAACCCGGCTGATCGCGATCGACCGCGACCGTACCGCGATCGCCGGCGGCGCCGAGCTGGTCGAACGCTCCGAGGGTCGGCTGACGCTGGTCGAGGACCGCTTCTCCAATCTCGCCGAGGTCTGCGCGGCGCAGGGCGTCGATGCAGTCGACGGTGTCGTGATGGATGTCGGGGTATCCTCGATGCAGCTCGACCAGGCTGGCCGCGGCTTCTCGTTCCGTCTCGACGGTCCGCTCGACATGCGGATGGGGCAGACGGGGCCGACCGTGGCCGATGTCGTCGCGCGCGCCTCCGAGGGCGATCTCGCCGACATCATCTATCTGTTCGGCGAGGAGCGGCAGTCGCGGCGCATCGCCCGCGCCATCGTGGCGGACCGGCAGGAGACGCCGTTCACGACCACCCGCGCGCTCGCCGATCTCGTCGGCAGGGTCGTGCGCTCAAAACCCGGCGACATTCATCCGGCGACGCGGACGTTCCAGGCCCTGCGCATCTTCGTCAATGAAGAGCTCGAGGAACTCCAGACCGCGCTCGCTGCGGCCGAGCGCGTGCTCAAGCCGGACGGCCGCCTCGTGGTGGTCTCGTTCCACTCGCTGGAAGACCGCATCGTCAAGAATTTCCTGGCCGAGCGCAGCAAGACCGGCGGCGGCTCGCGGCATCTGCCGGAAGTGGCGCAAGTCGCTCCCAGCTTCCAGCTCCTGACGCGACGGCCGGTGGTCGCCGGTGAAGAGGAAGTCGCCCATAACCCGCGCGCGCGTTCCGCAAAACTGCGCGCCGCCGAGCGCACGTCTGCGCCCGCGCATGACGACGGCGAGCCATCGTCCTGGCCAAAACTCTCCGACGTGATGAGGGGGGGCTAGCACATGCGCTTCATCCACCTCCTCGTCATCGGCGCGCTGATCTTCGCGGCGGCCTATGTCTACCGGATCAAGATGGATTCCACGGCGCGCACCGAGAAGGTGCTGCGGCTGCATGCGGAGATCCGCGAGCAGCGCGATGCGATCGCATCGCTGCGCTCCGAATGGGCCAAGCTCGATGCGCCCTTGCGTCTGCAGGGCCTGTCCGACCGGCACCTGCCGCTCAAGCCGGTCAACGCCACGCAATATGATTCGCTGAAGAACCTGCCCGAGCGTCCGCCGCGGATGTTCAGGCCGGGCGAGCCCGACCCGATCGGGGCCATGCTCAACACCATCGAAGCCGCGAGCGACCCTGACACCGTGACGGGCTCCCTGCCTCAGCCCGAGGACAAGCAATGAGCGCTGCGACTCCGGCCAAACCCAAGCCGACTGAACCCTGGCGGCAGCGGCTGATCCGCAGCCTGCTCTACGGGCGCAACGTCGACCGCCAGGCGAAGGCCCGCGCGCGCGTTGGCCTCGCGATGCTGGCCTTCACCTCGGTCTATGTCCTGATCGGTGGCCGGCTCGTGATGTTCGCGATCGGCGCCGACGCCCACAGTGCGCGCCGCGCCGCCTCGCAGGAGGTGGTCGCGACCGCACGCCCCGACATCGTCGACCGCAACGGTGCGATCCTCGCGACCGACGTCAAGGCGGCGAGCCTGTTCGGCGAGCCACGTCGCATCATCGACAAGGACGAGGCGATCGAGCTGCTGACCGCGACCGTGCCCGATCTCGACGAGGCCGAGGTGCGCGAGCGCCTGTCGGGGCGAAAGGGTTTCGTCTGGCTCAAGCGCGAAGTCACGGCGAAGCAGCAGCAGGACATCCACAAGCTCGGCATTCCCGGCGTCGGCTTCCTGCGCGAGAACAAGCGCGTCTACCCGACCGGCAACGAGGTCGCCCACCTCATCGGTCTCGTCAACATTGACAACCAGGGCATTGCCGGCATGGAGAAGTGGCTCGACAATCAGGGCCTCGCCGATCTCCATCGCGCAGGCTTTGCGACCGACCGGCTGCAAAAGCCGATCGAGCTCTCGGTCGATCTGCGCGTCGAGCACGCGCTGCGCGACGAACTGCTCAAGGCCAAGGAGAAGTACCATACCAAGGCCGCCTCCGGCCTCGTCTCCAATGTGAAGACCGGCGAGATCGTGGCGATGGTCTCGCTGCCGGACTTCGATCCCAACAATCCGAAGGAAGCGCACGACCCCGATCGCATCAACCGCCTGACGACGGGCGTCTACGAGATGGGCTCGACCTTCAAGGCGTTCACGCTGGCGATGGCGCTCGACTCCGGCAAGATCAATCTGAACTCGATGTGGGATGCACGCGGGAACCTGCACTACGGCAAGTTCACCATCCACGACAGCCATCCGCTCGGACGTTTCATCAACACCAAGGAGGTGTTCTATTATTCCTCCAACATCGGCGCTGCGCGGATCGCGCTCGGCCAGGGCGTCGAGGCGCACAAGGCGTTCCTCGCCAAGATGGGGCAGTTGACGCGGCTGCGCACCGAGCTGCCGGAGAGCGCGGCGCCGCTGATCCCGCGCCGCTGGGGTGAGCTGAACACGGTGACCATCGCGTTCGGGCAGGGCATGTCGGTGGCGCCACTCCAGGCGGTGATGGGGATCAACGCGCTGGTGAACGGCGGCTATCTGATTCCGCCGACCTTCATGAAGCGCAGCGAGGCCGAAGCGGCGGCGATGGCCAAACGCGTCATCAAGCCGGAGACCAGCGACAAGATGCGGTTCCTGATGCGCCTCAACGCCGAGGTCGGCTCGGCGCGGCAAGCGGACGTCAAGGGCTACTATGTCGGCGGCAAGACCGGCACGTCCGAGAAAGTCATCAATGGCCGCTACGCCAAGAAGCGGGTGCTCAACTCCTTCACGGCGATCATGCCCTCCGACAATCCAAAGTATCAGATACTGATCATGCTGGACGAGCCGCAGGCAATTCCCGAAACGAAGGGTTTCATCACCTCGGGCTGGAACACGGTGCCGACCGGCGGGAAGGTGATCGAGCGGATCGCGCCGCTTCTGGGCGTCGAGCCACGGTTCGACCTGCCGCCGTCCGACCGCCTTATTCTTGCAGCATCCAGGACAACCCAGTAATCAACCGGGGTGGCCATCGCCGGTGCTGAGTCGGCTTTTCCTGACGATTCGGCTTTCCGGCGCGGCATGTCGACTGGACGACCATGAAGCTGCGCGAACTTCTAGGCAATGATGCCGCACTCGAGCCCGCTGTCGCGGCGCTCGAGGTGACCGGTATTGCGCTCGACAGCCGTGTGGTCAGGCCAGGCGATCTCTTCTTCGCACTCGCGGGCAGCAAGACCGACGGCGCGCGCTTCATCGATGCCGCGATGGCCGCAGGCGCGTTGGCGGTCGTCGGCGACCACGCGCCGCCGGCCGGCAAGGTGCCGTTCATCGCCGTCGCCAACCCCCGCCGCGCGCTGGCGCTGGCCGCGGCAAGATTCTTCCCCGCCCAGCCCGCAACGATTGCCGCGGTGACCGGCACCAGCGGCAAGACCTCGGTCGCCGCGTTCACGCGCCAGATCTGGGAACGGCTGGGGCATGCCTCCGCCAGCATCGGCACCATCGGCCTCGTCTCGCCCAAGCGCACGGTCTATGGCTCGCTGACCACACCCGATCCGATCGCGCTGCACCGGCAGCTCGACGAGATCGCGCGCGAGGGTGTGACGCATCTCGCCTTCGAAGCCTCCTCGCACGGGCTGGACCAGTACCGCCTCGACGGCGTGCGCGTCTCCGCCGGCGGCTTCACAAACCTCTCGCGCGACCACATGGATTACCATCCAACCGTCGCGCACTACCTCGCCGCAAAACTCCGGCTGTTCCGCGAGCTGGTCGCCCCTCATGGAGCGGCGGTGATCTCGGCTGATCACGAATGCTCGGCGGAAGCGATGGATGCGGCGAAGTCGCGCGGCTTGCGCGTGATGGCGGTCGGCCGCATCGGCGATGGGGCGGGCGAGGGCATTCGACTCGCAAGCGCCGAGGTCGAAGGATTTTCGCAACTGCTCGCGCTCGAGCATCGCGGCAAGCGCTATTCCGTCCGGTTGCCGTTGGTCGGAGAATTTCAAATCGAGAACGCGCTGGTGTCTGCCGGTCTTGCCATCGGCACCGGCAGCGATGCCGCCAATGTGTTCGCGAGCCTCGAACATCTCGAAGGCGCCAAGGGTCGGCTGGAACGCGTCGGCGAGCGCAATGGCGCGCCGATCTTCGTCGACTATGCGCACAAGCCGGATGCGTTGGCGAAGGCGCTGCAGGCGCTGCGTCCTTACGCCAGGCGCAGGCTGGTCGTCGTGTTCGGCGCCGGCGGCGACCGCGACGCCGGCAAGCGTCCGATCATGGGCGAGATCGCGGCGGAGAACGCCGACGGCATCATCATCACCGACGACAATCCGCGCAGCGAGAAGCCGGAAGCCATTCGCGCCGAAATCCTCGCAACTGCAAAAGGTGCCCGCGAGATCGGCGACCGTGCCGCGGCGATCCGCGCGGCGATCGAGGAGTTGCAAGACGGCGATGCGCTGCTCATCGCCGGCAAGGGCCACGAGACCGGGCAGATCGTCGGCGGCCAGGTGCTGCCCTTCAGTGATCACGAGGCGGTCGCCGCAGCATTGACGTCGAGGATTGCATGAGCGCGCCAATATGGACGGTGGCCGAGGTGGCGCGCGCGCTGGGCGCTGCGGGGTCATTCCCGGACACGCCGATCGATTTCATTACGCAGGACAGCCGGCTGGTGAAACCGGGCAGCCTGTTCGTCGCGCTCAGCGGCACGCCGAGCGGCGGCTTCATCTCGGCCTTCGCCAGTGCGCGTGACGGCTGGGAGTTTGCGGACAAGGCGGAAGCCTCGGGCGCCGTCGCGATGATCGTGCCGCACGAGATCGCGGGCATCCGCATTCCCCAGATCGTCGTCAAGGATACGCTGATCGACGGCCTCTGGGGCCTCGCGCGCGCCGCACGCGCGCGCTTCAACGGTCCGGTGATCGGGCTCACCGGCAGCGCGGGCAAGACCAGCACCAAGGAATTCCTCGCCGCCTACCCTAACGCCTATGCGAGCCCGTCGAGCTTCAACAATTTCTGGGGCGTGCCGCTGACGCTGTGCAATGCCAGGCCCGACGCCAGTCTCTGGGTCGTCGAGATGGGCATGAACCAGCAAGGCGAGATCGCGCGGCTCAGCGAACTGACCCGGCCGACGGTCGCGCTCGTCGTCAACGTCCAGCCCGTGCATCTGGAAAAGCTCGGCTCGCTCGAAGCCATCCGGCGCGAGAAGGTGTCGATCGCGCTCGGCCTGCCCGAGGATGGCGTGCTGGTGCTGCCTGCCGGGATCAAGGCGCCGGACTGGAAGGGCAAGGTGGTACGCTTCGGCGAGAAGGCCGAGGTGCACGAGGTCGCGCACGCGCCGCACGGCGAGAGCTGGCAGGTCGTGGCCGCGCTCGGCAAGAAGGAGATCGCCTTCAGCCTGACGCCGGGCGCGCCGCATCGCGTGCAGAATGCGCTCGCAGCGCTCGCCTCGATTCGCGCCGCGAACCTCGATGCCGCGACGCTCGCGATCAAGCTCGACCGGGTCGGCATCATGACCGGCCGCGGCGTCGAGCAGGCGGTCGGCGGCGTCACCGTGATCGACGACAGCTTCAACGGCAATCCGGCCAGCGTGGCCGCTGCGCTGCAAAGCCTCCAGGCGCGCAACATGAGCGGCGGCCGCCGCATTGCGGTGCTCGGCGACATGCTGGAACTGGGCGATGATGCACCGGGCTACCATACCGGCCTCGCCAAACATCTCGACGGCATCGACGGCGTCTACTGTGTCGGCTCGCTGATGCGCCACCTCTACGATGTGCTGCCGGCTGGCAAGGGCCTCGGCTGGCACGACGATCCCGCCACATTGAAGCCGGGCGAGGTCGCAAATCTGCTGAGGGCAGGCGATGTCGTGGTTGTCAAGGGCAGCAAGAAGATGTTCTGGATCAACAAGTTTGTGCCGGGCCTAGTGGCCGCCTTGCAGGCAAAGGCGTAAACTGCTTGGAAGGCGCTGTTCCCGAATCCCACCCTTTTGCGGCGCGAAGCGTTTTCCCAGAGGCCGCCAGACCGCATGATGAAGACCAGCGAATGCGCGTGAGGCAAAGGCCAAGCCAAGGCCGCGTGCAAAGGCGCCATAGGACCGTCTGAATGTTTTACTGGCTGATCGAGCTCTCCAACACATTTCCGGGCTTCGGTGCCGTTCGCACCTTCCTGAACGTCTTCCGCTACATCACCTTCCGCACCGGCGGCGCCGTCGTCACCGGCGCGCTGTTCGTGTTCCTGTTCGGACCCTGGATCATCGATCACTTGCGCATCCGCCAGGGCAAGGGCCAGCCGATCCGGACCGACGGCCCGCAATCGCATCTCGCCAAGAAAGGCACGCCCACCATGGGCGGCCTGATGATCCTGTCCGGCCTCACGGTCGGCACGGTGTTGTGGGCCAATCCGCTCAACCCCTATGTCTGGATCGTGCTGGCGGTGACGCTCGGCTTCGGCTTCGTCGGCTTCTACGACGATTACCTCAAGGTGACCAAGCAGACCACGACCGGCTTCGGCAGCAAGCTGCGCCTGCTGATCGAGGCGGCGATCGCGCTGGTCGCCTGTTACGCGCTGGTGCGGCTGAACCGCGATCCCGCGTCGACCGCGCTGACGATTCCGTTCCTCAAGGACACCGTGCTGCATTTCGGCTGGTTCTTCGTCGTGTTCGGCGCCTTCGTCATCGTCGGCGCCGGCAATGCCGTGAACCTCACCGACGGTCTCGACGGCCTCGCCATCGTTCCCGTGATGATCGCGACCGCGAGCTTTGCGATGATCGCCTATCTCGCCGGCAACGCGGTGTTTGCCGACTATCTCCAGATCAAATATGTCGCCGGCACCGGCGAGCTCGCGGTGCTCTGCGGCGCGCTGCTGGGCGCCGGTCTCGGCTTCCTCTGGTTCAACGCGCCGCCGGCCTCGATCTTCATGGGCGACACCGGCTCGCTCGCGCTCGGCGGCATGCTGGGTGCGATCGCGGTCGCGGTGAAGCACGAGATCGTGCTCGCGGTGATCGGCGGCCTGTTCGTGCTGGAAGCGGTCTCCGTCATCGTGCAGGTGGTGTCGTTCAAGCTCACGGGAAAGCGCATCTTCCGGATGGCGCCGATCCATCACCATTTCGAGCAGCTCGGCTGGACCGAGCCGCAGATCGTGATCCGGTTCTGGATCATCTCGGTGATGCTGGCGCTCGCCGGCCTGTCCACCCTGAAGCTGCGCTGACGGTACCACGATGATTCCGGTCACATCCTTCGCCGGCAAGACGGTCGCGGTGTTCGGTCTCGGCGGCTCGGGGCTCGCGTCCTGCCACGCGCTGAAGGCCGGCGGCGCCGAGGTGATCGCCGCCGACGACAATGCCGAGAACGTCGCCAAGGCCGCGCAGGCCGGTTTCATCACCGCGGATCTGCGCAACGTCTCCTGGGCGAATTTCGCAGCACTCGTGCTCGCGCCCGGCGTGCCGCTGACCCATCCTGTCCCGCACTGGAGCGTGCTGAAGGCGCGCGAGGCCGGCGTCGAGGTGATCGGCGACATCGAGCTGTTCTGCCGTGAGCGCCGACGGCACGCGCCGAACGCGCCGTTCGTCGCCATCACCGGCACCAACGGCAAGTCGACCACGACGGCGCTGATCGCGCATCTCACCAAGGTCGCCGGCTACGACACCCAGATGGGCGGCAATATCGGCACCGCGATCCTGTCGCTGGAGCCGCCGCGCATGGGCCGCGTCCACGTCATCGAGATGTCGTCCTACCAGATCGACCTCACGCCCTCGCTCGATCCCTCCGTCGGCATTTTGCTCAATGTCAGCGAGGACCATATCGACCGTCACGGCACGATCGCGCATTACGCCGCGGTGAAGGAGCGCCTCGTTGCGGGCGTGCAGGCCGGCGGCACCGCGATCGTCGGCGTCGATGACGGTTTTTGCCGCGACATCGCCGACCGGCTCGATCGCGCCGGCAGGAAGGTCGAGCGCATCTCCGTCAGGAATCCGCTGGCGAGCGGCATCCATGTCGAGCACGGCAGCATCGTGCGCACCGCGGGCGGCGCCCGCAGCGAAGTCGCAAAGCTCGGCGGCATCGGCTCGCTGCGCGGCCAGCACAATGCGCAGAACGCCGCCTGCGCTGCCGCCGCCGCACTCGCTATGGGCATTAGCCTGGATGTGCTGCAGAACGGCCTGCGCAGCTTTCCGGGCCTTGCGCATCGCATGGAGCAGGTCGGCCGCCGCGGCAACGTGCTGTTCGTCAACGATTCCAAGGGCACCAACGCGGACGCCACCGCGCATGCGCTGTCGTCCTTTTCGGAAATTTTCTGGATCGCGGGCGGGAAGCCCAAGGCGGGCGGCATCACGAGTCTCGCCGGCTACTTCCCGCGCATCCGCAAAGCCTATCTGATCGGCGAGGCGGCGCAGGAGTTTTCGGGAACGCTCGGCACGCAGGTGGCGCACGAGATCAGCCAGACTCTCGACGTCGCCGTCGAGCACGCCGCGCGCGATGCGGAGGCATCAGGCCTCGCGGATGCCGTGGTGCTGCTGTCGCCCGCCTGCGCCTCCTTCGACCAGTACCGCAACTTCGAAATCCGCGGCACCAAGTTCCGCGAGCTGGTGCAGGCGCTGCCGGGCGTGAAGCCGGTGGTGTGAGGATGCCGCGGCGACGCCGGATCGGACTTGTCGTTGCTGCCCTTGCTGTTCCGATCGTCGCGGGCTTTGTCTTCGTTGTCATCGTCGACAATGTCATGAGCGGCTTCGGCGCATGCCGCGTCGTTCGCCAGCGCGCGTTTGCCTCGCCGAGCGGTAGCCAATTGGTCGTCGTGGTCTGGAAGTCGTGCGGAGCGACGGTGCCCGACAGCACGCAAGCCAGCATCATTGCGCGCGGCCGGACGTTCTCGCCCGAGAGCACGCCGACCTTTCTCAGCGTGCGCGGCCATCTCGATGTTGTCGTCGTCTGGAGCAGTGAGCGAGCCGTCAGGATCGGCTTCATTCCCGGGCCTGACCAGATCTACAAGCGCGATCCGCGCGCGGGGGATATTGCGATCAATTACGAGTAGGGCGCGAAGCCGGTGGTTTGAAGGCAGGCGGCTATCGCTTGCTCCGCTGTCGTCGCCCGGCTTGACGGGGCGACCCAGTATTCCAGAGACGACGCTTGAGCCGAAAGGCCGCGGCGTACTGGATGCCCCGGTCAAGCCGGGGCACGACAGTGTGTTTTGTGGACGCTGCGGAGATCATCTTCAAACATCCACATTTCATTAACCCCCCGTAAACCAACCTCGGCGACCAATGGACGGACCTCTGTCCGAAAGCGGCCGCCCATGCTCTCCCGTGAAGAACGCACCCCCTTTTCCGAGTGGTGGTGGACCGTCGACAAGCCGCTGATGGGCGCCATCCTGGCGCTGATGCTGACCGGGGTGATCCTGTCGCTGGCGGCGAGCCCGCCGGTTGCGACCCGCATCGGGCTTGATCCGTTCCATTTCTTCAGCCGCCACGTGATGTTCCTGCTCCCGTCCTGCCTGGTGCTGCTCGGGGTCTCCTTCCTGTCGCCGCGCGCGATCCGCCGCAGCGCGCTGATCATCTTCGCTGCGAGCATCATCCTGATCGTGCTGACGCTGGCGATCGGCCCCGAGGTGAAGGGCTCGCGGCGCTGGATCACGCTGCTCGGCGTCAACATTCAGGCCTCCGAAATCGCAAAACCTTCGTTCGTCGTCATCGCCGCCTGGCTGTTCGCGGAATCGACCAAGCGGCCGGAGATGCCGGCGACCTCGATGGCGCTGGTGCTGCTGATGATGCTGGTCGCGCTGCTGGTGATGGAGCCGGACTTCGGCCAGACCATGCTGATCCTGATGGTGTGGGGCTCGCTGTTCTTCATCGCGGGCATGCGCATGATCTGGGTATTTGGTCTTGCCGGGCTCGGAGCGGCCGGTCTGTTCAGCGCCTATCTGTTCGTCCCGCACGTTGCCGGCCGTATCAAACGCTTCATGAACCCGGCCTCCGGCGACACCTTCCAGGTCGATACCGCCATGGAAGCCTTCTACAACGGCGGATGGTTCGGCCTCGGACCGGGCGAGGGCATTGCAAAACGCAGCCTGCCGGACAGCCACACCGACTTCGTGTTCGCGGTTGCCGCCGAGGAGTTCGGTATCATCCTGTGCCTAGCGATGCTGGCGCTGTTCGCATTCGTCGTGATCCGCACGCTCTCGCGCGCCTATGCCAATGAGGACATGTTCTCGCGCTTTGCGGCGTCGGGTCTTGCGATCCTGTTCGGCGTGCAGGCCGCGATCAACATGTC
Source organism: Bradyrhizobium sp. CCGB20 (assembly GCF_024199855.1). Lineage (NCBI taxonomy): Bacteria > Pseudomonadati > Pseudomonadota > Alphaproteobacteria > Hyphomicrobiales > Nitrobacteraceae > Bradyrhizobium > Bradyrhizobium sp. CCGB20. The sequence goes on along the minus strand of NZ_JANADN010000001.1, from coordinate 7,468,481 downwards.
GGTCAACCTCCAGCTCATCCCCGCCAAGGGCATGACGCTGCCCTTCATCTCCTATGGCGGCTCCTCGATCGTGTCGCTCGCCTATGGCGTCGGCATGATGCTGGCGCTGACGCGGCTGCGTCCGCGCACCGAGGTCGAGGCCAGCGGCCGCGCCGACGCGATGCGCAGCTACGCCTAGTTTTTTCGTCATTGCGAGCGCAGCGAAGCAATCCAGTCTGTCTCCGCGGTGGCATTCTGGATTGCTTCGCTTCGCTCGCAATGACGGGAAAGACCTTGTAAAAGGCCTCTCCATGGACACGTCCCCCCTGATTCTTCTTGCCGCGGGCGGCACCGGCGGCCATCTGTTTCCGGCCGAGGCGCTCGGCGTCGAGCTGATCCGGCGCGGCTTTCGCGTCCGCCTCGTCACCGACGAGCGCGCGCTGCGCTATAGCGGGCTGTTCGGCAAGGACACGATCGACGTCGTCAGAAGCGAGACCGCGCGCGGCCGCAATCCGTTGCAGCTGGCCTATGCCGGCCTCACGCTCGCCGCCGGCACGCTCTCCGCCTATCGCTTGATCAAGCGATTGAAGCCGGTCGCCGTCGTCGGCTTCGGCGGTTACCCAACGCTGCCGCCGCTGGTCGCGGCGAAATTCGCCGGCGTGCCCGGCATCATCCACGACGCCAACGCGGTGCTCGGCCGCGCCAACCGGTTCCTTTCGGGCCGCGTCCGCGCCATCGCGACGTCGCTGCCCGGCGTGCTCGACCGCGATCCGGCGCTATCAGGCAAGACCACGACGGTCGGCACGCCGATGCGTCCCGCAGTCCTCGCTGCGGCCGCTGTTGCGTATGCCGCGCCCGAGGCGAGCGGACCGCTGCGCCTGCTGGTCGTCGGCGGCAGCCAGGGCGCGCGCATCATGGCCGACATCGTGCCCGGCGCGATCGAGCGGCTCGAACCTGCGCTGTGGAGCCGGCTGATCCTGACCCAGCAGGTCCGCGACGAGGACATGAGCCGCGTCAGCGCGGTCTATGACAAGCTCAAGATCAATGCCGAGCTCGCGCCGTTCTTCACCGATCTGCCGGCACGGCTCGCCTCCAACCATCTGGTGGTGTCGCGCTCCGGCGCCGGCACGGTCGCCGAGCTCGCCGCGATCGGACGGCCCTCGATCCTGGTGCCGCTGCCCGGCTCGATCGACCAGGACCAGTTCGCCAATGCCGGCGTGCTGGTCAAGGTCGACGGCGCGGTCCGCATCCCGCAGACCGAGTTCACCTCCGACCGGCTCGCCGCCGAGATCTCCGCCTTCGCCGCCGCGCCCGCGCGCCTCGCATCCATGGCCGAAGCCGCCCGCGGCGCCGGCCGGCTCGATGCCGCCGAGCGGCTGGCCGATCTGGTGGTCAAGGTCGCGCGAATCTGACGCGAAAAAGCCCTTGTCTTCGCCTTCTAAAGCGGGGCATCCAGTAGGAACGGCGCGGCTGATTTGGCCGTGACCTTCGCCAGATGCCGCCTTTTTCCGGCGGCGAGGTCAGGGAACAGAGCATGAGACTGCCGCGCGAGATCGGACCCATCCACTTCGTCGGGATCGGCGGGATCGGCATGAGCGGCATCGCCGAGGTGCTGGTCAATCTCGGCTATGCCGTGCAGGGCTCGGACGCCTCCGACAATTACAATCTCGATCGCCTCCGCAAGAAGGGCGCAAAGGTCTCGGTCGGCCACAAGGCCGAGAATGTCGACGGCGCTGCGGTCGTCGTCGTGTCCACCGCGATCAAGCGTGACAATCCGGAGCTGATGGCGGCGCGCGAACGCCGCATTCCCGTGGTGCGCCGCGCCGAGATGCTGGCCGAGCTGATGCGGCTGAAGAGCTGCGTCGCCATCGCCGGCACCCATGGCAAGACCACCACGACCACGATGGTCGCAACGCTGCTCGACGCCGGCGACCTCGATCCCACCGTGATCAACGGCGGCATCATCAACGCCTATGGCTCGAATGCGCGGCTTGGCGCCGGCGAGTGGATGGTGGTCGAAGCCGACGAGAGCGACGGCACATTCCTGAAGCTGCCGACCGACGTCGCGATCGTCACCAATGTCGACCCCGAGCATCTCGACCACTTCAAGACCTTCGAGGCCGTGCAGGACGCGTTCCGGCATTTCGTCGAGAACCTGCCGTTCTACGGCTTCGCCGTGATGTGCATCGATCATCCCGTCGTGCAAAGCCTCGTCGGCAGGATCGAGGATCGCCGCATCATCACCTATGGCGAGAATCCGCAGGCCGATGTCCGGTTCGTCGATCTGACCCCGATGGGCGGCGGATCGAAGTTCAAGGTCGCGTTCCGAGATCGCAAGACCGGCGCCATGCATGAGATCGCCGATCTCATGCTGCCGATGCCGGGCCGCCACAACGCCTCCAACGCGACGGCCGCGATTGCGGTCGCGCGCGAGCTCGGTGTGTCGGACGAGGCGATCCGCAAGGCGATCGCAGGCTTCGGCGGCGTCAAGCGCCGCTTTACCAAGACCGGCGAGTGGAACGGCGTCACGGTGATCGACGATTACGGTCATCATCCCGTCGAGATCGCAGCAGTGTTGAAGGCGGCGCGGGAATCCACCAACGGCAAGATCGTCGCCGTGGTGCAGCCGCATCGCTACACGCGCCTGCAATCGCTGTTCGAGGAATTTTGCACCTGCTTCAACGATGCGGATGCGGTTGTTGTCGCCGACGTCTATGCTGCCGGCGAAGCGCCGATCGACGGCGTCGATCGCGATCATTTCGTCGCGGGCCTGCGCGCCCATGGCCACCGCGAGGTGATCGGCCTGCCGGCGGCGCCGGAGCTTGCGGGCATCATCAAGGGGCTGGCGAAGCCGGGCGACCTCGTCGTGTGCCTTGGGGCGGGCAACATCACGCAATGGGCGTATGCGTTGCCGGGCGAACTGAAGGCGCTGGGGTAGGGCAGTGGGATTTCCCGACATCACCCCCTCGCTCAAAGCCGCGATGCCCGATCTACGCGGCCGGATGCTGGCCAACCAGTCGCTCGCCGAGCTCACCTGGTTTCGCGTCGGCGGTCCCGCGCAGGTGCTGTTCACGCCGGCGGACGAGGATGATCTCGCCTATTTCCTCGCCCATCTCGCTTCCGACATTCCCGTCTATGTCGTCGGCGTCGGCTCCAACCTGATCGTGCGCGACGGCGGCATTGCGGGCGTGGTGATCCGTCTCGCGCCGCGCGCCTTTGGCGAGGCGAGCGCGAGCGGCGATGTCGTCACCGCCGGAACTGCCGCGCTCGACAAGCGTGTGGCGGAAGTGGCGGCCTCCGCCAATATCGGCGGGCTCGAATTCTACTTCGGCATTCCCGGCACCATCGGCGGCGCGCTGCGCATGAATGCGGGGGCCAATGGCGGCGAGACCAAGGACGTGCTGATCGAGGCGCGCGGCGTCGGGCGCGACGGCACGAAGCACGTGTTCTCCAACGCCGGCATGAAGTTCGTCTATCGCAACAGCGGGGTCGATCCTTCCATCATCTTCACCTCGGCGCGCTTTCGCGGCGAGATCAGGGACACTGATGCGATCCGCGCGCGCATGGCGGAGGTGCAAAGCCACCGCGAGACCGCGCAGCCGATCCGCGAGAAGACCGGCGGTTCGACCTTCAAGAATCCGCCCGGCCATTCCGCCTGGAAGCTGGTGGATGCCGCCGGCTGCCGCGGCTTGCGCGTCGGCGGCGCGCAGGTCTCCGAGATGCACTGCAATTTCCTGATCAACACGGGCGACGCCACCGCGCACGACATCGAGACGCTGGGCGAGACCGTGCGTGAACGCGTGAAGGCGAATTCCGGAATTGAGCTCCACTGGGAAATCAAGCGGATTGGAATTCCCGGCTAACCCTGGACAAGCGACGAACGAACATGCGCATCACCATCCTCTTCGGCGGCTCCAACCGCGAACGTCTCGTCTCGGTCGCCTCGGCCCAGGCGCTGCACCAGGCGCTGCCCGAGGCCGATCTCTGGTGGTGGGACGTCGAGGACAAGGTGCATGTGGTGCAGTCGAAACAGCTGCTCGAACACGCCCGTCCGTTCGAGGACGAGTTCAAGCCCGGCACATCAGGCATTCCGCTGGCGCAGGCGCTGGACCAGGCCAAGGCCGAGAATCGCGTGCTGGTGCTCGGCCTGCATGGCGGGCGCGCGGAGAACGGTGAATTGCAGGTGATGTGCGAGGCGCGCGGCGTGCCCTTCACCGGATCGGGCTCGGCCTCCTCGCATCTCGCCTTCGACAAGGTCGCGGCCAAGCATTTCGCCGCGCTTGGCGGCGTGACGCCGCCGGCCAACGTTGCGCTGGACAAGATCGACGAGGCCTTCGCCGAATATGGAAGGCTGATCGCAAAGCCGGCGCGCGACGGCTCGAGCTATGGCCTGATCTTCGTCAACGCCAGGCAGGATCTCGTCGCCGTCCGTAATGCGGCGAAGCACGAAGACTATGTGATCGAGCCCTACATCGCAGGCGTCGAGGCCACCTGCGGCGTGCTGGAGCGCACCGACGGCTCGATCATCTCGCTGCCGCCGATCGAGATCATTCCGGGCGAGGGCAATTTCGACTACGCCGCAAAATATCTCCTGAAGTCGACCCAGGAGATCTGTCCCGGCCGTTTTTCGCCCGAGATCACCGCCGCGCTGAAGGAGCAGGCGATGCTGGCGCATCGCGCGATGTCCTGCACCGGCTATTCCCGCTCGGACTTCATCGTCTCGGACAGGGGCCTGATCTATCTCGAGACCAACACGCTGCCCGGGCTGACCAAGTCCTCGCTCTACCCCAAGGCGCTGAAAGCCGAAGGCATCGAGTTCGTCGACTTCCTGCGCGGCCTGGTCGAGCTCGCCGGGCGGGGCGCGCGAAAATAATTAGGACTGGTTAACGGCGGAACAGGCGAAATGGCCGGTTTTGGAACCCAAAACCGGTAAAATGCCGGGTATCGCGGCACAAATGCCTCACAAGCCTGGGCAAAACGCATCCCGCGTTAACGAAGTTTACCTTTTGTTTACCAGGACGTCCGAAGGTTAACGCTGGCGGCGCATATGACGCTTTGGCTGCCGGCGCGTGGGCTGTTGCGGGTGATGTCACCTCCAGCGAACGCTTTGAAGGGGAGAGGTTTTCTACTTCTGAAGACCAGCACCCGGCCCGGCAAGTCCGAGACGTCATGTTCGCCAGGACCCGCGCGATGTCGCGGGCTAACTGTTGACGAGCTCGTGCAATGGATGGTGCAGGAAGCCTCACTCGGTCGTTTCTGAGATCGCTGAGGCCCCAAGCTGACCTGAAGGCGGCCGCTATCGGAGCGGTCGTGCTTCTGCGCGAGTGGGTGCAGGAGAGGCGTGACGAGAAGCGCGCTGCTGCCAAGGACAAGATCCGCACCAAAGCCAAGCCCGTGGTCGAGCGTGACCCCCCGCCGCGCGTGGTCGCGCTGGTCGAGCGCTATCTGCCGCGCCGGGTCGGAATCACCATGACCGTTCTGCTGCTGCTCGGCAGCTGCGGCTTAGGCATCGTCAAAGGCGGCCATCTCCAGGATTTCATCACGGCGGTCAGCGACGCCCGCAACGCGCTGGCCAATTCCGCCGGCTTCCGCATCACCTCGGTCGTCATCAACGGCCGCAAGCAGCTCAGCCAGGACGAGATCCTCGCGGTCGGCGGCGTCAGCGGCCGCTCCTCGCTGCTGTTCCTCGACGCCGACGCCGTGCGCGACAAGCTCAAGGCCAATCCCTGGATCGCGGATGCGACCGTGCTGAAGCTCTATCCGGGCCAGCTCATGATCGAGCTCACCGAGCGCAAGGCGTTCGCGCTGTGGCAGGAGGCCGGCCGGCTCTCCGTCATCGCCGATGATGGCGCCGTGCTCGAGCCCTACGTCTCGCGCCGGTTCCTGTCGCTGCCGCTCGTGGTCGGCAAGGGCGCCGACACCCAGGCGCGCGATTTCCTGGCGCTGCTGGCGCGCTATCCGCAGATCAATTCGGTGACCAAGGCCGCGATCTATGTCGGCGAACGGCGCTGGAACCTGAGGCTCAAGGACGGCCTCGATATTCGTCTGCCCGAGCAGGACGTCGGCAACGCTCTCGCGATGCTGTCCAAGCTCGACAAGGAGGACAAGCTGTTCTCCCGCGACATCGTCGCCGTCGACATGCGCCTGCCCGATCGTCTGGTGGTGCAGCTGTCCGACGACGCCGCCAAGGCGCGCGAGGACCTGTTCAAGGACAAGAAGAAAAAGAAGGCCGGGGACGCCGCATGACCGGTCTTGATCGCACCCAGACCCCGAAGACGCGCCCGATGCCGCACAAGCGCGGCGGCCTCGTCGCCTGCCTCGACATCGGCACCAGCAAGATCGCCTGCATGATCGCGCGGCTGAAGCCGTCGGCGCCGAGCGATGCCTTGCGCGGCCGTACCCATGCGGTGGAATTGATCGGTTACAGCCAGATCCAGTCGCGCGGCATGAAGGCCGGCGCGGTGATCGATCTTGCCGAATGCGAGCAGGCGGTGCGCCAGGCCGTCGGGCTGGCGGAGAAGATGGCCAAGGTGCGGGTCGAGTCCGTGCTGCTGTCGGTCTCCGGTGGCCGGCTTTCCGGCCAGCTGGTCGAAGCCGCGGCCGATATCCGCGGTGGCGCGGTGACGGCGGCCGATGTCAGCCGCGTCACCTCCACCGGCATGCGGCACGCCACCGGCGAAGGCCGCACTGTGCTGCACGCGTTGCCGGTCGGCTACACGCTCGACGGCGTCAAGGGCATCCGCGATGCCCGCGGCATGGTCGCGCATCAGTTCGGCGTCGACATGAATGTCGTCACCTGCGATGCCACCGTCGCCCGTAACGTGATGCTGGCGGTGGAGCGCTGCCACATCAATGTCGAAGCCGTGGCGGCGAGCCCCTACGTGGCCGGCCTGTCGGTGCTGACCGACGACGAGGCCGATCTCGGCGCGGCCGTCGTCGAAATGGGCGCGGGCACCACGACGATCGCGGTCTATTCCGGCGGCCGCTTCGTGTATGCGGCGGGCTTTGCGGTCGGCGGGCAACACATCACGATGGATCTCGCGCGTGGACTCTCCGCGACCATTGCCGATGCCGAGCGAATCAAGACGTTATACGGGACCGTCATCACCGGCGGATCGGACTCGCGTGAGCTGATGTCTGTACCGACAGCCGGTGACGAGCAGGATCTGCCGCAGATCGTCTCTCGCGCCACCATTGCCAACATCGTCAAGCACCGTGCCGAGGAAGTCTTCGAAATGGTTCGGGACAAGCTGAAGGATTCGCCCTTCGCCTCAGAGCCAAACGGTCGCGTCGTGCTCTCCGGCGGCGCCTCGCAGCTCACCGGTCTCGTCGAACTCGGCACCCAGATTCTCGGCCGGCCCGTGCGGATCGGACGTCCGCTCGGTTTCGGCCGGCTGCCCAACGAGGCGAAGAACGCCGCGTTCGCGGTGCCGGCGGGGCTCCTCGTCTACCCGCAATATGTTCACCACGAGCATGTCGAACCGCGGCATACGCGGCAGCAGGTCAAGACAGGGACGGGCGGTTATTTTGGAAAGGTCGGACGATGGCTACGCGAGGGCTTCTGATGGACCGGTTCCGCAATCTTCGAATTTCACCAACTCCCGCGGCCGCCGGCCGGGGCGAACCCACCACGCGCGCGTGATCGAGAGGCAAACATGACCATCAGCATCAATGTTCCTGATATTCACGAACTGAAGCCCCGCATCACCGTGTTCGGCGTCGGCGGCGCCGGTGGCAACGCCGTCAACAACATGATCACGGCGGGCCTCCAGGGCGTCGACTTCGTGGTCGCCAACACCGACGCGCAGGCGCTGACGATGTCGAAGGCGCAGCGCATCGTGCAGATGGGCACCGCGGTCACGCAAGGCCTCGGCGCGGGTTCGCAGCCGAACGTCGGCGCGGCGGCGGCGGAAGAGGTGATCGACGAGCTGCGCGACCATCTCTCGGGCGCCAACATGGTGTTCGTCACCGCCGGCATGGGCGGCGGCACCGGCACGGGTGCAGCTCCGGTCATCGCCAAGACCGCGCGCGACATGGGCATCCTCACCGTCGGCGTCGTGACCAAGCCGTTCCACTTCGAGGGCGGCCGCCGCATGCGCACCGCGGAAGCCGGCATCAACGAGCTGCACAAGGTCGTGGATACGCTCCTGATCATCCCGAACCAGAACCTGTTCCGGGTCGCCAACGAGAAGACCACCTTCGCCGACGCCTTCGCGATGGCCGACCAGGTGCTCTATTCCGGCGTTGCCTGCATCACCGACCTGATGGTCAAGGAAGGCCTGATCAACCTCGACTTCGCCGACGTTCGCGCCGTCATGCGCGAGATGGGCAAGGCGATGATGGGCACCGGCGAAGCTTCCGGCGACAAGCGCGCGCTGACCGCCGCTGAAGCCGCGATCGCCAACCCGCTGATCGACGACAGCTCGATGAAGGGCGCGAAGGGCCTCCTGATCTCGATCACCGGCGGCAAGGACCTCACCCTGTTCGAGGTCGACGAAGCCGCGACCCGTATCCGCGAGGAAGTCGATCAGGACGCCAACATCATCGTCGGCGCGACCTTCGACGAAGCGCTCGACGGCCTGATCCGCGTCTCGGTGGTCGCCACCGGTATCGAGCAGGCCGCGATCGCCCGCAACAGCCAGGCCACCAGCGCTCCGGTCGCGAATGCGGCGCCGCAGCAGATTCAACAGGTGCAGCAGGCTCCCGCTGCTCCGGCCGCCGCTGCCGAGAGCCGTCTCGCCGACCTGACCGCGCGTCTGCGTGCCGACAATCAGCGCATGGCCGAGCGCGCCCAGAAGCTGGAAGCCCAGATGCCGGCCGCAGCGCCGGCGCCGGTCGCGCCGCGTCCCAATGTCGAGCGCGCCGCGCTTGCCGCCATCGCGGCGGCCGTTGCCGAGGTCCCGCAGGCGCCCGCGCCGATGCAGACCTATGGCGACGTCACGGTGCGCCCGATCGCCCAGAAGCCGACCTTGTTCCCGGAGCCTGACATGGCCCCGGTGGCGATGCAGGAGCCGATGACGCCGGACACCTTCATCCCGCCGCAGGCCGAGCGTGCGCCGGTCCGTGCACCGCGGATGCCGCGGATCGAGGAACTGCCGATGCCGGCCCAGGCCGAGCTTCGCCAGGCCCGTGGCGAGGTTGAAGAAGAGACCCCGCAAAAGACCCGCCTGTCGCTGCTCCAGCGTCTCGCCAATGTCGGCCTCGGCCGCCGCGACGAGGAGAGTGAGGCGCCGGTCGCAGCCCGCACTGCAGGTCCGGCAATGCCGCCGCTGCCCGATCGCCGGCCTCAGAAGACCGTGGCGCAGCAAATCGCGGCTACTGAGCCGGTATCAGAGTATGCTCGTCGCTCCGCGCCGCAGGGCCTGGACATGCACGGCCGCCCGGCACCTGTTGCGCCGGCGCCACAGGGTGACGACCATCTTGATATCCCCGCCTTCCTGAGGCGGCAGGCGACCTGAGGATTGTTACAATAAGGCTGACGAAAAAAGGTCCCGGCGGGAAGCTTGCCGGGACCTTTCCTTTTGCCCCGTGCCTATCCGGATTGTGCGACCAAACAACTGATTTTAAATCATTAATTACGTATTCGGTGGTTCAGTAAAACTGCCGGAAACGGCCCCAAAACTCGGCGCAATTTGGTTAAGCCTTGGCGCGAATACGGCAGGTTTGGGGTAACAATCGGTAAAAAAGCGTGAGTTGGCGCTGTTTGAGGCAGTGACTATGGTTTGCCGTGACTTGGGGATACGGAGATTCGGAAGCGTCGGCACTGGCCGGCCAGACGGGTCTCGTATAAGTCGCAGTGGTCGTAGTGGGGCGGGTTCCTGATGAAATTTAGCCGGCAAACAACGCTTCGTGCGCAAGCCACCGTGGCAGGCGTAGGCGTTCATTCCGGTCTTCCTGTCACTCTCACGCTTGGGCCTGCGCCTGTCGACGCAGGTTTTATTTTTGTCCGCACCGGGCTTGAGGGAAGTGACCGCGAAGTTCAGGCGACCGCCGATCAGGTGATCGCGACCGATTTTGCCACCGTCCTCGGCGATCGCAATGGTCCGCTGGTGTCCACCGCCGAGCACGTGCTCGCCGCGCTGCGGGGCATGGGCGTCGACAACGCCACCATCGAGATCGACGGTCCGGAAGTGCCGATCATGGACGGCAGCGCCGCGGCTTTCATTGCGGCGATCGACCAGGCCGGCATCGTCAGCCAGCCGGCACAGCGCCGCTTCATTCAGGTTTTGAAGCCGATCTCGGTCAAGATCGGTGACTCCTTCGGCGAGATCCGACCCTACGCCAACGGGTTCCGCGCCGAGGTCGAGATCGACTTCACCAATCCCGTCATCGGTCAGCAGAGCTACGGCTTCGACCTGAGCCCGGAACGTTTCCGCCGCGAAGTCGGCCGCGCCCGGACTTTCGGCCTGATGTGCGACGTCGCCCGGCTCTGGAGCGCGGGTTACGCACTCGGCGCCTCCTTCGACAATACCGTCGTGTTCGACGAGGAGCGGCTGCTCAACACCGAGGGCCTGCGCTACGCCGACGAATGCGCCCGCCACAAGGTGCTGGACGTGATCGGCGACCTCGCGCTGGCCGGCCTGCCGCTGCTTGGCGCCTACCGCTCGGTTCGCGGCGGCCACAAGCTCAACCACGCCGTCCTGACCGCGCTGCTCGCCGACCGTACCGCCTGGCGGGTGGTCGAGGGCGAGGCGGCTCGCCGCACCACGCGCCCCGCGGGCGAAGTCGGTCGCGGCATCGTCGGCGGCCGGGTCGCCGCGGCCTACGGGCCGGACGTGTCCTGAAGAGACGTGTCCTGAAGAGACCTGTCGCCGTGGCCGTGTGGCGGCGCCTTGCCCCGGGAAACTCCTGGTAACGATGATCGGCTAGGATTGCGGCGCGTTCGCCTTAATCCGGGCGAAATGCCTGCCTATCCGGTTGGTTCAGGATCGTTTTTCGGTTACATCGGCGTGGTCGCATGGCAGGCACCACGGCACCATTTCGCGCCCAGGACGGGGTTCATGGGCTGGCGGACACCGCATCACAGGGCGTCAGGGCTTAAACTCATGTCGGCACAGCGTATGACGCGCGGATATCTCTCGGTCTCGTCTGGAGTCCGCGGGCTGCTTCACGCCGCCACCCTCATCGTGCTCGCGCTGCCGCTGGCCGGCTGCGGCACCGGCGCGCTCTGGGACAAGTTCACCGCCAAGGACGACACCTTCGTCGAGGAGCCCGCCGACAAGATCTACAATGAGGGCCTGTACCTCATGAACGAGAAGAAGGACATGAAGGCGGCGAACAAGAAGTTCGAAGAGGTCGACCGCCAGCATCCTTATTCCGACTGGGCCCGCAAATCGCTCCTGATGTCGGCCTATGCGTCCTACCAGGGCGGCGACTATGACGGCTGCATCGGCGCTGCGACCCGCTACGTCACGCTGCATCCGGGCAGCCCGGACGCGGCCTATGCGCAGTATCTGATCGCGGCCTCCCATTACGACCAGATCCCGGACATCAGCCGCGACCAGGCCCGCACCGAGAAGGCGATCGCCGCGCTGGAAGAGGTCAACCGCAAATATCCGAACTCGGAATATGCGACCTCGGCCAAGGCCAAGATCGAGGGCGCGCGCGACCAGCTCGCCGGCAAGGAAATGAACGTCGGCCGCTACTACATGCAGAAGCGCGACTACACGGCGGCGATCAACCGCTACAAGGCCGTCGTCACGCAGTACCAGACCACCCGCCATGTCGAAGAGGCGCTGTTCCGGCTCACCGAGGCCTATATGGCGATCGGCATCGTCGGCGAGGCACAGACCGCGGCGGCCGTGCTCGGCCACAATTTTCCTGACAGCCGCTGGTACAAAGACGCCTATAATCTTGTAAAATCGGGCGGTCTCGAACCGAGCGAGAATCAGGGGTCCTGGATCAGCCGGACTTTCAAGAAGATGGGTCTCGGCTAGGAAATCTGGTTCCATGCTGGCGCGTCTGTCGATCCGTGACATCGTCCTGATCGAACGGCTCGATATCGAATTCGCCACCGGCCTTGCGGTTTTGACCGGCGAGACCGGTGCGGGCAAATCCATCCTGCTCGATGCCTTTGCACTGGCGCTCGGCGGCCGCGGCGACGCCGGCCTCGTGCGCCATGGCGCGGAGCAGGGGCAGGTCACCGCCGTCTTCGATATCCCCAAGAATCACCCTGCGGCGAAAATCCTCGCCGAGAACGGGCTGGACGATACCGGCGAGATGATTCTCCGCCGGGTGCAACTCGCCGACGGCCGCACCCGCGCCTTCATCAACGACCAGTCGATCAGCGTGCAGACGCTGAAGGCGGTCGGCGCCGCCCTGGTCGAGATCCACGGCCAGCATGACGAGCGCGCGCTGGTCGATGCCGCCACCCACCGCCGCCTGCTCGACGCCTTTGCCGGGCTGGAAAAGGACGTCGCGGCCGTTGAGTCGCTCTGGGACGCCCGTCGCACCGCCAACACGGCGCTGGAGGAGCATCGCGCCGGCATGGAGCGCGCCGCGCGCGAGGCCGATTATCTGCGCCACGCCTCGGACGAGCTGAAGCAGCTGGCGCCCAAGGATGGCGAGGAGACCTCGCTGGCCCATCGCCGCACCACCATGATGCAGGGCGAGAAAATCGCCTCCGATCTGCGCGAGGCGCAGGAAGCGGTCGGCGGCCATCATTCGCCGGTCGCAACGCTCTCGGCTGCCGTGCGCCGGCTGGAGCGCCGCGGTGTCAATTCGCCGGCGTTGGTCGAGCCTGCCGTGAAGGCGATCGACATCGCGATCAACGCGCTGGAGGAAGCCGACCAGCATCTGCTGGCCGCGCTTGCCGCGACCGATTTCGACCCGGCCGAGCTCGAACGCATCGAGGAGCGGCTGTTCGCCCTGCGTGCAGCCTCGCGCAAATATTCGACCCCGGTGGACCTGCTCGCGGCGCTCGCTGCCCAGTACGCGGCCGACGTCGTGCTGATCGACGCCGGCGCCTCGCAGTTGAAGAAGCTGGAGCAGGCTGCGATCGAGGCCGATGGCCGCTACGCCGCTGCCGCCAAGAAGTTGTCACTTGCGCGGCAGAAATCGGCGGAAAAGCTCAACAAGTCTGTCAATGCCGAGCTCGCACCGCTCAAGCTCGAACGCGCGAAATTCATCACCCAGGTGACGACCGACGAGGCGGCCCCAGGCCCGCAAGGGTTCGACCGCGTCGAGTTCTGGGTGCAGACCAATCCGGGCACGAAGCCGGGGCCGATGATGAAGGTCGCCTCCGGCGGCGAGCTCTCGCGCTTCCTGCTGGCGCTCAAGGTCGTGCTGTCCGACCGCGGCTCGGCGCCGACACTGGTGTTCGACGAGATCGACACCGGCGTCGGCGGTGCGGTCGCGGACGCCATCGGCGGGCGGTTGGCGCGGCTTGCCGGCAAGGTGCAGGTGATGGCCGTGACCCACGCCCCGCAGGTCGCCGCCCGCGCCGACCAGCATCTGCTGATCTCCAAGGATGCGCTGGACAAGGGCAAGCGCGTCGCGACCCGCGTCAACGCGCTCGCCGCCGACCACCGCCGCGAGGAAATCGCCCGCATGCTCGCCGGCGCCGAGATCACGGCCGAGGCGCGCGCGGCCGCGGAGCGGCTGCTCAAGGCGGCAAGCTAGGCTTGATTTCCATCGTCATTCCGGGGCGCACGAAGTGCGAACCCGGAATCTCGAGATTCCGGGTCTGGTCCTTCGGACCATCCCGGAATGACTCTTTCAATTGCAGATCGACTCGTAGAGATCATCCCAATTGGGATTGTCTTTCTCGATCAGCTGGGTCTTCCAGGTCCGTTTCCACTTCTTGAGTTCTTTCTCGCGCGAGATCGCCGAGATGGGATCGTCGTAGACCTCGAACCAAACAAGCTGCGTGATGTTGTATCTTGTCGTGAAGCTTGGCACGGCCTTGAGTCGGTGCTCATAGACACGCCGCACGAGATCGTTGGTGATGCCGACGTAGATTGCCCCGTCCCGCCGGCTTGCTAGAATGTAGACGTAATACGCCACAAGTCCCTCCCCACCGTCATTCCGGGGCGCACGAAGTGCGAACCCGGAATCTCGAGGTTCCGGGTCTGGTCCTTCGGACCATCCCGGAACGACGAGCTAGAACATTAAGCATGATGGCCAGAGCAACAAAATCAAAAGCAAAACCGCTTCGTGACGTCGCCGACCTCACCAAGGCGCAGGCCAAGGTCGAGCACATGCGGCTGTCGCTCGAGATCGAGGGGCACAACGAGCGCTACTATCAGGATGACGCGCCCACCGTCACCGACGCCGAATATGACGCGCTGCGCCAGCGCTTCAACGCCATCGAAAAGCGCTTTCCGGAATTCGTCAGTGCGGACTCGCCCTCGCAAAAGGTCGGCGCAGCGCCGTCGGGCCGCTTCAAGAAGGTGTCGCACTCGGTCCCGATGCTGTCGCTCGACAACGCCTTTGCGGAGGAGGACGTCCGCGACTTCGTCGGCCGCATCGTGCGCTTCCTGAAGCTCGATGACGACCAGATCAACTTCTCCGCCGAGCCGAAGATCGACGGCCTCTCGATGTCGTTGCGTTATGAGGGCGGCGAGCTCATCACCGCGGCGACGCGCGGGGACGGTGCGGTCGGCGAGGATGTCACCGCCAACATCCGCACGCTCGAAGACGTGCCGCAGAAGTTGAAGGGCCGCAACATCCCCGACATCTGCGAGGTGCGCGGCGAGGTCTACATGACCAAGAAGGCGTTCCTCGCGCTCAACGAGCGCCAGAAGGCTGCCGGCGACACCATCTTCGCCAACCCGCGCAATTCTGCCGCAGGATCGCTGCGGCAGAAGGACCCGACCATTACGGCCTCGCGGCCTCTCGGCTTCTTCGCCTATGCCTGGGGCGAGATGAGCGCGATGCCCGAGGGCACGCAGAGCGGCATGATCGGCTGGTTCGAGCGCTGCGGTTTCAAGACCAATCCGCTGACCAGGCTGTGTCACTCCGTCGAGCAGCTGCTGGCTTTTCATCAATCGATCGAGGAGCAGCGCGCACGGCTCGACTACGACATCGACGGCGTCGTCTACAAGGTCGACCGCATCGACTGGCAGGAGCGACTCGGCTTCGTCTCGCGCACGCCGCGCTGGGGCATCGCGCACAAATTCCCGGCGGAGCGCGCCATGACGGTGCTGCGTGACATCGAGATCCAGGTCGGCCGCACCGGCTCGTTCACGCCGGTCGGCAAGCTCGAGCCGGTCGGCGTCGGCGGCGTGATCGTGCAGAACGTCACGCTGCACAACGAGGACTACATCAAGGGCATCGGCAACAAGGGCGAGGTGCTGCGCGAGGGCCGCGATATCAGGATCGGCGACACCGTCGTGATCCAGCGTGCCGGCGACGTCATTCCACAGATTGTCGATGTCGTCCTCGACAAGCGGCCGAAGACGGCCAAGGAATTTCACTTCCCGAAGAAGTGCCCGTGCCCGCTGCACACCGACGTCACGCGCGGGGAGACGGCCGCCGGTGAGGAAGAATCGCGCGCCCGCTGCACCGGCGAGTTCGCCTGCCCCTATCAGAAGATCGAGCACCTCAAGCTGTTCGTGTCGCGTCGCGCCTTCGACATCGACGGTCTCGGCGAGAAGCAGCTCCAGTATTTCTTCGATGAAGGATGGGTCAAGGAACCTGCCGACATCTTCACGCTGGAGAAGCGCAATGCGAAGCTGAAGCTCGAAGAGATCGAGGGCTACGGCGCCACTTCGGTGCGCAATCTGTTCGGCGCCATCGAGAGCCGGCGCAAGATCGCGCTGGAGCGCTTCGTCTATGCGCTCGGCATGCGCCATGTCGGCGAGACCACGGCGCTGGCGCTGGCTCGCGGCTACGGCTCCTGGGACGCCTTCCACGATGCCTGCCTCAAGGTCGCCAAGGGAGACGAGGAGGCGATGGTCGAGATGGACGCGCTCGACCAGATCGGCGACACCGTGATCAAGAGCATCGCCGACTATTTCGGCGAAAGCCACAATCGCGGCATCGTCGAGCGGCTCGTCAAAGAGCTCGATCAGATCGTCGACGCCGAGAAGCCGAAGAGCAACTCCGCCGTCGCCGGCAAGACGGTGGTGTTCACGGGTTCGCTGGAGAAGATGACGCGCGACGAGGCCAAGGCCACCGCAGAGCGTCTGGGGGCGAAGGTGTCAGGTTCAGTGTCGAAGAAGACCGACCTTGTCGTCGCCGGCCCCGGCGCGGGCTCAAAGCTCGCGGAAGCCAACAAGCACGGCGTCAAGGTGCTGACCGAGGATGAGTGGCTGACGCTGATCGGGGAGTGAGCTCTTCTTCCCTTCTCCCCTTGTGGGAGAAGGTGGCGCGAAGCGCCGGATGAGGGGTTCTATCCCCGAGTCGAATTTTGACAGGGAGCGTGCGGAGACAGACCCCTCATCCGGCGCGCTATGCGCGCCACCTTCTCCCACAAGGGGAGAAGGAAGAAAGTCTCACATCATCCCGCTCTCTTCCTCTTCCGCCTGCTCGATCAGCGTCTCGCTCACCATGACCTCGCGGCGGGGGACGACGAAGATCATCATGCAGGCGCAGAGCAGCGAGATCGCGAGGACGGCTGAGGTGAGCGGCAGCGTCGTGGCGGAGTGGCCGCCGAGATAGGCGCCGAATTGCGACATCAGCGCGCCGATGCCCTGCTGCAGGAAACCCATCGCGCCCGACGCGGTGCCTGCTGCCTCGGGACGGATGCTGATCGCGCCGGCCGCGGAGTTCGCCATCACGAAGGCATTGCCGGCCATCACGATCATCTGCGTGCCGAACAGCCAGGCGGGCGCTTCGTTCCAGCCGATGAAGCTCCACGTCAGGTTCAGCACGCTGCCGCAGAGCTGCAAACCGAGCCCGAACCAGATCAGCTTCTCCAGCGAGTGCCTGGGCGCAAAGCGCACGCAGAGCAGGTTGCCGACGAGATACGCAAAACCGGTCGTCGCAAACCAAGCGCCGTATTCGGCGCTGGTGCGGCCCATCTGCGTCACCACGATGTAGGGGCCGCCGCCGGCGAAGGTGAAGATGATCTGCGAAGCCAGCACCTGGCACATCACGTAACCGACGAAGGCGCGGTTGCGAATCAGAATGCCGACGTCGCCGCGAAAGCCGCTGCCGGCAGCACGGGTGCGGCGTGTCTCCGGCAGGGCAACCGCGATGCCGGCGGCGACGAGGATCGCGCCGATCGTGATGGCGTAGAAGATCGCGCGCCAGCCGAACGCGGTCTCGATCAGGCCGCCGGTGAGGGGCGAGACCATCTGCCCGATCATCAGCGCCGCGACCACCAGGCTGATCATCGAGGCGACGCGATCGCGCTCGTAGATATCGCGGATGATGGCGCGGCTGACCACCATGCCGGCGGCGCCGCCCAGTGCCTGGAAGAAACGCGCCGCGATCAGTTGCGGCAAGGTTTGCGCGAAGATGCAAGCGATGCTGGCCGCCACCATCAGCGTCAGCCCGCCGAGCAGCACCGGGCGCCGCCCGAACCTGTCCGACAGCGGACCCATGATCAGCTGCGACAGCGCGATGCCGACCATGTAGAGCGACACCGTCATCTGCGCGACCGAGATGTCGCTGCCGAAATTCGTCGCCAGCACCGGCAGCGCCGGAACCAGCATATAGAGCGAGATCGGCGCGATCCCGGTCATGACGACCAGCAACAGCAGCACCACGCGCGAGGTCGCGATGTTGGCCGCCGCTCCTGGCGGCTTGCTGATCATGCCGTGCATTACGTGTCCGTCTCTGAAATTCGAATCGGACTGTAGCGTGCTCGCACAAGACGGATATTGGCGTTTCGGAATGCGGCTATACGGATTCCGGGATGGTTATGATGAGGGCGTGCGGAGGGGCGGACATTTACGGGGCGCACGTGCCGACATGTTGTGCGGCGTACCTCAAACTCAGCTGTCATCGCCCGCGAAAGCGGGCGATCCAGTATTCCAGAGGCCGTATTGATTGAATCGAGAGGCTGCGGCGTACTGGATTCCCCGCTTTCGCGGGGAATGACATCCGTCGTGAGGAAAGAGCCTTGCGCAAATCGCGTAGTGCTATGCGCTTCGACCTTACGCCTTCAGCTCCGCCGTCGCCTGATCGAGCCACGCCTTCGTCGCCTCGTCCAGCGCCGGCCGCACCTCGGCCCGCACGCGCGCGTGGTAGGCATTGAGCCAGTGGAGCTCGTCCTTGCCCAGCATCGCGACATCGATCAGCCGGCGGTCGATCGGTGCGAGCGTCAGCGTCTCGAACGCGTTCATCGGCTTCTCCGCGCCCTTGATGTCGGCGGCGACCACCAGCTCGAGGTTCTCGATGCGGATGCCGAAACCGTCGGTCTTGTAGTAGCCCGGCTCGTTGGAGAGGATCATGCCGCGCTTCAGCGGCGTGGTGCCGAGCTTCGAGATCCGCGCCGGTCCTTCGTGCACACTGAGATAGCTGCCGACGCCGTGGCCGGTGCCGTGCTCGAAATCGACGCCGGCGGCCCAGAGATATTGCCGTGCCAGCGTGTCGAGCTGCGCGCCGGTGGTGCCGTCGGGAAACACCGCACGCGCAATCGCGATGTGGCCGCGCAAGACGCGGGTGAAGCGGTCGCGCATCTCGGCCGTCGGCTCGCCCACGGCCATGGTGCGGGTGACGTCGGTGGTGCCGTCTTCGTATTGCGCACCGGAATCGATCAGCAAGAGATCGCCGGGCGCGATGCGCCGGTTGCTCTTGCGGGTGACGCGATAGTGCACGATGGCGCCGTTCGGGCCGGTGCCTGATATGGTCGGGAACGACACGTCCTTCAGCGCGCCGGTGTCGCGGCGGAAGGTCTCGAGCGCCTCCACCGCGTCGATCTCGGTGAGCTTGCCGCTGGGTGCCTCGCGGTCGATGAAGGCGAGGAAGCGCGCCAGCGCCACGGCATCGCGCACATGGGCCGTCTTCGTGCCCTTGATCTCGGTCGCATTCTTGACCGCCTTCAGCAGCGCGATCGGATCGCTGCCGCGCACCGGCTTGCCACCGGCGCTCACGATCAGCCGGCTGAGTGCGTCGGCCGCGGTGGCATTGTCGAGTGCGATCGCCGCGCCGCTCTTGGCGAGCGCCATCAGCGTCGGCGCCATCGCATCGGGCTCGCGCACGTCGGCGGACTGCTCGAGATGGTCGCGCGAGAGGTTGGAGAGCTTGCGGTGGTCGATGAACACGGTCGGCCGGCCGTCTTTCGGCACCAGCGCGTAGGACAACGGCAGCGGCGTATGGGCGACGTCGGCGCCGCGGATGTTGAAGGTCCAGGCCACGGCGTGGCTGTCGGACAGCACCAGCGCGTCGACGCCGAGCTTGTCGATCTCGCTTTTGATTTGCGTGATCTTCTCGGCCTCGGCGACCCCGGCATTTTGCAGGCTATGCACCGCCACGGCGGCCAGCGGCGGCTGCGGCCGGTCCTGCCAGATCGCGTCGACCGGATTGGAGTCGACGGCGACCAGCTCGGCGCCGGCCTTGGTGCAGGCGGCGGCGAGGCGTTCGGCTGCCGAAGAAGTGTGCAGCCACGGATCAAATCCGAGGCGGTCGCCGGCTTTCAAGTGCGCCGACACCCAGCTTTCCGGGGGCGGATCGATCAGCGATTCCACGGCCCAGGCCTTTGCGTCGACCTGCTTGGCCGCCTGGATCGTGTAGCGGCCATCGACGAACACCGCGGCTGCATGGGTCAGCACCACAGCCAATCCCGCTGAACCGGTAAAGCCGGTCAGCCAGGCCAGCCGCTCTTCCGACGGGGGGACATATTCATTCTGCTGCTGGTCGGCGCGCGGAATGACGAAGCCGGTCAGCTTGCGGCGGGCGAGTTCTTCACGGAGCGTGGCAAGGCGCGCGGTCAATGCGACGCCGGCCTCGGGCTCCTCAAATGTCTGGAAATGCGCTTCGAACATGATGGGCTCAGTCTAGGATCATGGGGGGCGGTCCGCAATGTAGACGCATTTGCATCGCATCTGGCATGGAGTGTGCTTGAAAATGTTCCATTCGAATTGAGTGGAGTGCAGGATGCAGCAGTTGCGCTTCGTCCGGATAACAGGGAAATTCGAGCAGGTGGTTCATCTCAACGGCGAGGGGACACACGATGCCAGCGTTCACGTTTGAGAAGATTTCGCCGCCGGCCGCGCGCGACCCGGCCGCAACGCCCCCGAAGAAGCCGCGCGGCCTCATCACCCAGATGATCGATCGTTTCGCCGAACGCCGTGCCCGGCGCGCCTTGCGGGGCGAGCGCGCGCTGCGCCGGGACAAGAAGCCGGCGGAGTAGGGACGGCGACGATAATGCCGTAGGGTGGGCAAAGGCGCGAAGCGTCGTGCCCACCATCTCTCTCGGTCGCAAAAAGTGCGTGGGCACGCTCCGCTTTGCCCTACGGCACCTCGCTCACCCCATCTTCCGCAGCAACAAGCTGCTCCACCCTTCGATCCGCAGGTGCCGCAGCGGCACGAGGCCGCGTGCGCGGTAGGCGGCGATCACGGCGGGGGCCTGGTGGGTCAAGAGGCCCGAGAGGATGACGCGGGCGCCGGGCGCGAGGTGCCGCGCCATCGGGCCGGCCAATTGCCTTAACGGGTTGGCAAGGATGTTGGCCAGGACCAGGTCGAACGGGCCGCATCTGGCAAAATCCGGTGCGGCGAAGCCGGTGGCGCGGATCACCCGCACCTGGTTGCCGACTTCGTTCAGCGTCGCGTTTTCGGCCGCCACCCGCACCGATGGCGCGTCGATGTCGGAGGCGAGCACCGCGCGATGCAGCGCTTTCGCCGCCGCGATCCCCAGCACGCCGGTGCCGGTGCCGAGGTCGAGCAGGCTCCTCGGCAGGGAACTCTTCAGGACGTGGTCAAGCAACAGTAAACAGCCGCGGGTGGTGCCGTGGTGGCCGGTGCCGAAGGCGAGCGCCGCCTCGATCTCGATCGCAAGCTTGTTCGGCGCGACCCGGTCGCGGTCGTGACTGCCGTGCACGACGAAGCGCCCGGCCGGTACCGGGACGAGATCTTCCAGGCTCGCCTTGACCCAGTCCTTGGCCTCGATGGTGTCGAAGGTCAGGGTCCCCGCGATGTCGTTTCCTGCTGACGTCGCAACGACTTCGCGCAGCAATGCCTGGTCAGGCGCCTCGGCAAAATGGAGAGTAACGTCCCATTGTCCGTCCGGCCGCTCGAAGGCGGCGACGGCCGCATCGCCCTCCAAAAAGACCTCTGTGAGCACATCGACGACCTGCTTGGCCGCGGCCTCGGTGCCGATCGAAAAGCAGGCGCGATGGGTGGGGGAAAGCTGCATCCTAGGGTTCCGCTGAGTCCAATTTTTGGAACTTTTGTTCCCAATTTTCCGTATAACTTGCGGTTCCCAGATTAACCCGACCGAAGGTTGAGCCCCGTAGATTTTCGGATGTTGGAACCAGTCCACTCATTCTGTAATTGAAACGGAGGCAAGTCTTGAAGCGCATGATCCAGAAGTTCTGGTCGGACGAGTCCGGTGCAACCGCGATCGAGTACGGCCTGATCGCAGCGGGTATCGCACTGGCGATCATCACGGTGGTGAACAGCCTGGGCACCAGCCTGAACGACAAGTTCGGTTCGATTAGCACCTCCTTGAAGTAATTTCCGCTTCCCATTTCCCGGCGGGGGCTGATTTTTCTTTAGAGGCTGTTTCCTGACGATCGCCCGCACGGGGAATTGCCCCCGGCGGGCGAGGTCGTTTTGGGGATCCACAGGGCCGTCCGCTCGTTTCCCGCTCGTTGTCCACGGCCTTATCCCGCCACTCATCCCCAGCTTTTCCACCGCCTCGCACGCGGCTCCCCGGGGCCGCCGCGCACCGGCTACCCACCGCTTTCGCACAGCCCTGCCAACAGCCTGTCCACAGCCCATCCACAGACCTATCCACGGCTTCCGAACAGCGATCGGTGATCCCTCAGGATCGCTTGCGCCGCGTTGTGGCCGGGGGCGCCGGTGACGCCGCCGCCGGGGTGGGCGCCGGAGCCGCAATGATAGAGGCCGCCCAGGGGCCCGCGGTAATCGGCGTGGCCCAGCATCGGCCGCGCCGAGAACAGCTGGTTCAGTGTCAGCGCGCCGTGGAAGATGTCGCCTCCCAAAAGGCCGAACTGCCGCTCGAGATCGAGCGGCGACAGGATCTGGCGGCCGAGCACGCTGGCCGCAAAACCCGGTGCGTATTTGTCCACCGTCGCGATCATGAGATCGGCGACCTCGTCGCGATGGTCGTCCCAGGATTTGCCATCGGGCAGCTCCGGCGCGACATGCTGGCAGAACAGGCTCGCGACGTGTTTTCCCTCGGGCGCCAGCGTGTCGTCGAGCGTCGAGGGGATCAGCATTTCGACGACGGGCTCTCGGCTCCAGCCTTGCGCCCGCGCATCGAGATAGGCGCGATCCATGTAGCCGAGGCTCGGGGCGAGGATGATGCCGGAAGTGAGATGATCGCCGTCATCAGGCAACGCCGTGAAGGAGGGCAGGCGGTCCAGCGCGACGTTCATGCGGAAGGTGCCGGAGCCGTTCTTCCAGTGGCGGATGCGGGCCAGGAAGTCCTTCGGCAGGGCGTCGGCCGCGATCAGCCGCGTATAGAGCAGCTTTGGATTGACGTTGGCCGCGACATATTTTGCGCGGATGGCCGTGCCGTTCTCCAGCACGACGCCGACCGCGCGGTCGCGCTCGACGATGATCTCGCGCACGCCCGCATCGGTGTCGATCACAACGCCGCGGCCCCGTGCTGCGCGCGCCATCGCCTGCGTGATCGCGCCCATGCCGCCGATGGCATGGCCCCAGACGCCCTTCTTGCCGTTCACCTCGCCGAAGGCGTGATGCAACATCACATAGGCTGAGCCCGCCGCGTAGGGGCTGGCATAATTGCCGACGATGGCGTCGAAGCCGAACAGCGCCTTGACCAGGTCGTGCTCGAAGCGTTCGTCCAGCATCTCGCCGGCCGAGCGGGTGAAGAGATCGAGCAGGCTGCGGCTCTGCTCCAGCGTGAGGCCGCGCAGGATGTTGGCGCTCTGGAACGCGTTCACCGCCTCCCGGATCGCGTTCGTGCCAAAGCCGTCGAGCAGGTTCGGTGGCGCACGCAGCACGAACTGCCTGAGCACGTCGGCGATATCTTCCAGCTCGCGCGAGAACCCGTCGAGCGCGCCTGCGTCATGTGTGCTCAGCCGCGCGACGGAATCCTTGGTCCGCCCCTCGCCGGTGAGGAGATAGCTGCCGTCGGGCGCAGGCAGGAAATTCTGCGCGCGCCGCTCGACGACCCGCAGGCCCTGCTCGGCGAGGGCGAGGTCGCGGATCACCTGTGGATTGAGCAGGCTCACGGTGTAGGCCGCGACCGAATTGCGGAAGCCGGGATGAAACTCCTCCGTGACCGCGGCGCCGCCGACCACCTTGCGGCGCTCGACCACGCGCACGCGCAGGCCCGCCATCGCGAGATAGGCCGCGCAGGTGAGGCCGTTATGGCCAGCGCCGATGATGACGACGTCGGTTTCGCTCATGATGTCCCTGGCGTCATTCCGGGGCGATGCGCAGCATCGAACCCGGAATCTCGAGGTTCCGGGTTCGCCTCTTCGAGGCGCCCCGGAATGACATCTCTATATCAAGCAATCGTCGCTGCAACATCACGTGTCCCTTTATTGCCCGTTCAGGCGCCTTGTGCTCCATTGCGCGCGTCCGGCGCCCGCCGGAGGACTTATCCGACGCGTTTTCTCGCGCGAACCGGTGCCCACCTCGCCGGAAAACGCTTTTGCTGGAGCTTCCATGGATTCGATCGTGCAACCCGCCGCCACGGAGCAGCCGTCCTCGTCGCGCAACCGGTTGCTGCTGACGGTCTACACCGCCGCGATCTTCGTCAGCGCGCTGCTGTTGTTCTCGGTGCAGCCGCTATTCACGAAGATGGTGCTGCCGCGGCTCGGCGGCTCGCCGGCGGTGTGGTCGGTGGCGATGGTGTTCTTCCAGTCGCTGCTGCTGGCGGGCTATGCCTATGCGCATCTCCTGATGCAGGCCAGGAACCGGATCGTTCCGGTCGCAGTGCATCTGGTTTTGCTGATCGCAGCCTTCGCCACGCTGCCGCTCGGCATCGCCACCGCCTATGGCGAGCCGCCGGCCTCCGGCTATGCCTTCTGGCTGCTCGGCCTGTTCGTGGTCTCGATCGGCCTGCCGTTCTTCGCGCTCGCCGCCAACAATCCGCTGCTGCAGGCCTGGTTCGTCCGCACCGGCCATCCCGCCGGGCACGATCCCTATTTCCTCTATGCCTCCTCCAACATCGGCAGCTTCCTCGCGCTGTTGTCCTATCCCTTCCTGCTCGAGCCGATGTTCACGCTGCACACGCAGAACCGGTTCTGGACCGCCGGCTATGGCCTCCTGATCCTCCTCATTGCCGCCTGTGGCGTGCTGCTGCTGCGCTCGCCGAAGCTTGCCGTGGCGGACGTGCAGACCGAGGACGTCAATGCACCTGCGCCTGGCATGGTGACGCGGCTGCGCTGGATCTTCCTCGCCGCGGTGCCGTCAGGCCTGCTCATCGCCGTCACCGCGCACATCTCGACCGACGTGGCGGCGGCGCCGTTGCTTTGGGTGCTGCCGCTGTCGCTGTATCTGCTCACCTGGGTGGTGGTGTTCCAGTCGCGGCCGCTGCTGCCGCACAAATGGATGCTGATGCTCCAGCCGGTCGCGATCGCGGGCGTCATTTTCCTGCTGGCCTTCGGCGGCGAACAGAATCTGCTGCTGACCCTCGGCGGCCACCAATTGTGCTTCTTCGTCATCGCCATGGCCTGCCACGGCGAACTGGCGCGGACACGGCCGGCCGCCAGATATCTCACCGGCTTCTATGTCGCGCTGTCGTTCGGCGGCATGGTCGGCGGGCTGTTCGCCGGCCTCGTCGCCCCATTCACCTTCTCGTGGATCGCCGAATATCCGATCCTGATCGCGCTCGCCGCGCTGTGCCGGCCGCCTGCGAACGAGCTGCTGGCGGGCATCGTGAGATGGTACTGGCTGGCGCTCGCCGTGCTCGCAGTGGCGCTCGTTGCGCCGTCTTATATGACCGGCGGTCTCTCGACCTGGTTTGAGGATCACCGCGTCTGGATCGCCGGCGCCGTCGGCGTGCTCGCCGCGCTGCTCGCACTGGCGCTCAACGCCGGCCGCTGGAAGATCTTTGCGACCGTCGCGCTCGCGCTGGCGTTGATCCGCGTTTATCCCGCGGACGAGGGCCGCGTCACGACGGTGCGCAGCTTCTTCGGCGTGCACAAGATCGTGGTGACGCCCGGCGGCTATTTCCACGTGCTGATGCACGGCACCACGATCCACGGCGCCGAGCGCTTCCGCAACAATGACGGCACGCCTGTCGCCGGCCGGCCCGAGCCGATCACCTACTACCACAAGGATGGCGGCATCGGTCAGGCCGTCACCGCGATCCGCGAGCGCAAGGGCGCGCCGCTGAAGGTCGCCGCGATCGGCGTCGGCTCGGGCACGCTCGCCTGCGCCGCCGAGCCGGGCGAGAACTGGACCTTCTTCGAGATCGACCAGTCCATGGTCGACGCCGCAAGCGATCCGAAGAACTTTCGCTACATCTCGAGCTGCATGCCCGACATGAAGCCGGTGATCGGCGATGCACGGTTGACCTTTGCGAAGGAGCCCGACGGCGCTTATGACCTCATCATCGTCGACGCCTATTCGTCGGATGCGATTCCGATCCATCTCGCCACCGAAGAGGCGATGAAGATCTACAAGGACAAGCTGGCTCCGCACGGCGCCGTGGTGATGCACGTCTCCAACCGGCACCTTGATCTCGAGACCGTCGTGGTCGGCATCGCCGACGCCAATGATTTGAAGAGCTGGGTCTTCAACGAGGATTCCGGGCGCGACAGCGACTACATCTTCTCGACCGACGTCGTCATCTCCGCGCGCGAAGACGCCGACATCGGCCGGCTCGCCGCCTCCAAGTCATGGGAGCAGACCGAAGCCGACGATCGGGTGCGGGTCTGGACCGACGACTACTCCAACATCCTGGGCGCGCTGTACCGGCGTCTGCGCGACGGGGAGTAGGAACGATTCTTCGTAGCCCGGATGGAGCTGCGCTCCATCCGGGCCACGAGGCGGGCTGCTTCTACGGCGCCACCTGCGTCCCCGCCGGCAATGCAATTCCCTTCTCGCCTGCGACGTCCCTCAGCAAATCCGGCCTGTCCGAGATGATGCCGTCGACGCCGAGCTCGATCATGCGCGCCATGTCCTCGCGCTTGTTGACCGTCCACACCACGACGCGCAGTCCGAGTGCGTGCGCCTCCGAGATGAGCGCTCCGGTCACATCGCCGAAATAGGGCGACCAGACCGCGCCGCCCGCAGCCTTGATCGTCCGCGGCAGCGAGCCGCCGTGATCGGCGGGGCTGAAGCTGGCCGTCCAGTTGGTGGCTTTGTCGAGCGCCACCGTCTGGCCTGAGCCGCGCTGGAGCGTCAGGTAGACCGTCGGAATGTTGGGCGCCTGTTGCTGGACGAGCAGCAGGGTCCGCCAGTCGAACGACTGGATCATGACGCGGTCGGAAAACTTTTCAGCGTCGATCAGTCCGAGCACCTTGGTGACGAAAGCTTGCGGATCGAGGGATTCGTCCGGATGGTTCGGATCGATCTTGGTTTCGATGTTGAAACGCACGCGAGTGTTGCCGGACTTTCGCACCAGCGCGAACAGCTCGCTCAGGGTGGGAATGCGTGTCCCCGGAACGGCCCGCTGATCGGGAAATTGTTTCGCATAAGAGCTGTCGGGACGGATCTGGCCGACGTCATAGGACCTGACCTCGTCGAGGCGCAGTTTTACGAAGGGCGTGCCGGGCGGCGTGATATAGGCCCCGTCGGACCTCCGCGCGAGATCGGGATTGAGCCCGCGCTCATGCGACACCACGACCTCGCCGTCCGCGGTCACGCCGACATCGAGCTCCAGCGTGTCCACGCCCATCGACAGCGCATTGGCGAAGGCCGGCAGGGTGTTTTCCGGCAGCAGCGCGCGGCCGCCGCGATGCGCTTCGAGATCGAAGGCCATAGCCTCTCCCGCCATCGAAACCAGGATCACAGTCAAGATCGTTGAGATACGTGAGGGCATGGCGGCACGCTGGGCAAGGGGCAGTGCTTGGTAGTCGAGCACTTTGCCGGCGTGTCGGCAACGTCACAAAGACGAAGCCGCGACCGGGCCCGAGATTTTGGGAGCCGGGCGGCCGCGCCTTCGTCGTTGAACGCGGCAACGCTGCGTTCGAATAGCGTCAGTTCTGGTAGTAATAGCCGCGCGGCTGATAAACCTGCCGGGGCTGCGGCTGATAATAGTAGCCCTGCTGGCCAGCGCTCTGGTCGTAATAGGAGCGCGGTTGCTGCTGCTGATAGACCTGCGCGTCATAGAGCGGCCGGGTGGAGGGGCGCGGCGCCGGGTAGCGCGCGCCGGTGTCGCTGCCGTCGGCCGGATAGATGTAGTTGTCGTCCTGTGGCATGTAGCGGCGGGCGGGCTGCGCCGGCGGCGCCAAATTCACGGGATCGCCTGACGTGGCGTATTGCTCTTCGGCAGGCTGCGGAGCGCGGGCCACTGCTGTGGGGTTGCGGCCGCGCGGATTGCGGGCCAGAGCCACCTGGGCCGAGCCGGTCAGCGTCACCGTGGTGTTGAGCACGCCCTGCTGCTGCACCAGCGCGTAGAGCGTCGTCGCATTCTGGCGCGACAGCCGCACGCAGCCATGCGACGCGGGCGAGCCGAGCCGGCCGACCGAGTCGGTGCCGTGGATGGCGTGCCCGACCTTGGTGAAGAAGATCGCATGCGGCATCGGCGCGTCGTCGAATTCCTTGGAGTAGTGATCCTCTTCCATGCGGAAGGCGCGGAATGCGCCGTTCGGCGTTTCGCGCGAGGGAATGCCGGTCGACACCGGCCAGCGATAGCGCGCGACGCCGTCGACCGCGACGGTCATCTGCTGATTGTCCTTGTCGACGGTGATCTCGACCTTGGCCTGCGCGGTGCCCGCGCTCAAAAGCATCAGGGAGGTGAAAGCGATAAAAAATGAACGCATCTGGAAACGCATTTGAGTTCTTGGCCTCCGGCCTGTTCACGCCAGGCGCTGCGGCTCTCCGTCCCCCGGCGTGCAATATGTCTGCAATCCGGCTTTCGTTCCAGCGGCCTGGCGGTCCATCGTTAACGCGATGCCGGGCGTAAGCAAGGCCGCTTTGTGCCACGTGGCTGGCGGCGGCGCTGACATTTTCGCGAGCGTGCCGAGCGTTCACAACGCCGACAATTCGTCATAAAGGCGCAACCATTCGGCCGCTTCGGGCGTTGATCGTGGCCACCCCGACAGGCGGCTTTCGCCGCCTTGCCCCCTTTAATTCCCTTGGGACCGAAGATGAACAAAGCCCGTATCGCCGCCGCGCAATTGCCGGCTGGTCTGCCAATCCGTCTGCTGTTCGCAGCCGCTGCCATCCTGCTCGCGTTGTTGTCGCTGCCGCAAGCCGGCCACGCCCAGGGCATCGTGCGCGGCGCCCAGGAAGGCTCCTACGAAGGCAACCGGATCGCCGGCCCTGTGGGTGGCGTGGTTGGTGGCGCGGTCGGCGCCGGTGTTGGTGGCGCCGTGGGGGCGGTGGAGGGCGTGTTCGGCATTCCGCATCATCGCCATTACCGCTGCCGCGGTTACTATGACGGCTACCACCGCTTCCATTGCTATCGGTAAGCACCGTCGTCATTCCGGGGCGCGCGAAGCACGAGCCCGGAATCCATCGTGCGGCAGAGCCACTGGATGAATGGATTCCGGGTTCGTGCTTCGCACGCCCCGGAATGACAATCAGTTCTTCAACCGGTAACCCGTCCGGAAAATCCACCAGATGATGGCGAGGCAGATCACCAGGAACGCCGTCGTCATGCCGATGCTGACGGACACGCTGACATCCGCAATCTCGTAGAAGCTCCAGCGGAAGCCCGAGATCAGATAGACGACCGGGTTGAGCAGCGCCACCGTGCGCCAGGTGGGCGGCAGCATGTCGATGGAATAGAAGCTGCCGCCGAGGAAGGTCAGCGGCGTCACCACCAGCATCGGGATCATCTGGAGCTTTTCGAAGCCGTCGGCCCAGATGCCGATGATGAAGCCGAACAGGCTGAACGTCACCGCCGTCAGCACCAGGAAGGCCAGCATCCAGACCGGATGATGGATGTGCAGCGGCACGAACAGGCCGGCGGTGGCGAGAATGATCAGGCCGAGGATGATCGACTTGGTCGCGGCGGCGCCGACATAGCCGAGCACGATCTCGAAATAGGAGATCGGCGCCGACAGGATCTCGTAGATCGTGCCGGTGAATTTGGGGAAGTAGATGCCGAACGAAGCGTTGGCGATGCTCTGGGTCAGCACCGAGAGCATGATCAGCCCCGGCACGATGAAGGTGCCGTAGCTGACGCCCTCGACCTCGCTGATGCGCGAGCCGATCGCAGCGCCGAACACCACGAAATAGAGCGATGTCGAGACGACGGGCGAGACGATGCTTTGCAGCACCGTGCGCCAGGTGCGCGCCATTTCGAAAAGATAGATGGCGCGGATGGCGCGGTGATTCATGACGTCCTCACGAGGTCGACGAAGATGTCCTCGAGCGACGACTGCGTCGTGTCGAGATCGTTGAAGCGGATGCCGGCGTTGCGCAGGTCGCTGAGCAGGCTGGTGATGCCGGTGCGCTCGCCCTTGGTGTCGTAGTCGTAGACGAGCGTCGCGCCGCCGTCGCAGAGGTCGAGCTCGTAATGGCTGAGGCTGTCCGGCAGCGTCGTGACCTTGCCCTGCAGATGCAGCGTCAACCGCTTCTTGCCGAGCTTCTCCATCAAGGTCGCCTTGTCCTCGACCAGCACGATCTCGCCCTTGTTGATGACGCCGATGCGGTCGGCCATCTCCTCGGCTTCCTCGATGTAATGCGTGGTCAGGATGATGGTGACGCCGGATTGCTGGAGGGTGCGCACCACCTCCCACATGCCCTTGCGCAGCTCGACGTCGACCCCGGCGGTCGGCTCGTCCAGGAACAGGATCTGCGGCTCGTGCGACAGCGCCTTGGCAATCATCACGCGGCGCTTCATGCCGCCGGAAAGCGTGATGATCTTGTTGTCCTTCTTGTCCCAGAGCGAGAGGTCCTTCAGCACCTTCTCGATGTGGACGGGGTTCTTCGGCTTGCCGAACAGGCCGCGCGAGAAGCTCACCGTGGCCCACACGCTCTCGAACGCGTCGGTGTGCAATTCCTGCGGCACGAGGCCGATCAGCGAGCGCGCCTTGCGGTAGGAGGTCTGGATGTCCTCGCCGCCGACGAGGACCTTGCCTTCGCTGGGATTGGCGATGCCGCAGATGATCGAGATCAGCGTGGTCTTGCCCGCCCCGTTCGGTCCGAGCAGCGCAAAGATCTCGCCGCGCTTGATGTCGAGATTGACGTTTTTGAGCGCCTTGAAGCCGGACCCATAGGTCTTCGACAAATTGGCGACGGAAATGATGGAGGACATGATGGCCGCAAGTCTGAGGGGCAAAGGCTGGGGAGGGGGCTGGAACCGTCCCGGGAGGAGGTCAGCGGAGCCCTGAAATAGGAATGCTCTTGCCCGGCCGCAATTGCCCGGAGAAAAATGGTCTCAAAACAGGCGCTTCGGTGGCCGGTTTCAGGCAAGTGTTGCGCGATGGTCACGGGCTGTGGCTAAGATTGCCACTCACGCGCCTCTTTGTTGCGTCTGCGAGCAGGGCGTGGCTACGATTCCGGCCGATCGCAAAGCGTATTGTCCCCAGGGAAAAGACCGATGAGACCGAACGGCCGTCACACCGCCGGCGCCAGCCAGTTGTCCGCCATCCGCGTGTGGGCGATCTGCCTGCTCCTGCTGTCAGCTGTTGCCATCAACCCGACCACCGCCAGGGCGGCCCCGAGCCAGGCTGCCGCCCAGACCACGCATGTCTACCTGCTCCGCGGCGTGCTCAACATCTTCTCGCTCGGGCTCGACACGATCGGCTCCCGGCTCCAGGCCCAGGGCATCCCGGTGACCGTCGCCAACTTCGTGTCCTGGTCCTCGCTCGCCGATGAAGCCGCGACCGCCTACAAGGCCGGCCGCATCAAGACCATCGTCCTGGTCGGCCACTCCTCGGGCGCGACCGCGCTGCCGGACATGATCGCCAAGCTCAACCAGCTCGGCGTGCCCGTGAAGCTCGCGATCGGCCTCGATTCCGTGTTCAAGACTAGGCTGTCGACCGGCGCCGAGCGCTACATCAACATCTATATCGGCGACGGTCCCGGCGAGCCGGTGCGGGCCGCGGCTGGCCTGCGCGGCAAGCTCGACAATGTCGACGTCCGCGGCACCGGTGTCGGCCACATCTCGATCGACAAGAACGAGGCGATCCAGCGCCGGGTCATCGCCGAGATCGACGCCGCAATCATGCGCTCGCGCGCCCCGGCTGCTCCGGTTGCCGAACCCCGCGCGCCGCGCCAGGCGCGCTCGGCGGCCGCAACGGCGCCGGCACGGAACTGAAGTCGGCACGTTAGCTTGAGATCTCGTCTGTGCCGCCGTCGACCTGCAGGTCGACGGCGGCATTGCTTTATGCCTCGTCCTCGCCATCCGGCACTTCCGGCTTCAGATAGACGATCAGGCAGCAGCAGCACATTGCAAGTCCGGCCACGGGGAATCTCAAAGCCACGCCGGCTGCGATCGCGAAGGTCGCGAGCGTGACGATCGAGCGGGTGCGCATGATCCTGCGCTCCCGTGGCTGGACCTCGCCCGCCGGCGCACGCCCGACGAGGTCCCAGAGCAGCGCGACATAGGTCGCGTTCACCAGGAAGAACACTGCGGCGTAGAAAGCGACCGGCTGCGCCGCGAGCTCGCTCACCGCCATCCAGGCGGTGGAGAGCGGCAGCAGCGACACCGAGAACAGATGGGCAAAATTGAACCACATCAGCCGCGGCGTCGTTTCGCTCGCATAGCGCATCAGATGATGGTGATTGGCCCAGACGATCGCGATGAAAACGTAGCTGACGGCATAGGAGAGCCAGGTCGGCCACAACGCCAGCAGCGCCGCGAAGGTCGGGCTTTCGGGCGGGCGAAGCTCGAGCACCAGCACCGTGATCAGGACGGCGAACACGCCGTCCGAGAATGCGCTCAATCGTTCCGGAGTCCGTCTCGCATGTGCCATGTCGGCTGCTCCATCACGTTGATTTCACCTCACCGCCGTCCATGCGCAGCACCGTGCCGGTCATCCAGCGCGCCCGCGGCGAGACCGCGAATGCGATGAGCTCGGCGATTTCCCGGGCTTCGCCGAACCTGACGATGCCGGCTTGATTGAGCGCCTGTCGTTTTGCTTCGTCGAGCGAGATGTTGCGGGACGCCGCAGCCTTCTCGATCATGGACAGGCGGCGGCCGGTCATGATCGCGCCGGGCGAGACGCTGTTGACCTGAACCCCGTCGGCGATGCCGCGTTCCGCGAACGCCTTCGCCATGGCTTCGATTGCGGCATTGATGGCGCCGACGGCCGCGGCTCCCGGCTTCGGAATCACCGCCGCATTGCCGGACATGAACACGACACGTCCTCCGGCTTGCCTGAGCGCGTCCCAGGAACGGATCGTCAAACGCCGCGCGCCGTGGAATTTCAGCGCCATGCCGGCGTCCCACTGCGCATCGGTCATCTCAAACACATCGAGCCCGGGAACAGCGCCGGCGACATTGACGAGGGCATCGATGCGGCCAAAGCGATCCAGCGTCCGGCTCACGAGCGTGTCGGCCGAAGCCGGAGCCGCCAGGTCGAGATCGAGCTGTAGCGGCTCGGCGCCGGCCGCCTTGATCTCGCGTCCGGCTGCTTCCAGCTGGTCCGCGCTGCGTGCAGTGACGACGACCGCGCCGAAGTCCTCCGCGAGCCGTATTGCGGTGGCCCGGCCGATCCCCGAGCTTGCGCCTGTCACGATGGCGACGGATGGCGACATATGAAATCCTCGCGTTAGCGCAGCCGGCCGAGGAAATCGCGGATGCTGTCCGCGATCTCGCGCGCATGCGTTTCCAGCGCGAAGTGGCCGGTGTCGAAGAACTGCACCTCGGCGTTGGGATTGTCGCGCTTGAAGGCTTCGGCGCCGGGCGGGATGAAGAACGGGTCGTTCTTGCCCCACACCGCCAGGAACGGCGGCTTGCGCGTGCGGAAGTAGCTCTGGAATAGCGGATAGAGCGCAACGTTGCTCTTGTAGTCGCCAAACAGGTCGAGCTGCACGTCGTCCGAGCCCGGACGCGCCAGGTAGAAATTGTCGAGGTTCTGGCCGTCCGGCGACACCATGGCCGGATCTGGAACGCCGTGCGTGTATTGCCAGCGCGTCGTCTCCGGCGTGAGGAAGGCGCGTAGCGCGTCGCGGTTCGCCGGCGAGGGATCCTGCCAATAGGCCTTGATCGGGGTCCAGCCATCGCTGAGGCCGTCCTCATAGGCGTTGCCGTTCTGCGAGATGATGGCCGTGATCCGTTCGGGATGGCTGAGCGCCAGCCGAAATCCCGTCGGCGCGCCATAATCGAACACGTAGATTGCGAACCGGTCGAAGCCGATCACTTCGGTGAAGCGCTCGATCACATGCGCGATGTTGTCGAAATTGTAGATGAAGTCCTTGCGCGGCGGCATGTCGGACTGACCGAAGCCGGGAAGGTCGGGCGCGACGATGTGGTACTTGTCCGCGAGCAACGGGATCAGGTCGCGGAACATGTGACCGGCGCTCGGGAAGCCGTGCAGCAGCAGCAGCTTCGTCGCGCCCGAAGGTCCGGCCTCGCGATAGAAAATTTTGAAGCCGTCGACGTCTGCCGTGCGATATCGGGTGGTGGTCATGTCGTTCTCCGTTTTTCGATGGGGGATGAAGCGCTAGTTGCCGCGCACGGAACGAACCGCGTCGCGGATGATCTCGGCGACCAAAGCGGGCGCCGTAAGGCTCGGCGTGTGATCGACGGCGTGGGTACGGATCTGCGCCTTCATGCGCTCGGCCATGAAGCGCTGTGTCTCCGGCACGATCATGCGGTCCTGCTCCGCGAGCAGGTACCAGCTCGGCACGTCCTTCCAGAGCGGACGCCCGGCAGGGACCGTGATGCAGTCGACCGAGATCGGCCGCTGCACGGCGGCGAGCACGGTGTGATCTTCCGCGGATGCGTTTTGTGCGAAGGCGGTCGCGAAGGCGTCTTCAGGCAGCCAGATCAGGCCGTTGTCGTCAGGCGCAAGCTTCGGCGCCCGCGGATGCGGGGCGAGACGATAGAACACGTCCGCGACCTTCTCGCCTTCGTCAGGTGCCAGCGCTGCGACATACACCAGCGCCTTCACGTGTGCGGGGCGCGCCAATGCGATCACCGCGCCGGCATAGGCATGTCCCGCCAGCACCACCGGGCCTTCGGTGCGGTCCAGGCTCCGGTTGAGGGCGGCGACATCGTCCGCAAGCGAGGTCAGCGGCAGCGGAGCCGCTTGCGCCTTGATGCCCTCGGCCTTGAGCGCCGTGATGACGCGCGCCCAGCTCGATCCATCGGCCCATGCGCCATGGGCCAGGATCACAGTCATCTCCGCCTTGGCCATCTTCGCCTCCTGGATAGTAACCTGTTAAACTACTAAGTTGAGGTTATTAGCCCGATGCGTAACTTGTCAATAGGCATTTAACAGGTTACATAGCGGATATTCCCGCCCGGCAGAGAGGCGACGCATGTCAAACAACAGACCGCCCGCCATGTTCATCGCCGACTCGCTCGGTCTCGATTTCCTGAACTCGATCGCGACGCCGGTTGATGTGCCCGTCGACTGGATCAACGACGGCGATGGCCTGGTCGACTGGCTGACGCAGGCCAGGCTCGTCCCCGCGGAAGAACTGGAGATGCTGAGGACGCGCGCAAAGCCGGGCGAGCTGGACGCTGTCGCCGAACAGGCGAGGGCCTTGCGCGAGTGGTTCAGGACGTTCGTCCGCAGGCATGCCGGCCGGCCACTCGGCGCGGATGCGCTAGGCGAGCTCGATCCGCTCAACAGCCTCCTGGCACGCGACGAAGCTTTCGGCCGGATCGAAGCCCGGCATCACGATGACAATCATGGCCTCGCGCTGCGCACGACGCGGCGCTGGCGATCGCCGGAATCACTGCTGCTGCCGGTCGGCGAAGCGATGGCGAAATTCGTCTGCGAGGAAGACTTCTCGAACGTGAAGGCGTGCGAGGGCCATAGCTGCACGATGGTGTTCGTGGACCACACCCGCAGGCGTGCGCGGCGATGGTGCAGCATGGCGATCTGCGGCAACCGCGCCAAGCAGGCCGCGCACCGCGACCGGCTCAAGCACCGGAACTGACCGACCGCAACGTCACATGCGATGCCGTCAGGCGGCGGTGACACGAACCGGCATGCTCTCCAGCCCGCGCAGGGAATTGTTGAGCCTGCGTTTCGGCTCTGCCGTGAGCTCGATGGTCTTCACGCGCCTTGCGAGCTCGCCGAAGATCAATTCGCCTTCCAGACGCGCGATCATCTGGCCGACGCAGGCGTGAATGCCGGCGCCGAAGCCGACATGGCCGGTCGCGAGCCGCTCGACGTCGAAGCGATCGGGTCCGTCCCACCGCGCCGGATCGCGGTTGGCGGAGGCCATGAACAGCAGCACCTTGCGGTGCGCGGGGATCACGCCGCCGCCGATCTCGACGTCGCGCGAGGTGGTGCGAAAGAACGTCTGCACCGGGGAATCGTAGCGCAGGCCTTCCTCGAAAGCGTTGCGCGCCAGCTCCGGCTTATGGTGCAGCTTGCGGTATTCATCCGGGTGCGTGGCGAGCGCCAGCAGCGTGTTGCCGATGCCATTGACGGTGGTGTCGATCCCCGCGGTGAGGAACGGCCGCACCAGATGCGTTGCTTCGTGCTCGCTGATCTCGCCGTCGTCGGCCGCCTGGTAGATCATCATGCCGAGGCTGTCAGGCCGTAACGCGTCGCGGGCGCAACATTCCATGATCCAGCTTTGCGCCGCGAGACCTTCCTGCCGCGAAGCCGCAAGCATCTCGTTCTCCGGACCAAAACTGTCGAACACGAACGTGCTCCAGGCC
Organism: Bradyrhizobium sp. CCGB20; assembly: GCF_024199855.1. NCBI lineage: Bacteria > Pseudomonadati > Pseudomonadota > Alphaproteobacteria > Hyphomicrobiales > Nitrobacteraceae > Bradyrhizobium > Bradyrhizobium sp. CCGB20. The sequence goes on along the minus strand of NZ_JANADN010000001.1, from coordinate 7,432,543 downwards.
AGCAGCTTCTCGCGCCCGTCCGGCCGGATGCCGATCGCATCCGGAAACACCTTCATCGGATAGGCTTCCGCAAGATCGGTCACGGCATCGAACGTGCCTTTGTCGATCAGCTCGGTGACCTTCCTCTCCGCCTCTTGCTGAAACGTCTCGCGCAGCTTCCTTGCGACGCCCGGAGACAGCGTACGGCCGAGAACCCGCCGGCCCTTGTCGTGATCGGGAGGATCGATCTGCAGCGTCAGCGGCTTCGGAAGCGCCGGGTTCATCCCGTGCAGCCCGACGCCTTCGCCACTGATGAAGGTCTTCCAGTCCTTCAGCGCCGGCTCGACCTCGGCATAGCCCGCCATCGCCCACACGCCGTAGCGCTCCAGCGCGAATGCGGGCCCGAGCGCCCGTAGCGCCTGATAGGCGGGATAGGGGTCGATCAGGAAGTCAGGCGCAAACGGGTCGACCTGACTGGATGCAATGCCGCTCATGGTCAGCTCCCGGCCGCTATTGCTTGGTCAGCGGGCAGTGGCCTTCGCTCTCGGAGCGGAACGCGTCCTCGCCCTTGATCGTGGCGACGACCTTCAGCAGATCCCAGGCCGAATTCGATTCCTCGGGGGCCTTGACCTGGAGCAGGTAGAGCGGATGGATCTTGCGTCCGTCCTTGCGGATATAGCCCTTGCCGAACAGCGCATCGTCGGTGGGCATCTCCTTCATCGCGGCGACGACGGCCTTGCCGTCCTTGGCGCCGCCGACCTTGTCGACCGCCTTGAGATAGTGAATGACCGAGGCATAGACGCCGGCCTGCATGTCGTTCGGATAAGCCTTCGACGGAATGCGCTCGGCGAAACGTTTGGCGAAAGCGCGCGTGCCGTCGTTCAGATCCCAATAGAACGGGTTCATGATCTGCGCGCCCTGCGCAAATTTCAGTCCGAGCGCGGGCAGGCCGTTCATTCCCAGGATCAATCCGACCAGCTTGTGGTCCTTGGTCAGCCCGAACTCGGCGGCCTGCTTCATCGAGGTGATGGTGTCGTCGCCGGCATTGGCGAAGCCGACGACGTTGGCGCCCGAAGCCTGCGCCTGAAGCAGGAAAGAGGCGTAGTCGGCCGTTCCCAGCGGATGCCGCACGCTGCCGAGCACCTCGCCGCCGGATGCCTTCACGGCCTCCGCGGCCTGCTTCTCCAGATCGTGTCCGAAGGCGTAGTCGGCTGTGATGAAGAACCACTTCTTGCCGCCCTGCTGCACGATCGCCTTGCCGAGGCCGCGACCGTAGGCATAGGTGTCGTAGGTCCAGTGCACGGTGTTCGGCGTGCACTTCTCGCCGGTCAGCAGCACCGTGCCGGCGCCCGATCCGACGAAGGCCTTGTTCTTCTCGGCGCTCATGCCGGCCACGGCAAGCGCGATCGACGAGTTCGGAATGTCGAAGATCGCGTCGACGCCGTCGTTCTCGTACCAGCGCCGCGCGATGCCGATCCCGATGTCCGTCTTGTTCTGGTGATCCGCCGCGACGACCTCGACGGGCTTGCCCGCGGCCTTTCCGCCATAGTCTTCGACCGCCATTTTTGCCGCGACGACCGAGCCGATGCCTTGATAGCTGGCGAACGGGCCCGACTGGTCGTTCAGGATGCCGATCTTCACCGCATCCTGGGCGAATGCCGGCGCTGCGGCCAGCATCAGGGCCGAAATGCACAATTTATGCAGGAATTTGCTGTTCATTGTCTCCCTCCCGTGGGCGGTCTTGGTGCCGCTAAATAATAGTTATATTTTATATCTATTTTCGGGAGAGTCAATTCGGCGGATGTCTGGCCGCCGAGGTTCGAGGAACATGAGCTCGTGAGACCCGCAGGGAAGCCCGGCCAGCCGCCGGAGAAATCGTTGAATTTGCAGGCGCTCCAGCGCACGCCAGGCTTCATGCTGCGGCTGGCGCAGCTGAAATTCTTCGAGGGCTTTTACGAAGAGTTCGCCGCATTGGGCGTGACGCCCGCGACCTATGCGATCTTCGCCGTCATCCGCGACAATCCCGGCGTTCCGCCGAGCAGCCTTGCAAGCCTGCTGCGGTTGCGCCTGCCCAACCTGATCAAGATCCTGAACGAGCTGGAATCGTCGGGCTTCATCAAGCGCAACCGCTCGAAGGCGGATCGCCGGGCCGTCGAGCTCGTGCTCACGCCAAAGGGCGCAAAGCTCATTCAGGAGGCGGCAAGGCTGACGGAGCCGTACAACAAGAAGATGCTCGTCCCGCTCAGCGAGGCCGAGCAGCGCACCCTGCTCGATCTGTTGAACCGGATCCTGCCGCTCTAGGGCAAGGCTGCGGTGTTGCTACAGACCGCGCATCGCAGCCGGCTCAAGGGCAGGCTGTGAGCGTCGCGACGCGCTCAGTATCGTCGGAATTGTCCCAGCCCTCACGCCAAGGTTGTGTCTTTCAGGTGACAGCCAGATGCGGCCTGGCCGCCTAGGATATCGCCAATTCTGCAGAATTTTAGAATCGCGCGTCCGTCCGTCGGACGCGATGGATTGGAAATGAACATGAAGAAGATCATCGCGGCCACCCTGTTCCTCGCTCTCGGACCGGTGGCTGCTTCGGCCGCCGATCTTGCCTACAAGGCACGTCCCGCAGTTGTCGATCCCGGCTACAATTGGAGCGGCTTCTACATCGGTGTGAACGGCGGCTATGCCTGGAATAATTCCAGCGACGTCGCCGTTTCCGGCTCCCCTCTGATCACGATCTCGCAGCCTGGCGCCGTCCCCTTTGCCGTCGGTGGATTGCGGCCGGAAGGCTATCTCGTCGGCGGACAGGTTGGCTGGAATTACCAGTTTGGTCGCGGCTTGGTCGGCATCGAGGCAGACTTCGATTTCGCCGACATCAACGACTCCCGCAATGTCGATCTGCCGGCAATCGGTCCCCTTGTTCGAACCAGCGCGAGCGAGAAGATTGATTTCTTCGGGACCGTGCGCGGCCGTCTCGGTGGAATCGTGTCGCAGCGGTTGCTGCTGTTCGTGACCGGCGGTCTCGCCTATGCCAACGTCAAGGACACAGCTAACATCAACGAATTCTTCGCTGTGCCGGGGCTCGGGCGCCAGTTCACCGCAAGCGCCTCGGACCTGCGTTTCGGATGGACGGTCGGTGCCGGCGCGGAATGGGCCTTCGCCCGCAACTGGAGCGTGAAAGGCGAGTACCTCTATTACGATCTCGGCAGCCGCACGATCACCGGCCCGCAGACCAATCCCGTTGGGGTCGATTTCGCGACCTACAATTTCTCGACCCGCGGCAACATCGTGAAGGCAGGTCTGAACTACAAGTTCGACTGGGGCACGCCCGTCGTCGCAAAATACTGAAGTCCCATAGGAGTCCGGCCGCCTGGTGCGGTCCGGACGGCCCTCGGCGCCCCAAAATCCGCCAAATCGGTCGTCACTAAGCCGGTTTGGGAGAGGCCCTTGCCTCGCGTGTGGGACGGCTGGATTGATGATGGATTTGAGGCGGCTAGTCGTGCTCGCAGCGGTCGCGCTGCTTGCCCTCGGCACCGGTACGGCTGTTGCCTCTCCGGCCAAGTCCAAGCGCCCTGCGGTCGCGACCGCCGCGCCGCCGCCTCCTGCTGCGCCCGTGGAGCCGTTGCCGCCGCCGAAGGTCTACCTGTTCCGGGGCGCCATGGGGCCGATCTTCTCGACCGGCATGGACCGGCTCGGCGAGAAGCTGACGCAGGCCGGCTTCGCGGCCGACGTCTATGAGTTCACCCTGTGCCGGTTCATCGGCGGCCGCGTCATCTCCAGTTACAAGGAGGCGCCGGCGCCGATCGTGCTGATCGGCCATTCCATGGGCGGGCTGTGCTCGATCGTGATCTCCGAGATGGCGGCCAAGGAGAACATTCCGATCAGCCTCGTCATCGCCATCGACCCCGCGCATGCGACCGGCGACGTGCCGCTCAATGTCGAGCGCTTCATCAACATCTTCCTGTCCGACAGCGTGCTCGGCGGCGGCGACGTCGTGGCCGTGCCCGGCTATCGCGGCCATTATGCGAGCTACGACCTCAAGGAGAATTCGCGGGTCAGCCACATCAACATCGAGAAGTCGGACGACATTCATCGCCAGATCGTCGAGATGGTGGCGCAGCTGCCGCGTATCCCCGCGCAGGGCCAGGCTGATGCCGTGCCGCTGCGCTATCTCGTGCCGGCGGATACGCTGGTGGAATTGTGGGACAGCGGCGTGCGGGTACCGGTGCGCGCGGGCGACACCATGGCGAGCATCGCTGCAGCCCGCCGCGTGCCGTTGTGGACGCTCGCGCAGAGCAACTCGCTGGCGGAGAACGCGCCCCTCACACCCGGACAGTCCATCATCGTCCCGCGCCATCTGACGCCGCCGGAGCCGACGGCCGCGATGGCGACGCCGACAACGCCGAGCCGGCGGTAGGTCCGGGACCGGTCTGATCGGAAACCAGGAAGTGCGTTCTCTCTCCGGCTTGCGGAGCGAGTCTCACGCGAACATGCCGCGATACGTTGCCGGCATCGTCAGCAGACCAGGGTCACACGATGAGGTCGTGATGCACATGAGATCCGACTGAACCGTCGACAAGGTGCGCGTTATGATGCAGTTGCGAAAGCTCGGCGGCTAGCGCGGCGTCACCATGTCCGTCGGCTTTTGCCGGGCGTTCGTGATGGTCTAGCGGTGCTGGGACATCGTTCTCGAATGCGATGCCCGATCTCTCGATCGCCGGATTCAGGAAGTGGAAGGAATGGCCCAGCCCGTGCGGATTTTCCTGCCAGTGTCCGTGTGCGTCATCAGCCGCAGAATGAAATTGAGAATGAGGCCTGCTTGGCTCCCCGGTCGGAGTGTGACGGTGTTCGTTGGCCTGAGGAGAACTCGAATGAGCGCCGTCGCCGTTGTCGAGGGTGATCTCGGGGACGGCATCGACCGCACTTCCCGTATCGGCAGCGCTCGCCATGGTGGGGGCGACATCCGGCACGGGATGACTTTCCTGCGGCATGCCGCCCGCGCCAGTTCCGCTCGAATGGGTGCTCTCGCTGGTCGCGGTCTGTTCGAACACAAATCTGAAGGAGTCCATCGACGGCGAAACGGTTGCCGGATCCGAGAGGGTGGATGGCGTGGCAGCTTGGCTCGAGGTGGAAGAGGTGGTTGCCTCGCTCACACTGCTCCGATCCTGAGCGGCATCGAGGTGATGGCCGACATCCACCGATGGAGCGGTTGAGCCTCCACTCGAGGAGGGCGGACTGTTACCGTCCGTCGTGTCGGCGGAGACCTCGGACGTACTGATCGCAACGACGGCCGTGTCACCTTGCATGGCTGCGGTCGGGCCGATGGTGTCGCTCAAAGCCGGGGCCAGCGCGGCGGTCTGGTCCACGATGAAATCAGACGAATCGATGGTCGCGACACCCTGGAGATGAACTTCCAGCAGACCGGAATCACCGATATGGAGCGTTCGATCCGTCGGATTGACATAGACGACGGTTTCATTGGCCGAGCCGTCGTAAATCCAGGCGATGGTGTGGGCCGGCACGAATGTGCTTGTCGAGGTCAATGCCAGGATCAGGAATCCGAGCGCTCCGATGGCCGTCAAATCGATCTTGTCGGCTCCTGATTTGAAATCAGTGATCGTATCGAACCGGTCTGCACGGGAATCTGCCGTCGACAGATACACGAAGTTGTCATCGCCATTGCCGCCCGTGAGCCTGTCCGAACCGAGCCCGCCGATGATGGTGTCGCACCCGTTGCAGCCGTCGATATTGTCTCGTCCGGAGCCGCCGTAGATGACGTCATCCCCGTTGTTGCCCTTGATCGCATCGTTGCCCGATCCGCCAAAGATGGTGTCGTTCACGCCGGTGCCGTTGAGGGTGTCGTCACCGGCACCTCCGTAGACCGTTTGGGGAAAATTGCCGCCGCCGGCGATACAGTCATCCCCCGGCGTGCCGTAGACAAACGGGGGATCGCAGACGACGGTTGCTCCTGTTGCCAGATTGTCGAAGTCGTTGGGGTCGGCTTCACTGGCGCCACGGATGCAGATCGTCACCTCCTGGGCGGTGCCGTCGATGGTCGTCACCGTGAAGTGATCGGTGAGCGTATCGCCGATGTCGAGCGCGTCCACCACGCAGTTGTTGTTGTCGAGCACATAGGTCCACACGCCGGACGCGGTCATGGTGAAGGTGCCGTAGCCGCCATCGCTTGCAGTGCACGAGGTCACCGCTGTGAAGGTGTTGGCCGGATTGTCGACGTCGGTATCGGCGAGCTTGCCGGTCGCGCATGGGATCCCGGACGAGATGCCGCCGGCTTCGAGCACCGAGCCCGTCGTGGTTCCGGAAATGATGGCGGCGTCATTCATGCCCTTGATCGTGATTGTCACCACCTGCGGCGTACCGTCGAGCGTCGTCACGGTGAAGTGATCGGTCCGAGTATCGCAGTCATTGAGGGCTTGCACTGCGCTGTTGTTGTTGTCGAGCGTGTAGGTCCACGTGCCCAGCGCTGTCATCGTGAAGGTCCCGAAGCCGCCCGCGCTCGTCTTTGGCGTGCTCACCGGGGTGAAGGTGTTGGACGGATCATCGGGATCGGCATCGGTCAACGTGCCGGTCGCAGTCGGCTTGCCAGGCTTTCCATTGGCCACACATCCGGCCTCGAGCACCCAGCCGGTCGTCGTTCCGCAAATGACGGCCGCATCGTTGCTGCCGTTGATGGTGATCGTCACAACCTGTGCCGTGCCGTCGGTCGTGGTCACAGTGAAGCAGTCGGTCAGCGTGTCGGCCTTGTTGAGGGCCTGAACCGCAGCGTTGGCATTGTCGAGTTTGTAGGTCCACTCGCCTGCCGCGGTGATCGTGAAACAGCCATAGCCGTGCGCGCTTGCCGTCGGCGCGCCGACCGCCACGAAGGTGCTGAAGGGGTCGTCGACATCCGTGGCGACAAGTGTGCCTGCCGCGATCGGCATGCCGGGCGAAGCACCGCCCGCCTCGACGACTGAACCGGTCGATGTGCCGGAGATGACGGCGGCGTCGTTGCTGCCTCGGATCGTGATCGTCACGACTTGCGGGGTGCCGTCGATGGTGGTCACCGTCAAGGTATCGGTCAGGGTGTCGCCGACGCGAAGGGCCTGCACCGTGCTATTGTGATCGTCGAGGATGTAAGTCCACACGCCGTTGGCAGTCATCGTGAAACTGCCGTAGCCGCCGGTGCTCTTGGTCAGCGAACTGATGGCCGTGAAGGTGTTGGGCGGGTTGTCGACATCCGTGTCTGTGAGCGTGCCGGTTGCGGTTGGTGTGCCGGGCGCCGCATTGGCGGTGCCGCCCGCCTCCACCACCCCGCCGCTGGCGTTGCCTGAGATCGCGGCGGTGTCGTTGACGCCGTTGATGGCGATGGTGAAGGTCTGACTCGCCGAGAGCCCGCCGTCCGAGACCGTGATGACGAAGCTCGTGCTCGTCGGCGACTGCAGGGCATTGATTGCAGCGCTGTTCGGAACGAATGCGTAGGCGCCGGATGTGCTGTTGAGATAGAGGGTGCCATACGGTCCGGCCTGCGAAAGATCGTATGTCCTTCCATTCAGGACCGTGTTGCCGACCGTCCCGCCGCTAATACCATAGGTCAATGTGGCATTGAACGCGCTGCTGGCGGCGAAGGTGCCGGTGGTCGCGGTGAACTCGTCGAACGTGATCGTGTCGATCTCGACCGGCCCGGCCGATACGCCCAGTGTCGGCGGCGGCCGTACGATGAGTGGGGTCACGAACACCGGCTCTGGCGTAGACGAGCCCAACGGCACAATTCTGTCTTCGAACGTGAAATTGATGTGCTCCAGCGGAAGCGAGTCGGCGAAAGGTGGCGTGCTCGATCCTGTTGCGCCTCGCGTGAGATTGGCGAGCACGTCCTGTTGAGCCGCCTGCAACTCCTCCATTCGAGCAGCGCTGTTGGCAACCTGGTTCATGCTGACCGAGGAGCCGATCCGGTGCAGGACGATGGTCTCGCCGGGATCATCCACGATGATGTGTCGCGGGACCGCCTCCTTGGTGATGAGCTCGAAGGCGCCGTGCTGCAGGTCCTTGTAGGTGATCCTGTCGTCGTCCAGAAACGTGGTGTCCGGGTCTGCGGCTTGTGCGTCCTTCATCATCGAGAAGGTCAACGCCGCGATCGTCAGGAGGCCGAATCCGCTCGCATGGGAACGGCTGCGAACGCTTCCCATGGGGGTGTCGATCGTCAGGGTGCCGCTGTTTGCCAGCCGGCCGGCCGCGAAAGCAAAATTTCCGCTGGCGACTGCGAGCACGGTCGAACGCGAAGCGCCGTCGGAATCGCAGGTGAATTCGCGCAGCTCGATGCGAGCGCAGCTGGAGACGTTGAATACGGTGTCGTCGAGAAGCCGAATTCCAATCTGCGCATCCGCAGCGGTCTCGATTACGTCACCGCGACAGACAAGGTCGCCAACGCTGACCCGAGTTGCCGCGCCGCTGTCACGCGTGAGAGTCGCGTGACCAAACGCTGTCCGAACCATGCCGATGATCTGGAGAGGCAGAGCCGCAATAGCAGCATGGGGGGCAACGCCCGAAGCGATGAACATTGACTTTGGCCTTGCATGCCGAATTATTCGGGCTTGGCGCGGTGCCGCGGTCTTCTTCTCGGTTTTGCCTACGCCACTGGGGCAAACAATGGCGCTGGCATCCCAGGCTTGCGCGCCGAAAACGTTTGACTAAATCCCCCATCTCTATGGGTACGGAAGATTGACCAGGTCACGCGAGATGCCGCGTACTCGACACGAGCAGCTTGTCTCTCGGAACTGTTGACGACTAAGCGGTGCGAAAAAGTGGCTCACTTTCGGTAGCGAGGCAAACGGCTTGGCGCCAAGATCAATGGCAAAAAGGAGGTACTCCCTCTGGAGAGCTGGTCCACAGGACCGATCCGGGTGGTAGATATTCGCGGTGCATGACGTGCGAGCCTGGCCGGGACTTCCAAAGCCCGGCAAGCGGGCACGCGAACAGGATCTTCTCGGCAGGATCTTCTCGGAAAGGGCGGGTCATGTGCAGCCACACGATTACAGCCTTGGTGGCCGGTTTTGCCTGGGTCATCGCGAGTGGACTTGCGGCGCCGGCGCAGGCTCAAGTCGATCCGTTAAGGCCCGTCCTTCGGGATGTTGCGCCAAAGCCCATCGGAAAGGTCGTGGCCGTCACGGGGTCGGTCACGATCGAGCACGACGGTGCGGTCGTCGTCCAGGCGAACCTTCCCGATCAGGCCGCTCAAACCAAGGCCGGCGATGTCGTGTATCTGCGCGACGTGGTGCGAACCGAAACGGACAGCCGTGTCAGCATCAACTTCATCGATGGCTCGTCGTTCAACCTGTCGAGCAACGCGCGCATGACTTTGGACGAGTACGTGTATGAGCCGGCTGGAAAGTCCAACTCGTCGTTTTTCAATCTGACCAAGGGAACGGCCACATTCGTTGCCGGCCAGGTCGCGAAGACCGGCGATATGAAGGTCGATACGCCCGTTGCAACGATGGGAATCCGGGGCACCACGCCGCACATCGAAATTTCGGATGACGGCGGGGTCAAGTTTTCGACGCTCATCGAAGAGGGCAAGAGCAAATTGCTCAAGAAGAACGGCACCACCACGGCGCGGCAGCCCCAGGAGACCGGTCCCAGGATGAAGATCTGCCGAGGCTGCTAAAGCGATCTTCAAGGCGGGCATCTTGTCCCTGTCGCGGCATGCGAAGCATCCAGGGCGGTGTTCGCCCATCAGCGAGGCTTGACACGGACATGATCAAGAGGGCCGCCATCGTCGATAGCGTCGCGCCTGTTCTCGTCTTGCTGTTGCTCGGTTCACCGGTGGCCGCGCAGGAGCCGCAGAAAAGCGGCCGCCTCAAGAACATTGAGCAGTGCAATGGTGCGGACCGCGTCCCGGCCCAGGTCCGGATCGCCGGCTGTGCGGCGCTCATCAATTCGGGTGATATCAGGGCGGACGCGCTGGCTGTGGCCTACAACAATCGTGGCAACGCCTATAGCGCGGCAGCGGAGTACGACCGTGCGATCGCCGATTTCGATCGCGCGATCGAGCTTGCGTCAGGTTACGTCAAGCCGGTGAATAATCGCGGCGTGGCCTATTTGAGGAAAGGAGCCTATGACGACGCGATTAAGGCTTTCGATGAGGCAATCAAGCTCAAACCCGGCTATGCCGGCGCTTTCGCCAACCGCGCGGTGGCCCACCTGAAATTGAACCAGTACGATCGGGCCGCGCGGGATTTCGACGAGGCGATCCGCCTCGATCCGGATTTGACGCTGGCATGGAGCGGACGCTGCTGGACCCGGGCGGTCACCGGTGATCTGCAGGCGGGGCTCGACGACTGCGACAGGGCGATCAAGTCGGGACCGAACGATGCCGCGGCATACGACTCACGTGCGCTGATCCGCCTGAAGATGGGTCAACTGGCCGCGGCCATTGACGACTACGATTCGGCGTTGCGCCTGGCACCGGGCCAGGCAGGCGCGCTTTATGGACGCGGACTGGCCAAACTCAGACAGGGTGACAAAGCGGGCGGCGATCGCGACGTCTCGGCAGCAAAGCTCATCGAGGCCAAGGTCGGCGACGAGTTCGCCCGCCGAGGCGTGCAGTGACGTCCAGGCCGGGGGGCTCGACGCTCGCTGCGTCGAGCTCCCGGTCCGGCGTTGAATGCCCCTCCGACGCCCGCTCTCCAGGGCCTGCTAGACGTTCGAGCCGTGGATGGCGTCGATCACGGCGTCGGTGACGTCCTTCGTCGTCGCCTTGCCGCCGACGTCAGGCGTCAGCACGCCGGCCGCGCAGACGCGCTCGACCGCAGCCATCAGCCGCATGGCTGCGTCCTTCTCGCCGAGATGCTCGAGCATCTGCGCGCCGGTCCAGAACGTCGCGACGGGATTGGCGATGCCCTTGCCGGTGATGTCGAAGGCCGAACCGTGGATCGGCTCGAACATCGAGGGGAAACGGCGCTGCGGATCGATGTTGCCGGTCGGCGCCACGCCGAGGCTGCCGGCGAGCGCGCCGGCGAGGTCGGAGAGGATGTCGGCGTGGAGGTTGGTCGCGACGATGGTGTCGAGGCTCTTCGGATGCAGCGTCATGCGAACCGTCATCGCGTCGACCAGCATCTTGTCCCAGGTGACGTCGGGGAATTCGCCGGCGACTTCGGCGGCGATCTCGTCCCACATCACCATGCCATGGCGTTGCGCGTTCGACTTGGTCACGACCGTGAGCAGCTTGCGCGGACGCGACTGCGCGAGCTGGAACGCGTAACGCATGATCCGCGTCACGCCGACGCGGGTGAACACCGCGACTTCCGTGCCGACCTCTTCCGGCAGGCCCTTGTGCGCGCGGCCGCCCATGCCGGCATATTCGCCTTCCGAGTTCTCGCGCACGATCACCCAGTCGAGATCGCCGACGCCGACATTGCGCAGCGGCGAGGCGACGCCGGGCAAGATCTTGGTCGGTCGCACATTGGCGTATTGGTCAAAGCCCTGGCAGATCGGCAGGCGCAGGCCCCACAGCGTGATGTGGTCGGGCACATCAGGCGCGCCGACCGCGCCGAAATAGATCGCGTCGAACTTCTTGAGCTCGGCAAGTCCGTCGGCCGGCATCATGACGCCGTGCTTCTTGTAATAGTCCGAGCCCCAGTCGAAGGTCTTGACGCTGAAGGCGAGGTCGCCGCTGCGCTTTGCGAGAGCCTCCAGCACGCGAACGCCGGCCGAGATGACCTCGGGGCCGATGCCGTCGGCGGGAATGGCTGCGATCGAATGAGTGCGCATGAAGATGCTCCGTTTGGGATGTCAGTGGGATTGCGGGACGGGTTCGACGGGCGCGGTCTGCGCGCGCGACAATAGCAGGGTCAGGACCGCCGAGAGAACGAGCAGGCCGCTGACGAAATACAATCCGCCGACGAAGCTGCCGGTCTGGTCCTTGATCCAGCCGATCATGGCGGGCCCGACGAAGCCGCCGAGATTGCCGATCGAGTTGATGGTGGCGATGCCGGCTGCGGCCGCGGGGCCTGACAGGAACAGCGTCGGCATGCTCCACAGCGGCGGCTTTGCCGAGGAGATGCCGATATTGACCAGCGCCAGCGCGACCAGCACGGCGACGACACCGGCCGCGAGGCCGGCATAGGCGAGGCCTGCTGCGGCGATCAGGCAGGCCCACACGACGTGCCAGGTGCGCTCGCCGGTGCGGTCCGAATGTCGCGCCCACAGGATCATGGCGACGACGGCGGCGGTTGCCGGCAATGCATTGAGGAAGCCGACCTGGAGCGAGGACAGGCCGAACTGCTTGATGATCTGCGGCGCCCAGACCCCGAGCGTGTAGAGGCCGGCCGAGGTGCCGAAATAGATCAGCGACAATGCCAGCACCCGCGGATCGGCCAGCCCGCGCCAGATGCTGTGGCTCGCGGTCGCGGCCTTGCTGGTGGTTTCCACATTCATGGTCTCGATCAGCCAGCGGCGCTCGTCGTCGGCGAGCCATTTCGCCTTCTCGGGACGGTCGGTCAGGAAGCCCAGCACGACGAAGCCGAGCAGCACGGCCGGCAGCGCCTCCAGCACGAACAGCCACTGCCAGCCCTTGAAGCCGAACAGGCCGTCCATCTCCAGCAGCGCGCCCGAGATCGGCGAGCCCAGCACGGTCGAGAGCGGCGCCGCCGCCATGAACAGCGCGGTCACCGCGGCGCGCTGGCGTGCCGGGAACCAGTAGGAGAGATAGAGGATGATTCCGGGGAAGAAGCCGGCCTCGGCGACACCGAGCAGGAAGCGCAGGATGTAGAAACTCGTCGCGCCCTGCACGAACGCCATCGCCGCCGACACGAGGCCCCAGGTGATCATCACCCGCGCGATCCAGATCCGCGCGCCGATCTTGTGCAGGATGATGTTGGAGGGCACCTCGAACAGGAAATAGCCCCAGAAGAAGATGCCGGCGCCGAAACCGTAGACCGCGGGCGACAGGCCAATGTCCTTGTTCATCGTCAGCGAGGCGAAGCCGATGTTGACGCGGTCGATGAAGGCCACGAAGTACAGCAGCATGATGAAGGGAACGATGCGCCAGGTGATCTTGCGCAGCACGCGCGTCTGAATCTCGCTCGCCACCCTGGCCTCCCTGAAATTCGGTTTCATTGTGTCGGCGGACCCCGGAGGTCCACGCCGGCAGCGAGCCTAGGCGGGGGCAGCAGGCATACTCAATTGGCGCTGGTTTATACAAAAAAATGATATAATCCTCGCGGGTTGAGACGAGAGGACCTTGGATGGAATTGCATCAACTCCGATGCTTCGTGGCGGCGGCCGAGCAGCTGCATTTCGGGCATGCGGCGCAGCAGCTCCAGATGCTGCCTTCCGCGCTCGGCCGGCAGATCAGGTTGCTGGAGGAGGATCTGGGGACGCGGCTGTTCGCGCGGACGACGCGGGCGGTGTCGCTCACGGAGGACGGCACGGCGCTATTACGCGATGCACGCGCGATCCTCGCCAAGGTCGAGGCCGTCGAGAGTAATCTGCGAAACCGCTCGCGTGCGGGGGCCGCGCGACGGCTCCGGGTCGGCGCCATCGACAGCGCGGCGGCCGGACTTCTGCCGCCACTGCTGCGCGATTTCCGCGACAAGCATCCCGATATCGCGGTGCAGTTGCTGGAGGACAAGACCGTCCGGTTGCTGCCAAAGATCCTCACCGGCGCGCTCGATCTCGCCTTCGTTCGCCCGCCGGTTCAACCGGACAAGCGGCTCGAATTCCGCGATCTGCTCCAGGAGACCGCCATCGTGGCATTTCCGCAGCGGCACGCGCTGGCGGAACGCAAGTCGATCACGCTGGCGCAGATCGCCGACGAGGCGATGCTGGTGCCGGACCGCCGCTCGCGGCCGCACAGCCACGACCTCACGGTCAAGCTGTTCGAGCAGGCCGGGCTGACGCCGCGCATCGTGCAGGTCGCCGACGAAAAGCAGACCATCATCAACCTGGTCGCAACCAAGCTCGGCGTTGCCATCGTGCCGCGCTGGACCACGCGGGTGGCGGTGACGGGCGTGCGCTTCGTGCCGCTCCGGCCGAAGCAGAGCGGTCCGGTCGGCCGGCTGCCGCTCGCAGCGGCATGGTTGCGCGGCTCGCGCGATCCCGCCCGCGATGCCATGCTGGCGGTGCTGGAGGCGCGCCTGCGCAGCTATGCGCGGGAGGCGTGAGCGGTTATGACATTGGCCGGGCGAGAAGGTGGGACGCGATGACTGGACAGAAAGCTTCCAACGAATTGCGGGTTGCCATCGCAGGCTTGGGCTCGATCGGCACCAAGATCGCAGTCGCCCTCGATCAGGGCATCGAGGGGCTGACGCTATCGGCCGTCGCGGTGCGCGACCCCGCCAAGCATCAGGCGTTCATCAGCGGTCTGCGCCGTCCGCCGCAGATCATGCCGATCGACCAGCTCGGCGACGCCGCCGACATCGTGGTCGAATGCGCGCCGAGCAGCCAGTTGCGTGCGATCGTCGAGCCCGCGGTGAAGCGCGGCAAGGCCGCGGTCGTCGTCAGCGTCGGCGGGCTGCTCGATAATTTCGATCTCGTCGATCTCGCGCGCGCCAATGGCGGCCGCATCATCGTTCCAACCGGCGCGCTGATCGGGCTCGATGCCGTCAACGCCGCTGCCGTGGGCACCATCCATTCCGTGAAGATGGTCACGCGCAAGCCGATCGACGGCTTGAAGGGCGCGCCCTTCATCGTCGAGAACAACATCGACATCGACAATCTGCGCGAGCCGCTCAAGCTGTTCGAAGGATCTGCGCGCGAAGCGGCGAAGGGTTTTCCTGCCAACGTCAATGTCGCGGTTGCGTTATCACTGGCGGGCATCGGGCCGGATCGCACCCAGATGCAGGTCTGGGCCGATCCCACCGTGACACGCAACGTTCATCGCATCGAGGTCGAAGCGGATTCGGCGCGGTTCTCGATGGGCATCGAGAACGTCCCGTCCGAAAATCCCAAGACCGGCATGATCACCGCGCTATCCGTGATCGCGCTGCTGCGCAAGCAGCGCGCCACGTTGTGTGTGGGGACGTAATTTTTACGCGCCCGTCACGCGCCAGATCACGTTGCCGACGTCGTCGGCCATCAGCAGCGACTTCTTGTCGGGGCCGATCACGACGCCGACCGGGCGGCCGTAGGATTCCTTCTCGTCCGGGGACAGGAAGCCCGACAGGATGTCGCGACCCGGGCCGGACGGGCGGCCGTTCTCGAACGGAATGAACACCAGCTTGTAGCCGGACAGCTTGCTGCGGTTCCACGAGCCGTGCTGGCCGATCACCATGCCGTCCCCGAAGCCGGGCAGGGTCCCTGCCGGCATCCAGCACAGGCCGAGCGAGGCGGTATGGCCGCCCAGCGCGTAGTCCGGTTGAATCGCCTTGGCGACCATCGCCGGATCCTGCGGCACGCGGTCGTCCACCGTCTTGCCCCAGTAGCAATAGGGCCAGCCATAGAAGCCGCCGTCGCGCACCGAGGTGAGATAGTCCGGCGGCGTCTCGTCGCCGAGGCCGTCGCGCTCGTTGACGACGGTCCAGAGCACGTCCGTGGTTGGCTCCCATGCAAGGCCAACCGGGTTGCGCAGTCCGGCACCAAAAATGCGATGCGTGCCGGCGGCGAGATCGAGCTCGTAGACCGCGGCGCGGCCTTCCTCGACCTCCATGCCCATCTCGGCGATGTTGCTGAGCGAGCCGACGCCGGCGTAGAGCTTCTTGCCGTCCGGGCTTGCCAGAAGACTGCGGGTCCAGTGGCCGCTCGGCTTGAACGTCGTGAGCCGCTTGCCCGGCGCGGTGATGCGGTCCGCGTTCGCGACATAGGGGAAGGCCATCACGCCGTCGGTGTTGCCGACATAGAAGGTGTCGCCGACCAGCGCCATGCCGAACGGCTGGCTGAGGTTTTCCATGAACGCGCCGCGATGCTCCGCGACGCCGTCGCCGTCCTTGTCGCGCAGCAGCGTGATGCGGTTGGCGGACACGCCGAGCGCCGCGGCGCGCCGCATCGTCGCCTGCATCGCATAGTGAAACACCGACCTCGGCGCGCCGGCGATCTGCGTCGCCTCCGCGATCAGCACGTCGCCATTCGGCAGCACCTCGATCCAGCGCGGATGGTCGAGCCCGGTCGCGAACGCGTTGACCTTGAGCCCGGGGGCGACCGTCGGCTTCTGCCCCTCGCTCCAGCCCCTGGCCGTCGGCATCTTCAAGGTCGGGATCGCGCCTTGCGGCTTTGCTTCGGGAATCGAGGGCGTCTGGCCCCAGGCCGGCGCAGGCACGGTGCCCGATAGCTTGCGCCATTGCAGCGCGATGCCGCCGAGGAGCGCAACGAACTGCGCAAAGATGCTGGAAAAAGTCATGAGAAGCCCCTGTCGAACCCTAAGGCACAGTCCAACACCGGATCGCACCAAGCCCCGCGCGGGCCCAGGCCTGATCGTCGACCTCTCCAGATCCACGATGAATGTCGTCGTGCCTCGTTGCGCGCGCATCCAACTGGTTGGCGGTAAAAAGGTCAACCGCCTGGGAACGCGATGGACGTCTATTCCCTTGGAATGGCAGCCGATCAAATTTGCATGGAGGTGCGAGGGCTGTTCGTGGCGGACTGGTCCGAGCGCGCCAACCCATCTCCGTCATCCTGAGGCGCCGGAGCAAAGCGGAGGCCTCGAAGGATGCGCGGTCCCGGCTATCGCCCGTCGGCGGCGATCGGGCAGAAGAACGCTTATGGAGCCGAAAGCGCTTTTGGCGCGAGCTCCTGTTCCTCCGCTAGGTACGGACATTGCTGACTGATTTTGCATGCCTTGCCCGCCGCGCGCAGTCGCGACATCTCCAAGTATGCAACTGTTTAACCATCCGTTAACCATACCTACTCATGATACTGCTCGTATGTGTGTTCGCGATGAGCTTGATCGGCATGGCGCAGCGTGGTTCCAGAGCGCCAGTTGGAGGGGATGAGGGCGTCCTGAGCTTTCCCTCACCGCTGGCACCAGACAAGGGAGCAACAGCTCTCGATCTGGTATATCAAGCGGCCGATGTCTTCCGCGATATGGAGAAGCACGCCCGCGAGACCGAAGCTCGTGCCCAATCACTTTGCACGAGCGCCTTAGAAAGATTGCGGCTGGCCGAAGTGCGAGCGGAAGCCGCGGAGCGGGCACAGCGTGAACTCACCGTCACCACCGAACGTAAGTTGCAGGATGCTTGCCGAGCGCTGGAGCAAGCCCAGTGCTGCATTGAAGCTCAGAAGGACAAGCTGACGGCCGTGGAGCTTCGCGCCCAAGTTGCGGAAGCCCAAGCGCGACAAGCCAAGGAAGCGCTCGCGCTCGTTGAAGAGGCCATTCGCAAGCGTCTGCTTTGCGCAAGCCCGCATGCCGATGGCACGTTGGCGGCGGTAGCCTGACCAATTGCGACTGCAATGGCTCACTGGTGCGCGGGCAGGCGCGGAGCGGGCGAACTCACCCTGCTGTGAGCCTGGCGGGAGCCAACGCATTCAGCATTTGAAATCGGGCGGGATGGGGTTCGGCCCAAAGAGGGGCCGGTGCAGCCTGAGAGGCTCATTTTCCTTACGGGACAACACGCTGCGTTACCCGCGCGCGCCAATTCCAATGACAGAGCCAAACGATAACGAACTATTAACCATGTTGGGATATCTGGAGAATTGGGCACTCGGGGCGCGTGTGCTGGCTTGCGGGCCAGCCGGTAGCGTAGGCGTGGACCCATGGCCCTTGACCCGGAAGAGCTCGTTACCCTGACAAATCACGGCTCGATGAAACTGCACGCGGCAGTATCGCGCGCGATGGCGTTGCTACCCAAGGAACGCAAGCGGACGACAATCGTCCGCGAGGGTGAACCGGCGATCCTGAATTTCGAGCAGATCAAAAACCTTGCGGCGCAGTGGCACGAACGGCTCGCGCCAATCGACTGACTAGTTTCGCTGTGCGGCCCCCGCGCCTCCCAAAGAGGCGGCGAGTGCACGGTCCCGTCGCCTTTCTGTAAGCATGAGCTTGATGCCGGTAGCCGCATGCGGATTACCGTTCGTTGCGACCGGCCTCCACGAGGGCTGCCGAGATTTCTCGCAGCGCCGACCGCCGTTGGGTCGTACCCGCGCGACGCTTGGCTTTCCGCTTCCCCGTTAAGATTTCATTAACCCTACGAGAGCAAGTCTTTTGGCCGGGGCCGGGCGGATCATTCGCAAGGAAAATCCCATGCCAAATCTGGAAGAGGCAATTCGCGAGCGCGCCTACCACCTCTGGGTCGCCGATGGTCAACCCGACGGAAAGGCGGAAGTCCATTGGATGCATGCTCAATACGAAATTCTCGCGGCGTCAGTTGCAAGCCCTGCCGCGGCTGACATTGCAGTGACAAAACCCGCCAGGAGGGCGCGATCCCCGAAAAAGCAAAACTCGCGCTGACTGGTCCAGCGCGAGGACCTGCGCCATTCGCAATCCGGTCGGCGGACTGCCGGTTGTCGTTCATCCAACGATGCGGGAATTGGCAGCCTCGCTAACCCAAACTTCTTCGAGAGGAACAGACAACAACACCTGGACTATTTGTTGGGGTGGCAGTTCAATTGGCATTGGTTGATCGAGCCGGTTTCTCGCACCATCCAGCGCCGAGAGCGACGAGCGCCGACCTGACCAGAGCCGATGGCAACCAGTGTCCGACGGGACCAGTGTCCGTAAGGCCAGCGTCAAAGAGGCCAGGGTCCAGAAGGCCAGCGTAAAGCGAGCATCAACCCTGCAGGCAGCCCGCCAAGTCTGCTCGCAGCCAAACTTGGCAAGACACAGCAAAGCTTTTGCTAACGAAGAACCTTTGAAGCGTTTGGGACCATCGGTCGCTCCGATGGTCCCTTCTCATTGTGTTGCCATTGGCGCGAGACATCGCGTGGCTGTCGCTTACGCGTTCACCACGCGATCGATGCGCGGAACGCTATTTGATCGTCGCGTGCACAGTGATTACCGACGTGCCGGAAGCCGTCGGGCCCTGACCCGTTGCTCTGACGGCAAAAGTATCGCTCCCCTTATATTTGGCCTTCGCCTTGTACTCGAACGTAGACAGGTTGAGCCTTTTCAGCTTGCCGTGTGACGGCTTTTGAGAGATGTCCGCGCTACTCAAGGTGCCGCGCATCTTGATTGGAAATTGGCAACTTCCACCGGACGTGAGGTCAATGTCGGCCGTCGAGTTCTCGCCCCAATCCGCTAGTGTCCCTGAGATTGAGCATTCAGAAGCGGCCCCCGCCCGAGATACGGACAGTAGGCTTGGACAGCTAGCAACAAGCGCCAACGCAGCGACCTTTGACAACTGCATGATAGGCTCTCCGCAGTGTTGTCAGTTTACGGACATCACTCCTTTGGCACCCCGGCTAGGCGGATGCCCTCGCAGATCTGCTCTCGTCCGGCGAGATATTTCGTATTGTCGCTTGCTTGGCTGACAAGCAAGCGCTTGGATCGAGCGCAAGTCCCACACTAGCAGTAACGTCGTGCAGAGAAAGCGGACGGCAGGGACTGCGCCTTCGGGACGCTTCAGCGCGGCGACAGGAACGGGATGATCATCGGCACCCGGCGGCAGTACGCGCCGTACGCATCCTCGCCGAGCTCCTTGGACAGAAACACCTCTTCCATCCGGCCCTTCTGCCACATGCCGAGCGAGATCAGGATGGCGCCGAGGATCGTCGTCACCAGGCCGATCGCAACGCCGGTCACCAGCATGCCGAAGATCAACCCGGTGTAGATCGGGTGCCGCACGAAACCGTAGGGTCCGGTATCGATGACGCGATGGTCTTCCTTGTGGGTGATGGTGTTGGACCAGAATTTTCCGAGATGCAGCCGGCCCCACCAGGCGAAGGCGATGCCGGCGACCGAGAGCAGCGCGGCGATGGCGATGCCGGTGTTGCCGAGCACCCAGAGGGGCTTTAAGCCCAGGATCTCCGCAATAAAAGGCGTGTACAGGATGCCGCCGACCAGGATCGGCAGGCGATATTGCTGCGACTCCAGCGTCATGACCTGCTTCTGCGTCCGTCCCTGCCAGAACGAGGCGCCGACCCAGCTGGCGAGAAAGGCGACCCAGATCAGGGCCAGAAGTTCGGTCGGCCAGGTCGTGGTCCAGCCACCCCAGGCCACGGAGAGAAGCTTGCTGAAATCGAAGGACATGAAGGTTCTTTGCGTTAGGCGGCGGCCTTAGCCCGCGCGCGAGGAGAGCGCGTGATGCTTGATGGCGCCGGAGGGCTGCTGGCCATTGCGGGCGAGCAGATGGGTGATGGTTTCACGCAGCACGGGTTCGATCGGGCGCGGCGAGTAGCCGAGCTCGGTGCGCGCCTTGCCGATCGAGAGGTCGCTTGCGGCCAGTGCGATGCGCACACCCTCGGCGGTGCCGTTGGGCGGCCGGCGCGTGATGCGATCGGAGATGGATTCGAGCATGATCGCGGACAGCTCGGCGATCTTGCCGGGCACGACGACCGGGAATTGCCGGCGGCCGCTCATTGCCGACATCATCCGCAGGATGTTGCCGAGCGGAACGCAATCGCCGCCGAGGATGTAGCGCTGGCCGAGGCGGCCGCGCTCCATGGTCAGCACGAGGCCCATCGCGACGTCGCGCACGTCGACGAGGTTGACCAGGAAGTTGAGATGCGGCTGCACCTTCTTCTGGAGGAAGTACCAGAGCATCGCCGTCGGCGGCGTCAGATTGTGGTCGGCAGCGCCGATCGGCATGGTCGGCGTGCCGATCACGAGCGGGAAGCCCGCGGCCGCGGCCTTCGCGGCGTGATGCTCGGCGAGCGACTTCGAGCGCGTGTAGGCGCCGGGCATCGCATCGGCCGGCTGCAGCGCCTCTTCGGCGGCAACGCCATTGAGGTCGGAATAGCGGAACAGGATCGATTCCGTCGAGCAGTGCAGGAAGCGCGAGACCCCGCGCTTCATCGCGGCTGCGAGCACGACCTCGGTGCCGCGGCAATTGACGTCGTGGAAGTCCTGCTTGTTGGCGACCCACATGCCGGGCAGGCCGGCGAGGTGATAGACCTGATCGACGCCCGCGACCGCCGCATCGACGGCGGCGGCGTCGAGCACCGAACCGTGCACATGTTCAACGTCGGCGTTCGCCGCGGCCGGCGGACGAACATCGAGAACCCGCACCCGCTGCCCACGGGCGCGGAGCGCTTCTACGAGATGATGTCCGATGAAGCCGCTGCCACCGGTAACCAGTACGAGAGCCATGCAGAAGGTTTGCTGTTTCGCTTCTAGAGCTATCGGGTTGAAAGGGAATTAGTCGGAACAGGCGCCAGAATCGCGGCAAGGTCGCGACGGAAGCCCAATGCAATGAATAATTTCGCCATGACAAACATCGGTCCAAGCAGGAAATGCGTGGGGTGGTCGACCATCGACGGCTGCCGTTCCTCGAAAACCTTGTGGCCCACGATCTGCGCCGCGACGCCAATGCCGATCAGCACCGCAAAAATCGACCACATCATGACGATCGAGACCTGATTGCCAATCGCGGTTGCGACCGAAAGCAGCACGACCATCGCGGCGAGGATGCCGAGCCCGACCCCGGCATCCAGCATCAGCCAGTACACCAGCACCGGCAGGGCCAGAATCACCGCAAGGCTCACCTCGATCCCGAAGACGGGGAAATGCACGAGGGTCAGCGGCAGCACGGCGCCGGTGAAGAGCAGGAGGATACCGACCACGTGCATCGCGCAGTTCCAGGGATCGCGATGATATTCGACGTAGTCGGCCAGTTGGCGTTGAAAATAACTGGCCATCTCGGTCTCGTGCAGCATGGGGTCGGGAAGGGCGAGAACAGGCTATAGCACCTGATAGGGCAGTGCACAAACCGGCCCGCGTGTCGCGCAAAGCATGGCTGTTGCGCTTCCGACAGGTCGCAAAACGGTCAGGACTTCAAGGGGTTCCGCCAGCTGCCGAAGCGCTCCCGCTCAGCGCTTCTTGGCGGGCTTTTTCGCCGCAGGTGCAGGCGCTGAGGCCGGATGCGCAGGCGCCTCCTCCGGCAGCTTGGCGTAGGTCAGGATTTGCAGTTGGCCGTTGGCGGCCGAGGTCGGCTTGGCCCGGTCGAGAAACTGCTCCTCGCCGAGGCCGATCGGATGCAGCCGCTTGGTCGAGATCTTGAACGTGTTCACCAGCACGTCACGGATCGCGTCGGCGCGGCGCTGGCTCAGGATGGCGTTGGCCTCGCGCGTCTTCGAATTTGATTCGACATGGCCGACGATCAGGAAGGTGTAGGGCAGCAGCGAGGAATGAACCAGCGCGTCCGCGATGCGGCCGACGGTCTGGTAGGAGGCGGGCTGGATGATCGGCGTGTCGGCGTCGAACTGGATTTGCGCGTTGAAGGCGGGCAGGCTGGCCAGGTCAGGCGCGATGAGCGGCCGGTTCACCGGACCGGGATCGTTCTTGATCCTGGCCTTGGCACGCTCCATCACCTGCTGCTTGAGCGCGGGAAGATCGACCTCGCCGGCCTGTTCGAAATGGTTGAGCTTGCCGACGATGTCGTCACGGGTCGGCGCCGCCGTCTGCGCGCTTGCTGCGCTCGCGAGCAGGGCCAGGCTGAGCGTGATGGCAATTCTGGACGCGCGCATCAGCGATACCCCGCGTCGTCGACGGCCTTCAGGCAGTTGTTGCTGATGCCCTTGGGCGTCGAGACCAGGCAGGGGATCGACTTGCTGGTCTCCTTGGTCGAGCCGCCGCAGACCTTGACGATCTCGCGCTGACAGGCGTTCGCCACCGTGACGCGCGCGGCGACGCGCTTCTGGATGGCGTCGAAGGCGCCGAGATAGTCGCTCGCGCACTGCTGGGAGAGCACGTCGCGGTTGCGCGACAGGCACTCCTTCAGGCGGGTCGAGTCCGGGTTGACGCCGCGGCAATTGGCGACGATTTCCGCACCGCAGCTCCTGGCCAGCAGCCCGATCGAATCGCCAAAGCTCATGGTCTCCGCCGCCGCAAGCGACGGCATCCCCAATGTCAGCAAGATCAGTGTGATGGAGCCCCGGACCATGGGTGCATCTGATACGGGGAAGTTCGCGGTGGTCAAGGGCTGTTCGGACCAGAACCGTCGAACGGTCGGTCAGTGCGGCGAACAGTCCTCACTCGGTGTCGGCGAGGGGAGGCCATTCGATCAGGGCGACCGTGTGTATGCTGAGGTCGTCGGCAAATTCAGGCTCGGCCTTGAGCTGGTCCAGCGTCCGCGGCGGGGGAAGCTGGCGGCCGTCCGCGATCAGCTCCTGCGCATAGAACGCGAGTGCCTCGGGCGCACTCTCCAGGGCCTCGTCGAGATCGTCGCCGCCGGAAATGCAGCCGGGCAGGTCGGGAAACCACAAGCTGACGGCGTCCGGGTCAGTGTCCTCGATGATGGCAACGTATTGAGCCATATCGGGCCTCAGGCCCGCTGCACAAAGCTGTCCACGACCTTCTTCTCGCCGGCCTTGTCGAAAGCGATGGTGAGCTTGTTGCCGTCGATCTTGGTGACGCGGCCATAGCCGAATTTCTGGTGGAAGACGCGGTCGGAGAGTGAGAATTCCGACGTCGTCCCGGTGGATTTCGCGACCAGCTCGCCCTCGATCGTCAGCGGACCGCGGCGGCGCGAGGAGAAGCTGCCGAAATCGGGTCCGGATGATGAGGAAGACGAGAATGTCGAGGCTTCTTCCTCGAAACCACCGCTTCTGTCGCCACCGCCGCTGCGGCCGCCACCGCGATTACGGTTGGCTTGGGCGCGCTGCCAGCCCGGCGTCGAATAGGTCGAGCCGAACGCCTCCATATCGTCGAAACGCGAGGCGCCATAGCCGCCGGTGCCGCCCCAGGCCGAGCCACCCTTGGATTCCGTGATCTCGACATTGGCGGCCGGCAATTCGTCGAGGAAGCGCGACGGGATCGTGGTCGACCAGGTGCCATGGATCCGGCGGTTGGTCGCGAAATAGATCATCGCGCGGCGCCGTGCCCTGGTCAGGCCGACATGGCCGAGCCGGCG
Source organism: Bradyrhizobium sp. CCGB20 (assembly GCF_024199855.1). Classification (NCBI taxonomy): domain Bacteria; kingdom Pseudomonadati; phylum Pseudomonadota; class Alphaproteobacteria; order Hyphomicrobiales; family Nitrobacteraceae; genus Bradyrhizobium; species Bradyrhizobium sp. CCGB20. The sequence continues at coordinate 7,408,649 of NZ_JANADN010000001.1, read as the reverse complement.
CTCTTCTTCCAGCCCCGCGCGGCCCTGTTCGTCCAGCGTGCGCTGGCTCGGGAACAGGCCTTCTTCCCAGCCGGGCAGGAACACGTTGTCGAATTCGAGCCCCTTGGCCGAGTGCAGCGTCATCAGCGACACCGCGTCCTCGTCGGCGCCGCTGTCGCGGTCCATCACCAGGGAGATGTGCTCCAGAAACCCTTGCAGGTTCTCGAACTCCTCCATCGAGCGCACCAGCTCTTTCAGGTTCTCCAGCCGGCCCGCGGCGTCCGCCGAACGGTCCTTCTGCCACATCTCGGTATAGCCGCTCTCGTCGAGCACGATCTGGGCCAAGTCTGTGTGCGCGGTGACCTCGCGCTGGGCGCGCCAGCGGTCGAACTGGGCGACGACGTCGCGCAAGGACCCGCGCGCCTTCGGCTTCAGCTCGTCGGTCTCGACCACCGCGCGTGCCGCCTCGAACAGCGGAATGCGACGCTTGCGAGCGTGGTCGTGCAGCATCTGCACGGTGGCGTCGCCAAGGCCGCGCTTGGGCACGTTGACGATGCGCTCGAAGGCGAGGTCGTCGGCGGGCGAATTGATGACGCGCAGATAAGCCAGCGCGTCGCGGATTTCGGCGCGTTCGTAGAAGCGCGGACCGCCGATGACGCGATAGGGCAGGCCGAGCGTGACGAAGCGGTCTTCGAACTCGCGCATCTGGTAGGACGCGCGCACCAGGATCGCGACCTCGTTGAGCTTCTCGCCCTTGCGCTGGATCTGCTCGATCTCCTCGCCGATGCCGCGGGCTTCCTCTTCTGAATCCCACGAGCCCGTCACCGTGACCTTCTCGCCGTCATGGTCCTCGGTGCGCAGCGTTTTGCCGAGCCGGCCTTCGTTGTGCGCGATCAGATGCGAGGCGGCGGCGAGGATGTGGCCGGTCGAACGGTAATTGCGCTCGAGCCGGATCACTTTGGCGCCGGGGAAATCGTGGTCGAAGCGCAGGATGTTGTCGACCTCGGCGCCGCGCCAGCCATAGATCGACTGGTCGTCGTCGCCGACGCAGCAGATGTTCTTGGTGGGGCCCTTCTGCTCCGTCGCCCCGCTTGCGGGGAGAGGGTCGGGGTGAGGGGGAGTCTCGGCGAGCTCGGTGCTTGGAGAGTCCCCCTCACCCGCCGCGCTCTGGCGCGCAATTGCGCTGCCGAGCGCGTCGGCCTCTCCCCGCAAGCGGGGAGAGGCGAAGGACGGAGAGGCCGGCGCCTGCGACAGCAGCCGCAGCCACAGATACTGCGCGACGTTGGTGTCCTGATATTCGTCGACCAGGATGAATTTGAAGCGCTGCTGGTATTGCCGCAAGATATCCGGATGCTCGCGGAAGATGCGGATGTCTTCCAGCAGCAGATCGCCGAAATCGGCGGCGTTCAATATCTTCAGCCGCTCCTGGTAGCTCGCATAGAGCTTGCCGCCCTTGCCGTTGGCGAAGACGGCGGCTTCGCCCGACGGCACCTGCGACGGCGTCAGGCCGCGGTTCTTCCAGCCGTCGATCAGGCCGGCCAGCATGCGCGCCGGCCAGCGCTTGTCGTCGATGTTGTCGGCCTGCAGCAGCTGCTTGAGCAGACGAACCTGATCATCGGTGTCGAGCACGGTGAAGTTCGACTTGAGCTGCGCCAGCTCGGCATGGGTGCGCAGGATGCGGCCGCCGATGGAGTGGAAGGTGCCGAGCCACGGCATGCCTTCGACCGCGTGGCCGAGCATCTGGCCGAGCCGGTGCTTCATCTCGCGCGCGGCCTTGTTGGTGAAGGTCACCGACAGGATCTCGGCGGGGCGGGCGCGACCCTGGCTGAGGATGTGGGCGATGCGCGTGGTCAGCACACGCGTCTTGCCGGTGCCGGCGCCGGCCAGCACCAGAACCGGGCCGTCCAGCGTCTCCACGGCCTCGCGCTGCTCGGGATTGAGCCCCGACAGATATTTCGGGCCCACCGAGGCGCGCGCACGCGCGGCGATGCCGCCGGCCGCGGGCTGGTGGTCGGGGACGCTCTGGGACGTGATCTTGCTCGGCTCGGTCATGCGAATCATTTGGCCCCACGTTGGCACCGCGGGGTGGCGGGAGGGAGCCTTCTTAACAGGGATTGGTGCCTATATGGGGCGCCGGGGCGGGGTTTTCCACGTGCGCGGCGGGCCGATTTGTTCCAGCGAGAAGCGCGAATTTCACCGTTCTATGTGCCGGAACCATCGTTCCCGCGTCGAGATTGTCTGGGCAGGTGGCGCGGCCAGCCGCGCCGACGCAAGAACAGACATCAAGACGAGGATTTGACCATGCTAGGCTGGGTTGTGACGTTTCTGGTTATCGCACTGATCGCCGGCATTCTGGGCTTCGGCGGCATCGCCGGCGCCTCGATCGAGATCGCCAAGATCATCTTCTTCATCGCGGTCGTACTGTTCCTGGTCTCGGCCGTGGTTGGCTTGGCGCGCGGCCGCAACAGGGTATAGCGTATCAGTCCCTCATGGTGAGGAGCGCGAAGCGCGTCTCCCGGACGATGCTTCGCATAGCATAGAGAACCATGAGGCCCGACTGTGGCCTTGCATCCTTCGAGACGCCCGCTTCGCGGGCTCCTCAGGATGAGGCGTTGAAGTGGATCATGCACTACCGCTTCGGGGGCATCGCCACGTTCCGGCCGATGCCCTCGGGCCGCGGGACGGCGCTGTGGGCCTCGACGACGGCTGCAATGCGCTCGCGGATATCCGGCGGAAAGGCCGCCACCTTTCGCGATCCCATGTCGATGTGAAGCGACATGTTTTCCGAGGTCGCCGACAGCCAGCCTTCGGTCGCGTGCCGCAACTCCTGGAACGTGTGCAGCCGCTTGTCGTCGGCTTCGAGCAGCCAGACCGACACCTGCACGGGGTCGCCGAGGTGGATTTCGCGCAAATACCGCACATGGCATTCGGCAGTGAAGGTCGAGCCGCCCCGCTCCTTCATGTAGCCCGGCCCGATCCCGAGCTGTAACCACATCTGGTCGATCGCGCGGTCGAACATCACGTTGTAATAGGCCATGTTGAGGTGGCCGTTATAGTCGATCCATTGCGGCTCGATCTGCATGATCGAGGCGCGGAACGGTTCGGCAGCGGCGGTCTCCGGCATGTGTCCTTCCTGCTATGCGTCCGGTCGCTTGACTTGACCGGTGAGATGTCCTTTGCCACGGTTCTTCTGTCGGGAGGAATGTCCGTGGGTACGACCATCACCAATAATCCGCCGCGGCCGGAGCCGAAAGCCCTTGCAAGCGCGCTGGAGCAGCTTGCCGCACGCTTCGGCAACCGCCTCATCACCTCGCAGGCCGTGCGCGAGCAGCACGGCCATACCACCACATGGATCGTCAACCAGCCGCCTGATGGCGTGGTAATGGCGCAGGAGACCGCCGACATCCAGGACGTGGTGCGGATCTGTGCCAAAAACGGCGTCCCCGTCATTCCCTTCGGCACCGGCACCTCGCTCGAGGGCCAGGTCAATGCGCCGGCCGGCGGCATCTCGATCGACCTGCGCGACATGAACAAGGTGCTCGCGGTGCATGCCGAGGACCTCGACTGCGTGATCCAGCCCGGCGTCACCCGCAAGGCGCTGAACGAACATCTGCGCGACCAGGGCCTGTTCTTTCCGATCGACCCCGGCGCGGATGCTTCGCTCGGCGGCATGGCCTCGACCCGCGCCTCCGGCACCAACGCGGTGCGCTACGGCACCATGCGCGACAGCGTGCTGGCGCTGAAGGTGGTGCGCGGCGACGGCGAGATCATCACCACAGGCACGCGCGCCAAGAAATCATCCGCCGGCTACGACCTGACGCATCTGTTCGTCGGCGCCGAAGGCACGCTCGGCATCATCTCCGAACTGACCATTCGCCTGCGCGGCATCCCCGATACGATCGCGGCCGGCGCGGTATCGTTCGAGACCGTGCACGGGGCCTGTCAGGCCGTCATCCTGGCGATCCAGACCGGCATTCCCGTGGCGCGCATCGAACTGCTCAACGCCGCGCAGGTGAAAGCCTGCAATGCCTATTCGAAGCTGACGCTGCCGGAGACGCCGCTGCTGCTGATGGAATTCCACGGCAGCGAGGTCGAGGTTGGCGAGCAGTCCAAGGCCTTCGGCGAGATCGCAAAGGACTGCGGCGGCGGCGACTTCTCCTGGACCACCAAGCCGGAGGATCGCACGAAACTGTGGCAGGCGCGGCACGACGCTTATTGGTCGGTGAAGGCGCTGCGGCCCGGCGACAGCATCGGCGTGGTTGCAACCGACGTCTGCGTGCCGATCTCGCGGCTCGCCGATTGCGTCAGCGAGACCGAGGAAGACCTCAAGCGCCTCAATTTGCTGTCGCCGATCGTCGGCCATGTCGGCGACGGCAATTTCCACTGCTCGCTGGTCTGCGACACCAACGATGCCGCCGAGATGGCGCGCGGCGAGGAATTCATGCATCGCCTGGTCGAGCGCGCGCAGGCGATGGACGGCACCTGCACCGGCGAGCACGGCATCGGCCAGGGCAAGCAGAAATATCTCAAGGCGGAACTCGGCCCCGAAGCGCTCGACGCGATGCGGGCTTTGAAGAAAGCGCTCGATCCGCTCAACATCTTCAATCCCGGCAAGATTGTGCCGGAAGGCTAGCGTGGCCTGCCGCGTCGCGGTCGCGGAACTTTCGGCGGCCGCGCTGGTTCCAATTCCCGACAATTTCCGATGCCTTATTGGCGCGGCTTTGCGGGAGGATGCGATGTTGCGACCGATCGTTGGAATTGCCGTGATGGCGCTTGCCTGCATGCTGGCCGGTACGGCTCTGGGCAAGGGCGGGCACGGTGGCGGCCATGGTGGTGGGCACGGAGGCGGGCATGGCGGTGGCCATCACGGCGGTGGTGGTCATCACGGAGGTGGTCATCACGGCGGTGGCCATTTTGGCCATCATGGCTTCGGACACGCGCATGGCTTCGGGCATCATGGCGGGCGGTTCGCAGCGGGCGCCCGACGTGGTGGCCCGAACTTCGGTCAGATCCGCAATGCCGGCGTCCGTCCCGCGCATTTCCGCAATGCCTTCAACGCGCACTCCGCCGCCTTCCGCAACGGCCGGCTGATGAGCAATCCGGGGGTGCGGGCGCAGATCGCGGCCGCTGCCGCACTCGCCGGCTGGCATGGCGCAAGCAGCGGATGGTGGCAACATACGGGCGGCGGCTACGGCTGGGTCGGGCCGCTGTTCTGGCCGTTCGCCTATAACGACCTCTACGACTACACGATCTGGGGCGACGGTGTCGGCTTCTGGGGCTACGGCTATCCGGACATCTATGCCGGCATCTTCGGGCCTTATGGCTATGACGGTCTTTCGGCCTATCTGCCGCAACGTCCGCAAGGACGACGGCAAGCGCGAGGCGTCGCGCTCGATCAGCTCTGCGGCAGCGACCGCCGCGACATCGTCGGTCTGCCGATCGACCAGATCGCAGCCGCCGTGCAGCCGACGGACGCGCAAGGCGCAAGCCTCGACGATCTCGGCAATGCCTCGATCGACGCCGCAGGGCTGATCCGCGCGTCCTGCCCGACGCAGGTCGCGGCGACGGCGCCCGGTCGGCTCGCGGCGATGCAGCAGCGCGTCGAGGCGATGGAGAAAGCCGTCGATCTCGTTCAGCCCGCACTGGATAAATTCTATGGCTCGCTCACCGACGAGCAGAAGGCGCGCTTCAATGCGCTGGCCGAGGATCAGCGCCGCGCGACGGCTTCCAGCAGTGCCGGTGGATCGCTGGTCCAGACTTGCGGAGCATCTGCCGCACTCGAATGGCCCGGCGCCGACATTGAGGCCAGGCTTCACCCCGACGACACCCAGCGCGCTGCGCTGCAGGTGCTCCAGGATACCAGCGCCAAGGCCAGCGCATCGCTCAAGGCGGCCTGCCAGCCCAACGACGTGATGACGCCGCCGGCGCGCATGGTCGCGATCCGCAAGCGGCTCGACGTGATGCTGAACGGCGTCAAATCGGTTCGCGCGGCGCTGGAGGATTTCTACGCCACGCTGAATGACGAGCAGAAGGCGCAGTTCGAGGCCATCGGGCCGAGGCGCACGTCCTGAGCGCGCGGCAAGCCAGGCATGGCGGAAAAAACCGGATCGCCGATCTCGATCTTGTCCAATATTGTGCGCGCGTCTTGAAGACCACGGGTGGGGGGACGATGAAGTGGTTTGCGAGGCCGAAGCCGGCGGATGTTTGGGACCAGCCCCCTCAGGGCCCGCTCGGCGACATCGAGGCCGCCGAGCGCATCCGCGCGATCTGTGACGCCGCAGCCGTCAGCGCGGCAGGTTCGGCGCGCAACGACACACGCGAAAGCGAGCGGTACGAGCGCGCGGCCAAGGTGGCGATGGAAATCGCCATGAAGATCTCGGATGGATTGATGCGCGACGCCGCCGTCCATCGCATCGTCGATCTCTGCATGAGGGCGGACGACATCAAGACCGCGCAGATCCTGTTTCGCGCGATCCACGCCAGCTGGATCCGTGAGACCGTGCAGCGGGACCATCCCACGCTGGCCTAGGGGCGTGTACTCGTAAATCCGGTATGCCCGGCAACGAGCCAAGTGCCATCGCGCTCTCCGGGCGTCATCGAAGCCGGTGACAGGAAGGCGAATTCCCGCTCGCCGGTGGAATTGATCCTCTGCTGGCGTCAGATGGCCGCCTCGGTCTGCGCGTCGAAAACATGAAGCCTGGAAGGCCGCATGGCAACGCGCAGCTTGTCGCCCACCCTCACCCTCGCGGTCGGCTCGACGCTCGCCACCATGATACTCTCGCCGACCTTCATATCGAGCAGGATTTCCGAGCCGAGTTGCTCGACCACCTCAATCACAGCATCGAAGCATGGGTGGCCAAGATCAGCGCTACCCGCCACGGTGAGATCCTCTGGCCGCACGCCGAGCATGACCTTGCGCCCGATACGGCCGCGCAGCCGCTGCGCGGTCTCGTCCGGCAGCTTGATGCGCAGGCCGGAGTTCTCGGCAATCAGCGATCCGTTCGCCTCGGTCACCGTAACGGCCGCGAAATTCATGGCTGGGGAGCCTATGAAGCCGGCGACGAACTTGTTGGAGGGATGATTGTAGAGTTCGAGCGGCTCCCCCACTTGCTGCACCACGCCGTCTCTCATGACGACGACCCGGTCACCCAGCGTCATAGCCTCGACCTGATCGTGAGTAACGTAAATGGCTGTGGTGCCGAGACGCAGATGTAGCTTTTTCAGCTCAACGCGCATCTGCACCCGCAGCTTGGCATCGAGGTTCGACAGCGGCTCGTCGAACAGGAACACGCGGGGGTGGCGCACGATAGCACGGCCTAACGCCACGCGCTGGCGCTGACCGCCTGAGAGCTGGCGTGGCCTGCGCGTTAGCAATTCACCAATGCCGAGCACGTCAGCTGCCTCCACCACGCGCTTGTCAATCTCGGGTTTCTCGAATTTGCGCATCTTCAGGCCGAACGCCATGTTGTCGTACACGGTCATATGCGGGTACAAGGCATAATTCTGGAACACCATGGCGATGTCGCGGTCCATGGGCGCCAATTCATTGACCACGTTGCCGTCGATGGAGATATCGCCGGAACTGATCGCTTCGAGCCCGGCGATCATCCTGAGCGTCGTCGTCTTGCCACAGCCAGAGGGGCCGACGAACACCATGAACTCTTTGTCGCGGATCTGAAGATTGACGTCTTTGACAGCGTGCACGTTGTCAAAAAACTTGTTGATCCCCTTGAGGACGACCTGGCCCATTCGCTTCCACCTGCCTCCCAAGGGGCTATGCGCAGTCTGCATGCGCGCTTTCGAATTCCCTTGACCGTGGTGCTGTCAGCCCTTCACCGATCCGGTCAGTCCCGCGACGTAGTGCTCGACGAAAAACGAGTATGCGATAGCGACTGGTATCGATCCAAGCAGGGCCCCAGCCATCAGCGGCCCCCAGTAGAATACATCGCCGCGGATCAGCTCCGATGTGACGCCGACCGGCACAGTCTTCTGCTCTGGCGAGGACAGGAAGACGAGCGCATAGATGAACTCATTCCAGGACAGCGTGAAAGCAAAGATGCCGGCCGAGAGGATGCCCGGGATCGCCACCGGGATGACGATGTAGAGCATCGCTTGCCAGCGCGAGGCGCCGTCAATGCGCGCGCATTCCTCGAGCTCCTTGGGTACCGCCTTGAAGTAGCCCATCATGATCCAGGTGCAGAATGGAATAAGAAAAGTTGGATAGGTCAGGATCAATGACCAAGGCGTGTCACCCAGCCGATAGTTGCGTATGATCTCTGCCAGCGGAATGAACAGCAGCGTCTGAGGCACCAGATAGGTAATGAAGATGGCGGTGCCCAGGCTGCCGGCAAATGGAAAGTTCAGCCGCGACAGAGCATAGCCGGCGAACACACCGCACACGAGCGAGATGGCGGTTGATGCGAGCGCGATGAACGTCGTGTTCCATAGCCAGGATGCGAACAGCGTCTCCTCGAACAGGTACCTGACATGATCCCAAGTCGGTTTCCAGGTCCAGAACGGATTGTAGTTGCTCGAATTCCAGGGGCGGTAAAGCTCGCCGTCCGGCCGCACCGAGGTGATTACCATCCAGTAAAACGGGAACAGCAGGAAAAGCAGGAACAACGTCATAGGGACGTAGAAGAACACCCACTTTCGCCACCTTGCGCCTTCGATCATGGCTCAGCGAACCTCCACGCGGCGGATGTAGAGAAGCTGCAAGACGACGACCAGAAACAGGACCGGAAACATGGCGAGCGAGATGGCGGCGCCCTCGCTTAGGAGGCCTGTGCCGACGCCGATCTGATAGGCGTAGGTGGCGAACAGGTGCGTTGCGTTGGCCGGCCCGCCGCCCGTCATCACATAGACAATCTGGAAATCGGCGAACGTCTGAATCACCGAGAACAGCATCACGACCATGGTCACGGGCAACAGCAGCGGCCAGGTGATGTGCCAGAACCGCTGCCACGGCTTGGCACCGTCGATGGCGGCGGCCTCGTTGAGTTCAGGACTGATGGTCTGCAGGCCGGCGAGCAAGCTGATGGCGAAGAACGGCACCCCGCGCCAGATGTTGACGATGATAATCGAGATCATCGCGAGGTCCGGATCGCCCAGCCAATTGATCCGCCCCGTGATCAAGCCGAGATGGTAGAGGAGCCAATTGAGAACGCTGAACGTCGGGTCGAACATCCACTTCCAGGCGAAAGTCGAGAGCACGGTCGGAATAATGAATGGCAGCAGGATGAAGGCACGGGTAAAAGCCTTGCCGCGGAAATTACGGTTGAGCAGCATGGCCAACCACAGCCCGAGTCCCAGCTTGAAGACGGTGGTCACGCCCGTGTAGAGGAAGGTATTGTAAACGGCGGTGCGAAAGATCCCGTCATTGAAGATCTTGTAGAAGTTGGCGAGGCCGACGAAGTCGCCGGGAATACCGACGCGCGAGCTGGTGACCGACAGCAATATCCCTCGCATGAAGGGATAGGCGATGAACATGCCGAGCAGCACGATGGTCGGTACCAACAGCACGAACGCCAGCCAGCGCTCGTCCTCGAGCAAACGCTGTCGCCGGGGAGGGGGCGTCTCGCGGAGCGTGGTGTCGGAAACCGCGCTTATCGCCATGTTCGATCCTCGTCGGCCGGAAGATTCCGCCACCCCTCGAAAAATAGCAGGGGGGGCATCTTATCCTCAGACGTAGACCTTCCTGAGCTCAGCTTCCGCCCACTTCACGGCATCCTCGGGGGGCATGCCTTGGACGGCCTTTGCGTACATATCGACGATGACGTACTTGGTCACGACCTCGGCTGCCCTGCGGGTAGAGGGGCCCTCGTAGCCAGCGAAGCGCCCTGTGCGCGCGGCTTGCTTGTAGGGCAGCATGATCGGGTCGTCGCCCCAGAGCTTGTGCTTTTCCCAATCCGTGGTCGGGCCGACCGAGAAGCCCTTCTGGGAGACGAACCACTTGTCGTAGACGTCCTTGGAGTGAATCCAGCCAAGGAATTTCTTCGCCGCATCCTGGTTCTTGGAATAACCCATCAGGAGGTTCGAGAACGGGACGTGATAACTGAACTGTCCGCCGGGGCCCTTGGGCAGCGCGGCATGCAGGATGTCGTCCTTCAGTGGCGCGGCGGCCTCCGTCTTGTAGGTATCCGGCTTGCGCAGAGTCTCGATGTAGATCGAGGCGCCATTGAGCGTGGCGCTGCATGTCCCGGACAGAAAAGCGCGGTTGTTGTTGGAATCGTCCCAGGCGAGCCCGCCTTCATCGTGGGCATCCTTCCAGAAGGCTACCATGAACTTCACCGACTCGACCGTTGCCGGGCTGTTCAGCACAACCGTCTTGCCGTCTGCCTCGACTTCCTTGCCGCCCCAGGACCACAAATAGGGGTAGGCGAAGGCGGGGGCATCGCCGAAGGTGTGACCCAGCGTTTGGCCGATGGGTCGTCCCTTCGCCTTCAGCTTCTTGCCGGCCTCGCGATACTCTTCCCACGTCTGAGGAAATTTTCCGTCCGCGTAGCCGATCTCGGCAAACCAGGACTTTCGGTACGCGATCTGCAGGCCGACGATGCACCACGGCACTCCAATCCATTTCTTGCCGTCATTGGCGACAGCGCGGGATGTTTCGTAGAAGCCGCCCTGGCTCTTGCCGAGTGCTTCAGCGATGTCGCTGACGTCTGCGACGCTTTCGCCGTAAAGTTGCCCCCAATTGTTGAGGACGCAGACGATGTCGGGGCCAGACCCGGACTGGATCGCCGAGGTGACGCGGGCTTGGATATCGTTGGCGTTGATGGTCTCGATATTGAGCTTTATGCCGATCGCTTTCTCGCACTCCTTGGCGATTTCGTTACGCAGCAGCTGATCTGACGCCGGAACGAAGTCGGTCCAGCGTAGCCAGTGTACCGTGGCGGCTTGCGCATACGCGGGCGGCCTACCAACCGCCAGGATTCCGGCCATGCCGCCCGCAAGCGCGGTACCGCCCTTGAGGACGTTACGTCGGGTTACTGTCGTCATGCATCCCTCCCTCGATGTGTCCGAGTTGATGCTCTGCGGCCAGTCTTGCGCCGGCTTGGGTGCCTTTCAGTCCATTGCGCCTCCGTGGTTCAACGCATGCGCGCGTTGATGCCTACGCAATGCATGGGCTCGATGATCATTCGGTGGTGTTTCACTTGCAGCGCTGGGGTGGCGAGTTCGCCGCGAACCAGGGTGCGTTCTTCGCGAGGCAGCGGCGCGATCGCATCGCTCCCAATCGTAACGGCGATACGACCGGCGGCCTGGATCATGTCGGCGCCGCAGCCAGGACTTGAATCCTACCGTCATAACGATCCCTCCCGCGCAGCGACGGTATAGCCGCGGCCAAGCGGGTTTTCCCCGTCTTATGTGAAGTTCGGTACCGGAAGCTGGCGCGACGTCATTGTCGCCGGTCGCAGCAGGAAATCAAGTGCTAGCTTTGACGCGCTGCCGTGGTCTTACTCCGCGAACTGAAGGCGGTGGTTATTTCGCCAGCTTGCGCACGGCCTCGTCGACGCTGTGGAAGACGTGCTCGCGGGGCAGGGCGTCGAACAGTCTGAAGCGTTCGAACGCGTCCTGCGCGCGCACCGATTCCAGCCGCGCCAGCGCGACCGTGACGCCCTGCTCGCTGCACACCTTGAAGACGTCGAGCAGGATCTGCGCGGCGGTGAAGTCGATCTCGACCATGCCGCTTGCCTCCAGCACCAGCAGCTGCGGCGTCGACGTGCCGAGCACTTTCGCCACGTCGCTGCGAAAGCCGGGCGCGTTGAGGAAGGACAGCGGCGCCTGCAGCCCGATCACGGCGACACCATTGATGCGCTCGCCGGCGATGTGCGGATGCGCCGGCCACCAGATCGTGGTGCCCGGTACGCGCTCGAACTCGACCAGCCTGGCGCGCGTGATGCTCCAGATGCCGTGCAGCAGCGACAGCACGATGCCGAGGAACGCGCCCTGCTGGATCGGCAGCACGATGATCAGCGCGGCGGTGGCGACGATCAGCAGGAATTCGCTCGGCGACTGGCGGTAGATCGTGGCGATCTGCTTCACGCGGATGATCCGCAGCGCCACGAACAGCAGGATGCCGCCGAGCGCGGCGTCCGGAATGTGCTGCAACAATCCGGTGCCGAACGCGAGCAGTGCCAGCACGATTGCCGCTGCTGCAAGGCCCGCGAGCTGCGACTGTCCGCCGGTCTCGGCGACGATGCCCGTCCGCGGCGGGCTGGCATTGACCGGGAACGCGCCGAACAGGCCGGACAGCACGCTGCCGGCGCCGGCGCCGAGGAAATCGCGATCGACATCGGCGGGCTTGTCGGGATCGGACGGGAACGACCGCGTCGTCGCCGCGGTCTGCACCATCACCACGACCGTGATGACGAAGGCGAGCGGCACCAGGCGCACCCACTGCTCCGGCGCAAGCTCGGGCAGGGTCGGCCGCGGCAACGTGCCCGGCACCATGCCGACGACGTTGACGCCCTTGCTCTCGAGGCCGAGCGCGATTGTGGCCAATGTCGCGGCGACGAGCCCGATCAGCGCGCCCGGGATTTTCGCGCTGACCCTCTCGGAGGCGAAGACCACGGCGAGCACGCCGAGACCGATGCACAGCGTAAACGGATTGGTGTGGCCGAGCTGGCCGGCGAGCACGCCGATGCGATCGAGCGTCGGCCCGCTCGGTGACGGAAGCCCGAGCACGCCCGGCAGCTGCGACACGATGATGTGGACGGAGATCCCGGCGAGGAATCCGACCATGACCGGCACCGACAACAGGTTGGCGATGCCGCCGAGGCGGAACGCGCCGCCGGCCAGCATCATCGCGCCGACCATCAGCGCCAGTGCGATCGCAAGCCCCTGATACTCGGGCGAGCCGGCTGCGGCCAGCGCCGCGAGCCCGCCGGCGAAGATCGGCGTGATCGTGGAGTCGGAGCCGCAGGACAGGAAGCGGTTGCCGCCGAGCAGCGCGAAGCCGAGCGAGCCGGCCATGAAGGCGAAGAAGCCGATCTGCGGCGCAAAGCCGCCGAGCCGCGCGGTCGCCATCTGTTCGGGAATGGCGATCGCCGCCAGCGTCAGGCCGGCCATCAGGTCGCCCGGTAGGGAATACGACGCGAGCGAACGGAATAGCGGCCATGTGTGCCTGGCGTGAGCGTCGTGCGGCATCGATGAGAAATCCCCGGAAAGCCTGGCGGCGGGCAACCAGACTACAGCATTTCCGTACCGGGAAGCGACAGACGCAATTTCTCTGCATCCGCCGTCATTGCGAACGCAGCGAAGCAATCCGGACATGCATCCGCGGAAACAGCCTGGATTGCTTCGCCGCTAGAACTCCTCGCAATGACGGAGGACATATTTATCCTCCTTTATCCTCCGGCTCGCCGAAATGGCCTCAGTACCGGCCGCGGTCGTTCCGATAATCGCCGCCGCGACCGCCACCCATTCCCACGCCAAGTCCGATACCAATGCCGATGCCTTGCATCACGGCGCCGGGCGGTGGGCCCGAAGGCGGCGCGCGTTCGTAGACCACTTCCTCGGGCGGAGGCGCAGGCCGGCGCTTCGGCGGCGTCTCGACCACCTTGCGCTTCGGCGGCGTGTCGTCGACGCGCTTCTTGATCACCGGAGCGACGCTCGGATTGACCGGCGTCGCCGGCGGCGACGGCGTCGAGCAAGGACAGGTCGGGGCCATTGCGACGGCGATCGGGGCAGGGGTCGCTGCAGCCGTGACGGGCAACGCATAGTTGCGGTTCTGCACGCGGAGCAGCAGCCTGCGCGCGGTGGCGGCGAGGTCGCTGTTGTCCCAATTGTTGAGGTAGGCCTCGAACGCGGCGCGCGTGTTGATCGCGGTGGCCCGCTCCCACGCCAGCATCTGCCGCCGCCGCTCCAGCACCGTGCGCAGGCGCGGCGTGCGGGCGTCCTGAGCGTATAATTCGATATAGGCCTGATACGCCGGCACGGTGTCGTCGGTGATCACGAGCTCATAGGCGGCCCTGGCGTCCTTGCCCAGCAGATCCCTGCGCCAGTCCTCGACGCTGCGCGTGCCGCTGGCCAGCGCCATTGACGATGCGCCGGGAAGAGGAGGCTGACCGCCGCTGCTCTCGCCGCCGAAGAACCTGAAGTCGGTCGTCAGCGACGAGCTTTCCCAGGGGATCTGCCGCCCGTCGGTCGATTGCGCCACCGCGACGCGAATGCGCTTGAACACTTCCTCGATCGGCAAATTGGGCTGCTTGGCGACGGTCAGCGCCGCGGTGGTGTAGGGGCTGTCGATGCCGCTGCCGTCCTCGGCTTCCGCGCCGGGCGAGGTCGAATAGGAGATGAACGAGCCGGGCGCGCCGGCCTTGGTATCGACGATCGCGAGCCCGTGGCCGGCGCCGCTGAGCGCCGGGAACGGATTGTTGCGGCAGGCGTCGAGCATGAAGATGCGCGCCTTTGTCGGCAGTGCGCCGAGCGTGTTGAGCAGATCGTTCAGCCGCACGCCCTGGAGCGGAATGTCGGCCTCGCGCTTGGGATCGAGATCGACCGGGACCAGATAATTCTCGCCGTCGATCTGGAGGCCGTGGCCGGCATAGAACACCAGCGCGACGGTATCGGCGCCGCTGGCGCTGACCTTGCCGGCGAAATCCGAGATCGCCGCGCGCATCTCGTTCTGCGCCAGATTGGCCGCCGTGGTGACGGTGAAGCCGGCATTGCCGAGCAGCTCCGTCATGCCCTTGGCGTCGTTGGCGGCATTGGGCAGCTCCGGCACCGTGCGATAGGCCGACTGACCGATCACGAGTGCGAGCCGCGCCTCGGCGGCGGCGTCTGTCGGCGTCATCAATTGCGTGAGCGCGAGAAGGCTGGAGGCAAGAAGCAAATTGCGAAAGGCTGGACGGCGCATAGTGTCACCTCCATCGGCAATGCGCGCGATGATGTCACCTTTTCTAGGTCGCCGCCACGTGCCTGTCTGTGCACTGGATCACGCTAAGCCGCGGCAAAATGGGGCAGGGCGTCTGCCGGAGCCCAGCGGCATCGTTCTGGTGGCATCCATGTGAATTGCGCATTGATCCATGCGCCAATTGGATTGATCGCTGATGCTGCGCAAAAGTGTCCTTGCGCACATCGGGCTCCAGGCCGATCTCATCAAGAATCCCGCAAAAACATGCTTGTTTCGGTGCGCGCGGATGCCGTCAATATTCGCAACACGCCGCATTGCGACGTCCTGGGGCAAGCCTTGCCTGCCCCGTCGCTTTGGCCATACAGTCCGCGCAACAGGCCGTGGCTGCGATCTCGGCCGTAAACAAGAATATTCGGGGAGAGACCGCGCCATGACCATCGTGCCCGTGAGCCGTCGCACCTTCATCAAGTCGTCGACGGCGGTCACCGCCGGCCTCGTGCTCTCTCCCGCCATCATCGGCCGCGCGGAAGCTGCGACGCTGAAGCTGAAATGCTCCTCCTCGTTGCCGAACGATCCCAAATACGCCAACGGCCGCGTCTACTACGACAACCTCGTCAAGAACCTGAAGGGCAACGGGCTTGGCGAGCAGGTCGAGGTTGCTTTCTTCCCCGACAACCAGCTCGGGCAGGAGATCGACGTCATCAACTCGGTGAAGCTCGGCGTCATCGACCTCATGGTGTCGGGCTCGTCGATCTCGGCCAATCTGGTGCCGCTGGTCGGTACCTTCGACCTCGGCTTCCTGTTCTCGAGCTTCCCGCAGCAGACCAAGGCGTTCGACGCCGGCGCCGCCAAGCCGATCGAGGACGCGCTGCTCAAGGGCGGCAACATCCGCATCATCGCCTGGGCCTACAATTTCGGCTCACGCAGCGTGCTGGCGAAGAAGCCGGTGAAGACGCCGGAGGATCTCGCCGGCCTCAAGATCCGCACGCTGCCAAATCCCGTCATCACGGAATGCCTGCGCCTGATGGGCGCCGCCGCGACGCCGCTGGCGTTCGGCGAGATCTACACGGCGCTGCAGGCCGGCGTGCTTGATGGCCTTGAGCACGATCCGCCGACGATCCTCGCCAGCAAGTTCTTCGAAACGGCAAAATTCTATGCGCTGACGCAGCACAATTTCTCGCCGCTCGCGATCTACTTCAGCGACATGACCTATAACCGCATGGATCCGAAGCTGCGCGAGGGCTTTCTCGATGCCGCGAAGAAGGCCGCGGTCGACACCCGTGCCCACGGGCTTGCGGTCGAGAAGGAGGCGCTGGCGGCCTTGACCGAGAAGGGCGTCACGGTGGCGGAATGCGACCGCGAAGCGTTCAAGAAGCGCGTCGCGCCGCAGCACGAGAACTTCATCAAGGCGCGGCCGGAATCCAAGGCCGTCATCGACGTCATCCGCGCGACGCAGGCCTGATATGGCCAAATCCGAGCTGGCGATGGCCGGCGCCGTGTCTCTCTCGGGCGAGCGCCACGGGAGCATCACCCTGTTGCTTCGCCTCAGCGACGCGATCGCGGCCATCCTGCTCGCCGCCGATCTCGTGGTCGTCTGCGTCTCCGTGCTGCTGCGTTTCTTCTTCAATGCGCCGGTCGAATGGTCCGACGACGTCGCCCGGGGCCTGATGGTCGGCTCGGCCTTCTTCGGCGCGGCGAGCGCGCTCGCGCGCGGCGAGAATGTCGGCGTGTCCTTCTTCCGCGATCTGCTGCCGGTGCGGCTGCGCGCCCTGGTCGATGCCGCCAGTAGCGTGCTCGTCGTGCTGATCTCGGGCTATGTCGCCTACAACGCGATCAAGCTTGGGTCCTTGACGGCAGGCCAGACCACGGGATCCGGCCTGCCGCTGGAGCTGACCTTCTACCCGATGGGCATCGGCGCGCTGTTCATGACGGTGTTCGCGATCGACCAGCTCTGCGCGCGGCCGTTTCCTGACATCGTCAGGGGGCTCATTGCGGTCGCGGTCGTAACCGGCCTCTATCTCGCCTGGGATTATCTGTCGCCGTCCACGGTGCCCTCGGCGGGCACGCTGATGCTGATCGGCTTCTTCGCGACCCTGTTCGGCGGCTTGCCGATCGGTTTCGCGCTGGCGCTGGCTGCGCTGATCTTCATCTGGGTCGAGGGCGCGCTGCCCGGCGTGATCTTCGCCCAGCAGATGGCGCGCGGCATCGACAATTTCGTGCTGCTCGCGATCCCCTTCTTCATCCTCGTCGGCTACCTCATGGAAGCCAACGGCATGTCGGTGCGGCTGATCGAGCTGTTGCAGCGCGCGGTGGGCCGCATGCGCGGCGGGCTGAACGTCGTGATGGTGGCCTCGATGGTGCTGTTCTCGGGCATCTCGGGCTCCAAGATGGCCGATGTCGCCGCGGTCGGCTCCGTGCTGATCCCGGCGGCGCGACGCTCGAAGCAGAACCCGGGCGGCGCCGTGGCGCTGCTTGCCGCGTCCGCCGTGATGGCGGAAACGATTCCGCCGTGCATCAACCTCATCATCCTGGGTTTCGTGGCGAACCTGTCGATCGGCGGCCTGTTCGTCGCCGGGCTGTTGCCGGCGGCGCTGATGGCACTGGTCCTGATCGCCGTCTCCATCATCTTCGGCAAGACTCCGGCTGAGGCCGAGGATATCGAGCCGCAGATGCCGGTGTCGGGCCTGTGGAGCGGCGCGATCGCCTCGTTCGGCCTGATCTTCATGATCTTCTTCGGATTCAAGAGCGGCTTTGCCACCGCGACCGAGATCTCGGCCTTCGCCGTGGCCTATGCGCTCGTCGTTGGCAGTGTCGTGTTCCGGGAGCTCAGCTTCAAATCGGCGGCGCACAGTTTTGTCCAGGCCGCGACGCGCGCGGGGCTCGTGCTGTTCATCGTCGCCGCGGCGCAGTCGCTCGCCTTCACGCTGACCTTGCAGCAGGTGCCGCATGCGGTCGGCGATTTCATGCTGGGATTGTCCAAGACCTCGGGCGTGTGGCTGTTCATCCTGCTCGCGATCGCCGTGCTGATCGTGATGGGCTCGGTGCTGGAAGGCGCCGCCGCGCTCATCATCTTCGGGCCGCTGCTGCTGCCGGTCGCCGTGCAGCTCGGCGTCGATCCCCTGCATTTCGGCGTCGTGCTGGTCATCGCGATGGGCATCGGCCTGTTCGCGCCGCCGCTCGGGCTCGGACTCTATGGCGCCTGCCTGATCGGCAATGTTCCGATCGAGCAGACGGTGAAGCCGATCATGGGCTATCTCGGCCTGTTGTTCCTCTGCCTGCTCGTCATCGCCTTCGTGCCATGGCTCTCGACGGCGTTGCCGCGGGCATTCGGTTACTGAAGGAGTGTTGCCGTGAAAGTCCTGCTCGCCCACACGCCGGAGATGCGTCGCAATTACTACGGCGACCGCAGCCTGAACGGCCTGCGTGCGGCCGCCGATGTCATCCTGCACGAGAGCGACGATACGCTGGACGCGCTCGGCCTCGTGCGCGCCGGGAAAGATGCCGACATCATCGTCGCCGATCGCATGACCGAGGGGCGCGGCGAGATCTTCGCGCAACTGCCGCGCCTGCGTGCCTTCGTCCGCTGTGCCGTCGACATCCGCAATGTCGACGTCGATGCGGCCTCGAACGCCGGCGTGCTGGTGACCCGCGCCGGTCCGGGCTTCGTGCAGGCGGTGGCCGAGCTCGCGCTCGGCTTCATGGTCGATCTCTCCCGCGGCGTGTCGCGGGCGACGGCGGATTACCAGGCCGGCCGCAAGGTCGAGGCGCGGATGGGCCGCCAGCTCGCCGGCAGCCGCATCGGTATCATCGGCTATGGCAGCATCGGGCGTTACCTCGCCGAGGTCGCAAAAGTGCTGCGCATGGAGGTGCTGGTCGCCGATCCCTTCGCGACCGTCGGCGACAGCGCGATCCGGCATGTCTCTCTCGACGAGCTCCTCGCCGCGTCGGACTATGTCGTCTGCCTCGCGATCGCCAACGAGCAGACCGAGAACCTGATCGGTGAGGCCGCGCTGGCGCGGATGCAGAAGCATGCCGTCTTCATCAATCTCTCCCGCGGCAATCTCGTCGACGAAGCGGCGCTTGCGCGCGCGCTATTGGAGAACCGCATCGCCGGCGCGGCGATGGATGTCGGCCGCGCGCCCGACCAGATGCCGAGCCCGGAGCTCGCAAGGCTTCCAAATGTCATCGCCACGCCGCATGTCGGCGGGCTGACGCCGCAGGCGATCGAATATCAGTCGCTGGAAACGGTGCGGCAGGTCGAAGCGATCGTCAAAGGCGAGGTGCCGCAAGGCGCCGTCAACGCCGACCGCTGGACGCGGCGGCCGTGAAGCGACACTAGCCGGCAGCACCGCTCTCTCCGTTCCCTCTCCAGGTCGCGGCCCTAAAGCCGATCCACTGCCCTGAACGTCCCGTCCTTCTGGATCACCGTCAAGAACACCTTCGGCGGCGTCTCGACCGCGCGGATGCCGACGGTGACGACGTTGCCGCTGATGTCGAAGCGGCCGACATCGTTGACGGCGCGCAGGAGGCTCGCGCGGGTCGGCTGCGGCCCGGCGTGTTCCAGCGCCGCGGCCGCGAGGCGGCCGGAGAGATAACCTTCGAGCGACACGAAGTCCGGTGTCAGCGTCGGGTCGAACGCCGTCTGCGCCGCCTGGTAGTCGGCGACGAGCTTTTGCGAGCGATCCCAGGGAAACGGCACGACTTGCGAGACGATGACGCCTTCGCCGTCGGGACCGAGCTCTCTCGCCAGCGCATTGGCGCCGACAAAGGAGATGTTGACGAAGGTCGGATGCAAGCCGCTGCGATGCGCGAGCTTGATGAACTCAGCGCAGGGGCCGTAGGTCCCGACCATCACGATGGCTTCGGGCTCGGCGCGCTTGATCATGCGCCAGGCCGAGCCGACCGCGCGGGTGTTGCGCTCGAAGGTGCCTTC
Source organism: Bradyrhizobium sp. CCGB20 (assembly GCF_024199855.1). Taxonomy (NCBI): domain Bacteria; kingdom Pseudomonadati; phylum Pseudomonadota; class Alphaproteobacteria; order Hyphomicrobiales; family Nitrobacteraceae; genus Bradyrhizobium; species Bradyrhizobium sp. CCGB20. The sequence continues at coordinate 7,388,883 of NZ_JANADN010000001.1, read as the reverse complement.
GGCGGCGAGCTCGAGGCCGCGCCTGGCGAGCGCGCGCTTCACGCCGGCAAGACCGTCGCGGCCGAAGGAATCGTCCTGGTAGAAGATGCCGATGCGGGTGTAGCGGCGATCCTCGGTGAGGTGCTTGATCCAGGCCTCGGCCTCCGCGCCGTAGCTCGCGCGGATGTTGACGACGTTGGACAGTTCGAGGTCGCGCAGGAACTCGGCCCCGCTGAACGGGCCGATGAAGGGAACGTTTCTCGCACTCGTGATCGGTATGGTCGCCATCGCGGTCGGTGTGCCCACCGCGCCGATCAGCGCGAACACCTTGTCGTCCTCGATCAGCCGCAGCGTCTGCGCCACCGAGCGATCGGGATCGTAGCCGTCGTCGCGGCTGATGAGCTGAAGCCTGCGGCCGTGGACGCCGCCCTTGGCGTTGATCTCGGTGAAGGCCGCGACGATGCCTTGCCGCATCCGTTGTCCGAGCGCGGAAGAGGGGCCCTCGAGCGCGGCGGCCTGGCCGAACAGGATCGCATCCTCGCTGACGCCGACCTCGTCGCCTTTCGCTGCGAAATTCACCACGGCGAGTAGCGCGATGGCCAGGGCGGCGCGGGCCGCTGATCGCGGTCGTGTCATGAGGATGCTTGCCGGATAAGGGAAGATTTGTCGGAAACGATAGTCCGGCCGGCCTGAACAGCTCGCTAACCCTTGATGCAACGGTGCTCCGTAAGACTCCGGGGAAAAGCGGCAAGTTGCTGGCAAAATGGGCCCTGCTTGCTGGTCAATCGTTAACTAAGCCACGCAATGTGAAACGCACGGGTTGCGAAATTGTGCGGTTCTTAACCGCGGTCCTTGTCCGATAGCAGTTACGGTGGCTCAACCAGAGGTGGGCTGCCGTGACAGGGGACTTGCGGATCAAGATGGGCGGTCGGGATCAGAACGATCAGGATCGGGGGCGTAGGAGCGGATGGTGGCGTGCCGCGCCGCTGCTCGGACTCTATCGCCCTGCGCTCGTCGCAGTCGGCGTCGGTCTTCTGTTCTCGGTCGTGGGCGCCGCCGCCGTGGCGCGATGGGAAGACCGCGTCACCAGGATCGAGTTCGGGAACGCGGCCGAAACCGAAGCCATCGTCATGCAGAACGGCATGAGCGAGTACATCTCCAGGCTCGTCGCGCTGCGCACGCTGTTCGAATCGACCAACGAGGAAATCACCCGCAGCGAATTCGAGACCTTCAGCGCCCGGCTGTTCGAACGTCATCCCGGCATGCTGCGCATCGCCTGGCTGCCGCGCGTCAACCGCAAGGAGCGCGCTGAATACGAGGCCGCCGCGATCACGGACGGCGTGTCCGGCTATCGCATCAAGTCGCTCCAGGGCGAGGGCTTCACGACCGCGCCGCAGGCCGATGAATATTTTCCGGTGTTCTACTCGACCCAGCCGAAGACGTCCTCGGTCTACGGCATGGATTACGCGAGCGTTCCGGAGCGCCACGCAGTGCTCGAGCGCGCGCGCGACAATGACCGCGTCGCCGCCATTCGCACGCGCCTGTACGAGCCGAGGGAGGGCGGCCGGCTGCCCGACGTCCTCGTCGCCATTCCCGTCTACGCCAAGGGCACGTCGCGCGACACGGTCGCGGACCGGCGGCGCAATCTGGCGGGCTTCGTCGTCGGCGTCTTCGACCTGCCGCTGCTGCTCCAGTCCATTCGCGTCACCACGGGCGCAAGCCCGGCGGTCAGCGTGAACGTCTATCCGCCCTTCACGGGGCAGATCGTCAGCCTTGAGCAAATGCTGCCGGATTATTCGTCGGCCGCGACGTCGCCGCAGTCGATGCGGGACGTCGCGCGGACGCTGCACTGGTCGGGCAACCTCAAGATCGGGGATACCGACTGGCAGGTGCGCGCCATGCCGACGGCCGGCGGTTCGCTGGAGACGGCCTACGACCGCGCGGCCGCGGTCATCATCGTCGGCATGCTGCTGACGCTCTCGCTCGCAACCTATCTCATGCTCGCAAGCCGCAACTCGCGACGGCTGTCGCTGGCCAACCGGCGGGTGCTGGAGCTCGCCCAGACCGACATCCTGACGGGCTTGCCGAACCGCGCCTTCTTCCTCACCCGGCTCGACATGATGAACAGCCAGTTGAGCGTGAGGGGCCTGCCGTTCTCGATCCTGATGCTCGATCTCGACCGCTTCAAGAACGTCAACGACTCGCTCGGCCACGGTGCGGGCGATGTGCTGCTGCGCCAGGTGGCGCTGCGGCTGCGATCTGCGCTGCGCGCCACCGACGTGCTGGCGCGGCTCGGCGGCGACGAGTTCGCCATCATCCAGGAGGCATGCGACGATCAGCGGGCCTGCGCGACCGAGCTCGCCGCGCGGATCGCCAAGCTGGTCGCCGAACCGTTCCTGCTGCCCGGCCATCGTGTCGAGATCGGCACCAGCATCGGCATCGCGATCGCACCGGACCATGGCGGCGACCAGGAGCAGCTGCTGAAGAAGGCGGACCTGGCGCTCTACCGCTCGAAATCGGCCGGCCGCAACTGCTTCACCATCTACGACGAGGCAATGTCGGCCGAGCTCGAGGCCCGCAATACGCTGGAAGGCGATCTGCGCGATGCCATCGCGCAGTGCCAGCTGGAGGTGCACTATCAGCCCTTTGTGGACGTCGCCGGCGGTGGTCGTCGTGGTTTCGAGGCGCTGGTGCGCTGGCGGCATCCGAGCCGCGGCCTGATCCCGCCGGACCAGTTCATCGCGCTGGCCGAGGAGACCGGACTGATCGTGCCGCTCGGCGAATTCGTGCTGCGGCGCGCCTGCGCGGACGCAGCCGGCTGGCCCTCCGATCTCATGGTTGCGGTGAACCTGTCGCCGATCCAGTTCAAGGAAGCCGAGCTGTTCGAGACGATCTGCGCGGCGCTGCGCGATTCAGGCCTGGCGCCGCAGCGGCTGGAGATCGAGATCACCGAATCCGTGCTGCTGGAGCGCGGCGTCGAGAACCTTGCCTTCATGGAGCGGCTGAAGCACATCGGCATCGAGCTGGCGCTCGACGATTTCGGCACAGGCTATTCCTCGCTAAGCTATCTGACCGTGTTCCCGTTCGACAAGATCAAGATCGACAAGTCCTTCATCCGCAACCTCACGCATCAGCCGCGCAGCTCCGCGATCATCGCCTCGATCGTGACGCTCGCGCGCGGACTGGATATGTCGGTCACCGCGGAGGGCGTCGAGACCGCCGAGGAGTTCGAGCGTTTGACGGCGCTCGGCGTCAACTTTGCACAAGGCTATCTGTTCGGACGCCCGCAGCCGGTCGACCAGATCGCATTCGACGTTGCCGTTCAGCCTTCGCAGCTCGACGCGGCCTGAGCACACCCTCCCCAGGCGATACGCGAAAATCGCTTGACCCGGGCAGCCCCGGATGGTCGTTAGGATCGTCCAGGGATGAAATAACAGAAACATGCGACTTCCGTTCTTCTACGGCTGGGTCGTGGTCGCCGTGACCTTCGTCACCATGGCCATCGGCGTCAACGCGCGCACCGCCTTCTCGCTGTTCTTTCCTCCCATTATCTCCGAATTCGGCTGGGAGCGCGGCGTCACCGCCGGGGCATTTTCCTTCGGCTTCGTCGTCTCCGGCATCGTCAGCCCGCTGATCGGCCGCCTGATGGATCGCGCCGGCCCGCGCGCGGTGATGGAGCTCGGTGTCGTGCTGATGGGCGGCGGGCTGCTGCTCGCGCCACTCACCAGCCAGCCCTGGCATCTCTACGTGACCATCGGCGTCATGGTCGGCGCTGGCTCGGTGTGTCTCGGCTATTCCGGCCAGTCGCTGTTCCTGCCGAACTGGTTCATCCGCAAGCGCGGCTTCGCCATCGGGATTGCCTTTGCCGGCGTCGGCATCGGCTCGGTGACGCTGCTGCCGTGGGTGCAGCACATGATCGAGCAGACCGGTTGGCGCACCGCCTGCACCGCGATGGGACTGCTCATCCTCGTCGTGCTCGCGCCGATCAATCTGTTCCTGCACAAGCGCCCCGAAGACATAGGCCTTCAGCCGGACGGCGATGCCACGTCGGCGGCGGGCGCGGCGGCGCCGGTCTCCAACATCGTCGATCCCGTCTGGGTCGGCACCGACTGGACGCTGCGGCGGGCGGTCGCGACCGCGCGCTTCTGGTGGATCGCGCTCGGCTATTTCAGCGGCCTGTACATCTGGTACGCGGTGCAGGTGCACCAGACCAAATTCCTGCTCGACATCGGCTTCGGCCCGGGTGTCGCGGTGTGGGCGCTCGGCATCGTCAGCCTGCTCGGTATTCCCGGCCAGATCCTGCTCGGCCACGTCTCCGACCGGATCGGGCGGGAATGGGTGTGGGCGATCAGCTGCGCAGGCTTTGCGATCTGCTTCGCGGCATTGATGGCGCTGAAATTCCAGCCGTCGCTGTGGCTGGTCTATGTCATGGTGTTCACGCAAGGCGCGCTCGGTTACGGCCTCACCTCGATCATGGGCGCGGTGGTGTTCGAGATCTTCCAGGGCAGGCACCAGGGCAGCATCTTCGGCACGATCATGCTGGCGGCGCTTGCCGGTGGCGCGGCCGGTCCCTGGGTGACGGGCCTGCTCTACGATCGCGCCGGCGACTACACGCTCGCCTTCGGCATCGCGATCCTCGTGAGCGGATTGTCGGCGCTCTCGATCTGGCAGGCCGCGCCGGGCAAGGTGCGTGCGGTGGCGGGCAGGCTGCACAAGCTTCCGGCCGCAACCGGCGCCGAATAGGTTCCGCACGCATCGGATTGCCGTCGGCTTTTTCGCGGAACGTTAAGCATGCCGCGTCGCGACGCGGTGAAGCGGTCGGCGTAATCGCTTCCGGGCGACACGACGCATGAAAACCGGGGCGCGAACTCATCGGTGTCATGAGCACGCGCCCCGGCTTGGCCCTAACTCAGCAAACGATCAATAGTCCCAGAACGCCGGCACCCAGCGGAAGGCGTCGCCGTCGGCTGCGACACGGCCGATGGACGGGAACGGCAGGTGCGTCGCCACCAGCATCTCGCCGGTCTCGGCAAGCTGTCGCAACAGGCGGATACGAACGCGCGCGGCTTCCTCGGGGTCGTGCTCGAAGCCGTTGTGCCACTCCGGCTGTTCGAACCCCACCGCAAACACGGCGTCGCCGGCGAACGTCAGCGCCTCGCCGCCGGACGCCACGCGAACCACGCTGTGTCCGGGGGTGTGACCGCCGGTGCGACGGACGATGACGCCCGGCGCAACCTCGTGCTCCTCGTCGAACTGCCGCAGATGACCGCCGTACTCCTTCGCGAATCGCTTGGCGGCCGCCCGAAGCGCGTCCGGGAATCCCGGCGGCATGGCCACGCGCGAGAAATCAGGCGCCTCCCAGAATTTGACCTCGGCGGCCGCCACGTGGATCTGCAGGTCCGGGCGCAGCCGCTCCTTCACGCCGTCGACGAGCAACCCGCCGATATGGTCCATGTGCATGTGGGTCAGCACCAGGTCGGTCACGGACGAAAGATCTATGCCGGCGGCCTCCAGACGCTTGATCAGCTGGCCGGCCCGCGGCAGGTGCAGGTCCGGGTCTGATCCCAGTCCGGCGTCGATGAGGATGGTCCTGCCGCCGCTGCGGACCATGACCGCATTCAGCGCCCAGTCGAATGCGTCCTGCGGCAGGAACATGTCGTGCAGCCAGGTCGCCCGGTCGGCCGGCGTGGCGTTGTGTGCCAGCATGGTGGTTGGCAGCGGCAGCACGCCGTCGCTGACCACCAGCACGTCGATCTCGCCGACCTTCAGCGCATAGCGCGACGGCACCAGCTCTTCGGGTTTCGATGTCGCTTGGTATGAGGTGTTGTGCAGGTTCATGTTGGTCTCCTGTTTCAAGGCAGAGCTCCCGGCTTGCTTTGGTTGGGCCGGCCGCGCAGCCGGGAGAGCGCGGCCGTCATGGTTTCGTGCCGCTAGAGGTTCGTCACACGTTCCGGGTCGGCCGACGCGAGCGCTGCGGCGCGCTCGGCGCGGGGCGGGTAGATCCAGACGGTGTTGATCTCCTGCTTGGTCTTCTTGGCGACGTCGCCGACCATCTCGACCTTGCGCTCCCAGCCGCGCGTGAACAGCGCGCCGGCTTCGCCGAGATCGAGGCAGGTGACGTAAGCCTTCTGGTGATACGGCCTGGTCGGGACGCGCAGGAGTTCGGCGGCGGCATTGTTGCCGGCAAAGGCGCCCATGCGCGTGGCGTGCTGGCACGACATCAGCGCGTAATTGCCGTCGTCGTCGCATGCCGCCCGCGCGGCGTCGCCGGTGGCGAAGACGCCGGCGACACCGGGCACGCGCAGATCGCGGTCCACCAGCAGCCGGCCGAAATTGTCGCGCTCGGCGGGGATCTGCGCTGTCAACGGCGCGGCGCGAATGCCTGCCGCCCACACCACTGTCTCGGTTTCGATGTGTTCGCCGGTCGACAGCGTAACGCCGGATTTGTCGAGCGAGGCAACGCCGGCCCCGAGCCGGGTCTCGACGCCGAGCTTGCGCAAGGCCTCCTCGATCAAGGGGCGAGGGCCTTCGCCCATGTCGGGCGCGATCGCGCTGTTGCGATCGACGATGATCACGCGCGTGCCGGCGTCCTTGCCGAAAATCTTGTGCAAGCGTGCGGGCAGCTCGGTCGCCGCCTCGATGCCGGTGAATCCGCCGCCGGCGACGACGACCGTATCGCGGCCGTTGCCGGCCGGCCACTCGGCGAGGCCGTGCAGATGCTTGTCGAGCGCGATGGCGTCGTCGAGCGAGTCGACGCTGAAAGCGTGCTCGGCAAGGCCGGGAATGTTGGGACGGAACAGGCGGCTGCCGGTGGCGACGACGAGACGGTCGTAGGACAGGGTTTTCTTCAAGCCCTTTGCAGTCGCGATCTGCACCGTTCGCGCTTCGGTGTTGACGGTCTCCGCGCTGCCCTGGACGTAGTCGACGTCGATGGCCTCGAGCACGTCGAGCAGCGGGGCGGTGAGGGTTTCCGGCTTCGGCTCGTACAGCCGCGGGCGGACGACCAGCGTCGGCTCCGGCGCGACCAGCGAGATCTCCAGATCTTGCGGCGTCGCGCCCTGGATGTCGCGCAGGCGGGCAGCGGAGAGAGCGGCGTACATGCCGGCGAAGCCGGCGCCAATGATGAGCAGTCGCATGTAATCGAATCCTGGGTTTGGTTGGTTTGGAACGCGCGCGCCGTCGCCGCCGCTCGATGCGAGCAGAGCCTCGTAGGGTCGATGATGGCGCGAAGAGGTGAGACGGAGAGTGCCGTGCCCTTACGGCGCGGTGCAGTTCGGCAGCGAGGACAGCAGCGCGGGGCCTTCACATCCTCCGTGGCAGCTTCGCGGGCCCAATGGCCAGCCACGCAGCGCGGCCGGCATCACGGGCTTCCTGGGCCAGCCACGATCAAGCAGGATCGATGTCGAGGCGTTGGCGTTTTGCGCGGTCTGTGGCGGCGCCTCTTCGGCTGTCGGCGAGGTGAAGCGCACGGTCAGTGAGAGCCCGTATACGAGCGCCGTCGAGACGGCCTTCCGCCGGGGGGCAATTGCAAGCCGTTTCCAGTCCATCGTTTGTCTCCGTCCCCATGATGTGACGTTGCGATGTTTAGCGAACCAGATTGTCGATTGCCCCAGAGCGATTGCCGTCCCTGTCGAGAGATTGCTGCTAACGTGCGCGCCTGCGCCAATCGCTCGGCGTCTCGCCTGTCAGCTTCTTGAAGGCCGCGGCGAAGGCGGTTTGCGAGGAATAGCCGAGGGCGGCGGCGATCGAGGCGACCGATTCGTCGCTCTCTTGCAGCATGTTCATGGTCTGCTCGAGCCGGTTTTGCCGCAGCCAGGCATGCGGCGAAAGCCCGGTGCTCTCCTTGAACGACCGGCAGAAATGAAAGCGCGACAGTCCGGCGTCGGACGCGAGCGCCGAGAGCGAGACGTCTGCATCGCCGTCCGAACGCAGGCGTTCGATCGCGCGGCGCAAGACCGATGGCGAAAGCCCGCCGATGGTCGGCTGTCGCGCAGCCGGGACGCCTGCATGAGCGGCCAGCAGGCGCGTGGCGAGAAGATCCGTCAATTGCTGCCTGAACAGCCCATCCAGCGTGCCGTTGCCGTCGAGCGAGTCGGCCGCGCTCAGGAGCAGGCTCGACGTGATGGCGTCGGGATCCCCGGTTCTTTCCAGGAGGTCGTTGGGGCTTGCCGTGTTGGCCTCGTCGGCGATGCGCAGCAGCGTCCGTTGCGGAAGATAGAGCTGGATGACATGCATGGGCCGGTGAATGTCCCATCGGGACGTCGAGCCGGCCGGAATGATCGTCACGACGCCGGGACGCGCCGTCGAAATCGCGGCCGTCCGTCCCGTGCGCCGTTCCAGCGTCTGCGAGCCGGCGGGATAAGTCATGATGACGTGATCGGCCATGGGCTCCACCACGTCGTGCAGCGGCTCGTGCTTCCAATAGGCGATGGTGCCGCTGTCGGAATCCGAGGCCATGCGAAGCGGCCTGGTCTTGAGCACGCGCGCCATCTCCGCGTCGGCGGCGCGCCGCGCCGACGTCGCGCAGTCGTCCGGCTGTGTGCTCGGTATGGGTGGCAGGCCCTTGTGCGAGGGGTTGCGCATGAGTGGGGTGTTCCCGATCATCGCGTGGCTCCTCCCGATGTCTCTCGAACCAGACCAGGCGTCCGTGTTTGAGGCGGGTCCGGGTGCGTTCTATGCGCTGCAACGGCGCGTCGTCTTGCCTGAAGCGGTTCTGCTTTGTCTGATCCTGCTCCAGGCAGGCGCGTCCTTTCGCGAATGCACGGCGGGGGCGGGCGATGAGGTGTCGGTGTCTTGAACGCTAGTTCGACGACAATCCCGTCCTGCGCCGCAAATCCGTGATCGCGCGCAGGAAGCTGTCGGCTGGCGTGGTCTCCGGATCGATCAGGCGGTGCAGGCGAAAGCCGTCTTCCAGTGCGAGCACGACGCAGGCCATCCACGGCGGGTTCAGCGTGTCGTTCCGGCCGTTGCTCTTCAACGTGGCCTCGACGATGTCGGCGACCAGCTTGCGCCGCGCGCGCAGTCGCTTGGCAAGCTCCGGGCGGCGCTTCTCGGCGCGCGCGACGAACAGGATCATCTCCATGTGCAGGAGCGGCGAGCGGCCCAGCGGGTCCTGCCGGCTGCGATCCATCGTCTTCAGCGCCGCGATGAAATCGTCGAGATTGTCGTGCTGCGCGAGGATGTCCATGTTGCGCCGGATCGACTGCTCGACATGATCCTCGAGCATGGCGATGATCAATTCGTCCTTGCTCTTGAAGTTGGAATAGAACGCGCCGCGGGTGAAGCCTGCAGCGGCGGCGATCGCCTCGATGCTGGCGCCGCCGATGCCGTCCGCCTCGAACACGCGCGCGGCCGCTTCGAAAAGCTTGTCGCGCGTGTCGTCCCTGGTCGGCCTGGTTCTCAGCCTTGACATCGGCGCAGTTTAGGGCAGAATGCAACTCGATACAACAATGTATCGAGTTGATAGTTCAGGGATGGTTACGCTGCGCAAGGGGGCTGCCCGGCGTATTCGATTCAGGCGGCAACCCGATTGGAGGTCACCATGAACGAGCATGTGCAAGGCGCCGGCGGCGGACCGCTGTTCAACCCGCTGTCGCCGGACTTCATCCGCGACCCCTATCCGCATTATGAGCGGCTCCGCGCGATCGATCCGATCCATGTGACGCCGTTCGGCCAGTTCGTCGCGAGCCGCCACGCCGACGTCAGTCTCGTGATGCGCGACAAGCGCTTCGGCAAGGACTTTGTCGAGCGTTCCAAGCGCCGCTACAGCGAGAAGATCATGGACGAGCCGGTCTTCCGCAGCATGAGCCACTGGATGCTGCAGGCCGATCCGCCGGATCACACCCGCCTGCGCGGCCTCGTCGTGAAGGCCTTCACCGCCCGCCGCGTCGAGGACATGCGGCCGCGGATCCAGGAGATCGTCGACCAGGCCATCGATGCCGTGATCGAGCGCGGCCACATGGACCTGATCGAGGATTTCGCGTTCCGTCTGCCCGTCACCATCATCTGCGACATGCTCGGCATCCCCGAGGATCATCGCGAGACCTTCTACAAGAGCTCGCGCGATGGCGGGCGGCTGCTCGATCCCGTGCCGCTCACGCCGGAGGAGATCGCGAAGGGCAACGCCGGCAACATGATGGCGCAGATGTATTTCCAGCAGCTGTTCGAGCTGCGCCGCCGCAATCCCGGCGACGATCTCACCACCCAGCTCGTGCAGGCCGAGGAAGACGGCAACAAGCTCACCAACGAGGAATTGACCGCCAACATCATCCTGCTGTTCGGCGCCGGCCACGAGACGACCGTCAATCTGATCGGCAACGGCCTCTTGGCGCTTCATCGCAATCCGGATCAGCTCGCGCTGCTGAAGGCGCGGCCCGAGTTGATGGTGGGCGCGATCGAGGAATTCCTGCGTTACGATTCCTCGGTGCAGATGACCGGACGCGTGGCGCTGGAGGACATCGAGGATCTCGGCGGCAAGAGCATCCCCAAGGGCGAGACCGTGCTCTGCCTGCTCGGCTCGGCCAACCGCGATCCGGCGGTCTACCCCGACCGGCCCGACCGGCTGGACGTCACCCGCCAGAACGTGAGGCCGCTGTCGTTCGGCGGCGGTATCCATTTCTGCCTGGGTGCCCAACTGGCGCGCATCGAGGCCGAAATCGCCATCGCGACGCTGTTGCGGCGGCTGCCGGATCTGCGCATCGACAACGTCGAGAACCCGGAATGGCGGCCGACCTTCGTGCTGCGCGGCCTCAAGCACCTGCCGGCGAGCTGGTGACAGCTGGCGGTCCTCATCCCGAGGAGCGCGCCAGCGCGTCTCGAAGGATGACAGGCCCGGATGCATCCATGCGGCGAGAGCCGGGCCTCGCCCTTCGAGACGGCCGCGTTCCGCGGCCTCCTCAGGGTGAGGGTCTCGCGACCCGCGTTAACCTCCGCGCGCAACAGTCGCTGTGACTTCGCCACACTTCCCTTTATATAAGAGGCAGTTCCGGCGCGCCTGAAGCCTCAAGGCCAAGGTTTGCAGGGCCAAGGTTTGGCCCGGGTGCCGGTTTGGCCGAGGGGAGACCCGTGCAGACGACGCTGCTCGGATTGGCGATTGCCTTCATCATTGCGCTTCTGGCCGCGCTGATCGGGCCTTATTTCATCGACTGGAACCAGTTCAGGTCCCAGTTCGAGGCGGAGGCTGGCACGATCATCGGCGTGCCGGTGCGGGTGGCGGGCGAGCTGGACGCGCGGCTGCTGCCGGCGCCGACGCTGCGGCTGCGCTCGGTCACCTTCGGCGGCAACAACGATCTCGGCCGCCTGCGGGCCGACAAGCTCGACGTCGAGTTCAGCCTGAGCTCGCTGATGCGGGGCGAATGGCGCGCCACCGAGCTTTCGGTCAATGGCATGGCGGTGGATCTCGGCCTGGATGCCAGGGGCCGTGTCGACCTGCCATCCACCGCGAGCGGCACCTTCAATCTGGCCTCGCTTGCGATCGAACGGCTCAACCTCACCGGCCGCATCGCCCTGCACGATGCGGCCAGCCGCTCGACGCTGGAATTGAACGACATCGCCTTTTCCGGCGACGTGCGTTCGCTGGCCGGCTCGGTCCGCGGCGACGGCAGTTTCACCGCCGCCGGGGTGCGCTATCCGTTCCGCGTCTCCTCCGGCCCGAGCGCCGACGGCAGCGCTACCCGTCTCCACCTCAACATCGATCCCGGCCAGCGCGCGATCCTGGCCGATCTCGAAGGCGTGCTCGCCTTCGACAATCGCCTGCCGAAATTCGACGGCGCGCTGACGCTCGCCGTGCCCGCGATCAAGAAGGTCGGCACGACGGGGCCGACGCCCTGGAAGCTCACGGCAAAGCTCAAGGCCGATCCGGCCGGCGCCAAATTCGATCAGATCGACGCGAGCTTTGGCGCCGAGGACAACGCGCTCAAGTTTGGCGGTGTCGGCGACGTCAAGTTCGGCGCTTCGCCGCTGCTGCGCGCGGTGCTGTCGGCGCGCCAGGTCGATGCCGACAAGCTGGCGGGCAGGGACGATGCCGATCCGCAGCGCGTCCTGCCGGCGCTGCGCGCCGGGCTTGCCGCGATTCCGCAGGCGCCGATCGCGGCGCAGATCGAGTTCAACTCCGACCAGATCATGCTCGGCGGCCGTCCGCTCCAGAACATCACGGCCGAGCTTCAGACCGACGGAAGGTCCTGGACCTTCCAGCGGCTCGAGCTGCGCGCCCCCGGCACGACGCAGCTCTCGCTCAACGGCGCAACGCCCGGCGCCGATAGCTTCAGCGGCCGTCTCAGCGTCGAATCGTCCGATCCCGATACGCTGGTGGCCTGGCTCCAGGGCCGCAGCGAGGTCAACCGCCGCAGCACGCGGCCGCTGCGGCTTGCCGGCGACGTGACCATCGCCGCCAACCATCTCGCCGTCGACAAGCTGAAAGCCGACATCGAGGGCGGCACGGTCGAAGGCCGTATCGCCTTCGTGCAGACAGGCGCCAGCAAAGGCTCGCGGATCGATGCTGACCTGAAGGCCGATCGTCTCGACCTCGATGCCGCCGCGAGTTTCGTTCGCGCGCTCGCCGGTCCCCAGGGCGAATGGCCGGAGGAAGCAAAACTCTCGCTCGATATCGGGCGGGCGATCTCGGCCGGCCAGGAGCTACAACGATTTTCGGCCGGACTCGCCTACGATCCGAAGAGCGTCGCTCTCGATCGCCTGAAGTTCGATCAAGCGGGCGGGATGTCCGTCGATGGCGGCGGAAATTTCGATCGGGTCAATTCGCAGGGACGGTTTGTGCTGAACCTGACGGCCGCTTCGCTGCGGCCGATGACGTCCATCGTCGATGCGCTTTCGCCTGCATGGGCCCAGCGCCTTCAGGCAATCGATTCCGCCTCGGGGCCTTCCACCGCGAGTCTGGTCCTCGATCTCGGTGCCGACAAGAAAGGGGATGGCGGCCGCCGCTCCGCCACGGCCCAGCTCGACTTCGCGACGCCGCAGGCGACGGGGCATGTTCAGGCGGGCGCTGCGCCAGCGGTGTCCGACCTTCGCGGTCTTGATCTCGGCGCCCTCTCAGGCAACGAGTTCACCATCGATGCGCGGATGTCGTCCCAGCGTGGCAGTACGCTACTGGCCCTGTTCGGTCTTGATCGTGCGGTTGCTGCCGGCGAGGGCACTTCCCGCTTCGAAGGACGTTTGAGCGGCGCGTGGCGTAAGCCCCTGCAACTGAGCGCAAAGCTCAGCGGCGGCGGGCTGGATGCGGATGCGCAAGGCAGCGTCGAACTGTCGGAGCCCAAGGCCACCGTGAATTTGCGCGTGCGCAACGCCAATCTGGCGCCGTTGTTCGGGACCAGCCCGGCCGACCAATCGGTGCGGACCGTCAGCCTGTCCTCGCGCGTCGGCCTTTCCGGCAACCGCCTGACCCTGGACGATCTCGACAGCAGCGCGGCCGGCTCGCATCTGCGCGGTCATCTCGCGGTGACGCTCGATCAGGAGAAGAGCGTCGATGGCGAAGTCGGTCTCGACAAGCTCGACCTTGCGCCCGCGCTCGCGATGGTGATCGGCGCGGCCGGACGTGATTCCGGCGAGCCGCTGAGTGCGGGACTGCTCGGTGGCTGGCGCGGCCGCATCGCCTTTCAGGCCTTGCACGGCACCTTGCCCGGCGGCATCGAGCTGCGTCCCTTCGGCGGCACGATCCGGAGCGATGGTCAGTCGCTCGCACTCGACACGCTCAAGGGCGGCCTCAGTGGCGGCGAGATGTCGGCGAGCCTTGATGCGCGCAATGGCGCCAATGGTCTGACGCTGAACGCGCGCATCGAGCTCAGCAATGTCGATGCGGCGACGCTACGCTACCGCGACCTCGCGTTGCCGAAGGGCCGCGCCTCGGTGCAGATGGCGCTGACCAGCCAGGGCCGCAGCGTTGCGGCGTTGACCGGTGCGCTCGCCGGCAACGGCACGGTGACGCTGGACGCCGCGGAAATCAGCGGCCTCAATCCGCGCGCCTTCGAGATCGCCATTCGCGCCAGCGACGGCGGTCAGGTCAGTGACGACAACAGGCTGCGGCAGCTGGTCGAGCCCGCGCTCGCCGCCGCGCCGATCGCGGTCGCCTCGGCGCAGATTCCGTTCACGATCCGCGACGGCCGCCTGCGCGTCGGCGCGACGCCGCTGGAAGCAAAGAACGCGCGCGCCATCGTCTCCGGCGGTTACGACATTCCCGCCGACCAGGCCGACATCCGCGCCAGCCTGACGCCGATCATGACCGGGCTCTCCGGCGCACCGCCGGAGATCCAGCTGTTCGCGGCGGGGCCACCCGACAAGCTCAACCGCACCATCGATCTCGCGCCGCTGTCGTCGTGGCTTGCGGTACGCACGATCGATCGGGAGACGCGCCGGCTGGATGCGATCGAGCGCGGCGAGCCGCCGCCGGCGACTGCGGCGCTGCCGACGCTGGTCTCGCCCGATCCCGTGCCCGAGCCGTCTCTGACCGATGTGCCGATGCCCGGCCGCGATCCCCGCCGCGCGCCGGCGAAGCCAAAAACCGCGCCGCTGCCAAAAGCGCCGCATGCCGCGCCCGCCGCGCCAAGCCCTCCGCTCGCGAGCCAGCAGGTCGCGCCGCTGCCGCCGCCGATCGAGGTGAGGCCGGCCCCCGGCCCGCCGCCCGCAAAACCGAGGCCCAAGCCGCCATTGGTGCTGACGCCGTCGAATCCGTGAGTGCAGTCGAAAGAACTTGGCCGGCAGCATCGTTGCGGCCATCCTTCGAGACGCCCGCCGTCGGCGGGCTCCTCAGGATGAGGTCCTGTTTCGCGGCAATATTTTAGACCCTCACGGTGAGGAGCGCCGTCTTCGGCGCGTCTCGAACCATGAAGGCCGGGCAGCTTCGCAGTCCTCGTTATCCCATGCCGCCGCGAAGGCCTTGCCCGCCGGTAAACCCGTTCCCTCGCATTTTAATGAATTTTCCTCGGCAAAACTGCGCTGCCGATTTTACCGGATTTGCGCGTTTGTTCCCTAGTCTCGTTCCCAGAGGAATTCGGCGTCCTGCCAGCACAAGCAGGATGGCTCGCCAAGAATTGGGGTATCGAGATGAACGGGGCGAAATCGCTTCTGCAGGATCTGGACGACGCGATCGCGCGGGGCACCGACGAGAGCCGGGCGAAGGCGTTGTGGCACGCGACCGACATCCTGATCACCGGCCGCTACAGCGACGACGAGATCAGCATGTTCGGCGAGGTCATCGGCAAGCTCGCCGACGAGATCGAGGTCGCCGCGCGGGCGCAGCTCTCCGAGCTGATGTCGGCCTGCGACCACGCGCCGCTCAACGTCATCCAGAAGCTCGCGCTCGACGACGAGATCGAGGTTGCCGGTCCGGTGCTGCGCGACTCCACGCGGATCGACGAGAAGATGCTGGTCGAGAGCGCCCTGACCAAGGGGCAGGCGCATCTGCTTGCGATCGCCCAGCGCGAGTCGATCGGCGAAGCCGTCACCGACGTGCTGGTCAAGCGCGGCAACCAGGAGGTCGTCACCTCCGTCGCGAAGAACGAGGGCGCGCGCTTCTCGGGCTCGGGCCTGCTGCACATGGTCCGCCGCGCAGAAGGCGACTCGATCCTCGCCGAGCAGCTCGGCCTGCGCAAGGACGTGCCGCGCCACATCTTCCAGCAGCTCATCGCGAAAGCGTCGGAAGACGTCCGCCGCCGCCTCGAGCACGAGCGCCCCGAGATGATGGCGCAGATCCAGAGCTCGGTGACCGAGGTCACCGGCGATTTGCAATCCAAGTTCGGTCCGTCCTCGCGCAGCTATTTCGTCGCCAAGCGCGTGGTGACGACGCAGTACCGCCAGGGCAACCTCAACCAGGACTCGATCTCGAACTATGCGCGCCAGCACCGTTTCGACGAGGTGCAGATCGGCCTGTCGCTGCTGTCGTCGCTGCCGGTCGACGTGATCGAGCGC
This sequence comes from Bradyrhizobium sp. CCGB20, assembly GCF_024199855.1. Taxonomy (NCBI): domain Bacteria; kingdom Pseudomonadati; phylum Pseudomonadota; class Alphaproteobacteria; order Hyphomicrobiales; family Nitrobacteraceae; genus Bradyrhizobium; species Bradyrhizobium sp. CCGB20. Next base: position 7,372,989 of record NZ_JANADN010000001.1, on the reverse strand, counting down.
GCGATGATGGACCGCAACCGCGAGATCCTTCTGGTGCTGTGCAAGGCGCTCGATTTCTCGTGGAACACGACGATGTCGCTGCTGTTCCTCGGCGCCAAGGACCATTTGATCACGGCGCGTGAGCTCCATGACAACGAGCGCGACTTCGGCAAGCTCAAGATCGAGACCTCGCGCAGCGTCCTGAAGTTCTACCAGTCGCGCAAGACCGGTGCGGGTGAAGCGGGCCGTCAGCCCGAGCTCCAGATTCACTGAGCACGAAGAGAGGAGTATTTGCCATGTTGCCTCAATTCGGCACCGCAGTCCGCAAGACCAAGAGGCTCAACGCCGAGACGAGCGGATCGGCCCCGGAGCAGGCTTCCGTCGACGCCGCATGGCTCGTGCTGGAAGCCGCCAACGATCTCGGCGACCACGCCGCGATCGCAGCCTGCCGCCGCGTCATCGATGCCGAGCTGAACGGCACGGCCGCCGGCAGTTCGGATATCGATCTGGTGCTGGGGTATTTCCGGTAAGATGCCGTCGTAGCCCGGATGGCCCGGGAATTGATTTCGCTGCGCTTGACCGGGCCTGCGAACTTCGCCGCCGAACGATCAGATTTGCATATACGAAATCCGGAAACAAAAAAGGCCTCGCCGAAGCGAGGCCTTTCTGCTTGATCTTGCCTGCTTGATGTTGCCGGCCGTCGCTAATCGTCCCAGTAATGACGGCGGATCACAACGCTGCGGTCGTAATCGCGGTCGCGGTGGTACCAGCCGTGATGCCAGCCGCGGTCATGCTCGTAGATGCGTGCGCGCGGACCATAGTAATCCCTGTCGCCGCCGACATAGACGCCGACGCCGGCCGCATTGGCGATGGTGGGGGCACCGATTGCAAGCGTCGCTACCGCCGCGAGAGCATAAGTCAGCTTCTTCATCTGTTCCTCCTCCTTTGCATCGTCCGGGAGTCAACAATTGCCGCCATCGCCTGTTGCAGGAACTGTCAGGAAACTTTCTTGAACAGCCGTTCAGGGTTCACAGCGGGAAACCGCGGAACTGCAGAGCATCGTCAACAAAGGCGCACATTCGTGTCGTACCTTGCGCCAACTGAAATGTTGCGTGCCGCGACGGATCGCCGGCCAGCCCAAGTCGAAGCTCAAGGCCACTGATGTCGGAGCCGCCTTCGATCCTGATCGTGGAGGACGAATATCCGCTTCAGGGCGTGCTCGAGAGTGCGTTGGCCGAAGCCGGCTTCGCGTCGGACATCCTTTCGTCGGGCGAGGAGGCGATCACTATCTTCGTCGCCAGGGGGAAGCATCACAAGGCGCTCGTGACCGACGTCTGTCTTGGCGGCAAGCTGAGCGGCTGGGATGTGGCCCGGAGAATGCGAGAGAAGCATCCGGACCTTCCGGTCGTGTACATGATGGCCGGCGCCGATTTGGGCTTATGGAAGTCGCAAGGCGTGCCCAACAGCGTGCTTCTCGAAAAGCCGTTTCACCCCGAACGGCTCATCGCCGCGCTCCATGAGCTTTGAACCTTTGGGTTCGCCCGGATGGAGCGCAGCGTAATCCGGGACCGCCCATCCCGCGGTTGGTCGACCGCGCCGCGAACACGCGCATCGCACGCAGCTGTGATCAGTGAAACCCCGGCGCGCGGGTAACAACGGACGCTTCTCTCCGTACTGCCTTCAGCGAAGCTGTTTTCGCAGAGCTGAACAACATGCAATCCGGGGAGAAATCGTCACATGCAAGGGTTCAACGTCGCTGAGAATGGGGGCGGTTCTTATCGTCCTCTCGCCATTCTCCGCTGGGTCATGGTGATCATCTTCGTATCGTTTGGAATGCAGAAATTCACACCGCAATCCGCACAAGGCATCGCCCAGTTCATCACCAACAGCCCGTTCATCTCCTGGCTGTCGGTGTTCGGCCTGAGGGGCGAGGCCTATTTTCTCGGTGTCGCCGAGTTCGTGATTGCGGCGCTGCTCGCGGCCGGCAGCTTCAGCCCGATCTTGTCTGCGCTCGGTTCATTCATGGGCATCGTAACCTTCGCGGTCACGTGGTCGTTCTTCTTCACGACGCCGGGCGTCGTCACCTGGAGCCTTTCGACCGATCCGATGGCCTGGAATCTCACCGGCGAGTTCCTGTTCAAGGACATCGTCCTGCTGTGTGTCTGCGTGGTGTTGTTTCTCGCCTCCCTGCCGCAATCGGTCGTTCGGCTCCGCACCGGCTGAGACGCCTCTTACCGACGCATGCGGTAGATCACGACATCCTCGCCGTGATGCGTGGTGCTCTTCTCCAGGACATAGTTCGCCTTCTCCAGCACGCGACGTGATGCGCCATGTGCGACGAAAACCAGGCCGATGAGGGACGGGAGCTCGAGCTGTGACAGCCCGATCTCCGTCAGCGCGGTTGCGATCTCGCTCGCAAGTCCCTTGCCCCAGAGGTCGCGCTTGAACGTGTAGGCAATCTCGATCTCGTCGATTCCGTCCACGAGAATGTGCCTGATCCCGGCCCGTCCGGCGAACGCGCCGTCTTTCGTTCGCAGCACAAACAGCCCAAAACCGTGCTGGTCCCAATGGGCCATGTTGACCGCGAGATAGGTCTTCGTCACCTCGGGCGTACGCACGCCGCCGAGATAGCGGGACACGTCGGCATCGAGATGCAGCGCGGCCAGGTCGGCGAGGTGGTCTTCGCGCAGCTTCTCGGCGGTCAATCGATCGGTGCTGAAATGATCCATGGCCCTCGATAGCCGCTTTCGAAACCGGACATCGTTCATTCGCTGCTGATACGTCCTTCCGCGGTTTGGTCCGACGTGTCAATCTTCCGCATCAGGCGCTGGCTTGATTTGAATCAAGCGTTAGGATGACGACCGCGCCACAACCGCGACAGGCGGGGGCTTGTGGTCTGTTGGGGGTGTGATGATCCCGACCTGGTACGTCACCTTTGATGTTCGACAGCGTGGTGCCTTGCCGAGGCAGCGCAGTCCGCGCGAGACGAAGACTTTCGTGACCGAGGACGAAGCCAAGCGTTTCGCGCGCACAAAGCTCGACGAAGGCCTCGCCGTCTTTGCAGGCACGATCAATCCCCACGTCCCCAGGCGGCTCATTCCGGCGTCGGAGATCCAGGCGTGGCTCAACGATGAAGGAACCTATCCGCCGCCTGCAGCGCCGAATGTCGAGTAAGCATCTTACCGTGCATAGAAATGGCGCCTGGGTGTTGCCATTTTGTTACGGGCCTGGAGTCTTCTGCCCCGTAAACTTCTGGATGTTCGCGCGACTTATGCACGCCACCCAGCATAGGTGCCCATTTTTGAACGAAAAGAACTAGAAGGGGACGAGACGATGAGAAAGCTTTCGATTGCTGCGATCAGCTTCGCGGCGCTGAGCGTGGCGGCTCCCGCCATGGCAGCCGACATGGCCGTCAAGGCGCCGCCGCCGGCACCGGTGGTGGCCGTCTACAGCTGGAGCGGATTCTACATTGGCGCCAATGGCGGCTGGGGACAGACCCATAATTGCTTGGATTTCGTAACGCCCGCCGGGAATGTCGCTGGCGGTTGCGCTGATCGCTCCGGCGGACTCGTGGGCGGACAGATCGGGTACCGCTGGCAAACCAATCAATTTGTGCTGGGCCTGGAAGCACAGGGCGATTGGGCCGACATCAAGAACACGCGTGTCAGCCTGATCGATCCCTTGATCTCGACCACAGGCAAGACCGACGCCATTGGTCTGTTCACGGTCCAACTCGGTTGGGCATGGAACCAGTCGCTGTTCTACGTAAAGGGCGGCGCCGCCGTGACCAACAATCGCTTCGATATATTCAACAACGTCACCGGGGTTGGCCTGGCCTCCGCAGGTCACACGCGCTGGGGCGGCGCCCTGGGGGTCGGCTGGGAATATGGCTTTACGCCGAACTGGTCGGTCGGTGTCGAATACGACCATCTCTGGATGGGGAATGACAACACAACCTTCGCAGGCGTGGTCACGCCCGGAGGCTTTACCCTCCTGGGCAACGGGGTCCGCCAGGATATCGACATGGTCACGCTTCGGTTGAACTATCGCTTCGGCGGTTACGGCGCGCCGGTCGCTGCTCGCTACTGAGCTTGTGTCTTCCCAGCAACTTCAGGCCCCGGCATCGACCGGGGCCTTTTTCATGCCGAAGGATACGAGGATTTCCGTCGGCGTGCGCATTGGCACAAACTGCATAGTCCGCATGGCCTGCCTCGAGCCGCGAGAAAGAGACGCAGGCTTGATCTAGCGCAATCGGCCATATTCGCGGAGGCGGCTCCTTGGCCGCCTCCCTTTGGTTTGTCGCCCTCTGGCGGCGCCCGTCAGCAGTACCGCGCTCACCAGGACCTGAATCCGAACCATGGGAACTGCCCCTGCCGCGCTGCAAGAACGATCGGTGGCGTCACCTGCCGCTTCGGCCTGATCGCGGCATGCTGGGCCTTGCGTGACCGCTTGCGGTCGACAGCTTCGGGCGAACGCGCATCCGGACGCGGCAGCAGCGCGAGTGCGTTCGCGACCGCCGGCTGCTCCGCCGCTTGAGCGGGAGGCTTGACGCGGTCGGGCGAAGTCGCAGCCTCCGCAATCGAGATCACGGGCGCGGCGCCGGCAATCACCGGTGAGTGCGTGTCGAAGACCACCCGCTCGGGCCATTTGCGATCCGACTGAATGCGTATGGCCGGCCGATCCACGGCCGCGTTCTCCATGACGGGTGCCTTGGACAGGAGAACGTCCGCAACGAACAGGAGCGCGAGCAATGCCGCGCCGACCTTCCAGAAATACCCCAGCAATGGCATTTCAGTCGCTCCGTGCCCCCCGCATGTCTGGGCCAGGTTGCGACGACGTATGGTCATTGTTGGAGACGTTGCGCGAGACAGCTTGATTCAGATCAAGCACGAAGGAGATCCATCTAGCCCCGGACATCGCCTTGCCGCGCCGGAGGCCGGCCGTCGATCGCCTTCGGCACCGCGCGACATCAGTACCGGCTGGAACGCTTGGACTCCGTGTCCAGCCCGGATCCTGACCTTGCCGCGCTGAGCGCCGCGGCCAGCTCGTCGAGATGATAGGGTTTCGGCAGGATCTGAAGGCCCGCCAATTCGGCGTCGTGAACTGCCGCCTCGGAGTATCCGCTGGTCAGAAGGACAGGTATGTCGCTTCGCCGTCTCTTGATCTCTCGCGCCAGCTCGACCCCATTCATGCCGCCAGGCATCATGATATCGGAAAAGATGAGGTCGACGGCGCGTCCGTCGGCCAGGGCACCGAGCGCGGCCGCGCCACTCGCCGCGCGCGTGACCTCGTAGCCGAGCTGCCCGAGCATCTCGCTCACCAGTGCGGCAACCTCGTCATCGTCCTCGACCAGAAGGATTCGGCCATGATTGCTCCTTTTCGGCCGCGCCCTGTTGAGATCGATGGGATGCCGCTCCCCGGAGGGAAGGCTGAGCGATCGCGGCAGGTAAAGTTCGATGCTGGTGCCTTGGCCGACTTCCGATCGGATGCGGACCGTACCCCGTGATTGCGTCGCAAAGCCATGGACCTGGGCCAGCCCGAGCCCCGAGCCCTTTCCGACCTCCTTGGTCGTGAAGAATGGTTCGAAAACGCGCGACAGGATCTCCGGACCCATGCCGACACCGGTATCGACGACGGACAGGCGCACGTAGTCTCCGGCGATCTGCGCGTCATTCAGATCGGGCAGATTTTCCCCGCGCACGAGGATCGTTCCGCCATTGGGCATGGCGTCACGGGCGTTGACGGCGAGGTTGAGGATCACGAGTTCGAGCTCGCCGGGATCGACCTCCACCGGCCAGAGCGTGTCCGGAAAATCGAACTCGACATGGACGTCGCCTCTCAGGCTTCGATCGAGCAGTTCGCGCATGCCTCCCATCTGCGAGGCGACGTCGACGGGCTCGGGCCGGAGCGTCTGCCGGCGGGAGAACGCAAGAAGTTGCCTGGTCAGGCTGGCGCCGCGCTGGGCGGCCTGGACCATCCCGTCCATGAGTCGGCGACGACGGGCCGGATCGGTCTGGCGGTCGAGGATGTCGAGGCCGCCGGAGATCACCATCAGCAGATTGTTGAAGTCGTGCGCCACCCCGCCGGTCAGCTGTCCGATGGCTTCGATCTTCTGGGCTTGCCGGAGCGTCTCCTCGACCCGGGCGCGCTCGTCCATCTCGACGCGCAGTTGCTCGTTGGCCTCCGCGAGCGCCCGCGTGCGCTCGACCACGAGCTTTTCGAGTTGCTGGGCGGTCTGCTCGCGGGCCTCGAACAAGGCGCGGATTTCATACTGACGCCGGCGTGCTCTCAGCGCCGACTGGATCGTGCTGGTCAGCGTCATGGGCTGAACCGGCCGCTCGAGCAGGGAGACGTTGCGGAGAACCTCGACGATCTGGCGGCGCCAGGCGACGACCGGCGGCTGCTCGCGGTGGCTGGTCAGGATGACGAAAGGGAGGTCGGACCATGGCGGCTGCCTCTCGACCCACTCTGCCAGTGCGGTCATGTCCTTGCCGAACAGTCCTTCCTCGGCAAGAAAAACCGCGCCGACCCCGGCGCCCATCTCGCTGACGAGTTCCGGGAGGCTACGGCAGTTGACCGCTTCCAGATTCGAGCTGCGGAAAAGCTCGGTGGACGCCGCTCCGTCGCGGCCGATCGGTGCGTAGACGAGAATGTGGCGATCGCGGTTGGGGCTCATTCCAGCGATCCTCCCGGCATTGTCGTGCCGGTATATTGCGGCGTGCCGGAAAAGATGCCGCTGAAGTTTTTCAGCGGCGGCCCGAGCGTGATGCCGGCGCCGGTGAGGCGAAACTCGCGGATGGTATGCTCATGATGGCCGCTGCGCTTCTTTACGACCGACAATGCGCGCCGAACCGTTCCGGCCGACTCGAAATAGCGCAGCATCAGTACCGCATCACTCAGATAGCTTATGTCGAGCGGCGTCTCCATCGGCCCGACCAGCCCGTGTTGGGCAAGGATCAGAATGGTCATCACGCCTTGCTGCCCCAGATAGGTCAGGAGCTCGTGCATCTGCAGGACGAGAAATCGCTCGTCCGGCATGGCGTTCAGATAGCCGTTCAGACTGTCGATGATGACAATGCGGGCATTGTCGGCTTCGACGCTTTTCCGCACGTTTGCGGCGAACTCGCCCGGGGACTGCTCGGCCGGATCGATCTGTTGAAACCGGATCAGTCCCGATGCGAAGTGCTTTTCGACGGGCAAGCCAAGCGACTTCGCGCGAGCCTCGACGGTGCCTCGGCCCTCATCGAACGCGAAGAAGACCGCGTGCTCGCCTCGCTCGGCCGCCGCGATCGCATAGGTCAGCGCAAGGGACGATTTACCGACGCCGGCGGAGCCGATGAGAAGCGCGTTCGTGCCGCGCTCGAGACCGCCGCCCAGGAGCTGGTCGATCTCGGCATTGCCGCTCGGCGTGAACTCGCCCAGGAAGGCCTTGTGATGCTCTGCCGCGATCAGGCGGGGAAAAATCCGCAAGCCTCCCCGCTCGATCGTGAAATCGTGGAAACCGCCGCGAAAACGAATGCCGCGCATCTTGATCACACGAAGCCGCCGCCGTTCTGCGCCGTAGTCGAGGGCAAGCTGTTCGAGCATCACCACGCCGTGCGCAATGGAATGGAGCTGGAGGTCGTCCTGGGATGACGAAAGATCGTCGAGCAGCACGACCGTGCAGTTGCGGTTGGTGAAGAAGTGCTTCAGCGCCAGCACCTGGCGCCTGTAACGGAGCGGGTTCTGGGCAAGCAGGCGCAGTTCGGAGAGGCTGTCGAGCACCACGCGGGTCGGATTGATCCGTTCGACCTCCCTGAAGATCAGGCCGGTCGTTTCGTTCAGCTCCATCTCGGCCGGATGAAACACCGTGAGCTCGCGCTCCGGGTCGAGGGTCGTCTCCGCCGGCACCAGTTCGAAGATGTCGACCCCTTCGAGCGACCAGCCGTGCCGCTGCGCCACGAGGTCCAGCTCGGGCCTGGTTTCGGATAGCGAGATGTAAAGCACGCGTTCGCCGTTACGGGCGCCTTGCAGCAGGAACTGCAGCGCTATTGTGGTCTTGCCGGTGCCTGGCCGTCCCTCGTAGAGATACATCCGGTTGGCGTCGAAGCCGCCTCCGAGGATGTCGTCGAGCCCCTCGCTGCCGGTCGAAACCCTCGGCAAATCAGGCTCACCGTCCTGAGCGGCGCTGGCTGTGGTGATCATCGAACGTCCTGACGCTTTTACCCCGGAAAGGGCGTCATGGGTGTTGAGTCCCGCGGCTGGCAGCCAAAGGCTTCCACCGAAAAGGGAATGCCGATAAGGAACTCGAAGGACGGCCCCAAGTTCCTTTGCGGGAAATGGGCCCCCGTGGGAACCGCTGTCCTGACGGTGGCTACTGCTGCGGCTTCGCCATGCGCAGGGCGCCGGGTCGTATGCCGTATCTGCGCATGACGGCCTTGCTCAAGGCGCCTTCGGACGCATAGCCGACCTCGCCCGCGATCTTCGCGATCGGATCGGAGGTACCGGCCAGCCGCTTGCGAGCGATCGTCAATCTCAAATCGGACAAGAACGCCATCGGTGCGATCCCCGCACGCTTTTGAAATGCCCGCACCAATGTCGCGCGCGAGGTGATCGCAACGGCCGCCATCTCATCGAGCGTCCAGTCCCGGGCGAGATCGCCGAGGATCGCGGACACGACACGAGCCGTGGTGCGGTCGCGCAAAAGCGACACCGTCCCATTGCCGGTTGCGTCGTCTGCGAGATGGTCGCGCAGCATCATGACGAACAGCGCCCTCGCGAGATCGGCCGCAACCACCTCCGACCCGACCCTCCCGGCATCCAGCTCCTCGCGGATATCGGTCAACAGGCGCCGAAATCTTTCCAGCAATGGCTCGCCCGCTGTGCGCAGGATGATCTCGTCGGGAAGGGCGGCAATCAATGGGTTCTCGTCCGTCGTCTCGAACAGAAGCCGGCCACACAACAGCTCTGTATCGACCTCGGCATCAACCGTCGCGCGCTGGCGGACGCCATTTCGGACCTCGGTCGAGATCCGCCCGGCAGCGCTCCCCGTTCGGCTGCGGACCGCGTGACTGTCGCCGTGCGGCAGCAGCAGAATGTCACCAGCCTCCAGCCTCAGCGGATCAAGGCCCGGGCGCTCGACCACGCAAGAGCCGCGTGTGACCATATGGAATTGCGCCCATCCTCTGCCGTTCGGCGCGTGCAGCGACTCCCAGCCGCCGCCGAACTTGCAGGAATCCTCGAACACGGGACGGATCCTGAACAGCGGCACCATCGCCTTCAACAGCTCCGCCGCGTCCGTCTCGGACATTTCTCTCCCCTTGATCCGCCCGGACATGTCTCCGAGCCGCCTGGCCATCCACGGAGCGGCAAAGCGCATCTAACCTGTCCGCGTCAAGGCACCGAGGAAGCATAACATGGCAATGCTGGACTGGAATAACTACCGCCGTCAGGTCGTCGCGGGCGTCGGCGAGATCGGGAAGCTCACGCCGGATACGGTCAAGGGTTACGCGACCCTGAGCGGCGCAGGCGCCAAGACCGGTCATCTCGATGCGAAGACGCGCGAGCTGATCGCGCTCGCCGTCGCCATCAGTCTGCGCTGCGACGGCTGCATCACTGTTCACGCCGCTGAAGCGAAAAAGCATGGCGCGAGTGAGGGCGAGATTGCGGAGGCGCTCGGCACCGCAATCTCGGTCAATGCCGGTGCGGCGTTGGTCTATTCGACCCGCGCGCACGAGGCTTTCAGGGACGCGTGAATTCGCCGACGCTCATTCCTTCTAACATCACCTAACGCGCCATCTTCGCAGCGTCCGCTAGATTTGGGGACATGAAGGCGGACGTAATTTCCAAAAAGCACGATTGGTAAACGGAGGCGAATATGTCGTCCAAGACTCCGACTGAGATATTGCCACGACCTGCGAATGTGTCGCGCCGTGGCTTCGTGGGAGGCCTCTCGGCGGGCATTTTGGGCGCGGTCGCGACCGAGGCGGCCGGTGCCGAGACATTGGCCGACATCCCCGATCGCGGCCCCGGCGCCGATCTCAGCGCACACAGCGAGCGCTCCCGTTTCGCAAAGCTCGATCGCATTCCGGAGTCCACACCAGGCAAGCGCAACGTCGACCCCGGCGATGCCATCAATTCCAAGACGCCGCACCATAAGCTCGTCGGCAACATCACGCCGACCGATCTGCATTACGAGCGCAGCCATTCCGGCGTGCCCGATATCGATCCCGCGCAGCACCGGCTCCTCGTCCATGGCCTGGTGCAGAAGCCGCTGGTGTTCAGCGTCGAGGACCTGAAGCGGATGCCGTCGGTGACGCGCGTCGTGTTCATCGAATGCACCGGCAACGGCTGGGAAAACTGGAAAAAGGCCGATCCCGACATCACGGTGCAGAACACGCATGGTCTCGTCAGCACCAATGAATGGACCGGCGTGCCGTTGAAATTCCTGATCGACCTCGTCGCCAAGGACCAGGGCTCGAACTGGATGCTGGCCGAGGGCGGCGACGGCGCGGGCGTCGATCGCAGCATCCCGCTCACCGACGAGATCGTCAACGAAGCCTTCGTCGCCTATGGGCAGAACGGCGAGCCGCTGCGGCCTGCACACGGCTTTCCGATGCGGCTGGTGATGCCGGGCTTCGAGGGCAACCTCAACATCAAATGGCTGCGCCGCCTCAAGTTCGGCAACGCGCCCTGGATGACGCGCTGGGAGACGGCGCGCTACACGCAGCTGCTGGCGGACGGCAAGGCGCGGCAATTCCAGCTCAGGATGGAAACCAATTCGGTCATCACGCAGCCCTCGGGCATGATGCAGATTCAGCCGGGCTACAACCGGATCTCCGGCCTTGCCTGGAGCGGCCATGGCAAGATCGCCAAGGTCGAGATCTCGACCGACGGCGCGAAGACGTGGAAGCCCGCGCAACTGAGCCTGCCGGTGCTGTCGAAGGCGCAGGTACGCTTCCAGATGGATTGGGTCTGGGACGGCAAGCCGACGAAAATCGTCAGCCGCTCGACCGACGAGAAGGGCAACGTTCAGCCGGACCGGCAGTCCTTCATCGCCGCGATGGGGAGCAATGCGCTGTTTCACTACAACGCCCAGCAGACCTGGAGCATCGATGAGGCCGGGAGGGTCCGCAATGTCCTCGCATAGCAAGCTGTTTCTCGCCGGCATCCTCGCGACTGGTTTGCTCGCAGCCCCCGCGTTGGCGTTCGATTTCGGCCGTCCGGCAACGCCGGCCGAGATCAAGCTGTGGGATATCGATATCGGCCCCGACGGCAAAGGCCTGCCTGACGGCAGCGGTACGGTCGCGCAGGGCAAGCAGGTGTTTTCCGACAATTGCGCAGCCTGTCATGGTGACAACGGCCAGGGCGGCATCAAAGATCGGCTTGCCGGCGGGCAGGGGACGCTCGCCTCCAACATGCCGGTGAAGACCGTCGGCAGCTTCTGGCCCTATGCGACGACCTTGTTCGACTACATTCATCGCGCGATGCCCTATCCGACGCCGGGCTCGCTCAACACCGACGAAACCTACGCCGTCACCGCCTACATCCTGAGCCTCAACGGCATCGTTGCCGCGGACGGCAAGGTCGACAAGGACAGCTTGCCGAAGATCAGGATGCCCAATCGCGACGGCTTCATTCCGGAGCCGGAATTCGACCCCGCCAAACTGTTCCGCAAGAAGTGAGCGGACGATGAGGCTTTCGGCACTGGTCAAAATCTTCGCTCTGATCGCCGCGATATGCTCATGGGAGACACAGGCAATGGCCGCAGACGGACTCATCACCATCAAGAGCAGCTTCGGGCCCGAAGACACGATGAAGCGACTGGAGGCCGAAGTGAACGCCAAGGGGCTTACCGTGTTCGCCCATGTTGATCACGCCGCGGGCGCTTCCGCTGTTGGCCTGTCCCTGCGGCCGACTGATCTCATCATCTTCGGCAACGCCAAAGGCGGCACGCCGTTGATGCAGCAGGCTCAGACCATCGGCATCGACCTGCCGCTGAAAGCGCTGGTCTGGCAGGACGAACAAGGCGCGACCTGGCTGTCCTACAACGATCCCGCCTGGCTCGCCGGGCGTCATGGTGTCGGCGAGCCGGCCAAGGCTGCGGTTACCGCGATGACCGGCGCCCTGCATGCGATCGCGACCAAGGCGACTGCGCCGTAGCAAGCGCTTGAGGAGAGTCCATGAACAGCACCGACGGGCAACAGGCGCCATCCACTCCCCAAGGCGGCAAGCTCGCGAGATGGCTGGTCATCGCGGTGTTATGCGCGATGCTCGTGGCCGCGTGCGTTCTGGGCTATCTCGGCTGGACCAGCACGGACACGAGCGTGCCGGCGTCCGGCTATGTCGCACTGGTGCTCGGCGTCGCGTTCTCGCTGGTCGTCGGCATCGGCTTGATGGCGTTGGTGTTCTACAGCAGTCGCAAAGGCTATGACGAGCCCGCGGTGCTGATCCAGGAGCCGGAGAGCGATGCGGAGGATGAGCGGGGCGGCCCGCGCTAGCGGCCGAGCGCAGGGAGCGATGATGTCATTGTGCCAGTGTTTTGCCCGACGGTGCAACCGGGGCAGTCTGTAGCGAGGATTACGCTTCGCTCCACCCGGGCTAGTGGACAATTCTCGCACCGCCTAAGCCATTGATTTCACAACTCCCGTCTACTGTGCATGGGGTTGTTTTCTCAGCTTTTGTTTTGAGGGGGCTATCCCGCCCCTAACGCGACCGCGGCGTTGTAGGTCACGAGGCTCGCGGCATAGGCCAGCACCAGCATGTAGAGGAAGGTCACGGCCATCCAGGTCCAGCTTCCGGTCTCGCGCCGGATCACGGCGAGCGTGGATGCGCATTGCGGGGCGAAGATGTACCAGGCCAGCATCGACAGCGCGGTCGCGAGCGACCATTTCGTCGCCAGCACCTGACCGATCTGCTCGGCGGCTTCCTTGCCGCCTTCGATCGCATAGACGGTGCCGAGCGCGGCCACCGCGACCTCGCGCGCCGCCATGCCGGGGATCAGCGCCACCGCGATCTGCCAGTTGAAGCCGACGGGGGCGAGCAGCGGCTCCAGCGCCTTGCCGATCATCGCGGCGAGGCTGAAGTCGATGGCGGGCTCGGTCGCGCCCGCAGGCGGCTGCGGGAACGAGGCCAGGAACCAGATCAGCACCATCATCGAGAAGATCGTGGTGCCGGCGCGATAGAGGAACATCTTGGCGCGGGTGAAGATGCCGATCACGATCGATTTCAGCCGCGGCATCTTGTAGTCCGGCAGCTCCAGCATGAACGGTGCCGGGGCATAGTCGCGCAGCATGAAGAACTTGATCAGGAACGAGACCAGCAGCGCGCTGGTGATGCCGGCTGCGTAAAGACCGAACATCACGAGCCCCTGGAGGTTGATGAAGCCCCAGACGTCTCTCGCCGGAATGAAGGCCGAGATGATCAGCGTATAGACGGGAATGCGCGCCGAGCAGGTCATAAGCGGCGCGATCAGGATCGTGGTCAGACGGTCGCGCTTGTCGTCGATGACGCGCGTCGCCATGATGCCGGGAATGGCGCAGGCAAAGCTCGACAGCAGCGGAATGAAAGCGCGGCCATGCAGCCCCGCGCCGCCCATGATGCGGTCCATCAGGAATGCCGCGCGCGCCATGTAGCCGAAATCTTCCAGCAGCAGGATGAACAGGAAGATGAGGATGATCTGCGGCAGGAACACGATGACGCTGCCGACGCCCGAGATTACGCCGTTCTGAAGGAAGCTCTGCAACAGGCCGTCGGGGAGGGTGGCCTGCACGAGCTCCCCGAGCGCGTCGAAGCCGGACTTGAGCAGGTCCATCGCCGGCTGTGCCCAGGCGAACACCGCCTGGAACATCACGAACAGGATCAGCGCGAGCACGATCAGTCCGCCGACCGGGTGCAGCACCACGGCATCGATCCGTGCGGTCCAGGTGTCGGGTCTGGCAGGCAGGCTGACGCAATCGGCAATGATGCGGTCGGCCTCGCGCTGGGTGGCGCGCAGCTCGGCGACGCTGAGCGCGCGCCAGTTGTTCTCCTGCGGCTCTTCGGCGAGTTTTGCCGAGATCTCGTCGGTCAGAGCCAGCAGATCGGCCGTGCCGCTCTTGCGCACCGCGATCGAGGTGACCACGGGCACGCCGAGCTCCTTGGCGAGCCGCGCGACGTCGACGGTGATGCCGCGGCGGCTCGCGATGTCGAACATGTTGAGGACGAGGATCATCGGCCGGCCGGTGCGCTTCAGCTCCAGCAGCAAGCGGATGGTCAGGCGCAGATTGGTGGAGTCGGCCACGCACAGCACGAGGTCGGGCACGGTCTCGCCGGAGGCCTTGCCGAGCACGAAGTCGCGGGTGATCTCCTCGTCTGGGCTGCGGCCGCGCAACGAATAGGTGCCGGGCAGGTCGACCACGGAGACCTGGCGGCCCAGGGGCGTGACGAAGAAGCCTTCCTTGCGCTCGACGGTGACGCCCGGATAGTTCGCGACCTTCTGCCGGCTGCCGGTCAGCGCGTTGAACAGCGAGGTCTTGCCGCTGTTTGGCGTGCCGACCAGGGCGAGATGCAGCAGGGGTAATTCCATGGGATCAGGCCTTGGATCGGGGTCCGGTCGGCATCTAAGCGACGATGATGGCCATGGCTTCACGACGGCGGACCGCGATCGTGATGTTGTCGACACGGACGGCGATCGGGTCGCGCCCGACCAGCCCCTCGTGCAGGACCTCGATCCGGGCGCCCTCGACGAAGCCGAGCTCGATCAGCCGGCTCTCGAGCTCGATGTCGGAGAGCGCCGAGCCCGCGTCCTTGGCGGAAAGGTGCTGGATGACGCCGATATAGCCGCGCTGGGCCAGGCCCAGCGGCATCCGCGAACGCGTGTCATTGGTGTCGGTCATGCCCTGTATTTTCAACGCAGGGCATTGAGGTCAAGCGCGCGGGTCGGTCGAAACTGCACCTTAGAGTGATTTTAAAGTGCAGATCGGGGGACGCCCGGAAAAGCGCCCCTGACGCCTACTGGGCCGGGACCTTTTCCGGCTGGATGGCGGCCATGGCGCGGCTCTTGAAGTAGTCGAGCACGAACAGGCGGATCGCCGAGGACAGATTGCCCTGCTGGCGGGCGCCGTCGATCTCGCCGACGAGTTCGGACAGCGTCATGTTACGCAGGCCCGAGATCTCCTTCATGCCGTTCCAGAACGCCTCTTCCAGGCTGACGCTGGTCTTGTGGCCGGCGACCACGATCGATCGTTTCACGACGGGCGACTTCATGACTGATCCTCGCGATCGATCTGATGCTGGTCCAGATGCGCCTTCGCCTTGTCCGCGTGCGTCTCCTCCGCCGACCGCTCCGCCTTCGTGCGGCCGAACTTCGCCCGATTGGCGTCCGCCCGCTTCGCCGAGGCTTCCCGCTCGGCGCGCTTCCTGAAACGATTCAGGTTGATGACGTTCCCCATGCCGCGTCTCCATCATCCGATCCTCCTCAGACAAGATGAAACATTCAGAAACAGGGTGGCGCGATGCGCCCCACAAGACTTGATCGCCATTCGCTCGTCCTCGTCAATCGGCCTCTGGGCCATCAAACGATGAATTAGCCCCGTCAAGGGCGGAGAGGCCGGCGTAGCACGCCGCCTCCCCGCAACATTGACGGTAATCAAATCCTGTCCTTTAAGCCTTATATTTATGCTTCCCGGGGCTCCGTATCATTACGGATGACTATCGGAATTCGGAATTCATCCGGGCTGCGTCATTTTCTCCGGCTGCACCAGGCGGTCGAACTCGGCCGCCGAGACGAAGCCGAGCCGCAGCGCCTCCTCCTTCAGCGTGGTGCCGTTGGCGTGCGCCGTCTTCGCTACCTTGGCGGCGTTGTCGTAGCCGATCTTCGGGGCGAGCGCGGTCACCAGCATCAGCGAGCGCTGCATCAGGTCGCTGATGCGCTTTTCGTCGGCGCGGATGCCGCTGACGCAGTGTTCGGTGAAGGAGCGCGCGGCGTCCGCCATCAGGCGGATCGAGTGCAGCATGTTGTAGGCGAGCACGGGCTTGTAGACGTTGAGCTCGAAATGGCCCTGGCTGCCGGCGACCGTGATCGCAGTGTGATTGCCGAACACCTGGCAGCACACCATCGTCATCGCCTCGCACTGCGTCGGGTTGACCTTGCCGGGCATGATCGAGGAGCCCGGCTCGTTCTCCGGCAGGATCAGTTCGCCCAGGCCCGAGCGCGGGCCCGATCCGAGCAGGCGGATGTCGTTGGCGATCTTGAACAGGCCCGTCGCGACCGAATTGATGGCACCATGCGCCAGCACATAGGCGTCGTTCGAGGCCAGCGCCTCGAATTTGTTGGCGGCGCTGGTGAAGGGAAGCTTGGTGATCCCGGCGGCGTGCTTTGCGAACAGCCTCGCAAAGCGCGGCTTCGAGTTGAGGCCGGTACCGACGGCGGTGCCGCCCTGTGCCAGCGGATAGAGGTCCTTCACCGCGACCTTGAGGCGGGCGATGCCGCTTTCGACCTGGGCGGCATAGCCGGAAAATTCCTGGCCGAGCGTCAGGGGCGTCGCATCCTGGGTGTGGGTGCGGCCGATCTTCACGATCTTGCCGAACTCCTTCTCCTTCTTGCGGAGCGCGCGGAGCAGCTCGCCGAGGGCAGGGACGAGATCGGCATTGATGCGGCTTGCGGCCGCAATATGCATCGCGGTCGGGAACGAGTCGTTCGACGACTGGCTCATGTTGACGTGGTCGTTGGGATGCACCGGCTCCTTGGCGCCGAGCTTGCCGCCGAGCAGCTCATTGGCGCGGTTGGCGATGACCTCGTTGAGGTTCATGTTGCTCTGGGTGCCCGAGCCGGTCTGCCACACGACAAGCGGGAAATGATCGTCCAGCTTGCCCTCGATTACCTCGCGCGCGGCGCGGATGATGGCGTTCGCGCGGCGCTGGTCGAGCAGGCCGAGCGCGAGGTTGGATTGTGCGGCGGCGAGCTTGACGATGCCGAGCGCATGCACGAGCGAGATCGGCATGCGGTCGATGCCGATGCGGAAATTCTGGCGCGAGCGCTCGGTCTGCGCGCCCCAATAGCGATCGGCGGGGACCTCGATGGGACCGAAACTGTCGGTCTCGATGCGGGTGGCGGGAGACGAGGTCTTCGAGCGGGCAGCCTTGGCCATGAGCACATCCATCCTGCCGCACGAACGCCGCGCGGCCTCTTCATGTGCTCTTCTATATAGGCAGTTTGGCCGGCGCGACCGTTTCGCGCCCAACCTAGATCATTTCTTGCGGAAACGATCGAGCCGCACCACCTCGGCGCCGCCCTGGTTCGGAGCGGTCGGCTCGTCTGTGCTCTCTGCCGGCTCTGTGGCAGGCGCGGGCACCGCGACGGCCGACGGTGCGGGAGCGGCCGGCAATGTCTCGGGCGAGACCTCGGCGACATCGGAGGTGTCGAACTGGAGGCCGAACTTCACGGACGGATCGAGGAAGCTCTTGATCGCGCTGAACGGCACGATCAGCCGCTCCGGAATGCCGCCGAAGGACAGGCCGACCTCGAAACGGTCCTCGAGCACGGTCAGGTCCCAGAACTGGTGCTGGAGGATGATCGTCATCTCTTCCGGATATTGCGCCAGCAGCCGCGACGACAGCTTCACCCCCTCGGCCTTCGACACGAAGGTGATGAAGAAATGGTGCTCGCCCGGCAGTCCATGGGACGCGGCATCGGTCAGCACCTTCCGCAGCACGCCGCGCAGCGCGTCGCGGGCCAGCACATCGTATCGGATATGATCGGTCGCCATGATGGTCCTGTCGCATTCCCGGAGTCGGCCCCGCCGGCCCGACTCGCCAAGCCGCAATAGTACCGCGCCTGACGCGTCAGCAGGAGTCCCCGCCGGGAAGGAAATAAGAGGTAAGTGGAGGCTTCTGTTGCCAGGTGCCTCCGAACCCCGCCTAACGGAGCTTAACCCGTTAGGACTTTAAGATGGTCTTTCAAACTGCGTTACGCAGCCTGAGCAACCGGAGCAAAGTTGTCGTTGGCAACTATTGCAGTAGCCCGATAACGGCGGAACAATACCGGGAAAAAGCACGCCCTTTACGCCCTCGTCGATCCTATTTCGCCCCCGCCAAAGCCCGCTTACAGGGCTAGCCCGCTGGTGGGCTTTGGTGGAGGCGCCGGGTACCGCCCCCGGGTCCGAATGGTTTATTGCGACGACCGTTTATTTCCATAGCCGGCGAACCGGCACCCCCAATATAGGGGGCAAAGGTTTCAAAAAACAGAGGTTTCGAGCGGAGACCCCACGGTTCTCTTTGGATAGGTTCCGGCCGGCCTTCGGTATGATCTTGGCCGCATGGCGGACTGCGTTCTAAGCTCCTGACATGTCCCCGGATTCAGCACCGGCCGCCCAAGAGCCGGACCGTCCAGCTACCCACGCCCCTCCACCCGGCCTCGTTGCGCTGTTCCTGGCCTTCGCCCGGATGTCGCTGGCCGGCTTCGGCGGGGTTTTGGTGTTTGCCCGCCACGCCATCGTCGATCAGCACCGCTGGATGACGGCGGAGGAGTTCAACGAGACCTTTGCGCTCTGCCATTTCCTGCCCGGGCCCAACATCGTCAACCTGTCGATGGTGTTCGGGTCGCGGCTGCGCGGGATCGCCGGCGGCGTTGCCGCCTTTACCGGGCTGTTGCTGCCGCCGACGGTGATCATGACCGTGCTCGCCATCATCTACGCCCGGTTCGGCGATGTGGAGGTGCTGCGCCGCATCCTCGCGGGCATCTCCTGCGCGGCGGTCGGCCTCCTGATCGCGGTGGTCTTCCGCATGATGATGCCATTGATCAAGCGGATGGACGTCGTCGTGCTCATTCTGATGCTCGGCGTGTTCGTTGCGATCGGCGTGCTCCGCCTGCCGCTCCAGGCGGTGCTGCTGGTCGCGATCCCCGTCAGCATCGGCGTGACCTTCCTGATGCGGCGGAAGGTAGCAGCATGAACAGTGAGAACCCGATCTGGGCGCTGATCTCCACCTTTGGTCTAATGTCGCTGTTCGCGGTCGGCGGTGCCGCGGCGGCCGTGCCCGAGATGCACCGCATCGCCGTCGATGTGCATCACTGGATGACCGACAAGCAGTTCGCCGACGCCTATGCGATCGCGCAGCTCTCGCCAGGTCCGAACGTCCTTATCGTCACGTTAATCGGCTATGCCGTCGCCGGCATCCCCGGCGCGCTGGCGGCGACATTGGCGATGTGCCTGCCGACGGCGCTGCTTGCCTATTATGTCAGCCGGCTCCTGAACCGGCCCAGCCAGTCGCGCTGGCCCGGCCTGATTCAGGCTGCACTGGTTCCGCTGTCGATCGGATTGATGGCAGCCAGCGCCTTGATCCTGGCCCAGTCGACCGATCGCACCATTGCTGCGCTGCTTCTGACCGCGGTGGTTGCGGTGGTCGCATCGATCTCGCGCATCAATCCACTATGGCTTTTGCTCGCCGGGGGCCTGTTGGGTTTTGCTGGCATTGTGTGATGAAAATCGCTAGGCAGTGATCCGGGTGGGGGATCCATTCCAGCCGATTAGAACAACAGTGCTCGTGACTTAGAAGTCGCGGAGGAGACAAGCATGGCCGACACGATGGGCCACTCAGCGACTGCCACCCGAAATACGTCGGTGGCGCTCGGCTTCTGCCTGCTGGCGATTGCGCCGCAGATTTTCGAATTCATCTGGTCAATCGGGACGATCTTCGGCTGGGGCGCCGGGCGCGGCCCGGCGACGGTCGTGACCAGCCATGCGACGGCGCTGCTCGTCGGCGCGCCCGGTGCCTTATTCGGATCGTTCGGCGGCGGTACCAAGAAGGCGTCGGCTGAGGTGCTGCTGGCGCTGATCTATTCCTACCCGCTGTTTGCAGTCGCGATCCTCACGCTGTTCATGAAGATCCGGTCCGCGCAGGACTATATCGGCGGCGTCGTCCTGATGGCGGTCGCCCTGTTCGCGCTGTGGGCGTCGAGTGATCTGCAGGGCATGCGAGGCTTCTCTTTCGGCGCAGGGACCGCGCCGCGGATGTTCGGCGGACTGCTGGTCGCCTTGTCCGCCGGCATCGCCTTGACGGGCCTCCTGACGGAGGGGGCGGCGCTAGCCCACTACTCCTGGCGGGGGCCGCTGTTCGTGATGGCCGCGATCCTCTTCTTCGCGCTGGCGATCCGACCGCTCGGCCTCGTGGTCACGGCCTTCGTCAGCTTCATGATCGCGGCGGTGGGCTCGCACGAGACGCGCTGGCTGGAAGCGGCCATCGTCGGCGCATGCCTGACGCTCGGCTGCGCAATCCTGTTCCCATACGTGCTCGGGCTGCCGATGCCGATGTTTCCGCGTTTCCTGATCCAGTGAGGGCGTGATGGATATTTTTGCCAACCTCGCTCACGGCTTCGCCGTCGCGTTCTCCCCGATCAATCTCCTGATGTGCCTGATCGGCGCCCTCGTGGGCACGCTGGTCGGCGTGTTGCCGGGCATCGGCACCATCGCGACGGTTGCGATGCTGCTGCCGATCACTTTCGGCCTGCCGCCGGTCGGCGCGCTGATCATGCTCGCCGGCATCTATTACGGCGCCCAGTATGGTGGCTCGACCACGTCGATCCTGGTCAACATACCAGGTGAGGCGACATCGGTCGTCACTGCCATCGACGGCCACCAGATGGCCAAGCAGGGCCGCGCCGGCCCGGCGCTGGCGATCGCCGCGATCGGCTCGTTCTTTGCCGGCTGCGTCGCGACCATCTTGATCGCTGTCCTCGGCGCGCCGCTCACGAAACTTGCGCTGGCGTTCGGTCCGGCCGAGTATTTCTCGCTGATGGTGCTCGGCCTGATCTTCGCGGTGGTGCTCGCCAAGGGCTCGGTGCTGAAGGCGATCGCGATGATCGTGTTCGGTCTGCTGCTGTCGATGGTCGGCTCGGACATCGAGACCGGCGCCTCGCGCATGGCCTTCAACATTCCGGAGCTTGCCGACGGTCTCGGCTTCGCGACGGTGGCGATGGGTGTGTTCGGCTTCGCCGAGATCATCCGCAATCTCGACGCCGGCGCCGAGATGAACCGCGACCTCGTGCAGCAGAAGATCACCGGCCTGATGCCGACGAAGAAGGATCTGATCGACTCGACGCCGCCAATCCTGCGCGGCACCGTGCTCGGCTCGATCCTCGGCATCCTGCCGGGTGGCGGCGCGGTCATCGCGTCCTTCGCTGCCTATACGCTGGAGAAGAAGATCGCGAAGGATCCGAGGCGGTTCGGCCGCGGCGCGATCGAGGGCGTGGCGGCGCCAGAAAGCGCCAACAACGCCGCGGCACAAACCTCCTTCATCCCGCTGCTGACGCTCGGCATCCCGCCGAACGCGGTGATGGCGCTGATGGTCGGCGCGATGACGATCCACGGCATCGTACCGGGCCCTCAGGTGATGCAGAAGCAGCCGGATCTGGTCTGGGGCATGATCGCCTCGATGTGGATCGGCAATCTGATGCTGATCATCATCAACCTGCCGCTCGTCGGAATCTGGGTGCGGCTGCTGCGCGTGCCTTACCGGCTGATGTTCCCCTCGATCGTGATCTTCTGCGCGATCGGCATCTACTCGGTGAACAACGCGCCGGTCGACGTCATCCTCGCGGGCGTCTTCGGTCTGGTCGGCTACTGGCTGATCAAGCACGATTTCGAGCCGGCACCGCTGCTGCTCGGCATGGTGCTCGGACCGCTGATGGAAGAGAACCTGCGTCGTGCTCTTCTGATCTCGCGCGGCGACTGGAGCGTGTTCCTGACGCGTCCGTTGTCGGCGGTACTGCTGGCGATCGCGGCGTTTCTGCTGATCCTCACGGTCCTGCCCGTGCTGCGTGCCAAGCGCGACGAGGTGTTCACCGAATCCGAGAACTGACCGCGCCGCGCCCTGCGTCGTCGCCGCGCCCTGCGTCGGCGCGCCGCATTCGGAAGTCGAATCGACTTGTGCGATGGCTTCGTGAAATGAAAATGCCGGCCCTGTGGCCGGCATTTTGCCTTATGTCAGAGGGGATCGACATGACTTCCATTCGCGCACTTGCAGGCGCATGCGCCGCGGCGTTCGCATCATTGTGCGCCTTTGCCGCACCGGCGGAGGCGCAGACCTATCCGACGCGCAGCATCACCATGATCGTGCCGTTCGCGGCCGGTGGTCCGACCGACGTGATCTCGCGCATCGTCACAGGGCATATGGCGCAGACGCTCGGACAGAGCATCATCATCGAGAACGTGGTCGGCGCTGGCGGCACCACCGCGACCGCGCGTGCCGCGCGCGCGGCCAATGACGGCTATACGCTCATCACCGGGCATATGGGCACGCATGCCGCCTCCGTGCCGCTCTACCCGAAGCTGGCCTACCACCCGGAAAAGGATTTTGAGCCGGTCGCGCTGCTCGCGGGCACGCCGATCCTGATCCTGGCGCGCAAGGACTTTCCGCCGAAGGACCTCAAGGAGTTCGTCGCCTACGTGAAAGCCAACGCCGAGAAGGTCAACGCCGCGCATGCCGGCGTCGGCTCGGTCTCGCACGTCTCTTGCGAGCTGCTGCACTCCATCCTCGACGTCAAGCCGGTTGGCGTGCCCTTCAACGGCACCGGTCCGGCGATGAACGCGCTGGTGGCCGGCCAGGTCGATTACATGTGCGACCAGATCGTCAACGCCGTGCCGCAGATCAATGCCGGCACCATCAAGGCCTATGCGATCGCAACGCCCGAGCGCAATCCGTCGCTGCCGAACGTACCGACGACGGCGGAGGCGGGCCTTCCGAATTTCCAGGCCCAGGCCTGGAATGCCATGTTCGCGCCGAAGGGAACCTCGCCTGCGATCATCGCGAGCCTGAACGCCGCCGCCGTCAAGGCGCTCGACGACGAGACCGTGAAGAAGCGCCTGCTTGAGCTCGGCAGCGTGATCCCGGCGCCCAAGGACCGGACGCCGGAGGCGCTGGCGACCCTGGTCAAGAACGAGATCGCGAAGTGGACCCCGGTGCTCAAGCCGGCAACTTAGCCAGCACTTTCAAGCCGATAGGCGAGGGGCGGGACGTCAGTTCCGCCCCTCGTCGTTTGTGCCGGGAACGCTCACTTTTCCGGGTATAATCAGGGAGGATAGCGAATCGCCGCTGTCGCAGCGCGGAGGGCGCCGTTAAGTTCGCCGCCTCCCCAAAGGCTCATTGGCACATGCACCAGTATCAGGACCTGCTCGAGCGGATTCTTTCAGACGGCGCCGAAAAGACCGACCGGACCGGCACCGGCACGCTGTCCGTGTTTGGCCATCAGATGCGCTTCAATCTGTCCGCCGGCTTCCCGATGCTGACGACCAAGCGGCTGCCGCTGAAGGCGATCGTGCACGAGCTGCTCTGGTTCCTGAAGGGCGACACCAACATCAAATATCTGCGCGACAACGGCGTCACCATCTGGGACGAGTGGGCCGACGCCAACGGCGATCTCGGGCCGGTCTACGGCCATCAATGGCGCTCCTGGCCTACGGCCGACGGGCGCAGCATCGACCAGATCGCCAACGTCATCGACATGATCAAGCGCACCCCGGATTCGCGCCGGCTGATCGTCACCGCCTGGAATCCGGCCGATGTCGAGAAGATGGCGTTGCCGCCCTGCCACCTGCTGTTCCAGTTCTATGTCGCGAACGGCAAACTGTCGTGCCAGCTCTATCAGCGCTCGGCCGACGTGTTCCTCGGCGTCCCCTTCAACATCGCCTCCTACGCGCTGCTCACCTTGATGGTGGCGCAGGTCACGGGCTTGAAGCCCGGCGACTTCGTGCATTCGCTCGGCGATACCCATCTCTATTCCAATCATCTGGAGCAGGCGCGGCTTCAGCTCACGCGCGCGCCGCGCGCGTTGCCGGTGATGCGGATCAATCCCGATGTGAAGGACATCTTCTCCTTCCGCTATGAGGATTTCGAGCTCGTCGGCTACGATCCGCATCCGCACATCAAGGCGGAAGTCGCGGTCTAGCGCAGATGTCGCTCAACATCCGCCGTGTGCGCGCCGGCGAAGCCGGGCTCGTTCTTGCTTTCATCCGGGAGCTCGCCGAATACGAAAAGCTCTCGCACGAGGTCGAGGCGACCGAGGCGATGATTGCGGAAGCGCTGTTCGGCGAACGACCGCAACTCCATTGCGCGATCGCCGAGTGGGACGGCGAGGCGGTCGGCTTTGCGGTGTGGTTTGCGAATTTCTCCACCTTCAGCGGCCGCCACGGCATCTATCTCGAAGATCTCTTCGTGCGGCCGTCGCATCGGGGCAGGGGCCTCGGCAAGGCGCTGCTGGCCTACCTCGCGAAGGAGTGCGTCGACAACGGCTGGTCGCGCCTGCAATGGTCGGTGCTCGACTGGAACGCGCCGTCGATTGCGTTCTACAAATCGCTCGGCGCCGTCATGATGGACGACTGGACGCTGTGCCGCGTCACCGGCCCCGCGCTGACACGGCTTGCCGGGAGCGCGTCCTGATGGAGATCGTCTTCGTCGTCGCGATTGCGGAGAACGGCGTCATCGGCGCGAGCAACGCGATGCCATGGCGCTTGAAGTCCGACATGGCGCGCTTCAAGGCGCTGACGATCGGCAAGCCCGTGATCATGGGCCGCAAGACCTTCGAATCCCTGCCGCGGGCGCTTCCGGGCCGTACCAACATCGTCATCACGCGCGATGCGGATTATCGCGCCAATGGTGCCATCGTCACGACGTCGGCTGCCGATGCAGGCGCAGTCGCGCGCGGCGATGCCCTGCGGCGTTCGGTCGCCGAGATCGCGGTGATCGGCGGCGCCGAGATCTTTCGGCAATGGCTGGACCGCGCCGATCGCCTCGAAATCACGGAAGTGCATGCGCGCCCCGAAGGCGACACGCATTTCGACATCGACAAGGCCGAGTGGGATGAGGTCGAGCGCATCCGTCATCCCGCCGGACCCAACGACAGCGCCGACTACTCCTATGTGACATATCGTCGGCGGGCGGGCCATTAACCGCATTCGCCAATGTTAACATTGACTTTTTCGTGCCCGAGCTTAGCTCGGAAGGCGGCCCAGGCCGCGTTGTAAGGGACTTGCCTGTCCCCTATAAAGCCGGACCGGACAATGCGGGCGGGGGCAATTCCACCCTGCCGAGGAGAGCGTCGAATGCCGTGGAAGAATCAGGGCGGTGGCCCATGGGGCTCGGGTCCGAAGGGACCTTGGGGCAACGGCCCGCAACCGGTCGGGCCGAGGCCGCCGGATCTGGAAGACCTTCTGCGGCGCGGCCAGGACCGCCTCCAGCAGATCATGCCGGGCGGTTATTTCTCGGGCATCGGCATCACGCTGATCATCCTGCTCATCATCGCGTTCTGGCTGCTGTCGGGCTTCTTCCGGGTGCAGTCCGAAGAGCTCGGCGTCGTGCTGCGCTTCGGCAAGCATGTCCGCACCGTGCAGCCGGGTCTGAACTATCACCTGCCCTATCCGATCGAGACCGTGCTGCTGCCGAAGGCGCTGCGCGTCAACACCATCTCCATCGGCATGACGCTGATCGACGATCCGGCGCGGCGCGGCCGTTCCATTCGTGACGTGCCGGAAGAGAGCCTGATGCTGACCGGCGACGAGAACATCGTCGATGTCGACTTCACCGTGCTCTGGCGCATCAAGCCGGACGGCGTCGGCGACTTCCTCTTCAACATCCAGAACCCCGAAGGCACCGTGAAGGCGGTCGCCGAGAGCGCGATGCGCGAGGTGATCGGCCGCTCGCAGATCCAGCCGATCCTGACCGGCGCGCGCAACGTCACTGAGCAGGGCGTGCAGGAATTGATCCAGCGCACCCTCGACAGCTACGGCGCGGGCATTCAGATCACGCAGGTGCAGATGCAGAAGGTCGATCCGCCCGCGCAGGTGATCGATGCGTTCCGCGACGTCCAGGCGGCACGCGCCAATCTCGAGCAGCTGCAGAACGAAGCGCAGACCTACGCCAACCAGGTCGTTCCTCAGGCGCGCGGCCGTGCGGCCAAGATTCAGCAGGACGCCGAAGGTTACAGGGAGCAGGCGATCGCCGAGGCCAAGGGCCAGAGCGCGCGCTTCCTGAAGGTTTACGAGGAATACAAGAAGGCGCCCGACGTGACGCGTGAACGGATCTATCTGGAGACGATGGAGCGCGTGCTCGGCGGTGCCGACAAGCTCGTCTATGACGGCGGCTCCTCGGGCCAGGGCGTCGTGCCCTTCCTGCCGCTCAACGAATTGACCACCAAGCGGCCGCCTACCACCGGTCAGCAATCGAGCGGAGCCACCCGATGAGGTCTCCGGTCACAGGTATCGTCACGCTGCTCGCCCTCCTGCTGGTCGTGATCGTCGGCTACATGTCGCTGTTCACGGTGCAGCAGACCGAGCAGACCATCGTGCTGCAGTTCGGCCGCCCCGTCGACGTCGTCACCGCGCCCGGCCTGCACTTCAAGGCGCCGTGGAATTCGGTGATCAACATCGACAAGCGGATCCTCGATCTGGAGAACCCGTCGCAGGAAGCGATCGCGTCCGACCAGAAGCGTCTCGTGGTCGACGCCTTCGCGCGCTACCGCATCAAGGACGCGTTGCGCTTCTATCAGAGCGTCGGCTCGATCCAGGCCGCCAACATCCAGCTCACCACGCTCCTGAATGCGGCGCTGCGCCGCGTGCTCGGCGAGGTCACCTTCATCAACGTCGTGCGTGACGACCGCGAGAAGCTGATGTTGCGCATCCGCGACCAGCTCGATCGCGAGGCCGACGGCTACGGCATCCAGGTCGTCGACGTCCGGATCCGGCGCGCCGACCTGCCCGAGCAGAACAGCCAGGCGGTCTACCTGCGGATGAAGACGGAGCGCGAGCGCGAAGCTGCCGAGTTCCGCGCACAGGGCGGCCAGAAGGCGCAGGAGATCCGCTCCAAGGCCGACCGCGAGGCGACCGTGATCATCGCGGAAGCCAACTCGCAGGCCGATCAGACCCGCGGCGCGGGCGATGCCGAGCGCAACCGCCTGTTCGCCGAGGCCTACGGCAAGGATGCCGACTTCTTCGCCTTCTACCGGTCGATGACGGCCTATGAGAACGGGCTGAAGTCGAACGACACCCGCTTCCTGCTGCGGCCGGAGTCGGATTTCTTCCGGTATTTTGGTAGCCCGTCCGGCAAGACGACGACCGCGACGCCGGCGAAGCCGTAAGCTAGACAAGGGCGGCCGGTCTGGCCGCCCTTCGTCCAGACAAGAACAGTATAACGGGAGGTTCCAATCCGATGAGGTCCATTGCGTTCGCCGACTTCCTCATCGGCTTAGGCATCCTGTTCGTGCTGGAAGGCTTGATGTTCGCGGCAAGTCCCAACTGGATGCGCAAGGCCATGAAGAGCGCCATCGCCACGCCGGACAATATCCTGCGGGCCGTTGGGATCGGTTCGGCCGTGGCCGGCCTGGTCCTGATCTGGGTTATGCGCCGTCCGATTTAGGCGTCGCGCCAACGCCAAAGTGAAGGCGAGAGACTGGTTTTCGCCGTATTGTCCGGGTCTTGAGCCCCGTGAAGCTCCGCGCTTGCGCCGTCCCCCCGTTCGAGCGCAGTCTTGGAGGCGAATCCTTGGCGCCTTATCCTTTTCTCTGGAGATACCAATGACCGCTGCCACCATTGCCCCGACCCGCTTGCGCTTAGGGCTGGCCGCGCTCGCCGTCAGTGCATTCAGCGCGTTCGCCACACCTGCCTTTGCGCGCGGACCGGACGGCATCGCCGACGTCGCCGAAAAGGTGATCGACGCGGTCGTCAACATCTCGACCTCGCAGACCGTCGAAGCCAAGGGCGGCGGCAGCAACACCATGCCGCAACTGCCGCCCGGTTCGCCCTTCGAGGAGTTCTTCGACGACTTCTTCAAGAACCGCAGGGGTCCCGGCGGCGGCAGCAAGGGCGGCGAGCGTGGCGACAACCCGCCGCGCAAGACCAACTCGCTCGGCTCCGGCTTCATCATCGACACCGCGGGTGTCGTCGTCACCAACAACCACGTCATCGCGGATGCCGACGAGATCAACGTCATCCTCAACGACGGCACCAAGATCAAGGCCGAGCTGGTCGGCGTCGACAAGAAGACCGACCTTGCCGTGCTGAAGTTCAAGCCGCCGAAGCCGCTGGTCGCCGTGAAGTTCGGCGACTCCGACAAGCTGCGCCTCGGCGACTGGGTGGTTGCGATTGGCAATCCTTTCAGTCTCGGCGGCACGGTGACGGCCGGTATCGTCTCGGCCAAGAACCGCGACATCTCCTCGGGGCCGTATGACAGCTATATCCAGACCGACGCCTCCATCAATCGCGGCAATTCCGGCGGTCCGCTGTTCAACCTCGATGGCGACGTCATCGGCGTCAACACGCTGATCATCTCTCCCTCCGGCGGCTCGATCGGCATCGGCTTTGCCGTGCCCTCGAAGACGGTTGTCGCCGTGGTCGACCAGCTCCGCCAGTTCGGCGAACTGCGCCGCGGCTGGCTGGGCGTGCGCATCCAGAGCGTCACCGACGAGATCGCCGAGAGCCTCAACATCAAGCCCGCGCGCGGTGCGCTGGTCGCCGGCGTCGACGACAAGGGCCCGGCCAAGCCCGCCGGCATCGAGCCCGGCGACGTCGTCGTCAAGTTCGACGGCAAGGACGTCAAGGACCCCAAGGATCTCTCCCGCGTCGTCGCCGACACGGCGGTCGGCAAGGAGGTCGACGTCGTCATCATCCGCAAGGGCCAGGAGGAGACCAAGAAGGTCACGCTCGGCCGCCTCCAGGATCCCGACAAGGTGCAGGCCGCGGTGAAGACCGACGAACCCGCGCCCGAGAAGCCGGTGACGCAGAAGGCGCTCGGTCTCGATCTTGCGGCGCTCAGCAAGGATTTGCGCACGCGCTACAAGATCAAGGACAGCGTCAAGGGCGTGGTCGTCACCAATGTCGACGCCAATTCGGACGCTGCCGAGAAGCGCCTCTCCGCCGGCGACGTCATCGTCGAGGTGGCGCAGGAGTCCGTCTCCAGCGGCGCCGACATCCAGAAGCGGGTCGACCAGCTCAAGAAGGACGGCAAGAAGTCCGTGCTGCTGCTGGTCTCCAACGCCGACGGCGAGCTGCGCTTCGTGGCGCTGAGCGTGCAATAAGGGGCGGTCTTGGCCCCACACTCAACTGTCATGCCCCGGCTTGACCGGGGCATCCAGTACGCCGCGGCTTCTCCGTATCCTCGCTTTGTCGCTGGAATACTGGATCACCCGCTTTCGCGGGTGATGACAGCGGAGGGGAGGCTCTACGCCTCCACGAACTCGTCGCGCCGATACCCCTGCGCATAGAGCAGCGCGGTGAGATCGCCATGGTCGATCCGCGCGGCAGCCGCGGCCGCGACCGCAGGCTTGGCGTGATACGCCACGCCGAGCCCCGCCGCCTGAATCATCGCGAGGTCGTTGGCGCCATCGCCGACCACGACGGAGTCGATGTCGTCGAGATCGAACGACTCCATCAAATCCACCAGCGTCGCGAGCTTTGCCGCGCGCCCCAAGATCGGCTCCTTCACCTCGCCGGTGAATTTGCCGTCGCGCACGACGAGCTCGTTGGCGCGGTTCTCCTGGAAGCCGATCCTGGCCGCGACCGCGCTCGTGAACAGGGTGAAGCCGCCGGAGACCAGACAGGTATAGGCGCCGTGCGCGCGCATGGTCGCGACCAGCTCGCGGCCGCCCGGGGTCAATGTGATGCGCTTGGCCAGCACCTCGTCGACCACGCCGGCAGGGAGGTCCTTCAGAAGTGCG
This sequence comes from Bradyrhizobium sp. CCGB20, assembly GCF_024199855.1. Classification (NCBI taxonomy): domain Bacteria; kingdom Pseudomonadati; phylum Pseudomonadota; class Alphaproteobacteria; order Hyphomicrobiales; family Nitrobacteraceae; genus Bradyrhizobium; species Bradyrhizobium sp. CCGB20. Next base: position 7,343,354 of record NZ_JANADN010000001.1, on the reverse strand, counting down.
ACGCGCTCGCGCAGCGCCGGCTCGAACTCGATCTCGCCGCGCATCGCGCGTTCGGTGATGGCGGCCACGTGGGCTTTCATCCCGACGAGATCGGCGAGCTCGTCGATGCATTCCTGCCCGATCATGGTGGAATCCATGTCGGCGAGAAAGAGCTTCTTGCGCCGGAAGCCGACAGGCTGCACCACGATGTCGATGGGGAGATCGCCGCGAAGCTCGCGCAACCGCTGCTCGATGGCGTGGCGGTCGCCTTCGAGGTTATCCTGCGCGCCGAAGGGGATGTCGACCGCAACGCCGTCGAACAGCCAGTGCGCCGGCGCTGCGTGGGGCAGCACGGCGCGGGCGCCGTCGACAATGGTAGAGTCGAGCGCGGGATTGTCAGGGTTGCAGATCAGCGTGGCGACGAGGGACATGCAGGCCGGTATGGGAGGTTGAACAAGGTCGTGCTTATCGCAGGACCTTGCTCTACCGGCAAGTCGCCGTACCGCATCAATATCTTTTGCAGACCGGCTCTTAGGGAAAGAGAGGCGTAATCAGCCCCCAGACATGGCTGAGACCGCCACCGCTGCTCGTACCGAGCATATCGCCACGGTGGCATGAGAGACAATTCAGGTTCTGCTTGAACGTTTCCATGGTCGAATTGGCGAGCGTCTTGGTGCCGACGACGTTTGCACCCGCGGGTGCCTTCCCATCGCTGGTCCAGGTCGATCCGATCATGATGTACTTCGAGCGCACATCCCCAGCCGGCATCTGACCGAGGATGCTGCGGTTGATGGAGATCAAGTTGGTGTTGTTGGCAACCGCGGCCGTGTCCGTGAGGGGCGTGCCCCAGGCATTCGCCCGAGTCACGTCCACGGCACCGATCGTGCCATTGGCGCCGGACGCGACGATGTCGCCATTTCCGTCAACCGTCATCCGCGGTGACGCGGGACTCGAAGCTCCAGAACTCGAGAACAGCCACGATCCGCTGCCGTCGGCAGGTACGGTAGCCTCGGCCCCCAACGTGGTCTTGTAAACGTATTTCTGGTTGGGGGCGTTGTTGACATGTTCGAACGTGGCCCAGATCATTTCGGGATGACCGAGAGCACTCCCGACCACATGAAATCCGACCAGTGCAAGATCGACGGTCTTTGGGGACGTGTGAACCCACTTCTGGGGATTTGAGGTGTCGAAACCGGGAACGGTCGCCTTGATGGTCAAATAGTCTTGCGGATTGCTGAGTGTCGAAGCCTCGACCCAGGACGATTTCAGCTCCATGGCGAGCGCGATGCTGTCCTGGAATCCCGGCCTGGCGTGAGGTGCCGGCGCGTTCCTGGCAACGTCCGTGATCTTGCTCAGAAGGGAGGCCTCCGATGGAAATTCGGTCGGCACGGGAGAAAACTTGCCGTCGGTTGCGCCCGTGCTGAAATAGGCGAACACGTCGTTGACCTGGAGCAGGTAGTAGACGAGGCCGTTGTTCCGCGTCACCAGCACTGCGCCGCCGCCGGCCTGGCCGAGCTCGACAACGTCGCCGGAGGTCGTCAACAGGCGCTGGACACCGTCGACGGTCACGGTTTCGTCGGCGAGATTGATCGCCTTGCCGGAAGCATCGCTAAGCACGGGCGCACCACTCGCCGTGGTTTCGACGTCGAGCACCTTGTTCGTATCGTCGAGAAGCAGCGGCTTGCCGCTGACCGAGGCCGCTACGCGCGCGACATCGATCGGCTTGCCGGTCTTGTCGCGAAAGAGCGCGCTGCCAGCCCGTCCGGTCTGCGCGCGCACGACGTTGCGTATGGTTCCCTTGCTGTCGGCTACGACGTCCAAGCCCTTGTCTCCGACGAGCGAGATCGACGGCGCGAAGCTCAGCACCGTGTTGTCGTCTTGCGGGATGAGCTTGCGCTTGTCACCTGCTGGCACCGAGAGGCCATAAAACTGGGACGAGCTGAATACGTGCTTGCCGGGGCCGCGCGGAGAGGTCAGCCAGAGGAACATCTGGACGGACCATTTGTAGAAGTTGCAATCGGGACCCGAGCCGAACGCGAGACTGTTTGCGGGAACGACGAGGCCGTCCTTCGCCGAGCTGCCCCCGGCAAACCAGTTCGCGAACTCCGAGGCCTGAACGGTGCAGGATTGCATGACGTCGGGGGGAAGGGCGGTTTGCGCGCTTGCCGGTTGCACGGCGAGCAACGCCGCGAGCACGCTTGTTGTGATGGCGGTGAATTGCTTCTGTTTCGACGGATGGTCGCTTTTCATGACGTTCTCCAATCGATGCTTCAAAATGAGATTAAGCAAGCAAAGTGCGATAAGAACATAATAAGCAACCAGTAATTGTTGCACAAGGCGGCACAAAAATGCAATGCGGATGTTGTGCAACGTGATCCGGCTCCCATGCGCCAAGCCGCCGCCATCCTGATCGCAGGCCCGACCGCCAGCGGCAAGTCGGCGCTGGCGCTGGAGCTTGCGCTGAGCGCGGGCGGAATCGTCATCAATGCCGATTCCATGCAGGTCTATCGTGACCTCCGCATCATCACCGCGCGCCCCACACATGGCGAGGAAGCGCGCGCGCCGCACCGTCTCTACGGCCACGTCGATGCGGCCGTGAACTTCTCGGCCGGCGCCTGGGTGGCCGACGCGGCGAAGGCGCTGGAAGAGGCGAAAGCCGAAGGACGCCTGCCGATTTTCATCGGCGGCACGGGGCTTTATTTCAAGGCGCTGACGGCGGGCCTCAGCGTGGTGCCGCCGATTCCCGCCGAGGTGCGCGAGGACGTGCGCGCGCGGCTGGAGCGGAACGGCGTGGAGGCGCTGCACGAGGAACTCGCGCGCCGCGATCCGCGCGCCGCCGAACGATTGAACTTGCGTGACCGCACCCGGATCGCGCGCGCCCTCGAAGTCATCGAGGCGACCGGCCGCTCGCTGCTGGACTGGCACCATGAGGGCCAACCGCCGCTGCTGTCGAAGGACAGTTTTCGCGCGGTTTTTCTCGCGCCCGAGCGTGACGAGCTTTATGCCCGCATTGATGCGCGTTTCGACGCCATGCTCGGTGGCGGGGCGCTGAAGGAGGTCGAGCGGCTTGCCGCCCGGCAGCTCGATCCGCTGCTGCCGGCCATGAAGGCCCATGGCGTGCCGGCGATGATCCGGCACCTGCGGGGCGAACTCAGTCTGGAGGACGCCGCCACGATCGGCCGGGCCGACACCCGCCACTATGCCAAGCGCCAATTCACCTGGTTCCGGCATCAATTGCCCGATTTCGAATGGGTGAAGCTGGAGGAGGCGAGGGGCTGGCTGGCCGCAGCCGTTAGCGCGGTCCTGGGTCCCGGCTGACGCGTTTTTGTACCCGGGTTCCCGAATTTACCCCTCGCCGAACCCCGGGAACACCGCTACACTGCCAAAATCGCGCGGGAACGGCCGCATCGCCTTGACATCCAGGCTTTGGCCGCTATGTTTCGCGCAACCTTTGGGAAGCCGAGCGTCCGTCATGCGCAACATTATTACCAAACTCCTTATCGCCGTCGTACCCAGGCACACCGCCGGGGGTGGCTAGCTGCCATCCACATGACAGGCGGTGTGCAGGGTCCCTCTTCGGGGCCTTTTTTATTTCCCGAAACCGACACGAACGAAGCCGCTGACAACAGCGCATCCGGAGCAAGACAATGAGCGACAAAAGCCACGATCCGAACCAGATGACCGGCGCCGCGATGATCGTCCGCGCGCTCATCGATCATGGCGTGACCGACATTTTCGGCTATCCCGGCGGCGCCGTGCTTCCGATCTATGACGAGATCTTCCAGCAGAGCGAGGTCCAGCACATTCTGGTCCGCCACGAGCAGGGCGCGGGCCATGCCGCGGAGGGCTATGCGCGCTCGACGGGCAAGCCGGGTGTTGCGCTGGTGACCTCCGGACCCGGCGCCACCAACATGGTGACGCCGCTGACCGACGCGCTGATGGACTCGATCCCGCTGGTCTGCATCTCCGGCCAGGTGCCGACGCATCTGATCGGCAACGACGCGTTCCAGGAGTGCGACACGGTCGGCATCACGCGGCCCTGCACCAAGCACAATTGGCTGGTGCGCGACGTCAACGATCTCGCAAAGGTGCTGCACGAGGCCTTCTATGTCGCGACCTCCGGCCGTCCCGGCCCGGTGCTCGTCGACGTGCCCAAGGACGTGCAGTTCGCGACCGGCACCTATCATCCGCCGCGCAAGTCGGACGTGCACCGCTCCTACGCGCCGCGCGTGAAGGGCGACGCGACGCAGATCCGCAAGGCGGTGTCGCTGCTCGCCAATGCCAAGCGCCCGGTGATCTACAGTGGCGGCGGCGTCATCAATTCCGGCCCCGAGGCAACCAAGCTCCTGCGCGAGCTGGTCGAGGTCACGGGTTTCCCGATCACCTCGACGCTGATGGGCCTGGGTGCGTACCCCGCGTCGGGCAAGAACTGGCTCGGCATGCTGGGCATGCACGGCACCTACGAAGCCAACATGACCATGCATGATTGCGACGTCATGCTGTGCGTCGGCGCACGCTTCGACGACCGCATCACCGGCCGCGTCGATGCGTTCTCGCCGGGCTCGAAGAAGATCCACATCGACATCGACCCGTCCTCGATCAACAAGAACATCCGCGTCGACGTGCCGATCATCGGCGACTGCGGCAACGTCCTCGGCGACATCCTCCAGGTGTTCAAGGCGGAGGCGAAGAAGCCCGACATCAAGGCGTGGTGGCAGCAGATCGCGCAGTGGCGCGCCCGTAACTCGCTCTATTACAAGAAGAGCAACGACGTCATCCTGCCGCAACACGCGATCCAGAGCCTGTTCGATGCGACGCGCGGCAAGGACACCTACATCACGACGGAGGTCGGCCAGCACCAGATGTGGGCGGCGCAGTTCTTCGGCTTCGAGGAGCCGCATCGCTGGATGACGTCGGGCGGTCTCGGCACCATGGGCTACGGCCTGCCGGCCGCGATCGGCGTGCAGGTCGCGCATCCCGACAGCCTCGTCATCGACATCGCGGGCGATGCCTCGGTGCAGATGACGATGCAGGAGATGTCGACGGCGGTGCAGTACGAATTGCCGATCAAGATCTTCATCCTGAACAACCAGTACATGGGCATGGTGCGGCAGTGGCAGCAGCTGCTGCACGGCAACCGGCTGTCGCATTCCTATTCGGAAGCGCTGCCGGATTTCGTCAAGCTCGCGGAAGCCTATGGCGGCGTCGGCCTCCAGGTGCACAAGCCGTCCGATCTCGAAGGTGCCATTCAGGAGATGATCTCGGTCAAGCGCCCGGTGCTGTTCGACTGCCGCGTCGCGGCGCTCGAAAACTGCTTCCCGATGATCCCCTCCGGCAAGGCGCACAACGAGATGCTGTTGCCCGAGCAGGCCAACGACGAGGCCACCGCCAAGGCGTTCGCCGGCGGCAAGGCGCTGGTGTGAGCCCATGTTCGACCTGACGGAGCTCGAGCGCGCACATGCGATCGTGGGGCAGGCGGTGCCGGCGACGCCGGCACGCGGCTGGCCGCTGCTCGCCGAGCGCCTCGGGACGCAGGTCATCGTCAAGCACGAGAACCACACGCCGATCGGCGCCTTCAAGGTGCGCGGCGGTCTCGTCTATCTCGAACGGCTGAAGCGCGAGCGGCCGGACATTCCGGGCATCATCTCTGCGACGCGCGGCAATCACGGCCAGAGCCTGGCATTCGCCGCGGGCCGCCATGGCGTGCCGGCAGTGATCTACGTGCCCCGCGGCAACTCGGTCGAGAAGAACCGCGCGATGAAGGCCTTTGGCGCCGAGCTGGTCGAGCACGGCGAGGACTTTCAGGCCGCCGCCGAAGAGGCGCAACGGCGCGCCCAGTTTACCGGCCTGCACATGGTGCCGTCGTTCCATCCGGATCTCGTGCTCGGCGTCGCCACCTATGCGCTCGAACTGTTCCGGACGGCGCCGGATCTCGACGTTCTCTATGTTCCGATCGGGCAAGGGTCCGGAATTTCCGGCTGCATCATGGCGCGCGACCTGCTGGGCCTGAAGACCGAGATCGTCGGCGTGCAGTCCACGGAAGCGCCGTCCTACGCGCTGTCGTTGGCGGCCGGCAAGGTCGTGACGACGAAGACCAGCAACACGCTGGCCGACGGCATGGCCACGCGCATTCCCGACGCAGACGCGTTCGCGCTGATCCGGAAGGGGGCCGCGCGCATCGTGCAGGTTTCCGACGACGAAGTCGCCGCCGCGATCCGCGCCTACTGGACCGACACGCACAATCTCGCTGAAGGCGCGGGAGCCGCCGCGCTCGCTGCGGCGCTTCAGGAAAAGAACAAGCTGTCAGGCAAGCGCGTCGGTCTCGTGCTGTCCGGCGGCAATATCGATTTCGATCTGTTCCGCAGTTGGGTCGGGGCAGAGGCGCCAGCGATGGCGTGACGGAGAGACAAGAGGGGACGACCATGAACCAGCCCGCATCCGCCTACTTCATCGAGGACCGCCACGATCCCAACGAGACGCATACGCTCTCGGTGCTCGTGCAGAACGAGCCCGGCGTGCTCGCGCGCGTCATCGGCCTCTTCTCCGGCCGCGGCTATAACATCGAGAGCCTTACGGTCTCGGAGACCGAAGCGCAGAAGCATCTGTCGCGCATCACCATCGTCACCACGGGCACGCCGATGGTGATCGAGCAGATCAAGCACCAGCTCGACCGCATGATCCCGGTCTATCGCGTCGTCGACATGACCCAGACCAAGCGCTCGATCGAACGCGAGCTGGCGATGGTCAAGGTGCGCGGGCAGGGCGAGCATCGTGTCGAGGCGCTGCGGCTGGCGGATGCGTTCCGCGCCCGCGTGATCGACGCCACCACCGAGAGCTTTGTGTTCGAGATCACAGGCAATACGGACAAGATCAACCAGTTTATCGACCTGATGCGCCCGCTCGGCCTTGTCGAGGTGTCGCGTACCGGCGTTGCCGCGATCGGCCGCGGACCTGAAGGAATGTGAACCATGCTGGCGCGCGACTGGTACTACAACGAGCGGAACCGGATGGGGATCGAGCCCGCAGTGGCTTCGATCTACGACGCCCATGACGATGCCGATCTGCGGGCGCGCGCCGCGCTCAAAATGCTCGGGGTGCAGCGCGGCTGGCGCATCGCCGATATCGGCTGCGGCAACGGCGTGCTCGCCACCGAAGCGGCGCTGATGGGTGCCGAGGTGGACGCCATCGACATCTCGCCGGCGATGCTGGCACTCGCCGAGATCTACGCCCGCGACCGCAAGGCGCCCGTGCGCACGCAGTCCGCCGGCCTGCTCAGCTTCGCCTACCGGCCGGAATCCTACGATCTGATCGTCAGCGAGTTCACGCTGCACCATCTGCCGGATTTCTGGAAGGTGGTGGCGATGTCGCGAATCTACCGTGCACTGAAGCCGGGCGCGAGCTTCTATCTGCGCGACATCGTCTACGCCTCGATGCCCGACGCCGTCGAACGCGACGTCGAGCAATGGGCCGACTTCCAGATCAAGAACCACGATTTTTCGCGCGAAGGCGTCGTCACGCACATGCGCGACGAATATTCCACCTTCGGCTGGGTGATGGAGCGGATGCTGACCGATGTCGGCTTCACGCTGGTCTCGGCCGACTACCACGCGCCCATGCACGGCACCTATCTGCTGCGGAAACCAAAAGCCGGCGAGCAAGGCTAGAACAGAACAACAAACAGGGCTGCACGACAAAGCAGAACCGAGAACAACAATGAAGCCGGCCGATATCCTCATCGCCATTCTGGTGGCGGTCATCTGGGGGTTTGCCTTCGTGGCGAGCCGGATCGCGCTCGACGAGTTTTCGCCGGAGCTGATGACGGCGATGCGCTTCACCATTGCCGCGGTGCCGTGCCTGTTCATTCCCAAGCCGAAGGTCGCCTGGTCGCTGCTGATCGCGATCAGCTTCACGCTGTTCCTCGGCCAGTTCCTGAGTCAGGCCTATGGCATCGCCCACGGCGTGCCGGTGGGGTTGACCAGCGTCGTCGTGCAGAGCCAGGCACTGTTCACCATCGGCTTCGCCGCGGTCGCATTCGGGGAGCGGCCGACGCCGGTGCAGGCGCTCGGAATCGTCATCGCAGCAGTCGGTCTTCTGATGATCTGCGGCACCGTCGGTTATGATTTCAGCGTCGGTGCCTTCGCGGTGCTGATGATCGCCCCGATTTGCTTCGCCGTCGGCAATCTCCTGTTGCGCGGTGCCCGCGGCGCGCCGATGTTCGATCTGTTCGCCTGGCTCTGTCTCACGGCGGCGGTGCCGCTGTTCGCGCTGGCGCTGGTCGTCAACGGGCCGGTGCCGACCTTCCAGTCGCTGATCCACATGTCGCTCACGGGCCTAGTCTGCTTGCTGACGATCGGCGCCATCTCGACCAGCATTGCCTACTGGCTGTGGGGCCGGCTGCTGCGCGACTATCCGGCGGCGCAGGTGGTGCCGTTCGCGCTGCTGGTGCCTTTCGTCGGCTCGGCTGCCTCGAGCATCGTGTTCGGTGAAAAATTCGGACCCTTGAGGCTGACCGGCATGCTGACCGTGATCGGCGGCATCGCCGTGATGGTGCTGGCGCGGCGCCCGCAGCCGCTGCCGAAGACGGCGTGAGGTGAGCATGTCGCAGTCGTTGCTCTATGCCTTCCTCATCTTCATGGTCGTGATGTACTTCACGCCTGGGCCGAACAATATCATGCTGCTGTCCTCGGGCCTGACCTACGGCTTCCGGCGCACCATCCCCCACATCGTCGGCATCGTCCTCGGCTTTGCCTTCATGATCGCCACGGTCGGCCTCGGGCTCGGCTCGGTGTTCCTGGCCTATCCGGTCCTCCAGACCATCCTGAAATATGCCGGCGCCGCCTACCTGATTTACCTGGCCGGCATGATTGCCCTCTCCGGCCCCGCCAAGCCGGGCGAGGAGAGCGCCCGTGGGCCGATGACCTTCTGGGGCGCAGCCATGTTCCAGTGGATCAACGCCAAGGGCTGGGTGATCGTGATCGGCACCATCACCGCCTATGCGGCCATCGCCCAGTTTCCGCTCAACATCGCGATCCAGACCCTGATCAGCCTGCTCGTGGGCGCCGTCTCGACCGTGGTCTGGGCGCTGTTTGGTACCGCATTGCGGCCGGTCCTGACCTCTGAGCGGCTGGTCCGCGCCTTCAATATCCTGATGGCGATCCTGCTTTTGGCATCGCTCTACCCTGTCTTCATGGATGCATGATGCCGCAGTTTTCCATGCAGAAACGGGTTTCCTTCGGGCTGCGAAATGCTCTAGACAGCCCGGGAAATCCGCAAATTTCACCGCCTGAGACCTGACCAACGGCCGATTCTGGCCACCTGAACCGAGGAAACGACTATGCGTGTTTATTACGATCGCGACGCCGACCTGAACCTGATCAAGGGCAAGAAGGTCGCCATCGTCGGCTACGGCAGCCAGGGCCACGCCCATGCGCTCAACCTCAAGGACTCCGGCGTCAAGGAGGTGGCGATTGCGCTGCGCAAGGACTCGGGTTCGGTCAAGAAGGCGGAAGCCGCCGGCTTCAAGGTGATGGAAGTCGCCGAAGCCGCCAAATGGGCCGACCTCGTCATGATGCTGACCCCGGATGAGCTCCAGGGCGACATCTACCGCGAGCACCTGCACGACAACATGAAGAAGGGCGCCGCCCTCGTGTTCGCGCACGGCCTCAACGTCCACTTCAACCTGCTCGACCCGCGCGCCGACCTCGACGTGCTCATGATCGCGCCGAAGGGCCCCGGTCACACCGTGCGCTCGGAGTATCAGCGCGGCGGCGGCGTGCCCTGCTTGATCGCGATCGCCAAGGACGTCTCGGGCAACGCCCATGACCTCGGCCTGTCCTACGCCTCCGCCGTCGGCGGTGGCCGCGCCGGTATCATCGAGACCACCTTCAAGGAAGAGTGCGAGACCGATCTGTTCGGCGAGCAGGTCGTGCTCTGCGGCGGCCTGGTCGAGCTGATCAAGGGCGGCTACGAGACCCTGGTCGAAGCCGGCTACGCGCCCGAGATGGCCTATTTCGAGTGCCTGCACGAAGTGAAGCTGATCGTCGACCTGATCTATGAAGGCGGCATCGCCAACATGAACTACTCGATCTCCAACACGGCCGAGTACGGCGAGTACGTCACCGGTCCGCGCATCGTGACCGCCGAGACCAAGGCCGAGATGAAGCGCGTTCTCGCCGACATCCAGGGCGGCAAGTTCGCCCGCGACTGGATGCTCGAGAACAAGGTCAACCAGACCTCGTTCAAGGCGACCCGCGCCAAGCTCGCCGCTCACCCGATCGAGGAAGTCGGCGCGAAGCTGCGCGACATGATGCCCTGGATCAAGAAGGGCGCGCTGGTCGACAAGTCGAAGAACTAAGCCCGTCGATCTTCGGACGTGGCGCGGCGCGCCGCGCTACGTCCGGGACGCGGGAGCGAAAGCACAAGCTTCGCTCGCCCAACCAATTCTTAAACCTTCACGAGTATCTTGGAGCGAGATCGCAACCAGCGGTCTCGCTCTTTTCATCTCGCGCGAAGCATTGCTGCTTCATTCAAATTCTTCGCGAGCTGACATGCACTCTGAGCGCGAAGAACTGACGCTTAAACCACATTCTTGATCTCGCGTCGTTTGTCAGGGCTTTTTCAGAAGCTCGCGATCACCAAAAGCCGAGTGTCTTCAGAGTCAAGGATTCGGCTCTTCATCTGCATTTTCAGCGCGCGATCAACCTCATGTCGCGACGTTCGCGCCGCTTCATCTTAAGAATTGACACCTGCGTCGCCCTTTGAGCGTTGGGCGGCATTGCACACTGGCGCGTTCCTCCTGCATGATCGCGGGAACTCAAGGGGGAGGGGACCATGCGATCTGTTGTGGTGACCGGCGCGTCCACCGGCATCGGCTGGGCCATTGCGAAATTCCTGATCGGGCGCGGCTATCGCGTCTTCGGCAGTGTCCGCAAGCAGGCGGATGCCGACCGGCTCAAGGGCGAGTTCGGCGCCAATTTCATCCCGCTGCTGTTCGACGTCACCGACGAGGCTGCCGTGCTGGCCGCCGCCCGCCAGGTGCGTGAGGCGCTGGGCGGCGAGACGCTGGCGGGTCTCGTCAACAATGCCGGCATCGCGGTTGCCGGCCCCGTGCTCGAATTGTCGGCGGATGATTTCCGCCGCCAGATGGACATCAACGTCATCGGCCCGGTGATCGCGACGCAAGCCTTCGGGCCGCTGCTCGGGGCAGATCCCTCGCTGAAGGGGCCGAAGGGCCGCATCGTGATGATCAGCTCCGTCGCCGGCAAGAACGGCAATCCGCTGTCGGCGCCTTACTGCACCTCCAAGCACGCCATCGAAGGGCTGTCGGAGAGCCTGCGCCGCGAATTGATGCTGTTCGGCATCGACGTCATCATCGTCGCGCCCGGCGCGGTGAAGACGCCGATCTGGAGCAAGGCCGAGCAGACCGATCTCTCGGTCTACCAGAACTCGCCCTATCTCCCGGCGCTGAACAAGGTCATGGCGTTCATGATGAAGCTCGGCGAGACCGGGCTGCCGGCCGAGCGGATCGCCGAAATCGTGTTCGAGGCGCTGACCGCGGCAAGCCCCAAGGTGCGCTACCAGATCACGCCGGACCCGCTGCGCCATCTGATCGGCGCCGTGCTGCCGAAACGGACACTCGACCGCATCATCGCCAAGCGGCTGGGGCTGCTGCCGCAGGGCTGAGACCCTAGCGGGCCGCGATGGTCCGTCCGCGCGGATGGACGGCCATCGCGATCAGCCGCAGTGCCACCACGGCGAGCAGCGGAATGAGGAACGCGGCGTAGAGCGGCATCGCCGGCACGCGCTTGCCGAACGACACCATGAATTGGAACCAGAGATAGTAGCCGCCGCCGAGGTGCAGCACGCGCCAGGCTTGCGGCCCGAGCAGCGCGGCGGCGCGGTCGAACGAGGTCGCGCTCATGGCGATGATGACGGCATAGCCGATACCGCCAAAGACGTAGGAGGCGGCCGAGGTTGCCTCCGCAAAGCCGGCCGGATCCATTTTCGCGAAGGCAATGATCGCAACCGCATGGATGGCGTGGGACGCCGCAAAGCTCAGGCCCAGATAGCGGCGGTTGCGGCGCTGCCAGCGGGTCCAGGCATTAGGCCACAGCCGTGCCAGTGCCGCGCCGCTGAAGGCGAGGCAGAACAGCAGCAGCGAGCTTCGCGCCGTGAAACGGATCACCATCCGCACGCCTTCGACCTCGAACTGCCGCATCGAGGCGATCCATAGACTTAGGGCGACCAGGATCAGGGAGAGGACGCCGAGCAGCCGCCAGCCCTCGAACCAGTTTTGACGTTCGGTCACGATGATCTCCTCCGTTATGTAATCAACGATTACATTCCAGGGCGGCGTGGCGGCAACGGTGTAATCGCTGCTTACATTCACGTTCGGGTGATGTTAGGAAATCCCATGCCCTCCCGTCAGACGTCCAAGCCGCGCGCCCGCCGCCAGGCCTCCTCGGCCCGGCCCTATCATCACGGCGACCTCCGCCGCGTGTTGATCGATGCTGCGATGCAACTGGCGGCAGAGGGGGCCGAGATCTCGGTGCGCGAGGCTGCCAGGCGGGCGGCGGTGTCGCCTGGAGCGCCGTTCCGGCACTTCCCCAACCGCGACGCGCTGATGGCGGCGGTGGCCGAGGAGGCGCAGCGGCGCTTCCGTGCCGAGATCGAGGTGGCGCTGGGCCAGGCGCCGGCGACCGACCCGCTCGGCCGCTTCCGCGCCTTCGGGCTGGCCTATCTGCGCTGGGCGATGCGCAACCCCGCGCACTTCGAGATCATCTCCACCGGGCGCTATTTCGCCCATGGCAGCTCAACCGAGTTGACCCGTGACAATGCCGAGCTGATCGCTCTGACCGAGCAGATGCTGGCTGACGCGGCGGCGCAGGGCCTGCTGCGGTCGGACGACCTCAAGCGCATCGAGATCGCCGGCCGCGCCCTGGTCTACGGTTTCGCCCGGATGAATCTGGACGGCCACTTTCCGCGCTGGGGCGTGGAGGAGGGCGAGATCGAGCGGATGGCGGAAGGGGTGATCGACCTCTTCATCGCCGGGATCGCCAAGGCCTGGAGCGGCGGGTAGCTCTGCCCAACCCTCATGGTGAGGAGGCGCGCAGCGCCGTCTCGAACCATGCAGGCCCCGCCCCGGGCCTCGCCCTTCGAGACGCCCGCTTCGCGGGCTCCTCAGGGTGAGGGGATAGAGCCAGGTGTGCGGCACCTCGCCGCCCACCTCCATAAAGCCAAAGTCGGATCGCGGCGCGCGTTGCCTGTCCTTGACTGTTCCGTTACAGTTTTATGACACGGTGCAGGCTTCCGGCTGCGCCGGACGCCCTAGCCGTCGTCACGCCGGCCAGACGGCTAGGTATCATTGCGCCGGACCAGCTGTTGCGTGCCGTCGATGGCGTCCGCGCCCAATCCAGGCCCTTCTGCCACGACCGCCGCACTGGCGAGCGTCGCCGCGCTCGGTATCTGGCGGCTGCTCGCGGTCGCGGCTCCGCATCTGGCGGCACTTGCGCTGATGTACGAGACCGAGACCGATTTCGGCTCGCGCCTGTCCTTCGCACTCGCCTGGGGCATCCTCAACTTCTTCTGGATCACGCTGCTGCGCCGGCCGGCGCTGTCGGGCGCGCTGTCGCTGACCATGGTCGTCGTGCTGGTGCTGCTGTCGCGGCTCAAGCACGACGTTGCGCAGATGACGGTCAACTTCATCGACCTGATGATGATCGACCGCGACACCGTCGCGTTCCTGTTCACGATCTTCCCGAATCTGCGCTGGTCGGTGATCCTGGCCGGCCTCGTCACCCTGCCGCTGATGTATGCGCTGTGGTGGCTCGACCCGTTCCGCATCCGCCGCCTGCCGGCGCTCGCCTGCAAGCTCGCCTGCCTTGCCGCACTGGTCGGCTATTCGCTCTATCATCCGGACGAGGCCTGGCGCGGCTATTACGACGACGGCTATCTCTCGAAGTTCTTCCGCTCCGGCGTCAGCGCGGTCTCCGACTTCGCGCAATACGGCTTCATGGAGTCGGCGGCCTCGACCAACGAACGGCTCAACATGCCGCTGGTGGATGCCTGCCACCCCGCGGGCCGCCGGCCGAACATCATCATGGTTCATGATGAATCGAGCTTCGACATTCGCGCCGCGCAGGGCATCAAGGTGCCGCCGGGCTACGGCAATCATTTCAAATCCTGGGACGGCAAGCAGCGCACGTTCCTCGCCGAGAGCAATGGCGGTCCGAGCTGGTTCACCGAATACAACGTGCTCGCAGGCCTCTCCTCGCGCTCGTTCGGCCGCTTCGCCTATTTCGTGACGCGCATCGCATCGAGCCGCGTCGAGCGCGGCCTGCCGCTGGCGCTGCGCCGCTGCGGCTATGACACGATGTCGCTCTATCCCGCCTATGGCGGCTTCATGGCTGCGCGCAGCTTCCAGACGACAACCGGCGTCGAACGCTTCCTCGATTCCAAGGATCTCGGCGCCAAGGACGTCGAGCCGGACTCTTTCTTCTACGACAAGGCGCTCCAGCTGATGGGCCAGCAGCCGCCGAACAAGCCGCTGTTCACCTTCATCTATCTCGGCGCCAATCATTTCCCCTGGGAGACGCGCTTCCGCCCCGATCTGCTGCCGAACTGGCGTGCGCCGGGCAATGTGGCCTCCATCGACGAATATCTGCGCCGGCAGGCGATGAGCGCGGAGCAGTACAAGGCTTTCGTTGCGGGGCTGAAGAAGAACTTTCCGGGCGAGCCGTTCCTGATCGTGCGCTACGGCGACCATCAGCCTGAGTTTGCGCCTGCTATCCTCGAGCCCGGGCTCGACGAGGGCGCTCTCGGCAAGAAGCTCGACGCTTACGATCCGCGTCTCTACGCGACCTATTACGCGATCGACGCCATTAATTTCGAGCCGGTGAAGAGCGCCGCAGTGATGGACACGGTCGACGGCCCCTATCTGCCGCTGGTGATCCAGGAAGCCGCCGGCATTCCGCTCGATCCGTCCTTTGCCGAGCAGAAGGAGATCATGCTCCGCTGCAAGGGCATCTTCTACGGCTGCAAGGACGGCGCCGAGGCGCGGCGGCTGAACCGGCTGCTGATCAATGCGGGGATGATCCGGGGGCTGTAGTTTCCATCGCGGCCATTCATTCGCCATCGCATCCGTCGATATTCTGGCCCGGGGTCCTCCTCCGAACGAGTGACGCGATGAGGGACGATGCCGGGTAATGGGGCGCTCAATCAATTGCGAACCACAGGAGAAGCAATTTGCCAATTTCCGTGAAACAGATGCTCGAGGCCGCTAACGCGGCCGTGCCGAAAATCACGCCGGCCCAGGCCAAGGAGATGATCGGGAAGGGCGCGCTCGTGCTCGACGTGCGCGATGCGCCTGAGATCGAGAAGAGCGGAAAGATCCCGGGCGCACTGAATATCTCTCGCGGCATGCTGGAGTTTCGGGCCGATCCGGACTCGCCCTATCACGACAAGACCCTCGCCAGGGACAAGACCGTGATCCTCTATTGCGCCTCCGGCGGCCGCTCCGCGCTCGCCGGCAAGCTGCTTCAGGACATGGGCTATGGCCACGTCTACAACGTCGGCGGCTTCAAGGACTGGGTCGATGCCGGAGAGGCGACCGAGAAGGCTTAAGCAAAGGCGGCGGCGCGGGGAGGCATTCCCCTAGCGCCTGCCCACCTTCTCCCACAGCCACTTCGCCACCGCATCGGGCGACGAATTCGCGTCGTTGCCGCTGGCGCGCAGGTTCGCTTCGCGCATCGTGGCGATGTCGATCTTGCCGAGCAGCGGCTTGAGGGCTGCCTGCAGTTTTTCGTCCCCGGACCGCTTCGGTGCCAGCAGCAGGATCGCATCATAGGGTGGGATCGCGTGCCTGGGATCGTCGAGCGCAACGAGATCGTATTTTGCGATCAGCCCGTCGCTGGTGTAGCCGGCGATCACGTCGATCTCGCCGCTGGCGACGGCCGCATACATGAAGTCCGGCTGCATCTGCCGCTGCGCGCGGAACGAGAGGCCGTAGGCCTTTTGCAGTGCCGCCCATTCCGGGCGAGAGAAGAACTCGTAGTCGCCGGCAATCGACAGCGTCGAAGCATGCGCGGCGAGATCGGCGATGGTGCGGATGCCAAGCGCCTCGGCGCGCTTCTTCGGCATCACCAGCGCATAGGCATTCTCGAAACCGAGCTCGCCGAGCAGGGTGATGTTGTCCTTCGCGAGCGATGTCTTCAACTCCGCCAGCAGTTCCGCGCGCGGCTTGATCTCGGTGCGATGCAGCTGGTTGGCCCAGAGCGTGCCGGAATAGTCGACATAGAGATCGATGTCGCCGGCCTTGAGCGCCTCGAAGATCACGCTGGAGCCGAGACCCGACCGAGCGGTCGCGGAGAGACCGGCGGCCTGGAGACGGTCCCTCAGCAGGGCCGACAGCACATATTGCTCGGCAAAAGTCTTGGCGCCGACGACGTAGCTCTGCGACGAGCGTCCCATCGCCGGCACCAGCGTTGCGAGGACCAGCGCCGCGATTCCGATGCCGCCGAGCGCGGGACGCAGGCGGCTGCGCTGGCGCAAGCCGCTCTCGATCAGGCCGAGCAGCTGATCGACGGCGAGCGCGAGCAGGGCCGAGGCAAAGCAGCCGAACAGCACGAACACCCAGTTCTGGGTTTGCAGCCCGGCGAAGATGTAATTGCCGAGGCTGGTCTGTCCGATCGGGGTGGAGAGCGTGGCGGTGCCGATCACCCATACCGCGGCAGTGCGGATGCCCGCCATCATCACCGGCAGCGCCAGCGGCAGCTCGACCATGACGAGCGACTGCCGCGCGGTCATGCCGACGCCTTTCGCGGCTTCGATCAGCGCGGGGTCGATGCCGTTCAGCCCGGTGATGCCGTTGCGCAGCACCGGCAGCATGGAATAGAGCGCAAGCGCCAGCATCGCCGGCAGGAAACCGAAGGCCGAGAAGGAGACGCCAAACCAGGCGAGCGTCACGGAGGCAATCAGCAGCAGCAGCGGATAGAACAGTGCAAGCAGCGCCAGCCCCGGCACCGTCTGCACGATACTGGCGAGCGCGAGGAGGACGGCGCGTGGCGCCGGGCGGTTGCGCGTCAGGATCGCCAGCGGCAGGCTGATGGCGAGGCCAAGCGCGAGCGCGGCAAGGCTGACCCGCACGTGATTGCCGAGGTAGTCGGGCAGATGCGACAGCGCCTCGCCCCAGCGCGGATCGGCGAGGAGGTTCATGCCGCACCGCTCGTTGGCAGCAGCGCGTTCAACCGCTCGACCTGGCGCCGCGGGGTGCGCAGCAGCTCCAGCACATAGGCGTCGCCGCTGTTCGAGAGCTCCGCGGGCGTGCCCTGCGCCAGCAGCTTTCCACCGCGCATCACCGCGATGCGGTCGGCGAGCAGGATCGCTTCCGTCATGTCGTGGGTGATCATGACCGTGGTCAGGCCGAGCTTGCGATGCAGCTCGCGAAAATCCTCGCCGAGCGCATCGCGGGTGAGGGGATCGAGCGCACCGAACGGCTCGTCCATCAGCACAATGCGAGGCCTTGCCGCGAGCGCCCGCGCCACACCGACGCGCTGGCGCTGGCCGCCCGAGAGCGCCTCGGGCAGGCGGTCGCGGTGCGCGCGGCGGTCGAGCTGGACGAGCTCGAGCAGCTCGTCGACGCGCGCTGCGATCTTGGCTGCGGGCGTGCCAAGTAGTTTTGGCGTGATCCCGATATTGTCGGCGACACTCAAATGCGGGAACAGTCCGCCGCTCTGGAAGACGTAGCCGATCCGCCGCCGGAGCTCGACCGGATCGATGTCCTGCACGTTGTCGCTCTCGACGGTGATCGTGCCGCCGTCCGCCTCGATCAACCGGTTGGCGAGCCGCAGCAGCGTCGTCTTGCCCGAGCCCGAGCCGCCCACGATGGCCACGAACTCACCCTCGGCAACGTCCAGCGACAAATCGTCGACGGCCTTGAGCGAGCCGAAGCTTTTGGTGACGTGGGCATAGCCAATCATCGGCCTGGACGGCATCGGGCGGGGGCTCGCTTCGCTGCCCCGCCCATGGAGGGAGGGGATGACAAGGCCCATGCGTAGCACGCTTGGCGGCTCGATTGAACTTGGCCGCGCGAGCGGCTAAGGCATCGGGCCATGTTCGGAGGGAACACATGACAATGCCCACGGCAGTGGCGCTGGAAGATGCCAAGGTCGCGTTCCAGCTCGGGGACGGGCGGGTCTATACGGCGGTGGAGAAGGCGCATTTGGCGGTCGCGCAGGGCGAGTTCGTCGCCATCGTCGGGCCCACCGGCTGCGGGAAATCGACGCTGCTCAACGTTGCCGCGGGTCTGCTCAAGCCGGCCGCCGGCAGCGTCAAGATCTTCGACCGGCCGCTGTCGGGGCTCAACCGGGACGCCGGCTACCTGTTCCAGGCCGATGCGCTGTTCCCCTGGAAGACCGCGCTCGACAATGTCGCGATCGGGCTCGAGATCAAGGGCACGCCGCGCGCCGAGGCGCTGCCGCGCGCGCAGAAATGGCTGACGTCCGTGGGCCTCGGTGCTTTCGCCAATCGCTATCCGCACATGCTCTCGGGCGGCCAGCGCAAGCGCGTGGCGCTGGCGCAGGTGCTGATCCGCGATCCAAAAATTCTGCTGATGGACGAGCCGTTCGGGCCGCTCGATGCGCAGACCCGGCAGGTGATGGGCAACCTGCTGCTCGACCTCTGGAATGCCGACCGCAAGGCCGTGCTGTTCGTGACCCATGATCTCGAAGAGGCGATCGCGCTCGCCGACCGCGTCGTGATCATGTCGGCCGGGCCGTCCTCGCGCATCATCGGCGACTGGCGGGTCACGCTGCCGCGCCCGCGTGACATTTTCGAGGTGCGGCTCGACAAGGAGTTCCATGCACTCCACCGCGAGATCTGGAGCGTGCTGAAGGACGAGGTGATGAAGGGTTACGCGCAATCCACCCAAGCGGCGGAGGCGGTCTGATGTCGCGCGTGACGCTGCTCGCACTGCAAATCCTGGTCGCCGTCGTCTGCCTCGCGCTGTGGCAACTCTTTTCGACCGTGCCGGTGTTCGGCAAGATCCTGCTGCCGCCGTTCTTCTTCTCCAATCCTGTCGACGTCTTCGCCCAGATCGTGAAGTGGTTCTCGTCCGGCGTGATCTGGAAGCATCTCGGCATCACGCTGACGGAATCGGTCCTGGCCTTTGTGATCGGATCGGCCGGCGGCGTTCTCATCGGTTTCTGGTTCGCGCGCCAGCCGCTGGTCGCCGCGGTGTTCGACCCTTACGTCAAGATGGTCAACGCGCTGCCGCGCGTCGTGCTCGCGCCGATCTTCGCGCTGTGGCTCGGCCTCGGCATCTGGTCCAAGGTCGCGCTCGGCGTGACGCTGGTGTTCTTCATCGTGTTCTTCAACGTCTATCAAGGCGTCAAGGAGGTCAGCCGCACCGTGCTCGACAATGGCCGCATGCTCGGCATGAGCGAGCGGCAGTTGATGCAGCACGTCTATTGGCCGTCGGCACTTTCGTGGATGTTCTCGTCGCTGCACACCTCGGTCGGCTTCGCCGTGGTCGGCGCGGTCGTCGGCGAATATCTGGGATCGGCGGCGGGGCTCGGCTATCTGATCCAGCAGGCCGAAGGCATATTCGACGTCGCCGGCGTGTTCGCCGGCATGTTCGTGCTCTCGGCCTTCGTCATCCTGATCGACTTCGGGGTGACGCTGGTTGAGCGCAGGCTGCTGGTCTGGCGGCCGACCGTGGACGGGCGCGGGTAGGAAACGGGCCCGCGCCCCGGCGCGAGCCCGGAACCGAGAAGGCTCAATCCAGCAGCTTGGTGTCGTCGGGCGCCTGCGGCGGGGTCTTGATCGCGATCGCCTTGACCTGGCCGCTGATCGGCTTGGTGCCGCCGTGCGGCGTGCCCTTCGGGATGATGACGAGGTCGCCCGGCTTCACCGTCACTTCCTTATCGCCGAGCCAGATCGTCCCGGTCCCGTCCAGGATGTACTGGATCTCGTTGGTGTTGGGGTGCATGTGCTTGGGCACATTGCCGACCTGGATCGAGATGGTGGCGCCGTCCGCGCTCGCGAACATTTTTGAGCGGTAGCCGACATTGTTGGCGTTCCCGAGCGCGTCGCCTTCCATCTCGCCGGTGTGGATGACCTGCGCGGTGATGTTTTCGGCGGCCAGCGCCGGTCGGAGCAGCTGGTTCGCGCCGCATCCGGCAGCAAAAGCGGTGGCGATCGATAGCCCGATTGCAAGGCGATTCATGGATGATCCTCCCCATCACAAGTTTGTTGTTGTGCACCCATGCTATTGCGCCGAAAGGCCGATGGCCAGTGCCTTAAGGCGCGCTTCTCAAGCCAGTCCTGCTGCTCTATGGTGCCGCCAGCCGAACGGAGGAAACTAATGAAGAACACGATTGCCAGGCTCGCCGGCGCGCTGCTCGCGCTGACGCTCACCACCTCGCTTGCCGCGGCGCAAAGCAAGGTGACCATCGCGGTCGGGGGCGGCGCCTGCCTGTGCTATCTGCCGACGGTGCTGGCAAAGCAGCTCGGCGAATACGAGAAGGCCGGCCTCAATGTCGAGCTGGTCGACCTCAAGGGCGGTTCGGACGCGCTCAAGGCCGTGCTCGGCGGCAGCGCCGACGTCGTCTCCGGCTATTTCGACCATTGCGTCAATCTCGCCGCCAAGAAGCAGGAGCTTCAGGCCTTCGTGGTCTATGACCGCTATCCCGGCCTCGTGCTGGTGGTCGCGCCCTCGCGCACCAATGACATCAAGTCGATCAAGGACCTCGCCGGCAAGAAGGTCGGCGTCAGCGCACCCGGCTCCTCCACCGACTTCTTCCTGAAATATCTCCTGAAGAAGAACGGGCTCGATCCCGCCGGCACCGCCGTGATCGGCGTCGGCCTTGGCGCGACCGCGGTTGCCGCCATGGAGCAGGGCCAGCTCGATGCCGCCGTGATGCTCGATCCCTCCGTCACCGTGCTCCAGGGCAGCCACAAGGATCTGCGTATCCTCAGCGACACCCGGACGCAGAAAGATACGCTCGAGACGTTCGGCGGCGAATATCCGGGCGGCGCGCTGTACTCGACCGTGGCCTGGATCAACGGCCACGAGAAGGAGACGCAGGCGCTCACCAACGCGATGCTTGCCACGATCGCCTGGATTCATTCGCATTCGCCCGAGGAGATCATGGCGAAGATGCCCGACGAGATGGTCGGCAAGAACAAGGACCTCTATCTCGCCGCGCTGAAGAACACGATCCCGATGTTCTCGGAAACCGGCAAGATGGACCCGAAGGGCGCGGACGCCGTGCTCGCGGTGTTCAGCGTCGGCTCGCCGGAGGTCGCGAACGCCAAGATCGACGTCAGCAAGACCTTCACCAACAAATTCGTCGACCAGGCCAAGAAGACCACCGGGAGCGCCAAATAACTGACGCGAAGGCAATGTAAACAGGCGTCATGACGTCACCGGTCATTCATCGCGTCACGACGCTTGCTCTTGCCGTGCGGCCGATCGTCTGGCCGTTCGCGGAAGAACAGCGTGCCGAGATCGCGTCGCATTTCGCCGAGAAGCAGCGCGAGCGGCCGAAGCTCTGGAACGGCCGCGTCCTGCTCGGGCGCGATGCCGTGTTCAACGACGGCCATCTCTCGGCGACCTATTTCGAGACCGATTTCGCGAGCTTCCTTGCCTGGCGCGATTGGGGCTTTCCCGACAAGGCGGTGTTCAACGGCTTCGGCATGGGCGCGCTGCGCGCCTCCGACGGCGCCTTCATCATGGGCGAGATGGCGCAGCACACCGCCAATGCCGGCCGGATCTATTTCCCCTCGGGCACGCCCGACCTCGACGACGTCAGGGACGGCGCGCTCGACATTCCCGGGAGTGTCATCCGCGAGGTCGGGGAAGAGACCGGCCTGACCGAGGCCGATTACCGGGCCGAGCCGGACTGGCATTGCGTCGTGACCGGCCCGTCGATTGCACTGATCCAAATTCTCGACCTGGATATGCCGGGCACCGTGGCGCGCGCCCGGATCGAAGCCAGTCTCGCGAACGAGGCCGAGCCCGAGCTTTCGGCCATTCATCTCGTGCGTGGAGTGAGCGATCTCACGCCGTCCATGCCGCGATTTGTCACGGCCTTCGTCGAGCAGCAGTTCGCGCCGCGCTGACGCGCGAGGCTTGACATCGCTGCGCTCAGCCCATGTGATGGGCAAAAAAGCAAAAGCAATAAGAATGCAATGCACAATCGTCCAGGGAGGTTTTGATGCGTCTGCGCATGGCTGCCCGCTTGGTACGTGGGCTGTTGGTCGCGGTTGCCGCGACGGGCTTGGCGGTGTCCGCCCAGGCCCAGGAGAAGAAGATCAAGATCGGCGTCGTTTTTGATTTGACCGGACCTCTCGCCGGCGGTGGCTCCGAACTCGGCTATATCGGCGCAAAGATCATCCTCGACCATTTCGCCAAGACGGGCGTCGAGGGCTACAAGATCGAGGCGGTCTATGCCGACGCGCAGAGCAAGCCCGACGTCGCCATCAACGAATCCGTCCGCCTGCTCGAGCAGGAAAAAGTGGACATGGTGCTCGGCTTCTTCTCCTCGGCGCAATGCGTGCCGGTGGCCGCGCGTGTCGAGCAGCTCAAGAAGTTCATGTGGATGACGACCTGCATCTCGTCGGCCGTGTTCAACGAGAAGGGCTACAAATACGTCTTCCGCCCGCAGGCGAGCGGCGACCAGTTCGGCATGATGACGATGGATTTCATCGCACAGAATGCCAAGGCGAAGTTCGACAAGGAGCCGAAGGATCTGCGCGTCGCCATCATCCACGAGGATGGCGCCTATGGCGTCGACGTCTCCAGGGGCAACGAGGCCGGCGCAAAGAAGGCCGGCTTCAACGTCGTGATGAAGGAAGGCTATTCAGCCACCGCGCCCGATCTGTCCGCGCTGGTGACCAAGCTGAAGCGCGCCAAGCCCGATGTCATTTTCCACACCGGCTACAACCCCGATATCACGCTGCTGCTGCGTCAGGCCCGCGAGCAGGGACTGAAGTTCGGCGCGCTGATGGGGCATGGCGCGGGCTATGGCGTCTATGAGAAGCTGAAGGAAGGCATGGGGGCTGACGCCACCTACATCTTCAACACCGACCCGATCTCGATCTGGCTCGCCAACCAGAAGACCATGGATCCGAAGCTTCCGCCTGTGATCAAGATGGTCGGCGAGGAGTTCGACAAGATCCGGCCCGGCGTCGCCATCCGCTCCGCCCATGTCGGCATCGGCGCGTCCAACACGTACGTCTTCATGTCCGACGTGCTGCCGCGCGCGATCAAGAAGTACGGCGGCGTCGATCCCGACGCGCTGCGCAAGGCGGCGCTCGACACCGACATCCCCGAGGGCGGCACGATGCTCGGCTTCGGCGTGAAGTTCTACGGCGAGGGCACGCCGATGGCCGGGCAGAACGAGCGGTCATTCCCGGTCGTGATCCAGTATATCGACGACAAGTCCTCTGTGGTGTGGCCCAAGAGCCAGGCGCAGCGCGAGGCCGTGCTGCCGCTGCCCAAGGGCACCACCTACAGCAACCAGTAGCGGCGGAGCGAAGCGGTGCTGGAAGTCAGCGGGCTGGTGAAGCGCTTCGGCGGCTTCACCGCCGTCAACAACGTGTCGTTCAGGGTCGACCAGGGCGAGATCCTCGGCCTGATCGGCCCCAACGGCTCGGGCAAGAGCACGATCTTCAACATGCTCTCCGGCACGCTGGCGCCGACGTCAGGTTCGATCCTGTTCGGCGGGCATGAGATCGCAGGCCTCGCGCCGCACCGGATCATCAACAGCGGCATCGGCCGCACCTTCCAGATTCCGCGGCCGTTCCGACGCCTGACGATCTTCGAGAACGTCGCGCTGGCCGGCTTCTACGGCCAGGGCCGTCACAGCCGTATCAAGGCGGAGGAGGCGGCCGAGCGGTCGCTGGCCATGGTCGGCCTGCCGACCGATCGCCATGCCAGCGTCGATGGCCTGGGCGCCGCCGGCCTGAAGAAGCTCGAACTCGCCAAGGCGCTCGCCACCGCGCCAAAGCTGCTGCTCGCCGACGAGAGCCTCGGCGGTCTCGACGAGGCCGAGATGGACCAGGCGGCCGACATGCTGCGCAACATCCGCGACGAGCTCGGCATCACCATCATCTGGGTCGAGCACATCATGGGCGTGCTGATGCGCGTCGTCGATCGCGTGATGGTGCTCGATCACGGCGAGAAGATCTCGGAAGGGTTGCCGAGCGCGGTCGCGGGCGACCCGCGCGTCATCGAGGTCTATCTCGGCACCGACGCCGAGACCACGCAGGCCGCGGCGGCGGAAGCGCGCCGCCGCGCGGGAGGCTAGTCGCGATGCTGGAGCTTCGTTCGGTCAACGCGGGTTACGGCACGTTCCAGGCGCTGTTCGACGTCAATCTCGATGTGAAGGCGGGCGAGGCCGTCGGTGTGATCGGCCCTAACGGCGCCGGCAAGACCACCCTGATGCGCGTCATCTCCGGCCTGATCCGGCCCTCGCGCGGGTCGATCAGGATGGAAGGCGTCGACGTGGTGGCGACGCCGCCGCACAAGATTGTCAGCCTCGGCATCGCGCATGTGCCGGAGAACCGGCGGCTGTTTCCGCAGCTCTCGGTCGACGACAATCTCAAGATGGGCGCCTTCATGAGGGAGGCGCGTGGCCACTATGCCGAGCGGCTGGACGTCGTGTTCGACCTGTTTCCGCGCCTGAAGGAGCGCCGCCACCAGATGGCCGGCACCATGTCCGGCGGCGAGCAGCAGATGTGCGCGATCGGCCGCGCGCTGATGTCCAATCCAAAGCTCCTGCTGCTCGACGAGCCGTCGGCGGGGCTGGCGCCGGTCGTGGTGCAGCAGGTGTTCGAGCTGGTGAAGCGGATCCGCGCCAGTGGCCTGACCGTGCTGATCGTCGAGCAGAACGTGCAGCAGGTGCTGAAGGTGGTCGATCGCGCCTATCTGATCGAGGCGGGCACGATCAGGGCATCCGGCACGTCGGCCGAGATGCTGGCGAGCGACACGGTCAAGGAAGCGTATCTCGGGGTGTGAGGTTCATGCAGGCGTTCCTGGATGTTTTCGATATCTATTTGCTGGAGGCCGTGATCAACGGCATCCTGCTCGGCGGCGTGCTGGCGCTGCTCGCGCTCGGGCTGAACCTGATCTTCGGCGTCATCGACGTGACCTGGATCTGCTACGCCGAGCTGGTGATGATCGGCATGTACGCCATGTACTTCATGGTGCAGTATTACGGCGTCAGCTATTTCGTCGCCGCGCCGCTAACCATCCTGCTGGTCGCGGTGCTCGGCGCGGCGCTGCATTACCTCGTCATCGCGCCGCTGCTCACCGCGCCGCCGATCAACCAGCTGCTCGCCACCGGCGGGGTGCTGTTCGTGCTCCAGAGCTTCGCCACCGTCGCCTTCGGCATCGACTTCCGCAATCTTGGCATCCGCCTGCCGGTGCTCGCCTTCGGCGACATGAATTTCAGCTACGCCCGGCTGCTCTCGTTCCTGGCGGCGCTGGTCGGCATGGTCGCGGTCTATCTGTTCATGACGCGGACCTTCACCGGCACCGCGATCCGCGCCATCTCGCAGGACCGCCAGATCATGGCGCTGATGGGCGTCGATACGAAGCGGATCTATCTCGTCACCTCGGCGCTCGGCGGCGCGCTGGCGGGGCTCGCGGCTTGTCTTCTTGTGCTGCAATATGACGTGCATCCCTTCGTCGGCCTGTCCTTCGGGCCGATCACCTTCCTGATCTGCGTGCTCGGGGGCCTCGGCAATTTCATCGGCGGCTTCATCGCCGCGTTCGTGTTCGCCGAGATCATCTCGCTCGGCGGCCTGTTCTCCGATCTCGAATGGGGCTACGTGCTCGCCTTCGCCTTCTTCATCGTCATGATGTTCATCCGGCCCGCGGGCCTGCTTGCGAGGCGCCGATGATGGGGCAGGGCCGGCTTGCGGCTTGGGCGGTGGGCCTCGCGGCGCTGGTCGCGCTGCCGTTCGTGTATCGCGATCCCTATCATCTGCACATCCTGGTGCTGATCCTGATCTGGTCGTTCGCCTACACCTCCTGGTCGATGATGGGCAGGTTCGGCCTGGTTTCGCTCGGGCACGGCGGCTTCATGGGGATCGGCGCCTATGTCACCGCGCTGCTATGGAATCATCTTGGCTGGTCGCCCTGGATCGGGATTCCCGTCAGCATGGTCGGGGCCGGTGCGCTGGCGCTGATCGTCGGCTATCCCTGTTTCCGCTTCCGCATCACCGGGCATTATTTCGTGCTGGTGACGCTGGCGCTGTCGGGCATCGTGCTCCAGGTCATCACGGCGACGCGCGACTATACCGGCGGCTCGCTCGGCTACACCCCGAACCGCGCGTCGGGCAACAAGCTGCTGGCGCTGCAATTCGACGACAAGACCACCTGGTACCTGATCGCGCTCGGGGTCTGGCTTTTCGGCATCGTGGTCTGGCACTGGGTCGACCGCAGCATGGCCCGCTACGCGCTGGAGGCGATCTCGGAGGACGAGGACGCGGCGGCTGCCGCCGGCGTCGACGTCACCGCGGAGAAGCTGAAGATCACGCTGCTCAGCGCGGTGATGACGGCGCTCGCCGGCGCGATCTACTGCCAGTACCAGATGTTCATCACGCCGGACACCGTCAGCGGCATCGCGGTCTCGCTCCAGATGGTGTTCGCGGCCATCGTCGGCGGCCTGTTCGTTTCGCTGGGCCCGACCTTCGGCGCCATCATCACGATTCTGCTGGCCGAGACCTTGCGCATCGGGTTCGGCACCAAGGCGGTCGGCTGGGACAACCTCGTCTACGGCGTGCTGCTCGTGCTTTTCATCATATTCCTTCCCAAGGGCATCCTTGGTAGCTTGCTCGACCGATTGAAGCCGCAACGCAAGGTACCCCGCGCTCATGAACAAGAAGCCGTCCAAATCGCTCGCCCAGGAACTTGACCGCTACATCACGCCGTTCCGTTACGACGGATCGGGCAAGTTTCATCTCAAGGACCACAAGACCAACGAGAAGGGCGATCTCGACAAGGAGGCGGCGCAGGAGATTCTCGACGCCAACAAGAAGCGGCTGATCGAGTTTCAGGAGAAGCTCTACGCCCAGGACCGCTGGTCGCTGCTGATCGTGTTCCAGGCCATGGACGCCGCCGGCAAGGATAGTGCGATCAAGGCGATCTTCGAGGGCATCAATCCGCAAGGCTGCGAAGTCAGTGCCTTCAAGGCGCCGAGCAGCAAGGAGCTCGACCACGATTTCCTCTGGCGCCACGTCATCGCGCTGCCCGAGCGCGGCCATATCGGCATCTTCAACCGCTCGCATTACGAGGAATGCCTGGTGACGCGCGTGCACCCGGAAATCCTCGCCAAGGAGAAGCTGCCGCCAAAGCTCGTTACCAAGAACATCTGGAAGGAGCGGTTCGAGGACATCTCCGCCTTCGAGCGCTATCTCTGCCGCAACGGCACCGTCGTGCTGAAATTCTTCCTCAACCTCTCGAAGGATGAGCAGCGTGAACGCTTCCTCGACCGTCTGGAGGATCCGGCCAAGCAGTGGAAGTTCTCCATGGACGACATCAAGGAGCGCGCGCTGTGGCCGCGCTACCAGGCCGTCTATCAGGACATCGTCCGGCACACGGCCACGGCTCATGCGCCGTGGTACGTCGTGCCGGCCGACCACAAATGGTTCGCGCGCGTCGTGATCGGCTCCGTGATCAATGCTGCGCTCGAAAAGCTGGACCTGCGCTTTCCCCGCGCCGACAAGGCTTCGCTGGGCGAATTCGACGAGGTGCGCAAGGCGCTGGAGAAAGAGGGGAAGGGCGGCAGGAAGCGAGCGAAGTGACAATCAGCGAGACCGCGAACCGGAAGAACGTCAACTTCGCTCTCCAGGGCGGCGGCGCGCACGGCGCCTTCGTCTGGGGCGTGCTCGACCAGGTGCTCGAGGACGGCAGGCTCGCGATCGAGGCGATCAGCGCCACCAGCGCCGGTGCGATGAATGCGGTGGCGATGGCCTCCGGCATGGCGAAAGGAGGCGCGGAGGCCGCGCGGCAGAACCTGCACGCCTTCTGGTACGAAGTGTCGCGGATGGACATGGCGTACGACCTGTTCTCGCCGCTCAACCAGTGGATCCAGGCCCTGAAGCTGCCGCCGGAATATCATCCGGTCCACGCCTTCATCCACACGCTGACGCACACGCTGCCGCCAAACCTGCTCAATCCCTTCCAGTTCAATCCGCTTAGGGAGCTGCTGCAGCGCGTGGTCGATTTCGACCGGCTCAATTCCTCGCCGGAGGCGCCGCAGCTGTTTCTCAACGCCACCAACGTCCGCACCGGCAAGATCAAGGTGTTCCAGAGCCCGCTTCTCACCCCGGAAACCGTGCTCGCCTCGGCCTGCCTGCCGCCCTATTTCCAGGCCGTCGAGATCGACGGCGAGCATTATTGGGATGGCGGCTATCTCGGTAATCCCGCGATCTATCCGCTGATCTACCGCAGGGGCAGTCACGACGTCATCATCGTGCAGGTCACGGCGATCCGGCGCGACGAACTGCCGGCCAGTGCAGCCGACGTGCTCCATCGCATCAACGAGATCAGCTTCAATTCGTCCCTGATGCGCGAGATGCGCGCGATCGCCTTCGCCACGCGGCTGATCGACAATGGCGAGCTCGACAGCGACAGGCATAGCCGCATGTACATACACTGGATCGGCAACGACCAGCTGATGTCGCAGCTCGGCACGGCCACGCAATTCCATCCCGAATGGAGCCTGCTATGCCGCTTGCGCGACGAGGGCCGCGAGGCGGCGCGAAGCTGGCTGGCGCGAAACTTCGACCGGGTCGGAGAGTCTTCGACGGTCGATGTGACGGACATGTTTCTCTAGGCGTCCTGTTTCTCTAGGCGTCCTGGCCCGCATGCGCGTAGCCGCGGACAAAAACCGCGAAAACAACCCCATGCACAGTAGCCGGGGATAGCGAAATCAATGACTTGGCGGTCGCCGTGAACGTCTGCGGATTTTGCGAAGCCGTTTGACGCGTCGGGCAAAACAGGAGCATGATGCCACCATCGCTCGAGCCCCCGCGAAAATTCGTGCGATAGACCGAATGGCGGCGACGCGCTACGATCGTTACGACGTGGATGATCTTCCCGAGTAGGTCCAACGTGGCAAAGGTCGGGGCTCGCAATGACCGACGCACACTTTGATCAGAGCGCTTGGTTGAAGCGCATCGGCTATTCCGGCTCCATTGCACCCACGCTCGAGACCTTGAACCGCCTGATTGTGGCCCACTCACATGCCATTTCCTACGAGACGCTCGACATCATGCTCGGGCGCCCGCCGAAACTCGATCTGGCTTCGCTGCAGAGCAAGATGATCACCAACAAGCGTGGCGGCTACTGCTTCGAACAAAATATGCTCTTTCGAGCGGGGCTTCGGTCGCTCGGCTATCGCATCACCAGCCTTCAGGGGCGTGTTGTCCGAGGGCTCGCGATTGATGCACCGCGTCCTGCTATTCATATGCTGTTGCAGGTAGAGTTGCCTGAAGGCCCCTATCTGGCGGATGTAGGCTTTGGAAATCTCGCGCCCACTTCTGCGCTCTTGCTCGCGCCGCAGGTGGAGCAGGAAACGCCGCATGAATTGATGCGCTTCATCGACGTCGACGGAGAGCTGACGTTGCAGGCGCGGCTCAACCGTGGTTGGCAGCACATTTACCGGGTCATCCCTTATCCGCGCTACGACGGTGAATACGAAATCACCAATTGGTACACCGGCACGCATCCGGAGACACCGTATCAAGGCAACATCATCGTCGCCAAGCCTGGCCCCAACGGGACGCGGATCACGATGTACAATGCGCGCGTTACCGTACGCGATGCAGAAGGCCAGGCAAGAAAGCGATGGCTGGCCGCCGATAGCGAATTCCGAGACGTTCTCTGCGGCGAATTCGGACTGAACTTATCCAATGAAGATATTGACCGGTGCATCGCAGTCATGAAAGCGAAGGGTACCGGAGATGCGCCCCACCCATTTTTTGCGTGATGGGTTGACCAGCACAATTCATGCGGTGGTCGATGGCAGTGGTCTGCCGGTGCTCTGGCTTTCTCGAAATTATGAAAGGCGGCAGACGCGAATAATGCCTTCGACACAACGCGCTTATTTCGCCGTTTCTCGCGGCCAATCCGTCGCGGAACCGGCATGGATGCGCCCTCAATTGTGATCTCAAAACCATTGATCCTGCTTGACAGTTTTATGTCACGGGAGGAGCATGCCGGTGGTCGCAAACAAGCGACGCGCAACGTCCACCTCATGAGCAAGGGGAGGTCTATGACACCACCTCCGCAAATCCAGCCGCGTTAAGTGCGATGGAGCTCGTTCGGACTATCGCATAGCGGCGGAAACCGCGAACGGCACGCCGGGTCAAGGTTTAGCGGGCTGCATCAGTGAGGCAAAGCCCCTACCTTCCCGGCGCTGTAATTTGCATCACACCGATCGAGTCGGATGGCCGTGATGAGGCCGCCGCGACAGGCGCTTTGACATCCTGCTTACTCTCCTCCTCCTCGCCGTCATTCCGGGCCGACTCCCGGAATGACGGGAGAGTTTTTTGCGCTCCTTGCATCGAAATGCTGTTTCGGCGCCGCTGAACCCGCGGTTCCCGTTCCTGCGACGCGGCAAATGCCAAGAGAATGTCGCCTCGCTGGCCAACTTCCGACACAGCGCCGGGGCGAATAGCGGCGATCCGACATGACGCAGTGCTTCGGCGGTGACTGTCCCGATTCCGCCGGCGCATTCATTTTTCCAGGGAATCCTCGTGTCGCACAAGTTTGTTCCGGCGCTTCTCGCCGCTCTCTTCCTCGCGATCTCATCTCTCTCCAGCGTCAATGCCGCGCCGGCGGCCGCCAACAATGCTGCCGCATTGTCGCCGGAGGACGCCAGGCGTGCGCTGGATACGCTCCAGGACGACAAGAAGCGCGCGCAGATGATCGATACGCTGCGCGCGATCGCGAATGCGACCGGTCAGCAGCAGCCCGCCGCGCCCGAGCAGAAATCGCCGATCCCACTCTCGGCCGACGGCCTCGGCGCGCAGCTCCTGCTGACGGTGTCCGAAGAGATCGGCGAGATCTCGCGCGAGATCGCCAGCGTGGCGCGGACGCTGACGCATTTCCCCGCCTTCTATTACTGGATCGTGCGGACCGCCAACGACCCCGCCGCCTACAACCTCCTGATCGAGATCGCCTGGAAGCTGGCGCTGGTGCTCGGTTGCGCCCTCGCGGCGGAGTGGGTGATCTTCCGTCTGATCCGGCGTCCGGTCGCGTTCCTGGAGGGACGCGTGCCGCAAACCGCGCGCCTGCCGGCGCAGGTGCTGCCGATTGCCGATCCGCCATCGTCGGTCGCCGATGTCACGCCCGCGCCCGAACTGCACAAGCGCCGCCACAGCCTGGCGCGTGTCTGGCAGTCGCTGCTGCGGCTGCCGTTCGTTCTCGGTCGTCTCATCCTCGAGCTGCTCCCGGTGTTCGTCTTCATCGGCGCGGCAACCGCATTGCTTGGAACGGAAATCGGTGACCCCGCAACCGTCCGCCTCGTGATCCTCGCCGTCGTCAATGCCTATGCGTTCTCGCGCGGGCTCATCTGCGTCGTTCGTGCGCTGGCGGGCCCGTTCGGCCTCGTTCCGGTTCGGGCCGAGACCGCCGCCTATATCGAGATCTGGGCGCGCCGCATCGTCGGCGTCGGCGTCACTGGCATTGCCTTTGCCAATGTGGCGCTGCTGCTCGGGCTGCACCGCGCCGGCTACGCGGCGCTGCTGCGCATGGTGATGCTGGTCGTGCATCTCTTCATCGTCGTCATCATCCTGCAATGCCGCCGCCAGGTCGCCGAAGCCATTCGTGCGCCGGCTGAAAGGCAGGGCATCGCGGCGCGCCTGCGCAATCGGATTGCCGGCGGCTGGCACTATCTCGCCATCGCGCTCGACCTTGCGCTGTGGGCGGTCTGGGCGCTCAACATCCGCAACGGCTATTCGCTGCTGCTACAATATTTCGTCGGCACCGTCGTGGTGGCCCTGATCACGCGCGTCGCCATCATGCTGACGCTGAGCCTGATCGACCGCGGCTTCCGCATCAAGCCGGAGATCCTCCAGCGCTTTCCGGGGCTGGAGACCCGCGCCAACCGCTATCTGCCGCTGCTGCGCAAGATCGTTTCAGGCGTGATCGCGTTCATCGGCTTCGTCGCCGTGCTCGAAGTCTGGGGCGTCGATGCCATTGTGTGGTTCTATGGTGGCCAGATCGGCAGCCGGCTGATCTCGGCGGTGGCGACGATCGGCATCGCCGTGATCATTGCTGCCGTGATCTGGGAAGCCAGCAACGCGCTGCTGGATCGCCAGATCAACACGCTGTCGCGGGACGGGCACTATGCCCGCGCCGCGCGCCTGCGCACCTTCCAGCCGATGCTGCGGACGGCGCTGCTCTGCCTGATCGCCACCGTCGTCGGCCTCACGGCGCTGAGCGAGATCGGCGTCAATGTCGCCCCGCTGCTCGCGGGCGCGGGCATCGTCGGCATCGCCATCGGCTTCGGCTCGCAGAAGCTGGTGCAGGATCTCATCACCGGGCTGTTCTTGCTGCTGGAGAACACGGTGCAGGTCGGCGATAGCGTCAGCGTCTCCGGGCTCTCCGGCGTGGTCGAGAACGTTTCGATCCGCACCATTCGTCTGCGCGCAGGCGACGGCGCGGTGCACATCGTGCCGTTCAGCGCGGTCACCACCATCACCAACGCCAGCCGCGGCGCCGGCAATGCGTCCGTCAGCGTCAATGTCGCCTACAAGGAAGACACCGACCGCGCCGGCCAGATCCTCAAGGACATCGTCGACGAGATGCGGCACGAGCCGGAGTTTCGCGCGGCGATCCGCGGCGACCTCGATCTGTGGGGCATCGACAAGGTCGACGGCGCCATGGTGTCGATCGTCGGCCAGATCCGCTGCACCGAGGCCGGCCGCTGGCCGGTCCAGCGTGAATTCAACCGCCGCATGAAGCTGCGCTTCCAGCAGAACGGCATCGAGGTCGCATCCCCGGTCCAGACCATTTTGATGCAGGTCGCGCCGCCGACCGAAGCTGCGGCGAATTTGACGCCAAGGCGGGCGGCTGGATAACCGCTCGGTAAACTTACCGCTTGCCTCTGTCCACCTGGCAGCGTTCACTCCGGCCCCAGTCCGCTGACAACATGCGGGCGGTAAAAAGGGTGGGAGAGACTGATGCGGGGGCTGTGGGCCGGACTACGCGGTCATGTGATTGTCGTCTGCGCGTTGATTGGATGCGCGGTGTGGATTGCGCCGGCGGGCGCCCAGCCATTTCCATCGCGCCCCATTACCCTCGTCGTCCCGTTCGCGGCGGGTGGCCCGACCGACACGCTGGCGCGAATCCTGTCCGAGCGAATCGCGGCCGAGCTGCACACCACGGTCGTGGTCGAGAACGTGGCCGGCGCCTCCGGCAGCATCGCCGGCGCCCGTGTCGCGCGCGCGACGCCCGACGGCACCACGATCACGATCGGCCATTGGGGCACGCACGTGCTCAACGGCGCGATCTTCAAGCTGCCCTATGACGTGATCGCCGATTTCGAGCCGGTCGCGACGATCGCGATGGGCACGCAGCTGATCGTCGGGCGGAAGTCTCTCGAGGCCAACAATCTGAAAGAGATGATTGCGTGGCTGAAGGCCAGCCCCGGCAAGGCGACGGCCGGCACGGCTGGTGCCGGCACGGGCGCGCATGTCGCCGGCGTCTTCTTCAAGGAAAGGACCGGCACCGATTTCCAGTTCGTGCCTTATCGCGGCGCCGGACCAGCCATGATCGATCTCGTCGCCGGCCAGATCGACATCATGTTCGACCAGGCCTCGAACTCGCTGCCGCAATACAAGAACGGCGCGATCAAGGCGTTCGCCGTGACCTCGCCGACGCGGCTCGCCTCCGCGCCCGATATCCCGACCGTCGACGAGGCGGGCCTGCCCGGCCTCTACATCTCCTACTGGCACGGCATCTGGGCACCGAAGAACACACCGAAGGAAATCATCGCAAGGCTCAACGCCGCCATCGCCGTCGTGCTTGCCGATCCCTCCGTCAAGCAGCGCTTCGCCGAATTGGGGCAGGAAATTCCGCCGCCGGACCAGCAATCGCCTGCGGCGCTCGGCGCATTCCAGAAGGCCGAGACCGAAAAATGGTGGCCGATCGTGAAGGCCGCCGACATCAAGCCGGAGTAGCGTTAACCTGTTATCGCACGCGAAAATCTCGCTGCGGTGCGAGATCACAATCGCTGCCTGAGTTTCTACGTCCTTGATCTCGGGTGAGCACTGGCCGACAATGATCGCCGTTCAATAAGAAACTCCTCGGGGGAATTCGTGAATAGACCGGCTCGGGTCAGCGCCCATTCGACATCATCCGACACCGCCCACGGCATGACGCTGCTGCGCGATCCCTTGCTGAACAAGGGCACCGCCTTCACCGCGCAGGAGCGCGAGGCGCTTGGCCTCCGCGGCCTGCTGCCGCCTTGCGTGCTGACGATGGAGACGCAGGCCGAGCGCGTGCTCACCAATCTGCGCACGCTGCCGACGGACCTGGAAAAATACGTCGCGCTCAACGCGCTGCACGACCGCAACGAGGCGCTGTTCTTCCGCGTCGTCGTCGACAATATCGACGAGATCCAGCCGATCATCTACACGCCGACGGTCGGGCTGGCCTGCCAGAAATACGGTCTGATCTTCCAGCGGCCGCGCGGCATGTTCATCTCCTCGCGCGATCGCGGCCAGATAGCCCAGATCCTGAAGAACTGGCCCTATCCGGCCAAGCTGATCGTCGTGACCGACGGCGAACGCATCCTCGGCCTCGGCGATCTCGGCGCCAACGGCATGGGCATTCCGGTCGGAAAACTCTCGCTCTATTCGGCCTGCGCCGGTGTGCATCCCGAGCACTGCCTGCCGATCGTGCTCGACGTCGGCACCAACAACGAAGAGCTGCTGAACGATCCCTATTATCTCGGTCTGCGCGAGCGGCGGCTCACGGGCGAGGCCTATGACAGCTTCGTCGACGAATTCATGGTTGCCGCACGAAAAACCTTCCCGGATGTGCTGATCCAGTTCGAGGATTTCGCCAATCATTCGGCGTTCAAGCTGCTGCACAAATATCGCGACGACGCCTGCGTCTTCAACGACGACATCCAGGGCACCGCGGCCGTGGCGCTCGCCGGCCTGTTCTCGGCGCTGCGCGTCAACGGCGGCAAGCTGAAGGACCAGCGCATCCTGTTCCTCGGCGCGGGCGAGGCGGCGACCGGCATCGCCGATCTCGTCGTCTCCGCCATGATGGCGGAGGGCGCGTCGGAAGCCGAAGCGCTCCGGCGCAACTGGCTGGTGGATTCCCGCGGCCTCGTCGTCGGCGGCCGTGACGGCCTCTCCGGCCACAAGCTCCGCTATGCCCATGCCGACCAGGCGCCGATCGCCGACTTCCTCACCGCGATCAAGACGCTGAAGCCGACGGCGATCATCGGTGTCGCCGCGGTCGGCGGCGCCTTCACGCCCGAGGTGCTCAAGGCGATGGCCGAGCTCAACGAGCAGCCGATCGTGTTCGCGCTCTCCAACCCGACCTCGAAGGCCGAATGCTCGGCCGAGGATGCCTACCGCTATACCGGGGGCCGGGCACTGTTCGCCTGCGGCAGCCCGTATGATCCGGTGAAGCTCAACGGCCGCACCTTCGTGCCGCGTCAGGGCAACAACTCCTACATCTTCCCGGGCGTCGGCCTCGGCGTCATCGCCAGCCGTTCGCGCCTCGTCACGGACGAGATGTTCATGGCCGCCGCCCATACGCTTGCCGATTGCGTCGGCAAGGACGACCTCGCGCAGGGTAGCCTCTATCCGGCGCTCCCTCGCATCCGCGAGGTCTCGGCCCGCATTGCGGCCGCCGTCGCGGACGTTGCCTATCAGCGCGGGCTCGCGGATGGACCTGCGCCGAACAACGTGAATGACCTGGTCCAGTCCCAGATGTACGAGCCGCATTACTGACGCCCACAATTGGGATCGAGCCTGCGGATGCAGCGCCTCACTCCACCCTCTCAGCGCGAGCGCGGCTCGTCGCGGCCCCGTAAGAACGGGGGAAGGGCGAGAGAGGTTGCCTCCCCAACCTCTCCGCTCTTCCGCGGGGAGAGTTCGGATCGCCCCGGCGATGCGAAGCATCGTCCGGCGACCCGGATGAGGGGCAGGGGCACCTCACCAGGCGCGTACTCATAAGTCGTCGGCGATGTCTGCTTCGCTCCGATAGGAACTGCCTTTGTGAACGTATGTGTGCCCTACGCGTCCTATCACCTAATGGCAGCGTTGAGCGCATGCCAATCGACGCTCTCCAGTTCCTTGCGCTGTGTCGCCTGATCCGCGACGTTCCTGAACAAGGGTGTTGCTGCCCACGATGAGGGAACACACACGGCTGGCACGTCGACGACGTCGAACGGCTTCTCGCGATCTTTCGCCGTTTGGCATAGATGTTCCAGCCCCGTCTGAATTTGCAACGAGTAGTCGAGGCTGATCGCGCGGACTAATGTTCTGTTCGTGTTGTCGTTGAAAAATCGCGTAAGGGAATCGAACACCTCGCCAGGCGCGATGTCTCTGAAATAGGTCCTTAGCCGCTCCCCATAAGCGGTCTTGTTCTTCGGATCGGGATCGACAGCCCTGCTTGGAACATTTCCGAGAAGGAAGCTACGCGGGAACTGTGCGCTACCATGGCAGCTCAGGCAGGAAGAGTTCAGGTTGTCGAGCGGCCCGTTCACGCGCCCATGCCACCCCATCTCCAAACGGTTCTGCCAACCGTAGGTGACGCCCCTCAGGTCAGCATTGATCATGCTCTGCGTGACGGGCTGATCGGCTTCGGCGTGGGCATCGTTACCCCACATCAGTCCAACGGGTGTCAGCCTGCGCCAGGGGTCCTTGGATATGACATCCGTGCTGTAGACGAACGTTCCAAATACCCATCCGCTGGTGCCCGCCCGCGGGTCTCGAACGGCAATATCGAGCTGGATGAGATGAACTGCCTGAGGCACGCGGGTCGTCTTATGCTCGGGCATCCGATCAATGTCGGCATTCCAAGTCGGCGCGCCTTTTAGATATGGCACCTTGTCGTCGGACACGGTGCTGAACAAGAGCTTGAATGAGACGGTGCCCACCGGAAACAAGACGTTGGTCAGATCCGGTTGGCATGGTTCCTTGAAGACCTTTGCGAATGTTGTTGCCCCGATCTGATTGTAAAATCCGATTGCCCACGTCTGATCGCCGCCATCGACGCCTTCTTTAAGTTGATCTTTGAGGGTGGGCCGCTCGGCCGTGAGCCCATGCAGAAATTCTCGTCCCGTCGCTGTCCGATCCATCCAGAGGCCGTGGTACCAATTGCGCTTGTGGTTGTCTTGAATGCGGAACGCATTGGAAACCCCCGCCTCTGTGCCGTCCTCGTTGCCGTCGAACGCGTAATCCAGAACTGCATTCATGTAGGCGCGCCAATCGGTCCGGAAATCAATCGTCGACACGAAATCCGGTACCGCTTCGCTTGCGGTGCTGGGATAGTCGAAGCGCCCCTTGAAGCCCTGGTCCTCGGTGTGTCCGGGAGGCACCCCGAAGGATGGGTTATACGAAGTGGTGACGCATCGAGGGTCGGCACCAAGGGCCACCGTGCAACCCAACGTTAAAAACGCCATGAGGATAGTGGTGCGTATGAACATTCCTTCCTCCCGAAATGTATCCCGATCACGGTGTGAAATGTTGGCGCTGCCAGCAGATGCCCGCGCATTCCAGTCGCGGGAGGTCCCTTGACTCGCCTAAAGGCGCGTACGCTATCATAGGTTGAGTTGCTTGCCCATTCCCTCACGTTCGACACTTGCGTCAATCGGGCTGTGGCCGCGCCTTAACGAGTCCGCGTCCTGGCCAGATCCAAAGTCCATCGGACGAGCAGAGCCCCCGTTAGGTCAGCCAACCACCACCATTCCCAGTGGAATCGCCATTGTGCCGCCCGGCGGCATATGCGACAGTCTGTAGCGTTACAAGAAACTCAAACCGCAAGGTTCAGACACCATGGACGATCGTTTGCCCGAACTGGGCGACCTCGAGCACGAGGTCATGCAATTGGTTTGGGCCCATGGTCCTGTCACGGCCGAAGTCGTGCGCGAGCGGCTGTCGCGGCGTCTGAAGGAATCGACGGTGCGCACGGTGCTGCGACGGCTGGAAGAAAAGGGCTATGCTCGGCACACCGTGGACGGGCGCACCTATGTCTACCACGCCGCCGAAGCGCGCGCGAAGGTCGCGGCCAAGGCGGTGCAGCGCATCGTCGACTGGTTCTGCAACGGCTCGATCGAGGAGGTCCTCGTCGGCATGGTGGACAATGCGATGCTCGACCAGCAGCAATTGCGCACGCTGGCCGACCAGGTGGCCAAGGCGAAGAAGGCGAGGGGAGTGAAGAAAGAATGATCGCAACTCTGGCGGAGGCGGCGCTGCGCTCCTTTGTGCTGGGAGGCGTCGTCTGGTTCGGTCTCAATCTGTTTCGCGTGCGCAATCCGCACGTCCACATGACGGCGTGGGTCGTCGTGCTGTTTGCCTCGCTCGCGATGCCCTTCGTGATGCATTGGCCGACGCTCACCATCACCCGGCTGCCTTTGCCGGCGCCTGTGCCGGTCGATTTCCTTCCGGCCGACATCTCGATGCTGGAGACGCCGCAGCCCGCGCTGCCGGTCGTGCCCGTCGCGCCGCCGGTGAAGAGCGGGCTCTCGGTCGATTGGTGGCTGGTCGCCACCATGGTCTATGCCGGCGTCGCCGGTCTGTTGCTGCTGCGGCTGGCCATCGGTCTCTGCCTGACCTGGCGTCTGGCACGCGCGGCAAGGCCGATGAGCGGCCCGCAGATGATCGATGCCGACGTGCGCGTCAGCCGCGACGTCGGTGGTCCCGTCACCTTCGGCTCGACCATTCTGGTGCCGCCGCAATTTGCCGGCTGGGACGCGAAGAAGCGCCTTGCGGTGCTCGCGCATGAGGGCGCGCATGTCGCCAACCGCGATTTCTACGTCCTCTTGCTCGCCAGCCTCAATCGCGCGGTGTTCTGGTTCAGCCCGTTCTCGTGGTGGCAGCTCGCGCGCCTTGCCGAACTCGCCGAGATCATCAGCGACGCAGAGGCGATCGAGGTGATCGACGACCGGCTGTCCTATGCGGAAATCCTGCTCGATTTTGCCAGCAGCGTGAAACCGCGGCCGGTCGAGCTTGCGATGGCGCGGGCCTCGACCGTGCGCGCCCGCGTCGAGCGTATCATCGCGGCCGCGGCGATGCCCGTCGCGGTCGGCTGGCGCAAGCGGCTGTGGATCGCGGCTGCGATCGTGCCGGCCGTGATCGTGTCCGCCGGCATGATCGCCTATCGTACCCCGGATCCCGCGGCCGTTGCCGCCGATACCGGCGAGGTGCCGGCCCAGCATTATCGCCCCTTCGTCAATTTCTACGCCATGGGCCCGGCCTCGGTGTTCGCCATCTTCCGCGAGGGCGACGAGCTCTACGGCCAGCTCACCGGGCAGCGCAGGCTGCGCCTGACCGTTGGTGCTGACGGCACCGCGTCCTACGCGGCCTCGTCCGGCGAGATCACGTTCGCGCTCGATGCGGAGCGTCGCTCCTCCGAGCTGATGTTGCGCATGAGCGGCCGCGACGTGCGCGCGGTTCGCGTTGCCGAGATGCCGACCGCGGCAGCCGAACCGGCGCGGCTCGACCAGTATGTCGGCTGGTACAGGATTGCGCCGAACCGCGTGCTGACGGTCCTGCGTGACGGTGATCGGCTCCGGGTGCAGGAAACCGTGCAGGGCCCGGCGACGCTCCTCGCCGAAGGTGCCGACGTCTTCTCGATCCATGGCGAGAATCTGCTGATCTTCCTGCGCGACGAGCAGGCCAAAGTCTCGCGTGTGCTGGTGCAGAACGCTGTCTTCGGTGCGCGCCTCGCGCCGCGGATCGATGCGGCGGTGGCGCAGGCGGTCGAGGCCGACTTCGCGCGCCGCCTCGCGGAGGTTCCCGACAGATTCAGGGAGCAGGTCCCGGCCGCCGGTGGCAAGGAGGTGATCCTGCGCGGGATCGAGGACTTGCGCCGCGGCACGCCGAACTACGATCGCATGAGTGCGCCGCTGGCGGCCAAGATCCACCGGCTGCTCGATGAAACGCGCGCGACGTTCGTGGCGCTCGGCGCGGTCGAGTCGATCTTCTTCCGCGGCGTCGGTCCCGGCGGCTACGACATCTATGGCGCGAAGTTCGAGAACGGCACGGCCGAATTCCGCCTGATGCTCGAGCCGGACGGCAAGGCCGGCGACGTGATCTTCCGGGCCGACGGCAACGACGAGCTCGGCGGCATCGTGCCTTGCTCCGAGGAGGCGAGCGTGCGCGGCCGTGCCGGCACCTCGCCGATCAGGATCATGGTCTATAACGAGATGGGCGACGACATCCAGGTCTTCAATCTCGCCGCCGACGGCAGCCGCAGGATGCAGAGCGTCGTCCGGTCCAACGCGTCCTGGGCTTCCACGACCACCGTGAACAGTCCCTGGGTAATCGCCGACAAGTCGGGACGGTGCCTCGAGGTCCTGATGCCGGGCCGGCAGACCCGCTTCCACAATGTCGAAGCGTCGAGCCTTGGCGCACGTCCCGGGCGCGCCGCGCGCCGCGCCGTCCCGATCGCCAATGGCGAGGAGATGCTGCGGCGCTACATCGACGGCGTCGGCAAGGGCCAGCCGGACTACGAGCGCATGACGCCGGAGGTCGCCGACATCACGCGCCAGCAGCTTCCGTTCGACCAGGCGATCCTGGCGCGGCTCGGCGCGCTGCGCGCGGTTTCGTTCCGCGGCGTCACCGCGCTCGACAGCGACATCTACGTCGCCCAGTTCGCCAACGGCTCGGCGGAATGGCGCATCGGCGTCAGAAACGGCACGATCACGAAGATCGCGCTCGGGCCCAATTTCTAGGACGGCTTTGCTGCCGGTCTGCCAAGACCGGCGGCTCCCGATGTCGTGACGGCGGTGACTCAATCTCCGCTTGCAGGCTCAGATACTGAATGCTACGATCCGTAGCATTACCGTTCGTAGCCGCAGACGGCACGCCGTCGGGCAGTCTCGAAAGATTGAGCGACCGCCATGAGCAATGCTGCAAAGGCCGAGGTTGTGCTGGCGCTCCATCGCTTCGGGATGGGACCACGGCCGGGATCGATCGCCGCCATCGGGACCGATCCGCGTGGCGCTTTGATCGCAGAGCTCGACCGCCCGCTGGTATTGAGCGCGGCGGCGAGCCTTCCTTCGAGTGCGAAAGCCTACCGCACCGTGGCCGACGCCAATGCGCGGCGGACGGCGCGTGCCAAGCAGGCGCAGCAACAGGCCAAGAAGCAGCAGATGGCCGCTGCTCCTGCTGCTGCGGGCGACCAAGGTCAGGCTCAGGCGCAGCCGGAGGGGCAAGCGCAGGGCTACAGCCAGGAGAAGGACGCTGCCGAGATGGCGGCCAAGCAGGCCGCCGACGCCATTCCCGATCCCGGCCGTCCGATCTATTTGCAGGAAGCCAAGCTGCGCACGGAAGCCGCGCTCGCTGCCGATATCGGCTTTGCCGAGCGGCTGGTGTGGTTCTGGTCCAACCATTTCTGCGTCTCGGCCAACCGGATCCAGAGCATGTCCGGCGCCTATGAGCGCGAAGCGGTTCGTGCCAACGCGCTCGGCCGTTTCGTCGATCTCTTGCTGGCCGTCGAAGGCCATCCGGCGATGCTGTTCTATCTCGACAATCTGGAGTCGATGGGCGCGAACTCGACCGCCGGCATCAACCGCAGCCGCGGCCTCAACGAGAACTTTGCGCGCGAGATCATGGAGCTGCATACGCTCGGCGTGCGCACCGGCTACACCCAGGACGACGTGATCAGCTTCGCCAACGTGCTGACCGGCTGGACGCTGGTGCCGCCGGGCGCCGATCCCCAGCATGGCGGCGAGTTCACCTTCAATCCACGGCTGCACGAGCCCGGCGGGCAGACCGTGCTCGGCAAGCGCTACGAGCAGGAGGATGCCGAGCAGGGCCGCGCCGTGCTGCGCGATCTCGCCGCAAATCCGGCGACCGCCACGCATGTGGCAACCAAGCTCGCGCGCCATTTCGTCGCCGACGAGCCGCCGCCGGCGCTGGTCGAGCAGATGGCCAAGACCTTTCGCGACACCGAAGGCGATCTCAAGCAGGTCGCGATCGCGATGGTGTCGTCGGACGACGCGTGGCGCGGGCCGCCGTCAAAGCTCAAGCGTCCCGGCGAATGGGTCGTCGGCATGGTGCGCGCGACCGGCATCACCGTCGTCGATCCCGTCCGCTTCACCGGCGGCCAGGAGCTGCTTGGCGAAGCGCTATGGCGTCCGTCCGCGCCGAAGGGTTATCCGGATGAGGAGGCGAGCTGGATCGACGGTGTCGGCCGCCGGCTCGACGTCGCCAACTATTTTGCCGAGCGCATCACCGGCATGGCCGATCCGCAAGTCATCATCGAGGACGTCTTCGCATCGCAGATCGCGCCCGAGGTGAAGCAGGCGGTCGGCCGCGCCGAGAGCCGGCAGCAGGCATTGGCGCTGCTGTTCATGTCGGCGGATTTTCAGAGGAGGTGAGCATGGGCTTCGTCAATCATTTGCCCACGCGGCGCGAGCTTCTGGTCGGCTCCGGTGCGCTGTTCGCGTGGAGCCAGATGCCGCGCATCGCACGTGCCGAAGGGCGCGATCCGCGCCTGCTCGTGATCGTCCTGCGCGGGGCGCTCGACGGCCTCGGTGCAGTCGCGCCGGTCGGCGATCCCGACTGGGTTTCGTTGCGCGGCGATCGCGCATTGCTGCTGGACGGCAAGCCGCCAGCGCTGCCGCTCGATGCCTTCTTCGCGCTCAATCCGGCGATGCCGAACCTGCACCGGCTCTACAAGAGCGGCAAGGCGGCGATCGTCCATGCCGCCGCGACGCCCTATCGCGAGCGCTCGCATTTCGACGGCCAGGACGTGCTGGAGAGCGGGCTCGTCAAGCCCGGCATGACGGCGTCGGGCTGGCTCAACCGCGCGCTGCTCGCGATGGAATCCGGAGGCCGCGTCGATCCGCGCGGCAGCCGCGCGCTTGGCATCGGCTCGGTGACGCCGCTGGTGGTGCGCGGCTCGGCGCCCGTCATGACATGGGTGCCGCAGAAATTGCTGCCGGCGAGCGAGGACACGCAGAACCGCCTGCTCGATCTCTACCAGCACACTGATCCGAAGCTTGCGACCGTGCTTCAGGCGCGCATGAAGCTCGCTTCACTCGGCGGCGCGCCCGGCAAGGGCGATGCGATGTCGGACGATCCGACGCTGGCGCCTCCCGGCATCGCGCGTGTGCGCGCCTATTTTGCCGAAGCGGCCGGCACCGCCGCGCGCTATCTCGCCAAGCCCGACGGCCCGCGCGTCGGCGCGATGGGCTTCGTTGGTTGGGATACGCATATCGCCGAAGG
This sequence comes from Bradyrhizobium sp. CCGB20, assembly GCF_024199855.1. Classification (NCBI taxonomy): domain Bacteria; kingdom Pseudomonadati; phylum Pseudomonadota; class Alphaproteobacteria; order Hyphomicrobiales; family Nitrobacteraceae; genus Bradyrhizobium; species Bradyrhizobium sp. CCGB20. Next base: position 7,299,938 of record NZ_JANADN010000001.1, on the reverse strand, counting down.
CGCGGCCTCGGGCCAGCTCTACAATCTGCTCGGCGCGCTCGACGGCGCGTTCGCCGCGATCGAGACCAACATGGGCGAGGCGTGGAAGGAGACCGTGGTCGCCGTCGTCACCGAGTTCGGTCGCACCGCGCGCATCAACGGCACGCAAGGTACCGATCACGGCACCGGCACGGTCGCTTTCCTCATCGGCGGCGGGCTCGCCGGCGGCCGCGTGATCGCGGACTGGCCCGGCCTGAAGCCGGCGCAGCTGTTGGAGGATCGCGACCTCAAGCCGACCACGGATCTGCGCGCCGTGCTGAAGGGTCTGCTGAGAGATCATCTGCGCGTCGAGGAGAACGTGCTGGCGGAAACGGTTTTCCCCGGCAGCGCCGACGTCAAGCCGATGGGGGGCCTCGTGGCCTGAAGCGCGATGTGCACACTGACGCAACGAGAGCTCGATTTTTTCGCCAGCTTGAAGACGAACTGGCGAAGGCTCTATTGGCGTGAACTCGCGCGCATCCTCGGAGAGCATGCGCAGCCCGGATGCGCCGAAGCTTGCTCTGCGCCCCAACAGGGGTGACGGAGACGGTTCGAATGAGGCGGCGCCAATTCATTTCATTTCTCGGCGGAGCCGCACTGGCGCCGCTCTCCGCGTTGGCGGTGAATGCAGCCGACGGCTGCGGTGTCCCGATCGAGCGGAACGACGGCTGGCCGGTCGGCTCCGTCAATGGCAACGGTCTCGCCGATCGCGAGGCGCTGTGCGGGATGGCCGATCGGCTCGCCTCGATCGATGCCAATATCCATGCCGTCCTCGTCGCCCGCGATGGCAAGCTGGCGTTCGAGCGCTACTTCAAGGGAGCCGACGAGATACCCAGCCGCATTTACGGCCGCCGGGTGGAAACCGTCGCCTTTGATGCCGATACGTTGCACGACATGAAATCAGTGTCGAAGAGCGTTGCGTCACTCGCGGTCGGGATCGCGATCGATCGCGGTCTGATACGCAGCGTGGACGAACCGATCTTCAGCTTCTTTCCCGAGCTGGCCGACTTGCGTTCCCCTGAAAAGGACCGCATCCGGCTCGTGCACGTGCTCACCATGTCGATGGGCCTGAAGTGGATCGAAGCGACGCCCGCAACGGGAGACTACGACAACGACGAGACGCGCATGCATATGGCATGGGATCCGTGTCGCTACGTTCTCGGTCTTCCGGTGACTGCCGCGGCGGGGCAGGAGTTCTTCTATAACACCGGCGCGCTTACGCTCGTGTCGGCCATCATCCGCAAGGCGACCGGACGCCCCCTCGATGAATTTGCGCGCGAGACGTTGTTCGAGCCTCTGGGGATCACCAGCACAGTGTGGGGCCGGTACAGAGGGGATACCGATGCCGGAGCGGGATTGCGCTTGCGACCACGCGACATGGCCAAGATCGGCCAGCTGGTCCTTGCGGGCGGCCGCTGGAACGATCGCCAGATCGTTTCCAAGGCATGGATCGACGCCTCGACGGCAGAGAAGATCAAGGGGACCGACGATCAGTCCTACGGATATCTGTGGTGGCGCGGCCAAACGCGCCTCAATGACCGGAAGATCAACTGGATCGGCGCGCTGGGGCGCGGTGGGCAGTCGATCCGCATCGTCCCGGAGCTCGATCTCGTTGTCGCGGTGACCGCGGGTTACTATCAGGACTACAGCCCACAAGCGTTTCGATTGCAGTTCGGCGTATTCAGGGACGTGTTGCGCGCGATCCCGCCTCCGGCCTGAGCTGGGCCGCCGCCTCTGGGAGGCCGTCTCTGCCCCGATTCAGGGGATGCCACTGTGGTGGAATCATCACAGCTGACGTGAAACGGCGGCGGCCTCAGGCCTGCTTTTGTTCCGACAAGGTTCTGCCCTCATTCCCGACCGAAACTCTCGGCAGTTCGGAGGGGCGTACCATGTCTCACATTGCACGTGCCGCAAGTGCCCGGATTTCCCTCGCAACCTCGTGCCGATTGCTGCTCGCCATCATCGGTGCCGCTTCGCTCGCCGCCTGCGCGCAGTCGCCGGTCGGCCGGCAGAAGGCTGATCTCGGCATCAGCCGGCACTCCGCAGTCGAGCGGCCGCACCGGGTGGCGGCGCTGCATCCACGGCCGATCCGCCGGGCGCGCGTGCCCGACGCCAAGCAAACCGCCTCGCACGGCGTTGCCAGCTTCTATTCGGATACGAAAACTGCGAGCGGCGAGAAGTTCGACAAGAACGAATTGACCGCGGCGCATCCCAGCCTGCCGTTCGGCACCAAGCTGCGCGTCACCGACGTCTCCTCCGGCCGCTTCGTGACCGTCCGGGTCAACGATCGTGGGCCCTATGTTCGCGGACGCGTGGTCGACATCTCGCCTTCCGCGGCCGAGGAGCTCGGCATGGTCGACAAGGGCATCACCAATGTCCGGCTCGACGTGGTGCGATAGAGCGCGATTCATCGACTTGAGCGCTCGCGCTTAACCGGCTGTTAGTCGCCCTGGCGCACCATGGGTGCCCAAACAAGTCGGGCCTTCAAATCGGAGGTCCTGGGGGAGGCGGCGCTTGAACACGATCCAGTATCTCGAAGATCAGGCCGCGCGCGCCGAGCGCCTCGCCAAACGGATCACGGATACACTGACGATCGAAAAGCTCCTGACTTTCGCCGGCGAACGCCGCCGCGAGATCGAGGTCATCGCCGGCAAGTACCGGCGCGTATAACTCCCATAAACCATGCACTGAACGCATTCGCCCTCGCCTCGAAGCGCGGAACTTCTCTTCGTGTCCTGCGTCATCTGGGCAGTGCAAGAGGAGGAGGAAGTCATGGGCTTTGGACGAGGTGCTTTGCTTTGGCTGCTTGGCGTGCCGCTGCCGATCGTTCTGCTGCTGGCATTGTTCTGGCACCACTGAGCATGATCCGGAAAAGCGTGTAGCGGTTTTCCGACAGGATCATGCTCGAACAAAAATGCTGCCACACGAAAAGCGCCGCGGGAGCGGCGCTTTTTTATTGCCTGCGATTCGAAGCGTATCAATGAGAACGAGGCGCGGTCAGGTATAGCTCTCGACGAAGTCGCTGAGATAGTCGGGCAGCGTGACACCATCGATCTCGCAGCGCGCCTTGATCTCGCCGGCGACGTCCGTCGAGATGTCCTTCATCCAGTGTTCGAGCGTGTTGAACGAGATCACCTTGATCGGATCGTTGAAGCAGCCGGCGACGAGCTCGCCGATCGTGGTTTCGAGATCACTCCGCTCGATGCGGATTTCGGTCGCCTTGTCGCGGCGATCGATCACCACGAACAGGGTCTGGTCTGCGCCGTAAGGCACGACCTCGGATGGTACACCGGCTTCAAGCATCTCAGGGCACTCGTCTTGACTTCCGATCCCGGTTAACGGGAAAATCCGGAAGAAGGTTCCTGCCTTGGTGAAAAGCTTGTGGTGCGCGTGCAGCTTCCGCGTCTGCACGCAATCAGAGAAATTCTCTCAGCCGCGAGAGTTCGGCGATGTGCTCGGGCGAAAGGATATCCGTGACCAGCGGCGGCTGCGCCATCGTGTGAATATCATAGAGATGCCTGGTCGCGGCCGGCTTTTCCATGAACGCCGAGATGCACTCGTCGAGTGTCCCCTCGCTCACCTGGTACGAGGCTCTGTCCGGTCGGCGTTGGTTCGCGAGCGAGGGCCATTTATGCAGGGCCGCAAGCGCTCCGAAATCGACCTTTGAATGCGCAACCACGTCCCCCATCATCGCCTCACGCAAAACTGCCCCAGCACGCGAATCTGCGCGCCGGGGCCCACACCTATCGCTGCATCTCAATGCCTCATACTCAACGCAGCAGCCGGGAAAAGGTTCCCGGCCGCCTCGTCGCCATCAGCTCGCGGCCGCCGCGATTTTGTGCCCCGGACTGGTCTGGCCGTGGCTGTTCTCGTCACCGCGACTGGCCTTTGGCGGAAGCCCGGCGAAGCGCCGCAAGGCTTCGGCCATCTGCACCCGGCCGGCGACCCCGGTGATCACCACGTCGACCATCGCAAAGGACGAGTGGAAATGGCCGTTTGCCTTGAGCTGCTCGACCGGGACGCCGGCGGCGGCCATCGCGTCGGCGTAAGCGATACCCTCGTCGCGCAGTGGATCGAACTCGCAAGTGACGACAAAGGCCGGCGGCAGGCCCGAGACCTTGCCGCGCAGCGGCGAGACGCGCGGATCAGTGCGCTCGGCCGGCGAGCAGTAGAGGTCCCAGAACCAGTACATCAGCGACCGCGTCAGGAAATAGCCGGTCGCATTGTCATTGTAGGAGGGCCGGTCGAAGGTACAGTCGGTGACCGGGCACACCAGCAGCTGGCCCGCGATCTCCGGCCCGCCGCGATCGCGCGCAAGCTGGCAGGTGACGGCGGCGATATTGCCGCCGGCGCTCCAGCCCGCGACCAGCACCGGACCCGGCTTGCCGCCAAGCTCGGCCGCGTGTTCAGCGATCCAGCGCGTTGCCGCATAGCCGTCCTCGGCCGCCGTCGGGAAGCGATGCTCCGGCGCGTGGCGATAGCCGACGCTGACGAACATCATGCCGGTCCGCCGCACCATGTCGCGGCAGAACGGTTCATCCGACTGCTCGTCGCCGAGCACCCAGCCGCCGCCGTGGAAATAGACCACGACGGGATGCGGCCCCGCCGTCGCCGGCTTGTAGACGCGGTACGGCAGCGGACCGTCGGCGCCGGGCAGGGTGCCATCGACGATGTCGCCGATCGGCCGTCCCGCAGGCCGGCCCTTGTTGAACTCGTTGACGAAGGCGCGGGCACCGATCGCGCCCATCGACTCGATCGGCGGCAGATTCAGCGACGCGAGCAGGTTCAGCACCAGCCGCACGTCGGGTTGCAGGCGCACGACCTCGCCGTCATTGCATTGCGCCGCGCCGTTCGGGCCGGTCAGCTTGAAACCGAGCATGCCGCGGCTCGTGACTTCGTCGCAGATGCTGCGATAGGGGCCGACGCCGCCGGTATAGGGCATCAGGCCCTGCACCTTGCCCGGCACGTTGGCGCCCGTGTACCAGGTGTTGGCGAGCCGGTGCAGCGTCACCATCGAGCAGTCGGTCATGTGCCGGCCCCAGCCGGCCTGCGCCGTTTCGGTCGGCTCCATCGTGGTGAAGCCGGCGTCGCGTAGCGCCGCTAGGCGGTCGACCACCCAGTCGACATGCTGCTCGATCGACACCGCCATGTTCGACAGCACCGACGGGCTGCCGGGCCCTGTGATCATGAAGAAGTTCGGGAAGCCTTCGACCGTGAGTCCGAGATAGGTCTGCGGCCCCTGCGCCCAGACATCGGTGAGCGACTTGCCGCCGCGCCCGGTGATGGGATGCACGGCGCGAATCGCGCCGGTCATGGCGTCGAAGCCGGTCGCGAACACGATGACGTCGACATCAAAGTTGCGCTTGCCGGTGATGATGCCGCTTGCGGTGATCGCCTTGATCGGCTCCTGGCGCAGATTGACCAGCGTGACGTTCGGCCGGTTGTAGGTCGCGTAGTAATTTGTATCGAGGCAGGGACGCTTGGCACCGAAGGGATGGTCGTGCGGCATCAGCGCCGCCGCCGTTTCCGGATCCTTCACGGCCGCGGAAATCTTCTCGCGGATCAGCTCGCCGATCAGCGCATTGCCGTCGAAGTCGACGCCCTGGTCGGCCCAGAGCTGGGTCAGGATATGAACGAGATCGCCGGCAGCCCAGGCGCGTTCAAAGCGTTCGCGACGCTCGGCATCGCTCAACTGCCAGCTCACCACCGTCTGCTGCGGATACGGCACGCCCGTCATCGACTGGCGCGCATGCTCGCGATAGGCGGCGCGGTCGCTTTCAAAGTAGGTCCTGCGATCCTCCGGCGCCGGCCCGTTACCCGCAGGCAGCGCGAAGTTCGGCGTGCGCTGGAACACGGTCAGTTGCGCGGCTTGCTCGGCGATCAGCGGGATCGACTGGATCGCCGATGAGCCCGTGCCGATCACGGCGACGCGTTTTCCCGCGAGATCGACGCCGTCATGCGGCCAGCGGCCGGTGAAATAGACCTTGCCCTCAAAATCCTTGACGCCGTCGATCTCCGGCGGCTTCGGCGCCGAAAGGCAGCCGGTGGCCATGATGTAGTGGCGGCAGGAGACCGGCGTGCCGTTGTCGGTGGTGAGCTGCCAGCGCTCGGCCTTCTCGTCCCACCTGGCTTCGGTGACCTTGGTCTTGAAGCGGATGTCGCGGCGCAGATCGTAGCGGTCGGCGACGAAGCCGAGATAGCGCAGGATCTCGGGCTGGGTCGCGTATTTCTCCGACCATGTCCATGCCTCGTCGAGCTCCGGATCGAAGGTGTAGCTGTAGTCGATGGTCTGGATATCGCAGCGCGCACCGGGATAGCGGTTCCAGTACCAGGTGCCGCCGACATCGCCGGCTTCCTCGAGGGCGACCGCCGTGAGGCCGGCCTTGCGCAGGCGGTGCAGAAGATAGAGGCCGGCAAATCCGGCGCCGACCACGGCGACGTCGACCTGGTGGGCTGTTCCACTCGTCGCCTTGGACTCACGTGCGGCGACCATTGCGTCAGGCATGGTATTCCTCCCGTGTATCTTGTTTTGCCGGCAGGCTATCGTTGCAGGCCCGGCTTGTCATCAGAGCAGATGCAATCTTCGGTAGTCGTTTGCGGCCTCATCGTGGCCGCGCGAAAGTTACGGCGATACACGCACCGCGATGCACAATCGCCGGGATAGTCCGGTCTAATCAGATCACATCCTTCTGTGTATGCTTGCGGTTACAAGCCACGCGTGCCCAGGGCGTCATGACAGAGTTGAGCGAGCGCACGAAAGCGAACATGGACGTCGTCCTTGAGCAGACGTGTCGCCAATTGCCGCATGGCGGCGATCACGACAGCCGCAGGTTCATCGCCGAACGCCTGATCGAGGCGGCTCAGTCAGGTCACTCCACGCTTGGCGAGCTCGGCATCGTCGCCCGCCGCGCGCTGGCGGACATTATCGCCAAGGGCAACTAGGAGCGGCCGCCGAGCTTGCCTCGTCGCGTACCGCAGTCGTAACCTGCCGGGGAACCCTTCCGCGCCCCGAGATCCCTCAAGATGCGGTCGTTGTTTGCGCTCGTTGTGGCCTCTTCGCTGCTTTGCTGCGACGGTGCGGCCGTCGCTCAGGCGGTCGGACAGTTTCCGTTCGCGCTGACGCGTGAAGGGCAGATGCTTGGCGCCGTCGAGGGCGAGGTGGCGTCCTTCAAAGGGCTGGCCTATGCGGCCGCTCCGATCGGGCCGCTGCGCTGGCGCCCGCCGCAGGCAACGGCCGAGAACCCCGAGATGCGCACCGCCTACGAGTACGGCGCGCCATGCCTGCAGCCGTCGTTGCCTGATACGAGCGAGGATTGCCTTACGCTCAACGTATTCCGTCCCTTCGGGGTCGACGGTCCGCTGCCGGTGATGGTGTTCATCCATGGGGGCGGATTCGCCGGCGGCACCGCGAACGATCCGCTGTTCGACGGTGCAAAGCTCGCGCAGGCCGGCCTCATCGTGGTCACCGTGAATTATCGTCTCGGCGTGCTCGGCTGGCTCGCTCATCCCGCGCTGTCGGAAGGCGGCTTCGGCAATTACGGCCTGATGGACCAGATCGCGGCGCTGCATTGGGTGCACGACAACATCGCGGCCTTCGGCGGCGATCCGGGCAACGTCACCCTGTTCGGCAGCGGCGCAGGCGCGACGTCGATCGCGCTTCTGATGCTGTGTGCGCAATCGCGCGATCTGTTCCAGAAGGCCATTCTGCAATCGCTGCCCGGCCGTGCGCGTTTGCGCTCGGCACAGGAGGCGGAGGCCATGGGCCGGCAATTCGTGGCGGCGCTTGGGCAGGAGGCGGATTTGCGCGTCGTCGCGCCGGCGCGGCTGCTTGCTGCCGAGCAAAACCTGCTCACAAGCTCCGGACGCAGCTTCGCGCCCGCGATGGACGGAACCCTGGTGAGCGAAGACGTGGCCGCGGGATTTACGGCGGGGCATGAAAGCCGCATTCCCCTCATCATCGGCTCGAACGATGACGAGACGCGCTTCGATGGCGAGCCGGAGATCAGGGCGACGCTGGCGTCCTCGGGCGAGACCAGCGATGAGCTGCGCAAACTCTACCCGGATATCGCGAGGCCATCGGAGCGCGCAGCCAAATTCTATACCGACAAGGTCTTCACCGAGCCGGTCAGACTGCTTGCCCGCCTCCATGCGGCAACCGGTGCGCCTACGTTTCGCTATCGCTTCGCTTACGTGGCCGAGGCCCGGCGCACGAATCCCGACGAAGGGCACGGGCGCGAACTGCAATTCATCTTCGGCGCGCAAGGCATGCCCGGCGCGGGACTGCTCACACGGGCGGATCGCGAGGTCGCGAACCGCATGCGCGGTTACTGGATCAACTTCGCGAGGAACGGCGATCCCAACGGCCCGGATCTGCCGCATTGGGATGCGGCCGCAGACCGCGATCGCCTGCTGCTGATCACGAACGATCGCATCGCGAGCGGAGACGACCCCTTGACGAAGCGTCTCGACCGGCTTGCGCGCTAGGAAGATGAGTTGGATTTATGCCGCGAGTTCGACCCGCGGCGCCGGGCTCAGCCGCTCTTCTTCGAGGTAGTCCATCGTGCCGTCCTTCTCGACGGCGTAGAACTGCTGGCCATCCTTCGACCTGTAGGCGGCGCGAACGACGCCGCGGCGGCCCTTGTCACTGTTGACGACGTCCCCCAGCGCAAACTTCTTCATCTCACGACCCTGTCTTCTGGCCGATTCCTTCGGCCACGGCCGGATTGTGGGCGGCAAATCGTTAACGACTTGCTAACCATACCGGTTTGCCTATGCTCGCCGCCGTTCGCGGGCAGTTCGCACCCCGCATGTTGTCAACGAGACCAGCCTCATGACGCGATTGCCGACCCTCTTCCTGTCGCATGGCGGCGGCCCATGGCCCTTCATGGAGGACCGGCGCGTGCAATACGCCAGGACCGCCGCGGAGTTCGGCCGGCTGCCGCAGCTTCTCCCAGAGAAGCCCAAGGCCGTGCTCGTCATCACCGGCCATTGGGAAGCCGACGCCTTCACCGTCTCCACCTCGGCGCATCCGCCGATGGTGTACGACTATTACGGTTTCCCCGAGCATACCTATCACCTCAAATATCCGGCGCCAGGCAAGCCGGAGCTCGCGGCCAGGGTGAGGGCGCTGCTCGAGCACGCGGGCTTCGATTGCCGGGAGGATCCCAATCAGGGTTTCGATCACGGCACCTTCGTGCCGCTCGGCCTGATGTATCCGAACGCGGACATGCCGATCGTGCTGCTGTCGCTGAAGTCTGCTTACGACGCGGCCGAGCACATCAAGGTCGGGCAGGCGATCGCATCGCTGCGCGACGAAGGGATTTTGATCGTCGGCAGCGGGCTGACCTATCACAACATGCGCGGGTTCGGCCGGGCAGAGTCGAAACCGGTCTCGTACGATTTCGAAGCCTACCTGAACGAGGCGATCAGCAATCCGGATCCGGCGCGCCGCAACGCGATGCTGGTCGACTGGGAGAACGCGCCCAGCGCGCGCCTCGCGCATCCGCGCGAAGATCATCTGCTGCCGCTTATGGTGGCCGCCGGTGCCGCCGGCAGCGACGTGGGCAAACGCGTCTTCGTCGACGAGGTCGCGAACGTCGCGATGGCGTCGTATGTGTTCGGCGGCTGAGCTTGCTTGCGCCTCTGAAGGTGCGAGTCTCCGCCGCGATCAGGCGGCAGCTGTGGCGTCCGAGGCACAGTTCTCCAACAACTGGCTTCCAACCGGGAGGCCCGTCGATTTTGTCTAGACGGGCAGTGCTCGTGCCGGCTTACTCTTGATCGCCCGAGTCTGGAGATACTTCGGTTTCAGGATATCGACGCCTCTGATGACGCTGCATGTTACGGTCGACGACGCTCAGATTGGCGCCCCCCGCCGTGACGTGAAGGCGGTCATCGCCGTCGTTGGACTTGCGATTGAGGCCAAGATAGCCGGCGCGTCAGCGATGATCGCTAACGGTGACCGAACCGCCTCTTGCTTGCGTGACGCCATCAGCCACGGCGCGCGCGGCATCATAAGTTTTGGGGTCTGCGGCGGGCTAGATCCGAAGCTCCGACCAGGTCACGTTGTCATCGCCTCGTCGGTATTTGCCGCGAAAGATGAAGCTTATCCAGCTGACCTCCCCTGGGCCGAGGAGCTCCTTCGGATGATCCCGGGTGCCGGCTACTCTGCGATAGCTGGTGTCGCTTCGCCGATGACAAGTCTTGAAGAGAGACGGGATTTCCATGGCATCACCGGGGCGGTCGCCGCCGACATGGAGTCGCAGGTCGTCGCTCGAATTGCTTCCGAATTCAGAATTCCCTTTGCCGTCTGTCGTGTTGTTCTAAACCCTGCTCATCGAAAACTTCCGAGGGCCGCGCTCATAGATATCGGGCCCGCAGGTAAGCCTGAACTGCGCAAGATTGGACGTTCGCTTGTTCAAGACCCGGGGCAGCTTCCTGGTCTTGGCCGGCTCGCAGTTGACTCTGTCATGGCGGTGATGGCTTTGCGCAGCGCCAAGCAACGGCTTGGAACTCACTTTGGTTTCCCGCACCTGTGTTCACGAAACCCGGTGCCCATTCCGACACCTACACTTGAAACGATAGCCACACGCGCCTGATCCTGCAGCAGCGCCTCCCGATCCTAGACGCCAGGTTTGTCCAGGTCCGAGATGGTGATTGAATCTGCACGCCGGCGCCGGAAGACGCTACTCATCGAAAGAGCCGGCGCGGCCAAAATATCCGCTAGCGCATTCCAGGAAAACGTTGGCCGAGGCGCGCCCGCATGGCACGAAGTCTGCTCGACCGCTCGTCCGATGCAGCCTCGTCGTCTCATAAATCGCCAGGCGAGCGGGTTCCAGTCGCGCCAGATCTCCTCGGCCCTTTGAGATAGCAAGCCAGAGACGATTTCCGGCGCAGGTCCGAAGACCTCAGGCAGCCTGCTCGACAAATTGTTGTCCGACAGAACGTCCCATCTCGAAAATCCGCCCATGACCGGAGATGACATGGCGAACACCACGCGACCAATCCGCGCCTCCCGGGTCGGGAAAGAACACATTGGGCAAGGTTCGACGATTGAATACAAGGTGCAATCCGGCAAACGCTTTTGCCCTAGAATCTTTTGCGCCGCTGAAAGAGCGACGAGTTCCGCGTGCCGGGTCACGTCGCATTCCGATGAAACGTGGTTGGTCGCTTCTGCGATGATCCGTCCCCGAGACGCGATGACGGCGCCGAATGGCAGCTCTCCTTGCTTCACCCCTTGCCGAGCGAGTTCGAGGCATCTTTCCATCATTCGCATATCTTGAGCGTCAGCTTCTGATCTACTCATGGGCGGTCCCTCGGGAACGCGAGATCGGTGTTGGGAATGCCCCCTTCAAATTACGGCCGCGCTGGAGCGACGACGAATGTTTCCGGCGCCGCACCGGAGGCGGCTTCTGCGGCCTGGCAATGTTGGCAATTAAACAACGGGCTACAAACAATCTGGCTTGATCTGGATCAAGGGCCGCTACCTTTCAGGTACCGCACTGACCACACGATGGTCGATTGTCTATGTCGGCTCCGGGGTCCCTCGAAAGCAGACATCCCGGGTTTTATGTGGGCACGCCAATCCGTCCTCGCAGCTTCAGGCTCAGCCGTACTTCAGCTTCATGAACAGGATGCCGGCGGCGAGCACCATGGTGACGGCGTTGGCGGCGACCAAAGGGGCGTCGCCTGAGAGCAGGCCGTAGACCAGCCAGAGCGCCAGGCCCAGCACCATGACCAGAAACATGCCGAGCGAGATGTCGCGGGCCGAACGGGTCTTCCAGACCTTGATGAACTGCGGCGCGTAGGCGACGGTGGTGCAGGTTGCGGCGGCAAAGCCGATCAGCTTGATCGCGGAGGGGTCCATGCCGCCTCTATAACATGGATTCGACGGACCTGTGCCTACGTCCGGCGCGCTGCCATGAGATCGCGATAGAGCGCGGCATAGTCGCCGGCGCGGTTGCGCCAGGACACGTCGGTCGCAAGGCCGTTCAGTTGCAGCCGGCGCCAGGTCAGCTTGTCGTGGAAGACGGTGTTGGCCTTGCGCAGCGTGCCGGCGAGGGCATCGGCGGTCACGGGGGCGAACTTGAAGCCGGTGGCATCAAAGCCCGATCTGTCGGCCTCGCCGATATCGACGATGGTATCCTCGAGGCCGCCGACCCGGGAGACGATGGGCACGGCGCCATAGCGCAGCGCGTAGAGCTGGGTCAGGCCGCATGGCTCGAAGCGCGAGGGCACGATGAGCGCGTCCGAACCGGCCTGGATCAGATGCGCAAGGATCTCGTCGTAGCCGATCACGACCCCGATCCGGCCGGGATTCGCGCGGGCGGCGGCCTGATAGCGATCCTGGAGATCGCGGTCGCCGCTGCCGAGCAGCGCGAGCTGCATGCCTTCGCCCAAAATGGTCGGAATGGTCTCGAGCAGGAGATCGAGCCCCTTCTGCCAGGACAGGCGGCTGATGACGCCGAGCAGGGGCGCCTCGTCCGAAGAATCGAGATTGAACTGCTGCTGAAGCACCGCCTTGTTCGCGGCCCGGAACGTCAGGTCCTGCGCGCCGAAGCGGTAGGCGATGTGCGGATCTTGTTGCGGATTCCACACCTCGATATCGATGCCGTTGAGGATGCCGCTGAGCACGTCAGCGCGTTCGCGCAGCAGGCCGCCCATCCCCATGCCGCCTTCGTCGCTCTGGATCTCCCGCGCATAGGTCGGCGAGACCGTGGTGATGCGATCGGCGAATTGCAGGCCGGCCTTCAGAAAGCTGATGCCGCCGAAATATTCGAGGGCGTCGACATTGAAGGCGTGCCAGGGCAGGCCAATCGAGCCGATCAGTTCGCGATCGAACTTGCCCTGATAGGCCATGTTGTGAATGGTCATCACGGTGGCGGGGCGCGGACGATTGTCATAGTGCAGATAGGCCGGTGCGAGCCCGGCTTGCCAGTCATGGGCATGCACCACGTCAGGCACGAACGCCGGCACGAGGCCGTGGCCGATGTCGGCGGCGACACGCGACAATGCCGCAAAGCGCACGCCATTGTCCGGCCAGTCGACGCCATCGGCTGTCACGTAAGGATTGCCCGGTCGCGCATAGAGATGCGGCACGTCGAGCACGAACAGATCGAGCCCGTCATGCGAGCCCGCGAGCAGGCGTCCGGGTCCGCCGAAGTAATCCGGCCAGCGCCGGATTTCCACGGTGCCCCCCAGCATCCGCATCACGTCGGGATAGCCCGGCATCAGCGTGCGCATCTCGACGCCATGCGCCTTCAGCGCAAGCGGCAGCGCGCCGGCGACATCCGCAAGGCCGCCGGTCTTGACGATGGGGTAGACCTCAGAGGCGACCGCGAGGACGCGAACAGGCGTCATGTATTGAGCCTGTCGAGCATCGGCTGGGTGATGAGCGAAATGCCCTGCTCGGTGGTGCGGAAGCGCTTCGCGTCGAACTCTGGATCCTCGCCGACGACGAGTCCTTCGGGAATCTCGACGCCGCGGTCGATCACGACGTTCTTCAAGCGAGCGCCGCGGCCGACATTCACGTAGGGCATGATCACGGCGTTCTCGACATTGGCGTAGGAGTTGATGCGTACGCCAGTGAACAGCAGCGAACGGCGCAGCGACGCGCCGGAGATGATGCAGCCGCCCGAGACCAGCGAGCTCACGGCCTGGCCGCGGCGGCCCTCCTCGTCATGGACGAATTTCGCGGGCGGCGTGATCTCCGCATAGGACCAGATCGGCCAGGCGCGGTCGAACAGGTCGAGCTCCGGCACCACGTCGGTGAGGTCGATATTGGCGGCCCAATAGGCATCGACCGTGCCGACGTCGCGCCAGTAGGAGCGCGGGTCGCTGCCGGAACGGACGCAGGAGGTCGAGAACTGGTGCGCGATCGCACGGCCGTTCTTGACGATGTAGGGGATGATGTCCTTGCCGAAATCGTGGTTGGAGTTCGGATCCGCGGCGTCGCGCTTCAGCTCCTCGTAGAGGAATTTCGCATCGAACACGTAGATGCCCATGCTGGCGAGCGAGACGTCCGGCTTGCCCGGCATCGGCGGCGGGTCGGCGGGCTTCTCCAGGAACTCCTGGATCAAGCCGTTCTCGTCGATATGCATGATGCCGAAGCCGGAAGATTCCTGGCGCGGCATTTCGAGACAGCCGACGGTGACGTCGGCGCCGCTCTCGACGTGCTGGCGCAGCATCACCTCGTAATCCATCTTGTAGATGTGGTCTCCGGCGAGCACCACGATGAAGCGCGCGTTGTGCGACTCGATGATGTCGATGTTCTGGTAGATCGCGTCGGCCGTGCCGACATACCACATGTTCTCGGAAACGCGCTGGCTGGCCGGGAGGATGTCGAAGCTCTCGTTGCGCTCCGGGCGGAAGAAGTTCCAGCCCATCTGAAGATGCCGGATCAGGCTGTGCGCCTTGTATTGGGTCGCGACCGCGATGCGGCGGATGCCGGAGTTCACGGCGTTCGACAGCGCGAAATCGATGATGCGGGACTTGCCGCCGAAATAGACCGCGGGCTTGGCGCGCCGGTCGGTCAACTCCAGAAGCCGGCTGCCGCGTCCGCCAGCCAGGACGAATGCCAACGCCTGACGGGCGAGCGGCTCATTACCGACGGCACTCATGTCATCCTCCCACACTCCGGCGCATGCCAGATTCTGGCGTCAAGCAAGACCTTCGCGAGACGCCTCTCGGCCGCGCACCATTGGAACCGATAGTAGCGGTACGAATAGTAAATCGGGAAGGTGCTTGTTGGTTGCGAACGCGCGGGAAGCTTAATGCTTTGCCGTGGCCTGCTGCCTCGGGCTCCGTCGTACCGGTGTCATATCCGTGCGGGGGATGCCGGCGCCGGGCCTGACCAGAATTGAGGCAGGCGCGAGCTTCTTGTGCGGTGCACGAAACAGGAGGTTTTAACTTTCGGAGGCTTTGACTTGGCGCAAGGATGCCCGATCATGGCCTTGCGATCCCCTTCCATACGAAACGTCAGACAGGGAGCAAGACGATGAGTATCTGGAAAACTGCAATTGCCTGTTCGCTGGCGGGTGCCGTGATGGCCGGCCAAATCGAGCAGGCGGCGGCGGCGCCGCTGCCGACCAACGTTGCGGCCATGAAAGCCGCGGCAGTCGATGATGTCACGCCGGTGTATTGGCGCGGCCGAGGCTGGGGCGGGGGCTGGGGCTGGGGTCTTGGCGGCCTCGCAGCCGGCGCGATCATCGGCGGCGCCATCGCCAGCAGCAGCTATGGCTACTATGGCGGCGGACCGTACTACGGCGGCTACGGATACCCAGGACCGGGCTACGGCTATGGTTATGCGCCAGCCTACTATGGCGGCTATGGATCGAGTTACGCCTATGGACCGGGTTACGGTTATGGCTATCGATCCTACTACCGACCCCGTCCCTATTACGGCTACAGCTATGGCTACTACCGGCCCCGGGCGTATTACCGGCCTTACTACGGCTATTGGTGATCTTGCGCGGCTAGAGCGACAGCCACACGATCAGGCTCATGCAGGCGAAATGCGCGAGCACGATCGCGGCGAGATGCAACGGGCCGGCCTCGAGGCGAAGCCTGCGCATCCCGCCGCCTCCGGTTAGTTCGATCCCGCGGCCGCAGCGGTGAAGCTGCGGTCGACGGCTTTGCTGACGTCGAGCGTCTTCGGCAGGATGCCGTAGCGCGTCGAGCGGTCCGAGGCTTCCTGTACCTCCTTCACCACGTTCTCGTCGATTACGATCGGGCTGGTGCGCTGCGCGTTGTAGGCCGACAGCAGCACGTCCTCGGGCAGCCTGGTCAGCTCGGCCGTGCTCCTGGCGTATTCACCGATGTGATCGAGCGACCATAGCCGCGCCTTGTTCAGCCGCTGCACGAGGTCCTGCACCGCCGCGCGCTTGGTGGCGATGGCGTTGTCGGAGGCAACGATGAAGGTAATGGTCGGCGTCAGGCCTTCGCCGTCGGCGACCACGCGGGCCTTGTCCTTCAGCGTCGCGAACGAGACATAGGGCTCCCACACCGCCCAGGCGTCGATCGAGCCGGCAACGAGTGCGATCTTGGCGTCGACCGGGCCGAGCGGCGCGAAGGTCGCATCCTCCAGCTTGATCTGCGCCTTCTCCAGCGTCGCGTCGATCAGGAACTGGCCCCAGCCGCCGCGCGTGCCGGCGAGGCGTTTGCCCTTGAGGTCGGCGGCCGACTTGATCGGCGAATCCTGGCGCACCAGGATCGCTTGCGTCTTCGCATCCGACCTGGTGCCGCCGATCGCCTTGATCGGCGCGCCGGCGGCATAAACCGAGAGGAAAGAGAGATCGCCGGTGTAGCCGACGTCGAGCGCGCCGGCGTTGAGCGCTTCGAGGATCGGCGCGGCCGCCGGGAATTCCGACCATTCGATTCTGTAGGGCAGGTCCTTCGCATAGCCGGAGATTTCGAGCAGCGAACGGTTGCCGCCCTTCTGGTCGCCGACGCGCAGCACGACGGTGTCGGCAGCGAACGACGCGGCGGCCGTCGACAACGTGATGGCGGCGGCAAGCAGCGATGCGGCGAGGCGGCGTGTGATGGAATGGTCGTGGGAGTTGATGCTCATGTGGCCTGTCTTGTTGCTTTGCTCACGACGCGTGAGCGAACGATGCAGCGAGACGATCAAGTCTATGATTGCGCGATGCGCAGTCAATGAAATGGCCAACCGTATTGCGTGCGCGATGAGCAAGGACGTTTCAGCGGGGCGCTGGTTTCGAGAACGTGCGATGTTCGCGACCGAAGCTGCGCAAGAATGAAGCAGGAGAGGGAGCCGCGTCGCGCCCTGCCAACCAATGCAGCGGCAAAAATCGTTTCATCGTCCCCGCACGCGCTGATGGAGAGAATGACTTCGCTTCGCGCCACATTCGAAATTCCATTTCATTGACGATGCGGCGAACGCGCCGCATGATTTGCGCATCGCATCAACGCGGCGCGAGAAGCGTCGGCGAAAATTATTCTCTCAACGCAGCTCCGCACGGAACATGCGCAACCTGAACCGTTGCGCGCATGGCGGAGCTGTGCCAGCGCAGGAGCGGGGACTGATGAACAACGACAACAAGCGCGGCGGTTCGGGGCTCGACCGGCGCCATCTGCTCCAGGCCGGCCTTGCGGCGGCGTTCGCTGCGCCGCTTGGTGCCCTTGGTGCAGCGCAGGCCTTTGCGCCGCGCGCGATTGCGCCCGGTGTCGATTTCTCGGAGTTTCCGCTGTGCCGGACGGCCGCGGATGGCCCCGCGCTCACAGGCGCGCCGCGCAAGCTGAAGCTGTCGTGGAACGCCGGCGCGGTCTGCCTTGCGCCGCTGCCTGTCGCGATCGAGCACGGCTTCTTCCAGAAGCAGAATCTCGACGTCGAGCTCGTCAATTATTCCGGCTCGACGGATCAACTGCTCGAGGCGATCGCGACGGGAAAGAGCGATGCTGGCCTCGGCATGGCGCTGCGCTGGCTGAAGCCGCTGGAGCAGGGCTTTGACGTCAAGATCGCCGCGGGCACCCATGGCGGCTGCATGCGCGTGCTGACGCGTACCGATTCCAACGTGAGCAAGCTCGCCGACCTCAAGGGCAAGATCGTCGCGGTCGGCGATCTCGGCGGTCCGGACAAGAACTTCTTCTCGATCCAGCTCGCCAAGCTCGGGATCGATCCCAACAAGGACGTCGACTGGCGCGCCTATCCCGGCAACCTGCTCAACGTCGCCGTGGAGAAGGGCGAAGTGCAGGCCTTCCTGTCGTCCGATCCGCTCGCCTATCTCTGGCTGAAGGACACCCAGTACAAGGAGGTCGCCTCCAACCTCGACGGCGAGTACCGCGACAAGAGCTGCTGCATCGTGGGCCTCCGTGGCAGCCTGGTGCGCGAGGAGCCGCAGGTCGCGCGTGCCATCACGCAGGCGCTGCTCGATGCCGCCATGTTCACCTCGCAGAACCCTGTGGTGGCGGCGAAGTCGTTCCAGCCCTATGCGCCCAAGACGGCGACGCTCGCCGATATCGAGGGCATGGTGCGCTACCACACCCACCATCATCATCCCGTCGGCGAGATCCTGAAGCGCGAGCTCAAGGCCTATGCCGACGATCTCAAGAGCGTGCAGGTCTTCAAGCAGAGCACGGATACCACGAAGTTCGCGGAGCGCATCTATGTCGACGTATTCGCTGTCTGACGGCCTCGCCTCCGGCGCGCCGCGCGTCTCGCGTGCGCCGCTGCTCGCGAGTTGGTTGCGGGAATCCGGCGTCGGCGTGCTCGCCAGCGTCGCCTGGATTGTCTTCGGCCTGTCCTGCCTGTGGTGGCAGGATGTCGGCGACTGGTCGCGCACGCATTCGCTCGGCATTGCCGCCTTCATCGTCGCCGCGGTCGCGTTGTTCGGGACCGTCGGTGCCGATTATCTGGGCTCCGCAGGCAAGGCCCTGCGCCAGCGTGCGCCCTGGCTCATCGCGCTCGGCGCCTTCCTGACGCTGTGGGAAGTCGCCACCGCGAAATTCGCCTGGCTGCCGCTGCCGTTCTTCCCGCCGCCGCAGTCGATCATCGAAGTCTATACCGACGATCTGCCAAAACTGCTCGACAGTGTCTTCGCCTCCGTCAAGCTTCAGCTCGGCGGCTATCTGATCGGCGCTACGGTCGGCTTCCTGACCGGCGTCTCGATCGGCTGGTCGCGCGCGGTCGGCTATTGGGTGCATCCGGTGCTGCGCTTCATCGGCCCGTTGCCGGCAACGGCCTGGCTGCCGATCGCCTTCTTCACGTTCCCGTCGAGCTGGAGCGCCTCGACCTTTCTGATCGCACTGGCGACCGGCTTCCCCGTCACCGTGCTGACCTGGTCGGGCGTCGCGAGCGTCAGCAATGCCTATTACGACGTTGCGCGTACGTTAGGAGCGAAACCGTCCTTCCTGGTGCTGAAGGTCGCGATCCCTGCGGCACTCCCGCACGTCTTTGTCGGCCTGTTCATGGGGCTCGGCTCGTCCTTTGCCGTGCTTGTTGTCGCCGAGATGATCGGCGTCAAGGCCGGGCTCGGCTGGTACCTGCAATGGGCTCAGGGCTGGGCCGCCTACGCCAACATGTATGCGGCGCTGATCGTGATGTCGCTGCTCTGCTCCGGCGCGATCACGCTGCTGTTCGCGATCCGCGATCGCCTGCTGGTCTGGCAGAAGGGGACCGTCAAATGGTAGCAGCAGCCGCACTGGCCGACATCGCCACCCCGCCGGCCGCCGGAGCCGCGCTCGACATCGACCAGGTCAGCCACGCCTTCGACATCGACGGCACTGAGCTGCCGGTGCTCAGCGACGTCAGCATCTCCGTCGAACCGGGCGAATTCGTCGCGCTGCTCGGCCCCTCCGGCTGCGGCAAGTCGACCTTGCTGCGGCTCGTCGCGGGCCTCGACAAGCCGAGGTCCGGAACGCTGCGCGAGGACGAGAGCCGCATCAGGAGCCCGCATCCTTCGCGCGTCGTCGTGTTCCAGGATCCGACCCTGTTTCCCTGGCGGTCGGTCTGGGACAACGTCGCCCTGGGCCTTGAGGCCCAGGGCATTCTCAAGAGCCAGCGTCATCGCGTCGATGCCGCGCTCGATCTCGTCGGGCTTGCGTCGTTCCGCAACGCCTATCCGCACCAGCTCTCCGGCGGCATGGCGCAGCGCGTCGCGCTGGCGCGCGCGCTGGTCAACGATCCCAAGATCCTGATTCTCGACGAGCCGCTGGGAAAACTCGACTCGCTGACCCGCATCACCATGCAGGCCGAGCTCGTTTCGCTCTGGCAGCGCAAGGGTTTTACCACGCTGCTGGTGACGCATGACGCCGAGGAGGCGCTGGTGCTGGCCAATCGCGTCATCGTGTTCAGCGATCGCCCGGCACGCGTGAAGGCCGACATCCGCGTCGACCGGCCCTATCCGCGCCATCGCGGCGATCCGTATCTCGCTGATCTGCGCCGCCAGATCCTTGGCCTGCTGGGGTTGGATGCCACATGGTGACCTCGATAGCCAAGGGCCGCGCGGCCCAGAGCGAGCCCAACTATATCGCACGCGCCGAAGCGTTGGCCGAGCGTTTCGCCGCGCGTGCGGCCGAGCATGACCGCACCGGCAGCTTTCCCTTCGAGAATTTTCGCGAGCTGTCGGAGGCGGGTCTGCTGTCGCTGACGGTGCCGGCCGTTCATGGCGGCGCCGGAGCGGGCGCACGGTACGCCGCGCGGGTCATCGGCATCATCGGCAGGGCCGATCCGTCGACCGCGCTGGTGCTGTCGATGCATTACATCAATCATCTCGTGATGGCGCGCAGCCCGACATGGCCGGCGCGGCTGTCGCGAAAACTTGCGCGTGAGACGGTCGAGGGCGTCGCGCTCGTCAACGCGTTGCGGGTCGAACCCGAGCTCGGCTCGCCCTCGCGCGGTGGCCTGCCAGCGACGATCGCGCGCCGCACCGAAACAGGCTGGCGCCTGACCGGTCACAAGATCTATTCGACGGGATCGCCGATCCTGAAATGGTATCTGGTCTGGGCCCGGACCGACGAAGCCGAGCCGCGCGTCGGTCAATTCCTGGTGCCGGCAGGACTGCCGGGCACGCGCATCGTCGAGACCTGGGACCATCACGGCCTGCGCGCCAGCGGCAGCCATGACGTCATCTTCGACGACGTCGTGATCCCC
This sequence comes from Bradyrhizobium sp. CCGB20, assembly GCF_024199855.1. Classification (NCBI taxonomy): domain Bacteria; kingdom Pseudomonadati; phylum Pseudomonadota; class Alphaproteobacteria; order Hyphomicrobiales; family Nitrobacteraceae; genus Bradyrhizobium; species Bradyrhizobium sp. CCGB20. The sequence goes on along the minus strand of NZ_JANADN010000001.1, from coordinate 7,279,315 downwards.
CTCGATGCCGAGATCGATGTCCGCAAGCCCCAGGAGTGGCGCGCGCCCGACGTCGCGCAGGCGACCGTCCACACCGTCTTCGTGGCGGCGATCTACGATGGCGTCGCTCGCGCCGCGCGCGACTGGTTCGTCTCGTTCCTGAAGCAGCGCGTTCCCGCCAGCCTCGGCGCGCCGCTGGCGACCCTGCCGCGCGCGCAGGAGATCCTCGGCGCCATCGAGGCCCGGCTTGCGGTCAATGCGCGGCTGATCGACACCTTCGCCCGCGACTTCGATGACGGTGTCGATCTCTCCGATGGCGAATCCAACGTCATCAAGCTGACGGTCACCAACAACGCCGTGGCCGTGGTCGAGGATGCCTTGTCGCTGACCGGAAATCACGGCCTGTCCCGCGCCAATCCGCTGGAGCGGCACTATCGCGACGTCCTGTGCGGCCGCGTGCACACGCCGCAGGACGATTCCACGCGCACCGGGCTCGGCCGCGCCGCGCTCGGTCTTTAGAAACAAACAGGGAGACCATCATGTCGATCGAGTTCATCGGCTTCATCAGCAACAACAATTCATCCGAGACCGTCGTCCGCGAAGGACCGATCCTCAACCCCACGCACATCGAGACGGTGGCAAAAGCACACGAGAATGCCGGCTTCGACCGCGCGCTGCTGGCGTTTCATTCGACGACGCCAGACGCGCTCCAGGTCGCCCAGCACGTTCTGGGCGTCACCTCTCGCCTCAACGTGCTGATCGCGCAGCGGCCGGGCTTCACCGCGCCGACGCTGCTGGCGCGGCAGTTCGCCGTGCTCGACCAGTTTTCCCGCGGCAGGGTTGCGCTGCACGTCATCACCGGCGGCAACGCCACTGAGCTGCGGCAGGACGGCAACACGCTCGACGACAAGGACGAGCGCTACGCCCGCACCTCGGAATTCCTCGATGTCCTCAAGCTGGAATGGACCAGCGACAAGCCGTTCACCTACAAGGGCAAGTACTACCAGGTCGAGAACGCCTTCTCGCAGGTGAAGCCGTATCGCCCGGAGGGCATCCGCGTCTATTTCGGCGGCGCCTCGGATGCGGCGATCGACGTCGCCGGCAGGCACGCCGACACGTTTGCGCTGTGGGGCGAATCCTACGCACAGGTGCGCGACGTTACTTCCCGCGTGCATAACGCTGCGATCCGGCAGGGCAGGCCGACGCCGCGCTTCAGCCTCTCGGTGCGCCCGATCATCGCCCCGACCGAGAAGCAGGCCTGGGAGAAGGCGGAAGAGATTCTGGCCCGCGCCACCGCGCTCCAGGACAAGACCGGCTATCGCAAGCCCGCCGACGGCCACGCCACCGCCGGTGCGCGACGCCTGCTCGCGCTTGCCGACCAGGGCAGCCGCATCGACAAGCGGCTCTGGACTGAGATCGCAAAGCTCACCGGCGCCAACAGCAATACCACCGCGCTGGTCGGTACGCCCGAGCAAGTCGCCGAAGTGTTCGGCGACTATTACGATCTCGGCATCAGCCACTTCCTGATCCGCGGCTTCGATCCCCTGATCGACGCCATCGAGTATGGCCGCGAGCTGATCCCGCTGACGCGCGAGCTGATCGCCAAGCGTCAGGCCGTTCGCGGCGAGGCGGCGGAATGATCCGCCTCATGCTGGCCGGCGCGCTGCTGTTCGGCTCATGCGAGCTGACGGCGGCGCAAACCACGTTGCGTGTCGGCGATCAGAAGGGCAATTCGCAGGCCGTGATGGAAGCCGCAGGCGTGCTCAAGGATGTGCCCTACAAGATCGAGTGGAAGGAGTTTCCGGCGGCGGCACCGCTGCTGGAGGCGCTGAGCGCCGGCGCGATCGAGACCGGGCTGGTGGGCGATGCGCCCTTCACTTTCGCCGCCGCCTCCGGCGCGCCAGTCAAGGCGATTGCCGCGATCCGGCAGACGCGCGAGGGGCTCGCCATCCTCGTGCCCGAGACTTCGCCGATCAAGAGCTTTGCCGATCTGAAGGCGAAGAAGATCGCGACCGGCCGTGGCTCGATCGGCCATCAGCTGATCCTCGCCGCGCTCGAGAAGAACGGCTGGAGCGCGAGCGACGTGCAGATCGTGTTCCTCGCGCCGTCCGATGCCAAGATCGCCTACACGCAAGGATCGGTCGATGCCTGGTCGACCTGGGAGCCCTATGTCAGCCAGGAGGAGGTGCTGTTCAAGTCGCGCCGCGTCATCACCTCGGAAGGGCTGACGCCGGGGCTGAGCTTTCAGGTCGCGCGGCCCGATGCGATCCGCGACAAGCGCGTGGAATTGACCGACTTCATCCGCCGCCTCACCGCGGCGCGGGCTTGGTCGCTGAACAACGTCGACAGCTACGCCGCGACCTGGGGCCGGCTGATGAACATCCCGACCGCCGTGCCGCAGAACTGGCTGTCGCGCGCTAAAATCCGCATCGCGCCGATCGATGACGGCGTGGTCGCGGACGAGCAGGGCACGATCGATCTCTATTTCCGCTGGGGCCTGATCAAGCAGAAGCTGGATGCGGCGGAGATCGTGGATCGGTCTTTTGCCGATGCGATTGCGAAGGCGGGGTTGTAAGCGACACTCTCGTGTCCCGGACGCGGCGTCTTCCCTCTCCCCTTGTGGGAGAGGGTGGCTCGCCGCGATAGCGGCGAGACGGGTGAGGGGTCTCTCTCCGCGATCACATCTCTGGCATCTTGAACTCGCGGATAGATACCCCTCATCCGGCGCTACGCGCCACCTTCTCCCGCAAGGGGAGAAGGGGACCAGCGCTCACCTACATTCCTCGAGACATTTCTTCTGCACTGCCGGCTGGCGGCGACATCCGCATTGCTATTTGCAGCGCCTCCCTTGCACCTCGCTGTTCCCCGTCAAAAATCATTCAGACGACCACATCGGGAGACCGGCCATGGGCCTGCAAGAAACAAAAATCGAATCGCTTCCCTTCGTCACTGCCGAACTCAACTATCTCGCGCCGGTTTCGGGCAAGCCGCGCACCTATGCTTTCGATCCGCCGCCGGGCGAGCCCAGGAGCACGTCGTTGCCGGAGCCGCACCAGGTGCCGATCTTCGATGCGCGCCTGATCGCGCAAAATTTCTCGCTCGATCGCGAGGGCTTTGCGCTGGTGCGTCACCCGACACAGGTGAAGGATTTTTACAACGACGAGGAAATACGGGCGGTCTACTATCCCGCCGTCGAGGCGTTCCTGCGCGCGACGCTGAAGGCCGATCGCGTCGTCATCTTCGATCATACCGTACGCAAGCGCGTCGACGGCGCCGCCGATGTCCGCGGCGGCGGGCCGCGCCAGCCTGCGACGCGCGTCCATGTCGACCAGACCGCCGTCTCGGGCGCCAACCGTGTGCGCGAGCATCTGCCCGACGAGGCCGACGAGCTTTTGAAAGGCCGCGTGCAGGTGATCAATCTCTGGCGGCCGATCCGCGGACCGCTGCGGGATTCACCGCTGGCGATGGCCGACGGCACCACAGTCGCGCCCGACGACCTCGTTGCCTCCGACCTGATCTATCCCAACCGTCGCGGCGAGACCTATTCGGTGAAATACAATCCGAGTCATCGCTGGTTTTATTTCCCCGAGATGACGCCGGACGAGGCGCTACTGCTCAAGTGCTACGATTCCGCAACCGACGGCCGCACCCGCTTTGGCCCGCACACCGCCTTCGTCGATCCGACCACGCCGGCCGATGCGGCGCCCCGCGAGAGCATCGAGATCCGCACGCTGGTGTTCCACAAACAGTAACAATGTGTGATGGCACTGCCGGGCGCGCCCGGCAGTGTTCCTGGAACTTAACGGAACAAACCGACGTTTGCAGCGCCGGGCAGGGCGAACCCGGAGCGGTGCCGTGCGAACGCAGACGCTATTCTTCTGTCTGGCCACTTTTTCGCTTTCTGCATTTTCTGCCGCGCAAGCCGAGAGCGGGCTTGCCTCATACTACGGCTACGGAAAAGCCGGTAAGGGCGGCGAGCTGACCTGTGCCCACCGCACGCGTCCCTTCGGCACCGTGCTGCGAGTGTCCTATGGCGCTCGCTCGATTCAATGCCGTGTCAACGATCGCGGCCCCTTCATTCGCGGCCGCATCGTCGATCTCTCGGTGCCGGCCGCCCGCGCGCTGGGCATGATGAGCGCCGGTGTGGTGCGGGTCTCGGTGGAATAGGCGCGCGTTCAATACGACCGCGGACGACCGCTCCTCGCCCTGAGGAGCCGCGCTCTTGCGCGGCGTCTCGAAGGGTGAGGCCACAGCCGGGCCCTTCATCCTTCGAGACGCGCATTCCGCGCTCCTCAGGATGAGGGATTGGGCGACGCGTCGCCCGCGTAATCACGATAGAATCTGGCTGGAATTCGCTATAGTGCCACCTAAAGCAAGGGGGCGTTATGGCCAAAATCAGGGTGGGGCTCGTCGGCTGCGGCTTTGTGTCGGAGCTGCACATGTATGCGTTCCGGCGCGTCTATGGCGTGGACGTCGAGGTGGCAGCGGTCGCCGCGCGCGGCGATCGCGTCGTCGCATTCGCGGGACATCATGGCATTCCGCGGGTCTATCGCAGCTTCACTGAGCTGGTCGCGGACCGCGAGCTCGATGTCATCGACATCTGCACCCCGCCCAATCTCCATGCCGAAATGATCATCGCCGCCATGCAGGCCGGCAAGCACGTGATCTGCGAAAAGCCGTTCGCCGGCTATTTCGGCCGTGAGGGCGATCAGCAGCCGGTCGGCAAGCATGTGCCGAAGGCGCTGATGTACGAGCGCGTGCTGGAGGAGATGGACGCGACGCGCACGGCGATCGAGCGCACCGGAAAACTCTTCATGTATGCCGAGGACTGGATCTATGCACCGGCCGTGACCAAGACCGCGGAGATCATCAAGGCGACCAGGGACAAGATCCTGTTCATGAAGGGCGAGGAGAGCCATTCCGGCTCGCACGCCGCGCATGCTGCGCAATGGGCGATGACCGGCGGCGGCTCGTTGATCCGTATGGGCTGCCATCCACTCTCGGCCGTGCTTTATCTCAAGCAGGTCGAAGCCAGGGCGCGCGGCGAGACCATCCGCGTCGCCAGCGTCACCGGCGATGTCGGCAACGTCACGGCGATCCTGAAGCCGGAAGAACGGACTTACATCAAGGCCAATCCGGTCGACGTCGAGGATTGGGGCACGCTGACGGCGACCTTTTCGGACGGCACCAAGGCGACCGTGTTTTCCGGCGACATGATCATGGGCGGCGTGCGCAACCTGATCGAGACCTACACGAGCGGCGGGTCGCTGTTCGCCAACATCACCCCGAACACGCACCTGATGAGCTACCAGACCTCCGAGGAGAAGCTCGCCAGCGTCTACATCACCGAGAAGGTCGACCGCAAAACCGGCTGGCAATATGTCTGCCTCGAGGAGGAATGGACGCGCGGCTATCTCCAGGAGATCCAGGATTTCATGGAATGCGCGGCCACGGGACGGCAGCCGCTGTCGGACCTCGCGTTGGCGTATGAGACGATCAAGGTGAACTATGCGGGGTATTGGGCGGCGGAGGAGGGAAGAAGGGTGGTGTTGTAGGGGCACCGGCGGAGCCGCAGCGTCACCTCGCCCCGCTTGCGGGGAGAGGTCGGAATTCAAGCGCAGCTTGAATTCCGGGTGAGGGGGACTCTCCGCGAGTCTAACTGTCACCTCCCCCGCGGAGACTCCCCCTCACCCCAACCCTCTCCCCGCAAGCGGGGCGAGGGAGCGCACTGTCCGCGCCGCGGTGACTTCACTACGCCCCGTACGTCGATCCCTTCGGCAGCGGAAATACCGGGTCCTGCGTCCTGATATTCGTCGGCCACACCACCGAGATGTGCTCGCCGGCATTCTGCATCACCACCGGGGTCGAGCGTTCGTTCTGGCCTGACATCGGCGTGCCCGGCGGGAAGAACTTGACGCCGTAGCCCTGGATGGTGCCGCCGGCGGGGATGTCGACGTCGAGCGCGGCCTTGCGAACGGCCTCGGGCTCGAAGCTGCCGTACTTCTCCTTGGCGACCGGCAGCACGTTGTTGAGCAGCAGCCAAGTCTGGTTGAAGCCCATCGAGCAGTGCGGCGGCACGTCGGTCGCGCCGGTCTTGGCCTTGTAGCGCGTGACCATGGCGTTGGTCAGGTCGCCGATGCCCGGCGCAAGCTTGGCCGGATCGAGCAGCTGCGCCGGCACCGGATCGATGTTGCAGAAATTGTCGATGTCGGGGCCGAAGGTGGCACGCAGCTTGTCGAGCTGACTGTAGCCCGCGCCCGCGCCGAACAGCATCTTGAAGCGCAGGCCGCTCTCGCGGGCCTGGCGCAGGAACAGGGTGATGTCGGGGTTGTAGCCGGCATGCGAGATCACGTCGGCCTTGGCGCGCTTGATTTTCGTGACGAGCACCGAGAGATCGGGCGCCGAGGCCGAATAGCCCTCGCGCAGCACCACCTGGATGCCGGCCTGCTTGGCATAGGCCTCGTCGGCCGTGGCAACGCCGACGCCATAGGGGCCGTCTTCGTGGATCAGCGCGACCTTGACGTCCTTGGGATCCATGCCGAGCTTGCCTTGCGCGTGCTCGGCGAGGAAGCCTGCAAACGCCTGGCCGTACTGATCGGAATGGATCTGCGCGCGAAACACGTATTGCAGGTTCTTGTCCTTGAACACGGCGGTCGAGACCGCGGTCGTGATCCAGAGGATCTTCTTCTGCTGCTCGACCTTGGCGGCGAGCGGCACGGCGTGCGAGCTCGCATAGACGCCATTGATGATGTCGATCTTTTCCTGGCTGATCAAACGCTCTGCCTCGTTGATCGCGACATCCGGCTTGCTCTGGGAGTCGGCGGCGACCGGCACGATCTTGGTCTTGCCGCCGATCCCGCCCTTCTCGTTGACGAGATCGATGGCGATCTGTGCACCAATCGAGGAGGCGACCGAGCCGCCGGCGGCGAACGGGCCGGTGAGGTCGTAGATCAGGCCGATGCGCAAATTCTCGGCTTGCGCCTGGGCCCGTGTCCAATCGAGGCTGAGTGCAGCGGCGGCAGCCGCCGAGCTCTTCAGCAGCTGCCTGCGTGAAGTCGGCATCCTATCCTCCCTCAAAACCGTTTGTTGATTGGTCTTGTTATTTTTTTGCGAAGTATGGGGAGTGGGGCGGCGGAAAGTCAACATCGCACAAGGTCGATACGAGGCAGCGGCCGGCCTGAACGCATCTGCGAAAGGCAAAGAAAACGCCCACCGCTCGCGAACGAGCGATGGGCGCAGATAGCCGCTGCGAGCAGGTTACTGCGACAGCTTCACGAAGCTCGGAAACTTCATCTTGCCTTCAGCGATCTTCTCGGGCCAGACCACGACCTGCTTGGAGTCCTGCCACTGGAAGACCAGGCCGGACACCGTCGTGGGGCCGGACTTGATGCCGTGGGTGAACTCGTCGTCCTTGCCGTAGAACTGGATACGGCCGATCGTGCCTTCGTAGTCGGTCTTTTCGAGCTCGGTGACCATCTTGTCGGGATCGGTCGAGCCGGCGCGCTTGATGGCCTCGGTGATGAAGTAGACCTCGTCATAGGCGGTGTAGCCGGTATAGGCCGGCGGCGTGCCGAACTTGGCCTTGAATGCGGCCGCGAACGGTTTTGTCTTCGAGGTCACCGCGACGTCGGGCGTCGCCACCGCCAGCGATGGCACGCCGTCGGCGGCGCCGTTGGTGTCCTTCCAGAAGGTCGGGCTCAGCGCCTGCGCGCTGATGCCGAACATCGGGATCGGCACCTGCTGGTTCTTCCACTGCACCGTCGGCTGCACGCCGACATGCGAGATGCCGGTGACGATAACGTCAGGCTTCTTGCTCTCGATGTTGTTGAAGATCGGCGTGAAGTCGGTGGTGTCAGGCGAGAAGCGGACATGCTCGACGACCTTGAGGCCGGCCTTGGGCAGGCAAGCCTCGTAGCCGACGTCGAGCGGCTTGGTCCAGGCGGCGTCCTCGCTCATGATCGCGACGGTCTTGAACTTGAGCTTGTCGACCAGGAGATCCTTGGCGGCGTCACAGACGAGCTGCGCCTGCGCGGCCGAGGTCAGGTAGCCGTGGAAGGTGTACTTGTTCTTCTCGTAGTCGTTGTGGATCGCCTTGGTGATCTCGTTCGAGGCGGCGCCGGGCGTGATCAGCGGCATCTTCAGCCGCGCCGCCCAGGGCTCGAGCGCCAGCACGACCTCGGAGATGTAGCTCGCGATCACGGCGGAGACCTTGTCCTCGCTCACCGCGCGCTGGAACGCGCGCACCGAGTCGGCCGAGGAGCTCTTGTTGTCATAGGTAATGATCTCGATCTTGCGGCCGAGAATGCCGCCCTTGGCGTTGATCTCGTCGGCGGCGATCTGCGCGCCGCCCGGGGTCGCAGCACCTGCAATCGACTGCACCTCGGCGATGACGCCGATCTTGATCGGATCGTTCGACTGCGCGTAGGCGGGTGCGGCGAGGCACAGGGCCAGCGCGGAGGTCAAGAGGCTGCTGCTAAGAAGCGTCGATCGTTTCATGGTCGTTTCCCTTTCTATGCTTTTTGTTGATGTTGACGGCTACAGGAAATCAGCGCCGGCTTCCGCGGCGAAGCGTCCGGGATCGCCCTCCCAGACGATCCGCGCGTGCTCCAGCACATAGACGCGGTCGGCATGCGGCAGGGCGAAGGTGACGTTCTGCTCGCCGAGCAGCACCGTGATCGCCGTGGTCTGCCGCAGCTTCTCCAGCGCCTTGGACAATTGCTCGAGGATGACGGGGGCAAGGCCCAGCGTCGGCTCGTCCAGGATCAGGATCTGCGGCTGCATCATCAGCGCGCGGCCGATCGCGAGCATCTGCTGCTCGCCGCCGGAGAGCGTCTGCGCCATCTGGCCCTGACGTTCCTTGAGGATCGGGAACAGCTCGAACAGCCAGGCGAGCTGCGCGGCGCGCTTGTCGTCGGCGAGATGCTGCCCGCCGAGATCGAGGTTTTCGCGCACGCTCATCTCGCCGAACAGCTCGCGCGATTCCGGGCATTGCACGAGGCCGCTGCGGGCGATCTTCGCCGGGCTCGTGCCGCGCAGCTTCTCGCCACCGCGCACGATCTCGCCGCTGTAAGGCAGGAAACCGGAGATGGTGTTGAACAGCGTGGTCTTGCCGGCGCCGTTGAGGCCGACGACCGAGACGAACTCGCCCTCGTGAACGTGGATCGAGACGTTCTCCAGCGCCTGCGCCTTGCCGTAGAACACGCTGACATTCTCGACCTGGAGCAGCGGCACCTTGTCCTTGAAGCTGGTCTCGGGCCGTGCATGGGTCTCGATGGCGCCGCCGAGATAGACCCGGCGCACGGTCTCGTTCTTCATGACGTCCTCGGCCTTGCCGGTGACGATCTCCTCGCCGAGATACATCGCGAGCACGCGGTCGACGAGCGCGGCGACGCTCTTGACGTTGTGGTCGACCAGCATCACGGCGCGACCCTCGTCGCGGAAGCTGCGGATCAGGTCGGAGAAGACGTCGACCTCCGCCCGCGTCAACCCGGCGAAGGGCTCGTCTACCAGCACGACTTTCGGGTCGCGCGCGATTGCTTTCGCAAGCTCGAGCCGGCGCAGATCGGCGAATGGCAGCGTCGGCGGGCGGCGGTTCATCACATTGCCGAGCCCGACGCGGTCGGCGATCCACTTGGCGCGCTCGACCAGTGCCTTGTCCGGGAACAGCATGAACAGGCTGTCCGGCAGCAGTGCCACCAGGATGTTTTCCAGCACGGTCTGCCGGTTCAGCGGCCGCGAGTGCTGGAACACCATGCCAAAGCCCTTGCGCGCGATCTTGTGCGCGGGCAGGCCGGCGACGTTGTCGCCCTCGAAGATGACTTCGCCTGATGTCGGGCGCTCGATCCCCATCACGCTCTTCATCGCGGTCGACTTGCCCGAGCCGTTCGGCCCGATCAGGCCGAAAATCTCGCCGCCGTTGACCTCGAAGCCGAGGTTCTTCACCGCCGTCAATCCGCCGAAACGCTTGGTCAGGCCGCGGACTTCGAGCACGGCCCGGTTTGCAATCATATCCATCACGAGCGTGCCTCACGCGAGAGGGCCGCTCCGAGGAAGCCGCCGGGGAAGAACAGCACGACGAGCAGGGCGACCGCCGAGACGATGAAGGTCGCGAGTTCGCCGGTCGGCCGCAGGAATTCGCCGGCGACGATCAGGAAGATCGCGCCCAGCGCCGCGCCAAGCACGGTGCGCCGGCCGCCGAGCACGGCCGAGACGATGACGTTCACGCCGACCGCGACATCGACGACGGTGCCGACCGAGGCGGTGCCGAAGTAGAACACCAGCAGCGCGCCCGACAGCCCCGAGAAGAACGCGCTGACGATGAACGCGGCGAGCTTGTGCTTGACGATGTTGAAGCCGAGCGCGCCGGCCTGCACCGGGTCTTGGCCGCTCGCCTGGAGCACAAGGCCGATCGGCGATTGCGACAGGCCGTACAGGATCGCCGCCGAGATCGTCATGAAGCCGAGCGCGATCCAGTAATTGGCGCCGGCATTGATGGTGATGACATCGGGGATGGTGAGGCCGATCTCGCCGCCGGTGAGATCGGCGAACACGACGATGAAGTTCTGCAGCATCAAGACCGCGACCAGCGTGGTCAGGCCGAAATAGGGTCCGCGCACCCGCAGCGCCGGCAGCGCCAGCACCAGGCCGGCGATGACGGAGGCGAGCGCGCCGAGCACGATGCAAGGGTAAACCGACCAGCCGAACTGGGCGTTGAGGATGCCGGCGGTGTAGGCGCCGACGCCGATCAGGAAGGTCGGGCCGAAGTTCACTTCGCCCGCGAAGCCGAACAACAGGTCCCAGGCCATCGCGAACACGCCGAAGTAAAACGCGACGGTGAGCAGGCCCAGCACATAGCCGGAGACGTAGAGCGGCAAGGTTGCCGCGATGACGACGAGCGCGAGCGAGATGAAGAACAGGCGCGAGGTGAAGAAGGTGGACATCTCAGCGCCTCCCCAGAAGGCCCTGGGGCCGGATATACATGACGAACACGAGCAGCAGCAGTGCGGGAATGGTGCGGTAGGCCGGCGAGACCAGATAAGCCGTCAGCGTCTCGAGATAGCCGACCACGAAGGCCGCGATCAGCGAGCCGGAGACGCTGCCGAGACCGCCGAGCACCACGATCGAGAATGCGCTCGCCGTCAGCGGTCCGACGCTGTAGGAGCTGACGCCCAAGAACATGCCGAGCAGCACACCGGCGATGCCGGCGAGGATGCCGTAGATTCCCCAGACCACAATGTAGATGTTGGTGAGCTCGAGCCCGAGCAGGGTGACGCCGCGCGGGTTCATCGAGGCGGCCAGCACCGCCTTGCCGGTGCGGGTGCGGTTCACCAGGAGCCACAGCAGCGCGATGACGAGGCAGCACACGATCGCCGTAAAAATCTCGTTCTTCGGCGTGCGGACGCCGAGGATCTCGACGACGCCCTCGACGATCGGCAGCACGGTCTTGGCGTTGTTGGTGAAGAAGTAGGCGATCAGCTCCTGGATCATGATGCCCCAGAGCAACGTGCCGGTGAGGACGAAGATCTCCTTCTCCTCATTGGGGATACGCCGGGAATCCTGGATCGGCTTCACCACCGCGAAATAGGTCGCGAAGGCGGTGAGGAGGGCGACCCCGACGCCGATCAGTGCACCGGCATATGTGCCGACATTGAGCACGCTGGCCGCGGCCCAGGCCGCCACCGCTGCGGCCACCATGATGGCACCATGGGAGAGGTTGAGTACGCCGGAGACGCCGAAGATGAGGGTGAAGCCGGTGGCACCGAGAGCGTAGAGGGCGCTGATGGCAAAGCCATCGATCAAGATCTGGAAAGCTCGCATTGATGATTGGCCGCGTGGCAGTCAAACTGCCGCTTTGAGGGAAGGTGCTGCGGAGAGCCGCATGTGGAAGCTCCCGGGAGGTGGTCCCGGGAGCTGTTCCTGCTAGTTGCTGAGCTTGATGAAGCTCGGGAACTTGACGTCGACCTTGGCGACGTCCTTGGGCCAGACCGCGCTCTGCTTGCCGTCCTGCCATTGCAGCATCAGCCCGGTGATCAGGCCCTTGCCGTATTTGATCGAGTGGGTGAAGGGATCGTCCTTGCCGTAGAACTGGACGCGGCCGATCGTGCCTTCCCAGTCGGTCTTCTCGAGCGCGGCGACGAGCTTGTCGGCGTCGGTCGAGCCGGCGCGCTTCACCGCATCGGCGATGTAGTAGACCTCGTCATAGGCGGTGTAACCGGCATAGGACGGATAATTGCCGAACTTCTTCTTGAAGGCTTCCGCGAACGGCACCGATTTCGGCGTCACCGCGACGCCGGGCCCGGAGACGCCCTGATAGAGCACGCCTTCGGCCGCCTGGTTGGTGTCCTTGCCGAAGGTCTCGTTGGTCGCCTGCGAGGAGATGCCGAACATCGGGATCGGCACCTGCTGGTTCTTCCATTGCACCGTCGGCTGCACACCGACATGGGAGATGCCGGTGATGATCACGTCGGGCTTGGAGCCCTCGATCTTGTTGAAGATCGGCGTGAAGTCGGTGGTGTCAGGCGAGAAGCGGATGTGGTCGAGCACCTTCAGCCCGATCTTGGGCAGGCATTCCTCGTAGCCGACGTCGAGCGGCTTGGTCCAGGCGGCGTCCTCGCTCATGATGACCGCCGTCTTCATGTGCATCTTGTCGACGAGGAGGTCCTTGGCGCCGTCGCAGACCGAGAGTGCCAGCGCGGCCGAGGTCAGATAGCCGTGGAAGGTGTATTTGTTCTTCTCGTAGTCGGCATGAACGCTCTTGCTGATCTCGTTGGAGGCGGCGCCCGGCGTCACGAACGGCGTCTTCAGCCGCGAGGCCCAGGGCTCCAGCGCCAGCACGACCTCGCTGATATAGCTGGCGATGACCGCGTTGACCTTGTCCTCGTTCACTGCGCGCTGGAACGCACGGACTGAATCCGCCGAGGAGGAGTGATTGTCGTAGGAGATGATCTCGATCTTGCGACCGTCGACGCCGCCATTGGCGTTGATCTCGTCCGCGGCGAGCTGCGCTGCCTGTGGAATCGAGGCGCCGGCAATCGCCTGCGCTTCCGCGATCACGCCGATCCGAAGCGGATCAGCCGCAAGTGCCGCGCCTGGTGCTCCCATTAGCGCACCGGCCGCGGCCGCACCGAGCGCCATTCGCAATGCAACAGAGAGTCGTTTTTTCATGTTGTTCTCTCCCTTTGAACAGGCCTCTTGTGAGCCATTGTGTCGCAACTATAACGGCGACGACATTCTCGGCAAGTGAAACCGCGTTCAGGATTGTGAGAGACGGACTAAAGTCTAGCGCTGCGCAAATTGCGGGCAGGAGAGCTGCTGGACCCGTTTCGCGCGCAGGCATGCAGATTTCGTCGGTGGGCATGCGTCGCCATCGGAGGCGCAGAACAACATGGTGCTCGTAGCCCGGATTTCGCTTCGCTCCATCCGGGCTACAAGAAAGAGCAACTCAATCAGCTCAGCGTGCTTGCAGCAGCGCGGGATCGAGCGGCTGAAGCCGGGCTGGATCGAATGGCGAGAGAGCGACCTCGCGCGTTGCACCCTCGGCGATCAGTTTCGCCATGGCCTCGCCGGTGGCGGGCGCATTCAGGATACCCCACACATTGTGTCCGGTCGCAACATAGAGGCCTTCACTTTGCGGGACCTTGCCGATCAGCGGCAAGCCGTCCTGTGTCACCGGACGGAAGCAGGCTTGCCGTGCGATGATCTTCGCAGGATCGAACAGCGGCGACAGCCGCTCGGACATGGTTTGCAGGCGCGCGATCGCGTCCTGGTCCGGCGTCACCGCCGCCGGATCGAGCGGCAGCGGCGCGATGTCTGAGAGTGCCGTGATATGCGTGCTGCCGTCGGCGCGTGGAAAGACTTCGATCGACACGGCGCTGCCGTCCTCGTCATACTCCAGGAACAGCGCATCGGCCGGCACGTTGGGGCCGATGTCGTACACGATGCTCGGGCTACGCTGGCCATAGACCGCGGGCATGCTCATCCATTGCGCGGCCAGCAGCGACCATGGCCCCATCGCGATCACGACGGCATCCGCCTCGACGAGGCTGCCTTCGACCTCGACACCCTTCGCGGTCGTGCCCTTCGCATCGCGCATGATGCCGGTGACGCGGCCTGCCCGAAGCTCGGCGCCTTGCGCGAGTGCTGCGTTCATCACGGCCGACGTGAACTTGCGGGGATGAACGATCGCGGTCGTCTCCACTGTTCCGATGCGCTGGGCGATGACGACGCCGTCGCTGAGCCAGCCGAGCGCGGATGGTGCATCCCGCCGCGCATCGCCAACGGAAGCAACGAAGCCGCTATAGGCGGTCATCGGGCGATAGCCCCAATCGCCAGCGATCTCCTCCGCCAGTTCCGCATGAAGCGCGAAGCTGCGCCGCGCCAACGCATCGAGCGGCGAGCCTGCGCACCAGTCGCGCGCCAGGAAGCCGCCGGCCTTGCCGGACGCGGCGGCCGCGACCTCGGTCCGCTCCACGATGATGACCTCAGCGCCGAGCCGGCGGAGATATAGCGCGGTGCAGGCCCCGATCACGCCGCCGCCGCAGATGATGACGCGCATGGATTGTTCCTTGGATAGTGCTGCGCTGATTTGCGCAACATCGCCTGTTCGGCACGATCGTTCAGGCCGAGATTGCCGCTGCGCCGCTAGAGGTGCAATTCTGTCGTATATCGGATGTCGTCACTCAACGATCATGCGAGCGTCACAAAGAATCACAAAAGCGTCATGCCGCAAGCGGCCAATTGAGCGGGCGCTGGGGGGAACACTCTACGGGGAGGGTAAACCATGGCGCTCAGATTCCGCAGCATCGACGGCTCCAACAACAATCGTGCGGATCCCACCTTGAACCAGGCCGACACCGACTTTGCTCGGCTGGGGCCGGCAAATTTCGTCGATGGGGTCAATGAAATGACGCCGGGGCCGAATCCGCGCGAGATCAGCAACATTGTCGTGGCGCAGACGGAAGTTGGCGATGACGAGGAAGGCCCACATCTGGTGGATGATGCCGGCGTCGCGCTGTCAGGCATGATGTATGCGTGGGGCCAGTTCATCGATCACGATCTGGATCTGCAGAAGGAGGGCATAGGCACGGATGATATCTCGATCAAGGTCCCGGCTGATGATGAATTTCTGCCGCCCGGCAGCATGATCCCGTTGACGCGGGTGGCGATCGATCCTGCGACGGGGGTCACCGGGCATCCGGCGGCCGCGATCAACACGGTGACGGGTTGGCTGGACGGATCGCAGATCTACGGTTCCGACGCGGCCACCGCAGCGAGCCTGCGAACGGCCGACGGCCATATGAAGGTGTCGGCGGGAGACAATCTCCCGATCGTCGAGACCGAGCACGGCAATGTCTTTGCGGCCGGTGACGTACGGGCGCAGGAGAATCCCGACCTGACCGCCTTGCAAGTCTTGTTTGTGCGCGAGCACAATTACCAGGTCGATCGACTGCACGAGGACCATCCGAACTGGAGCGGCGACAAGCTCTACGAGACGGCCAAGGCCATCACCACGGCCGAGATGGTCAACATCACCTACAACGAGTTCCTGCCGCATCTGTTGGGCGAGGAGGCCATCAAGCCATACCACGGCTATGATCGCACGGCGGACGCGCGGATCACCGAAGAGTTTGCCGGTGCGGCCTTTCGCTTCGGTCACTCCATCGTCTCCGACGAGATCAGCGCGACCAGCAATCTGGGTGCTTTCACGTCGGAGCAGACGCTGGCGCAATCGTTTTTCGAAGACACGGCGACTTTCAAGGCGACGGGTGCGGATGGCCTGCTGCGGCATCTGGCAGGGGACTTGGCCAACCCGCTGGACGCTCACATTGTCGATGGCTTGCGAAACCTCCTGTTCGATCCTCCGGACAGCATGGATCTGGCAGCGATCAATATCCAACGTGGCCATGATCTTGGGCTGGGTACACTGAACCAAACCCGGGAGGCGCTGGGGCTTGCGCCTTACACCAGCTTCGATCAGTTCAGCTCTGATCCGGCAACGGCAGCAGCGTTCGAGAAAGCCTATGGTTCGATCGATGCCGTCGATTTGTGGGCCGGTGGATTGGCTGAGGATCATGCGGCAGGAGCCGTCATCGGGCCCACCTTCGGCAAAATCATCGCCGACCAGTTCACCGCTTTGCGCGACGGCGATCGCTACTACTTCGAGAACCAGGGCTTCGATACGCAGACCCTGAACGAGATAAAGAACACCACGCTGTCGGACCTCATTCTGCGCGACACCGATACCACTGCGATGCAGAGCGATGCCTTCGTCGCCACCGAGCGGCACAGCGGCACGCTGGGCGGCGTAGACCCGACCGGAGAAGAGGCCGCAGCAGGCATGGCGCAGCTTGTGGTCGGATCTCCCGGCATGGATATCCTGACCGGCGGAGATCTCGATGACACGCTGGTCGCCGCGCCCGGCCGCATGACCATGACCGGAGGTGCCGGTGTCGACACATTCGTATTCGACCTTGCTGAACTCGCAGGTAAGCACAACACCGCGGTCATCACCGACTTCGATCCCAAACAGGACAAACTGCAATTTTCAAACGACGTTCACGTCACGAAATCATCTGACCATCATGGCGGAACACTGTTGCAGGTCGGCTCCGAGACCATCGACCTGCTGGGCGTAAAGCAGTATGAGATGCATCATCACGAATGGACATAATGCTGGGTCGCTTCAAACGAGCGATACAGCATCATTCGGCGCCGGCGAGGTACGCCGGCGCCGTGTCGTGATCCGCTCCGTGCCGCCTCAGCCCGGCCCTGCGCCCTGCGTCGCGGTGTAGACGGCGTAGAGCGACTGGCTCGCGGCCATGAACAGGCGGTTGCGCTTGGGGCCGCCGAAGCAGACGTTACCGCAGACTTCCGGCAGGCGGATGCGGCCGAGCAGCTTGCCCTCCGGCGACCACACCGTCACGCCGCTGTAGCCGACCGCGCGGCCGGCATTGCTGGACGCCCAGAGATTGCCGTTGACGTCGCAGCGCAGGCCGTCGGGCCCGCACTTCACGCCGTCGATCACGCAGTCGCTGAACTTCTTGAGACCCGAGAGCTTGTTGTCGCTGCCGACGTCGAACACGAAGATCTCGCCCTTGCCGCCGGGCCCGGTGTCGCCCGGTCCCTTGCCGGTCGAGGCGACGTAGAGCTTCTTGTAGTCGGGGGAGAAGCACAGGCCGTTGGGATCCGGCACCTGCTCCTCGGTGACGACGAGGTCGATGCGACCCGAGGGGTCGATGCGATAGCAATTGGTGGGCAACTCGCGCTTGCCCGGGACGAAGCCGGCCGGCTGTCCGATCCGCGGATTGAGCTTGCCGCCTGCATTGCTCGGGCCGCCCGCGACGTCGGGCTCGCCTTCATAGAGCTGGCCGCCATAGGGCGGGTCGGTGAACCAGTAGCTGCCGTCGGGATGCGCGGCGATGTCGTTCGGCGAGTTCAGCCGCTTGCCCTGATAGGCGTCCGCGAGCACCGTGGCGGTGCCGTCGTGCTCGTAGCGCGTCACGCGCCGGGTCAAATGTTCGCAGGAGAGCTGACGACCCTGGAAGTCGAACGAGTTGCCGTTGGAATTGTTCGAGGGCGAGCGGAACACGCTGACGCGGCCGTCGTCCTCGGTCCAGCGCATCTGCCGGTTGTTGGGAATGTCGCTCCACAAGAGGTACCGGCCCTGCGCGCTCCAGGCCGGGCCCTCGGCCCACAACAGGCCGGTGTGCAGCCGCTTGATCGCGGTGTTGGGCTGCGCGAGATCGTTGAAGGAGGGATCGACCGCAATGATGTCAGGGTCCCAGAAATAGGTGGTCGGTGCGCCGTTGGGGCCGAAATCACGCGGCGGGGTGGTGATTGTCGTCGGCGGTGCGGCAGGTCCGGTCTGGGCCAGCGCGGGGCCGGCCATCGTGGCGGCGGCGCCGAGCGCAAGTCCCCGGACAAGTGTTCGTCGTGAAAGCGCAGCATCCTGGTCACGCTGCTCGTGGTCACGAGCCTCTTGGCGTGTCATCGCGTCCTCCCGATCATGTTCGGCTGGCCGGTTGATCCGGCCGAGCGGAGCAAGGTTAGTCCGGTCCGCGGCCGGTTGCGAGGGGCAGGCTCGCAGCCTTTGCGCGACGCCGGCTTGGCAGGGGCTGAAAGGCGGCCGCATTGCGGCTCCGCGAGGGCAAAAGCGACAATTCGTCCCGCTCTTGTCGTTCGGTGCTTGTCTTCGCGCTCTGGCGGTTAACCGGGACCGTTTTTAGGGCGTGTCAAGCCTTGACCTCGCGCGCGATGTTGGCAGAACGTTGCCGGGGCATCAGCCGGAGTTCATTGTGTTAGCCGTTGTTGCATTGGTCATTGCGCTCGCCATCGCGTTCTCCGCCGGCTATGTCACCCGCGATCTCGTCTCCCGCAAACGTCGGGCGGAGGCGCGCCGCTGGCGTGAATATACCGAGCCGGGCTGGCTTCGCGCCGCCGCGCCCGCCAACACCAACGAGGCCGCCCCCGTCGCCACCGGCGAGCTCGGTCAGATGCTGGACCGTTGGGAAAGCCGGGCCCGCAGTCGCCGCGCGAGCTAGCCTGACGACCGTAGGGCGAAGCGCAATCCGTGGCCGGCGTCCCCAAGCATCGCTTCGCGCATGCAGGCTGCCTTCGCAGAATTTCTGGTTAACCGCATTAGCCGCCCATCGGGATCCCCGAAGAGGGGCGGTCGTACGTCGTCACGAGCCGTGGATCGGGTTGCGGGCGGCGCCGTCGCGGACGCTTCGCGGTTCTATTAGGTCACCTCTGCTGACCATCTTTTGGCGTTGCAGTTGCCGCCATTTCTCGTCTAGAAACGGCGCGTTGAGCCTCCCGGCAACCAACCGTCAACGGTTTTGACCGAGGATTTGAGGGCTCAAAAGGGTCTGGCAATGCTGATTCGTGGCCAAATCGATGGGATTTCGGGGGAGGTGGCTCTGGCCGCCGCCACGATCCCGGCCGCGCTGCTGCCCACCCTCCTTATTGGCGGGCTTCTTCTTACTTGCCCCTGAGGGCCGGCTGGGCGCCACGCGCCTGGGCGCTCAGGGGTTGGTCGAGATCACCGGACACCTCAAGCGCCCAGAAGACTGACGGCGCGAAAGCTCAAAAGGAAATTTGAAATGGCCACCGCGAACAAGTCCGACAAGGACCGCGTCATTATTTTCGACACCACGCTGCGCGACGGCGAGCAGTGCCCCGGCGCCACCATGACCTTCGAGGAGAAG
Source organism: Bradyrhizobium sp. CCGB20 (assembly GCF_024199855.1). NCBI lineage: Bacteria > Pseudomonadati > Pseudomonadota > Alphaproteobacteria > Hyphomicrobiales > Nitrobacteraceae > Bradyrhizobium > Bradyrhizobium sp. CCGB20. The sequence continues at coordinate 7,260,131 of NZ_JANADN010000001.1, read as the reverse complement.
CTCGAGGTCGCCGAGCTGCTGGATGATATGGGCGTCGACGTCATCGAGGCAGGCTTTCCGATCACCTCCGAAGGCGACTTCCAGGCCGTCAGCGAGATCGCCCGCCGCTCCAAGAACGCCGTCATCGCCGGCCTGTCCCGTGCGCACCCGGCCGATATCGACCGCTGCGCCGAGGCGGTGAAGTTTGCAAAACGCGGCCGCGTCCACACCGTGATCGCGACCTCGCCGCTGCATATGCGGGTGAAGCTGAACAAGACCCCGGAGCAGGTGATCGAGACCTCGGTCGCGATGGTCGCCCGTGCCCGCAACCAGATCGACGACGTCGAATGGTCGGCCGAGGACGGCACCCGCAGCGAGATGGAGTATCTGTGCCGCATCGTGGAAGCCGTCATCAAGGCCGGCGCCACCACGGTGAACATCCCGGACACGGTCGGCTACACGGTGCCGGAGGAATACACTCACTTCATGAAGACGCTGATCGAACGCGTGCCGAACTCGGACAAGGCCGTGTTCTCGGTCCATTGCCACAACGACCTCGGCATGGCGGTGGCGAACTCGCTGGCCGGCATCGTCGGCGGCGCGCGTCAGGTCGAGTGCACCGTGAACGGTATCGGCGAGCGCGCCGGCAACGCCGCGCTGGAAGAGATCGTGATGGCGATCAACGTGCGCAACGACAAATTCCCGTACTGGAACAAGATCGACACCACGCAGCTCACCCGCGCCTCGAAGGTGGTGTCGGCGGCAACCTCGTTCCCGGTGCAGTACAACAAGGCGATCGTCGGCCGGAACGCGTTCGCGCATGAGAGCGGCATCCATCAGGACGGCGTGCTGAAGGACGCCTCCACCTACGAGATCATGCGGCCCGAGATGGTCGGCCTGAAGCAGTCCTCGCTGGTGCTGGGCAAGCATTCCGGCCGCCACGCCTTCGTGCACAAGCTGGAGGAGATGGGCTACAAGCTCGGCCCGAACCAGCTGGAAGATGCGTTCACGCGGATGAAGGCGCTGGCCGACCGCAAGAAGGACATCTACGACGAGGACATCGAGGCGCTGGTCGACGAGGAGATGGCGGCCTCGCACGACCGCATCAAGCTGACCTCGCTGACCGTGATCGCCGGCACCCATGGTCCGCAGCGCGCGACCATGAAGCTCGACGTCGACGGCCAGATCAAGATCGAGGAGGCCGAGGGCAACGGTCCGGTGGACGCGGTGTTCAACTGCATCAAGCGCCTGGTGCCGCACGAAGCCAAGCTCGAGCTGTACCAGGTCCACGCCGTGACCGAAGGCACCGACGCGCAGGCCGAAGTCTCGGTGCGGCTGTCGCATGAGGGACGTGCGATGACGGCGCGCGCGGCGGACCCGGATACGCTGGTGGCCTCGGCCAAGGCCTATCTCGGCGCGCTCAACAAGATCGTCATGAAGCGCCAGCGCGACACGGTGACGACGGCGGCAGCGAGCTGACGCTTCGTTCTCATCGCTCATCCGGCAAACGCGGCGCCTCTGGCGCCGCGTTTTTCGTTTGGGGATCGATCACGTCATGCGGGGGTGTATCGCAACAAATATGTTATTAACATGTCATGTTAACGTTCCATTAACCGGCAGCGTCGCGCGCCCCTTGCCGCTGCCGGAGAATTTGAAATGCCCCTCACTGCTGGTTCGATCGCCTTCACCGGATTCAACGGCGACGGCAACGACAATTTGTCCTTTGTTGCCCTGGCCGACATCCCGCAGGGCACGGTAATCAACTTCACCGACAGCAACTGGAACGGAACCAGCTTCGCCACCGGCAGCAATGCCGAGAGCACGATCGCCTGGACCGCGACCAGCGCGATCGCCGCCGGCACCGTCATCGACATCAACAACATCGGCAAGGGCACGTTCGGCACCAGCGCCGGCTCGGCGACCTTCACCAACGCCAACAACACCGGCCTGTCCAACGACAGCGAGGTCGTCTACGCCTATGTCGGCTCCTCGACCGCGCCGACCTTTCTCGCCGCGATCTCGAATGTCGGCTATGCGACCTCCGACGGCACGCTGACCGGTACCGGCCTCGTCGCCGGCCAGACCGCGGTGAGCTTCACCGGCGGCCTCGACATCGTCGGCTATAACGGCCCGCGCTCGGGCTTCGCCAGCTTCGCCGACTACCTTGCCGCGATCGGCAACACCGCGAACTGGGCCACCCAGAACGGCAGCGGCGACCAGAGCGCGGATGGCACCACGCCCGACGCGCCGTTCCCGACCACCGCCTTCACCGTGGCGGCCGCCGCCACGCAGACGGTCTCGTTCTCGCCGGCGAGCGTGCTGGTCACCGAAGGTGACGGCGGCACCAAGACGATGACGTTCACGGTTCTGCGCACCGGGGGCACCACGGGCGCGATCAGCTTCTCCGGCACCTTCGCCGCCGGCAGCACCGATGCGGCCGATTTCGGCGGCACGCTGCCCGGCTCGAGCTTCAGCGGCAGCATCGCCGACGGTGCGTCCTCCGCGACGGTCACCATCATGATCTCCGGCGACACCACCGCAGAACCCGACGAGAGCTTCACGCTGACGCTGACCGGCGCCAGCAATCCGGGTGCGACGGTCACGATCGGCACCGCGACGGCGACCGGCACCATCGCCAATGACGACGGCACCCTGGTCTCCGGCAACTCGTCGAACCCGATCACGCTCGCCAACAACGATCATCTGACCGTCCTCTCCGGCGCGACGCTATCGGGCTCGACCCCGGTCACCTGGATCGGCGGCAGCACCTCGCCCGGCGCGCTGGTCGACAATTCCGGCACCATCACCGGCACCAGCCGCGCGATCGCCACCAGCGGCTCGACCAGCGGCAGCCTCACCATCAACAACAAGGCCGGTGCCACCATCACCGCGACCAAGGACGCGGTGAAGATCTCGAACCTCGTCTCCGGCACCAGCGGCATCTTCACCGTCAACAACGACGGCACGATCTCCTCGACCGGGACCGGCAGCAATGCCGGCCAGACGCTCGACCTCGACGACATCAATTCGAGCGGTGCGCACACCGTCATCAACAACGCGGCCACCGGCGTGATCTCTGCGGCCGATGCCGACGCGATCCGCCCCGGCGCGAACGCCACCATCAACAATTACGGCCAGATCGTCAGCCACAACGCCTCGGCATCCTCGGACGGCAACGACGCAATCGATTTCCAGTCGGTCAACACCGGCGGTGTCGTCAACAATTTCGCCGGCGGCATCATCGACGGCGCGCGCCACGCCATCACCGGCGACCAGCCGATCACCGTCAGCAACGACGGCACGATCATCGGCCGCAGCGGTTCCGGCATCAACATGGACACCGCCGCCAACACGACGACATCAGTGACCAACCACGGCTCCATCACCGGCACGTCGGTCGGCGGCGCCGATGCCGACGGCATCGATGTCGACGGCCTGGTCTCGATCGACAATTTCGGCACGATCAGGGCGGTCGGCCTGACCAGCGGAGCCAACGGCCTCAACGAGGCGCTCGCGATCGGCGGCGGCTTCGTCCACAATGAGGTGGGTGGCCTGATTGTCAGCGACCAGCGTGCGATCACCGTCGACGACAGCAACGACGGCAGCGCCTTCGCCGCCATGACCATCATCAATGATGGCACGATCCGCGGCAACAACGGCGAGGCGATCTCGATCGTCGGCACGTTCGGCGACACCGTCACCAACAATGGTGGCATTTTCGGCAGTGTCGCCACGGACGGCGGCAACGATACGCTCACCAACAGCGGCTCCATCACCGGCGACGTCTCGATGGGCGCGGGCGACGACAGCATCAATCTCGCCACCGGCTCGACCATCAGCGGTACCATCGACGGCGGCGACGGGTTCGACACGCTCACGCTTTCGGGCGGCGGCACGCTGCTCGGCGCCGTGGTCAATGTCGAGAAGCTCGATATCCAGAGCGGGGTCTGGCGGATCAAGGACGCCACCGGTTACTCCGACATCGAGGTCGAGAGCGGCGCGGTGGTCGTGCTGGAAGGCTCGGCCAACGGTATGGTGGTTGCCGCGGGGGCCGCGCAAGCGGTCTACGGCCTGGCCTCGAACTCCGTGATCTCGGGCAATCAATACATCCAGATCGGCGGCTCGGCCGACGGCACGACGATCAAGACCGGCGGCGAGCAGGATATCCATGGCGGTGGTATTGCGAGCAACACCACCGTCGACGGCGGCACCCAGAATGTCTTCGGCGTTGCGATCCAGACCGCGATCGCGAATGGCGGGATACAGCACGTTCACAACAACGCCTTTTCGACCACCGTCAATTCCGGCGGAGAGCAGAACGTCTACATCGACGGCAGCGCGACCGGATCGACCATCAATGCCGGCGGCATCCAGATCGATTGGGGCTTCACGATCATCACGACGATCAGCGGCGGCAGTCAGTACGTGTTCGGCTCGGCGAGCCTCACGACGATCAATTCGGGCCTGCAGGCCGTCGAGAGCGGCGGCACGGCCTCGGACACGACGATCCATGGCGGCGGGCAGGACGTCTATTCGGGTGGAACCGCGATCAACACCACGATGGACGGTGGCATCCAGTCGGTCTACGGCGGCACGGTGGTCCAGACCACGATCGGCAACGGCGCTTCCCAGTATCTCCACGGCAACGCGTCGGTGACGACGGTCAACGCCGGCGGCCAGCAGAACGTCTACGCCGACGGCACGGCGACCGGCACCACGATCAACGCCGGCGGCGTGCAGCTCGATTGGGGCGCCGCCAGCGCCACCATCGTCAACGGCGGCGTGCAATATGTGTATGGCAGCGCGACCGGCACGACGGTCCTCGCCGGCACGCAATACGTGCAGTCCGGCGGCAGCGCCGACGTCACCACGATCGGCTCGGGGGCGCTCGCCTTTGTCCATTCGGGCGGCACGATCGACGATGTGATCTTCGCCGGCCCCAATGCCTCGCTGGTGCTCGCCCAGGCGTCGGGCTTCACCGGAACGATCTCCGGCTGGCAGTATCATGACAGCATCGACCTCGGCGACATCCAGTTCAGCGACGGCGTGACCTCGTTCGCCTATGCGCAGAACAGCGGCAACACCGGCGGCACCCTGACGGTCTCCGACGGCACGCACGCGGCATCGCTGAGCTTGCTCGGCCAGTACAGCGCGGCCGACTTCGCGTTGTCCTCGGACGGGCATGGCGGCACCGTCATCAGCGATCCCACGGTTGCCAACGGGCAGCAGCAGACGCTGGTGGCATCGCTCGGCCATTGAGCCAACGGCGAGCTTAAAGACCGACCGCAAGATCGAACTGCCCGGCTCGCTGGAGCCGGGTATTTTTTTGAGGTTGCTGAATTCAAGCGGGATTGGCGCCGCGCCCCGCGACAAGCGGACGCCGCAGCGGCGCGGCCGGGCCCCCGCCTTCAATCCGCGGTGGCACGTCCGGCAAGAGCCAACCCCCTCGCGGTCCTGCATTTTTGCAAGCCGCCCCCTGCTAACGGGCAATAGCGCCGGTACCAGCTTCCCTATAATCCTGCCTCAAGTCTTGAAACTAAGGCCTGGGGCCGGAGGTCCGTGCCCCACGAAAAACGTGCGGGAGGAAGCATGCGGAAACTCATTTTGGCTGCGGTATCGGTCGCGGTCTTGACCGGATCGCTGGCGCTGGCCGGGCCGGCATCGGCCCAGTCGCCGATCATCATCAAATTCAGCCACGTCGTGGCCACCGACACGCCGAAGGGCAAGGGGGCCGAGAAATTCAAGGAACTCGCCGAGAAATACACCGGCGGCAAGGTCAAGGTCGAGATCTACCCGAACTCGACGCTCTACAAGGACAAGGAAGAGCTCGAGGCGCTTCAGCTCGGCAGCGTGCAGATGCTGGCGCCGTCGAACTCCAAGTTCGGCCCGCTCGGCATCCGCGAGTTCGAGGTGTTCGATCTGCCCTACATCCTTCCCGACCTGAAGACGCTGCGGAAGGTGACGGAAGGCCCGCTCGGCGCGCGGCTGCTCAAGCTGCTGGAGCCCAAGGGCATCACCGGCCTTGCCTATTGGGACAACGGCTTCAAGGAAATGAGCGCCAACAAGAAGCTGGTCACGCCCGCTGACTACCAGGGCATCAAGTTCCGCATCCAGTCATCGCGCGTGCTGCAGGCCCAGTTCAAGGCGCTCAGCTCGCTGCCGCAGGTGATGGCGTTCTCGGAGGTCTACCAGGCGCTGCAGACCGGCGTCGTCGACGGGCAGGAGAACACCTGGTCGAACATCTACACCCAGAAGATGCACGAGGTGCAGAAGTACATCACCGAGACCAATCACGGCTACATCGGCTACGTCGTGATCGTGAACAAGAAGTTCTGGGACGATCTGCCGGCCGACATCCGCGACCAGCTGTCGAAGGCGATGAAGGAAGCAACCGACTTCAACAACGCGCAGTCGCAGAAGGAGAACGACGACGCGCTGGCCGAGATCAAGAAGAGCGGCAAGAGCGAGATCATCAAGCTCACGCCGGAGCAGGATGCGGCGATGCGCAAGGCGATGGAGCCGGTCTACAAGGACGCCGCAGGCCGCGTCGGTCAGCCGCTGATCGACGAGTTCCAGAAGGAAGCGAAGAGCGCGACGAACTAACGTGCATGGCAAAATAATGCATGCGCAAAGGGCTTCCGTGCACTGCATGGAAGCCCTTTTTGTTGCAAATCATTTCAGTCTGCATCTGAACAGGCATTCACGGTAGTTACATCTCTGTAAGAACGGCTTCCCTGTCCAAGTTGTAAGTTGCGCGTCAGCTGCATCGCGCTCATTCTCGCGGGCATCCTTCCAGAGGAGGTTCGTATGAGGAAGTTCACCATCGCCGCCATCGCCGTGCTCAGCATCGCCGGCTCGGGCGCGGTCTATGCCCAATATCATCGCCCGTGGATGGAGCACATCCGCCACATGCGCATGAACCCGGAGGACCGCGCCGCTTTCGTCGACGCGCGGATCGCCGCCGTCCATGCCGGGCTGAAGCTCAATGCCGATCAGGAGAAGCTGTGGCCGCCGGTCGAGGCCGCCGTGCGCGACTTCGCCAAGCTGCGCATCGACCGCGCCAACGCGCGGATGAATGCCGGCCCGGGTGACGCATCGAGGGATGCCGACAGGCTTGATGATCCGATCGCCCGCCTGCGCCAGCGCGCCGAGGACATGGGCGCCAGCTCTGCCGCCCTGAAGAAGATCGCCGATGCCGCCGATCCGCTCTACAAGACGCTCGACGAGGGCCAGAAGCGGCGCCTTGCCGTGCTGACCCGCCACCGCGGCCCGTTCGGGGGCGGTGGGGACGGCCCGCCCCGGCACTTCATGGAACGGGGCATGGACCGCATGATGGAGCGCGGCATGGAGCACTTCCACCGCGACCGTTTCGACCGCGATGGCGGCCCGGACCGGGATCGCGAGGGCCGGCTCTGAGCCAGTGCGGGATTTTGCGGGGATTAACCCCGAGATTAACCCTGGGGAAGCCGCTGGAATCCAGCGGCTTTTCGCTTTTTGGGGACTGTGGAAAAACCTTCGCCGCATCGCTTGCCATCCCCGGATCGCTTTGCTAAACGACCGGCCTCGCAAGGCATTGACCGCCTTTCGGGCGCATAGCTCAGTTGGTAGAGCAGCTGACTCTTAATCAGCGGGTCCCAGGTTCGAGCCCTGGTGCGCCCACCAAGCTTTTCAATAGCTTAGGGGTTTGTCGCGGTCGTCATTCCGACAGACGGTCGATGGCTATTCCGACAAACCGGCTGCCTTTGTTCTTTCCTCTCGTCGCTTCTTGGTGCCGGAAATTAGCTGTTTCCGTGTGCGCTTTGCATAGGTCGGCAACTGCCGCGATGAGCGGTGCCGGCCCGCGGCTCTGAGCTCAGCGTCTGTCAAATCGCTGTCAGCACCCTCGGTGAAGCCGCCGTGGCGGAATGACGTGAAGGACAGTTCCTCCCGAAGACCGGCTGCGCGAATGATCTTCTTCACGACCTCCCGCAGGTAGCGAAGGTCCTGCTTTGCTGTGATCCATGGCAGCGGGGTGGCTGACCTCCGGTGCATATGGTCGCGCCGAAAAACCAGGCCAGACAGTGTCGTCTGTTTGATTGCGTCCAGCTCTGCCATCAGCTCGGGAAACAAGGTCGCGCCAGTCTCGTCGAACAGGGGCCACCAGGCCTCCTCGCCATTCTTCGGATGGACGATACGCACACTGTTCGGGCGCTCTTTCGGTCTGTAGTGGCCGATCTCGAGAGCACCGAAGACGTGCTCTTCTCTCTGGAGCCATTCCCATGCGACAAGTGCCGCCGTCGCCACGGATCGATAGCCAAGTTCGTTCGCCTTGGCGCGAAAGGCAACGAGTTCGTCCCAGGTTGCAGTCGGCGTCTCTCGCGCTGGCTGCCCCGGGGCGCGCGCCTTCAGTCCCATTTTGGAGAACGGATTGACGGCAGGCACTTTCTTCTCTTCCGCGCGCTGTCCGACGAACCAGGCACGACGGCAGGCCGTCATCGCAGCGTTCGCGAAGCGCCGGCGTTCCCGTTGCACAATGTTGCCGTCGGCATCCTTCTCTTCAACAAAGAGGAGCTTCGCATAGACGGCGTCGACGAAGCCTTTTGTAAAGTCGGCGATCTGCTTCGACCCCGCCCGCGTACCGTCTTTCAATAAGTGATCAGCGAATAGCGTCAGGCCCTGCTCATAGAGACGCTGCGTCTTGTGGTCGATTTCCTTCCACTTCTGATGAGCCTTGAACACCCCGGCGAGCCAGTCGAATGATCCAGGCGCGACGCCGAGCGGCACCAAATCCGTAAGACCACGAGAACGCCAACTATCGAAAGCCGGCAGAAGAACGTACTCGGCGCGTTCGACGGCGGCCGCGTAATCCTCGCCCAAAGGCTCTGCCTTGACATGGCATCCCTGATCACGTGCCCAGGTCGGAGGCTCAAAGAAATAGGCCCACCGGCCACTCCTTAAAGGCTTCCTTCTGCAATACCGAGGCAATTTCAAAGCGGTCTTCGGAGGCTTCATACCAGCGCTGCCAGATCGGTTGACTGCCGATTCTGCCGAATAGCGGAGTCCCGCGCAACATATTCGTCTACGACCAACTTAGACCAAATAGGCTCTCGCGATCGGCCGCGGACTCGATAGCCGGTCGGCGCCGGCGCGTGTCCCTTGGAAATAGAGCGCACGAGCTCGTCCACGCTCCGGAAATCAAGATACGCGGCGAGCATGTCAATTCGCATCTCGGCTGGCCACGCCCCGTGCTCGGGATAGCGCGGCAATCGTGTGGAATGCCGCGATCTGGCCTCGCGCGACTTGCTATCACTGCTCGGTTGGGCTGCGGATCCATCGATCGCCATGCAGCAGAGCAAACATCATTCGGTCAATCCGGCAATTCCAAGCTAAACAACGTTGCCGCATGCTACGCCCAGATCAGACTGCTGGCGTCATCTCGATCAGGCTGATCGCTATTTCGTCAAATCGATCATCTTCGCGTTATCCCAACCGGCGCCAATGCAAATCGTAGCCATCCTTTGGACTCCGAGGATCTCGTCGTTGATATCGGGTGCGCGCAAATGGCGTGCGTGCGGCTATCGCCGCACCGGGCTCTCGTGTTGGGGTGGACGGCCCCCTTCCGCCACTCTGCGTGGCTAGGCTGAGGTTGTCATGACCTCAAACGAAGGAGCCACCCGTGGAAACGATTGTTCGCATCGGTTTGGATACGTCAAAGAGTGTGTTTCAGTTGCATGGCGTTGACGGGATGGAGCAGCCGGTTTTGCGGCGCAAGTTGAAGCGCGGCCAAGTTCTGGAGTTCTTCAGGCGTTTGCCGCCTGCGTTTGTCGCGATGGAGGCTTGCGGAGCATCGCACTATTGGGCGAGGGAGCTGCGATCGTTCGGGCATGAGGTGGCGATGATCCCGCCGCAATATGTCAAACCGTACGTGCAGCGCGGAAAATCCGACGCTGCGGACGCCGAGGCGATTTGCGAGGCGGCGAGTCGACCGAAACTGCGCAAGAACTTTGTGCCGATCAAAAGTCCCGAGCAGCAGGGCGCGCAGATGCTGACGCGCGTGCGCAGTCAGTTTATCGGCAGGCGTACCCAGCTCGCCAATTCGATCCGCGGCTACGCCGCGGAATTTGGCTTTACCGCGCCCAAGGGGCTTTCGCGGCTTCAGCAGTTGCTGATCGATATTCGGGCTGACGAGACAGTTCCCGACTTGGCGCTGGAGCTCGTGGAAGCGTTGGCGACAGAGCTGGCGCGCGTCGACGACCAGATCGCCAAGCTCGACAAGAAGCTCATGCACCTCTACCGGAGTAGCGAGATGAGCCGACGACTGGCGGCCATTCCGGGGATTGGTCCGATTGGCGCGACGCTGCTGTCAATCAAGGTCGTGGATGCAGGCGGGTTCAAGTCAGCAAGAAACTTTGCTGCTTGGCTTGGCCTGACACCAAAGAATCATTCAACAGCCGGAAAGAATCGACTCGGCGTGATTACGCGCGCCGGTGATGGCATGTTGCGAACCGTTTTGGTCGCTGGAGCGACGGCTGTGATCGCAGATATGCGGCGACGCGAGAGTCGCTCCTGGCCCTGGCTGAAAGGCATGATCGCGCGCAAGCCGCCGAAGCTGGTCGCCATAGCGTTGGCAAATAAGCTGGCGCGGATCGCCTGGAAACTGATGGTCAGTGGCGAGCGTTACCGACCTGCTGGCAGTGTCATACCGATGCCGACGCCGGCCTAGGCTTGAACGAAATGCAGAGCTTGGCGCCAGACCGGTAGGTTCGACGCTGAGGGCGGAACTTGCAGGATAGGAAGAGGTGGTACGTTCGGCGCGAGCCGGTCATGTGAGATGCTCCGCTCGGTTTACCGGCAGAAAATGCCGCTCTCGTGTTTGGATCTCACTGTCCGCGAAGCCCATCTTGGCCGGTGGTCGCAAGACCCGAAAACAGGCCGGACATATGAGCGCAAGCGATCCGAGCATGCTGCCAGAGCCAATCCTTGCAAGTCGGGGGCCGTCCACATATGAACCGAGCCGCGTTGCGTCTTGGCCTTCGGCTTCGATTCCTCGCGCAGGCAGCAGATATATAATGTGTCGCTCGCCGGAGGCACTCGCGCGAAGGGCTGCCGCTTCGCGGCACCGCTATCACTGCCCGTCGCGCGGGTGCCTTGTTAACCGGTCTCGCGACTGCACTCGGTCCCGGGTCCCGCCGCTTTCGCGTCGGCGCTATGCTGACCCTCTTGCGGGTGCCTCTTTTGATTTGCTCACTTTTGCTCTTATTTCCGACGTCCTGCTTTCACCCGCGGTGACTTGCTCAACATTCTAATGCTTGAAATCTATGGGGCTCCGCCCCTCGCGCGCGCCAGGGTGAAGCGCCGGCTGGTGCCGGCGCCGCCCCGAGCGGTCTCCCCGGTCTTCCGCGCTTGTTTCAATCCGCCAACTCCGGACTGCATGGCCCACGCTTGTGCAGACCCGCTTCTATCGAGCGGCCCCTACGGGCGGGTGATCCCCCTCCGGTCGGGTCGCCCTGGCACTTGCTACCCCGGTCTCGCCGACGGGCAGGGGCGCAGGCGCGTGGTGCGCCTTGCACCCATGGAAGCAAAGGAAAATACGATCATGTCGGCCAAGTCAGTTGAAATCATTCCGGCGAGCGGGACGGAGGTTTTGATTCCGCTCAACAAGCTCAAGAAATCCCCAAACAATGCGCGCAAGACGCCGCACAGTGAAGCGGCGATCGAGGGTTATGCGCGAGTATCGCCGCCAAGGGTATCCTGCAGAATCTGGTGGTCGAACCGGAGTTGGACGGAGAGGGAGCCGCCACAGGGTACTATCTCGTGACAATCGGCGAGGGCAGGCGGCTTGCCCAGCTTTTGCGGGTGAAGCGGAAGGAGATCAAAAAGACCGAGCCGATCCGTTGCGTCATCGACACCGCGAATGACCCCCACGAAATCAGCCTGGACGAGAACGTTACCCGGGAAAACATGCATCCCGCCGACCAGTTCGAGGCGTTCAGGAAGCTTGCGGACGAGCGTGGTTTTGGTGCGGAGGAGATCGCTGCCCGGTTCGGTGTGACGCCGCATGTGGTGCGGCAACGGCTCCGGTTGGGTGCCGTTTCCCCGAAATTGATCCAGCTCTATCGCGAGGGCGATCTGACCCTTGAGCAGTTGATGGCCTTTGCCATTACCGACGATCAGGCCCGGCAGGAGAGTGTCTATGAGTGCCTGTCCTACGACCGTGAAGCCGGTACGATCCGCCGGCTCCTCACCGAAACACACGTGGCCGCAACGGATCGCCGTGCGCGTTTTGTCGGGCTCGAAGCCTATGTCGAGGAGGGCGGTACGGTCTTGCGTGACCTCTTCACCGAGGACCGTGGCGGCTATCTGGAAGATTTGGCGCTGCTCGACTTGCTCGTGACCGCACGGCTTGGCCGGGAGGCGGATGCCTTGCGGATGGCCGAGGGATGGAAGTGGACGGAGCCCCACCTCGACTTCCCGCATGCTCACGGGATGAAGCGCGCTTACCCGCATCCGGTCGAGCTTTCGGCGGAAGATCAGGCCGCTCTTCAAGCGCTTCAAACCGAGTTCGATTGGCTGACGGAAGAGCATCAAACGGCCGAGGAATTGCCTGATGAGGTGGATGCACGGTTCGGTCAATTGGAGAGCCAAATCGAGCAACTCGAAGCGAAAAGGCAGGCCTACGATCCCGGCGATGTCGCGCGCGGCGGCGCGTTCGTGATCCTTAATCACGACGGCACCGTCAGGATCGAACGCGGTTTCATCCGTCCCGAGGACGACAAATCCCAACCCGGGGCCGGGCGGAATGGCGACGCTCAGGGGCAGGACGAGGAAGGCGACGGGGACGATCAAGCCACGCGCGATGGTGAAGGAGAGGACGGAGAGAATGAAGAGGAAGACGAGGAGCAGAAGCTGTCTGACACGCTCATTCGTGACCTCACCGCGCACCGTACCCTCGGGCTGCGTCTCAATTTGAGCGAGCAGCCCGAGGTCGCCATCGTGGCCGTCACCCACGCGCTTGCTGCGCAAATCTTCTACATCGGCGCCAATGCCCATGTGGTCGGTATTCAGCCCGTAAAGGCGGATTTGTCGACGCATGCGGCCGGAATCGAAGACACGCCGGCCGGAAAGGCGTGGTCGGATGGTCATGCGAACTGGGCGAGGCAGATGCCCCGGGACGTCGCCGCGCTGTGGGAATTCGTGGCCGAACTCGACTACGATAGCCGAATGGCGCTGTTCGCCCATTGCACGGCGTCAACGGTCAATGCGGTCAAATTGCCATTTGATCTGCGACCTCGCGCGTTGGCCGTGGCCAGCCGTATGGCCGGGGCCGTGGGCCTCGACATGACCGGATATTGGCGGCCGACGGTGCAATCTTATCTCTGCCGGGTCACCAAGGCGGGCATTCTGGAGGCCGTCCGCGAAGGCGTCGGCGAGGAGGCCGCCGAACGTTTGTCAGGAATGAAAAAGGTCGAGATGGCAGCGGCCGCTGAGCAGCTTTTGGCAGCAACGGACTGGTTGCCGTCTGTCCTCCGTACGGTGAAAACGGAGGATCAGGCCCGCACGTCAGACGAGGCGCAAGGGCGTGAATTCTGCTCGCAAGCTGCTGAGTAAGAGGTGAGCCGGGACGGCGAGCATGCCCCGGCTCACTTTCAAATTCCGGCCGCGTACCTAACGGTGCGCGGCCGGTTTGGTTGAGGTGATGCGGCGACTAAGCCCGTTAGCCCGTCTCCAAATGCGGGTCACGATCCCTCTGATCTGCGCCATTTGCAGCGAACCGGTGAGCTTTTGCGGCGCCTCCCTTTTGGCGGCGGCCAGGCGATCAGGTTGGGGTTCTGATCGTATCTGGATCTCGCGTATCCGCCGCGTAGTCGCGCGAATAATCCTGGGCGCCCGCCGTCGTTTCCTAATTCGAAAATGCGGTCGAGCTCGTTTGCTTTATCCGGTGCATCTTGCTCGCGCTTGATGCGCAGACGTCGATTTTTCTCTGATCGATCCCGCCGTTTTCCAATGCTGTGGTGGGCTCTGGCAGCCACGGCCATCTCCGTCAGTCCGGTCATGGGCTCGCGTCCAACGCACCCTCGATTGGCTGATCAGGCCCGAGGGACGGCAAGAGCCTCGATCGCCTTCCCGCAACAGCTCACGCCTGCTTTTTTCCCCTGCCGCCGAGAGGCGGCATTCCTCGCGCAAGACAAAAAAGCAGGCTTTCGCCGTCCTCCGCTGCGCTTCGGGCCCAAGGGCTGCGGGCCGATCGCTCCCCGGGCCAAAGATCGCCATCGAGGCTGCGATGGGCGTGGCCCGAGCAACAGACAGACGGAGATCACCATGGCGACCATCGGCACTTTCACCGCTTCGGACAACGGCTACACCGGCTCGATCAAGACGCTGACGCTGAACATCAAGGCCAAGTTCGCGGCCTCAGAGAAGGACAACGACAAGGCTCCCGACTTCAGGATTTTCGCCGGAGCGACCGAATTCGGCGCCGCCTGGAAGAAGACCGTCCGCGACAGCGACCGCGAATATCTCTCGGTCAAACTCGACGATCCGAGCTTCCCCGCTCCGATCTACGCCTCGCTGGTCAAGGTCGAAGGCGAAGAAGGTTTCAGCCTGATCTGGTCGCGCCGCAGCGGCGACTGACGCCGGGGATCATCGGCCCCGTCTCCTCGGAGGCGGGGCTATTTTGCGGTTCCTGCGCCGCTTTGAAGGAAGATGGAAGGGCATTTTTCTCTAGAAAAGGGAGGCGCGCAGCCACGGATTCGCGGCACTCCTTGAAGCGGGTTCGAGGCGCCGAGTTGCGAATAAAATCGAGCTTTTGGACGCATTTTATGGCGGTTCGCGAGTTCAATCGCCGTCTGCGCATCAGCTCGATGGCACCGGATTCGACTGATTGGCGGCTCCGGCATCACGTCTCGGATGCGCAGCCGAGCCGCTCGTCGAGCCAAATGACCTGGTCTGAATCGCGAGAAGATCGAGATGTGAAGCGCACGTCGAGTCGCTGCCCACGCGCCGTTTACGTGGGCGAATGACGTTCTGCGGCAAGGCCCGTCTCCCCCGTCTGAAGGGGCACGATGCCCTGCTTTTGGCGCTACGACCTATGGCAGCCGTCCCCTATCCGAAACCCTCGCACGCTGCCTTTTTTCCCCGCCGGCAAGCCGGCTCCTCGCGCCCGCTTCGCTGCAAAAAAGGAGCGAGCTCAGGTGCGCCGCTGCGCTTCGCCCCCAAGGGTTCGGATGGGTGCCGTCCGCCATGACGGTCTCGCCATCGCAGGGCATCGGCCCCTGCGGCAACGAAGGAGACAGACCATGACCGCGATCGGATTCGTCACCCGCACAATGGACGGCGGCTTCAGCGGCGAGCTCAAATTGCTGCCCATCTGCGCCCACATCGACATCGTACCCAACCGCGATAAATCCGGCGATACTCCTGCAGACTTCCGCATCTTTACTCAAGGGATCGAGGTCGGATCCGGTCGAATTCTGAGCGGCGAGAGCCGCGCAACGGACTACGTCAGCCTGTCGCTCGCAGCACCTGGCTTTGGGGGCCGTAGGCTCTGCGCCAGCCTTGGTCGAACGGTTGGCCTAGGCGGTGACGGCGGCTTCTTTCTCGTCTGGAATCATGCCGACTAAGTCAAAAAAGTGGGCTCCCGCGCATTGTGCGGGAGCTTTTTTTGTCTCCTGGACGCCAGTTTTTTTGAGCGATTTAAGCGGCTCCGGCGTCAAAAATTCAGTCCGCCGACGTGAGAATCCTTGTCGGTTTGTGAGCGTTTCAAGGCTCCAATAGGCGATCTTCCGAGCTTGGAATTCTTGTGTTTCGGCCCACTTATGTCTCTCCACAACGCTCGACGGGCTTTCAAATTTTGCGGTTAGCGACGTTGTCTTGCGTCGATGCCAGCACCTCGCCATGGCAGACTGAGGAAACGACCATGGCTGAGATCAAGCGCGCCAGAAGACCAATTAAGTGTCCGGCTGCTGCAGATGGCATATGGGCGATGCCTTTGGCCCGCGCTCTACTCGTCGCTTCGCTCCTCACCGAGCCACCCTACGGGTGTCTCGGCCCTTCGGGTAACGATCGCTATCGCAAACGCTCGCAAACAGTGGAGCCCCGCAAGCTAACTGCTAGATCGTCGCAGCTCTTGCTCAATGAATTGGCCAGCAGACGGCAGCGCCCTCGACCGAACTCTCAGTAGAGGCGCGCGCGGTAGAGCAACTGGCCAAACGTCCCGTTTCGATCGGAGAAATGCACTTGCGCGGGGTGTAATTTTGCCCGGAATTGAAGGTCGCTCGATGGCTTTTTCGCTCCATTCCGATGAGGAAGCTCGCTCCAATGCCACTAGAATTTGCGCCGCTCTATAGGCCGCCGAGAGGCTACAATTGATAGCTTGGACACGTGCGGAGCCGTCGATTTTTTTGCGTGTCGTTTGGATCGCCAGATGCTGGTGCGGCAAGATGAGGAAGGGTTAGCGAGTAACAAAGAGGAGGGGAGTGAGTGCAAGATAAAAGCACTGGCGCCTGAGAGCGACTAAGTGGTTGTCTGCACATCCAGGATTTGGCTCTATCGATGTAAGTGATGTCGCTAAACCTTCCCTAATGCAATGGCGATGTTGAATGGTTGCGTCTGTATCTTGATGTGTGCACTGATTGGCTCCGCACAACAGCGCGTACCACGAGGCGATGCAGGAGTTTGGCAACGAATTCGACGTTTGGCCGAGCGTGACCGAAAAGAGCGGAAGACAGAGTTATCTCCGGCATCGTCCCTCGGAAATAGCAGAAGAGGAGCAATCCGCGACTATCGATCATCATTGACGAGGCCCGCATCGATCGTAGCTGGCCCTGGGCGCGATGCTGATGGGCGGAGTAGCAAGCAAGGGCCAATGCGCGTTGTTGACCTGACGTCGCTCGTCCGCGACTCAACATAGAGAGCAGGCTCTCGGCACCGGGTTCGATTGGTAACCGCTGATCCTTTCAACACGGGTGGCCGGTAGTTACGTCGTGTTGAGCAGAAGTGATGACTATGGCGCGGAAAAATCTGGTCACAAGTGAATTTGAGGCCATATCGAGATCACTCGGAGGCCGCCGGAATCGGTCACGACCTAGCAATTCAGGCGCCTCAGCGAGCCGAGCAATTGTGGCTGATTTTTGTGGCCGGCCGGCGATTTCTTGATCTTTGCTTTGGAGTGAAGGCCCTTGTTGGGGGCGGCTCGAAGAGCCATCCACACGGGAATCGATTTCGGGAGCACAGATCGTGCTCGACCGAACCGCGCGAGGCCGATCGAACGATGGCTCGGGTTGTCGTAAGCCCCTCGTGCCATAGGAAGCTTTGTCAATCAATTGCGGCCGCAGGGGCCGTTGGCATTCGCTCGATCGCTCCCTTGACCAGGTCCATCGAGTGTTCGAGACAATGCAGAAGCGATCTCAGGTCCAAAGCTGTGGCCTCCTCCAGATCGAGATTCTCTTCGCTGACAGCGCGGGCGACAAGTCGATCGATTTGTTCGTTTACTAGGACTCCTCCTGCGGACACCTCGATTTGCCCGCTTGGGCTGAGGCTAACCGAGACCTTCGACCGGCCGAGTATTGCGGCTTCTGCGACCGACCAAGGCAACTTGACGGAGCAGACAATCTCGCCGGTCCTGATCAGTCGGTAACCAGCGCTGTACCAGAGCGGGTCGAGGGGGGTCCCGTTTTCGCATCCCAATTCAAGGAAAGCTTCCACTGCATCGTTCACAAGAACCATGGCGCTAGCCGCACGAGTCCAACCAATTGTCGGAAGATAGCACGGAGCCGCGTCGATTGTAACTTAAAAGCGGTCGCCTTAAAGGCGTCAGCGGGGCCCTTCTATCCTCGTGAAACGGACGCACAAGGGCCCCCTGCGCGATACTCTGGCGAAGAACATGCGCCGCCTCAGAGCTGCGCGCGGCCTGAGCCAGGAAGCGCTTGCGCTTGAGAGCGGTATAAACCGCACTTACCTTAGCGGCGTGGAGCGCTCGGAACGAAACGTGTCAATTGACAATGTGGCAAGGATTGCCAGGGGCCTTAATGTGGAGCCTTGGAAGTTGTTGAAGGACGAGTAGCTTCGGTTAGTCTGTCCTCAAATCGGGCGGTCCTAAACTGGGGGTGCCAAGCCATCGCAGCTTGAGCCGTGGACCGGCGTGGCTAGCAGACTGTCTTCGAGAAGTGGGCCTTCCGGCCAAATTGAGGATCGCGGTGCGCATACTCTTCGTCAGGCTAATAATTTGAAGGTCATAGGTTCAACTCCTATCGGCGCTACCAACGCCCTCCTAGATTGGGGGTCTGCCGCCCTCTCGGAAATCCTGAGCAGGAGTTAGCCGTGAACGTCGATCTCAACGGGTTTGTACCGACCCTGCGGACGGATGACGACTTTCTCAACAATCCTCCTGATGGCCTCGCAGGCTGCGAGGCAGCTGTTCTCATCCGAGCCAGCCAGGTCCTTTTGAGGTCCCACACCTTCTCGTGATGCGCGTTTGCGGCTTTGGGATGAAATTCGACCGCGGGCAGGCGACCTCGGCGATGGTCGCCTCGATCACGTCGCGCTGGACCTACAGTTTGGCCAGCCGCTCGCGCGAGGCGCGGCTCGATGTTTCCGCCAGCAGCGCATCCATCGCCCTTTGAAATCGCGCCGTGGATGTTGCAGAGTCGCTTTTCAAGATCGTGAGATGGTGGGCCGTGTAGCTATGCAGCTCGCGCGCGGTCCCGTGATGATCGCTGACGTAAGCTGCAATGAGTTCGGGTGACGGCCAGTTGCTCCTCCCACGCAATTCTGCCTTCTGCACCTGAGCTTGCCTGGCGAAAATCGAGACGCTGGGCAACTTCCTGCGCCACGAGTACCGCGACATTGATGCAGAGGTAATCTGGAGTTAACTCAAGAGAACCTGCCGCTTCTGCTGAAGGTCTCACGCCGGCTGGCTGATCGCCTGCGCGACAAGGCGCCCGCATAATCGGGCAGACTGCCGGCGCTCAACCGAGTGTTGGATAATCGCGAAAATACACTTTCCCTGTTTCTCGGCAGCGGGTTAGATGCTGCTGGGGGAAACGCGTATGCTCAAAAAGATCATTGCGATCAAGAATGTCGGCCGCTTTCGGAATTCAGCAGCTTCAGGAAACCGGGAGCTCGCTCGGCACTCGTTCATCGTCGGGGCTAACGGGTACGGTAAAACGACGATCTGCGCGATCATGCGTTCGCTCAAAACGGGGGACGCATCCCATATTACCGGCCGCAAGACGCTGGGCGTGAGTGTACCGTCAGGTGTGGAGCTTCTTTTCGATACCGGTGCGGTTCGTTTCGACGGCGCGGCCTGGACAACAACCAAGCCCGCGATCGCGATCTTTGACGGGGTGTTTGTCGCTGAAAACGTCCACTCCGGCGATGTTGTCGACATTGAGCAGAAGCGAAACCTCTACCGCGTCATTGTCGGCGAGCAGGGCGTCAGGCTGGCGCAGGAAGACGCGAGGCTGGCTCAAGACAGCCGCGCGAAGACGGCCGAGATCACTGGGGCTGCCAAAGCTATCAACCCTCACGTACCAGCTGGTATGAAGCTGGAGAGCTTTGTCGCGCTGCCAGAAGCTGCCGATATCGCTGCTCAGATTATCAAACAGCAGCAAAACGTAGACGCTGCCAAGCAGGCGAGTGCCATCAGGGAACGCAAGCCTTTGGTGGAATTTCCCTGTCCGGACATGCCCTCGACCTTCGTGGGTCTCCTGGGGCGCACCATCGACGACATCGCCGCCGATGCAGAACAGCTGCTGAAAAGCCACCTTGCGAGCCACGGCATGTCGGACGGGGGAGCCAACTGGGTCGCCCGCGGGCTTGAACACGCCTCCGAGAGTTGTCCTTTCTGCGGCCAGGACATCGCCGGGTTACCCCTGGTGGCCGCTTACCGGTCGGTTTTCAGCGAGCGTTACAAGGCATTGGCTGATGAGATTGCGTCCGCTGCGGCATCGATTACCCAACTGTTCGGTGAGACCGCCTTGGCGCGTCTGGAGACGCTCGCCGAACAAAACAGTGCGGCCGTTATCTTCTGGAGCCAGTATTGCGATTTAGGGGCAACCTCCCTCGACCTGCCGGCCGCTACTTCGGCAGCCGCGCGGGACCTTGCCAAGGTAGCGGCCGAACTCCTTCGCCGAAAGGCAAGCGCCCCGTTGGAAGCGATTGAACTGGACGCCAAATTCAATTCTGCATTAGCCGCCTATGAGGCGGCTCAAGCGGCTTTGGGAGGCGTGAATAACGCGATCAAGGCGGCGAACGCTACAATCGTGGCAAAAAAGACGGAGACCGGTGCCGCTGATTTGAAGGCCGCTGAAGCCGAGTTGACACGCCTCAGAGCGGTTAAGACCAGGCACATGCCGGACGTGAAGGTGCTCTGCGACGCCCATACAGCCCTCGTGGCCGCCAAGGAGGCCGTCGATGCGCAGAAGGACACAGCACGCGCGGCGCTGGACGCACACACCAAAGGCGTCGTCAAACCGTATGAGAACCGCATCAATGCTTTTCTCGACGCCTTCAATGCAGGTTTTACAATCACAGAGACCAAGCACGGGTATCCTGGCGGTATCGCCACCTCGAGCTACCAGCTGGTGATCAACAACGTCCCGGTCGACATCGGCGACGGGAAGACTTCTGCCGGCGAGCCGAGCTTCAAGAATACCCTTAGCGCCGGTGACCGGACCACGTTGGCGCTGGCGTTCTTTCTGGCCCACCTAGAACGCGACCCCGAGGCGGCCAATACGATCGTGATGTTCGACGATCCGTTCAACAGCCAGGACGCATTCCGGCGCCGCCAGACCGTGCACGAGATCATGAAGCTGGCCGCTAGTTGTCGCCAACTCGTCGTCCTGTCGCACGATGCAACGTTTTTGAAGCAGTTGTGGGATAAGGCACCGCACTCAGAGCGGGCCTGCCTTGGCATATCAGATCAGCGGTCCCAGGGTTCGAAGCTTTCGGAGATTGATCTTGAAAGGGCCACTCAGGGCAGAACGGCAACCGATATTGATGACCTCCAAACCTATCTGATCAACGGCGCCGGCACACTTGTCGATGTAATCAGAAAGATGCGAGTGGTGCTTGAGACCTATTGCCGAACCACTTACCCGTCGAGCTTCCTTGCAACTGAATGGCTGGGCGACATGGTCGGTAAGATTAGGACAGGCGGAGCCTCACATCCGGCCCAAGCGCTTTATGATGAACTCGACCAGATCAACGGCTACACCAGCCAATATCACCACGGGGAAAATATGGGTGATATCACGCCAGACCAGATCGACCCGGTAGAGCTGACAGGCTACGTGCGGCGAACTCTCCGCATCGTAAATGCGCTGCAGGCATGATGTCCGGCTTAGGAAACCGAGGGACTAACAAGCAGGGCGAGGGATGAGATGCGGTTCAAGAAGTCGGAGGGGCAGACTGCGTCTGAGAAGATGCTGGCAGAGCTGTGCGACAAATCCTTCCTTCAGCTCTGGACTTACCCGAACCTGTTCAGAAAGCCGGGCAAGGAGCTGACCGATCTACTCGTGGTGTTCGGCAATGATGTGGTTATCTTTTCGGACAAGTCTTGCGGCTATCCCAGCACCGGCAACGCCGACCTGGACTGGAAGCGTTGGTACGGCAAATCGATCGATGATTCAGCGAGGCAGATCGCCCAGGCAGAGCGCTGCATCCGAGCCTTCCCGGAGAAAGTCTTTCTGGATGTGAAGTGCCAGGAACGGCTGCCGATCAATCTGCCCAATGCAAACGACATCCGCGTGCACCGCATTTGCATTGCCCTTTGCGCTCTTGACCGGGCCGAAGCGGAAACGGGGAAGCGCGCACTGAGGATTGAACCCGCCGTTCTGAATGACGCCGTCCGATTCACCGTGGGGATAACGGACAAGGCCAAGGGCTGGGTACACGTATTCGACGAGGAAAGCCTGACAACGGTTCTTAACGAGCTATCGACGATCAAGGACTTCATCGACTATCTCAACAGCAAAGTCGCGCTGATGGAGAGACCCAACTTCAAATATGCCGAGGCGGAAACTGATCTGCTGGCGTGCTACCTTTGGAATAACAGATCGTTTCCGGTCATCGAAGGCGACTTCGCCGTCCCGGGGGGGCTGTGGGCAACGGTCGAGGCGTCGCAGGAGTTTCTCGCCGGCCGCGAGGCGAACAAGGCCAGCGAGTTCTGGGACGGGATCATCGAGTACATCACCGACAACTACCTCGACGAGACCCTCGAGTTCGGCAACGAACTGGACATGTCGGACTATGAACGTGGGGCACGTATCTTGGCTGGGGAAACCAGGTTTCATCGGCGGGTGCTGTCAAAGCTCATCGTGGGACGGATGGAGGCGGCCAAAAAGAACGCCATTGGCACGCTGCTGCCATCCAATCAGGCCGACGTCGGGTATGTCCTTTATGTTGGCCAGGGCGATCAGGGCGGAGATCACGCAGCATATCGTGAAGAGCGAGCCAAGATTCTGCGCCTGCGCTGCGAAGCCGCAAAGGCGGCCATGCCGGAAAAGCGTTTCATCGTTGGCATCGCGATGGATGCGAGCGGCGTTGAAGGCTCTTCGGAGGATTTCATTTTCATGGACACGGCCGAATGGACGGCCGATAGGATGCAGAACGCTCAGAAAATCCGGGATGAACTTGGGTTCTTCAAAGCAGGGAATATGACCCTCACGCGCTTCACAGAGGACGAGTACCCTGGCAGTCGACCGGCGATCGATGTTCCCAAGCTGGCTGAAGAGTTATCCAACCTGACCGTATCGGAATCTGTTGAGCTAGCTGGGATGCTAAAAGCAAAGTGGGGTGGTTCTGAGCCCGCCGGCTGAAGCGCGTCTGCCTAGCCGCTCGTTACGGCGCAAAGTATCGGTTTCGTTTTCGCCAGAGAGTTCGCGGAGTGATTTGCCGCTGGCATAGATTTCACCGTCGCGGTTGATGGAAGTTATCGTTTGCCGACTCGCTCGAGCCGGCGCACCGATTTCGCGGCCTCGTCGGGGCTGCGGAAATGGTTTGCAGCAAGGCCGTTGAGGTAGATTGCGGACAAGGCGTCATGTCTGCCAACCATGCCATTGAGCCAAGCAGACTTACGTTAGCATATCCTGCCCGCCACTGGGCGGCGTCCGCAAAGGGAGGCTTCTAAAGCCATGTTCGCCAGTCCGGGGGGCACTATGGGGCCGATCGTTATCAACTCGAAGAAGCAGCAAACCGAGATATTCGAGCGGTTACACAATCGCATGAAGAGGCAATTCACGGGTCATGAACCTGGCAACGAATATTTCTTGCGCGGCTACAAGGGCTCCGAGGATATTGCCGGCTTCGGGCTCGATTTCTGGATCGGGTTTAAATGGATGGGGATCAATTTGTGGGGGCCGCCCCTCGATGGATCACAGGACAACAGAAATATCCTTGGCTTCGCGACTTACAGCGCAGAATCGGGGATTGGCAAAACGGCCGCGCTCCTTGCGAGCGACAAGGGTAGAATTGCGCTCTACCATGACGGTCGCGTTTACGCTCGGGATGGGCGAGCTCGGCCGCATCGAGATGAGGCAAAGATTAAGATCAATGGGCGGCTCTACTTCCGGATTGCCGACGTCGATGATGATCGCTTCTTTGATCGTGTCCTAAAGTATCACTACAGTCGCCTCAACCCCGATCTGAGGTCCGGTGGTGGTCGGGGAGGCAAGAAGGGCGGAAGCGGCCTGGATGCGGGACCCCCGAAGGGCGGTGTGCGGTCAAGCGCTGTCTTTCTCGCGCAGCACAATCCACTCACGACCGCCTTGTGGAAGCAGGTCGAAGCGCTTGGTTATGCGCTCCGCGCCTGTGAAGGCGTGACGCCCGATCTACTCGTCGAAAAAAATGGGAAATCGGCTCTTTTTGAGGTCAAGCCAGCGGCTCGAACCCACGACCTGATCTTGGCGTGCGGGCAGGTGCTGGTCTACAATGAACATGCCAAGGCGGACCGCATGGTCATTGTCAGTGAAAAGCCAGACTTGTCGCGATATGCCGGCAAGGGTATCGCGCGCGTTTTAAGGAAATTCGACATCAGCTACGTTCCTTACCGAAAGACCAGCGACGGATACCTTTTCGAGGGTCTTGAGCGCATCCTTCGCGTATAGAGATGTTTCGACCGCGCGGTGTCACAATCGTTTTGGTGAGTTAAGAAGAGCTCGCGGCGTCAAGAGCGCTAGCATTCCAGCGGCAACCTTCCCGCCGCTCATTTTAGCACCGAGCTTACGCATTACCGCCACGCACTCCCGCGCAGCAGTTGCATGATCCAATCCTGCTCGATTAATTTACGACGGGCGAAAGGCGCCTTTGAGCGAGAAATAAAGCGCCACTGCCTGGGATAAAGCTGCTGGGCAACTCGTTGGGAGCCAACCGGCGATCTGAACTTCAACGGCCTCAGAGAAGCTCGGGCAATCGATAGAGTAGGCGCCGCGCCGTTGGCCAGCCTGCGTTGACAAAGATATCGAGGCAGGCAATCAGCTTCTCGCGCCGATCGGGGCTGGCAAAGATGCCGCGGTGGTCGGCCAGATACACCCCCACGATCGTCACAAACCGATTGATCGCCATAGGCTCGAACTCGTAACCGTGTCGTGGACCGCCGGTGAGAACTGCGTGCACGATGAGGTCAAAGACGGTCTCGGGATCGGCAGGGCGCAGGAAATCTAGCAGCTCGATGAGGTAGTAAATTGTATGCGGGACGGCGACATCGCCAAGACGTCGGATGATCGGCGTCGCATCCCGCAGAAATGCACGTTTTGAATCGATGCCGGCCAAGGGGACGTCCTCGCTGCCCTGCGCCGCTGCGCCCGATGAGAAATAGAGCTGGTCGCCAATCTGATCGGCAAGACGCGCACAGGCGCGAACGCGGTTGCGCTCTGTTTCCGTGAGTTCGGCGTCGCCCTTGGCATAAAACGCATCGAGGCAAGACGCTGCGCGCGCCACCATTTCGGCCGCCAGCGACTGGAAATGCGTGCGAAGCTTGACCTCGATGGTCTTGTGCAGTCGATAGCCGCCGGTGATGTGGCCGCGCATGCTTGCAACGACGCGCCCGAGCTCGGCGTCATAGGTCTCCGGTTCGGCAAGCCAGGCTTGGATCAGGCTGTGGGCACGCGGCCGGTCATACCGGGTCCACAGAAACGTGACCACGCTGGCAATCCCCTCCACCATGCTATCGCCATGTACATCCTCCTCGTCGCTGGCGCGCGGGTGCAGCTTCAATGCGAGATCTTCGACGCGCTCCACGTCGTGATGGATTGCCCAGCAGAGGAAGCCGGTAAGGGCCGTCAGCACAGCCTTGTCGGTCGCGCTCGCGACGTATTGCTCAGCAATCCGCCAGAGATCCGCTCGCCTAAATTCCCAAAGGCATCCGAAATGGTTGGCGAACGCGTACCGAACACCCGCGTTCGGGTCGTCGCGCAGGGGGTCGATCGTGGGAAGTATGCGATCCGCCAACGATTGAGAGATTGTACAAAGGCGCAACGCCGCATCGGTTGCAGATGCGCGCGGCCCGCGATCGGTGGCTTTGCCCGGGACTCCTTCCGGACGACAATTCGTCAGCATTGGTGACACCAGCGTCCAGAGACGCACCGCCATCGCGGAATCTTTTCTCAAGTCGCTCTGCTCGCGCGCAAGCTTCGGCAGCGCATAACCCAGCTGATCTTCGGCATACGCGGTGATGCGCGGCGCAACCCCGTCGACGCTGGCGCTCTGGATGGCTGAGGCCACGGCTTCGGCTGCCGCAAGCCGGCTTGGGAAGTCGCCGCCAGCCTCATCGACGATTTCGATGAGGCGGAGCAGCTTCGCGTTGGCGGGCGCTTTGGCGTCAACCTCCTTGGGAAGCCAGTAATACGGTTCGACCGGCAGGCTCCTCACTTCGAACTCGTAGGTTCTGCGATTGTCGGTCGAAATTTCCTGGGTCGTGGCCGCCGTCACAAACCCGCGCGCTTGTTCGGTGGTGAGATTGGTTGGGCCAATGGCGCCAAACAGACGGCCTAAAAACGCCAGTTGCGTGCGTTCCGGATTCTTGAAGTCCGGGTAGGTGATGGTGCAGGCGCTATTCTCGAGCCGCTGCCGTTCCGATGGATCGACCAGGGGATAGACGGCAGCGACGAGATCAATGGCGTCTTTTGCCGTATCCGATGATCGTAGGATCGGCGTTGCGCTCGCATATGGCCACAGAAGTTTGCCAAGAACCGCCGCGCGCTTGGCGCCGACGAGAAATAACCGCGCCCAGAGCACCAGCGGCTTCGCATGGCGAATGACATATTGTGCAAGCGCCCGGGCGTCATCGTCGCTCGCAGTTTCAAGGCGAGTCTTGAAAGCCAAGAGCATGCCGGCCGCATTGTCCGCATGCGCATGGCGATCATCGGGATTGGATGCCCAGATGTGACTGTCATCCTCGATTAGCGTCAGCGTGGCACCGGCAGTTGGGAGATCAATGGTGCGAACCTCTCCGTATTTGCGTCGGACATAGCCTGCTAGCGCGGCGCTGATGGCACGGATGGCCGTTTCCGGCTGCGCTTCCAGGAAGCGCGGTACGATCTCCTTCAATTCCCATTTTGCGTGATCATAGTCCTGCCGCCGGTTGCTCGTTAAAGCGAGGATCTGGCTAGAGCCCATAGACGTCTTGCTGTCGTCGCTGACGCTGTAGCCGAAGACCACCCCAAAGATCTCAACAAGGAAATCGGGATCGGCATCCAGAAGCAGCTTTGCCTGACGTGCGAGCGCCGGGATGTCTTCATGCGCGTGGGTTTCAAGGCGCGCGGCCGCGAGCGCCTTCGCCAAGAGGGTGCGCGAGGCAACCGCATCCGAACGGTAGCTCTGTGCGACCAGTTCGATCGCGATAGGCAGCAAGGACAGGGCAGGGGGGCGATCGAACGCGTAGGAAAACAGCGCGCGTGCCGCAAGGCCAAAATCGGCCAGAATGGCGGGATTCGTGAGACGATCGCTGAACCGCGTCAGAAGCGTGCGGAACGGCCAGGCCAGTCCCTCCAGCTCGGTGCTGACGCGCGCGGCAAGATGGCACCATGCGGCATCCACGACTGGAAGCCCGTCATCAACGCGCACAACTATCGAGCCCACCACGTGTGCAAAGGCGCCGCTGGCGGCTTTCCGGCTGGCATGGTTCTGCAAAAGAGAAAGAAAACCTTCCAGGTCATCTTTCTGCCGCGGCTGCTCCGATGCGATGCGGGCCGCAATGCTGCGCGCCACGGGGTCGACGCCGGTGCCGCCAGCGAATAGCGAGACGGCTACCCAGAAGGCCTCGCGGGCAGGGTCGTCATTCTCCCAAAGTGCTTGCAACGCAAAACCAATCGCAGGCGCCAACATCAGCGACAAGCTGCGGTCATTGCGCAGACGATCCACGGTCGCCGCAATATTCAACGGATCGATGAAGAGGCGGCTCGCCGCGTAATCGAACAAGATGTGGTGCCGGAAGCCGATCAGTCGCACATCGGACAACAGCATCACGACGCCGTCTTTTTGAACGGCGTCGAAGGCGGCAGGATCCGGAGCCGCCGCCGTTGTGCGCCGCGCCCGCAAGCTTCGATTGGCGACCATTTCGCCGACCGCCTCGCGGAGGCAGAGCTCAGCGCCACTGCCGTGTTGTTCGACGCGCTTGCGCCAATAGAGCGCAAGTAGTGCGACTTGCGATGCGAGGCTGTTGAACGCCTCGGGCGTGGCGCCATTCGTGATAAGTTCAGCAAGTAGCCGTGTGTTAAAGGGAACGCGCGCTAGATCGTGCAACTTCTCGCCGCCGCGCGTGATTGCCTGGTCCAGAGGTGGCGCGTTAGCGCGCAACGCCGAAAACTCGGCATCCGTCCACGGCGGCACTGTGATGTGACGGATATCGAGAAAGTCCTTGCTCGCATAAGCCGCCGATGGCGGTGTCCCTTTGAACAACGAACGGAACTGTTCGCCCATCCGCAAATCGAACGAGCGAATGGAGGCAATCACCCTCCAGCGAGCGGAGGGATACTTGACGGCGGCGTCGATCAGGCTACGAAAGACTTGCTCGCCCGCACCGCCCCGCGTGGCATCCAGCGCATCGATGAACAGAAACGCAGGTGTTGCCCCCGGCCAATTTTGGAGGACGTCGACGACGCGGTGTTCGAGCCCAAGCTCCAGGCGCAAGCCCTCCACCGAGGCAACCGGCAACTGATCGACCGCCAGCTCAATGACATCGTATTTTTGTTCGCGGAGCGCGGTTGCCGCAGCGCTGATGACGGC
Organism: Bradyrhizobium sp. CCGB20; assembly: GCF_024199855.1. Taxonomy (NCBI): domain Bacteria; kingdom Pseudomonadati; phylum Pseudomonadota; class Alphaproteobacteria; order Hyphomicrobiales; family Nitrobacteraceae; genus Bradyrhizobium; species Bradyrhizobium sp. CCGB20. Next base: position 7,231,952 of record NZ_JANADN010000001.1, on the reverse strand, counting down.
ACTTTTACCTGAACCGGGCTCGCCGATAACAAGGAAAGACCCGCTTTGTGCGGCTTCCATCACCGCTTGAGTGACGTGCCGCGGGACGGTGATATCGACGCCGGAGACAGTCGTTTTCTCAAATTCCGCCAACCGGCGGCCCATCTCCACGCTATATCGGGCAAGTTGCGCCACATCCGCCTCGTAACGCGGTGGCGCTTTGAGTGAGATGCCAAGAGCGGACAAAGCGCTACGAAATTGCAGGGGGCCATCGCCGAGCCTAGCTTCCATCAGGTGCTGACAATGCTTTTCGATCGCCACGAAGGCATTGGCTCCGGTGCTCGGTCGAGTGACGAGATGGCCGGCTCCCGCGACGGCCGCAGCACGGTCGGCGCCCGCCATATCGAATGGAATTACGAAAAGTAGGGGAAGGAGTGCACGAATGTCGCTCTCGCGGGCGGGCGCCTTGGTAAGGGACTTCCACTCCGCTTTCAGGGCTTGGACGAATGTCGTTAAGGCGTCCTTCTGTGCCTTGGGCGAGGGGGCCGCGTATTGCGCGCGGCAGGTGTTCAACGCGCGCGCGAGGTCGCGGGTCACGCTGCCACTCGATGTCGGGCCTGCCGCCAGCAGCAGGCGATCTTTGGATGGATCCAACGGCCGATCCCATCCCTTCCTCCCGTGGCCCCTTCTGGCGCTATGCCAGAGTCGGATCATTTGCCCAGCGGTTTTCCGCAAGTCGCTGTCGGCCTTGCCGGATAGCGTGACCCCGGTCTTGGCCTGAATGAAGATCCAACCGCCGGCATCGGTCTCGATCCCGCAATCGTCGACAGCGGCTTCACTTTCAAACCGTATCCCGCAAGGCTTTGCGCCACCTAGACCAAGGCGGTCATCCATGACGGTCTCTGCGAGCATCTGGACTGCGAAAACGGCGCCGACGGAGGCTTGGAAGGTCACGCCGGCAGTCGTTGCACTACCGCCAGCCCGTGCCAGTAGGTCGGCGGAGCTTTTTTTCTTGGCACTTGCTTTGGACGCAGATTTGCCGCCCGGCAAGGTCCGTCCCTTGCCTGACTTTCCGGTGGTCTTCTTGACAGGCCCCTCGGATGCCTTCTTTTTTTTGAGCGTCGTCTGCTTGCGCGGCGCAGCTCGCATCTTGCCCTTTGCCATGAGCGACGAATTTAGGTTGTAGCCCGGCCGCCGCAAGCGTGCTCAAATCAGGAACACTTTCAAGGACCTGCCCCAACGCTTTGTGGCGAGGGGCCGCCGGCCACAGCGATTCGCTTCGGGCAGGAGGCCGTTTTAGTTTCTGGTTTCGCTACGGCCGCAGACGGACCTCGACGATATCATTAAGCGGACCGAGCTACGGATATTGGGCATTTCCCAAAAGCTCGGAAACAAGAGGCGATATTCCCGCTGATAAGCAAAGCGGAAGTCCGTCGATACAGTTTTGCCGATACGATCGTTGGGCCTGCGCTGGCGTCAAACTGTGACACTTGTCGCGCGCTCGATTTGACGATCCGCAACGACTCCTTATTCTAGTTTCGCGAAGTGGTATCGATGTAGCATCAAAATCGGCGAGTCTGTGCCAGGTTTGTTGCAATCGTCGATGCTAAAAAGTCCCCGAGCCGGCATTGATGAAGGACCGCTGATCGGCAGATTTCTGAACGTGTTGGTTTCCGAAAAGGAAAGCTCTCGCTTTTTTGGGGGCAGCCTATTCCTTAGGATTGGCGCCTCACTCAAACTCGGCGTCGTTGAGCACTACGTAGGTGAGCGACTGAGGCCGGAGGTTTAGGTGACTTCTAATAGCGACAAGCGTTTTGCTCGGCACTTATCAAGGACGCGGTGATGCGAGCAAGGCACTGAAGAAGATGCTTACGCTCCCGAGCCGCCGCGGTGATCAAACAGCGGGAACCATTGTCCGTAAGTAGCACACAAGTGTGGAGCGACCTATATTGAGCATCCTTGATGAATTGAGCAAGAAGGTAGCCCAGAGCCTTGTTGTGCCCTTCCGCGCGAGCCGCAGCTTCGCTCGTACTCTTATTTCGGCCCAGTCCAAAGCGGAGCTTCGTGATAACTCTCTGACCGCCGAATAGAGAGCTAGGGGGAGCCGGCGGAATCCTCGGCGAAGTCCGGATCTGCGCGTTGATGCTCATCCGGGCTGCTCGTGCCGAGGAAGCTTTCTATGAAACTCCGAATCCACTGTAACTGATGTTGTTTGCTTTGCTGCTCTCTGGGACCTGATTCAAAATATCGAGATAGGCATAAACATAGTGATGGCCCACCCCCAAACCATACGGAAACTGCCAATACACGTAGTCGCCTTGTCCTGGATTGTACCCTGGGGCTGCTATGTCTGTTCTTGACGCGCCCCCATCAAGCTCGAGGCGAATCTTGAATGGCCCCGACGCCTTGTTGCCAATGTTCGCAAGGCTGAAATAGACGACAAAAGCTTGTCCCGGTTTCGGGAATTGCGTTGGTTGAATCCATGTATTTAGCCACGTGAGTTCTGCGCGTTGAACCTGTGGACGGCCGTCAGGAATACGAGCAGCGGCGGCGGCTGTCTGCACGAGGCGGTATAGAGGTACGAACCCTTGCGTCTGATTTGCGTAGACGTAGCAGGCAACTCCTTCGTCACGATAGCCCAACGCTGCAACAGCATTATCCCGTTCAGCGAGATCTGTTGTATAGAAATGGTCTCCGATCTTTGTGCTGACGCAACGGTAGAATGGAGTTACTCCACCTCGAGGTTTGTCATAGACGTAGCAGGCCTTACCTTCGCCCCTGTAGCCGTATCTTTGGACGGCGAAATCCGCCTCCACAGCGGACGTGGTGTAAAAATGATCCCCATTGTTCGGGTTGTAGGCGCGAAATAATGGGACGGGCGCTTGAGGGTCGCTTGCTCGGACAAGTCTGTGGAAGGCGACGGCATTCGGTCGAGGCGCCGTATAGACGAAGCATTTAGTGCCTTCATCCGCATAGTTAAGATTTGCGATGGCGTTGTCTCGCTCGAGCACCGAAGTAGTATAAAAATGCTCCCCGGTATTCTTGCTTAGGAGGCGAAACAGCGGGGAGTTCTCCGCGGTCTTAATATCGAAAACATAGCATGCGACGCCCTCACTAGTATAGTTGAGGTTGGCAATCGCATTATCGCGTTCCGCCGCGGATATTGTGTAGAAGTGGTCGCCATTAATCCCGCTCACCATGCGATATAGCGGTACGCTTCCAAAGAGCTGACTCTCTAAGACGAAACAGCTTACACCCTCGCTAAGATAACCCACGTTCGCGACCGCATTGTCGCGTTCGGACGCGGAGGTTGTGTAGAAATGTTCACCAAGGCCTCTAGGGTTAACGAGAGGGGAATCAGGTGCGATTACCCAGCACGCCGTCCCTTCCGACTTGTAGTTGGAATTCTGAACGGCGGCGTCGCGTTCAGCGGCAGAAATCGTATAGAAATGATCTCCGGCCATCCTTCCTCTCCACAGGCTCTTAACCTTACATGAGATGGACTGATTGCTGCGTCTCTATCAAGCACGTTCCTGAGCGCCTGCTGTTCGAACGCTGCACGACAGTCGACCGAAAGCCAGTCCTCTATCAGCAGCGCCTCGATTAAGCCTCAGCAGAAGCCCACGGGCATCGGATACGGACAATTTTCACGCCCCCTAAAAGTCGCCCGGTTCTTCAGTTCACCCCATTCCCTCAACTGGCCACAAATCGGAACGTTGCCGCAGAGGGGGCAAAAGAAAGTTCTCGTGCCAGCTAGACTCATATCCACCCCCTGACCCCATGAGCAGAGCTTTTCGGTGCACGAGACTCCCGTTTTACAGGTACGATACCCGTCAAAATAAAACGACTGTCTTGTGGATCCTGCGGGCTCGGTATTACCTCCTGTAACTGGCCCACCCGCTGGCCCCTGTGTGGGGATTTGAACCTTTATTGAAACTTGGGCTTTATTGTTCGTCTCGTCTCGTTCGACAATCTGATTAGGATAGTCGATGTGCGCCTCATACCTGACGGGTGCCATATTGCCAGGAAGCAGGGTCACGCCCCGAGGTCCCCGCATATAGCCCACGGCGGGGTAGACCAGGGTGATCGTCCAGCGTCCGCCTTTGTTGAGGGGGCCAAACCGACAGATATCGGTCGTCGGATCAGGCTCCATCCCAACACCAGCTGCTGGATCGCACCTTATGGTGGAAATAAGCGGTTGCGTTTGAATTGAGACTGGCCGATGACCCGCGAAAGTCGTTGTGAGCTTCAGAAGCGCTTTCTGCACATCGGCCCCGCCTTCGGCGATTGTAGGTGCGCCGGATCGAGGTACTTCAAGTCCTCCAACTGGAGGGGTGGGTACAATCGGCGGCGCGTCTCTGAGCAGAGATGGTCGGCGTGATCCGGGTGACGTATTGGCAATTATGATCTGGATTTCGTAGGCCCTGCCGACAAGCACGTCGACCGGCGCCGCGCTCATGGATACGGTAAGATCGGGCAACGTTCTGGGCTGTGCCTCTGCCTCCCACGCTACTGCAGCTCCGATAGCGACCCCAGCAAGGATCGTCGCGGCCTTTCGTGAGAGAGGTAAGATCCTGGCCATGCTGTTTCTCACCAGCGGCACGAGGAATTTACACCCTGGGCCGCAAGGTGTCGATGCCCCACTGCGCAGGATTCAAGCTTCCTCGCGAGGGTTATCTTCTTTTGATGGTCTTCGGCTACCAGCGGTTGCTACCACCTAGCGGGGGGGCTCGATCCCGAATTTTTTGAGATCGCGATTGGCCTTCATCAAATCAAACAGCCGGGGAAGGTCAGTCAACGCATTGGGGCTTTCGCGCTCACGTCGTTCGATGATCCAACTGCGACGTTCCGGGTCCTCAATCTGCTCCTCTTCGGCGATGCACATCAGACGGTTGGCCGTCCGTCGGTTTTACCGAACCCAGTTCAGGAAGGATCATATTCATCCTGCTGCTGTCTTGCCTGCCTCTCCATTTTAACCCGCTCGCGCTCGTCCTCTTCTGCTTGCGCTCCATGCGTTCCCAGTTTCGAATTTCCAGCCAGCCACTCAAAACCGGGATCAGCGACAGCAAATAGACGAGCAGGAAAATATTGAGGAGCCAACTTGCGGCTGTTTCACCCATGTAGGCTTCGATTAGACCACGCAGCCAAAAGGCGATGGCGATCAGAATGCCGCCGCCCACAGATGTGAAAATGGCTTCCCGCAAGTCTTTCCGATTGAGGATCATCGCTCTACTCTCAGCCCTAGACCCGCTCAGCGCAGGGGCTAGCTCATGAGCCAGCCGAAACAGATTATCCCTGCCAAAAGCACGAACGGCCACGCACCCATTCATCGAGCTTGTCCCACAGTCAGCCCGCCGCGGCGATCACAAGTAACGCCAGCAGCAGGCGTGGACGAGGTACCGGGCAGGCGTCGATATGATCGGGCTCGGCACAAGTGAAGCTTCCATTGTCATACCGGCAGCCCGCGTAGTCCCAGTAAGTTTGAAGTTTCCGGCAGGAGCGCGACCTTTCGAGGCTTTGCCTTCATCCTGGACTAGGACGCGGTGTCATGCTTCTCCACGTAGCTCCGCGCAACCCGGTCAGAGATACCCTGACGTAAGGAGCCAATCAAAAATGGGCGGTGTATTGCCCGACGCGACAGCTTGATCCAAACCCGCGTAACGAATTTCTTCGTCGATCTCATCGAGGAATGACAGGGATTCCACGACTGCACAGACGGCGCGGATCAAAGCGTCAGCGTCTTTGTGTAGTTTAGGAAGGTTGAAGGGGGCCAGCCTTGCTGCCTTCTTCCGCAGCGGTCGTGGGGGATGTGAGCGGCGTCCTAGATCAGTGATACCAGCCTCCGCTGGGCGTCACTGTCGCCATCGATGTACCTTGCGTGGTCTGGATCGAGCGATGCCAGCCAACAACTGAACATCGCGCAAGGAGCCACCGGCTTTATGTACAAGCCGGGCCGCACGCGTGATGAATGTTCGGCGGCCCGAATGCGAGGAGCAGCCGTCAAGACCGATAGCTCGGTAGGCGCGGCTAAACCAGATGACGATGTTACGCGCTTTCATCTTGCCGCCCCGCTCCGAAAGCACGACGGGCTGTGAAGGTTCGGATTTCCCTCGGAGCGGGGAGAGCGCCTCTCGAAGGGCTGCATGGAGAGGGAATTCGGCCATGGCCCTTCTTTGCAGCGCCCTCCAAGGCTGGGCTAATGGCACCGTTCGGATCGAGAACCATCTCCCACGTGAGGTTCGCAATCTCAGCGGCTCGAAGGCCAGCTTTCACAGAGAGCAAGACGATCACGCGGTCTCGAAGCGGATACCGAGTCGTTTCGGCAAACAGAAGAAGATTGTCGATCTGGTCAGCAGCTAAAATCTTCGCCTGCTTGCCCGGCATAAAGCGCACGCTTTTGAATCTTCAGGCGATTCTATTTACAAAGCATGGCCGCGCAAGCACGATTTACTGGAGCAAATCAGAGCAGCCATGTGACGTGGCACCCGGCTGTCGGTCCCAAAATGGCGGCCCCAAGCCAGACCCTGAAGCGCATCGGTGGGGCCGTCCACATCATCAGCTCCGCCGATCACCCATTGCTTTCCCCCCGAACACGCGCCAATCTCATCCCTGACTCCAGTCTCGCCCGGAGGAACAAGCCGGGCAGGTCAGCTTCTGCAAAAGAAGGGAGCGTTCGCCGTGGAAATTCTTTTCCGATTCATGCTCACCCGGCCGGCGGTAGCTCAGAGCGAAGACGCTCCTAGCATTTTACTGGCGCAAGAATCTCCTTTCCAAGCAGCGCTCAAAGCGGCCGAGACAAGTCGTAATCGCCGGGAGGCCTACAAGGTCGCCGCACGTGACTTCGTTAAATCATCAGCTTTTATTGGTGATCCGAAACTCTTCTCTATCGCCAAAGAATTGAAGGCGCTCGCAACTGCATTCGACACGTTAGAAAAGAAAGAGGCGGTGACGAATTCGGAAGCGACCCAAGCCGTTGATGACGCTTTCGGAGCACGCCCGGACACTCTCGCGCTACGAGGGTCGCTCAATCAGCCGATCTCTTCTTTGAAGGATAGTTTGATTGCGATCAAACTTCTTCCTGAAGAGCATGAAAGGCCCATTGAACAGCTCTCGCGCCAGCTTCGCGACTTAGAAACAATTCTTCAAATTTCCAAAGTCGACGACTTTCCCGCAAAAGGGGCTGTGCTCTGGCGGTATCGGCGTCGATCGTTTCGCCTTCCAGATATCTTGCTTCCTCCTTCCGCGCTGTCCAACTCCGAGCAAGAGAAAGAGGAGCAGAAAAGACGTGAAGAAGAAGAGAAGAAAAGACGAGAGAACGCTCAAAAGAAATTCGATCTCTATAAGCACCTGGGAACAACAGTCGAGGTCTTAAAGAGGCTCGGAACCGTCCGAGACAATATCCAATCAACGCCGCAACGACCGGCTGTGGGATTCATGGTCGCCCCTCAGTGGCGACCGGTGCAGGTTTTTTCAACCGAAATGGGTCAGCGCCAGCACCTCTCGCAGCTGAATCTCTTGCGCACTGAGCTCAACATCAGGAATGAGTCTGGCGCTGCGGGAGCAACTGGAACTCCAACTCCCGCGACGAGAACAATTCCGAATGTCGAACTCGGCCCCAAAGTTGAAGGGAGCGCTTTTCCGGCGCTAAAACTGCAAAACGGAACAGGCGAATTCACACCCCTCTTGCCTGGTGAGGCAAGCTTTCGGCTGAAACCAGCGGTCGAACTTCAAATGCCCGAAGCCTCTCGCGCGTCGTTAAAAGAACGAGGGCTTGCGGTTTCCGAGCGCCCACTTGATCAAATTGTAGAGTCTCTTCGAAGCGAGCAGACAGCGTTAGCGAAGGAACTTGAATCTCTTTTTGGCAGGCCAACGCGGACAAGCCTCAAGCGAATCGGAAACACGCTCGTCAAAGTTGCGACTCCTCTTGCGTCAGACTGGACGACTCTGGTCTTAGGCTCTGGCGTTGGAACACTGACCGGGCCGCCCTTGCCCTTAGATCCCCGGGTCCCTCACTCCCACGGCAAAGTGGCTCCTTCGGGAATGGCCGATCTCTTGATCATCAAACAGCAGCTGATCAAATATGAAGCGGCGGATGTGGCTCACATCGAATCCATCTTAAAAGGCGAGAAAAAGGATCGCGAGCACTCGCGCCGCCGAGAGACCGAAGAGGTCACATTCCGCGAAAGCGAGACCACCACGACCGAAGAACGCGAGCTCGAATCGACTAACCGCTTCGAGATGTCCCGCGAGACGGAAAACACTTTGAGAGAGGACGCCTCCCTTAAAGCAGGCCTCACTCTGTCAGGAAGGTACGGGCCCACGGTTGATTTTTCCGCGAGTGCAGAGGGGTCTCTCGATCGCACCAAGGAAGAGGCGACGAAAACCGCGGCGAAATTTTCGCAAGAAGTAACGGAGCGCAGTTCCAGAAAAATCACGGAGCGCGTTCTTCAGCGAGCCTCGCTCCGGGTCACCAACGAAGTCATCGAAAAGAACCTGCACACTTTGGATAACACCGACGGCCCCGCGAACATCAGCGGCGTTTACCAATGGGTTAACAAAGTCTACGAAGCGCAAATGTTTAACTATGGCTTGCGCACGATGTTTGACTTCACGGTGCCAGAGCCCGGTGCTTTCTTGATCGCGGCCCTTGAGAAAAGCCATGCCCACGCCATGGAGCTCGAAAGGCCGTTGCCTTTCACTCTTCGACCTAATGAGATCGACGAAATTAATTATCACACTTACGTGTCGCTCTACCGTGCAACGGATGTCACGCCTCCGCCGGATGAGTACAAAACGAAATCATTTGATTTCAAGGCGGGCGGCGGAGACGACAGCACGGATTACGATCATTCCGGCCAAATCGTCATCGACGAAGGATACCAAGCCGTTCATGGCAGTGTCGGCAAAGTAGCGAACATCTGGGAAGACGCCGCCACGGTCGACGTGGTTCTCGGGAAGCGGACACACCGTTTTCCCAAGGGCGATTGGATGTGGAGCACGGACTTGGATCTGGAGACAGATTCGATTCCGTTTGCTCTAAACACGTACAAGATCAGTCATGTGGCAATTGCCGGTGAAGTGAAATGCCAACGCACCGAGCGCGCGATGAGAAAGTGGAGGCATGAAACTCACGCGAAGCTCACCCAAGCCTACAAGGTGCTTCAGGCCGACTACGAGGAGAAACTGGCGAACCTCGAAATGCAGGTAGGTGTTGCGATCAAAGGAAAAAGCCCAGCGCTCAATCTGCAGTTAATGAAGGATGAACTGCGAAAGAACTGCGTGGCAATTCTCACTGATCAGCACTTTGAACGATTTGGTGCGGTGGCGACAGGGTCCCACGGACTTCCGGAATCGGACCTTTACGAGAACGAGGCCGAAGGACCGTACGTGCGCTTCATCGAGCAGGCGTTCGAATGGGAGCATATGACATGGGTCACGTATCCGTATTTCTGGGGACGTAAAAGCCAGTGGGAGTCCAAAGTCTCTTATGAAGAAAATGATCCCGAGTTCAACCAGTTCTTAAAGGCCGGATATTGCCGGGTCGTAGTTCCCGCGCGTCCCGGATTTGAGGGCGCTATCGATCACTTTATGCATTTTGGCGAGCCGTGGAAGGGAAAGGGACTGCCGCCGATCTCGTCTCCACTCTATCTTCCGATCGCCGACGAAATCGCCGAACGATTGGCGAGACCAGGAGAAGAGGTTCCGCAAGGGGATCCGTGGCTCGTCCGTGTCCCGACAACACTCGTGCATCTCCGCGCCGACGACAGGCTTCCCGTTTGGATCAAGAACGCCGCGGGAGAGTGGGTTCCGGAATAAATGGCTGCACATCCTTTTGTGTTGGCAGGACCGATCGTGCGCAAAGCGACGCGCGAAATCGTCTGGTTTTGGGTGGCGTGCAGTAAAGAGATCAAAGGGTCTCAGGCTCGCGTTGTTCCCTACAACAACGACGGGTCGATCGCTACAAGGCTTGTCGACAAAGCCTTCAAGGAAATTATTTTAAGGATCAGCGACGAATACCGAATGAGGATCGGCGAGAATATCTGGATTGTCCTTTGCTCGGCCGTGCCGAAATCGGGATTGTTTCCGACGGATTTGATCTTGGGCTATGACTTAATCCTGAACACCGAAGAAAACGGTGAACCGAAAACGACGAAGATCAGTGATCTGAAACTCAGAATCAATTATCCCCCGTTTGATTTGCCGACGTTCATTATCGGTGAAAAGAAAAACTCGACGCTTGCGACCGGATCGTGTCGCCGCCCTGGGGCGCACGGCGAAGATGCTCACAATGTCTTTGATGAATTCATGGCCACGAACGCCGCGGATCCCGAGAAAAGGCCCTCAAGTCTTCTTCTCAGCGGCGACCAAATTTACGGCGACGATGTGGCTGTTCCGCTCTTTAAGGCGGTTCAGAAAATCGCGAAAAACGTCTTTGGCTATGTCGAAAAAATTCCGAAAGCAGACGGGTCGGGCTACACGTCAGTTGATTACTTTACCCACGAGAACCCCAAGTGGACGGAAGAGCCCGGCGCAGGTCGCGGATCGAAATGGGCTCCCGGCCCCGAGGAGCTTTGGTCGGGTCGTAAGCAGTTAAGCCATAGGATCACGAGTCCAATCGGATTCAGCACAGAAGATGGAGAAGCTCATCTTCTCTCATTTGCGGAGTATGCTTCGATGTATTTAGCAGTGTGGAGCCCCGAGCTTTGCAAGCTCTATGGGGTCGACGACGGCTCGGTCCCGAATTTGGAGGATTTCCCGACGGCTGTGCAGTCCAGCCGCCGAGTCATGGCAAATATCGCGGTCTACATGCTCTGCGATGATCATGAAGTCACGGACGACTGGAACCTCGATGAACCCTGGGAGACGGCGACAAAGGCGAGCCCGCTTGCGACAAGAATCATCTCGAACGGTTTGGCAGCCTACTGGGCTTTTCAGGCGTGGGGAAACGAGCCCGGCAAATTCAACAAGGACTTTCGCGACACTCTCTTCAAGCATTTCGAGAGACTTCGAACAGGCAAGGGGATGCCGGGCCCGACGTCGTACTTTTACGACAAACAGCTAATGAACTTTCATTGGACCTTTACGGCAGCGTCGAACCCGAAGGCAATTTGCGTCGACACGCGGACTCGGCGCGAATACCGGAGGGGTGAGTCGGTCGTGTTGAGCGGAAAAAAAGTGTGGCCAGCGATCAAAGAAGAGATGGATCAACAGGGTTTGCCTAGAGCCGGGCTGCTGCTTTTGGTTTTGCCGACGCCGTTTTTACCCCATCGAAGCATGCTCTATATCCAAAGTAAGCTCTTTAAATATCCCTCGGATCGCTATGAAGGGGATTACGAGCTTTACGCTAACAACACGGTTCAACGCTCGGAACTCATGGACTGGCTTAAGAATGAAACCAATCTCAAGGCGCTAGTTGTTTTTTCGGGTGACGTTCACCATGGCTCTGTGGTGACCGGACGCTACGCCTGGGGCGCCGATATGAATGAAATGATGAAGGGCAACGCTCAGTTCGTCATTCGTCTTGTGCAGGTCACAAGCAGCCCGATCAAGAATATTAAGAAGGATGCTTACATGGATAAGAAGTGGTACACGTTCTGGACGGACCCCGGAAACATCGGCGAATCGATCATTCCGTCGTGGGAACAACAGTACGCGATCCGTTCTCAAGGTGTCATCGCCATGCATGCTTCCGTTCGTGATCTCAAAGGACCACTCGGCCGGAAAACCTATGTTTTTGAAAACCACTTTTGCGTTGTCAAAATGCCGCTGAAGGCTGACGATCCGTCCGACATCATGTTCGTTGGGGTGAAAGACGGGAGGTTGAGAACAGCGAACATCACTGTCGATACGGACAATGACGCTACGAAATTCCGATTCATCAAGGGGTTCCCTCCGCCGAATTGAGTGAGCTGGTGGCGTGGGTCGGGGCTTGCAACAGATGGAGATGCACCTCATCGCCGATCCGGCGGATCGCGTTCACAACACGAGGCTCAACTGTTCTTGAAACAAATGTTCATGCGGATGCCAGGGGCCATCGGGCCAAGCGGCGGTGTGTTTCATGCCGCGCAATCTCAACGTCTCATCCGGCAGCGGCGCGCTGGAGCGCCTTCGCCTCGCCCCACGGCGCGCCTTCAGACGTCGAGCTCCTCACCCGAAATTAAGGTCACCGGCATCGCCTTCGGGTGGATCGGCTCGACGATGGCACTGGCGATAGTCAGCAGAACGTTCGGCTAGTCGGTTTTAACGCGCCCGAAACCGGAGACCGGGCTCTATGCGACGCAGAGCGCCACAAGGGCGATGCTGCAGTACGGCGACTTCGCGAATTGGTCAGCAGCGGTAGCCCGGCATTTCAGCAAATTGCATGCTCTTGTAAGTCTGGGACGGAAGGCACCAATGCGTGCAATTTCGGGCGTCGCTGCGGAGCGCTCCAAGTCAACGGCGTGGATGTGGGAGCTAATTAATCTCGGAAGGTCTAGCAGTTCGCTTCGTATGTGGCGCAACGAGCTGTCCAAAGCTGCCACGTCCTTGGTGCTGATGCAGGTTGTGTAAGATCACGACACGTCGCCCGCGCTACCAACGTCAGAGGTCGAAAGTCAGTTTGTGGCGCCAAATGGCATCTATCTCGATGAGCCCTATAAACAAATCGATCTCTCCGCCCATTACACCGGTATCGGAGAAGATGCTGACTGCGTGGCGCTTCAGGCGCGCTACAAGGACTGTGCAATCTCGATAAAGCGGGTCGCAGCATTGCTGAATCCGTAGGCGCTACGGTGCAATTGAAGATTGAGCACGGATATTGCCGACATAATCCGGAGTGGGCGTATCTGAGTTTGGTCGGTGGCGACAGACCCACGTCGCCGATTGATTGAGACTATTACATTCCGCACATCCAGAAACTCTTGAAGGCGCCATCCCTTGAACTTTCGCGGTTAATCTGGCGAACGATCACATCACTTCCTGTCGAGTCCAATTATTGGAAGGCTGCCTATCGTCGTAACTTGTCGGGGGTACGCATACTGCGGCCTCGCGTCTGGTGCATGAGCTTCGGGCTACCAAATGGGTTCCACAAGGCAATGGCGCGTTTGTTCGTCCGGGAGCGGCATCGCGCGAATTGTTGCCGGAAGGGTTTCCTTTTGACTCGGGTAATAAGGGCCTAAGTGCAATCGAATTTGGCTACGACGCATACTGCCGAACAGCGGAGGAAGATAGAATGGACGGCATAGCCAAGAGAGCAGGTTTTGCCGATGCAGCCGAGCTGGAGCGCGCGAGGCGTTTCGCCGCCCTTCCTGTGGAAGAGCAGGAAAAGTTTTTCGTTGAACGTGAGAACGCCGCGAAGGCGGCTATTCCGGATCGAGACCTTGCTAATCCCCAGCGACGCGCTCGGAATGTCGCCGAACAGGCTGAGAACGCTGCTGATAAGGAGAGCGAGATACGGAGCCGGTCAATATCCATCGGTCGGGAGGAAAAGAAAGTGGAGGCGGAGCAGTATTTGCGGAACCACTATCGGAATGCTGACGGCGAGATGACATGCCAGATATGCAAAGGTCCGTTACCGTTCAAGCTGGAGGACGGGGCCAAATTCTTTGAGGTGGTCGAGTTCCTTCCCGATCTGAGAAAGCGCCACTTCCAGAACTATCTCGCGCTTTGCCCCAATCATTCGGCGATGTACCGACACGCGAACGGATCCAGGGAAGTTATCTGTGAGATGGTCCAGAATCTCACGGGTAACGAGCTTGAGGTAACTCTCGGGCAAAAAGATAGGACGATATATCTCAGCAAGCATCACGTCATAGACATCAAGGCCGTTCTCGCGGCAGAAGCTCAAATTCCGCCGGAGGTTGAGGACGAGAATGCTGCGTGAGGCCCTCAATGTATCGCGACCAATACAAAAGGGATAGCGCCATCAAGATCGCACGGAGTTACAGCGATGTTCCTAGAGCAACTTAGTGACGAACAGCTCGATGCCTTCGAGTCGAACTATCGGAAGGCGAAGAAGACGGAGGGTGGAAAGTATTCACGCAGCGAAATCTTACTAGAGAGGCTGCGACGGAAACCGTCAGTGTTTGGTACCCGCCAGGTCGCCGCAAAGATCAGCGAATTGGCGCAACATCCGAGGATGGATTGTGCACCTATGGTCAAATCTGGTCTGAGTTTCGACCGAACACTCCCTGGGAGGGGCACAAGACGCTCGCAGTCGTAGCGTCAAGCCTGGGGCGTGTGGTGCATTATTGCGTCACGAACAATCTGCCGATTCTCACGACGCTCGTTGTCCAGACCGGCACGAGGCGTCTCTCGCATGAGGCCGTTCAAAATTTCTACAATGAGTGCCGAGAGTTGGGGGTTAGCGTAGGTCCCGATCCGGAAGTGTTTGTAAGAACGCAAGCAGAATTGACGCGGCACTTGGCCTTGCATGATCTTCCAGCCGCGTACTGATCGGGTTGCGCACCGTACCTCTCGAAGCAGGGCTCTCGCCGTCGTTGAGAAATTGCGAGACGGATGATGGGCGCGCTTGCTTTGCCGAGCGCAATGGTTAACCGGTCCGCGAAGCGGTCCGCTACAAAAATGGCTGTTCTGCCAAGTACTTGATCTCATTGGTGGGCCCGGCAGGACTCGAACCTGCAACCAGACCGTTATGAGCGGTGCGGCTAGCGTTACCCTCGCATAGGGCAGCTTTTTCTTCAGCGGTTCGGCCAAAAGGCGCCTTTTGCGCGCGAAATGCACCAAACTCGTTGCCCTCAGCCCTAACCGCAATCGGGTCGAGAAGCGTCTCGGCCGCTAGGCGGCGTCAGATCCGGCCGGATAACCGTGTGAATGCGGTCAGCCTCTGCACAGTTGGCTCGACGTTCTGCATGTAAATCTCGGTCCGGAGGAACGCGATCTCATCGTCGAGCGCGGTCTCATCGACGTCCCTGAACCAGGATTTCGGCTGCCGTCGCTGCCGTCATTCCAGCGATAACCCTGCGTTTCAACGAGTCCTTGAGCTCGAAAGCGGTCTGCTCCGCCCAGATTCGCATCGTCGGCCTGCGGGCGATTTCAAGCAGGAGCACAAGGGCGGATGAGGCCTTCGTCGGCAATTCGAACGCGAGCACCTCCAGCAAGGCGTGGCAATCGTCGACCGGCCGGTGCGCCTGATGGAAGTAGCCGGCTCCGTTCAGGAGATAGCCAAGCTGCAAGCCCGCGAAGCCATATTTGCGCCAGTCGATCTCGTTCATGCTGCGGCCCCAGGCCTTGTGCTCGAACAAGGGCCAGTAGCGTTCGGCGAACTTTCGGACCGGATGTTCCACTTTCTGCGACACAGCTAATCACATGGCAACGCTATAGCGGACCATTCCAAGCGTGTACCCTCGCGGACGTACCATGTGATGGAGTGCAATGTGCGACGGATCTTGGCCATCGACTACGATGCAATCATGCAGGGAAATCTCCGACGCGTTTTCGGAGAACGAGATCTATCCCGCAGAATCCAGGCGATCCGCGAGCTTTACGATAAGGATGCTGTGCTTCATGAGCCTCAAGATTCGGTGCAAGGTCATGAAGCGATTTCGCAAGCGGTGACAGAACTATTTGAGCGACTGCCGTCAGGTTTCGTTTTCAAGCCGATCCGACCGGCGCTCGGTCACAACGGTCTTGGTCGACTCCAGTGGTGGTCGGGGCCACCGGAAGGTCCCGCCGCCGTAACCGGCATTGATGTTGCCCATATCGAAGATAACGTAATCCGATCACTGCATGTGTTCCTCGATCAACCGGGCTCAGAGCAATGAAATCAATCTCGGCCCCGATCAGGATTGGATACTGTCTGTCGCTTACCGGGCCCGTATCCGGAAACAGCAGATCCGCCCAGCTTACGCACGACATCTGGCGAGACCAAGTGAACATCCGCGGCGGTCTTCTTGGACGTCCGGTCGAGTTGGTGCGCTACGACGATCAGGGGGACGGGTCGCGCGTGGCGTCGCTATACGCGCGCCTTATCGAGGATGATCGTGTGGATCTCGTGATGGGCGGATACGGGACCAACACCAACCTTGCCGCTCTGCCGGAAATAACCGCGCGGCGGCGCTTTTTTGTAGGGCTTATGGCGCTTGGTGCCAACATCGAGCTGCAATACTCTGACTACTTCGCGATGATTCCAACAGGTCCGGACCCCAACGCGTCGCTCACTGAAGGGTTCTTCGAAACTGCTTCGCTACAAAATCCTCGTCCTACCACTGTTGCGTTGCTCTCCGCGGATGCAGTCTTCTCGCGCAATCCGATCCTCGGTGCAAAGGCAAATGCAACAAAGTACAAGTTCGAAATCGTTCATGAGGCGACTTACCCGTTAACGACCACTGACTTCGCACCCTTTCTTGACGCCGCCGCACGAAGCGAATGCGACCTTCTCTTTCTGTGCTCGTATCTTCAGGATTCGGTCGACCTCCTTCGATCTCTCGACAGGCATTCGTTCCGGCCAAAGATGGTTGGAGCAAGCATGATTGGTCCTCAGAACGCTGGAGTCCGGAGCCAGCTCGGGCCGCTTTTGAACGGGATCGTGAACTACGAATATTGGGTGCCGGCACCCTCATTGGCGTTCGAGGGCGTAGATAAGCTCCTGAAAACCTACAGCTCGCGGGCAGCAGGGTCAGCCGTTGATCCGCTTGGACATTATATGGCACCGCTCGCGTACTCGCAGATGCAAGTTATCGAACAAGCTATCGAAGGTACGCGCAGCCTTAACGACAGTGCACTCTCAGAGTTCACACGCAACACAGAGTTCTCGACGGTGATGGGCAAAATCAAATTCGGTGTCCGTGGCGAGTGGGCGCACCCACGTGTGCTGCAGCTGCAATTCCAAAATGTCGACGGTTCCGATGTGGAGCAGTACAGGGATGGCTCGCGGCAGGTTGTCGTCGCTCCACGGGAGCTGGCATCAGGGCAACTGATATATCCTTTCGAGAACGCTCGGGAGGCGAAAAAGTCGGACCTTCGCGCGAAGTCACCTTAGACCGGTAGTTGACAGAGGCGGATGCCGGTCGGTGGCGTTCCGCCTCTTTCCACTGCAGGCCCCGCTATGTTCAGTCGCGACCGCGTACAGGGTGCGCCAACACCGCATCTATCCGGATGACAGAAACCTAAAGTCCTCATTCATCGAGCTGAGCCGCTCGATCATGCCTTGATCGCTAAGACGAGAGTAGGAAGACATGACTCCTGTAGCGCGCTTTGAGATCATGCTCCTGCTGTTGGCCATGATCGTCATCCTCGAGATACTCGCGCGAAAGCTTCAGCTTCCTCGTGCCGCGGCACTTATCGTGGGCGGAATTGGGCTCGCGATGATCCCGGAAAGCCCGAACATCGAACTCGATCCCGAGCTGGTCCTAATTCTGTTCTTGCCACCATTGTTGATGGCCAGCGCATGGTTCACTGCCTGGCGGGAATTTCGCGCCGACATAAGGATCATAATGCAACTAGCCGTTGGAGCTGTTGCATTCACTACGTTGGTCGTCGGCGTCGTAACACACTTGGTACAACCGGCCCTTCCGTGGGGAGCCTGCTTTGCTCTGGGTGCGATTGTCTCGCCGCCAGACGCGGTCGCTGCGAAGGCGGTGCTGCAGAAACTACCTTTGCCGCAGAGAATTATCGCGCTGCTAGAAGGAGAAAGCTTAGTCAACGACGCATCCGGGCTAGTACTTTTTCGACTAGCCGTCGGCGCAACACTTACCGGTGCATTCAGCACGACCTATGCGGTATTCCAGTTTTCCTGGGTTGCATTTGGCGGCGTGGCGTTCGGGGTGGCAGCCGCCTACGGGTCCATTTTCGTCATTAAACGCATTCCCGATGCCGATCTTACCGTCGCCTGGGGTTTCCTGACTGCTTGGATTTCGTACATTGCGGCGGAAAAATTGGGCGTCTCCGGAGTTTTGTCCACCGTAGCGTGCGGAATGGTTATGGGTTGGCACCAGCATGAACTTCTTTCAGCCGTTACACGCACGCGGTCGGCGGCCGTCTGGGGCGTTGCCGTGTTCTTGCTGGAATCGATGATTTTCATTCTTATCGGCCTGTCGCTGCGCGGCATATTGACCCGGCTCGGTGGACTGGAAACTTTGCTCCAACTGCTGCCATCGATGATGGCGATGATCGCAGCCGTGATCGTCGCGAGGTTTGTGTGGATCTTTCCGACAACGTACATTCCCCGCGCGTTGTTCTCGACGCTGCGCGCGCGCGATCCTTATCCTCCCCTATCCGTACCCTTCATCATGAGCTGGGCCGGCATTCGGGGCGTGGTCAGCCTAGCCGCTGCGCTCTCGCTTCCTGAGGCGTTTCCCGGTCGCGACCTCATTCTCGCGGTAACGTTCGCGGTCATTCTCGTGACGGTCCTGCTCCAAGGCACAACGTTGGCGCCCCTCGTGCGTTTGCTTTCCGGGATTGGACTTAATTCATTAACCGCCGCAAAGCTGTCTGAGGCTGAGGCCCGCGCTCGCATCGCTGCGGCTCAGCTATCGGCGGTTGAAAAAGAGTCGCTGAATTCCGACGGAAGTCACCGGCATCCTCGCTTAATGGAGCAATACTCTTACCGCGTTCGAGCGTCTGTGCGGTTCTCCGAAGAGCCCGAAGCTCATACTTCACATCGCGCGGATCACTTCGCAGCCGTTTTGGCCGCGCTTTCTGCTGGTCGTAAAGAATTGCTGCGGATGCACCGTGAAGACCTGATCCATGACAGCGTGCTCCATGCAATAGAGCAAGAACTTGATCTGGAAGAGATAACGGTAAAGCGGTTTGTATGACGGACCTCGAGAAACTCTTTATGCGCTTCAACGGCGGCAGATGCAAAGCTCGTCATTAGACTTAGATCGGGCGCGCGCGAGTTGGTCGACAAGCCTACCTATTTGCGTTCCGCTTTGTGAGACACAGCTGCTCACTTTCCGAACCTACCGTAAGCACACGCCACAATGTTACCTCGTTGAACAAGCGGAGCGTTAAGTGCCGAAGATCCTCAGTAACGAATGTCTGCCACCTGCGACCTCCGATCGCACATCGGCCAACAGCCAGGGGGACAGCGAGTTCAAGCACGCCGTCAGCAATCGGTCGACGGAAGCAGTCATAGCCGCGCTCTGGACAGAGACGTGCCTCATATTGCCTACCTTCTGGGCCAGGCTATGAGGCCTATGTGCCGTTCGACGCGGCCCGTCGTACCTTGTTTGCAGCTCACCAGGCGGCGGGCCACCGCATTGAGCAGGCAGGCGTACAGTTTAATAGCCGAGTGCCCGGCCTCATGAATTTCTTTGAAAGCTTTGACGGGCTCGATCCAGAGAAGACCGCTGCCCGCGATCATTGACCTACTAGCAAGGCGGCGACCGTTGAACCTCGTCGGACTGATCTTCTGAGAGATGCTTCTTAGGAAAAAGCGACACAATGGCAAAGCTAACAACGCGGGACGGCACTAGAATCTATTACAAGGACTGGGGCTCGAGAGACGCCCAACCCATCATGTTCCATCATGGTTGGCCATTGAGCGCGGACGATTGGGACAATCAGATGCTGTTCTTCCGCAACAGAGGTTACCGCGTCATAGCGCACGACAGGCGTGGTCACGGCCGTTCCGATCAGACCGATACCGGAAACGAAATGGATACTTACGCGGCCGATGTCGCCGAACTAGTACGTGACCTTGATCTGAAGGATGTAGTGCACGTTGGTCACTCGACCGGCGGCGGCGAGGTGATACGTTACGTTGCCCATAGTGAACCCGGTCGGGTTGCCAAGGCAGTGCTGATCGGCGCCGTGACTCCGATCATGTTGGCGACGCCACGATACCCTCGTGGTCTGCCAATGGAGGTCTTCGACGGATTTCGCAAAGCTCTCCTCCGTAACCGCGCGCAATTCTTCCTCGATGTCCCCAACGGACCGTTCTACGGCTTCAACCGCGAGGGCGCCGAAGTGAGCGAGGGACTTGTCCGCAACTGGTGGCGGCAGGGCATGATGGGCGCTGCCAAGGCACATTACGACTGCATCGCTGCCTTCTCGGAGACCGACTTCACAGAGGATCTGAAGGCCGTGTCCCTTCCGGTGTTGCTGATGCATGGCGAGGATGACCAAGTTGTGCCTGTCGACGCGTCGGCCCGCACGGCGATCCAGTTGTTAACCAGAGGCACACTGAAGACGTATCCTGGCCTGTCGCACGGCCTGTTCGCCACTCATCCCGATGTCATCAATGCCGATCTATTAGCGTTCATCGAGGATCGGACCACATCATGAACTCCGTAAGGGATAACGTTGCCGAACATCGTTTCGAACTGGCTATTGATGGCAGCGGTGAACTTGCTGCTGCATATTACCGCCCTAAAGGTGACCGGATTGTCCTCACCCACACCGAGGTGCCCGAGCGATTTGCGGGCCACGGCGTCGCCTCGGAGTTGGCGCGCGGCGTGTTCGAAGCGCTTCGGCGCGCCGGGCGCAAGGCCATCCTCGTTTGTCCTTTCATGACTGCCTTCTACGCACGTCACCCGGAATATTCGGACGTTGTCGATGACACGGCTCAACAGGAGAAAAGATTATGATTGAGATGGTCATCGAACAGCGGCGGCGAGATCTCGGGGGTGGCTTCGAGGTGGGACGTGTGCTGCCATTCGCCAAGCGGCGCATGGTGGGCCCGTTCATCTTTTTCGATCACATTGGACCGATTGATATCGCGCCCAGCGATGATCGCGGTTTAGACGTTCGCCCGCATCCGCATATAGGCCTCTCGACTGTGAGCTATCTGTTCGCTGGCGAGATCATGCATCGCGACAGTCTCGGCTACGAGCAGCCGATCCGTCCGCTGGAAGTCAATTGGATGACAGCAGGCAGCGGCATCACTCATAGTGAGCGCTTCGAGCATGCCCGCGCGCATGGTGATCGCGTGCACGGCATCCAGGCCTGGGTTGCACTGCCAGTCGACCAGGAGGAGGCCGCCCCTTCCTTTTCACACCATTCCGGAGTCGACCTGCCGCAGTGGAACGAGTCGGGGGTCATTGGGCATCTCATCGCCGGCAGCGCCTACGGCTTGGTGGCCGGCTCCGTAACGCACTCGCCGCTGTTCTACGCACATCTCGACATGTCGGCGGGGTCAACGGCAGAGGTTCCGGTCGGCCACAAGGAGCGTGCCAGTGCTCGGGGGCGAGCCCATTGGTGAGCGCTTCATCTACTGGAACTTCGTGTCATCTTCCAAGGAGCGGCTCGCTCAGGCGGCCTCAGACTGGAGGGCGGGACGGATGAAGCTGCCGGATGCGGACAACGCGGAGTTCATCCCACTACCGGACCAGCCCAAGCCGGCTGCCTCGGCCAGTTCCTAAGCGGCGAGATTACAAGAAATCGGTTTTGTCGCTCTTGTCTGATGGAGATGATGATGGCTGCGCCGCGCGCACATGTAACAGTGTCAGAGACCGGAAGAAGCACTTTCGCTGTTCGGATCGAAACGAGCAGTCATGTGCTTACCGGCGACGAACCCGTGGATGCCGGCGGTGGCGGACTTGGTCCCAGCCCTTTTGAACTTCTGTCGACTGCACTGGCAGAATGCACGGCGATGACTGTGCGTTGGTACGCCCGCCAACAGCGCTGGCCGTTGGAACATGTGTCGGTGGTGCTCGATTACGCGAAAAGACTGCCTGCCGGCGCTTCTAGTCCCGTTGATGTGTTCGAGAAAAACATCTTCATTCGGGGTGCCAAGCTTACGGACGAGCAGCGCTCACGACTGTTCGATGTTGCCTCCAAGTGCCCAGTTCAACGCGTTCTAGAAAGCTCTCCTTCGATAAGGTCAGAGCTAGCAGCAATAACTGACCTGTAAAGAGATAGCCAAGGGCGGCTACCTGACACCTCAATTCCTAGATTTTCCAGAAGAAGGAGCTCACAATGTCTACCAGTGCGCAAGCTGTCAAAAAGTTGTCTACCGCCGAACCCGCGTCTGCGGCATCCCCTTTGGCCATTCTGCGGTTGATCTTGTCGAACCCAACCGATCTGGATTTCGTCAAACAATTTACGACTGATGACTTCATATATGTATCGCTCAATTATGAGCACCCGGAACTGAAGCAGATCATGCCTTGGGCCGGAACCAACGAAGGCACCAAAGGACTGGTTCAGACCTTTATGGACGTCAGCCGTTATTGGACGACAGATGACTTCCAAATTCAGGACAGCTTTGAGAATAAGAATGGCGCAGCGATCTTTGGCTCCTTTACTTACACATCAAACATTTTGGGAAAAAAGGTGACATCACCCTTCGCGGTACTGGCGCGCGGCGAGAACGGCAAGCTGTCATACGTGCAGTTTATGGAAGATACCTTCGCGACCGTCCGCAGTTTTAGAGAAAGCGGCGAGTATCTCATCAAAGCAAATCCAGACGGATCGGAAACCAGCGTCTGAAAGCAAGGTTAAGATCCGGCCGCGATAAGCCATTACATTTGCATCAAGGGACTAGGCCACGTCCGGCCGACTTTGAGCCGTCTGGCCTAGTTGGAGCCACCCTGACCTCCGCGAGGAGCTGCAAGGCCGAGTTGGCTCTCAAAGGCCAGCTCCGAAGCTCGTTACCGACCAGGACCTGCGCACCATTCCATTGCCATGCCGGTCTAGATCTGCAGCATTTCCGGTAGTGAGGCCCCAGGACATTGGTGCTCGCCAAACGCCTGAAACCGGCAGCCGCTCAAGGCTGACTTGGGATGCGGGCAATCGCCTTGATTTCAAAATCGAAGCCGGCGAGCCAGGTCACGCCGACCGCCGTCCAGTTGGGGAAAGGCGGATCGCCGATCTCGGCAGATCGGACCTTCATAACGGTTTCGAACTGCGCTTCAGGATCGGTGTGAAAGGTGATGACGTCGACCACGTCGTCGAGGGTGCAACCGGCCGCGGCCAGAACAGATCTGAGATTGGCGAATGCGCGGCGCACCTGTTTCTCGAACACCGGTTCGGGCGAGCCGTCTTCGCGACTACCAACCTGCCCGGACACGAACAGCAGGTCGCCGGACCTGATCGCCGCCGAGTAGCGATGCTCGTCATAGAGGGCGTGGCGCTGGGCCGGGAAGATCGGCTCGCGTGTGGACATCGGTATCTCCTATGTGTGGTGGGAGGTGGCGTCACTTTCCGAGTGAGCGTTGAAGAAAGTCGCGGATGATGACGGCTATCGCTCGATGGTGCGTCTCCAGTGCAAAGTGGCCAGCGTCAAGCAGGTGCACCTCGGCGTTCGGCAGGTCTCGCTTGTAGGCGAGTGCTCCTGCGGGAACGAACGCAGGATCGTGACGACCCCATGCCGCCAGAAGCGGCGGATGGTGTTGGCGAAAGTACGCCTGGAAGGCCGGGTAGAGCGCGACGTTGCTGCGATAGTCCAGGATGAGATCAAGCTGTATGTCCTCCGCGCCATGACGCGCCATGTACGCGATGTCGAGCTCGTATCCGTCAGGGCCGAGCGGATCCGGATCCGCGCCTGTCCCGTATTGCCAGCTGCGGATCGTCTCAGGCGACAGCGATGCGCGACAGGCCTCGCGATTTGCTTCGGTAGGCTCGCGCCAGTAGGCCTGCCACGCGCCCCATTCGTCACTAAAGCCCTCCTCGTAGGCGTTTCCGTTCTGAGAGATGATTGCGGTGATGCGATCCGGGTTCTTCATGGCGAGCCGCAGGCCGATCGGCGCTCCATAGTCGAATATGTAGATGGCGAAACGGTCTAGCCCGATCGCATCGATGAACGCCTCGATCACCACGGCCAGGTCGTCGAAGCTGTAGTTGAATGCGCCGCGCTCGGGTGCCCGCGTCTGGCCGAATCCGGGCAGGTCGGGCGCGATGATGCGGTAACGGTCCGCCAGCAGAGGAATCAAGTCCCGGAACATGTGGCTTGCCGTCGGGAAACCATGGAGTAACAGCAGGGCCGGGGCATCGACGGGGCCGGATTCCCGATAGAAGACCTCGACGGCCCCGACCCGTTGGGTGCGATAGCGAACGCTCGACATCTGTCTGCCCTTTATGACTGAGGCGATGGTGCCGGCAAGCTGCACTTGGCCGACCCGTCGGCGTGTTGAATCCTAGGCGAGCGCGCCCGCGTCGGCGTTGAGGATCGTGCCGGTGATCACGCTCGCAGCCGGGCTTGCCAAGAACACGACCGCATTGGCGATCTCGCGCGGCTCAGCGTAGCGCCCCAGCGACGTCATGCCCCGCTGGAAGTCGGCTGTGTTGCCGTCTGCGGGATTCGCATCCGTGTCGGTCGAGCCGGGCTGCACCAGGTTGACAGTGATGCCGCTCGGCCCGAGCTCGCGGGACAGGCCGCGGGTGAACGAGGTCAGCGCTGCCTTCGAGACGGCGTAGGCCGTCACGCCCGGAAATGGAACGCGCTCGGCGAGACCAGAGCCGATGGTGACGATGCGGCCCCCTGCGCGAAGGTGCGGGATGACAGTCTTGGCGAACAGCATCGGCGCGCGGACGTTGACGTCCATCAGCTTCTGGTACTCGCCGAGGTCCAGCTCCGCAATCGACCCATAATAGCCGATCGCCGCGCTGTTGATGAGGATGTCGATGCCGCCATGCTCGGTCACCGCGTTGTCGACGGCGCGCGTGATCGCCTCGGGGTCGGCGCTGTCGGCCTGGATGGCGACGGCACGACGTCCGGTCGCCCTGATCGACGCAGCTACTGCCTGGGCCTTCTTGGCGGAGTTCTGATAGGTGAACGCGACGTCGGCGCCGTTCTCGGCGAGCGCCAGCGCGATCGCGGCACCGATTCCCCGCGATCCACCGGCCACGAGGGCTCGCTTTCCACTCAGATCGATCATTCTATTTCCTTTCTCCATCCTAAAGTCGGCCGCTCCGGAGCGCGTGAAGCCGCGACGGGAGCACATGTTCAACTTATTTTGGGGAGGGGCCTTCGCCTTGCTTAGTGGCGAAACCTGCCGAGCTGTGTTGCAGGGGATGGAACGCCGCGATCGGACGCTTGAGGAACAGCGGGTGATCGACGACCTGATACCGCTGCTTCAGCAGAACGGGGTGGATCAATGTGGCTCCGCACCGGACCCGACGGCGACCCGGCTTGGGGCGGGTTCCTGGTCGAGAATCTCGATCAGGCGCGCAGCAGCTTCACAGGGGTCCAAAGCGTTCGCGCCCGTCTCTTCGTTACTCTTGGAATATTCTGCAAGCCGCCTGCCGTACAGTTTGCGCTGCTCAGGGCCCATGTTATTGGCGGCGCTCATTAGAGCATCGGACGTCGTCAATACATCACCGCCTTGGATGCGGCCCATCGATACCGTCGTGACGTGCACGCCGAACGGCTTGAGGTCGGCCCGGTAAGCGGACACGAGCGCCTCGAGCGCCGCGTTAGATGCTGCTGCAAGCCCACAAAAGGTAGCTGGGGTACTGCTTCTCGCGTCGATGATTTGGACGATCTGGCCGCGCGATCGGCGAAGAGCCGGCAGAAAGGCGTTGATCACGCTCATCGCACCAATGACGCTCTCCTCAAGAGCATGCCGTGCGGTATCGATTGAGACCGCTTCGAGCGGGCTCGGGGGGATGACGTGAGAATTGTTGATCAGGAGGTCGAGCCCGGCCCCGTCGAGCGCGTCCGACACGCCTTCCGCCCAAATTCTGCCTTTGGTGAATTTGGTGACATCGCTCACCGCGAGGCTGACGCGCCCGCCCGCCCCAGTTCTGAGCTCCTGCACCTCGGCAGCAGACGCTGCAGTTCCGAAGACGATACAGCCTCGGGCGGCGTAGCCCAACGCGAGCTCGCGACCGAGACCGGTACCGGCTCCGGTGATCACGACCGAATACCGGTGACGTCGCGGGCGGGATGCCATAACTACCCTCCTGAATTGCAGCGCCAGCTTTCCGACGATGCTCCTGGCGACGAGAGCGACTTCATTGCCAAGGGGCTCGATCGAGCGCCTCGTTGCAGCGGAGTCCTGCGAGGCGGTGCTCATTTGAAAAGTGATACGTGAGAGCCCGCCCAGGACCGCACTAGCCTCCTGGATCTTGGCCGCAACTGTCGTCGGATCACCTACTAGGAACGCGCCTTCAGGCCCGGCCATGCTGTCGAACTGCGTGCGCGTCGGAGGTCCCTAGCCCCGCGCGCGCCCGACTGTCTCGGTGAGGTGGGCCCAGCCGGGAAGAAGGCGCCGCAGGCCGCCACTCCTGCGCAGCGAGCTGCACCTTTAGCTCGCCGGTTTCTTCGGCGGCGCAGGGAGCGGGTCGCGCAAGGCGCATCCCGGCTCCCCCATTCATTCCGATCAGACGCCTGCCGACTGTTCGTTAGGCACTGGTGTGTTCAGCAACTGCTGCTCCCACAGGTAGGCGACGCCGCTGCCGCCAACGTGATCGATCATGACCTGCGTCAGCGGACCGGCCGTCTTGAGACGCGCCCAGTCGCGCTGCCATTCGGCCGCGAGGGCCAACCAAGTCATCATGTTGATGCCGGCCCCGATCATGCGCTGAATGGCGACCTCGTGGGCCTCAACCGAGGTGCCTCCTGATGCGTCGGTGATCACTGTCACATCCCAGCCTTCGCCCGCGGCCTGGATCGCCGGCATGGCGACGCAGACTTCTGTCCAGAGGCCCGCTATGATCAGCTGCTTCCGTCCCGTCGCTTTCACAGCTTCTACGACGGCCTTGTCTTCCCAAGTGTTGATGAAGGTGCGGTCGATCACCTTCTGGTCCGGGAAGACGTCGGTGACATGCTTGAAGATCAGTCCGCCCCGCCCCGCAATGACGCTCGTCAGGATCGTTGGGACGCCGAAGACCTTGGCGGTCTTGGCTAGTGCAGTTGTGTTATTCACTACTGCCTGAGGATCATGGCTGTTCAGGTTGGCGAGCTGGTAGGGCTGATGGTCGATCAGAACCAATACCGAATCCTCCGGTCGAAGGAGGGAACCGAGACCTTGGCGAAAACTCATGGCAATTCCTTTCCTGCAGAAGCGCTCATTTGTCGCGATTTGCAGCGCACCGCGCATGTTCGAATGCCATTGCATTTCTCATGCGTATAGTTTCAAGAAGTGCTGTGCTGAGTTGCGGATCGGGGAACGCACGTGGATATTGAGGAACTTCGGACATTTGTCGAGGTCGCCGATGCTGGAAGCGTCACGGCAGCTGCGCTTCGTCTTGGCGTTTCCAAGTCGATCGTCAGTCGGCGTTTGGCCAGGCTGGAGGCGGACCTAGGTATCCAATTGCTCGCACGTACCACTCGAGGTGCTGGCCTGACGGAAGCTGGAATACCGTTTCGCGAACACGCCGCGAAGGTTTGCGCAGAGATCGACAATGCTCGAGAAACGATCCTGCCAGCGGGCAAACTACGTGGCAACTTGCGGATCGCCGCTCCGCTGACCTTCGGCCCGACACACTTCGCGCCCGTGGTCGCGGAACTGGCGCGCCTCAATCCTGAGCTGCAGGTTCGCGCTTCCTACACGGACCGTTTCGTTGATCTGATCGCGGAAGGGTTTGATTGCGCCATCAGGATCGGTCACCTCGTCGATTCGAACCTGCTTGCCAGGAAAGTTGGATACACGCCAGCCGTATATGTGGCAACGCCTGAATACATCGAGCGTCATGGTGCTCCAGAAACGCCAGTAGAATTCGAAACTCACGACGTTGTCATGCAAGGGACTGAGACCTGGCTGGCACTTGATGGCGACAAGCTGATTACACTTAGGCCGAAAGGGCGCTTTAAAGCGGACAACGCCGTCGCTCTCGTCGCCGCCGCTCTTGCGGGAATCGGGCTTGCAGGTATTCCGAAGGAACTTATCATCGGGCATCTTGAGTCCGGCGCCTTGGTTCCGGTGATGAAGAAGTATCCGCCCCCAACCTTGGGCATCTACGTGGTGCGTCCGGCCGGCCATCATCCAGCCCGAAAGGTGCGGGTGCTGACTGAAATGATGGTTGAATGCTGCGAGAGCCTCTGCAGGGGAATCATGCTGAGGGAAGCTCAACAAGCGCGGTAGCAAGCGAACACACCTGTTAGTGTTGCGAAAACTGCGACACAGACCGACAGCAAACGACGCTATCGTCACCCGTGCCCGAAGGGCACTATCGAGCCGGAGCGCACTTGCCAATTTGCAGGCGCAAGGAGGCTGGATGAGCATCGAAAGGCGGCGCGTCACTTTCAAGAACGATGTTCGAACGATCGTCGCGCACCTCCGCTTACCAGATCGCTTCTCCGAGCAAAAAGGCCATCCGGCCGTGGTGATCGTTGGCCCTGGCAGCAGCGTACAGGAACAGGCGGGTGCCGTTTACGCAGAGAAGCTGGCTGCCAAGGGCTATCTGACTGTCTTCGATCCCTCGTTCCAGGGCGAGAGCGAAGGCCAACCCCGAGACACCGAGAACCCGGCAGTGCGCGTCGAGGATATCCGCTGCGCGATCGACTTCCTCGTGACGCTGCCCTTCGTCGCCGAGGAGGCGATCGGTCTACTTGGCATCTGCGCGGGCGGCGGCTACGCGATCAACGCCGCTTTGATTGAGCGCCGCTTTAAGGCAGTGGGCACCGTCGTAGCCAACGACATCGGATCGGCGTTCCGGCGCATGCAGACGAAGGCCTCAGCGGTGGAGGACATGCTTGCGGCCGACTTATTGCGCCTTCCGCCCCACAGGTCGGCTTATGGCCCAAAATGGACCGACTTGCGCCGCCCTCCGATTGTCGCGTTCTGCCCTTAGCGCGGTGCTAGCAAAAATGGGCGAAACTGGGCAGTCATGCGCTCGCTGTTGGCAGCGAGATCCTTGTTTTCGGGAGAGCCGATAACGGACGTCTCTCGATCGATGAAGCCAAGACAATTGCAAGGCCCGCGACAGCCACGCCTGCAAAAACGTCCACGAAGTAGTGTCTCCGAGCAGGGGTGTTGCGGCTAAGGTGGCAATGGCCTGCCTTCGACGTTGCAAGATCTCGGGACTTACAGGCTCTAATCCGGTGGTTCCAGTCGAGTTATTTGTTGCTCGCGCGGGCTGGAGACTATCGCTTGACTGAGCGGCGACTTCGCTTTGACGGGCGAGGGAGCTTCGCTGGAAGTCACACATCCACTCAAAAACAGCGAGGTAGCCGAGAGCCAGGCCATCGCCGAGGCGGGTGCTCGAAACTGATGCGCCATTATCTTCAAGATTTCCAGGTTTCGGATGGGCGAAGTGACATGCTACGTCTTCGCTCGAAGGTTGCGGAGGTTTAAGCCGTAACCGATACGCGGACAATAGTTGAAATGGTGGCGGGCCGTGCCAGCGACGCCATTGGACCATCGCTAAGGCGGCCGGCGGTAGGTCCGGGCAGTTGAGGAGTATGGCTATCGGTTCTTGACTCGCCCTTCAATATCTACGAGGCGATGATTGAGATGTGAGCGCATAATTGTCCTCAATTTCAGCTGCGCGCTCCTCGTCCTTCGCAAAGACATACAGGAGATAACCATCAACTTCGCTGAACGGGCTTACCGCGAACGATGAGTGCCATTCGTGGCTGTATCGCTTGGTCCTGAATGGCGGTAATTTTCATGCTTCTCAATTGGAGCGCCGAAACCGGCCCACAGAACGGGCTATTGCCGTTTAACCACACAGGCATCCACCGCATAAGCGCACTGCTCACCTGCCGTTAGAACACCCCCGGTTGGGCCGGAGTAATTCACGGATGAAACTACGCCGCCTGCGAAGACGATATTGATCTTGCAAAAGCGCCTCGAGCTGACCGCGGTGGCACTGTAACGATCGCCGCTGATGTTAGCGACCTGCATGCCGTTCCCGGAATCATAGCCCCAGACTTCGGTGCTGCCTTCAGCCGCCTTGTTTAATGGTGCACCCATGCATGCAAGCACTCGTTCCTTTGACATGCCCACCATTTGCGTGCGCGCATCCTGCGCGACTTCCGCTCGTTGGAACGCGCAACCAGCCAATGCGGCGCCCATTAAAACTATCGCTAACCTATGCATAAGTCCCCCACTCCCAGACCCATCCAACCGCAACCATTGCGCGAGGGCAAGAGAAACGCAGTGCAACAATCGATGGGGATTGGCTCGGCCTGTCACTGAGGGTCAAAAGTGACCTTCCATGCGCGGCGGGGCGCTTCGCCCCAACCTTATTAAGCGGAAAATGAATACCGAGATCGGATAGCAGCTAGCGCTCCGCCAGTTGACGAGCCCGATAGGCTTTGATCGTCGCTTCGCTCACATCGGTCGGGTAGCAGAGCGGAGCTGCGCCACCCGGCCGGCTGTACGCGCTTCGACTACCGCAGGCGCGACCGTTGCGCATCCTGTCATCGGGGCAAGCGCATGATTTCCCGCGGGCATGATAGGCGCGCCGACTCTCCGCCACGATCACCGCTGCGATCGCGGCCGCTGTAAGTACGGCCGCCGTCTCTCTAACTTTGGACTCGTTTGGTGTTGCAGATGGCGTTGGCGGCACTGGCGCGGCTTGGCGTGGCGCCGGCTGCTGGATCTGCGGTCTAACGTCGAGCGGAGCTGGCGCCTTCACCAACGGCGTCCTGGAAGGTTCTGGGCGCGGTTCTGGTCTTGGTGGCACCTGAGCGGTGGCGGGCAGTTGGGCGAACGTAGCAGGCGCGGACGGCGGAGCGGCGGGACGGCTGACGACGTATGCCAGCAGCCCAATCGCAATCGCTAAAAACGCGTATCCGCGCATCTCCGAGCCCCCCTCCACGACGGGAGCGTTTCGCAACTTTCGCGAGAGATCAAGAGGGGGTTCCTGCTCGCAAGCCTTTGCGTCCTCGATGCGATGCCGAGCTCGGCTGTTGTCCGCGCCTACCGCCGCGAGGAGAGAGAACGAAAACCGAATCTGCGTGTCAAAAACGTGCCGCTATCGGCGCATTCTCATGCATGTTTCTGCATTTATACTCAACGACGCCCAACGCGCCGTCTTTCCAAGGGGAAAGATGGTGCTGCCAGACAGGATTGAACTAAGGCTGCAATCCTGCTTGCTATTGATTTTATTGGTAATTTCGGCCCGACGATCTGTTTTTGTGTGGCACTCTTGCGTGGCGCTTAGTCTCTGAAGAGTACCATAACCGTACAAGCGGATTCCACTGTGTTGGCGCGCCTTTCAACATGGCCGGATGTGGGCTGCGGCGCCGGAATGGGGCCGCCTTATCAACATGCGTCCTGCCTGAGTAGCGCGCGACTGAGGCCGAGTCAGAGCGGAAACTTATCAGCGCGGCGGCTGAAGCGTGAGGCGCCAACGGCTATGGGTAACGACCGAACTCTGGCGAACAGCAACCACCATCGGCATGCCCCGGTCCGCGCAGATGTTACCCTGCCGAAGCTTTGTGACAATCTCCGTGGGCTCTCCTGCTTGCCATTGTGAGCCTCCCTTCATGGCCAAAACATACTCGGTGTGGATCCGCCCACTACTGAATAGGTGCGAGTAATGAGAACGCGACGTAGCCGATCTCTTTGCCATCTCTCGCTACGAGCGCCCACCCGTCACTGTTTTTGACCATCGAAACCAGTGTTCCGGCAGGAAGCTTCTGGACGATGACTCCAGCGGAATTTGCGCTCTCAAAGACGTGCGCTGCGCTGGCGCTGACCACGACATGCGTCGGCTTCATCGGGATGGAGGCGGCGTCGAGCTTCGGGGAAGCTGTTTTTGCTGCGAGCACTTCGGCCTTGTTGGTGAGGGCAAAGTTGTTGCCCACGATCGAGCGTTTTTCTCACGCATGATGCACCACAATGGCTTAAATTGAGCGGGTTGTCATGGCTGCCGTCGCGGCGGCCGCCTCTGTGCCTTCCTCGCTGATCTGGATCTCAGTTTTCTGGACTATCCGAGACAAATGTTGAGGCGTGTTGGAAAAGCGGCTCCCGCTCCGACGATGCGCATGACCGGGGCGTGCGGGTCGAGCGGCGGTTCGGGCGACGCGGCGACGCCTCCGAGATTCTCCGCCGCAAACTGGCTTCGGTTGTTGGCTGAGATTTCACGAAACTAAAAGGACATGGAAGACCGTCAGGAGTGACGACGATGCTTGACGAAGAGCTTGCCCGCATCCGCGCGCATCGCAACAACATTCACCGCTATCGACGGCTTGAGCGAACGATGCTGTCTGATCTCGAGCGTCAGTTCGTCGAACGGCGCCTTGCCGAGGAGCAAGCCGCCCTCGAGGCGCTGACGTCCAGGACATTTCCCGTTACATTGTCCATGCCGAGAGGATCGACCAGGCCGTCGAACATGGGGGCCGCCTCATGATAGGGATCCGAGCCCTTCTGATCCGCGGCAGCGAGAAGGTCATCCATCACTACCATCTGCTGCTGGCTCGCGCAAAAACTGACGAGGAGCGCGAACTCTATCTGGGCCGCATCGAGCGAGAACATCGCGTTCTCGATCAGCTTCAGTGCAGTTTCTCGGAGCGTTCCTTGGCATGACCTGTCAGAAGGACAACGATCAATTCGCCAATTTCGACCTCTTGCTGAAGCGTCGTGGGCGCGGCAGATGGAAGTGGTCCGTCTCCGCGGCTAGTGGCGAGCCCGTAATATCCGGCTCGGAATGCACGCGCGCGGGCGCGCGGTACAAGGCGGAACGCGCCTTGTTCCTTCTGATGTGCGCGAGCGCCTCGCGAAGGCAGTCAACCGATGATCCAGCTCGCGACCAAGCCGGCCGTTGCCGCGAATATCGCCGAGACGGTCAACCAGCCAAGCGCCTTCATTCCGGCGCTGTTGACTTCGCTGCCCATCAGTCGGTGATCGCTCGTCATCAGGAGGATTAGAAGCAACAATGGCGGCGTCGAGAAGCCCTGCACGATGCCCGAATAAATCAGCGCCTTCATGGGATTGAAGCCAAGGAAATTGAGCAGGACGGCCGCAGCCGTGAAGCCGGCGATGGCGAGGTAGAATTGGTGGGCTTCCTTGGGGCGTACGTTGAGCGAGCTCTTCCAACCGAGGGTCTGGCAGAGATCATAGGCCGCGCCCGTGGTCATGACGGGGACCGCGAGGAACCCGACCGCGATAATTCCGATGCTGAAGAGCGCGGAGGCGGCATTGCCGGCCAAGGGTTTCAATGCCTCAGCGGCTTGTGCCGCGGTGCTGATGTCGCTCTGCCCTGCCTTGTGCAGCGTCGCCCCGGTCGAAAGAATAATGAAGTACATGATGACATTCGAGAACGCCATGCCGACCAAAATGTCGCGGCGCGATTGTGCAAGCTCCGTGCCCATGCCGGCGCGTCGCGCCTGCGCGCTCATCCGACCAGCGGCAATAAGCTCCTCGACTTCGACATTGGACTGCCAGGTATAGAGATAAGCCGATAGCGTCGTGCCGATCACCGCGACCAACATCGACAGGAATTCCTTGGAAAACTGGATCTCCGGAACGAACGTGCCTCGCAGCACGGCCCATGGATCCGGCGATGCAAGGGCCGCCGATCCGACATAGGCGAACAGCGACAGAGCCAGCCAGCGGAAGACGTTGCGGATGAGCGCATACGAGCCACAGACCTGTAGCACGAGGATGATGCCCGCAATCGCCGGGACCACGATGCCATGCGGGATGGCCACGAACAGGTTGATCGTTGCAGCCATCGCGCCGATGTTCGCCCCGGCCTCGATGACGTTCCCGATCAAAACGCCGATCAGCGCCGGCCACATCAGCCATGGCGTGAAGTGTTCGCGGAGAACGGCAAACAATCCCTTACCGGCGACGCGCCCGAGCTTGGCCGACAGATAGACGACGGCGAACATCATCGGGAACGTCACGGGCGCCATCCAGAGAAATCCATAGCCAAATTGCGCGCCTGAGCTCGCGTAGGTCCCGATCGCCGAGCAGTCATCGTCCGCCGCGCCGGTTATGAGTCCGAGACCGAGGGCTCGGGAGAAATCCCTTGGTTTGTCGCTGGAATCGGGGGAATTCGTCGCATCCATGGCAGCCCTCTGATCGCTAGACGCAATCACGACAACACGACGAAGCCGGGATTTGGTCGCGTGACTCCCTTAGGAAAGGACCTCTAGGACCTCATTGCCTGGGATCGGCAATTCGCAACTGGCTGGCGCGTCGTCCAGCCCGGCGTGGCGCGATTGCGGGCACCAGTGGGGGTCTATCGCCGGCGATCCGTAACGCGAAATAAGCAACCGTCGCCCGAAGACCATCCTCCAGCGCCACACGCGGCCGCCATCCGAGTGCTTTTGTGGCGGTGTCGATGACCGGCTTGCGTCGCCTCGGATCATCCTTCGGGAGCGCCTGGAAACGCAACGGCGAGATCGAGGCCGTATGCCTCAGGACTTCACGGGCGATGGCCTCTATGGTGACTTCGTGCGGATTACCGAGATTGCAGGGGCCGGTCACCGAGCACGGGCTTTCCATCAGGAGTTGGAGACCCCGCACGAGATCGTCGACAAAACAGAAACTCCGCGTCTGCGTGCCGGCGCCATAGATCGTGATCGGTTCGCCGCGAAGAGCCTGTACGATGAAGTTGGAGACGACGCGGCCGTCGTTCTCCAGCATGCGCGGGCCGTAAGTGTTGAAGATGCGGGCGATCTTGATCTCCGTTTGGTGCATGCGATGGTAGTCGAACATCAGGGTTTCAGCAGCGCGTTTGCCCTCGTCATAGCAGGCCCGTGGGCCGATCGGATTGACGTGGCCGAGATAGGATTCCGGCTGCGGATGGACCTCGGGGTCGCCGTAGACCTCGCTTGTGGACGCTTGAAGGACGCGGGCGCCCTTTTGGCGTGCAAGCTCGAGGATGTTGATGGTGCCGAGCACGCATGTCTTCATCGTTCCGACCGGATCTCTTTGGTAATGCCTGGGGGAAGCAGGACAGGCTAGGCTGTAGATCCGATCGATGTTGTCGTCGACTTTGATAGTGTCGCGTACGTCATGCTCGACGAAGCGGAAGTTTGGGTGGTTCAGGAGCGGCCTGACATTGTCGATCGTCCCTGTAAATAGATTGTCGAGGCAGATGACGTTGTTTCCACGTTGCAAAAGCGCGTCGCAGAGATGCGAGCCTATGAAGCCTGCGCCGCCGGCGATCAGGACAGTCGGAGAGTGGCGGGAGGCGTGGATGCGGGTTTGTAATGTCATGATGCGTTTCTTTCAGAGTTCGGCGACCTGCGCGGAGCGCGCAGCGGGGACGCCCATCGGGTTGCGGCGCGGCCGCGCAGTAGCCTCGGCATAGTATATCTCCAACTGGCGTGCCCGATGATCCGAGGTGTGATTTGCGAGGACGCGCTGCCGTGCTCTCTCGGCGATTGCGCGTCGTCGTTCTTCTGGCATGTCCCGCAGAATTTGGATGACGTCCCGGGGGGTAGATGCCAGCAGGATCTCCCGCGACGGTTCGAAGATCGTCTCGATGCCCGGCCATCGATCGGAAATCACGGGGGTGCCGCAGGCAGCTGCTTCGAACAGGCGAACGCTCGGCGAGAATCCCAGCGAGCGCATATCGGCGCGAGTTGCATTGAGGGTGAACCGTTGTTCGGCATAGAATTTCGCGTGCTGTTGAGGCGTTAGGTGTTCGATCCGCTGGACGTTGTCAGGCCAGCGGATCTGCCCGGGGTATTGCGCTCCGGCGACGATGAATTGTTCCGGGACGAGTTCCCTTGCTGGGGCGATCAGCAGCTGTTCGAGGGTCGGTTGTCGATCCTCGCTGTAGGTCCCGAGATAGCCGAGCAGCCATCTCGCCTGCGCCTGTTGCGGCTTGTAGGTCTCGTTGTCGGCGCTGCAATAGAGCACGCGTGCCAGGGGGCTGCCGTAACGTTCCTCAAGCATTGCGGGAACAGGGCCGCCGCTAAAGGACAGATAAAGGTCGAAGCGAGGAATCATCGCCGCGGAGAGATAATCGAGGCCGCCGTCGAGCTTCGCGAGCGTGACTGGCGTGTCGATATCGTAAAACGCCTTGATGCCTCGTGCGTAAGAGGTAATCCAATCTGAAATTGCAATGCCGTCGGGTACGTAGGAGCCTACGATCACCAGATTGGCATCGCGGATAAGCTGGCCGAAACGCTGGGGGATATCCCTCAGCGATTGATAAAGCTCCACGCGCCAGGACGATGGCTTGTCGAGATCGCGGTGCGTACGATACCACGGAACGTCGCGCTCCAGGAAGGTGATCTGGTGGCCCCGCCGTGCGAGGGCCTCGATCAGGGCGCGATAGGTCGTGGCGTGACCATTGCCCCATGACGACGTGACCGAGAGACCGACGACGACGATGCTGAGATTCATTCTGCTGCCTCGATACGCGAGCTGCTTCCGACAAAGAGTTCGTTGAATTGGCGGGCCCGGTGCCTATAGGTGTGTTCGCTGAGAATGCGGGCGCGGGCGCGGGCAGCGATCGCCGCGGCGCGATCGGCGCTGAGTTGGCTGAGATGGTAGGCAACCTCCGCTCCGTCCGAGGCCACCAGAACCTCACGACCGGGATCCAGGAAATTTTCGATTCCGTCCCATTGATCCGTGATCAGGCAGGCGCCTGCGCCGACTGCCTCGAACACCCGTGTCGGTGGCGAGAAGCCGAAACGCGCCATGCTGTCGCGGTTGACGTTGAGCGTCGCAAGACCGGAGCTGAAGAAGGCATTGTGCTCGCCGGTGCCGACATGACCCACCTTGCGGATGTTGCGGGCGGTGTCCTTGGTCTCCCAGCCGGAACCGCCGAGAGTGAATGTCTTGTTCGGCAACTCGCGTGCGACATCGAGGAAGAAGCGTTCAACGCGCTGCTCGCGATCCGGCAGGCGATTGGCCAGCAGGCTGAGATCGCAGGAAAAGCCAGGTTTTGGTGGCGAAGGAAAATGCGTCTCGGGATCGAGAGCGTTGTAGATCGGAACGCAGTCTCGAGAGCCCAGGGCGCGATAGGCCGAGATGACGGGCTCGCCTCCGCCGTAAGTCAGGACCATATCGTAGGAGGGAATTGCGCGTCGCAAATGGTGCCCGGCATCGCTCATCATGGCTTCGAGCGTGGCCGGGGCATCGACATCCCAATAAACACGCATGGTTCGGGAGGACATGGCGGCGACCGCCTCCTCCAGGTCCTGATCGAAGACACCGACGCCGCTGGCTTTAATCAGCATGTCGCCGGATCGCGCCGCTGCCTCGAGCGAGCCGCGCCAGCCATCTTCCGTTGCCGGATACACAACGACTCTGGCCCAATCGGGATCGGCGATGTCGCGATGGGCTTGGCGCTCGAAAGCATCGGGCTCGAAGAAGGTGATGTGGTGGCCGAGCGCAGCGATCTGTTTGAGCATGCCGCGATAATAGGTAGCGGCACCGTTCCAGTAGGACGAGACGAGGCTGGACCCGAAGAAGCAGATCTTCATGCAGAGGCTCCAATGTATCGCAGGGGCCGTGACGAGGTATCGGAGGCGCGAATGTCCTCGACAATGTCCACGAGCTGCTGCGCGCGATGACGGCAGGTATGACGCTCCCGGATCGTCTTAAGGCCGGCCTCGACCATCGCGGACGACAATGCCCGGTCATCGAGAACGGCGCGAAGTGCCAGCTTCATTTCCGTGCCGTCCGCAGCCTTGAGATAAGTGTCTTCGGGAAACAGGCCTTCGGCATCGGACCAGGGCGCCGAAACCAGGGGAATGCCGCAGGCGAGCGCCTCGAACACACGGATGGTCGGTATGCCTGGGAGTGATCGAACATAGGGCCCCCGGGGCACGTGGACAGTGGCGCGCGCCCCGGCAAAGGCGACCGGAGCCCAGTGCGCCGGGAGCCAACCGCCATATCGGATGCCCGCTCCCCGAATGGCATGGAGAGCCGGCTCCGAATAGCGAACGCCGTACACGCTCGTGCGCAAATTCATCTCGGCAACAGGCTTGACCAGAAATTCGTTGAGCTCGGCGCTGCGCTCGCCATCACCCCAATTGCCGATCCAGACCAGATCGTCGGTGCGTTCGACGCTTGGCAAGGGATGATACATCGCGATGTCGGCGCCCTCGTGCCACGTATAGGCTCGGTCACCCCAGCCGAGTTTGACATAGATCTGGCGAAGCACTTCGCCAAAGGCGAGCACGCCGTCGAAGGCGTCCAGGTCGAATTGGGCGAGTTCGTCCGGTGCGGTGATCGCGCGGTGGTGGGTATCGTGGAACAGCAACGTAAACCGCGAGCCGTGTGCACGCCGGTATCCGACCTGCTCGATCACGTCAGGCGAATTCCACTCGTGCACGATGACGAGATCGGCTCCATCCAGTGCCTCGTCGAAGTCAAGGCAGCTGTCATAGCGGCAAATGGCGATGCCCGGGAAGAGATCGCCGACGTCCTGGATTGCGGCGCCTCCCTCTCGGATGGCGTTCAGCCGGCTCCAGCCGTCGATCGGCTCGAACACGATGACCTCATGGCCGAGTGCGCTGAGCTCGCGCGCATAGCCGCGAAGGAAATGCGCGTTGCCGTTGTTCCAGCAGGAGGTGAACGCATGGTAAAACAGGACGCATTTCATGCGCGCACCTCGATCGGCATGGCCGGCGCATTCGTCCGGCGGGACTGCAGAAGGTCTTTGTAGAGGTTCAGATACGCTTCCGTCGTCCGCGCCAACGCGTAGGAGAGCGAATGCTCATAGGCTGCGCCTTGCAGGCGTACCCTCGCGGCAGTATCGGCGCAGAGACCGTCCAGAATCTGATGCAATGCCTGGCTGTCTTGCGGATCGAAAAACACCGCGGCGCCGCTCCATAATTCCCGGAATGTCGGGATGTCGGACAGCACAAGTGCGCAGCCGGCTGCAGCCGCCTCGAGAACCGAAAGGCCGAACGGTTCATACAGCGCCGAGCTGACAAAGATCGCCGCACGCTGGAGACGTGCGCGCAGATCATCGTGCGAGATTTGCCCAAGCCATTCGACACTGTTCGGCATGTTCGCGCCGCCGGCGCCTGCCACGCGGACCGGCCATTGCAGCCCTGGTGCGGCTGATGTCAGGGTCTCGATGTTCTTGCCGCGATCCCACAGCCGACCGGCCGCAAGGATCTGGTCGCGCTTTCGGCCGCCGAGAGCCCGCGATACGATCCCGTTCCAGATCACGACACCCGGCGTGTGAGGGCGATAGATATCGGTGATGTCGTCGTGAAAGGACTGACTGGGGGTGACCCAGACCTGGGTCCTATCGAGCGCTGTGGCCACCCGTTCCGTGTAACGCGTCCACCTGGGTTCACTCAGCCAGGCCGTATCGCGACAGGCCAGCGCCCAGGAGTTCACACAGGAATGCGCCACGACAATCGTCGGTGCGTGCCAGAGAAAGGTCGCTTCCCGGAAGCTGTTGAGATGAATGATATTGGGCCTGACCCGCGCCTCGACGGCGGCGAGGACGCGTCGCGCTTCGTCGATATCTCGGCCTTCCGGATCCTGCCATTCAAGCGCGAGGTCAGTCTCCATCAGGCGCACCGGCGAGCCCTTGAGTATCGCCCGCTGCTCGGGATGCGCCCGAGGGCCCATCGTCACCAGGGTGACGTCGACACCGGAGCCGGCAAGATTTGTGGCCAGCGCGCATGAGTAGGTCCATACGCCGCCAACCGTATCGGTCGTCATCAGGAGTCTGATTCTCGATGCGAGGCTCATGAGGCCACCTGAAGCTCGAGTGCGTCGAGCGGTACCGGGCGTTCGTTCTGCACGTCACTGAACTGGTCAAACATCGTGAGATAGTGCCGATGTGCGCGCTCCCAGGCGAAATCATCGGGCTCGCCCCATAGCTTTCGATAGTCCGGCGATCCCGGATAGGGATAAAGCGGGACTGGATCGTTGGCCCAGATGCCGGCATCCTGCATCTTTGCGCGCCAGCGCTGCACGACAGGATCGTCGTCTTCAGGCACCTCGATCAGGTTGGCTTGCACGAACGGAACGTGACGGCGGGCCTCGACAAGCCGGTCAGCGAGCTGATCGGTGCTCAGCTTGCAGTTCTTCGCCAGCGCAGCGCGGCCTTCGACCGTGAGGCTTTCAATTCCCGCCTCGATCGACACACAGCCGGCGCGCCCGAGCAGGGCGAGCATGTCCGGGTTCCACAGATCGATCCTCGTCTGCACGCCGAATTTAAGACCGCGCTGGCTTAGCCCTTCCAGCAGCTCGTGATTGGGAAGAAAGATCTCGTCGATGAAGTAGACATATTCGATGTTCTGCCGATGCAGGCGATCGATCTCGTCGAGAATGATCGCAGGCGGCCGCCTGCGGTAGGCGTTGCGGAAGTTCTCCTTGGCGCAGAACGTGCAGTTGTAGGGGCATCCCCGCGACGCTTCGACTTCCGCGCCGGGGCCGACAGGGGCTGCCTCAAAGCGGTGATGGTGGTGATGATGGCGCCGGATCATCTCGGCCGACCAATCGAGAGCGGGCTGATCTTTGAACTGCGCGGCCTGCGGGCCAGCATTGACCCGAATGGAAGCCTCGTCCGCAAGGCACAGGCCGGGAAAATCCCGCTCGCCGTTGGCCAGGCGCAGCAAGGACGCCTCACACTCACCCATGACGACGACGTCAACGCCGAGTTTCCTGAGTGCAGCCCGCGGGGTCGTCGATCCATGCGGGCCAACTGCAATCAGCACAGGCGCAAGATCCCGCACTGCCAAAGCAAGCGCCTGCGGAACGCGGAGCTCCGGGGGGGCGCAGCGCCAAAACAGATAGGTCGGTGCCGTGGTGATGACGATCATGTCGGGCCCGAAGCTCTGCAGCTCTGCTTCGATGTCGCGCGGCGACAGGTCGAACATGTGGGCATCGAGCAGTAGCGTCGGGTGCCCGGCTGCTTTAAGGTGGTGTTCGGTGATCCCGAGCTCAAGCGGCAGGTGAGGGGACCGGCAGCCGAAATAGATGCTGCCGGCATAATCCCAATTCGGGTTGATAAGGGCGACGCGCTTCATGCTAGAGCCTCGCGGCTGTCATGAGCTGCGGCGAAGCGGCCGCTCATCCAGGCGTGAAGCGAGCGAAGACCCTCTGCGAGTGGGATTTGCGGGGTCCAGCCCAGCGCTGTGGACAGGGCGCGCGTATCAGTGACGTACCACGGCTGATCGCCAGGACGCCAATCGGCAAAGCAGTATGCAATCTCGCGGCCAGTGAGCTCGGAGATTTGGTCGATCAACTCGCGAAGGCTGACGGCGTTGGCCGGTCCGCCGCCGAGATTGAACACCCGTCCACATGCGAGCCCGATCCGGTCGAGCGCCGCGAGCCAGGCTGCAACGGCATCTGACACATGCAAGGCGTCGCGAACCTGGTAGCCGTCACCGTAGATCGTCAGGGGCTTGCCGCGGATAGCGCTCAGCAGGAAATGCGCGACCCACCCCTGGTCTTCGGTGCCGAACTGCCGCGGCCCATAAATGCAGCTCATGCGCATCACCACCGTACGCAGCCCAAACACGCGCGCATAGTCATGGACATATTGGTCAGCAGTGCCCTTGGAACAGCCGTAAGGGCTATAGAAATCGAGCGGCGCGTTCTCGGAGATTCCATCCACCAGCAGGGCGCTGGTCGGCGTGTAACGGCGGCCGGCGAGCGCGATCTCGCTATCTTCGATGAGGCGGCCATAGACCTTGTTGGTGGAGGCAAACATGACGGGCGCGGTACTGTTGTGCAGGCGAACGGCTTCCAGCACGTTCAGGGTGCCACGTGCGTTGATCTCGAAGTCGGCAGCCGGGTCGCTCACGCTGTCCGTGACGGCGACTTGGGCCGCCAGATGCAGCACGGCCCGGGCGTCACGCACGGCGTCGATGACCGGGATCGGCTCACGGATATCCGCCACCGTGATGGTGATGAGATCACCATGCCTGGATTTGAGCCATTGTGCGTTCTCGCGCACGCCGGCGCGGGCCAGGTTGTCCAGCACCAGCACGCGCTCACCGCGTGCCGCCAGGCGATCGGCAAGATTGCAACCGATGAACCCGCAGCCGCCGGTGATCAGGACGGGCCTGTTGTCTCGCTGTTCCATCACGCGACCAATCCTCGCTGCAGCAGTTCGTTGGTCGCTCGTTCGGCTTGATCGTCGGCGATCTGGTCGGCGAGATATGCGGCGAGCTCTTCAAGCCCATCTTTGAACGCGACGTGTGGTTCGAAGGCGAGCAGGTCACGCGACTTGCCGATGTCCGCGAAGCAGTGCCTGATGTCACCGGCGCGAAATTTCCTCGTGATCTCGGGTGCGATGTCGCGGCGCCCCATCACATCAGCCAGGTCCTGTGCGACCGATAGAATCGTCCGGCTTTGACCCGAGCCTACATTGAACACGTTCTGCGCATGCTCTGTCTCCAGCGCGATGCGGCAGGCACGGGCGACGTCGTGTACATGGACGAAATCGCGCCGCTGCTCGCCGTCTTCAAAGACGAGCGGAGGGCGTCCGTTGAGCAGTCGGGCAGCAAAGATCGCGAGCACCCCGGTGTAAGGATTGGATAGGGCCTGTCGTGGACCAAACACGTTGAAAAAACGTAGCGCGAGGGTCGGAATGCCGTAAGCCTTGCCCGTGATGAGGCACATGCGTTCCTGCGCAAACTTATTGAGCGCGTAGACCGAGCTAAGCGATGGGTTCTTGGTCTCCGGCGTAGGTGCGGGCTCAAGCAACCCACCACTTGCATCGCGCAGCTCCCATTCGCCTCTGCGGAGCCGCTCTACGGACCGTTCTCCGCCGTTGACAACACTCTGATCGTGCGTGCGGTAAAGACCTTCGCCGTATATGCTCATGGACGATGCGACCACCAGCCGCTCAACCGGATGCCTCGAAAGGGCCTGCAATAGTACGGCGGTGCCAAGCTCATTCGTCCTAACATACGGTTCGATGTCGTACATGCTCTGGCCGACGCCGACAGCGGAGGCGAGATGCAGGACCATATCCGTGCCCCGCAGCGCCTGTTCGACGATGCTGGCCTCCGTGACGTCGCCGACGAGGAGTTCGGCTTCCCTTGCGAGGTAGGCTGGACGTGGGCGGCCGCTGCCATGGACCTGCGGAGAAAGATTGTCGAGAATTCTCACATCATAGCCGGCAGCGAGCAGTACGTCTGTTGCGTGTGAGCCGATGAATCCTGCGCCGCCTGTAATCAATACTCGCGCCATTCCGACATCCGTAACGTTGCAGGACCGATCCAGAGGATCGGTCGATAATAGGAGCTGAGGCGTGCAGTTGATGGGGTCGAGAGACGCGCGCCGGCCGGGTTTGGAGTCAGAAGCGATGCGAGGAATGTTCGTTCCCCCGCATTGTACAAACAATAATTTCGCTAACCTGGATCAATAACGTGGGTGAATCCGCGACTCGTCGTAGGCGCGGTTCGAGAGTCACTCAGAAGATTGGATCGTCTAATCGCTTGTCACAACTGGCGCGACGAGGCGTTGGGGAACGGCTATGCCAGTCTGCGCGCAGTAACGGTCGACCATCTGCGCACAAAAATCGGCAAACTCATTCACGTCGCGGGGCGGGCTGGTGTGATGTGGCTCCATGCCGCGATGCTCGGGTGTAAAGCAGAAAGTAACGGTCACCCGAAACTCCGCCAGAGCGTCCATCTGACGGTCGAACCAGTCGAGTGCGTTGGGACGAAAACTGTCGGCCCATGACAGGCCGGTCCTGAGATGAGTGACGCCTAAACGACGCATCCACTGTACGGCGCTATCGAGGCGACGATCTTCAAAGTGAAACCACTGACAGAGCCCCATGGCATGGGCGTACTCCTCGAAAAGTGCCGCTGCGGCCTTCGGCGAGCCGTCCTCGCGCAGCAGGCCCATATGGAAATGCCGGTAATAGGACGATCCCTCGGCCTCCTTGTGCCGCGTCGTGGCTTCCCAGGTCGAGGGCAGATCGTAGAGGCTGTACCAATAGATGCGCGGTGCGCGGTCGATCAGGAGCTCGGCAGTCCGTCTTAGGCCCCAGGCTTGCACTTCTTCGGCGCCGAAGGATGAGACGCC
Organism: Bradyrhizobium sp. CCGB20; assembly: GCF_024199855.1. Classification (NCBI taxonomy): domain Bacteria; kingdom Pseudomonadati; phylum Pseudomonadota; class Alphaproteobacteria; order Hyphomicrobiales; family Nitrobacteraceae; genus Bradyrhizobium; species Bradyrhizobium sp. CCGB20. Next base: position 7,188,273 of record NZ_JANADN010000001.1, on the reverse strand, counting down.
GACCTCTGTGACCCAGACCGGCAGCGAGGTTACAGCCTTGATGTCCTCGATCTTGGCCGGCCACTCACCGATCTGCCAGAGGTTCCAGTCGAGCGGGAATCCATGAACGGCGACTGCATCGAAATGATCGAGGACGCCCCGTGCCTTCATATTGCGTATGAAGGACGGATCGATCGGCGAGAGGCCGCCGAGCACGCGCGGCAACGCCGCCCGTGCGCCGCAGATCGCCTTACCCGCCGCGATGGCGAGGCTCGCAAATTGGGCCCAATCCGGATCGAGCACGATATCCCAATGCGATTTGTTGTTCGGTTCGTTCCAGATCTTTGCTGCCTCGATCATCGCTCGATCCCCCGGAACAGATGGGCTGAACCGTTGGACTGCGGACGTTCCGATCGCTTGCAGAGATAGACTTCATCTTCCGGGTGCGCCGCGATGGAAAAACCGGCACTCCGCAACATAGCCTCGACGCAGGCCCGGTTGGGGACCCACCAATTGGTGGGATCGTCAGCATATTCATTCTCGATGAAATGAAGCTTTGGATACCCGGCGGAGTCGAACTGGTCCGTGGTCCAAAAGTCGTAGTTTTCGTCAACGGCGTCGATGTGAGCGCCGCCTCGCTGCATGGATTGAAACAGCAGGAGATCACGGGCGACATGCTCGTGGATGAGGTCGAGTGCAAGTAGCGGGTGTCGCAGATGGTAGAGCACGCCCATAAATATCACGAGGTCGAATGTCTCTCCGAGCTGTCCGATATCGTATGTGGACATTTTGCGAAACTCGATGCGGAGCCCGTTCACTTCGGCGGCAAAGCGCGCTTGGGCGAGATAGGCTTCGTCGGTATCCAGGCCCAGGACGCGCTCGGCGCCGCGCCGCTTCATCTCCATGGCGTAGAAACCCGCGTTGCAGCCGATGTCGAGCACGGACTTGCCCTCAAGCCGTTCCGGAACCACGCTGGCGAAGTGGCGCCATTTCACCATGGGATAGTCGCCAAGGAAATGCGATGGAGCAGTCCGAACACCATCGAGATCAAGATTGTGGAACCAGGGTCCCAGATCGTCGACGCGCCGGCGGATTTCGTCCTTCGAAATAAGTCTTTGATTCACGCAGTCGCTCCATCGCTCGTGAGTGCGCGCGGCCGTGCCTGTTCGATCAGGCTGACGAGTTCCGAGGCGCGTCTGTCGGAGGTATGCTGACTGAGAGTTCGCTCACGCGCGCGTCTTGCCATGCGCTGGAGCTCAGCGTCGGTCAGCGTCAGCGCGGAGAGCGTATCGCCGGCGTCGTGCGCGAGCATGATTTCCTCGCCTGGCGTAAAAAAGTCGCTGATTCCGGGCCAATCGTCGGTCAGAAGTGGAGCTCCGCAAGCCGCAGCTTCAAACAGCCGGCCCGAGGGACACCATCCTGCGTCGGCCATCGCCTGGCGCGTTACGTTCAGCGTCATGCGGGACGAAGCGAAGAACGATGCATGCTCTGATGGGGGCAGGTGGCGGACAAAGTAGATATTGGAAGACCAGGGGAAATCGTCCGGATATTGCGCTCCGGCGATCAGGAAGCGCAGATCCTGCCGGGTATCCGCCGCGTCTACGAGGAGAGCCTCGAGTGCGGCCTGGCGATCTCTCGAATACGTGCCGAGGTAGGAGAGATCGGCGCGATACTGCGGCTGAGAAGCCGCTGGCCGGTGAATGTCAGTGTCGACGTGATTGTAGAGCGGCCGGACCTCGCGGGCGCCAAGGATGCGTCGGAAGTCGTCCTGGATCCTGGGGCCACCCGAGAAGCTCAGGACCAGGTCAAAGTCTGAGAGACCGCGCGAGCCGATATAGGGGACTGGATCACCAGCCTTCACCCGGGCGAGCGTCACGGAGGTATCGAGGTCGTAGAAGATGGAAACAGCGCGCTTTTCCGACCAGATGAGGTCCGTGGCTGCGACGGCATCAGGGCAGTAGGACGTGACGATGGCGGCATCGGCCTCGCGAACGTGCCGGCGTGCCGAAAGGGCTATCTCATCCCAGCACGCGAACAGTTCGAGGCGACCTGAAGGAAGCTCGAGCAAGTCTCTTGTGTCGGCATAATAGGGCACGTCACGCTCGAAGAACACGATCGTATGTCCGAGCCGCGCGAGATGCTTGCAAAGGCCACGCCAGAGGGTGGCGTGGCCGTTTCCCCAGGAAGAGGAGATCGTGAGCCCGAATATGACGATCTTCACGCCGGCACCCGCTGATTGATCGTCGTGACGCTAAATCCGCGGTCTTCGGCGCTGAGGGTACTGATGCTGGCCGGGTCGATCTCTATGGACAGAAAGTCGTCAAGCCGCATGCATGCGTAATGCAGCAGCGCCGCGCGGATCGGCTCGGCATGACTGACGGCTATCACGATGCCGGCGAGAGGATCATTGCGCAGCTGCTCCAGATGATTGACAACGCGACGTTGCAGAGACCGCATGCTTTCGCCGCCTGGCGGACGCGCGCTGCCACGACATGTGTTCCAGTGTGACCATTGCCGATCATTGTGCAAATCGGCGAAAGAGCGGTCGGTCCATTCGCCATAGTTGAGCTCGTCGAGTGCAGGGACGATCTCGATCGGTAACCGAAAGTGAGCCGACAGTATGGAGGCGGACTGCACGCAGCGTCGCCGCGGGCTGGATTGAATCAGGGACGGTCGCGGGCTGATGTTGCGTGCGCAACGTGCGATCTCTTCGGAACCGGTCTTGGAGAGCGTGACACCGTCCATTCGGCCGCACAGGGTGCGGCCGAGCAATGCGTGGTGGCCGTGGCGGACAAGATGAACGACACTAGCCATCAGACGTGCGCCTTGTCGTCGATGAAGGCGCGGGTGCGGCGGGCAGCCTCTGCATCGGTGAATTGCTGAGGCGGCGACTTCATAAAGTAACTCGACGGGCCGGTGAGCGCACCGGCAAGCCCGCGATCCATTGCCAGCTTGGCGCAGCGAACGGCATCAATGACAACCCCGGCCGAGTTCGGGGAATCCCAGACTTCGAGCTTGACCTCAGCGCTGAGGGGAACGCCGCCGAAGGTCGTGCCCTCGAGCCGGATGAAGGCGAATTTGCGGTCGGTGAGCCAGGGCACATGGTCGCTTGGCCCGACATGGATGTTGTCGGGGTCCATGGGGACGTCGAACTGGCTGGTCACGGCCTGCGTTTTGGAAATCTTCTTCGATGCGAGCCGCTCGCGCTCAAGCATGTTCTTGAAATCGGTGTTGCCGCCGACATTGAGCTGATAGGTACGGTCGAGCCGGACGCCGCGATCGCGGAACAGGTTCGCGAGCACGCGATGCAAGATGGTTGCTCCAACCTGGCTTTTGATGTCGTCACCAATGATGGGTAAGCCGGCATCCTCGAAGCGCTGTCGCCATGCCGGATTGGAGGCGATGAACACGGGAATGCAGTTGACGTAGCCGCATCCAGCTTCGAGCGCGCGCGCCGCATACCATTCGCTGGCCTGCTGGGCGCCGACGGGCAGGTAGGACACGAGCACGTCCGTTCTGGACGATGCGAGCGCCTCCGAGACGTCGGCTTCCGGAACCGCGGCGATTGGCACGTCATCTTTGAGGTAACGGCCGATGCCGTCGAGGACAGGGCCGCGCTGCACGGTCACGCCGGTCGGCGCGACCTCAGCAAAGCGATGCGTGTTGTTTGGTCTCGTGAAGATCGCATCGGCCACGTCGTGTCCCACCTTGTCGGCGTTGACGTCAAAGGCGGATGCGATCTGAATGTCGCTGATGTGATAACCGCCGAGATCGACGTTCATCAGCCCCGGCACCGGTTCGTTGGACTTGGCGTTGCGATAGTAGGTGAGCCCCTGGACGAATGAGCTTGCGCAATTACCGACGCCGACGATACCGACGCGCACGCGCCTTTTTTCCGCAAGAGGGGAATGCATAGTTGAAGCCTCCGGAAGCCGTGTGCAGGTAAGTAGGTCGGCGAACGTGTGTGAGGTATGTTCGTTCCAGCAGTGGACACGACCGCAGCTCGCGCCGCGCAAATCCCTGAGGAATAATTCGATAGGCTTAACCTGCGATAGAATCCCGGGCTGCAAAGCCGGAACGATCTTCTTCTTGGATGAAGATAAAGAAGATGCTGGTTGGTTCGTTCGCCGAAGGCTGAAGCCCTGAAGAACAAATCCCGGTCCTCTGCGTTCTGGCGGATGACTGATGCGATGGCGATCATCGCCCGGGTCCTTAGCAAGCGAGGTTCGAGATGACGTCGAGGACGCAGAACAGCGAAGCACAGCAGACCACCGATCATGACATCATCAGAAAGTGGACCGAGGAGCGCGGGGGCAAGCCCGCAACCGTCAAAGCAACCGAGGAGGACGGACACGCCGGCATCCTGCGCATCGACTTCGATCCGCCAGACGAGGGGCTCGACCGCATCGATTGGGAAGAGTTCTTCGCCAAGTTCGACGAGAGTGGTATCGCGTTCCTTCATCAGGACCGCACCAAGGACGGCAAGCTGAGCCGCTTTCACAAATTTGTTCGCCCCTGATCGCGGGCGGACGGACGTGACGAATAGTTGGGTCGAGGCGATGCGGGCCGGCGAATTCGCGCGGGCTTGGGCCGTCAACGACCGAGATCTCGCGATGCTTGCTTTTCCACCGAAGCACACGGGCCCGCGCCATTTGCAGCGGATCTGGCGGGGGGAGCCGCTCGCCGGCAAGCGTGTCCTTGTTCGTTGTTACCATGGGCTTGGCGACACGATCCAGTTTCTCCGGTTCATGCGTCCCTTGCGCAATGTCGCGCGCCAAGTAACGGTCTGGTGCCAGCGAGACCTGCTGCCCCTCGTCGAGCGCAGTGCTGGCGTTGATCGGGCAATTGCACTTCATGACGGCGCGCCGGAGGTGGACTTCGAAGTCGATATCGAAATCATGGAAGTGCCGCATGCGATCAAGGCGACAAGCGAACATGTCGCGACGATGGCGCCCTATGTGGCCCTTCCTCTAGGTGAGATGCCGCAGTTCATCGCAGGTAACGGCCTATCGGTGGGTCTGGTCTGGGAGGTCGGCGCTTGGGACAAGCGGCGATCCATTCCGCCCGCATTGTTGCATCGCCTCGCCGTCGCTGGGGTGACGCTTTACTCACTTCAACTGGGGACGCAGCAGAGCGATCTAGCCAAGATTGGTGCTCGCGACATCAGTGCGCCCGATATTGCCTCGCTTTGTGACCGTCTTCGGCAGCTCGATCTCGTCGTCTGCGTCGACACCATGCTCGCACATCTTGCTGGAGCAACCGGGTGCGAAGCCTGGGTCTTGCTGCATTCGGATTGCGATTGGAGGTGGCCCTTGTCTGGCTCTCGGTCGCTTTGGTATCCAAGCCTGCGTCTGTTTCATCAGACTAAGCCTGGCGAGTGGGAATCTGTCGTCCAGAAGGTGGCAGAGCGCCTGGAACATCGGGCCAGGCAATCAGCTGCTACTGCGTGAGTACTCAAGCCATTTCGACCTCGGCAGGTGTCAGCCTCGATTGGGTGGATGGCTGGTCGCGGCGGCGAATACGAAGATAGGTCGGATCGAATCCGGCAAGACGAACCAGCCCCGGCCAATCGGTTATGATCAAGGTCTTGCCCTGCCATTGCAGCAGCCGCGCGCGACGCAGCTCCTGAAGGGTGCGGTTTGCATGAACGGGAGAGATGCTGCAGGCGGCAGCCAGATCTGACTGGGTGAATGGCGACGACAACTTCAGATCCTTCGCGAGTCCGACATTTTGCAAGCGCACGGTGATCTCGCAGATCAAATGTGCGACGCGGGTCAGGGCATCGCGGCTGCCGAGGTTGACTGCCCAGTTGCGCTGCATGGCATGGTCGGCCAGCAGCATCAGTAGAAGCGCGCGCGACATGGCAGATGAGCGCTCAGCAAGAGTCCTCAGGAATCGATGCGGCACGAAGGTAACGATGGCTGGCCCCAGGGCGATCAGATTTCCGATGACAGGGGACTGGTGAAGCGAGTGAAGATCGGCAATATCGCCGGGGACGGCGATCGAGGTAATTTGCCCGTCGGCACTGCCGCTGTCTTGCCACGAGAGGTAGCCCTGAAGCAGCAGGCAGCAATGTGTCGGGTCGTCGCCGTGGCGCAGAACTGCCTGATGTGAGTTGAAATGCGCGATTGTGCTCGGCATCTCCGCCAGCAGAGCGAGGTCATCGCTGCTCAGGTCACACAGACTCACCAGGCGGTCGGCGAGCTTGGAGAAGGAAAAGCCTGCCTGCATTTATCGTCCGATCGCCCGCGGCCCATGTGCACTGTGACATCGAAGGCGGGGCGCGACATTAACCCTTGATACGTTCGCATCAATTCATGCCGTGAACGTCGATACATGCGATGAGGAGATAAAGACGCCGGACTTCGCCGATTCTCCGCTGCTCGCCGCTCTCCAGCGCCTGAAGCAGGACGAACGCGGGGCCGCGGTTCGTTCCTACGTTCGCTCATTCATAGTCGTCGACGACGATGATCACGCCCTCGTTGCCACGGAGCAGGATCGAGCCATGTGCGAGGAGTTGGGAAGGGCGGTCAAGATGTGTCGAGAGCAGTAGGCGGCCATGCCCCGGCAATGTCCATTTTCGCGGCTCGGCGGCGATGTTGAGCGCGACAATCAGTTCCTGCTCGCCCTGAATGCCGATCTCCTCGTCCACCTTGACCTCGGCAAAAACGGCCGAATGGGTGTTGCGCGCGTGGGACTTGTCCTCCGGGAAATGGTTGAGCTTTTCCTTCCATGTCCATATCGTCATGGACAACTACGCCACCCACAAGACACCCAGGATCAAAGCGTGGCTCGCTCGCCGGCCGCACTTTCATGTCCACTTCACACCAACTTCCGCGTCATGGATCAATTAGGTCGAGCGTTGGTTCGCTGAACTCACCAGAAAGCAGATCCAGCGAGGTGTTCACACCTCCATCAGGTGCGAGCCGACCCAGCAGCCACATCGCCTCGACATTGCGTCCGGCTTCTCGTTCCAGACGCCGGCTCGACTGCACCTGGTTCAGGTAGCCGTAGATGTACAGCTTGAGGAGAATCGAGGGATGGTACGATGGCCGGCCGGTTGCCTCGGGATCGACCCCGCCGAACCCAAGCTCGGCCAGATCGAGGTCGTCGACGAGGGCGTCGATGACGCGAACTGGATTGTCTTCGCCAATCCAGTCTTCCACGCATTCAGGAAACAGCGTGCTCTGCCCACGATCCGCACCCTCAATGAAGCGCTTCATCCGAGCCCCCGCAAATCGTGCGGGAATCATATCGCGCGAATCACATCAAGCGCAGCGTTTTCACACAGCCACGGTCATTTGCAGCCGTCGCAGCGAGCGCGGGCCCGCAGGATGTGGGCGCGCTGGCGCCGGCCGCGGATCTCGGTGCACGGCTCGCAATAGAGCGCCGGCTCCAGCTTCCACAGCGTGTCGGCGGGCCGCCTGATCGTCCGTATCGGGACCAGGGAGATGCGCCGGCAGCGGTTGCACTTGGCCTCGACCGGGTCGTAGCCGGCATTGAGCGCCTTGCCAATGGTGGGGTTGGCTTGCGGCTCGCCCGGCGACGGCATCTCGGGGCCGCCGGCTCACATGATCGCGTTCCAGGCGTCGCATTCCAGCCGGTGGGCCTCGAGCAGCTTGGCCTCAGCGGCTTCCCGGATCAGCGGGGACTCCCGGTAATAGCTCGCGTGCAGCCCGTGTGCCTGGCGGATGCCTTTTGGCCTGGGCCTTGCGGTCGCCGCCGGAGGCAGGATCTGGATGATGCGTAGGGTTCTGGTTCCGGATCGCCGCGCTCAGCCGACCAATAGCCCTCGTGAAGTTCATGCGCGCTTCCTCGGCGGCCGATGAACGAAGACCGGTAGACCTCGTCTCCAGTCCATCCGTTCTGTACGCGGGATCGGCCTTGGAATTGCAGACCCGAGCGGGTCGACCGACCGCTTTCCATCCGACCATGTATGGCCACTTCTGTTCGATCTTCTGTTTGAAGAAGTAATCCTCGAACGATTGCGCTCCTGAACCGAACTGCATAGGTCGACGCCAGCGCCAGCGGTCGTGATTAGAAAGACCGACCCGTCTTGAGGCGCGGTTTCAGGCGGATGCCAGTCACTCATGCCTCGCCTCGCTTTCGAATGGCCTTGGCTACGTCGACGCAACCGTTGTCGTGCATGCTGGCGTCGGCCAGCGTGCATGTCCGATTGACCATCTGATTGAGCCGCTGGATCTCGGCAAGAGCTTCGCGAGCTACAGCGCTGAACTCCCGCTAAACTGCCTTGCCGGGCTGCGTTCAGCACCAGGGAGATGGCGGGGGACGAGGGGGACGGCGGGGATAGCGAGCCGTCGCTCTGCTGGACGGACCAGCGGCGTGCTGAAGGCTCAACGACCGCGAGCAGGACTGCGACCGGGAGGACAGCGAGCCGTTGTTGACCGAATGCGTCTGATCCGAGCCGCATGGGCGCGCCGACGCGCGGAGCGGGGGCTTGCCACGGTGAAGCCTAACTGAGCCGGCAGGGTCTCAGGAGCGATCGTAGCCCGGTCGCTTTAATCTCCAAGTCTGAACTCCCGCCGGCTCACAAAGTCGGCGGGATTTTTGTTGAGCACTGAACGAAGAAGGCCGCAGCAGGTAGGGTTGCTGCGGCCTCATTCTCGGAAAATTCCAGGTGAAAACGATCTAAGTGAAATATGAGCCAGCCCCGGTAACGTAACTAAATCATTGCATTGTTTCTGCCGTGTTTCGTCGGGCGAAGAAAGTGCTGTTGGTAACTAGACGTCGCCCGGTTCCGCCCGCAAGCACTAGAGTGCCAAGTCCAAGCAGATCGCTCGATTAGAGCGACGGACAAAGAAGCTTGGCTGCGCACGGGCAATGAATGGCTCAAGATGGCACAGGACGCGGAACGGCGGTTAAGGGTGTAGGAACTCGGCAGCTTCCCGCACATTTCCCCAGTCATGCCGAGATACTTCTTCAACGTCATAGCGTAGAGCCGAGCACCGATGACACGGGAGAGGATTTGCCCGACGACGAAGCGGCGTGGCATGACGCTACGCTCTTTGCTGCCGAAGTCTTGGAGGGCATCGACGGAAGGTTTCGTGCCGGGCAGGAGTGGTCGCTAGAGGTGTCGGATGAAGCCGGAAAGCCAATCTTCTTCATCAACATTGGATCTAGGAAGATGAAGTAAGGTCGCCTGGGTTGGCGGCCTCCTTCATTGATCCCGCCCATCTGGCGCATCTCGCCGAATGTGATCTTCACTGGCGGCCTGGGATACACCCAGTTTACCCCACGTCCGAACCGGCATCTCCTGCCTGCCAGCCCTTCTCTGTAGGCTGATAACGCTCTCCGTGTTTCACCAGCCAGCCGCCTTCAACCATCTTCTCTGCCAAAGCCTTCGAGCATGCCGGCCGGTTGCTGCCGGGGTAATACAGGCCGTCTCTGCGCTCGACCATAAAGCCGTAGACGCGGACCAGGCGAAGCGCTTTCACCATGGCAGGAAGGAGAACTACGGTCGTGCTCGTCATTGCTCTCCAAGCAACGCCACCACCGAACGTTCCGAAGCACAACCTGCGTCAATTATCGATTTCCTCCGCCTATGTCGGACGGCATACAGACCCGATTGCCGAATGTTCCTATAGCTTAGTAGACCTTGGCGCCACCCTTAACCGCCAAGGCTTCCAACGGCTCCGGCATCTAGTTGTGCTGGGGCCGTTTTTTGCGACCTGCAACAACGAGCGTGAGCCACCGCGGGTCGTGGGTGTGGAAAAGGTATCGCTTTGGTCTGCCGAATGTCGGAATCGCGTAGGTTGCCTACGTCGACGGAATTCGGCGGGGACCGGACAGTTGCACCCGAGGGCAGCGCGGCTTAGATCCCGCACTCCCTCGGGCAAGAGATGTGGGGATTCAGCCACAGCAACAGTGATTTAGATTTGTCTTTGGAACGGCTGGTCGGTGCTCGGCTTGTATTCCGCGGTGACGGTCTCGGTCCCACAAGACAAGAGCCTGTCTGGAAACCCCAGCATCATCATGCCCCCCGGCCGATGCTGGGGCCAATTTTTGTGCGAGGCGTCGATTGGTCGAGACTTGGAGAGTGGCTTTCGCAATTGGTGCGACGACTATTGTCGCCGGCGGCGCCTACTCGGCCATCCGGTTTATCATCGGACTGCACCTTTGACTTCGACGGAAGCACGAGCGCGAGCTACTGCCGCTCAGGGTGTGGATAGGTGCGGCGATCATGCCGCATCCACCATCGTTTCCCATAGCTCTTGATGTGTTGCGGTTCGCGGCAGCGCTGCCGCAACAGCCAACATTTCGGGCGAGGGGACCCGCAGTTCTCGAAGGACTGCTTGGCCATCGCCGCCGGCTGCGATTACGCGCGCACCATCCAAATTGGCCCACTGTGAAAATCAAAATAGGCCACCGAGGTCGGGAACAGGTCAGTTGCCAAGACGGCCCCGGCAAGGGGCTTTTGGGGGGGCCGGGGCCGCTTGGGGAAGCTTGGCCCTTGGCAAGACCAAGCGATCTTCAGATTACTCTGCCCTCACAGCGTTTCTGTTCGTTTGAGAACATTGCGGAGCCAAAATATTGCCGTTTTTTCCCGGTTCCGTTTACATATGTTACTAGTGGCCGCGCGGCGCCTTGATAGCCTTCGGAAGCCGGGCTCGTTCTTTGATTTCGGATTTATTGCCTACCCGGGCGGCTCGCAGCTACAGGTTTGGCGGCGGGCATTTTCAGCAGAGAGTTTAGATCAGCGCTCAAAACTAAGGCCGCCCCCAGGGCGGCCTTTTTTCCTTTACCGGCAGAAAAGCCGCGGCCCCAGCTGCTGCCGGGCGGCTGGAGCCGTTGGGTTCGCTCGGGCTGGTACCCAACATCCGAAGCACAGCAACAAACCGGTCATCTGCCACTTGTTCCTGAGTACAGGCCTGCTCCCGAGAAATCGTGGTCAACGGAGCTGGGCGGCAGGCTGGGCTCCCCGTCAGGAACTTGCAGCCACTCATTCGCTTATGAGCATCATAGCCGAACGACGGCCATCGCCGCTGCTGAGGCTAGGGCTCGGTCTCCTAGGCACACCGGGCCCATTTCTTGAGGGCCGTCAGCGAGAGGCCCGTTGCTTTCCCTGGGCCTCGCGGGATGGGCCGTTCGGCCGCAGAGTTGCCGCCCACGCAACGCCTTTTGCCGAAATTGAATTTGGCAGGCGAAAGCCCCTGAGTTTTCAACCATAGTGAGTGGCAAGGAACGCCGCTGCGAGACAAAAGATGCCGCGCTGGAAAGAGAATTGGACGAAAGAAGAAGTCGAGAAGTTGAAGTCTTTCGCAGGTACGATGCCACTTACGCTGATCGCCCAAGAGTTAAACCGCACTCGGGGAGCCGTACTTGCGAAAGCAACGGAAGAGAAGTTGTCGATTATCGTAGGCACGCGCGGCGGGCGATCTTAGGTCTCAACAGCTCGCGAAAACACCGAGGAGCCAGGTACGGCTGAAATGAGCGTGCGGTCTTTTCAGTGCGAGATAAATGGGAAAGTGGGCGGCCCCGGCTGCAGGGGTCAACGGGGGTAGGCCGGGGCCGCGCCGCCGGCTCGACGGCGAGCCAGCGGGAAACAAGCCGCCTCAGTTGACGAAGTTCCTATACCGTCCAATGGTGCCCCCGGTAATCCACATGCGCCGGGTGGCTGTAAAGTTCAATTTCGAACCAAAGCCACCTGGGGTAGTTTACTCGCTATCACCGGCCAAGGCTTAGTCCGTGGGCGTCGGTGGCTGAGAGACCAAGCGCGCTCCCGCCTGCATTAAAGCGAAGCATCGCCATGCAAGATCGGTCTGTCTATCGCGTGCACGATTTAGCTTTCGAGATCGCGGAACAAAACGCTGTCATGAAGGAGTTGGTGGCAAGATCGGCCGAAGTGCTTAAGCTGCCGTCGCCCGACACCTTCCTGGGTCGCAAGACGCAGGAGCCGTTTCCCCGCGAGGAAGACTAGAGGCGCATCTATCGCGGCGCCAGTAGGTCATGGCCCGGCGGCATCAGCTTCAGGTAGGTGCCGCTTTCATGCATCCAGAGCAAGCCGCGCTCGATCGCGTAGCAGATACCGGCGCCGAACTCCGGATGGCCTCGGCTTCCCTTCAGGAGGGCCTTGAACTGCGTGTTGACGCGCTCGATGTAGACCCGCCCGTCCTGGGCGGCGGGCGTGGCGGCGGCGATCTCGACCAGCTTGCGCGCGGCTGTCTCGGGATTTGCGTAGGGCCGTTCTTCGGTGAGTTTGCTCATTTCGCTCCTGTCCCGCGGTGTGCGGTGCAGATGTGGCTCGGAATGCTGACGCTGGTAATCTCGATGCCGCAGAAGCAGCGCGATCGATCCTCGCGGGTCTGCGTCGGCAGGGAAAGCTTCTCGGTCCACATGCGATATTTCCACGCCGTCCAGTCGCGGTCGTCTCGCCAGCGGTCGTAATCCGCCTCGGCGATCTTCGGTTTGAGCTCAAGCCAAGCTCGCTCAATCGCGCCCCGGCATTCCTCGGTGGCGCCGATGCCTTTCCCGCCTTGCCGGACGTCGGTGCCGGGGTAGAAGGCGAGCGACGAGCCCCACCGGTCTACGTCTTCGGGACGCCGGCACGTGTCCCGATGTGTCCGATGCGGACATCGCCGTAGTAGACGTTCCAGCCCTCTTGGTGCGGGTTGTCGCTAGGCTTGCGGCTGAGGGCGGGCACTGTCATGCGACGATTTATGCCGCGGCGTCAGCACTCAAGGCAAGAGCGGACTCGTTGTGCTCAACGTCAGTTCTTCTCAGTTTGACCCTTAGCGGACTCCACTCCTAATGCCCGCCGCGTGAATGAGCGAAGCTTAAGCTCGCGGAAAGTCAAAGCTGAAGAGAATAAACCCGACCGCACTAAACAGCAACAGGGCCAGGAACAGTGCCGCAACAGAAAAGGACCACACAGAAGGCTCCGAGCAGCTGAGTGCCATCCAATCGAGCAACGAGCGGAATATCATCCTCGCCGGCTGATCTGGGGGCAGACCTTGCTCAGTCAAGCTGCTGCCTCGCAAGCGAACTCTCAGGTTAGCCCTTTCGAGTATTGCAAGAACTTTTCGGCGGCAAGATACCCGCAGGGAGCGCCGCCCGACGGTGCTTTCCGTGCCCCACCCGGGCTCGCCGTCGAAACGGCCCTCTGGCCCTCAGCTGAACAACGAAAGGGCCGCCGCTATTTCGGCTGTCTGAAACCGGGCGTTGTACGATGGTTGCGTTGACGGGTGCTCCGGACCCGGATTGATCCGCCTTGGCTTGACGGTCGCGGTCCGTCGTGTCCGTTTAGAGCGAACGGCTAACTTTGAGTAAGTGAAGTCAGCAGCTCGCCATTTGACGAGTTTCCTCGCTAGCATCTGCAACCCCCAGTGATACCAACCGAGAATTGGACGGAAGGACGATGGGAAGAGAGACGAAATCAAACGAGTATCTAAGGCTGCAACGCCAGGAATGTCGCAGCAACTCTACTCTACGTTGCTCGTCATGGGAGAACTCCCGAGCAACGCGCTCGATAGAATTGACGATCTCGAAAAGAAAGCTAACGGCCAAGAAGAGGGTGTTTAAGTGCTGACGGTTGGAGTTGCTAGGCAGGAACGTCGAGACCAACGCAGCGTTGAGCCCACATGCGGTTCTATTTTGACTATCAGGATGCGGCCGGTGTCATCCTTGACGACCAAGGCGAGGAACTCCCGGACTTCGCGGCCGCGCGGGACGCCGCGATGAGATATTTGGCTGAGGGGATACGAGACCACAGCCCTTCAACCTTAACCGATAAGCTGTCCGTCCTCGTAAGAACGAAAGAGGTCCCGATTATGACCGTCTCGGCTACGATTGAAGTGGCGGCAGCAACACCGATTGGGGAAGCAGAAAACTCTCATGAAGGGAGTTAACTTCACAGTCTGCTTTTTGACCCGTATCCTGCGGGAGCTTGAGGAATAGGCCCCGCTCGGTTGTCTCTTAATCTGAACGTCCGCATCTGGCCCGGAGCCGTCTGTGACGGCAGCGCAGAGGGTGTCTGCTCCGCCTCAGAAGTCAGATGTCGACTTGTTCTGCTATCACGAGGGCATCGTCGACCTCGATGCCGTGATATCGAACTGTGCTCTCGATCTTAGTATGCCCCAGAAGGAGTTGTACGGCTCGCAGGTTGCCGGTTCGGCGATAGATCAAGGTCGCCTTTGTCCGGCGAAGGGAATGCGTCCCGAACAGATGCGGGTCCAATCCGATGTCGGCCCAATGGGATAGGAGGCGGGCATACTGGCGGGTCGTCATATAGCCACTCAGCCGCCGGCCAGTGAAAAGGTATTCTCCTGACTTCTTGCCCGTAACCCGCAGGTAGTCGTCGATTGCCTGCCGGGCCGATTCGGTCAGTTCAAATTTGACTGGCCGGCCGGTCTTCTTCTGTCGGACGGTCGCGCGGTCGGCTGAATATCCGCTTGGCGCAAGGTCATCAACTTTCAAGGCTACGACGTCGCAGCCGCGCAGCTTGCTGTCGATGGCGACGTTGAACAGTGCGAGATCGCGCATTCGGCCTTCGACCTGGAGCTTGGTTCGGATCGACCAGACGTGCTTCGGACGGAGCGGCGGCTTTGCGCCGACGATCTTCCCCTTGTTCCAAGGAACATGCTTCGAGACAGCGGGGATGGTGGTTGGGGTAACGGTCATGTTGACCTCCTCAGCTAGTGAGGCTGGTCATTTTCAGCCCGGAGCAGCGCCTGAAGGTCGAGCTGATCGTCGGTCTTGGTCGCGACGAACTTCATGGTCGGGCGTTGAGCCGCCTCGGCGATGGCTTCCGCATCTCGGAAGCCATTCTTCTGTCCCTTCGAATAGGGGCGTACGTATTTCGCCGGCATCAGGCGGGCGTCGTGGCCAAGTATTTGGAGCTTGCGACTGAGATGATGCGCACCGACGCAGGCCTCCATGCCAATCAGGTAGGGCGGCATATTCGCGAACCGTGCTGCCACCTGGCCACGCGACCACTTTTGCCGCAGGACAATCTCCCCGCGCGTGTCCTGACCGACAATGTGGAAGGAGTTTTTGCCGATATCGATACCAACAATGGCAGTTCGAGCATTGATCTGTTGGGACATGACGTGCTCCTCGTCTTTGGCGCCCCTTACCAGCTTCCATCGCTGGCTGGGCGGGAGCACGGCCGGACCATCCCACTAGCAGACGTGAACGAGCCACCCTGGCGGCATTAGGCGAGCCGCCAAACTTGTCTAGCCGAAGAGACAAGTTACCATTTCGCTGATTCTTGGTCGTTGCGGCTGGCTATGACGAAATCATCGAAGCTGGTTGCTGCGAAGCGTGGCAAGGTGCTCCTCGTAAGGCGTCGGTCGGACGGCCGCTGGATGTCTCCGGGCGGCCGCCGTCGCCCGAACGAATCCGAAAAGGAATGCTTGCGCCGAGAAATCAAAGAGGAGCTGCCAAAACTCAAGCTTGGACGCGTAAGCCTCTGGAAGGAGGTCACGGCGAAAAACAAGCGGTCGGGGCGGAAGATGAGCGATGCGATCTTCGTCGCCAAGAACGCCAGAGGCAAGCTAGTCATCGGCGATCCGAAGGAGATCGACCGGGCCGCGATGCCGGCACAAAAACAAGCGTCGGCTCAAGCGCTCGTTCCTATGACAGGTGTTGGTTCAGCTCACGGCGATCGCGTAGCGGGCCTTCCTTTCAGTGCCGGGACTCGCCGAGCTACGCCGCCGCGTCTACCCGCGCCGCCCAACTTCGTTGATGGCTGAAACGAAAGAGGCTGCCAACCGTCCTCACCACACCGTGAGCTTTGCTCTCGGTGGGAGAGCAGCGGGCATCAATGTAGCTTGTGGGATAGGTCTCTAATAACCGCCCGTTGATCGTCGACATAGTCTTGAAGCACGGCTTTCCGGTCTTGCCGATCCAGGTCCGCGAGGCTGACAATCTGCTGAGCGCGCCGCGCCAACTCTTCGTAGTTTGCCGCGACCTTACGGAGAGAGGCCCGCGTGCCAGCGTTCTCGCAAGCATCGGCCTTAGTTCGGAACTCCTCCGCGCGATCCCGCCAATATTTGGGGGAGTGCATACGCTCGATACCCATGACGCCAATCCCGGACCGGTCCGTTCATGTTATTAATGGACATGTCGTCCATGAGTTCCATTCGCACGCTGAAATAGCACAAATTGAGAGCAGCCACTGCGGTTGTTAAAGCTAGACCACGGAGGCTCGGAGACTGGCCAGCGCTCAGTGACGGCCGCGGTCCGTGTTGGATCTCGACGCGGAAGCCTTCTGGCGCGGTGTGTCGCCCGCTGCTGGACGTTGCAGACCGGGCAGGTCACGCCGGCGCCGCCGCAACTGCAAGCGCGCTGTCCGCCCAACGCAGTTCAGATCGTTCTCCCAGACCCATCTGTGTCACCACGCGTCAAGCACTTCATCGCGGGTCCATGTCGAGAGAGGATCCTAACCACGCTGCCTCAGTACGCCACATTGGCAGTGCATTTGTGAACACTTATGCCCGGACGCAGCAGCTCCCTGACTGCCTCAGCACGGCTAGGAAGTCGCTCCGCGAACCAAAAGTCGTCGATAGCTTGCATATCTTCTTTGGCCATGAGGACTTGAAGTCGAAACGTGTGAATGCGCTCTGTCATTTGACTATAACGCAAATCCGAAATATCGGTTCCTCGCTCGCCACCCTTAGTGTAGGATCCAGTAGACCAAGCAGCTTGCGGCCATGCCCGGACTGTCGAGGCAAGCTTGCAGCTTGCTGATTCTGTTGTGACCGAAAGCACACACCGCACAACCAAGTCGGCCAATCCGCTCGCGTTCAGTTCCGGCCCGATGCCGAGGCGCCGGCGTTCGAGTTCGCGCCTCCGTGCGCCTTAACGGCACCCGTGGCGTTCGGGGACGTCGGCGCGGATTTCGCCGGCGCGCTCGACCCGCCGCCATTGTTGTCGGCCGGCGTGTTCAGGCTCGAGGCGCCGGCGCCGGTCGTGCCACCGGTGCCGGATGAGCTGATGCTCGATCCCGTGCCGGAGGCGCCCGATCCGCTTTGCGCGCCGGCCGTGGATGTCGTGAACAGGCCCGCACCAAGTGCGGTGCCAATTGCGGCCATCGCGATGAGCTTCATGTCAATTCCTCCGGCTGTGGGGCAGGGATGAGGCGGCGCGCGAGCTTCATCATCGAAGCGGGATCGGTTGCGGCCGTGTTCCGGAGCTAACCGCCGCGGTCGCCGAAAGTGCCAAATCATACTTGGCATTAGGAACGGCTCCATGAGCTTCCGGTTGCCGCCGAAGGGAGCAGCCATGCGCAGCACCAATCTCGGTCAGGTTCTTCTCGTCGCGGCATTGCTCGTCATGCTCGGCCTTGCCGCGTTCGGCATCGCCTGGGCGTGGGATGCGACCAACGGCGTGGACGACGTCGCCATGGACGAGCACGGCTGGATCGCGCTCGGTCTCGGCTCGTTCTTCTCGCTGCTGATCGGCTGCGGCCTGATGACCTTGATGTTCTTCAGCAGCCGACGTGGCTATGACGAGGCCGCCGATCCGTTTCGAAACAAGGAGAAAGAATAGATGATGAAGTATCTCGCGACGTTCCTGAGCCTCATGTTCGGCAGCCTGTCGTTCGCTCTCGCGCAGAGTAATTCAGGCGGCTCCGCGTCCGGGCAAACGACCACCAGCTCCTCGAGCGTGCAGGGCACCGCAGGCACCAATGCCAGCGGCACGGTCAACACCAACCAGGGCAACAGCTACGGCAACAACGCCGCCGGTGGCGTGAGTTCTGGCCACGATCGCACCGGCCAGCCGGCGACGAGCAATACCACGACCGGGCCGTCGAGCCAGGGCAACGGCAAGTAGGCGAGCACGGCGGGAGCATCACAAGCGGTGCTCCCTCCCTCCTACGCAAGACGTCGAGGAAGACTGTTGTGAATGGTGCAGGCGGCGAGAGCGGCATGCCCAAAGGCGACGCTGATCTGATTCAGGTCGCTGACGACGTCTCCGATGCCGTAAAGACCGGCCACCGATGTCCGCTGATGATCGTCCACCTTGAGGCAGCCTTGATCCGTATGCGCAGCACCCAGCGATAGCGCGAGCTGGGACCGCACCTCGGCGCCCATGGCGGGGTATACGACATCGAATTGCAAATTTGTTTCGAGACCAATTGTCTCAAGCTTATGATCCGCGCGCCGGAAGCGTAGGTCCGGCGCGTCGACGAGATGAATGCCGGCTTCGGTCATGGCAGAGATCTGTTCAGCCGCGCCCATTTCGGTGGCGAGCAGGGTGACGTCCTGGGAGAAGCCGCGCAGAAACATCGCTTTGGACGCCGCATGCTGCAGCGGCCCGACGACCGCGATACGGAGGCCCTTCGCTTCATAGGCGTCACAGATCGGACAGTACCGCAACGTGCCCTCGGCGACGGCAAGCTGCCATTCGTCGCATGGGGGATGGATATCGACCAGGCCGCATGCGAGCACCACGGTCGCAGCGTCGGCATCTCCGCCGGACCAGGTTGCATGAAATCCATGCTTGGTCATCTCAAGAGCCGTGACCTCTGCGTGGAGCACGGGCACTCTGAGCTCCGAGAGTTGCGCGGACATCCGGGCCAGAAGCTCCGTTCCGGGCAAGCCACCGGTAAAACCAGGCAGATTGTGACTGCGGGGAATCAGGGTTGCGCGACTTGCTCCCGCGTCGATCACGCAAACATCGCGGCGAAAGCGCGCCAGGTAGATCGCTGCCATCAGTCCTGCAGGCCCTCCGCCGACGATCAGGCAATCCCGGAACATCAAGCCCTCATATATTTCACATGACCGTCACGTCGACACTCGCAGCGAACTGCGCGACCTGGCGTCCTCTGATCACCGTGAATGCGTTGTATTATCGATATGCTTGTAAGAAAGTGTTCGGATATCTCTGCCGAGTTTTGTTGAGAGCGGTTGTGTCTTTTGAGTCGATCGGCCTTCCCGATGTGTCGGGGCCCATCGCCGCCGCGTGCCTGGGCCTTGCCGTCGTCATGCAGCGACTGATCGCCAATGATCTCGCCGACGGCTTGTTTGGTCTTGCCGACGATCCGTTGCTTGATCTCTTCCGCTTTGCCCATCGTCGAACTCCAACGTCGCTGCGGCCCCGGCGCCTGAAGGAGAGCACGCCGGGGCGCCGCTTTGATGCGAGATGCGTCCGGCTGTGGGTCATGTAGGACGCAGGGATGAGACGCCGTGCCGGGCGCATCGTTCCTGTGACCATCATCGCGGTTCGATCGCGATGATCACGCCTTCATTGCCGCGAAGCAGGATCGAACCGTCCGGCAACGATCTCGAGGTCTGGTCGAGATGGGTCGACAACAGCAATCGGCCGCTTCCTTGCCACGTCCATCGTCTCGGCTCGGCAGCGATGTTGAGGACGATCAGCATCTCATCGCCGCGCACGACGCGCTTGAAGGCGAGCACATCGTGCTGAGCCCGCAGCGGCTCGTAGCGGCCTTCGCGAAGGCAGGCCTGTTCGCGGCGCAATGCCATCAGGGCGCGAAACAGCGACAACATGGACCGTTCATCGCTCCGCTGCCCGATCACATTGGCCGAGCCTTCCGGGTCAAGCGGCAACCAGGGGCAGCCGCTCGAGAAGCCGCCCCCGGCACTGGCGTCCCAACGGAGCGGCGCGCGCTCGGGATCTCGACACAAGCCATAACCTGGCACGAGCTTCTCGAAGGGGTCGCGAACGCGATCGGGCGGGATCGACACCCGCTTGCGGCCGATCTCGTCCCCCATGAAAAGGAACGGTGTTCCCTTCAAGGTCATCAGGAGCATCGCCAAGATGCGCATCTGCGTTTCGCCGATCTTGCTCGCGATCCGCGGCTTGTCATGACCTCCGATCACCCACACCGGCCATGCATCCTCGGGAAGTGCGTTGAAATAGGCATCCACCGTCGCCTGCAGCGACAGCGCATCCCATGGCGTATCGAGCAGCGCGAAGTTGAGTGGAAGGTGCAGGCGCGGCCGCTCCGTGCCGTAGAAGTGGCCAATGCGATCTGTCTTGCCCTGGACCTCACCGCACAGCAGCCGCCCGAAATATTCATCGATCACGCTTCGGATGAACTCGATGCACTCCATTGTCTCCGGCCGGTCGTCGGTGAAGACCGGCGTCTGGCGCTGTGGCGGCGGTTTACCTTTGGCGTTCGGGTTCGGCGGATTGTCGCGCAGAAGCGCGTCCTTGATCAGGACCGCGCTGGCATCGACACGGAAACCGTCGACGCCCCGATCGAGCCAGAAGCGCATGACATCGGCCACGGCTTGCTGGACACCCGGGTTGCGCCAGTTGAGGTCTGGTTGCTCGACCAGGAACGAGTGATAGTAGTATTGCCGTCGCGTCTCACACCATTCCCCCGCGCTGCCGCCGAATCGGCTCAGCCAATTGTTCGGCGGGCCGCCATTTTCGGCCGCATCAGCCCAGATGTACCAGTCGGCCTTCGGATTGTCGGACGAACTGCGGCTCTCGACGAACCATTCATGATCGTTGGCGGTGTGATTGGGCACGAGATCGAGAATGAGGCGGATGCCGTGCGCGTGAAGGGCGCCGAGCGCCCTGTCGAACCCGTCGAGGTCGCCGAATGCGGGGTCGATGGAGCAATAGTCGGAGATATCATAGCCGAGGTCGCGGAAGGGGCTCTTGTAGATCGGCGTGAGCCAGACCGCATCGACGCCCAGCCATTTCAAGTAGTCGATGCGCGACATGAGGCCGGTCAGGTCACCCTTGCCATCTCCGCCGGAGTCTTGAAAGGAGATCAGCGCGATTTCGTAGATAACTGCAGTTCGCCACCACGCCTCTCTAACCAAATTCTCCGACGTCATTCTTCCGATTTGCCTCTGCTTGCCAGACGAATTGCTCGCGGCATTGCCTCGGTTGAAAGGCCGGGATACCGCTCGACCATGGCTGACAAATCCGAGGCGGAACGATGGTTGCTATGGGCTTGCGGCCGCTGCGTCCGACGGTTGGATTAACATATGATAATGCAAAAGTGGTGCGAACCATCAACGTCAGCTTTGTAGGCGGGGGCTATGTCGGTGACCGTGCAAGGTGCAGAAGCACCAACGGCCGGACGATCTGCGAGGTTGAACGTGAAACACTATCGCGCTTACCAGGTCGACCCGGACGGGTCACTCTGCGGCTGCATCGACCTTGTCTGCGGTGACGACGAGCAGGCCAAGCGCGAAGCAGTTGCTCTGGTATCAATTCGCCGTATCGAACTATGGCGGCTCGACAAGCGCATTGCGCAATTCGAATCTCGGGACAACGAATTCAGCAGGGCTAAAGAGCCTCTAGGTCACCAATAATTGACATTGTTAAGTCTCACGCCCCGCGATTCTCGTAGGCTGAATTTCTTTCACTGGAGGTCCCGCGGCCATGTTCGATACCGCCACCACCGCGCGCGCCGTCCAGACGTCTCTCGACGATTTCCGGCAAGCCGGTTCCAAGGCGCTGAGGGAAGCGCCGGCCATGACCGTAGCCATGCGAGGGAGGCGGTGAATTTTCAAGTTTACGGTCCTGAAGATCCTGGTGAGCTATCCGGATGGGTTTGCCATGATGGAGGATCTCAAGCGGGATATGGCGATATTGGCGACCAGCGGAAGCGATTGGACGGATCGGACCAAGAGACTCGGCGCGCGTGTGTCGGGGCTCGACATTTTTTCGCAAGTGCTGGTCGAACGCGTCAGCGGAGGCTGGCGGATCACCGACAAGGGGCGCGCCGTCCTGGGCCTCATGGAGCAGCCTTCCGTGGATCCGCTGCCTGCCGAAGATGACCTGTCGCCTGAATTGACGGCCGTTGAAAGGGCGATCCCCCAGGTCCGGGAAAGGCGTGGACACCAGTTGGCGCGACGGCGGCGTTTGCGCGAAGCGCGAAGGCCGCCTCGGGCGCGCGCGTCCTGATGTTGGCGTGGCTGCACCCTGGATGCGAGGGCTAGGAACGAGCGTCACGCGGGGGACTTGAGCAAGGTCCTGACCGGAATACGCTCATGAACAAGTTTGACGCTACCTCGTCGTCCGCCGGCCTCACGAGGGTGACCGACGACATCTGGATCGCTGACGATGCGCCCATCAGTGCTGCGGGTCTGGTCCTGCCTGTTCGCATGACGGTCATCCGGCTGTCGAATGGCGATCTCGTATTGCACTCGCCGGTGCGGTATTCGCCGCTTCTCCGCAGCGAGCTCGAACGTTTGGGCCCGATCAGATATCTGCTCGCGCCCAATGTTGCGCACTGGATGTTTCTGCCCGACTGGCAAAAGCAGTTGCCGCAAGCTCAGACCTTCGCGGCGAGGGGGCTTTCGGCCCGGAAACAGGTGCGAGCGGCCGAGCTTCGCGTCGACCGCGAACTCAGCGATTTCACCCCGAGAGAATGGGCTGCGGAGCTTGAGACCATCGCCGTGACCGCACCGATGTTTTCGGAAGTGGAGATATTCGATAAGCGGAGCCGCACGTTGATCTTGACGGATCTCGTGCAGAATCTCGATCCTTCTCATCTACCGCCCTCAAATCAGGCGGCCGCTAACCTGCTTGGCATCGCCAAGCCTGATGGCAAAGCGCCGGTTTATCTGCGGCTTTTGTTGCGTCTCGGCGGCCGTTCGGTTCAGGCGGCCGCGCAGCGATTGGTAAGCCTGGCGCCCGAGCGCGTCATCTTCGCACACGGCGACTGGTTCGAGGCCGGTGCGACCGAACATCTTCGGCGGTCGCTGCGATGGCTGCTCCCGGGAAAGTCCGAAGTTGCCGCGCGCCCATTGGCGGGTACGCGTGTTGTCATCACGGGAGCGTCGAGTGGGATTGGCCGCGCCGCTGCGCTGGCCTTTGCACGGGAAGGAGCGAGCCTCACTCTCGCAGCGCGGCGTGGAGACATTCTCGAGGGCCTCGCGGCCGAGTGCGAGGCACTCGGCGGCCGTGCGCTGGCGGTCCCGACCGATGTCACCGATGCCGAGGCGGTCCGGCGGTTGGCGGCGCAGGCCGACGATGCCTTCGGTGGCGTCGACGTCTGGATCAATAATGCCGGCACGGGTGTGTTCGGCGCCTATCAGGATGCCGACATCGCGCTGCATCGCCGGACCATTGAGGTCAACCTGCTGGGGACCATGCACGGCGCCTTCGCGGTGCTCCCGGTCTTTCTCCGACAGAAGCGGGGGATCCTGATCAATAACATCTCACTCGGGGGCTGGGCGCCGACGCCGTTTGCCGCGGCCTATACCGCAAGCAAGTTCGGCCTGCGCGGCTTCACGGCGAGCTTGCGCCAGGAGCTCGGTACGCATGCGAATATCCACGTCTGCGGCGTTTTCCCGGCGATGGTGGACACGCCCGGCTTCGTCCACGGTGCCAACGTGTCGGGCAAGAGACTCGATCCGGGACCGCTGTTGTATCAGTCCGAGGATGTCGCACAGACGTTCTTGGACCTGGTCCGCATGCCTCGCGATGAAGTGGCCGTCGGGTGGCCGGCGCGCGCCGGCCAGATGGCCTACGCCGTCGCTCCGAAATTGACCGAGCAATTGCTTGGAGGTGCTTTCCGTTTCTTGCTGTCGCGCGCGCGCCGCGCGCCGGTTAGCGAGGGCAGCATGATCGAGGCGTCTCCGCCGGGCGCGTCGGTAGATGGCTGCTGGCTGGCGCGAAAACAGCTTCCGCCGGCCGGCGTGATCAGCAAGGGTCTTGCAGTGTTGGGACTAGCTGCTTGCGTGGCGCTCGTCGCCTCGGCCGCCAGCCGCCCTCAGAGCAGGACGAGGCACGGACGGGCGCAGGCGGGCACGGTCCGTCGCCGTCGTCATGGCAGCGCATAAGCGCGCACATAGTCGCCTAATTTAGTGCCGAACGAGCCGTGGCCGCCGTCAACGGTCACGACATATTGCTTGCCGCCCACCTCATACGTCATCGGCGTCGACTGGCCGCCAGCGGGAAGCCGATCCTGCCAAAGCTGTCTACCGTCACGGGCATCGAATGCCCTGATGTAATCGTCCATCGTTCCCGTGATGAAGATAACGCCGCCGGCTGTCACGATCGGCCCGCCCAGCATGGGAACGCCGAGCTTGAACGGCAGCGGCAACGGCGCCTGATCGCGGATCGTACCGATACGATGCTGCCAGACCACTTTGTGCGTCCTGAGATCGATGGCAGCGATATTGCCCCAGGGTGGGGCAAGACAGGGGATGCCGAGTGGCGACAGGAAGATGCCGAGATCGACGCCGTAGGGCGCGCCGTACATCGGCTGCACTCCGAGTTCGGTGCCCGGCGGATGCGCGGAGTTCGGGGCCGCCGGATTGTCTTGCCCACGCGGCACCAGGCGGGACACGAAGGGGATGGATTGCGGGTTCGCGATCGCGATCTGTCGCTGCGAATCCACCGCGATGCCGCCCCACTCGAACATGCCGAAATCGCCCGGGAAGACCAATGTGCCTTGCTCCGAGGGCGGCGTGAACGGTCCCTCGTAGCGCAGGCGCTTGAACTTGATGCGGCAGACGAGCTGATCGAACATCGTGCTGCCCCACATCTGCGCGCCCGTGAGCATGCCGGGTGGACGGAAGCTCAATTCCGAGAACGGCTGAGTGGGTGACAGCCGGTCGCCGGGCGCGGAAGCCTGCGGTACCGGTTTCTCCGGCGCAGGCACCAGTTGATGTCCGTCGCGGCGGTCGAGCACGAAGATGTCGCCCGTCTTCGCCGGAATGTAAATCGCGGGTGTCACCGCGCCGTTCGTGCGAAGATCGACCAGGCTCGGCTGCGAGGGCATGTCCATGTCCCAGAGATCATGGTGTACGTTCTGAAAGGACCAACGCAGCTTTCCGGTGCCGATGTCGAGCGCGATCAGCGCCGAATCGTAACGCTCCTTCTCCGCCGATCGGCCGCCGCCCCAGATATCGGGAGAGCTCGATCCGAGCGGCACATAGACAAGCCCGAGCTTCTCGTCGACGGCCGAAATGCTCCAGGAGTTTGGCGAGCCCGCCGTGAAATGATGCGAGGCAGACGGCATCTCGTTCGGATTGGGGTTGCCGGCGTCGAACGCCCAGATCAGGCGTCCGGAATAGATGTCGAAGCCGCGGATCACGCCCGATGGCACGCGATCGGAGTAATTGTCGATCACGGCGCCCCCGACGATCAGAACCTTGTCCGTGACCACGGGCGGCGAGGTGCCCTCGTAGAAACCGGGCGTCTGGATCTCGCTTCCTTCCTTCAGGTCGATCTGGCCGTGATCCCCGAAACTTTCGCAAGGCGTGCCGCTCCTGGCGTCCAGGGCGAACATCCGTCCGTCATTGGTCGGCACGAAAATGCGCTCCGGGCAATCGCTTGGAGCCGCCGCAGCGTCAGTGGTGACGCCGCCCGGTTTGGTCGCATGATAGGACACGCCGCGGCAGGTCATGTGCTGAAAGGTCTTGTTGTGCTGAACCTGCGGGTCGAACTTCCAGCGCAGCTTGCCGGTCGCCGCGTCAAGTGCGAACACGATCTGATGCGGCGAGCAAGTGTAGAGCAGATCGCCGATCTTGAGCGGCGTTGCCTGGTTGGTGATCTCGTCGGGATCATCAGGTCCTTTGTAATCGCCGGTTCGGAATTCCCAGGCGAGCTTGAGGTCCTTCACATTGGCGTTGCTGATCTGGGTGAGCGAGGAATAGCGCGTGCCAAGGCCGGTGCCGCCATAAGCCGTCCAGTTTTCGCCGGCGGCGGGCGGGGCCTGCCCGGACGAGGCAGTTGCGTCCGTCACGTCGCTTTCTCGCAGGATACCTGCGAGATCGTGGCGGTCATGCGTCAGCGAGACGCCGAGCACGATGGCGGCTCCGATCAGCACGAGGCCGAGAGCCCATCGCGCTGCGCGCGAGCGGGGCACGAGCCGGCGCGCGATGAAGGGGAGGAGAAGCCAGACGCCCAGTGGCGCAAGCACATCGCCGCGTGGCGCCAGCGACCAGAAATCGAAGCCCGCTTCCCAGACCGCCCACACCACCGTGCCGAGCAGCAACGCCGCGTAAACCCAGAGCGCCTCCGCGCGACGGCGCGCGAGCAGCCAGCTTGTGACGAGAAGCATGATGCCGGCGACGAGATAGTAGACGGAGCCCCCCAGCGCCGCGAGCCAAACGCCGCCGGCGGTAAGAAACAATCCCATGACGGCGACGACCAAGACGGTGACGGCCAACAACGGCGCGTCTCGAAACAGGCTTGGCGATCGATGGATCGAGGTCATTGGATTTACTTCAACGTATAAAGAAAAGCGGCTATATCGCGCGCGTCCTTTTGCGGGATGCCCATTCTCGGCATGGCATTCCCTGGCAACGCCCGCTGCGGATCCTCGATCCAGGCAGCCATGTTGTCCGGCGAGTTCTGGATATAGCCGGCAATATAAGTGCGAGTCCCAATCCGCTGGAGCGGGGGACCAACATTTCCGTCGGCGCCAGCGACGCCAGGAATGTCGTGGCAAGTGCCGCACTGGTATTGCTTGACGAGGTCGGTGCCGCGGCGCGCATCACCCATGAAATTGTCCGCGCCGGCCGCCTTACCCGGCTTGCAAGCGCCCGCCGTCACGGCCAGCAGCGAGACGATCAGTAATCGTGTCGTTGGATGGATCATCCGGCTGCTCCGCTCCGCCGATCAGGGCTTTTGGCCGAAGTTGAATGTCTTGGTGGCCGACCAGGGATCCGTCGTCGAAACCTGCTCGCTCGGGACTTGCTCGACTTCGGGCGACAAGGGATTGGCGGAGAAGGTTCGGCCCCATTGTCGGTTGGGATCGTTGCTGATCTTGCCGATATAGGAGACGAGGTCCCAGATCACGCTGTCCGGCAGCACGCCGCCCCAGGCCGGCATGCCGTTCGGCCGTCCCTGGTAGATCGACAGATAGATGTTTTCGGGTTGCGAGCCGTAAGTGAAGAGATTGTTGCTCAGCGCCGGTCCCATGCCGCCGCCGCCGTTCGGCGCGTGACAGCCGATGCAATTGAAGCTGACATAGTAGGTCATGCCGCGTTGCTGAGCGTTGGGATCGCCCTGGACCGGGTTCTTGATCTGCGGCGGATCGGGCTGCGCGCCCGGGAACAGCGTGGTCACGGGAACCTGCATGAACACGCCGGGACGGCCATTGCCAACGCGGCCGCCGAAATTTGGACGGGGCGCCAGTACCGGTGCGTGTACCTCCTGGGATTGAGGCAGGGTTTGCTGCGCGAGCGTTGCGCCGTCGGGAGCAGCCGCCAAGAGCAAGGATAGAGCACTTGCGCGCAACGCCATGGCAGACATCACTCGTGTCCTCCCGAGCCCGCGGCTGAACCGTCGACCAGAGGAACGCCGTAGCTTCGCAGCAGAGCGGCGATCTCGGATCGATGTTCGTCGATGAACACATTCAGCTGATCTCGTAGAGCGTGGTCGCCTTTGCGGACGCCCATCGAGATGGCGAACTGGAACTGTTGAGGCGCGAAGCGCGCGCCGTCCTGAATCGGAGCGACCGTCAGCGGCACCTCGGATTGCGCAGCGAAATAGCCGCCCAGCGGCCCCCATGCTGCGGCGATGTCGATCTCGCCGTGTTCGACAGCCTCGATCAGGCGTGCGGGCGGATCGGCCTGACGATAGTCACCGTAGATCGAGTAGCCGCGGACATTGTCGACGATGCCGAGCTCACCGAGCGCCTGCGCCGGCGGCGGATTGTTGCCGTCGTCACCCACGAGGTGCACGCCGATTATCAGACGATGCAGGCGCGGGTCGAGCAGGGACGAGAGATCGAGATGCTGGCTTTGACGGCTTACGAACACATAGCTGGAGCGATAATATGGCTTTGTGGTTTCCACCCGATCGTAGTCGGCCGGCACGCCCATCACGACGTCGCATTTCTCGGCCTTGAGGGTGTTACGGATGAAGCCGCGGCGCTGCGCCCACCAGGTGTAGGTGGTCTGCCGTCCCAGCTTCGCAGCCACCATCGTCGCCAGCTTGTTCTCGAAGCCAGCCTCGGCGCTGTTGGAGAACGGCAGATTGTTCGGGTCGGCGCAGACACGAAGCTCGCCATCCGCACTTGCAGGAACGGCTGACGCGAGGCCGGTCAGGGCGCCGATGGCAAGGGCGGCGCAATTATCGCGGAGGCGCATGGCTGCCGTCCTGAGAGCTGGCGCTGCCAAGTTTGAACACCAAGAGTTCGCTGCCGCCGGCGGTGTAGAACGGCAGATCCTGCATCGCTCCAGTGAAGCCGAGGGCTCCGTTGCGCACCCGCTGGTCGACCTCTGCATTGGCAACCGCTCCGGGCCAGCCGCCTACGCCGGAGAGGATCGCTATGTATTGTTGTCCATCCGCGCCGCGATAGGAGATCGGCTGGCCGATGAACCCCGAGCCGGCGCGGAACTGCCAGAGGACATTGCCTGTCCTGGCGTCCACCGCCTTGAACATGCGGTCCATCGTTCCGTAGAATGCGACATCGCCGGCGGTCACCAGTGCGCCGCTCCAGACAGGCAGCTTCTCGTGGATCTCCCACACCTTCTTGCGCGCGACCGGATCCCACGCCATGAACTCGCCGCGATGTCCGCCGGGACCGGCGTACATGTCGACCTCCGCTCCGACATAGGGCGTGCCCGCGATGTAGCCCACCTGCGAGGCCTTGAAGTTCATGCAGAGATGCTGATGCGGCACGTAGAGCAGCTTTGTGCGCGGCGACCAAGCTGATGGCTGCCAGTCCTTCGCGCCCGGCGCAGTCGGGCAGATGTTCTCGACCGTCTTGCCGACCAGCGGGGTCTTCTCCTCATTGGGAATGATCTTGCCGGTCTTGAGATCGACGCCCTTGTAGGCGTTCACGAACTCATATGCGTCCGCCGAGATCACTTCGCCGGTGGCGCGATCCATGACGTACATGTACCCGTTGCGGCCAGGATGGATCAGCACCTTGCGACGCTGACCGTTGAGTTCGAGATCGACCAGCACGTTTTCGTTGATCTCGTCATGGTCGAACAGATCGTGCGGGTTCACCTGGTACGCCCATTTCGCGCGCCCACTGTCAGGATCGCGCGCGAAAATGGTCGTGCTCCAGAGATTGTCGCCGCTGCGCTGGTTGGCATTCCATGGACTTGGATTTGCGGTGCCATAATAGATTAGGTTGAGATCCGGGTCGTAGGAGATCCATCCCCACATCGTGCCGCCGCCAACCTGCCATCGGTCGGCGGGCCAGCTCTTGACACCAAGATCCTTGCCTTTGAGGTTGTCATAGAAGGGCTTGAAGTCGTCGCCGATCAATACGTCCTTGTCGGGTCCCGTCGCGTAGGCGCGCCAGGCGATTGCACCCGTGTTCTCGTCCAATGCGGTGACCCAGCCGCGCACGCCGAGCTCGCCGCCGCTGTTGCCGATGAGCACCTTGCCCTTCACGACGACGGGCGCCATCGTGATGGTCTCGCCCTTGTTGATCTCGCCGAGCTTCGTATGCCAGAGTTCCTTCCCGGTCTTGGCGTCAATGGCGACCGAGTGGTTGTCGAGCGTATTGAGGAAGACCTTGCCGTTGTCGAAAGCCAGTCCGCGGTTGACCACGTCGCAACAGGCAACGCCGGCCGCGGCAGGCTCCGGCTTCGGCGCATACGACCATTTCAGCTCGCCCGTTGTCGCATCCAGCGCGAACACGCGGTTCGGGTAAGGTCGGGCATAAGGACTGACCACATACATGGTCCCATCGATGACGAGCGGAGCTGCCTCTTGCCCGCGATCGACGCCGACCGAAAACGTCCAGGCGAGTTGCAGGCGGGATGCGTTTTTGGCGTTGATTTGGTCGAGATCGCTGTAGCGGGTGTTGGCGTAGTCACGCGCCGCCATCGGCCACTGGCCGGGATCCTTCATGCGGTTTGTAAGATCGCCTTGAGCGGAGACCGGCGCTACCGATGCGCCGTACGCGCAGACCATGCCGATCATTCCGGCCAGCAGGCGTCCGACGCCAAACTTTAACATAGGTGAACTTCCCCACGGCGTTGACGAGGCCGTGCCGTGCTGCAGGCCGGTTTGCGAACATACAAACGTTGCTGCCGCGCATGGTTCCTATCCGCGGGAGCGGTGCGAGTGCCGCTATCGCACGACGTTTCCCGACACGCCCGCACCGAGATCGACCGCAATCTGATCCTCCTTGCCGTCGCATTTGGGATGACCAAAACCCGACGGGCTTTTGCCGTCCGGGCCGATATCGTAGATGATCGCATCCTTCATGTTGGGGCTGACGCCGGCCGGCACGTGATCGAGACCGAGGAAGTGACGCACGCGCCACGCAACATTGTGATCCGCGCAGGAGCTGTCGCCGCTGACGCCGAGTGCACCGGCGATGCCGTTGCCGTCATAGAGAGCGAGGCCTCCGCCGAAGACGATCACCCCGCCGACGGGCTTTCCGACCATGGGATCATGCGCCGTTCCGAAATCATCCGGTGTGCCTGCGTAGATGACTTCCGGGGATGGCGGATTGCTGAGCGCGGCACCGAACAGGTACCCTCCGGGCTGCGTGCCAGCGTACAGATTCGCGGTCGCCATGGCCTTGGTCTTCAGGCTGAATGCATTCGCCGTGTTGGCTTTCTCCGCGGCGATGGCACGGCTGCCGAGCCATTGGTCATCGACTTTGCTGCCACTGTAGGCGACAGCACAGACAACACCCTGCCGGTTTACCACCGCAGCCCATTCGTTATTGTCGAGGCCACCGTTGCTCGGACCGCCGCCGGGCTTGACGCTCTTCTTGAGAATGTCGGCGAGCTGATCGTGATCTACCGGACAAGACATTCCCGCGCGCGATTGATCCTGCGCAGTTGCGACTTGCGGCATCGCGAGAGCCGCCGTGAGAACGGTAGCCACCAGGACGGATCGTTTACCCATTTGCCCTCCACGGATGGTCGAAGTCAGCAGGCGAACGTTGCATCAAACCGGCGGTTCCTATGCATCGCGATCTCGTATCATCACTCAGCCCGCGGGTCCAAGCGCCGTCCGGCGGGCGGGCGCGTCGAATGCCGTCAGCCAGCGATAGGCGAAGAATAGCGCGGCGCCGGTGTAGAGCAGCCCCATCGGAACCCACATCAAGATGCCTGCAAGTTGCTGATCCTCGAGCTGCGACAGGCCGAATTCGCCGGCGAGCGCGCCTTGGCCCGGAATCCACACCCGTGTCGACAGCGTCAACAATGCCCCGAGCACGCCGGAATGCAGCACGGTGACGAACAGACAGACGATCGCAATGCCGTCGCGAAGCCGTATGCTGCGGCCCACGCCGCGGCCATGAAGCAGCACCCACCAGAACAGCAGAGCCGTGGTGAAGAAGCTGATGTGCTGGAAGCGGTGGACGGTCGTGTTCTGCAAAGCCCAGGTGTAAAGCGGTGGGGCATGCCAGACCCAGAGCGCAAGGCCATGCAGGCCAGTCGCGCTCAACGGATGGCTGATGACAGCCCATGGCCGCGCCACAATCGGAAGGTTGAGCCATCGGCCAGCTGTCGGGCGAAGCGTTGCGGGCAGACCCCACAACATAGGCCCGTTGATCCGTGCAAAGGCCATCAGCGGGGCGCCGACGACCATGAGCAGCTCGTGCTCGATCATATGGGCGGTGAACAGGCGCTCGCCGAGCCAGTGAATCGGCGAGGTGAGGGCGAGCGCGACGATCAGCCAACCCGTCCAGAATGCACCAACCTGACGAAAACTGACGCCGCGGCCTCCACCGGCATGATGCCAGAGCCGCTGGGTACCGATGTAGAATCCGATGCCGACCACATAGAGCGGAGTGAGGAGCCAGCGATCCGAGCTCCAGAGCGATCCCGTATCGACCTCGGAGAGTCCATGCGCCCGGGCCGGCCCGGCGAATAGGCTCAGCAACAATGTTAGCAGGGTCAGCGCAAGCATGGACTGATCATCAGCGAAGCGGCAAGCTGGTTCGCGATCACCAGTGCGAACAGCACGCCGGAGCCAACGCCGAGCCAGGCCATGAATGTCCTGGGACCGCCGCCTTGCGTGTCGCTCCATTGCGCGGCAACGCCCCGACGAACCGCACGGGCCGAGATCGCCGTTCCCGCAAGAGCCACGACGGCCAGCACGGAACTCATGATGGTGCCGCTTAGCCGGGTCGTCTCGCATGAGAAATGAGCGAGCGCGTAGACGCCCTGCAGGTTGATACCCCAGGCCAGCGGCCCGAGAGCGACGCCGGCCCAATAGAGCAGCCTTGTATGTTCTTCAGTCTCGGTCATAGGCGTGGCACCCAATCGAGCAGGGCATAGAGCGGCAGCCAGGCCAGCACGACGAAATTCCAGTAGAAGACATTGTCGGTGACATCGCTGAACCGGCGCGGTTTGGCGTGGCGCGTGAACATCAGCACGGTCAGCACCACGGTATCGCCGAGATCCGTGGCGAGGTGGGTCGTGTGAAGCCCGAGGATCAGCCACACGATCGATCCGTAGGCCGAATTGTCCCAGCGCGTATTGAGGTGGGCGAACTCGAAGCCGCGCAGGACCAGCAACACAATGCCGATCAGCGACATCACGATGAGGCCGACCCGCACTTTAGGAAGATCCTGCCGGTGTGCAGCGCGATTTGTGAACTCGTTAGGGATGATGCTCAGCAGATAGATCACGACCTCTGCGGTACCGGGCCAGAGATCGGGTGGTGATGCTCCAATCGGCCAGCTGGAGTTGACGGCATAAAGATACAGATAGGCGCCGATCGCGATGGCGAATCCCATGCCCTCCAGCGCCATGAATCCCATGGCACCCCACCACGGACCGCTTCGCGGGCCGTAGCCATAGGTCGGCAAGTCGCCAACGTTACGGACGATGGTTTGTCTCACTCCTCGTCCTCCCTGCTGCCGGCCGGCCAGAACCAGCCGATCAAGGCGACCGCCATCGGCGGGGTGCCCCACAGGACGGCCCACGGCGTGAAGATCGAGCCGATGAAGAACACTGTCGTCGCGAGCGCCGTCAGCAATGGCCAGATGCTCGGCTCGGGAGATGCCTCGCGGGTCTGTGGCTCGGCTTCGGCAAGCGACGTCAAAAGGACTTCCCGCCGATCGACGCTGAGGCCCGCGGCGACCGGCAGGCTCTCACCGTCGAGCCATAGCGGCTCCCGGTGTTTAACAACGGGAATGCGGTCGAAGTTCTGCGGCGGCGGCGGCGAGGACGTCGCCCACTCCAGCGTCGAGGCATCCCAGGGATTGTCGCCGGCGAGCGCGCCGCTCCGCAGACTGCGGATCACGTTGACCAGCAGCAACGCAAAACTGAGAGCGAAGATGAGAGCGCCGCCGCTGGACAGCAGGTTGAGATGCGCCCAATCCATGTCGGCGGTGTAAGTGTAGACCCGGCGCGGCATCCCGATCAGCCCGAGGATGTGCATCGGGAAGAACGCGATATTGAAGCCGACAAAGGCCAGCCAGAAATTCCAGCGCCCAAGCCGCTCGCCGAGCATCCGGCCGGTGATCTTGGGAAACCAGTAGTAGACCGCACCGATGAGCGGGAAGATCGCCCCGCCGATCAGGACGTAATGGAAGTGCGCGACGACGAAGTAGGTGTCATGTACCTGGGTATCGATCGGGACCGAGGCGACCATCACGCCGGACAGGCCGCCCATCACGAAGATCACGATGAAACCGATCACGAACAGGAGCGGCGTGCGGTAGACCGGCCGGCCATCCCAGAGTGTCGCCAGCCAGCAGAAGATCTGCAGTCCGCTCGGCACTGCGATCAGCATGCTGGATGCCGTGAACAGGCCGGCGCCGAGCTGAGGCAGGCCTGTCACGAACATGTGGTGGACCCAGAGGCCGAACGACAGAAAGCCGGTCGCGATAAGGGACAAGATAACGACGGGATAGCCGACCACGGGGCGGCGGGCGAAAGTCGCCAGGATCGCCGACACCATGCCCGTTCCGGGTATGAAGATGATGTAGACCTCGGGATGGCCAAAGAACCAGAACAGGTGCTGCCAGAGCAAAGGATGGCCGCCTGACGAGGAGTCGTAGAAGCGCGTGTTGACGAGACGGTCCAAGATCAGCGACGTCGACGCGACCATGATCGAGGGCATCGCGAACATCACCAGGAAAGCCGTGACCAGCATCGCCCAAACGAAGAGGGGAATGCGGTCGAGAGTCATCCCGGGCGCGCGCAGCTTGAAAACTGTCACGACGATCTCAACGGCAACAGCGAGGGCGGCGACTTCGGTGAAGGTGATCATTTGCGCCCAGACGTCCGGGCGCTTGGTCGGCGTGTATTGCAACGATGACAGCGGGACGTAGGCGAACCAACCGACATCCGGACCGACGTTGAGCGCAAAAGAAATCCAGAGAAAGCAGCCTCCGAACAGAAACATCCAGTAGCTGAACGCGTTCAGCCGCGGGAACGCGATGTTGCGCGTTCCGACCATCAGCGGCACGAGGTAGACGGCGAACGCCTCCATGACCGGCACGGCGAAAAGGAACATCATCGTCGAGCCGTGCATCGTGAAGATCTGGTTGTACTTATCGGGCGACAGGAATGTCTGTTCGGGGCCGGCGAGCTGAATACGCATTAGGATCGCAAGAACGCCGCCGAGCAGCAGGAAGACGAAGGCGGTGACGATGTAGCGCCGTCCCACCACCTTGTGGTCAACAGACATAAGAGCGCCGAGAAAACCGGATGGAGTTCGCCAGAGGCTATCGAGCCGTGTCGAAAGCTGCAGGCCGTTCAGTGCATCGTCGCGCAACTCGCGCTGGTCGGCGGTGACACTCACTTGAGCTGCTCCAGATAATGAAGGATCGCGATGAGCTCACCCGATTGCAGCGGCATCTTCGGCATGTAATTGCCGGGCTTGATGTGCTGCGGATCGGCGATCCAGGCGCCGAGCGAGGCAGTCGTCATCGGCAGCGTTCCCGCAGCGATCGTCGTCCGGCTACCGACATGGGTCAGGTCGGGGCCCAACTGTCCACCGGCGAGCGTGCCGCGAATGGTGTGGCACAGCGCGCATCCTCGCGCGCGGAACAGCTGCTCGCCCTGCTTGCCGAGCTGGTCGGACGGGCTATGCGCGCTTTGATTCTCTCGATCGCGCCAGCGGCCGAATTCATCCGGCGGCAGCGCGAGCACGGCAAAAGCCATGTGTGCATGCTGAAGGCCGCAGAACTCGGCGCACTGGCCGCGATAGATGCCGGCGCTCTTCGCCGTGAACTGCAGCTCATTCTTTTGTCCAGTGATGAGGTCCATCTTGCCGGTCAGGCTCGGGACCCAGAAGCTGTGGATCACATCGGCGGATTCCAGCTCGACCTTGACCGGCTGACCAGTCGGAATCCGGATCTCGTTGGCGGTCACGAAGCTCCTGTCGGGATTGCCGTCCTCGTAACGAACTTCCCACCACCATTGATGGCCGATGATCTTGAGCGTGAGGGCATGCTCGTCCCTCGCGAACACGGTGCGCTGCCCGGCATAGCTGACGATGGAGAGGCCCAGAACGATCACGAGCGTCGCCAGTCCTAGCCCAAGCACGACGCGCCCGGTGACGCGCTCGAATGGGATATGCAGCGCGAGCGGCTGGTCCGTGGTACGCTTCCTGCGCAACATCCCGATGATCAGAACGATCACCACTGCGACCCAGACGACTGAGGCGATCGCCAGGAATATGAAGAAGGTTCGCAGGATCTCGTCGGATTGCAGCCCTTGCGGCGCAAGCGCAGACTGCCGTCCGGCACAGGCGGCCAACGGCAGCAACGCAAATGGCACCAAGGCCGTACGTATCCGAACAGGCATCGATGTCGCCGAGCTCCCCTTGCCCCAGGGCGAACCGATCGCTTGTATGAAGGTTCCTATTCGGCCTCGGAACGGCGGCGTTGGAGCTACCCGTTCCGGCACATCCGCGAGCGTCGACACGCGAACGTCAGGTGGACGACGATCCGCAGGCCAATCCAGCGTGCCACCGCGGGATTAGAAAGGCCATCCTTTCGTGGCGATCACGATGGCCAGGTCGGCGCCAGCCATCAACAGCAGGACGGCGAGGACTGCAATGACCGCTCCGGGTTGAGTGATCCCACGCAGATCTTCAAGCATGTGTCGTTCCGCTGATGATGCCGTACGTTTTACCTTGCCATCGGCTTTTGTGGGTCGTCGCGGCGCTGCGCGGCTTCCGTGTTTCGGTCCAGCTGCGCGCGCTCGCTGCGGCGCAAGTGTCCGGACCGCCGGACGCCGTACCAGATCACCGCGCCAAGGACGAAGGCGCCGATGAACCACAACCACAAAGCTGTGGCCGAGACGTCTCCCAAAAGCATGCCGACGCCGGTATTGCCCATTTGTGTGCTCCCGTTGGATATGCGGGCAATGCAGGCGCTACGTGGTGGTTCCTAGATTTAGGAGGACGCCATTGGGTGCAATGCAGGCGCTGCAGAGAGCAGGGCGTCATGCGGCTCATCGTGCGCAGGCCGCCGACTATCGAATGCTGCGACCAATCGTCGGTTCGATCAGTCGTTCCGGTCGGCGCAGGCTGCGGCGATCGATACAGGAACGACGGCTGTGGATGCCGATTGCCCTGTGAGGATGGAGAAATGAGGAGACCACGATGTCCAAAATGCCTCCCGTGCCGGCAGAGCAACGCAGCAACAAGGGACCCGGTTCGGATCCCGCGACGGAGCCGGAAGATAAGATTCCTGAGCGTGAGAACTTCGACACTCAGGGGCGCCAGGGAAACATCAAACAGAACACTACCAATCAAGGCTATCAGCAGGATCGATGATGCCGCACAAGAACCCAGACGCGGAACGTTTCGGCGGACCCGGTTCCTCCCGCCAGGATCGGAAACATCCTGAAAAGGGAGGGCGCGAGCACGATGCACCGGCGCCGGGAGCGCCGACCAACAGCCCGAAATCCCAAGTCTCGGGCGGCGGTGGCGAACGCGATCAACACCATACGCACGACGATCGCCACAGGAGCTGACGCGGAACCACAAGCTGGGAGCAATGG
The DNA here is from genome assembly GCF_024199855.1 of Bradyrhizobium sp. CCGB20. Lineage (NCBI taxonomy): Bacteria > Pseudomonadati > Pseudomonadota > Alphaproteobacteria > Hyphomicrobiales > Nitrobacteraceae > Bradyrhizobium > Bradyrhizobium sp. CCGB20. The sequence goes on along the minus strand of NZ_JANADN010000001.1, from coordinate 7,151,494 downwards.
AACGGAGAGACGAGATGCGCATGACAAAGTTAGGGATTCTGCTGATCGCCGCCCTCGCGACAGCGTCCATCGCCCCCGCCTTGGCGCAGGGGGGTGGCGGAGGTTCGGGTGGGTCCGGTGGCGGAGGTGCGGGCGGTTCTGCCGGCGCAAGCGGCGGTGCAGTATCGGGCGCTGGGAGCCAGGGCAGCGCAGCCACGTCAGGCAGCACAGCCACGTCAGGCACCGCCAACTCCTCGAACCCTGCCGATGCTGCGCGAGGTACGACGACCCTCGGAACGAACGGCGCAGGCACCGCCCAGTCGGGCGGCGGGAGTGGCCCAAAAGGATCGACCACGGTGGGACGACCTGGCAATCTGGCGGGCGGCACCAGCAGTGGACGCATCGACGGAACAACCACGCCGGGTCCCTCGCTGCAGGGCGACGATCGGATCCGATCCGAGAATGCGCCAAACTCCAGCGTCGATCGTACGGTCAAGAGCATCTGCAAGGGCTGCTAATGGCGCTGACTGAAAATCAGGGCGCCGGCTTGTCCGGCGTCCAATCGAGATCCGTGTTATCGTGCGGTTCGGGATCGGGCGCGCACGGTTCGATCTTCAGCTGATCTTCCAGCACCGGCTTTCTGCCGTCGTGCTCGACCAGCCCTGCCTGATCTGCCTTCTCGAGCGTCTCCTTCTTCGTCGAAAACGCCCGGCTGAGCTTCTCTCCATCCTTGAACACGGCGTATGGCATGTTCTTCTAGCCTCCCTGATCGAGCCAAGACGCTTTTTCAGCATCCTCTCCAACATGTCGGCGACAGACGCGCTCGCCATATCGTGCGTTCCTATCGAGGGGCATTTCCGCAAGAGACGCGTCGGCAAGAGCCTCGGAGGAACCGTGGCGATAGCCCTCGCTTATCATCCTATTGGAGGCAGGGCATGGGCAAAAAAACAATACGCCGCTTTACCGTTTCGTCTGGAAAATTCCGAGCTGCGCGTGATGCTGATCACGACCAGGCGCAAGCGCAAATGGAGCGTCCCGAAAGGCTCGTTGATTCGCAACACGGAGCCTCATCGCACCGCTGCGCTCGAAGCCTATGAGGAAGCGGGGCTGATCGGGGTCATCGCGAAACGTGCGTTGGGCAGCTTCAAGCATCGCAAGCGGAAGGGCGAGCGCAAGCGGACCATGGACGTCGATGTCTTTCCGATGAAGGTGCATGGCCGCGAGCGCTGGTGGCCGGAGAAGGGCGAGCGAGAGGCGATCTGGGTCTCGCCCAAGCGAGCGGCCCAGCTCGTGCACAAAGATGAACTGCGGCGCCTGATCGTTCGCTTCGCAGCGCAAACGGTATAGATGAGGACAAGATCCTTGCCGGAAGAGAGGTGAAGGACTGTTGCGCGCCGGTGAGCTCAGCCAGGAACAGTCGGAAAGAACAGCGATTAGACCCGATCAACCATGAGAGAACTACCATGGACTTCAAAGACGCGTCCGCAATGACCGAAGCATCTGGCCTTGCCGATAACACCGGTACTGGAAAGGTCTCCACAGCAAGCGGCAATGGAGCCAGCAGGCCGCATGAACCGCCGGGCAAGACCGCTACAGCGCAGGTCGCGCAGCAATTGCGAGACATCGCCATGACCGCGCCGTTGCGGTCACTGGTCGCGGCCTTCATCATTGGGGTCCTCGTGGCCCGGCGGCGTTGAGGCGGGACCGCGGACGTTGCGATCGTAGCGGCGCAATCGATGCGGCGTGACGTTGGAACGTCTCTTCCGACCACAGGTTCTCGAACGATCCCACGGAGAGATTGGTATGAATGAAAACGACAACACGACGTCCAGGTCGCGACAGAGCAGCTCCCTCGGCTGGGCCGTCGGCGCCATCTTCGTCATAGCCGTCATTGCGGCCGTCTTTTTCTACGACGGACGGGACGTCGGTCATCAGGCAACCACGACAAGTCCGACCAACGCTCCGAGCGTGACCACCGGCTCGAGCGGATCCGGTTCGGCCAACAAGTAAGTATTCCGAGACGGGCCGCCCGGTGATGGGCGGCCCGTTTGTTTATGACCTCAGGTCAGTGCATTCGTCACGGGCGCTTCGTTCATCTGCTCGACCTGCGCCCCACTGTCGGGCCGCGCCGGTCCCAGCACCGGCTCCTGACCGAGCGGCTCGAACCCGCCGCGGAAGGTGAACGTCCCCTGACCGTCGATGGACGGACCCTCGCAATATCGACCGGGCTGCAGGGAGTCGCCACCGCGCTCCGTGCCCATGAACATGTAGCTGAACTCGGTCGCCTCCTTGCTGCGATCGAAGCTGTTCGGGATCGGCAGCGATGCGTCCGCCCCCATTTCCTCAATGACCGCGAGCCATTGCTGCTGATGCATCGTATCGCGGGCGATGAGGTAGCTCAGCATGTCCTGCATGCCGGGATCGTTCGTGGAGTTGTAGAGGCGCACCGCGAGCGTTCGTCCCGTGGACTCTGCCGCGACGTTACAATACATGTCGGCCGCAAGGTTACCGCTGGCGTAGATGTGCGAGCAGTTGAACGGTACGCCGTCGCAATTGCCGGGAAATGCCGACAGGCCGCTCGAGAGGATGTGCTGATGCAGCATGCCCTCGATCACATGTCGCGGCCGTTCGCCGCCGTTCATGACGGCGCCGACGACCGGGTTGGCCTGCAGCGTCGTCTCCTGCGTCGTTGCCGGCGCCTCCTCGAGGTTCAGCGCAACCGCCGTCGCAAGCATTTCGATAAGGCTGATTTCTTCGGTCGCGGTGTTGAGAAGCACGTCCCGATACTTTGCGGGGCCGCGAGCGCCCCACGCCTGGAAGAAATATTGGAGGCAGACGCGGATCTCGCCTTCGACGCCGCCGATGGCCTGCTGCAGCTGACGGGCGAAGAGGGGATCGGGCTTCTCGACCCGTACGGGATATTGCAGTCGCTTGTCGAAATAGTACATGCACAGCTCCTTTTTGTGTCCTGGCACATGGGCGCAATGAAAAGCTGTCAGGTTGCGTTCCTAAAACATTTCTCGCGTGTTCTGGACATGCTCTGAAATTGCCGCCACCTCATTCCGCAAAAATGGCGTGGCCCCGGCGCGAGGGAGGGTCCCGCCGGAGCCGGACGCGCGCTTGTCACAGGACGGCAATTTCGTCGAAACGCTCGGCAAGCCGGATTTGTCATCACCAGTCACGGTGCGGCGGTCAGAGGCCGGGCTATGTGCACGGCTCCGGTCATGGCGTATCGAAGATTTGCTATCGCAGGTCAGGTTGGGTCCCGGTCCGGAACTCGCGTGGCTTTTGCAGACTCCCGTTTGCGCTAGGAACGACCGCTCGGGATGGCGGTTGCGGCAACGAAGCCAGTCGAACGGAGGACAGGAAATGGCGAACACTGCGCGCGACACTTTCGTTGTTGGACTACGCAATGCACATGCGATGGAAGTGCAGGCGAGGGAGTTGATGGAACGTCAGTCGGAGCGGCTGGACGAATATCCGGAGGTGAAGGCCAAAGTAATCGCTCACCTTCAGGAGACCAACGAGCAGCTGCAACGGCTGGAGCGATGTCTGGAATCTTGCGGCGAGACCACCTCCAGTCTCAAGGACACGACACAGTCCGTGATGGCCAACATGCAGGCCATGGCGCATTCGGTTGCCGATGACGAGATCCTCAAGAATACTTTTGCCAACAACGCGTTCGAGAATTTCGAGATTGCAGCCTATAAATCGCTTCTCGCGCTCTGCGGCGCCGCCGGGGTCGCCGAAGCGAAGGAGCCGCTCGAAGCGTCTTTGAAGGAGGAGCAACGTATGGCGGCCTGGATCGAGTCCAACGTCGAGAAGGTGACGATGGCATATCTGGCGCACCAGCGGCAATCGGCGTAACCGCCGGCAGGCGCGGCGGCTCGCTTGACGCGCCGGTGTGCCGCCGCCCTGAGGCAATCGATGACACACATTATCTTCAGCGATTATCATCTTCAGCGATTATCGCAATCCGGCCGCGGAGCAGGCTTACGAAATCGCGTGGGACTTCCTGGCACGTGCCGGCGCGATCCGGGATGAGTTCGAGACTTGCGTGTTTCTTGCTCAGCGAATGGCCGCGATGGTGGACCAAGGGCACACAAACCGCATCCGCATGGCCAACCGGGCCATCAACGAATATCAGCAATACCTCGATGAACGCGAGGATCGCATCCACTGTGGTGAGGACGTCAGTCCATCTGCAATGAATGTCCGGTAACGCTCCGAGCCGTTGCGGCCTGATCGGCGTCAGTTCGGTGGATCTGCGGGCACGCCATCGGCGGTCGCGACTTCGGTCATCGTCCGTTATTATGCTCAGATCAACAGCGACCCAGTGGCGCGGGGCGGGGAGCGGCGCCGGTTCGCAACAGGAACGTGGCGGACACAATCTGCATTGTTGCTTGACGCAACCCGAGGAGAATAGGCATGCGAAAAGTTGCCCTTGCAGCGCTGGCGGTCGGCGCGATATCGACCGCGACACTTGCCCCGGCCGAAGCACATTGGCGGGGAGGAGGCTGGCATGGCGGTTGGGGCGGCCCGGGTCTGGGCTTTGGCCTTGCCGCCGGTGCCTTGGCGTTCGGCGCTGCGGCGGCCGCATCGCCTTACTATTACGGCGCGGGATACTACCCGGGGCCGTATGGGTATTATCGCCCCGGCCCGTACGCGTATTATGGCCCACGCTATTACGGTCCCCGATACTATCGCCCGCGGTATTACGGCCCGCGATATTATCACACTCATTACCGGCCCTACGGGTACTGGTGACGCCCGGCGAACAGCTGGGCCTTTTGATTCGACGATCACCTCTGCAAATCCGGAAGCCGGATTAGGAACGCGAGAAGTCGAACGAGCTTGGCACAATAGCGCTCAACGGAGGCTAATTCTTAGCCAGGCGGCCCCGGTGTTTTCCCAACCGGGGCCGTTTCACCGCGCGGGTGGACACCACGTCGAGCCCGTCCGTCCCGCGGTGAAGGATCGAAAGTCGCCCCTTGCCTCGAAGGTACAACTTTCGGCTCAACGAAGCTTCTTGCTTTCGATCGTGATCGAGCAGACCGGTCCGATCCCGTCGCGAACTTCGAGGCTCCACCGCCCATCCAATTCGAGAGAGTCCTCGATGTCGCGCGCCAGCCGTTTGGCGGCTATCCAGGCCGCGTGATCGTTGGCCAATTCCTCACCGACATCGTCATTGTGAGGGGCGCCGTTCGTGATCTGATAAAAATACCGCGTCATTGCTCTGCCCGACTTCGGAAAAGCAACTTAATCTATGTTGTTTTTGTTCCCTGAGAGGTGCTTGGATGTTTCGGGCAGTAAAGGCTCTACCGTGGTTTGCTCTTGAGCTCTGCCATCGCCTTCCGGGCAAGGAGACCTAGTTCTCCCAACGTGGTCCTGCCCTCCACTGCGGCCGCTAAAAGTCGCGCGGCAACGAGCTTCCGGGTTTTGTGATCTCCGCCATTGGGAAGCGCATCCCGGAATGTTTCTTCCAGGACGAGCTCCATTCTTCTCTTCAATTTGTCGCTCAACTCGCTTCCGGGGCCTTCGGCCGTTGCCCATCCTGGTGGTGTCATTGTCGTGCTTCTGCTTTCCCAACGGCTCGTCCGGCTATTTCTTCAGATGCGCTTACTGCGCATCTCATGACCCATGTTTGCCGGGTGTCGTTCGAGGTTTATCGGAGAAGCCGGGTGAGCGCCGCACCAAATGTTAAGGGTAGGATTGCCAGCTGAACACGGCGCGCTTGGTCAGGCGAGGCGCTAAGTGAACGCAAAGGAAGCATGGAAGGCGGCTGGACGAGCGCTATCTGAGCGCGAACCATCCCAGGACCGCGAAAATGGGGATGATGGCCACGGCGAAAAGGACCAAAGGTGATGGCTCATTGCCTGTACGATCGCTCATCGGAGCCTCCGAAGTGCTTGGGAATCTTGGGCTCGCCCTTTCGGATGCGTGGCCTCGCGGAATATCAATGTCAGCAAGGTGAGACTGTTCCTGAAGGAGAACGGTCCGATCCGCGCGGTCTCGCCGCTGGACCTTCAATGCCTCCTCTTGGTTAGGGCGGCCAACGCCTCTTGCATCGCGACCTCCGTTGGAACCTCGGCAGCACATTGTCGCAGCAGGTGGCGCGCCGAGCGTCGTTCCGAGGAGCACTCGCATGATCGATATCGTCGTCGTCCCCGGGGATTCGCCCAATTCATCGCTGGCCGGCGTATCGTGGGCTGCCATCGTTGCCGGCGCCGTTGCCGCCTGCGCGATAACGCTGCTGCTGCTGGCCTTTGGCACGGGCCTCGGACTGAGCATGGTGTCCCCCTGGTCAGGGTCGGGCGTTTCAGCGACAACGTTCAAGATCACCACCGGCCTCTACCTGATTGTCATCGCCATGATTGCCTCTTCGATCGGTGGATATCTCGCGGGCCGGCTTCGTTCCGGGTGGGCAGGCGTCCACGGCGACGAAGTCTATTTCCGCGACACAGCGCACGGCTTCGTGGCTTGGGCGCTGGCTTCGGTTCTCGGCGCTGCTGTGCTCGCGACCCCTGCGACAAGTATTCTCGGAAGCGCGACGACCGGAGCGGCCCAGGGCGTGGCGACGAGCGCCGGGCAATCCGGAGGTCCGATGGATAATTATGTAGATACGCTGCTGCGCGGTGACCCAGCCTCTCAAGCTTCGTCGGTCAATCCGTAGGAAGTCCGCGGCGAGGTTGTCCGGCTCTTTACCCGCAGTTTTCGTGATGGCGGCGAATTGAAGGGACCGGATCGAGAGTATGTCGCGAAAGTCGTCGCGGCGCGCACTGGTCTTGCGCAACCCGAGGCAGAGAAGCGCGTGAACGACGTGATCACGCAGGTCAAGGCCGACATGGATGCTGCGCGCAAAGCCACCGCATCCCTGGCGTTCTGGCTGACCGCTTCGCTGCTGCTGGGTGCGTTCTGCGCCAGCCTGGCCACGACCGAAGGTGGAGCGCTCCGTGACGGCACCTGGAAACGCCGTCACTAACCGAAAGGAAAGCCCATGCCGATCCTTCTATGGCTCGTCGGAATACCGATCCCGCTGATCATTCTGATCATGCTGCTGCGTTAGTCAACGCGATCGGTGCTGGCGTCGGTTGTGCGCCATGACGATGCGGTGGTCGTAGAGCTTCCGATACCTAGGAGCCTGAGAAATCCGAAGGCCTACCCGCCGGCGCCCGAACGGGCGCGGCTCATATGTCCGCCGCGCCTCCTGGTCGCATCGTTAGGACGGACCGAGTCAGGACATCGGTTGCCGCCCCGAGGCGGCGGCCCAAGGCCGCCGCAACCGCATCGACGCGCCGCCGCGAGGCGGATCATCATGGTCGTCGTCCAGCTTGCGCAAGGCGGCGAGAATGTCCGCGAGACGGATTGGTTGGTCCATGCCCGGGATCGCGCGCAAGGCAGGACGGGATTCCACGGCGAACATGTCGGACGCCCAGGACGACAGGATGACTCGCTTCTCCGGCGTGGTAAGTCCGCTGTCGTTCAACACCTCGTCGGCAGATCCGTAATGAGCGGCGGGGTGAAAGATGGCATTGAGATTGGTGGCATTCGTCTTTGCGTTGGTCATGGTCGTCTCCCTTATGCACTCCTTCCTAGGGAGCGTTACAAGATCCGGGCGGCGGACGTGCCGCCGCCCGGCAGGCCGTCAGGCGGCCTTCTTCTGCTCGATCCGGGGCGAGGCGGTCGCACCGGCGATCTGGATTCGGCGCGGCTTCATCGCTTCGGGCACCTCGCGGACCAGATCGATGATCAGCAGGCCGTCGCGGAAGGCGGCTTCCTTCACCTGGACGTAATCGGCCAGGTTGAAGACGCGGCGGAAGGGGCGCGCGGCGATGCCCTGGAACAGGAACTCGCCCGCGGGCTTCTCGGGCTTGCGGCCCTCGATGATGAGCGCGTTCTGCTCGGCGGTCGCGGTAATGTCGTCGGCGCCGAAGCCAGCTACCGCCAGCGTGATCCGGTAGTGGTCCTCGCCGAAGCGCTCGATGTTATAGGGCGGGTAGCTGTCCTCGCTGGTCTGGCGCAGGGCGCTGTCGACGAGGCCGGCCAGATGGTCGAAGCCGATGGTGGAGCGCCACAGCGGCGCGAAGTCGAAGGTGGTCCTCATATCCAAGTCCTCCAAAGAGCAAGATGGTTACGAAGGAACGCAAGACGGCGGTCCTGAGACCTCCGGCCGCGCCCGTGCCCGACCCTGGAAGGCGTCAGGCACACCGCTCTCGCGGCGAAAAACGAAATAGAAAAACGGAAGGGCGTTTCAAGAGGGGGCGGCCAGATTTTTTTCGGCTCATGTGATTGGTTAACGCGCAAGGGACGAACATTCGCGTACCGCACCGCTTTGCCATCTTGACAGCCGTTTCGCGCCGAATATTTTTCCGCTTGGGAATCCGCTTCCCACGTCTCGAACCATGAAGGATTTTGGAAGACCGTCAGGAGTGGCGACGATGCTCGACGAAAACCTTGCCCGTATCCGTGCGCACCGCAACAATATCCATCGCTATCGCAGTCTGCTGAAGACGCGACTATCGGACCTCGAACGCCAGTTCATCGAACGGCGTCTCTCCGAAGAGAGCTCGGCGCTCCAGCGACTGACGACCGGGTCCTTTCCCCTCGCATTCGATATGCCGAAAGTGCCCGCGACAGTGGGAGCTGCCTCATGACTGGCGTCAAGGACCTGTTGATCCGTGGCAGCGAGAAGGTCATCGCGCATTATCGGCTCCTGCTCGCCGGCGCAAACACGGAGAAGGAGCGCGAGCTTTACCGCGCCAGGATCGCGCGCGAGCAACGGCTTCTGGACCAACTCCGCGATGGTTCGCCCGGACGGTTCGCCGCATGAGTTGCGAAAACGAGGAAGATCGCTTTGCCGGCTACGACATCGTATTGAAGCAGCGCGGGCGCGGCCGTTGGAAGTGGACCGTCTGCGAGGTTGGAGGAGAAGCCTTGATGTCCGGCTCGGAATGCAGCCGCGCAGGCGCTAGATACAAGGCAGAGCGGGCGCTGTTTCTCCTGCTCTGCGCCGGCGCGTCCCGGGCGGATTCCGCCAAAGGGAAACATCCGGACTGGCTTTAGGAACTCTGGACGTCAATGGCCGGTTGTCCGCCGCTGGACCCTTGAAGCGGAGAACAACGTTGGAAAGCACGATCGTCGGAGAATTCGCCACGCGGCGTGAAGCCGAGCTGGCAGTGGAGCGCGTGGTCCAGGAGTTTGGCGTGGCGCGGGGTGACGTCTTCATTCAGCCCGCGGGGGCTGCGAATTCGTCCGGCACGCGGGCCGCAGGCGCGGACGTCAAGACCGCGCCCGCGCCGGAGGGCCAGCAAAAGTTGGAGGGCGAGATCGAGGTGTCAGTCGACTTCCATGGCGATGAACCCGAGAAGATCGTCGAGGCGCTGAAAGGCACCGGTGCAACGATGGTTCGCACCAAATAGAGCCTTCATCGGATGGCTGGGCTCAAGCATCCCGTGACCCCCGACGGTCGCTACTTCGTCGTCCGGGGCAAGCTGTGGCGGATGAGCAATCCAGGTCTTGATCCCGATGAGAAGTCGCGGCTGGTGAAGCATCTGATGGATGCGCGCCGTGCCGTGAAGGCCGCCAAGGCGGCGCGAAGCTCGGCGGCTGAGTCTGCCGCACGCGATCTGGTTGACGCGACGAAGCGCGGTTTGGGCGAACGCGGACCGGTCTGGTGGAAGGACGGCGCGCCCGACCTCAACAGGCATGCGGTCAAGAACAGTCCCTACGCGGCCTGGTACACGCGGATCAGGCGGGGATATTCGGAAGGTCCCGCGGCTTGCGCAGAAACGCCTGGGCCATGACTTCGTCCGGCGTGAGCCTATCGTAAGGGCGCGAATTTTTGCGCGATTCTAGGTTTGATGGTCGGCCGTTGGGTAGGCGATCAGCGTCTTGGAATGCGTCTGGCGCGATTGTAGCGTCAATTATTCGTCGCGGAATCGTTCGCCGCACCTGCTGCATCGGTAAAGATCTATCAGCTTGCCGGATTCCGTATCAAGCATAGGCGTCAGGAGGCACGGTCGGGTCCCGCAATGTGGACAGGCCCGATCGGCCAAGTGCAATCGAACCTCATCGTCATCCATGGGCGTCATATGCGACTCTCTCCCCTCGGGGGAGACAGCATCAATCTGCGGTTCCTACTTCCACATATGTTAGGAGCAGCTCAGGAAGCCCGGTGATGAAGGCCATCATTGTGCCTGAGAGGAAGGGGAGTTCGTCAATGGGAACTTCCGGTAACCTTCGGTTTTGGTGACTGCAACGTCGTGAAGGCGTTGCCCAAAGGACCGCTGGCTCGATTGGGACGCGACGCCCATATGGCCGGCGGCTCCGGAGGGACGCGGTTGTCGATCGGCGGCCGGAAGGTCGTCTCCCGCACGTTAAGATCGGACGCTTGCTGCTAATCAACCGCGAGTGCTGCCGTCGTAATTGACCCGCCGGCTTGATATCTGAATTACCGCAATCCTTGTTTGGACCTCCAGCTTGTGATGGACGTTTAGAAAAAATGTGTAAGGAATTTATCTGACGACACACATGGAGACGTTTGAGACTTATCTGGAGCGGAAGTACCAGGAAATCATGCTGTTGAATGCCAGCCTGTGTCGTCCGCAAAACCTGTCTCGTCCACGCTCCGTAGACGAGATTATCAGGATGAAATTCCAACTGACTGCCGCTCTGCGTGCGGAGCACGAACTTCAGGATTGGAAGGCGACCGAGACGGCGTGGTCCACGACGGCGTGTCCTGCAAGCGGGCCATTCGTATTCAGTTACGACTATCAGCGCGCGGACCTCAGCGTCAGCGGACCGATGTTCTATGAACTTGGCGCCGGCTGCAGCAGCGAACTCTATTACAGTGCGTCCGGCATGGCCGCGATCTCGGCCGTGATGCTCTCGGCCGTGCAAGTTCTTGGCAGTGGCGAAATCCTGGCAATGACGGGGTCGTACGCAGAGACGCTGGAGTTAATCGAACGCTTTACGCCCAGCCTGCAAATCGTCTCTCCAGAGCTGCCGCTTGCCGCCACATCGACCGGCTTGCCAAGGGTCCTTCTGCTGGATTCATGTCTGCCTGCGACGGCGTTCGAAGCCATTCTGCGCTCCAGCAGCTCTGAACTCGACCTATTGGTATTCGATACAACATGCTTTGCAGTCCGTTCCGGCCGCATCCGCCGGGTCCTGCGCTGGGCGCAGCGCCAACAGGTTCCCGTTGTCATGGTACGAAGCCACAACAAGTTGGATTCACTCGGGGCGGAGTATGGGCGCCTGGGGTCGGTGGTTTTTGTCAGATGGAAGAATGCAGGCGATGAGGGCAGGAGCGTCATCATCGAACGCCTGACGGCGGAGGTCCGCAATGCAATCCGGCTGTTCGGCGGGGCTGCGCTCCCGGCTCATTTTCCGCCCTATGTGGGCCGTGAAGCCTATTGGATGCTGACGAAGAAGCGCGTCGCAGCCATCTTGCGCAATGGCCGTCGTACCGCGCGGATGTTTAGCCGCATGCTCGCGTCGCAATCGGCCCAGCTTCACTTCACCCACGGCCTTTACGTCACCCTGCGAGCGAAGAATCCTCTCGATGAAGAAAGCGCACGCCAGACCGCAGAGGCGATGTGCCGCGATCTCAGCCGGGACGGCCACGCCATTCGTCATGCCGGCAGCTTCGGATTTGACTTCGCGACAGCCGAGTGGGTCCGCGATGCGACCACGGCCCAGTTCAGCGTGCGGGTCGCAGTGCCCGACCTGCCGACCGGATTGTGGTATGATCTTTCTGCTGCGATCGCCGGATGGTGGAAGAAATCCTAAGTGACCGAGGCCGGACGGACCAGCTTAGCGGGTGAACAGGGTGAGGCACACGACACCTTCCGGATCGACGCACCCAAAGACGTGAGGCTGGCGGCTCAGTTCATCGCCGAGGAACATGTGTCGCGTTGCGGAGTTCGGACGATGAAAGGATGGTACGCATGAATGAGAAATTCGATCCTGCTCCACCGGACAAGAATGCGGACGATCCCAGACAAGCGATACGCCGCGATAAGGCAAAGGATGATGAGCTCGAGAAAGGTTTGAAAGACAGCTTTCCGGCATCCGATCCGGTGAGCAGTACACAAGCGTCCAAGGCGACGCCGGACGGTTGATTGAAGGGGAAGAACATGGGACTTGCAGCTTACGACATCGTCGGCAGGGACGGCGCCTGGCACGTCGAACATGACGGCTCGATCCGGAATACCTATCAGACCAAGGAGGCTGCATTTGAGGCGGCCGTTGCGGCAGCATCGCTTGCGATGCGACAGGGGCATTCCGTTCGCGTGACCGAGCCTGAGAGCGCCAATTCGATCGGCGCCAGAAATTCCGGTTAGCTTTCCTGGGCTCATCCGTGAGGGTCAGCGCGTCAGGATGCAGTCGAAAGGCGGGCGAGACCTCGTTCGCTATTTCCCTGAAGTCGTTGTCGCTGCGTCCGCCATCGATGCGGAATCGTTCATCTTGGACGGTGAGCTGATCATTCGGCTGGGTGAGGGATACTCCTTCGACGCACTGCTTCAGCGCATCCACCCGGCGCCAAGCCGGATCAAGCGTCTGGCTGGAGAGACGCCTGCGAGCTTCATGGCCTTCGACTTGCTGCGATCGGCGGATCAAGATCTTGCGGCGCTTCCGCTCGCCAAGCGACGGCCCGCGCTGGAGGCCTTCGCCCGCCGCCAGTTTCGCAACAACGATGTGTTCGTGCTTTCGCCGGCGAGCCGCAGCTACGCCGAAGCCAAGCGATGGCTTCAACGTATTGAGGACGGCCACGACGGCGTCGTCGCGAAGCGGCGGGATCTTGCCTATTGCAGCGGCACGCGCGACGGAATGCAGAAGATCAAGCTGATGCGATCGGCCGATTGTGTGGTCGGCGGTTTCAGATATGCCGAGAAGAAGCAGGCCGGCCGGAGGGTGATCGGTTCGCTGCTGCTCGGGCTCTATGATAAATCCGGGCTCCTGCATCACGTCGGGTTCACCTCCGCGCTCAAGGCCTCGGACAAACCTGGCCTCACCAAACGGTTCGAGAAGATTATCAGCGGGAGCAGCTTCAGCGGCAAGGCGCCCGGCGGTCCGAGCCGGTGGTCGACGAAGCGATCGGCCGAGTGGCAGCCGGTGCGCCCGGTTCAGGTTGTCGAGGTCTGCTACGACCATGTGTCCGGTGACCGATTTCGCCATGGCACCAGGATCCTTCGCTGGCGCCTGGACAAGAAGCCGTCCCAGTGCCACCTGGACCAGCTGCACCAAAAAGTAGCGCGCTCATAACTAGGTCGCGAGATCGCGCCAGCAGCCGCGTGTGCCATGCACATCCTCAGGTTCAATTCACATTATCACGCAGCATGTTGCGGAATGCCGTGCCGACAGCGGCAGCGCCGCTCGCGCCCTGCATCAGCGCGATTTCGCCCTGCTGCTCATGGCGAATGGCGTGAGCCATCACGCGTAGGCGCGGGTCACCGGAGCTATGCCACATCTGGTCGGCCATCTTGACCGCGCCGCGGTGGTGTTGGCTCATCAGTGCGATGAACAGCCCATCGAATCCGTCGGGCGGCGCATTCCTGGCTTGCTGGATCTCGTTCGTGGTCAGAAGGCCGGGCATGGCCGCGCGCTCCGCGGAACTGCAGTCGGGCATCTCGGTGGCGAACCAGCTTCGCCACCAACTTGCGAAGATCCGGGTCTCGCCGATCTGGCTCGAAACCATCAACATGGCGAGCTTCCGGAGATGGGCGTCCCGCGCCCGCCGAACCGCCAATTGAGCCAGCTCGATGCCCTGCGCGTGATGAGCGGTCATGTGGCGGATATAGGCCTGGTCCATGTCCTTGTCGCGCCCCACCCACGGCAGTTCGTAGCCGCGAGCGCCGAAAAGCGCGATTGCGCCGAGCGCCGCGATTACGGCCAGCGCCCCGGCGCTCCAGGCATTCGAGAATGAGACATCCCACGCGGGCGCGGCATCGTGGATCCAGCGCAACCGGACGAACAGGGGATACATCAGGGCCGACGAAGCGTGGACGAGAAAGCCAATCCAGTAAGGCTGCTGGAGGGTGAACAGCGGCTGCGAGAACGGGAACAACGGCACGAGGACGAACCATTCCATTCCCGATGTGAGAATTGCCCAAGGCAGCGCGAGCAGCAGAATCGTCCACGGCCGCAGATCGGCCGTCCAGCGCCCGAGCACGCCGAAGAACACCAAGGCCCAGGAAAAATCCGCCCATTGATGGAAGGCGATGCCGGTGACGATGGCGCTCCATGAGGGCTCCGCACTGAGCGCCCAGTCGCGCACGGGAATGGCAGCGACGGTCATCCAGTCGACCGCGGCGTCGCGTCCTATCCGCGCCGCGAAGAGCTGGCTGACGATGGTTGAGAAGCTGCTGCTGATCAGTCCAAGCGCGGCGGCCGCAATCCAGCGCGAACGCCGTCGCGGCTTGTCCTCGGTCTCGGCCAGATCAGGAGGTGACACCGGCCGTCGCGTGCTGGACAGCTTGCTTTGCCCGGCCTTTCACAGCCTCGACGCCCTTGGGAAAGCCGCTGCGATTCGGGTAGAGCTTACGTCGTTCATCGCGCGGCGGACGGCGCGGCTTGGTCTCCTGGGCTGCGCGATAGTCGAGCATGGCAATGCCGCCCACCATCAGCAACGCCAGCGCCACGTTGCCCTTCTTGGGGTTATCAGATGTCAGGCCGGAAAGCAGGGCAGCCGCATCGACGCCATCGCCGCCCACTCGCGCCCACAAGCCTTTATTCTTGTCCACCGAGAGGGACATGATCCCGGCCATGATTTCCCGCATGCCGAAGGCGCGGACCATTGTCTCGTTGCCTTCCATCCCCAGCGTTTCCGTGACACGTCGGGGAGCGAAAAGCTCTACGACCCCCAGGCCGATACTGAACCAGCCGAGAGCGCGTGCGAGTTGGTCTTCCGGCTGCTTCAAGCTTGGGCCGCCTTCGACGATCTTGGGATCGCCCTTGGTGCGTACGATGTTGGAGACGTGAAACATGTCGGAATGCTCCTCAGGGCTTCAGCACGACCTTGACACAGGAATCCCGCTTGTCGCGGAACACCTGGTACATCTCGGGTCCCTTGCTAAGCGGGACCGTGTGGGTGATGACGAAGGAGGGATCGATCTCGCCTTCCTCGATGCGGTGGAGCAGATCGTCCGTCCAGCGGTTGACGTGGGTTTGCCCGGTCCGCATCGTCAGTCCCTTGTTCATGAAAGCCCCCATCGGCAGCTTGTCGGAGAAGCCACTGTAGACGCCCGGCACCGAGATGATGCCTCCGGGCCGGCAGACATAAATCATCTCGCGCAACACATGGGGCCGGTCGCTTTCGAGCATGACCATTTGCTTGGCGCGGTCCAGGATGGTGTCGGGCAGCGACGCCATCACGTGCGATTCCATGCCGACGCAATCAATGCATTTTTCGGGGCCCTTGCCGTCGGTCAATTCCTTGAGCCGTTCCAACACGCTCTCGTTCTCGAAATTGATCGTAGTCGCGCCGGCGGCTTCCGCCATGCTGAGCCGCTCGGGCAGGCAGTCGATCGCAATCACCTGGTTGGCGCCAAGCAGGATGGCGCTGCGGATCGCCATCTGCCCGACAGGGCCGCAGCCCCAGATCGTGACAGTGTCGGTCGGCACGATGTCGCATTGCACGGCAGCTTGCCAGCCGGTCGGAAAGATGTCGCTGAGAAACAGCAGCTGTTCGTCCGGAATGCCGGCGGGCACCTTGATGTGCGTGGCATCGGCAAAGGGAACGCGCAGATACTCGGCTTGGCCGCCGGGATAGCCACCGGTCAGATGTGTATAGCCGAATAGGCCGGCGGTCGAATGCCCGAACACCTTGTCTGCCAAGTGTTTCTTGCGATTGGTGGTTTCGCAGACCGAGAAGTTGCCGCGCTTGCACTGATCGCATTCGCCGCAAATGATCGTGAAGGGGACGACGATGCGATCGCCCTTCTTCAGCTTGCCGTCAACGCCCGAGCCGACCTCGACCACTTCGCCCATGGTCTCGTGGCCCATGATATCGCCGGGCATCATGCCCGGAATGAAATTGTGGAAGAGATGGAGGTCTGAGCCGCAGATCGCGCAACTGGTCACCTTGATGATGGCGTCGCGTGGATCCTGGATTTCCGGATCGGTGACGGTGTCGCACCGGATGTCTTCCTTGCCGTGCCAGACCAGCGCTTTCATTCCACTTCTCCGCTCGATATGTCGCATCTAAGTCCAACAACGGACGATGGTTGCTATTGCATGGTGCAAATCTCTGCACCGCACCAGCTTCAGAGCGATAGGAACGAGATGATAACGAAGTGATTGGGCGTCATCGTCTCAATCCCGAGGATACGCCCATGCCCGCCAACCAACTCGCCGTCGTCACCGGCGCTTCCACCGGAATCGGCCTGGAACTCGCACGCTGCGCTGCCGAGGATGGCTTCAATCTGATCATTGCCTCAGACGAGCCCGCGATGAGCAAGCGGCAACCGATCTCCGCCGGCTCGGTTCGACTGTCGAGGCGGTCCAGGCCGACCTGTCCACGATCGATGGCGTCGACAAGCTCTGCGCCGCTGTCGGCGACCGTCCGATCGATGCTCTGCTTGCCAATGCGGGTGTCGGACTTGGCAAAGCCTTCCTAGATCAGGACTTCGCCAAGATAAGGCGGCTTGTCGACACCAATATCACCGGCACGCTCTATCTGATCCATCGCGCCGGAAACGGGATGCTTCGTCGGAATGCGGGACGCATCCTGATCACCGGCTCGATTGCCGGTTTCACGCCCGGCAGCTTCCAGGCCGTCTACAACGCCAGCAAGGCGTTCCTGGATTCGTTCTCCTTTGCTCTCCGCGAGGAGCTGCGCGACAGCGGCGTCACGGTCACCTGTCTGATGCCGGGTGCGACCGAGACGGAGTTCTTCCGTCGAGCGGACATGATGGACACGAAGGTCGGTACCGAGAAGAAGGACGACGCGCACGATGTGGCCAAAGCGGGCTTCGATGCGATGCTGCGGGGAGAGTCCGATATCGTCACAGGGATAAAGAACAAAATTCAGACTACGATCGCCAATGTGACACCAAATGAGGTCTTGGCCAAACAGCACCGCAAGATGGCCGAACCGGGCACGGCAAAGTCTTAGCTACGTAAATCGACCAGAGCCGCTGCGGCTGCGACCGCTAGAGCATCGCTTTCAGCTTGGCCGCATCCGCGGGGGCTGCGCTTTTCTGGTCGTTGTCGAAATAGACATAGACGTCACAACCTTGCCGTTTCCAGGATCGGATGCGCCGGGCCACTGCGCGAGAGCAGGGCGGGTATAATGGCCGTGATAGCGCCCACCTGGGCCGTGGCCGCGCACGTAAACGAAGTCCGCCGTGCGCTCCCATGGTGCCGGGGCATCGTGATGGTCGGAAAGGCATAGCGAGGCGTTATTGTCGGCGAGCACCCGCAGAATGCGAGGCTGATAACCAGCTGGGATGACGAAATTCGAAGCTGTAGCGACGCCTCTTCGATAGCAGCTTGAAGAACGAAGGAGCCGGTCGGCGTTCGCTTCGAATTGGGGTGGTAGCTGGAACAAGATCGGACCAAGCTTGCCACGGAGAAATTTAGCGCGATCTTCCAATAGGTCCAGGCTGTTTTCGCAGGCGTCAGACAGACGTTTCCAGTGAGTGATGAACTTGGACGCCTTCCAGGCGAAGACGAAGTCCTTGCCAGTCTGCTCCCGCCAGGCCTTGACCGACTCCGGCGTGGGTGTGCGATAGAACACACCATTGAGCTCGGTGCTATCGAATTGATTGGCATAATAGTGAAGCTGCTGCTTGAGCGGTAACCCTTCCGGGAAGAACGGGCCCCGCCAGGAGTCGTAGTGCCAACCAGATGTGCCGATCAGGGTGCGAGTCATTTCGAAGCCATCGTGGGTTGCGCAACGGGTAAAGCCGCAACCGCTCCAACAACGCCTCTGTCGCCCCATTGTTGCGTGGGGCACCGCTTGGTGCTTAGAGACCTCGTCGGGGATCATGCAAAGCCGCGCTGCGGGCAAGGGGCAACCTTGGTAGGATGATCTATGACGCTTGATCGTCCCCTTTTTGGCCGGAGACGGCCAGTGCTGCTGGCCTCTAGTCGCGCAGGGGTGCCTCGGCGATATCGAGCAGCGCGCCAAGACCTTGCCGCAGGCGGTGCGTCGCGATGTTCTCGGTAGCCAAGCCGAACACCACGAGAGATCGCCCCGTCACCGCGTAAGCGTGCCCAAATTCGAACGCCGGCATTTGAACGTCGGGTTGATTGGTGTCGATCAGGCCCAGCCAGCTGCTCCCGTCGGTGACGTCTGGCAAGGTGAAGTTCACGACGTCATAATAAGCGTTGTAGACCAGCAGCATGGTCGCGTCCGATCCGCGACGCTTGATGCCGGTCTCCTGTGCGCGTCCGTCGAGGAGCATGCCGAAACATTTGGCATTACCGTCCTGCCATTGGTCGGTTGTCATCTCTTCCCCCGATGGGGATAGCCATGCGACGTCCTTCACGTCGAGCTCTTCGTTGTGGGATCCGACAAGGAAGCGGCTGCGAAACAGAATGGGAAACGCTTTGCGCGTGGCGATCAGCTTGCGTGTGAACTCGCGAAGACTCCGGCCGTTCGCGGTGATGTTCATCCAGTCGAGCCAGCTGGTCTCGTTGTCCTGTGCATAAGCATTGTTGTTGCCTTGCTGGGTTTGACCGAACTCATCGCCGGCCAGCAGCATCGGCGTACCATGAGACAGGAGCATCGTCGCCAGCAGGTTTCGCTTCTGGCGCTCGCGCAGCGCCGTGATCTCCGAATCGTCCGTCGGTCCTTCGGCACCGCAATTCCATGAATGGTTGTTACTGTGGCCGTCGCGATTGTCCTCGCCATTCGCTTCGTTATGCTTGTCGTTATAGGAGACCAGATCGTTGAGATTGAAGCCGTCGTGGGCGGTGACGAAGTTGACGCTGGCCCAGGGCCGGCGGCCGCGCTTGTTGAAGAGGTCGCCGGATCCGGAGATGCGTTTGGCAAAGTCAGCGAGGGTGCCTGGATCGCCCTTCCAGAAGGCGCGTGCTGTATCCCTGAATTTATCGTTCCACTCGGCCCATCCGGGTGGAAAGCGGCCGACCTGGTAGCCGCCCGGGCCGATGTCCCATGGTTCGGCGATCAGCTTGACGCTGGAGAGTACGGGGTCCTGGCGGCACGCGTCGAGAAAGCCGCCGCCTTCGTCGAACCCGTACGGCTCCCGCGCCAGGATCGTGGCGAGGTCGAAGCGGAAGCCGTCAACGCGCATGTCGGTTGCCCAGTAACGCAGGGAATCGGCAACCAGCTGGAGTACGCGCGGGTGTGAGAGGTTCACCGTATTCCCGGTGCCGGTGTCGTTGATGTAGTAGCGCTTCTGATCGGACAGCAGGCGATAATAGCTGGCATTGTCGATGCCCTTGAATGACAGAGTCGGCCCAAGCTCGTTGCCTTCCGCGGTGTGGTTGTAGACGACGTCGAGGATGATTTCGATGCCATGGGCATGGAACTGGTTCACCATGGCTTTGAATTCGTTCGCAAACGGCGTCTTCAGGTAGCGTGGCTCGGGTGCAAAGAAGGCGATGGAGTTGTAGCCCCAATAGTTGCGTAGGCCTTTCTCGACTAGGTAGCTGTCGTCGATGAAGGCATGTATCGGCAAAAGCTCCGCGCTGGTGATGCCGAGCGAGCGCAGATAGGCCGGCACCTCGGAATGTGCGAGGCCTGAAAAAGTTCCGCGGTCCGCCTCGGGAACGAGGGGATGCAGTTGGGTGAAGCCCTTGACGTGCATCTCGTAGACGATCGTCCGCTCCCACGGTGTTTCTGGCTTGCGGGCCGTTCCCCAGGTGAACGCTGGATCGATCACGCGGCATTTCTGCATCAAGGGGGCACTGTCACGTTCGTCGTATGACAGATCCTTGTCGGCGTGATCGAGCTGATAACCAAACAACTCCGGTCCCCAGCGCAATTGGCCAACCAGCTGCTTGGCATAGGGATCGAGAACGAGCTTGTTGGGGTTGAAACGGTGCCCAGCTTCGGGTTGATAAGGACCATGAACGCGGTAACCGTAAACAGTGCCCGGACGGGCCGAGGGCAAATAGCCGTGCCAGACTTCATCGGTATATTCGGGAAGCTCGATCCGCTCGAGCTCGGTCTCGCCGGTATCGTCGAACAGGCAAAGCTCGACCTTGGTGGCATGTGCGGAGAACAAGGCGAAGTTGACGCCAAGCCCGTCCCAGGTGGCGCCGAGCGGAAACGGCCTACCTTCCGTGATCCGGGAGCGGCGCAGGCTCGACGCGGCTCGCGTCAAGGCGTCGTCGGAAAGTGATGGTCGATCCATTTTGTCCCCCAAGGAAAGCCGTCATGAAGCCGGCGCGGCCGCCACGGTTTCCGATGTCGTTGGCTCAGCGCAATTTGCGGAAGCGATCACCGCGGCTGGCGGGACGTCAGTCGGCGTTGACGGCGCGGTCGCCTTTTGCAGCGCGGCTTCCTTGCTGATTGCGGATAGCGAATTGCCGATTCGCTCGACGATGGTCGTCAGCTCGGCGTCGGATAATTTGAGGCGCTTCTTGATCAGTCGCACCTGGGTACGGTCGGTCAGATCGAGCTTGTTACGGATCGGCTGGGGCTTTGCGCGGCGCATGGCGGCAACTCCTGGTCTATCGTCGTAACAGTCGCTCGACGATTCCGTTCCTGGTCGCAGCACCGCAGGCGGTCAGCCAGCCGTTGGTACGCCCAGTTCGAGGCCGGCAGCAGGTGGCGGCATCCGGATCACGCCGTCGCACGAGGGGATCGCGAACACGTCGAGCTGCGCCTTCTGTCGCAATGCTGGCAGCCGGCGATACGCCGCCAGATAATCCCGCGCCATCCGCTCCGCCGTAAAGCGCTCCTCGAACCGCTTGCGGATCATCTGTCGGTCCAACGTTCCGATCGATTTTGCCGCCTCGACCGCCTCATCGACGGAGTTGACCACAAAGCCACTAACGCCGTGATCGATGACCTCAGGTACGGAGCCGTGCGCAAGGGCGATCACGGGCATCCCGCACGCCATTGCTTCTATCATGACGAGGCCAAACGGCTCGGGCCAACAGATTGGAAACAGCAGAGCGCGGGCATTGCCAAGGAATTCAGCTTTCTGGACTTCGTTGATCTCGCCCACGAACTCTACGCGCGGGTGCGCGGCGACCATGGGTGCGATCACCTGATCCCAGTAGCGCTGATCGGCGGCGTCGATTTTGGCCGCCATCCTGAGCGGCACTCCCGCCCTGGTCGCGATTTCGATCACCTTGTCCGGTCCCTTTTCAGGCGAGATGCGGCCGAGGAACGCCAAATAATCGCCTGGCGGTGGATTTCTGTATGGCAGAACGTTGTTAGGCAGTCCGTGAAGCACCGTTCCAAGCCAATTTACAGGCGGCATCGGGCGGCGTTGCGCGTCTGAAATTGAGACGAGCGGCGGCTCTGGGAAGGCCGAATAGAACGACATCAGATCGGGAAGATCGAACCGGCCGTGCAAGGTCGTCAGGATCCGATCCGCGTAGGGCCGCATCAGGGGACAGTGCAGATGGTCTATGTGGAAGTGCAGCACGTCGAATTCGTCGGCACGCCTCGCAACTTGATCCAGCATCATGACATGATACGGCGTCATGTCCTTGACTGAATGATCAAGTCGCAACGCCATTTTCGAGCACGGCACGAGTTCTGCCGACGTGACCGAGTCTCCGCTCGCGAATAGCGTGACCTCGTGTCCCTGACGCACCAGCTCTTCGGTCAGATATGAGACGATACGCTCGGTGCCGCCGTAGAGACGCGGAGGGCAGCTTTCCGCAAGTGGAGCAATTTGAGCGATTTTCATGTTGTGTGCCCCCAATGCCCTTCTAAATCGATGCCCGATAGAGATCCGCGTATGACTTGGCCGATTGGTTCCAACTGAACGCTTGAGCCATCGCAGCGCGGCGCATGTGGTCGAGGCGATCCTTCATGCCGAAGGTCGAGAAGGCGCGGCAGAGGCTGCCGAGGAAGCCGGGAGCGGATGGCTGGTCGAACAAAAATCCGGTCTCACCATCCACGATGGTTTCGGCGAGACCGCCGGTGCGATGGCCGATCGGCAGTGACCCGAAGCGTTGAGCGTACATCTGGCTAAGCCCACAAGGCTCGAAGCGAGATGGCATCAACGTAAAATCGCTGCCCGCGAAGATCCTGCGCGCCTCGGCATCATCGAAGCCGATCTTCACGGCAACGGACCGCGGTGCGCGGGCCTGTGCCTGGAGGAGTGCTTCCTCGAATCGAGGCTCGCCCTTGCCGGTGACGACCATCTGGCCGCCGGCATCGACGATCGCCTGGGCGCTTTCGATCACGAGGTCGACGCCTTTCTGATGCACCAGACGGGCGACGAGAGCGAATAGCGGTCCTCGAGAGACGGCCAGGCCGAACTGATCCCTGACATCGTCGGCATTCAGCGCGCGTTCGGTCCAGTCACCGGCGCCGAACGGCTGCAACAGGGACGAGCAGGTGCGGGGATCCCAAGTCTCGTCGATCCCGTTCAGGATACCCGACAATTGATGACGATCGGCTCGCTGCTTCAACAGTCCGTCGAGACCGCAGCCGAACTCGGCGGTGGTGATTTCCCGGGCATAGGTCTGGCTGACCGTCGTCAGGTGAGAGGCGTAGACCAGGCCGGCCTTGATAAAGGAGAGGCGATTGTAGAACTCGACGCCTTCGATGTTGAAGCTGGCCTCGGGGATACCCAGCTGCGCAAGCGAGCTTCGGTCGAAGACGCCTTGATAGGCCAGATTGTGGATCGTGAAGACGGTGGGGATGTGCGCGTAATGCCATTTCAGATAGCCGGGGATCAATGCGCATTGCCAATCGTTGGCGTGCACCAGATCGGCCGACCAATCCTTGTCGATCAGCCCTCTCGCGAGCTGCGCGGCGGCGTAGGAGAATGCCGCGAACCGGACGTTATTGTCGTGCCAATCGGCCCCACGTCCGTCGGCGTAGGGCGTGCCCTCGCGCTCGTAGAGCTCCGGACATCGGACGACGTAGTAAGCCAGACCGTCGGCGGTGTGGCCGAGATCGACTTCGAAAGCCGGAAGGCCGGCAAAAGCCTGGCATCGGCCTACGGTTTTGAGATCCTTTAAACCCAGGAGGACCGCGGGGTACCCTGGGATGATGACCCGGACGTCTGCAAACTCCCGCAAGGCGCGGGGAAGAGCGGCTGACACGGCGGCAAGGCCGCCAACTTGAATGAAGTCTGAGACTTCGGGCGTCGCGAACAGAATACGCATTCGCTAGGCCCGGCCGCGGTGGTCAACGCCAACCATCTTTTTGAATTCCAATGCGCTTCCCCAATGAAGCGCCATCCAGGAATTCCGCGTCGCAGCAAAGGTTCCTGGTCTCGCTCGAAAGAAGCCACTTTTTGGCCTTCGGTACAAAAGTGTACAGAACCGAGCTGCCACAAGCTCAGCGCTCCGACTGATCTGTCTGTTCTGTACGCTGCAAACGAGGAACGAATGAGTGCATGCCAGCTTTCACGTCATGCTTAAGCGACCGTAAAGCGTCTTCGCGACGCCTCGGCGAAATTTCGGGCATCTATAAAAGGGGCGATCAGAATTTGAGTCAGAGAATGGGAATTGCCGGCCAACCCCGACGTCATGGCCCTCAAATCGTCGATCATGGGGTCACCTTCAACCTCTGGGCTCCTACCGCCCGATCGGTCGAACTGCTTGAGAGCGGTCGTCCGCCACGACGCATGCCGCACGACGAGGACGGCTGGTACCAGATGCTGAGCCCAACCGCTCACGCTGGCACCCGCTACCAATTTAGGATCAATGAGGATTTGGTCGTCCCCGACCCTGCCTCCTTCTTCCAGCCCGACGATGTGGGAGCTGCGAGCGAAGTCATCGATACGGCGACGCTGAGGGATTCCATGCTGTATCCGGGCCGTCCCTGGGCGGAGACCGTGATCTATGAGCTGCACGTCGGCACCTTCAGCGAAGAGGGGACTTATGCCGGCGTCGAGAGCAGGCTGCACTATCTGCGCGAGCTTGGCATCACCGCCATCGAGCTGATGCCGCTGAACGATGTCCCCGGCCGGCACAATTGGGGTTATGACGGCGTGCTTCTGAACGCGCCGAACGCGCGTTACGGTAAGCCGCAGGATCTCAAGCGGCTTTTGCGGGCGGCCCACGCTCTCGACATCATGGTCTATCTGGACGTGGTCTATAACCATTTTGGCCCGCAGCTGAACTATCTGCACAGCTATGCCGAGAGCTTCTTCACCGCGCGGCATACCACCGGCTGGGGGCCTGCGGTCAATCTCGAGGGGCACGACGGCGCGTTCGTCCGTGAATTCCTCATCGAGAACGCGCTGATGTGGCTGCGCGATTATGGCTTCGACGGGCTGCGCTTCGACGCGGTCCACGCGCTCAAAGACGATTCCGAGCGGCATTTTCTCGTCGAGCTCGCTGAGACGGTGCGTCACGAACTGCCGGGCAGGCGCGTCCATCTGATGCTCGAGAACGAGGCAAACCAGGCCCGTCTTCTCGATCGCCGGCAAGGGCTCTCGAGCCATTACGACGCGCAATGGGGCGACGACTTTCACAATGCGCTACACGTCCTGTTGACGGGAGAGGACGAGGGCTATTATCGCGCGTTCGCCGACAAGCCGCTGGAACATCTCGCACGTTCGCTGACGGAGGGATTTGCCTACCAGGGAGAGACTTTTCCGCTTCACGAGGCGCCGCGAGGCGAGCCGAGCGCGCATCTTCCGCCCGAGGCCACCATTTTCTTCGCGCAGAACCACGATCAGATCGGCAATCGCGCCTACGGGGAGCGGTTGTCACGGCTGGTCAGCCCCGAAAAGCTCGGGCAGGCGCTCGCACTGGTCCTGCTCAATCCGCACATTCCCATGCTGTTCATGGGGGAGGAGGCCGCGGCCGAAACACCGTTTCTGTTCTTCGCGGATTGGTCCGGTGAGGCCGCCGAATTGACGCGCGAGGGGCGGCGCAAGGAGTTCGCGCATTTCAAGGCTTTCTCAACCCCTGAAACACGCGCGGGCATACCGGACCCCTGCGATGAGCAAACCTTTCGCGCGTCGAAGCTCGATTGGGCAAATATCGATCGTTCCCCGGTCAGCCTTAAATTCCGGGGCCTGACGGCTCAGCTGCTGCGGATCCGGCGTGAAAAAATCGTGCCGCTGATCAAAGCGGGGATCGTCTCGGCCGAGCGGAGCTTGCTGGGAGATAACCCGCGCATGGGCGGATTGAACGTCGGCTGGCGAACGGGGGGCGGCGACATGCTGCAGATCGTCGCGAATTTCGCCGAGCAGGAACTTCCCATGCCGACGCTGATCGACGGTGAGACATTATGGCAGTTGCGACCGGGCAATGCGGGGGTGGTATTGCCGAGCGATATCATCGTGCGGCTGGGGCGGAAGTGCTGACGTACCGACTGCTCCTAGGAACACTTCCGGCAAGGCTCCGTTAGCGGAGCTGATCCAGGAGTCGTCCCATGCCCGAATATCCCAAGCCTCCCTTCGCCGCCCAGCAGCAACCGATGCCCGGCTCAACGCGCGCGATGAACCCTCGGCCTGATCATGGCGAGGAAAGCTACAAAGGCGCGGGGCGTCTCGTCGGCAAGAAGGCGATCATCACCGGTGGCGATAGCGGCATCGGCCGTGCCGTCGCGATCGCCTACACGCGCGAAGGAGCTGATATCGTCATGCCTAGTTGAACGAGGATGAGGATGCAGCCGAGGTGAAGGCGCTGATCGAGCGAGAAGGGCGCAAGGCTCTCTTGATCCCGGGCGACATCAGTCATCCCGACCATTGCCGGACGGTCGTCCAGCGCGCGGTGTCAGAGCTAGGCGGCATCGACATCCTGGTCAACAACGCGGCCCATCAGGCGACATTCAAAGACATCGGAGACATCAGCGACGAGGAGTGGGAACGGACATTCGCGGTCAACATCCACGCCATGTTCTATCTGACGAAGGCCGCTGTCCCGCACATGCGGCCGGGAGCCGCAATCGTGAACACCGCCTCAGTGAACTCGGATATGCCGAACCCGAGCCTGCTCGCCTATGCCACGACCAAGGGAGCCATTCAGAATTTTACAGGCGGGCTCGCGCAGATGCTCGCAGGCAAGGGCATCCGCGTCAACGCAGTGGCGCCTGGGCCGATCTGGACGCCGCTCATTCCTTCGACCATGCCGGAGGACACCGTCAAGAATTTCGGCAAGCAGGTTCCCATGCAGCGCGCTGGACAGCCGGCCGAACTGGCGACAGCCTATGTCATGCTCGCCGATCCGCTGTCGAGCTACAAATCGGGAGCGACATTGGCCGTGACGGGGGGAAACCCGTTCATCTAAGGACGGCGCCAAGCGATCGGGCGGACTTTTATTATTCGGCGAGGCCGACGGAAAATTACAGCCTTCACGTGCTCAGAGCGTAATGACATAGACCGCGAAGGCGATCGTCATCGCTAGGCCGACGACCACAATTCCGATGATCAGCTTTCCCATGAGGCCTAACCTTCTCCGGGAACGTCAATGGAACGTCGGCGTTTCCGTTCCAGAAAGGCTCGAACGCCATTGCCATTGTGCATCCTCGGCTTCGCCAAGCGGGAATCATGAAGGACTTTGCCCACGCTGCTTTCACGCCCGACGTCGTCCAGCTCATGACGACAGCGCTGGAGGCGGCCGTGGCTACGCTCCCGGAACCTGTGCACGCCCGGCATGTCCATTTGCTTGCAGAGTCGATCCTGCGGGGCGCGGATACAGGCGAACGGGACGTCGCCGCACTCCAGCGAATGGCGCTGCTGGAGTTGCAGCTCGCGCCTTGATCCCGACGCGCGCACTTATGAACGTCAGCGTGCCGAGCTTTTCAGGCGCTCCTTTTGTGTATCTTTGGCGCGCAGAAACTTGACGGCGATGTCGGCCCCGTTCACGCCGTCCAGCTCGCACCTGCGATAGGCTAGGCCGGTCGAGGAGAGAACCAGGAAGAATTCGGTCAGCGACAGGCCTTCGATCGACACGTCCAGCCAAAGCGTCGCTCCGGCTTCCGAAATCGTCTTGACCGCGCAGGGACGCCGCCACGTGCCGTCGATCGCCGTCATCTGGGCCGGGATCGCGGTTTCGAACGTCACGGATTGTTGGTCTTTGGATTGCCGCACGAAAGCCCCATCGGGAGATTATGCGGTATATGGAATCCTCAGTCGCCAGGAGCCGCCTTATCATTTGTTAGGGCGGGTCGCATTCTGTTCGGAAGGCGGGCTACGTTGCCTTGGCTTTCCGCATTGATCGGATTTCCGTCGATTTCGAACATCGAACCGTGGCATGGGCAGTCCCAACAGACTTCGAAACCATTCCAGTGCAGGTAACAGCCGACGTGACTACATGCTGCGGAATTGAGGTGGAGCGTTCCCTGATCGTCGCGATAGGCCGCGAGCTTCTCCAGACCGCGCCGAACGATTGCACCTTGCCCCGGTGTCAATGCCTCAACGGAGCCGACCTCGCCGGGCGCGACATATTCGGCAAAGCTCTTCAGGCGGTCACGTTCTCAGACATGAAATTCTTGGCGGCCATGAGGGGAGTGTATGCGCCCCGACAAAACAAGGAGTCAGACGGCTCCGACAAAGAGGCGCCAGCAGCCTCGCCAGAGGCAAACGACCTCGAAGAATTGTCAGGCAGGCTTTCGATGCGCAGGCGCCTTTGCGCGTCCAGCTTATCCCGAATGGGTTATCTAATTACTGCGCCAGTTGCCGACTGCATCCGCTTGGATCCGTCCCCGGCAGCAAACAGAACCATGGCGCAACTGTTCGCAGAGCGCCACGCGGTTATTGCGCGCCGGGCACGATGACGAGGAATTTCCCGGCTGGAGAGTCGCGGGGCCAGGGAACAACGCCTTGGCGATCTGATTGGATCGCTGCGGCTGAACCATGCGGTGGGCCGAGCATTTCGGACAAGCGTCGTTTTGACCAAGGAGGCGACAATGGACGACAAACGAAGGTCATCAGAGGCGGGCGAACAGGCCGCCAAAGACTTGCGCGAGGCAGCTGCCAGGGATGAAGCAAAAACAGAGAGCAGGACGGGGCACGATTTACCTAAAGGCGCTGATCGCTTCGAGGAACGTTCGAAAAGCTCCGATGGAAAAACCGCGGAGGAAAAGCAGCAAGGCAAATCGTGACATCGCGGCCGAGGTAGCGTTTCCCGGGCACTACCGTGCAGTGGCCGTCTGCTATGCTACAGCGTTTCCGTTTGTGGAACTTCGCGGAATCGCGCGCATTGATTGTGCGGAAATTCTGTTCACGGAGGAAACATGGCGGTCAACAAGCCGACGGGCGACAATGCCCGCAAGGGCGCTGTGAAGAAGCGCTCGCAGACGAAGAGCACCATTGGCGGCGCGAGCGCATGGACCAAGCGCGAAAGGAGTTCGGGCGAGTTCATGGCGGTGAAGCGTCCCGGCAAGAAGAAAAAGACCGCCAAGAAATTCAAAGGCGTGCGCGTCGAGAAGAAGAAGCCCGCGAGAAAACGTGCGGCAAAGAAGACCGCCAAAAAGAACAAAAAGAAGAAGACTGCCCGGCATTAAGCCGCGAACCTGGAGCGGGAATAAGGCTCGAAATGGATCGGCGCCGATCCGATGCGCGATGAACTTCGCGTGCTCCTGCGCCTCGCGGCGGGATACGCATGGATGTCCAACCCGGTCATGGGCGGAAACAGCCCGCGAGATCGAAGAAGAACTGTTTCATAAGAGCAAAAACGTTGCTCCCCCGGCAGCGTTCCTATCGCCCCGCGGACAGCCGCTCGGCATTCGCCGCGACTATTTTCCTGTAATGATCGAGGACGTGACCGCAGTCGCCGCCGCGGATGAAAATCGAGCCGGCCTCTGAGGCGGCGTCGAACTTCTCTGTCACCATGAGAAACATCTCGTCAGATGTGCCGTCTCCCGCGGCCATCTGCCGGAGTCGCATCTCCATGACCTCTAGCGCGTCGGCCATGAGTGTCAGCGCTGAAAACCAGAAAAGCATGTTTTACTCCGCCCCGGCTTTTGCCGGCTTCAACTATCGCTTATCCACGCATTCCGTCCCGGCGGGGTTCCAAAAGAGGGCGGGCGGTCCGCCGTTTCGGCCGGGGAGCGGACAGCATGCGATGCAGCGTCTTCGCGTTCGCCGGCGCATGGGCATCATTGTCGTTGTTGAAATAAACCCAGGCCCGCGTCGCGCCGCTCTCCCTGATCCGGTTCGCCCACTTCAGAAGTTCTTCATCCGAATAATATGGCGATACCAGCGCTCCGGCCCATGGAGGCGGACGTAGACCTCGTCCGCCGTCCGGACAAGCTCGTCAGGAAGGCGCGGGCCGCTGCAGGAGCAGAAGATGATCCCGGCGTCGCGGAAGGCGCGGTAGACTGCCTCATTCCACCAGCTCTTGTGCCTGAACTCTACGACGTTGCGGCGTGCGGAATCGAGCTGGCTGACGATCGCAGCAAGGCGGGCCTTCGTGTATCGGTAGCTTGGCGGGAGCTGGAACAGAAAGCAGCCCATCTGTTCGCCAAGAATATCCGCGACGACCCCGAAGTCCCGGATCAGCGTCTTCGTGCCCTTGAACTTTTTGACATGGGTGATGAGTTCGCAGACCTTGACAGTGTAGACGACGCCCTTGCCACCCGGCTGGCGGCGCCAGGCGTGGACATTCGCGACGGTCGGCCATGAGTAAAATGACGCGTTGATCTCGACGGTGTCGAACGTTGATGTGTAGTGCGGGAACCAGTTCGGCTGCGGCACGGACGCGTAAAAGGAATCCCGCCATTTCCAGTACCGCCAGCCGGAACAGCCTACGAAGATTGTTTTCTTTAAATCAGGCGGTGGCGGAAGGCCGTCCGCCTTCATCTTGAGCCTCACACGGTGCATTTTCGCTGCGCGCAGAATGTTGTTCTCGCGCTGTTTTTCACGGCGAAGCCGGCGCCGTTCGCGTCTTTCTTCCAGCGTCAGTTGTGTGATGGGGCCGGGAGCCGGTGAAGGCACGTGTCAGTCCTTCGCTTTTCGCAAATTGCCTTCGAGGCGCTTTTTAAGCTCCCCCCAGCGTTCGTCCTCTGCGTCGGCGCGGCGCTGCACGGCCTCAAGATCCTTCGCTATGGCGTCGGCTCTGTCCTCGTGATCGGCTTCTGCCTCAAGCAGTGCCTCCTGGGCCTTCTCGATTGCCTGGTTGCGTTTCTCGCGTGCCTTGGCGGCTTGCGCCTCTTCCTTCGCGAGCCGCGCTTTCCGCTCGCGCTCCTCCTTCTCGTATCTGGCCGCGGCCTTGCGCTCAGTTTTCTCGTCACGCGTCTTCGGAGGACGCTTTCTGCCGGCACTTTCTTTCTTCGTCCGCGGCCGTGCATCGAGTGACGCGGCGGACGGCAATTCCGCGTGCTCTCTGAAGGCGGAGTTCGAGCCAACGGGTCTTTGCAGCACGACGCCGGGCTTTGCCATGGCGGCGGCGATGACCTTCTCGTCCTCGGCTTCCTTCGCGAAACTCTGATGGAAAAGGTTGCTGGCCGCGCCCCATGCTTCGAGCGCAGCCTTCATCGAGGGGGCTGCGATGGCGAGATCAAAAAATCCCTGCGAGGTCTGATAGACCTTGAGTTTGCGCGGCATTCCGGTCCAATGGATCGTCCTGTATTTTTGTTCCGCCATGGGAACGTTTCTGTTCCACTATTGGAAACATTATTGGCGGCGATGGTTGTAGCTTGCCGTCCTCCGACGCAGGGAAGATCCCGATGATCCTTGAAAGCTTTGATCGCCGCACACTCGCGAATATGGAAGCTGCCCTCGACCGGATTTGCGAGGGAAGGCCGGACCGCGAGGACCATGAGCTTAGATCGTTTATTGCGGAGAACCTTGTGCGCTGCGCGAAACAGGGCAAGACCTCCATCGGCGCTTTGACGGAAGCAGGAGAGGCCGCGCTCGCCGGCCGCTCGATCGCGGACAGGAGACAGGCCTGACGAATTTTACGCCGCGGAGGCTTCCTTGCCGGCGCGCGGCAGCCAGCGCCAGACCCCAAGAACGTTGATCAGAAGCAGGACCGCGTTCTGGACGACGAGCGAGGTTTTCGCCTCCAGCACGCCATCCGCAATCCAGGCCATGGAAGCCGCTATGAAGATAGCGAAGCCCCATACCGTGACGCGCGCGTTGATGTTCGCTGCGACCATGGCTGCCGCGATGATCGTGATGCCTGCTGCCGCCGCCCTCAGTATTTCGAGATCCATGGTTTCCCGCGTTGACCGTTGAGTGTTTTGATCCTTGGTGTATTGGCTCGGAAAAACATTCCGCCGGCCACCGTTCCTCCATGTTCACAGGACGATGATTTCCTGTGCGCGGATAACAATCTCTTCCTGTATAAGCTCACGTTCAAGGCGCTCGCGCAGGGTCCGCCAGAACTCGGGCGCGAGTTTTGCCGCCATGACCTCGATGACGACGATATTGTCCCGCTCGGTTTCCTCGCCGCTGCGCCAGAGGCCCTGGCCGGGTGCCCTGACGAAGCTCGTCGCGCCGCCGAATTTTCCGCTGAGCTCTTCCAGAAACTCTTCGAACCAGCGCTGCGGGACCGGCTGGCCGTCGCCTTTCGCCTTCGGCAGGAGAATCTGGATTAGATAGGAGTTGTTCACGACACAAGCCTCGCCCGCGCGCTCCCGGGCCAGCTGTTCAGAAGCGTCTCGGTCGTGACGCATTCGACCTGCTGCCCGAAGCGGTTCATATAGACGTTCATCATGGAATCATGCGTCTCGTCGGCCGAACCGCAAACCGCATCCGTCACCAGAATGACGCGGAAGCCCCAATCGATCGCGCCGAGCACGGTCGCGAGCACGCAGACATCGGTTTCTCCTCCGGTGACGATGAGCGTATCGACGCCCGCGCCGCGCAGCTGGAGGTGCAAGTCGCTACCGGTCCAGGGAGAGTAGATGTGCCTGTCGAAAATTCGCGCTGGCGGGACGAATCGCGCGAGGTCCGCGACGATGTCGATCATCTCCGCGCCGAGCCGGTCGATGGTCATCGCTTCCCAGCGCTCGTAATAATGCCGCCACATGCCGGCGCCCTGGCCGGGCTTTCTCGCCGGAATAAAGCGGGTAAAGATGGTCCGGTCCTGGTGCGCCTCTGCGATCCGGACGACATTCGGCAGCACGCGCGGCAGCCACGGCATCTTCCATTCAGTGGTTTCGGCGAACATCCTCTGCATATCGACACAGATATGGACCGCGTTCTCTCCCGGACTTCCCCAGCGAAGGTCGTCGTTCTTTGCCATGCCTTTATCCTCAACCGCCAGCTCCAACGGAGCGGCGCGGATGCTGGTTCCTGTCCTTAAAAGGGTTGCGGCGTGCAACCCGGCTAGCCCTGCGGCAATGAGCGGGGATCGGCGGTCAAGGGTGTGCCTTCGCACGAGCGAGCGAGCCGCGCCCTTGACGGCCGAAGGGGGCGCAAGCCCCGCCTTTAAAGCGCGAAGGATCGTCACCG
This sequence comes from Bradyrhizobium sp. CCGB20, assembly GCF_024199855.1. Lineage (NCBI taxonomy): Bacteria > Pseudomonadati > Pseudomonadota > Alphaproteobacteria > Hyphomicrobiales > Nitrobacteraceae > Bradyrhizobium > Bradyrhizobium sp. CCGB20. The sequence goes on along the minus strand of NZ_JANADN010000001.1, from coordinate 7,119,050 downwards.
GATGGCCGGGACGAAGACCCGGGCGCGGTACGCGCTAGAGCCTGGCCGGCCGCGCAGCGGGCGGCGCGCCCTCGTAAAAACGGAACCGCGCGGCCTCGCGGAAAGTTGGGTGGGAAAACAAGCTGAGGAACGAAATGAAGCGCATTACAAAATGGCGGGCCGCCGCAAGACGCGAACTGATCGAACCCAAAGGCGATAAGCGTTACATCAGGCGCGACGCGGGAGGCCGGATCAAAGAGAGCGATGACGTTGGTCGCTCGCTCTCGCAGGACAAACGCACCAAAGCCAAAAAAGCCGCGAAAGCGGATGAGGGCGACCGCGGCGACCGCAAGCCGGCAAAGGCCAAGGGACGGAAAAAGGCGCGTGCGCGAAAGTAGCGGCACATTAGATCTTTTTGGGGACGCGAGTCTCCCGGAAGGCATGAGGTATCAGCGCGACTTTCTGACGGCTGAGGAAGAAGAGCGGCTTCTGACCCATATCAAGGCCCTCCCGTTCAGGGAATTTGAATTCCGAGGCTTCACAGGCAAGCGCCGGACGGTCTCGTTCGGCTGGCGTTACGATTTCAACGGCGGCGGGCTGACGAAGACGGACGATATGCCGGAGTTTCTCATGGGGCTTCGCGGCCGCGCCGAAGCGTTCTCCGGAAACGCTCCCGGCAGCTTTCAGCAGGTTCTTGTCACCGAGTATGCAAGCGGGGCCGGAATCGGCTGGCACAAAGACCGTTCCGTCTTTGGCGATGTCGCCGGCATCTCTCTTCTGTCCGCCTGCATTTTCCGGCTTCGCAGGCGAAAAGACATCGGATTTGAGCGCGCAAATCTTCTTGCCGAGCCGCGCTCCATCTATCTCCTGCGCGGCCCTTCAAGAAGCGAATGGCAGCACAGCATCCCGGGCGTCGAAAGCCTCCGCTATTCGATTACGTTTCGTAACCTCCGCGAAGGAAGGCTTTCATAGTGGCCCGCGTCTCCACCCTGCCAAAAAAGTTGCAACCGATGCTCGCGAGGCTGACCGACGCGCCGTTCGACGACAAGGGCTGGATCTTCGAGGACAAGTACGACGGCTTTCGCATGGTCGCGAAGATCGAAAATGGCAGTGTCACCTTATACAGCCGCAACGGCAAGATCATCAGCCACAGCTATGTCGAGGTCGCGCAGGCGCTCGAAGCCGTAAAAGGGGATGTCGTTATCGACGGCGAGCTGGTCGCGATCGGCAAAGACGGCGTCTCGCATTTTCAGCTACTGCAAAATGCGTTCCGCCACCAGGCGAAGCTGCAATATTGCGCGTTCGATCTCATGTTTCAGGACGGGGAAGACCTTCGTGGATTAACGCTTCTCGCGCGCAAAAAGAAGCTTAAAGCCATCCTGCCAAAACATAAGCTGATCGCGTTCAGCCGTCACCGCGCGGCATCCGGCACGAAGTGTTTCGCAGAGGCCGAACGCAAAGGCCTCGAAGGGATCATGGCGAAGCGCACCGATAGCAAATACCTCTCCGGCGCGCGGACGGATGCCTGGCTCAAGATCAAGACTTCCCGGCGGCAGGAAGTCGTCATTGCTGGCTTCACCGCGCCGCGGCGCACGCGGCCTTTTTTCGGCGCGCTGACCCTGGCCCTGCGCGAGGGAAACGGCTGGCGCTACATCGGACATGTCGGCACGGGTTTCAGCCACGAGACGCTCGAAGAGCTGCACAAAAAACTGGTGAAGTTGAAGTCAGACAAATCGCCCTTCGGCGAAAAAGTGAAGGACGAGGCCGTCACTACCTGGGTCAAGCCGCTGCTCGTTGCCGAGGTGAAGTTTACGGAATGGACCGCTTCCGGAGAGATGCGCCATCCCGTTTATCTCGGCCTGCGCGCTGACAAAAACGCGAAAGACGTTGTGCTGGAGCGTGAGAAAAAGCCAGCCGCGCGCCGTCACAGGTCTTGACGCTGATCGCCACTGGCGCGTCGGTTGCGCCCCGACGCGGAAGGCCGCAGCCATTCCCGGCTACGGCCCACGCGATGGTCAAAAATAGCCGGGTAAAAATCTCCTAAGTGAAATATGGAGCCAGCCCCGGTCCCGCCACTATACCGGCCCGGACACGCCCGGCGTCAACTTATGTGAATCGAAAGTTAATTTCGTGAGGAGGGCGCCGCGGCCGCGCAGCGCACGCCCCGGCCGGCGGAGGAACTTGCGGTCAAAATGCTGATTTGTAGCTGAGCAACAGGGAGTAAGTGGCATGACGGGCTTGAGCGAGGAGGATATCAGGACGCGTGCGTACGTGCTCTGGAAAGACGCGGGCGAGCCCTTCGGAAAAATGGACGATTTCTGGTACGAAGCCGAACGTCAGCTCCTGGCCAAACGATCGAATGGACAGGTCGATGCCGATCAAACTGCCAGCTCGTCCGGAGATGGGGAGGCGAGCACAACCCTGCGAAAGGACGCAGCGCCGCGACATCGACACAAGAGGACGAGCCCGCCCGAAGCCGGGCTCCGGCTGCGATTACTTTCGGTTCTTGTCGAGGTTCTGCGCCATTTCGAGGTGATGCTTCAGAGCCGGCAGCGTCTTGCCCGCCCAGTCCTTCAGCTTGGGATCTTCACCACCGTTCGCGTAGCGCTCGAACAGCGACACCGCGTCCTTGTGCGCGCTGACCTGCATCGGGTCGTAGGTTGACGCAAAGTCGTCCGGCTTCGCATCGCGGAGCTTCGCGATCTCCTTCTGCGACGAGTCATCCAGCGACGCGGGAATGGCAGCCTTCAGGTTGTCAGGCACCATGGACTTCAGCTCGCTGCTGGTTTTCGTATGATCCGTTACCATCATTTCGGCGAACTTCTTTTCGTCGGCGTTGCCCTTCTGCTCCGCGATCTTGGCCGCCTCGATCTCCGTCATGTCGCTCATGGCGGCTTCCTTGATGAAGTCTTTCGTCCTGGGAGCGATCCCGAGGGTAGAGTTCACGCCTGTCTTCTCGCCGACCGACTGAGCCAGGGCGGGCGCGCCGATAACGGTCAGCAGAGCGAATGCGAGGATTGTCTGTTTCATGGATTTGTTTCCCCTGGAAGTTGGAATGCGCATGCAACCGGCTTTCGCAAGCAAAGTTCCTGACGCCGACGACGCAGTAAATGCTGCACGGCCCCGGCCGAGAGGAGGAGGCCGGGGCCGCTCGCCTAACAGGCAACGTGCCGGCAGGCTTGGCCGGCACATATTGGCAATCGTTTTTGATATGCCGCGTTCCTACAAAGCATATTCGCGACCGCCATTTTCGCTGTGTACACTTTTGCACGGAAAACGCAGCCCTGTCTTGGCATTCTGATTTTGTGATTCGGCGCTCGATGACCTTCCGTGCTTACGCGCATCTCTGCGATGATTTCGCGCGCACTGAAGCGTGCTCCCAGGGGCGGAGCGAATGGGAAGAGGCCGCCCGGGACTGGCGCGGCCTCGCCGAAGCAGCATTCGAAGAAGAACAGGCGGCTCAGTCTTCCCGGCCATTCTCCGCAGCCGGCTAAGCCCATCAGCCGCCGAGCACATTGCCCCAGCCGTCGAATTCAAAACCGCGCCAGGCGACAGCGCCGTCCGGGAGGTTGCGGGAGGTCGCGCGAAAGTCAGCTTCGTCCTCGCCCGTCCAGGTTTCAATCGTATCCGCGATGCGATCGTGAAGGATCGCGGGTTCTGCCGGATCGAAGCCCGACATGGGTCTTAGGGAAGAGGTTACCATTTACAGATCCTCCCTGATGCCGCGATAAACAGGATGCCGTACTTTCCCTTCGGCCGACTTCGCGCGGTATTCGATCTCCGCGAGGAGCTCAGGTTCGACCCATACACCCTTATGGGCTATCCGCTTGCTGTAAGGCTGCGTCCTGCGGATGAGTGGTGTCAGTTTGCGCCGCAGCTCGGCGGCTGAAGTTTTATCGAACCCGTGATCGACCTTGCCGGCATAGATAATGTCACGCAATGAAACCAGTGAAAGGCGCCGGCAACGTTTGCACTTCGCCTCAAGCAGATCATATCCCCCGTTGATAGCCTTTGGCCCTGCGAGCCGCCGCCGAAGAAGCCGCTGCCCATTAGTTCCAATCGTCGGATCGGCTTGCCGGTCGTCGACGATTGGGCGCATCTCCCCAGTGGCCCACGCCCAGATCAATGCGTTCCACGCCTCACATTCGAGCTTGTCGGCTTCACGGATCTTGGTTTCTGCCGCACTGCGGATCAGCTTCGACTTCTCGAAGTAGGTGTCGTGGAGTCCGTCAGCATGACGGACGCCCTTGGCCTGAGCTTTCCTCAGATCGCCGGAGAGTGGGATAGGAATGATGCGCGGGGACATTCAGTCATAATCGCGCCGAATCCAACCTCGGGAAAGTCGCTAGGGTAGGGGATGGGGAAAGTACCGATACCTGACATTGGTCAATGTTTGGCGTGGGGCAACAGTTGACTTGGGCAGAGCAGCTGCCAGGCAGGCTTAAACTGTCCACCTCTCCAAAGGAGCGTTCGACCGTGCGATCCCACCCAAGCACCTGGGAAACGTCTGACCACCGATTGACCGCCGAAAACTCGTGGATCGCAGGTCCTGGGCAAACTACAATTCGCCTGTAACCTATCGATTTAGATCGATCGGCAGGCATGGCCGAACTTCCGACGTTGCGCCGTGTTGGCGTACAATCTGCACTGGGGCGAAGCGCTTCCCTGTTTGGAAATGCTAGCTAAGCAATTGATATTGCTAGAGGCGAATTCCGACGTTTTTTCCAAATGCGCCCTGAAATCACTTACTACTCAGGCAGGTTTTGATTCCGCTGTTCTCGATCTCTCCGGCGCCGACTGTTGGCGCCGGAGAAATTGAGGTTCGTCGGTTGGCTTCGGTGCTTGTTGGGAAACCGCGTATTTGGAAAAGCGTGTCGGGGTGACGTTTATCGCGCAGGCGAATGACCTGCCTCATGCGAAGGATCGAAGGAAATAGAGTAGGATTGGGTCGTGTGGGGAAAGGCGGTAGTGCTCTCCCGACTCGAACGTCCGAAAGATGATTTAGAGTGAGATCTAGCTTCTACGAGAGGCATGGTTTTGAGTTGATCTCAGAAACCGGCGGCTCACGCAATGAAGAGAGGAGCCCGATGCACTGTAATCGTGGCGAGGTGATAATTATTCACCTCGATGATCGCCTCTGGCTCATAGCCGACTTCCGCGTCGGCTGTGGTGATTTCCGCTTGTGACCCACTGAGGAAGTCTAGAGGATTACCTAACCTGAGCGGGATAAGCACACAGCGTTTTCAGGGCCTTCCTCGATAGCTGCGCAGGATGCGACGTTGATCGAATGCAAGCAAATTGCGCACTGGACGGTCGAGGAGCGACCGGCCGAGACGACTGCAGCGACCCTGGTTCTCTTCAGGAGCCTTGAGTCATTCCAGGCCGCACATCAGGCAGTCGCGTTCACGAGATGGTCCGATACCGTCGAAATGAACGCGCGAAGCCGCCCAAGGCGCCGTAGGTCTCGGTGGTATCCCATCCAAATGTCTCGCGCTAGCGGCAGCGTCGGCAGGTCCAGTCTACGGATACCGGGGATCTGATTGCCGACCACGCAAGGCAGGACGGCGATGCCGACGCCTTCCCTGCACATGCGCCCTTGGACGTTGCGGTTGTTCGATCGCAGGACCGGTCTCGCGTTGGGGAAACTCTCGATGAGCCACGCGATGTCGGGGAAGTGGGGCGTGGATGGCGCGATCAGCCGGAAACCAGTCCCATCGCCATATTTGGGATCAGCCGCCTCCTGCGCGATGTAGACGCCGTATTCGAGCCTGAAGAGCCGCCGCTGAATGACATCGGCAGTGTCGAACGGAGCGGCACGAAAAGCGACTTCGGCCTCCCGCTGGGCGAGGCTGAACCGGCGCGTGCCGGTCAGGATCTCAACGTCGACATTGGGGTATGCGTTCGAGAAATCCGCCAGGATGGGAGGCAGGACATAGGCCCCGAACCAGTCCGTTGATGAAATGCGAAGATTGCCTTTGAGATTCTGCTCCCGCCCCGCAAGCCGGCGCTCCATGGCCAGCGCGCCTTCTTCCATTTGCTCGGCCAGGGCGATGATTCCGTGGCCCTCTTCGGTCAGAACAAGACCGTCCGCTGTGCGCTGGAAGAGCGTGTGACCGATTGCCTGCTCGAGTGCGCGTAGGCGCCTGCCGACGGTCGGATGGCTCGTCCGAAGCGAACGCGCGGCACCGCCGAGCGTGCCGGATCGCACAACAGCGAGGAAGATCCTTACGTCACTCCATTCCATCGCGACCCCCGCACAAAACTGAACGCCGAGAGTACAGGAACATCACTTAACGAACAAATATAAGCACCTAGTTTCCCGCCATCGTCTGAGGCGCGTCCTTCTGGGATTCCGCCACCCCATGAGGGCGGCTGCGTGGGTGAAACAACTTGGAGAAGAAGTTATGAAAACCTGGCTTATAACAGGCTGTTCGAGCGGCTTCGGCCAGCGGCTCGCGTTCGCTTCGGCACAGCGCGGCGATCGGGTTATAGCGACGGCCCGCAATGTCAGATCGATCGAGGCAATGGCTGAGCCTTTCGGCGGCCGCATGATCACCTTGCCACTCGACGTGACCGATGCGGCGGCAGCCAAGGCAGCGGTCGTGAAGGCGGTCGAGACATTTGGCGGGTTTGACGTGCTCGTGAACAACGCCGGCTACGCACTGTTCGGCGCGATCGAGGAAGGTACGCCCGAAGAATATCGGCCGATGTTCGATGTAAACGTCTTCGGTCTGATCGAAACCACCAGAGCCGCGCTACCCGTCCTACGACGTTCGGGCGGAACGATCGTCAACATGTCGTCCGGTGCGGGTATCGAGGGCCGCGGCGGCGGAGGCTATTACCACGCCGCCAAGTTTGCTGTTGAAGGAATTTCCGAAGCGCTCGCCGGCGAGCTGAAGCCGTTCGGAGTTCGCGTGCTGGTCGTCGAACCCGGGCCGTTTCGCACCGATTTCCTTGGCCGATCGATCATGATGGCGGCCAACGAGATGCCCGAATATGCCGCAAGCTCACGCAAACACTATCGCGAAACCAGCGACGGCAATCAGGCGGGCGATCCCGACAAGGCGATCGCAGTGATCCTGCAGGCGGTCGACGCCGAGGACCCTCCGCTCCATCTGCCGCTCGGCCCGGCCGCGCACGCGATCGCCGAGAGAAAGCTGGCGGCCTTCCGCAGCGACATCGACGCCTGGCGTGACATCACGATCGCTACCGATTTCGACCAGCCCTGAGCTTGTACACGCTCTATCTGACACCTCCATTTGACCGGAAGCGATCATGATCGCAGCTTTGAACGGGTTTACCCAGCAACTGGTGCCGGTGAACGGCATCAAGATCAACGCCGTGACGGGAGGCTCAGGCCCGCCGATCCTTCTGCTTCACGGCTGGCCAGAAACATGGTGGGAATGGCACAAGGTGATGCCGCTGCTGGCCGGCCATTTCAGCGTGGTGGCCATAGATCTGCGCGGTGCGGGCTTTTCCGACTGCCCGCTCGACGGCTATGACAAGGCGACGATGGCGCGCGACGCGCATGAAGTAATGCTTGCCCTTGGGCATGAACGCTACGCCGTGTGCGGACATGACATCGGTGGAATGGTCGCCTTGCCGCAGGTTGCCACCTATCGGGAGGCTGTTACCCACCTGGCCGTCCTCGACGTTCCGCTTCCCGGCTGGACTGGATGGGAGGCGACGACCGCAAAGCTCTGGCATTTCAGCTTCCATATGAACCGGGACCTGCCCGAGCGCCTGATTTACGGCCGTGAATATGACTATGTTTCGACCTTCATGGCTGAGCGGTTCTACGATCACAGCACGTTCACTCCCGCGGACATCGAGATCTACGCGAAAGCGATGGCCCTTCCTGGCCGCACGCGCGGGGGCATGGAATGGTATCGAGCCCTCGCGGCCGACCACGCCGCCGCGCTCGAGTATAAGAAGCAACCTCTCGCGATACCCGTGCTTGGCATAGGTGGCGACCAGCGCTTCGGTGCGCAGATGGTGCCGATGCTCAAGGAGTTTGCCACCAACGTGACGGGCGGCTCGATCGCGCGATGCAGCCACTATGTCGCTGACGAGCGGCCGAATGAAGTCGCAGCCGCTCTGATCGATTTCCTCAAGGCCAATTGAAGCTCTGCGCCCGCGCCGTCGTAGGCCGGGCGGATCACGACATTGCGGGAGAGTTGCGCCCGCACACATCGCGTTCGATCAATCAAACGAGAAAGGAACACTATCATGACCGCACCTGTCATTCGCGGCGTCAATCATATCGGCATCACGGTGGCCGACATCGAAGCAGCCAAATCGTTCCTGGTGGAAGCTTTCGGCGGTCAGGTGATTTATCAGTCCTTCGGACCGCAGGACCCTCCGCGACAGGGGGCCGAATTCGAGCGGGCCACTGGTGCTTTCCCTGGAACGGTCGTGCGGGCGCAGGCGATGGTCAAGATCGGAACCGGACCGGACATCGAGCTCTTTGAAATGCACGGCCCCGAACAAGCCCAGCCGGTTCGGGCCAGCGACTTCGGCATTACGCACTTCGGCGTCTACACTGACGACATCGACGCTTCGGTTGAGCGCTTCGAGAAGGCTGGTGGCACAGTCCTTACCGCGCCCCGCGCTATTCCCTACGCAACCGAAAAAGGTCCCGGAAACAGGGTCTGCTATTGCCGCATGCCATGGGGCGCGACGATCGAGTTCATCACCACGCCTGACCGCATGGCCTACCACGATCAAACGAACCTGCGGCGGTGGCAAGACGAGGATTGAGCTACCGGCTTTGAACAACGACATGCCGGATGCACGCGGCTCGCGCTGGAGCCACCATGTACCTTTTCGAAATAGCGGCCATCGGGCCACTGTCTCATCCGGGATATGCGCCCGCCAGCGGCGCGGTGGAGCGGCCGACATGGCGATCGCGATCATAACAGCGCCGCGCGCCAAGTTCGAAGATGGCGCAGCGTTCTATGAGTGTACAATCATTCTTAACAAGTTAGAAGGTCGGCCTATGACAAGTGCAACAATGATAGTGACCTGCAGCGGCGGCACGTATTTCGATCGCGACTACTATGTCGATGTTCACCTGCCGTTGGCCCTCGCAAGTTGGCAGAAGCATGGCCTCGAAGGTGCCACCGCCTTCTTCCCGCGAGACGCCGATGCCGTAGATGTCTCCGTTGGAATTTATCGATTTCGCAATGAGTCTGCTCTTCATGCTGCGCTTGCATCCGCCGAAACAGACGCAATTATGAACGACGTCCCCAGGTTTACTGACGCTAAGGTTTTCCGAATGATTGGCGCCCCGCTCTGATTACTTGCTGTTGTAATGCATGGGTGGTCACAACCGGTTTCGACTGGTTATGATCACGCCTTACTCGTCAGAGAATGGTATGACGCTGTCGGCTGGTGGGTCCCGCGCTCCAGCGTGCTTCCACTAATGATGCTGTGGACTTTCTACACCGGCACGAGAGCGCCAAGGAGTGGGTGCCATTTTGAGGCTCACACGATTTGGAAAAGCAGCCTATGCAGTCAGTTTCGGCGATTGGTCTGATATTGCGAAGTCGGTCTTCCAAGGCACGGCGTTGATGCAGCCGGCCAAGTGGTCGTACGCCGTCAGTTAAGGTGCCGACACGTCTTGGCGTTTTTCCAGAAGTTGCCGCCATGCCTGGTGAAGCCCGTAGACTGGCCAGGAGGACGCTGTAATGTCCTATCAACTTTTCGCTTCCACGGATGAGAAGATCGCGCACATCGCTCATGGCGTCGCCCCGGCAGCGCCCGCCATGAGGGGCGAAGGAGCTATGGGGACGGGAAAAGCCCCCGCTGCAATGGTCTCTACAGAGGCCCGCTCCTCATCAAGGCGCCGCTCGATGAAGCTCCGTTCGACCTCGGTGAGCTTCGTCTCCAGCAGTCTCTGATAGCGGCGGATATTGTTGCGGTGGGCTTGGATGCGGGCAATATCTACAGCAAGCATCATCGTCACTCCGACGGAATTTTGTCCTTTCGAGTTCATGGGTTTCGGAAGATCGTATCTTCCACGCGGAAAAATATTCAGAGGCGAACGGCTGTCAAGAGCGATCCGCAGCGGCCAGAGGACTACGGGCTGGCCGCCTACGGATCTCGATTTTTTTGCTCAAGGCCTCTTGAAACGCCTTTACCCTCTTCTAATTCGTTGCTTGCCGCGAGAGCGGTGTGCCGGACGCCTTAGTGGGTCCGGCGCGGGCGCCGGGCCGGGTAACAGACCCGCTCTGACTCCTGCCTTGCGCTCCTTGTATCCATCTTGCTCCTAGGAGGACTTGGACATGAGGACTACCTTCGACTTTGCACCCCTGTGGCGCTCCACCATCGGCTTCGACCACCTGGCCGACCTCGTCGACACCACGCTGCGCCAAGCAGAAAACCACTATCCGCCCTACAACATCGAACGCTCCGGTGAAGACCACTACCGGATCTCGCTCGCCCTCGCGGGTTTCGGCCCCGATGACATCGCTGTGACGGCCGAGCACAACGCGCTGACCATCGAGGGTAGGAAGCCCGAGACGGCGGCTGGCGAGTACCTGTACCAGGGCATTGCCGCAAGGCCGTTCCGGCGTGTGTTCAACCTGGCCGACTACGTTCAGGTGAAGGAGGCCGCCCTCCGCGACGGCCTTTTGATCATCGATCTTGTCCGCAAGGTGCCGGGAGCCATGAAGCCGCGCCGGATCCAGATCGGGAACGGCGTCTTTCCCGGCCCGCAGATCGAGCAGAAGAAGGCGGCCTGACGCCGGATCGACGCTCAACGGCGGAACGCGGCCTGCGCACCCACGCCGGAGAAGCGGATCATCCTGTCGTCATGGGCATCCGACATGTTCGCCGCCGGAAGCGAGGCTCACCTTGCGCGGAACAAGCCGCAGACTCAGTTCATCTTCTGGCGGAGCTTTTCGATGATCTCCCGCAGGTCGTTCGCGTACTCCTCGATGATACGGCGCGCCTGCTCAACGCGCGTTGGCTCCGATGGCGAATCTTCCGGGCGGGGCTCTTCGGGTGGAGGCTTCATGCTCTCCAACGTCGAACCAAGTCATCCACGACCCTTGAGGTAAATCAAATCAGGCCACTGGGGGCGTGTACTCATAAATCGCTTATGTCTGCTATTGGGGGCTAACCGGGCCTGATGGAGGGCGGGCTTAAGGGGGGCAACTGACGCTAAGCGGGCTTTCGATCTGGCAGCAGCTGCGCTCTATTTTTGCCGTTCAATCAACTGTAGAGTGCACTACTATCTGAGAGGGAGGGCATGATGAAAGCAACCTTTCTTTCAACCCTGATCCTTGCACTTTCGACAAGCGCCGGCTTCGCACAACAGCCCGCGCAGTGCCGAAACTTCGAGGCTACAATTGCGCTTCAGATGACCAAGGAAGGTTGCTTAAGCCAGATCGACCTTTGCACTGTCGGAACAGTCATGAGCGACGAGCCCGCTCTAAGCGGCGCAACGTGGCTTTTCACGGCGCACGGGATGGCCGAAACCGCAGGACTGCCTTCGTTGCCAAAAACACTGCAATCTTACGCGGGAACGGTGCTAGTCACGGCAAAAGGGGGGACATTAACCACCACCACCGCTGGCATGTACGACACCGAGGCGCAGGCTTTCAGCCAACTGGACAAAATCGTGAAGGGGACCGATCGCTTCAGCAACTCGGCCGGCCGGCTTATTTTTCTTACCGGAATCGGTCGTCAAGGTGGTGGATTTGATGCGCAAGGTCGCGGCGAGCTGTGCGTGAACGACTAATGGGGCGGGTCGCTTCTCTCATTTCCGCTGGTCGAAGCGCAACTAATTGGACGCGAATGAGCCACTGCGGGCATGCGCCATTGTACTGCTTGGCGACGCAATATTTTGCAGCCACAGCCAGCGCGACGATCATAGAGATGTGATAATCTGTGCGCAGTCGTCCTCAGGCTGCAATGAGGATCGAATGAAGCGGCGCGAGTTCATAGCGGCTGCTGCCATGTTCCTCATTTCGCCCCAGCGTTTGTGGGCCCAGAGGAAGCCTCGGCGCATCGGCTTTCTTGCTGTAGGTGATGGGAGCGGGCAGGCCCTTAATCAATCCGAGCGTTCATTCCTTGATGGGCTGCGACACCACGGCTGGGTAGATGGAAACCTGATTATCGAATCCCGCTTTTCTCATCCACCCGATCAATTGTCAGCTTCAGTCGCCGACCTGATCGCTCTCAATCCCAATGTGCTAATCGCTGCGGGACCTCTAGCGGCCATGGCCCTGAAATCGGCAACTGCCACCATTCCAATTGTATTCGTGGCCGTGGCTGATCCCGTCCGCCTTGGCCTCGTGCAAAGTCTATCGCGACCAGGTGGCAACATAACGGGTATTACGACCAACGTACCTGAAGATTTTTTCGGAAAACGCGTCGAAATCCTTCGCGAACTCGTTCCGGGCGCCTCAAAAATCGCGATCTTGGTCAATCCGAAGAACCCAATGCTTTACTTGGTGGAAGAGACACGCAGCAAGGCGCGGAAGCTTGGCATAATGCTGCTGACAGTTGAAGCGGCCACGGCCGAGGACCTGGACTTCGCCTTTGCTTCGGCCTCTGCCCAAAACGCCGATGCAATAATTGATTTCGGTGATCCGCTCACCTATGTCGAGGCTCCGCGAATAATCGCACTCGCGGCGAAGCATCGACTGCCTGCAAACTACTTGTTTCGAGTCTACGCCAATGGCGGATTGTCGGTGTACGGCGCGGATACAGCCGATCTATTCCGCCGTGCAGGCAGTTTCGTCGATAGGATACTCAAGGGCACCAAGCCTGCCGACCTGCCGGTAGAGCAGCCGACGAAATTCGAGCTCATCATCAACATGAAGACCGCCAAGGCGCTCGGCCTCACCGTGCCGCCCTCACTGCTCGTCCGCGCTGACGAGGTGATCGAATAGAGGTGCTGTTTGCTGCCGTGCATGAGTCAGGTCATGGCCCTTAGCGGACCTGTCGATCTGCGCATCCAATGTCCGCTTACTTGGGCGGTGCGGACGAAGCTATGCTGGAAGCTGCAAGATAGATTTATGAGTACACGCCCTAATGCAGCGCTCAAAATACGGACAGCACAGCCGGTAAGTGAGCGGCCCCGGCTACAGGTGGGGTCAAGGGGGAGGCCGGGGCCGCTTGCCAACTCTGCCGCAGAGCTGGCGACGACTCCAATATGCACTTGTGGTTCCTGTGCTAGCCGATGGGCCGTGCCGCGCCGATCGTGCGGGCGCGGTGGAGGCCAAAGATGATTACGGCTGACCTGCCAAGCAACTCGTTCCGCTAGTGGCGCGTACCACCGTCACCGAGCAGCGTTGAGCGGAATGACGCAAATGGCGGCGTCGGCATCATCGATTACAAAGATGGAGTATCCTTTCCCAACGAGTTCGGGTCGGGTCTCGCGTAACGAACGAGCGAGCTTGATGGCTTCGATTTGGGCTTCCGTTTCGCTTGGTAAATCATGCGCTCCGAAGTCCGAAACGAAATGCGCATCAATGAGCTTGTAGGTAAAAAGAGGCATCGGGGTTGCCCGCGATAATGCGAAAAGCAAAGCCCCTGCTGGAATAACCAAACAGGGGCTCGCGGATGGATGGCGCGAGGCTCGCGGATGAGGTGTCGCTCCAAGGACCCGTATCACTGAAGCAAACAACCGCTTAGTTGGCTCGCCAAAATATTGTGCAAGCCGCGCAAATAAAAGGCCCGGCGCTCTTTCTCAGAATCACCGGCCCCCGTCCGATCCGCCACGTCGAACCATTTCTAGCAACTTGCCGCCCGGCTAAGGCTGGCGGTTATCCTTTCGGATGCAATGAGGCGGAATAGCGGGATCATGGACGGTGTATGAGTCCCCCGCAGAACGCACCGCGCGGTTCCACATTGAATGAACAACCCACCGGCAGAACGTCCGAAAGGTGGAAGGTTTTGACGTCAGAGCGGACAAGCGCGACTAACAAGCTTGAGCGCTATGTCGGCCCGAAGTGTTTCGGCACATCGCCCGCGCGCCGAGCGGGTTGCCGGGACCTCCTACCATAAACCGCGGCAGATAATCTTCCAATGCTCGAAAGGGCTAACTCGATAGTTCGCTTGCGAGGCGCGGCTTGACTGAGCAAGGTCATCTTACCCCGGACAACTGCCCTTTAACCACGTCCGGGTGTGCCTCGGATCAGCTGGTAATTCGTTGGCTCGATTACGTGGCACTCAGCTGCTGGAGCCTTTTGTGTGGTCCTTTGCTGTTGCGGCACTGTTTCTGGCGCTGTTGGTGTTTGGTGCGGTCGGGTTTATCATTGTCCGCTTTGACTTTCCCGATGAACCGCGAGCTTAAGGTTCGTTCATCAGGCGGCGCGCATCAGGAGTCTAGGAGGCGGTTGTCGGACCTCACGAGCAAACCGGCTGGCCTGTCATTAAGGGTGAGTGCTTAGGGTCACTTGCAGAGATCGCTGCACGAGCACCAAAATGCCTGCACCGGCGAGTTACGGAAACCGCGACTGCCCTCAGGAGTCGCGCTTACCTGGGGGCCCGGGCCGGTCAGGAAGGACATTTTTGCAAAGCCCGCCGCTTTCCGCCATTGCCGGGCGGCTACCTGAAGGTCTATTTGGGTTATCGTGAGCTGATCTTATGGCGCCAACGGCCCCGGATCGATTAATCGGGCTCCGCTTGCGAGCAATACAAACATCCCCTGATAGTCGCGATATCTCGCGGCCATTCGCGTCCTTTCGCGGCCCTTATCCAGGACATTGCCAGACTGGTCGCAAACTCGCCATTCCCAACCACGACGATTGCGATCGATCAACATAATCTCCAGCATTGAAGCTAAGGTACCCTGCATGCTGCACCGGGGGGTGGACCGTTGAGATTCGAGGAAAGTGGGAAAGTCGTCGTCGATAGCGCATCAATAGCGATTTGCTCCTCCGAGAGTCGCTTAATCAAGAACTCGCGCTCGAGAACTGAGAGCCGGGTGCTCAGCAGGCGGCGATAGCGGTGGAGATTGTCGCGATGGCAGCGAAGCCGCGCCAGTTTTTCGTCAATCACCATTGATACCTCACGATAATAATTCAGGCGGCCATGACGCGTTCAGTAGAGCGCAGGCGATAGGGTTTGCCGCCGGGCGGCCTGCCGGAATCTTCATCGAGCGCGCGCAACGCGGCGAGAATGTCGTCGATCGAGACCGGTGCCCCGAGTCCGATCGGCGCGCGCATGGAGGGACGTGACGCGATTGTGGAAGCGTCTGACGCCCATGAGGCAAGAATGGCGCGTTTCTCGGCTATTGTCAGGTAGGGATGTTTCACGACGTCTCCGGGCGTTCCAAACATAGTCCCGGGATGACGAAGCGCGTTAAAATCGAAGACGTTGTCATGGGCGGTCGTCGGCCGCATGGTCCTGCTCCTTTCAATGACGAGGAAATAGGAGCCGCGCGACGTGCCGCGCAGCTCCAATGGCGTCTGCGCTAGGCGGCTGCCTTAGCCTCCAGCTTCGGCACGTTGCCGGCCAAGGCGTCGCCGATCGCAATCCGGCGGGGCTTCATGGCCTCCGGAATCTCGCGGACGAGTTCGATGGTCAGTAAGCCGTTGTCGAACGCAGCGCTTTTCACCTGGACATATTCGGCCAGACTGAACTGGCGCCTGAAGGCGCGGGCTGAGATACCCCGGTAGAGGAAATCACGCTCGGTCTGGTCGGATTTACTGCCCTCGACGGTAACGACGTTCTGCTCGGCAGTGATCTCGATGTCTTTGGGCGCAAAACCCGCAACCGCCAGCGAAATTTGGTAGCGATCGTCGGCGAGACGTTCGATGTTGTAGGGCGGGTAGTTGTCCTCACTCGCCCGCTGAGCGGTCTCCGCGAGGTCGAAGAGGCGGTCGAAACCAATGGTCGAGCGCCAGAGCGGGGCAAAATCGTAGGTGCGCATAGCCAAATCCTCCTAAGAGCAAGATGTCTACGAGCGGCACCGGACACAACCGGTGCCCGTCTCTTGGCCGGGCCCGTCAGGCGCCCGGACGCCATCGTCAGATGGCGACAAAAAAATTAGCAAAGCCGATTTTCGTTTCAAGAGGGCGCTGAAAAAAT
This sequence comes from Bradyrhizobium sp. CCGB20, assembly GCF_024199855.1. Classification (NCBI taxonomy): domain Bacteria; kingdom Pseudomonadati; phylum Pseudomonadota; class Alphaproteobacteria; order Hyphomicrobiales; family Nitrobacteraceae; genus Bradyrhizobium; species Bradyrhizobium sp. CCGB20. Next base: position 7,103,024 of record NZ_JANADN010000001.1, on the reverse strand, counting down.
TTTGCCACAGATCGCCGCCATTACAGGTCCTCGCGCAGCCCCTTGAAGAACGGATGCCTCACCTTTCCCTCAGCTGATTTGGCGCGGTACTCGATCTCTGCCAGCAGCTTCGGTTCGACCCAGATGCCTTTGTGCGCTATCCGCTTCGCGTAGGGTTGTGTCTTCCGGACGAGCGGTTGAAGCTTGTTACGGAGTTCGGCGGCCGATGTCTTGTCGAAGCCGTGATCGACCTTGCCTTCATAAACCAGATCCTCGCCCCTGCGCCGACCTAGATAAATGCCGTCCCACCTACCCTCATCGAGGGCGAAGCCGGCGATGGCGAGCGTCTCGCGTTGCCCGCAGGTCTTCTTGACCCAGTTGTTGCCCCTCCCGCTCGCATAGATGCTGTCGCGCACTTTCGAGACCACGCCTTCGAGCCCGACCTTGCAGGCGTGCGTGAACATCTCGCGGCCTTCGATCTCGAAGCTCTCGCTGAACTGTAGATCGCTGCCGGTGATGATCTTCTTCAGCGTGGCCTTGCGCTCGAATAGCGGCATCTTCCGGACGTCCCTGCCATTGAGATAAAGCAGGTCGAACGCGACGAGCACGATCTTAGTCGAGGTGCCCTTTAGCTCGTTCTGCAAGACGGAGAAATCGGTGCTGCCATCTGCGGCTGGCACCACGACCTCGCCGTCAACGATGGCCGAGCTCGCCTTAATGTGCCAGGCGTCGTTGGCGACCTTCTTGAAGCGTTTGGTCCAGTCGTGTCCGCGGCGGGTGAAAACGGTGACGGCTTCGTTGGCGAGATGCACCTGGACGCGATAGCCGTCGAACTTGATCTCGTGAATCCAGCGTTTGCCCGACGGCACGCGGTCGATTGAGGATGCCAGGGCCGGCTCGATGAAGCCCGGGAAGGGCGCCTTGACGCCGAGCGCTTCCGGTTTTTTTCGCTGAAACGCCACGATCTTAGACCAGGCGCAAGCTGTACTGCCGAGTGTCTTGGGCAGCGTAGCGATCGACGAATTCCTGCAGGTGAGACGGGACGTCGCTGAGTTGCAGGTTACAGCGATGCTGGATTTCGCGGGCAATGTCCTCAGAGACGTCTTCAGACCAGCGCTCTGCCGTGTTGAAAGCGATGACTTTGATAGGCCGCCGATACTCGCCGGCGAGAAGATCTTGAATGACGGTCTCGAGGTTGCCGCTTCCATGTCGGTTTCGCGCCAGGCGCTGCCTGCGCGCCCAATATCATCCGCCACCAGATACACGGTCGGCTCATCGGCCGGCACGATGGAAGGGGTCCATCGGGACTGACGCATACGCAACTCAACGCAACAGAACCGGGATTCAATTTGAACTGGGCTAATTCGTTCCAGCCCTTGGAACTGTTTGTTACTGCTGCGCCTTATACCGAAGGGCAGCCAACGGAGGAAACATGGCAGTCAACAAACCGACCGGCGACAACGCTCGCAAGGGCGCGGTGAAGAAACGTTCGCAGACCAAAACGACGATCGGGGGCGCTACTGGCTACACGAAGCGCGACAGGACGTCCGGCGAGTTCATGGCTGTGAAGAAGCCGAAAACAGCGAAGAAAGCCGCTAAGAAATTCAAAGGTGTGCGGGTTGAGAGGAGAGCTAAGAAGGCCACCAAGCGAGCCCGCTAGGGTGACGGTTGGCGTTACCGCGCGGGGTCTTCGGTAAAGGCCGCGGGTGAGGCGGCCTTACTCTTTGTCCTCGGTCCAACTGCGCTCGCCGCACTGACACTCGAACATATGCACGGTGAGGCCGCGCAATGGGTCCATCATCTTGTGAGCCAGTCGGGGTTGCGCACCGCACTTACACCGCTGCTCTTCCCGAGTCTTCGATCCGGAAAATTTGTCGCTACTGAAAAAGTTCATTGGGATCACCCTGCCAGAGGTGACTCAATAAGTGCCAAAGTGCACAATTGTTCCGCTGGCGGTTGGGACGCAATTTGTTGCGCCTATTGGCAGGCCGGGAATAAATGGCAACGCGCGCTATGATTCGGCCGCGCCGAACGGCCTCAGCATCCGGTGCCAGCCCCGGTGATGCGCGAGGCCGTTTTGTTGTTTGGAGTTAGGCTTATTTGGGCGGCTGCAGGCCTGGCGAACGCAGCCAGTCACTCAGATGTGCGCCGGTCTCGGCAATCCTAGCTTGCTTAAGAAGCGCATCGCGTTCGGCTGCTTGATCTTTAAGCTTGGCAGCCTGTTCGGCCATTCGATCTTCAAGGGAGCGGGTTTGCTTCGCCCTATTGCGGTGCTTGGACATGACGCCTCCTTGAGCCGTCAACGACGACTCCGCAACCGCAGCACCTCTATTCAGTTCCAAAAGCGAAACTAGGCCATCGCTCGGAAACAGGCCAGCGCCAAATGGATCTTTGAAAGAGGCCGCCAACTGAGGCGGCCTTAGTGCTTCTCGGCTTCCTAGATCATGGCTTCCAGCTCGGTGATAAGGTCCCTGTAGCGAACAACGATCCTGTCAAAGAAGGCGCGCTTTTTCTCCGACTTAGCTTCGTCTCTCATCTCTTCGCACCGGCTGAACTGTCGCCAAGGATCGCAAGATGTTCCAACATGTCTTTCATGGAGCTTTCCCCGTGAGGGGCAGGCTACCGGCAGATTAGGACACCCTCAAATTCAACTTAGGACACTTGAGGTCAAATACGGACAGCACCCCAAGTCGGGATCGTTGCCCTAGTGCTCGGAGGGCCCTTGTCCACGAGCTTTGCGGGCCATCTCCATCCACTCTTGCCCGAGCTCCAGCCAAGCCTCTCTATCCGCCTCCAGAACCGCCTTTTCAGCTTCCTCGAGGCAATTCCGCGCTTGCTGCAGGTATCTCGCAATATCAGCTTCGTGCATCGCCTACACCGCGACCGCGAAAGGCGCTCCGTTAATTGTCGGATTATAAAGGTGGCCCGTGCCAGCCGGTAAGTGAGCGGCCCCGGCTACAGGTGGGGTCAAGGGGGAGGCCGGGGCCGCTTGCCAACTCGGCGGCGAGCCAGCGAAGTAATAAACGCCGATCGCTCCCGCAGTTCCTAGCCGTTCTCCAGCAGCTTTTGGTCCGTCGTCTTGAGTCGCACATAGGTGCCGTTCTCGTGCCGGTTCGGCAGACTTCCTCGTTTGAGAAATGTCATTGCCAAAGAGCGAGCGGTGAGTAAAAAATTCACCTATCGAAACGGGGCCGACGAGTCGACAATGGCGGAATATCGCCTCTACCGGGTGGACAAAGAGGGCCATATCCTAGAAGCGGCCGTGATCGTCAGTTGCGAAGTTGACGACGCGGCCATCGCCGAAGCCAAGCAGTATGTGGATGGCGTCGCGATTGAAGTCTGGGACCGCGATCGCCGTGTAGCCGTCTTGCCATCTACGGAGTAAGGCCCGCGCTCGGGCAACGGCAAGCTCCACCTGGCCGTTACACGCGGCCCGCTCTACCGGCGCGGCAGCAGGCCCTCGCTAAGTGCCATCAGCCGCACGAAGGTGCCGCTTTCGTGTAACTCAAGCCAGCCTTGCTCGATCGCATAGCGCAGCCCGGCTCCGAACTCCGGGCCGCTAGCTTTCAGACTGAACAGAAACGGGGCGTTGATCCGTTCGATATAGATGCGGCCGTCCTGAACCGGCGTGATGCTTTTAGCGATCTCGACCAGTTTTCGCGCGGCCGCGATAGAATCCACAGGACCAGCCCCACTGATCGGCGGTGGTCGGCACGCCGGCGCGGGTGCCAATCGTGCCGACACGCACGTCACCGAAATAGATATGCCACGTCTTCTGGTGTGGATTGTCGCTGCGGCGTCGGGTGAGGGCGGTCATATCCAGAGATTAGGAAAGTGCAGGCTTCTAGGCCAGTCGCTGGATTTCGAGGGGTGGATGACACCAAGCCCAACAGGTTGGTCAACAGGTCTCGAAAAAAAGGGTGCTGGCCGAAAAAGGCCCTAGGCCGCCAACTGAGGGACCTTACTCTTCCTCGACGGGAAATGGCTCATGCGTCTTGCGGCCTAGGAAGGTGTCGGGCACAGGGCGCTGCAGCATTTCATGTGCCAGCCGTTCGGCTTTCTCAAATTGTTTGCGGGCCTTCTCCACGTCGCGCGCAAATTCGCCGGGGCGATAGGCAGGGAGCTTATCTGCCATAGGCTGTTCCTCCTCAGACCTACAACTACAGCTGGTAACTTAAGTTCAAAATCGATTAGGCCGCTCTTAAAATGAACCTAGTCCACCGAGGTCGGAAACAGACAGTACTAGAAAAAGGCCCCGGCCCAAAAGGGGCATGAGCCGGGCCTCCACGTTTGCCCCCACGAGCAATTTTGGGGCGGCCTCATTTCTTAATGACGCGGATTTAGATCGCCTCTAAACTTGTTCCATCTTCGGAATGAGCGAGCTTTTCCAAATGGGCAATTATCGAGCCTACCTAATCGGTGCCGATGGGCACATTGAACAGCGGGTTGACCTTGAGGTGCCGGACGAAGCCACCGCGCGCGAAAAGGCAGAACTGCTCGTCGACGGACATGCCGTCGAGCTATGGGACGGCGCAACGAGAATTGCCCGGTTCGAGCCCATCACTAGGCACTAGGGCGCTGAAGTTAAATGATCTTTCACCGTTTATCTTCTTCCGAGCGCAGGCGGTAAGGGAAGCGTTCCTAGGCCTCCTAAGATCACCTACGAGGCCAAGGACGCGATCCAAGAAATCAGGAGAGGCCTGCTCGTCATCGATAACAAGCTTAGGTGGCTTAGCGAGCCTTACTCTGAAGGGTGTCGCGTTCGAGGCGCGCGAGAATGCCAAGATCGAAGCAGATGGACCCTTATGGCTCGGTGTTTCCGAAGCGGCCGAACGCTATCGAGAGATCCAGGTTCGCCGACGTACCGGTCGCGGTGTCTGGTACGCGCACGTCGAGATACTGCGATGGGACGCAGTTCAGCGAACTGGAGAAGCGATTGCAAGCTTCAGTGAGCGCTGCGACTCAAAGGTAAAGGCAGAGGAGGCCGCTCGGAGGCTTCTGACTGAGAATGCCAAATACTTCACCGCGGAAACCTCAGTCGAAGCCGAGGTGTTATGCGAACTGGAGTGGGACGAAGGAGTAGCGGCGAAGCTGCTCTGACACCGGAACGCGGCGAGAACAAATTCCCCCGACTTTCCCCGCCTGTTGCCTTGCGGTCGGGCGCGCCAAGATCGATGCCAGCGATACGTTCGAGGAAGCCGCCCCGCATCTGTCCTCGCGAGAGGTTTTCTCAATCTTGAACGACGGCTCGGCGCTCTCGACCATACTGCAGAAGCGATGAAGTGTGCCCGCGCTGCGACTATCGGCGAGAGGCGATGGTTGGTCCCGCGCCCTTTGTCTCGACGGGGCCGCCTTGCAACGCCGCCCGCCTTTCCGCGACCGCATGATCGAACAGCTCAAGGACGAGGCCGAACGCGGCCATGTCCTCCTGTTCGATGGCTCCCTCGTCGTAGCACTTGATGGTTTCCGCGATGATCGCGTCGACTTCCCGCTGCGAAGCCAGCAGATCCTGCTCGGATCCGGCATCGCGGATCTCGGTTACAACCGCGAGAATTCGGTCGCGGTAGCTGGTGTTGTCATCGCGTTCGTCCCGGTTCAGATAGCGCCGGAGCCAGGCGGCGGCCGAGCCGATGCCAGAAAGCAGAAGCAGTGCGAACCAGAAGTAGTCGCTATACTTGTCCAGAAATGTCCGCTCCGTGCCGTTGATGACCGCCGCAGCTCCCCTGTGCACCGAGGGCTCCGCCTCCTTTTCCGTATCCGGCTTTGTGATGCGCCCGGTGCCGGCGACGCGTTGCGTGACCGTATCGCGTACGGCGAAAAGCTGCCGGTAGAATGCCGCCGCTTTGGCTTCCGACAGCTCTTTCCTGGCTAGGACGAGATGGTTGACGCTGATGGTGTCGATCTTGTCCTCTGGCCAGGCCGGGTTGGCGTTGAAGACACTGCCGGGGATCTCCTCGGCTTCGTAGCGGGGGTGCCGCAGGGCGATCGCTTCGGATGCTTCGACCGGAAGAAATTTCGGCGCTCCGCGCGATCGGGATGTCGCGACGATAGCTGCACTCGTGATTTTGCTGTCGAGGGGACCGCGAGGGATTCCGCTGCTCCTGCGGTGGTGATCGGCAAGATCCTGACCGTCCTGCTTTCCTCCTCGATGGCCTCGGCCATCCCCTGAACAACCTGGTGGTCTTCACTGCCTGAAGGGCCGACGGCGATCCGAAGGGTCTCGGGCTGCAGGAGGTAGAAAAGGCCGGCCGCTGCAGCACCGAAGGCGACGAAACCCGCAGCCAACAAGATCAGGAGCCGTCGTTGGCGTCGATCAGCGGGACTATTGATCGGAGCAGAAGCCGACATCGGCAGACCTTTTTGACGGGGTAGGGCTTTGCGGTCGCCTCCGTGCGGGATTATGACCACATCATCGAGCAAGCCATGCCGATGATGCACATGAACATCGCTACGGTCGCGGTCCAGCCTAACCAATAGACTGGCCCCGAAATCATCAGATCGCCCATGACCGACTTTCGCCGAACCAGCAGCATCATCACGGTCATGATCGGAGCGGCCAGTATACCGTTGATGACCGCGCTCCAATAGAGCGCTTTGATCGGGTCCAGCGCCGTGAAGTTAAGCCCAACGCCGAGCGCGACCGAAAGCGCGAGTACACCATAGAACGCGACGGCCTCCTTCGGCTTTCGCGACAGGCCGACCGGCCACTTGCGACCTTCTCCGATAGCGTAGGCCGTCGAGCCGGCCAGCACTGGGATCGCAAGAAGGCCCGTCCCGATGATGCCGAGGGCGAAGATCAACTCGGCCATCGCCCCCGCGACGGGCCTCAGGGCTTCGGCCGCCTGGGCGGACGATTCGATGTCGGTCTTGCCGGACGCGTGCAACGTTGCCGCCGTCGTCATGATGATCGCGATCGCGATGACGTTCGACACTGCCATGCCGACAAGTGTATCGATCCGGATCCGCTTGACCTCTTCGTCCTCCTTCTCCGGCTCGCGCTTGAGCGGCTTCTTGTCGGGATCGATCCGCTGCTCCTCTGCCTCCTGGGAGGACTGCCAGATGAAGAGATAGGGCGAGATTGTCGTCCCGAGGATCGCGACCAGGGTCGTCAGGAAGGGTCCATTCCATTCGATCTTCGGGATGAGAAGCCCCTTCAGGGCCTCGCCCCAGGGCACCTTTGCGAGAAAAAGGGCGATGACATAAGCGAGCAAAACGAGCGTCAGCCATTTCAGGATCGCCACATAACGCTCATACTTGAAGAAGATCTGCGCGATGACGGACACAGCACCGAAGAGCACGACGTAAAGTGTGCCCGATCCCCCGATCAGAAGCTTGAGGGCATCGCCCATCGCCCCAAGGTCGGCGGCGACGTTGATCGTGTTGGCGACGAAGAGCAGCACGATCATGGACCAGATGACGGGCGCGGGGAAATTCCGGCAGACGTTTCCGGCGATGCCGTGCCCAGTGACGCGTCCGATGCGACCCGAGATCTCCTGGATCGCGGCCATCAGCGGATAGGTGATCAGCATGGTCCAGCCGATGCCGAATCCTAGTTGGGCGCCCGCCTGGCTGTAGGTGCCGATCCCGGATGGATCGTCGTCGGAAGCGCCCGTGATGAGGCCGGGACCAAGACGCCGCAAGAAGCTATCTTGATCTTTATTCTCGACCGGCTTCTTGCGCGTTTTCCTCCTCGCCACTCGTCGTCCTCGCTGCCGTGGATCTGATTCCGGAACTCATAACGTCGATGCAGTCGAATTTGTTCGGCGCAGTCTTGGCGAGACCGACTCCGCCTGGCCGCCACGCTCTCGGGAAAAATAGGCAGTGGCTCTGCTGCTTTCCGGAACCTTGCCATCATTAGCGGGTTCTCGCATGCCGCATCTGGCGGCGAGGAGAACAACATGAACAAGCTTCTACTGACGACGGCCCTGGCCGCGCTGATCTCGACGGGCGCGATGGCGCAGTCGACGGTCGTCACCACCACCGGCACCGGTCACGCGGCCGCCGTGCAGATCGAGCCAGAATACCGCACCAAGATCCGCACCTACGTCACAGAGCACAAGGTCCGTCCGGTGCAGCAGAAGATAGTAGTCGGCCAGCCCGTGCCGCGCGAAGTCGAACTTGAGGCGGTGCCCGCCGACTGGGGTCCCTCGCTCACCAAATATCGCTATGTCTACTCGGGCGAGCGCGTGATGCTGGTCGATCCGTCGACCCGCACGGTCGTCCAGGAGATCGACTAAGCCTTCCCGGCGGGTCGCTGATCGCAGCGGCCCGCCCCCCATCCGGCCCCCGCCGTACCTTGAATTCCATTTGCGAGCGGCCGTCCATGCCGATCATTCGTTATTTCGTCTTGGTCGGCGGGTTCTTGCTGGCGCTGCTCTTCGTTGCGGATCGGTACATGCCCGCTCCCGTCGAAGCCGCCGCCGTGGCCGACCCCGACAGGACCATCATCCGCATAAAATCGGCGAGGAGCCTCCCGGAGAAGATCGTCTTCGACACCAGCCAGCGGGCCGAAGCGCCGATGATCGCGCAGGCCGATCCGGTCCCGGAAGAGCCGCTGCAAGAAGTGCGAGAAGCCATGGCCGCCGTGCCTGCAGCACCTTCCGGCGAGGCCCGGAAGGAAGGGCGGGCCCGCGCTGCGGCGGTCGTCACGCATCCGAAGCGGTCGGCAAAGCTGCAGAAGCGGACGCCCGACCGGCGCCTCGCCTTCAAACGGACTGATCCATTTGCGGGCAGATGGTGGTGAGCGGAAGCGCGACCGCGGTTCAAAGGAAAAGGCCGCTCCCTCGAGGGGCGGCCTTCGTAGGTTCCACGTGCGCCCGCTCTCACCAGTGGCGGTGATGCCGATGCCAGTGATGACGAACGACCGGATAAGACCCGCGATAGTAGGCGTAGGCCGGGCGGACGACGCGGCGATAGCGGTAACCGTAGGACACCGGCGCTGTGTAGTAGGTCGTGGTGTAGCCGCCGCCCCAGCGATAGGGCTCGTCGTACCCGTAGTCGTAGGCGTAGGGACCGCCATAGTAGCCGGCTCCATAGTAGCGGGGGCTACCGTAGTAGCCATAGCCCGGTCCCCAGCCATATGCCGAGGAGGCAATCCCGCCGATGACGGCGCTGGCAACCAGGCCGCCGGCGATGCCCGGCCCCCATCCGCCCCACCCGCCTCGCCAGTGGGCTTCGGCAGGAGACGTCGTGGCCACCGAGGCCAAACCGAGGGCGCCGACCATCAGCGCCGACATTGCATCTTCTTCATCGAGGATCCTCTCACTTTGTTCGAGCGCCCCGACCACAACGGGAAAAAATGGCAATGGTTTCGCTGGCCCCGGCGGCGAGCGGGCAATGGATGCTCGGTCTGGAGCAGCTTGACTCGAAAGCATCGAGCTTGACCACAACAGCAAGGTCTAGGTTGGGTTCAGTTCATGTTGCGTTGCGGAAGCTCTCGAGGGACCTTCGCTTGATCCAACCGCATTAACTTTGTTGAATTCACCGCACAGCGTTTCCGCAGTAAACTAACTCTTCTTGCGTTGGGGGGTCCCATGTTCGATCGTGCCACGACCGCGCTCTTGCGCGCCGTCTTCGATGAGGTCTGCGAAGACGTCTCGCGCCACGAAACCGCGGCGCGCACCCATGTAGCCTCGAGAATCCTAGAAGCGGCTACCGACGGCGACACTTCGCCCGAGAAACTGAAGCAGATCGGACGCACGGCCCTCCACGACGCGCCGACGATGTGGCGATAGGTCGAGGAAAGCGGGGTGAACTTCCAGGTCACCGTGCTCAAGATCCTGGTGAGCTATCCCGACGGGTTCGCTGTTATGGCCGATCTCAAGCGCGACATGGCGATCCTGGCGACGAGCGGGCGTGATTGGGCCGACCGCACCAAACGCCTTGCCGCTCGCGTGCCGGAGCTCGACATCTTCTCGCAAGGACTGGTCGAGCGTCTGAATGGCGGATGGCGAATAACGGAGAAGGGCCGTTCCGTGCTCGAGTTCATGGAAGCAAGGCCTGCCGACACGAGGACGGAGAGCGCTGCGCCCGCCGCGGCGCCGCCGGCTTCAAGTCCAGCGGCGTCCCCACCTGTCGCCGCTAGGCGCTCTGGCCGAAGCCAGCGCCTGCAGCGCCGTCGTGCGGCACGCGAGCGGGCCCGCGCAAAAGCTTGCTGAACGCGCACTTGTCCGGTTCACGAGGTTAACCGGGAAAAACCAGAAACTTTGCTGACCGTGTCGAGTTGCCAGCGATCGGATCGGTCGCCGGGAGCGTACAGATGGTCGACGAAGTCGTCTTGAAAAATGCCGCAGAGACCGCGTGGACGTTGTATCGGGCACGGCACCCCCATGTCGACGCTTCTGATAGCCGGCGCTGCCTCATGGAGCGCCATCTACATCGGAGATGCGAAGAGCGACAGAGCGATGCTGAAGACCTCGCGACCTTCGGACTAGCCTACCTGCACCGGCTTCCCATTGACGAATGTTGACGTGGATGAGAATGCTCGTCGCATACGTAGCCATCGGAAGCACAAGACCCGGCTGGACGCTGCTCGCGATTTCCTTTCTTATTTCCGCTTTCCTAGTGGTCGGCTTGCGCATCGCGCTAGGAGCCTAGCTCGATGAGGATCGCCCAGCTTGCCCCCTTGGCCGAGAGCGTTCCTCCGAAGCTGTACGGCGGCACAGAGCGGGTGATCGCTTGGCTGGTGGACGAGCTGGTCGCACTCGGACACGACGTTACACTGTTCGCGAGCGGCGACTCCAGCACGAAGGCCAAGCTTCACGCGGTGTGGCCGCGCGCACTGCGTCTGGGTCGGAAGGGCGTCGATCCGAACGCCGCTTGCGCGCTACTGATCGAGGCCATCTCCGAACGTGCGCACGAATTCGACATCATCCATTCCCACGTGGACTGGTTGCCTCTGCCGACCCTGAGTCGCGCCGGAGTGCCGTTTCTGACGACCATGCACGGTCGGCTCGACCTTCCGGGCTTGCCCGATGTGATCGGGACTTTCGCAAAGGCTCCCTTCGTCTCGATATCGGACAACCAGCGCCGTCCCCTTCCGGACGCGACTTGGATCGCGACGATTCCGCACGGGCTGCCCAAGGACCTGTTTCGTCCCTCCTTCGAAGCCGGTGCGTACCTGGCCTTTCTCGGGCGGCTGACGGCGGAGAAGGGGCCGGAAGCTGCGATGCGCATAGCTCGCGCCGTCCGGATGCCGCTCCGGATCGCGGCCAAGATACCTCGAGCGGAGACGGCCTATTTCAAGAAGAAGCTGGAGCCGGAGATCGACGGCCAGACGATCAAACTCGTCGGCGAAGTGGACGACGTCCGCAAGCAGCCGTTCCTCGCCGGCGCCGCAGCTCTCTTGTTTCCTATCGATTGGCCGGAGCCGTTCGGTCTCGTCATGATCGAGGCGATGGCGTGCGGCACGCCCGTGATCGCCTACCGTTCAGGATCGGTGCCGGAAGTCGTCGAAGACGGCGTCACCGGCTTCATCGTGGACGACGAGGAGCAAGCGATCGAAGCGGTCAAGAAAGCCGCCCGGCTGGACCGCAGCACAATCCGCGCCCGCTTCGAGGAGCGTTTCGTCGCCAGTCGCATGGCCAGGCAGTATGAAGAGAGCTATCGGGGACTGGTCGCTCGCGGAGCACGCCACGCCTGAGGAGCGTTTCTCGCGCGAAGGATTCCAAGGCGCGGGGCGTGGCCCCCGTTCCCGGGAACAACCGGCAGTCATGGGCGTTGGGGCGGGCATCCGAACGGGTGCTGCACTCACGCTGGAGGAGAAATTCCATGAAAAGCTTTCTTGCTGTCGCTTTGCTGAGCACCGCCGTTGTCGGGGGCGCCGCGTTCGCGCAATCCGCTCAGCCGGCCGACCGCGCCGCGCCGGCGGCTACCCAGCCCGCCGACAAGATGATGCTAAAGGACAATTGGCGCGCTTCGAAGCTCATGGGCCTGAACGTCTATAACGAGGCCAACGAAAAGCTTGGCGACATTAACGAACTGCTGGTCGACAAGAACGGCAAGATCAACGCCGTGGTGATCGGCATCGGCGGTTTTCTCGGGATGGGCGAGCACGACATCGCGGTCTCGATGGACAAGCTGAAGTTCGTTGAAGAGCCGGTCCGGACAAGCTCGACGAGCAACACGACCACTACGCGCGAGACCACCACCGGTGCGGCTTCGACGACCACGACAAACCGCAACACGAACGATTGGGTGCCGGACCACGCCGTCATGAGCGGCAACAAGGAGCAGCTGAAAGCGCTCCCGCAGTTCAAGTATTAGGACTACAACTGACGGGACCAAGCGTTCTCGGATTGAGGGGCCTCCATCGGAGGCCCCTTTTTCTTTGAGGTTCGATGACGCTCGCCAAACAGAAACGGCCCATCCGGGGAGCCGGACGGGCCGTTGGTGCGAAAGCTAGTAGTTTAGTGCATATGAACCAGGAAATAGCCGACGCCGCCAACAACGAGCACGGCAGGAACGGGCCAAAGAATCAATATGGGAATTCCAATCGCTGTCAGTAGGTCGCGGGCCTGTCGGCCCACGAATGGTCGCTTACTGCTCGGTGCAGACCTTCGTGGTCTTGACCGCCGATTCTGCCTCGACCTTGGTCTTGCAGACGCCGTTGCCGACAACCGTGGTGGTGGTCGTGGTCGGCTTGCTGTCGACCACGGTGTGCTTCTTGGTGGTCGCATCGCGGACGATGTAGAACTCGGCGGCGCTGGCGGCCTGGGTGCCGAGGGCGAAAGCGGCGAGCGCGCCGTACACGATCAGCTTCTTCATGATGTCCTCCTCAGTGTTAGCAAGTAGTCACTGCCAACGGAGATTCTTCGTCGAATTTCCGGTTGTTCCCGCCGACTAGCCCGTCGTCCCATTTCGCTACAGCACCAATTATGCGGCTCGCAGAAGAAATCGGATCCCTGATTGCCGAGTTTTCCCGAAACGGAACCGAAGCCGACCCTTCGGGTTAACCGAGGTCCGCATTTAGGAGGTTTCAGAGATGAACAAGCGTTTATTCTTGGCCACGACCGCTGCCGTCGCGATCGCGACTTCGGCTTTCGCTCAATCTTCGCCGAGCACGTCGAGCTCCAGTCCGTCCGCAACGCAGCAGCAGAAGGACTCCACATCGACGCCGTCCTCTTCGACGTCGACGCCGTCGAATTCGTCGGGCTCGGCTCAGACCAATCCTTCGAGCAACTCGGCTCAAACCCAGTCTCCGTCGTCGACCGGCCAAACCGCCGGTAGCCAGCCGTCCAATTCCGGGACGGGCACCAACACCACGCAGGCACCCGCCTCGGGCAATTCGACGAACCAGGCCCAGACCAATCAGCCGTCGAACCAGTCCACGACGCCGTCCAACCAGGCGCAGACCGATACTACTTCAAACACGAACAACCAGACGCAGAACGCCAATCCGCCGTCCTCGACCACCAACCAGGCGCAGTCGCCCTCTGGTAGCGGCTCGACCAGCACCGTCCAGCAGCCGATCAATCAGCAGAACACGGCGGATCGTTCGTCGAACACCAACGTGAACGCGTCGGTGAACATCAACGACCAGCAGCGGACCCGCATCAGCGCGTCAATATCACACCTGAACGTGCAGCCGCTCACCAACGTGAACTTCTCCCTGTCGGTGGGCGCCGTCGTCCCCCGCGACATCCGCCTGCAGCCGTTGCCGGCAGAGGTCGTCGAGATCGTGCCGCAGTATCGGGGCTACAACTTCGTGCTGGTGAAGGACGAGATCGTGATCATCGAGCCCTCGACCTACAAGATCGTGACAGTCCTGCCGTATTCCGGCCGTTCGACGGCGGCGGCACCGGCGCGCACCGAGCAGCGCAAGATGACGTTCAGCGACCGCGATCGCGAGGTCGTGCGCAAGCACGCCAAGGCGCGCCCGGTCGAGCGCGAGAAGCGGGTGACCACCGGCAGCTCGGTCCGGACCGAGATTCGGGCCGGCGAGCGCGTGCCGGAGGGCGTGGAGATCGAGGCCTTCCCCGAGGAGGTCTATCGGGATGCTCCGACACTTCGCGAGTACCGCTACATCAACCGGGACAGCCGCACCTACATCGTCGAACCCCATGAGCGTCGCATCATCGAAGAGATCGACTAATCCAAAAGCGAAGGAGAATATCCATGAAGACAATCGTGCTGGGAGCGCTCACGGCAACCTTGATGGCGGCGTCGGCGAATGCCGCGCCGCTCGCGCCTTCGGCCATAGCGTCGACCGAGCTTAGCGGCACCGAGCAGGTCCGTCTCGTCTGCAGCGAGTATGGCCGCTGCTACCGGGCCCGCGGCCCCCGCTACGTCCAGCGCTACTATGGCGGGGACGACGGCTACGTGGTCCGCCGGAGCTATGGCTACTATGGCGGCGGTCCCGGCTACTACGATCGGGGCTACGGCGGTGGTCCGAGCATCGGTTTCAGCTTCGGCACCCGGAGCTGGTGAACTAGGAAAGGGGGCCGCTCCCAGCGGCCCCTTTCTCCGTCGATTCCTGTGGGGATCATGGGATGTCGGCTGACGGCGGCATCGGTGATGCGCTTTCCATCCTTTTCGTAGTAGCTGAAGGTCGCACCGGTCCGCTTGCGCGTGTAGCCGGGCGCGGAGTCACTGACGTACCGGAGCCCTTCTTCCGCGATGGTGGCTGCCACTTCAGCGGTGCGGTCCAGAACCTGTTCTTCGTTGCCGGTCTGTCGGAGCATGCTTTGCCCCTCGGAAGCACCCTGGGATCGAGGCTCCGCTCTTTCTAAAGGACTGAAAACAAGCAGTTGGTTCCGTTCCGAGGTCGGCGGGTACTAGGTGTGGATTCCATACCGGGACCTCAGCTGGAGCCGGCGGTCCCTTTCCAAGGGACGCTGTGCAGGCGACGATGGCGGTGAAGACAACTTCAGACAATCGTCACAAATTTCACGGACACACCTGCACAATCAGTCTTCACGAAGGCCTACATGTCCCGGTATTCACTCGATGAGTTGCGTCGTCGTTATGTCGTCGAGAAAAGACCGCTCGAAGCCAGTGTCGAGCAGATCTTGCGGGCCGACACGGGCGCGGGAGCCCGTGCCATCCTGGCTTCTATAGATAAGCGGCGTTACGAAAACAGGTCCGAAGGACAGCGCCTACGCAAGATCCTCAGTTTTGAAACCTCTCTCTGGGAGAGCGGCGTTCATGCCGTGGCAGGCGTGGACGAGGCCGGGTTGAGTCCTCTCGCCGGGCCAGTCTCCGCTGGCGCCGTCATCCTGAAACCCGGCACGCGAATAGTTGGGATCGACGACTCGAAGAAACTCGACTCCGCGGCTCGCGAAGAGCTCGCGAAGGAGATCAAGGCAAAGGCAGAGAGTTGGTGTGTGGCGTTCGTGGAGGTCGAGGAGATCGACACGATCAACATCTATTGGGCGGGCATCCAGGCCATGCAGCGCGCGGTCAGGGGACTAGGATTGACGCCGCAGCATTTGCTGATCGACGCGAAGCGGTTGAAGGAAGTCGACATCCCTCAGCAGGCGATCATCAAGGGCGACGCCAAGTCCGCCAGCATTGCGGCCGCCTCCATCCTCGCGAAAGTCGAGCGCGACACGGTCATGCGGGCACTCGACATTCGTCACCCCGGCTACGGCTTCACGGATCACAAGGGCTACCCCGTGCCGGCTCACCACGAAGCGCTCGCCAGGCTTGGTGCATGCGCAGCTCACCGTCGGTGTTCGGACCCGTACGCAAGGCTCTTGGGGGTTGCCGCCCCTGCCGCCGTGGCCTTCAGCAGCCGAACGCGAAGCCGGCTGACCGGGTCGGACGTCTCTGTTCGGCGGCGCTATTTTCGCGACCCACTCTTTTCGCGAACGACGTCCTTGGCCTTTTTGTCGGACCGCAGGCCGAGATAGATCGGCTGGCGCAGCTCTCCCTTGCTGGTTCACTCGGCGAACTTCACTTCCGCGACCAACGAAGGACGCACCCAGGTCGTGACCCGCTCGTCCTTCACCTTGGCGGAGAACGGCGACTTGCCTGTCTTGAGCCTCACGAGCTTGCCGTGAAGCTCTTCGAGAACCTGGTGGCTGAAGCCGGTGCCTACGTGGCCGATGTACCGCCATGCGCCCCCTTCGCGTACCGCCAGCACGAGCGCGCCGAAGAAGGGCCGGGTTCGCCTCGGCGCCGTGAAGCCGGCGATCACGACCTCCTGCCGCTGCGCGGTCTTCACCTTCAGCCAGTCCGCGGTCCGGCGTCCAGAGTTATACGGGCTATCGGCGCGCTTGGCCACGATGCCTTCGAGATGTCTCCGCTCTGCTTCTGCGAAGAACTTTGTGCCGCTGCCTTTGCGGTGGTTGCTGAACGCGATCAGCTTGTGGCGCGGCAGGATGGCCTTGAGCCGCTTCTTGCGCTCGAGGAGCGGCAGCGCACGCAGGTCCTCGCCGTCTGCGAACATGAGGTCGAACGCGCAGTACAAAAGCTTAGCCTCGTGGCGCAGGGCGTTTTGAAGCAACTGGAAATGGGATACGCCGTCCTTCCCGATCGCGACGAGTTCGCCGTCGATTGCGGCGCCCGCCTTCACGCCCTCAAGTGCTTTCGCGACCTCGACATAGGAGTGGCTGATGATCTTCCCGTTGCGGCTGTAGAGCGCGACCTGACCGCTCCGGATCTCCGCGACCATGCGGAAACCATCGAATTTGTCTTCGAAGACCCAATCCGGATCGTCGAACGGCGCATCCGTCAGCGTGGCCAGCATGGGCTGCAGGCGAAGAGGCAAGCGCGATTTTCGAGGCATGGACGATAAAAGCCGGAAATGGATACGAACGAGCGGGAAGCATCGTGGGTTCCGCCCGACAAGGGAGAGCTTCGGCGGAATTGGGAATGCAGAGCCCAAATCTATACAGCCACCAGCTCGCCTGCCGCCTACGCCTCACTGCAAAGAAGTCCTCGCCCTATCGCTTGCGCAGAAACTGAAAAAGGAACGCTCTCGACCGGATTTGATTGGATGTTCGGAGAGCAACATGAGAGATATTTTGACAAAATCGGGTGAGCAAGAACAGCTTGGCAAATGGGGATTGGCTACGGCTATCGGCCTGCTTGCAGTAGCTTTTGTCGTTGAACGAATGGCTCCGCCCGAGGACGCGGCGCAACTTTCGAGAAGGTCACCCGCCCCTCCTGCGAGAGCCGACGCGCGAGTTGGGGAAGACGGCCGAGGTCGGCACGCCGCCTCGCCATCCGAGATCCCGGCGAAGGGATGGAAGGATATCCTGCTCCGGGTCTACAACAACATCTCTGAACATCGCATCATGGCTCTTGCCGCAGGGATGACCTACTACAGCATCCTTGCCATATTTCCCGCGATCGCCGCGCTGGTTGCGGTTTACGGGCTCTTCTCTGATCCCATGACCATCAGCAAACACCTCGATCAGCTTGGTGGATTCTTGCCGGGTGGAGCGTTGGATGTTGCGAGAGAGCAGATGACCCGGGTGGCTTCCAAGGGCTCCAACACGCTCGGCGTCACCTTCCTGATTGGACTAGCAACGTCTCTCTGGAGTGCGAATGCCGCCATGAAGTCGCTGTTCGACACCATGAACATCGTCCATGGGGAGGACGAGAAGCGTGGGTTCTTCAAGCTGAACGCTGTTTCACTGGCGTTTACGCTCGGAGGCATCTTATTCATCATAGCGGCTCTCGGCTCTATCGTCGCTGTTCCGGTGCTCCTCAACTATGTAGGTTTGTCCAATAGCGGTGACCTACTGCTGCGCATCGGCAGATGGCCTGCGATGTTCGTGGTACTCACGTTGGCCCTGGCCGTGATTTACCGCTATGGCCCCAGCCGAGAGGCAGCGCAATGGCGCTGGGTCACGTGGGGCAGCGCGATCGCGGCGCTCCTTTGGCTCGCCGTATCCGGCTTGTTTTCCTGGTACGCCGCCAGCTTTGGCAAGTTCAACGAGACGTACGGATCGCTTGGGGCAATCGTCGGCTTCATGACTTGGCTATGGATCTCAGCCATCGTTGTTCTCCTAGGCGCCGAGATCGACGCCGAGATGGAGCATCAGACCGCCCGCGACACCACCACGGGTCCCCCAGACCGCATCGGCGCGCGCGGGGCCCGAGTCGCGGACACGGTAGGTGCGGCACAAGGTTCGTGAATGAGCAGGTGGCGCAGCTCGTCGAGCCGGGTAGCTTTGAGGATTACATTGAGGACAAAGATGCTGGGCGGGATCCCCGGCGGGCTTCAGCTACACACGCATCTACGGCTGCTCGCAGCGATGTGACGTAGTGATCCGCACCCACCGCTGTCTGCACCGCTCTGTCTTTGAGAACCTCGTCTTCTGCGGGCCATAAACCGACGAGGATGGGAACACCCCTAAGCCTTCGTCTCAGGCGCTGAAGCAGGTAGCGCAAATGCGAAGGATTGCCCCGTATGTCGAGGTAAGAAATGCAGACCATAGCGACTCCCGTCACCTCCAAAGAGCCGATCCCTTCACGCGAGGCTTCATGATAGCTCGCAACCCTTGCTCCCAGTCCGTGTTTCTCAAGGAGCTGCGCCAGCATCGCAGCTGCGGATTCATCGAGAGGGCCCTTGCCAGCAAGGCACAACACCGGACTCTCGCCCCGCCATTGCGCCGATAGCGATTGAGAGTTCAACATCGTATCTGGCGGAGGCGCTTCCGCAACGGGCCGCTGGTCTTTCGGAGTGCCAGCCGGCGGCTCTCCGGACCGAGACGGATGGCTATCATCATAGGTCGCCAGCTCCCGTATCAGGCCGAAAATCGTATTCCTGACTTTTTCCAATTGCCGATGACCGATCACACCGCGCTCGGCGTCGTTGGCGGCAAGCTGCAAACCCTTGAGCGCGACCTCGTCGTAATAGGAGGACAAGGAGCGCTCGTCCAGCAGGAGTTCTGCATGGTCTTGGGCCTCATCGGCATCTCCTGCCAAGATACGTTGATAGAAGCTCTCGACCGGCGTCAGCGGGGGCCTGTCGCCAAGCAGGATATCAAGAAATTCAAGTCGGTCCACGTGCCTGCCGAGAACGACCAGGCACAGTGTCAGTGGCATCGAAAGGACAAGCCCGACCGATCCCCAGAGCCAGCTCCAGAATATGGCCGAAACCACGACCGCAAACGGAGATAGACCGGTGCTATGGCCATAGAGGATGGGCTCAACGCCTTGGCTCACGAGCAGTTCGATGACGACGTAAAGTGCAGCCGTCCAGATCGCCATAGACCAGCCCGTGTCAACTGCCGTTGCAAGTATGATGGGCAGGCCCGCCGAGATGAATGATCCGATGTAGGGCACAAATCGGAGCAACGCGGA
This sequence comes from Bradyrhizobium sp. CCGB20, assembly GCF_024199855.1. Taxonomy (NCBI): domain Bacteria; kingdom Pseudomonadati; phylum Pseudomonadota; class Alphaproteobacteria; order Hyphomicrobiales; family Nitrobacteraceae; genus Bradyrhizobium; species Bradyrhizobium sp. CCGB20. The sequence continues at coordinate 7,083,788 of NZ_JANADN010000001.1, read as the reverse complement.
AAGGATCCCCCAGAGAAGGGGGTTGGGCACGCCGATGAAATAGAGGCCTACCCCGATGACGACACCAAATGCGGAATTGAGCCCGAGTTGGGCAAGGAAGTAGCGGCTCAATCGCTTCGCAGCGTCGTCCATCGCCACGGTGGTTCGATGTAAATCCGTCGAGCCGAACAATCTGATCATACGATCCCGCAGATCTTCCTTCTGCAGTAGCACGAAGATGGCGACCACCACGATGATGCCGAACGTGGCAAATGGTGACAGGACGGGAGACAGGTATTTCTCAAGCAGAGCTAATGGGTTTGTCGGCTGGTTTCCGAGCGTTTGTTGCTCGCCGGCCGACCGGTCGATCTTGGGCGCCGACGGCGGCACGATAGGTTGCCTAGGCTTCGCATCATATCCAAAATGCTCAAGTACGCCGGACATCTTGTCCAGCGCCAACTCACGCACGGTCGAAATCTTCTTTTCGATGGTTTCCGCATATTCGGGAGCATGGCGCGTCAATTGTGCAACTTGCGAGCCGATGATCGTGCCGATGATGCCAATAATTCCGATCGCAAAAAGCACGGCGATAAGCACTGACGGGATCCGACCGAGCCGCAACCGCCGAAGAAAGTTCACCAAAGGGGACAGGACGAACGACAGAAGAACCGCGACCGTAATCGGGACGAGTACCTCTCGTGCGAGGTAAAGCGCAGCTACGATAGCGACGCCGACCTGCAGCGATAAGAGGGTTGAGGCCGGGCCGGACGCCGCGGGAACACGCTCCTCTTCCCAGGGTTCGAAGCGATCCGCGTTAGCCATGGCAGCCCTATGAAGCAGGCCCCTCGAAGGGGCGCAGCGCCTAGCCGAACCCGTCATTCTGCCAAACGTTCCCACGAAGATTGCGCAGATACCTTCTGATAAACGCAGGCATGCGGTTGCCTGAGGCAAGCACTCGTCATTCGTGAGTCCAAGCCGAGCCCTTCTTGCTCCTATCTGCCCTTGCGATCAGCGCGACCCTTCGAGTGTCGGCGCATAGGAACAGAGCTGGGGCTTTCCGAGTTCGAGCTGTCTCAACCTGAAAGGACCCGCAAATGAGTCGCGGAATGCCGTCCATGACTGCACTTCTCGGGATGCTGGCGATCGCCGGCTACCAGAATCGAGACAAGCTGGCGGAGTTTCTCAAAGGCCCGGGATCCGGATCTCTCGCGCCCTCCAATGCCCAACAGCCGCTTGGCGGCCTGCTCAGCAACCTCACTGGCATGCTGAGCGGAGCGGGTGTCGGAGGACTGCTTCAGGGAGGAATCGGCGAGCTCTTGGAGAAATTCAACCAAAACGGCCATGGCGACGTGGCGAAGTCTTGGGTCAGCTCTGAGCCGAATAAGGAGATCTCGCCTCCGCAACTGCGGGAAGCAATCGGGCCCGACGTGTTGGACAAGCTCGAGAAAGAGACCGGGCTGTCTCACGACGAAATCCTCGCAAGGCTCTCGCGTGAACTGCCGCAGGCCATCGACAGGTACACACCCGAGGGGCGGATACCAACCTCTTAGTTGTCGGATGGCCCTTGAACGGTTGCCGTTGTTTATTCGAAGGAGCGGACCATAAGCATTATCTGGACGATTATCATCGGCTTTATCGCGGGAGTCATCGCAAAATTCATCATGCCAGGCGACAACGAACCCTCCGGGTTCATCCTGACGACCATTCTCGGCATTGTCGGCGCCTTCGTTGCGACCTACCTCGGTCAGGCTCTTGGCTGGTACCGTCCCGGAGAAGGCGCTGGACTCATCGGTGCCGTGGTCGGCGCCATCATCGTACTCTTTGTGTATGGTCTCTTCGCCGGGCGCCAAAGGCGCGTGATTTGAACAGTAGAAAGCCAGGCTTGTATCTTGCCCGATCAGGTCGCGGGGAGCGTGCCGCCGGCGCGCTCCCGCGATAACTCATGAACTCATGAAGGCGACTTCACCTCGGAACGCGCAGCTGCGGCGGCATCCGAGCCAGTTTGCTTGAGGCGGTCCACAAGTTCAGCCCCGGTGTCGCTGATCTCTGCGACGACGGTGTCCGAAGCTTCCCGCAGCGCCTGCGACACCGCACCCGCGCGTCGATTGAGATCCGCCTTCACATCGTCGCTGACGTCGCCGATATACTTGTTCTCCATATCGGACGCACGAAACGCACCTGCCACCGCTGCACCGATCGCGATACCCACGACTCCAAGCACGAGGGGTTGCCGTTCAAGCATATCGGCAAGTGACGACCTCGCGCTGTTGATGGTTTCTTTATCTGGAAACGGGCGACCAAGCTTGTTGAACTGGTCCTGTGCGAAGGCGACCCCCTCGTCGAAGCGGTCGCGGACGTTGTTGGCTGCTCCCGACACCGCATCGGAAGCGGCAGTGGTCGTGCCCTCAAACGTGTCTCTAACGCCCATTGCCCGATCGTCGTCCATTTCAGGTGCTGTCGGAGGCGCTACGGTCTGCTTGACGGCGGATGCCGCCGACTTGAGACCACTCGTTCCGACGTCGGCGGCGGATGCAACGGCCTCCGTCGCCGATCGCGCCGCACTCTTCAGCCTCTGGTCGCCGGCAAGCAACCAGAGCGCGCCGCCCCCAATCAGCGCTGCGGCGAGGGGGTTTTCCCGGGCGGCGGTGACCAAACTGTCCATAAAGCTGATGTTTGTGCTGCTCATCGCACCATTTCCTTCACGGTATCCTTATCCTTTTCGAGCTGGCTGATCGTTTCCTGGGGGGCTAGATGACGCGCATCAAGTCGGCTGATGCCGATGGCTATCAGGACGGCGGCGATGACCGCCGCGATGACTGCCGAGGTCAGATAGGAGACCGGCGGCGACCATCCCGCCGAGATCAATGCGGCCGACAGGGCAAAAAGGGCCATGACGATCGCCGGGATCACCAGAACGGCGCCACCTACAATCAGGCCCAGCGCCCCGCCGATCTTCTGCAGCTTGTCGCCAAGCTCAGCTTTTGCCAAGTCAATCTCGTTCTGGAAGAGCTTGGCGAACTGCGCCATGGCATCGCCGAGCAGCGTCGAGATGGCCCTAAATTCGCTCTGGCTGGTCTTGATATCGCGCTCGATGCTCATGGTACCGTGCTGCCCTGTGCCGACGAGGTTTGCTTCGTATCGGAGCTGCGATGCATGGAGTCCTGAGGCCGGGTTTGTTGGCCCGGCGAGAACGAGCTCGCGCTCGGCTTCCAGCCGCCCTCCGACGCTGTTCTATCAGTCATGTCGCGCTGCGCCGCGGAGGACGACTGCCCTCCCGACGCCTTGAGGAAGCGCACGGCCGCGAAACCTGCCAGCACCGATATCCCGAGAAAGGCCGCGGGTTGACGTTTGGCAAAATCGGTCGCGCCTTCAACGAGGTCTTTGAAGCTTCCATCCCGGATCTTCTGTGCGGCGTCCGCGACGTAGTCGGCGGCGGAATCGATGCCACGCGCGGCGAACGGCACGTCGGCCTCAAACGCGCGGCCCGCGTCGCGGATGTTGCCTGCCAGACGCTCGATGAAATCTGCGCCCGAACGTTGCTGCTCGCGCGCCTGGCTCTGGATCTGGTCCACGGTTCCTTCCGCAACCTCCTTTGCCGCATCCGCGGCCTCGCCGAACTTGTCGCGTGCGGCGTCGGCCGATGCCCGGAAGGCGTCGCCAGCGCGCTGTTTCACTTCCGCTCCGGCATCACTTATTTGTTCCTTGATGTCTTTGGCGGTGCCCTTGCCCTGGTTCTTCCCGAACTGCGTCACGTTGTGCGGGTCCAAATCGCTCATGATGGTGATCCTTTAAGTGTTGGTTTGAGAGGGACTAAAGGCGGCTTTGACCACGTCGTCGGCAGCCTCTTTCAATGTGTCGGCCATGTTTTGCGTCATACGGCTAGTGTGGCTGCCCAGATCGGCCTCGGCGACTTTTTGCGTCGCCGCATCTGCCGCGGATGTGGTCGCCTCTTTCGCCGCCTCGAATCCAGATTGCGCGGCGGCGGCCGCAGCCTGCTTCACTCCGTCACTCGCCCGGCCCATCACCTCGGCTTCAGTCTTGGTCTCGGGAAGAGCGGCAGCAAGGATGGCGCCGATCGCGATGCCCAAGCCTCCGATCAGCGCGGCATTGTCGCCGATGGTCTGTCGGGCCTGGTCAGGTGCGTTCGCAGCGGCATCCTGGGCTGCGTCCATGCCGCTCTTGAACTTTTCGCTTGCGAAACCTGCAGCCTGCCGCAGATCAGAGGCGAGACCAGCGGCCTTGCCCTGCGCGTCACCTGCCAGCCCCGCGGCTCGATTTTGGGCGGCGGAGAGCGTCTCACTGGCGTCACCCTGCATCGCTCGGGCGCCCTCCGTTACGTCCCCAAGCATGCGCTCCGCTTTATCCATGACCGGACCGGTGACCTCTGCAGCGCGGTCCCGTACTGTCTTCGACGTCAGGGCCAGCCCGGCTCCAATCATGAGAAGCGGCAGCGGCGTACCTCGCATCAAGCGGAGCAGCGGGACACCGACTGCGGCCCCCGCGGCCACAGCGCGCATCGGGTTGTCCATGATCTGTTGCTTGAGCCCGTCGATCCAACTCTGGGTCTTTTGGTCGATGTATTCGGTGACTTCGGATTTGATGTGCTGCGGCGAGACTTTTTGGCGAATGTCGTCGGCGGTGCCCGATATCTGCTCCCTCAATCGCCCCACCGTCGCCGCCAACTCTGCGCGGCTGCGCTCGGACTCACGTCTCAACTCCTCCACGGATCGCGTCATCGCGACACCCTCCTTTGATTCTTTGATTTAATGACGAACTCGCGCAGTATTTGATCGTTCCTCGCGTCCTACGGACCTTTAAGGACGGCTGCCGTGCGGATCTCTCCGCAGAAGGTCGACGGGAGTCGTTCTCGATACGGCGCGCGGGATTGGGCCAATGCTTGCTTCACGGCCTCGCGGGTGACAGGCAAGCCGTGGAACTCGCGGCGCGGTGGCCGTTGCTTGGCCGCGACAGAGGTAGTGTAGGGTCCACGCCAAAGCCGGGCGAGTTGCGATGCTGCCGGGATCGGAGAAGATGCCGTAGATTGCAACGCGCGGGGCGATGGCGGGGAAGATCGCCAGAAGGCTGTAGTAGGTCATGCCGGCGGCGAGCGCGAGAACGCGGGGCTCGCCGATGTTGCCGTAGACCGCCAGAGAATGTCCTTTCATCCCCGCGCGGGAATTCCGCGGGCGACGTGGCGTGGCGTCCGCGGCCTCGGACTCCGTCGCAAGCTCGGCCGGCGAGGCATGCCGATCGTTATCTTCCTTCGTGGAGAAGGCAGCGTCATCCTTCGTTCTAGGCGCTTTTTCGGGCGGCGCGATGCGATCCCACAGAAACGCCACGGCCAGCAGTCCCAGCGCTGTCGCGAGATTCCATCCGTCACTGCGGCGATCCGCTTTACGACCTGTGCTCAAGCGTTCCTTCGGATCAGAAATCGCTGAAAGTCGGGAGGAGTTCCTGGTGGCCTAACCTCCTGCGGAGGGTCTGCTTTGGGCCAGCATATCCCGAACTTTGCAGCCCAGGACGACGCCCGACAGCGTCGCGCCGGCGATATTGGCCAGCACGATGACCCAGTCGCCCTCGATAGCTCCATAGATGACCCAGAGCCCAAGTCCCACCGTGAGCGCAGACAGCATGCCGAGCGATAGGTCGCCGGTGGATCCGCGCGGCCATGCCTTCCGGACCTGCGTCAGGTAGGAGAGCGAGGCGAGGAGCGCGGCGACCGATGTAGGGAGCGAACGAGAACAAGGGTTCTGGATTACTTGGGTTCGACCTTTAGCGGAGGATCGGTCGGCTAGACCCTGGCGCCGGCCGCCGCCGCGGCGCTCTCCGTAATGGCGCCGGAATCCGCATGCACCGCACCGGAATCTTGTCCTCCGATCAGGAACAGCCAGCGCCAGCATGGCGGCCAATGTCAGCAAGGATTTTCGCGCCATCCGCTTCTTCATCGGACCGCCAATTCGTTTTTTCAACAACGGCTTGAAAGTATGGTTGCTCCGAAGCGAACCGGGAACTGTCTCCAGCGTTAAACTCCGGTAGATCAACCGGACGAAGCAATGGCTCTTGCGACCGTCAAGCCCTCGAAAGCAGACGTGCGGATTGCCCGCACGGTGGCTCGCAGCACCAATCATCGAGCGGAGATCATTGCACGTGGGCTTACGTGGGGAGCCGATGAGAAGATTCTGCTGGCGCTCGCAGCGGCGGGCTGGCTCGCGACCCGGACGCAAGGCGAGGCGCTACGCCGGGCGGGCAACCACGCTTTACTGGTCACCGTCGCCGCTTCGCTTCTGCCCCACGGCATGAAGTCTCTGTTCGACCAGACCCGCCCCGATCGTAGAACGGTGCTCGGACATGTCCACGGCATCTCGTTCTCCGGGAAGCGCAAGAACGCGTTCCCCTCCGGGCACGCGCAGCATATGGGTGCGCTGGCGTCCGCGGTCGGACCTTTGCCGCCTGGAACTCGCCGGGCGATCCGCGCGCTCGCCATCGGCCTGTCGCTCACGCGCGTAGCTGTGCTGGCGCACTGGGCAAGCGACGTCGTAACCGGATTCGTGTTCGGCGCCGTGCTGGAGCGAATCCTTCGCCTCTGGACCGGATATGCCGCCGACGAATCGATGGAGAACGGCCATGCCGATACTTGAGGACCTGAAGGAGTATGCAGAGCGCGCGACTGGCCTGCGCCGTCCCGGAAAAAAAGGAGCCCCCGATCTTGTGCGGGAGCGGAAGCCTGAGACCGTTCGCTTCAAGGACGACGGTCTTATTCCCAATCATCCCAGATGGCCGCTGATCATCTACCGAAAGGCGATCGACCTTGACGGGAAGAATGACCCCGCTGCGGTGATGGAAGATCTCTTCGAGGCGAACGGCGGGGCCGATAGCTGGCGCGACGGTATCTATGACTATGTGCACTATCACTCCCGGATTCACGAGGTGCTCGGCATCGCGCGTGGCAAGGGGCGGGTACGTTTCGGCGGCAACAAGGGTCGGATCTACACTCTGAAAGCCGGCGATGTCGCTATCCTGCCGGCGGGGACCGGCCACCAGTGCTTGTCGGCAGAGGACGATTTTCTCGTCGTGGGCGCCTATCCGGCAACGGGGACTTACGATGAATGTACGGCGGTCGAGGACCGTCCGCGCGCGTTGAAGACAATTTCGAAGGTGCCGGTCCCACGCAAGGATCCGGTATATGGCGCCGCCGGGCCGCTTGCGAAGCTTTGGAGGAGGCCGAAGTGAGCGAGTACGTGCTCCGCTTTCTGATCGGCGGCGCGGTCGTCTCCGCCTTCGCGATGCTGGGCGACGTCCTGAGGCCGAAGAGCTTTGCCGGCTTGTTCGGGGCCGCGCCATCCGTTGCCCTCGCAACGCTCGGGATCGCGATCTATCAGCACGGCGCCGGCTATGCCGCCGTCCAGACGGGATCGATGACGGCTGGCGCCGTCGCGCTCGCCGTCTACAGCGTGGTTGTCTGGCAGCTTCTCGTTCGAGCGCGGGTGAGGGCGCTGCCCGCGAGCCTGATGTCGATCGTTGTCTGGCTCGCCGCGGCCTTCGGCTTGTGGGTCGTAGCCGGAGGTCAAACATGACCACGCCCATCCGCGTCTCGCCCTCGTCACTGCGGGAGGGACGCTGGTATGAGTACGTCATTCGTTTCGCGCTCGGCGGCGCCGCGACGGTTTTCACGGGCCTCATCAGCAGCCGATACGGCGCTTCGATCGGCGGTCTCTTGCTCGCGCTGCCGGCAATCTTCTGCGCCAGCGCCACCTTGATCGAAAAGCATGAAATCCGTCGCAAGCGCGAAGCCGGCCTTTCCGGGGAGCGACGGGGACAGATGGCGGCCGCGCTCGATTCCGCCGGCGCCGCCTTGGGGTCGGTGAGCATGTTCGCGTTCGCTGTGGTGTTCTGGCTCTTGGTCGAACGGAGTATTGCCGGCGCTTTCGTCGGCGCCTCGCTGGCCTGGTTGGCGGTCTCGGTCGCGAGCTGGCACGTGCGACGCAAGATGAGGTCGGACCGACGGGCGGCTGCTCGCGAGAAGGGCCGGCCCGCCATGCCGCGTAGCCGACCCTTCTGATGCTGGTCTAATCGTCAGGCCGCGGTGAAGGCTCTCGCGTTGACGCCCTTGCGCAGAGCGACCGTGTTGAGCTTGGTGTTCGCCGCCTTTTCCTCGTTCAGATTGGTGGTGAGGAAGCGCACGATCTCGTCGTGGCCGAGCTCTTCGGCCCAGGCAATCAGCGTGCCGTAGCGGCACATTTCGTAGTGCTCGACGGCCTGCGCGTTGGCGACAATGGCTGCGTCCAGAACGGCCTTGTCCTCGATCTCGCCGGCCGTCTCGTCGGCCTCACTGATGATCCCGTCGATGGCGGGGCACTTGGTGCCGCTGGGCTCCTTGCCGAGCTTGGCGAAGGCCTTTTCGAGTCGTCCCACCTGCTTGTTGGTCTCCTCGAGATGGTTCTTCAGGCCGGTGACGAGGTCGCGGTTGGTAGCCTTGTCGATCATCTTCGGCAGCGCTTTGACGATCTGCTGTTCGGCGTAGTAGATGTCCTGCAGACCGTGGGTCAGCAGGTCGTCCATGGTTTTGATAATCGACTTTTCCTCTCGCAATGATGGCAATGGAACGCGCGCGCCGTTTCGCGGTTCCCGTCCGCGACAATCGGCGACCGCGGCCCGCAAGGGCGCCCTCGGCAGCACTCATGAAAGTGAGACCCCGTTCGGCACGGAGCCGTCCTCCGCGTTCTGACCATCGGCGCCGAACCCGGCGACGCCAGCTTCACCAATCGCAAGAGCTAGGCCTTGGGCGGCGTCCGTCCGGTCGTCACCTCGCTAGGGCTTCCACGATCTGCTCCGGATGGTACGGCTTCTGCAGCGTGAGGCTGCCGGGGACCGGGCGGGGCGTGACGGGCGAAAAGCCCGTCGTATAGATGACGGGCAGACCAGGATGCTGCTCGCGGCGGCGCTCGGCGATCTCCCAGCGGTCGATTCCGCCAGGCAGCTTTATGTCCGTGACCAGCACATCCGCAGCTTGGCGCCCGCACCAGGACAGCGCCTGCTCGCCGTTCGCCGCATGGATCACGTCAAAGCCTTCCTCGCAAAGGACTCGACGACGAACTCGCCGATGAGGGGATCGTCTTCAACGACGAGGATACGCACCGGCAACACCCGAAGAATCTGACAAGCCTAATCGATCTCGAACCACCGAAGCCGTGGGTCGGTCCGCGATTCACATGGGATAATCGCGCCCGCGCCTGCGGAAGTGAAAACGGGCCCGCGAATGCGCGGGGCGTTCGATCGAATGAGTTGTCCGCGACGTAGCGCGAGCGAAGGCCTCAGGCAGCCTTCTGGTTCACGTCACTCAGCGCGAGCTTGTTGAGCTTCTGGTCCGTCGCCTTCTCCTCGTCGAGGTTCTGCTGCAGGACGGAGGCGCAATCGTCCCGGCCGAGCTTCTTCGCCCAGGCGATCAGGGTGCCGTAGCGCGTGATTTCGTAGTGCTCCACGGCCTGGGCGGCGGCGATGAGGGCGGCGTCGAGGACCTGTTTGTCGTCCACGTCGCCCGCGACTTCGCTCGCTTCCTTCAGGATGCCGTCGATCGCCGGGCAGTCGACGCCCTTCGCCTCGACGCCGTGCATCTGGAATACCTTCTCGAGCCGCGTGATCTGGTCCTTGGTTTCCGAGAGATGGGTCTCGAAGCCGTTCTTCAGCGTCTGGTCGCTCGCCTTGTCGATCATGTCCGGGAGGTTCTTCGCGATCTGCTGCTCGGCGTAGTAGATGTCTCGCAGCGTGTGCACGAAGAGGTCGTTCAGTGACTTGATGTCCTTGGTAAAGAATCCCATGGTGTCCTCCGGGTTGGGTTTGGACAGCAAACGATCGGCGCCTGCGACCGTTCCTCGCGCCCTCAAAGCGGGATGATTTCCTGGGCGCGGATGACGATTTCTTCCTGGTCCAGCTCCTTCTGGAGCCTCTCCCGCAGGGCGCGCTCCGGTCTCTTTGGGCAGCAGGTTTTGAACGCGGTATGCCATGCTCACGACCAACGCCTCGCCGTTCCAGGCCACGCGGCGAGGAGAGTTTCGGTCGCGACGCATTCGACCTGCTGGCCGAACCGGTTCAGGTAGATGTTCATCGTGGAATCGTGCGTCTCGTCGGCGGAGCCGCAGACCGCGTCGGTGGCGAGGATGACGCGAAAACCCCAGTCCACCGCGCCAAGGACGGTTGCGAGCACGCAGACATCGGTCTCGCCCCCCGTGACGATGAGAGTGTCCACGCCTGCGCCGCGCAGTTGCGCGTGGAGATCGGTCCCTATCCACGGCGAGTAGACGTGCTTGTCGAACGTGCGCGCGGGCGGCACGAAGCGGGCAAGCTCCGGCACCAGCTCGATCATCTCCGGGCCTATCCGCTCCATCGTCATCGAGCTCCAGCGTTCGTAGTAGCGCCGCCACATGCCGCCGGCCTGCCCGGCTGTCCGCGCAGGGATGAAGCGGGTGAAAATGGTTCGTTCGGCGTGCGCTGAGGCGATGGCGGCGACGTTGGGAAGGACCCGCGGCAGCCACGGCATCTTCCAGTCGGTGTTCTCCGCGAACATGCGTTGCATGTCGACGCAGTGATGGACGGCGCTTTCGCCGGGCGCCCCGTAGCGGAGCTGGTCGTCTTTGGACATTGCTCTTCCTCGACAGCCGCTTCTAACGGACCGGCGCGTGCCTGGTTCCTTATCGCAAGGAGGATGGTCGATGCAGGCATATGGGCAGCGGAAATGCCGCACGGTTAGTCCGAGGCGATGGCCGAGATCATGAAGGAGCAGTCGATCGGACGGCTGGGCCGCCCGGAGGTCGCCGCCGCGGCACCCTGGCTTTGCAGCCCGGCCGCTAGTTGCGTGATCGGCGTCGTCCTGCCGGTGGACGGCGGATTCACCGGTCGCTGACCAACGGACCTGGCGAGCCGGCAGATGCATTTCGGAGATCGTCCTTGCGAGAAGGCGGACCGCGCGCGCTGAGAGCTTGGAATTCCGCGTCCCTATGGGCCGTCATAGGTCCTCTCGGAGGCCCTTGAAAAAGGGATGTCGCACCTTGCCCTCAGCCGACTTGGCGCGATACTCGACCTCGGCGAGCAGCTTCGGCTCGACCCAGATGCCCTTGTGGGCGATCCGTTTCGCGTAGAGCTGCGTCTTCCGGATCAAGGGCTTCAGCCGCTTTTGGAGGATGACCTTTGGGGCACGAAAGGTCGTTGTAGTCGATCACAAGCCCACTGCAATCCGTTCATGAATAGGTCGAGGCACTTCTCCCTTCGGAACGGCTTTTGCGACGACAGGCATCGGCAGCATGCTCGGGGCGACCGGACCTCAATCCGGATTTTGCGACTTTCTGCTCGAAGCGCGGCCCAGGCTGCGGTAACGTTCGCTCGCGCATAAGCGCCAATGATGCGACGAAAAGGAGGAAGCACATGGCCAGATACGATGCGGTATCACGCCGTAACTTGCTGATCGGAGCCTCTGCAGTTGGAACGATGGGCGCTCTCGGCTCGCTCAGCCCAGCATTCGCCAAGGCCCCGAAGCTCGGCACCCAGGTTGCCCCGTTCTATCGCTTCAAGATCGGCGATTTTGAAGCAACGATCGTGACCGACGGGCCGCTGCCCCTCGGCGACCCCCACAAGAACTTCAATGGTCTTAGCGCTGCCGAGATGGACAAGCAGCTTACCGACAACTTCCTGCCGCTCAGCAACGCGGTGCTCCAGCAGAACGCGCTGGTGGTCAATACCGGTGACAAGCTCATCGTGTTCGATACTGGGATGGGAAGCCTGACGCTATTCGGTCCGACGACTGGCCGGCTGATGAGCAGCCTCAAGCTGGCGGGAATCGATCCGAAAGACGTCGACGCGGTGGTGATGACGCACGCGCACATCGACCATTGCGGCGGCTGCATGGCGGACGACGGATCGCGTCACTTCCCGAACGCCGAATATTTCATCACGCAGCCGGACTACGATTTCTGGACTGACGAGACCAAGGTGCCGTCGGAGTTCAAGGTCTTTCTCGATACGGCGCGCAAGAATCTGCAGCCGAACAAGGACCGGATGCATTTCATCAAGGACGGCGAGGAAATCCTGCCCGGTGTTCATGCGATCTTGGCGCCGGGCCACACGGTTGGTCACACGGTCTTCATGATCAATTCCGGCAAGGACTCGCTGTGCTACATCGGCGACCTCGCTCACCACCCGGTCCTGCTTCTGGAGAAACCCCTGACCGAGTTCATGTACGATACCGACGCCAAACAGTCGGCGAAGAGCCGGGTGCGTGTGCTCAACATGCTGGCGGAGGGCCGGACGCGCCTGCTCGCCTATCATTTCGCTTGGCCGGGGATCGGCCACGTGGCGAAGCAGGGCGATGGCTTCCGCTATTATCCTGAGGAAATGACGTTGATCCCATTGAGCCCAACCTGACTGTTGGGAATTTTGCCAGCCGGCGAGGGTCCCGGACAGCCGGGACCCTGGCGTTGCACGGCAGAGCGGCGCGGTTTATCGACTGCGCACCGTGGCTCTCCCGCAAGCCATCTACCCACGTCTTGCTTCCCTGAATACGTTAGCCGGATCGCCACCGGCGGCTTGTTTTATCTTGTCCGTTGGCGCACCGACGTCTGTTGTTTGCTGCGGTGCATGTGTCCGGTCGTGGCCCTTAGGCGAAATGCCGGACCGGCTCGTCGGGGTCGGCTTCCGGGGTGAAGCGGACGCTGGAGGCTAAAAGCGTTGATGGAACGCAGCAGCGGCAGCCCGGACGTCCGGTGACAGGTCCGGGTTCGAGCCCGCAAGGGGCAGCCACTACGTTTTCTTCGGCCACTTCGCCCGAGCAAATGTCATGGCGCGACGGAGATCAGCCATGTCGACCCAGCCCTTTTCCTCCAAGTGCACTTCCCACGTATACCAAACCTCGACAGGGGTCGTTCGCTACAGGCAGAGCTCAGTTGTACAACCTCTTCGTGCAGTCTCTTGCGCGTTTAGTCCTGCCGCAGTCGTCGAAGCGTGAAGATATAGCAGCGCATCGAAAGTCTCGCAGCTAAGCGATCGGACCTAATAGGCGCGCCGCACCACTCGGGGCCGCGAGGGCGGTCTCGTAGAAACCCGGTTGGCGATCGCGAGCACTGCGGCTTCGTCAGTTTCGAGCGCAATCTTCTGAGCAAGCATGACGTCGCCAGCCGCCAAGCCACATTCGGGAAGAAAGCACCACCCGAATTTGGGTTGCCCCTCTTCATCGAGCTCCAAAACATTACTCACGGTGCCTCGGTGAATTCGATACCGTCGGCCAGTGTGAGAACCGATGACTTCGAAATGATCTTCTGCATCAAATTGCGCGCGCTGCTCTGGAGATAGCCATTCTCGCAAGAGACGGAACGCACGCGTTTCCGGGTCATTTTGCTTGGCAAAGCTCCGGTAGAAGGCACGCACGGCCCGCAAGCTGGCAGCCCTGCTGCCGACGCCGCCGCCTCTAAACAGAAACACCGGCCCCGCCAAGATAGAAAAGCGTTTCCTCCACCGTCGGATCAAATGTCCGTACGACGTTTAGATCGCCAGCCGCTGTCCGAGTAGCAGCGGTAAATCCTTGGCCGGTTAGCTTCTTGAAGCGCTCCTCAGCCTCGGCCAGCTGCTTGCGGTCGTCTTGCTCAAAAAAATGTCTGCCGTCGCCTGTGCGGTCCATTACAATCTGGGTAGCCATGGAAGGAAACTCCGTTTCCTAGCCTCTGATGAGCAAGAACCTCGCGCCGCCAAATGGTGTTCCAAATTTTCGGTGTGCCTTCCCAGCGATCAGCCGCCGGTCTCGACGCTCGAAGGACGAAAACCTGATCCGCCGCGTTCTAACGAGGTCGCCGAATACGTCTAGGGACTGACTCAGGCGTCGGCTGCAAATCCGGAGCGACATTCAACCCGCGGATGCCGAGACCTTGTTTGCGAATTTCCGAAGATACTTCAGATAAGTTCGCTCAATACGATTGAAATGGCAAATAGGAGCAAAAGTCACGGACCATGGTGTCGTCCCTTTCGCTAATGGGGAAATAAGCCCATTTTCTAGGCGAGCCATTTGTCGCCGGCTGCAACAGGCGATTATCTGCACGGTAGAGTGCACCGAACTCGCGCGTGTCAGGCGCTACTCAGGCGCCCGCATTTCGCTCTCGATCACGCGCTGAATGTCTGGGCGCCGTTTTCCTGATCGGCAAGTGCATAGGCTTTCTGTACTTCGGACACCTGGGGCGCAGGGGGATTTGGGACATGACGCACCCTGTGACTAAGGCGGGAGCGCAACACTCTCAGTCACAGGTATGCCCTGAACGGCGAGTACTGCTGTGAGCGCATTGATCTCAATCTTAGTCACCCAGGTGGTCGAGCTGGCCGAGGTTCTTCCCTTCGTCCTGGACGAAATTCAGGACGAGCAGCCTGTCCCACCGTCGCAGGATCGGGAGGTGGGGACGGCGGGACGAGGAAGGGCGTGATTAGCGAGTGCTTCGCGCTGATATCAGATCCACCAAGTCCGCGGAGCGCCAAGCCTAAGGCGCCGGTAAGTAGCAGCAGTGCCGAGACGATGACAGCCAGAAACAGGCGGTCCATGTTGAGTTATCCTTGGAAGCAGTTGCCGACGCTAATCGCCTCACAAATGTCGGCATGAGAGCCAAATGATCATCCGGCTGGACGGTTCCTGGTCAGCGGGCGTCTTATCGTGCTGGACGGGCTTATGCGGCGGCGTGTGGCAGCCAGCGATTTTCTGCATTAGAGCGCGATGTAGCGAGCGCTTCGCGCTGACTGGTCTGGACGCGGGTGGAGCGGGCATCTAACGCTCCGCTAAAAGACCGCGGTGCTCCTAACAATAGGAACGCGACCCCGCTCCGGGGCCGGTTAAGGAACGCAGCTTGATGCGGGCGGTCGAGATCGTGCGGCACAAATTATGGAGCGCGCCCCTAGCGTATCTGGTTATGCATAGAGACCCACTGGTCTGCCAAGGCTTCAGTCCTGCATCAGACAGCGTTTCCTCGGAGCATCCTATTCGGGGGCAGGGAACCACGATCTCGCCGTCGATAGTGGCCGAGCTCGCCTTGAAGTGCCAGGCGTCGTTGGCGACCTTCTTGAAGCGTTTGATCCAGTCGTGCCCACGGCGGGTGAATACGGTGACGGCTTCGTTGGCGAGATGCACCTGGACGCGATAGCCGTCGAACTTGATCTCGTGAATCCAGCGTTCGCCGGACGGCACGCGGTCGATCGAGGATGCCAGGGCCGGCTCGATGAAGCCGGGGAAGGGCGCCCTGACGCCTAGTGCTTCCGGTTTTTTGCGCTGGAAGGCCATCCCTACACCAGGTGCAGACTGAACTGCCGCAGGTCTTGTGGGGAGCAGCGATCAACAAACTCCTGGAGGTACGACGGCACATCGCTCAGTTGCACATTGCAACGACGCTGGATCTCGCGGGCGATCGGCCCGGAAACATCTTCCGAGCACCGCTCTGCTGGATTGAAGGCGACAATCCGGATCGGCTTGCGATATTCTCCGGCTAGCAGATTCTGTCCAGTTTCTCACCACGTGCGCGCTTAGCTTTCATTTCGGCACGCCAGTCGCGGTCATGTCGCCATTCGGCGGCGCTGGCGGGGCGGCGGTGGGTCAGGGCGGTCATAGCAGGATCTCCGCAAAGCCAGACAAGCCGAGACTGGATTGCATATGAGCGAGGGTTGCGATTCCCGGGCTCGCAGGCACCGAAGTAGCTTGCACAACAAGGCAAAGGACCGCTGTCGTCCACAGCGGCCCCTCACGCTTTCCGGGTTTCAATGATTCCGAAATGGCTGGAGAGCGGGAGGTTCCTAGGAACTTTCGGAGGTGCAACCCGTTGAGCGGTCATTCAAGTAGAGGACCGCTCTTGAATCACATCGCCGCTATCTTGATCTTGCTCGTTGGCGGCTCTTCGCTCGCCTTGGCCCAGAGTACAGGTAAATCGAGCAGTGGCGGCTCGGCAGCGAGTGGAACTGCGGCCACCGGCTCGAAAGGTTATGCGGGCGGCACCCTATCGACCGGGCATACCATAAGCGGCACTGGGGGCTACTCCAGTCCCAACGTGGGCAACGCGCTCAGCCACGCAGCGACCGGCGACGTGGATGCTTCCTCGGTTGGTCCGGCTCCAACTTCCCACGACAACGCGGTGGATACGCCCGCCGCCGAACGCGCCATAAAGAACCTAGGCAACACCGACATCGGCATTCTCAAGAAGTAATACATTTGTTGCGTTCTTAGTGATGCCTCGATAGCGGGGCCAGTTCGCCCATCGCCTAGCTGCATCAGCGATCTTGTCGGGCGAATTGATCTGCAATCGCGCAAGTAACCGGGCTCTCTGCTCTTTGACTTGCTCGAGGCTTGACCGCGATCTGCGCGTCAGTCTTCCCGCCAGCCAAGCGCATCAAAAATCGTTTCTCGCGTGGACTGAGCAAGTCGACAACGTCGCGCGTTTTGTAGCGCCGTTTCGCGGGCACGTACATGATCAGCGCCCGACGGCCCCAAGCGTCGCCGGGAGGAGAACAACAAGAGCGGGACGCTGGGGCCGCGCGAGCGCGCCGGGATAAGCCCAGCGCACCGCAGTGACCAGTCCCACCACCGCCTGTTCCATCTGTTCACTTGTATACCCTAGGCGTCCCGCTTATTCGCGGGATGGTTGATCCAAATCAACATCCTAGATGCCAGTTCGCCGCGAATTCGTTGTGGACAGGACAGCATCCAAAGGAATCGGGAGATGACCGCAAAAATGCAATCAGGAGCGAATTCGCGTCGTACCGCGGCCCTTCGCCCTGGCTGTTGTGGAACGCGGCCGGCTCTGTAGGACTCTGACGCATGCCGCGCTATTTCTTCCACGTCACCCACAAACGCCGCGAACTCGACCGGGCAGGCTATGAGCTAGCTGACGAGCACGCCGCTTGGTCTAAGGCCATGGTAACGGCTGGGCAGATACTCCAAGGCCTCGGCGGGAAGCTCACACCCCACCGCGAATGGCGGATGGAAGTCGTGGACGAGTCCCAAAACGCGCTCTAAGTCCTGCGTATCAATGCTGAGAAGCGAACGTAAGCCTTGGCCCAGTTGGCGGATTCATCGTGCTGTTCTAGTAAAAGAACCATAGCGCGATGATGAGGGCTCCCAGCAGCATCACCGACACACCGCCGCTCCGAGGCAGCCACCACTCTGGTTCAATGCCGACCTGCGATCACGGGAGCAAGCTGAGACAAGGAAAACGGCGAGCAAAGCGCCGCTGATTTCAGGCCCCAAGCCGGGCTCGGTATGGCACCGCCGGTCGGGCCAGCTCATTTGCGTTCGAGCAGTTTGGTGAAGGTCAGCCCCGGATTGATCGCCAGCATATTGAGAATGTCGGGCAGCGGCATCTCGGGCGCATCCACCATCACCTCGAAATGACAGCCGGGATGCGCGACGTCGAAGTCGCGCAGATGTTGCAGCCACGCCTGTTGCAGGGATTCCGGGACGTGGGCGATGGTGAGGATCTTAACGACAGGGGGGGCATAGTCGCGCGCTTCGGCATCCTCCGGTGACAGACCTTGCTGGCGATGGACTTCAGCGCCTTGCTTCACTTTCTCCATCCAGCCATCGACCCACGCTTTGAGATCGGGATTCTCCATATGGTCGCCTCCGTTTCATGAAGTTTCGGGGCCGGGCGCACAGAGCGAAACCAGATTGATAAGACGGGCACGCCCTTGAGCGCACCCGTCCCCTCCAACGGCGCCGGAAGCTTGGGCAAGGCGGCCGTGGAGACGCGACCCTAACGGATTACGCCGGCTTCTGGTTTCAAATGGGGCGGGGCGGACGTGCCACTACCGGACGCTTGCCCTAGAGCCGCACGGTTGCCTTCGGCAAGGCCGGAGCGGCGGTGGCCGTCGAAGCCATGACGTGAGCGCAGAGCTTTTCGAGCGCGCGGCACCTGCGCGAAGCTGACGCAGCGGGCCGAGCGTCTCGTCGGGAAGTGGCCCCTCTCTTAGGAACGACCGGCCGGTTGCCGGGGTTTTCCCGAGCCCCCACAAGTGATGGCTCGTCGTGACTGGCCTCACAGCGCACTGTCCGGCAACAGCGCGCCGTGAGGCCGTTGCCGGTCACCCGCGCATGCACGCGTCACAAACTTCGCTCACACTGGGCAGATCGCGACTGACCGAGGCTTGAACAATCCGAACAACAATCCCAAGTGCGACAGTGACAAGTGCCGCTACTCCGCAGGCGAGGTCAGGATCTACCCTGACAGCCCTCCTCCGCTGACCCTGTGCAGAACGTGCTGGGCGCACGAGAGTGCGCGCAGGAGATTTAAGACTGGCCTGCCTGCGCTGAAGTGGGCACCGGGCGACAGACGCGTCAGCGTTCGGTCCTCATATACGGATGAACTCAGACGTCGGTTGAAAAAAATCCAGAGCGGCATTCAGGGATAGTGATGCTTCACCTCGCGGGTGCCGGACCGTGTTTGTGAATTTCCGAAGATGCTCCAGATAAATGCGCTCAACACGATTGAACTGCGAGCAGGAGCAAAAGGTCGCGGATCATGATGTCCTTCCTTTTGCTGTTTCAATGGCGGGAGAAGCCCAACGTTCCTAGACGAGCCGTTCGCGCCGGCTGCAACTGCTAGCAATTCGAGATCTCGCCGCCGGGTGGCGCCGCGGCTTATGGTTGCGGGACGGCTATGAAATCACCCAGTTGATCAGCCGCCAACTGGTCCATCCGATGGCGCCGATCCACACAACCGAGGCCGCGCCGGCGACGCATAAGAATACGACTGGCAACAGATAGCCATCAGTCCATCGACGGTCGTTGACCGGCGAGGTTTTCTCAGTCCTACTAAGCAGGTCGTCCCGTCCCGGAAAAACGGACATATCGGCGGAAGAATGACGTAGAAAATCGCTCATTGATGAATGTCCGTTTGGGGGGCGCGATCACCGAGATCTCGCTACAGTTTCTCGATCACAACAGCGGCTGACACGCGCAGAAAAGGCCCGTTCTGATCTCGCAATTCGACCTTGGTCACGCCCGGAGTGCCACGGCGCGATCCATCTAAAATCGCCTGACCTAGCAGTTCCAGAGCCATCTGAGGTGCCACGCACGTGTCCGGCAATTCGACGCCCTCGTCGTCGATGATCGTGTCGGCATCACTGAGAATGTCGAAATAGATGGTGGGCATGTGGCGGGAAGAACCGGCATAAGTGAGCGAAGTTCCTATTTTTCCCGACGTGCGATTGTCTGCACGGTTGGGTGCAGACGTGGTACTGATCTGGACGTTTCAAGGAACGCAGCTCAATTCCCCTCGTTTGCAGTTTGCACCAAAAACGAGATGCCTGAAGGCAATGCCTCGAGCTAAAGCGCATGCCGCCGTTATCCTGCGGGAGTATCAGAAAGCCGAGTCAGAATTGATCGGCAAGGCAGTCGTGCTTACGGATGGCAAGGCGGGGACCGTCAAAGGATTACACTTGGACGAAGCCCACGGTTTGCGTCTTTCCGTAGCTGGACATCCCGGGAAATGGCCCGTCTCACCGATCAAGCTGGCGCAGAAGTGACAGACGCCATGTCGGCCGAATTTTGGCGTTGTGCGTTTCCTGAAAATTACTCTTGTACAACGTGAAGCTTGCGCGCATGCGCGGCGCAGACCTGGTTACGGAACCGCCGTGCAAGCACGAGGATAGCCCCGAGCGCGACAATGTTCACGAGCTGTGTCATCATGAACACCAAATCGCCTATGGTGATCGAATGACCGAGAAAGAGCGCTGACGACAACATCCATAGTGCGTAGGCGCGCGCGCTGATTCCGGCGGAGCATTGCTCACTCAAGAGGCGCCAGATCTGAGGGACGTAGGCGCCGATGACAAGCGCGGTCCCAAAATAGCCGACGAGGAAGGGCGACTGTTGCGAAAGCCACGTATGCAATATGTTCATGATAGCCTCTTCAAATAGGAGGAAGAAGCTACCGACTTATACAGCCCCGTAAGAGCATTATCGAATGCCCTTTTCGCAGAATCTTAATGCGGGATATGCAGTCTGCAGTCGCGGTTCCGTGATCGGTCCGGCCGAGCAAGCACCACCCACTGAGGGAAACTCAGAAAGAAATTATCAGCCTGATCGCCAAGACGGTCGTAAATACGCCAAGGGCGATGACAGCAATTTTGAGATGAAGATCATTATCTAAGCCCATTTGCCTCTACTCACACAGCGCCGTCAGCCCCTCGCCACTGGCAGACCGGAAAAAACCCGGCGGCCTTGGAGGATACCGCCGGGCTGATCCGCCGATCACACCGCTTCAATGGCCGACAGGCTGAATAAATGGCGCTGGCGCGTCTGTGCGAATCCCGACACACCGTCTCGGTTTAGTCGGATGTGTGGCCGACAAGCCACGTCCTCTAGCGTGGAAGAATTCCTTCGCTGGATTACACGATTCAGACGTCCGCTGCGCACTGCATGCGGCATGTCATCACCGAGGTCGGCAAGATTGCCAAGGTGGCGCTCGAGGGCGACGGCCAAGAAGATCCTGACCAAAAACGCCGTCCCTCGTGTGCTGCAATCGGCATCTGCGCGGCAATCCAGAGCGCAGAACCTGGTTGTCGCTACCTGCTCCGACGACGAGGGCGTCCGCGGGGCCGCGAAGAACTGAAGTGCGTCTATCGAAAGCGCAATTCGGAATCCCCTTCTTCGGAAGGGGTATCGAGCAAGACTCGCCCGGCAACAGGGGCGCTGCAGCCAGCAGACTAGATCGAGAAATTTCCGGCTAACGACTTTCTGACCGACGGGTGGGGTGCGTTGAGCGATGCATCGCACCTTCTCGGCTATGAATGAATATGCAGCGTGAACGGCCCCACGTCGGGACCGAGCTCGGTACGACGAAGGGAATACGCCGCACCATCAGACCGCCGATGAAACTCCACTTTCTTTGAGAAGGACAACTATATTTTGCATGTACTGCAAGTCAACGAGCGTGCTGCAAGTCAACGGGCGTGCCGCGTGGGCGCGTTTCCGCGCGTCTCAATCAGCAAGCCAGCGCAGTGAAATCTTGGTCGGGGGAGGGCGGGAAAAAAGTTGCGGAAAAGCATGCCTATATCGCCCTTCATCAGCGTTCTCCTTCTCATCGGGACCGAGACAAGCGGGTTCTGCAGGAGCGACTGCATCGTTGCCTGCGGCTCGCCAAGGAGTTTCCGGAAGATCCGACAAGCTCAGCACATCAAGTTGCTGGAGGCCGAGCTGCTGGACGATCTCCGCGTCCTCGAACACCAGTAAGTTCGACGAGAGTCGCAAAGGCTTCAGCGGGCGCAAACGCTGCGCCAACTGTGCCGAAACCTCATGCGGGCGGCGGAAAGGCCTACGCGATCCTCGTCGGTGCGGTGAGCGCTAGCGTCGCCACGGCATCCGCTATTGCAAGCGGATCTGCATAGGTAACCATGTGACCGGCATTCTCGACCAGATGTAGCAGGGAGCGGGGCAACGCCTCGTGCAGGCGGCGCGACTGGTCGGCCTCGATGAGCCGGTCAGCCGTTCCATGCACGATCCTAACGGGGCACCGTATGTCCTGATACTGACGCTGCAACTGCGCGGCAGCTGGGATGAGGAACGCGCTCTCCTCGGCGGCCGCCCTCAATTGCTTGGGCCGGAGAGCCATCGAGAGCGGAAACTCGTTCTTGAATGCCGGCGGAACCGCGCGCGGCGCGAACAGCGTGCGCATTAGCTTCGGCATAATGGCCCACGATATGATCGGCGAGATCGTGTAGCGCATCAGATCGCCGAGCAGTGGCAGTGCCGGACCCGACATGAGCCAAAAGTCCATCCGAGAGGTTGGAAAATAATAGCCAGACGCAAGCACGAGCCCGCTCACGGCATGGCCGCTTCGCAGCGCCAGCGCGATCGCCACCAGCGTTCCCCAGGAGTGGCCGAGCACCACGGGTTGGCGCACTCCAAGCTGATCAAGAGCCATAGCGAACAAGGAAGCTTGCGTTTTGGGCGTCCAGATGCGCGTCCGCGGACGGTCGCTGTAACCAAACCCGGGCCGGTCGAAGCAAATGACGCGATAGTTGTGCGCCAGGCGGTCGACCAGACCGCTTAGGATGAGATCCTGAATCATGGTGCCATTCCCGTGGAACAGGACCACGCAAGGCGCGCCGGCATCACCGCGTTCGATATAATGCAGGTGCACTCCGTCGCACTCGATGAAGATGCCGATTGGTGGATTTTTTCGCTCCGCGGCCACCTGAAACGCGATATTGCCGAGTAACAGAATGAGAAGTCCGGCCAAAACGATCAGCAGGACGATTTCAGTTGTAGACATTGGTCAATCCTTAGATCGTCCGCGCTGGCGCGGTACATCGAATGGGCGGAATAACCGAGGACCCTTGCTCGAAAAGCCGACATTCGCACCGGAGAGCTCACTAGGGTCGCGCGTAAGCTCACGTCGAAGCGAATAGCCCTTCAGCCGAAGCAAGCAAACCGTCGGTGTGCGCGATCCGCTTGCGTCCGTCCGTTTGCCGCAGCGTTGCGGCTTGCCGTCATCGTCCCGGCAGAGTCGTCAGCTTCCGGGACGCTTCGGTCCGCCAGAACGGATATGCAGCAATTTCTCTCGAATGCTGCCCGAACATGTCGATCCGTCTTCTTGAAAATTCGGTAACAACGGCGAAGAATTCAATTGGCGACCTGATCGCCGCAAGCCTCAGACCGAATTCAAAAGCAAATTGCCCGTTGTCTTGGGCTATCTCGAGAAGTTTCGCTTGATAAGCCTGCAGGTTTGACGTCGCCAAAGCGATGCCTGTCGTTGAATCGCTATCTCTCATCCCCTGACTGAGGTCAGCTGGTAACGCATCCACCCGAGGCTCGCGGAGTGGAGCGTCGGGCTTTAGATCGTTATGAAGCTTAAGAGGCCGTTCAATCGCCGCTGCAGCCACAGAGTGCAGATCGTCTCTCGAACTTCTAACAAGGGCTTGCTTGTTTCGTTGGGCCCGCGCGGTCTTTTTCGGGTTGCGGACGCGCTTCGACGCTGTTGCCAGCTTACGTTTGCTCATCTGACGCTCCAAGGGATGGGGTCATTTCTGTAAAGACAACAGGCTTTGGAATACGGCGTTCCAAAGGCGCAAATTCTGCGAGATGTCCTCAGCTCAATCGTGCATATGATATTTTAGGTAGCAGCTCCGGACCACGAACGCCGAACTTGCAATCCGAGAGATCAATATTTGACGGCGCTTGGCCTGAGAACGGTCAGCACTCTGCTCGTTGTGTTCCGCTGCCGAAGCGGCGCCGGGGCCGCCGTCGAGCCCGGTAAAAGAGCTGGCTCCGTCGGCCGAGGTGTTCTCAAAGGGAACGCTGCTTAATTTTCCAAGTTTGCATCTGCACCGTCGCTCTAATGCGATTGAGAGGCAATGCCCCGAGCTAAAGAGCATGCCGCCGCGATTATGCGAGAATATCACAAGGCCGAGACGGAATTGATCGGCAGGGCGGTCGTGCTTACGGACGGTAAGGCCGGGACCGTCGAGGGACTATATTTGGACGAAGCGCACGGCTTGCGGCTTTCCATCGCTGGCCATCCTGGGAAGTGGCCTGTCTCAACGATCAAGCCGGTGCAGAAGTGACGAAGACAGCGCGCCTGGATTGCCGGCGGCCTCGGCTTCGTCGCGGTGCTGCTGACGATCGCTGCGAACGGAGCGAAGCTGCTGGGGCGTTGATATCCGCTTGTTGAAGCAGACATGCAGATAGTTCAAGTTCATGTCGGAAGTGACCCGTTTCTGACTTTCGTCGATGCGCCGAGATGTTAGGCCCATGGCGAGTCTCTATCTTGCGGGACCATCAAAACAATCGGGAAAAACCGGCAGGAGAGAGGGAACGGTGAAACGTCGATCGGGTTGATCGAGCACGTGGAGTCTTCGAGGCGTTGCTATCGGGCTGCAGACCTTCGCGCGATAGATCCGAGCGGCCAGTGCATGCGACCGTGAATTATTCGCGCGATACCTAGGCGCTCGCCGCTATGAACTTGCCATTGAGGCAGCCTCTAGCCGAGAGGGCGATGTCAATGAAAGTTCGCGAACTTGTAGACGCGCTTCGAGCGCTGCCAGATCAAAATGCTACGGTGGTTATTGGCGAGGGCAATAGGCCTGGCGAGTGGTTGATCGTCTCAGGCTTAGTATTGCGCCGGATTTTGCAGCTGGACGATGACCTCGCTGTGCTTGGAAACGATGTGGCGGTTGAGATCGTGTAACCGAACGGACGTTTGGTCGATTTTTCGTTTTCATCGCGCCTTCGAGATGGCTCGGCGGCGCTGACGGTTGCGCCGGGCTTGGCCTTTTTTGTTCCCAGCATGAAAAGTACGTCAAAGCTGCTACCCAAATCCGCCTTTTCAGGGACCTTGGAAAGCTGCTACCCACGGATCGGCCCAGGGCTATACTCACTTCAGGAGCCCTGTGACATCAAGGCCGAGTGACCCTAACCTTTCATACGGGTAACGCGTCTAATACGCTGATCAGCGTACGCGGGGAGGTTACGATGACACCATTCTCCCGTCGCCGTTTGCTCGACATTGCTGGCTCAATAACTGCTGCGTCTGTTCTAAGCGCGCTACGCCCCGTCCGAGTTGCGGAAGCGGCGGAGGAGAAAAGCACGTGGAACGTCAAAGGCCTCTTTATGGAAGCCTGCAATTGCGAAGCAATGTGTCCCTGCGTTGTGGGTAATGTCCCGACGCCCGGCACATGTGGGGTCCTTCTTGGCTACCATATCGAGTCCGGCCGGAAAGGCGATGTCGCGCTCGATGGATTGAATGTGGTGAGAATGAACTCCTTGCCGGGCCATATGGCTAAAGGCAATTGGCGGGGGGCGTTTTACATCGACGAGCGGGCAAGCCCGGAACAGCGCGAGGCACTGAGCGCGATCTTCTCCTTCAAGCCTGGTGGTGCGTTCGCGGCGCAGGCCCGATTGGTCGCCGAAGTGCTCGGCGTCAAGTTCGTGCCAATCACGTTCGAGGGCCAAGGACGGCAGTGGAAGATGACCATTGCTGGAATCGGGGATGCTGACATCACCGCGATCGAGGGGTTCGGCGGCAAGGAGATTCGTGTCGAGAACTTGCTAGGAAGAGCGCTTCCACACGTGCTCGCGAAATCGACGCATACCGCGTACAAAGACTTTGATCTCCAGTGGGAGATTAGCGGCAAGAATGGATTCTATGCGCCTTTCGCCTTTAGCTCGGCCTGAGATTCCGCGCCCACGTTCAATGGAGGTTTGGCGCCTTCTGCCGGTGGGGGTCTTGCTCGGGCTCTTTATCGGAGGGGCATGGACGTACCTTGTCTACATGGATTGGGGCATGCGCCACATGGATGTCGGCATGGACATGTGGATCATGCCTCAAATGGTAGATTGGGATGTGACAGATCTCAGCCTCGTGCTGTTGATGTGGGCGGTGATGATGGCGGCAATGATGCTGCCATCGGTTCTGCCAGTGATCGCGGTTCTTATCCGCATCGACGGCTCCGCGCGTGCCGCGGGGTTCATAGCGGGATATTTTGTGGTGTGGGGCGGATTCAGCGTCGCAGCAACTCTCTTGCACTGGGCACTCCTCAAGGCGGCTCTTGTCTCGCCGATGATGGAAAGCGTTAGCGTGCTACTAAGCGCCGCTGTGCTGGCCGCAGCTGGCCTTTTCCAATTCACGCCATTCAAGCACGCCTGTCTCGCCCGCTGCAGATCGCCATGGGGGGCGGTGCTCAATCCGTCGAGCTCTTCAATTTCGATGCGTGAGGGCCTTCGCTATGGCGCTTTTTGCGTCGGCTGCTGCTGGGCGTTGATGGCGCTACTGTTCGTCGCAGGCGTCATGAATTTGCTCTGGATCGCGGTCATTGCCGCCTACGTCATCGCAGAAAAATGGGCGCCGGGCGCGGAATGGTTCAGCCGCGCGGTTGGTGTGTTGTTATGCTTGGCAGCGGTTGCAGTGTTCGGAACCAGCGCAAGCTAAAGACGTCCCGGATCGTCGCCGACGAGGACGAGGAGACGTTCACGCGGTTGATGTCAGCTTGTGGTCCAAAGCCGACGCGGCTGGGTCACCGCGATTGTTCAATTGACTGGCTATCCGTGTTTAGGCTTAACCGCATCTCGTTTTTGACTGTCCGAAGTCATCAACTTAACGTATGTTATTCGATGGCCACGCAGGTGGGAGACGTTCCTATGTCGGCGTTCCGAGAGCTGGAAGCTTTCGCAGACTGCGTCGCGAATGCCCGAGAGAGAACAGCAACCGGGACTGAGCTTACGAGCGTTATGCTTGCTCGTTCAGAGGAACAGCTAGAGCAGTCTCGAAGGCTTTTAGCAGTGAGTCCTCCCATGACTCGGCCCAAACCTTTCCAATGCTGGCGGTCAGGAGATGACCATGCGTTCTTACAAAAACGAGGAAGTTGACCAAGCATACCGGGATACTCTCGACCAGCACCCGTTCGCCCCCGAAGGAGTGCGCGAGCAGATCGCACGTTCCGTGTTCAGCTTGCTGCGTGTGAAAAACTCCTCAGCCAAACATCCGGGCGTGACTTCGAGGAACCTGTGGTGCCGAGCGCTGCCGACTGTCGTGCAATAGCCAAAGCTTTTAGAACCAAAGCCAAAGAGGCGGGCGCTCCAAGTAGAGCAGCCTCGATCATGAACAACATCTCACACAGCTTTAGCGGCTTGGCGAGCCAGCTTGAATTGCTTGGGGAATAGCAGCGTCCATTTAGTTGGACGTCCGTTTGCGGCCCTTAGCTGATTTGGACCGACGGCGCAGCGATGGTCCGCTTTCAGCGTTGGAGCGAACGCGCATCCCCGCGCCGGCGGTGTGTTCGTTTGAGCCGCTCAAAAGAGATCAGGTTGATCATCCTGCCGCAAGTTCTCGATCGAGAGCAGCTCAACCTGGGGGCCGGTGCGCACGATCGCCTTTGTGATGCCGCGCGCGGTGCGATCCTCAAGCGTGCCGGCGATAGATTCGCGCTGTCCCCGCAGTCGGCCGACCGTGTGACGACGGGCGTCTTCAATAAAGCTCGATATCGACGCGCCCGTGGTATGGCTTGGCCCACTGGGATTCAATGACGACAAGACCGCTCTCAAGGTGCTTCTTACGTTCGGAGCCGGGCAGTGATTGCCATTTGCGAACGTCGACGGCAGGGAAGTCTCCGTCGAACCGTTCCGGCTTTTCCGGCGAGACCGAAACGTGCCCAGTTTCGTGTCCACTTCCCGGAAGCCACGGCCGAGATCATTGGCGAAGATCTTCAGCTCCGCCTTGATGCCTTCGATCCGCGTGGTAGTCGGCGAGATTTTCTTGCGAAGACGGAGCGCCTCAAGACAGAGCTCCAGGCGCTTCTTCAGGGTCTTCGCATCGGGTTCAATAGCGGGCATGGCGGGTCCTGACGCGCGGAGCGCGAGACGAGGGCCGCGCGTCACAAATGCTCCATAATCACCTTAGCGAAGAGTTTCGATTGGCGTATGTGGTCAGGTCTGTATTGCCCCCGGTGAGCATTGGAAGAGCTGTTGAAGCAAGCGTTCTTCCTGAGCAATTCGACGCTCGTAGATCGCCCGCTCGCGATCCGTTTTGGCGCGTTTGAGCAGCCAGCGATAGTGATTGATGATCTTCTCGCTGCCTTGAACCAGCCGATCGATTGTCGGATTCATGCCATCGCCTCCGTTCTACGCTGGTTGGCAGGTCGCGGAGCGTTCATCGCTCGGGGAAAGGTTGACGTCGAAAGGGAATCAACCGCCATCGTCTCCTCGGAGAGCCGCCGTTGAATATACTGCCGTTCCAGAGGCGAAGCTCGGTGCTCAGCAGCCGGCGATAGCGCCTGATGTTATTGTGACGCGCGCGCAGGCGCGCCAGTTTTTCGTCGATCACCATTGACACCTCCCGAGAGCAATTCAGGCGGCCATGACACGTTCGGTCGAGCGCAGGCGATACGGTTTGCCGCCCGGCGGCGTGCCCGGATCTTCATCGAGTGCGCGCAAGGCGGCGAGGATGTCGTCGATCGAGACTGGTGCTCCCAATCCGATTGGCAAACGCATGGAGGGACGCGAGGCGATTGCAGATGCGTCGGACGCCCATGAGGCCAGTATCGCGCGTTTCTCGGCCGTTCTCAGGTGAGGGTGCTTCACGACATCTCCAGGCGTTTCAAACCTAATCCGGGGATGCAGCAGCGCGTTGAAATCGAAAACGTGGTCGTCGGCGGTCGTCGGCCGCATGATCCTGCTCCTTTTCATTGACGAGGAACGGAAGCCGCGCGAAGTGTCGCGCGGCTCAGAAAGCCCTGCATTAGGCGGCTCTGGCTTCCAGCTTACGAACGTTGCCGGCATCGCCGATAGCGATTCGGCGTGGCTTCATGGCTTCCGGAATTTCGCGAACGAGCTCGATAGTGAGCAAGCCGTTGTCGAACGCCGCGCTACTGACCTGGACGTACTCGGCGAGGCTGAACTGTCGCTTGAAGCTGCGGGTCGAAATGCCGCGGTAGAGAAAGTCGCGCTCGGTCATGTCGGACTTGCTGCCCTCAACGGTGACGACGTTCTGTTCGGCCGTAATCACGATATCTTCGGGCGCAAACCCGGCAACTGCCAGAGAAATCTGATAGCGATCGTCAGCGAGACGCTCGATGTTGTAGGGTGGATAGTTGTCCTCGCTCGCCCGCTGGGCGGTTTCCGCGAGATCGAAAAGGCGGTCGAAACCGATGGTCGAGCGCCAGAGGGGGGCGAAATCATAAGTGCGCATAGCCAAATCCTCCAAAGAGCAAGATGGTTACGAGCGGCACCGGACACGACCGGTGCCCGTCTCTTTGCCCGGGCCCATCAGGCGCCCGGACGCCACCGTCAGATGGCGACGAAGAAATTAGCAAAGCGCTTTTTTGTTTCAAGGGGCGAACGAAAAATTTTGAGGCTTCCTGCGGGGCCGGCGCCTCCCGGGAACAAGGGTTAATAGCCGACGTTTTAATCTTGTCTTCCGTTACAGGAGGGCATTGATCCGGCCTCAGCATATCCCCCCGGTGCCGCTGAGGCCGTTTCTTTCAGTGGTGTGCTTTCAGTGTGAGTAGCGTAGTGCCAAAGCGTACCAAGAGGGCTCCGCCTGAAGTGGAGTCTCCTCCGATGCCCGGCTTTATCGATCCTCAGCTCGCGACCCTGAAGACGAAAGCACCTTCAGGATCCCAGTGGATTCACGAGATCAAATACGACGGCTATCGCATTCAGATTCACCTCGATGGCGACGACCGCAGGGCCTTCACGCGGAATGGCTTTGACTGGACACATAGGTTCTCAGCCATCGTCGGCGCCTTCGACATCACGGGGCAGGCGATCGTAGACGGGGAGGTGGTTGTCATCCATGAGGAGCGGACCAACTTCTCTGAGTTGCAGGCTGACCTCGGGAGAGGCGACCAGGATCGTTTTTTGTACTTCGCCTTCGATCTCTTATGGCTCGACGGTCAAGATCTTCGCAAGCTATCCCAGCTTGCCCGCAAAGAGCTGCTGAAGGAGCTGATCGAGAGCAACAAGCTGGAGACGCCCGTTTTCTACAGCGAGCATCATATGGGCGACGGGCCGGCGCTGTTCGAAGCGGCCGGCAAGCTCAACTACGAGGGCATTATATCGAAGCGGGTGGACGCGCCATACCGTTCGGATCGCGTCGAGGCTTGGCAGAAGATCAAAGCCGTCCAACGCCAGAAATTTCCTGTCGTCGGATTCGTCAAGGATCCATCCGGCGTCGCCGCTCTGTATCTCGGCAAGCAGGATGGCAAAGAGCTGCGATACATGGGGAAGGTCGGGACCGGTTGGAGCCGGACGAAATCAGCAGAAATCCGCAAGGCGCTGGAAACGGTGGTCAGCCCGAAAACCAAACTCACGAAACCCATTAGGAAGCCCAAGGCAACCTGGGTCGAGCCGAAATTCTATGCCGACGTCGAGTACCGGGACATCACATCGGAAGGCTTGCTGCGCGCAAGCTCCTTCAAGGGACTTAGTCGCAAATAGGAACAGCGGCGGCCCGACGACGTTTTCCTGTCATGTATATGGGCAGCATGATCGAGGACTCGTTCAACATCGCCTGGAGCTTCCTTGAGAGGTCAGGGGAGCTTGGCGAAGCTGACGCATGCACTGGCTTTCTGGTTAGGTTCATTGAAGACCAGATCAGAGCGGGCGAGCGTCGGCCGATGATGATCGCCAATCGCGCGATCGTTGCGTATCAATCAAGAGCTCTTAAGCCAAAATCGATTGAAAAGAGGCGCAGCTTTTGGATTGCCTGATACAGCTGCTGTCGTCTTGCAGTAAGAAGGGCGCGATATGCCTGGAAACGCAAGAGCAAAGGCCGCACTTATCTCCCGGGGGCCGACGTGGACAACGAAGAGCGTTTCCTCGCTGCTTTTCCTGGTCGATCTCGGTATAGCGGTGTCCTTAGCCGGACTCATCGTCACAATCCTGATGTTCGTAGCTGGATCGATATGATCAATCCTAAATGTCCGGTCTGCCTCGGCATTGGCTTCGTGTGTGAAAACCATCCGTGCCGTGCATGGAGCGAGGTATTCGGCTGTCAGTGCGGGGCCGGCATGCTTTGCAAATGCAATCACAGTGACAGTTATGTCGAGCCTGACCGGAGCCGAGTTCTCGTGGAGAGCCTGGCGACTCCACCCGCCAAGCATTGACTTCGTCGGCGCAGCTCTAATCCGATTGTCCGGAGCGCCCCAATCATTTGATGAAAACGTCATATCGTGCCCGTAGGCTCGCCAGCTGGTTTGGAAGGTAATGATTTTCCGGAACGTCCCAAGGGTTGCCCTGCAAAGAATCGGCAGATCAATACAACGCTCTATCACGAGTTGCCGGCACCAATCCCAGCCGAGCCTCCGTTTGAAGAATATCGCGAGGAGCGTTACCGGGTTGTCCACCCAGCTGGATAGGTTTAGCTGCCCTCACGTGGGATGATGCGAAGTCTAACCAGCTACGTCTCGCGCAGGGCAACCAACATGGCCGGCGTAGTTCGGCCTGCCGGCTTGCTGGAAAAACCTGACCTAACTCTGGCATCCTGGTCCGCGGCTTGTTTGGGATGATGAGGGCAGCTTTCATTGCGCCCAGCGATCCTGATGCGGAAGGATGGGTGCCCTAGTTTTGGTTGGCAACAATTTCGGAAATAGTCCATTGTTCCTGCATCACCGGCCATGGCTCTGTCCGTAGGCGCCGGTGGCTGAGAGACCATTGTGCTCCCGCCTGCTATGACAGGGAGTGCACGCTATGCCGCAGTCGGCTAACCTAACACCCAACAATGCAGAACACGCGGAACAAATCCGTCAGCGGACGGAAGAAGCTCGCAAGGTAGTGAAGCGGCCCGCGCCGGAGGCGCACGATCCTTTCCCGAGCGAAGGAGACGACATGGATCGGTGGATCAACTCGCGGGGCTTGCAGCCGCCGAAGTAGATTCTTAGGAGTGGGTGTCTGTTTCCGACCTCCGTGGCCCAAGGTGAAAACCGCGGTGGGCAATTCAGCATTGCTATGTGGTCCACGGCGAAGAGAAATCAGCCCGTGCGACAAGGGCGAAACTGTCGAACTGATGATTGCCCGTTATCGGCGCCTCAAGTCTCAAATACCCGATCAGCAAATGAACGATGCCAATGATCGCATGGTAGCCCAGCTAGAGCGGAGAAGCTGTCTTTGCATCCTGAGACAGGGCGAAGCATTGTGCCGTGATTGGCGTGCACTTTTGGACATTCTGCGGATTGATTTGGCGCTAACATTCATTGGGTGAACTTAAGCTTGCCGATGCTAGACTCATGTTTATGGCGCGGTACTACTTCGATCTTCTTGACCAGGATGGCCCTTAATTGACGAGGAAGGCTTAGAGTTCGCCCATCTTGAGGCCGTAGAGCGCGAGGCTGCCAAGGCTATGGCCGACGCGGCGGCGAGCAACTTCGAACGGCCTATAAGGGCTAGCGAATCCTCGATAGTCGTCCGCGACGATAACGGCTTGGTTATGCGGGTCCGGTTTACCGTCGAAATCGAACGGCTTAGGGGGCAGTAAGGCCGCACTCCTAAATCGGAGACGCTTCCTGACGTCGGGTAGTCCCGGTTAGCGGCGAGAAAGGGGGCCATTGCAGGACTTCGGCGCCCTGAACGGACATCAATCGACAAGCCCGGCGGTCCTTCCTTCCAGCTGAACTCGGTCAGATCATGTCGGACGCCTGAGTCCCGGCGAAGAAAGCCATTCTTCAATGTGCGAGCCAGTATCGGCTTCGCGAGCCTGTCTGAGCAGCATCTCGCGATCTTTACCCGGAGGCATAGCCTTCGCTCGCTGCCGGGCAACTTTTGCAAATTCCGTGAGGCGCTCCTGAAGAGATGTTGCCTGCTTGAAACGTCGTCGGCGCTGCATCGCGTACCCTCCTCAATTGCGCCGAGAGTAACGGAGGACATGATCTCAGTTCTTTCTCAAAGGTTAAACCGCTTCGGAGAAAACTGCTCCCTATCCTATCTGATAGGAACTTCGGCTTGCACCGCGTATTGAGTCCAGAACTCGCCTCTCAGAAGGGGGAGGCCCGGTCCACGTTGGCGGCTTCGCCACGTTCGCCGCGATATGCGGCCTTGCAGCGGCTTAGGTTGGTCGTTTTAAGGTTTCTCCACCTATCTCAAGTCGATGGTCTTGATCGTCGCCATCGCAGGAAACCGTCATGCATCCTACCGAGATGCTGATCCGCCGGCTGCGGGTCGATACGCATTTATCCGATGAAGACGCAGAAGCACTTTCAAACCTTCCTATGCAAATCAAGGAGGTTGATGCCGACACTCTCATCGTGTCTGAAGGGGACCGGCCGACCAAGTGTTGTCTGGTGATCCAAGGTTTCGCCTGCCGCTCAAAGGTCACCGATTCGGGTCGCCGCCAGATCCTTTCGTTTCACATCCCAGGTGATATTCCCGACCTTCAAAGCCTTTTTCTTCGGACGATGGATCATGACCTGACAACGATTTCTGAGGCGACGCTCGGCTTCATCGATCATTCCGCCGTAAATGCTCTCATCGATGCTCGCCCGTCGGTAGGCCGCGCGCTCTGGCGCGAGACCCTGATAGATTCGGCAATTTTCAGGGAATGGATTGTAAATGTGGGTGTCCGTCCTGCCGCAGCAAGAATGGCTCATCTGCTCGCTGAGCTGCGAGAGCGCATGGCGTCAGTTGGCCTCGCCGAGGACGGTACTTTTCATTTTCCAATTACGCAGAACGACCTTGCAGAGGCGCTTGGGCTGAGTGCCGTGCATATAAACAGGGTACTCCAGTCCTTCCGGGCACGGCGCGTCCTGGACTTACAGAAGCAGCAAATCATCATCGTGGACCACGATAAGGTCCTTACCGAGGGCGGCTTCGATAGCAGCTACCTTCATCTCAATAGGAACTTATAACTTTATGTCTGATTTGCAGCCGAGCCAGGATCAAGCGATGCGTTTCTACTTTCAGCAACGGGGAGAACTAACCGACGAAGGGATTGATTATCCCGACGCCGAGGAGGCACTTCGGCAGGCTGCCGACGCGGCGCTCTCAATGGCGATTGAGCAACTCGACGAAACGATGGGGGAGCTCACTCTGGATGTTTCCTCGCAAGACGGTCCCATTGGATCGGTCACCGTCAGGTTGTTGATATCCAGGTCAAGCGGGTAGGTGCCGGTTTTTCCCGATTTGAGCCCGAAAAGCTATTTGGAACGACTGCTCACTTTCGCACCTAGGAACATCGACCCGGCGCGCGGTGGGTCGATGCTCGAGATGATTCTGCCAATGTCGGGGATCGGGACGGCGATTATCGGCGTCACGATCAACGTTTTCGAGTGGCGCGCGTTGATAGGCTATTGGCGCCTGAAGAGGCGGACGCCCACAAATGTGCCTATGGACGTGGAGTAGGGCCGCCCCAGCTGTCGGCCTCATGCGCCCTGTCCACAGTGGCCGGCCCTCATCAGGTCTCAATGCATTGAACAGCAAAATCGTCGCAGAGCGAGGCGAACATCTTCTTTGCTCGAGCGTCCTCAAAGCAAAATTGAGTGCCTTTTCCGCCGTGCTCGATCCACCAATCTACTTTGTGACCTCTTGAGATGCGGGAAGCTTCGCCGCGAAGTTGATCCAGTTGCCTTCCGTAGGCTCGAACAATCACGCAATGCGCCATAATCGATCCTCCGCTTAGATCAGACACCGCCATCTGGCTGAGTAGTCGGCGTCAGAATTCGCTTCGCCCGTTCGGCTTGTTCCAGGGTAAGATTTTCCGCAAAATTCCTCCCAATCAGAGCTGGTCCTCTACGTTCTCGATCGTAAACCATCCAACCGTTCCCTCCTTGCCGTACGAAGAATCTCGACTGTGGCCCACTCTCATTCAATGACGTTTCTCCCTGAATTGCCCCCGACGTCCGGGCAAGCTAATTCGAGCCATCGCGTATTACGCATCACCTATGTGAATCCCTTTTAGAAAGACTCAGGGAGTTCCTGTTTGAATTGCCAACAGAAGCCGAAATGGAGGTCAGCGACGTCGATCGACAACGTCTCCCTCTCACGGCTGCAACCCTGGAATAACTATGTCGCTGATGGGTGCACTGATTCACAAATGTTATGGCGGAGCGGCGCTTGTCGGGATAATTAGGCAAACCGGTCGAAAATTTTGAAACCCGGAAAGTGAGGGCCGCTGTACAAAGCAGCGGCCCTTATCTTGTGCTGCATCGCACGCGCTTGCCCGAACCGTCCGCAAAGTTAGTGTGCTCAGCGGTGCAATGTGAACAGTCAATCCCTCCGAACATGCCAGCTTGAGAACGATCGGGATGGATCTGATTCAATGCTCGGTCGCGGGACGGCCACCTGCTCAGCCAGCCCCAGCGGGAGCGGTCCCTGCCTTTCCGAGCGCAGTGGCGTATTTTGGCTACTGTCCTAATTAGGATAGCACCAGATTTTGAAGATGCTCCAATGAAGAGGCCGCCAACTGAGGCGGCCTTACCTCATGCCCATGAATAGTGCTGCAACAAACAGTGCGGCGCCAAAGGCCGCGATGCCAAGACAGATACGTGCCTGAACCGAATATGGATTGGTGTGAGGTTGTTCGATCATAGCCTCATCTCGGCGGCTGTAAGCCGGGCGATCTCAACCACTCGCTCATGTGCGAACCCGTCTCGCACTGGCGAGCCTTCCGCAGAAGGCTCTCGCGCTCGATACCTGGGGCGGCCTTCTTGGCCTCATTACGCAAGCGGATGGCTTCCGCCGCGAGCCGCGCTTCCAAGTCCACAGTCTGCTTGATACGACGCCGACGCTCTGTCATGGCGCTGCTCCTTTCCGTTGGGGGAAGGCGGGAGCGCGTGATGGCGTTCTCATCACCGATAAATGCCACGGACCGTGCGGTGATGGACTAACCGTACAGTATCGGCACCGTGCGACGACAACTTAGGTTAACGAACCGGGAACTTTATTTTTGCGCGCGGCTCGAACTTTTCGGGAACCGCTCAAGAGGCGCATTTGGCTAACCTTCGGCCTTACTACGCATCTTCTTTGGGGAACGGCTCTTGCGTCTTCCGGCCTAGGAACGTGTCAGGAGGCGGTTGTTTAAGCGCCTCAAGACTGTTCCGGTAGCCCGTCAGGTAGCGGGCGTAGGCCACCGCGAACTCGCGCGATCCTCGCGGAACGGCCGGTACACTTCTCTGGAACGCTCGTAGGCCATAGCTCAGGCTAAACTGGAGAACCAAATCACGCCACGAGTGGGTCAACTCGCCTGGCCATGATGCCCTCCTAAACGCAGCTCGTGAAGCAGTCGTCGAAGGGTCTTCGATTGCTGTCGAGGTCCGCAATAGAGCGGGGCCTGTTCTCGAAGTTACGGCCATCTTCCATTCGCTGCGGCCTCCGGAAAGGCATTACCTCGTGGGACAGAGGTAGCCCACCGCACACACAAGTCAGCCGACAACGCGCGAAGTAGAAGATTGTGGAACTACGACGACTAACCTGTGTTAATCGGAAATGCCGAGATACTTCTTCAATGTTCATAGCGCAGTGCCGAGCACCGATGACACAGGAGAGGATTTGCCCGACGACGAAGCGGCGTGGCACAACGCTACGATCTTTGCTGGCGAAGTCTTTAAGGACATCGACGGGAGGTTTCGCCCTGGACAGGAATGGTCGCTAGAGGTGACGGATGAAGCCGGCAAGCCGATCTTCTTGATCAATATTGGATCTCGGAAAATGAATTAAGTCCGCCTCAGCTTGGAGGACGTGGTTTCTAAGTCGCAATGAGATCCTTACTGCCATCGATGAGCCGCACAAACGTTCCGCTCTCGTGCAGCTCGAGCCAGCCCTGTTGCACGGCAAACTTCAAGCCGGCTCCGAACTCGCTGCCGCTCGCCTTCAGCGTGAATAGGAAGGGCGCGTTGATGCGCTCGATATAGATCCGACCATCCTGCACCGGCTCGATACTGGCGGCGAGTTCGACGAGCTTTCGGGCCGCAGCTTCAGGGTCGGAGTAGGGGCGGGCCTCAACGTTCTTCATGCGCAGCTTTCCATATTTGATCCAGTCTTCCTAACTCCAAATGGTGAGTTCTGCCTAATTCAGCTAGGGTTGCCATGCAACCAACGCGCATTGTTGTGCTTGTAGGCCCATGCAAAGAGTTCATTTAGTGCGGGTGACAACTGACAGCGGCGAGCGCCAGATTTGGCTTGCAGCGACGGAGCGCGACAGCGCTGTCAACTACGTGCTCGATGCGATCCCGGAGGGCTGGACGGCCAGCCTAGTCCAGCGGGAGTTGAGCGCCGAGGATGCGGCGGCATTGCAAATGAAGCCAGGAGAAGTCCGCCAGCATCGACTATCTTGATAGCTTTGCGAGTGCGCCAGTACGCCTCTGGATTTTTTCGGCCGCTTGCGCAGCATAGATGTGCTGGCGGTGAGGGTAGCTCTCTTGCGGCTTCCAGCTGTCAAACTCGGCGCCGCAGCCGCAGCGCATCAGCGTGCTGCGGATCTCGCTGTCGCGCTTCTCGCCGCGGGCGCGCCTCGCAGGCATCTCGGCCCGCCAGTCTCGGTCGTAGCGCCACTCCGCGAAAGCGCTATCGGGGATGGAGGGCTCTAACTCGGACCAAGCCGTCTCAAAGGCCTGCCGAGCGGCATCGAAGCTCTCGGCGATGCCGCTGCGTCGCGTGCCCGGCTCCATGCCGGGGTAGAAGCCGACCGACCAAGCCCATTGATCGGCATGAACTGGCACGCCGGCGCGCTCGCCAATAGTGCCGACACGGACGTCGTCAAAATAGATGTGCCAGGTTTCCTGGTTTGGATTGTCGCTGCGGCGGCGCGTGAGGGCGGTCATATCCAAAGAATAGGGAAGTGCTGGCTTCTAGACCAGCCGCTGGGTTTCGAGGGATGAGACCGAGCCCAAGAGGTTGGTCAACAGGTCTCGCTTCGTCAAAAAGGGCGCCGGCCCAAAGGGGGATGAGCCGGGGCCTCCAAGGTTTGCCCTCACGAGCCTGAGGACATCGGGAAAACTTGGCAGGCGCGACGATGTTCCTGGCTCGTCACTGAGGCCCATCACGCCGATCGCGAACGAAACCGGACCCTTCAGCTTTGAGAAGGGGCACGATCAGTCACGAAGCGTCCCCCATCAGGGCCGGCGCCAGGCGAATATCGCGGCCATTGACCTCGACGAGTCCCGGGGAGCGGAGCCGCGAGACGTAGGTGCTGAAAGTCCCGCCGGCGGCGGCGAGGTTCAGCTCGGCCGCGAGGTCTTCGCGGCTAATCGCATTCGGGTAATGTTCGGTGAGCGCATCGAGCATCGGTCCGACGCCGGAGGGCTTCGGTTTCCAGAAGGCGACCAGCTCGGGCCCGGGTGGCGGCAGCGTCGGGACGACGTCACCTAGAGCGTGGATCGCGTCGGCGGTCGCGAAGTACTTCTCGCCGCGGCGCTCGATGCAGCCTGCGGTGCGCAGGCTCGACAGATAGGTGCTCCGAGTGCCGCCCTTGCGCTTCCGGCCGGCCGCGACCGCCCACTGCGCCTCGGTCATGCCGGCGGGATGAACCGCGGCGAGGGCTGCCAGCAGTCTCCGCTCCACGCCGAGCAAGGGAACATCGCCGCCGCCAGCGGGCGCCGACGGTGGCTTACGCGCGCGTCTGCCGGTTGCAGTAGAAGTTGTCAGCAACTGGCGTTAGCGTCGAGGTTAACAGCCGGAATGACGCGTCGCCTCTCACCGTCGAACGTTCGCGTCATCGGAGCACACGGCCGGCTTGCCACCACCTCTGACACAGATCCGATAGAGCCAGGGTTCGACGTAGCTGCCTTTCCAGATGCCGCGGCCCGACCGCTCGGCCTGCTGCTGAACTGCACCGTACCGGCCGTTGGAATATTGCGGCCAGTCGAGCGCCAACCCCTGCTGTACAAGCCATTCACCGAGGTCGGCATCGGCTACCGCGCAGGTCGCGACCCTGCGTCCGTAACGATCGAGGCTGATGGACACGCAATTTATCGGCCGCCGCGCGATGAAAGCGTCGAGCGCGTTCGCGGCTTGGGCTCCGCAGCGATATTGCAGGCTGTCCTCACCGCGGCAGAACTGGCCGCTCTCTGGTGCGTCGACGCCCCAAAGGCGTATGCGAACGCCGTGCAATTCCAGTGTGTCGCCGTCGATAACGTTCGCCTGGCCGACGATCTCGCCGGCGGCCGCGCCCGTGATCGTGCCCGCGATAAAAACGCACGCTATGAGCGAAATTCGTGCCGTGGTGATGATCTGCAGTTCGCTTTGTCGCTGCAGCGTGTTCATAGGCTGTGAACTACGGGTTTTCCGCATGGGAATACGATGTTTTTCACGTATGTT
This sequence comes from Bradyrhizobium sp. CCGB20, assembly GCF_024199855.1. Classification (NCBI taxonomy): domain Bacteria; kingdom Pseudomonadati; phylum Pseudomonadota; class Alphaproteobacteria; order Hyphomicrobiales; family Nitrobacteraceae; genus Bradyrhizobium; species Bradyrhizobium sp. CCGB20. The sequence goes on along the minus strand of NZ_JANADN010000001.1, from coordinate 7,045,072 downwards.
GATTGTCAACGTCCGCAAAGGAAGGGGGCGGTTCCCCGCTAAGAGCACCGCCCCAAACCGACCCTCTACGGATCGTTCACCTTGGAAGCCGCCGCACCCCAACGGGTCGGCGGCGACCATACGCAGAGCCGCGCGGACCACTGCCTGGCAGACACTATAGCTGGGTTCGGTTGCGGAGCCGGGACGTTACCGGCGGGAAGCGCCAACTCATCAACACCTTTTCCTTTTCGGTGGAGGCCCTACTGATTTTGGTGGCGGCCGCTTGAGATCACGATAGATGAGTCCGCCCTCCGAGCGCACCATAAACCCACGTTTGTCAGTTGCCTGTATCCGCACCGCGAGACACCGAGCCGCCTGAGTCATATTCTATGTTCGACCACTTTTCCGCCCTTTGTGGACGCCTGCCGCAGTCAACCCGACGCCTTCCCGTGGCCCTTGGCGAACCTTCGTGTGCGACGGTATTGATGACGCCTATTAGGCCGTTAGCGGACCTTCGACGACCAACGTAGCGGAGTCCGCTTGTGACCCCAAGCGGACATCGTTGCGTCGCGAGAGCCGCACTGCGCGGCGACAGTAGTACCCCATGGTAGTTAATGCCATTCAAGCTGCTCCCCGCGCAGCTGCCATCTGTCGCGCCGCCTTCTCTTGTGCGCGAGCTGCTTCCAGCCGCGAGATGCTTTCCTGGAGTCGTTGGTTGTTTTCCAGGAGACGCTGGCTGGTCAGAAGGAGGATATGGTAGCCGAATTGCTGATCACTCTGAAAATAGATTTCAAGTAGCCTTTCATAAGTTATGGTCAGGACTTGGCCCTCTTCTATGCACTCGACGGTCGCGGTTCGCCGGTTATCGGGTGTGAGGAAGCCAAGCTCTCCCATGAAGCGCCCTGGCGGAAGCTCGACGCCGATTTCTTTGACGAGAAACTTCCCGGTGACGATGAGGAACATCTCCGAAGCGGCATCACCTTTCCTGAAGAGTATGTCGCCTCGGCGATATCTACGTTCGGTCATGAATGGTTTGAGCCATTCCATCGACCTGTCACCCCGCGTCGCGTTACGTGCTTTCTTAACGAGCTTGAGCAGTTGGCGGAGGCGAACGGCATTGACTGGCAACAGCAGCAGATAAAGCAGAAAGGTGGCGACGCTTCCGGAAAGCGCGCAAGAAATTGCGAAGAATGTACAGCCGACCATATTCGCGACCCGCAGCGGCACCATTCTTTGCATCAGCAAGGTAGCGACAAAGAATATGGCGCCAACCAAGGCGAACATGTTGGCGAGCGTGATATTCGCCAACACAATTTCAAACAGCCGATTGAACAGTGCGTCGTAGGTGATGTTGTCGGGATCAAATCCCATTTGAACGAGGATCTTTGCGATCCTGAAATTGTCGGCCGCCGTATCAAGTATGCGGTCTAGAATTCTCGAAAAATCTGCATTGGAATTCATCGGATCACCCCTATGCAAACATTCGGTTATGTAGGAGTTCGCGGATACGTGACAGTCGAAGTCGGACAACACAAGCGGTATCGATCCACGTTCAATATTACCCGGCGCGGTTGTTTTTAGTGATCACAGGCGTGTGGCCGGTAGCCTGTCAACGCTCAGGCCGGGCGGGGCGCCGGGGGCTTCGTCCTGCGATGCACAAAGCCGTTTCTGCCCGTAGACGGATTCCTTCGCCGAGGGGCCGGACCGCTGCTTGTGCCCCAGAGCAGTAGCCGGCCTCCACATAGATCAATTATCAAACCAACACCTAATCGGCTCGTCTCCTACAATTAGCTCGGACAGAGCGGATGGAAAGGAGCGTTGAAATGCAAGCTCTCTTTGGCACTTCCGTTCAAGCAAGTACGCAAAGGATATCGCTAGGATGATCGATGCAACGCCGGCAAAGTAAGGCCACCGTTCGCCGCTCATGGAGCACTCCGTAGCAGCAGGTTTGGCAATCGTTCCCCCGACCTTGGTTCTGCTAATGTACCGCTTCATACTTTCCCCGGCCGGCCTCGCCAGATGTGAATTGGTTCACGTCCCGTCAAATTTTTTCTCGCCTTTCGCTCGACCTGAGCGGTCCCTGCCACGGCCGCACGTGGCCCTTAGCGTCGAACGTCCATATTCGCGTTGACCTCAGCTCTCTGTGGTAGACCGGACGCGACCACGGACATAGCCGATCGATCCGATTGACCCATATCGGAAGTCAGCATCTGCGCAATTACGCCTTCTGGCCGTGACTAATCGTTCGACCTTCCCCCGCTATCAGATGTCGGCTTCACTCACCAGACAGGATGCCTCTCGGATCGCTACCCCGGTGCGAGGCGACGTAGCCGATTTCGCCGCGCGTAATACCGATATCCATAAGCTCCCTGTCACTTAAATCGCACAAGTTGGCCAGTAATCTCCGGCGTTTGTGCCACTCCTGAAATGCGTTCCAGTATGCTTCTGTAGGACCGTAGACCTGCCGCCTTTCTGTTGCCGGTGCCAATTTGGTAATCCCCTGGATCGTGCTCATTGAGGGTATCCTGTCCCGACTATTCACCAGGCGGAGGTTGCGCCAAGAGGTGCCGGCGCGCTTAACTGGTGGCTTACATTTCTCTTACTGGCGGCTTATTCTTCATGCGCTAATACAGAGGCGGCCCCGAGAAGGAATGGCAGCTTGCGCTATCTTTTCGAGGAATATGCATTCGACACCAACCGGCGCGAGCTGCATCGGCGGACCGATGCGGTGTCGATCACACCGCAGGTTTTTGACCTGCTCGATTACCTGATCCGCAACAGGGAGCGGGTTGTCAGCAAGGGCGACCTCATCAATGCCATTTGGAATGGTCGCATTGTGTCCGATGCTGCGCTTACGACCCGCCTGAATGCTGTCCGCGCGGCCATCGGCGATACCGGCAAGGAGCAGCGCCTCATCAAGACGTTTCCGCGCAAGGGCTTCCGTTTCGTGGGACAGGTGCAGGAGACGCGACAAATTGCGGGCCCGGATCCGGGCGATGCGCCCGAGAGCGCTCTTGCGCTCCCCGACAAGCCCTCCATCGCGGTATTGCCGTTCGATAACATGAGCGGCGATCCCGAGCAGGAATATTTTGCGGACGGAATGGTTGAGGAGATCATCACCGCGCTCTCGCGGTTCAAATCGTTGTTCGTGATCGCTCGCAATTCTAGCTTCACCTTCAAAGGCCGAGCCGTCGATATTAAGGAAGTCGGGCGCAGACTTGGCGTGCGCTACGTCCTTGAGGGGGCGGTGCGCAAGGCGTCAGGCAAAGTTCGCATCACTGGGCAGTTGGTCGATGCGGTGACAGGCGCGCACATTTGGGTGGACAGGTTCGAGCGCGACCTGACTGATATTTTCGTTCTTCAGGACGAAGTCACGGTCGCGGTCGTCTCAGCCATTCACCCGAAATTACTTCAAACAGAAATTGCGGAGGCGGCGCGGCGACGACCGAAGGACCTAACCGCGTATGATTTCTATCTTCGAGCCGCGCAACAGTACTACCCAATGACCCGTGAAGGGGTGGCCGAGGCGATCAGGCTGGCTCGTCGGGCTTTGGAGCTAGATCCCCGGTTCGGCGTTGTCGCTGCTCTGGCAGGTCTCTGTCACATGAACAACGTCCTCTTTGGCTATGCTGACGATCCTGATTCCGAGCGGAACGAAGCAATTCGGCTTTCTCACTATGCATTGAGCGTCGACGATGATGATCCCGATACGTTAGCTATGGCTGCCGCAACCTCGGCATTCATGGTCAGCGATAGTGAACGTGAGATCGAACTGGCAGAGCGGGCGGTCAAGCTCAATCCAAATTCACATCACGCATGGAATGGCCGAGGTTGGGTCTATACAATTGCAGCCCAGCCGGAGGAAGCGCTCCGCAGCTTTGAACGTGCTATCCGCTTGAGCCCGGTAGACCCGCTGCTATACCGGCCGTTTACTGGGATGGGGGTGGCCTTAATTGAGCTTGGGCGCTTTGACGAGGCAATCGTCGCTGGAAAGAAGGCCCTTCGTCAGAACCCCTATTCGTCGGCTTACCGCTGTCTCGCCGCCGCTTTCGCCCATCTCGGACGCGACGCAGAGGCGCGTGAGTGGGCAGCGCATGTGCTTAAAGTCGATCCCGCTTTTACAATATCTGCGTGGATCGCCCGGGGCGGGCAATCACGCTGGAAGCTGTATACCGAGGGTCTTCGCAAAGCTGGGTTACCCGAATAAGCGCGGTGCGCGGGTGCCGACGAGGCGATCGAACAGAAACCCTTGTTGCTGCCGTGCACGAGTCCGGGAATGGCCCCTTGCGGACGCACCAAAGTTCGAAAATCCATCTCCGAGATTGTTCGTTAGCGGTCATGGCACTTGTTGCGAGGGAGATCACAGCCGGGGAGATGGAGCGCGAAACGTCTTCACGAACGAAAGATCGGCGTGCCTGGTGCGGTTTCTGGTGCGGCGGCCGCGTTGCGGGCAACGAGAACGAAGTAAGCTATTGATCATGTTGGTGGGCCCGGCAGGACTTGAACCTGCAACCAGACCGTTATGAGCGGTGCGGCCAACCTGACCAAGTGCGACCTCCCGTTCGACCAATAGTGTTTCCCAGCGAGGCCGCGCGGCAGGAGGTTTACTGGATTGTTCAGGTGGCGTTTGGTGACTGTATTGCGGGAGCGCGCGGTTCGTCGAAGGCAGGTAAGGAACGCCCCGCTATTTTACTCTTGGTCGTGGTTTCCAAAGCATGCCGGCTACGCCTAGCAGAACGGCGGACGTCGCGCTGGGCGTTTGGATGGCGCAAGCCCATTCGGAAGAACTATTTGATTTTGTTGGATTTGCTTTTTGTCGGCTAAATCGATGGCCTAGCTGAGGGAATCGAACCTTATGCCATCCAACCTATCGCGCTCTAAAACTGCGCACGTTTGCAAATCCTGACGTCAAATTAAGCGCGCTGCCAAAACCAAATGCAGTAGTCTGATCCATTAGCCGCGTTTATGCGGCGAATTTTTACTTCCAATTTTACTTCGCAAAGTCCCACCCCTAGCCTCACGCGCAACTGATCACGGAAGCAGCCGATCAATGGCGATCGGTGCGAGCGTTCATCGTAACCAACGAGGGTTGCCATGTCTGACGAGACGAAGGGGACGTCCACTTCCAATCCGGCGGGATTGAAAGCCAAGGCGAACGACAAGTCGACCAAAAAGCTGAGCCGGCGCATGCTGTTGAAGGGCGCAGCGGCCGTTGCGGGCGCAGCCGCAGGCTCGGATGCGATCCGCGGATTCCCGACCATCTGGGCGCAGGAGATCAAGGACATCGAGCTGCGCCATGTCGGCGTGTCCTATTCGGTGGTGAAGGCGATCGGCGATCAGGCGGCCAAGGATCTCGGCTTCAAGGTCACCATGCAGAACCTCGACACCTCGGCCGCCATCAACCGCTTCATAAGCCAGCCTAATACGGTCGATATCGCCGATCTCGAGGGCTGGCAGGCCAAGCTCGCCGCCAAGCGCAGCGTGATCCAGGGCATCGAGGTCAAGAAGATCAAGGAGTTCGACAACATCCTGCCGATCTTCACCAAGGGCGAGATCGACGGCCACAAGATCCCGCGTCAGGGCATCTCGCCCTACGAGGCCATGTACATCTCGAAGCCAGTCTCCACCGATCTGCACGACGGCGTCACGGAGTGGGCGACCTTCCTGCCGCAGGTCTACAACGCTGACTCGATCGGCTATCGCCCCGACCTCGTCGGCCACGAAGTGACCGAATGGAAGGACCTGATCGATCCCAAGTTCAAGGGCAAGGCGGCGATCCTCGACGTGCCCGCGATCGGCATCATGGATGCCGCGCTCTGCTTCGAAAGTGCCGGACTGATCAAGTACGGCAACAAGGGCAACATGACCAAGGAGGAGATCGACTTCACCTGCAACAAGCTGATCGAGCTGAAGAAGCAGGGCCAATTCCGCGCGACTTGGACCACCTTCGACCAGTCGGTGCAGCTGATGGCCGCGGGCGAAGTGGTGATCCAGTCGATGTGGTCGCCGGCGGTTGCCGCGGTGCGCGTCAAGGAAATCCCCTGCGTCTACGCGCCCGTCAACGTCAAGAACGGCAAGGAAGGCTATCGCGGCTGGTGCAACGGCATGGGCCTGATGAAGCATCTCTCCGGCAAGAAGCTCGATGCCGCCTACGAATATCTCAACTGGTATCTCTCGGGCTGGCAGGGCGGCTTCGTCGGCCGCTACGGCTACTACAGCCCGGTGCCCTCGACCGCGAAGAAGTTCCTGACCGCCGCCGAATGGGATTTTTGGTACGACGGCAAGCCGGCGCCGGAGGTCATCAACGATCCCTACGGCGTGCCGATGGAGAAGGCCGGCACCAAGCGCGACGGCGGCTCGTTCCTCGATCGCGTCAAGAACATCTCCTGCTGGAACACGCTGATGGACGAAGCCGCCTACATGAACAAGCGCTGGAACGACTTCAAGGTGGCCTGAAACCTGCTTTCCCTGACGTCAACGAAGCACCGGCGCCGTCACGCGCCGGTGCTGATGAGACCGACTTCGAGGCATTTGCTGATATGCAGCCCAGTCAAGCTCCATCACGCGCCAATCTCGCCGGCTGGCTCTACGTCTCGCCGCTGGTCCTGGTGCTCGTGCCGTTCTTTGTGGCGCCGATCCTGGTCGTGCTGACCGCGAGCTTCTTCGCCACCGACGGCTTCGGCGGGCTGACGCCCGACTTTACGCTCACGAGCTATGTCGAGGTGCTGCATTCGGCCCTGACGCTGAAACTGTATCTGGCGACCATCAAATTCACCGTGCTGACCTGGATCTTCACGCTGATCATCGGCTTCTTCGTCGCCTATTTCCTCGTCTTCCATGTCCGCAACCAGTTGCTCGCGATCGGCCTGTTCCTGCTCTGCACCGTGCCGTTCTGGACCTCGAACATCATCCGGATGATTTCCTGGATCCCGCTGCTCGGCAAGGAAGGCCTGATCAACCAGGCGCTGCTGGCACTCGGCGTGGTCCATCAGCCGCTGGAAGTGCTGCTGTTCTCCGACTTCGCCGTCATCATCGCCTATGTCCACCAGCTCACGATCTTCATGATCGTGCCGATCTTCAATTCCATGGCGCGGATCGACAAGAAGTTGATCGAGGCCGCGATCAACGCGGGCGCCAGCCGTTTCGACATCATGCGCCTGATCGTGGTGCCGATGTCCAAGAGCGGCATCGCGCTCGGCACCATCTTCGTGGTCTCGATCGTGATGGGCGACTTCTTCGTCGTCAAGGTGATGTCCGGCGGCGGCTCGGCCTCCGTGGTCAGCGCGTTCTACGAAGACGTCGGCGTGCTGCAATATCCGACCGCGGCGGCAAGCGCGGTGCTGCTGACGCTGGTGCTGGTCGCGATCGTCTCGCTGATCCTGCGCACCGTCGATATCAGGCAGGAGATCACGCGATGAGCGCGGTTCTCGCCGACATGCCCAAAACCGACACATCCAAAACGATCGCGCCCGCATCAACCAAGGCGATCGCGCCGAGCAAGGGCGGCCGGCCCTGGACCTTCTACGTGCTGGCGACGCTGTTCGCGGCTTACGTGATAGCGCTCTACGGCCCGATGTTCTGCATCTACATCCTGTCGTTCCAGGATATCCGCGGCGGGCTCGTGTTCCCGATGAAGGGCCATTCGCTGCATTGGTTCGTCGATCTGTTCACGCAAGCGCGGACCGGCGACGTCAAGGGCTCGTTCGACCGCTCGATCAAGCTGGCGGTGATCGTCACAATCATTACCGTCGTGGTCTCGTCCCTCGCCGGGCTTGGCTTCCGTAAGCGCTTCCGCGGCGACACCTTCGTCTTTTACATAATGATCGGCAGTCTGGTCGCGCCCGGCCTGGTGCTCGGCCTCGGCACGGGTCTGCTGTTCCAGGCGCTGGGACTGGATGCGAGCTGGTACACCTCGGCGCTCGGCGCGCAGCTGTCCTGGACGCTGCCGTTCGGCGTACTGGTGATGTTCGCGGTGATGTCGCGCTTCAACCATGTCTGGGAAGAGGCGGCCTATGATCTCGGCGCCAGCCGCTGGCAGTCGATCTGGCTGGTGATGATCCCGGTACTGGCGCCCGGTCTCGTCGCAGTTGCGCTGTTCGGCTTCACGCTGTCCTATGACGAGTTCGCGCGCAGCCTGCAGACCGCGGGCTCGCTCAACACGCTGCCGCTGGAAATCTGGAGCATGACGCTCAACGTCACCTCGCCCTCGCTCTATGCGCTCGGCACGGTGACCACCATCGTCTCCTTCATCGTCATCGGCGCAAGCCTCGGCACCATCGTGCTGATCCAGAAGAAGCGCGGCAGCCGGGCCAAAGGTTGAGCAAGGGTTGAGTCAGGAATGAAAAGCGATCGCGGCGATATCGAACTGGCAGGCGTCTGCAAGAGCTTTGACGGCGTCACTAACGTGGTCGACGGCGTCAACCTCAAAATCGCCGACGGCGCCTATTGCTGCTTCATCGGCCCGTCCGGCTGCGGCAAGACCACGATCCTGCGCATGATCGCCGGCCATGAGGACCCGACCGCGGGCGAGATCGTGATCGGCGGCCAGAACGTCGTCGGCCTTGCCCCGGTGCAGCGCCGCACCGCGATGATGTTCCAGTCCTACGCGCTGTTTCCGCACCTGACCGTGCGCGAGAACATTGCCTTTGCGCTTCGTGTGCGCGGCCAGTCCAAGACGGATCGGCTGCGCGCCGCGGACGCCATGATCCAGAAGGTGCGGCTGACCCAGTTTGCCGATCGCCTTCCGGCGCAGCTCTCCGGCGGCCAGCAGCAGCGCGTCGCGCTGGCGCGGGCCGCGATCACCGAGCCGCGCGTGCTGCTGCTCGATGAGCCGCTGTCCGCGCTCGACGAGCAACTCCGCGTCCAGATGCGCCAGGAGCTGCGGCGGATGCAGCAGGAGCTCGGCATCACCTTCATCCACGTCACCCACACCCAGCTCGAGGCGATCGCGCTGGCCGATCTCGTCGTGGTGATGGAACAGGGCAAGATCAAGCAGGCAGGTGCCGCGCGGGACGTCTACGCCCATCCGCACGATCGTTACGTTGCCGAGTTCATGGGCGGCCAGAACGTGCTGTCCGGTCGGGTAGAGAAGGTCAATGGCGCCAGCTTCACGCTCGCGCAAGCCGCGCCCTCTGGCATCGAAGTGCCGCTTCAGGCGCGGCCGACCGTCAGCGTCGGCGACAAGGTCGATATCGCCGTGCGCCGCGACGATGTTGCGCTGGTGCGGCCGGGCAGGGACCTGCCGCCGGGCTGCACCACGTCGTTACCGAGCCGCGTGCTCGCGATCGAATATCAGGGCTATTTCGTCAAGGTCATGCTCGACACCGTGCCTGACGACGAGTTCGTCGCTTACGTGCCTGAAAAGACCTTCTTCGCAGATCCCTTCACCGTCGGCGATGTCGTCATGGCCACATGGGCCACCGGCAGCGCACTGCCTCTCGCCTAACGACCCCGTCGCGCACAGGAGTATGACCGTGCAGATATCCTTTACACTCAACGGCCGCCCCACCACTGTCGAGGTAGAACCGGCGACGCTCGTCGCCGAGCTGCTGCGCGAGCAGCTCAACCTCACCGGCACCCACATCGGCTGCGACACCAGCCAGTGCGGCGCCTGTGTGGTGCATCTCAACGGCCTGCCTGTGAAGAGTTGCACCCTGCTGGCGCCCGCGCTCGACGGCGCACCGCTGCTCACCATCGAAGGCCTGCAGGGCGCGCCCGGTTCGAACCAGATGCATCCGATGCAGGAGGCTTTTCGCGAGCATCACGGCCTGCAATGCGGCTTCTGCACGCCCGGCATGCTGATGACCGCGATCGCGCTCGCCACCGAGAAGCCTGACCTGACCGAGGCCGATGTCCGCCACGGCCTCGAAGGCAATATCTGCCGCTGTACCGGCTACCAGAACATCGTCGTCTCGGTCATGGCCGGCGCCGCCGCCATGAATGCCGCCAAGGGAGAGTGACAATGGGTGAAGTCATCGGAATCGGCGCCGCACCGAAGCGCAAGGAAGACCAGCGCTTCCTCACCGGCCGCGGCAATTACGTCTCCGACATCAAACGTCCGGGCATGACCGCCGGCGTGTTCGTGCGCTCGCCCCATGGTCATGCGGTGTTGCGCGGTATCGACAAGAGCGCCGCGCTGGCCTCGCCCGGTGTGATGGCGGTCCTGACCGGCGACGACGTCAAGGCCGATGGTCTCGGCGGGTTGCCCTGCGGTTGGGGCATCTCGGACGCCAAGGGCGTGCCTATGAAGGAGCCGCCTTTCCCGATGCTTGCGCAGGGCAAGGTGCGCTTCGTCGGCGACATGGTCGCCTTCGTCATCGCCGAGACGCCGGAGCAGGCCAATGCCGGCGCCGAGCTGCTGAACATCGATTACGAGGTATTGCCCTCCGTGGTCGGCGTGCTCGAAGCCGTCAGGCCGGACGCACCGCAATTGTTCGACGACGTCCCGAACAACATCTGCTGCGACTGGGAGCTCGGCGACAAGGCCGCGGTCGAGACCGCTTTCAAGAAGGCCGCGCATGTCGCCAAGCTGAGCCTCGTCAACAACCGCCTGATCGGCAACCCGATGGAGCCGCGTGCGGCGATCGCGGAATATGAGCCGGGCACCGATCGCTTCACGCTGTGGACCACCAGCCAGTTCCCGCACGTCGTCCGCTTCCTGATGGGCGCGCTGGTGCTGAACATTCCACAGCACAAGCTGCGCGTCGTCGCGCCCGATGTCGGCGGCGGTTTTGGCGTTAAGCAGTTCCACTACGGTGAAGAGGCCGTGATTACCTGGGCCGCCAAGCGTGTGCATCGGCCGGTGAAATGGGTCGCGAGCCGCTCGGAGGGCTACGTCTCCGATCGCCACGGCCGCGATCACGTCACCGAGGCGGAGCTGGCGCTCGACGAAAACGGAAAATTCCTCGCCTTCCGCGTCAACACGCTGGCCAATATGGGCGGCTATCTCTCGACCTTCGGGCCGAACATCCCAACCAATCTCTATGCGCCGCTGCTTGGCGGCGTCTACACCACGCCCGCGATCTATTGCAATGTGAAGGTCGTTTTCACCAACACGGTGCCCGTCGACGCCTATCGTGGTGCGGGCCGACCCGAGGCGACCTTCGTGCTGGAGCGTATGGTCGACGTTGCCGCCAGCGAGATGGGCATCGACCGCGTCGAGATCCGCCGCCGCAACATGATCCCGAAGGAGGCCTATCCCTATCAGACGCCGGTGCTGGTGCAGTACGATTCCGGCGATCCCATGGGTTGCCTCGACGGGGCACTGGTCACCGCCGACGTCAAGAATTTTGGCGTTCGCAAGGCGGCGTCGGCCAGCAAAGGAAAATTCCGCGGGCTCGGTTACTCCACCTATGTCGAGGCCTGCGGCCTTGCGCCCTCGCGCTTTGCCGGACGGCTCGGTGCTCGCGGCGGCCTCTATGAGAGCGCCACGGTGCGGGTGCATCCGACCGGCCAGGTGACGGTCATGATCGGCACCCACAATCACGGCCAGGGCCACGAGACCACCTTTGCGCAGATCGTCTCGGACAAGCTCGGCGTCGCCTTCGAGAATGTCGACATCGTGTTCGGCGATACCGACCGCGTGCAGTTCGGCATGGGCACCTATGGCTCCCGCTCGCTCGTGGTCGGCGGCGCCGCGCTGTCCAAGGCGACCGACAAGGTGATCGCCAAGGGTAAGAAGATCGCATCGCACCTGCTCGAGGCGGCCGAAGTCGACATCCAGTTCGAGAGCGGCAAATTCTCCGTTGCCGGCACCGACCGCATGAAGACCTTCGAGGAGATCGCGGGCGCGGCCTACGTCCCCCACAATTATCCGCTCGAAGTGTTGGAGCCGGGGTTGGAAGAGCAGGCCTATTACGACCCGGTCAATTTCACCTATCCCGGCGGTTGCCACATCGCCGAGGTCGAGGTTGATCCGGAGACGGGCACGGTGACGCTGGTCAACTACACGGCGGTCGACGATGTCGGCACGGTCATCAACCCCATGATCGTCGAGGGCCAGCTGCATGGCGGCATCGTGCAGGGCGTCGGCCAAGCGCTGTTCGAGAACGCGGTCTATGACGAAGGCTCCGGCCAGCTGCTGTCGGGTTCGTTGATGGATTACTGCATGCCGCGCGCCGACCATCTGCCGATGATGAAGGTCGCGACCCATTCGACGTTGTGCACGCACACGCCGATGGGTGTGAAGGGTTGCGGCGAGGTCGGCACCATCGGCTCGCCGGCTGCCGTGATCAACGCCGTGGTCGACGCGTTGTCGCATCTTGGCGTCACCCATGTCGACATGCCCGCGACGCCGAACCGGATCTGGCGCCTACTGCAGAACGCGTCGCTGCCGGTCGCTGCGGAATAGGGAGGATATCCATGAAGCCATTTGCCTATCACCAGCCCGACCAAATTCCCGATGCGGCCAAGCTCCTGACCTCGATCGAGGACAGCAAGCTCGTCGCCGGCGGCATGACGCTGATCCCGACGATCAAGCAGCGGTTGGCGAGCCCGGTCGCATTGGTCGATCTCTCAAAGCTTGGGTCCCTCAAGGGCATCACCGACGACGGCGTCACCATCACCATCGGCGCGATGACGCCGCATGCGGTGGTGGCGGCATCAAAACTGGTGCAGGCGAAAATCCCCGGGCTCGCGGCGCTGGCCTCGATGATCGGCGATCCCGCCGTGCGCAACCGTGGCACCATCGGAGGCTCGGTCGCCAACAACGATCCCGCCGCGGATTATCCCGCCGGTGTGCTCGGCCTCGGCGCCACCATCATCACCAGCGCGCGCGAGATCGCGGCCGACAAGTTCTTCCTCGGCCTGTTCGAGACCGCGCTCGAGCCGGGCGAGATCATCACTGCGATCCGCTTTCCCGTGCCACTCAAGGCCGGTTACACGAAGTTCAAGGCGCCGGCATCGCGTTATGCGCTGGTCGGCGTGTTCGTCGCGAAATTCGCTGATGGTGTCCGCGTCGCCGTAACCGGTGCGGGTCCCGGCGTATTCCGCGTGCCGCCGATGGAGGCGGCGTTGTCGGAGAATTTCGATCCATCCGCGATCGCGGCGATCAAGATCGATACCGACGGCCTCACCACCGATATCCACGCCGAAGCCGATTACCGTGCACATCTCGTCACGGTGATGGCCAAGCGCGCCGTCGACGCGGCGCTCAGCTAACTTCTTAGGGTTGATGATGACTGATGGTTCCGGCCGTGCGGCGTTCCCGCCGGCGCCGACTGGCCTTGGCGCGCTTTCTGCAACCGAGATCATGGCAGGCTACAAGCGCGAGGCGTTCACCCCGCGCGATGTCGTCGATGACACTATCGCTGCGCTGGAGGCGACCTGCGAGACCTGCAACGCGGTGGTGACGCCGATGTATGAGCAGGCGAGGGCGGAGGCCGATCGCATCACCAGAGAGATGCGCGCGGGCGAGGCCAAGGGGCCGCTCGCCGGCGTGCCCGTGACGATCAAGGACCTCGTCTTCGTCGCGGGCGTGCCGGCCTATGCCGGCTCGCCGATGAACACGAGCTTCGTTCCCGAGGCCGATGCCGCCGTGGTGTCGTCGCTGAAGGCATCGGGTGCGATCATCACCTGCAAGACCACGACCTGCGAGTCCGGCTACAAGCTGACGGCTGATAGCCCCGTCACCGGCCTCACGCGCAATCCCTGGAATCCGGGCCGCACCAGCGGCGGATCGAGTGGTGGCGCAGCGGCAGGCGTAGCCGCCGGCTGCGGTCCGATCGCGATCGGCACCGACGGTGTCGGCTCGATCCGTGTGCCGTCCTCCTTCTGCGGCGTGTTCGGGTTGAAGCCGACTTTTGGACTCGTGCCGCGTTCGCCCGGTTTTTCGCCGCCGTCCTGGGCCTCGCTCGCCCATACCGGGCCGATCACGCGCACCGTTGCAGACGCCGCGCTGACGCTGGAGGTCATCGCCGGTTACGATCTGCGTGATGCCGCGAGCCTTCCTGTGTCCAAGCGTCGCTTTGATACGAGCGCACGCCGCCTGGACGGCATTCGCATCGGCGCCAGCGCCGATCTCGGCTATGCCGCCGTCAGCCCTGACGTGTGCGCGGCCTTTGGCAAGGCTCTCGCCGTTCTCGATGCTTGCGGTGCGCAGGTCACCATGGATGGGCCGGGTCTCGACCCCGGCATCCTCGAACATACGCTCAAGCCGATCGCCTTCACCGAACAGGCGGCCGCGGTTGCGACCAAGACTTCCGCCGATCTCGCCAGTTCCGAAGCGGACTATCGCGATGTCGTCAGCGCCGGCCGCAACTACACCGGCACGGACTACATCGAAGCCAGTTACCGCCGCGGCCAGGCGCGCAATGCCTTCGTCAAACTGTTCGAGCGCGTCGACGTGCTGGTGACGCCGACCGTTGCTGTCACCGCGTTCGAGGCCGGCCAACTCGGCGTTAGCACCATCGATGGCAAGACGGTCGATCCGCATCTCGGCTGGTCACCCTTCACCTGGCCGATCAATCTTGCCGGTCTTCCCGCGGCGACGCTGCCCTGCGGCTTTGATCGCGACGGCATGCCGATCGGGCTTCAGATCGTCGCGCCCTGGCTCGACGAGCCCACGATCTTCCGCATTGCCGCCGCGTTCGAGCAGACGCAGCCATGGGCGAAGTTCTGGCCTTGGATAACTCAGAGCGAGAAGGGACGCATGCGGACGGAGGTGTGTCGCTAAGAAAGCTCAATTGGTAGGCCGCGGCCGCTGAGTTCTTCGTCGAGGCGCAGATAGTGTGCCAGATAGTCGTGCAGCGCGGTCGCCGCCGTCGAAGTAGCGACGCTTGATTTGTAGAGCAGGAGTTCGATTTTTGGCAACGGCGGGAGACCTTCATTCGGCCCGATCTCGCGCATCGCCGGCACCAACGCGCTGCGGCCGAGCACAGTGACGGCCATGCCCGCGAAGGCCGCAGCCTGCAGTCCGCCGACACTCTCGCTAACGCAGGCGATGCGCCAGCGAAGGCCCGCGCGTTCCAAAGTGTCGATTGCATAATCGCGATAGATGTTCCCGGGCGGAAGCAGTGCAAGCGGGATCGGGCGTTCCTGATGCGCCGAGGATTGCTCTCCGGTCATCCAGACCAATTGCTCTCGTCGCACCACTTGGCCGCCGGTGAAGTCGTTCATGCGAGTAACAAGCGCGATGTCAACATCGCCGCGCTTGACGAGGCCGACTAGCGGCGTGGACAGAGCGCAATTGAGTTCAACTTGGACGCGCGGAAACGATTTTCGGAACACGCTAAGGATCGAGGGCAACATGAAAGCGGCATAGAGATCTGGCGTGCCAAGCACAACCTGGCCCTCGATCTCCTGTGACGCCAATTGCGAAATCAATTCGTCATGCAACCGCAGGATGGATTTCGCATAGGTAAGGACTGTAGAGCCATCCTCTGTTAGCGTGAGCCTTCGGCCGCTATGTTCGAACAACTGCTTGCCGGTCAATTCTTCCAGCCGTTGCAATTGCAAAGTGATGGCTGGCTGGGTGCGGCCCAGCCGGCGCGCGGTCTCCGTGATACTGCCGGTCTCGACAACCGAGATCAGCGACCGGAGCATACGAATGTCGAGACTAATTAGGTTCATGCGGCGTCCATGTCGCCCAAAGCTTATGCAAGTTCCATGCTAAGGATACGACTGGCCCCCGCCATTGCGCAAACGCTTCGCCGATCCGAACCACCTGGTTCGCATGATGAATTCCCGCTGTTCGCCCCCGGCGGGACGGATCCTCATGCGGCCGCCCTTGCCATACCCGTATTCGCCGTTGGTGGGTCCCTTGTCGGAGCGCTGGCTATCTCAAGGCCCCCAAGGCGGCCTCACGCCAGCGCGTAGCGCTAAGCTAATTTGGAGTGCCTGTTTTGAACGCTTGTGCTGATGGGAGCGAATAAGCGGCCCAATCGCCTGGCATACGGGGGCGCCATTCCGCACCTGCTGAACCGGACCAGAACCCGGCTCGCGTCGTGAGAAAGATGAGCTCCGACGTACCTGAAGTGTGATATGGCCAAAAGTCCTTTTGAGGGTGAAATGCACCTTAACTCTTCGTCTGCCTTCGTAAGCAATTGAAATTGCAACAAATACGAACGCCCTCCGAGCACACCATAACCCACAGACATCACATTAGCCTGGCGAGGTGGAAGCACGCTCGCCGAAAAGATCGCGCAAAGTCAGTCGCGATGCAGAATGTGAGTGGATGAGGCTCAATCCAGTTGCTGCGCGACGTTAAGCAGCTTCTCTCTTAGCCACTTGTGTGCTGGATCGGTCGTATGGCGTGGGTGCCAGTACATGGCCTCGTGGATGTCCGGGACAGATATTGGGGACTCCAGCAGCTTGATATCGACCGTGCCAATCAGTCTTCTGGCCGCCCGTTCCAGCACGAGGCTGATGAGCCGCGTCCCTTTGATAAGAAATGGGCTCAACAGGAAGCTTTCGACCGTCACCTCAATACGCCGTTGAACGCCAGCATTGGCAAGATGTTGGTCGGCGAGGTTCAGCTGCCGATCGTCTCCGATGCCGTAGACGAGATGCGGGAGCTCGAGAAACTGCGTCTCGCTCAATATATCGCCTGTGACGTCGGGGTGATTTGCATCGACGGCGCAGAGCCAGCGATCGCTTAGCAGCGAGGCCGTCGGATAGTCGTTCGGTCCGAAGAGTTCGATCGGCTCGATGACAATGTCCGCCTGGTTCGTCTGCAGCACGCGCGCGGCGTCGCGAGCACGAGGCAGTAGATGAATCGTCACGTTCGGAGCCTCGTTGGAGATCATCCTCACGAGCGGCGTGAGCAGGACCAACCCCGCATAGTCGGACGCACTGATCGAGAACGTCCGCGCATCGGTCGCAGGGTCGAATCCAGGACGACGCAGCAGGAGATGTTCGACCTTGCTAAGCGATTCTTTCAGCGGGACGATGAGGTCTTCCGCATTTCGCGTTAGAGCCAGATCGCGCCCAACGCGCACGAGTAATGGGTCGTGGAAGACTTCGCGCAGTCGCGCGAGAGCCGCGCTCATCGCCGATTGGCTGAGACCGATGCGCTCGCCAGCCCGGCTCACGTTGCGCTCCGTGAGGAGCGCGTCGAGTATCACAAGCAGGTTGAGGTCAATACTTCGTAGGTTCACCCCAGGCCTCCCGGTGAATGCAGCCTCGGACCGTAACAATTTGTATCGTCGTGCACTATCGGAATGAGCTCGTCCTTGCCGTATTTCGATCGGCGGCATTTCGCATGTTGCGGTTGCGAGATGTTGCCGGCGATGTGTTGGCTCTCGGCTTTTCGGCGTCCCTCGAATGGTGTCTTAAGGCGCATGAGACGGATGGATCGATCCGGCAGATAGTTGGAATACTTATTATCGATTAGACGTCGGCCAGGCGCGCCACCTAGCTTCTGTGACACGAATAAGTCGCTACGAGGCGCACCATGAATAACAACTCGGGAATTGGAAACGACCTCGGAGTTTCGCCTTCGCAGACGACTGCGGATGCGGCGGAATTCCGGGCGGCAATGCGGCACTTCGTCGGAAGCGTGAGCGTCGTGACAACTTGGCATGGCGCTAGACCCTGGGGGATGACGATCAATTCGTTTACCTCGGTCTGCACCGAGCCGCCGACGATCCTGATCTGTTTGAACAGCAAGACCGTGACCGCCGCGCACGTCCGGGAGGGCGGGCGCTTCGCGGTGAACCTCCTCACTCAGGATCAGCTTCACCTTTCGGAGCTCTGCTCGCGTCCTAGCGTCGACAAATTCATTGACGAACACGTCTTGCTATCGGCCGGCGTTTTCGGCGGAAGCGGAGTTCCGCGGCTACGCGAGGCATCGGTTGTGTTCGAATGTCGGGCAGTCGAGCAACTTGTGGTCGGAAGCCATCGCATCGCCATCGCCGCGATCGAGTGCATTCATGCGCCGGCCGCTGGTCCGCCGTTACTCTACGGACAGGGGCGCTACATGCATGGCGTCGATCTGGAGGCGCGCGCATGACGTCCGCGTCGTCCCCGAAGGAAGTCGCCAACGCGCTCTACGACGCCTACTGCAGGCACGATCACCGCGCGATCCTCGCGCTCTATTGCGATGATGCGACGCACGACGAAGTCTCGCAACTCAAGACGAAGCAAGGCCCCGCCGAGATCGCGGTGGGCATGCAGAAGCTGTTCAGCTGGCTCCCGGACGTCCGATGGGAGGTGAAGTCCATGATTGTGGGAGGGGATGGAACGGTCGCCGTCGCCTACGTCATGCGCGCGACCGCTCCGCAGAAGAACGGCACGGCTGAAGCCAAGACCATTTCGTTGCGAGGTGTTCAACTGGTTCAAGTCGAGGACGGCCGGATACGCCACAGCGAAGACTACTGGGATGCAGCGACGTTCCAGCGGCAAGTTTCCTAAGAACATGAGAAGGAGTGAGCTATGAGAACCGGTGCCGAGTATCTTCAATCTCTACGAGATGGTCGCCGCGTCTACGTCGGTGGTGAGCTAATCGAGGACGTGACCACGCATCCCATGACGAAGGGGTATGCGAATGCCATCGCCGAATACTACGATCTTCATCTTGACCCGAAGCATCAAGACATCGCGACCTTCATCGATGAGAGTGGCAAGCGTCAGTCGATGCACTGGTTCCTTCCGCGGTCAAAGGAAGATGTAGTCAAGCGCCGCCAGTACTGCGACTTCCTCTGCCGTCACTTCAAGGGCGGCATCTTCACACGGCCGCCAGCCGGCATGAACGTGGTCATGTTCACCCAGGTGGACGACCAGAAGCCTTGGTCGGACAATTCGCGCTTCAGTGGCAAGAAGCGCGATCTCTCCGGAAATATTCAGCGTCAGTGGGAGGAGGTGACGTCTCAGGATCTGGCTATCTCGCCCATGTTCCTCGACGTCCAGTTCGATCGCGGCCGTGACAATGCGATGGCCGAGACGCCAATGCTGAAGATCATCGAAGAACGCGACGACGGCATCCTTGTCCGCGGCTGGAAGGCGATCGGCACGTCCGTTCCGTTCGTCAATCATCTTCTTATTGGAAACTTGTGGCGTCCCGGCCAGACCGCGGAGCAGACTGTCTACGCGCTGGTGCCGATCGCTACCAAGGGCATCTCGGTCGTGGCCCGCAAGTCGAACGCGCAGCCGGACGCAGATCCGTACGATCGCCCGTTGGCCAGCATCGGTGACGAACTCGACGCGATGGTCTATTTCGATGACGTCCTCATTCCATGGGACCGGGTTCAGCACGTCGGCAATCCTGACCACGCGAAATGGTATCCGCAACGTCAATTCGACTGGGTGCATCTCGAAACCCAGATCCGTCACTGCGTCCATGCCGAACTGATGGTCGGCCTCGCTCTGCTCTTGACGCAGTCGCTGGGCACCAGCACCAACCCGGTCGTGGCGGCGCAGCTCGCTGAGCTCATTCGCTTCCGCGAGACCTGTCGGGCCTTCATGATCGCCGCTGAAGAGACGGGATTCGCGACGCCCGGGGGGCTGTTCAAACCGAACAATATCTACATCGACTTCGGCCGCGCCTACTATCTCGAGAACCAGGCCAAGATGGTGAACACCCTGATCGATTTCTGCGGTCGCGGTGTTGTTATCCAGCCGTCGAAGCGCGAGATGGAGGATCCATATATCGGCCCGAAACTCGCAGAGGCCCTCCGCGGTGCTGAGATCAGTGCCTACGACCGTATCAAGATCTTCCGCCAAATCAGCGAGCGATTCCTGAGCGAGTGGGGCAACCGCCATGAGATGTTCGAGAAGTTCAATGGCACGCCTCTCTATCTCATCAACTTGCTGACGATGCAGCGCACAGAGTATCAGGTCGATGGACCGCTGACCGAGCTGGCGCGGCAGGTCCTCGGCTTCGGCGACACGGCGGAACTAGGGAAGCGTGCGCAGGAAGCTGAGCAGAAGTCCCACTACGCCAGCGTCCGCTTCCAGCCTGACTACGCGAAGGCCCAGGACGTTAAGAAATCCTACATGAACGACGCGGCCGAGTAGGTGAAGCATCACCCAAGATCGCGGAAGCCCCCAGTCGGCTTTCGCGGTCCCTTCAGCAGTTTCGAAGGTGAATGATACAAGCACTTCACTTTTCTCGGCCTGCCGACACGCGTGGTGCTTGGTTCTCGGACCATCGGGTCGATCGGCTGCGAGGGCCGTCCGCCGAAGGTAATCCTGGTGGACGATGCCAGGATTTGACGTGACTTCACCAAAGATGAATTGGACAGGGAACTATGCGAAACTTTGACGAGATCACGATCACTGACGCGGTCGTCGACCGTCTTTCAGGTGCGAGCGACCGGCGAGCGGCTGAGGTCAGCGTCGCCTTGGTCCGGCATCTCCATGCTTTCGTGAGGGAGGTACGGCCGACGATCGAGGAATGGGAAAAGGGGATCGCGTTCCTGACGGATACCGGCAAAATGTGCAGTGACACCCGCCAAGAGTTCGTGCTCCTGTCAGATACGCTCGGCGTCTCGATGCTCGTGGATGCCATTAATCACGGAGCAGCCCAGGGCGTCACCGAGTCGACGGTGCTTGGGCCCTTTTACGTCGAGGGGCCACCCGAGAAAGGGCGTGGGGATAACATCTCTGGCGGTCTCGAAGGTGACCCGCTCATTGTCACAGGAACGGTGAATGCTCCGGACGGCACGCCGATCAACGGCGCCGTCGTCGATGTCTGGCATTCGGACGGCGATGGCTACTACGATGTCCAGCAACTCGGGGAGACTGGTGGCCTAGCAATGAGGGCCCGGTTCTCGACGGACGGAGATGGGAGGTTCAGTTTCTGGAGTATTAAGCCGGCGGCATATCCCATTCCTCACGATGGTCCTGTCGGAGCCATGTTAGAGAAGCAGGGACGGCATCCGTGGCGACCGGCGCACATCCACTTCATGATTTCGGCGCCTGGCTATCAGAAGCTGGTGACGCACATATTCGCGGAAGGCGACGCGTATCTCGACACCGACGTCGTCTTCGGCGTCAAGGACAGCCTGGTGCGCAAATTTGTCGAGATGCCGGCGGGGCAGGCGCCGGACGGCCTTATCCAAAACTCGCCCTTTTTCCACCTGCACTACGACTTCGGCTTGCACTTATCTTGAGGCTCGATTTTCGATAGGCGATGCCCACCAAAATGGGCACCAGCGATCAGCTCGTTCACCTTCTCCCCGTCAGGCGAAATCCAGGCGGAGCGCGAACCGCCCACGAACGAAGAGGGCACGTATCTGGTGCGGTTACTGGTGCGGCGGCGGCGCGGCAGGCAACGAGAACGAAGTAAGCTATTGATCCCGTTGGTGGGCCCGGCAGGACTCGAACCTGCAACCAGACCGTTATGAGCGGTGGGCAAACATGACCTCATACACGGCAGGGCTCTTCTTCGGCGTCTCGGGCAAAAGGCACTTATGCGCACGAAAATGCGCCGAAACTCGTTGCCCTCCACCGCCTGTCGGGTCTGTCTGTCGAGACGAAATCGCAGACAGAGAGTGACCTTGACGGGAAACCTGGCGCGAAACTCCAAGACTTGATGCCCTGGCCCTGACCTGGTGTTTCAATCCGTTTACTGGCAGTTGCCATTTGTGCCCGGTGCATGGTGCTCGCTCGGAGGATTGGCCGAGGCGCAGTCCCAAATCCTGCGCTCTCCCAACCTGGTCGCTCTTGCCGCCTGCTACTTTGCGTTTGCGCCGGTGCTGACCTTGGCAATGAGGTTTCCGACGTTTCGGAAGTTGTTGCCATCCTGACTTCTGGATGCCTTCCGTCCTGACAAAGCGAGCCTAGGGTTGCCCCGCTTCCTTCATTTTATGGCGATTGCGCTGTTGGCAGCACGGTTCATCTCAAAAGAATCGTGAATGTTGGAATGGCCGGTCTTCGCTCCTGCAATATGGTGCGGGCAGCAGTCCCTCGCCGTGTTCTGTGTATCGACCCTTCGATTCTTCCTTGGACATTTCCTGTTGACGCTCAGCTCAGGATCATTGTTGATTCAAGTGCTGATTGCGCGATGCGGCATTAGGCTCATGTCGGCCGTCGACTAGTACGTCGCTTGGTCGAAGCGGCTGGACGAGCTCGTCTCAAATGCGAGCGGTCGGAAGCGGGAGGCCACGGTGCCTGGATAGCGCGGCGTTCAGTTGCACGCACTGAGATGCGTGACGGAAACTCGGGGGGACAATGATGACACTGGGTAGGAACGCTGCGCCGATCGTCACTGATCTCGGGCGTGAGGAGAAGCCGCGTGGTTAGTGCTCAAACGCCCTTGTGGGCGAGGGTGTGGCCCGCGCTGGCTTGCGGTACCTTGGTAATCACCCCATTCGTCGGCAAGGGCGGCCTTGTCGCGACCGTTGCTGCGGTCGTTGTGCTGGGGACCGTTTTCGCGGCCGTGTACCATGCCGAAGTCGTTGCCCATCGGGTGGGTGAGCCATTTGGCACACTTGTGCTCGCCCTGGCCGTAACGATCATCGAGACGGCGCTGATTGTTTCGGTCATGATATCGTCGCCGACCGAAAAGGCAGGTTTGGCGCGCGACACGGTCTTCGCGGCTGTCATGATCGTCTGCAACGGTATCGTCGGGCTTTGCCTCCTTATGGGAGGAGCCCGCTATCGAGAGCAGGAGTTTCGAATTCAAGGGGCAAGCGCTGCGATGGGGGTCCTGGCCGCGCTTACGACGCTCACTCTGATCCTGCCAAATTTCGCAGCGCGTGAGCTCGGACCACTTTATAGCAAGCCGCAGCTCGTCTTTGCGGGACTGATTTCTCTGGTCCTCTACGGGTCCTTCGTCTTCGTGCAGACGATACGGCACCGCGACTATTTCCTTCCGGGGGTCGACGATAAGGAGGAGCACGCGCCTCCGCCGCCCAACAAGACCACGCTCGAAAGTGCCGGCCTTCTCGTCGTTTCGTTGGCGGCCGTCGTTGGCCTTGCCAAGATCCTGACACCGACGATCGAGACGGGGATAGACAACCTCAGCATGCCCGCGTCGACGGTCGGTATCATCATCGCCGCCCTGGTGCTTCTGCCGGAATGCGTCGCCGCGCTCAGGGCGGCTCGGAAGAATCGACTGCAAACCAGCCTGAATCTCGCATTGGGGTCGGCGCTCGCGACCATAGGCCTGACCATTCCCGCGGTCGCCGTCGTGTCTATCGTTCTCGGGCAGCGTCTCGAACTCGGTCTGGACGTCAAGGATCAGGTCGTACTTGCCTTGACGCTGATCCTTGGCATGATCACCCTGGGTACCGGGCGAACCACGGTTCTCCAGGGGATCGTGCATCTGGTGATCTTCGCCGTGTTCGTCTTCTTTGCTGTAGTACCCTGACGTTGGAGCGTCGCGCACGGGCGTATTCAACTCGCACGCGGAGCCGGCGATGTTTCGATTGCGATGGCGGCTGCTGATCTGCGCGGGGCTCGTCGTGCTCGGACTGCAGGCCTGCAGCGACAAGAAGCAGGAGGGCTCGGAGGACCCGGTGCGCGGGCTTCGCGCCTACAAGGTCTCCGCGAAGGCCGAAAGCCGCGTGCGCCGCTTCCCGTCGGTGTTGCAGCCGGCAGATGTCAGTAGCCTTTCATTCGAGATCGCCGGCCAATTGAAAGCGATCGCTCTCACTGTCGGCCAGAAGGTGCAGCTTGGCGACGTGCTGGCGGAAATCGATCCTCGCTCCTTGCAGACGCAGGTCGAGCAGGCAGGTGCCGGCGTGCAGCAGGCCCAAGCGCAGGCCGACAACGCGGAGGCCGATTTCCAGCGCAAGGACGAACTGCTCAAGAAGGGGGTTTCGACCCAATCCGTTTTTGATCAGGCGAGGGCCACCCTTCTGAGTACGAAGGCCCAGTTGGATCAAGCGAAGCGCCAACTCGACCTGGCAAGCCACAACCTGGAGCGAGGCAAGCTTGTCGCGCCATTTTCGGGGACCATTGCGAGGATCGAGGTCAAGTCGTTCGCGCAGATCGCAGCCGGTCAGCCGATCCTGACGTTGTACAGCGATGATCGGTTCGAGCTGTCGTTCCTGGCGCCGGCTCCCGTTTTTCAGAGCCTCGCCGTGGGGCGGGCAGTCGACGTCAAGGTCGCGGATCTACCTGATCTCGAGTTGACGGGTGAGATCAAGGAACTCGGCTCCAAAGCAGAGCAGGTATCGGCTTTTCCGGTCGTGGTCCGCCTCGAAAACAAGGTCGCTGGATTGAATGCCGGCATGTCCGTCGAGGCCTCCATCGAGGAGCCCTTGAACGGCGGCTCGGCTGGATTCCTTGTCCCGTTGGGCGTCGTCGCGCCCGAGAGCGCGAGCCAGCCGCAGGGGGCCGCGAGCGTCTTTCTCTACGACGGCGCGAGTTCGACCGTCAAAAAGCACAAGGTGATGGTCGGCGGGGTTCGGGACAACCGTCTGATCGTCACCTCGGGGCTCGCCGAGGGCGATATCGTTGCGTCCGCGGGCGTATCGTATCTCGTCGACGGCCAAAAAGTTAAGCTTCTACCCGTGCAGGAGTAAGGCCGTGAATCTTCTGACGCGGTTTGGTCTAGCGCGATCGCGGTTCACAATCGCGATTATGCTTTGCCTGATCGTCGCCGGCGTCGTTCTGTATCCGAACTTTCCGAAGCGAGAGGATCCCGTAATCGTCATCCGGACCGCGGTCGTCTCCGCGTTCTTTCCGGGAATGGCACCCGAACGCATCGAGAATCTGGTCGCCGTGCCGATCGAGCGCAAGATCCGAGAGCTCGCCGAGGTGAAGGACATCCGGACGTTGGCCGGGGAGGGCTCCGCGACCATTTACGTCGATTTGAAGGACGACGCCGGCGACGTAACGGCGACCTGGCAACGGCTCCGCGACAAGATGGGCGACGTGAAGCTGGAGCTTCCCGACGGTGTAGCCGGCCCCTTCGTCAACAGCGATTTCGGGGACGTGGCCATAGCCACCATTGCCATCACGGGAGACGGCTTTTCCCAGCGTGAGATGAAGGACGTCGCTGAGGATTTCCGCAAGAAGCTCTATCGGCTCGCCGGCATCTCGAAGATCGACATTCTTGGCGTCCAGGAGGAGCGCATCTGGCTCGAGTTGGACACCCGAAAATTGGCGTCCGTCGGCGTCCAGGTGAATGCCCTCGTCAAGGATTTGCAGGGGCAGAACGTCGTGCTTCCGTCGGGAACGATCAACGCCGACGGCACCCGGCTGTTGCTGGAGACCTCCGGAGATTTTCCCAGCGTACGAGCCATCGAAACCATGCTGACGCGGGTAGGCACCACGGACAGCCTGGTCAGGCTCGCCGATCTGGTCACCGTCCACCGGGGCTACGTCTCACCGAAATTCAAGCCGATCTACTTCAACGGACGGCCCGCGGTCGTCTTGAGCGTGGTGATGCAGCCCGATCAGGACGTGACGCAACTCGGCCGGCGGCTCCGCAGCGCGGCGCAGGATTATGAACGTCAGCTCCCGATCGGATATGTCGTCGATTTTGCGACCTACCAGGCCGAACAAGTGCGCGCTTCCGTCAGTTCGGCGCTTTCGAACGTCGGCCAGACGTTCATTGTCGTCGCCGGCCTGGTGGTCCTGTTTCTTGGACTGCGCGCTGGTCTGATCGCAGCCATGATCGTCCCGTTCGCCGTCATGTTCTCGGTCATCGGCATGCGGGTCGCCGGCATCGCGCTCGAGCAGGTGTCGATTGCTGCCATCATCATTGCCCTGGGCCTCCTGGTTGACAACGGGGTGGTCATGGTCGAGGACATCGTCAGCCGGATCGATCGGGGGACGCCGGCCGAGGCGGCAGGTCTTGCCGCTGGAGAACAATACGCACTTCCGCTGCTCATTTCCTCGATCACGACCATCGCCGCCTTTCTTCCGCTATTTCTTCTGCCCGGCTCGTCCGGCGAGTATGGCTTCTCGCTCGCGGCCGTAGTCGCCATGACGCTGGCCGGATCATGGGTCGCCGCCCTCTACATTCTGCCGGCGTTGACCGTCTGGTTTATCGGTCGCCGTACAAGCCCGCGCGATGAACGGGCGTCGTCCCCGCGTCTGCAGCGGCTCTACTGCATGGCGTTGGATCTCGCCTTGCGCTTTTCGCCGATCGTGATGGCGGTCTGCGTCGGCCTGGTCCTGCTCTCGATAAGCCTGTTCGGCAGTCTGCCGAAGCAGATGTTTCCGCTGAGCGAACGCAATCAATTCCTCGTCTACATGAATATGCCCGACGGAACGGATATTTCGCAGACCGAGGCGCAGGCATTGCGGATCTCGAAGTGGCTGGGAGACAAGACCAAAAACCCCGAAATCGGAAGCCATATCCTCTATATCGGCGACGGCGGGCCGAGGTTCTATCTGACGCTGACTCCGGTCGCGCCCGATCCCGCGTCGGCCTTCTTCCTGGTCAACGCGGCCGACTACAAAGGCGCGGTACGCGCCGCGGATCGCGCCTGGAATTATCTGTACGCCAATCACCCCGAAGCGCAGTTCAAGATCAAACGGCTGGCGATGGGATCGGTGGAATCGGGAATCGTCGACGTCGAGATATCGGGCCCAGACGGCGATCGCCTCCTTGCGCTGAGCCAGCAGGTGCGCTCGCTGTTTCGAACTGCCCCGGGGATCCGCGACAACGAGGACGATTGGGGCAACAAGCTGATTAAGGTCGTCGCGGAGATCGACCAGGACCGAGCGCGGCAGCTCGGTATCACCTCGGAAGAAATCACCCAGTTGCTGAATACGTATTTCAGTGGGGCTGCCGTATCGGTCTACCGAGAGGGCGACAATCTGATTCCGATCGTGCTCAGAGCCGGTGCCTACACGTCTGACAGTCTCGAAGGTCTGACCAGCGCTACTTTCGCGAAAAACGGAACGTTGATCCCGCTTGCGCAGGTCGCCAAACTAAAGCCGACGTTCGACTTCGCGCGCATTCGCCGCAAGAATCAGGAACGAACGATTGCGGTGACAGCCCGGAGCACCGCCTTGACGGCTGGCCAACTCCTCGCCTCGATCGATCCCGGTCTGAAAGCCTTGGATCTCGCGGGCGGGTATCACATCAACATCGGTGGCGAGATCGAGAAGAGCGCTGAAACCAGCCAGAAGCTCGTCGCAGGATTCCCGATCGCGATCGGCGTCATGGTTCTTGCGATCATCCTTCAGTTCAACTCGTTCCGCCGGACCCTCCTCACTTTCGTGAGCATCCCCCTTATCCTGATCGGCATCCCGTTTGGGCTGCTGGCTGCGGGGCAGCCGTTGTCCTTCTTCGGAACGCTCGGCATCATCAGCCTGTCCGGGATTATCATCAACAACGCCATCGTGCTGATCGATCAAATCGACATCGAGCGCGAAAGCAGACAGTTGCGCGATGCGATCGTCGTGGCGTCGGAGAAGCGTCTTCGCCCGATCCTTTTGACATCGGCGACGACTGTCCTTGGGCTGGCGCCAATGGCGTTCGCCGGAGGCGCTCTGTGGCAGCCGATGGCCGTCCTCATGATGTCCGGGCTCGCAATCGCTTCGGTGCTGACGCTGTTCTTCGTCCCGGCCGGCTATTTTCTTCTTTTCCGCTTCGAGAAGCAGTCCTAGCGAGGGGGGCGACGAATGACGCCGAACAGCAAAGACGAACCGGCCCTCGTTGACCTTGCGCTTCGGGGGGCGGCTCGCATGGCGCGTTCACTTGGGGCGTGCTGGATCGCGTGTTGGAGGAGGATGGCCTAAAGATCGCGGGGATATCCGGAACGTCCGCAGGCGCCATGAACGCAGCAGTGCTGGCGGTCTGTTTGGTCGACGGCGCCAACGCCGCGCGCGATGCTTTGGAGCGTTTCTGGCGGCGCGTGTCGCAGGCGGCGGCGTTGAGCCCGCTGCAACGCTCCCCGGTGGATCGCCTGATGGGGCGGTGGACGCTCGATACGTCGCCAGCCTATCTCGCGATGGATCTGATGAGCGTGTCTTCTCGCCCTATGATCTCAATCTGCTGGGATTTAATCCGCTGCGGGGGATACCGGCGGAAACCATCGATTTCGACCGGCTTGCCCGCTCCCCGTCTGGCACCGGAAGCTGAAAGGCTCCGTTAGCGGGTGAAATGAACCTTTCGATCCAGGTTGCTGGAATAAGCCATTGAAATCGCAGGAAATGCGAACGCCCTCCGAGCGCACCACAAACCCACGTTTGCCAGTCGACGGTATCCGCACCCGTGACACACAGAGCCACGGGGTTGATACGACCGCCTTTCAATCTTTAGCGGACGCCTGACAGCAGTCGGCCAGAGGAGACCTTGTGACCCGCAGCGGACATCGCGCCAGCGAGCGCTCTTCGTCCATGGTCCTGGGTGACCAACTTTTCAGAAGAACGGCCCCGGCGCCGGGGCTGGGGGCTGATAGAGCGCCGGAGCCGTCGCTTCTCCCTACCGAGCAGCTTCTGGAGGAATGACATCATCAGACGGAGGAACCGACGACACTGAGACGAGCCTCCCGTCACAGACAAGTGCAGTTCGTGCCATTCGATGTGCCGTAAACGGAAAGCCCCTTGTCGCTGGTGAAATCATTGGAATCAACGAAATTTGCAAATTTTCAGCCATACTATCTCTCGGGAAGCTTCATCGTTGGGACGAAAATGGCGCGCTGGAAGCAGGATTGGACCACAGAGGAAGTTCAAAAGCTTAGATCTTTGGCTGGTACCATGCCACTCATGAAGATTGCTGCGGAGCTGGACCGGACCACCGGCAGCGTGCTCGCGAAGGCAATGGAGGAGAAGCTTCCAGTGATCGTGCATGTAAGAAGTGGACGGGCCTGAGACGATGAGGAAGGCAATGCTGTCTGAGATCACCGCGCGCCCTTCCTACGGCCGTGAGGTCACGGCCTGCTAGGGCCGCGAGGCGTAACAGAGGAACGTCAATTCAGCGCGCCCGTTGAAGCTTCTCACTCGAAAGGAGGTTGTGATGAAGCTTGCCACAATTCTAGTTCTTGGTTCCCTCGCCATGGGCTCAGCGGCCAGAGCAGATCAACCCGGACCCGACTGGATGCCGATGGAGCAAGTGAAGGCTAAGGTCATGGAGTCGGGCTATTCGCAGGTCACTAAGCTTGAAGCCGACGACGGCCAATGGGAGGGCGAAGGTATCAAGAACGGACAGAAGATGGAATTTCATGCCGACCCTAAGACCGGCGTCATCGTGCGCGAAAAGCCAGACCACTAGCCCTTGAGATCATGCGAGGCGGGTTGCCGATTGTGCTGAACGACGGGGACACAATTCAGTTCGGAAACAACTTGTCCCGGATGTAGCGCGAAGTCGGTGTCAGCCGGATTCCTCGTAGCTCTCGTACCACCAGCTCGGACGGTGAACGACAAATGTCCCGCCGGCTATCGAGCCGGCGGGCTCTCCATACGCTGGCGCCTCTTCTTGGCAGATGATTGTTTTCGCTTCGAGACGACCCGCCAACCTCGGCTGACGCTCTTGCTGTACTGGGGGAATGGGCCTTTGGAATCTGGCCGCCCACCGCTGCGCCAACCGTCTTTCAAGTTCCAGAGGGACTATACTCACGTCCGACACTCCAGGTTCACGGTCCTGCCGGTTGGAGCGTCAACGCTTGTCGTGTCTCAAAGGTCCGGATGCGCCGATCGGGAGGCGTAGAGCCCGTCGTTCACACTGGGCGGGTGTCCCATCAATCCCAAATTAGAACGCTGCCGGGCTCGAAATACACGTCCCGGCAGCGTTTTATTCTCAAACTGAGCCCTGAAATCCCAGTTACCTCTAAATCTGCAATGCCCGTGCCACAGGTTTGTGACAGCGCCCGCCGTTGCGGTTTCGCTGCCAAAGTCGGTGACCTATCTGCGAGATAATCAGAGCCAGCGAGAGACGGCCCGGCTGTTGCCCGCCGAGCAGTTAGCTGTCCTATGGCCCTTATCGATCAACCCGCGCAGTCGGAGAAGGCGAAGCGTTAGCGATCCTCGTCACCTATTTATCTGCACAAGCGATCCTGTCCCGATACTCCCCGAGTGGTCGAATGTTCACAACACCTCCGCATGAATCTGAGCCACGCCACGATCCGTAATACCCAAGCTCCGCGCCGCGGCCAACGAAAGGTCGAGGACACGACCGCGGACGAACGGACCGCGGTCATTGACTATGACGATGACGCTTCGGCTTCCGTGGGTGACGCGCAACTTGGTGCCGAAGGGCAGGCGGCGGTGCGCTGCTGTTAGCCGATTACGATCAAACGATGAACCGCTCGCTGTCTTGCCTTTGGAATAAGAATAGTAGGAGGCCGAGCCGGAGAAGACTCGATTCGGAGAGGGAGCTCCTGAACGATCTTTCGAGGGCTCTTCCGAAGTGTGAGGTTGCGTTTGCTGTGTGGTCGAAGGTTGCGTTTGTGTTTCGTCCTTCTTTGTCTGGTCGCTTCCTTCAAGAGCCGGCTCCGCGCGAGCTCTTGGAATGATGGACCACCTGTCATCGAAGTTTTGTCCGACAGCAGGAGTTGAGTAGATCGCCATCCAAGCTGGGATTGTTGCAATCGCGATCATTCTCCAAAGAACTTGCATGATCGGCCTCACGCACAAATGAAACTGATGGACAATGCGAACTCATCTCCTTGTGTTCCTGCACGCGCATCCACGTGCAGAACAAAGGTGATGCATACCGATAGTTCGATGCGTGGTTGCGAGAGTGTTTAGGCGCAGCGCAGCAAGCAGCCATCGTGCTGCGACGCATCACGCCGTAGAAGCTGCAAAACCGAAGGCACAAATCATATTAGCCTCCAGCATCCGCTGCTTGGCTTCTACTCCGGTGATGCAGTCTTTTGATCTCGAAATTGCTCAAGCTTCGCTATTGCATTGGCCGCCAGCACGCCCCGTCTGACGAGGTAGAGATCGATCACCTTCCGCGCCTTGTCGACGCTCCAGCATAGCGCCGCGGCGATCTCCGGGGCCATTGCGCCGGCCTCAGCGAGCAGCGTCGCGGCTGTGCCGCGGTTGTCGTCGAAGTTGGCCAGCGCTCTTTGACGCATTCGGCGTTCTTGTCGTTGGCTTCGGCCTCGACCTGGAAGGGCCGTACATTCCTTCTCCTCGACGCCAAGAGCGGAGAGCGATCAACGGCGCGCCAATGTATATCCAATCAGCATGGCGATTCCGAGCGATGCGAGCGGAGCCTCGCGCGTTAGGTTGCTGACGATGGCCTTCCACTGCCAGGCGGCTTGCCATCGCCGAGCCCCTCGCGGACATCGCGTGCGACCTCGCGGACCGTTTCGTTGGCGGCAGCGAAAGTTGAGGTTTGGGTTTGGGATGGCGTGTCAGTCATGGCGTCCTCCTCGAGCGACAATGAACCGTGGAGAGCCAGGTTCCTCTAAAACTGACGGGGTCTTCTGTGCCTTTCCGTGTGCGACAAGACTGCAGTTCGTCTCGAGCTTTAGGAACGAGGCAATAACACAACGTGTTGTCAGAGGAAGTGGCGGCGGAGCCTCGCAATGATCAGCGTGTCAAGGAAAGATCTGGAGCTGATCGCACTGCAGGAGATCCGGAGCTTTCCGGGGGGCGAATTGGTCATCGCGGTCGAAATCGAATGCGACGAAGGTTATCCGAACGACATGAATTGGCGTTTGGACGTTACTGCGGCCGATAACGCCGACATAGATCGCATCGAGTATGCCGCTCGGACGACAACCGCAAGATTAAAACATCGATACGTTTTCCGGAGGCACTGAAGATCGATCGCGAGAACTTCTTGAGCAAGGTTTGCGCGGCTTTTGACCCATAGTGGACATTGAGCCCACGAACACGACTAGAGTTCGAGCAGGTCTCGCCCAGCTATAATATCGCCAGAGAACGTTTTACGAGCCTCATCCACGAAAACCTGGTCGGCCACAGCAGGGACAAAATGACTTAGGACCAGTGTTTTGACGCCCGCGGCTTGAGCGACTTCGCCCGCCTGTTCGACGGTGAGAGCGTTCCCTGAAATGCTCTTGAAAAGATCAGCCGCAGTATCCTTGTCGAACCTGCCGGCCTGCACAGCTTGGTCGAGCACCTTGCGCGTTCCCGGGAGATACTGCGCCTCGCATACGAATATGTCGGCGCCCTTGGCAAGATCGATCAGAGCGTCGGTCTTTCGGGTATTCCCTGAGAAAACGACCGAACGATCAGCCGTGTCAAAACGATATGACAACGCAACTGGAAGCGGAGGATGGTCTGCCAACACGCATGAGACCTTTACCTGGTCGTCCTGCATCACAACTCCAGCGGACACCACCTCATGCGGAAAAAGCATCGCCCTGGGATCGGGCTTCTTTTCATCGCGCATTCGCAGTGTTCCTCAACACCTTAAATGAGATGCATCGGCTGGTATTTCCGGAGATACCAACTGCGGCACGAAGCTCGGCTTTCAGCTAGACGTATTTGATTTGCGCGAAGCGGGAGAAGTGCCTCGCGCCATTGCCGCTGCAAAAACCCAGAAAGCAGAGGCCCTGGACATATTTAGTGACCCAATATTTTCCGTTCCGTCGAACCGTGTACCCGATCTCGCGGTAAAGGCCGGCTTACCATCGATCTCCTTCGACCCCGGCCTTTGCGCGAGCGGGTGGACTGATTTCCTACGGCCGGACTTTCTTGCCTTGTCTCGAATCGGGGCACACTATGCCGACCGAATGCTGAAGGGCGCCAAAGCGGCCGAGCTTCCTATTGAGCAGGCCACCAAATACCTGCTTGTCATTAATCTCAAGACCGCGAAAGCGCTCGGTATCGAAATCCCGGCGAACGTTCTCACGCGCGCGGACGAGGTGATTGAATAAGGCTTGTCACTTCGGTTTTGGCCCCAAGCCGAACAACGCTCAAACCATTAAGATGTCGGCTGTGGGAGGTAGACGAGACGCTGGGCGGCCCCGGCGTCCACCGCCGCTTATGACCCATGGCGGGCTACGGGTGGCTTATTGTTTTGCCAGGGAAGAATCATCCCTCCGGTCCGGGAATGAAGCAGCGCCACAGAGGAGTCATTCTTCCGTCGGCGTAGGACGGCCACCACCAAACCATCGCCCTGCCGCTGAGGTTCTGCCGGTTGAGCACGACAGAGTTTGGCACGTCAAACCATTGCCCGGGTTCGTTTGGCCGATGCGGATGCTTCAGAAGGACTCTATAGCCATTTTTTGCCATATCCCACTCGGCCACCGCATATTGGCCGTCCCCACCATCACAGCACGACTCACCTGCCTTGTTCTTGAGACTTTTGAACCAAGCGTTCAGTTTTGGTCGCATCAGGTCATGTGAATAGGCTGTGTTGATGCCGAAAAATGCGACCGTACACAATCCCACCGTGCGCGCTATCGTCAATCGATAAAGATGCGCCGGGCGTCCATTGGAACTGGTCATGGAAACCTCCGTTTCCCAGCCCATTTGCGTGGGTCGTCGGAACCGCGCGAAGGTTCAGCCAGAAGTGCACGCCGTTAGAGGTGCCGATCACTTCCTCGGCAGGATATTGCTTTTTTGCGTGACGCCGAGTCAATTTCGCCTCTTGGCCCAAATGCGAAGTCCGAGGGGACCGCCAAACAGTCTGCATAATCGGGGGTAACCGGAAACGGCGATGCGCCCGCGCGTAATAGCCTCTGCGCTCGCGGCCGGTTGTTCAAGGGCGTCCGACAAGCAACGGCAGCACGTCTGCACCGCCGGCCATGAGCGGATTCGACGGCTCGAAACGTTCCCGCAGTTCTCGCTTCCGGACGAGTGAGCGCGCATCGAGAAACGCATCCTTCAGGCTGACGGCTTTCCGGAGCGCGACGTTGAAAAACGCGTCGCCAAAATAGGTCCACTTGGCCTTGTCCTGGCAGCCGAACGACGGATGCTTGTCATCGGCCGCGGTGATGACCAACACATCGGGAGTCGCCAGGCGCGGGATAAAAACCCCGGAATAACAAGCCGAGATGACCACCACCTTGTGTCGCACACCTGTCTTCGCGAGCATATCGCGGAGACGAGATGGTGTGAGCGTTTCTGTGAGCCGCCCCGCCTTGATTGCAAGGCCATCAGGAGAACCATGCGAGGTGAGAATCAAAAAGAGAACATCTTTCTCGGGATCCAAGCGGCTGGCTGCCGTCTGCAACGACTTGGTCAGAGCTTCGATCGTTGCACTTCCCCCTTTCTTGGAATTGTACTCCACGTTGATTGGTCCAGTCTCGAAACGGCCGGCCACGACCTGAGCCGCGCCGGTCGCCTCGGATCTGAACACGCCTTGATCCCCGTACAGGCCAAAGGACACCACGCCAACCTTTCCAGCGCCCTCAATAGCATGTACCGGAGGAACCAACGGCCAGATGGTCAGAAAAAAAGCGACGAGCGGCGCGCCGAACCGCCTGATCGAGGACCTGGAGGTCATCGCGAACCTCGTTTCGAGATCGCCGCCACAGAACTGCGGCTCAACACAAAATAGCGGAAAGCCAGTGAATTTCCATCCTTCGGAATGGCACGTGCGCGGATATGGCCCGAAGCCCCCGAAAGGGACGGGCAGAGCATGTCCGTTCCGCCCCAATAGTTCAGACGTCAATTTGTTCTGCTATTGCGAGCGCGTTCCGCGTAAGGGCGACTTTGACGTGCTTCACCAGCGAACCTTTCCTGCCTGCGCGGCGTAAATATGTCCGCGGTGCGGGTAGCTCTCCGCCGGATTCCAACTGTCGAATGTGGTCCCGCAGACGCAGCGCATCAGCGTGTTTCTGATCTCGCTGTCGAGCTTCTCGCCCCGTGCGCGCCTGGCCGCCATATCGGCGCGCCAATCGCGATCGTGGCGCCACTTGGCAAAGGCGTCATCCGGAACGGTCGGGAGCAAGTCGGTCCAAGCAGCGTCGAAGGCGGCCCGAGCGAGTTCGAAAGTCTCGGCCGTTCCATCGCTGTGCTGGCCCGGGTGAAGGCCGGGATATAAGCCGACGCGCCAGCCCCACTGATCGCCGGTGGTCGGTACGCCGGCGCGCGTGCCAATGGTGCCGACGTGGACGTCTTTGAAATAGATGTGCCAAGTCTCCTAGTGCGAATCCTCGCTGCGGCGGCGGGTGAGGGCGGTCATGCCCAAGACTAGGGAAGAGCGGGGTTTCAGATCAGCCGCTGGATTTCGAGGGAGGGATAACGCCTAGCCCAACAGGTTGGTCAACTAGGCTTGACTAAAAAAGGCCCCAGCCCAAAGGGGGGCAATGAGCCGGGGCCTCCAAGTTTGCCCTCACGAGCTTGAGGGCATCGGGAAAACTTGGCAAAAGCTACAGTGTTCCTGGCTCGTCTCGCATGAGCGAGTGGCTGTGTTCACCCGGATTGCAGCCGCCGAAGTAAGGTCATGGTCCAAGACCCTCAGGTCGAGACCTACTCGTTCCAAGCGCGGGTTTACCTTGGCATCGCCGCCGTCGGCTCCGTAATCTTCCTCGCTGGGTTGCTTATGAGCGTCTTCTAGTAGACCGCCTCAATTGGGGCCTCTTTCATCGCCGACTAGGCGAGGCGGTATTCCGCGCGAGCGGGTCCTTTCAAAGACATCGGCTGCTGCGTGCCGTACATGAGCGTTCGCCACAACCGTTCGACCAGACCATATCGATAGTGCCTCAGCCACCCAGCGCTGAAGAATACCTGGCAGACGTACACGGCAAGCCCGATGGCCAGCGCCTCGGCCGCGCCGAAGTGCCCGAACAGGCCCAAGCCGCATAGAAAATCCAACCAAATGCCATTGTGGGCGATGCGTTTGCTATGAGGTTGTGTCTTTCGTACCAGCGGCTGCAACCTAGTGCGGAGTTCGGCTTCCGATGTTTTGTCAAAGCCGTGATCAACCTTGCCGGCATAGGTCAGTTCGTTACCCTTCCGCCAGGCCAGATATATACCGTCCCATTTTCCGTCATCGAGTGCGAAGCCGGCAATCGTGAAAGTCTCTCGTTGGGCGCATGTCTTTTTGACCCAGTTGTTGCCGCGCGCGCTGGCGTAGATGCTGTCGCGCACTTTTGAGACCACGCCTTCGAGCCCAATTTTGCAGGCGTGCGTGAACATCGCGCGACCGTCGATCTCGAAGCTTTCGCTAAACTGGACGTCGCTGCCGGCGACGATGTTCTTCGGCGCGCTCTTGCGCTCGAGCAAGGGGATTTTCCGGAGGTCCATTCCGTTGAGATAGAGGAGATCGAACGCAACGAAGACGATCTTGTTCAAGTTGCCCCGCAGCTCCTTGATGAGTACCGGGTAACCGGTTGTACCGTCCGCGGCGGGCACAACGATTTCGCCATCGATGATGGCCGGGCTCGCCTTGATGTGCCAGGCGTCGTTGGCGATCTTCTTGAAGTGCTTGGTCCAGTCGTGCCCACGGCGGGTGAATACGGTGATGGCTTCGTTAACTAGATGCAGCTGGACGCGGTAGCGGTCGAATTTGATCTCGTGAATCCAGCGTTCGCCGGACGGCACACGGTCGATCGAAGATGCCAAGGCCGGTTCGATTAAGCCGGGGAAGGACGCCTTGATGCCCAGGGCTTCGGGCTTTTTCGCTGGAATGCCACGGCCAGACCAAGCGCAGGCTGTATTGACGGGTGTCCGTAGCGATCGACGAATTCCTGCAGGTGTGAAGGAATGTCGGTGAGTTGCAGATGCACCGGTGCTGGATCTCGCGCGCAACGTCCTCGGAGACGTCTTCTGACCAGCGCTCCGACGTGTTGAACGCGATAACCCTGATCGGCCGTCTATACTCGCCAGCGAGCAGATCCTGAATGACGGTCTCGAGATCCGCCGCCTCCATGTCGGTTTCGCGCCAGGCGCTACCTGCGCGCCCGAAATCATCTGCCACGAGATACACCGTGGGGCATTAGCCGGGACGATTGAGGGGGGCCAGCCGGATTGACGCATACGCAACTCCACGCAACAGCCGGGATTCAATTTGAATTGGCTAGATTAGTTCTTGCGGTTGGAACTGCTTGTGCGCTTGCGCTCTTTAAGCTGAGAGGCAACCAGCGGAGGAAGCATGGCAGTCAATAAACCGACCGGCGACAATGCCCGCAAGGGCGCCGTGAAGAAGCGCTCGCAGACCAAAACAACCATTGGCGGCGTTACCGGCTACACCAAGCGCGACCGGTCGTCCGGCGAGTTCATGGCTGTGAAGAAGCCGAAATCGGCGAAGACAGCTGCCAAAAAATTCAAAGGCGTACGGGTCGAGAAGAAAAACAAGACAAAGAAAAAACGCTAAGGCGGCGGCGGCATGTGCGTCGGGAATCTCGCCTCGCTGAGGGCGGCTGCGGCTCCAAGATCGCGGGCACATCTCCGGAAGCATTCCAAGGGTCTGCTCGTAGGCGGCGCGGCTCCGCATTGGTCTGAGTGTCAGCTCTGTGAACCGACCGCTTCAGATTACTCTAAAGACGACAGCGGATGCGAGCTCAGCCAATGCGAAACGTTGCCCGTCATCTCGATCTCCTTTGCCTTCCTCAACAAGGCTTCCCGGTCGGGACCGGGTGGTAAAGTCATAGCTCGCTCACGCAGCAATCTTGCTCCCACCGCAAGCCTCTCTTCCAGGCTCACGGTTTGCTTGAAACGACGTCGCTTGCCGCTCATGCATTCCTCCCTGAAGAAGTGGCCCCAGCGGACCGCATGGGGAGAAGTCTTCCGCCGGGACCAGTCAATGCTGCCAATCGTGACGTTGGCGACGAAGAAACGCGATGGTTTTCCGCAGGTTCCTGGCTCCCAGATCCCGAAGCAAATTTTGAAGATGAATTATGCGCGTCCGCCTGGACATCCGTCTGTGGGCCCCAGCATCGGGCCGGGGGGCTTGATGATGCTGGGGCTCCGGACAGGCGTTGCCTTGTGGGACAGAGGCAGTCACCGCACACACAATCCAGTCGACAATGCGCGGTTCCACCGTGCACGTCTTCAAATCGGGTACTGTTCAACAGGCACTCGGAAAAGTCAGCGCATCCGGCTGAAAGAGGCCGCCAACGACACCGGCTTTACTAGAAGACGCTCATAAGCAACCCGGCGACGAAGATTACGAAGCCAATGGCGGCGATGCCAAGGCAAACCCGCGCTTGGAACGAGTAGGTCTCGACCTGAGGGTCTTGGATCATGGCTTTACTTCGGCGGCTGCAGTCCAGGTGAACGCAGCCACTCGCTCATGTGAAAGCTAGTCTCGTACTGCCGAGCCTTGCGCAGTAAGACCTCGCGATCCATCCCAGGCTTGAGGCGCTTGGCCTGCTCCCGCAAACGTTCGGCCTCTGCCGAAAGACGTTCTTCGAGGCTGTCGGTTTGTTTGAGTCTGCGTCGCCGCTTGGTCATGGCTCGTGCACCATGTCGAATGTCGATACAGCGGTATTTTAGGATTGGCGGCACACGGTTGCATTAACCCAGGTTAATTAGGATATTGCGAACCAGGACGCTTGGGGTCAAGTAGGGACAGCAAGGGGCCGCTGTCCTACACAGCGGCCCCCCTCGCGCTTCCGGGTTTCAATAATTCCGAAATGAAATCCTTAGCCAGCCCGGTTTTGCCACTTTGTCCCGGTTAACAAATTCCTTCTATAACAAATGTGAATCGGTGCCCCTAGATTTCCAAGAGGGTAAGGCCGCCTCAATTGGCGGCCATTGACAAGGGGCGGCGAGGTAGATCAACCGTCTCGGCACGGAATTCCGAAGCTATCGCAAGCGAGCGCGAATGACTCTTTCGCCTCAGCAGCTTCGAAGCAAAAGCGCGCTCCGACCTCTGCGCGATCAATCCACCAATCGGCTTTAGCTCCTTTTGCGATGCGGGAAGCTTCACCGCGTAGCAGGTCCAATTGTCGTCCGGCAGCACGAACGATCAAGCAATTTTCCTTAGGCATAATCCTGTCCTCTAATCGCAATCACACAATGTCGCCCGCCCGAAAATGGGCGGGCGACGTCGTTCCAGCCCCGGGGAGAGTTTGGCAAAATCCCGGATTAGGTCAGTTTGCCTGAGAGGTTCGCAACGGTCTGTTCGATATGCGACTCTTTCGCAGGGGGCTGTCCTAATTAGGACATTCGCAGAGGCAGATTACGGCACCTCACCCTTCAGGCTTTCCGGCAGTTGCAACTGCGCATGGCGGCAGAAGTAGCGGCTATACGGCTCGTTTTCGAATGCAACCTAGCCCATTGCAGAGAATCCGCGAGACAGCAATCGCCCCTAGATTTTGCACGTCGCGCTCGGGGACGAACTCAACGATGTCCAGCCCAACGATTCTGCACTTCGACGCGACACCCCGCATGAGATCGACAACCTCAAAATAGGACAGTCCGCCCGGCTGCGGTATAAGCACGCCTGGGATGACTGATGGGTCGAGACCGTCGCAATCAATGGTAATCAAGCACTCGCTATCGTCCTCTATCTCTTCAAGAACGCTCGCGATCCCGTGAAGCCGAAGATCTCTCGCGGTGACGATCTTCGCGCCCCACGCCTTTGCATAGTCATACTCGGTACGACCGGAGCCGCCAATGCCGCGTAAACCAACCTGCACGATGCGTCTGACCCAGGGCAATTCGCTGGCTCGTCGCATTGTGCTCGAGAATGTATACCCCGATCCGTTTCGCTGATCGCGCCAATCAAGATGGGCATCAATCTGCAAGATCGTCAGCCCTTTGCTTTTGCGGAATGCTTCGAAGAAGGGTATCGGAACCGAGTCATCCCCGCCTAGCAAGATCGGAATCGCGCCGGCCGAAAGGACTGCTTGCGTGGTGGTTCTGATGACATCGCGGTTGCTCTCAGGCGTCGTGGGATCTGTCACCAAGTTTCCACCATCCAGCACCCTCAATTTGGTTGGAGCGAGCAGCTCCGCTTCTTGATCGAAGTCCCAGCGGGTGAGATCGCTCTCATAATGACTCAGAGCGCGACGAATGAAGTCCGGCGCTTTGGCGGCATGGCTGGTCTGACCTACAACGTACGGGGTGGCATCGGAAGCGCCGAACAAGATGACATCGGCTGCAGGCAGGGTGGTGGTCAAGTCACAAGCCTCAACGCCCAGAAAAGTCGCCCTGTCGGTGTGCATTACAAGTCTCCGGGAGTGTCTACCCGTTCCTTTCAACCTGGGTCGCTCGACCGGGTTCCGATCGCGCCGTAGGGCTCGTGCTCGCGGCCGATATCGTCCGGAGACACTATTTCAAATGACAATTTGATTGTGGGGTAGGGTGATGTCGAGTGCGATTGAATTGATTGTGGACGGCTACGCCAGGCTCAAGGACCACCAGTCTCTCGAGGGCTTAAGGATGCACCGCCGGAACCTAGTGATCGACCTCACGGCCAGAACAGGCTTCGATTTCCGGTCGTCGATCGCTCAAATCGAGCGGGACATTGCGGCCATTGAGGCGGGACTACAAACGCTTCCGGGGCCGGTCGGCTAAGCGGACGGGGACAAGGGCAACGCACGGACCCTCGCTAACGATCGGGTCACGTACCGAGGTTGGAAGGTAGTTAGACGGGTAGCCGAAGCCAAAGGTCGTTGCTGGATAGCGTACCGGCCGGTGTGGCTATTTCCATATCAATGACGCGAAATGAGCCGGGCTGGTCGTCGTATAGATAGCGAAGGTGCCAGACCGGGCCAAGTTCTGGTGCGATTGCGAAGTCGTCTAAGGCGTTCGCAATGTATCGAACGGCATCGCGATGTGCTATCGGCGCGGAGAACATCGTGTCCTTCAGCGTGGCAAGGCTCATACCCTCCAGGAGCATGGTCCGCGCGGCTCCGTCCCCGTAGACGAGCCTGAGGGCCGATACGACGGAAGCGATGGCGTCAGGGTTCTTTAAAGGCACGGCAAATTCGTTTCAGGCTAAAAGACGGACCGTCAACGCAAGAGCGCGCGGGCGGCGGTTGCGTGACGAAGATCCATTTCATGGAACGGCAATCGAGGCCATGAGCTTTGTTCCAAGTCCTGGTCCCTACAATGTGGACTTATCATTAGCAGTCGCCGAAAGCACTTACGAGCCCAATCGCGATGAGAGTGATGGCAACACAAGTCCATAAGGCGGGCGAGCTCGAGCCAATGCCGACCACAAGGATCCCGACGCCGAAGACGACGATGAATACTGAGATCGCCTTGGCAATCGTTTTGTCCATCGCTCGAAGCGCGGATTGTCGCCATCGGACTCTTTCGCGGCAAAAACGTTCCTATTGTGTCGTCGGCCTCGAGCGGTAGGACTGGTGTGGGATTTGGCCGGCGATTTCTACCCCCTTCTCATCGGAGATGCGCCAAGCCGCCACTCCAAAACAGACCGTGAGCAACACGGTCGTTAGAAGCATCAGCACGGACAAGAACTGGCTCACCTCTGCACCCTAAACTCCTAACCATCAAGGAGCGTGCACGCAGCGTCGATTCGAAAAATGCAGCCCCGCTGACCAATGGTGAGTTTTCCCCAAGGTTGCAAACGCGGCCGATCTCCGCCTTGCTGCCTTGACCGAGCCGGCGGCTTAGGAGCCGCTTCAGCACTAGACGCGATCCAAGCCCACGCGCCGCTTACCGGACGGCGCGTGACTCCTCCAAGGACGCCGGGCGCAGCAACGACGGAGTTCATGCGGAGTGCCCGATACGAGCGGCCGCCGAGGGAACGCGTCCTGTGACCTAGCCGAGGCGGTTATCTGGGCCAGTTGACTGGTCGCGGTGCACTTCGTTTGAGTCCGACCGGACGAGCATCTCCAGCCTCGATTGCTCTTCGCTCAAGCGCCTTTCGACAAACTGACGCTCGAATTCTGTCAGGGTGGTTTGTAATAAGAGGCGATAACGTTGGATATTGTTGCGATGTGCACACGCCAAATGGTCGTCAATCATCGTCGTCTTCCTGCGGCGAATACCAACCGTTCCACTTTTTTGCTTGTGGGGTGAGGCAATCCCGAGGCGTCATTCCACGACGTCGCTGGCGCGGACTAACTTCGCGAAGCCGACATATCCGGCTGCCGCGCCCCATCTAATTCTGACGGACTTAGACGACAGAAAAGGACGACGCCCTTCGTTGTCGTTCACCGTAGTGCGCTTTGCTGTCCCGATCTGTGAACTGCTTCACAAGTCTCGTAGTCATCGCCTGTCATCACTCACTCATCGGGATTTGGTTTCATCCAGCCGGATGACGGCGGCCAGGATGTTTTCGTTCATATCAGCGCAGTGGAGCGCGCCGGCTTATCGGGCCTGGCCGAGGGGCAGAAGGTCTCTTATGAGGTCCAACTTGACCGCAAGCGCGGCAAGAGCAGCGCGGAAAATCTGCGCGTCTGACGGCTACCCCGACAATATGCCGTTTTGCTCACTGCGTTTTTCGACCGAGATCTCTCAGGAGTGCGTGGAGAAAGTCGCTGGCATGGTCGTATCGCGCGTTGCCATCGGTGATTTGACGGGCGCGCGGCTCTATTAAGCGGCCAACGGTTTCGGAGCCGAGCAGTTCAACTCTGTCCGACCACTGCAGCAGTAAACTATCGGGAATATCCGCAGATCCGAAGAGCTTCAGAAGGCAATGTTCGCCATCGGATTTGTGGTCGTGATGAGCCTTCGCCGCATAGAAAGCGAAAAAACCCCGAAAGGCATCACGGGAAACGGTAGGCTTTCCCATCGCAATATCCTTGAAAAAAATTCAGTTCTCAATGTCAGCGAGTCTGGACTCTTCGTGCGGGAAAAGCCAGCAAAAAATCAATTTCGCACCGCACCTCATGCAAAGAGACCGCCCGAA
Organism: Bradyrhizobium sp. CCGB20; assembly: GCF_024199855.1. Classification (NCBI taxonomy): domain Bacteria; kingdom Pseudomonadati; phylum Pseudomonadota; class Alphaproteobacteria; order Hyphomicrobiales; family Nitrobacteraceae; genus Bradyrhizobium; species Bradyrhizobium sp. CCGB20. The sequence continues at coordinate 7,002,615 of NZ_JANADN010000001.1, read as the reverse complement.
GGGCCGCCGCAATGGTTCATTACGTGGCTCGACAATCGTGCTCAAATCAGTCGTGGCACCGAGTGCCATCCCAGGCGCCGAATGGAAAAGCGATCCGCAATAAAAACGGGCCACCCCCGTGCCGGAAGCACGGCCAAGTGGGTCGCCCTCTGAACCTGCAAAACCGGACAAACTTCGGAAAATAATCGCGTGCCCCATTCCGTGTTGAGTTTCTCAGTGAAAGCCGCAGAAGCAGCTCTAGCAATAGGTCGCGACGCCGGTCGCCATTTCGCCATCGATAGTATCGAATGAACGTATGCGTTCGTCGCCCTCGATCGTGCTGGCCGATCGCCGGACCGCGACATTTACTTGGTGCTTGACGACTTTGGCGTACGTGCCGGCTGCCCCTGGCGTGAGACGGACCAAACTGATCGAGGGCATTGTCATGTCCCTGACCGGTGACGCCAGAGCCTACCCAAATGGCGCAACGTCCACTTTCGTTTCCTGCTGCACCCGCACGATCTCCAGGACGTGTGGCCGAAAGATATACCCACTTATAGTTTGGTTGGCGGCCGGAAAAACATCCTAAGATTGTGTTGCGTGCAGCCGAGGAGGATTTCCAATGCGCAGGCAGCCTGTTCCGCTTACTCCGGGTGACCTAGTCAATCGTCAATTTGGCACCGACGACAACCTGATAGGCAACCCTGACGCACCGACCCTATTCGGTGATGCTGGTGGTAGCATGTTTGACTTTTCGAAGGGAGGGAACGACACCTTCGATGAAATCGGACTTTCCAATTACACATTTTATGGCGACGTGGTTGGCAGCATTTTCGATTTTGCGCAGGGCGGGGATGACACGTTCAACGGACTCCCATTGGGTGGTGTCACCGCATACGGGGACGCTGGCGCGGACATGTCGGACCACAGTAAGGGCGGCAACGACACGTTCTTGAGTGGGACTGGCAGACAGCAAATCAACACGTTTTTCGGCGATGCCGGCGGCGCCATGTCGGGTCATGCTCAGGGCGGCGACGATACTTTTATAACTCAGACGGTACAGGGCGGCACCCACACCTTTTACGGCGATGCGGGCGGCGACATGTCTGGCCACAGCAAGGGTGGCAATGACAGCTTCCAGGGCTCCAGGCAGGCTGCAAATATCTTTTTTGGGGACACCGGGAGCAACATGTCCGGCCACGCCCAGGGCGGCGATGACACATTCACAGCCAGAACGGACTCAGGCAACACGTTCTACGGAGATGCCGGCGGTGACATGACCGGCCACAGCAAAGGTGGCAATGACACCTTCAACGGGGCCTTGTTCGCAACGCAGGTGTTCTACGGTGATGCAGGAGGCAACATTTCCGGCCATGCTGAAGGAGGCGACGACACTTTTACCGGCTCAGGTGGGGCGATAATGTCAAAGACCTTCTACGGCGATGCTGGGGGCGACGTCTCCGGCTCTGCCAAGGGCGGCAACGATACTTTCATAAACGCGGGCGGCTCCGCAGTGTCTTTTTACGGGGACGCCGGCGCCGCAATGTCCGGCCATGCGCAAGGCGGCGATGACCTTGCGACGTTACAGGGGAGCAACAACTTCGCCGTCGGCGATGCTGTTACGATGCTCGACGCTGCCAGCGGAGGTAACGATAGTCTTAGCGGCGGCGACAGCTCGTCAACTGATGTTGTAAACCAGCTCTATGGCGACGCACAGAGCATGGGCGGGGCGACCCAAGGAGGTGATGATCTTATCCTCGGGGGCCACGCCGTTGATAGCGGCCGGGTCGACAATTTCTTATGGGGCGATGCGGCGCAAATTTCAGGTCGTGCGAAGGGCGGCAGCGATGTCCTATACGCGGGGACGGCTGGGCAAGGTTGCACCGTTAGCAATGAGATGTGGGGAGATGGTGAACTGAGCGGCAATGCTCATGGAGGTGCCGATACGTTTGTATTCAAGGACGACGGTTCAATGACCGTAGGAACCAATAATGTCATCCAGGATTTCAGCCAATGTCAGGATGATAAGATAGCTTTCATTGATATTGCGGGCGTGCAGTCGTTTGATGATCTTGTCATCACCCAAAGCGGAACTAGCACCATTATCATGGCTGGAGCTGATCAAGTCACGCTTGCAAACTTCACGGGCTTGATGATGGCGAATGACTTTTTGTTTGTTTGAGAGCGCCCTCTTCATCACCATGGCTTCATCTAACAGGCCACCCTAATGGGCATCGGTATTACCGTGATTTGGCTACTTGCGACCTTCTTCAACGCTTGAAGGTCCAACCTCTATGTGGCCCCTCTCGTAGCTGGAGGCACTACCACTTCGGGGGCTTCTGAAGGGCGTGGATCGGGCAATGTCTTCATGATACGGTCACTAGTACGCGCATCAGTCCGGATTTGGCCCTTAGCTGAACCGCGCAGGGGCCATTGCGGAGTCTGGTTCCAAGGGTGAACCGAACGCAGGCTGCCGATCACGACTAAAGCGCTGTGGCGCTTTTCGGCCACCGGCGCTACTTATCTAGCTATGCCGATTTCCGCGGGTAGCCTACAGGCCAAACCACCCATCAGCCGCCTTGGCCTCCCGAAGGACGACTTGTTGAGATTCCACACTTTGGCCGGGGCCGCTCCGCCAGCTCTGGCGGCGAGCCAGCGACGACTCAAATATTTGCCCGCCCTTGTCGTTTCCCCTAATCCCTTGTCCCGCAAGAAAAGGACCCCAGCTCAAATGGGGGATGAGCCGGGGCCTAGAGGTTATCGTAAATACTCAAGGCGGGCGATGGCTCGGACCTGATAGGAGGGGCGCCGGTTTCACGCTGGCGGCCTCTGTCACAAAACTTTGATGAGCGTGTGCCAGCGTTGAGGGGCTGGGATTTCAGCGCCCAGATGGGAATGCATTACAAACGCTGCCGAGCGAACATATTCCGCTCGCGCAGTGTTCATGTCCTCTCTTTTTCGAGGTTAGTGCATGTTCAGTGCGGAAACGACTTCGCTCCTTAGGGCCGTCCTTGAGGAAGTTTGCGAAAATATTCCTGTGAGCGAGACGGGCGCCAGAGCGTACGTTGCTTCGAAGCTCCTCGATGCCGCTGCACATGGACAGCTCTCAACCGACGCGTTGAAAGCGGCGGGTCGCAAGGCCCTGAACCCACCAACAACGTGGCGCTGATTATCCGCTCCATCACTTGATCACATCGTATTCGGCGGCGTCGCCATTAGGATCTGCTCGAACCAGGCCTGAGCGGCGTCAGCCGTGGCAAAGACCTTGAAGTGATCGACGTCGCCGACCTGTTGGGCGGTGTTCACATAGACGCCCTCCGTGCGGTTCCTTCTCGAAACTCAAGCCGGCGCTGTCCGTATCTAACTCAGTGTCCGAACCTGATTTGAGGAGCCCAACATGGGAAAAGGGAAGGCAGTGGGGAAAGGCGATCCCCCGTCCTGCGCGGGCAACAGGAAGGCTGAGCAAGTGATCGACATTGCTGAGTGCCGAGAACATGCTGACCGCTACAAGAGACTTTCTGGCGCGAGCGGCATTTCCAAGGATCGCGCCGCCGTCATGAGAAATATCGCCCGAACTTTTGTGGGTTTGGCCGGCCAACTAGATAGACTCGCGTTCCTCGCGAGGACCGAACAGAGGTAGACAGCCTCAGCCGGCGGCCTCAGTTGAGTTTCCTGCGAAGCTTCGAGCGCTGGCGGGCCTAGCACTCCCGGCGCTCAAATCCCCAATTGGATCGGCGGCCGGGAGGGGTTGGAATGACATGCCGTGCCATGTGTGCCCTCTCACGGCAATGCTCGAACTTCGCGCGCGGGTATTCTTACGGAAACCCCGCCGCGTTCGAGCCAGCCCAGCAGGCCGCTGTCGACGAGGCGAAAGCGGTATATGCACTTCCTGGCCTCAAGCACTCAACCCTGTTGCAAAAACCTGAAACTGCGCACGTTGTGCGATGTTCCGAAGTTTTTCACATGGTTAGTGCGAGGGGCGGGACCGGCTTCGTTCGGCAAGGCTGTCGGCGATCAGGACGCCGAAGCCACGGCTTAGGTGGGGGCAATCAGAAAATCGAGACGCTTGCGAAGAAATGCCAGCACCATAATCTCGTCGGAAGTGAGCTTGGCGTACTGGCGCTTGAACTTCTGCGCGATTTTGGCTTCAATCATCTTCACGAGGTCACCTGACATGTAGGCGTTCAGGACTTCCGGGTGCACGTAGCACTTGCGGCAGATGGCCGGCGTATTGCCGAGCTGCTTCGAGACGCTCTCGATCGCGGCCACGACGTTGCGCTTGGCCTCGGCCTGGCTGTCGTACTTCTTGAATTCGGCCAGCGCCAACGCCGCCAGAACCGTCCCTGCCCAAGTCCGGAAATCCTTGGCGCTGAAGTCCTTGCCCGTGATGTCCTTGATGTAGGCGTTGACGTCGCCGGAATCGACGGTGCGGGGCTGTCCGTCGTCGTCGAGGTATTTGAAGAGCTCTTGTCCCGGGATCTCCGCGCAGCGCTTCACGATCGCGGCTATCCGCTTGTCCTCGACGCGAAGCTTCCATTGTTTGCCTGACTTGCCCGTGAAGTCGAACCGAAGTACGCCGCGGCCAACCGCAACATGCTTGCGGCGCATGGTGGTGAGCCCATAGGACTTGTTTGTTTCGGCATACTCGGCGTTGCCGACCCGGATTAGCGTCTTCTCCAGAAGACTGACGATCGTGGCCAGCACCTTCTCGCGAGGTAGTCCGTCCGCCTTCATGTCGGCGGCGACACGGTCGCGTAGCGCGGGCAGCGCGACTGCGAACTGGATGATGTGCTCGTACTTGTTTTGGTCGCGCAGCTCGCGCCATTTCGCGTGGTAGCGATACTGCTTGCGGCCCCGCGCATCGAGCCCGGTCGCCTGGATGTGGCCGTTGGCTGAGGGGCAGATCCACACGGATTCGTAGGCCGGCGGGATGCCGATTGACTTGATGCGCCGGATGACGCCGGAGTCGGTGATGCGCTTTCCGTCCTTGTCGTAGTAACTGAAGGTGGTCCCGGTCCGCTTGCGCGTGTAGCCGGGGGCGGAGTCGCTGACGTACCGAAGCCCTTCTTCCGCGATGGTGGCCGCCACTTCGGCGGTGCGGTCTAGAACCTGTTCTTCGTTGCCGGTCTGTCGGAGCATGGGCCTGTCCCTCGGAAGCACTTTGAGATTGAGGCCCCACTCCCTCTAAAGGAACGAAGGCACCTGTTGGTTCCGTTCTGGGGGCGGCGGACGCGATGTGTAGATGCAGCGAAGACCATCCGGACCACAGGTGGGAGCCGGTGGTTCCTTTCGACAAGCGCTGCGCAGTCGAGGAGGGGGCATGGCTTAACTTCAGACAATTGCCACAAAGTTCATCGACACGCTCCCCAGAGTCAGACCCCACCAAGGCCGCTATGTCCCGGTATTCACTCGATCTATTGCGTCAGCGCTATGTCGTCGAGAAAAGACCGCTCGAGGCCAGCATCGAGGAGATCTTGCGGGCCGACAGCCGCGCGGGAGCCCGTGCCATCCTGGCTTCAATCGACAAACGGCGTTTCGGAAATAGGTCCGAAGGGCAGCGTCTCCGCAAGATGCTCCGCTTCGAAACATCTCTCTGGGAAAGCGGCCATCATGCAGTGGCAGGCGTGGACGAGGCCGGGATGAGCCCTCTAGCCGGGCCCGTCTCCGCTGGCGCCGTGATTCTCAAACCGGGCACGCGGATAGTCGGAATCGACGACTCGAAGAAACTCGACGCCGCAGCTCGCGAAGAACTCGCGAAGGAGATCAAGGAAAAGGCAGAGAGTTGGTGTGTGGCGTTCGTCGAGGTCGAGGAGATCGACGCGATCAACATCTATTGGGCAGGCATCCAGGCTATGCAGCGTGCGGTCCAGGGACTAGGGTTGACGCCGCAGCACTTGCTGATCGATGCGAAGCGCTTGAAGGAAATCGACATCCCTCAGCAGGCCATCATTAAAGGCGACGCCAAGTCCGCCAGCATCGCCGCCGCCTCCATCCTCGCGAAAGTCGAGCGCGACGCCGTCATGCGGACGCTCGATTTGCGCCACCCCGGCTACGGCTTCGCGGATCACAAGGGCTACTCGGTGCCGGCTCATTATGAGGCGCTCGCGAGGCTCGGCGCATGCGCAGCTCACCGGCGGTCGTTCGGACCTATACGCAAGGCTCTCGGGTTGCCGCCCCTGCCGCCGTGGCCTTCAGCATCCGAGCGCGAAACCTGCTGAACTCCAGGTCGTACGCTTCGTCTCGGCGAAATTATTTTCGCGACCGACTCTTTTCGCGAACGATATCCTTGGCCTTTTTGTCGGACCGCAGGCCGAGATAGACCGGCTGACGCAGCTCGCCCTTGCTGGTCCACTCCGCGAACTTCACTTCAGCGACCAACGAAGGACGCACCCAGGTAGTGACCTGCTCATCCTTCACCCTGGCAGGAAAGGGCGATTTGGCTGTCTTGAGCCTCACGAGCTTGCCGTGAAGCTCTTCGAGAACTTGGTGGCTGAAGCCGGTGCCTACGTGGCCGATGTACCGCCACGCATCGTCCTCGCGTACCGCCAGCACGAGGGCTCCGAAGAAGGGTCGGGTTCGCCTCGGCGCCGTGAAGCCGACGATAACTAGCTCCTGCCGCTGCGCGGTCTTCACCTTCAGCCAGTCGGCGGTCCGGCGCCCGGACGCGTACGGGCTGTCGGCACGCTTGGCCATGATGCCTTCGAGATGTCTCCGCTCTGCTTCTGCGAAGAACTTTGTGCCGCTGCCTTTGCGGTGGTTGCTGAACGCGATCAGCTTGTGGCGCGGCAGGATGGCCTTGAGCCGCTTCTTGCGCTCGAGGAGCGGCAGCGCACGCAGGTCCTCGCCGTCTGCGAACATGAGGTCGAACGCGCAGTACAAAAGCTTAGCCTCGTGGCGCAGGGCGTTTTGAAGCAACTGGAAATGGGATACGCCGTCCTTCCCGATCGCGACGAGCTCGCCATCGATCACGGCGTCGGCCATCACGCCCTCAAGTGCTTTCGCGACCTCGACATAGGAGTGGCTGATGATTTTGCCGTTGCGGCTATAGAGCGCGACCCTGCTCCCGCGGATTTCCGCGACCATACGAAAACCGTCGAATTTGTCCTCGAAGACCCAATTGGGATCGTCAAACGGTGAATCGGTCAGCGTGGCCAGCATGGGCTGCAGGCGATGAGGCAGCGTGGATTTTCGGGTCATGGCCGGACGACGGGACAACAGTGGGCAAGTACGTGTAGGATGCATCGTGAGTTCCGTCGGACAAGGAAAGGCCGAGCCCGAAACCGCATCGCCGGCTGTTGGCGCCCGTCACCCGACGCCACCTCGAGGCGACTTCGAGAAGGGAAGCGAAGAGCTCGAACCGCTCTGCAGCGCGGCTCGCCTCTCGGCGGCGGCATGATCGAAGAGCTCGAGCACCAAACCGAATGCGGCCATGTCCTCCTGTTCGATTGCTCCATCATCGTAGCACTTGAGCGTCTCGGCGATGATCGCGTCGACCTCGCGTTGCGATGTCAGCAGATCCTCTTCTGACCGGGCTTCCCCAATGCCCGAGACCAGTTTGAGAATGCGGTTGCGGTTGCTGGCGTTGTCGTCTCGCTCGTCCCGGTTCAGGTAGCGACGCAGCCAGGCGGCTGCCGAACCGATGCCGGAAAGCAGAAGCAGGGCGAACCAGAAGTAGTCGCTGTACTTGTCCAGAAACGTTCGCTCGGTCCCGTTGATGACCGCCGCAGCGCCCCGGTGCACGGAAGGCTCTGCCTCTTTCTCCGTCTCCGGCTTCGTGATGTGCGCGGCGCCGGCGACACGTTGCGTGATCGTGTCCCGGACGGCGAAAAGCTGCCGGTAGAACGCCGCGGCCTTGGCTTCTGACAGCTCTTTTTTGCCCAGGATGAGATGGTTGACGCTGATGGTGTCGACCTTGTCCTCCGGCCAAGCCGGATTTGCGTTGAAGACGCTGCCGGGGATTTCCTCGGCTTCGTAGCGCGGATGCCTCAGTGAGATGGCTTCGGACGTTTCGACTGGAATAAACTTCGGCGATCCGCGCGATCGGGACGTCGCGGCGATGGCCGCGGCCGTGATCTTGCTGTCGAGGGGCCCGACGGCGAGATACGCGTCCAGCGTGGTGTCTTGCGCAAGCTTTTCGATCTCTTCGGTCCCGAATTGAGCCGTGGAAACCTTGTCAGGCTGCACGCCGGAGCCCTCTAGAATTGTCCGCAGGAGTGCGACGTTGGCGCCGGTCCTTCCGATGATGCCGACCTTACGCCCCGACAGATCGGCCATCTCTGCGATCTTGGCCCCTGCCTTTTTCTTGATGTCCTTGCCCTGTCGACCGGAGGGCGACCACAGGACGACGTAATTCTTACGTAGGACGGCGAGCGTCTGCGCGTCGGACGGCATGGCAAGATCGCCCCGGCCGACCGCCAAGTCGGCTTTGCCGGCGCCCATGAGGGCCAGGGATTCGGCCGCTCCTGCGGTCGTGATCGGCAAGATCCTGACCGTCCTGCTTTCCTCCTCGAAGGCCTCGGCCATCGCCTCGACCACGTGGTGATCTTCGCTGCCTGAGGGGCCGACGGCGATCCGGAGTGTCTCGGGCTGCAGCACGTAGAAGAGGGCGGCCGCCGCAGCGCCGAAGGCTACGAATCCCATCGCCAATACGATTAGAAGCCTTCGTTGGCGCCGATCAGGAGCGCTTCTGACCGCGTTGGATGGTGGCATCAGCGGACTCTCCGTGAACAAGCGTCTTCTTGGGAGCTCAAGCGCGCAGCCGGGAACTTGGCGAACCAGCGCCGGACCTGAATGTTCCGTCGCATGAGAGGACGTTGGGATGGCGCGCATACGGCGAGGACGGAATCGGTGTCGTCATGATCAAGGCGATGGCTGCGGCAGGCCAGTGATCACCAACCGCTTTGGATCGATGCCAGAAGTCGTCGAGGACGGCAGCATCACGGATCGTGGAAGGCCACCCGTTCAGCGAACTGATCGCCAAGAAGATCATCAGATCGGGCCGGCTCATGAAGCCTCGGGATAATCTGGGGCGGGCCGTCGAGATATTGGGCCTTCTACAGAGCCGGGAGGGCGCGAAATGGCGAGGACGGAAGCCGAACTCGCGCGATATCGCCAGCCGCAACCGTCCCGCCGGCCCGGACCACGCCCAGCACCCCGGACTTGAACGGACGGCCCGTTTCCGCCGACGAGAGCACGTGCCGTTTGAGGCCAGCTCGGTAGCGGTCGATGAGGACGCAGGGCGTCCGGAGCCCGGTCAGCTCTATGATCGCCGTCGGCCCGAGTTCGATCAGGCACCCGAGCGGCAAGCGCTCGAGGTCCAGGCCGGCAGTGGTGATGTTCTCGCCGAGGTCGCCGGCACTGACCTCAAAGCCAGCTTTAAGTAGCGTTGCGAAGAGTTCCGATGGGATCAGGTGGACCTGCCGGCGATTGGGCAGGCGGGGTCTGCGGCGGGCTAGATAGCGGTGCCGGACGAAAGGGCCGGCGTGGGCGTCGCCTTCGACGCCATTGCCTTCCACCAGAACTATGCGGTCCTTCGTCGGTTTGCTGAAACGGTGCCCGCGATCGGCGGCGACCGCAACCACCCTTCCCCCGAGCGAGCGATCGTGCCCCTGCGGCATCAGCGCCGCTTGTGGCGGAAGTAGCGCGTGATCTCCGCAAGCGTCATTGCGTTTCCGCAGGAGGCCTTTGCACGGTGCGAGCGTCGGAGGCCACTCAACGAGCCTACCGTCCCATGCTTCGCGTAGTCGCCGGCGCAAAGCGACTTTGTCGAGGCGTCATCGGGCCGATCGCCGAAAGATCGATCGAGTTTCTGCGCTGCCCGGAAGTCCTCGAGGTGCTGCGTGTTCGGGCCATAAGCGGCCTCTTTCTTGAGGAGATTATAGATCCGTCCGGCCATAAGCTGGAGATGTTTCATCTTGCCCTGCGGCATCGATCGGGCCCTGCAAAGGGCTCTAACAGCGTAGGCGCGGAAGTAATCAAAAGCGTCTGACATGATCAGGGTAAACGCCGGAGCTCTCCTACTAGTTCGGTCGAAACCGGTGGAGATGGAAGCCCGCTCGGCCGTCACTTTAGGAAGTGATTGAAATCTGAGGAGTGTTGCGATTCTCTGGGGGCAGCGCCATCCTTTCGCCAGAACAGCCCTCAGGGCATTGCAACGATGTACCGCTGTTCCCGTTGCCTCTTCGCAAGGAGAAGCACATGTCCGAAATCAGAGAACACATGAAAATCGTCGGTAAGGACGGCGTCCAGGTTGGCACTGTCGATAAAGTAGAGGGGGATCGCATCAAGCTGACGAAGAAGGATAACCCCGAGGGTCACAAGGACCATCACCACTATATCGACAAGAAGCTTGTCGGATCGGTCGAAGGCGACGTCGTCAAGCTCTCACTCAACGCCGACGCCGTTCCCAAACAGGAAGGTTAAAAAGAGCGCGGGCCCTGCACCATACACCGCAAGTAAACCGCGCGCTGACGACCTCCTCGCGAGCACGGGGACCGTAGGAATGAAAAGCCCACAAGCTGGACGATGTTCCTGCCAGGAACCAACAACCTGCTTCGTGCCTTGAGCCGTTTTAGAGGCACCGATGGCGGTAAACAAACCGTCCGGAGACAACGCACGCAAGGGCGCGGTGAAGAAGCGGACGCAACTCAAGAACCCTCTCGCCAAAACCTCGACCAAGCGCAAAAAGACGAGCGGCGAGTTCATGGCCGTCAAGAAGACCGCGAAGAAGTTTAAGGGTGTTTGGAAGGAGAAGTGATGGGCCGGTTTTTCATCGGCATCATCATCCTCAGCATCGCTATCGTGCTGGGGATGTATCTTCACATCATAGCGCTTTGAATACCTGCGCCGCCTCAGTCAGGCTGCGCCTTCGATGCCTGCGTGCTGCTGACCGGATCCGACGCTGGGAAGCTGTCGAGCTCCTCGTCGTTCGTCTTTTCCTTGCTCGTTTTGGTTGGGGTCTTTGGCATGCTTGTCCTGTGGTGCCGGATCGAATGTTTTCAGCCATGGGCTTTCCTTTGTTCCGGCCAACATGAGCGCTTGGCGGGCGGCGCTGTTCCTCCGCAGGAACCAACGCTTTGGCGCGGGCTTGCTTCTGAGGAAGGATTCCAACATGTGCAGCAATCGCCAACGCCCGATCGTCGAGAGTCCGTGGAAGCCCGTCAGGCAGAACCCGGACCCAGTGTCCTCGTGCTCCTGCTTGCCAGCCTCGTTGGCAGCCGCGAGCCTCGTCGCCGTATGGGCATTGTTTTTCCACTCTTGAGCGCGGTTTAGCGCGACATTCGTGGCGCGCATGAAAGTGCGGTCAAGACTTGTCGAAAATCCGCCCGACCAAATCCCGTGATTTCTCCGCTTGAAAGCTGGTTCTGGATGAGATCAACGCCCGGATCGAGACGTCCTTGATGAACGATCGTGTTGCGCGAGTAGTTCCGCGCCGTCAACAATGGTTTTGGTCATCGCAGCGATGTCTTCGACAACTGACTTCCCAAATAGTGAAGCAGGTAGAGTTTGAGGGCGTCCCGTTTAACTCGCCGTAGATATTGATAAGGCCGCCCGAGTGTTTGACGAAGCGTACAGCTGGCGGAGGCGGAGACCGGTGCCTAGGCCGGTGTGTTGATGCTGAGAACGGCTCGCATTCGATCTATTTAATGCCTTGACCTATCCGAACGCTGCTGTCGGTGGCGGCGATCAATAACGTATTGCTCGGCCGGACGTCGCCATGCTGTCAACGATAGGCGTCGTCCGATAGGAGCTGCCGGCAGCCATTGCGATTGCCCCCTCTCCCGACAGAGCCGATGCATCTGCAATGAAGGCCAGACGAATCGGCTTTATGACACGCATATGAACTTGGAATTCGTCCGGACGTTATGATGGCAGATGCAAGAACAACGTTGCCTTCTCCGGGCAGCGACGGACGAGCTGATGGCCCTAGTTGAGGTTAAGCCTACCAAGCCCGATTTGCTGATTGCGCAAACCGTGGCGCAACACAAACCATCGCGCGGAGATAGTCTCACGTGGACTGACATGGGGCGCCGACGAAAAGATATTGCTGGCGTTGGCTGTCGCTGGGTGGGTCGCGAGCCGAGGCAGATCGGAGCAGTTGCAACGCGCCGGTAACCACGCGCTCTTGGTTACTGTCGCGGTGTCGTTGGTACCTCACGCCTTGAAGTCGGTGATTGACCAGACTCGTCCGGATCGCAAGACGGTGCTCGGCCACGTGCACGGCGTCTCGTTTTCGGGCAAGCGGGAGGACGCCTTTCCATCGGGGCATGCGCTGCATATGGGCGCCTTGGCGTCCGCCGCGGGCACTTTACCGCCGATGCCGCGAAGAGTGATCCAAACCTTGGCGGTGGGCCTTTCGCTGACGTGGATCGTCGTACTGGCCCACTGGGCGAGCGACGTGGTCGCAGGCTTTGCGCTCGGTGCCGTCATGGAGCGGATGCTGCGGTTCTGGACGGGATATCCGCTGCGATCCTCGGATGAGAGGCGGCCGAAATGACCGAGTACGTCATCCGCTTCCTGATCGGTGGCGCCGTGGTGTCGGCGTTCTCAATGCTTGGGGACGTGCTGAGCTTCGCCGGCTTGTTCGGGGCCGCGCCCTCGGTCGCGCTGGCCACGCTGGGCATCGCGATTTACCGGCACGGCGAATCCTACGCAGCCGTCCAAAGCCTGTCGATGATGGCGGGTGCGGTCGCACTTGACAGCGTCGTCGTCTGCCAGTTGCTAATTCGCGCGCGGATTAGCGCGCTGCTGGCGACCTTGCTGTCGATCGTCGCTTGGTTAACCACGGCCTTTTGCCTTTGGGCAGTCGCCGGAGGTCAGACATGAGCACGCCCATCCGCGTCTCGCCGTCCTCGCTGCGGGAAGGCCGCTGGTATGAGTATGAGGTCCGCTTCGCGCTCGGCGGGGCGGCGACGGTCTTCACCGGTCTGATCAGCAGCCGCTATGGAGCGTCCGTGGGCGGCCTATTCCTCGCTCTGCCGGCCATCTTCTGCGCCAGCGCCACGCTCATCGAGAAACATGAAATCCGCCGCATGCGGCAGGCTGGGCTACAAGGCGAGCGGCGAGGCCAACAGGCCGCAGCGCTCGACGCCGCAGGCGCCGCGCTCGGGGCGCTGGGCATGTTGGCGTTCGCCGTAGTGTTTTGGTTGCTGGTCGAACGCGGCGTCGTCGGCGCGTTCACTGGCGCCTCCCTAGCTTGGCTTTGCGTCTCTGTGGCCGCCTGGTTCGCCCGGCGCAAGCTGCGTGCTGCTCGCAAGCCCGAACGCGGCAGCGGCCCCGCGATGTCACGGAGCTGCTGAGCATTCAACGGAAGGATTTCAGGCCGCGTCGGAGGCTTTGGCGTTGACGCCCTTGCGGAGCGCTACCGTGTTGAGCTTGGTGTTCGCCGCCTTCTCTTCGTTCAGGTTGGTCGTGAGGAAGCGCACGATCTCGTCGAGGCCCAGCTGCTCGGCCCAAGCGATTAGCGTCCCGTAGCGGCACATCTCGTAGTGCTCGACGGCTTGCGCGTTTGCGACAACGGCGGCATCCAAGACCGCTTGTCTTGCGTGATGATCGGCAGCTCCGGATGGTGCTGGCGACAACGCTCTGCGATGCACCCGTCTATATTTCCCGGCATCGGGATGCGGTCACCAGCACGTCCGCTGCCGTGCGTTTGCACCACGCAAGCGCCTTCTCGCAGTCCGAGACGTGGAAGACGTGGCAGCGTTCGTCGCTCCACGACGACGCACGGATCTATATGAAACCTCCGAACGTTTAGACCGTCTGCGCCAAAAACTTTAGGTCGCGGCGTGTGTCGCGCCGACCGTATCCGCCATCTTCGCGCCGCGAGCGCCGAGCGGTTTGGGCCGTCCTGTGGTGGTGTCGCGCGCGGTTTGATGCTCCATCTCCGCATTGAGTTCACCCCCGAGCCGGATCACGATCGCCGAGAGCCATAGCCACGTCATGAAGCCGATGATGGCGCCCAGGGAGCCGTAGGTCTCATTGAAAGTACCGAAGTTGGCGGCGTAGCACGAGAACAGCGCGGAGGCCGCGAGCCAAAGCAAGGTTGCACCTGTGCTATCCCTCCATCGCGGTGCCTACCTGCTTGGACCGAAGCGGTAGATGCAGGACAGGCCCAGCGCGACGGCGACGAACATCGCCGGCCAAGCCGCGAAACGAATGAGAAGTTCGACGGGGTCGGAGAGCCAGAGGTGCTGCAAAACGATGGGGATGGCGACGACGGCGGCCAATGCGGCCAGGATGAAGCCGATGGCGGCAACGGTGAAGGCCAGCGACATGGCATTCAGTTTGAAGAAGCCCCGCTTCTCCTGCGCGCCGTAGACGATGTTCAGCGTGTCAAACAGAGACTTCATGGCGGCGTTCGCGCTCCAGAGCGAAATCGCAAGGCCCGACTGCGAAGGTGAAGCCCAACGATCGATCGCCTTTCGTGTCAACACGAGTGAGTTGCTCCCGCGCCACATCAATAGCGCCGCCGGGTACGAGATCCGCGGCAATAGTCTCGATGCTATCATTGGTATCCTGCAGCCAGCGGATTGCTGATGTAGCCAGGGTCCGCTCGCGTGTCTGTCGAAATCCGCCGTCCGTCGCGAGCCGGCGCTGCAGCGTCGACGTGCTGACGCAGGCTCGCTCCGCAAGATCCTTCAGCCGTAACAGGCCGCTCTCCGTCCGTTCCCAGCGTATGGCCGGCTGTGCCTCGTCGCGATCGAGGAAGCCGAGCCACAGCCGGAAGCATTCCCAATGTGGACTCGATCGAGCTGCCAAATCAGGAGGCGACACCGGCCGTCGCGTGCTGGATCATCTCCTTGGCTCGATTCTTTACGGCCTCCACTCCCTTGGGAAAGCCACTGCGGTTCGGATAGAGCTTGCGCGACGACTTGGACGGCGGCCGTCGCGGCTTGGTTTCCTGAGCGGCGCGGTAGTCGAGCACGGCGATGCCGCCGACCATGAGCAGCGCGAGCGCGATGTTGCCTTTCCTCGGATTATCCGGCGTCAGTCCGGAAATCAGCGCGGCCGCATCGAGGCCGTCACCGCCGACGCGCGCCCAAAGGCCCGCATTCTTTTCCACCGAGAGCGTCATGATCCCGGCGAGAATTTCCCGGACGCCGAAGGCGCGGACCAGGGTCTCGTTGCCTTCCATGCCCAGCGTTTCGGTGACGCGCCTCGGGGCGAACAATTCCATGACGCCGAGGCCGATGCTGAACCAGCCGAGCGCGCGCGCGAGCTGGTCTTCCGGCCGCTTGAGGCTCGGTCCGCCCTCGATCAGCTTCGGGTCGCCCTTGGTGCGCACGATGTTGGAGAAATGAAACATGGTTTGCTCCTTCAGGGCTTCAGCACGACCTTGACGCAGGAATCGCGCTTGTCGCGGAACACCTGGTACATCTCGGGACCTTGCTTGAGCGGGACGGTGTGGGTGATCACGAAGGATGGATCGATCTCGCCTTCCTCGATGCGGCGAAGCAGATCGTCGGTCCAACGGTTGACGTGGGTCTGGCCGGTCCGCATCGTCAGTCCCTTGTTCATGAAGGCGCCCATCGGCAGCATGTCGGAGAAGCCGCTATAGACGCCGGGCACGGAGATGATGCCGCCGGGCCGGCAGACATAGATCATCTCGCGCAGCACATGCGGCCGGTCACTCTCCAGCATCACCATCTGCTTGGCGCGGTCCAGAATGGTGTCGGGCAGTGACGCCATCACGTGTGATTCCATGCCGACGCAATCGATGCACTTTTCGGGGCCCTTGCCGTCGGTCAGTTCCTTGAGCCGCTGCAGCACGCTCTCGTTCTCGAAATTGATCGTGGTGGCGCCAGCGGCCTCTGCCATGCTCAGCCGCTCAGGCAGGCAGTCGATCGCGATCACCTGGTTGGCGCCGAGCAGGATGGCGCTGCGGATGGCCATCTGGCCGACGGGGCCGCAGCCCCAGATCGCGACGGTGTCGGTCGGCACGATGTCGCATTGCACGGCGGCCTGCCAGCCGGTTGGGAAGATGTCGCTGAGAAACAACAACTGCTCGTCGGGGATGCCGGCGGGGACCTTGATGTGCGTGGCATCAGCAAAGGGAACGCGCAGATACTCGGCTTGGCCGCCGGGATAGCCGCCGGTCAGGTGCGTATAGCCGAACAGGCCCGCGGTCGAATGCCCGAACACCTTGTCGGCGAGGTGCTTCTTGCGGTTGGTGGTCTCGCAGACCGAGAAATTGCCGCGCTTGCATTGCTCGCATTCGCCGCAAATGATCGTGAAGGGAACGACAATGCGGTCGCCCTTCTTCAGCTTGCCGTCAACGCCCGAGCCGACCTCGACCACTTCGCCCATGGTCTCGTGGCCCATGATGTCGCCGGGCATCATGCCCGGAATGAAATTGTGGAAGAGATGGAGGTCTGAGCCGCAGATCGCGCAACTGGTCACCTTGATGATGGCGTCGCGTGGATCCTGGATTTCCGGATCGGTCACGGTGTCGCACCGGATGTCTTCCTTGCCGTGCCAGACCAGCGCCTTCATCTCTGTTCCTCCCGCTCAACACGTGGCATCCAAGTCGGGAAAGGAACAATGGTTGCTATCGAACGGTACAAATCTTTGCGCCCCATCAGGCCCTTGGAATAGGAAGGCGACGGCGGTGGAACGGTAGGGCGTCCGCGATCCGATCATCGCGGGTCGAGCGCGATGATGACGCCTTCATTGGCGCGAAGCAGGATCGAGGCGTCCGGCAAGGATCGCGGCCGCAGGTCCAGATGGCTGGACATCAGCAGGCGTCCGAGGCCCTGCCAATGCCATGTCCGTGGCTCGGCGGCTATGTTGAGGGCGATCAGCATTTCGCGCCCATCCTGCACGCGTTTGAAGGCGAGCACGTCGTGTCGCGATCGCAGCGGCTCATAGTCACCCTGGCGCAGGCATGAATGCTCCTGCCGCAGCGCCATCAGCGCCCGAAAGAGCGCCAATAGCGAGCGCTCGTCGCGCTGCTGTTCGCCGACATTGGGCGAGCCTTCCGGCTCGAGCGGGAGCCCTGGACAGCCGCTCGAAAACCCCCCATCGGCACTGTCATCCCACCGCATCGGCGCGCGCTCTGGATCGCGACAAAGGCCGTAGCTGGGCACGAGTTTCTCGAAGGGATCGCGAATGCTGTCCGGCGGGATGGAGACGCGCTTGCGACCGATCTCATCGCCCATATAGGCGAACGGCGTTCCCCATAGCGACATCAGGAGCATCGCAAGCACGCGCATCTGCGCCTCGCCGATCTTGCTGGCGATCCGTTGCTTGTCGTGGCCGCCGATCACCTACACCGGCCAGGCCTTCTCGGGCAGGGCATTGAAGTACGCATCGATCGCCGCTTGCAGCGACAAGGCGCAGCTGTCGTTCCTAACTGGGCAGGATGGCTGCAGGTGAAATGCTCAAAATCGGAGTGATCTCGGACACGCACGGTCTGTTGCGGCCGGAGGCGGAGCGATGCCTGGCCGGGGTCGGCGTAGCCTGCGTGATCGCCGCACCCGTCCGGCAAGAGCTGCGACGATCTATGCAGGAACGACAAGTGCATCAAGACATTGCACCCCGTGATGTCGAAATGGAGCGACGCGATGCGCATGACTAAGTCAGGCCTAATACTGATTGCCCTCCTGACTAGTGCCACTACAGGCGCGGTCTGGGGCCAGGGAGGAAGCGGGAGCGGTGGAGCTTCAGGCGGAAGCGCGAGCAGTGCCGCCGGCGCGTCCGGCAGTTCACCCACCGGGACCAACTCGGCCGGGACGGCTCAATCGAGCGGCGCCGGCCCGCGGGGATCGACCACGGTCGGACGAGCCGGAAACCCGGCGGGCGGGACCAGCAGCGGCCGGATTGACGGAACGGTGACGCCCGGTCCTTCGCTGCAGGGTGACGACCAGATTCGCTCAGAGACCTCGCGGAACTCCAACGTCGATCGAAAGATCAAGAGCATCTGCAAGGGATGCTGACGCAGGATCAGGGTTTTGCCGTATCGGGCGTCCAGTCGAGATCGGCATCGTTTTGAGGCTGGGGATCAGGCGTGCATGGCTTGATCTCCAGGTCATCTTCCAGCTTCGGCTCCCCTTCGATTGTTCGACCAGGCCGGCCTCGTCGGCTTTCTCAAGCGCCTTCTCCTTGGTCGCGAACGTCCGGCTCAGCTTTTCGTCGTCGTTGAACACAGCATATGCCATGGCAGCCTCTCTCGTTTGTCTGGGACGCGTGCCAAGCGCGTGTCCCGTGCGATATCATCGGCGCACGCGATGGATTCCATCTTGAGCACGAGCGGTTTCCGTGGCTTGCATGTCAAGAAAACCCGCGCGCCACCTCTGGGCCATCGCCGTTTCCGACAGGTCGAAGGATTTTTCCGGCCCGGCTTCTTCCAGCCCTGGCCGGTAGCTCAGGAGATGGATCAGGTCATGGTGATCAAGGCTTTGCAATTCGGCCCGGAGCTGGCGAGCTTCGAGGGCGTGGCGAAGCCGGTAAAAGGTCTGGTTGCCGAATGTCAGGTCGGTCTTGCGTTCGGCTGCGGCCTCGATTCCGTCGGGAACTCGACCGTCGCGGGCGAAGAGGTCGATGACATAGAGGCGGAGCGAGGCCGGCGTTTCGAGGATGGGGTCAAAGGGCGCGTTCAACGAGAAGCCACCATCGCCAAGCCATCTGCCGGCGATCTGCACCGGCGCGAACTCGGGAAGAAAGCCGCAACTGGCCAGGATGTGATCCATGTCGATGCGCTCCGATGCAGAATCGAATAGGACGGTGTCGCCGCTTTCCAAGTCCGTGGCGCAGATCGTGATGCGGGGACTGCCATCGTTCAGGCGATCGAAATCGATCAGCGCCTCGAGGCGCTCTCGCGTGGGGCCTAGATCATACAGGCCACCGAAATGAGACGCCGGAAGGGGAAGTCGGGGATGGAAGAACCCCGCGCTGCCGAACAGGTGCGCGTTGATCGCGTTCATCCAACCGAACAGGTGGCGACCGGCATTCGGCGTCACGGTTACGCCGTCCGGTGCTCGCCAATAGTTGCGCAAGTTTGGAATCCGGTCGGCCGCAGCGCTTCCCGCGATGAGTGCAGCCGAGATAGCACCGGCCGACGAGCCCGCAACCCAGCCGGCCGAAAGTGACAAGGACGTAAAGGCCTCGAAGGCGCCGCCATGGTAGGCGCCGAGCCCCAGGCCTCCGGAGAGGACAAGGGCGGTGAGAGGCGGATCAATTGCCATATCCGGTCGGATTACCTCAGCGTTCGTATCCTCGACCGCGGCGGGCATAAGCGTAGCGGGGACTGATTCCGCAATAGGCGTTTGTTCCCGAGGCGCTCGCCATGCATTGGCCATAGCTCGCGAACTGGCCGTTGCCCGGATAACCCCAAATGCGACCTTGAAGGCAGTAGCGACCTTGCGCCATTGCCGGCGTTGCGGCGGCGAAGCTGGTCATGACTCCCACGGTGAGGGCAATGAGGGTGGCGCGTTTCATGGAAGGCTCCTGATTCAATTCGTGAACGCTACCTCCGATCTAGCGTTCCTAGCGCTGCGGCTCCGCGCGAGATCGTGTCTCATCTGCTGCCTTGGAACACTTCCGGCGGAGCTCCGTTAGCGGGGGAAATTGCCGGAGCCTCCGATGACCGAATATCCAAAGCCGCCTTTCCCTGCGCAGCAGCAGCCGATGCCCGGTTCGACACGTGCGATGAATCCACGGCCTGATCATGGTGAGGAGAGTTACAAGGGCTCAGGCCGCCTTTCCGGCAGGAAGGCGATCATCACCGGCGGTGACAGCGGCATCGGCCGCGCGGTCGCTATTGCCTATGCGCGCGAGGGAGCCGACATCGTCATCGCTTATCTGAACGAGGACGAGGACGCCACCGAGGTCAAGGCGCTGATTGAGCGGGAAGGGCGCAAGGTCATCCTGATCCCCGGCGACATCAGTCGGCCAGATCATTGCCGCGCCGTCGTGGAGCGCGCGGTCGCGGAGCTCGGCGGGATCGACATTCTCGTCAACAACGCCGCCCATCAGGCCAGCTTCAAGGACATTGCAGACATCAGCGACGAGGAGTGGCGGCACACGTTCGAGGTGAACATTCATGCCATGTTCTATCTGACGAAGGCTGCCGTCCCGCACATGCGGCCGGGAGCCGCGATCGTGAACACGGCCTCGGTGAACTCGGACATGCCGAACCCGACCCTGCTCGCTTACGCCACGACCAAGGGAGCCATTCAGAATTTTACTGGAGGACTCGCGCAGATGTTGGCAGCGAAGGGGATCCGCGTCAACGCGGTAGCGCCCGGTCCGATCTGGACGCCACTCATTCCGTCGACCATGCCGGAGGACTCGGTCAAGAATTTCGGCAAGCAGGTGCCTATGCAGCGCGCCGGACAGCCGGCCGAGCTCGCGACGGCCTATGTCATGCTGGCCGATCCTCTATCGAGCTACACGTCAGGAGCAACCTTGGCCGTCACCGGCGGAAAGCCATTCATCTAGGCCAAGAACTTGCAACTCTATTTAAGCCCCAATTGCCGAGTTGGGCGGATGATCAAGGCGGCAAACACATGATCCATCACGTCTCAATCGGCACTAATGACATAAGGCGTGCCAAAGCTTTCTATGATCCGCTTATGTCTCTGATTGGCTTTCGGCTACTGAAAGGCTCCGAAAGGTCGCTTCACTATGGAGCATCCGACATCGTCTTTAGCCTTGAAACACCGCTAAATGGGCTGCCGGCAATGGCTGGCAATGGCGCTCACATTGCCTTCCAGGCACTAAACCGCGAAACCGTTCGGACCTTTCACAAGACTGCCATAACGAATGGCGGAGTTGATGAAGGAGCTGCCGGTATCCGCGAAAATTACTTCGCCAACTACTACGGCGCGTTCGTTCGGGACCTCGACGGAAACAAGATAGAGGCAGTGACGTATACTGCGAGAGAGAGCTTCTAGGTTCCGAAGCCCGACCTCATCTTGCCTGGTTCGTCGAGGCCAGCCAGGTGTATGGGTTTTCCAGATAAAAAAGGCCCCGCAGCGCGGGGCCTTTGTCATATCCGGTCTGAGGACTATCGCCGTGTCCCCGCGCCGTAGAGCTCGCGCTCGCGGCCGATGTCGTCCGGTGACAAGGGCGGGCTTGCGGCGTCGAAGTCGCTCCAGCCGGCCTTCTGCCAAGCGGAACTGCGCTCCTGAAGGTTGACGGACCTCTCATGGAGAAGCGCATCGAGGCGCGCGCGATCGTTGTCGGGCACCTTCGCGGAGACGAGGGTGCCGCCGCGGCGAACGCCTTCCGCGTAGCGCGATGCGTCTTCTTTGGAAACGCCGGCCTGGGTGAGCGCGCCGACGATGCCGCCGGTGGCCGCGCCCGCGGCCGCGCCGGCGGCGGTGGAGGCGAGCCATCCAGCAGCCACGACCGGCCCGAGACCGGGAAGGGCCAACAGGCCGAGGCCGGCGAGAAGGCCCGCCGCGCCGCCGAGGCCGGCACCAATGCCAGCACCCGCGCCGGCCCCTTCAGCGCGATCGTCGACGCCGTCGCGGTCACGGTCGACTTTGCCGCGCTGTGAACCATACCAATTGTCGGAATTGTTGGCGACGATGCTGATGTCGGAGTGCGGCACGCCGGCGCTCTCGAGCCGCGTGACGGCCCGCTCGGCATCGGAATAATTGTCGTATAGGCGAGAGATGGTGGTCGTCATGCTAACTGCTCCTTACTTCGCGGGATTGACGTTGCCTTGGAAGTCGACGCTGACTTCGGTCTTGGTACCGGCCTTGTCGGCCTTGCCGCGCCAGACGCCTTCGTTGTCCTTCTGCAGGCCGGAGACGTTGGAATATCCCGCGTCCTCGATCCGCGATTTCGCCTGGCCCTCGGTGAAGCTGTTGCGGCCCGCGACTGGCGCGTTCGAATTGTTCTTGTCGGAGCTGTTGACGGCGTTGTTGCCTGGCCCGCCTTGCGCCGGCTGCGACTGGGCGCCCGCGGGGCACGACGCGAGCAGCAACAAGGTTGCGGCCAGCAAAGTTAGACGTGACATGTTTTTGTCTCCTGCTAGTGATTATGCCGGCGACAACAACTGAGACCCGAATTGGTTGCTGCTGTGCGAAGTGCGCAATGCCGCAGCACTCTCTCGCAAGATTGGCCGCAGCCAACGCCTGCTGCGCTGTCGTGCGGCACTGCGCGGGCGACAAAGCCTCTCAATCCTCCCTTCGTTATTAGTCGGGAAAAAGTGGAAACTTTCCCAAGTGCCTTGAGTTGGCAACGACGAGGTTCGTCTCCGGAGACTGAGCATGGTCGATGAAGTCGTCTTGAAGAACGCTACGGAGACCGCCTGGACGGTGTATCGTGCCCGGCATCCCGAAGTCGGCGCCTGCGACAGCCGGCGCTGCCTGCTGCAGCGCCATCTGCACAGGAGATGGGAAGAGCGAGAGAGCGACACTGAAGAGCTCGCCAGCTTCGGGATAGCCTACCTGCACCAGCTTCCCCGTGACGAATGTTGACGAGCATGAAAATGCTCGTTGCGCGCGTAGCCCGCGGAAGCACAAGACCCAGTTGGACGCTGCTCGCGCTTTCGTTTCTCATATCCGCAGTCGTCGTGATCGGCTTGCGCATCGCGCTTGGAGACTAGTTCGGTGCGGATCGCCCAGCTTGCCCCGTTGGCCGAGAGTGTTCCTCCAAAGCTTTACGGCGGCACGGAGCGGGTGATCGCGTGGCTGGTGGACGAATTGGTCTCCGCCGGGCACGCCGTCACCCTGTTCGCGAGCGGGGATTCGAAGGCGAAGGGAACCCTCCATCCGGTGTGGCCGCGAGCGCTGCGCTTGGGGCGCAGGGGCGTCGATCCGAACGCCGCCTGCGCGCTGCTGATCGAGGCTGTCGCCGAGCGCGCGCGCGACTTCGATGTGATTCACTCTCATGTCGACTGGTTGCCCCTGCCGGTCCTGAGCCGGACCGGCGTGCCGTTTCTGACGACCATGCACGGCCGGCTCGACCTTCAGGGACTATCCGACGTGATCGCTGCTTTTCCGGAAGCTCCCTTTGTCTCCATTTCCGACAACCAGCGCCGTGCGCTTCCGGACGCGAACTGGATCGCCACGATTTCGCACGGATTGCCCAAAGGTCTGTTTCGGCCCTCCTTTAAACCAGGTTCTTACCTGGCCTTTCTTGGACGGCTGACGGCTGAGAAGGGGCCGGAAGATGCGATACGCATTGCGCGCGCCGTCCGGATGCCGCTGAGGATCGCCGCCAAGATACCCCGCGCGGAGACGGCCTACTTCAAGAAGAAGCTCGAACCCGAGATTGACGGCGAGAACGTCCATCTGATCGGAGAGGTGGACGAGGTTGGCAAGCAGCCCTTTCTCGCCGGCGCCGACGCCTTGCTGTTTCCAATAGATTGGCCCGAGCCGTTCGGGCTTGTCATGATCGAGGCGATGGCATGTGGCACGCCCGTGATCGCCTATCGTTCCGGATCGGTGCCGGAAGTCGTGGAAGACGGCGTCACCGGCTTCATCGTGGACGGTGAAGAGCAGGCGATCGAAGCAGTCAAGGAAGTCGTTCGACTGGATCGAAGAAAGGTCCGCGCCCGCTTCGAGGAGAGATTCCTCGCGAGCCGGATGGCGAGCGAGTACGAAGACCGATATCGCGAGCTGATCGCTCGCGGAGGACGCCAAGCGCCATGAAGGATTTTGCGCACGCTGCGTTTTCGCCTGACGTCGTCCAGCTCATGACGACTGCGCTGGAAGCCGCCGTTGCAACGTTGCCGGAGCCCGTTCACGCGCGTCACGTCCATATGTTGGCGGAGTCCATCCTGCGGGCGGCAAATGCCGGAGAGCGGGACCCTGCCGTGCTTCAGCGGATGGCGATGCTGGAGCTGCAGCTTGCGTCCGGCCATTGAAAGGGGGCGGCGGGTCAGGCGGGCGCGTTGCGGGTTCCCGAACGCTCTTTTCGCCTGTCCCGAGCCCGCAAGAACTTGACGGTTATCTCGGCGCCGTTGACGCCGTCAAGCTCGCAGCTGCGATAGGCCAGGCCCGTCGAGGAGAGCACTAGGAAAAATTCTGTCAAGGAAAGGGATTCGATGGAAACCTCGAGCGTCAGCCTCGCACCTTCTTCCGAGATCGTCTCGACCGCACAGGGAGGCCGCCAGGTTCCGTCGATGGCCATCATTTGCGCCGGAAGCGCGGTTTCGAACGTAACGGATTGCTCGTCTTTGGATCGCGGCACGGAGGAATCACCATCGGACGATTGCGTCGCGTAGGAAATCTCCTGTTGCCGGAAGTTGCGTTATCATTTGTTAGAAAATGGAGTGCCTTTCTGCTGATGGCCCCGTTCAGGCCCAGCGCTCCCGGCCGCGAGGTGTTGGGTCTCAGAATGGTGGGCGATACTCATCGGCACCTCGTTCATCGAGGGAAATCATTCGCGAATCGAATGCGGCCCCGGCGCATGGGAGGGTCCGCCGGGGCCGCTCTTACGCGCGCTGTTTGAAGGAGATGTACTCAGGCGCGCAGTTGCTGTCGGGGGTCAACGCCTCGGAGTCGTCCCGTTCGACGGTGGGGTCGTCTCGTTGCGCATGCCGGGAGGACTGGAGGCGCCTTGCCCGCCGCGCTCGACATGGCTGATGCCGCCGCCGCCAGATCCGCCTGCGGACCCTCCTGCGCCAGTGCCACCGTTACCGGCCGCACCACCTGCGCTCGCGCCACCTGCTCCCGCGCCGCCCGATCCTGCACCAGCGCCTGCTCCCGCACCGCCGGCTCCCGCGCCTGCACCGCCCGCTCCCTGTGCGAATGCGGCGCCCACTGAGGCACTGGCCAGCATCGTGGCCATGAAGATCGTCAGAATTGTCCTACGCATAAGGTTTCTCCTTGAGGTTTACCAAGGACAAATCGTGTGCGGTTTGGACCGTTCCTAGGAATGCGTCTCAGTGTTGATATTGAGAGGGAACGGCGACTACGTCGAACTCCTCGGCAAGCGCATTCAAGGCCGCGCGCATTTCAGGACCTTGCATCGCCGGACCATGACGATGCGGCCCAGTCGATCTGGTCGGTTGACTGAGCCCCGATCGTAAGCGCCAGCAAGGCGATTATCCTTCGGAAAGACGACCGAGGTCTGCCGGTTGTTCCGGATAAGGGAACATCTGTCGCCTTATCTCGTTTTATGCGCGAGACTTAAAGAGGAAAACCAGATGGGCGCGACCATCGAACACGAGGGCAAAGGCAAGGACGGAGCATTCCGTCTGGAGGACGAGGTGGCTGCCTGGCGTAGCAGGCGCAGCCTGCGACAAGGAACCACGACAGGCAAAGTGCATGTGGTTCGTATCACGAAACGCGTGATCCCGGCGTCGCGTCCGTCAGCGGACCGCGCGCTCCTTACCGCAAGACCGCAGCTGCGCAGCCGGTAAACGTCGGAAAGGCGCATGACCGGCACGGCCAAAGCCCCATCAAAGAAACTCCAATCGAGAGGCTCTCCCGCAGCGGCCAAGCCAGCCGATCAAAAGCCACTCCCGCTGGGGGCGGGCGCGCGCATGAACGCCAGGATCGCCCTGGCACTGATATTAGTGGCGCTCGGACTTTGGACCGCCGCGAGTTTCCTGCCTGCTCTCGTTTGGGCGACCATCATGGCGGTCGCCCTGTGGCCGCTCTATCTGGCGTTCGCCACGCGCGTCATGGGCGGTCCTTCCGGAGCAGCGGCTTTTGCATTCACAGTCCTCGTCGCACTGATCCTGGTAACGCCAATTGCCCTTGCCGTGTACGAAGTCGCGCAGCAGAGCGATTTGCTGGCCGACTGGCTCAAGAGGGCGCGGGAGAGCGGCGCCGAAGTGCCAGACTGGATCGCCCGCCTGCCGATCGCCGCCGGGAGCATGGAGCAATGGTGGCGGGCCAATCTCTCGGATCCGAAGGCGGCTACGGAGTGGTTGAAGTCGGTGAATGCGGACAACGTATCCGACCTCTTCCGGACGTTGGGCGGTCAACTGGTCCACCGGCTGTTTCTCTTGTTTTTCTCCTTGTTGGCCTTATTCGCTCTGCTCCGCAGCGGCCGCTCGATTACGAGCCGCTTCCTTGAGACTTGCGACAGGCTCTTTGGAGACGCGGGAGAGTGCCTAGTCGAGAAGATGATCGACGCGACCCGTGCGACCGTGAACGGCACGGTGCTGGTAGCCCTTGGCGAAGGGATAGCGATCGGCATCGGTTATTTCGTGGCGGGCGTCCCCAATGCGCTGATGTTCGTCATCTTCACGACGGCGTTCGCGATGATCCCGTTCGGCGCCTGGCTGGCGTTCACCGTCGCGGCCATCGTCACGATATCGGAGGGCGGAAGCGGGGTCGCTGCGGCCGGAGTGTTCTTGTGGGGCTCGATCGTCATGATCGCTGGCGATCATTTCGTCTGGCCGACGGTGGTGAGCGGCTCGGCGAGGCTTCCCTTCCTGCTCGCGTTCGTCGGAATTTTCGGCGGACTGGCTGCGTTCGGCCTCATGGGTCTCTTCGTGGGGCCGGTCATCATGGCCGCGCTACTGGCGGTTTGGCGCGAGTGGATATTCCGGCCTCTACCGCAGGCGTGATGGAGGATATCATTGAAAACCCCGGCATAGCCCAATGTTAAAGGGTTGCCTGCTCCGCGAGTGGGACGCTGAGCGGCGTCGAGATCCAGGCAGCAAGCGCACGATGTAATCCCGCCATTTGCACACCGGATGGGCCTGCAGGCGTGCCGGCCCAGTATGGAAGCAGAATAATGTGTCTCATATCCGGCGGTCGTTGGAACGAACCTGCGCGCTTGGCAATGGTTCCATGAGGTAGCCCGCGAGTCTCTTGGGATCGTCGGCGTTTCGGGCCCGTTATCTGTCTTAACCGCAGCGGCAGCGAGTCATGGACGACAAGGCGTATAGACTAAAGCAGAGCCCGGCGCAGTCGGAACACGGATTAGTCAGGGTGCGGGGCGCGCGCGAGCACAATTTGAAGAACGTGGACGTGGACATTCCGCGCGATGCGCTTGTGGTGTTCACCGGCGTCTCCGGCTCCGGAAAATCATCCCTGGCATTCGGGACGCTGTATGCAGAAGCGCAGCGACGATATCTGGAATCCGTGTCCCCTTACGCTCGGCGCCTGTTTCACCAGATGGCCGTGCCCGAAGTCGACGAGGTCGAGGGGCTGCCGCCGGCTGTCGCGCTGCAGCAGCAGCGGGGCTCGCCGACAACGCGATCCAGCGTCGGCAGCGTCACGACGCTGTCGAACCTGTTCCGGATGCTCTATTCGCGCGCCGGCGACTACCCGAAGTCGCAACCTCTGCTTCATGCAGAATCCTTCTCGCCCAATTCGGCAGAAGGGGCTTGTCCGAAATGCCACGGTCTCGGCCGCGTCTACGACGTGACCGAACGCTCGATGGTGCCGGACGACACCCTCACCATCCGCGAGCGGGCCGTCGCGGCGTGGCCGACGGCATGGCACGGCCAGAACCTGCGCGATATCCTGACGACCCTTGGTTACGACGTCGACACGCCCTGGCGCGACCTTCCAAGAAAGGCGCGAAACTGGATCCTGTTTACGGACGAGCAGCCCACGGTCCCCGTCTATGCCGGCTATGACGCCAAGGAGGTGCAGAGAGCGCTGCGGTCAGCAGGTTACGGATCTTGCACGCCAGCACGATACCGGAGAGCGTCGCTCCCACGACGTTGGCCAGCACGATGACCCAGTCGCCCTGGATCGCGCCGTAAACGGTCCAGAGGCCCAGTCCCCGCGTAAGCGCAGCCAGCGTGCCTAGCGAGAGGTCGCGGGTCGATCCGCGCGGCCAAGCCTTCCTAACCTGCGGAATGTAGGAGAGCGATGCGAGAAAGGCGGCGACGCCGCCGACATAGGTAGCGATGGAGCCGGACATGGCGTGATGCCGTTCCTCGTTTCCTCAGCTGGCGCGCTTGAGGACCTCCACCTTCGCCTTCTCGATCTCCTTGTCGGGAGCTTCCTCGATGCCTGCGATAGCGTTGTGAGCATTCTTGGTCGCGAGGATGAGCTCGTCGAGTTTAACCTGAAGCGCCAGCGTATCCCGGTTCTGGGTCGCCTGGATCAGGAAGACCATTAGGAAGGTGACGATGGTGGTGCCTGTGTTGATGACGAGTTGCCAGGTGTCGCTGAAGCCGAACAGCGGTCCCGTGATGGCCCAAACCAGCACCGTGGTAACCGCGAGAAGGAAAGTGAGCGGGCGCCCGGAGATTCGCGACGTCGCTACCGCCAGTCGGGCGAACCAATCGCCATTCCGCTGCGACGCCGGTGATGCATTCCCGACAGGCAGGTGTGCTCGCATGATGACTCCTCCGATTAATTCGGCTCGACCTTGAGCTTGGGGTCGGAGGGCAGGACGCGCGCACCGGCGGCGTTCGCCGCCTTCTGCGTCGTGACGCCAGTGTCGGCGTGAACGACGCCGGCATTCTTGCCGCCGGTAAGCAGATAGAAGGCGGCTGCTGCGGGCACAGCGAGTCCGACCACGTCTAACGTCGACGTCCGCGCTTTCCTTTTCACTGCGCCTCCAATTCGCTTTTCTAACAACGACTTGCGCGGTTCGTTCCGTCGACGAGGATCGAACCCGGAACTCGCTTCGGAGTTATGGAGTCCGAATGTTGGATCGGACGGACGATGGTGGCCGATTGTGCACCCGGTGCTGGTTCGGACGAATGCTTCGCGGTTGCACCGGTTATCCCGGAAGGAGACGGACCATGCCGATACTTGAAGACTTCAAGGAATATGCGGAGCGAGCCACCGGTCTGCGCCGGCCTGGCAAGCGGAAGGCGCCCGAACTTGTGCGTTCAAGAAAGCCCCACACCGTTCGGTTCAAGGATGATGGGTTGATCCCGAACCATCCACGCTGGGCCCTGATCCTGTACAGGGGCGCGGTCGACTTCGACGGGGAGCACGATCCCGCGGCAGTGCTCGAAGACCTGTTCGAGGCGAACGGATGGGCCGACAGCTGGCGCGACGGCATCTACGACTATGTTCACTACCACTCCCGCATTCACGAGGTGCTCGGCATCGCTCGCGGTGAGGGCCGCGTCCGGTTCGGTGGCAGCAAGGGCCGGATATTCAAGCTGAAGGCAGGTGACGTCGCGATCCTGCCCGCCGGTACGGGCCATCAGTGCCTGTCCGCAGACAAGTACTTTCTCGTCGTCGGGGCCTACCCCTGGACGGGCAGGTACGACGAGTGCACGACCGTCGAGGATCGTTCGCGGGCGTTGAAGACGATCCCGAAAGTGCCGGTACCGCGAAAGGACCCGGCGTACGGCGCCGATGGTCCGCTCCCCAAGCTATGGAAAAAGCCGAAATGAGCGAGTATGTCATCCGCTTTCTGGCCAGCGGCGCGGTAGTCTCGGCCTTTGCCATGCTGACCGTCGGGACCAGTCTAGGTAATGCCCGCTTCATCAACCGCAGCAACGCACGAGCTAGGCAGACGGTGACCGGCCGGACGTCACCTCCCTGATCGCCTCGACGATCTGGTCAGGGTGATACGGCTTCTGCAGGATGAGGCTGCCGGGGACCGGACGCGGCGTGACCGGCGAAAAGCCGGTGGCGTAGATCACCGGAAGATTAGGATGATCCTGACGGCAACGTTCGGCGACCTGCCAGCCGTCGATCTTTCCAGGCAGCTTCACGTCGGTCACCAGAACGTCGGCGGCTTTGCGTCCGCACCAGGCCAGCGCCTGCTCGCCGTCGGCCGCATGGATGACGTCGTAGCCCTCGTCCCTGAGGACATCGACGACGAATTCGCGGATGAGGGTGTCGTCTTCGACAATGAGTATGCGCACCTGCAGCCGTCCTGAACGTTTTGATTTGCGAATTGCAAACTGCTAAATGTTTGCGCAGTTCCGAAAATGTCATAAGTTAATCGCCTTCTTGCTGCGACGCTTCACGATTGATCCGCATTAACGGGCATTCGCGGCGGTCTCGCGATATCCGGGCATGAAGCGACCTGAGGAGCCGCTGCGGTTAGGGCTGAACGGATGCTCCAGGCGTCGCGGTCGCCGCCTGGTTCGTGCTGCGCCAATTCGCGTCACGCTCTCGGCTCAACGAGCAGCGGCCCCGCGATGTCGCGGAGCCGCTGAGATCAAGACGGAAGAAGCTGGCCTAGGCCGCCGTCGACGCCTTGGCGTTGACGCCCTTGCGCAGCGCCACCGTGTTGAGCTTGGTGTTCGCCGCCTTTTCCTCGTTGAGGTTGGTGGTCAGGAAGCGGACGATCTCGTCGTGGCCAAGTTCTTCCGCCCAGGCGATCAGCGTGCCGTAGCGGCACATCTCGTAGTGCTCGACGGCCTGAGCGTTCGCGACGATGGCGGCGTCCAGCACTGCCTTGTCCTCGATCTCACCCGCGGTCTCGTCAGCTTCCTTGATGATGCCGTCGATGGCCGGGCACTTGGTGCCGCTGGGCTCCTTCCCGACCTTCGCGAACGCCTTCTCCAGCCGCTCGACCTGCTTGTTAGTCTCCTCCAGATGGTTCTTGAGGCCGGTGACGAGGTCGCGGTTGGTCGCTTTGTCGATCATCGTCGGCAGCGCTTTCAAGATCTGCTGCTCGGCATAGTAGATGTCCTGCAGACCGTGGATCAGCAGGTCCTCCATCGTTTTGATGTCCTTCGTGAAGAAGCCCATAATCGATTTCTCCTCTCGCAATGATGGTGAGGAACGCGTGGCGTCTCGCGGGGTTCCCATCTGCTACGATGCGTCAAGACGGAGGCCCTCTCGACGATCGAAGTGGGGTGCTGCTCATGGAGCCGATGGAAGCGCTGTCCGTCACTGAGATCCCCCGCGGGGCGGAGTGGCAGTACGAGCCGAAATGGGACGGATTTCGCTGCCTGCTGAGCCGCGATGGCGGACGAATTCGTATGCAGTCGAAGGGCGGTCGCGACCTCGTGCGCTATTTCCCAGAGGTCGCTGCCGCTGCGTCGGCCATGTCCGCCGAATCCTTCATCCTTGACGGCGAGTTGATCATCCACCTGGAGGAGGGCTACTCTTTCGGCGCACTCCTCCAGCGCATCCATCCCGCCGCCAGCCGGGTCAAGCGCCTTGCCGTCGAGACGCCGGCCTGCTTCATCGCTTTCGACCTGCTGCGGTCGGCCAGCGCCGACTTTGCGGGGCTTCCGCTTTCGAAGCGCCGCCCAGCGCTCGAGAAATTCGCGCGGCGCTATTTTGGCGGCAAGGACGTGTTCACGCTGTCGCCGGCAAGCCGCGACCGCGCCGAGGCGACGCGATGGCTGCAGCATGTGGAAGACGGTCACGACGGCGTCGTCGCAAAGCGGCTCGACCTTCCCTATTGCTGTGGCACGCGAGACGGGATGCAGAAGATCAAGCTGCTGCGCTCTGCCGATTGCGTGGTGGGCGGCTTCCGCTATGGCGAGAAGAAGCAGGGTGGCCGCAAGGTGATCGGCTCGCTGCTGCTTGGTCTATATGACGATTCCGGCCTTCTGCATCACGTCGGCTTCACCTCGGCGATCAAGACCTCAGACCGGCCAGGCCTGACCGAAAAATTCGAGAAGATTGCAAGCCAATGCAGCTTTACTGGCAAGGCGCCGGGCGGGCCGAGCCGGTGGTCTACGAAGCGATCCGCGGCGTGGCAGCCGGTGTGCCCCGTCAACGTCGTCGAGGTTTGCTACGACCATGTGTCCGGCGACCGGTTTCGCCATGGCACGAGGCTCCTGCGCTGGCGCCCGGACAAGAAAGCCTCGCAATGCCGGATGGACCAGCTTCGGCAAACATCGGTCAAGCGAGGCCGGGCCAGGGTCGCGAAGTCCGAGTCACGTCAGCGTGCGTGCGCGGCAGGATCGTGAGGCAGGGAAGCTACGTTGGAGCGAAGGATATAGGGAGGAATCACATGCAAAAGCCGACGGACGACCAGATCAAGACCCGCGCGCATCAGCTTTGGGAATTGGCGGGTAGGCCGGAAGGGCGGGACGACGAGTTCTGGCACGATGCCGAGCGCGAGCTCTCGAACCATAGTGCCATAAATTCGGAAGAATCCGCCGAGACGTTCACGGAGTAGCCCGCGCGGCTCGAGACAACCCGCTGACCGTTCCGTCAAAGTTTGTTCGCCAGCATGTTCCGCGTTGCCTGGCGTACCGCCTCGATGCCGCCGACACCGTGCATCAGTGCGATCTCGCCCTGCTGTTCATGGCGGATCGCATGAGCCATCAGACGCAGCTGCGGATCGCCCGATGAATGCAATTCGGCATCGGCCATCCGCACCGCGCCGGCATGATGCAGGCTCATCAGGCGGACGAACATCGCGTCGAACTCGGCGTCCGTGGCCTCGTGCAGCTGTTCCATCTGCGCGGCGGTAAGATAACCCGGCATCGCCGCGCGCTCCTCGCTGGAGCAGACCGGCATCGGCTCGGTGGACCAGCCGTCCCACCAGCGCGCGAAGATGCGGTTCTCGCCCACCTGCGACGCGACCATCAACGCCGCGAGAGCGCGCAAGTGCGGTGCTTGTGCACGGGCGGCAGCAAGCCGTGCCAACTCGATGCCCTGCTCGTGGTGCGTGCTCATGTGTCGGATATAGCGCTGGTCGTCGGCTGGATCGCCGCTCACGAGCGGCAACGGATCCGACATTCCCTCGGCCAGTCCGAGCGTTGTCGACAAGGCGAGGGCGCACAACGCCCCGATCGTCCAGCGTTGCGCGAACCGGACCTCACTGGTCGCCGGCGCCTGGCCGATCGGCCAGCGGAGCCACGCGAACAGCGGATAGATCAGGGCGGAGGAGAGATGGACCAGAAATCCGATCCAATAGGGCTGCTGCAGGGTGAATATCGGCTGCCGGAACGGAAACAGGGGGACCAGCACGAACCACTCGGTCGCTGACGTCAGGGCGGCCCAGGGCAGGGCGAGGCCGGCGAGAGTTGCCGGGTGGAGGCGCCCGGTCCAGCGGCCGAACAGGCCGAAGAACACCAGCGCCCAGGAGACGTCGGCCCATTGGTGAAAGGCGATGCCGATCGCAACCGCGGCAGCGCCCGGCTCGGACGACAGCACCGCGTCGCGCGCCGGGATCGCGGCGACCGTCATCCAGTCGACCAGCGGGTCGCGGCCGATCTGGCCTGCCGTCACCTGGCTCAGTAAGGTTGAAAAACTGCTGCTGACGATTCCGAGCTGGGTTGCCGCCAGCCAGCGCGATTTCGCAGGTGTCATGCGTCAAAGGGCTTCATCACCACCTTGATGCAGCCGTCCTGATCTTCGGATCAGGAGCCGTCTCGCAGCGGATGTCGCTTTTGCCGTGCCTGGTCAGCGCCTTCATCCTCGTCCCTCCACTTGAACAAACACATCAAAGCCGAGCGCCGAACGAAGGTTGCTATGGTCGATACAGAACTACAGTAGCTGGCCGATCGGTCGCTTCAGGTCGGTTAGGAACGGGTGACCGGCGGAACGATTGAGCTTCGTCAGAGCAATATCGAGGACCCTCCCATGCCCGCCAAGCAATTCGCCGTCGTCACTGGTGCCTCCACAGGAATAGGCCTGGAACTTGCAAAATGCTGCGCCAAGGATGGCTTTGATCTCCTCATCGCCGCGAACGAGCCGGCGATTGAGACGGCGGGGGCCGAGCTCCGGAAGCTCGGGGTCAGCGTGCAGGCTGTGGAGACCGATCTCGCGACCACCGAGGGTGTCGACAAACTTTGTGTTGCGGTCGGCGACAGGCCGATCGACGCGTTGCTCGCCAATGCCGGCGTCGGACTAGGAAAGGCGTTCCTCGATCAGGAATTTCGTCGGATCCGGAACGTCGTAGATACCAACATCACCGGCACGCTGTACCTGATCCATCGGGCCGCCAACGAGATGCTTCGGCGCAAGTCGGGACGCATTCTGATTACGGGTTCGATCGCCGGATTCACGCCGGGCAGCTTCCAAGCCGTCTACAATGGCAGCAAGGCATTCCTGGATTCGTTTTCCTTCGCGCTGCGCGAGGAGCTCCGTGACAGCGGCATTACCGTCACTTGCCTGATGCCTGGCGCCACCGAGACCGAGTTCTTCCGCCGCGCCGACATGATGGATACCAAGGTCGGAACGGAAGAAAAGGATGGTGCCGCTGACGTTGCGAAGGCCGGCTTCGCGGCGATGATGAATGGCGAGTCTGACATCGTGACGGGCTTCAAGAACAAAGTGCAGTCGAGCATAGCGAATGTCATGCCCAACGAGATACTGGCGAAGCAACACCGCAAGATGGCCGAGCCGGGCACAGCCAAGCAGTAGCATGGCTCGAATGTGCTGAATCCTTGCGCGCTAGAGCAGAGCTTTTAGCTTCTGGGCGTCGGCCGGGGCGGCGCTCTTTTGATCATTGTCGAAATAGACGTAGACGTCGCAACCTTGTCGCTTCCATGACTTGATACGCTTTGCCCATTGCGTCAGCGCCGGTCGCGTGTAGTGACCGTGATAGCGTCCACTCGGGCCGTGACCACGCACATAAACGAAGTCCGCCGTACGTTTCCAGGGCGCAGGCGCATCGTGATGGTCCGACAAACATAGCGAGATGTTTTGATCGGCGAGCATCCGGAGGATGCGGGATTGATACCAGCTCGGATGGCGAAATTCGAAGCTGTACCGACGTTTCTTCGACAGCAGCTTGAGGAACGAGGCAAGCCGGTCGGGATTTGCCTCGAACTGCGGGGGAAGTTGGAACAGGATCGGGCCCTCCTTGCCTCTCAGGCAGGAAATGCGATCCTCCAGGAGTTCAAGGCTGTTTTCGGAACGATCTGATAAGCGCTTCCAATGGGTAATGAACTTCGAGGCCTTCCAGGCAAAGACGAACTCTGGTCCGGTCTGCTCGCACCAGGCTTTCACCGCTTCGCGCGTCGGGGTGCGATAGAAGACGCCGTTCAGCTCGGCCGTGTCGAATTGGCTCGCATAGTAGCGAAGTTGTTCCTTCAGCGGCAAACTTTCCGGAAAGAATGGCCCTCGCCAGGAATCGTAATGCCAGCCGGATGTGCCAATCATGACGCGCGCCACTGAATTCTCCGTCGTTGGACGCGGCGACATGACGCCGCCGGTCTGACGGAGAACAGTTGGGCGGCAGAACCGTTGCTTGGCACTGCCGAGCCAGGCTGTAGCGTCTACTCCGTCTGTTCGACCGTAGCCGGCATTTTTGCGACCGACATCAGCGAGCGGGCCACCTGGTTCAACAGTTGGTCCGCATTTTCCTCCTCGGCCAGAGATTTCGACAACAAGCTGACGATGGCGCTGTGGCGGAGTTGCTGGGCGAGGTTGCGCGCGGTGGTGTAGCCGGCGATCTCGTAATGCTCGACTCGCTGCGCCGCCCCGATCAAGGCCAGGTCGGCGGCGGCATCCTCCTTCTCCTCGCCCTCGTCCATGATCTCCTGGCCTTCCTCGACGAGGCCCATCATACCCTTGCACGGCTTGGTTCGCGCGGACTTCCCGAGCAACTCAAAACACTCGTTGATGCGTTCCACCTGGGCTTCGGTCTCGGCGAGATGCTGCTCAAACAGCTCGCGAAGCTGATCGAAGCGCGCGGCTTCCGCCATCTTGGGCAGCGCTTTGGTTAGTTGCTTCTCTGCATGAAGGATGTCGCGCAGCTCGTCGATCAGGAGCTCACCGAGTCCGGCTTCGTCCACGGGCGGGGAGCTCTCGGTCACGATCGCCGACGCCGGGCCAGGCTCACCCGCCTGGATCGCAGGGGACTCGGTGAAGACCCACTCGCCCCCTTCGTTCCACGGCCCGCGCGTATCGATCTCGCCGTGATCGCCCGTTCCGGTCGAATCATTGAAGAACTGGTCGACGAGGCCAGGTGTCGGAGCGATGCGCCCGATGCTGAATGCCGGCTTCGCCATGCTTTCGAGCGCCAGCGAGAAGGCCTTCATGTGCGTGATCTCGCGGGTCATCAGGAATTGCAGCGCATCCTTTGTGCCGGAATCGTCGGTGAAGTTGATGAGCCGCTCATAGACGATCTTTGCCCGGGCTTCGGCGGCGATGTTGCTGCGCAGATCGACATCGAGTTCGCCCGTAATCTTGAGGTAGTCGGCGGTCCAGGCGTTTCCTTGCGAGTTGAACAGATTTACGCCCCCGCCGCCGGCGATCGCGATCAGCGGGTCTGCTTCGGCCGCCTCGCGATCGAATTTCATCGGTTTGAGATGCATGCGCGCAAGCGTTCCAACGACTTCGAGATGGCTGAGCTCCTCGGTGCCGATGTCCATTAGGAGGTCCTTGCGGTCCGGATCTTCGCAATTGATGCCTTGGATGGAATACTGCATGGCAGCGGCGAGCTCGCCGTTGGCGCCGCCGAACTGCTCGAGAAGCATGTTGCCGAACCGC
This sequence comes from Bradyrhizobium sp. CCGB20, assembly GCF_024199855.1. NCBI lineage: Bacteria > Pseudomonadati > Pseudomonadota > Alphaproteobacteria > Hyphomicrobiales > Nitrobacteraceae > Bradyrhizobium > Bradyrhizobium sp. CCGB20. The sequence goes on along the minus strand of NZ_JANADN010000001.1, from coordinate 6,966,442 downwards.
GGATCCGGCTCGTCGACACGGACGGTGAACATGAGTTTCTTGACGTGATGGTACATTCCGGTTGCCCTCAGGGTACGAGAAAGTTCAGTTCTCGAACCGGTGGCTGTCGACCTTTGTTCCTAATTCAGATGTCAGTGCCATCAGGTTGTCTAGGTGGCGACGCTCGCTCTTGCTACTTCGCTTCCTGCACCTGCGTGCGGTCTTTCTCGACTTCCTCTGCGTCCTTGTCGTCGATGCTCATCAACGAATTGTCGGCTCCGCCGTGGACCTTCAGGAGTTCGTCGAGCTTTGCGTGAATGGCTTGGGTATCGCGGTGCTCGGCTCGCTGAATGAGGAGCGTCATTCCCCACGTGGCAAGCGTTGCCATCGAATGCCACTCCAGGCCGTTTCCAAGGGTGAGCCAGCAAACACAATAGATCAGATAGACCACGAACGCGGCCGGACGCGACATCGCGACACCGAGTTCCGTCAGCCAACCTTTGGCGTGGGCAGGGGGCATTCCCGCAAACGTCGAGTGAGGGACGGAGTTCCCGCCGAGGGACAGTTGGAGATTCCGCCGGCCGTCTCTGACCGCTCGGATCAGGATCGGGGCCGCCTCTGAAAAGCGGCGGCCCGAGGCCGCCGCAAGCGCATGGGCACCCCGCCGCAGCGGGGCGGGTCGTCATCGCCGTCCAGCTGCAGCGGAGAGAAGCTCACTGCGGTACGGTCATGGCCGATCTTCGCGACTTCCGCTCTACCCCCAACAACGGACGCGCCGACGGCTGCCGAGACCTTCGGCTATGGGCCAGAAGCTGACACCGCTGCCGTTAGGTCGGCGGCGTCGGCTGAGGTGCTGGCTGAGGCGGTGACGTTGCGGGATGCTGCGACGATGTAACAGGGGGCTACCGCTGCGGAGCCGTGCCGGGCTGCTGATCACCGCCTCCATGCGGGACACAGGTCCCCACGTTACTCAGCAGTCGTTTGGCCTCAATGTCGCGGGCCTTCTTGTAGTCCTTGCGCCGGTCGATCCTTGCCGCCGCCTGACGATCCCTCGCATCGAACGCATCCGCATAATGCTGTCGCATTTGCTCCTCGGCGGCGAGACAGTCGGTGAACTTATCGAACACCAGATCGGTGTTGACGGGCGAGACGCCGCCTACCAAGACCACCAACATCCACTTCATTGTTTTTTCTGCCTACGTTCGTGCCCGTTCTTGCCACTGACAAGCACCCGGCCAGCGTTGCTGACCGGGTTAGTCAATGCGGAGGAGAGCAATGATCGTCATCGATGTCCGGCAACGGGTCATGTTCTTTGCCGTTCCTATCGGACAGCGGACTTTCTGCCTCCGGTGAAACCCCGCTACTGTCGCGCAGCGTAGGAACGTCCAGAGCGCCGATGGCTTGGTTGTCATGAGAAAAGCGCAAGAATACCGCGAGTTGGCTGAGCGTTGTAGGGCCGCAAAGTTGGCTGCAAATGAAGGGCGAGCCAAACATTCGCTCGCAACCCTAGAGCGTAGCTACTCCACCCTCGCCAGCAGCGCCGAGATTGTTGCTCAGGCTGAGGCTCGCTGGGCAACTGCGAACAGCCTCAAGCAGCCGGAGGAATGACACCCATGCAAGCGAAGATCGAGCCGATGATTGATGCGCTGATGCACTACGACATCGAGACGGCCGTTGCATTCGAGCGGCTAGCCGCCAACGAGATTGATGGCGACCTCAGGGCGTGCCTTGAGGGCCTAGCGACAGCCTACCGGAAGCTCGCTGCGTTGCGGGCGGAAGAAATGGGCCTGCCGCCACCAAACAAGCCTTCACGTCAGGTAGGTCCCATGGCGAGCGGTTGACACGAACCCTGCCAGCCCTTCGCCCGCTCCGGCCTGCGGAACTTCTTGAGACTATGGCTTCGTTCAGCTGGCTACAACCACCGAGATAAGTTCCGCGCGGGTGCCGCCGCCGCGCTGATAATTGCCAAGTTTTCCCGGAACTGGTTGCGTCCTCTTAGTCATCCTCGATAGAAGGGATACGATCTACTGGCTCGACTCGCCCATGCCCAAAGAAAAAGAACAAGCAGGCCGCAAGGTCACGTTTGAGCACCATTTGCCCGCGCAGATAATGGCCATCGATGGGACTTGGCGTCGCTCATGCCGCGTCAAGGAAGTCTCGGAAGCCGGCGGGATCCTTCAGGTTGAAGGATCAATCGAAGGACTGGCCTTAACGGAGTTCTTTCTTGTCCTCTCTTCGACCGGCCTTGCCTATCGCCGGTGCCTGCTCGACAGAGTGAACGGCGATGAGCTGGCGGTCACGTTCCTCCGACAAAAGAACAACGCCAAAAAAGCGTCAGAGCCTCCCGCTTAGTCCAGTGAGGAGTGCCCATGCTGCCGATTATTCCCAGTTCTCGGGAACCTTCTGCTTCTGTGCACTTTGTAACGTTCAGCGAAAATGTAAGTTGGGGGCGACCTTGCCGGAAGTGCCATTAATCCTTGTCGTCGAGGACGACGACGCCATCCAAGGGATTGTCGAGGATGCGCTGAGTGAGGGAGGCTTTGAGACCGCCATCGCCAGGAAGGGAGTGACTCTACTCAAAGGCGGGCTTGTTGCGTATCGGAGCCTTGTCACTGACATCAATCTACTCGGAAGGTTCAATGGTTGGGAAGTAGCGCGAGCGGCCCGCGAGGTGGATGCCGCGTTCCCGGTGATTTACATGTCGGGAATGGCGGCCGACCAATGGGCCGTGCAAGGCGTTCCGAACGGCATCACGCTGACGAAGCCATTCGCCTCGGCGCAGCTTGTGGCAGCGGCCTCGCAGCTACTCAATCAAAGTTAGTCGCTTCTTACCGGCACCGGAAGCATCGGATGAAGCATGCATCGATACTCCTCGTTGAAGATGAAGCCCTCATTCGGATGATGCTCGTAGATATGGTTGAGCAGCTTGGGCATACCGTCATTGCCGAAGCCGGGAGTGTCGATTTAGGCCGATCCCTTGCGGAGATTGAGGACTATGATTGCGCGATCCTCGACATCAATTTGCATGGGTTCAATGTGAGGCCCGTCGCCGAGGCCGTGACAGGACGCGGCCTTCCACTGGTATTCGTGAGTGGTTACGGCACGAAAGGTGTGCCTGATGGCTTTCAAGGAATGCCTGTCCTGAACAAGCCTTGCTCGCAGGAAGCGCTCAAGCGAACTATTGACGCTGTTCTATCCGATGCACAGCATGAAAAAATTCGAGACATCGGCGACGAAGGATCGTAAGCCGTCACCGCTCGACATCGCTTGCCGAACTAAACAGGTCTGGGGGTACATACCTGCTGAATAGGATTTATGATGCTTGGAAAATTGCTGTGAACGTTGGCTATCCGGTCAAAGGCGCATTCAAACCCGAATGAGAGACACGACGCTCGAAGCTTCCGCTTCGGGTCATTCTCGTCGTTTTGGCTGTCCGACAGTTACTTCCGGTATAACCTGACGAGCGGACATTCGCAGTGTTCGACGGCATGTCGCAAAAGGGCCAGAACCGGAAGCGGCGTAAATCGTTAAAGTTCGAAACATCTGCCGAGCTATCCCTCAATACTGGCTGGGGTAGAGCGATGAAAAGTGAGCCAAGCTGTCAGCGCCGTTGAAGGTCCCATGAACGAAATGGAGCTGCATGCCTATGGCAAACTCGCGCAAGCTCTCGCCGAGAGAGCTTACCAGCTTGCCGAGGGCGATTTAAACGCTGACGCTTTGGCGTCCCAATTTCCCAACGCTCCGCGTCCGATCCTCGCTCATAATGACACGTTCACATCGCTTGCGCTTGTTCTGTGGCCGCTCGGCATTCTCAGACCACTTAATCCAGGACCCAAGGGATGGGCGAGTGCTTTTGCGTTTGAGTGCAGCACAGAAGAGGCCGCTCAAGTGGCCGAACGCAATTCCCAAAATGGCGGCCCAAGCTTGCCTGAATTGCTGGAAGCCTTCATCGACTTCTTTGATAGTTATGGAAAAGACTATCACGACTTTTCCAGCGCCATATACGTGCCATTCGGGCGAAACGGACGAATGACTCAAGTTCTTAATGCCCTTGTGCCGCTTGGCTATGTTGAGAAAGCGAACGAAGGATATATTTGGACGGATGCCGAGCCCGTTATGCGCATTCTATACGGCTTCAAGGGTCTGTCAGACCCGGATGCTTTCGATCCCAGAGCGTGAGCGCGACCACACCGGAATATTTTCATGGACACGTTCTTTACCGACGAGCAGACGCGGGAAGTGATTGCGACGTTGGAGGACCACACTCCCGGTATCTGGGAGCGAATGAAGAAGATGGCCGCGACCCCGGACCGCCCGCACGATGAGGCGCAGGAATTAGAGCAGGGAGCCATCGTGCGCGTGCTGACCATCGTTCTGCCGATGTTGCCGTTCGTTGCGCAAGCTCAGGACCCACTCGAAGCAAGAGCACGCTTGAGTATAGACTTGGGTGATGCCGTGCGCACTGCAGTCGCATCGGAGAAAGACGGCTCCTAGATCAACGCGGTGACCGCTTTGGGTCAAAAGGCGAAGTCGCAGTCGGCCTGGTATCTCTGCCGTTATGCCACCCGGTCACCCAACGTGCTCGGCATGTCTGAGAAGGGCCAAGCTCGGCGTGACCGTCCTCGCTGCCGAGCCATCTGCATGGCGAGAGGTACCGACGCAAAAAGACGATGAAAACGAAAATCAACCAAACGTCCGTTCGATTACACGATCTCAACCGCCGCATCGTTTCCAGGCATTGCGAAGTCATCGTCCAGTTGGAAAATCCGGCGCAATACTAAGCCTGACACGAGCAACCACACGTCAGGCCTATTGCCCTCGCCAATAACCACCGTCGCATTTTGATCGGGCAGCGCTCGAAGCGCGTCTACAAGTTCGCGAACTGTCATGTGGCACCGTCCTCTCGGCTAGAGGCTGCCTCAATGGCAAGTCGAGACCGGCGAGCACCTAAGCATCGCGTGAACAATTCACGGTCACGTGCACTGGCCGCTCGGATCTGTCGTCCAAAGGTTTGCACCTGATTGCAACGCTCAATTTGATTTCGATCAATGACCGAAGACCAATACGAAGATGGCAGCTACGGTGAAAACACCCGCCGCAACAACAGCCGCACTCACTAATAACTCCCTACCCATGCCCACCATTTAACGGAGCTTAGGACCGAGCGCCTGTGCAGATTGTGCCAAAAGCGGGTAATTTGGGAAACGGGGACCGCCATAAGTCAGCTATGGGTCAATATCGCCCCTCCCATCGCTCGAAGTGGACGCGGTACGTCTCCAATCGTCTGAAAGCGGAAGAGGGGTCGGAAGGGCTCCGAGCTGAAAATGACCAGCCTCACAAGTTGAGGAGGTCAACATGACCGATGTTCTGAACGTAACCTACGCCGTCTCGAAGCGCACTCCCTGGAATAAGGGAAAGATCGCCGGCGCGAAGCCGCCGCTCCGGCCAAAACATGTCTGGTCAATCCGCACCAAGCTCCAGGTGGAAGGCCGGATGCGTGATCTGGCGCTGTTCAACGTTGCCATCGACAGTAAGCTGCGCGGCTGCGACGTTGTAGCACTGAAAGTCGATGACGTTGCCCCGGGTGGGTATGCTGCCGACCGCGCGAGCGTCCGACAGAAGAAGACCGGCCGGCCAGTCAAATTTGAACTGACGGAATCCACCCGCCAGGCGATCGATGACTACCTCCGGGCAACCGGTAAGAAGTCGGGCGCATACCTGTTCACTGGTCGACGGCAGGCTGGACACATGACAACCCGCCAGTACGCCCGGCTCCTATCTCACTGGATCGCTGACATCGGATTGGATCCGCACCTGTTCGGGACGCATTCTCTTCGCCGCACCAAAGCGACCTTGATCTACCGCCGAACCGGCAACCTGCGAGCCGTGCAGCTCCTATTGGGGCACACCAAGATCGAGAGTACCGTCCGGTATCTCGGCATCGAGGTCGATGACGCCCTCGCGATAGCGGAACAAGTCGACGTCTGATTTAGGGGGCAGAGCAGACGGGCTCTGCTTTGCCCTCGCAGCCGGCTTCGGGCCAGAAGCGGAAAGTGGCACGTCGGCCCAATGGTGCCCGGTCAGGATGAACCGACTCCCCAGGTAAAGCTGCTCACCCCCCAATCACGAAAGGGACCTTCAGGACGGCACTCAAGCTCCCAATGGGTGTTCTCGCCGACGTTTTCGTACGTCCAATCGATTTCGACGCTCTTGGTCAGCCGATCGATCCGGCCAGAGATGGTCGGCCTCCCATTCGCGTGTTGGCTGCTGAACCCGACAAGCAAGGGAGTAATCTTCGTGATCGGTACGATCTTGTCCTGGAACGACACTGTTTGATCGACGTCGCTCACAATGATGCTTAGATTGGAGAGGGGCGTAAATTCCAACTCTGCTCCGGGCTTACCCACCAACCTACTCGTTCCAGTGCAGCGTAAAGTTATTTTCGAGCTTTGCTGCTGCGCGGCGACGGACTGCATCGATGCAAGCAACAGGAACACGCACACTAGTCTCATCGACCACAGGCCTCGTTGCTATGTCAGATGCTGACTTCATGGGCTGGCATCATAGCTGCCGAGAACCACCGGCGCAAAGGTCCGCTTTGGGTCACTTTCGGACTTCCACGCGGTCCAAATCGAAGTCCGCTCTTACTGCACCAGCAGACATGAGCGGCGGAAGGCCCAAGGATGGCGGTCCGCCCGCAAGTTGTCCGGGTCCTTCTGAGTTTGCTGCATGCGCGGGGACCGCGCGACGGCCCGCCCTAAACGTATTAGCATTTTCGCAATCTCATCTAAATTTCGTACCGTATCGCACACAGAGGAGCTGCCGCGCCCGGCAGCGTGGCGCTGACCGAATACGAGAAGCATCTGATGATCGATGTCTACCTGCTGTCATAAGCGCCTTGGCGGTAAGGTCCCTCACTGCGGCCAATCCTTACAGAGCGTGATGCCGATCATGATCAGGGAGCCGATTGCGACCACCACGGGGCAGACAAACGGCAACTCCTCCAGCACGCAGATAACGACCGCCCAGGCGCGGAGGTTTTCTTCGTATGCGCGAAGCGCCAGCCTGCCACACCCATCTGACATCTCCGTTTGGCCCCCAGCAGCGGCGGTCTCACTCTTCAGCGAGAAGCGATCTCCGGCTATAGCCCATTCGGATGTATCCCTGGGTCAAGGTGAAGGAACCCCTGCATGGTCTGCTCGGCCCCTTGCAGCCGATCAGCGCCGCTGCAGTAGGCCGTGAGCACGCTGGTAGCCCCGCGCTCCTGGCGCTGTGCAGGGCTTTCCTACAGCCTCGCCCTGACGCCTTCAGCGCCAGGTGTGCGCGTTTGCCGTCCGTGAGGTCGAGCTGTCCGCGTTCTCAGCGGCCGTCGCCCGCGCATTGTGATGGGACGCAGGATGACTTCTGCCGCACGATCGATGCGGCGCGCACGCCTGATGGCGTCTCGCCGAAGCGCCGGCGGAACGAGCGATTGAAATGAGAAACGTCACCAAAGCCGACTGCAAACGCGATATCGATGATGGCCAAATGCAGATTGTGCGGGTCAGTCAGCATCGCGAAGGCACGCTCAAGCCGGCATCCTGCAAGGTGCTCGGTGAACGACTTTCCAGTCCCCTCGAGCAATTTTTGCACGTATCGCCGCGACATACCGACTGCTCCAGCGACATGGTGCAGATCGAAATTGGGATCGCTGGAGCGCTTCGCGACCTCCGCCAGGATCGCCTGTAGCTTGGCTGCCTTCACACCACGCTCCGCAACGATGTTTGCAGCTTCGGCGGTCGGTCCGAGCGTCGCGGCTACGAGATCGAGTAGATGTGCGCCGACGGTGGAGGCGAGTTTTGATGACGATGTTTCTTTGAATGATGCGAGCGACCGCAGGTAGAGGTGAAGCAGCCGAAGCGCCGGTCCAGGATGCACCGGCCGACCTGATAGATCTTCCGGCTGCGCGACCAGAGACCTAAGGGCGGCAGCCTGCACGGTCACGAATCTGACCCTGGCGCCGCGCGACCCAAATACTCGCAGCGGCCTTCCCCGGTCAACCAAACAAGCGGAGCCGGCATTGTAGACATGCTCCTCGCCGGCGTTTGCAAATTGGACCGGTCCAGCCTCGACGATGTTCAGTCCGAATTGCTCACGGCTATCCTTGAGGTGGTATTTGTGACGGATAAACTCGACCGGCCTGGTGCTAATGCTACAAACGCCAACCGTGCCGAGCGGCAAGTAAGTGACGTCGATACGCGGGCGGCCGCCGCTGTGATCTATCACGTCCAAGGCGAGGTTCAGCCGCGCAAACTCTTCACGGAACGTGGAGAACCGTAAGCGCTCCGGCAGCATCTCAGTCGACCACCGCACAAGGGGAGATGACGTTGGCATGCTGGCCTCCCGTTTCGGCGCCAACCACGCAAGAACGACTGAGCTGCCCGAACGAAATCTGTAAATTACTCGAAGACGCCAACTCGTCTCACCAGATTATAACGCACCGCAGCTCCGGTGCAGGTGTGAGGTGGATTACAGATGGAGGTAAGCTCTCAAGAAAATGATGAGGAATTTCCCGTCAGGCTTTCGATGCTGACACGGTTCGCATCGAGGTTGCTATGATGCGCGAAATGCCGCAACGGCACGAAGAATTTGCGTGTGCAACTTTCAGGATGCGCATGTGTAATCCACAGCCGATACGACTTGCGTCACTCCTCAAAAGGTGAAGAAAACGCCGTGCCTGAAGGCCGCCAACCGAGACGGCTTGCTTCTTTAGCAAGCCCACATCATCCGCGAGCTGCGTGCGGACGGAAAAGCCAGTCTACGTTCCATTGCAGAGGAGCCGAACGAAGCCGGCAACTCGGTTGCGCGCGCGGAAGGCTCGGTTTGCTCGGTTCAGCGGTTGCGAGTGTCTTGACCATCGCAAGATCGAATGGGGTTGGGATAGAAGCAGCGATGCGGGCCCGAATGGGATCGCCCAAAAATGTCACTGCAATCGTGATCATCACTACAGATACTAGGACTACGAGCACATCAGTCATGATGCGCCTCCAAAAGTGCTTCGTCATGATTTGAACCCTCACAACCAATGACGCGCGCGTGCGCAGCTAAATTTCGCATGCAAGGGTATGTGAATGGGAGTTCGCCGCACGTAGCGGATCGTCCCTTTATAGCGCAGCAGTCACCAACTATGTAGCAGCGATCCCGACCCAATTTAGCCCGGATGCGTCAAAACTGATGTCCTCGCAGCTTCCACGTCGTGCATCGCACGGACACGACAGGATGGTCGAGGTCCTATGGAGGGCGACGAAAAGCGCGGGGACCGTGCGACCGAACCTATTGAGAATATCTGGCGCGAGAAAATCCGTAGTTGCAGTTGCAGAGGACATGCATCTGTTTCGGGCGTGCGCTCATATCATCGCGCTAGGCGGTCTACGTTGAACTGAGACATTGTGCCGCAACCGATTTGTAAACTGTGGTTGAGGCTCGTCTTGCGTGCCAATGTTCTCATCACGCCGGGCTCAAGCGACTGAGCTGATTATTCCATCGAGATCGAGGAGTAAATTTCATGGCGCAAATTCTTGCTCATAACCTCAAACCCGCCGCGACCTGGGGGTCCGGCGGCGCGTCCTACGATACCGTGAGCCAAAGCATAGCAGACGCCATTGATCACGTCGTGAATCGAATCTGGCCGCAACCGGGAGAGCGCATCCTTGACGTTGCGACAGGCACGGGCTGGACTGCGCGGCGGTTATCTAATCGAGGCGCAAAGGTGACTGGTATCGATATTGGCGAAGGCGTTATCGAGGCGGCGAAACTGATTGCACCGGAGATCGACTTCAAGCTCGGCGATGCCGAAGCGCTGGAATTTCCGGATCAAAGCTTTGACTGTGTGACTTCGACGTTCGGTGTCATGTTTGTCTCGCGCCCCGAGGCTGCGGCTGCCGAGTTGGCACGTGTCACGCGCAAGGGCGGGCGACTGGGGCTGGTCACTTGGCTGCCTGGCAGCGCGGTTGAAGAAATATTCCAGACAATGCGGCCATACATGCCGCCACCGCCTGACAATCCTCCTCCTTCGCCATTCGCGTGGGGCCGGGAAGGCCGCGTTCGGGAATTGCTTGGCGATACATTCGATCTGGCCTTTGAACCTGGCACCACGGTACTCCGCATGCCGAGCGGCCAAACGGTATGGGACATATTTGTGACTGGCTATGGTCCGACAAAAACGCTGGCCGCGTCGCTCGACCCTGAAAGGCGCACGGCACTTCAGCGAGACTTCATCGAGATGCATGAGAAGCACCGCTCGCCGGTCGGGTTAGCCATGCCGCGCGACTATCTCTGTACGATTGGAACTCGAAAATAACGCACCCGGCACTGCGTGCCCATCAGCCATCCTGCGCAACGCATCCGCATTCGATGAGCTTCCTCGTTGACGGATGCTAGGGACCTTGGCCGTCGTCTCGCCCGCCCGTCTCATTCGTCGTTTGCTTCACACCTTTTGCGAGCGCCCATATCAGATGATCCTGCCAAGGGCGATTGCGATGCGCAAACAGGTGCCTTACCGAGGTCAGCAACGCGGCGCTTCGGGGCCCGTGTTGGCCAGCCGCAAATCCTAGACCGCCTTCGCGCTGACGCTGCAATTGGAGTATCCGACCGCGACGCAACAGGAATGACGCCGATGACCGCGACCGTCGCGTCCCTCGCCAAACCGGTCCCTCGACCTCGATCCAAAAGGACCGCGAGCGTCAGTGCGTCGGCATTGGCACAGCACCTCGATTGCAGCCGCTGAGGCTCAAGCCGCCGATGCTGACCTACATCAGAAACGACGCCTGAGTATCGATGCGGTGACCGTGGCGATTCGGGATCGGCCGGGCCGGGGAAGCCGCCATGGTAAGCCCACTGTTGCCGCTCACTGCGACCAATCGTTATAGAGCGTGATGCCGATCATGATCAGCGAGCCGAGTGCGACCGCCGCCGGGCAGATAAAGGGCAACTCTGCCAGCACGCTGATAAAGACCACCCGGAAGCGGAGAGTTCTCTTCATATGCGCAAAGCGCCAGCCTGCCACACCCATCGGACATCTCCATTTGGCCCCCAGCAGCGGCGGTCTCACTCTTCGGCGCGAAGCGATCTCTGGCTATAGATCATTCGGATGTATCCCTGGATCAAGGTGAAGGAACCCTTGCAAACCTATCAAGCAGGCTGGATCGATCGGAGCAGCGAGCGGCGGGCTCTTGAGCCGACGTCGAAGCCAAGCGCGCAGGGCGAGCTGATCCAGCCGCAGTGCCGCCGGTCAGGAACGCCTCAAAAAACTTCTGGCGCTGCGCTGCGTCAAGCCGCGCCCGGCCCTGCATCGTCGCCTCGGTCAGATCAGTGCGCCGCATGTCGCGTGAACCTTTACCAGATCCCCTATGCGCTCGCGCTCGCTCAACGCCACTGGCGTTGATTTGTTGGGGCACAACAAGCCGCCCAGTGGACTGCCGCTCACAAAGGTGATGTGAGCGAGGGTCTCTGGCTAACAACCTCGATGTTAGCCGGAGCAGTCCTCAAAGGCGGCCAGGAAGCTAAAAGCGGAATTCAGCAAAGGAAAGTCGAAAACAAAAATGCCAAATATGCTGAAGTCCTGCGGTCGCGCGTACCCCGCGGAAGGTCCGGTCCCCAAAGTACCTTGAAGACCAAGATTCCTATCATCGACCTCGATGCGAGCGCATTAACGCGGGGGCCTCCTTTGTGTCCGGCACGTTGTCCACCGCAATCGGTAGCGGCTTGCCTCTCTCACTTGGGGCGGCGCATCGCCGCGTGCTGCAGCCGGAACTATCACCGAGGAGTAACACCAAACTTGAGGCGCACAACGGGTGGGATTAGGCTTCCGGCAAAGTGAAGAAGCAATGGCCTGATAACCCGGCGGTGGTCTACATGCGCCATACGATTAAGACCGCACCAAACGTCGTCATCCTCGAGGCGTCACACGCGCGGCGGGGATTTCCAATTTCCGGGATCGCCCGAACCCTCGTCACGGCGGCACTCATCGGGTTCTGTCTCAATGCCGACGTCGTCGCCTATGTGGCGCGCTACGCCGCTCAGCAGGAGTTATCTAAGTTCATCACGATCGTCCCGCCGGTCATGGCGCAACAGACGCCATTGTCGAAGGACGACGAGGCGGCGCAGCTCAAGCAGGCGGTCGACAGCGCGACAGCGCAACTGCGGCAGTCTCTGCAGCAAGAGCACGCGAGGGCTGAGGCGCTCGAAAAAGAACTTGTGAAGGCATGGCGGTACGTCGGGAAACTGCTGTCGATGCCCAACGGCGAGGCGCACCAGTTCAGCCAAGCGGTCGACAGCGCGACGGCGGTACTGTGGCAGTCTCTGCAGCAGGAGCGCGACAGGGCCGAAGCGCTTGCAACCGAACTGGCGGACGCGCGGCGCTCCATGGAACAGAAACCTGCCGTTGTGGAAGAGAGGCCCGGTGTCTCCTTGCCCGCCTGGGCAAACAGCTACGCCGCCTTCGTGAACCCCGCCCAGACCGCAGGTCAACCGGACGTGGGCACGGAGAACAGCAAATCGGCAATTAAACCAGGCGAACCAGCTCGCGTTGAACACAAACCGCGCGGGGGCTACGGCTGCCAGCACTTTCAGACCTACGATCCGGCATCCGGAACTTACATCGGCTATGACGGACGGCGGCGTTCCTGCCCATAAGTGCGGGGCGGTGTTTCGGCAACAAGTCTAGCTGACCTGCCGCTATGGGCAGCGAGATGCAGTCGCCCTCACTCGGCTGCTGCGGCTCCCTGACGACGTCACCGAACGTGTCGTCTTGTCGATCCATCCGAAGGCCATGCCGCGGTCCTGACGACGGACTAGCAGCGAGATGTCTGGATGCGGGCGCCGTGGGATGAGGCGAAGGCGCTGCAACGGCAACTGGCAGATGACGCGCTCAAGATCGCAACGCGCGGGGCCGACAAAGAGGACCGCGCGGCGGCATCGTGATTGGGATGTCTTGACAACCTCAAGCCCGTCATCACGTCGTTTCAGGTTCTACTGCGATCTGATGGAGGAGATCAAAAATAGAGGTGAAGTGGTGCGCGCAGTAGTGCGGCGGCGCATATCAGTGCCACCGATAGTTAGTCTTGAACTTGCCTATTTGCAGCTCAGGATGGTCTGCGAATTGATCGCGTTGGCCTGCCTGACCGCGCACGGTGATGTGCCGGAAACGACGAGCAAAAGACTGACGAAAGCCTACAATGCCGACCAAATCATGAAGGCACTGGAACACCTTCACCCGGACTTTCATCCGATTCCGGGAAGGCAAGTGCACGATCAAACTGGCGAGGTAGTGGAGGTAATCCCTGTCGATGAACCGCACCTAACCAAGCGCGAGCTTCAACGATTGTACGGAGAGTGCGGCGACTTTCTCCATAGAGGAAACATTGAGCAGCTTATGAAAGTCCGGAGGCTGCCGGAGGTTTCTGAGATCGACACGTGGTTCAAGAAGATCACAGTGGTCGGATCAGACCTTCGGGCTTGACGCCGTTGATCGGCTGCACGGCAGCCAATTCGACAAGACCAAGCAACTCGAACGGGCTGAGCATAGTTGGCAGCGCAGGCGACGCGATGGAGGTGCCGAACAGGTTCCAGCTCAGGCTCGGACCACCATCGTCATCGTGGGCAGCCCCGTCGTGAACATGGCCTTCCGAATTGTCGCCGCCATGCGAGTGGACATGGCCCGCGAGCTGATCGTGAAAATGCACGGAACCGCTCAAGGACACGGCCGGCTCAGGCATGGCGCCGAAGACAGCTTCCACTTGAGAGACGGAAATCGAGGTGCCCTGAAGCAGAAACGCCGATATCGCCAGGAACATGATTGTTCTGGCGAATTGACGAAAGCGTTGGAGACGACCGCGCAACACGCGCACCATTTAAGAAGGTTTTTGCTGGTTTTTCAAGCGACGAGAGCGCATCCGGAACTCGGGCAATGCCGCGGCACCGCAGGCGCCACAGAACCCGAACTCCCATCACGCGAGGCACAGAGCAGCACTCAACCTGACCCATCGGTAGATATTCGATCGAGTCGTAGCCGATGCCGATGATCGGTCAGTAGGCGTGCCCCGCCCAGGACGGCGGCCAGCGTTCCCAGCCCGGTCCCGCCGGCAATCAGAAACATGATCAGCAGTTGATATTTTACTGCATCGACCGGCTCGACGCCCGCGAGAATCTGGCCGGTCATCATTCCCGGCAGGGAAACAAGGCCGATCGCCGCCATGCTGTTCATGATCGGCATGAAGCCGCTTCTCAACGCGTCCCGTATGATTGGCAGCAGGGCTTGGTGGCGGGTGCCGCCGAGCGCAAGACAAGCTTCTATGGCGGCTCGTTCGCGCACCAGGCTGTTCGTCAGCACGTCCAAGCCCAAGCTTATGCCGGTCATGGTGTTGCCCAGGATCATGCCCAGCAAGGGCAGCGCATAGCGCGGATGATACCAGGGATCCGGGCGTATCTCCGCTAAGAGCGCGAACATGGTAACGGTACCGGCGGCGAGCAGCGTGCATCCGCCGCCCAAGCCGTAGCTCCAAATGCTAAGCAGGCGCCGCTTCTGCCGCGCGACGATCTCCCGCGAGGCGAAGAGAACCATGATGAAAGCGGCGAGCGCGGTCCAAAGCGGCGATACCGCGGCAAACAAGAACGTCAGCACGTATCCAACAAGGACGAGCTGAACCACCATCCGCACTGTCGCGATGGCCAGTTGTTTTTCAAGCTTGAGGCGGAGAACAAGCGAGAGAACGCCGTCCATCACGACAATGAGAGCGGGGAGGGCCAGATCGCCGTACGAAAGCTGGATGTAGGTCACGGCTGATTATCCTCGATGCCACCATCGGGGCCCATCGCAAATATCCTTGACCCGACGCGGCGGGCTTGAGCGTCATCGTGGGTGCTCCAGATGACGCTGGTTCCATTCGAAATGCGTTCGGCGATCAAGGATTCCACGGCCGCAGCGGATGCAGAGTCGAGCGCCGAGGTTGGCTCGTCCAGCAGAAGCACCCGCGATCGCAGCATGAGCGCCCGCACTAGCCCCAATCGCTGTCGCTCGCCGGTCGAAAGTCTTTGGATCGACCAAGGTCCGCAGTCGTCCGGCAGTCCCAAACGTTTGACCAGCGCCAGGGCATCATCCCAGGCCGTAAAGTGTTCCTGCACGGTGTCGGACCACCAGCCAGGCTCGGCTGCGAGATAGGTCACTTGTTTTCGCCAGGCGGGGGCGGGCATCGCCTCCCTGGGCGTTCCGTCCAGCTTGACCGTTCCTTCGTTGGGATCGAGATCCGCGATGGAGCGGAGCAGCAAGGTCTTTCCGATTCCGGAAGGCCCCTGCAGGGCGACGCATTCGCCGTCCGGCAGGTCGAATGACACTGAGATGTGAAGGCGCCTGAGCCCGCTGACCGTCAGCATGCGTCAGAGCTTAAGCTGCAGCCGATCGGCAACCCGCCGAGCGATCTCCGCCGGCGCCTCGTCAGGGTAGGGATGCACCGAGCTGACATTGATCTCGCCGAGCACGTAGCTGTCGCTCCCATCGGCCTGGACGGGGCCGAGCATGAAGTCGGCATCCCAGAGCGCGGGCAGGTCGCCTCGCGCGATGTCCAGCAGCGAGGTTAACTGCGGCGTCCACTCGTCCTCCATCAACCGACGCAGCCGCTGGAAGCGGGGATCTGCGTTCGACGTGTAGACCCGCGACCCGGCTTCGGAACGTGCGGTCGGCGAGTCGACCAGGGCTTTGACCTTGTGATGGCCGAAACCGGCGCAACGATCGCCTGCCATGTAGCAGCGCACTACGCCCTCGGTCAGGCGATGTTGGAACGCCTGGTCGATCACGCTCCCGTTCTCGAAATACTCCGCGCAGCGACGGACAAAATCATCCAGCGTCAGGTCCTCGGGCGTATCCTTGGTTGCATCCAGCACCTTTATCATGGAGGAGGTCGGCAGCTTCTCGACCTTCCAGACGCCCTGGCCGCCGTTGCCCCGGTTGCGTTTGATCACCCGCGGGCCGGCGGCGAGCCTCGCCGGCAACTCGGCGCGCATGGCCGCAGCGGTCTGATATAGCGCCGTGTCGCTTCCCCAGCCCATCGAGCGGGTGCGATAGAAGACCTCCTTTGTGCCGATCTTGAGATGACGTCCGGATGAGCGCTCACCCACACGCCCTGCGCGGCGACGTCGCGCAGCAGAGCGTCGAGATCGGCGCGGTTTCGACCGTCTTGAAGCGGGTTAACCCAAACGAGCACGCCGTCTACTGCGAGCAGTTGTTCGCGGACGGCGTCGGCGAAGCTTTCGTCGTAGATCGCGGGGTGCCCTTCCACGCCGACGGCGGCGAGCGCTTCGAATACGTCGACGAAGCGGCCGTCTTTCGAGGTGGCATCTCGGCGTGCGACGGCATCTCCTCGCGAGAGGATGGCGACGGTACGTCGAGGAGAGGGTTGTCGTTCGGTATCCATGCGCAAGCTCCACGTGTTGCGTGCTGCGCAGAACTTGGACCGAGGTCTCACCGGGAGTCTGCTTGATCCCGCACAGGCAGTCTAAGTGAACTCCTCCGGACCTTTCAAGATCGTAGCGGACGAACCTTGATGGCTCAGCAACGCTTGTCGCCCCCCTCGAATCGTGGGGGCATGAAAGATACGGCTTGTGCACAGGTTCCGGCGAATGCGAGAGCTAGTGCCAAAGTTGACAAGACCGCGAGCGATCTGGGTTTGCTCACAGGTTTCTCCCTTCTCGTCAGAACACTGTGCTAACTCCGCCGTCATGAGCATTGTTCGGAAACGAGCGCTGTTAGCTCGTTTCATAGATGGTGAGATCACCGTGCCTGAGGATCGGGACGCGGTTGAACGGGTGGAGCGCCAGGTGATCGGGCTTTCCCATGACCGGTTCGAGGTCTTGGAAGTGGTAGGCCACGTCCTTGTGCGTCAGGATTAGGCGGACGATGTTGACAAAAGTGCTGCGTGGAAAGCCGTAGACGATCGGATCGGACATCGTTTTCTCCTTCTGACTTGGTCTCAGCACCAGAACGGCTTGGAGGCCTCGCGCAGCGCTTGCTCTCGCGTCAGGCCGAGATCGCGAAGCAGATGCGGGTCGTCGGCAATCTCGCGCAGCGCCATGCGCTGGAACGGCCGGTCAAGCCAGCTCCACCATCCCGGGCGCTGGGCGCCCGATCACGTTCCTGAGTTGGATTGATGAAGTGGGGCGGCCGGGTCGGCGGCCCGCACCGGTGGGTTTGAAAATGTATCGGTTGAAAGGACGGACATGACGGGCTCCAATTTGCTTGAAATGCATCACTGGAGCTGTTCAATAATGGTGCGGGGCGTTCTCCCGCAAAGCATCGTTTCTCGCGCCTGCCCTAGTTTTTCTCATGAGGTCGGTACGATGCGCCCACGCCTGCCACCGCTCAATGCCCTGAAGGCCTTCGAAGCCGCCGCGCGGCACGAGAGTTTTACGCGCGCGGCTGAAGAGCTTTGTGTCACCCAAGGCGCGGTAAGCCATCAGGTGAAAGCGCTGGAGACGGAGCTTGCGTTAAAATTGTTCAACCGTGAGCGGCAGCGTCTGATCATCACCGAGGCCGGTCGCGACTATCTTGCAGTCGTGCGCGACGCGCTCGATCGCATCGCCATCGGCACCGAGCGGTTGTTGCAGCGGCAGAATGCCGGCGTACTCACGGTCTCGACCTCACCAGACTTCGCCGCCAAGTGGCTGGTGCATCGGCTCGGCCATTTCGCGGAGACGCAATCGGGCATCGACCTCCGCGTCTCGGCCACGATGCATCACGTCGATTTTGCCCGCGAGGAGGTCGATCTTGCTGTACGTCACGGTGACGGCAATTGGCCGGGTCTGGATGCCGTTAGGCTCTGCTCGGAGCGGCTCTTTGCCGTGTGCAGTCCAAAGTTGCTGGTGGGGCGCCGCCGCATCAACGGGGCAGCCGACATTCTGAAGTTTCCTCTGATCCACCTGGACAGCCGGTCAGACTGGGCGAATTGGCTGCGGGGCGTCGGCATCGATGACGCCGACGTCACGCACGGCCCGGTCCTCAATCGTGCGAGCATGGTCATCGATGCGGCGATCAATGGGCAGGGTATAGCTCTTGCTCGCACGACCCTGTCGGCTTGGGATCTGATCAACGGTCGGCTGGCGCTGGCTTTTCCGGAGTCGTTGCCACTGTCGAAGAGTTATTGGATCGTTTGCCCCAAGGCGACCACGTCGCTGCCAAAGATTGGCACCTTTCGCGAGTGGCTGCTCACGGAGGCGTCGAACGATCTACGCCGGCTCAAATCGGTTGCTGGGGCTTCGAAGATGAAGCGACGGTAATATCCAAGCGCTCCCACCTTGCCCCAACTATCGTTGCTCGGGAGGCCGGTGCGTCTGGGCCGCGCGTCGATGCCGCCGCGATCGGAACAGAAGGCCCATACTTTTGTTCAATCGTCCGGGGCCTAACTAAGGAAAAAGGGCCATGATTGCTTACAGACTTATGACCTTGGGAGCGGTGCTCGCCTTCAGCGCTACGTCCGTGTATGCTGGCCCCTGCAACACGGCGAGCCGCGATGCAGGATCAGGAAATGTCCCGGGGTATACCGGGCAGACCACTGGTTCCACAGCAGCTGGTTCCAAGCAGCAACCGCCGACATCTTCGATGGGCAAAGCCACAGAGCATACCGCGACGTCGTCGGAAGACGCGCAGCGCCAGATGCAGAGCCAGCCGACCGCTGCCGAGCAATCGACGGCGACCAAGCCTGCCCCTTCCGCACAGCAACCGGATAAGACGGCAGGCACGGTCGATCAGACACGTCCCGCGCCCACTGAACAGTCAAAGAAGGCGACGGCCGGTGCAGCGGAGCCCGCACCGTCCGAGAAAAAGGCAACGGACTGCTAGAGGCGCGGGGAGGGGAACGTATCGTCGGCTGGTCGAAAGCCCCTCGCAAATCGTGCGCCCCTCCGCTGCCGCGATGACAACATCTGCTTGCTGCAGTTGGGCCGCGAGCAGCATGCTTGAGGGCTTCGACTTGAGATTCGTTCTGGCGTCGCTCCGGTCCCAGGGTGCATAGTGGTTCCATCACCGCACGGCACCGTGGCTTCGATCGGTGATGAGAACGCCGGTTGCGCTCCCGCCCAATTCGCTAGGGGAAGGAGAGTGCCATGAGACGACGCCCACAACCCTATATCTTTGACGAGAATCTGCACGCGGAGAGAGCCAGCATCATAGCGGAATTGGAAAATACGCAGCCAGGACCGCAGCATGACCTTCTAGAAAGCAAACTGCGCCAGCTCGAAACCGCTTCTCATGTAGACGGGTGGCTGACGTCACCAGGCCTGCAAGCTCCTGAAGAATAACGCCGCTTCAGTTGGTGGCCTGTCGTTTGCGAAAGGGGGCAGCAGATGGAAGAGTACCGCGTACATATCATGGGCCTTGATGGGCACATTGAGCACAGCATCCAAATAATCTGCGAGGACGAACCGAAGCTAAGAGGCGCCGCCGTGGTGATGCTGACGTACAGGCCAGGGCACTTACGGTCGTAGAACTTGGACCTCTTGGCGACTCGTTTCTCGCACAGGCGGTCGTTCAGGATGACGCTGCTATTGCGGCCCCGCTTGCCGGCGGGGGAGGGGACAATGGTAGTATCCATATGGTTTCGGCTCCTAAGGCTTCGGACCAAAGGGCTCGGCTTTGGGGCTTTCAGTCTGTCGTGCGGACACTGAAAGGCTTTAGGGCCGGGCCCTTATTTTGGTGAAGCCCGCTGAAACAGCTCGCATCAGGGTAGCGCAAAAGCACGTATTTCATAGGGTTTTCGTAGTTTCGGCGTGTTTCACCGAGTGCCAAAATATTGACGTGTGGGCTATGCCGGGAATTTCGCGCAAGGCGGGACAGGATTCGACGGCGAACATGTCGGATGCCCATGACGATAGGATGATGCGCTTCTCCGGAGCGGTGAGTTCCTTGTCGTTCAGGACGTCGTCCGGAGACGAGTAGTGCGCGGCCGGGTGGAAGAGGGGGTTGAGGTTGCCCCTATTGGTATTTGCGTTGGTCATCGTGGAATCCCTTTACTCTCCTTTCGTGTGGGATGCGGTCGTCGGGTGACGACCGGAGCCGCCGCGGAGCGCGGCCACGCTTGCGCGCGCCACGTTCCGCGTCGAACTTGGAAGCGGCCTCAGGCGGCCTTCTGCTCGATCTGCGTTGAGGAATTGCTGCCGCCGTTTCCGATCTGGATCCGGCGCGGCTTCATGGCTTCCGACACCTCGCGGACGAGGTCGATGATCAGAAGACCATCGCGGAAGGAGGCCTCCTTGACCTGGACGTAGTCGGCGAGATTGAAGATGCGCCGGAACGGGCGCGCGGCGATGCCCTGATACAGATACTCGCCGGCCGCCGTCTCGGGCTTCTTGCCTTCGATGGTCAATGCATTCTGCTCGGCCACGACCGTGATGTCGTTGGCGCCGAAGCCGGCCACCGCCAGCGTAATCCGATAGTTGTCCTCGCCGGAACGCTCGATGTTGTAGGGTGGATAGTTGTCATCGGTCGCCTGGCGGAGCGCAGTGTCGACGAGGCCGGCCAGGTGGTCGAAGCCGATGGTGGAGCGCCACAGGGGCGCGAAGTCGAAGGTGGTCCTCATACCAAGTCCTCCTAAGAGCAAGATGGTTACGAAGGAGCGCAAGACGGCGGTCCGGAGATCCCGGCTGGCGCCCGCGGCGGACCCGTGAAGGCGTCCGGCACACCGCTCTCGCGGCGAAAAACGACTTAGAGAACCGCAATGGCGATTCAAGAGGACGGTCAAAATTTTTGAGCCCCGACTGGTTAACCCGCAGTGGCCGGATTTGCGCGCTGCACGACTGCCCTCTTGACAGAGATTTCGGCCTAGATATTTTTTGCGCCGGGAAGTCGCTTCCCGTTTCTCGAATCATAAAGGATCTAGAAGACCGTCAGGAGTGACGATGATGATTGATGAAGATCTTGCCCGCATTCGTGCGCACCGCAGCAACATCCACCGCTATCGCAGCCTGCTGAACACGCGGCTCTCGGATCTTGAACGCCAGTTCATCGAACGGCGTCTTTCCGAGGAGAGTGCGGCGCTGGAGGCGTTGAGTTCCCGGACCTTTCCTATCGCGTTCAACATGCCTCCGAGAACGCCCGCACCGACGAGCGTGGGGGCGGCGTCATGACCGACGTCAGGGACTTGCTGATCCGCGGCAACGAAAAGGTCGTCGCCCACTACCGGCAACTGCTTGCCGGGGCGAAGACCGAAGAGGAACGGGAGCTCTACCTGACTAGGATCGACCGCGAGCAGCGGCTGCTGGACCAGCTCCAGAATGGCTTACCCGGACTGTTCGCTGCATGAACTCCCGAACCGAAGAGGATGACTACGCGGGCTTCGACATCGTGTTGAAGCCTCGCGGACGCGGGCGGTGGAAGTGGGCCGTTTGCGGAGCTGGAGGCGAAGTCATGCTGTCCGGTTCGGATTGCAGTCGGGCGGGCGCGAGATACAAGGCCGAGCGCGCGTTGTTTCTTCTGTTGTGCGCAAGTGCCTCACGATCTGCGTCCGCCGGACAATGGAGGGCGACGGTATCGCCGCCGTCTCACCATATTCGGCGCTAGGCGGCGGCCCTTAGGGCGCCAAGCCGCTTGCGAAGAAACGCGAGCACCATGATTTCGTCGGACGTGAGCTTTGCGTACTGGCGCTTGAAGTTCTGCGCGATCCTGGCTTCGATCATCTTGACCAGATCGCCGGAGATGTAGGCGTTCAGGACCTCGGGATGGACGTAGCATTTGCGACAGATGGCCGGCGTGTTGCCGAGTTGTTTGGAAACGCTCTCAATCCGCGACGACGTTGCGCTTGGCCTCGGCCTGGCTGTCGTACTTCCTGAACTCGGCCAACGCCATCGCCGCCAGCACCGTCCCCGCCCAGGTGCGGAAATCCTTGGCTCTGAAGTCCTCGCCCGTGATCTCCTTGACGTAGACGTTGACGTCGCCCGAATCCACTGTGCGCGGCTCTCCGTCGTCGTCCAGGTACTTGAAGAGTTCCTGGTCCGGGAGTTCAGCGCAGCGCTTCAATCGCGGCGATGCGATTGTCCTCGACTCGCAGCTTCCATAGCTTTCCCGACTTGCCAGTGAACTCGAACCGCAGGACACCACGACCGATCGCGACGTGCTTGCGTCGCATCGTGGTCAGTCCTGCTCGTGTCCGGCTATGCCGAAGGCGAAGGCGTTGCGCCTGATCTACCACGGATGGTCAAGCCATTCAGCAGCAACGAACTCGCCGCCAAACTGGCCAGCCTGTCGAGCGGCGGATAACGGTAAGCCAATGCTAGATGAGCCTCGCCCCAGCGGATACACACGTCAGCGCCACGTGGAAGGCCGCTTTGCCTCAACTTCCATGGGCCTATTCACGACGCCCCCGAGAGCTTCGGTGCTTACGAGGGCACAGGCGTCGCACCTGAACAGCCTGCAATCCGCGTGCTGCCCCAAAAATCGCATTTGCTGCAAACAAAGCTCGCACGCCCGAACCGGCACGGCCCGCGTCGCCTAAGATCGACCCCATCCCCGTCCTCGCTTCTGCACGCCGGCGGGCATAGGAATCTGATTCGAGGCGAGTTCCAAGAGGCATTCACCTCGACCTATGGAGGGGACGGATCAGTGCTCGACCTTTTCGCGATCGGGGCGATTGCACTTCGCCCCCAAGGGGAAGATCGGTTGCAACTGTGATCAGGCCGCCCGGGCGACGGAGCGCCGCTTCTGGCGAAGATATCGCGTGATCTCCGGCAACGTCATCGCGTTCAGGACCCGATCAGATGGCACGCCGCCCTTACGCGCCATCTCGACGCCCCAGTGCATGTGATCGAGCTCGGGGATCGAATGGGCATCCGGGTTGATGCTCATCATGCAGCCGAAATCAAGGGCTGCCTGGTGCCAGCGCCAATCGAGGTCGAGACGCCACGGATGGGCGTTGATCTCGACGGCGACGTCGTGCTTGGCGCAGGCCCGCAGCACCTTTTCGACGTCAATTTCGTAACCTGGCCGCCGCTGGAGCTGTCTACCGGTCATGTGGCCAATGATGGTGATATGAGGATCAGCGATGGCCCGGAGGAGGCGTTGCGTCTGCGCCTTGCGGTCCAGTTTGAAACGGCCATGGATGCTCGCGACCACGAAGTCGAAGTGCTCCAGCACATCGTCCCCATAGTCCAGCGAGCCGTCGGCCAGGATGTCGGACTCGATGCCCTTGAGGATCCGGAAATCCTTGCCGAAGCGCTTGTTGAGCCGGTCGGCTTCCCGGTGCTGCTGCGCGATCTCGTCCACCGACAGACCACCGGCATAGTGCGCCGATTTGGAATGGTCAGCGACCCCGAAATACTCGAACCCGCGTTCGCGGGTCGCCTTCGCCATCATCTCCAGTGTCTCGGTGCCGTCGGAGGCGTCCGTGTGGCAGTGAAGGATCCCGCGCAGGTCCATGTCGGTGACGAGTTTCGGCAACTTGCCTTTTAGAGCTAGTTCGACCTCGCCACGCCCCTCACGGAGTTCGGGGTCGATAAAAGGCAGGCCGAGGGCGCGGTAGATGTCGGCCTCGTCGCCCGCAATCAGCGTGCGGCTTTTGTGCAAGCCATCGGTCTCCAGCCGCATTCCCTTCTCCGCGGCCAAAGCTTGAAGTTGCTCGACATGAGCTGCGGAGCCGGTGGCGAAGAGGAGGGCGGCGCCGAAATGTTTACGATCGGATAGGTGGATCCGCAGTCCGTCTCCCGTCGAGGCCTTGCCGGCATCGGGAGCTTCCGCAACGATCGTCAGATCACCGACAAGTTCGCAGCCTCGGCGGAAGTCGCCTGCGACTGTGACGCGCTTCAGCTCTGGCCGGGCCTTACGGAGCGAGTCCTTGGCGCGCGCGAGCAGGGCGGCGGCACGGTGCAGATGGAGGCGGCCTTCTCCGCTTTTCGCTATGGCCAGGTTCTGCAGGATCTTGGTCTGGAGAGCGGCGCCCAGCCCCTTCGCCTTCTTGATGCGGTCGGCCTTGGCCGCAGCCTCCAATTCGGCGAGGGAGATGATGCCGAGATCCTTGTAGAGACGCAGCACTTTCTCCGGACGGAGACCGGGCACAGCAAGCATCTCGATCACACCCGCAGGAATCTCCTTCCGCAGTTTCTCGAGGCTCGGATGAGTGCCCGTCTTGTGAAGCTTGGTGATGATGTCAGCTATTGCGTCGCCGACGCCAGGAATCTCTTTGAGCCGGTCTTCGGCGATGAGCGTATCGAGAGGGATGGCGAGGGCCGCCAGGCTATCGGCAGCCCGAGAATAGGCTTTCGCCCGGTAGGGATTGCCACCGCGCAGGGCGGTGCGTTGCGCATATTCTCGCAGGAGACTTGCAACGGTGCGAGAGTCGAGCGACGGCAATCAACGAATCTCCCGTGCCGTGCTTTGCAAGTTGGGATCAAAGCGACTTTGAAGGGCCGGGGCGTCATCGGCCCGTTGATCGATAGACTTCTCAAGCTTCTGCGCTGTCCGAAAGTCCTCAAGGTGCTGGGTGTTAGGACCATAAGAGGCCTCTTTCTTGAGGAGACTATAGATCCGCCCGGCCACAAGCTGAAGGTGCTTCATCCTGCCCTTTGGCATCGATCGGGCCTTGCAAAGGGCTCGGACCGCAAAGGCGCGAAAGTAGTCAAATGCATCTGACATGATGGTCGGTAAACGCCGATCCGCGTCTATAGTTCGTTCGCCATCCGAGCAAGGCAGCGCATCATTTCGAGTGCTGCTTGATCGTCTTGATCGCGTGGTCCGGTCCGTGCCAACCCAGGAATTCAAGCTCCTTCTTTTCGAGCGCGACCGTCGCGCGGAAGAACTGTTCGAGTTCCTCGACCGCCCGGGCGGGGAGCTTCCGTATGTCCTCCAGATCGGTTTCGAGCGGCGAGCGGTCCGGCACCGCGAACACCCGATCATTGCGCTCTTCCTTGCCCTTGCTTCTCTGCAGCACCTCGAGCACGCCGACCGGACGGCAGGGCAGCACGACACCGGGATAGGTCCGGGAGTCGTGGATTACCAGGACGTCGACCGGATCGCCATCCTCGGCCCTAGTGGAAGGGATGAACCCCCAGTCGTACGGGTAGGTGAGGCCGGCCATCAATGGTTTGGCGAGCGTGAAGACTTTCAGTTCGGGATCCCAGTCCAGCTTACAGGAGCTGCCGCGCGGCGTCTCCACAACACAGTTCGCCAGGTCTTTGTCCGCCCAGGTCGGCAGCTTGAGAAAATTCACCATGGGTTGAGAACCGGCGAGCGAAAGCCGGGTTCCAGATACGACCGCGCTTGCTGGTCGGGCGCGGGTGGTGCCTCGCGTTACTGAGCTGCTCCTGCTGCGGCGAACTCCCTTATCTCCCTGCCAGCGTGAGAGAGTCCGCAATGCAGGGTCAAGCGATCGCCATTGAACGGCAACTTCGCGATTAACTATCGGAACGCCTTCCGCGGGTCTAGGTTGGCTCGATGCCCAATCACAAGGCAGCGCGTCTGCGACTGCCGGGTGCCCTGTCGGGACTCGAGATGACCTTGCCTATCTAGGAGATATTTGTTGACTGATCCGAATTGTCCGAGCTGCGGCGGCCTCGGCTGGGTGTGCGAAAATCACCCTGATAAAGCGTGGACTGAGAAAGAAGGCGGCTGCCAGTGCGGCGCTGGCATGCCCTGCGCTTGCAACAAAACGGAGGACGAGGGTATCCTTGATGTCGAAGGGATCATCGAAGAGATTGGCGGCAATCCGATGCGATCAGACTGATGGCCACGAAGCCCAGTAACGGCGCCGTCACTTCTTCGGAACTTTCTTGCCTTTCTTGCGCGCCTTTGAAAGGCCGATCGCAATTGCCTGCTTCTTGCTTTTCACCTTGCCGCCCTTTCCGCCACGGCCGCTCTTAGCCGTCCCCTTCTTGTAGCGTCGCATCTCGCTCTTGACGTCCGAGCCCGAGCTCTTTGAGTACCGACGCTTCTTCTTGGCTTTCTTTGCCATGGGTAGGTTCTCTCTCCGGTTTTAGGACGACAAACGAGCTCCTTGTCTTTCCACGCGAAGCATCGCTTCGTCGCTGTCTGGCTGCCCCAATCAAACAATCTTAGCGGAGCCGACTGGTTCCAAACCCTAGCTCCGAGCATCCAGACGCGCTGACAGCAGTGCCTTTTAGGAACGCTGCCAAGTGCTTCACTATTGAAGAGTTGGAGAACCTTTATCGATGCGCCGCACCAGAACTCGGTTAAAACACCAGGCATCCGGACAAGCTCGTCGGCGCGATCGGCGGCTTGGCGCCGAGGAAGATGAAGAAGGTATCGAGGATTGGATGGTAGGTGGCGGCGACAGCCAATCAGGTTGAACCGCAGGTGCTTGTAATTTGTGTTTGGTACCTTGAAAAAAGGTTTCCCGCTCCACAATCGAGGGCTGTCGGAAGCACGGCTGATCGGTGCCTATCGAACACAGGAGCGTTTTCCACTTGTCATTGCGGGACCATGGTTCGCCCCGATGATGTTCAACGAGCCCGGAGAAGGGCACCATATTCTCGGCGAGGTCTATCAGGTTGATGTCGCGCAGCTCGCGACGCTTGACCGCATAGAGTCTGTAGGCAAGCCGGGCAATTGCCGTCTGACTATTGATTTGGAAGCGGCTTCGAGTGGTGGGCGGGTTTCAGCATTCGGCTACATGAAATCCCGCGAGATAGCGCAGGGTATCTATCATTCTGGATATCTCGAAAGTTACCATGACCATCGGTTTGTTCCGATTGAGGCCCGATGACCCGAACGTCGCCTTCAGGACAAGGAGGCGACGTCGCTATGAAAGAGGTCGTCAAATCAGACGACTCCAAATTGTGCCGTTCAACGGCAGACCACTTGGGTATTACCCGTGCGGTCCCGCGTGCCCGTCCCAAAATAGCCGTGCTTGGGCCGGTACTTCTGAGCATCGGTGGCAGCGGGCGCGGCCTTGATGCCATCCGCGATCGCGTCTTCGGCGCTGGCGTTTATTCACGCGAGCTTCCGCTGGAGCGCATGGCGCGAGACGGGCGCATCATGTTCAGCAACTTCACCAAGACCGACTCCGGCACACTGCTGTTGACCGGCAACAACACCTATAGCGGCGAAACGCATGTCGATGGCGGTACCTTGGCCATCATCTCCGCCAGCAATCTCGGTTCGGGACCGTCGACGTCGACGGTTTTCATCGATGGCGCGACGCTGGCGACGCTCGCCGACATCAGCCTCGATCGCAGGGTACGTCCGCACTGGTTCAATCTTCGACATACATCGCGATCCGGGCGGCAGGCCCGCTCAGAATTCAGTTACAGGAGCGCAAAAGCCACCTAGCTCACTTCGGCCCCCATGCGGAAGACTGAATAAGGTATCGCAGCTCCGATGGGTGTGGGGAACGGCGGTAGCGCTCTCCTGACTCGAACCCCCCGACGGATGCACGATCCGCCTTTTTCGCTCTCGTCAATCGAGACTCGTCATTCCGACAAGGAGAAAACCCGTTGCGTCTTCAACGTAGGTTTGGCGGCTCGGTTGTCGGAATAGGCATTGATTTTCCTGGCAGATCATTCGCCTCTTAATCAGCGGGTCCCAGGTTCGAGCCCTGGTGCGCCCACCATTTTCCAGGACCGTCGCGGAGTGGTCGCCGAGAACAAATGGGTCTCGTGCGGCGCTTTGTGGCCTGACGTACGGAAGGCACAACGCGCTCGACTTCGGGATGGGTCTAGACGTGGATCGCGTGGCCGAGCGCCTTGAATGCGGCTTCCTGAATGGCCTCACCCAGCGTCGGATGCGCGTGGATCGCGCCGGCGATGTCCTGCAAGACCGCGCCCATCTCGATCGCGAGGCCAAACGCGGCAGACAGCTCCGAGACTCCTTGTCCAACCGCCTGGATACCGATCACCTGCTGATTGTCGGCCCTGGCGACGATGCGCACGAAGCCAGACTCGCCATGGCGCGTCATCGCGCGGCCATTGGCTGCAAAGGGAAACTGCCCAACCTTGATGTTGATGCCGGCCTCGCGCGCCTCTTCCGGTGACAGGCCCGCGGAGACGATCTCGGGATCGGTGAAGCAGATCGCCGGGATGCAACGCTTGTCCCACGCGCGCGGCATGCCGGCTGCGATTTCCGCCACCATCTCGCCCTGCGCCATGGCGCGATGCGCCAGCATAGGCTCGCCCGTGACATCGCCGATCGCATAGATGCCGCGCATCGAGGTCTCGCAATGCTGGCCGATACGGATGAAGCGACCATCCATGTCGAGCACGAGTTGCTCGAGCCCTAATGTGGCGGTGACCGGCGCGCGCCCGACCGTGACGAGAATTTTGTCGGCCGTCAGGCTGCGCTCCTGGCCGTCGGCCATCTCGACGCGCAATCCGTCGCGCTGGGCGGTGAGGCCGAGCGCTCGGGCGCCGGTCAGCACCTCGACGCCGAGCGCGGTCAAGCGTCTGGCGATCGGAGCCGTCAACTCGGCGTCATAGAGCGGCAGGATGCTGTCCTGCGCCTCCACCACGGAGACCTTGCTCCCGAGCTTAGCGAACGCCGTCCCGAGTTCGAGCCCGATATAGCCGCCGCCGACGACGACTAGGGATTTTGGCACCTCTGCGAGCGACAGCGCACCGGTCGAGGAGATGACGTTGCCGCCGAACGGCAGCGATGGCAGTTCGACGGGAGCCGAGCCGGTCGCGATCACCACCGTCTCGGCCTTGATCGTCTTCGCGCCGGTCTCGGTCTCGACGACGATCGTCTTGCCGTCGCGGAAACGCGCGTGGCCCTGAACGATCTTGACCTTGGCCTTGCGCAGCAGCGCGGCGACGCCGTTGTTCAGCCGATGGACGATGCCGTCCTTCCAGGCGATCGCCTGTTTGAAGTCCAGCGCGGGCTGCGCCGCCGTCAGGCCGAATGGCGTCTTGCCGCCGGCCGCATCGACCAGTTTCTCGAATTCTTCGGCGACATGAATGATGGCCTTTGAGGGAATGCAGCCAACATTGAGGCAGCTTCCACCCAGTTTGCCACGTTCGACGAGGACGGTGTCGAGGCCGAGCTGGCCGGCGCGGATCGCGCACACATAGCCGCCGGGGCCGGCACCAATGACGACAAGCTGACAGGTGATCTCGGTCATTTCTTCTTCTGCCTCAGGGGTCGACGAAGATCGTCGCCGGGGTCTCCAGCAGCTCCTTGAGCCTTTGCACGAAGATTGCGGCGTCCCATCCGTCGATGACGCGGTGGTCGAAACTGGAGGAGAGATTCATCATCTTGCACGGCACGAACTGCGTGCCGTCCCAGACCGGACGTATCGCGATCTTGTTGACGCCGACGATGGCGACCTCGGGATGGTTGATCACCGGCGTGGTCGCAAGGCCGCCGAGCGCGCCGAGCGAGGTGATGGTGATCGTCGAGCCGGTCAATTCCTCGCGTGTCGCGGTGCCCTCGCGGGCGCGCTGGGCGAGACGGTTCAGCTCGACGCTGCAGTCGCGGAGGTCGCGCGCCTCCGCATGCTTCACCACGGGCACAACGAGGCCCGACGAGGTCTGGGTCGCGATGCCGATATGGATGCCGGCATGCTGATGGACGATGCCGGCCTCGTCGTCATAGAGCGCATTGAGAGCAGGTTGCTCGGCAAGCGCCTTGACCATGGCGCGCATCAGGAAGGGCAGCAGCGTCAGTTTGGGATGCTCCGGCGCGGGCTTCCTGTTCAGCGTCGCACGCAGATCCTCCAGCGGCGAGACGTTGACCTCCTCGATGATGGTGATGTGCGGGATGCGGGACTTCGACAGCGCCATCTTCTCGGCAATGCGGCGGCGCAAGCCCACCAACTTCACGTCGGTGACGGCGGTCTTCGGGCTCATGGCGCGGCCATGGCGAGGTGCCGGCCCGCGCGACAGGAAGGCGTCGATGTCCTCGCGGGTGATGCGTCCGGCGGGGCCGGTGCCGTGGACCTGGCGCAGGTCGATGCCGGCTTCGCGCGCCTTGAGGCGTATGGCCGGTGAGGCCAGCGGCTTCTCGCCCGGGGCGCGGCGGATCGCGGATGTCGTCGCTGGGCGGGCTTCGAGGGCCGCGGGGCGGATGGAGGGAGGGGACGCTGACTCGGTCTTTGCGGCTTCGGCTTTGTTCGCAATGGGCGGCGTCGGGACGTCTTTCTTCGGCGCTTCGTCTTCTCGCTCCGCGACATCGTCGCCGGCGACCTTGAGCTTCACCAGCGTCGAGCCGATCGCAACCGCTTCACCGATCTTGGCGCCGATCCAGCTGACCTCGCCCGCGAGCGGCGAGGGAATCTCGACCGAGGCCTTGTCGGTCATCACGGTGGCGAGCAAGTCGTCCTCGCGAACGAGATCGCCTTCCTTGACGTGCCATTCGACCAGCTCCGCTTCGGCAATGCCTTCCCCGATATCCGGGAGCTTGACGCTGCGCTCGCCCATCAGCGTGCCTCCACGATGTCGCGCAGCGCTTGCCCGAGCCTGACGGGGCCGGGGAAATAGTCCCATTCCTGCGCATGCGGGTAGGGCGTGTCCCAGCCGGTGACGCGCATCACCGGCGCTTCGAGATGATAGAAGCAGTGCTCCTGCACCAGCGCCGTGAGCTCCGCGCCGAAGCCGGAGGTCAGCGTTGCTTCATGCAGCACGATGCAGCGGCCGGTCCCGGCAACGGAGGCAGCGATCGTCTCGAGATCGAGCGGAAGCAGGGTGCGCAGGTCGATCACCTCTGCGTCGACCCCTGTTTCCTCGACGGCCGCAAGGGCAACGTGAACCATGGTTCCGTAGGCAAGGATGGTGACGGCCTCGCCGGCGCGCCGAGTCACCGCCTTGCCGAGCGGCGTGGTGTAATGTCCCTCCGGCACCTCGGAAAGCTCATGCTTGGCCCATGCGGTGACCGGGCGATCATGGTGACCGTCGAACGGGCCGTTGTAGAGCCGCTTCGGCTCCAGGAAGATGACGGGATCCGGATCCTCGATGGCCGCGATCAGCAGGCCCTTCGCATCATGGGGATTGGAGGGGACCACGGTCTTCAGCCCGGCGACATGGGTGAACAGTGCCTCGGGACTTTGGCTGTGCGTCTGCCCGCCGAAAATGCCGCCGCCGGTCGGCATGCGGATGACCAGAGGACAGGTGAAATCGCCGGCCGAGCGATAACGCAGGCGAGCTGCCTCCGAGACGATCTGGTCGTAGGCCGGATACATGTAGTCGGCGAACTGAAGCTCGACGCAGGGGCGCAAGCCGTAAGCGGCCATGCCGATCGCGGTGCCGACGATGCCGCACTCGCTGATCGGCGCATCGAAGCAGCGCGAGACGCCGTACTTCTGCTGCAGACCCTGCGTGCAGCGGAATACGCCGCCAAAGAAGCCGACATCCTCGCCATAAACCACGACGTCGTCGTTGCGAGCCATCGAGACGTCGAGCGCCGAGCGGATTGCCTCGATCATCGTCATGCGTGGCATGGCTCAGACTCCGATCTGCTGGCGCTGGCGCCGTAGGTGCGGCGGCAGCTCGGCATAGACGTCCTCGAAGATGTCGCGGGCCGAGGGCTTGCTGCCCGAGTGCAGTGTACCGAAGCTCTCGGCCTCCTTCTGTGCGGCGATGACTGTGGCGAGAATTTCGGCCTCGGCCTGCTTGTGGCGTTCTTCCGACCAGGCCCCGGCCGCGATGAGATGCTGCTTGAGCCGGATCACGGGATCGCCCAGCGGCCACTCCTCGGACTCGTGCTTCGGCCGGTAGGCGGACGGATCATCCGAGGTCGAATGCGCGCCGGCGCGATAAGTGACGTATTCGATCAGCGTCGGTCCGAGGTTGAGCCGGGCCCGCTCGATGGCCCATTTCGCGACGGCGTAGGTCGCAAGATAATCGTTGCCGTCGACCCTGAGCGCCGGGATGCCGAAGCCGAGGCCGCGCGCTGCGAAGGTGCCGGAGCCGCCACGCGCGATGCCCTGGAAGGTCGAGATCGCCCATTGATTGTTGACGACGTTGAGGACGACGGGCGCCTTGTAGGTCGAGGCGAACACGAGGGCGGCATGGAAGTCGGACTCGGCCGTCGAGCCGTCCCCGATCCAGGCCGCGGCGATGCGGCTGTCGCCCTTGATCGCCGAGGCCATCGCCCAGCCGACGGCCTGAACGAATTGGGTGGCGAGATTGCCGGAGATCGAGAAGAAGCCATGCTTTCGGGACGAGTACATTACCGGCAGCTGACGTCCCTTCATCGGGTCGTTCGCATTGGAATAGATCTGGCACATCATGTCGACGAGCGGATAGTCATGCGCGATCAGCAGGCCGGCCTGGCGGTAGGTCGGGAAGTTCATGTCGTCGGGGCCGAGCGCGATGCGGAAGGCGCAGCTCACCGCTTCCTCGCCGGTGTGCTGCATGTAAAAGGACGTCTTACCCTGGCGTTGCGCCATCTGCATGCGCGCGTCGAACGTGCGTAGGGTCATCATGTGGCGCAGGCCAGCGACCAGTTCGTCCCGGGCAAGGTCCGGCACCCATGGTCCGACTGCCTGGCCCTCATGATTGAGCACGCGGATGATCGAATAGGCGAGATCGCGAATCTCCTCGGGCGCCACGTCGACCGGCGGACGCCGGACCGAACCTGCCTTCGGAATCGTGACACCGGAGAAATCCGGCTTGCCCCCCGGCCGGCTTGCAGGCTCGGGAACGTGAAAGCGAAGTGGCGTGAGACTGGTCATGGAAGCGTCCGCTCGTTTGCGGGTTGTGAAGAGGCAACAGCCGGTTGACCGTACGGCTCGCGCGAAAGCTCTGCGACGCGAAGGTCCATGATCGCCGGATGGCGTGACAACCGCTCCGTGAGGTCCGCGCAGTCGGCCGACGGCTGGACTTCAAGAACCATCCGTATCGTTTGGTTCCCGTCGGAATGCGTCGTCATCGAGAGCTGGTCGAGGCCGAAGCCGAAACGCCCTGCGTCGAGGACAAGTCGAACGATCCCGTCAAAGGGATCGGACGTGGTGGCCGTGACGCTGACGCGTCGCCGCTGTTGAGGTTGCATGTCACGTTCTCTCGCGGCGCAATGATAATCTCCTGGGGCAAGAAAACTTCCCAAAATTTTGACGGAATAGCTAAAGTATCGGGATATTTTCCCGAGAACCTGCAAAACGACAGAAGGATTGACTGATGTCCTCCAAGCGCGGCTCCACGGAGGAGCTTGATCAACTGGATCGCCGGATTCTCTCGGCGCTTTGCGAGGACGGCCGCTTGACGACGAGTGCGCTTGCGGAGCAGGTCGGGCTCTCGAGTTCGCCGTGCTGGACCAGAGTAAAGCGCCTGGAGGAAAACGGCGCGATCGAGAAATACGTCGCGGTGCTCAATCACGCCCATCTCGGCTACAACAACATCGCCTTCGTGGAGATCACGCTGGACAAGCATGACGACAAGGTGCTCGAGCGCTTCGGCGCCGCCCTGTCGCGAATTCCGGAGGTGATGGAAGCCTATCTGGTGACCGGCGACTACGACTATCTCATCAAGGTCGTCGTGCGGGACACCGATCACTACGAGCGCTTCCTGCGACAGGCGTTGTACAGGATACCGGGCATCCGGCAGTCCCGAACGACATTTGGCTTGCGCACTCTGAAGCGCCAGATCTCCATCGATCCTGCCAAGGCCGGTCCGCCTTGAATAGAGCAGACGTCAAGCGGATTGACGTCTGCTCCATAAGGTCGAACTGAAACGGTGTGGTTCGTCAGAACGCGGTCTTCTTGCCGATGATGCCGACATAGCTCGATCGCACCAGGGCTCCCCATCGTCCATCCTTCTTGACGATCACATAGAGGGAGTCGGCCGACAATATCGGCTTGTCGTTGGCATCGTAGCGCGTGAATCTCGTGACGAAATGGAGCTTGTCGTCGGATTTCTGCACGAGCTTGCGATACGTCCATGCCGAACGAGCCCAGGTCGAGGCCTGCGCCAACTGCTTCGCATCGTTCGATTGCGCATATTCTTCGGGCGTGTTCCAGATCTGCACCTGGCCGGCGGCGATCCGAATGTGCGGATAGTGGACGGTCTTGGCCCAAGCTTCGGCATCGCGCGAATTGAACGCCTTCATGAACTCGTCGAGATAGGCGCATCCTTGCTTCAGGAGCTCATCGTTTCCGGGATTCAGGCATTCGTCCTCCGCCTGACCTTGAGCGAGCGCGGCAGTGGACATGCTGACGAACATACCCGCAAGCGCCAGCAACTTACGAACCTTCATGCTTGAACCTCCCTGATGAGCCAGACCGACTTTCGTTGTGATTGATGGATGCGTCGATCTAGTTCCGATCTTAGGTGGACGGAGCACTGAGGCAATGCCGACGCAGAGCAGTAATTCTGAAAGGGGCATCAGTTTTTCTCAATGACAGAGATGTCTCCCAGGTTACCCCCGAGAATGCAGGCAGGTCAGAAAAACGAAACAGGGGGTCAGAAAAAGCGCCTTGCATGAAGCGTAGCGACCTCGCTCATCTGCGTTCACGAAGAAGAGCCTGTTGCAGGCAGAGGAAACGATGATCGTGAGCGGCCAATCTTGCGCCCGGGCTCGGCCCGGTTGCGCCTCCAGGTCCGGTGCGCCCGGCAGCAGCCGGAGCAGGCGAGACTGGATCGGAATATGAGCCGCTCGGAGACCTCGGCGCGCGGACTTGTGTCGTTCAAGCTGACCCAGGAAGAGGTCATCTTCGGCGTGACGCTCGTCCTGATCGCGGCGTTCTCGATCTTTTTGCCGAGATTCCTCACCGCCGGAAATATCCTCACGCTCCTGAACAACGTCGCCACGCTCGGCATCCTCGCCGTCGGTATGGCGCTGGTCGTGGTGGGGCGCGGAATCGACCTCACCATGATCGCCGTGATGGTGATTGGCGTCGCGTTCAGCATCTGGCTGTCGACGACCGGTTTGCCGTTCGGCTGGGCGCTCGTGGTCGGCGGGCTTCTCGTCGCGCTGGTCGGCGTCGGCACGGGAACGCTCGTCGCCGTGGCCGACGTGCCGCCGATCTTCGCGACCCTCGGCCTCGCATCGGTGGTCTACGGCGCCGGGCGGATCGTCTTCAAGTCGGACGTGGTCTACGCCCCGACGGGCTACGAATGGTTCACGTTTCTGGGGACGGGATCGATCGCCGGCATTCCCGTCTCGGTCTGTGTGGCGGCTGCGCTGGCCGGCCTGGTGGCCCTGTTCCTGCGCAAGACCCGCTTCGGACGATTCATCTATGCGACCGGCGACAATCCCTTTGCCGCGCGAACGATGGGACTGCCGACCCGCCCCGTGATCATCTCGCAATATGCAGCGAGCGCGTTGATCGCTTTTCTGTCCGGCATCCTGATGTGCGCGGTGGTCTCGGGCATCAATACCCGCTTGTACAATTCGACGCTGATCTACGATGTGCTCCTCGTCGTCGTGCTTGGCGGGATCGGCCTCAGCGGCGGACAGGGCGGCGTCCGCAACGTCGTGGTGGGGACCATCCTCGTCGGTGTCCTGACCAACGGAATGACCATTCTCAACATCAGCTTCACGGCCCAGAATCTGATCAAGGGCGTGATCCTGCTCGGCGCGCTGGCGATCGATGCGGTGCTGAACCCGCGCGACGAACAGACGTCGCAGAGCGGTGACATCTAGGGCGGTCGCCGGATGCTGCAAGAATTTCAAGACAACGGGAGGAACATCATGTCTTTCATTCTGCGAAAATTGCTGCTGGCTGGCCTCGTGATCGGAGGCCTCGCCTCCGCCGCGGCGCCAAGTGTCGCAGCCGAGGTGCAACAGGTCGGAAGAGAGGCATACCTGAAAGCCCTCAAGGGCAAGAAGGTGATCTTCGTTCCGATCTCCCAGGGCTTCGACCTGAACCAGGCCTGGGTGACGGTGTGGCAGCGTCATGCCCAGCGGTATGGCTTCACGCTCGAAGTGCGCGATCCGAACATGAATACCGAGGCGGGCATTCGCGCCTTGACGGGCGCGATTGCCGAGAAGCCTGATCTGCTGATTGTGCAGAATCCGGACGTGCAGACCTATGCGCGCCAGTTGAAGCAGGCTCAGGACGCCGGGATTGCGGTCCTTCAGGTCAACATGCAGTCGGCGACCCAGACCGATTCCTACGTGGGGAACGACTGGATCGAGATGGGCCGGCTCGAGATGGGCGAACTTGCCAAGGCGTGCGCCAAGGGCAAGGGCCCGTCCACCAAGGTCGTCTGGCTCGCGGGCGTGGAGACAGGGGCGGCCAACATCTACATGCGCCAGGGCATCAACGAGGTGCTCGCCGCAAATCCGGGCCTGCAACTCGTGTCCGACCAAGCCGCCAATTACGATTCCGACAAGGCGCGCCAGATCACCGCGACGGTCCTCCAGCAGCATCCCGATCTCTGTGGCGTGATGGGGATCTGGGACAATGCCGAGGTCGGCGCCGGAGCCGCCGTGGCGGCTGCAGGCAAGACGGGCCAGGTCACCATCGTGACGAACGGCGCGGGAAGCCAGACGGGTTGCGACAGCGTCAAGAAGGGCCTTCTGACCGTCGTCTACAACTTCCATGCCGACATCCAGGGCGAAATCGCCGCTGGCCAGATCTCGGAGCTGCTCCAGGGCAACCGCAAGGCGGGGACCATCAAGGATGTGTTCTTCGGTCCGGTGACGCGCGTCGACAAGAGCAACGCGACGGGCCGCAACTGCTGGACGCTCGACGAACTCAAGTAACAGGCAGGTCGCGCGATGGGCTGTAGGCCGGCGCGCGCAGGGAATATCCGAGATGAGCTTTTCGACGGACATCGTTCGGTGGCGCTACAGGCTTCTTCCCGATCACGTGATCGGGGAGATCCTCACCAAGAAGTGGGTCGATAGTGCGATCCCGTTCCTGGCGCTGGCGCTGCTCGTCTTCGGTCTGGGGCCGTTCGTTCCGCATTTCTTCGAATGGACGACCCTCGGAAATCTCGCGCGCCAGTTTGCGGAATTTGGCCTGATCGTTCTCGGTCTCACGATCGTGATGATCTCGGGCGGAATCGACCTCTCCGTCGGGTCGGTCTTCGCGCTCTCCGTGCTCATGTCGCTGATTGGCATGAACGTCGAAGGATGGAATGCCGGCGCAGGTCTCATTGCGGCCCTGGCCGTCGGGGCTGCGTGCGGCGCCCTGAACGGATTGCTTGTCGGCTATGTCAGGATGCGGGCATTTCTCACGACCCTGGTCACGCTCATCATCTTCCGATCGCTGTTCGAGATCGTCTTTCCGGAGTTCTCGACGGCGATCGTGACCAACGTATCCTCCTCCGCCGCGTTCGAATATCTCGGCACCGCGGCGATCGGGCTGGTGCCGGTCTCCTTCATGATGACGGCCGCCATGGCGATCGGCATTCACGTCGTGCTCTCCCGCACGCGGTACGGCTGGCACCTTCTCGCGGTCGGCGGCGCACGGCGCTCGGCATACAACGCCGGCATCAACGTGCGCTGGACGATCTTCAGCGCCTATGTCTGCTGCAGCACTCTCGTCGCCCTGTCCGGCTTTCTGTTCGCCAGCCGTATCGGGAGCGCGGCATCGGACGTCGGGGCGGGCCTCGAATTGCAGGCGCTCACGGCCACGGTGCTTGGCGGCATCTCGCTCGGCGGCGGACGAGGCACCGTCTCCAAGGCAATCATGGGCGCTGTTTTCGTGCTGCTGCTGTCGAACAGCTTCCTCGCGCTCGCGATCTCCGGCCCGGGTGCCGATCTCGTCCTCGGCTTGATCCTTGTCGCTGCCGTCTTTCTCGACGTGCGCTGGGTCAAGAACCGCCACAAGCTGCTGCGAAGCGTGTACATCTCGCCGGCCTACGCCCGCATGCCGGCCACTTTGACCGATTCCGAAGCCGGTGCCATGGCGCCGAACGACAAGCTGCGCGAAGTCGGCGTTATCGGCCTCGGCGTCCTGGAGGGAGCAGAGGACGTCATCTTCGATCGCGACGACAACCTCTACACAGGCAACCGTCACGGCGACATCCTGCGCTGGTTTCCGCCGGACTATCAGCGCTGGGAGGTGCTGGCGCATATCGGCGGGTCACCACTGGGAATGGCCTTCGACCGCCAGGGACATCTCAATATCTGCGTCGCGGGAATGGGTCTCTATCAGGTGGAGATGAATGGCACGGTGCGCCGGCTGACCGCAGAGACGAACCGGAGCCTGCTGTCGATCATCGACGATTCCGACATGAAGCTCGCGGACGATCTCGACATTGCGCCCGACGGCTCGATCTACTTCAGCGAGGCGACGACCAGGTTCGAGATGCACGACTGGTACTCGGACGCACTCGAGAGCCGCGGCAATGGCCGCATCATCCGCTATGACCCGAAGAGCCGAAGGACCAGAACCGTTCTGAGGAACCTGGTGTTTCCAAACGGCATCTGCATGTCCTATGACAACCACTCCGTGCTGTTCGCGGAAAGCTGGGCTTGCCGGATCAGCCGGTACTATTTCGATGGGCCCAGGAAAGGTGAGGTCGAAGTCGTCATTCCGAACCTTCCCGGCTATCCCGACAACATCAATCGTGCGTCTGACGGGAGCTACTGGCTGGCCCTGATGGGGATGCGCACACCCGCGCTGGACCTGTCGCTCGAAATGCCGGGCTTCCGCAAGAGGATGTCGCGGCGCTGTTCCGAGGATGCCTGGCTGATGCCGAACCTGAACACCGGCTGCGTGCTCAAGTTCAACGAGAAGGGCGAGATCCTCGAGAGCTATTGGGATCAGGGTGGGCAGAAGCACCCCATGATTACCTCGATGCGGGAGCACAAGGGCGTGCTTTATCTGTGCGGCATCTTCAACAACCGGATGGGGACCTATCGGCTGCAGGGAGCGGATCCTTCGTTCTGCGGGGTGGATAGCTATTGGGGCTCCCGCAGGTGAAGTGGATAGATAAAGTGCTGGGGCGTCGCGAGGGCGCCGTCACCGTTCCCGTGCTCGACGGGCCGTTCTTGCCAAACCAGAAACTCGAGATCGCTCCGGTCCTCTGTGAGATCGACCAGGTTGACAACCTCGTGACGCTCGGCGCGCAGCTCCTTGCTTCGAGCGGCTCCGCGCTGCTCCGTCTGGAGCCGACCTCGTCCTTGAGCCCGGAGACGGTGGCAAGGTTCGACGCTCCGATCACGGCGATGGCTGGGCTGGGTGAAGCGCTTGCGATCGGGCTGGACCGCAACGGCGTTGTCGTGCGGGGCGGCCGCTTCGACGGCATGGTGGTGCAGCCCCCAGGCGATGTCCTGCAGTGTCCAACCGCGATCGCGTGGCTGGATGAGTCGACACTTGCTGTGTGCAACGGGTCGAAACATGTCGGCGCACTCGACTGGCGGCGCGCGTTGATGACGAAAGATAATTCGGGCTCAGTCGTCGTCGTGGATCTCGCCAAGGACAAGGTCACCATCGCAGCGGCCGGATTGGGGTGGCCATCCGGATTGGTGGCATCAGCCGGACAGGTGTTCGTCTCCGAGTGCCTGCGGCACCGCATTCTTGCAGTGGCGCTCCCGGGCGGCGGGATTCGCGAACTCGCCACCGGCCTGCCTGGCTATCCCGCACGCCTGACGCGCTCGGCCGCCGGCGGCGTGTGGCTCTGCTTCTACTCGGTGCGCAACCAACTGGTGGAATTCATCCTGCGTGAGGACGCGTACAGGACGCGCATGGTGAACGAAGTGCCGGAGGACTACTGGATGGCGCCCTCACTCTGTTCAGGGCGCAGCTTCAAGGAGCCGATGCAGGGAAGCCAGCTGAAGCAGATGGGCATCCTGAAGCCCTATTCCGTCACGCGCTCCTACGGGCTGGTGGCGTATTGCGACGCGAACATGACGCCCATCGGGTCGTTCCATTCCCGCGCGGACGGCACGCGGCATGGAGCCGTCGCCGCTGCCGAATGCGGCGGCGCTCTCTACGTCGCCAGCCGGGGTTCGAATGCGGTTCTGGCAATCCGCGATCCTGCGGCCGTCCTCTCGGAGTAATTGCATGCAGCACATTCTGGAGATCCGCAACGGAACGAAGCTCTTTGGCAGGATCCCGGCTTTCGAGGACGTCGATTTCGCCGTTTCGCCCGGAGAGGTGCACGCGATCCTCGGCGAGAACGGTGCCGGCAAATCGACCCTGACGAAGGTCCTCGCCGGCGTCTACAGACTCACCTCCGGCGAGATGCTT
Source organism: Bradyrhizobium sp. CCGB20 (assembly GCF_024199855.1). NCBI lineage: Bacteria > Pseudomonadati > Pseudomonadota > Alphaproteobacteria > Hyphomicrobiales > Nitrobacteraceae > Bradyrhizobium > Bradyrhizobium sp. CCGB20. The sequence goes on along the minus strand of NZ_JANADN010000001.1, from coordinate 6,926,426 downwards.
CTGAACGGAACGCCGGTGCATCTGTCGGCGCCGGCCGAAGGCCTGAAGCACGGCATCGTCATGGTCTACCAGGAGACCAATCTCGTGCCGTCGATGACGGTGGCCCAGAACATCTATCTGGGCGAGGAGAAGACCTTCAATCGGTTGCGGGGACTCTACATCCAGGCCAGGCAGTTCCTGGCCGGCATGGGATTCCAGGTCGATCCCACGGCGCAGGTCTCGCAGTTGGGGGCAGCCCAGAAGCAGATGGTTGAGATCGCGCGCGCGGTCCATCACAAGGCAAAGGTGATCATCTTCGACGAGCCGACGGCGACTCTCACGCCTGAGGAGAAGCGGCACTTCTTCAACCTGATCCGGCGTCTGGTCGCCGACAGAGTGGCGATCATCTTCATCTCGCACGCGCTCGAGGAGGCGCTGCAACTGGCCGACCGCATCACCATCCTCCGCGACGGGCGGCTTGTCGCATCGGACGTCAAGGCGGCATTCACACGCGATACGATCATTCAGGCCATGGTCGGACGCAGCCTGACCGAGACGCTGCATGGCGACCGTGGGCGCCAGCCCAGAGCGTACGGCGAACGGGTGCTCGGCGTGGAGAACCTGTCCTCGGGCACGATGGTCCGCAATACGTCGTTCTCGATCTTCGCCGGACAGGTAACTGGCGTCTTCGGCCTGGTCGGCGCCGGCCGCACCGAAATGATGAAGGTGGTCGCGGGCGTGCTGAAGCGGGACCTCTTTCATGGCGGCGAGATCAAGTATTGCGGAAAATCAGTCCGCTACCGGGTTCCGCGCAAGGCAGTTCGCGACGGCATCGTCTACGTCACGGAAGATCGCAAGTTCGACGGCTTCTTCGAGACGATGACGGTGGCTGAGAACCTGCATCTCGGCGAGCTCTCCCGCTCGTCGAATCCGCTATCGGTGATCTCGATGACACAGGCGAAGGACCTGGCGCGTCAATGGGCAGGCCGGCTTCAGCTTCGGTCGATCAACGAAAAGGCCAGGGTGATTGAGCTCTCCGGCGGCAACCAGCAGAAGGTCGTCATCGCGAGGTCGCTCATTCAGAAGCCGAGGCTCATCATCTTCGACGAGCCGACCCGCGGCGTCGACGTCGGAGCCATCGTCGAGATCCACCAGTTCATCAACAGCCTGGCCGACGAAGGCCTGGCCGTGGTCGTGATCTCCTCGTACCTGCCTGAGGTGTTGGCACTGTCGGACCGCATCCTGGTCGCCAAGCGGGGCAAGATCGTCGAGGAGATCAAGGCAACCGAAGCGACCGAGCAGCAGATCATGTACGCCGCCGTCCACTAGAGCGTTTTCGAGCGAAGTGGATGCCGGTTCTCCAACGCTGGGGCACGAGATCCGGCGACCGGACATGCGAGACGATGAACGAGGTCATTGTGACGAAAGTCGGAATTATCGGCGTAGGCCTGATGGGCCACGGAATCGCGAAGAACGTCCTGGCACGTGGCGGCTTTCCACTGGCCTTTCTCGATCATCCGGGCAATCAGCCTGTCGACGACCTCATCGGCCTCGGTGCTACAGCCTGCAGGACTCCTGCCGACGTGGCAGAAATATCGGACGTTGTCATCCTCTGCGTGACCGGCTCCCCCCAGGTCGAGGCGATCCTTACCGGTGACGCCGGCGTTTTGTCCCGTCTGCGCAAGGGGGCCATCGTCGTCGATTGCTCGACCGCTCTGCCGGACTCGACGTTGCGAATGGCCGCTGCCGTCCGGGCCGCCGGCGGTGGATTCCTCGATGCGCCCATGACACGCACGGCAAAGCATGCGGAAGAGGGGGCGTTGAACCTTCTCGTTGGCGGCGATGAAGCAGACTTTCAAAGCGTCCGCGCGGTCCTTGCAGCTTTCACCGAGGGCGTCGAACGAGTTGGGCCGGTGAGCTTTGGTCATCGACTCAAGCTGCTTCACAACTATGTCTCGATCGGGTTCATGGCGCTGCTCAGCGAAGCCGCTGCACAGGCGGCCGATGCAGGCGTCGATCCCGCGGTTTTCGTCGAGGTCCTCGCCAAGGGAGGCGGGGCCGGCGCTGCATTACAGCGCATGACGCCCGCCATCGTGACGAATGACGTCGGCACGGTCCCGTTCTTCATCGGCAATGCGTTGAAGGACATCGACTACTACCGGACGATGGCCGGTACATCCGGCGCATCCAGGACGATCGCCGACGGTGTTGCCGGTGCGATCGCGGCAGTGGTCGAGAGCGGCCACGGCCAGGCCTACATTCCGGAATTGACGCGCTTCCTGCGGAAGCAGTAGACGGCTTTCCTGAAAGCCGGGCCCGAGGCGAAGATCTCCGCAAACGAAAGCGGCGAAATCAATCAACGGCGGGGCATCCGACCACCGCCACTGTTGAGACAGGAGTACTGCGATGACAAACGCCGAGATCCGATTTCCAATCGACGGCCGTATCAGGAAGATGTTCATCGATGGTGCGTGGGTAGAGGCCCGCTCGGGAAAAGTCTTCGAGACGCGCAACCCCGCGACCGGTGAAGTGATCGGTCGAGTGCCGCGCGGGGATGCGACGGACATCGGCCTTGCGGTCGCCGCGGCTCGTCGTGCCTTCGACGGACCGTGGAGCCGTTTCAAGCCGTTCGAGAGGCAAGCGCTGCTGTTGCGTATCGCCGACCTGTTCGAGAAGCACTGGGAGGAGGTCAGCCAGTCCGATACGGCCGATATGGGAATGCCGATCGCCCGAACGCGGGCGAACAAGCTTCGCGTGCTCGGCATGTTGCGATACTACGCCGGCATGGCGACGGCGCTCCACGGGCAGACGATAGACAATTCGCTGCCGGGGGACATCGTCTCGTTCACTCGGAAGGAGCCCGTCGGCGTCGTTGGAGCCATCATCCCCTGGAACGCACCCACCGCAGCGTCGGTGTGGAAGATCGGGCCCGCGCTCGCGACCGGCTGCACGATTGTGCTCAAGCCCTCCGAAGAGGCGCCGCTGACGCCGTTGCTGATTGCGGATCTGATGAACGAGGCCGGCGTGCCTCCCGGTGTCGTCAACGTCGTGACCGGAACGGGTTCGGAGGCCGGTGCGCCCCTGGCCGAACATTCCGGTGTCGACAAGATCGTCTTCACGGGATCCACCGCAACCGGGCAGGCGATCATCCGGGCTTCGGCCGGCAACCTCAAGCGGGTCTCTCTCGAGCTCGGTGGAAAGTCACCGGTCATCGTCTGCGCCGACGCGGACCTCGACAAGGCTGTGCCGATTGCCGCGATGGCCGCGTTTGCCAATTCAGGTCAGATCTGCATCGCCGGCTCCCGCTTGTTCGTCGAGCGAGCGATCCACGACGAGTTGGTCGAACGGCTCGGGAAGTTTGCCTCGGCGCTGAAGATCGGCGATGGAGCTGATCCCTCAACGGAGATCGGCCCTCTCGTCTCCGAGCGACAGCTCGATAAGGTCGAAGGTTTCTTGCGCAGTGGACGCGACGAGGGCGCGAAGGTCGTGACCGGAGGCCGGAGGGTGAGGGAAGGCAGCCTCGCGAAGGGTAACTTCGTCGAGCCGACCGTGTTCGCCGGCGTTTCCGACGACATGCAGATCGCCCGCGACGAAATCTTCGGCCCGGTCATTTCGGCACTGCCGTTCGATACGCTCGACGAGGCCGTGGAGCGAGCCAATGCGACGCCATACGGGCTCGCCGCAGGTGTTTTCACGCGCGACGTGAGCAAGGCCCACGTCATCTCGCGCAGCCTCCGCGCAGGATCGGTGTGGGTGAACACCTATCACGCGATCGACCCTGCAATGCCCTTCGGCGGCTACAAGATGAGCGGATATGGTCGTGAGGGCGGCGCGGAACAGCTCGACGAATACCTGAACACGAAGGGAGTCTGGATCAAGTTGGACTGATCCCCGGACGATCCATGTGAGGCGACCACAGTTGCAATCCGTCGAGCGAGTATCATGAAGGACACCTATAGAATTGCGGTCGTGCATGGCGACGGCATCGGACCAGAAGTGGGTCGAGCAGCGGTTGCGGTGCTGCAGGCGGGCGTCCAGGCTGGCACGCTCGAGTTCGTGGAATATCCCGCAGGCGCCGATCACTTCCTTGCAACCGGTGACTCGTTTCCGGCAAGCTCCTTCGAGGGCTGTCGGACGGCCGACGCCATTCTCCACGGAGCGGCCGGCATTCCCGGCGTGGTTCATCCCGATGGGACTGAGGCGGGGCTCGACTTCACGCTGACGCTCCGCTTCAAGCTGGACCTCTTTGCCAATGTGCGGCCCATCAAGCTGTACAATGGCGTTCCGTCCCCACTCGGGCGCCCGGGCCTGATCGATTACGTCATCGTCCGAGAGAACAGCGAGGGGCTCTATGCCGCGCGGGGCGCAGGCGCATTGCTGAGGGAAGAAGTTGCCGTCGACACGCTTGTCCAGACCCGCAAAGGCATCGAACGCGTCGTCCGGTTCGCGTTCGAACTTGCCAGAACGCGCAACGGTTCGCCCAAAGACGGACGCCGCCGCGTGACCTGCTGCGACAAGGCCAACGTGCTGCGCACCTATGCGTTCTTCCGAGCTGTCTTCGACGAGGTGGCGAAGGACTATCCGGACATTGAATCCGAGCACGTCCTCGTTGATGCCATGACGGTGCATCTCGTCAACAGGCCATCCCATTTCGACGTCATCGTCACCGAGAACATGTTTGGTGACATCATATCCGATCTGGGCGCGGCGACCGTTGGCGGGATGGGTGTTGCGCCATCGGAGGAGGTCGGGGACGGAATAGGCCTGTTCCAGGCCTCGCATGGCTCTGCTCCCGACATCGCGGGCAAGGGGCTTGCCAATCCCTACGGAACGATTCTGGCGTCGGTCTTGATGCTCCGGCGTCTGGATCAGCGCCATCGGGATGGACGTTTGCGGCTCGGCGCCGACAGGATCGAGGCTGCTGTGCGCGGCGGTCTGGAGGACCCTGCGTTGAGGACCCGCGACATTGGCGGCCTCGCGACAACGGGTCAGGTCGTGGATGCTCTTTTGAAGCTGCTTTGATGCGCCACGCTCAGCGGAGCTGGGCGAGGCTCGTCCGTATCAATGCAATCAGCCGTTCGGTGTTCGGGCGCAGGATCGGGCCGCGGGCAGTGATCAGGCCGACCCGACGAAGCCCGACATGGTCGGAGATCGGGACCATGCGAAACTGCTGCACGCCAGCCTGCACCAGCGCAACCCGCGGAACGATAGCAATCCCCAGACCCGACGCTGCGAGGGCCATGGCCGTCGTGGCCTGCTGGACCTCGAACTGGACGTCGAGGCGGATGGCGAGCGTCTCCAGCTTGTCGTCGATCAGCCCGCGGACAGCAGTCGACGTCGACAGCATGATCGTGGGCTTGTCGGCGAGGTCGGCAAAGCCGATGCTCGACTGCCCTTCGTCGAAGATCGGCGGCACACAGGCATAAAGCGGATCCTCCAGGATCGGCTCGAACTCGAAATCCTCCATGCCTGGGATCTGCGGACCGACACCGAACTCGACGTCGCGCCGCCTCAGCAATTCGAGCATGGGAGCGGTGGGCAGCTCCATGAGCTGCACCTGGCTGCGCGGATAGCGGACCTTGAACGTCGCCAGGATGTTGGGAAGCCAGCCGGTCGCGAGCGTCGGAACGCAGGCCATTTGAATGTGGCGGCTGCGGGACTGTGCCGCTTCGGTCAGGAGGTCGAGGCCGGACTGGACTTCCTGAAGGGCACGCTTTGCCTGCTCGAACAGGATCTTGCCTTCGGGGGTGAGCAAGACCTTCTGCGGCGTCCTGCGAAAGAGCAGGACGCCGATCTGCTCTTCCAGGTCGCGGACCTGCATGCTCACCGCGGACGGAGACCGGTTCGATTCCTGTGCGGCTTTCCGGAAGCTTTCGTGCTCGGCCGCGAGCAGGAAGGTATGGAGAAGCTTGAGATTGATGTTCGACAAGCGTTGTTACCCTGTTCGGCCTCTAAGCCGTCCAACGCGGAGGGCGGGGACCCCTCTCTTTTCCCGGAACGCCGGTCCATCCGCAATATCCAGTGCCGACTGACACGCATGCCATGCCGCGCGTACGAAGGCTTCAAGTTGCAGTGCAGCAGGCTCCGGGCGGGCGACGTCGAGCAGGCGTGGTGCAAAAACAACCGCCTGATCGCGCGACGGATGCCCAATTTCGGTCGGATAGGCTCCGGTCTGCGACCGGGAAACCATTGATTGTTCGCAGCTTGCGGCTGACTCCTAATCAGCGGCAAGGTGGGACGACGTCGCGTCGGACTGGCAATCATCGTTGCTGCAGATGAAGCGGTTGGTGATGCTGGTAAGCGCGATTTGTCGTTCCAGATGATACGTGCGAGCAGACGTTTGGCCGAATCTGTCACGCGACGACGACCAGTGAGAGCTAACCCGATGTTCCTGACTGAGAACGACTTGAATGAATTGATTGCATGGCGGCGCCGTCTTCACGCTGAGCCTGAACTATCAGGGCAAGAGGCAAAGACCGCTCAGGCGGTACGGACCCGTCTTCAAGCTGCGGGCGCCGACAGGATCATTTTCGGGCTCGGTGGTCACGGAGTGCTCGGAATCTATGAAGGATGTGAGCCGGGCCCGACGATCATGCTTCGGGCTGAACTGGATGGACTGCCGATTCAGGAAACATCGGAATTCGAGCATCGGTCACTGGCGCCTGGAAAGGCGCACCTCTGCGGCCACGATGGGCACATGGCAATTCTGGTAGCCGTGGCGCAGGGCTTGGGGAGACGACGTCCACGACGAGGCCGCGCGGCACTCCTGTTTCAGCCCGCCGAAGAAGACGGATCCGGCGCAGCCGCTGTCCTTGCCGATGCGAAGTTCGGGCAAGTGCAACCCGACTTTGTCTTCGCGCTGCATAACCTGCCAGGATTAGGTTTGGGACAGGTCTCCCTTGGCGAGGGATTGGTGAATTGCGCCTCGCAGGGAATGCAGATCAAATTATCAGGGCGAACTTCGCACGCCTCAAACCCCGAGCTCGGGATTTCCCCGGGAAATGCGCTCGCCAAGCTCTTGGTCGAGCTTCCCTCGCTCGGGCATGGCAAAGAACGGGATGAGGATTTCTCAATGTTGACGGTCACCCACGCGAGGCTTGGGGAGCCGGCGTTCGGGATCGCGCCGGGGCATGGCGAGCTGTGGGCGACACTGAGAACGCCGACCGACGAGATGATGGAACGAGCTCGCCTGGAAGCAGAAGGCCTGATTCGACGCGTGGCGGCCGACCAGGGACTGAGTTCGAAAATCGCCTATCGCGACGTGTTCAATCATTGCACAAATGATGTCGACGCTGTTGCCCATCTTAGAAGCGCTCTCGATTTGGAAGGGGTGCGACATTCTGCACATGGCCTTCCGCTGCGTGGCTCTGAGGATTTCGGGCGTTTCGGTGCGCGATCCAAGGCGGCGATGTTCTTTCTGGGGGCGGGCGAGAAGCATCCCGGCCTGCATGAATCGAATTATGACTTTCCAGATGAGCTGATAGGAATTGGCGCAGGAATATTCATGCGGGCGATACGCAACCTGCTTGGCTAGATCAGAAATTCAGGACAAAGCCGCAAAGTGTCGCTGACGTGCCGTATGCGGATCGACGATTAGAACGATTAGAAAATAGAAGCGTTCAAAATCGGACGACGCAATTGGAGATGAAGAATCGATCCTCCAGTCGCGACGGTTTGTCCTGCAACCTTAGATAATTTCTAGTTCTCAATTCCTTCTCCGAGCATCCTCGCATGATAGGAAGCGCGGGGACTTGCTTGCTAAGTGGAATTGGGGTGCAGGATGACGCGTGAACTCTCGGCCATCAAAATCGTGCGTACGCTATCGCTGGGAGCGGTGAGTTATCTTGCGCTGTCGATCGAATCGTCGGGTGACTTTCAGCATGCATCTGCGCAATCGAATCTGCCGCCTGTAACCGTCGATGCTCCCAAGCCACGAGTTCGGCAGTCGATCCAGAGATCCCAGTCGACGCGCGCGTCGCGGGGACAGAGGCAGGCCGCCGCGGTGGCCCCCCGCCAAGCCGCACCCGTTCCCTATGTGGTGCCATCGACCGGCACGCTCGGCACGGTGCCGCCCGCCTTTGCGGGCGGCCAGGTCGCGAGCGGTGGAAGTCTCGGACTTCTGGGCAATCGCGGCATAATGAACACGCCGTTCAACCAGACCAGCTATACGGCCGAGCTGATTAAGAATCAGCAAGCGCGGACCGTCGGCGACGTCCTGTTCAACGATCCTTCGGTTCGGACGAAGACGCCCGCTGGAAACGGCATCGATGGCGTCTACATCAGAGGCTTCTACTACGACAGTGGCGACTACTCCATGAACGGCCTCTATGGAATGGCGCCGTTTTATTCGACGTCAGCGAACTTCCTCGAGCGCGTCGAGGTTCTGAAGGGGCCGGGCGTGCTTCTCGGCGGCATGCCGCCTGCGGGTGCTAATGGTGGCAGCATAAATTTGGTGACGAAGCGCGCGCCAGACTTCGACATCACGCAGCTGACCGCACTGTACATTTCAAAGTCCCAATTTGGACTGCAAACCGACGTGAGCCGGCGATACGGCGAACATAAAGAATGGGGAATCCGCTTCAATGGCGAAGGGCGGGGCGGATCGACCGCGTATGACCGGCAGACCGATCAGTTCGGCAATGCCGTGCTCAATCTCGACTATCGCGGCGAGCGTGTCCGTTTTTCGACGGATATCGGTTACCAAGCTGAAAATCTTAAGCCGCCGCTGCGATTCTTGACGTTTACCACCAGCCCTCCTTTTGCGACCACCATTCCGGTTCCAGCCCTTCCGAAGCCCGGCTCCAATTACATGCCGGACTGGGCAACATGGAAGCCGAGGGATGCGTTCGCCATGACGCGTGGTGAAGTCGATCTGACGGATTCCGTAACTGCGTTTGGTGCGGCTGGATATCACAAGAGCGAGATTGACTACGTCTATCCATCGCCGCGCATCACGAGCGCGAATGGCAACTGGACGGCGGCCCCGTTCAGTGGGCGCGATGTCTATGACAGTTACACGGGTGAGGTCGGGCTGCGTGCTTCGGTCGACACTGGCCCCATCAATCACCTCCTGACCGTCAACTACTCGGCCTTCGAGCGAGATTACAGCTCGTTCGGCAGAGCCGGTGCCGCCGTCAATTCAAATCTGTACAATCCGCTGCCGATCCCTTACCCGAACTTCGCCACCGTCGTCCAAAACCTGGAGACGCGGACGAAGCTCACCAGCGTCGGTATCGCTGACACGATGTCGATGCTCAACAACAGGCTTCAGTTTGTCATTGGAGCGAGGCGGCAGACGGCGGGTGTAGACAGCGTGAACCTACTGACCTCCGCCAAATCGAGTGTCGATGTTCCGACCTGGAGTCCCGGCTATGCGGTAATCGTCAAGCCGGTGGAGAATATCTCCCTTTACGCAAATTACATCGAAGGCCTTAAGGCGCCGGAAGTTGTTGTCGGAGCCACGTCGTACTCGAACGTCGGCGAGATCATTCCTCCTGCTCAGACCAAGCAGAAGGAAGTCGGTATGAAGGTCGATATGGGCAGGATCGGCTTCACGGCGAGCGTATTCGACATCACCAGCCCGAACACGATCTCGGTTGCTGTACCTGGGCAGGTCTTGCCTGCGAGGCGACTCGCCGGTGAGCAGCGCAATCGCGGCCTTGAGCTGTTCACGTTCGGAGAGGTGACGCCGACGTTCCGGCTGCTGGGTGGCGTGACCTTCATCGATGGCGAGGTGGTCAAGCAGGCAGTCTCGGTTGGATCGATCATTGTCAGCTACAACGGGAAGGTCCCCGTCGGCGTGTCAGCGGTCAACGTCAATCTGGGAGCCGAGTGGGACACTCCGTTCCTACCTGGACTGACCATGACAGGCCGGGTCATCTACACTAGCGAGAGTTACGCCAACGATGCGAATACTCAGGAACTTCCTGCGTGGACGCGGGTCGATCTTGGCGCGCGCTACAGCTTCCTGTCGCCCTGGAACGGCAAGCCCATCGTCATTCGTGCCAGTGTCGAGAACGTGTTCAACGAGGCGTACTGGAACTCCTATCGCACGGTAAGCAGCGCAGTGTCGCTCGGTGCCCCGCGCACCTACCTCCTGTCGACAACATTCAATTTCTGAACACAGTGCTCTCGTTGTGTCGGATGCGTACCGCCGCGGATCTCCTCCGCGGCGGTCTTTCTTTGATCCCATGCAGCAAAGGTCCGCTTGTCGCGATTGATGACAGTGCGATGAAGGATGGCCCGCGACAAAACGCGCGATCAAATCGCATCGGAAAAGTTCCTCCTTGTGCAGTTAGAATTGCAGCAATCTGCGACGCGTCCTGAAATCTCGATATTTTACCACGTGTTGGCGTGCAAGCGCAGAGGTTGCATTGTGTGCGTCCGTCGCCAGTTTTGAGCTCTTAAAAAATGCGGCGTCGTTATTACTTTGACCATCGTCTGCTTCTGACCTAGTCAAACGTCTCTGCTTTCGCTTTCCGAAAAGGGGACCGAGCCATGATGGTGTTCGACAGAGACGACGTCACCTTCACCGTCGTCGTCAATCACGAAGAGCAATACTCCATCTGGCCGACGTTCAAGGAAATTCCGGGCGGCTGGAAGGCGGTGGGCAAGACGGGCAGCAAGAAGGAATGTCTCGACCACATCGAACAGGTGTGGACCGACATGCGCCCGCTCAGCTTGCGCAAATTCATGGATGACGCGACGCCCCAGCGGTCGGCGTAGTCAGCGGAGTCCAGTCGTTCGATGCGGCTTTTTTGTCTGCCTTACTCCGGCGGCAGCGCCATGTTCTATGCGCGGTGGCGCAGGCTTCTGCCGTCGTGGATCGACGTGCGGCCGGTGGAATGGCCCGGGCGCGGCGCGCGCATGGACGAGCCGCTGGCGACCGATCCGCACGTATTGGCAGCGCAGCTCGCTGGCGAACTCGGTGCGCAACTCGACGGGCCTTACGCATTGTTCGGGCACAGCCTCGGTGCGGTGATCGCGTTCGAGCTCGCGCACGGCCTGATTGATCGCGGAGCGCCTGCACCGACCATTCTCTTTGCCTCGGGCGCGGAGGCGCCGGCGGTTCGGGACGGCAGCAAGTGGCGCCAGCCGCTGAGCGACGAGGCTCTGATGCAGGAGTTGCGCGATCTTCAGGGCACGCCCGACGAGGCGCTGTCGAATGCGGAGTTGATGCGATCCGCGCTGCCCGTGCTCCGCGCCGACTTTCTGATGTGCGGGGCCTATGTCTACCGGCCGCGGCGTCCGTTGCCATGCCCCGTGCACGTCTTCGGCGGAGCGGACGACGCGACCGGCCGCGAAGCGCTCGAGGCCTGGCGGCAGGAGACCTCAGTGTCATTCGCGCTCGATATCCTGCCGGGGCATCACTTCTTCATTCACACGCAGCAAGCCGAGCTGATCGACCGCATCGGCGCCGCGCTGGCCCGGCGATCGGGGCGATCGATTGATGTGCATCGGAGCGAAAGTCATGAGCGCGTTTTCCGTTCAGCCACTCATTGAAGGCAAAACCCTTCCCCTGCTGCTCAAGGCAGGCGAGGCCGGGGAGCCGCTCGGCAAAGCGCTTCCGATGCTGCGCGAGACGGTCGACCGGCACCTGGTCGATAGTGGCGGCATCGTGTTTCGCGATTTCTCGCTCGATGGTCCCGATGCGTTTCGGGCCTTCGCGGCCGATTTCGGTCACCCGCTGCTCACCTACGAGTTTGGATCGACGCCGCGTTCGCAGGTAACCTCAGGGGTCTACACGTCTACGGAATATCCGCCGCACCAGCATATCCCGCTGCACAACGAGCAGGCCTACACCCGCGATTGGCCGATGAAGATCTGGTTCTATTGCATGCAGCCGGCGCTGGAAGGCGGCGAGACGCCGATCGCCGACAGCCGCGCCATCTATCGCGACATGCCGCCGTCCATTCGGCAACGGTTCGCTGACAAGGGCGTGATGTATGTGCGGAACTACGGCAACGGCCTCGATGTCGATTGGCAGCAGGTGTTCGGCACCGACTCCAGGTCGGAAGTGGAGGCATACTGCGCTCGCCATGACATCGAATGCGAGTGGAAAGAGGATGGAGAGCTCCGTACGCGCCAGGTCTGTCAGGGGACGGCGCGGCACCCGGTCACGGGCGACTGGGTCTGGTTCAACCAGGCACATCTGTTCCACGTCTCCAATCTCGAGCCGGAAGTACGCGAGAGTCTGCTCGACGTGGTCGATGACGAAGCCGATCTGCCGCGCAATGTCTTCTACGGTGATGGTTCGTCCATTGAGGACGAGACGTTGTCGATCGTCCGGACCGTTCTCGAGAAACACAAGGTCAGCTTTCCCTGGCAGGCCGGCGACGTCGTGATGCTCGACAATATGCTCACCGCGCATGCGCGTGCTCCATTCAAGGGACCGCGCAAGGTGATCGTCGCAATGGCCGAAGCTCATCGGCAGGGGTGACCGGCAGCACTCGTCATTCGGGCGGTGAGGATTTCCGGCTCGCGGCCGGACAGGGATTCGAGAACATGGACAGAGCCAACCTCGTCGAATGCTTGCGAGAGCATGCCGCCTTGCGACCGGAGAAGGTGGCATTGCGGTTCCTGGAAGGCGACGATGTCGCTGATGAGCTGACGTTTGCTGCGCTCGACGCTCGGATCAGGGCGCTCGCTGCCTGGCTGCAGCAGATGGGCGGTGCAGGCGAGCGGGCGGTGATCCTGCTTCCGAGCGGGATCAATTATGCCGTGGCGTTCTACGCCTGCCTGTATTCGGGCGTGATTGCCGTTCCGGCGTATGCGCCGGAGGGCGGCCCCGAGCGCTATGCGGGACGTCTCAACGGCATCCTGCGGGATGCGGCGCCGCGCTTCATCCTGGTCGAGACGGCGCTGCGCGATCTCATCGAGGCAACGCTGCCCGCATTGGGCGACGTGCAAATCGTTGCGGTGGATACGATCCCGCCCGAACTCGCAGCGGAGTGGCGCGAGACCAGGCTTGCGGCCGATGCAATCGCGTTCCTTCAGTACACATCCGGATCGACCTCGCAGCCGAAGGGCGTTTGCGTCTCTCATGGCAATCTGGCGGCCAACGAGCGCGCCATCGAAGCGGCTGCTGGAGGAACGCCGGACGACGTCTTTGTGAGCTGGCTGCCGCTCTATCACGACATGGGACTGATCGGCGGGCTCCTGAATCCGTTGTTCACGGGTTTTACCGGCGTCCTGATGTCGCCGCGGAACTTTCTCGAGCGGCCGCGACGCTGGCTCGAGGCCATCGATCGTCACGGCGGCACGATGAGCGGTGGCCCCGACTTTGCGTACTCGCTATGCGCCGACCGCATTTCGGACGACACCATCAGTCGATTGGACTTGAGCCGGTGGAAATTCGCATTCTCGGGGTCGGAGTTCGTTCGCCGAACCACCCTCGAGAAGTTCGGGGACCGGTTTGCGCGGACCGGGTTCAATCGACGGGCGTTGACGGCTTGCTATGGTCTGGCCGAAGCGACGCTGCTGGTCACGGCCGGCGACAACACCGCCGACACCGTCAGCCATACGCTCGACACGGCAGAGCTCGCCGCAGGCCGCATTGCGAGCGCCGGCGAAGGCACCGACCTCGTGGCATGCGGTCGAACCGATGCAGATCACACCATACGCATCATGCGTGTCGATGGCTCGGCGGCGGCCGAGGCGAATGAAGTCGGCGAAATCTGGGTCGCCGGCCCCAGCGTCGCACTTGGATATTGGAACAATTCCGAGGCGACGCATCAGGCCTTCGTCGAGCGGGACGGCTTGCGTTGGCTGCGTACCGGCGACGTCGGCTTTGTTCGCGACGGCGCACTGGTCGTCGCCGGCCGCCTCAAGGACCTGTTGATCGTTCGCGGGCAGAACGTCTATCCGACGGACGTCGAGCAGGCGGTCGAAGCCGAGGTCGAATCCGTTCGCAGCGGACGGGTTGCCGCCTTCGCGGTCGAGATGGACGGGCGTGAAGCCATCGGAGTGGCGGCGGAGTTCAGTCGCGCCGTGCTCAAGCGCAGCGATCCGGAAGCGCTCGCGCATGCAATTGGCGAAGCCGTGCTCCGTCAGGCGCAGGAATATCCAGCCGTGATCGTTTTGCTGAACCCGCAAGCGATGCCGCTGACCACGAGCGGCAAGCTGCAGCGGTCGGCCTGCGCGGCACGCCTCGCTGATAACACGCTCGACAGTTTTATGGTGTTCGAGAGGGGGCGTCGCCGCGGCGGTGCATCTTTGACGGTGCCGGCGACCGATACCGAGCGTACGGTCGCGTCGATCTGGTGCGACGCGCTTGGCGTCGCCGCGGTGCACCGCGAGGACGATTTCTTTGTGCTCGGCGGAAACTCGATCACGGCCGGCCAGGTCGCCGCTGCGATTCGCGACCGCTTGAACGTGGAAGTGGAGCTGCGCGCCTTCTTCGACGCGCCGACGCTGACAGCCTTCGCTGGCCGGATCGATACCCTTGCGGGGACCGGCGCTGGTCGGGCGTTGCCGCCGATCCAGTGGGCCGCGCCGGCCGATCGCGCGATGCTGTCGCACGCGCAGGAGCGGCTGTGGTTCCTCTGGAACATGGACCCGGCCGGGACGGCCTATACCGTTGCAGGCACAATCCGCCTGAAGGGACGGCTCGACGGCGCCGTGCTGTCGCGCGCTCTCGGCGAGATCGTCCGTCGTCACGAGATATTGCGCACCACGTTTACCGCCAGGGATGGCCGTGGAACGCAGCTCATCCACGATGTCATGCGCATTGGCATCCGGCACGAGGATCTCCGGTCTCATTCTGCGCGGGAACGCGCCGAGCGCGCGGAGACTCTCAAGCGATCGGAGCTCGGCAAGCCGTTCGATCTCGTGAACGGCCCGCTGTTGCGGGCGGTGCTGCTTCAGTTCGCGGACGACGCGCACGAATTGCTGCTGCTTGCCCATCACATCATCGTCGATGGCTGGTCGCTCGACGTGTTGCTTGAGGAACTGGCCGGTCTCTATCGCAGCGGCATCGGGCAGGGCGCGGGCGCGCCGCCGATTCCGGCGATTCAATATGCGGACTTCGCGGCCTGGCAGCGGAACTGGCTCTCAGCAGGCGAGGGCCATCGGCAGCTCGCGTACTGGCGCGCCAGGCTTGGCGATGTTCATCCGGTCCTGGCGCTGCCGCTCGATCGGCCGCGTTCGGCAATCCAGAGTCATGCCGGAGATACGATCCGACTTGCCGTCGACGCCGCGCTCGCCGCCCGTCTGCGGGAGATCGCTGCGAAGCAGCGCGTCAGCATCTTCATGCTGCTGCTCGGCGCATATCAGGTGCTGCTGCATCGCTACACCGGGCAGAGCGATCTTCGCATCGGCGTCCCGATCGCAGGGCGTCGGCACGCGCAGATCGAGCGGTTGATCGGATGTTTCGTCAATACGCTGGTCCTACGGGCCGAGGTGGCCGGCGAAGCGAGCTTCCCGAGCCTGCTGCATCAGGCCAAGGAAGCGGTGACCGAAGCGCTGTCGCATCAGGATCTCCCTTTCGAAATGCTGGTGGACGGCCTCCGGCCCGAACGCAGCGGCGGCCACAATCCGCTGTTCCAGGCGAAGTTCAACTACATGACGGCGCCGGGCGGATTCGAGGGCGTCGAAGGGCTGGCTGCGGAGATCGACATCATCGATCTCGCAGGGTCGCATTTCGACCTCGCGCTCGACGTCATCGATGGCGCCGGCAGCATGAAGGTGGCGTTCAACTACGCCACTGATCTGTTCGATCGTCCGACCATTGCGCGGCTGGCGGCCCAATTCGGTTCGACACTACGCCAGATTGCCGACAATGCCGAGCGGCGGATATCGGATTTCGTCCTCGACGATGGGTACCGCCAGATCGTGTCGAAGCAGGATGCGGCGTTCGGCTTCACCGATGTGCTCAGCCTTCACCATGCATCGACCACCGATAGTCGGACGGCCGTAGCCGTCCGATGCGGCCATGAGCAATTGACCTTTGCGGATCTCGAGCGAACGTCTAACCGCATCGCGCATGTCCTTATCGCCAAGTGCGTGACGCGCGAGACGCCGGTTGCGGTATGGATCGAGCGTTCACCGGCCTTTGTTGTCGCCTTGCTCGGCGTGCTGAAGGCCGGCGGCGCTTATGTCCCCCTGGATCCGAAATGGCCGCTGGAGCGCGTCCGTCGCATCCTGAAGGACGGTGGCATCGATATCGTGCTGGCGGCGGGTGAGACATTGGCCGAAGCGCGTGGGCTCGGTGGCCTGGTGCTCGATGCGGAAGCAGAAGCCGCGTGCGAAGAGCTGTCGAGCCTGCCGATTGGCGCGGCGATTCACCCGGAGCAGACCGCTTACGTCATCTATACGTCGGGATCGACCGGCGCGCCGAAGGGCGTGAGCATCTCGCACGGCGCCCTAGCCAATTATGTGCAGGCGCTGCTGCAACGCCTGGAGCCGCGTCCGTCAGCGAACATGGCCATGGTATCGACGGTGGCGGCCGATCTCGGCCACACTGTCTTGTTCGGAGCACTCGCGACCGGCAGGACGTTGCATCTGCTGCCTCCGGACGCCGTATTCGATGCGGATGCGTTCGCGCAAGCCGTGCGCGAGGGGGAGGTCGACGTTCTCAAGATCGTGCCGAGCCATCTGCGAGGGTTACTGAAGGCCTCGCATTCGGCCGATCTTTTGCCCCGCGATGCGCTCATCCTGGGGGGAGAGGCTTGCGACCAGGCGTTGCTGGACGAAGTCAGGCGCTTGCGGCCGGAATGCCGCATTCTGAATCACTACGGGCCTACGGAAACGACCGTCGGCGTATTGACGCATGAGTGCGTGGCTGAGCACGAGACCGATCCTGTGCCGATCGGGCTGCCTCTCGCCAATCTGCGAGCCCATGTCCTGGATGACGCGCTGAACGAAGTGCCGATTGGCGTCACCGGCGAGCTCTATATCGGTGGTGCCGGGCTGGCGCGCGGCTATCGTGGCGCGGCAGGTCTGACTGCAGAACGCTTCGTGCCGGATCCGTTCGGCGCCGCAGGCGAGCGGCTCTACCGAACCGGAGACCGTGTCCGCTGCGACGGGGCGGGCCGCTTGATATTTCTGGGCCGCACCGATGATCAGATCAAATTGCGCGGCTATCGCATCGAACTCGGCGAGGTCGGGCGCGTCATCAAGGCGCTGCCGGGGATCGACGATGCGGTGGTGGTCTCGCGCGCGATCGGCGGGAACGCCGAACGCCAGGAACTGGTCGCTTATTGCGTGCCTGAGAGCGGCGTGGGTCCGCAGGCCGATGCGATCAAGCAACAGCTGGCTGCGATCGTACCGGACTATATGGTGCCGGCGCACATGGTCATGCTGGCGCGACTGCCGCTGACGCCCAATGGAAAAGTCGATCGTCGCGCGTTGCCTGAGCCGGCGCAAGACGAGGCGTCCGTCGGCTATGCCGCGCCTGCGGGAGATACCGAGGGTGCGATCGCGGCGGTCTGGTGCGAGGTGCTCGGCCGCGACCGTATCGGTCGCAATGACAACTTCTTCGAGCTTGGCGGCGATTCCATCCTCAGCCTCCAGATCATCGCGCGCTTGCGCAAGCGCGGCATCCGCCTGACTCCGATGCAGATCTTCAGCCAACAGACAATTGCTGGATTGGCGACGGTTGCCGTCCTGTCGACAGGGGCGACCGCGAAGAACGAGAAGCGGGACGCGAAGACGTCGACCGATGTCGATGCTGCATCCGGCATGCGTCGCCTGATGCCGATCCAGGCGCGCTTCTTCGCCGAGGATATCGGCAACCGCGATCACTGGAATCAAGCGGTTCTGCTCCGACCTCGGATGCAGCTCGACTGGGAGACGCTGCGGCGCGCGCTCGCAGCCATCGTACACCATCACGGTGCATTGCGCCTGAGGTTCAAGCAGGTCGATGGCGCTTGGCAGGCCGAGCAAGGACGCCCGCCGGCACCCTCGGAATTGCTATGGCTTCATGCGGACGTTGGTGGGGCGACGGAGATCACCGGGTTCGCCCAGGCCGCGCAGGAAAGCCTCTCGCTATCTTCGGGACCGCTGCTGCGCGCGGTCGGCATGGACCTGGCAGACGGCGGCCAGCGGCTGCTGCTCGCGATCCATCATCTCGTCGTCGACGGCGTGTCCTGGCGCATCCTGCTGGAAGATCTGGCGGCGGCTTATGACCAGCTGCAACGCGGCAATGCGATCTCGCTGCCTCCGAAGAGTGATTCCTATGCCTCGTGGAGCGAGCGGCTGCATGCCTATGCGGCGACCGCGGAGATTGCAGCCGAATTGCCCCACTGGCGCGATTGTGGTGCCGGCGCGCCCCTGCCATGTGACGATGACCATGACGGCGTCGATCGCGTCGGCGATGGCGGCGAGGTGTCATTGGTGTTCGATACCGACCTGACGTCGCGGCTGCTCGAACAGGCGCCGGCCGCCTATCGGACGCAAGTCAACGACCTGTTGCTGGCCGCCCTCGTACGGGCGGTGTCGCGCTGGAGCCAGCACGATGAGGTCACGGTGGAGCTCGAAGGCCACGGCCGCGAGGACATTTTCCCGGACGCGGATATCTCCCGGACCGTCGGCTGGTTCACGACAGCATTCCCGGTCCGACTGAACGATGGCACCGCCGACGAGGCTTCACTGATCAAGGCGGTCAAGGAACGGCTTCGTGCGATTCCGAACCGCGGGCTCGGCTATGGCGTGCTGCGTCACCTCGGCTCCGAGCAACAGCGCCATGCCCTGGCGCAATTGGCGGAGCCGCAGATCGTCTTCAACTATCTGGGGCGGTTTGACGGCAGCATGGGCACGACCCAGCTCTTCACCTTCGCACCGGAGAGCGCAGGTCCCTCGCGCAGCGCCACGGCGCCCATGCGCGGATGGCTGAACATCACCGGGTTGGTGCGTGAGAGCCGGCTGGAATTGACTTTCGGATATGGACGCAGGCGCTATCGGCCCGCCACGGTCGAGCGACTGGCGGCGCATTACGAGGACGCGCTGCGCGAGCTGGTCGCGCATTGCTGCGACGGAGCGTTCGGCCTTACGCCATCGGACGTCGCATTGGCCGGGCTCGGCCAGGTCGATCTCGATCGGCTCGCGACGACCCTGGATCCTCGCGGCATCGAGGACATCTATCCGCTCTCGCCGATGCAGCAGGGCATGCTGTTCCATGCGCTGCGTGACGGCCCCAACGATGCCTATGTGAACCAGATCGGGCTCGAGCTGTTCGGCGTCGATGCGGGCAAGTTGCGAGCCGCGTGGCAGGCGGTCAGCGACCGGCACGCCGCCTTGCGGACCGGGTTTGTCTGGCAGAACCTGTCGGGCGCAGCGCAGCAGGTGGTGTATCGCCATGTGACGGTGCCGTTCGTTGAGGAGGACTGGCGCGACGACACGCCCATGGATCTGGAAGCCGCGCTGGCCGAGATATCCCGGCATGACCGCGAGAGTGGCTTCGACATTTCACAGCCGCCTCTCCAGCGCATTCGCCTGATACGTCTCGACGACAACAGGCATTGGCTGATCTGGACGCATCATCACATCTTCGTCGATGGTTGGAGCTCGGCCCGGCTGATCGCGGAGGTGTTGCAGCACGCGAGCGGTGACACACTGCCGGCCGTACAGGGTTGCTATCGTGACTACATTGCATGGCTGCAAGGTCGCGATCGCGAAAGCGCTGACAGGTTCTGGCGCGAAGCGCTGGCGGGGCTCGAAACGCCGACATTGCTCGCGAACGCGATCAGCAAGACCTCCGGGGCCGAGGGGCACGCCAGTGTCGGGCTTGCGGTGGACGCGAGGTTGACCGAGCGTCTGAAGTCGTTCGCCAAGCGCGAGCGGGTGACGCTCAACACGCTCATACAGGGAGCGTGGGCACAGTTGTTGCGCAGACATTCAGGTCAGTCCGCGGTCTGCTTCGGCGTGACCATATCGGGCCGTCCGGCCGAATTGCCCGGCTCAGAGGAGATGGTGGGCCTCTTCATCAACACGCTCCCCATCGTCGATGCGCCGAACCCGCAGACAATCGCTGGCGACTGGCTGCGCCAGTTGCAGGAGCGGAATCTGGCTCTGCGCGAGCACGGCTGGACGCCGCTCTACGAAATTCAGCGACTCGCAGGCCATGCCGGGCAGCCGCTATTCGACAGCATCCTGGTGTTTGAGAACTATCCGATCGACGAGGGATTGCTCCGGGGCGGGGAGGGCGGCCCTCGGCTCGGGCGTGTGGCGCATGTGACGCCGACGAACTATGCGCTGGCGGTTGCCGTGTTCGCCGCAAGCGACAGGCTGAATATCGAATTTAATTACGATCGGTGCCGGTTCGATGAGGCGGCCATCCTGCGTCTTCGCGATATTCTGCATGATCTGCTGGAACGGATCGTAGCGAATGCGGAGCGCGTGCTCGGTGATCTCCGATCGGTCACCGATCAAGATGCGCGACGAATCTTCGGATGGAGCGGCGCAGCGGAGGCGCCGCCGGCTTCCTCTGCCGACGTTGTGACGCATATCGAAGCGCAGGCCGCGCAGGCGCCGTCTGCCGTTGCCCTTGTCTGGGGCGACCAGCACATCTGCTATGGCGAGTTGAACGCGCGTGCTAATGCGCTCGCACGGCGGCTGCGCCTCTGGAATCTCGGTCCAGATCGGCTGGTCGGCATTGCCCTGACGCGAAGCCCGGACATGATCATTGCGCTGCTCGCGGTCCTAAAGGCCGGCGGCGCCTATTTGCCGCTCGATTCGGACTATCCGGCCGAGCGCCTTGCCTACATGCTGCGTGACAGCGGCGCGGCGTTGGTCTTGACGCAAGGCTGGCTGCTGGAGCAGCTCCTGCCGGTGCTACGCGACGCCGGAGTCGAGGCGCTCTGCATCGACGAGCTATCGCCGCCCGCCGGCGAAGACAGCGGTAATCTGGACGCCGAAATCCATCCGGACAGCCTGGCCTATGTGATCTACACGTCGGGGTCGACCGGCATGCCGAAGGGCGTGGCTGTTGCGCGTGGGCCGCTGGCCATGCATTGCGAAGCGATCGGCAGGCTGTACCGCATGACCTCCCGCGACCGCGAGTTCCAGACGGCGTCGATCAGTTTCGATATTGCCCACGAGCGATGGCTGGTGCCGCTGATGACGGGCGGGTCGCTCGTCCTGCCGTCGAAACCCGGCCTCTTGATCGACGATCTCGTTAGCGAGATCGCGCGCAATTCGGTGACCTCGATCTTTCTTCCGCCGGCCTATGCGGATCAATTGAGCGCGGCGTTGCGGCAGAGCGGGCGCAGGCTGGCGATCAGGGCCTGTATCGTCGGCGGCGAGGCCTGGTCGGATACCGGGATCAAGGCATTGCGCGGTGCCGTCGATGTCGACCTTCTGGTCAACGCCTATGGTCCGACTGAGACGGTGATCGCGCCGACAGCATGGATCGTCGACGACGCCACGTTGACGCCTGGCCAGTCCGCGCCGATCGGACGGCCCGTCGGCGTGAGATCCGTGCACATCCTCGATTCCGACCTCAACATCGTTCCCGCCGGCGTGACCGGCGAGCTGTTCATCGGTGGGGTTGGCCTGGCCCGCGGCTATCTGAACCGGGGGGCACTGACCGCCGAACGGTTCGTCCCGGATCCGTTCGGCGACAGCGGCATGCGCCTCTATCGCACCGGGGATCTCGCGCGCTGGCGCGACGATGGCGTGATCGAATATGTCGGCCGTGCCGACCAGCAGGTGAAGATCCGCGGCTTCCGCATCGAGCTCGGTGAGATCGAGGCGCGCCTGCTCGATCAGCGCGGCGTGCGTGCGGCGGCCGTGGTGGCCGGCGAGGGCAGGACCGGACGCCAGTTGTTCGCCTATGCCAGCGGTGACCCCTTACTCGACGGCCGCGCGTTGCGCGATGCATTGTCCGCCATTCTGCCCGATTACATGGTGCCCTCAACGGTCACGGTGCTGGAGCAGCTGCCGCTCACCCCGAATGGGAAGATCGATCGGCGGGCACTGCCGGCGCCGGGCGAGGATGCGCTGATGCGCCGTTCCTATGAACCGCCCGAGGACGAGATCGAGCTTGCGCTGGCCGGGATCTGGGCGGAGCTGCTCGATGTCGACCAGGTCGGACGCAACGATCACTTCTTCGAGCTTGGCGGACATTCCTTGCTTGCCGTGCGGGTGCTCAGCCGGGTGTCGCAGGAGATCGGCGTACCGATCGCGGTCTCGGATCTGTTCGCTCATCCGGATCTCGTGTCGTTTGCGCGCGTCGTGTCGATCAGGCTGATCGAACAGGAGTTCGACGCCGAAGAGCTCCAGGAACTGGTTGGGGCGGAGCAGTGAGCATGGCCGACACGGCAAAACCGAGCTTGCGAGATCTGGATCCCGCGCAGATGAGAAAGCTCGTCTCGCTCGCCAGAGACCGCGGCCGGAACGCCGACAGGAGCGGTGCCACCGCGATTCCTGTGGTGGCGCGCGACGGATCACTCGAGATGTCCTTTGCGCAGCAGCGGCTTTGGCTGTTGGCGCAACTCGATGGTGCCAATTCGAGCTATCACATTCGCGGAGCATTGCGGCTCTCGGGTGTGCTCGATGTCGGGGCGTTGCGTCGGAGCATCGACCGTTTGTTCGCGCGCCACGAAGCGCTGCGCAGCGTCTTTCGCGTGATCGACGAACAGCCGCACGTGATGCTGCTGCCCGCGCATGAACGCGTGCCGCTGCTGGAACACGATCTGCGCGGCCGGGACGATCGCGAGCTGGAGCTCGCACGCCTCTGCCGCGAGGAGGCTGCGACGCCGTTCGATCTCGCCGCGGGACCGTTGATCCGCGGCCGGCTGATCCGGACGGAGGAGCGGGAACATCTCTTCCTGCTCACCCAGCATCACATCGTCTCCGACGGCTGGTCGATCGGCGTGATCATACGCGAGCTGGGTGCTCTCTACCGGGCCTTCGTCGCCGGCAAGGACGATTCCCTGCCGCCATTGGTCATCCAGTATCCCGACTATGCCGCCTGGCAGCGGCAATGGCTCCGCGGCGAGCGATTGCAGCGGCAGGCTGACTATTGGCGGCAGGCGCTCGCGGATGCCCCGGCCATGCTCGAATTGCCGACGGATCGGCCGCGTCCGCCGGTCAGGTCGCTCGTCGGCGCGTCTCTGCCGATCGATATCGATGCGGAGTTGGTATCCAGCATCCGGCGGCTGGGCCAATCGCTCGGCGCCAGCTCATTCATGACGGTGCTGGCGGCCTGGGCGGCGGTGCTATCAAGGCTCTCCGGGCAGACGGACATCGTGATCGGTACGCCGACCGCAAATCGAAACAGACCCGATATCGAGGACCTGATCGGGTTCTTCGTCAACATGCTGGCCGTCCGCATCGATCTCTCGGCCGGGCCCAGCGTCGCCGAACTGCTCCGTCGCGTGCGCGCCGCGGCGCTGGCCGCGCAGGATCATCAGGATCTGCCGTTCGAGCAGGTCGTCGAGATCGCCCAGCCGCTGCGAGGGCTGGAGCAGACGCCAGTCTTTCAAGTCGTGTTCGCCTGGCAGAGCAACGAAACGGGGGCCCTCGAGCTGCCCGGCCTCA
Organism: Bradyrhizobium sp. CCGB20; assembly: GCF_024199855.1. NCBI lineage: Bacteria > Pseudomonadati > Pseudomonadota > Alphaproteobacteria > Hyphomicrobiales > Nitrobacteraceae > Bradyrhizobium > Bradyrhizobium sp. CCGB20. The sequence goes on along the minus strand of NZ_JANADN010000001.1, from coordinate 6,902,969 downwards.
AGGCCGAGGTCGCCGATATCCCGCTCCAGCAGGTCAAGTTCGATCTCGAGCTTGGTCTGGGCGAGCTGGACGGACGTATCGTCGGGTCCTTGAACTATGCGACGGCGCTGTTTGACGAGACGACGATCAGGCGCCACCGGGACTACCTGTTGGTCCTGCTGCGGGCCATGGTTGCTGATGCGGACCAGGCGGTCGAGCGGATCGATATTGTTGGTGCGGAAGAGCGCAAGCGCGTTCTCGATACATGGAACGAGACCGCTGCACCGTTTCCCTCCGAGCGCTACATTCATGAATTGTTTGCGGAGCAGATGAGAAGAACGCCGGAGGCCGTCGCCCTGGTGCACGAGGGCGTTTGCCTGAACTATGGCGACCTCGATGCCAGGGCGAGCCGGCTTGCGCGGCGCATGATGGCCTTGGGTGTGGTGCCGGATCAGCCCGTCGCAATCTGTCTGCCGCGGGGGATCGCCATGGTGGTGAGCCTGCTGGCCGTGCTGAAGGCGGGCGGTGCCTATCTGCCGCTCGATCCCGCCTATCCAGCGGAGCGGCTGCGTCAGATTGTCGATGATGCCAAGCCGAAGGTGCTGATCGCTGACGAAGCGAGAAGAGCGATTTTCCTGGAGGGGACCTGTGAGATCGTCGATCCGGAGGTGAATGCATCCGCCGTCACGGCGCAGGCGACATCGGATCCAAGCGACCTCGTCCAGGGACTGACCTCGCGAAACCTCGCTTACATCATCTATACGTCTGGCTCGACCGGCCGGCCGAAGGGGGTGATGGTCGAGCACCGTGGCCTGGTGAATCTGGCGCTGGCGCAACGGGCGCTATTTGACGTCAATTCGCACAGCCGCGTCGTGCAGTTTGCCTCGTTCAGCTTCGATGCCAGCATCTGGGAAATCGTCATGGCGCTGTGCTCGGGCGCCGCGCTGTTTCTGGCGGGCTCGCGAGAGCATCAGAACACTTCGGAATTGCTCGGCTTCCTTGCGGACAACGAAATTACGCATGCGACCTTGCCGCCGGCGATGCTGCACGGGCGGACCGATCTCGACCGGCTGGCCTCTCTGCGGGTTCTCGTCCTTGCCGGTGAATTGCCCAGGGCCGAGCTGATCAAGGGATTGCCTGCTGGCGTCGCCGTCTTCAACGGTTACGGGCCGACGGAAGCAACGGTCTGCGCCACGAGCTGGCTGCGGCCGCCGGACTTCGATGGCGACGCTGCTCCGATCGGTCGGCCGCTGCCAAATGCGCGGATCTATCTTCTGGATCGGTTCGGCGTGCCCGTTCCTCTCGGCGCGGTGGGTGAAATCTGGATCGGTGGAGCCGGAGTTGCGCGCGGCTATCTCAACCGCGCCGACCTGACGGCGGAGCGCTTCGTGCGCGATCCCTTCCACCGCGATACCGATGCGCGCATGTATCGCACCGGCGATCTCGGGCGCTACTTGCCCGATGGCAATATCGTGTTTCTCGGCCGCAACGACCATCAGGTCAAGATCCGCGGCTTCCGCATCGAGCTCGGTGAGATCGAGTTTCGTCTCAACGAGCACGCCGACGTGGCCGATTCCGTCGCGCTGGTGCACCGGGATCCCGGCGGCGACTCGCGACTGGTCGCTTATGTGGCCGCGCGTCGCGGGGACGGCGCGGGGCTCAACGCCGGTGAATTTGCCTGCGCGATGCGCGATCACCTGCGTGCGCGCCTGCCGGACTACATGGTGCCGTCAGCCTACGTGTGCCTCGATGCATTGCCGCTCACGCCGAACGGCAAGATCGACCGCAAGGCGCTGCCGGCGCCGGAGGACGATGCGTACGGGCGGCGCCGCTTCGAGCCACCGCGAGGCGATGTTGAGCAGATCGTCGCGAACGTCTGGGCCGAGCTGTTGGGCGTCGATCGGATCGGACGCACCGACCACTTCTTTGAGCTCGGTGGCCACTCGTTGCTTGCGGTCCGGATGCTGGAGCGGTTGCAGCGGCATGCACTCAGTGCGGACGCGCGCACGCTGTTCGCAAAGCCGGTGCTGGCCGATTTTGCTGCTGGCCTCGATGGCGGCAGAGAAGCCGACGTTCCAGCTAACGAGATCACGCGGCGGACGACGGCAATCACGCCCGAATTGTTGCCGCTGATCGCGCTAACGCAATCCGACATCGACACCATCGTGGCCGGAGTTCCCGGCGGTGTCGCCAACATCCAGGACATCTACGGCCTGTCGCCGCTCCAGGATGGTATCCTCTTTCACCATCTGCTGTCGAAGGAGGGAGATCCATATCTGCTGGTCGGCAGGATGGCATTTGCCAGCCACGATCTGCTCGATCGCTATCTCGACGCGGTTCGGCAGGTGGTGAGCCGCCACGACATTCTGCGAACCTCCATTGTGTGGAATGGACTGTCCACGCCGGCGCAGGTGGTCTGGCGGCAGGCTCCCTTGGTTGTCAGCGAGGTCGTGCTGGATGGCGAAGGCCCCGCCGATGAGCAGCTCGCGCGACGATTCGATCCGCGTTTCCATCGGATCGATCTCGGCCAGCCGCCGCTGCTGCGATTTGCAGTCGCTGCCGATCCTGACCAAGGGCGCTGGCTGCTCCTGGTCCTGCTGCATCACCTGATCGGCGACCACTCCACGCTGGAGGTGATGCACGACGAGGTCGGGAAGATCTTGTCCGGGCGGAGCCTCGCGTTGCCGCCGCCATATCCGTTCCGGAATCTGGTGGCGCAGGCACGCGGATCGGCGGCGACCGCGGAGCATGAGCGCTTCTTCCATGGCATGCTCGCCGACATCGACGAGCCGACCACGCCGTTTGGGCTGGACGGGGTGCACGGCGACGGTGGCGGCGTGACCGAAGCCCGGCGGATGCTACCTGAACAACTGAGCGCAAGGCTTCGTGCCCAGGCGCGGCGGTTGGGCGTCAGCCTCGCCAGCCTTTGCCATCTTGCCTGGGGACAGGTGGTGGCGCGAACCAGCGGGCGCGAGCACGTCGTGTTCGGGACCGTCCTGTTCGGTCGCATGCAGGCCGGCGCCGGCGGCGATCGCACCATGGGCTTGTTCATCAACACCTTGCCGCTGCGGCTCGATCTCGATGATACGGCGGTCGAAGACAGTGTTCGTGATGCGCATAATAGGCTGACCGAGCTGATGGCGCACGAGCACGCCTCTTTGGCGCTTGCGCAACGATGCAGCGGCGTCGCGGCGCCGGCGCCTCTGTTCAGCTCGATCCTGAACTATCGGCATAATGCAATGCCGGTTGATTTGACCGCCGACAGTGGCGGCTCCGGCATCGAATGGCTCGGAGGCGAAGAGCGCACCAATTACCCCCTGATGCTGGCCGTCGAGGATTATGGCCAGGCGCTTGGTCTGACCGCTCAGGTCGTCCGTCCGCTCTCGGCTGATCGTATCTGCGCGTTGATGCAGCAGGCACTCGATCAATTGGCGGAGGTGCTGGAACATGCGCCGCGCACGCCGGTCCGACAACTCGACATTCTGCCTCCCGAGGAGCGCCAGCTTTTGCTGGAGACGTGGAATCGGACGCAGGCGCAATATCTGGAATTGGGGTCGTTCGTCGCGCAATTTGAGGCGCAGGTCCGGAAGTCACCCGAAGCGATAGCGCTGGTGGTCGGCGAGACGGAGCTGAGTTACACCGCGCTGAACGCGCGTGCCAACCGGCTGGCGCGGCGATTGCGGGATCACGGCGTCGCGACCGACGTCGTGGTCGGGCTGGCGCTCGACCGGGGCGTCGAGATGCTGGTTGCGCTGGTGGCCGTGTTGAAGGCCGGCGGGGCCTATCTGCCGCTCGATCCGGATTACCCGCCGGAACGGCTGGCGCACATGCTGCGCGACAGCGGCGCAGCGCTCGTGCTGACGCAGAAGCAATTGCGCGATCAGTTCGCCGCCGTGCTGGAGGAGACCGGCGCCGAGGCCTGGCTGCTCGACGGGCAGGGCGGCGAGGGTGGCGATGCCGGCAATCTCGATGTCGCCGTTCACGCCGAGAGCCTCGCCTATGTGATCTACACCTCCGGTTCGACCGGCCTGCCGAAGGGCGTGATGGTCCGCCACGACGCGGTGACCAATTTCCTGGCGACCATGGCGGAGCAGCCCGGCATGACGGCCGCCGACCGCGTGCTCGGCTTGACCTCGCTGTCCTTCGACATCGCGGTCCTGGAGCTGTGGCTGCCGCTGACGATCGGCGCCTGCGTGGTGCTGGCGGATCGTGCGGCGGCGCAGGATCCTATCAAGCTCAAGGCGATCGTGGAGCGGCACGGCGTATCCCTGATCCAGGCAACGCCATCGACCTGGCGGATGCTGCTCGATCAGGAAGGTCGTTCGCTGCCGGCAAGCTGCCGGGTGCTGTGCGGCGGCGAGGCGCTGCCGCCGGATCTGGCGCGGCGGCTGGTGCGGCAGGCCGGCGAGGTCTGGAACCTGTACGGTCCGACCGAGACCACGGTGTGGTCGGCCCGTCACCGGCTCGATAAGGCGGACGATCGTCCGCTGCTGGGCGGCCCGATCGGCAACACCACGCTGCACATTCTCGACGGCGATCTCAACCTGGCGCCGGTCGGCGTTGCCGGCGAGCTCTATATCGGCGGCGCGGGGCTGGCGCGCGGCTATTGGCGGCGCGGCGGGCTGACGGCGGAGCGCTTCATCCCCGATCCGTTCGGTCCAGCGGGCACGCGGCTGTACCGCACCGGCGACGTGGCGCGGTGGCGACCCGACGGCGTGCTCGACTATGTCGGCCGCGCCGACCACCAGGTGAAGATCCGCGGCTTCCGCATCGAGCTCGGCGAGATCGAGGCGCGGCTTCTGGCGCAGCAGGGTGTGCGCGCGGCGGTGGTGGTGGCGCGCGAGGCCGGCGCTGGCCGCCAGCTGGTCGGCTATGTCAGCGGCGAAGCGTTGGATGGGGCCGCGCTCAAGACGGCCTTGTCCGCGGTGCTGCCGGACTACATGGTCCCGGCGCGGATCGCGGTGCTGGATCGCCTGCCGCTGACGCCGAATGGCAAGATCGACCGCAAGGCGCTGCCGGCGCCGGATCAGCTCGCGGCGTCCGTCGAGCATGTCGCGCCGCGCACGCCGGCCGAGGCGGCGCTGGCCGCGATCTGGGCCGATCTGCTGCGCCAGCCCAAAGTCGGCGCCACCGACAATTTCTTCGAGCTCGGCGGCGATTCCCTGATCGCCGTCCAGCTCGTCAGCCGCATCAAGCGCGATCTCGGCCACGATCTGCCGCTCAACCGTCTGTTCGAAATGACGACTGTTGAAACCATGGCGGCTGGGCTGCGCCTGGAGAGCGAAACCGATAAGCGGAGCGGCGACATTGCCGCGATGCTCGATATGTTGAAGGAAGTCGAACTGTCCGATGAGTGACACGGCAACCACGCAAAAGCAGCAGCTGCGCGACATCTCACGGCGGCTCATGCGCCTCGATGCCGGAAAGCAGCACGCATTCCTGTCGCAGCTCGCGGCGATGGGCGTCAATCTCGCCATGCTGCCGATCGTGCACCAGGAGCGGAAGCGGGCGCCGCTGTCCTTTGCGCAATCGCGCCTCTGGTTTCTTTGGCGGATGGATCCGGGCAGCGCCGCCTACAACATCTCGGCGACGGTGCGCGTGCGCGGCACGCTGCATCCGCGCGCCTTGCAACAGGCGTTCGATGCACTGGTCGCCCGTCATAGTGCGCTTCGCACCGTGTTTCGGCAGGAAGGCGAGATAGCCGAACAATTCATAGGGGAGCCGCAACCGGTCGCCGTGCGCTATGTGACCTTCGACGGCGATGACCGCGAAGCGCAGGCGCGTTCGCTGGCGCGGCAGGAAGCCTCGCTGCCGTTCGATCTCGGAGCCGGCCCGCTCATGCGCGTGGCGTTGCTGACGCTGGACGAGGGCGACCACATCCTCGTCGTGAGCCTGCACCATATCGTCACCGACGGCTGGTCGATGGGCGTTCTGGTCGACGAATTCTGGAAGCTGTACGCGGCATTTGCATGCGGTGAAACACCGGTCCTGCCGGAGCCGGAGATCGACTATGCCGACTACGCCGAGTGGCAGCGGCTCTGGATGAGCGCGGTCGATGGCACGCGCCAGGTCGACTACTGGACCAAGCGCCTTGCCGATCCGGCCGTGCTCCAGCTACCGATCGACCGGGCGCGGCCGGCGGTCCCGGATCTTGCCGGGTCGGCACGCCGCATCCCGCTCGATCCGGTGCTGGCCGATGGCTTGCGCGCTCTGGCGCGGCGACACCGCACGACGCTGTTCGTCGTCTTGCTGGCGAGCTTCAAACTGCTGCTCTATCGCTACACCGGCCAATCCGATATCAACATCGGCGTGCCCGTGGCCAATCGGCACCGCGATGAAACGCGCGGGTTGATCGGCTTGTTCGTCAACACCCAGGTGCTTCGCACGCAGATCGACGGCCGCATAGGGATCGCGGACTTCATCGCGGCGGTCCATGCGGCCACGATCGAGGCACAGGAAAACCAGGATCTTCCGTTCGAGCGACTGCTCGAGATTCTTCAGCCCGCGCGCAGCCTGAGCCAGAATCCGCTCTTCCAGGTCCTCTACAATCACCAGCGCCGTCGGGCGTCGGGCCGTCCGCCGGATCGCACCAGCCTCCAGATCGAGACGATCGACGCCGACGTCGATACGGTCAAGTTCGACCTCGCGCTCGACACCGACGAGGGGCCGTCGGGCGAAATTCGCGCGATCTTCACTTACGCGACGGCGCTGTTCGAGGCGGCGACGATCGAGCGTCTTGCCACGCACTGGACTACGATCCTGAAGGCGATGGTCACTGACGACACGCAATCCGTCGCCGATGTGGCGCTGCTCTCCGAACAGGAGCTGGAGAGGCTGCGCCAATGGAACGATGCGGATGGTGGAACGACAAGCACACCGTTCACGCCAGTACACCGGACGGTCGCGCGGCTGGCGGCCGAAACGCCCGACGCGCCGGCGCTGGTCTTCGGCGACGATGAAATCACCTATGCCGAGCTCAACCGTCGCGCCAATCGGCTCGCGCACCACTTGCTGCGGCTGGGCGTCAGGCATTCCGATCTCGTCGGCGTCTCGGCACGACGCTCGCCGCATCTCGTTGTGGCCCTGCTCGCTATTTTGAAGACGGGTGCCGCCTATCTGCCGCTCGATCCCGAGCATCCCGTGAGGCGGCAGGTCGGCACCATGCGCGATGCGGGTGCGCGTGTCGTGCTGGTTGACGCGGATGGCTCGGCACTGGCGCCGCCGCCACCCGGCATCGAGGTCGTCCCGCTCGATGCGATCGACCTCGCCCGGGAGAGCGAAAGCGATCCGGAGATCGCGGTGGCCGCGACCAGCCTTGCCTATGTGATCTACACGTCCGGCTCCACCGGCATCCCCAAGGGTGTCGCGGTCGAGCACGGTCCGTTCGCGATGCATTGCGAGGTGACGGCCAGGCTCTACGACATGGACCGGCAGTCGCGCGAGCTGCACTTCCTGTCCTTCACCTTCGATGGTGCCCATGAGCGGCTCTGGACCGCGCTGACCTGCGGCGCAACGCTCGTGATGCGCGATGCCGATTTGTGGTCGGCGGAGCAGACCATCGATGTTCTGCGCCGGCAGCGCGTCACCAACGCCGGATTTCCGCCCGCCTACCTGCAACAGCTCGCCGACTTCGCGATGTGGCGCGGCGATCCGCCACCGGTGGAGCTCTACTCGTTCGGCGGCGAGGCGATGCCCAAGGCAGGCTTCGACAAGGTCAAGCGTGCGCTCGAGCCGCGGACATTGATCAACGGGTACGGCCCGACCGAAACCGTGGTGACGCCGCTGGTCTGGAAAGTCGATGCCAGCGAGGAGATCGATGGCAATTACGCACCGATCGGTTGTCCGGTCGGCCGTCGCTCGGCCTACATTCTGGACAGTGATCTCAACATCGTTCCGGTCGGCGTGACCGGCGAGCTGTTCATCGGCGGCGAGGGACTGGCGCGCGGTTATTGGCGGCGCGCCGAGCTCACGGCCGCGCGCTTCGTTCCAGATCCCTTTGGTGCGCCGGGCGCTCGGCTCTATCGCACCGGCGATCTGGCGCGATGGCGCGCCGACGGCGTGATCGAATATGTCGGCCGCTCCGATCACCAGGTGAAGATCCGCGGCTTCCGGATCGAGCTCGGCGAAATCGAGGCATGGCTGATGCGGCAGTCCGGCGTGCAGTCGGCCGTCGTCATCGCCCGCGAAGCCGGCGTCAGCCGGCAATTGGTCGGCTATGTTGCCGGCGATGGTCTGTTCGACGAAACGGCGATGCGTGCGGCACTCTCGGACGAACTGCCCGACTACATGGTGCCGGCCCGGATCGTCAGGCTCGAGCGGCTGCCGCTTACGGCGCACGGCAAGGTGGATCGCGACGCCCTGCCGGCGTCCGAGACACCCACCGCAATCGCCGCACATGTCGCGCCGCGCTCGGCGGCCGAGACGGTGCTCGCCGCCATCTGGGCCGAGCTGCTCGGCCAGCCCGTCATCGGTGTCGAGGACAATTTCTTCGAGCTCGGTGGCGATTCCATCATCTCATTGCAACTGGTTGGCCGCGCCCGCCAGGCGGGCCTGCTGATCGAGCCGCGTGACGTCTTTCGACATCAGACCTTGCAGGATCTGGCGCGCGTGGCGCGCAGCGAAGGCAAGGCGGAAGATGTCGCCCCAGAGCTCGATATCGAGGGCCGCGAGCATCCGCTGCTGCCGATCCAGTTGCGGTTCTTTGGCGAGGATGCGGGGGACCGCCATCATTGGAACCAGGCGGTTCTGTTGATGCCGAAGTCGCGGCTCGATTGGAGACTTGTCGAACGCACGGTCGATGCCCTTGTGGCCCATCACGCGGCTTTGCGCCTATGCTTCGAGAAGATGGATGGCGTCTGGCGTGCGACCTATGGCTCGCCGCCGGCGACATCGGAGCTGCTGTGGATTCGCAGCGACGTCAGCGACGCTGCCGCGGTCACGAAAGTTGCGTCTGAAGCTCAGGCCAGCCTCTCGCTGGCCGGACCGCTGCTGCGTGTGGTCGGTATGGACCTTGCGGACGGCAGCCAGCGGCTTCTGGTGGTGGTGCATCATCTCGTCATTGATGGCGTGTCATGGCGTGTGCTGCTCGAAGATTTTGCGACGGCGTACAATCAGCTCCGCCAAGGTGCGGCCGCGGTCGCACTGGCGAGGAGCGAGCCCTATGCATCCTGGGGCGCGCGGTTGCACGCATATGGCGGTGCCGATGAGCTGGCGGCCGAGCTCGGCTATTGGCTGGAACGTCAATCACGTGCCGAGTTTCCCTGCGACGATGATCATGGCAGCGTTGACAGGGTTGCCGACGGTGAGGAAATTCTGCTGGCATTCGACGCGGGATTGACCGCGCGGCTGCTGAAGGAAGCGCCATCCGCTTATCGCACTCAGGTCAATGATCTCCTGCTGGCCGCGCTTGCGCGAGCGGTCTCGCGCTGGAGCGGGATTGAGGATGTCGTCGTCGAGCTCGAAGGGCACGGTCGCGAGGACATCTTCGCGGGCGTGGACGTGTCCCGCACCATTGGCTGGTTCACCACGGCTTTTCCGGTGCGCCTGCCGGGCGGCTCCGGTGACGCCGCCGCGCTGATCAAATCCGTCAAGGAGGAGCTTCGGGCCGTTCCCAACCGCGGGCTGGGTTACGGCGTGCTGCGCCATCTCGGCACCGAGGCGCAGCGTAGCGCGCTGGAGGCGCTTCCCGAGCCGCGCATCGTCTTCAACTATCTCGGCCAGTTCGATTCCAGCATGGGTGAGGGCGCGCCGTTCCGGCTCGCGCCAGAGAACTCCGGACCGTCGCGCAGCGACAGCGCGCCGCTTGGTCGCTGGGTGAGCATCAACGGCCAGGTCGGCGAAGGGCAATTGCGCCTGTCGTTCAGCTATGGCCGCCGGCGTTACCGGCGGGCAACGATCGAACGTCTCGCGGAGCATTACGCTGCGGCCTTGCGCGAGCTGGTCGACCACTGCACGGGTGGCGCGCGCGGCGTGACGCCTTCGGACTTCGCGTTGTCGGACCTGAACCAGGGTGATCTCGACGCGCTGGTCGCGACGATCGACTGCCGTGAGATCGAGGATATCTATCCGTTGTCGCCGATGCAGCAGGGCATGCTGTTCCACGCTCTGCGTGATGGCGAGAGCGGCAACTACGTCAATCAGATCGGCCTGGAGGTCCGCGGCCTCGATGCTGGCAGGCTGCGCGCAGCCTGGCACGAGGTCAGCGCGCGGCACGCCGTGTTGCGAACCGGATTTGCTTGGCGCGAACTGTCGGGGGCGGCGCAGCAGGTGGTCTATCGCTCTGCGAATCTGCCATTTGAGGAAGAAGACTGGCACGCGCAGGCCGCCGCCATGGACGACGAAGAGCTCCGGGCCGCGCTGGCACGCGTCTCGCGAGCTGATCGCGACCAAGCATTCGACTTGGCGCGCGCGCCGCTGCAGCGGGTGCGGCTGATCCGGCTCGACGACGCACGCCACTGGCTGATCTGGACGCATCACCATATCCTGCTCGACGGTTGGAGCGCGGCACGTCTGATGGCCGAGATCTTGCAGCACGAGCGCGGCGAGCGCTTGCCGTCCGTAACGGGCCGCTATCGCGACTACATCGAGTGGCTGCAAAAGCAAGACCGCGATGCGTCGACGGCGTTCTGGCGCTCCGCGTTGGCAGAATTGGAGGAGCCCAGTTTTCTCGCAGACACGCTGGGAGGACCGGCCAGCAGGGGAGCGTCCGGCCACGGCTCGCTGGACCTGCTCCTCGCGGCCGACCTGACGGCCAGCCTGCAAGCATTTGCCAGGCGGGAGCGCGTCACGCTGAACACGCTGGTGCAAGGCGCGTGGGCGCGGCTGCTGCGTCGTCACACCGGCCAGCGCGCGGTCTGTTTCGGCGCGACGGTATCGGGCCGGCCGGCCGAGATCAGCGGAGCCGAGGACATGGTCGGCCTGTTCATCAACACGCTGCCCGTCGTCGAACAGACAAGCCCGCAAGCCGAAGTCGGAGCATGGCTGCGTGACCTCCAGGCGCGTAACACGGATTTGCGCGATCACGGCTGGATGCCGCTCTATGATATTCAGCGTCTTGCCGGCAGCTCCGGGCGCGCGCTGTTCGACAATATCCTCGTGTTCGAGAACTACCCGATCGATCAGACGCTGCGAGGCGAGAGCGAAAGCGGACGCCGGTTCGGCCGGGTCGAGCAGATCTCGATCACCAATTATGCGCTGACAGTCGCGGTGTTCGCCAAGTCCGACGGCATCAATCTGGGTTTTCGCTACGACCGCGGTCGCTTCGATGACGACCAGATCAGGTATCTGCAAGCCTCGCTGTCGCAGCTGCTGGCCAGGATCGTGGCTGACGCGTCGCGGCCGCTTGGCGCCCTCGACGGCCTCGATGCCGACGAGATGCGGAAGGTGCTCGGCTGGACTGGCAGCGTCGAGAGGGCGCCGAAGCCTGGCGACAGCATCGTCGCGCAGATCGAGGCCCGTGCTGCGGCCTCGCCATCATCGATCGCATTGGTTTTCGGCGACCAACAGATCAGCTATGGCGAACTGAACGCACGCGCCAATCGACTGGCGTGGCGGCTGCGAGACCACGGGATCGGTCGTGACCGGCTGGTCGGAATAGCGATCGAGCGCAGTGTCGGGCTGATCGTCGGCGTCCTCGCCGTGCTGAAGGCCGGCGGCGCCTATTTGCCGCTCGATCCTGACTATCCGTCCGATCGCCTCCTTCACATGCTGGGCGACAGTGGAACAGCCCTGTTGCTGACCCAGGAACGGCTGCTCCCGCGTCTGGCGGCGGTGATCGCGGATGCGGGCACTGAGGCCTGGTCCATCGATGGACAGAGCGTATCTGGCATCGAGGGGCCCGCCGGTAATCTAGATGCGTCACTTCATCCGGACAGCCTGGCCTATGTCATGTACACGTCGGGGTCGACCGGTGTGCCCAAGGGCGTGGCCTGCTCGCATCGCGCGCTCGCAGCGCGGCTCGGCTGGATGCAAGCGGAATATCGCCTCGATGTCGATGAGACCTTGTTGCACAAGACTCCGTTCAGCTTCGACGTCTCGGTCTGGGAGATTCTGTGGCCGCTGGCGATCGGCGCGCGGCTTGCGATCGCGGCTCCGGGGGCGCATCGCGAGCCGCGGCTTCTGATGGACGCCGTCATCGCGCATGACGTGACGACACTGCATTTCGTGCCGCAGATGCTCGAGCATTTTGTGACCGAGCCCGGCGCGACACGCTGCACCTCGCTCAAGCGCCTGTTTGCCGGAGGCGAGGCGCTGTCGCTCGAACTGATGACGCGCGTGCTTGCGGCGTTCCCCAATGTACGGTTCGACAATCGCTACGGTCCGACCGAAGCGCTGATCAACGCCACCTACTGGAACTGTCGTGACGAGGGTGCCGCGCGCGTGCCGATCGGACGGCCCATTCCCGGCGTGACGATTCGTATTCTCGACACCGATCTGAACATGGTTCCGGCGGGCGTCACCGGCGAGTTGTTCATAGGTGGGGCTGGATTGGCGCGGGGCTATTGGCGGCGCGAAAAGCTGTCGGCGGAGCGCTTCATTCCCGATCCCTTCGGCGAGACCGGCGAGCGGCTCTATCGGTCGGGAGATCTGGCGCGCTGGCGCGCCGATGGCGCGATCGACTATGTCGGGCGCGGGGATCACCAGATCAAGATTCGCGGCTTCCGCATCGAGCTCGGCGAGATCGAGGCGCGGCTGCTCGAGCAGCCCGGCGTTCGCTCGGCAGTCGTGGTGGCGCGCGAGGTCGGCGCCGGCCGCCAGCTCGTTGGCTACGTCAGCGGCACGCGTGAATTGGAAGAGGCGACGCTGCGGACGGCGCTCTCGGCCGTCTTGCCCGATTACATGGTGCCGCCGAGAATCGCGGTGCTGGAGCGGCTGCCCCTGATGCCGAGCGGCAAGGTGGATCGCCATGCGCTGCCGGCTCCCGACGTGGCCCATGGGGATGCGGAGCATCAGGCGCCACGCACGCCGGCCGAGATGGCCTTTGCGGCGATCTGGGCCGAGCTGCTCGGCCGGTCGGCCGTTAGCCTCACCGACAATTTTTTCGAGCTCGGCGGCGATTCGATCATCTCGCTCCAGATGGTGAGCCGCGCTCGGCGCGCCGGATATCTGATCGAGCCCCGCGACGTCTTTCAGCATCAGACGCTGGAAGCGCTGGCGCTCACGGCCCGAACCGAGCAGCGCACCGGGACGCTCGCCGATCAGGGGCAGGTCAGCGGCCCGCATCCGCTGTTGCCGATTCAGTCCCGCTTCTTTGAGGAAGACACAGGACATCGCGATCACTGGAACCAGGCGGTACTGTTGCAGCCGAAGGATCGCCTCGACTGGGACGTGATGCGGCGCGCGCTCGCCGCCGTGATCGATCATCATGACGCGCTGCGCCTTCGCTTCGAGGAGAGCCAGGGGGGCTGGCGTGCCGAGCACGGTGCTGCTCCGCCCGCGGACGCGCTGCTCTGGGTCCGGCGGGCGGTTGACCGCGAGGCCGTGACGGCACTGGCGTCGTCGGCGCAGGAAAGCCTGTCGATTTCCAGCGGATTGCTGTTGCGGGCGGTCGGCATCGATGTCTCCGACGGCAGCCAGCGATTCTTGATCGTGATCCACCATCTGGTGGTCGACGGTGTGTCATGGCGAATTCTGCTGGACGACGTCGCTTCTGCGTACACGCAGCTTGCCAGAGGCGACACCATAGTTGCACTTCCGCCGAAGAGCCACGCCTACGCGCTGTGGGGACAGCGCTTGCGAGCCTACGCAACGTTGCCCGAACTGGCGACGGAACTGTCCTATTGGATCGGCCGCGGTGCGAATGCGGATATTCCATGCGATGACGATCATGTGGGCATCGATCGCATTGCGGATGCCGATGAGGTCCTGCTGTCGTTCGAAAGCGAATGGACGCAGCGCCTGCTGAGGGATGCGCCGTTAGCCTATCGCACGCAGATCAATGATCTTCTTCTTGCTGGCCTTGCACGCGCCGTCTGGCGGTGGAGCGGGCAGGATGACGTTCTCGTCGAGCTGGAAGGTCATGGCCGCGAGCACCTGTCCGGCGATCTTGATCTCTCGCGCACGGTTGGCTGGTTCACGACGACCTTTCCCGTGCGGCTGGCTGGCGGCTCGCAAGAGTCCTCGCTCTTGATCAAGACCGTGAAGGAGGAGCTTCGCGGGATTCCCGACCGCGGGCTGGGCTATGGTGTCTTGCGCCATCTCGGCTCCGAAGAGCAACGCATGGCGCTGTCGAACCTCAGTGAGCCGAAGATTGCCTTCAACTATCTCGGCCAGATCGACGGCGGTGACGATGAGGCCGCGCTGTTTACGATGGCAGCGGAAAGCGCCGGTCCGTCGCGCGATGCATCGAGCGTGCTACGACGCTGGCTGAGCGTGAACGGCACGGTGCGCGATGGCCGGTTGCGGCTGTCGTTCGGCTTCGGTCGCAAGCGCTATCGGCGCGAGACGGTCGAGCGACTGGCCGCGTTGTACGAGGCCGCATTGCGCGAGCTGGTCGATCATTGCACCGGCGGCGCCTGCGGTCTGACGCCATCAGACGTGGCGTTGTCGGGACTCGATCAGGCCGAGCTCGACAGGCTTGCGCTCGACTGGCGCGAGATCGAGGACATCTATCCATTGTCGCCGATGCAGCAGGGCATGTTGTTCCACGCTATGCACGACGGCGAGAGCGGGGTCTACGTCAATCAGGTCGCCGCGGAGATCCACGGCCTTGATGCCGGAAAGCTGCGCCGCGCCTGGCAGGCGGCCAGCGATCGCCATGCGGTGCTGCGGACGGGATTTGTCTGGCGTGACCTGTCCGGCGCGTCGCAACAGATCGTCTATCGGCGGGCCGAGGTGCCTTTTGCCGAGGACGATTGGCGGACGCGGATTGTGGAGTGGGACCAGGCCCAACTAGATGCGGCGCTAGCGGACGTCTCGCGGCAGGAGCAGGCCGCAGGATTCGACCTGTCACGGCCGCCCTTGCAGCGGGTTCGGCTGATCCGGCTCGGCGAAGACCGGCATTGGCTGATCTGGACGCACCATCACATCCTGCTCGACGGGTGGAGCTCGGCGCGGTTGATCGCCGAGGTGATGCAGCACAACGGCGAGGGACGTCTGCCGGCGTTGCAGCACCGCTATCGCGACTACATCGCATGGCTGAAGGACCGTGATGGCGCCGCTTCGGCGGCGTTCTGGCGCAATGCGATGGCAGGGTTGGACGAGCCGAGTTTCCTGGCAGACGGCCTGGCCGAACGGGCGGGCGCAGAATCGTCCGGCCACGGCATGCTTGCGCTGGAGCTGGATCCTGCCCTGACCGCATGGTTGCAGCAATTTGCGGTGCGCGAGCGCATCACGATGAATACGTTGGTGCAGGCGGCATGGGCGCAGTTGCTGCGGCAGCATACCGGGCAGGGCAAGGTCTGCTTCGGTGTCACCGTGTCGGGCAGGCCGCCGGAGCTCGCCGGCGCTGAAGAGATGGTCGGCTTGTTCATCAACACGTTGCCGGTCGTCGACGACGTCAGCCCGCAGCAGACCGTCGGGGCATGGCTGCGCGAGTTGCAGGATTGCAATCTGGCCCTGCGCGAATTCGGCTCGACGCCGCTCTACGAAATCCAGCGCCTGGCAGGGCGCCCCGGACGGCCGCTGTTCGACAGCATCCTGGTGTTCGAGAATTACCCGGTCGACCACGCACTGATCGGAAAGAACCGGCAGATCCAGGTCGGCGAGACCCGGATCGTCGAGACCAGCAATTATCCGCTGTTCGCAAGTGTCGGCGTCGATGAGCGTCTGCGTCTCGTCTTCAACTATCAGCGCGCGCGTTTTGATGAGGCGCAGATCGCGCGGCTACAGCGCGCCTTTGTGCGGCTGATCGAAGCACTGAGCATCGATGCCGATCGACCGGTCGGCGCGATTGCGGCCAGTGATCCCGCGGATGACGTCCTCCTCGCACGGGCGAACGACACGCGACGAGACCAGCTGCGCAAGGGAATTGTCGCGCAATTTGAGGCGCAGGTCCGGAAGTCACCCGAAGCGATAGCGCTGGTGGTCGGCGAGACGGAGCTGAGTTACGCCGCGCTGAACGCGCGTGCCAACCGGCTGGCGCGGCGATTGCGGGATCACGGCGTCGCGACCGACGTCGTGGTCGGGCTGGCGCTCGACCGGGGCGTCGAGATGCTGGTTGCGCTGGTGGCCGTGTTGAAGGCCGGCGGGGCCTATCTGCCGCTCGATCCGGATTACCCGCCGGAACGGCTGGCGCACATGCTGCGCGACAGCGGCGCAGCGCTCGTGCTGACGCAGAAGCAATTGCGCGATCAGTTCGCCGCCGTGCTGGAGGAGACCGGCGCCGAGGCCTGGCTGCTCGACGGGCAGGGCGGCGAGGGTGGCGATGCCGGCAATCTCGATGTCGCCGTTCACGCCGAGAGCCTCGCCTATGTGATCTACACCTCCGGTTCGACCGGCCTGCCGAAGGGCGTGATGGTCCGCCACGACGCGGTGACCAATTTCCTGGCGACCATGGCGGAGCAGCCCGGCATGACGGCCGCCGACCGCGTGCTCGGCTTGACCTCGCTGTCCTTCGACATCGCGGTCCTGGAGCTGTGGCTGCCGCTGACGATCGGCGCCTGCGTGGTGCTGGCGGATCGTGCGGCGGCGCAGGATCCTATCAAGCTCAAGGCGATCGTGGAGCGGCACGGCGTATCCCTGATCCAGGCAACGCCATCGACCTGGCGGATGCTGCTCGATCAGGAAGGTCGTTCGCTGCCGGCAAGCTGCCGGGTGCTGTGCGGCGGCGAGGCGCTGCCGCCGGATCTGGCGCGGCGGCTGGTGCGGCAGGCCGGCGAGGTCTGGAACCTGTACGGTCCGACCGAGACCACGGTGTGGTCGGCCCGTCACCGGCTCGATAAGGCGGACGATCGTCCGCTGCTGGGCGGCCCGATCGGCAACACCACGCTGCACATTCTCGACGGCGATCTCAACCTGGCGCCGGTCGGCGTTGCCGGCGAGCTCTATATCGGCGGCGCGGGGCTGGCGCGCGGCTATTGGCGGCGCGGCGGGCTGACGGCGGAGCGCTTCATCCCCGATCCGTTCGGTCCAGCGGGCGCGCGGCTGTACCGCACGGGCGACGTGGCGCGGTGGCGACCCGACGGCGTGCTCGACTATGTCGGCCGCGCCGACCATCAGGTGAAGATTCGCGGCTTCCGCATCGAGCTCGGCGAGATCGAGGCGCGGCTGCAGGCGCAGCAGGGTGTGCGCGCGGCCGTGGTGGTGGCGCGCGAGGCCGGCGCTGGCCGCCAGCTGGTCGGCTATGTCAGCGGCGAAGCGTTGGTTGGGGCCGCGCTCAAGACGGCCTTGTCCGTGGTGCTGCCGGACTACATGGTCCCGGCGCGGATCGCGGTGCTGGATCGCCTGCCGCTGACGCCGAATGGCAAGATCGACCGCAAGGCGCTGCCGGCGCCGGATCAGCTCGCGGCGTCCGTCGAGCATGTCGCGCCGCGCACGCCGGCCGAGGCGGCGCTGGCCGCGATCTGGGCCGATCTGCTGCGCCAGCCCAAAGTCGGCGTCACCGACAATTTCTTCGAGCTCGGCGGCGATTCGATCATCTCGCTGCAAATGGTGAGCCGCGCGCGGCGCGAAGGCGTGCTCATCGAGCCGCGCGATGTCTTCCGGCATCAGACCATCGAAACGCTGGCGGCGGCGTCCCGCGATGTCGGCCCTGGCAAGGACGACGCGGCCTCACAACGTGGCTCGCTCTCGGGGCTGTCCGGCGAGCAGCTCGAGCGGCTCGGTCTGGACTTGAGCCGCATCGAGGACGTCTATCCGTTGTCGCCGATGCAGCAGGGCATGCTGTTTCATAGCCTGCGCGATGCCGGCAGCGGCGTCTATGTCAACCAGGTCAGCGTCGAGATCCGGGGCCTCGATCCGGGACGTCTCGACACGGCATGGCGTGAGGTGAGCGCGCGTCATCAGATGCTTCGAACCGGCTTCTTGTGGCGCGAGCTCTCCGGCTCTCCACTGCAAGCCGTCTATCGCGACATCGTCGTGCCGTTCGAGCAGGACGACTGGCGCGGGCAGGAGATCGGCGACGAAAGGATTGCCGCTGCCCTTGCCGAGGAGCGCGCCGCCGAGTTCGATCTTCAGGCACCGCCGCTACAGCGGGTGCGGCTGCTGCGGCTGCAGGACGACCTATATCGGCTGATCTGGACCTATCATCACATCTTGATGGACGGCTGGAGTTCAGCCAGGTTCGTCGGAGAAGTCCTGGAGTGCTATTACGGCGGCACGCCTACGGCGAACGCGACGCGCTACCGCGACTACATCGCCTGGCTGCTGGCGCAGGATGCCAAGGCTGCCGAAGCTTTCTGGCGTGAGCAGCTCAAGAGCTTCGACCAGCCGACGCAGCTGGCCGACGCCTTCGGCGCGCGCCGCCATCAGGTATCCGGCCACGAACGCTGTTACACGCGTCTCGGAGAGACGGCGACCGCGGAGCTGAAGGCGTTCGCGCGCCGCGAGCGGATCACGTTGAACACCATCGTCCAGGGCGTGTGGGCGCTGCTGCTACAGCGCTATACGGGCCAGAACACCGTGACCTTCGGCGTGACGGTGGCCGGTCGTCCGGCCAGTCTCGACGGATCGCAGCAGATGCTCGGACTCTTCATCAATACGCTGCCCGTGATCGAAATGCTTCCGTCCGCCAGCTCTATTGGAGAATGGCTGCGCGCGCTGCAGGACCGCAATTCGGCGATCCGGGATTACGAGCATACACCCCTCTATGACATCCAGGGCTGGGCCGGCCGCGCCGGTCAGACGATGTTCGACAGCATCATCGTCTTCGAGAACTATCCGATCGAACGCAGCATGCATCGCGGCGCGGGTGCATTGCAGTTCAGCGGCCTGCGGAATGTTGACGTGACGAACTACCCGATGGACCTGTCGGTGCTGGTCGAAGACACGCTTCAAGTCGAATACACCTATATGCCGAGCCATTTCACCGCGGCGCAGGCCACGCAGATCAAGGCACAGTTCGAGCATTTGCTGGCGGCGCTGACGCGGGACGCCACGGCTCTGCTTGGCAGCATCGATCCGGTCACGAACGCCGACGCTGCGCTTGCCGAACGCTGCAATCGTAGCGCCACGTCAAGTGCTCCGCTGCCGCTGGTGCACGAGGCGATCAGCGGCCACGCGCAGCGTCATCCGGGGCGAACGGCCCTGACCATCGGCGGCGCAGTGCTCTCGTTCGGAGAGCTTGAGCGCCGGGCCAATCGTCTGGCGCATCACCTGATTGCCCGCGGGCTCAAACCCGAGCAGCGCGTCGGCGTCGTGGTCGAGCGATCTGAGATCACGATGATCGCGCTGCTGGCTGTGCTCAAGGCAGGCGGGGCTTACGTTCCGCTTGATCCTGAGCTGCCATCCGAGCGGCATGCATTCGTCATGCGGGATGCCGCAATCGCGTTCCTGCTGACGGGACGGCTCGAGATCGGGGCCAGCCCGGATGGTGTGGAAAGGATCGCGCTGTCCACGTTCGATTTCGACGCGGGGCCCGGCCATCCGCCGCAACCCGAGCTGCATCCTGAAAACCTGGCCTATCTGATCTACACCTCGGGTTCGACGGGGACGCCGAAGGGCGTCGCCGTCGCCCATGGGCCGCTGGCGATGCACTGTCACGTCACCGGGAGCCTCTACGAGATCGACGAAAGCTCCTGCGAGCTGCACTTCCTGTCGCTGGCCTTCGACGGCGCCCATGAGCGCTGGCTGACGGTCCTGTCTCATGGCGCGCGGCTGTTGATGCGTGACGCCGAATTGTGGACGCCGGAGCAGACCGTCGAAAACCTGCACGCCCATCGCGTCAGCCATATCGGATTGCCGCCGGCCTATCTCCAGCAGGTCGCGGAGCACGTCGAGCAGAGCGGCAACCCGCCGCCGGTCAAGCTCTATTCGTTCGGCGGCGAGGCGATGCCGAAGGCGGGCTTCGACAAGGTCAGGCGCGTTCTCAAGCCGCGCATCCTGATTAATGGTTATGGCCCGACCGAAACCGTCGTCACACCCCTGGTCTGGAAGGTTGACGGCGCGTCCGAATGCGACACGCCATATGCGCCGATCGGCGTTCCGGTCGGTGACCGCCGCGCCTACATTCTCGATGGCGCGCTCGACATCATTCCCGCCGGTGTCGCAGGCGAGCTCTATCTCGGAGGCTTCGGGCTGGCGCGCGGTTATCACGGCAAGGCCGGCATGACCGCGGAGCGCTTCGTGCCTGACCCGTTCTCGGCGGTGCCGGGCGCCCGGCTGTACCGCACCGGCGATTTGGCGCGATGGCGCGAGGACGGCGTCGTCGAATATCTCGGCCGCAGCGACGACCAGGTCAAGGTCAACGGCTTCCGGATCGAGCTCGGAGAGATCCAGACGTCGCTGCTTCGTCACGAGGCGATCGCGCAGGCGGCGGTGGTGGCAGTGCCGGGCGCGTCCGGAAATCAGCTCATCGCCTATGTCGCGCCGAAGGCGGCAGGCGGCGCCACGCCCGATGCGGCCGCGAGCCTCGTCGAGCGTTTGACCGCCTTCCTGAAGCAGATCCTGCCGGCCTATATGGTGCCGGCGCGGATCATGGTTCTGGAGCGGCTGCCGACATTGTCGAGCGGCAAGATCGACCGGCGTGCGTTGCCGGCTCCCGACGCGTCGATGCGGAGCTTCGTCGCGCCGCGAGGCCCGGCAGAGATCGCGATGGCCCGCCT
Source organism: Bradyrhizobium sp. CCGB20 (assembly GCF_024199855.1). Classification (NCBI taxonomy): domain Bacteria; kingdom Pseudomonadati; phylum Pseudomonadota; class Alphaproteobacteria; order Hyphomicrobiales; family Nitrobacteraceae; genus Bradyrhizobium; species Bradyrhizobium sp. CCGB20. Next base: position 6,882,291 of record NZ_JANADN010000001.1, on the reverse strand, counting down.
GTGGTCTGAAATTCTGAGAGTGCCGGAGGTCGGGGTCACCGACAATTTCTTCGAGCTCGGCGGCAATTCGATTCTCTGCCTCAAGGTTGTAGCGCGGCTCCGTCAGGACAAGGCGTTTGGGATCGAGATCAAGCTGCGCGATCTGCTTCAGAAGCCGACGATCCGTGCGCTGCTCGCCGGCAACGCCACCGCGGCGTCCGCCGTTGCGGCGGCGCCATCGGCGCTGCTGCCGCTGAATGCCGTGGTCCGCGGCGTCAATCGCGTGTTCTGCGTGCATGGCGGCTTCGGCACGGTCTTCGATTATGGGCCGCTGGCGCGCCGCCTCGAAGGACACCGCCAGGTGATCGGGCTGCAGTCGAGAATGCTGGTCGACGGTTCGTGGACCGACAGCTCGCTCGAAGCGATGGCGGTGGACTATGCGACCGAGATCCGGCGGATGCAGCCGCGCGGCCCCTACAGCCTGGTCGGCTGGTCGCTGGGAGGGCTTCTGGCCAGTCTCGTTGCAGCCGATCTCGAACGCGGCGGTGAGCGCGTCGATCGTCTTGCGATGGTCGACAGCTTCGTGCCGCGGCAGCGGGATGGATCGAGCCGGCAAGAGACGATGTCCCACTGGGTCGATGATCTCGCCGGATTGCTGTCGGCGGTTCTTCCGAACGCGGCGGCCTTTCGCATCGATGCGCAGGTCGAGGCAGCGAAACGCGCTGACCTGCGGGAGACGCCGGAGAACATCAGCGATCTGGTGGCGACCGTTCTGGAGCAGGGCCGGAGAGTGCAGGCCGACGACGTGTTGCTCGGCGCAGACGACCTGTCCGCCGCCTTCGCGGTCGGACGGCATCTCAACAGGCTGGCGCAGAACGCCACGCTGCCGCGCGGCCTCGAAGCCACGCCGCTCTGCTGGTGGACGTCGGTCCGCCTGGCGCAGCGCGATCGGCTGGAACTGCAACTGCCGACGGCCATCGATCGCGGTGTCGCAGGCGACAACCATTTCACCATCCTGAAGGATATCGGCCTGCTCGATGAGATCTGCGGTCTGCTCGTGCCAGCGACGGCGTCGACGATCGCGCAGGATACGGTTACTGAACCGGCGGAGTGAGCTTTTGAGTCTTGATCCAGACATCGCCGCATTGCTTGAGATGGTGCAGGCGGGCACCGAGAGCGGCGCGCGCATCCCGTTTCCGCAGTTGACCGCCGCGCAGGCGCGGGCCGATTTCGATGCGTCCTCGCCGCTGCTCGATGTCGATCCGCCGGCGCTTGGCGACGAGCGCCGCCTCTCGCTGCCGACGCGGGATGGCGCGATGATCGAGGCGCGGCTCTATGCAAGCGAGGCACCGAGCGAACGCAATCCGGTCCCGGTCCTTCTCTACATGCATGGCGGCGGCTTCGTCGTCGGCAGCCTCGATTCGCATCAATCATTGTGCCGCGGCCTTGTCGAGGACAGCGGCGCGGCCGTGCTGTCGGTCGGCTACAGGCTTGCGCCGGAGCACAAGTTTCCGACCGCCTTCGAGGATGCGGTCGATGCGCTGGCCTGGATCGGCCGCGAGGGCCGCGCGATCGGGCTCGACACGCGCCGCGTTGCCGTCGGCGGCGACAGCGCCGGCGGGACGCTTGCCGCCGCGCTCGCGATCGAGGCGAGGGCAAATGGCAACCTTCCGCAGCCGGTGCTTCAGGTTCTCGCCTATCCCGGCCTCAGCTCCAGGCAGACCTCCGCGTCCTACGAACGGTATGGCTCCGGTCATCTCCTGGAGCGCAGCACCGTCGATTGGTTCTTCCGGCAATATCTGCGCGACGATTCCGATCGCGACGATTGGCGCTTCGCACCGCTTGCGGCAAACGATCTATCGGGCCTGGCTCCCGCGTTCATCGTGCTCGCCGAGTTCGATCCCCTGGTGGATGAGGGGCGCGACTATGCGGCACGCCTCAGCGCGGCTGGCGTTCCGGTCGACCTGCGCGTCTATCCGGGCATGATCCATGAATTCCTGCGCATGGGGAATGTCGTGGCCGATGCCTTGCAGGCGAGGGCAGCGATCGGGCAGGCGCTGGCGAGCGCCTTTCGTGCCGCCGGCGAAGGAGCGGCTTGATATGGTAATGCAGCATGAAGGGGGATATGTCATGACTGTCATCTCCCGCGGCCTCTCTGCAAGGGGCTCCTGAACCGAATCCCATGAGCTCATCTATCCCAGACCACAGGCTGTCCCGCCGCGCGCTCCTCGGCGCGGGTGCTGCGATCGGAGGCACGGCACTTGCGGGGGCATGGCCAATGGCATTTGCCCAAGCCGCCGGATCGCCATCCGGGCCCCGGATCGCCGCGCTCGGCTGGGCCTGTGCCCAGACGATCCTGGCGCTCGGCGTCGTGCCGCTGGTGATACCGGAGATCGAGCGCTATGGCCGGCTCGTCGTCGAGCCGGTTGTCCCGCCCGGCGTGCAAGAGATCGGCCTGCGCTCGGAGCCAAATCTCGAGCTTCTCCAGAGCTTCGCGCCCGACATCATCATCATCGATCCCAGCATCGCGGCCGCCGTCCCCCGGCTCAAGCTGATTGCGCCGGTCGAGATGTTCACGATCTTCAGACCCGGCGGTCATCCTCTCGACACGGCACGCCGTTCGACGATGGAGCTTGCGAAGCGCCTCGGGGTGCAGCCGGCGTGCGAAGCCTATTTCGCCCGCTTCGATGTCGCCATGGCCGGCTATCGTGAGCGGCTCCGCGACCGCGGCGGCAAGCCGCTCTATCTCGTCAGCGAGATCGCGCGCAACCGCGCGCTCGTGTTCGGTCCGAACAGCCTCTATCAGGAAGTGCTCGATCAGTTCGGATTGAAGAATGCCTGGACCGGACAGAGCGGCCCATGGGGCTATACCAGTGTGGGGCTCGAAGTGCTTGCCGCGGTTCCAGACGCGCGGCTCGCCCTGATGACCTCGCGGGTTGCCGACGTCGAGGCCCTGCTGAAGGCAAGCCCGGTGCTCCGGACCCTGCCGTCTCTTCGGTCGCATCGGCTGACGGTCCTGGACAATCAGTTCTTCTATGGCGGCGTACCGGCGGCCGAACGTTTCGCTCGCCTTCTCGCCGAACGTCTGCCGCGGGAAAGCCATGAGCAAGGTTGATGCGCTGCCGGCGCGGTCCGGCTTCGACATGCATCCGGCGATGCTGATCGGGCTATTGGTGGCGGCTGCGGCCGCACTCACCTGGCGGAACCTGTCCGGATATCTGCCCGTCAGCGCCTGGTTGCAGGTGTTGTGGCAGCCCGAGATCACCGATCCCCAGCAGATGCTCGTGCACTACACCGTGTTTCCGCGCATCGCGGTGGCGCTGCTGGCCGGCGCAGCCCTCGGTCTCGCCGGCACTGTCTCTCAGCAGGTGCTGCGCAATCCGCTCGCCGAACCGAGCACCATCGGTGTGTTGAACGGCGCCTATCTTGCACTGGCCGTGACCACCTTGTGGGCGCCGTCGCTGCTGTTCCTGGGCCGGGAGTGGATTGCGCTGTTCGGCGGGTTCGCTGCGTTCCTGTGCGTGTTCGGGCTGACCTGGAAACGTGCGCTGTCGCCCGTCGTCCTCGTGCTCGCCGGATTGATCGTCAGTTACTACTGCGCCGTGACGACCCAGGCTCTGGTACTGCTCAACCACGAATATCTGATTGGTCTGTTCATCTGGGGCGCCGGCTTCCTCAATCAGCAGGACTGGAGCAACGTCACGTTCCTGGCGCCGCGGCTGCTGATTTCGATTGTCCTGATTGCGGCGATGGTTCGTCCGCTGACATTGCTCGGCTTCGACGACGAGACCGCGCGCAATCTGGGCCTCGGATTGACGAGAGCCCGGGTCTTCGCGCTCGTCATTGCGATCGCGCTCAGCGCTTCTGTCGTCAGCGTGGTCGGCGTCATGGGATTTGTCGGCTTGTCCGCGCCGGCGATCGTCATGCTGTCAGGCGCGCGCCGCTTTCGCGATCGGCTGATCTGGGCGCCTCTTTGCGGCGCCCTGCTGCTGTGGCTGACGGATCAGCTCGTGCTGTTGATCCCGCCCGGCTATCGCGAAATGCCGGCCGGTGCGGTGACGGCCCTGATCGGTGCGCCGATGTTGCTCGTGTTGCTGCCACGGCTGCGGGCCGCCATGCCGATGGGAAACCTCACGCCATCCGCTCCGCGGCGTCTCGATCACCCCTGGCGCGTGATCCTGTTCGCGCTCGCCGTGCTGCTGCTCGCCGTCTGGATCGCGCTCGCCCTCGGGGTCAGCGCCGACGGCTGGCGCTGGAGCGGTCTGTCCGGCCTGCAGGAATTCTGGCCGTGGCGCTGGCCGCGCGTGGTGTCGGCGCTGGCCGCAGGCGCGACGCTGGCGGTCGCTGGTACGCTGCTGCAACGGATGACCGGAAACCCGATGGCCGCGCCGGAGGTCATGGGCATCAGCTATGGTGCCGCGATGGGCGTGATCGTCCTGCTCTATCTCTTTCCCGCCCACACGAGGCTGGCGCAGATAGGGGCGGCCGGGATCGGCGCCTTCATCGTGCTGGCGCTGGTGCTGTTGTTCAGCCGGCGGTCCGAGTTCAGTCCAGAGCGCGTGCTGCTGGCCGGCGTCGCCATGAGTGCAGCGTTCGGCGCGATCATCGCCATGGCGCTGGCCACCGGTGATCCGCGCATCGGCACGCTGCTGGCGCTGCTCACCGGGTCGCTCTACCAGATCGGTCCGGCCGAGGCCGCAATCCTGGCCGCCGCGGCGCTCGTTCTGCTGACCATGGTGCCGATGCTGTCGCGCTGGCTCGACATCCTGCCGCTGGGACCGGCGACCTCGCGTTCGATCGGCATCTCGCTGGCGAGAAGCCGCATCATCATCATGCTGCTGACGGCGTTGCTGACGGCGACGGCGACGCTGATGGTGGGGCTTCTGAGCCTGGTCGGATTTATCGCGCCGCACATGGCGCGGATGATGGGCGCGCAGCGCGCCCTGCATCAGGCGGCGCTGGCCGCATTGATCGGGGCGATCCTGATGGTCACGGCGGATTGGGCCGGCCGCATGGTGATATTTCCGTTCCAGATGCCCGCCGGCATTTTCGCCATGATGCTGGCCGGCCCCTATCTCATCTGGCTGCTGCGGCCGCAGCGGGGATGACTGCCCTTACCGCGCGAAGCTGATGAGATGGCCGTGATCCGGTGACGGCATCACGCCCATCGGGATGCCATAGATGGTCTCGAGTTCGGCCGGCGTCATGATCTTGTCCGGCGTGCCACGAGCGATCAGCTTCCCGGAATGGAGCGCGATGATCTCGTCGCAGAAGCGGGCGGCCATGTTGACGTCGTGGAGCACGACGACCACGCCGAGATTGCGTTCGCGGGCGAGCTGTTTGACGAGCGACAGCACCTCGATCTGATGGGCGATGTCCAGCGCCGAGGTCGGCTCGTCGAGCAGCAGGCATTCGGCATCCTGCGCGACCAGCATGGCGATCCAGACCCGCTGTCGCTCGCCGCCCGACAGCGTATCGACCAGCCGATCCGCGAACGGCTCGATATGGGTTAGCGCCATGGCGTTCGCGACCTTCTCGCGATCGATGTCGCCGAACCGGCCGAGCGCGCCGTGCCAGGGATAGCGGCCGAGTGCAACCAGCTCCTTGACGAGCATGCCGGCGGCAGGTGGCGTCTGCTGCGGCAGATAGGCGACCTTGCGGGCATAGTCCCGATCGCTCCATGCGCGCAGCGCGCGGCCTTCGAAACGAATCGTTCCCGACGAGCTTGGCTGCTGGCGCGACAACAATTTCAGCAGGGTCGATTTGCCGGAGCCGTTATGTCCGATCAGCCCGACGACGCTGCGCGCGGGGAGGGACAAGGTGAGCGGTTCGAGCAGCGCGCGCCCGCCTACCGCGAAGCCGACCCGGTCGAGCTCGAACAGGGGCGCGGGTACATCGGGCGAGGCCTTCGTGATTCCGGTTGGCAAGGCGAGCGTCCTTTCGCCCGTCTGCGCATGTTGGAACGTCATGGTTGGCGCAGGCTCCAATAGGCGACGGCCAGATGCTGATCGCGGGAGAGCTTTCGCTCGTCGCGCAAATGGTTTCGCAGGGCCTTCAGCGCCTGCGCCTCACACGCGACCCAGGCGAAGACCTCCCGATGGTCGGGCCATTGCACTGCCTTGACGGCGTCGACCAGGAGCTGCGTCGTCCCGGCCGGACGGCCGGCGCGATGCAGCCAGCGGATCGCTACGCCGCGCGGGGCGATCAGCGGAACTTCTTCGCGCCGATCCGCAACCTCGATGAAGGCCTCACCCGTCGCCGTCGCCGGCTGCGTCTCGAGAATTCGCGCGATGGCGGGCAGGGCGGTTTCGTCGCCCGCCAGCAGCAACCAGCGCGCCGGACGAATGCCGCGGCCGAGCGGACCGGCCATGCCGCAGATGGCACCGGCCTTCGCGTTGACGGCAAACGCCGAGCCCGGTCCGGCGTGATCATGGACCACGAAGTCGATATCGATCTCGCGGCTCGGCAGGTCGATGCGACGGATCGTGTAATAACGGGTGATAGGCCTGCGGTCGGGCTCCGGCCACAGGATACGCCCGTCGGGAGCGGGCCACGGCCATTCGGGCTTGGCGAGGCCTTCGGGCGGGAAGTACAGCCGCACGTGCAGCTCGTCGTCGTTCGCGAAACGGGCGATGTCGTCGCCTGTAAAGGTCAGCCGCCGCATGTGCGGCGTCAGGGTGATCGCGGCCTTCAGCCGCACCTCGCGGAAGTTGGCCAGCATGCCGCCGCTGGATTCATGACCGGACCAAACGATGGTCGGTGCGTCGTCGCCCGCGAACTCGATCACATGCGAGGCGACGACCGAGCGCAGCATCTCCAGATTGCCCTTGTCGTTGGCCTCGACGCGGATCTTGAGGGCTTCCGCCTCTACGGCGAGGGAACTGGTGCCGAACGGCAATTTCGCCACCATGAGACCGTCCCGCTTCTCGAAGGCGATGTCATGCTCGGCCAGATGATCGATCATCCGCGCGGCGAGGCCGGCGGCATCGGGAAGCGCGATGCAGGTTTCGGAGATAAGCAAGTCCAAAGTCATTTCTCCATCGGGCCTGCCCGATGCTGGCCTGCAAGCGCTTCGATGTCCGGATGTTGCAGCCCGGCACTGGATCAAAATCCCACTCGCTCGCCGGCTGCGACGCAAAAGCGGTACTACCCGCATCATATTAAAGGCATTGCCGATCCCAAATTAGAATCCATCGAAAGAGCGGGGAAAATAAGCGCTGGAAGTGCGGTGCTGCCATCATGTATTCGCATCACATCAGCACGGCTTGTTCTGATCGTGACGGGCCGTATAGGTTCGCTTCAGGTCCCCTCCAGCGCGGCTCTCACCATGAACTCACGAAGCGGCCTGACGGCGCAGATCCTGCATCTCCTGCGGCCCTATTGGCCGCTCGTGGTCGGCGGCATCGCTCTGGGTCTGGTGGGTGGCGCCAGCGTCGCGGCGTTGCTCGCGGTCGTCAATCGCGGGCTCTATGCGACGCAGGCCGACGTCGTCACGCTGCTTCTCGCATTCGCCGGCCTGTGCCTCCTGATCCTGATCGGCTCCATCGGCGCCGACATCAGCGCCAATTATGTCGGACAGCGGATCATCGCCGAGCTTCGCAAGTCGCTGGCCGCCAGGATCCTGGCCGCGCCGATCGATCAGCTCGAAATCTACCGGACGCATCGCCTGATCCCGGTCCTCACCCAGGACGTCGATACGATCAGTGATTTCGCGTTCTTCTTTTCGTCCTTTTTCGTGTCGCTCGTGATTGCGCTCGGCTGCATGGTTTACCTGGCAGTGCTGTCGTGGCCGCTTTTCCTGATCACGGGAGCCGTCATCATCCTGGGGTCGCTGGCGCATGGATATGCAAGAACGCGAGGCGTTCACGGCTTCAGCGCGGCGCGCGATTCGGAAGATCAGCTGCACAAGCAGTATCGTGCGATCGCTGAAGGCGCCAAGGAGCTGCGTCTCAATCGCGTACGCCGTCGGCGCGTCTATGTCGAGCAACTTCAGCGCACGGTCGACCGGATCAGCTCGGTGCAGATCAGGTCGATCAATCTGTTCGTGACGGCGCGGGCGTTCGGCACGATGCTGTTTTTCGTGGTGATCGGCGTGGCGCTGACCTTGCGTCCGTTCCTGTGGCCGGACAGCCCCGCCGCGGTGTCCAGTGGCTTCGTGCTGGTCCTGCTCTATATGCGCGGACCGATTGATCAGGTCATCGGTATCCTGCCGGCGCTTGGCCGCGCTCAGGTCGCGATGCGCCGCATTGTGGAGCTTTCCGAGCAGTTCTCGACTCCCGAGCATGATCTGCTGGCCACTGCTCCTGCCGCGCCGGGCAAGACCGCGATCGAATCCATCGAGCTTCGCGGCGTGACCTATGCCTTCCGCGCCGTGCCGGGAAGTGACCCTTTTGTCCTTGGGCCCGTCGATCTTTTTGTCCGGCAGGGAGACATCGTCTTCATCGTGGGGCAGAATGGAAGCGGAAAGACGACCCTGATCAAGCTGTTGCTGGGCCTGTATGCTCCGCACGGCGGCACGATGCTTCGCGACGGTTCGCCCGTCCTGGCGGAGACGCGGGACGATTACCGCCAGCTCTTCACGACCATTTTTTCCGACTACTATCTGTTCGAAGATCTCATACGTGGAGAAGGCGGCGTAGTTCCGGATGTCGCGGAACGCTACCTTCAGCGATTGGAAGTCGCGCACAAGGTCTCCGTCGAGAACGGCGTATTCACGACGACGGACCTGTCGACCGGGCAGCGCAAGCGATTGGCCCTGATGAATGCATGGGTCGAGGAAAGACCCGTCCTCGTGTTCGACGAGTGGGCCGCGGATCAGGATCCGGCCTTCCGGCACATCTTCTACACGGAGCTGCTGCCCGATCTGAAGCGTCTCGGAAAAACCATCATCGTGATTTCGCACGATGATCGCTATTTCGGGATCGCGGATCATCTGGTGCGGTTGCGCGACGGCAAGATCGTCGCAAGCGAGGTGAAGGCCGATAACGTCGCCGGGGCTTCCGCAGTTCCGACCGACGCGCCGCTCTAGACCTATTGTGGTGATGTGCGGGCGCCTTTTTGTCGCATGCAAATGACAACACGCGATCCGTTTTGCGACAGGCTGTCAGATTTGTAGAGAATCTAATCTACGTGTGCGCGCATTTCTTGTCAGCCTGTAGGCGAGTGATCTACACCACGCGTCAGCGATGATCGAGATGCGAGGGCCGGATGAACAAGGCTTCGGATTCCGGGACCGGACCTCGTGCGTTTCCGGTCGGCCCATATTCTGCTCTGACCGTTTTTCAGGAGGGCGATCGCCTTCGCGTCGTTGCCGACGGAGTCACGGCACTGGAACTTCGGCTTCGGGATCGGGGCGATCACCTCGAGATCCTGAATGCGTCGGAGGACCTTCAGCTTGCGGCACGGGCTGTGTCGGCGTCCGCCGAAGCGCTGCTCGCTTGGCGGCCGGGTGCTGATCGGCTCGTTCTGGATTTCGCCGATAGAGCATCGCTTGCACGAGCGCTGATGGACGGCGGTCTGGCCATCATGTCCGAGGGACAATTGGTGCTGCTTTCCGAACTGGTCATGCAGCGACGGGACAATTGGCTGGTGAACCCCGGGCGACCGCCATTCCCGCAGCTCCACGTCATGACGGACGGACGGAGGCATCCGCGTCGCGCCGCAAAGCCGACGGGAAAAGTGTATGGCCGGTTCATTCCCTGGCTGTCCGAGGTCATCTCGTTCCGCGTGGCCGATCTCGAGAATGACCTCCACTTGCTGCATCGCTGGATGAATGACCCTCGCGTCGATGCATTCTGGAACGAGGCGGGCGATCTCGACAAGCATCGTCGATATCTGGCCGGCATCCTGGCCGACCCGCATATGCTGCCGCTGATCGGCTGCTTCGGTGATGAGCCATTCGGTTATTTCGAGCTCTATTGGGCCAAGGAAAACCGCATCGCGCCGTTTTATGACGCTGGCGACTATGACCGGGGATGGCATGTGGTCGTAGGCGAGGATGCTTTTCGTGGCCGTCGTTACATCAGCGCGTGGCTGCCCTCGCTGATGCACTATATGTTCCTCGACGATTGCCGGACGCAACGGATCGTGGGGGAGCCGGCGGCGGCGCATTCCCAGCAGCTTCGCAATCTCGAGCTCTCGGGATTTGCGAAGATCAAAAATTTCGACTTTCCCCACAAGCGCGCGACCCTGGTGATGCTGTTGCGCGAGCGCTTCTTCGGCGATCGGCTCTGGCTTCCGGCAGCCGCCGGCCCGGTGGTCCTGTCCTAAAGCGCGAGCGGAGCGCAGCTTCATGTCTCATCAACTTGCGATCGAGCACGACGTCATCGGCGTCGGATTCGGGCCATCCAACCTCGCGCTCGCCATCGCGTTGGACGAATGCATGAAGCGATTGCGGCTAAAATGCGCGCCGCTGTTTGTGGAGAAGCAGCCGCACTTCACCTGGCATGGCGGCATGTTGCTTCCAGGCAGCGACATGCAGATATCGTTTCTCAAGGATCTGGTCTCCTTGCGCGACCCGACCAGTCCCTTCACCTTCGTGAATTATCTGCACAAGCGCGGACGCTTGCTGGAGTTCATCAACTGCCGGACGTTCCATCCGAGCCGTGTCGAATTCAATGATTACCTCCAGTGGGTGGCGGGCCATTTCAAATCGCAGGCCGCTTACGGCGAATCCATCGTCGCCGTCGAGCCGGTGACGGCCGGGCAGACGGTGACGTCGTTGCGGGTGCATTCGCGCTCGCTCACTGGCGGAGAGACCGTGCGGCTCGCGCGAAACCTCGTGGTCGCGGTGGGAGGCCAGCCGTATGTCCCGCAGGTGTTTGCCAGGCTCGCTGACGACCGCAGGCTGATGCATTCCAGCCGCTATCTCGACCTGATCGAGCAGATCGTCCCGCACGGGCAGGCCGTCCGCGTGGCGGTCGTCGGGGGCGGACAGAGCGCAACCGAGGTGACGGTCGATCTCCATAGCAGACGCCCCCAGGCGCACATCGATCTGATCTTTCGCGGTCATGCCCTCAAGCCGTCGGACAGCAGCCCCTTCGTCAACGAGATTTTCAACCCCGACTATACGGACTTCGTCTACACCCAGCCTGCCGAGCGGCGAGACGCAATCGTTCGCAATTTCCGGAATACGAACTATGCCGTGGTCGATTCCGACCTGCTGGATCAGCTCTATCGGCTGCTCTATCAGCAGCGCGTCGGTGGCGACGAAACGATCCTGTTGCGCCCCCGCAGCGAGATTACGAACGTGGATGTGGGACCGGACGGTATCGAAATCGGCCTGGTCGACAAATTCCGTAGCGAAAATCGTCGTTCGACCTATGACGCCGTCGTCCTGGCAACGGGATACGACAGGGAAACCCCGCACGGGTTTCTCGAGCCGGTCCGTCGCTACATTCGTGGTGCGACACTCGATCGCAATTACAGGCTCGTCACCGGCCCGGCGTTCCGGCCGCAGATCCATCTCCAGGGCTATTCGGAGTCCTCCCACGGCTTGAGCGACACGCTGCTCTCGGTTCTCGCCGTGCGGTCGCAGGAGATTGCGGAGTCACTGCTCTCGACCATATCGCGCCGGGAGCTCATCGCTTAACCCGCGGTGGTGACCCGCCATTGCTCTGCCGGACCAAGCGCATCCGGCACGGCAAGCACTGCCGGCGGGACCCGCGCATCGAGGATCAATGTGTGCGGTGAGACCGCAAAACCGACGCCTGCGGCCTTGAGGATTGCTTCCTTCAACGTCCAGTAGCGAAGAAAGAGACGGGATCGCAGCGAGCCGGGCGTTCTTGCGAGGGTCCTGCGTTCCTCTGGCGACAACGCGATTTCGACCATCTGATCCAGATCTGATATTTGTCTGATCGGCTCGATATCCACCCCGATCGGCATGTATGCCGCGGCAACGGCGACCGCGCCTCTGGCATGGCTTAAGCTGAAGTCGAGGCCTGTGGGGGCATCAACGAGCCGGGGTTTGCCCAGCGGGGATGTCTCAAATCGCACCCGGTCGGCCGGTTGCCCGGCCAGGGCTCCCAGCAGGAGACGCGCGCCGGCGTGTGCGGCAAGAAAGCTCAGTCGATCTTCCGCGTCGTGAAATCGTGCCAGACGCCTGGATTCTTCGGTATCGAGCAGCATCTTGGCTTCGTCGACGCCGAGTACCGCGTAGGTGTCGCGCGTCGCGCCGCGCCAGCCATGCGTCTCGCCGACCCATAAGAGGATCTCCTGCGGATTCTGGAACGCGACTTGTCCCCGAATGCACGGACCTGGCAGGAATCGCAGGCGCGGTTGACTGAGCGGAGCCGCGGATCTGACGGCGACCGACCAGACGAACGTCTCGCCTGCAAGCAGAGTCGATGACGTACTCGCAAATGGTCCGTATTCCGCCTTCAGCTGCACCGTCTCCATCCATCCGCGATGTCCGCCGAACGCAATTTGGCGCGTTCCGATCTCGATTTGGAGCGGCCTCGATCTAGAACTTGTCTAATCGAGATCAACCAGGGCGTGTGCACCGGGGACAACGTCGAACGGCTCTGATAGAGATGTTCTTAGAACGATCTTTGGAATGGTTGCAGGTTCGGGTGGAACTTACGTGACGAAAACCTTCGCTCTCAAGCAAAGCCACAGTCATTTGCCGGAGCGGATTGCAGTCATATTGGTCCACAGCCCGCTTGCGGCGTTGATCGGCCGAGAGCCGTTGACGCGCATGAACTATCTCCTCGAGATTGCGTCGCTCCATACCAGGGCGGAACTCCTTGCGCAGCCGGGACTGGGACGCACGGGCGTGCGCCGGATCGAGAATTGGATGGCCTTTCACGGGCATCGCATGCGCGACGTCAACGAGAGTCTCGACTGCGTCATCTGCCATTTTGCGTTGCGACGCTCTTCCGTTCGGAAGAGTAATCGTCGTTGCTCCTCGTTATCGGCAATCGCCTCGGTGCAAGAGCGCTCGCGCGAAACAGCTCGGTAAAATCGTTGGTAGCACGCAACTTCTCGGCTTATCGACACACTCAACGCGGCATTCGCACATCGTTGGCCTTCTCATCGCTCGCGCAGGCTCTCCTGGCTGTAGCGGAGCAGCGGTGAGAGCACGTACGAGATGATGCGGCGGGAGCCGGTCTTGATCTCTACCGTCACCGCCATGCCGGGCGTGAGGTTGACCGTCCGTCCGTCGATGCCCATCTGGGCGCGGTCGAGCGAGACGCGGGCGGAGTAGACGAGCTCCTGGCCCTTGGGCTCACTGGAGGCGGTGTCGGTGCCGGCGGGCGTGTCGCCGGGCTTTTCCGGCGGCTTCTGGCGGACGATGGCGTCCTGGGAGACGCTGAGCACTTTGCCCTGGCGCAGGCCGTAGCGGGTGAAGCTGAAGGTGTCGACCTTGATCGCGGCTTCCTCGCCGGGGGTGACGAAGCCGATGTCGCGGTTGGAGATCATCGCCTCGATCTCGAGACCGCCTGAGGTCGGCACCACCACCATCAGCGTCTGCGCCGGCGTCACGACGCCGCCGACCGAATGCACCGCGAGCTGCTGGACGATGCCGTCTTCCTGCGCGGCGAGGCGGAGCAGGCTGGTGCGCTGCTCGGCCTTGACGATGTCCTGGCGTAGGCCCGCCGCCTTCTGCTCGGCTTTGGCGAGCTCGTCGAACAGGCCGCGATTGTATTCCGCCTCGGTGCGCCGCAGCGTCTCCTCGATGCCTCCGACGGCGGCGTCGGCCTCGGCAAAATGACTCTTCTGCACCAGCAATTCCTGCTGTTGCGCGACAAGGTCCTGCGTTTCCGTCAGATATTGCAGTTTCGAACCGAACTCGCGGTCGACGAGATATTTTCGCACGTCGACGCGCTGCTGCATGATCGGGATCAGGGCGCTGATCTTGCCGATCGTGGCCTCGGTGGTCGAACGTTCCGCCTTCTTCTGCGTGCCCTGCCATTCGAGCGAGGTGATCTTGGCCGCCTGTTCGGCGGTCTGCGACGCCAGGAAGCGTTTTGCGGTGCGGATCTGATCGGAGGACGCCCGCACGGGCGGGGTGAACCTGGCGGGATCGCCGCCGGCCAGGGCCGCGTGCAGGCGCGCGATGTCGAGTTCGCTCGCGAGCAGATCGCTCTGGAGGTGGCCGAGCTCGGCCTGGCTCATGGTGGGATCGAGCTCGATCAGGAGGTCGCCTGCCTTCACGCGCTGGCCGTCCTGCACATGGATGGCGCGGACGACCGCAGTCTCGAACGGCTGGATCACCTTGGTGCGGCCGTCGGGCACGATCTTGCCGGTTGCGATCGCGATGATGTCGACGGTGCCGATGCTGGCCCACACCAACGCGATCAGGAACACCGCCGAGATCGACGCGGAGATCGCGCGGCCGATCGGGGAGGGCGGGGTCTCCACGATCTCGAGTGCCGCGGGCAAGAACGCCAGCTCGTCGCGCGTGCGCGTCGGACTGCGCAGCGAAGCCAGCAGGGCCCTAACCGACTTCATGGATGCCCGCCTGGACGCGGTGCAGCGTGGCGTAGCGGCCGCCGCTGCGGATCAACTGGTCGTGTGAGCCGTCCTCGACGACGCGGCCGCGCTCGATGGTGATGATGCGGTCGGCAGTACGCACGGTCGACAGGCGGTGCGCGATGATCAGCACCGTGCGCCCCGCCGTGATCTCCCGCATGTTCTGCTGGATCACACGCTCGCTCTCGTAGTCGAGTGCGCTTGTGGCTTCGTCGAAGATCAGGACGCGCGGATTGGTCGTCAGCGCACGCGCGATCGCGATGCGTTGGCGCTGGCCGCCGGAGAGCGTGCTGCCGCGCTCGCCGATGACGGTGTCGTAGCCGTCCTGGAGCTCGAGGATGAAGTCGTGCGCGCCGGCAAGTTTTGCCGCGGCCACGACCCGCTCCATCGGTAGCGCAGGGTCGGCCAGCGCGATATTGTCGCGCACCGAGCGATTGAACAGCATGTTCTCCTGGAGCACCACGCCGACCTGCCGGCGCAGCCAGGTCGGGTCGACCGCGGCAAGATCGTTGCCGTCGACCAGCACGCGGCCGCTCTCGGGCAGATAGAGCCGCTGGATCAGCTTGCCCAACGTGCTCTTGCCGGAGCCGGAGGTACCGACGATGCCAACGATCTGGCCGGCGGGAATCCTCAAGGTGATGTCGCTCAGGATCTGCGGCCCATCGACGCGGTAGCGGAAGCCGACATGCTCGAAGGCGATGTCGCCGCGAATGGCAGGCAGTGCGGACCGTCCCGTGCGGTGGGTCGGCTCCGGCATGGTGTTGAGGATGTCGCCGAGCCGCTCGACCGACAGCCGAGCTTGGTGAAAATCCTGCCAGAGCTGCGCAAGCCGCAGCACCGGCGCGGTGACGCGGCCCGACAGCATGTTGAAGGCGACGAGCTCGCCGACCGTCAGGTTGCCGTCGATCACGAGCTTGGCGCCGAAGTAGAGCAGCAGCGCCATGTTGATCTTGCTGACGAACTGCACGGCCTGGCTTGCGACATTGCCGAGATTGACGACGCGGAAGCTCGAGGCGACGTAGCCTGCGAGCTGCTCTTCCCAGCGCTTCTGCATCTGCGGCTCGACCGCCATCGCCTTCAGGGCCTCGACGCCGGTGACGCTTTCGACCAGGAAAGACTGGTTCTCCGCCCCGCGCTTGAATTTTTCGTCGAGGCGGTAGCGGAACAGCGGCGTGGCGCCGGCAGAGATCACGACATAGAGCGGGAAGGAGGCCAGCACGATCGCGGTCAACAGCGGCGAGTAGAACGCCATCAGGCCGAGGAAGACGAAGGTGAAGAACAGGTCGATCACCAGCGTCAGCGCCGAGCCGGTGATGAAATTGCGCAGGTTCTCGAGCTCGCGCACCCGCGCGACGGTGTCGCCGACCCGCCGTGCCTGGAAGTAGGACAGCGGCAGCGCCAGCAAATGGTGGAACAGCCGTGCGCCGAGCTCGACGTCAATGCGGTTCGTGGTGTGGGAGAACAGATAGGTGCGGAGCGCGCCGAGCACGACCTCGAAGATCGAGATGGCAATGATACCGGCGACCAGCACGTCGAGCGTGCCGAGGCTGCGATGCACCAGCACCTTGTCGATGACCACCTGGAAGAACAGCGGCGAGACCAGTGCGAAGATTTGAAGGAAGAACGAGGCGAGCAGCACTTCGCCGAGCAGGCCGCGATAGCGGTTGACCGCGCCCATGAACCAAGTGATGTCGAAACGTCGCGACAGGTCGGCCAGACCCGCGCGCTTGGTCATCAGCACGATGCGGCCGTCCCACATCACCTCGAACTGCGCCTTGGTCAGCATCTGCGGACGCGGCGACCCGGGGTATTGCACGATGGCCTTGCCGTCGCCGGCCTTGCCCAGGATCAGGAAGCCGCCGTCGCGCAGCGCGACGATGGCGGGCAGGGGCGTCTTGTCCAGCCGCTCCCAACTCGTCCTGACCAGCCGCGCCTTGATGTTGAACTGCCTGGTACACCGCAGCATCTCGGTGGTGCCGATCGTGACGCCGCCGAATTGATGGCGGAGCTGCTCCGGATCGGCCGGCACGCCCAAAAACTGAAGCATCATGACAAGCGCCGTCAGCCCCGGGTCGGCCGGCGGCTTCGGGGCGGCTTGGACCGGTGGCTCCTTGGCGGCCGGGTCCCGTATAATTGTCTCGTTCAGGCTCATCGGCAGCAAACATCCGCGGTCATCGGGTCCGGACGATCTCACGGACGGGTATCGCGCCGGCCGGCAGCGCGGCCGATAGCTAACGCGGCTATGTTACGGTTTGATAACTATCCCCGTCCGCTCACATACCGATCGAATTTGGCCGTCTGCGGCGGGCGGCGGGAGGCAGGTTGCCTTCCGCCGCGATCGCATGGCGCACCGGGGCGACCCCCGGTGCGCCGATCGTATCGGCTGGATCAGCCGTGGCTTGCCAGCATGGTCTGCTGCTGCGTTGTGTCGGGGGACACGAGGCTGCTCTCGCCGGCATCCGGAACGATGCTCGCCGATTGCTGCACCAGCAGCGATAGCGAGATCGCCGAGCCGCCGTGGCCATTGTCGGTGACGTTGAGCTCAGTGCCGGACTGCACGCCCGCGAACTGATAGGCGTAGGTGCCCGAGTTCGTGGCGAGCGTCAGCGTCGAACCGTCGAAGGTGAACGACGAGACCGATGTGTTGAGCAGGTCGATCGTGTCGCCGAGTTCGAAGTTCGACACCGTGCCGGTCAGGCCCGAGGCGGCCTCGAGCGACAGCGTTGCAGCCGAGCCGGCGAAATCGACGTCGTGCTGGACGCCTCCGGCGAAGACGTGCTCGACCCCGCCCGCGAGGTGGGTGTTGTCGGCCGTACCCGCGACGTCGAGTTCGCCGCTGTTGAGCGTCGTGCCGGACGCCGTTCCGATCACGAACCCGACACCGCCGTTGATTGTCGTGGATGCAGCCGAACCGCCGGCGTCGACATAGAGCAGGCCGCCGCCGTTGACCGTCGTCGCCGTCACCGATCCGCCGGCGCCAATGTAGGCATTGCCGCCGTTCCCGATCACGGTGTTCTCAGCGACGCCGCCGTCCAGCACCTGCTGATTGCCGCTGAGGTTCGTGCCGGAGACGGTGGCATGGTAGACGTCCTGGAAGCCGCCCGCCGCAACGATCGTGCCGGTCGCACTGCCGCCGTGGTAGACGTGCTGCGCGCCGCCGTTCTTGACCGTCACACCGGTCGCGACGCCGCCGCCCTGCGAGCTGCCGCCGCCGACCGAGCCGCCGGTCGCGGAGCCGTCGACATACTGGAAGCCACCGTCGATGACGGTGTCGCTGGCCGACCCGCCGGCATCGATGTACTGGAAGCCGCCGGTCTTGACCAACGTGCCGTCGCTGGTGCCGCCATTGCCGACATACTGGTAGCCGCCGCTCTCGACCGTGGTGTCGATGGCCGTTCCGCCCGCCAGCACCTGCTGGTTGCCGCTGAGGCTGACGTTGCTCACGGTCGAATTCGCGTACACGTCCTGATAGCCGCCGGCTGCAACCGTGGCACCGGTCGCGTTGCCGCCGAAGTAGACGTGCTGCGCGCCACCAGCCAACACGGTCGTGTCGTTCGCCGTTCCGTAGGTGTACTCAATGCCGCCGGCGAGGATGGTCGTGTGCTGCGCGGTGGCGCCGGTCTCGACGCCGACGATGCCGCCGTTGCCGATCGTGATCCGCCCGGCGACGTTGCCGCCGGAGACGACATCGAGGATGCCCGCGCCGTGGACGACGTAGCCCATCGCGGTGGTCGTCGACGCATTGACCGAGGTGGTGCCGGTCGAGACGAGGGTCGGCGCCGCGAAAGTGGTCGAGGTGCCGCTGTTGCCGGCTGCATCGGTCGCCTTCGCGCTCAGATTGTTCGCGCCTTCCGTCAGTGTCACGCCCGACAGGCTCCAGGAGCCGTCGCTGCCTGCCGTCGCCGTGCCCACCAGGGTGGCGCCGTCATAGATCGACACCAGCTGGCCGGCTTCGCTCACGCCGTTTACCGTCATGGTCGGCAGATTGCCGTTGTCGAGCACCACGCCGGTCACGGCAACGGTGGGCGCGACCGTGTCGACGGTCACGTTGACGGCCGTCGCAGCGCCGCTCTGCACTCCGGTTGTGTCGGTGACCTTCGCCGTGATGGCGTGGGTCGCGTTGCCGAGCTGGCCGGTCTGGAGGTCGATATAGCCGCGCGCGATATCAGCGAGCGTCAGCGTCACGGCGGTGCCGAGCGCGGTCTGGCCGTCGAACAGCTGCACGACGTCGCCGGCGAAGTTGCTGCCGGTGGCGATGCGGACGGTCAGATTGGTGTCGTTGGTGCTGGCACCATTGGCGAGCACGCCGGTGTTCGGCGAGACGTCGTCGGTGACCGAGACGATGGTCGGCGCGGTCGGGGCGTTCGACAGATTGAAGATCTGCGCGGTGATGCCGTATGAGGAGTTGTCGCCGACGGCCTGGCTGAAGTCGGTCCAGCTGATCACGAAGCCGCCGTTGGCGAGCGCCGCGACGTTCGGATACAGTTGGTTGCTGTTGATCTGCGAGTTGACGATATACTCGCCGCCGATCTTGGTGCCGGCCGCATCATAGACCTGCGCCTTGATGGCGGGACCGCTGCCGTCGCCGGTGCCTTCGTCCGACCAGGTCACGACGAAGCCGCCGCCCTTCAGCGCGGTGATGCTGGAGAAGCCCTGGTTGCCGCTGGTCTGGGTGTTGACCTGGAATTCTGAGCCGACCTTGACGCCGCCGGCGGTGAAGACCTGCGCGCGGATCTCGCCGCTGGTGTCTTCGAAGCTGATGACGAAATTGCCGCCCGCAAGGTCCGTCACGCCGGCAACCATGCGGCTGTTGTAATAGGCGGTGTCGACGGTGAATTCGGAGCCGACCTTGCTGGCGCCGGTCGCACCCGGATGGAACACCTGGCCGCGGACTTCCCAATTGCCCGTGCGGAAGTCGTTCCAGGTGACGACGAAGTCGCCGTTGCTGAGTGTGGCGATCGAGGCGCGTTCCTGGTCGAAACTCGGGTTGGTCGAGTTGACGAGGAATTCGGAGCCGACCTTGGCACCGCTCGCGTCATACACCTGCGCCTTGACGTCAGCCGCCGACGAGCCCTGGTTGGTCCAGGCGACAACGAAGCCGCCATTGGGCAGGCCGGTGATGGCCGGGGTGTTCTGGTTGTTGGCGGTGACGGAGTTGATCAGGAACTCGCCGCCGACCGGAGCGCCGTCAGCGCCGTAGATCTGCGCCTTGATATCGCCGCTGGTGGAGTTCTGGTCCTGCCAGGAGACGACGAAGCCGCCGTTGGACAGGCCGGTCACGACCGGGCCGGCCTGCGAGCCGGTGACCTGGGTGTTGACCAGGAATTCGCCGCCGAGCTTGCTGCCGTCGGCCGCATAGACCTGCGCCTTGACGGCGGAGCCGCTGGCGTCGCCGAGCGTGCTGCTGCCGCTGGTGGAGCCGGCGAGGCCGTCCTGCCAGGTGACGACGAAGCCGCCATTGGAAAGGCCGGTGACTGAGGGATACCACTGGCTGCCAGCCGTCTGGCTATTGACCTGAAATTCGGTACCTATTTTTACGACGGTGGTCATAACATAACCTCAAGTGATGCTGGAGAAGAGCTGAAGGGCCGGATTTTGCAGGGATGCCGCGGCCCGCGGTTGCCCTGTGCCGAGCCCGCACCGGGCTCTAAACGATCTATTTATGATATTTTATGATACATTTTTGCGCATCGTGCGGCATTTTGTCCGGAATTACGTTACATTAGTGATATGAAGTGCTTCCGTTGGTGCAGCCGAAGCGGGTGCTCTGGATGATGTGCAATCCCGCGATCGATCTGCATTTTGTGCAGGCACGCGCGTGCGATGCCGCTGTTTCACGGTGTGCGTGTCGGACGTTGTGCGGCGTTTGCACGTCAATGGGAGAACAGCGGCGGGGCTTCTGCCCGATGGCCCCGACCGGAGCGTGGCTCTGACGGCGGGGGAAGCCGTACCGGAGCGCGAGCGCCGGTACGGCGATGTCGTGCGGGCTCAGCTCTGGGCGTGAACCAGCGAGGCGCTCTCGGGATCGGAGCCCTGCGGCGTGATCGCGCCTTCGCCGGCGTCCGGCGCCAGGCTCGCCGAGAACTGCGACAGCAGCGACAGCGACACCGAGGTGCCGCCATGGCCGTCGGAGGTCACATTCAACGCGGTGCCGGCCTCGACGCCTGCGAACTGGTAGGCGAGGGAGCCGTTGCTGGTCGTCAGCGTCAGCGTCGTGCCATCGAAGTCGTAGGAGGTGACCGCGAGGTTGCGGAAGTCGATGAGGTCGCCGACCTCGAAATTCGAGATCGTGCCCGTCAGGCTCGACGCGCTCTCGAGGTAGAGCGCCGAAGCCGAGCCTGCGAAATCGACGCCGTTCTGGACGCCGCCGGCATAGACATGCTCGACGCCGCCGGCGAGATGCGTGTTGCTGGCCGTGCCCGCCACATCGAGCTCGCCGCTATTGACGGTCGCGCCCGAGGCCGAGCCGGCCACGAACACGAAGCCGCCATTGACCGTCGTGGAAGCTGCCGAGCCGCCGACGTCGACATATTGCAGGCCGCCGGCGCCGACTGTCGTTCCCGTCGCCGAGGCGCCGGAGCCGACAAATTCGCTGCCGCCCGCCAGAACCACCGTGTCGGTCGACGTGCCGGTGCCCAGGACCTGAAGATTGCCGCTGACCTGGCTGCCCTGCACGCTGCCGCTGTTGACCTGCTGGAAGCCGCCGGCCTGGACCGTTGTCGTGATCGCGGTGCCGTCCAGCATGACGTGCTGAATGCCGCCGCTGTTGATGGTGGTGTTGTTGGTGGTCCCGGCGACTTCCTGGATGCCGCCGCCGAAGACGACGCTGTCGTTGCCGGTGCCGAGCACGAACTGGTAACCGCCATTGTCGATTGCGGTGCCGTCTATGCCGACATATTGCAGGCCGCCCGACGAGACGATGGTCCCGTTGGTGGTGCCGCCGGCGGCGATGAACTCGTTGCCGCCGTTGACGATGACCGTTGCATAGGTCACCCCGCCGACATGCACCTGCTGGTAGCCGGCCAGGGTCGTTCCGGTGACAGTGGCGTTCATGACGTCCTGGTAGCTGCCGGTGCTGACCACAACGTTGCTGGCGGTGCCGCCATAGACGTGCTGGGTGCCGCCGTTGGCGATCACGACGCCGTTGGCTGTGCCGTAATTGTATTGCGTGCCGTCGGTGACGGTCGAGTTGTTGGCGGTACCGCCGGCTTCGATCATGATGACGCTGCCGGGGCCGACTGCGGTCGCGCCGGACACAACGCCGCCGCTGGCGACATCGAGCGTGCCCGAGACGACGATGTAGGTCGTGGTGGTGGGGGCGGAGACCGTAGTCGGTCCGCCAAATACAACTTCAGTGGTCATTGATGCCTCAAATGAGAGCTAAAGAGGTTGGGTCGCGATGGTGATACAATTCGGAATGCAAATCATTTCATCGGTAATGATATATTTTGTATCATAATGCTTGTCTAATGCTATGAGGCTATTCAGGACGAGAAGCCGCGACGAAACGCCGGACGGCCCGCAGGATCATGCGGACGATCACGCATGGCCGATGGGCGCGCGACAACGCGCGCCGCGGGAGCGAGGTTGATCTAAGAGGTTGTTCTACAGACGAATTAGCGATCCGCGAGAAGGGTCGGCGGCTTGGGCTGCTCGGTGCCGAAGGCCACCCAGACGTTCGGATCAGCGGCGCTTTGCCGCGAGAGATAGCGGTATTTGGTCTCGTACCAGAACAGGATTTCCGGCGTCTGATTGTCGAGGATCATCTCGCCGCGATCGGAGCGGACGGTTAGCACGGCGTGACGCCCCTTGGCCGGACCGAACTCCTCGACCGTGGTGATCAGGAGCGAACCCTGCGGCCAGCCCGCCTTGGCGAGCAGCTTGCGCTTGAGCAGGACGATGTCCTCGCAATCGCCGCGATCGAGCGGAAGCGTCCAGCGTTCGGCGTTGCCGTAGAGCGCGTCATCGCTGGTCCAGGTGACGCGATCGTTGACGTATTTGTTGACCTCGTAGAGCTGCTGAAGCAATTCCGGCGTGAGCACGACATCCCGGGCCTGATCGGCGCCGGGCCGACACTCATCGGCATTCTCAATGCAGAACTGTTGCCAGCCGGAAGGTGCCTTGGTCGCGGCGCCGACCGCGGCAAACAGGGTAGGGCGGGCCAGGAAAGCCTGGGCCGGCAGGGCTATCGACAGGCAAGCTGCAGCCAGGCCGGCTGCCACCAGCGTCTCCAGTTTCCGCCTTGCGTTGCGAATTCCCGTCATGTCGTCCCCCGACGCTCCCATGCAGGGGAGGTTGGCAGAGACAGTTCGCGATCCGGCTAAGCGATTGCTTCAAATTGAATCGATTCCCCCGATGGTGGCCTCGCGGGCGGCGGTCATGGTTTAATTTCCGTCAGGGGCGGTATGCGGGGAGGCGATCCGGACCGGCATAACATGACGGTTCGTCCGTTGAGTCCGCGGCTCTGACAGTGACGTGACCGCGCTTGATATCTCTGTTACGGCGGTTGGCCAGCTGGCGCGGCCAGGCTATGGATCGAGATCCGGACGGAAAGTAGACAGCGGCGGCCGATGTGATGTTCGAGCAAGGGGGATCTCGTCGGATCGCAAACGCGCCGGCCTACGTTCGTTCCGATCGTGGTGTTCACCCAAACGCTGTAGCCGGTGCGATCGGCATACTTGCCGTTGCGATCAGTGTCGCCTTTGGTCCGGGCGCCGCGGGCTTGCTTGGTGCCGGGCTGGCGCTCCTCATGCTGGCGATCGCCACCATCGACGCCAGGTCTTTTCTGATTCCGGATTCTCTCAACATTGCCGGCGTGATGCTTGGCATCGCCAACGCGGCGGTGCTGGGGCAGGGCGATCTCGCCGTGTTGACTGAAGCCGTGCTGCGCGCGGTCCTCGTTGCCGCGGCGTTCCTCGGCTTGCGTCTGGCCTATGCCCGGCTGCGTCGGCGGCAGGGCATGGGCCTCGGTGACGTCAAGCTTGCCGCAGTCGCCGGAGCTTGGCTCGACTGGCCGGTCCTGCCGATCGCGATCGAGATTGCCGCGTTGTCGGCGCTCATGATTTACGGCCTTCGCCGTTATCTGCTCGGTCATAGATTGCGGCCGAACGTCCGCTTGCCCTTCGGATTGTTCTTTGCACCCGCGATCTGGATCGGCTGGCTGTTGCAAACCACCGTGCTGCGCGGCTGGTGAGCGCGAGCTTTTGCGGACGACGTCAGAACGGAGAGTCCTCTGGCCATCGCAGGGCATACCACTGTCCGGCGGCGAGCTGGCCACGGCTCATCTTCGAGGCCACGGCGTTGCGCAGGCGCGCGAAATTCTCGCGTGAGCGTTTTGGCGCGTGGGCCGCGGCGAGGTTGAGCCATTTATAGGCGGCGACCTCATTCTGGGGGACGCCCTGACCCTTGTCGTAGGCAAGGCCGAGCAGATACTGCGCCGTGGGATCGCCCTGTTCGGCCGATAGCCGATACCAGTATCCCGCCGCATCGTAGGCCTGGGGAAGACCTTGCCCTGTTGCGTACATGAAACCGACCATGGCCTGGGCGCGGGCATTGCCCCGCTCCGCCAGAGGCAGGAGCAGCCGCGCAGCGTTGACAAAGTCGCTGCGGACAAAGGCTGCGTTTCCGGTCACGAGAGTATCCGCGCGGACGGCGCTGGTTGCGGTGACCGCAACGACGACGGCGACAACCAAGTACCTCACCGACTTCACCATGTTCACTGCTCCGCGTCTCCGCTCCGTTGCTCCCGCCTCAGCGCAACTGGGCCGGTGTCGTCTGGCTCGGCCCCGTCGCGTTGATCGAGCCGCGCAGCTTGGTCCGCAACTCCTCGGCAACAAAATGTGCGTCGGCGCCGTCCCGGATGATCTGAGGACGGATGAAGATGATCAGCTCGGTCCGCTTGATCGTCTTCTCGGTCTGACCGAACAGGACTTCGCCGACCCCGGGGATCTGGTCGAGACCCGGAATGGCGGAGCGGCCCTTGTTCTGGCTGTCGCTGATCAGGCCGGCCAGCAGCACCGTTTGCCCGCTGGCGACAGAGACTGAACTACGAACCTTGCGGGTCGACACCGTTGGCGTGAGCGAGTTCGTCGATGTCGAGGACGAGGATGCGGTGGACGAAGTGCCGACGGGATTGCTGATCTCCTGCTCGACGTCGAGGCGGACATTCCCGTTCGCATTGATGCGCGGAACGACGCGCAGGATGATGCCGGTGCTGCGATAGTCCGTGGTATTGGCGATCGTGTTGTTGCCGGTCAACACGGTCGCACTTCCGGTCTGGATCGGGATCTCGTCGCCGACCTGCAGGGTTGCGATCTGGTTGTCGATCACGACGACGGACGGGTTCGACAGCACCTTCACGTCGGTAACCGAGTGCAATGCGTTGAGGATCGCCCTTGGGGTGGATGCGGCGCCGACCAGGAAGTTGAAGCCCGGGATCGCACGATTGAGCACGACGTTTGCGGCATTGCCAACCGCCGCGCTTGCGCCTGCATAGCCGAACGATCCGGTATCGGGCTTCAGACCGAGATCGCGGCTCATGATGTAGGACTGGACGCCGTACTGCAGATCGTCGGTCAGCGTGACTTCGGCGATGGTGGCGTCGATGGCGACCTGAAGCTGCGGCTGGTCGACCTCTCTGATCGTCTGCTCGATGATGCGGTACTGCTCCTGGCTCGCATAGATCAGAAGCGTATTGTTGACGCTGTCGGCCGTGATACGCACGCCATCGAGAACGTTCCCGGGGCCGCCCGTGCCCCGTCCGCCGTTCTGGCCGGTGGCGGAATTGTCGAACAGGCTGTTGCTGCCCTGCGCGCCGGAGGCCGAACCGTAGCCGGGCTGACTGGCGGCCGAAGCGTCCGCCGTCGCGGCGCTGGCGGCGCCCCGGCTGTTCGATCCGAAGCCTCCGGATTGGCCGGTGGGCGAAGCCGACAGTCGACTGAGCGCGGAGCCGCCGCTCGAGTTCGCGGCCAGGCCCGAGCCTGGTGCGATCTGCCCGGCCGAGCTGTCGAGCGCGGATGACGCCGACGATCCTGATGCGCCACCGCCGCCGAAGACGTCATTGAGAACACGCGCGATCTGTTTGGCATCGCCAAACTTGACGCGGTAGACGTGGACAGCGGAGCGACCGGTGTTGGTTGTGTCGAGGCGGTGGATCCAGGTCTCGACGCGGCGCAGGAGTTCCGGCTTGCGCGTCACCGCGAGCACCGCATTCATTCTGGCAATCGACTGAAACTTGATGAGGTTTTGCGTCATGCCGCCCTCGCCGGAGTCCACGATCTTTTCGAGCTCGGCGATGATTGGGCCGGGATTGCTGTTCTGCACCGGAAAGACGCCGACCGCCTGTCCCTTCATGAAGTCCGCGTCAAAGCTGAGCACGAGATCGACCGCGTTTCGTCGCTCACTGCCGGAACCCTGGATCAGGATGAGATTGCGGCTGGTGTCCGCGCGCAACATGCCCGGCTTGGTCGCAAAGCTGTCGACCAGCTTCAGGACCGTCTGCGCCGAGACATATTGCAGGGGGACGACCGTGATGCCGTAGCCCGGGGTCATGCGATCGGAGGCGTCGGCGCCGCCGGCGCCAACCGCATCGGCCTGAGGCATCAGGCGGTACCCGGTGTCATCCCGCACCATCGCGACGCCGCCGATCCGAAGGGCATTTTCCAGTGCGTAGGCAACGTCCGACTTGGGGATCGGCCGTCCCGAAGAGAGGCTGATGTTGCCCTGGACGCGGGGATCGATGACGTAGCCGACCCCGAGAATGTCGCCGAGCACGATCTTGGCGACGGATGCCACCGGCGAGTTGTCGAAATTCAGCTCGAACCGGTCGCCGCTGACCGTTGCCTGCTGCGCCGAGCTCGCCGCCGGAGCTTCGTCGCCGGGATCTGCTGCGTAGATTGCGGTCTTGGCGCGAGGTCCGGTGCTGAGCTGGCGTTGTGGCAACTGGTTCGGATAACGCGGCAGCAAATCGACCGAGCGAACCTTCTCGAAGACGTCCGGATCCTTGTTGTCGGCGTCGGCAATGCCGCTCACGGTGTTACATGATCCGAGCAACACGCAGATCATTGCGCATCGGACAACCAAGCCGATCCCGAATGCCGTTCGGTCCACTGTCTGTCCTCACGCACGCCGCCCAGCGGCCTCAACCCCGTCAAAGGCGGGTCGGGCCGAACGCCAGTTGCTTAACGATCTCATGTGACACTCGTGTGTTGTGTGTTCGATATCCCATTCGGCGTCGAATGTGAGTTTGACTGAGTCTGTAAAGTTGCCTTTGCCGCAGGCTTGATAATCCAGAAGTATCAGCGCCGTTTCCGAGGCGCATATCGTTGCTTGTCGCGTTCAACGTTGCGGCAAATCATAACGTCACATTTCTAATCGCAAAAGTAAGGTAAACGGCGCGCTCGCTGCTCTACGGCAATCAAGTCAGTCCGGTACAAGTCCATGACTCCTCCCAACGCGCACGAGTTTGCGGCTCGTTTTTGCCAGAAGGTCGGCCTGAAGGCGGAGCCAGACAAGCTGAACGGGCCGGGCGGCGAAGGCGGCTTGCGCAAACTTTGGGAATTGAGCGATTTGTCGGCCAGCGAGTTTGCCGACGAGGTTGCCCGCTTCTTCGAACTGCCGCGCATCATGTTGCAGGAAATGATGACGGCGGAATCGAAAGCGCAGCAGTTCTCACGCCGGTTCCTGCGCGAGATGGCGGTTTTCCCCTGTCAGCCGGCGGATAGCGGGCCGGTCCTCGTGCTGGCCGATCCGTGCGACCGAGCGTCCATCCAGGCGGCTGCGATCGTTCTGGGCGCGCCGCCTGCAATCAAGGTGGCTTCATTCGAGGATATCGTAACCGTACTCGATCAGCGCCTCGACGACGAGGACAGCGCCGGCGCCGAGGCCGCCGCCAACGCCAGCGTACAGGACGACGACATCGACAATTTGCGCGACCTTGCGAGCGGTGCCCCCGTCGTCAGGGCCGTCAACGACATGTTCGAAACCGCGGTGGAATTGCGCGCCAGTGATATCCATATTGAACCGGGACGCTCGATGCTGGTCGTGCGGATGCGCGTTGACGGCCTCCTGCGTACCGTTCCGACGCCGAGCGGCATTCCGCCACAGGCTGTCATTTCCCGCATCAAGATATTGGCCGGACTCAACATTGCCGAGCGCCGCCTGCCCCAGGACGGTGCGGCGCGCGTGCGCGCATCGCGATCGGAAATTGACGTGCGCGTCGCGATCATGCCGACGCAGCACGGCGAATCCGCGGTCATCCGCCTGCTGCCAAGAGACCGGGCGTTGCTGTCGATCGAGAAGCTCGGCTTCCTGGCCGGCGATCAAGAGAAACTGCGCCGCATGCTGGCGCTGCCGCACGGCATGGTCATCGTCACAGGCCCGACCGGCAGCGGCAAGACGACGACACTTGCGACCGTGTTGTCGCTTCTCAATCAGCCGACCCGGAAAATCCTGACGATCGAGGATCCGGTCGAGTACGAGATCGCCGGGATTTGCCAATCCCAGGCCAAGCCATCGATCGGCTTGACATTCGCGACGGCGCTGCGTGCCTTCGTTCGTCAGGATCCCGACGTGATCATGGTCGGCGAAGTGCGCGATTCCGAGACGGCCCATGTCGCGGTGCACGCCGCGCTGACGGGACATCTCGTTCTGACCACGCTGCATACCGAGACGGCTGCCGCCGCGGTGCCGCGCCTCCTCGATCTCGGGGTCGAAGCATTCCTGCTGCGCTCGACCTTGCGCGCCGTCGTTGCCCAGCGCCTGGTTCGTCAGCTCTGCGACCGCTGCAAGACAAGCCGCCCGCTGACTCACGCGGACATCGAGGCCGACCCGCGTTATGCGGCAGTCGGGCTCGCAGTCGGTAACGTCATCTTCGAGCCGGCGGGCTGCGAGCGTTGCGGCGGCGTCGGCTACCGCGGCCGCATCGGCGTATTCGAAGTCCTCGAGATGAACGAAGAAGTTCGCGCGCTTGTCGAGGAGAAGTCGGATTGGGAGTCGATCGACAAGGTCGCCATTCGCCAGGGGATGACGACCATGATCGAGGACGGACTGGCCAAATGCCTGTCCGGCATGACCTCGGCAGCCGAGATCCTTCGCGTAACCACGGTGCGGTGACGACATGCCGAACTTCCGTTATCGCGCGTTGACTCAGAAGGGAGAGGTCGTCTCGGGGTCGATCGCTGCGTCGAACGACGCCGAGGTCGCCCAGCGCATCGAATATCTCGGCTTGGTCGCGATCGATACCACGCTCGAGAGCGAAGGCGCGGGATGGTCGCTCTCGCTGGCTTCGCTGTCACTGTCACTCTCGCGGCCGGGTCCGGCAGACGTCACGATTTTCACCAAGGACCTCGCCTTGCTTCTGAAGGCAGGCGCCCGGCTCAACGATGCGCTTGAGCTGCTCGCCAACGATATGGATGTCGGCCGCCTCCGCCCCGTGATCCACACCATCAAGACGGCGATCCTGTCCGGCGAAAGCTTCGCCGAAGCGCTTGGGCGCGAGCCCGATTTGTTTCCGGCCATGTACGTCGCTCTGGTCCGGGTCGGCGAGATGTCCGGGACGTTGGACCACATCCTGGAGACGATTGGTGCGGAACGAGCGAGAGCCGAAGGGTTGCGTCGGAAGGTAACCGGCGCCCTGCAATATCCGGCCTTCGTGCTTCTGGCCGCCGGCGGTGTGCTGATATTCTTCGTGTCGTTCGTCCTGCCGCAATTTTCCGCCGTTCTGCGCGACTTCAATGCGAAGACGGATCCGGTCATCGAGGTGTTCCTCACGCTTTCCGATGTGTTGCGCGGTCACGGGTTCGAGGTCGGTGCGGCCGTTGCCGCAGCGGTCATCGGCGGCTGGCTCGCCTGGCGGAGGCCGGCCGTTCGAGCCAGCGTCGTGACGCAGCTCGCCCGGCTTCCGGTGATCTCCACGATCGTGGAATTTCATCGAGCAGCGCTGTTCTCGCGCAATCTCGGAATCCTCCTTGGCAGCGGCGTGACTCTCACGGCCACGCTGCGCATTCTGACCGACATCATGACCGTGACGGGCAACGCTCCGGTGTGGTCGGCGATGGCCGATCGCGTGCGTCACGGCGGCAAGCTGTCCGACGCGCTCGCGGCTTCGGCAGTTCTGCCGCCGGTCGCGGTGCGCATGCTGCGGCTTGGCGAGGAGACCGGTCAGCTGCCGACGCTGTCGGGCCGGATCGCGGAGTTCTATGAGGAGAAGCTGCAGCGCCAGCTCGATCGCATCGTCGGTATCGTCGGTCCGGCTGCGATCGTGACCATCAGCATCGTGGTCGGCGGCCTGATCGTTTCGGTGATGACCGCGCTGCTGTCGGTGACGCAGGTCGTAGGATGAAAAGGGATAATTTCGGAATGTTTGGTTCACGCAAAGCCCCGCGCTCTGCGCTCAGGCGGCGTCGGCGGCGCTGCGGACAGGAGGGTTTCACCCTCGTGGAGATGCTGGTCGTCATCACCATCATTGGCATGATCATGGCACTCGTCGGTCCGCGGGTGCTGAACTATCTCAGCGAGTCGCGCGTGAAGGCGGCCAGGATCCAGATCCAGAGTTTCAGCAGCGCGCTCGACCTGTTCTATCTGGATGCCGGCCGATTCCCGACGAGTTCGGAGGGGCTTTCCGCGCTCGTGCGCCCGGTGAGCGGCGCGGGGTCCTGGAATGGGCCCTATCTGAAGGGCAGTACCGTTCCCAACGATCCCTGGGGTAACCCTTATGTCTACAAGCAGCCCGCAGACCGTGCGCCCTATGAAATCCGTTCACTCGGCTCGGACGGACAGGAAGGCGGAACCGGGACGTCAGCCGATCTCTCCTCCGGGCAGAGCTGACGCGGAAGCGGGGTTCACGCTGCTCGAAATGGTCTGCGTGCTCGCGATCGTGGCGATGCTCGCGGCCATCCTGCTTCCCCGGTTTCCGACGGAAACGTCGCGGCCGCGGCTCGAGGCGTATGCAATTGAGGTCGCGGCTCTGCTCAAGGCCAATCGCAACGCGGCGCTTTTGCGCTACGGCGCGGTCAGCGCCATGGTCGACGCGCGTGCTCGCATCGTCAGATCGGGATCGAGCGACCGGATCGTCCAGGTTCCGCAGGATGTGGTGTTCGACGCACTGCTGCCCCAGCGCTGCAACGGCAGGCCGGCATTGTCGACCATCAGCTTCTTCGCGAGCGGGATGTCATGCGGCGGCACGATCCGCCTGACCCGGCTCGGGAGCGCGCTGGAAGTGCGCGTGAACTGGTTGACGGGAGGAGTGGAGATTGTCGCGCAACAGATCCTGTAGCCGTCACGGGGAAGCTGGCTTCACCATGATCGAAGCCGTCGTCGCGCTCGCGCTTGTGGCGATCGTGCTTGCTGCGATCGGAACGCTGGTCGCCAGCAATTCGCGCGGCGCCTTGAAACTCGAACAGCATGCCGCATTGGTCGACGCCGCGCGGCTGGTCGCGTCAACGCTGCCGCGCGCCGGTGCGCCGATGCCGGACGATCTTCGCGGGCGAGTCGCCGGCCACCGCTGGCAGATGCGGGTGTCTCAGTTCCTTGGCGACGTCCCGGTGGTTCCGGAGTCACGCTTTATTCCGCAACGTGTCGAACTGCGGGTGCAATCGCCGAGCGGCGCCATTCTGTCGCTCGAAACGATACGCTTGCAGAGCAGGGACGGGAGCTGATGTTCCGGCGATATGCCCAGCTGTGTCGCGCTGAGCAGGGCTTCACACTATTCGAAGCCTTGGTCGCCGTAGCGCTCATGGGACTGATCCTGGGTACGCTTGCCTCGGTCACATCGCAATGGCTGCCCAGCTGGAACCGCGGCATCGTTCGCGCCCAGCGCAACGAGCAAGTCGCGATCGCGCTCGATCGCCTGGCGGCCGACCTTTCGGCGGCCGACTATGTGGCGCGAGGCCGCGACAGCGTGCCGCTGTTTTCAGGCACAGAGCAGGGCATCATCTTTGTACGCTCGGTGCTCGGCCCGAACGGCAATCCGGGACTGGAGATTGTCCGGATCGCCGAGACGAATAGCGACCGCGGTCCGGTCTTGGTGCGCACCCGAGCACCTTTCGTGTTGCTTCCGGACGGCGATCCCCACGCCGATCTCGTCCGATTTGTCGATCCGGTCGTGCTGCTGCGCGCTCCGTTCCGTATCGCCTTTGCCTACGCCGATGTGGACGGCAAGTGGATCAATCAATGGCGCGGCTCCGGTGAATTGCCGGCAGCGGTTCGCTTCGACGTCAGAGATGTCGAACGCGGAACCGTGCTATCGAGCGCGACGAGGATCCATGTCGAGATGCGCGCGCCGCGGCCCGATCCTTCGAGCCAGCCAGAGGCCGCCGGTGTGCAAGCCGGCAATGGACCGACGCAATGAGCAATCCGGCTTCCGCGTCCAAGGCCCTGGATACTTCGAACGATGGTTTCATCGTGGTCGCTGCGCTGTGGCTGCTCGTGGGGCTGGCGGCGCTTGCCTCGGTCGCTTCGCTCTATATCGCGCAATCGGCCGTCGCGCTCTCCGCATTGGATGCCGCTACGCAATGGGAGATGTTGAGCACGGCGGGAGTTGAGCTCACAGCCTATCAACTGTCGGCTCCAGCCACGGTCCGTCGCCCGACACATGGTGCATTTGGCTTCAGGCTGGCGAACTCATCTGTGCGGGTCGAGTACATGTCGGAAGCTGCACGGGTCAATCTCAACATGGCGCCGCGCGCCATGATCGCAGGCTTGTTTACGGCGCTCGGCGTGCCAGCCGAGGCGGCCACTCAGTATACCGATCGGGTGATCGCTTGGCGCAGCGCACCAAGGTCGGATAATCAGGACGGGGAGCAAGGGCTCTATCGCGCGGCCGGGTTGGACTACCTGCCTCGACGGGGACCCTTCAACAGTGTCGATGAGCTGTGGCTCGTGCTTGGTCTGCCGCCGGCGCTGGTCGTGCGGGCAACCCCTTTCGTCACCGTGTATAGCGGAATGGCGGAGATCAACGTGCTCGACGCGGCGCCAGAAGTCATCGCCGCGCTGCCCGGCATGAGCCCGGCCAAGCTCGATGCCTTCCTGAACCGGCGCGAGGAGCTGCCCCCGGATAATCCGGAATTCGTCCTGGGCGCCCTGGGCGGGAAGCAACCGGGCGCGACGATATCGGGAAGCGAGGCGTACCGTGTTCGCATGCGGATCACGCTCCCCGACGGCCGGCAACGAACGCCGGAGGCCGTGATCCTTATCCGAGGGCCCGACGAAAAAGAGGCATTTCGGGTGCTCGCCTGGAAGGACGAGATCGACCCGGACCGGGGAGGACGGCCCAGGCCGATGGAGAGCCAATGAGTATTCCTGGTCAGATCGCAACCGCACTCTCTTTATGGATCGATGCCGTCGCGCACACGATTGGCGCACGCCTCGAGCGGAGGCGCGGAACTCGGCAGATTGCTGCCGTCGAAGACGGCGAGGGTCTTCTCACGCTGAGCCTCGCCTCAAGGGCCGGGAGCAAGGATGATGAACTGCCTTCCTGTCGTATCCAACTCGTGGAAGGCGGCATCGGCGGGCCGATGGCGCCGGAATGGGCGGCGGCGATAAGAGGCGCGATGATCGACTTGTCGCTTCAGCCGTCGCGTTTTGTTTTCCGCCCGCTGGAGCTGCCGGGCAAAGCGATCGAATTCCTCGACGGGATCATTCGCTCGCAGATCGACCGGTTGACCCCCTGGAATGCAGCCGATGCCGTGTTTCACTGGACTACACCAAACGGCATCGCCGACGACCAGATCGCGTTGAACGTCGTTGCGACCTCACGCGCTGCGGTCACCTCCGTCGCGCAACCTTTTCTCGATCTCGGCGCCGCCGGAGTTGAAGTCTCGACCGCCGCGCCCGGGATGGACCGGATCACGATTTATAGCCGGCGCATGGGCGGACAGGCAGGCTCTGGTCGGCTGCGGCCGATGCTGATCGCGGTATTGGCCACGACCGGCGTGCTCGCCATGCTGTCGATTGGCATCGGCGGGTTGATCACGGACTTCTATGACACCCAGACACAGCAAGCCCAGCAACGGATCGCACAGCGGCGTGCGATCGCGAGGGGCAGTCAGGGTGGAGCGGGCGGCTCTCAGTTCGAATTGCTGGTACGCCGCAAACAGACGATGCCGTCGGCCGTCATTGCGCTCGAAGAGCTGGCTGCTCTATTGCCCGACCACACCCATGCGACAGAGCTGCGGATCGAGGGGGACAAGCTGCAGATCAATGGACTGACCAGCGACGCGCCGTCATTGATCGAGATTTTGGAGCGGTCGCCGCATTTTGCGAGCGCCGGCTTCTTCGCGCCGACGACGCGCGCCGCGAATGAACCAGGGGAGCGCTTCCACATCGAGACTAGGATCAAGAAACAATTCGGATCCGGCACATGACGATCATGCAGAAGGTCGAAACCGTTCTCGCCCGTCTTCCGCTCGCAGCGGTGGCGATTTATCTCGGGCTGGTGTTGCTGTTTGCATTCATGACGGTCCAGACCGTGTTCGAGGTGCTGAGCAGCCGCGACGCGGCAGTATCGGCGGCCGAGATCCTGCAAACGCTGGAGGCTCGCCGTCTCACGCCGCCCTCCGCCACCCGTGCGGACGTCAGCGCCCCCGTGGGGTCGCCGTTCCTCGAAGGTCCGACCGTCTCGGTCGCGAGCGCGATGCTGCTGCAGCGTGTGCTCGCGGCGACCAAGCGCGTGAATGGAAACACGCTGTCGTCGCAGGTTGAGTTGCAGGGACCGCTCGCCAAGTCCGGCTTTGTCTCGGCAACTTTCAGTATTGAAATCGCTGCCGCATCCCTTCAGCCGCTGCTCTATGACCTGGAGGCTGGCATGCCCTTTGTTCATCGATGATCTGGTCGTCCAGACGGTCTCGGGCAGCGCCGACAACAGCAAGTTGCGCCTCGTCCTCGGCATCTCGGCGCAGCGACAGAATGCGAAGTGAACGAAGCGAGCTTGAGCGGCGGCGCAATCGGCTCGCGATCGTCGCGCGGGGCGCACTCAAGCGGCTGCGCGACCGGATGCCGGCTTCGTTTCGGGTTTGAACAGCAGCAACAGGAACGAGACGCCGAATGCGTCGCCGAGGCTGAACAATTGCGGTTGGAAGAAGGCCCCGAAAGCCAGGGCAACCAATCCGCCCAAGCGTGCACTGGCAAACCGGCGCTGCTGCCGGTCGTTCCCAGTTGATCCTGCCGCCGCCGCGCCCGCAGCGGCAATGACGCAACCGACGAAGAGGATGATCAATCCGCCCCCGACGATTCCGAATTCCACCAGGGTCTTCAGATAGCCATTGTGGCCGGATTCGAAGGCTGTCGCGCGCTTGAACCCGATGCCGAACGGATGTTCCGTGATCGTCGCCAGGGCGGCCGACCAGTATTCGTCCCTTCCCGTGAATCCTGAAGACAGATCCCGACTGGGATCGTCGAGCGCGAGAATGCTGGTGATCTGCGGCCAAAGAAATACGCACGAGAGCAGCCCGACGATCGCCGCCGCCACCTTCCACGGGCGCAGGGAGTTGAAGGTCAAGTCGTGCACGACAAACGCGGAAATGCAGCCGATCAGGGCGTAGCGCGAACTGACCAGAGCGGCCATAGAGAAGCACATGATCCTGACGAAGATGCCGATTTTCCCCGCGTGAAACTGCGACAGGATGAAGCCTGCGAGCAACGGCGCGGCAAAAAGATTTGGCTGAATTCCCCCGACGTTGCGGCCTTCCGGCAAACCCAGGACGGCCAGCGCGGAGATGCCGAACAGACAAAATATGATGGATGCCACGTTCATGCAGGTTTCGATGTCGTCCGGCGGCACCGTCCACAGGACCGACAGCGACAAAGCCGCCAGCATCAGCAGGAAGGTGTAAAAAATCCCAACAAATGTCGCCGCTTCGTCATCGTGCAATTGCAGGGCAACAGACAGATAGATGATGCCAATGATCGCCACTTGGGCGAGGCTCAGTCGACCCAGGCTGGAGAGCGCCCGGGACGTGTGCGTCAAGGACACCGTCGTCATGAACAGCCCGATTCCGGCAATCTGACCGATCAGTACCAAGCCGCCCAGGGCAAACGACGTCGGAGCGTCCGCGAAGTCCGCGTTCAGGTCGATCATGGGGAAGCTGAGAAGGCCGCACCACGCCCAGAAGGCAACGAGTACGGCGGTCGTCGGAGCGCTGCGAGCGCGGAATATTGCGGCAGCGCTGGCGGTCGATCGACGCTTGCCCGCGCTGGTCGTCGATTGGCCAATGAAAGATCCTGGCAGGTTCAAGGAAATGGTCCTTCTCGCGGGGTGCTTTCGTCAGACTGTCGGTCCCGGCAGCCGGACATGGTCCGGTGGCAATCCCGCCAGATGCCGCTCCATCATGGCGGCAAATGCCTCTTCCAGATGACGCGTGTATTGCTCCGTGTCGTACAAAGCGGTCGTCAGCCGATTGCGAGCGAACTTCGCTCTCAGCGTCGCCAGTCTGGCAGGATCGTTCGCCAGTTCGATCGCCAATTGCTCGTAGGCCGCCGGCGTCGTGGTGATCAGTTCGGGCAGGCGGATCGTGTTCAGCAAGCTCGCACCGACACGAGCCGCGAATGTTTCGCCGAGGCATGTCACGACCGGAAGTCCGCTCCAGAGCGCGTCGCTCGCGGTCGTATGAGCGCCGTACGGAAGTGTATCGAGGAAAAGGTTCGCGCAACGATGCCGCGCGAGATGCTCGGGGTTGGGGAGCCGACGGGCGAAAACCAGACGATGCGACGCGACGCCTCTTGCCTGCGCCTCCCGGCGCAGATTGTCCGCTGCCACTTGATTGTCCTCGAACAGCCACAACACGCTGTTCTTCACCGCAGCGAGGATCCGCATCCAGGATGAGAAAACGTCCGGCGTGATCTTGTAGTTGTCGTTGAAGCAGCAGAAAACGAAAGCGTCGTCCGGAAGCCCGTGCTCGACGCGAGGGGACGTCGTATCCGCAATTGCACGGTTGCGATCGTTTGCCTGATAGCTTTCGGGGAGCCAGACGATTTTCTCCGCGAAGCAATCGAAATCGTGCTCGGGAATGACGTTTCGGTCCGCGATGACGTAGTCGATGAAGCCGGCGCCGATGGTGCCGGGAAAGCCGAGATAGTTGACCTGGATCGGGGCGGGACGCATGGCGAAGATGCCGGTGCGCGAGTCCTGGGTATATCCTTTCAAGTCGACGAGGATGTCGATTTCCAGGGCCCTGACAAGCGCTGCGATCTGGGCATCACCTTGCGGTTTGACGTCGACAAAGCGCTCGAACGCGGCTTCGATCCGCCGGCGCATGTCCGAGCCGTCGTTTGGACCGATCGAGATCGCGGTGACTTCGAAGCGCGCCCTGTCGTGATGCTCGAAGACGCCCGCCATCAGCTGCGAGGTCGCGTGCTGGTGAAAATCCGCCGAGAGATAGCCGATGCGGATACGGTCGTGGTCGTAGCGCTCGCCGCGCCAGACCGGTGCGCTCTGGAGACGAAAGTTGTTCGTAACCCATGACCGCGCGCATTGAAGCTGCTCGGCCGCCGTGGATGGAATCGCGACGAACATGAACGGTGCGACCAGCTTCCCGCTTCGGACCGATGACCTTACGAACGCACAACCAGTCTCGAAGTCGGTCCAATCGCAATGATGCAGCTTGACGCGCAAACAGGCGGCGACCACGGCAGATTGATCAGGATTGAGGTCAAGAGCCCTGTTCCAGGCGCCCAACGCGTCGTCATATTTTTTTTCGAGATAGGCGACCTGGCCCTTCGCCAGCCAGGCGTTCGCCAGACCGGGATTCAGGGCGATGGCGCGGTCGAGAGCCGCCGACGCTTCCTGATGACGGCCGAGGGACAGCAATAAGCTCCCGCGGCCGAGCCACGCATCGGCGAAAGCGGCATCCGCGGCGATGGCGCGGTCGAACGCGACCGCCGCATCCTGCTGACGTCCTGATCGAACGTGAATATTGCCATGCCCTGACCAGGCCGATGCGAGCTGCGGCCCGATGGCGAGCGCACGGTCGTAGGCTGCCGCAGCGTCCTCAAGGCGGCCGAGATCGAGGAGCGCGTTGCCTCGTCCAACCCATGCTTCGGGAAAACTGGGTTGCAGCGTCAATGCATGGTCGGCGGCGGCCAAAGCCTCGTCGCGCCGGCTCAACTGGATCAGAGCGTAGCAGCGGCCGAGCGCCGCTGCCGCCAAATCGGGCCGCAACGCGAGGGCATTGTCGTAGGCCGAGAGCGCGTCGCCGTAGCGGCAGGTCGCGAAGTGGATCGTACCCTTGTCGAGATGAGCCTCGGCGAGCCGCGGATTCAGCTGCAATGCCTGGTCATACGACGCGAGTGCCGGCGCGTATTGCCGCGACTTCGCCAGCGCCGAACCGAGCATGACGTGGGCCGGGAAGTGCCGCGGGTGGTGTTTCAAAAGGCGTGTCAGTTGTTCGACGGCCTCGGAATACCGGCCCAATGCCAGAAGGCCGGCCGCGCTTCCATGCAGAAGTCCGAGGCTCGCCGGCGCGAATTGCATTCCGTGCCGGCACAGCCGGATCAACTCGTCATGCTCGCCTGCTCGATGCAGCACGGCCGCGTAGTTCTCGATGAACTCAACGTTGACCGGCTTCGTCTGCAACGACCGCGTCATCAGCGATTTTGCGCGGTCGATATTTCCCGTCGCCGCCTCGGCGACCCCCAGGAAATGCATGGCGTGAAGATTATTGGGATTGGCGTCGATGATGCGTTGATACAGTTTGGCGGCAGCGGTGATATCCCCTTTGTTATGCAGGGACAGCGCCTGATCCAATATCCGTCGCTCGTCACGCATCATTCACGCCGCACGCTGTTTCGCAGGGGCCGGCGGTCGGGACCTACTCCCGCTCTGCTCGACCCGACCTCACTCCTTACGTTCCGAATTGCACAAGACTGTGACACTGCGGGCGATGATGACAGGTTGCATGACAATCTGCGGACGCTTGTTTCGACCAGTGAACCATGCCGCTCGATGATGCGGTATCAATCCATGTACTATTGGTCTGCATCGAGGCTGTCAGGTCACGACGCCCGTTCCCGGAAAACACCATGCTTGAAACGACTGCCGCGAGCTCGAACGCCCCGGATCGGACGCGGGGCCGTGCGACGTCTCGATACGGGATTGCACGAGCGCGTGTCGTCGGTTGGCTGAAGGCCGTCCGTGGCCAATGGAGGCAGATCGCAAACGTCGGATTGCTGGTCGCCGGGCTGGGCCTCGGTCAAGGGGCGATATTCGTTGTCCAGACAGTCCTCGTGGCCGCAGGGCAGTACGAGCTTCTCGCCGCATTCGGCACGCATTATTCTTTCGCCATTCTGGGTATCATCCTGGTTGATGCCGGCGCGAGCACGACACTCGCCCGGGCTGTCGCTGGCTTACCGGGCGGTCGGAAGGAACGCGGTGAGGTCTGGCGGATATTCTGCGAGACGAGCGCGATAAGGATCGCGGTAGCCGCGATCATCGGTGCCATCGCAGCCGTCTACGTCTGGCACGCCACGTCTGAAGGGTTTTCGCGATGGTACGTCGCCCTTGCGCTGCCCGGATTGTTGCTGTGGGCCGTCAACGGCGTCGGTCTGCTCGACGGTCTGAGACTTAGTGGCATCAGCGGGATCACGGGATCGGCGGCCTACGTCGTCACCGCGGTCGGCCTTGCGCTGGCAGCCCATAAGTCGTCCGCGGCAGCCGGCGCGATCCTCGGCGGCGCCTTTTCCATCGGCTATCTCGTCACGTTGATCGCGCAATGGACGACGCTGGCAGGCAAGGGCTGGTACCCGCAGCTCCACAAGCTGACGCGTGCCGGTTTGATGCGGGCGCTGACGGACGGCTGCGCCCTGTCGTTCCAGATCCTGCCGGGACAGGTCAACATGCGCGTTCAGTTGGTGTTGAGCACGGTCTATCTTGGGGCCGAGACGACCGCGCTGTTCGTATATGCCAAGCAGATCGTCACGGCATCTACCCAGATCGTAGGATTCGTTCTACGGGTGGAGTTCCCAAGCCTCGTCGAGAAACTGGCGGCGGCGGGAAAGCAGAACCTCGGCACCATGCTCGGCGCCCAGAGAATGGCGCTCTATTGCGCGGCGATGTTTGCGGTCGGCGCCACCGTTGTCGCCGGCATCGCTGCGGAGATGCCGGATCTCGCTCTACATCGGGCTGCGATGGTCATCGCGGGCTTCGCGCCGACGATATTCACGATGTCGTTGCTGCTGATGATGATGCAAGCCCTGGCTGCGACTGGAGCCTATGGCCTCGCCGCGTGGGCCCTGGCGATCGGCTCGGCGGCGGGAATGCTGGCCAGCTATATGCTGGTTACTTTACTTGGTGTCTATGCTTTCGTGGCGGGAGAGGTCGTGCTGAACCTGGTTGGGCTTTATGTCGGATATCGCCATCTGAACCGCTAAAGGATAGACCGGAACGAGCGGGCACTCACCCTGTCGTCCGGAGATCACGCGTTTCGCGACATGGGGAAAGTCCACCTACGCCGACCGTATCGCCCAGCCCGGCGTATTGGGAATTCGAGCACCAGTTTGTTAGCCCAGGTCCGCCGGTTTCGGCACCATTGCGATAGGCGCGGTGGGGACGGGCTTGGCTGCGGGCCCCCATGGCAATCGGAACGAGATGGGTCTCAAGAAATTTTCGGCCGCATCCACGATGCGCCTCTTCTTCGCCAGCACCTTCGATTCGATAAGATGCCAGGATAATGCCGCGAACAGCAAGCTGACGGCATAGGCCATGACAAAGCTAAGCAACCAGTTCTTGTTCCCCGGAAAGAGATAGACGAGCAGCTGCTGCACTGGCAGCCCATACAGATACACTCCGTAGGAGTAGTCGCCGGTCCGGTTGACGAACGTCTCCCGGAAGTTGGACAGTCCGACGAAGATCGTGGCGTAGGCGATCGGGATCATCGCCAGATATTGAAACGCTCCTCCCCAGAGCAAGACATAGGAAAGCACCACCGAAACAGCGAACAGGTCGGCTCGCAGCGGGACCTTGTCCTTGAGCTCGAACATGGACACGCCGGTCATGAACGCGAGGACGAGCGTCTCGATCTGCACCCTCCCATCACCTGCGGACCAGTCTGCTGGCGCATGAATTCCCAAGGCCTGCATTCCCAGCAGGCCGACAAACGTCGCCGCGGTGACGAGGGGAACTGTCAGGTGCAGGTGCGCCAGCTGCACGACGAGCACGGTCGCGAGGATCGCGTAGCAGTACATCTCCGCCGGAATGGTCCAGAGCTGCAGATTCACGACCCGCGGCACGGGATTGTTAAGAAAGACACCAGGCAGATAATACTGGATATCGCCGATGATATTGAGAGGATATGCGTGAAACAGAGGGTCGCTGAAATACGCGGCCAGGGAAAAGCTGGTCACGAGCGGACCGAGGACGAGCATTGCGAGGAGCGACTCGACGCAAAGCGCCGGAAAAATACGCAGCGCTCTCAGCAACAGAAAGCCGACCGTCGTCTTTGAGCGATGCAGACTTCCCGCGACGAGAAATCCACTCAGAGCGAAGAAAGCCGGCACCACTGCCCAGATAAGCGGTTGGTAGATCGGCGGTTGCGCCACGTAAAACGCGCCGACACGGACCGTCGAGTCAACCAGCGACTTGAAGGTCTGGACGTCGGCGCCCAGCGTAAACGTTTTGCTATGAATGAAGAGGACGGCCGTGGAGAGAAGTATCCTGAGGTAGTTGAAGCCCGTTGAATGACCCTCGACGAACTCCATCCGGGCGGAGATGCTTTCCCCTCTTGGTAGCGCGGAAGCCATCAGTACAGGCCCTTTCGGCGCGCCTTCATGACATCGAGTATCACCCACTTTGCTCCCTGCCGGCTCACACGCGACGTTATGTTAGATATGTGAGTTTAAAGTCATGTGACACCTCGGGTTCAAGCTTCAATCCGAGGCGAGTGGCCGCGATGCGCGGTTGATATTCGTTCAGCTGCCCATCTCCCGCGGCTGCACAGATCCGTTCATCCTGCGAATGCCCGTCCAGTTTACTTTTGATCAGAGCCAACGCCCCTGACCTGAGGGCGCAGGGGTTCTCTTGAGGGCCGCCACGCTGACGTCTCTGGCCGGCGGCGGCTGCCCGTCGTGACATGCTCGATCGAGCGAACCGGCGTCGCCGATGAC
Organism: Bradyrhizobium sp. CCGB20; assembly: GCF_024199855.1. Lineage (NCBI taxonomy): Bacteria > Pseudomonadati > Pseudomonadota > Alphaproteobacteria > Hyphomicrobiales > Nitrobacteraceae > Bradyrhizobium > Bradyrhizobium sp. CCGB20. The sequence goes on along the minus strand of NZ_JANADN010000001.1, from coordinate 6,840,750 downwards.
GCCGTGCGCGGCGCAGGTTTGGCAGCCCGTTGCGGAAGGGACGCGAATTCGCGTTCGAGCGAACGGATGATCGAGATGCGATCCCATTTCTGTTCGGCGCGTGCGCGCGCGACGGCGCCGAGGCGGCCGCGCAGCGCTTCGTCTTCGGCCAGCGTCGTGATCGCCACCGCAAGGGCGCCGGCGTCGCCCGGAGCGATGACCAGGCCTGCACCTTCCACCTCGGCGGCAATTCCGGTACCGGCCTCGGTCATCGCGATGAGCGGTCGGCCGGATGCGAGCATGCCGGCGAGCTTGGACGGCAGAACCAGGTCGGATATCTCGGCCTTTTGCGGCAAGAGCTGAATGTCGGCGGTGCTGAGCAGTTCCGAGACTCGATCAAGCGGCTGGAGATCGAGGAAGTGCACGTTGTGCAAGCCGGCAGCCATTTGAACCAATGTCGGTTTGACTGGACCGTTTCCGCACAGAACGAATTTCACCGAGGGCTGACTGTCCTTCAAGGCAGTGGCGGCTTCAATGATCAGCTCCAGCCCCTGCTTGTTCGACATGGCTCCCGAGTAGAGCGCCACGATATCGGTCGGCGCCAGCCGCAGTTCCGAGCGGAGCTGTGTTTGATTGCTTCCCGGCACGACGACGCTCGTGTCGATCCAGTTCCGGAACTCGCGTAACCTGGCGGGCACGATGCCCTTGTGCTCGAGGCGGCGTACCATTTGTGTCGAGATGGTCGAAACGCGGTCGAATGAACGCAGGATCCACCGTTCGACCGTACGCATCAGCTTGCGCGTGACGCCGCTGCGGAGCAGGCCGACTTCGAAGGCTGCGTCCACTTCGAGGTCCTGAACATGGACCCAGGAGGATGCGCCGGTCATCCTCGCGGCCAGTGCCGCCATAGGCGCGGAAAGCAGGGATGGCGCCACCACGAAGACGATATCGGGGCGCCACCAGAACGCGCTCGACAGAAGCGGGACGGCTGCCGAAAGCAGGAAGGAGGCGTGGTGAAGCAGCCGCTTGAGACCCGAAGGCCGGCTCGGCACGTAGATCGGCGCCCGGATGACGTCCACATCGTTCAAACGTTGATGACGATACCATCCCGTACGATACCCCGATGGGATGCTCCAGTCGGGGTAATAGGGTGGGGCGGTGACCACGCGAACCTCATGGCCCCAGCTGGCGAGACTCTCGCAGAATTCGGTGTTGTATTTTGCCACGCCAATCAGATCGGGAGCATAATTTATCCCTATCACCAACACCCGCATGACCGTCCTCATTTTTCGGTCGAAGCGAAAAGCTTCGACCGGCCGCGACAAATCCCGGCCCGCCGAGCCGGTTATGGGATCGGTCGTGGCGCCTGCAGGCCGGAGCGTGTCTTGGGGTGAAGCCGAGTCCGGGACGATCCGGGTAGGATCGACCTCAGCGCGCGCCCTCCTGCGTATTGTTATGTCTGATATCATTTCTTGTGTGACGTTATCGTAATAACGGTACGACAAGTAACAGGGGCGGGCGGCGGAGCGATCCCGGGAATTAGGTCGATCGGTGCAACATACGGAGATCGGAAGCCGGGCTCCGCGCGTGCGGCATTCCGAGGTCAGGCCAGGATGCGGATCGCGACGGCAAAGCCGCGAGTGGCAGGTTGTTGAGAGGCAGGACGATCACCGTTGGTTACGGCGCGCCGGCGATCTGGATCACGTGTTTCCAAGCATGCTGCGGCTGGCCACCGGCGACTTCAGGCGTCGATCCGGTCGCCTCGACTGCGCCAGGCGCGAGGTTCTGGGGTCACGAACGGGGAGAGGCTTGCACCCTGCGCACGACATCGATCAACGCCGTTGCCATCCGGTCGACGCTGAACCGATCTGCGAACAGATCGTGTGTTCGTTGGCCCATGGCCGCCCGGCCTTCCGGAGACATGGACAGCCATGCGCGCAGGTTATCGAGTGTCCCGGCCAGCGAATCTTCGGCCACGAGGCCGGCGCCGGCAGCTTGAACCTCGCGCCATATATTGACCTTGTCGGAAATCAGAACGGGCAGGCGACAGCCCAGGGCCTCGGCGACCGAGATGCCGAAATTCTCTTGATGGGAGGGCAGCACGAAGGCCTCGCTGTTGTAGAACGCGCCCCATTTGGCGTCGCCCTGCAACATGCCCGGCCATGTGATGCGATCGGCCATGCCCAAGGCCTGAGCCCGCGCCTTGAGCTCGCCGACCCAGCCGGTCTGGTCCGGGCCCGCCATCAGCAGATGCAGACGAGGCTCCTCGGCCGCCACGCGCGCGAATGCTTCGACCAGCAGATCGCACCCCTTCTTGGCGTGCAGCCGCCCGAGAAACAGCAGCACGCGCTTGCCGCGCAATTCGGGATGGGCGGCTAGGAAGGCTTCTCGCAGCGAGGGCGCGTCCTGCGGCGGCAATCGCGTGCCGTAGGACACCACGACCTCGCGCGCCCGGTATGGCCAAAACGAGCGGCGCGCGAGCAACCGCTCATCCTCGCTCGTGAACAGCACAGCCGCAGCGTCGCGCAGAACCCGGTATTCGGCCCAGGGCCAGTAGAGACACTTCTTCAGGTGCTTGAGCGGATAGTTCCACCTGAACCACGGATCGAGCATGCCGTGCGTGAACACGACGTAGGGCTGTCGCAATTCGCGCATCACCTGCCAGACGGCAAAGCTGTGGTACTGCCAGATACCATTCACAATGACTGCGTCATAGTCACCGGCGTGGGCACGCAGCCACGGCTGGAGCGACGTCGAGAAATGGTAATTGCCGCGCGGCGGTCCGAGTGCATGCACAGGCAACGGAAAGGATTCCAGATGAGGTGCCTTGGGATCGTCCAGACAGGCGACTTCGACCTGGTGTCCCATCTCCAGCAGTCGCAATCCACGCTGGCGCACGCCCTCGATGGGGCCGCCATTGCTGGGATTGGCGGAGGAAATCACATGCAGCAGCTTCACCGGCGTGTCCTCATGCTGCGGCAAAATGTCGATACAGCGTCATCGCCCAATCGCGATGCCGCGTGACGCCGCTGCTCGCACCTGGATTGAGCCATTGATGGATCGGCACCGCAAAGCCGGTCTTGGGCCGGTTCAGCACGCCGTCCGGCAGTTCGGGCGCGACGCGCCTGACGATGGTGCGCTTTTCGCTGTTGGCGTCGAAATCCGGAAGCTCCACGAAGTCTTGCAGCAGCTGCAGATCGACCAGGGGCACGCGGATCTCGAGCGAATGCGCCATGCCCGCCCAGTCGGCATCGCGCAGCAATTGGTTGCGCATGTACCACTGCATCTCGAGAGCGGATATCGCCAGCCGGTCGCTCTCCAGGCCGTCAGTGCTGGCATCGAGGCGGTTCATGGTCGCGAGCTCGTCCAGGCCGTCTCTGGCCATCGCCGGGTCCATCAGCTGCGCGAGCTCCCACGGCATGTGGAGCGCTCGCCGCAACAGATACGCCCCCGACAGGCTGTGGCCGTATTCGGCAAGTCCCGCATATTTGGGCGACGGTAGTGCGGAGGCGAAAGGCTGGGCCAGATGCCGCAGCAACAGCCCGGCTCGTTCGCCGACCGGTGCGCGCCGCATCAGCCTGACCAGGCGCGGGACTTGCCGGAAGCTCGGGTAGGAACCGAACAGCTCGTCGCCGCCGAGACCCGAGATCGCGACCTTCAAGCCTTGCGCGGCGGCAGCCTTGGAGACGAACCAGACGTTGATGCCGTCAATCGAGGGCTGATCCATCGCGTCGATCAGGTGCTGCCGGTCGCGCTCGAAGTCGCCGGCCGAAATCCGATGCAGCGCATGTTTTGCATGGAGCAGGGTCGCGACGTCGTCGGCCAGTCCGGCCTCGTCATTGGGGCCGTCGGCATATTCGTTGAAGCCGAGGGTCAGCGTGCGCAACTCGCCGGCGCTCGCCGCACAGGCCGCGAGCATGGTTGAATCCAACCCCGCGGAGAGGAAGACGCCGACAGGCACGTCGGCGACCATGTGCGCGGTGACGCTGTCCTTGACTGCTGCGGCGATTTGATCGAGCGCGTCGTCGGTTCGGGCGCCGGCGGCCGTGGGCAGGCGACCCAACGCATCGACGATGCTTGCGAAGCGAACCGGGCTCCCGGCGCGCCCGGCACTGAACCGCTGCCAATGTCCGGCCGGCAGCGCGCGGATGCCGCGATACAGGGTGTATGGCTCGGGTACCGACCCCCACAGCAGGAAGCCGGCGTGGCCCGCCGGTTCTGGCCTCCGGTCCACCGGGGCGTGCAGTAATGGCTTGACCTGGGACGCGAAGCGAACGGTGGCGCCATCGTCCGCGACGTACAAGGGCTTGATGCCGAACGGGTCCCGGGCCAGCAGCAACTCGCACCGCCGCGCGTCCCAGAGTGCGAAAGCATACATGCCGCGAAGGTCGTAGAACATCTCTTCGCCGCGCTGGGCGTAGAGCTTGAGCAACACTTCGGTGTCCGATTGCGTGCGCGTCGCAACGCCGTCGCGGTTCAACCGGGCGCGCAACTGCTGGTGATTGTAGATCTCTCCGTTGAAGCAGATCCAGTTGCCGGTCTCGGGGTCCAGCATGGGCTGCGCGCCGCCTTCGCTCAGGTCGATGATGGCCAGGCGACGATGTCCGAAACCGACACGCCCGTCATCGGCCAGCCACAGGCCGGCGGCATCCGGACCACGCGCGACCATCGCGTCACGCACGCGCAGCAGCTCGACCTTGTCGATGGGGGGCGCCTCGGCACGGTATGCGAAGGCACCGGCAATTCCACACATGGCTCAGCTTTCAGTCGTCGAGGGACATGACGCGCCACCAATGTCCAGACCGTGAAACCAGCGGCCGGGTTATCTACTCAATGTTATTATCTTCTGCAATGTATCGCAGGGTATTGATTGCTGCGTCACTGATATCGTCAAACTGTAATGTTTGCTTGATAGATGTCGCCCGAATTATAGCAAAACGCTAACAGGGCTGCATGTTCTCCGCTCCGGATCGCGCCACGCCAGCGCATGCGCGCTTGCATCTCGGGAAGAGCGGCTGGAGTGTCGCCATCGCTGGCAACCGATCGTCCCAATGCTCTGTCCCGTGAGTTCCGTCGGATATGTACAAGTCTCGCCGGCGCCAACTCTCTGACCGGATTTCACTCGAGATATCGGACCGAACTGCAGCCACTGTCGGCTCGCCCTTGCCGTCTCCGGAGGGCGCATCGGCCGTGAATGCAGACGAGCCGGCCACGGTCGCCGCCCTCTGGCTCAGATCTGTCGTCGTCTTCGGGCTGTTGTTTGGCGCGGTCTGGCTAGCGCTGTACACCGCCTACGTCATGCTGCCCTTCATCAGGCCGGGCTCGGTCGTCATTGCCTACGCTAAATTTGATACGCTCGTGAAGGGCCAGATGTTCGGTCCGCAAGACCGAAATCGCGTGATGATCTTCGGCAACAGCAAGCTTCTCTCCGCGTTGCGGCCACCTGATCTCGATGCCGCGGTCGGATCCGGTTTCCGATCGTACAATCTGGGCCTGCCCGGCGAGGTTCACTTTCTGCCTATTCTGGAAGCTGCGTTGGAAGCCGGCAACATCCCGACGCACGTGCTGTTGACGATCCCTTGGGACGGCAGAAGCGAATCCGACGCGCTTGCTGACATCCTGCGCAACGATAGCGCGTTGGCTAGCACGATGTTTCCTTTTCGCAATCTGCCCCGCGAAGCAGCGCTGTTCGCTTTTCAAAATCTGAATCGACTGTCGGATGCGCGCCGCGATGTGGAGACCCAGCGCGCAGCGATGCTCCACGACCGCGGCTGGTATTTCATCAAGTCGCAGAGCCATTACCAGGGCGATCGTCTTCCCGACAACTACGCCCTGCCGACCGATCATCCCACGCGTATCGAGCCACGGATGATAGCCGAAAAGTCTCAGTCCCGTGACCGCCTCGAACGGCTGGCGAGACAGCACGGCTTCCAGGTCCTCATTGTTCCGGGCTTCTTCCGCGCCGGCGAGGCTGCTCCGCCGCCGGCCGCTGACAATGCCAGGTCGGCGACGATCTCGGATCGGCCCCTCATTCGGATGCTGGGGCCGGACTATTTCATCTATCCCCCGGCGCTTTTTGCCGATCCGCAGCACATGAATCCAGCCGGGGCGCGCGCCTACTCGGCCGATCTCGCCAAATTGTTGAAGGCCAGTGGGGCGTTCGACTGATGCTCTTCAACTCGTTCGAGTTTCTCGCCTTCTTCATAACGTTCCTGGTGGTGTTCTTCTCGTTGCCGGGGCGAACCCAGCCGCTGGTGCTGCTCATCGCCAGCTATGTATTCTACATGAGCTGGCGCCCTTCTTTCGGGCTCTTGCTCGGATTGACGACGGTCGTGGATTACACGACTGCACTCATGATGGCGCGGGCCCGGACCGAGGGTGGACGCAAGGCCGGGCTGATCATCGCGCTGTCGATCAATCTGGGCGTACTCGGAACGGTCAAATACCTGGACTTCCTGATTTCGAACGTGCTCGGCGTGGTCGGGCTGTTTGGCTATGTGGTGCCGGATTATGCCCTTGGCTTGGTGCTTCCATTGGGCATTTCGTTCTACACGTTTCAGTCGGTCGGCTATACGCTCGACGTGTACAATCGCCGGGTCGCCGCGGAGCGCGACTTCATCACCTACGCTCAGTATGTGAGCTTCTTTCCGCAACTGATCGCCGGTCCGATCGAGCGTGCGGCACATATGTTGCCGCAGTTTCGGATCACGCATCGGCTTTCCTACCAGAACGTCACGGCCGGCCTGTTGCTCGTCGGCTACGGCCTCTTCAAGAAGATGTGCATCGCCGACGTGGTGGCGCCGGTGGTGAACGGCGTCTATGCCAATCCGGCGCAGTATTCCGGCAGTTATCAACTGCTGGCGGCGGTGCTTTTCGCGCTCCAGATCTATTGCGATTTTTCGGGGTACTCGGACATTGCGCGTGGCGTGGCGCGCATCATGGGTTTCGACCTCATGATCAATTTCGGGCAACCATATTTCGCCACCAGCCTGAACGAGTTCTGGCGCCGCTGGCATATCTCCTTGTCTACCTGGTTCCGCGATTATCTGTTCATTCCGCTTGGAGGAAGCCGTGGCGGCGAAGGCTCGACCGCGCGCAATCTCATCATCGTGTTCGCCGTCAGTGGTATTTGGCACGGTGCAGCGTGGAACTTCGTCGCCTGGGGCGCGCTGCATGGGGTCTGCCTGGTCGTCGAGCGGGCCTTTGTCAGACACGCGAAACCGGAAGCGTGGCTCGGTGAGACGGCTCATCGGCTGCTCGGTTGGGTATGGATGATAGCCGTCGTACTCGTCGGATGGGTCTTCTTCCGCTCAACGAGCGTCGCCAACGCAATCGTCAGCTTACGGAGCCTGAGCGACTTCGGTCCCATCTCCTATTTCACCCTGAAGATGCTCGATCTGGCGAGCGGGGAACTGGTGATGCTCACCGTCTCGCTCGCGCTGCTGCTTGTGATCGACTTCCATCTGTCGTTTCGGCCGCGGCGATTTCGTGAACTGTGGGAGGTGCGCTGGCTGCCAACGGCTGCCGGCGTCGCGCTGGCTTACTACATCGTGTTGTTCGGCATTTTTGGACATGCCGAATTCATCTACTTCCAGTTCTGACCGCGGCCGACGCACGGCCGCGAGCGTTGGGCACAAGTATCCTGACCTGAAGCGAAAAGGGGCGGTCGCAATCGCCCCAAATTCACGGCCCAAGTGGCCTACGCGTCCGACAACAGCTTTGCGTGCTCGCCTTTCACCACCAAGTATCTGCCAAGGCAAATGGCGTCGAGTCCAGTGCGAAGGAAGCAGCTCATGGCCTGTTCGGGCGTGTCGACGATCGGTTCGTTCTCATTGAAGCTGGTATTGAGCACGATCGGTATTCCGGACAGCTGGCCGAAGCAGTCGATCAATTCGTAGTAGAGCCGATTGGTGTCCCGTGCGATGCTTTGCAGCCGCCCGGTGCCATCGACATGGGTGATGGCTGGAAGTTTTTCCCGCCATTCCGGACGAAGCTTGACGACATGCATCATGAACGGACTGAATACATCCTGTTCAAAATAGGTCGATACTGCCGGCTGCAGGATGGTCGGAGCAAAGGGGCGGAAGCCCTCCCTTCGCTTGATCTTGGCGTTGATCACGTCCTTCATGTTCGCGCGGGTCGGATCAGCAAGAATGGAACGGTTGCCGAGGGCGCGCGGGCCCCATTCGGATCGCCCCTGATACCAGCCAACCACCAGTCCGGCGTGCAACAGGGAAGCCACCGCCTTCGCGACGTTGCCTGGCGCCAGTTCCCGCATGGGGTTCTGGGCCGATTCTGCGGCGCGCCGCATCGCCTCATCCGAGTGGGCCGGGCCCCAATAGGCATGGGTCATATGGAATCGTTCTCGTCCGCCGGCGACATTGTGCCATGTCCACATGCCGGCACCGATACACAGGCCGTCGTCCGATGAAGCCGGCTGCATATATGCCTGCTGGAAAGGCGTGTCGCGCAGTAGGCGCGCGTTCATGACCCCGTTGAGCGCGCAGCCGCCGGCATAGACGACCTGCTTGCTCGGGACCTGATCGTGGAGCTTGTTGAAGCAATGCACCGCCACTTCCTCGAAGCGAACCTGACAGGAGCGGGCGATGTCCTTGTCCCGTTGCGTCAGCTCCTGACCGCGCTGGCGCGGTGAGCCGAATTTCTCGATCCATTTGTCGGTGAACAAGCGCAGCATTTCCACGTGGTTTCGCTCGTCCATCTTTCCGCTTTCGCCGCCGCGGTGCATACCAAAGAAGCCCTCGGCCAGCCTGAACCAGCTATCGGGCCGCGTTTGGACGAGCTCCCGCATCACGTCCGCAAAGCTATCGACGCCGTATGGCGCGAGCCCCATGACCTTGTATTCTTCTCCATATTCGGCGAAGCCGATGAATTGACAGCATGCCGTGTAGAAGAAGCCCAGGCTGTTCGGCAGATTGACGCGGTCGACCACGTCTATCCGTGTGCCCTCGCAACGCGCCGCCATCGCACTGGTGAAATCTCCGCTGCCGTCGTAGGAGAAGCCGGCGGTCAGGCCGTCGAACGGCGAGCAGTAATAGGAGCTCGCGATGTGGGACAGATGATGTTCCACGTTGACGACTTTGGCTTTGACCGTGTCCGGAGCCTGCCCAGAGGCCTCGGCGACCTGCTCACTGATGCTCAGCTCGCCTTGCGCGCGCCGGATATGCTCAAGCGCCGCTTTGCCGCCCGTAAGGGGATGACGCAATACATAGGAGACCTGGGCCGCGCGGTTCTGAGACGGATCGCGCGCGACCGAGATGAAGTCCAGATCCTTCGACGATATGCCGCCCATCGCAAGAACCGACTGGATCGCCTGCTGCGGGAAGGACGGGTCATGCTTGATGCGTTTGCCGAAGCGCTCCTCAGCCGAAGCTGCGACCACTTTGCCATCGATGATGAGCGCGGCGGAGGCATCGGGGTGGTTGAGGTTGAGGCCGAGAATTGCGGTCATCGGTACGGTCTTTCAGTTTGTGAAGCGGCTGCCGGAGACGGATTCCGTTCGGCCACAGAGGGATGGCAGCTGGCGCGGAAGTTAACTAACAACGGAACTTATCATTACCGTGACTGATCGAGATGGAGCGTGAAGCGGGGACGAGCGGTTCGCTGCGCTATTTCTGGATGCGCCGTTCTTCGACGTTCTTTCGACCGAGCCACCACGCGACGCCGCGATCGATCGTCAGACCGACGCGTGACGGCCCCATGGTGTTTCCCTCGACGATCACGTCGCGGACGCCGGGGGAGGTGGCTGCAAAACCTTTTATTGCGATGTGAGCGTCTTGATCGAGGCGATTGCCGCGAACGATCACCGCCTGCACCATTGGCGGCCGCCCAGGAGCCTTTTCGGTCTGGTTCGCCTGGACGAGAATTGAAGCCTCATTGGAGAAGATGCTCCGCTCCGGTCCTGCCCGGTAGACGTTGCCCTCGAGTATGTGATTGCCGAGAATCTGAAGCCGCCAGCCGGGCTGGAAACTAGCGTAGGACAGTCCGAACACGGCAAAGCCGCTGGTCCTGTTGGATCGATTGCCGGCGATAACATGGCCTAACGCCGTTCCGTACGTCTGCGCGGCGACGCCCGTGTCTTCGAAGTCGTTATCGATAATCAGGTAGTTTTGTTGCGCCTGGGTAATCGTGATCTCCGACTCCCGGTCCAGCGCCACCTCGAGCGGTCGATCGAGCACCACGGACGAGGCGGACGGTTTTTTCTCGAATGCTTTGACCCTGGCGTATTGACCGGCCCCGCGCCCGTTGACCACCATGACGGCCGCGCCGGTCCAGTCCGTGCCGGACGGATACGGATTGGCGGCATCCGGCAACGACAACCGATCCGGACCTGAGTTCTCGGCGTGACCGAAATAATATCCGCCCGGTCCGTCCGACGTCATGGCTTCCCGATCCCAGCCATAAATGGCCTTGAACGTGTTGCCGCCGACGAAGATGTTCTCGGATGCGCTGACCCATTTCGACAGCGTCGATATTCCTCCTCCGGTCCCCTGGAGGTCGGCCGCGGTTACGGTATTGCCTTCGAAGACGACCTGACGCGATCCCACGATCGAATAGGAGCCATAGCGGCCGTTGGTCAGGATATTGCGGGCCACGATCACGTTGGTTGCCTTGAAGAGGCGAAGCGAATGCCCGGATCCGAGAATGTCGCAATCGGACACCTCGATTCTGTTTCCGCTCAATCGAATGGTGTCGGGGGATCCATCGGGATAGATCCGATGGAAGTCATTCACTCGCTGAACGGTGGCTTCGGCCTCCATGAGGCCTCGAAAGGCCGAACCACGGATGCGGACGTGTCGGATGGCGATATCGGCAGCGTCAGGAACCGCAGCGTCGCCGAACTGAAAGCCGCCGGATATGATGTGCGGGTGGTTCGATGCGTAGATTGTCAGGTCTTCGACCGAAAACTGCGACCTTCCCTGTATCAGTGCAATTGGAAGTGTTGCCAGATCCGGCCAGACCAGATTGACCAGATCGATGCGCTCCCCCTGCAATTTGACGCGAGGCGGAATGACGATCATGTCCGAGATCAGATAGCGCCCGCGCGGGAAGTACACGGTTCCGCCACCGGCCTGGCTCGCCGCTTCGATGGCCGCCTTGACAGCGCGCGTGCAATCAAACCTGCCGTCGCCGTTTGCGCCATATGCCCGCACGTCGAAGGATTGCACGGCGTTCGGTGCGGGGGAGCGCACGACGATGCTGCCCAGGTCGACCCATTCGCTGTCGCCACCGTCTCCATTGTGGAGCCGAAGCTTGTAGCGGCCGGGCGAAACCTGATCAGGGATGCGAAACGAACCGCGCCACAGGTCGCCTTTGGTCAGAATGGCCTTTGTCGGCGCACTCCCGACCTCGGGCAGCAGCAACAATTGCGCACGGCTTGCCTGACGAACGATGTTGCGACCGAACACCTGGAGCCAGCCCGCGGGCGAGACCTCGTCGCCGAGGTTTCCCTGCGTCCAGTAGATTGTCGGCAGGTTGATGCGGCCGCTGAGGGTGCCGTGAGCATGGGTCAGCTTGAAGCGGTAGATGCCGGGCGTGAACTGCTCCGGGATCGTGAATTTGAGGGAGAGGGGATTGGCCTGCAGGATCGGAACGGATGTTTCCTGTCCGGTCTCGCGGGCCGGTCCTTCGCCAATCCGTGCAACGGTCACGGAGGTAATCTTGTCGAGCTCGGCGCCGGTGACGAGTACCGTTTCGTCCGGGCCGACGGGATCGTTGAACCAGAACATGGCGGACTGTGCGGTTGCCTCCGCCATCCAAAGGAGCTGAAACAGGGCAACGATCACCGCGCGATTACGCGTCATGTCCCTTGCCCATCAAGACCATTTCGGCGTTCGGGTGCATGTCGATCAGAGGTCGATGACGAGACCGGTCAGGCGTCGGAGTTCCGCGCGCATTTCAGCCGGATCTTTAAGATGAGCGATGGCGGCTTCCAGCTCTTGCACTTTTGCGCCGACAAGGAAGCGATACCAAAGACCCTGTAGGCCGTGATAAACAAGGCCTTCCTTGCCGTCGAGAAATCCGAGCTGGAAAATCAGACGAAACAGGAAATAGGCCGGTGCGCTGATTTGATAAGGCATACGGTTGTACAGCCGTTCCTTGATCCAGCGCTTGATGGCTGCCTGGCGCGAGCCTTCTTCCGTTATCAGATCGACGTCGCGCCCGAACAGACGATGGCGCTCGTTGATCACGTCGATCGCCTCGCGCGTGGCATATTTGTTGTGCTTGTCGGTGAAGAACGTCAGATCGTTGAGATTGTGATCGGCGAACCCGCCGTCGAATGTAACGGTCTGGCCGCCCCACAGGATCATGTGTTCATCCATCCAGCGGTCTTCGATGCGGCCGTGGCCGCGGCGCCAGATCCGCAAGAGCAGGAGCGGGTAGCGACCACCGTGGCGGATCCAGCGGCCAAGGAAGATGTGCTTGCGCTTGAGGTTTATCCCGACGATCTCATTGCCGAGGCGTGGCAGTTCATCGCGAATTCTGGCGCCGAGATCGGCTTCGATAACCTCGTCGGCATCGAGACGCATGATCCAGGAGGCGGTGATGGGGGCATTCTCGAGCGCCCACTGGAACTGCTTCGCGTAGTTGACGAACCGGTTCTGCAACACGGTCGCACCCTTGGCGCGCGCCAACTCGACCGTTCGATCGCTCGAGAAGCTGTCGACAACAAAGACCTCGGTTGCAATCGTGGCAACCGAGGCGAGAGCCCGCAAGATGTGGCGCTCTTCGTTGTGCGTCAGGATGATGACGGCAAGGCCCATGACCTACTCGCTGCCCGGATGTCGCGGGATTTGGCAGACGGGGCAGGCGCTACCTGACGTTGGCGCTCTCCTTGTCTGCCTTGTGACCCTGGTCCGGACGCTCGATCTTCGCCTCGGCGCGCACTTTATCCACGAGCTCGATCTGCGCCGCGGAGGCGACCATCGCGGCAAGGCGGTCACGGATCTTGTCGTAGTCGGCCGGTTTGCGAGGACGCGTATCCTCGAGTTTGAGGATATGCCAGCCAACCGCAGTCTTGAACGGCTGCGATACCTCGCCCTTTTTCAGCTTGGTCGCCACGTCGGCGTATTCCTTGCCCATTTCGCCGCGCTGCCGCCAATCGTAGTCGCCGCCCCTCGCTTTGGTGACGGGGTCCTCGGACAGTTCGGCGACGACTGCGGTGAAGTCTTCGCCCTTGTTGATCCTGTCCATCGCCGCCTTGGCTTTTTGTTCGGCCGCCTTGACCGCGGCATCGTCCGCGGGCGGGGCGATCATGAAGATGAGGTGGCGCAGATGCAGTTCGGGCTCGGTTGTCACCCCATTGAGAACGACCTCCTGATACGCCTTGCGCATTGCGTCCTCGGTCACCGCCTGCTGACCTACGACGGTCAGAAGATGGTTGGTGAGGCCCTGATTGCGCGCGAAAGCGGCGCGGCGCTGAAGATCGGCTTGGTCTTCTATGCGTCGATCCGTCGCCACCTTCGCGAGCAGCACGGCGTCGGTCACCATCTTCAGGAGGGTTTCGCGCCTCTCGACGGGATCCTGGACCAGCAGGTTTCGGCCGATGACTTCGTCTGCCAGCTCCAGCTCGCTCTCATGGATCGGACTTCCGTTGACGACGGCGACGACGGGATCGGTCGAGGGCGATTGGCCAAATGCCGGTGCTCCGGCGCCGAGCATGACGGCCAGCCAGACGATAGCTACGCCGGCGCGCGCCGTCGTTACGCGATAAGGCATGCGGAAACCGGGCAGGGCGTTCATTTCGTGGATCCTTCTTTCGCTGTTCCGATCCGCGCAGTACTCACATGTCGATGAACGATAAGAATATAGTGCGAGATATCATGTGCGGCGCGGTCGGTTTGCCGGGGTGCTTTTTAACGATGCGACATTGACGGTGATGTGATGTCGATAAGACAGGTCCGTGAAAGCGCGTGCCGGCTGCATCCCGCGCAAGAAGAACCGAGCTGAGGCGCGGCAGTGTGGCTGGCATCACCGCGACGTTCGTTCACGACACGTCGTGAAAGAGATGATCGTCGATCATGGCGAGTCGTTCGTGCTGTGGAGGTTCGCGCTTCCAGGCATCAGGATACATGCGAGGCGCGTCACTTGGCGGCCGCTCATTTTACGAAGCAGTTTTATGGCTGCTCGCTGTGGACAACATTCGGTGCAGGCGAGAATTCCGTACTTCTGCTTGCGAATTCCTGAGCTTGTCGCCTTGCCCCTGTGACGATTGATAACATTGCAGGTGAGGTGAATATCATAATTCACAAAACAACAATCAAAGTCTCACATACCGCCGATAGCGTCCGCCTCGCTCCGGGACCCGGCTGCCGATCGTAGCAGGCTTGGGGTATCCAAACAGGGAGACTGAGACTATGCGAAACTTGAAGACTTTACTTTTGGGATCTGTTGCGTTCGCGGCGATGGGCGTCGCTTCCGAGTCTGCTCAGGCGCAGTCGGTTGCGTTTGGTGCCGGCGCGACGTTCCCCCAGGTCGTCTATCGCCAGTTGATGGACTGCATTTACACCCAGGCCCAGGGCAGCACCGGCAAGCCGGGTCCGATGGCCAAGGCTGCGAGCTGCGGTGGCTTCAACACCAGCGGCATCGGCGGCGCGATCCTCTATGCCGCGACCGGTTCGGGCAACGGCAAGACCGTGCTGCGCACCAACGACAAGACCCAGATCGGAACGCCTTCGTCTTCCGCTCCCGCCTACACCAGCAGCAACTTCGGCATCAACAACATCAGCGACTATGACGGCGTGCAGTTCATCGGCAGCGACGACGTCGTCAACGCCGCCGACATGACCGCCTGGAACACCGGCGGCGCCTCCAGCCCGCAGTCGAAGTTCGGCAACCTCATCCAGATTCCCGCGGTCATCGGCGCGGTTGCGTTTGGACTGAACGGCAAGGATGGCACCGGCGCCGCCCTGAACATTTTGCCGGCGACCCCGGCCGGCGGCAGCAGCGGCCTCAACCTGTCGCGTAACGCTTTCTGCGGCATCGCGTCGGGCCACATCACCAAGTGGAACAACGCGATCCTGACCACGCTCAACGGTGGCACGCTCGGCACCGGCAACATCACCTTCGTGCACCGTCAGGACGGCAGCGGCACCACCTTCCTGCTCTCGAACGCGCTGGTCGAACAGTGCCGCTACGAGTTCGGACCGAACAGCGAGAGCGATGCGACTGTCGTGTCGTACGCCTTCCCCTGGACCGATCACTCGCAGGCTTGCACCACTCCGCTCGTCGCGCGCGGTGCGAACCAGCTGAACTGGCCGGATCAGTTCTCGACCGACCAGTGCGGCAACGCCGTGACCAGCCCCGGCACCTTCGCCAACGCCTCGGGCAGCGGCGCCCTCGTCACCCTCGTCACCTCGACGAACGGTGCGATCGGCTACGCCTCGCAGGACTTCTGGCTTCCCGTCAAGGCCGGTGGCCTGAAGACTGCCAACCTGCAGTCGCAGTGGGACATCACCGGCGCGACCGGCAAGTTCCAGCCGCCGACCTTCCAGGGTGCTCAGAAGGCGATGGCAACCGCTATTCCGCAGTTCGACAGCGTCAGCCGCGCGAACCCGCTGACCTGGAGCTTGCAGGGTGTCAATCCGAACCCGGTGGTTGCCGGTTCGTATCCGATCTCCGGCTTCTCCTGGTTCGAAATGTACCAGTGCTACCAGACGCACGCGAACAGCAACAACGCGTTCATCTGGTTCAAGACCTTCCTCGACTACGTCTATGGCAGCGGATCGAACGCCATCATGAACGACAACGGCTTCGCTCAGGTTCCGGCGGTGTGGCAGGGCGAAATCTACACGCTCCTCAACGACCCGACCAACGGTCTGAACGGCAGCACCTGCTCCGGCAAGGTCGGCGCTTACTGATCGCTGTCGGGTCTCGGCCTGATCGAATGATCGACAAGATCTGTGCACCCGGCATTTTGCCGGGTGCATTTTTTTGAATAGCGCCCAGCTTGATCCAGCCGCGTGCCGCCGTCGTCAACGCGGGGCAGCAGATCTCACGGACCGGCTTGACGCACCGGCTCCCTGGTCGCAAATGTCACATCATTGATAACCATCAACGTTATCGCTCGGTTCGATCAGGAACGGCCGGTACCATGTCGATGCGCCTATTCGTTGCTTTGCTCGCTGGCGTGCTTGCCTTGGGGAGCGACCGGGCGCTCGCCGTCGGGGCGCGGGGGTCGATGGATTCCCCGCCTGCCGAGTCGCGCGACGATCTGTTTGCGACGAAGCCGGCCAGTTCGGATCCGACTCCCGCCGTCCTGCCGGCGCCTGCGACTGTCGAACGGCCGCCGGCGTCTCCGCCGGCGCAACGCGCGCTCAGCGACAATCCGCTCTGGACTATCCCGCTCGGGCGTCTGACGGCCAGCCGCGAGCGGCCGCTGTTTGCGCCGACGCGACGGCCGCCTGCGCCCGCGCCCATTGCCATGCCGGCGCCGATACAGGCCGCGGCGCCGCCGCCCGCCGAACCCGAGAAGCCGACACTCTCTCTGCTCGGCACCATCGTCGGCCGCGAAAAGATCGGCCTGTTCATCGATTCAGCCAGCAAGTCAGTGGTCCGACTGAAAGCGGGTGAAAACCACAAGGGATGGACCCTTCGTGCGGTCGAGCGGCGTCAGGTCGAGCTCGCACGAGGGCTCGATATCACCGTGCTGGATATCCCGTCGCCCGGCATGAAGGCAGGAGCGGTGCCGGGCGGGCCGATGCTTGCAGGGCCGCCGCCGGTCCCGGTTGCCATGCCAGTCCCGCCTCCGCAAGGCATGCCAGCCTCGCCTTCCTCAGTTCATCCCGGCGCCAGCAAGAGCCTGACGATCAACAAGAACCCTGCGCAGCCAGCGAATTTCAAGCTGCCGCCGGGGCTCATGAGCCCGTTTGCGAACCAGGGGTCGCGCTAGCGGCATTTTGTCCGGATCGCCACAGTGCGCTTCGATGCGATATCTCGTTGATATCAAATGCTAACACCATCGTTAACGCGTGCTCTTGCCGGCAATTGCCGCCGTTCTGCCGGATTTCGGCGGCTGGAACCGGGTGTCGCACATGTGGGGCAGGCGCCAATGCTACAAATCTGACATATGAATGTTAGTAAACGATAAGTAAATGCGGCGCGCGAGTATGCCTGTATCAGCGGTGTGCTCGACTGGAATTTGCAATCGGAAAGTGCCGCAGCGTGCCCCATCACGATATCCTTGTTTCTCCCCTCGGGATGCGGCGTGCGTTTGAGCGGAGTCTGCTCTGTGGTGTCAGCCTGCTGGCACTGTCGGTTGCGGGTGGCCCCGGCCATGCGCGCAGCCTCACGCCCGGCGCCAACGCAGTGGTGCCGACAATGGCCGCACAGCAGGCCGCGATTCTGGCCGCGCAGCAGGCGGCCGGCGCAGCGACCCAGGCCCAGACCTCGCTTGCCCGCGCCGCAGCAGCCGTTGCCGCCGCACGCAAGCTCCAGTCGGATGCCGCCGCAGCGGCCCAGGCCGCAGCAGGGGCGTCCGTCCCGAATGGATTGACCCCGGGCGGATTGATGCCGTACGGCGGCACCGCGGGCGATCCATTGGCGGGCATCAAGGCCGATGCCTCCAAATGGCTTGGCGCGAATTCGCCGAAGCAGACGACGAACGGCTCGAAGGTCTCGGTCGACATCCAGCAGACCCAGAAGAAGAGCATTCTTTACTGGGATACGTTCAACGTCGGCGCCAACACCACCGTCAATTTCAGGCAGTCCGCGTCCGACTGGATCGCGCTGAACCGTATTCAGGATTCCGGCGCCTCGCCGAGCCGCATCCTTGGCCAGATCAATGCCATCGGCGGCGTCTACCTGATCAACCGCAACGGCATCGTCTTTGGCGCCGGCTCGCAGGTCAACGTTCACACGCTGATCGCGTCCAGCCTCGATGTCGGCAAGCTCGGCAGCGACCTCGCGACACGCGACCAGTTCTTTCTCAATACCGGCATCGCCGATCTCAACTCGTTCTCGATCTACGACAAGGACGGCGGCGCGGCGACCAATTTGATCGCCGGCGACGTCAAGGTCGAGCGCGGGGCATCGATCACCGCGAACATCACGTCCGATCTGGTCGCGCTGGGCTCGCCGGGATCGGTCTATCTGTTCGGCGCGAACGTCCAAAATTCCGGCTCGATCACAGCGTCGGCCGGTGAGGTCGCGATGGTGGCGGCGCGAACGATCGATGTCATTCCGAACGGCTATTCGGCGCTGCCGGACAGCGTGCTGGGCAAGGACGACAAGGGAAACACCATCAAGTTCCGCGGCACCGAATTCAGGCTGTCGCAGTTTGCGTCGTCGTACAATACCGCAACCGATGATGCGGCGAAACCCTTTGGCTACCCGACTACTTCTGCCAGCACTTATTTGGCCGGCACCGGTGCGGTCAAACACGACGGCCTGATCGACGCCTCACGCGGCATCGTGGTGATGAACGGCGATACGGTCGCGATCGGCAATCCCAAGGATGCGTCCGGTCACGATCTGACCGACAGCGCTGGAAAGCTGATCCAGGGCGTGATCTCGGTCGATACCAGCATCGATCGCAACAGCTTCGTGCTGCTCCGCGCGGCCACCAGCGTCACCATGAATGGCGTCATCTCCAGCCTGCCGGTCGATGATGGTGCTGCGGGACTGACGAGCACGCAGAGCTTTGCGCCGGCCTACATCGAGATGAGCGCCCAGACCAACGTCACGGTCGGATCGAGCGGTCTGATCTCGGCGCCCGCGGCACAGATCGTTCTCCGCGCAATCGACTTTGCGAGCACTCAAAACGCCTCGACGCTATATCTGCCAACGGGCTTGGATGGCTCCACGAAGCTCTACGGCCAACACTTGTTCAATCAAGGTTCGGTGGGCAATTCCGGGGGGAATGTTAACGAGGCCCGCTCCAATTCCAGTGATGCGCAGAGCGTCCTGCTTTCGCCGGGTGCAACGATCGACGTCGCCGGGCTCCAGAACGTCGAGTTGCCGGCGAGTTACAACATCATCCGGTTCCAGCCGCGCGCCGAGTTTGCCGACATGCCCTTGCAGCGCAACGGTGCGCTGTACGGCCAGACGATTTACATCGACATCCGCAACACCGGCACCCGCAGCGATGGTACCACATGGGTAGGGACGCCACTCGCAGACGCCAGCGGCTATGTCGCCAAGGTTCCGCGCAGCATCTATCAGTTGATGACTGTCGGCGGTCACGTCTCCCTGACGACGGACCTCGCCGGCAGCAACGGAGCTGGTGCCGTCAAGACTGACGGCTCGATCATGAATGTCGCAGGCGGCAGCGTGAAGTTCCTGCCCGGCATGGTCGACACCACGCGCCTGGTCGGCAGCGATGGGCGCATCTACAGCATGACCAACGCCGATCCGAACATGACCTATCTCGGGATCGCCGGTCAGTTCACCGTCAACCATGCGCGCTGGGGCGTCACGGAAACCTGGTCCACACCGACGCAGATCTATTCGCCCGGCTTTACCGAGGGGCATGATGCCGGTGGCGTTGCGGTTGCGACGGTCATTCCATCGTTGCTCGGCACCATCTATTTTGGTTCGACCGCGGGCGAGCGCCAGATCAGCGGCGGACAGTTGCCGTTGCAAGGCTCGCTCGAACTGACGACGCCGTCGAGCGTGCAGATCGGCGCCACGGCATCGGCCAATTTCACGACGCAAAGCACCTATACGACCAATTTGTCGGCCGACATCCTGTCGAAGTACGGTCTGAGCTCGCTGAAGGTGACGGCCAACGATTTCGTGCTGTCGGGCGGCAGTACGCTCAATCTGGCGGCCGGCGGCAACCTCAGCGTAACCGCCGGCGGCGCTATCGATATCGCTGGAACGGTCTCGGCGGCGGGCGGAAGCGTTACGCTTGAGACGGACCGCGTTTCGATCAGCAGCAAATTCAACCCGCTGTTCAAGGCCCCGACGGACAAATCGGGTGGCGTGATCGCCGCGAACATTTTCGTCGAGGGCACGATCGACGTCAGCGGTCGATTCGTAAACGATATCGGACGGGGGGCTGGAGTTGACGCGGCTGGTCCTGCTTTTGCCAATGGCGGCACTATTTCTCTCGTCACGAACAAGGATAGCGCGGCCGTCACCGGCGGCTATCTGGACACGACCGGCAGCATATTGTTGGCAAGCGGGAGCCTTCTTGATGTTTCCAGTGGCGGCTACATATCGCCGCAGGGCAAGGTCAAGACCGCAGCCACGGGCGTCATGGCTGGCAAGGCAGGCAGAATCTCGCTGTCCCTGTACGCAGGTGTACTATGGGATGATCTCACTGGTCCGCATCGTCCAACACCAAATCTGGCCACGCCGGCCGTCCTTCAACTCGACGGCACCCTTCGCGGATACGGCTTCGAGAGCAACGGCAGCCTCAGGCTCGCTGGCGCCGATACCATTCGGATCGGCGGCACGCTTCAGCATGGTGAGACATCTTCCATCCGCATTGGCGGTGTGGCGAGCACGCTGCCCACCTCGCTGCTGACGGACGGCGGCTTCGGCTCCTACACCATCGAAGCGGTGAGGGACGACTGGTCCGGCGCGTCCGCCCAAATCGTCGTTTCGGCCGGGACCAGCCTGACCCTTCAACAACAGAACCTGGCAAGCCTGGCCGACTACACGGCGACGCCGACCGGCACAAAGCTCGGCCAGCAGGCTGCACCGCAACTTGCGATGCTTCCGGACGACCAGCGCAAGCCGGTCAACCTCACGCTCAAGGCCGACAACATCAAGCTCGACACGGGTTCGACGATCGTCACCGACCGAAGGCCAACATCACGATGGCCGCGGTCATCGATCAGCGTGCCGGATTGAAGCCAAGCGATCCGACCTGGAACGTTCCGGCGCAGTCCGTCGAGCTGCTCGGCACCATCGTGGATCACGGCGGCAGCGTCTTCATCAATGCGCTGAAGACCCATCTTTCGTCGCAGGCGAAGGTCGATCTGTCCGGAACGTTCATCGCCAACTCGCTATTCGGCACGACGAAGGGCCCCGCGACCAGCGGCACCTACATCGCCGGCGGCACGTTCGCGGTCGAAGCCGGGGCGATCAATCAAGTCCCGAACCAGCCCCAGACATACTACGCCTATTCCAGGCCTGCCGGCGCCAACTACCTCGTTGCCGATGCCGGAGCGCTGGTCGACGTCTCCGGCGCGGCCGGCAATATCCAGGTGGCAGGCCCGCGCGGCGCGACAACGTCGCAATGGTCCTGGAGCGACGCCGGCACGGTGAGCGCAAACGTTAGCGGATTTTCCTGGGGCGGTAGTTTCGCCGCGGCCGGCGGCCGATATGTTGCCGGCGACGGCACTGTGCATGCCGACTCGCGCGCCAATGGCGGGACCATCCTGCTCGGCGGTGGCAACATCTTCCTTCAACAGGGCGCCGCCAGCGTCATCAGCGCGCCGTCGACGCTCACCGTCTCGGCCGACCAGCTCGCCCCGTTCGACAACGTCTATCTTTACGCAGCCGGGGCACAGGGCGGTGCCACGCGCATCTTCACCGACCTGTCCGGCAATACCTATGGCTACGAGGATCCGTCATGGGGGGTGCTCACGATCTCCAGCTCGCTGAACTGGACCGTGACCAACCGTCTGCACATTGCGGCAGGTGTCATCAGCGCGCCGGGTTCCGGCTCGGTTGATGTACACGTTGCGGCGCCCTATGTCGCGCTCACCGGCTCCGGCATCAGTTCGGCTGCCGGCACCAGCACGTTTACGGTGAATGCACAGACGATCGACCTGGAGGGCGGAAGACCGTCCAATTTCAAACCGGGCGACGCCCTGCCGGGTCTCGACTTCTCCGGCTTCAGCCAGGTCAACCTGATCGCGAGCGGCGACCTTCGCCTCGGCACGCTCAAGGTGGTGGACGGTCTCAAGAAAAACAGCACGGACACCACGCCGACGGCTGACCAATCCAGTTTCAGCGCCAAGCTGGTCTCGTCCGGCGATCTCCTGCTCTCCGCCCAGCGGATCTATCCGGTATCCTCCGTCAACTTCACGATCCAGACGCCGGGGAACGTCAAGTTCGCCGCGCCCGCGAACAGCTACACCGCGATTCCGCTGTCGGCCGGCGGCGGCATCACCGTGATCGCAAACACCATCGATCAGGCGGGCAATCTGTTCGCGCCGCTCGGCAAGATTTCGCTCGGCAATACCGACAGCGCGGTGTCCACGATCATCACGCAGTCTGTGGTGCTGGCACCGGGGAGCCTCACCTCGGTGTCGCTGGCCGACACGACCGTTCCGTACGGCGCGACGTCCGACGGCACCAACTGGTACTACAACGCCAGCCTCAGCCCGCTGTCGCAGCCGCCGTCGAAGGGGTTGATCCTCGCCGGATCGAGCGTGACGCGCGCCGACGGTTCGACGATCGACCTGCGCGGCGGTGGCGATATCCAGGCCATGGAGTGGATTGCGGGCAAGGGCGGATCGCGCGATACCCTGACCACGACACCTTCCGGCCAGACCGTCTACGCGCTGTTGCCGTCGCAGATCGATCCGATCGCTGCATACGACATCCATTTTGCGACCTCGCGCAGTGCCGATGTCGGCAAGACCATCACCGCGGGCGACACCGTGCCGCTGGCCGGCACGCAGATCACGATCGACGGCGGCAACGGCATTCCGGCGGGGACCTACACGCTCTATCCGGCGCACTATGCGACGCTGCCGGGCGCAATGCGTGTCGTGGTCTATTCCAGCGACAACACCGGCAAGAACGTCGCCACAGGCACCAAACTGCCTGACGGCACCGTTCTGGTGACCGGTCATTACACGCAGTCGACCGTGCCCGGGAAGCAGTCGTCCGGCCAGACGGTGTTCGCGGTGCAGACAAGCTCGGTCTGGAAGCAATACAGTGAGTACAGCATCAACGGCGCCAACACCTATTACGCCCAGCTGGCGGCCAAGAACAATGTCACGGCGCCGCGACTGCCAATGGATGCGGGACGGCTTTCGGTCTCAGCGCTGCAGTCGATCGTGCTGAACGGCATGGCGCTGACGCAGCCGGGCCAGGACGCCAGCGGCAACACCGGCCGCGGCGGTGAGCTCGACATCAGCGCTCCCAAGCTGGCCGTGGTCGGTCATGCCGGATACGTCAACAACGACATCCCGGCCGGCTATGTCGGCCTCGACCTCACCCAGCTCAACGGCTTCGAGAGCATTCTGATCGGCGGCAGCCGCAGCGATATCGCGACGGGGACGCTGATCACGCCGACTTCCAGCAATGTCGTCGTGGATACGCGCGGCGAAACGTTCAGCGCGCCGGAGATCCTGCTCGTCTCCCAGCAGACGGGACAATGGCAGGAAGTCAGGCAAACGGTGACGGTCGGTTCGCAGTCCGTCCTGATCGATCTTCCGGTCTATGTCCCGGAGGCCGGTAGCGGCGCGGTTACCGTTAATTCCGGCAGCATCATCAAGACCACGGGTACCGTTCATGCGGGGCTCGGGCGCCATTACATCGTTGCGTCGGACGGGCAGGCGCCCGTCACGGCCCAGAGCCTCGCCGCGGCCCTCGGCGGGACGCTCTCCGGAACGGAGATCGTGGATGCGGATCTTTCAAAACTCGTCGGTCCCAAGAACGCCGCTCAGGTGGCTCTCGGTTATTACGCCAACGGGGGCGCGCAACAGCCGGGGCGCGGCGCCTTGTTCGTGGCGAGCAACGACCCGACGCTGCAACTGACGGGACCGGCCGCCACCGGAGTTTCGGCGCCGGCGCTCACGATCAAATTCAAGGATGTCGGGACCGCATCCGCCGCGCTGCCGGCAGGGCAGGTGACCGGAAGCCTGACATTGGCGGGCGGCAATACCAGTGACAGCGGGAAAGTGGTGATCGCGGACGGCGCCAAGATCACGACGAATACGCTGACGCTGCAAGCCACTGCGTCCAACAACGCGATCGCTCTCAATACAACGGACCTTCACGCCAACCTGGTCAACCTGATTGCGCCGACCATCGGCGTCGGAGCTGCCACGGCGGTTGCCGGCAAGAGCCTGGTGCTGCCAACCAACAGCACGCAGTTCGCCGACGTGCAGACGTTGGCCCTGCGCGCGCTGTCCGGTCCGGTTACGGTCTACGGCGATTTCAATTCCGGTGCGGGCAGTCTGTCGTTGGACGCCAGCGGCATCGCGCTCGGCAGCGAGGTGCTCAATTCCGGCACGAGCCTCAATCTGCGCGCGGGTACGGTGCTGGCGCTTACCACTTCCGCGACGGTCCAGTTCAGCGTCGGCGTCACCGTGACGTCCGCCGCGGGCGTCGTCACGGCCTACGCCGCCAACACCCAGATCACGCTCGATCCCAACAGCAAGGTCAGCGTCGCATCCGCCGGCACGATGACCGTGGCGGGTTCGAGCGGCGTCACCCTGACACGCGACGGTCTGATCTCGGCGAGCAACAACATCACGCTCAAGAATACCGGGTCCAGCGCGTCCTTCAGCGCTCCGGCAGCGAACGGCAACAGCCTCGAGCTGGCCGCAAAGGAAATCGACCTGGGCAGCGGCCGGGTGAATGGGAATGTCGTCAACGGCAACTTCACCATCGGCGGCTTCTCCAAGGTCAAATGGTCGGCCGACGACAGCGTGGTCGTCAAAGGCCCGGGCACGATGACGCTAGGTGCGAACGGCGACAAGACCGACCTCGCCGTCAGCACGCCGCGCATTCTGGTCGCCGGCGCATCCGCGGCGACTCCCAAGGGGTTTGTCCTGACGGCGTCCGGCGATATCTCCATCGTCGATCCAGTGACGCGCGATTCGGTCGCGACTGCTCCGGTTGACAGCAGCGAGACCGGCGGCATTCTCACGGTCACGGCGTCAAACATTACCGTCGGCAGCACCATTCAAGCGCAAGCCGGCACCATTACGCTTGGTGCGATCGCGGGGAACGTCACCCTCGACCCCGGCGCGTATATCTCGGCGCGCGGCTACAAGAAGACGCTGGTCGACGTCGATACTTATCTGTCAGGCGGCAAGGTCGTGCTTTATGCCGACATCGGGTCGAACGCCACCGGCGGTGGCAAGGTCATCACCGATGCCAGCAGCACCATTGACGTCGCGACGACGAGCGGTGGCCATGGCTATGGTGGAACGATCGAAGTGGACGCGCTCCGCGGTGACGTTGCGCTCGCCGGCCGGCTGCTCGGCGCCGGCGGTCCCGGCCTCGGCGGCCGGTTCAAGCTCGATACCAAGGGGGCGGCCGACCTGACGGCGCTTGCGGACATTCTGCTCGCGGGCGGCGTAACCGGCGCGATCGACATCCACACCCGCACCGGCAATCTCGAATTGGCGGCAGGGCACACGCTGAAGGCCAATGCCATCAGCCTGACGGCCGACGATCCAACCTGGGTTCCCATCTTCGCCCAGACCCAGCTGGGCCAGGTCATCATCGCAGGCACGCTGGACGCCGATGGCTATTCCGGAAAAACCGCGGACGGCACCGGGCAGGCCGGCGGGCAGATCGGTTTGTTCGGCCGCAACGCGGTGGTGCTGAAGAGTACTGCGCAGCTTCTCGCCCGAACGGCGCATGCCGACGAGCGCGGCGGCGACGTCATGATCGGTACGGCGTGGTCCGCGGCCGGCAAGATCGATCTGCAATCCGGTTCGTTGATCGACGTCTCCGGTGGCACCAAGGGCGGCCTGTCGGGCGGCACCGTGACGCTGCGCGCGCCGCTCGACGGCAACAACGATGTCAAGATCAAGGGCCTCGACGCCACTATCATCGGCGCGCGGGCGGTGAACGTTCAGGCGTTCCTGACCATCAACACCGACAAGAGCCCAAACAACGTCAACGGCATCGACGGCAGTCAGCTCACGACGAAGAACGGCACCAAGGCGGTCTGGGATGGCTATGTCGATCCGGCCGGCTCGGTGACGTCGAATGGCGTAGCCCCGGACTTCGGGACGTGGACCAACGTGACCGGCGAGCCGTTCCAGGTGACTCCCGGAACCTACACCGCTCCCCCGAACATATCGGTGATCAGCAGCGCGGGGCAAACCATAGCAGGAACGACCTTTGTCGATCCGCAGACCGGTGCCACATTCTACCAGGTGACAGATCCGGTCACCGGCACGACGTTCCGTTCCAGCCTGCAGGTCACGTCAATCACGGTGACAGACGGCGGCAGCTACACCAGTGCGCCGACCATAACCCTGACCGCCGCCGATGGCTCCAAGCTGCCAAGCTGGGGAGTTGCGGCCACCGCAAAGCCCACGCTGGCTTTCAACAATGTCGATGTCAGCGCTCTGACGAACCTCGCCGATCAGCAGGCATATCCGAACATCAGCAATTTTGTTGGAAACAGAGTCAACCTGCTGTTCATCGATCCTGTCACCAAAGCATCGACGGTCGTTGGAAGCGGAACTCTGGCGCTGGTGAACGGCCAGCCGGTCGTTCAAGTGACGGCTACCACCAACAGCAGCAAGATACCGAACTCGGTGTTTGTCTTCACCTCGCTTTTTGGCGGAACAACGTACGAGCCCGGGCACATTTCAACCACGTTGAAGGTGACCGGAGTAACCGTGACCGCTGGCGGCCTCGGCTACGCTGGCGGCGTCAACGTTGCCTTCTCCAGCGACCCGGTGACCGGGACCTCCGCGATCGCGACCGCGACCATGGGCGCGGCATTGACGGTCACGAGCGTGAGCAAAGGCTATCAAACCGTCGCTGATCTTCCGAAGATCACTTTTGGGGGGAGCGGCGGCGCTAGCGTGTCCTTTGGAGCGCAAACGACTGGCTTCGTCGGAGCAACAGATGAAGCGCGCAACTTTGCTCCGAACGTTGGCTCACTCTTCATTCCGTTGGCTGACAGCAAGGTCTTCAGCGGGACCGGCGATGCGGCTGCACTCGCGGCCGTCGGGGCCTATCAGCCGCATCAGTTGCTCTATTCCGACGTGCTCGCCAATTTCGTTCAGGGCAACGGCATTCAGGGCGTTGGCCTGACCGGAAGCTACGGCTTCAGCGGCCTGTTCGACAGGCTCCAGAATGGCCTGGTGAAGCAGCTTGGTGCCGATGTCGTGCATGTTCAGCCTGGCATCGATCTGGTCAATTCCAGCAGCACGAAGAACGCCGGCAACATCACCGTTGCAAGCAACTGGAATCTGGCCGCAGGTACGGTCGATGCGGGCAAAGCCGCACCCACGACCTTCAACGCGGCTTCGGACTATGTGAGCTTCACCTACCGCCTGGCAACGCCGTGGGGCGGGCTCGATGCCGGCGCACTGACGCTGCGCGCCGCCGGAAACATCAATGTCAACGCCTCGATTTCCGACGGCTTCTTCCAGTTCGGAAATTATCTCGATCCGACCTACGTTGGTCTCGTCAGCGGGTACATCGACCCGAACGGCGCCGGCACGCGCTGGATCGATAAGGGTAACATAAGCAGGGACGGTCTATACGCCTACTACCTCAACAACAACACCGCTGCTCCGATCGCTCCATATAAGGCCGCGGCCAACGGCATCAGTCCGACCAATGAAGATCTCATCTCGGCTGACCTGTTTCCGCACGCGCTGCGCGTCTGCACGATCGATTGCAGTGCTGCGAATATCAAGACGATAACGGCGCCCGCCTCGTGGTCTTATACCCTGACAGCCGGCGCCGACGTCTCGAGCGCAAATCCGACCGCCCGGGTCCCGCTTGGGCAGGGCACCGGCGACATCATCATCGACAAGCACGGCAGCTATAAGCAGACGCTCCTGAAAGACCGTTTCTCAGGAGATTTCGTCACGGTCAACATTCCGACCATGGTGCGGACCGGCACCGGCAGCATCAACATCGCCGCGGCGCGGGACGTGATCCTCCAGGACAAGATAGCGCCGGGCGTAATCTATGCGGCTGGCGTCAATACTGAGCAACTTCCCGATCCTTCGTACAGCGTGCAGACCATCAATGGCGTGCCGAGCCTTGTCGCCGGGAATGCCGCGGGCTTCTTCGAGCCCAGAATCCTGGCGTATGGCAACAATGAAGTCGATCACGCACCGGAACTCTACTACGGACCGCCGACCGCGGCGGCATTTCCGGAAAAAGGTGGCGACGTCGTCATCGATGCGCAGCGGGATGTCGTGGGCAACACCACGGTCGGCAACAAGGTGCCGCAATATTATCAACCCTGGCTGCTGTCAGTTACGGGCGTGACGCCGGGCTCCAGCTTCTCGGCCCTGGGCGCTGGCGTTTTCGCGCCGTCGTCTACGCAGATTGCGTCGCAAACCGCGTGGTGGATCCAGTACGGCAGCTTCCAGCAAGGCTTCCTCAGCGCCGGCGGCAATGTGAGCGTTCTCGCCGGGCGTGATCTTGTCGACGTGTCGGTGTCCGTGCCGACGACTGGCCGTGTCAGCGGTGGCCTGTCGGCGGACAACCTGCCTGTTACGCACCTCTATGGCAGCGGCAACATGGTCGTGCGCGCCGGCGGTGACATCCTGGGCGGCTCCTTCTACGAGGGATCCGGCTACGCCAGCATCGTGGCAGGCGGCGACATTGGCCAGAACGGCACGGTCTCCAGATACAAGTCGAGCGCACTCACGCTTCCGGACGTCCCCTTGCTCGCCGTCGATACCGGGCAGATCGTGATGACCGCGGCTGGATCGATCACGATGGCCGGAGTCGTCAATCCGTCTGCGCTCCATGCCCAGCAGCCTAGCAGGGCAAACCCCTTGGAGACGGCCACCACTCCGACCTTGCCGTTGTACATGGACACCTACGGCCCGGACAGCCTGGTGCGCGCGGTTGCGCAGTCGGGTGATCTCACCATCACCATCGCGGCCCCCACGGTCGGCACGACTTACGTGCAAGCGTCGCCTGCGACGTATCCGGCGAGCTTCGAGGTGATCGCGCTGCAGGGCGATCTGATCACGACCGGAATCGCCCAGATCATGAAGGTCGCAGGATCGACGCTGCAAATGCCGGGCATCGTGTTGAGTCCGTCCTTGCACGGCAGGTTCGGGCTGTTGGCTCAGGGCAGCATCGACCTGACCTTCGGCTACCCCACGGACGGAACGGTGTTCACGAACTCGCCGCGTCCTTTCATCTCGGCCGGACCATCGTTGATCGATGCGGCATTCGATCCATTCCGGCCCAACAGCGGCAATGATGAGCGCTTCAGCCGCGCGATCCTCGCGCACGAGAGCGACGCGGCTGACGGTCTCGATACGACGGCCCGAATTTACGCCGCCACCGGCGACATCACGGGAACGGGAGCCTTTGGTAACCGCACGCCCGGAGACAATCTGAGCGTTTATCAACACATTGAAATCAATCGCCCGACCAAGGTTTACGCGGGGCGCGACCTCATCGATCTCAACATCGTCGTCCAGAATATCCATACCAGCGATGTGAGTTCGATCGAGGCTGGCCGGAACATCGCCTACACTGGTTTCAACAATGGCGGCGGTCTGCAGGTGGCAGGACCAGGCTTCCTTCTGGTGCAGGCCGGCGGCGACATCGGCCCGTTCCTTCCCGCTGCGCATGACAATGCGACCGAGGCCCCCGTGCAGGAAGGCATCGTGTCGGTCGGCAATTCCACCCCGACGCCGGCCGGAAACGTCTATGTCGTGAGCACCACGGGAGGCGGCGGTTCGGTCGGCCTCTACAACCAGTCGCTGCTCGGCCCGGCGAATAATCCGCGGCGCAATGCGACGCTGACGGACGCTGCCGGCACGAAGCAGGGTGCCGACATCATCACGATGTTCGGCACCAAGTTCGGTGTCGATTATGCGGCAGTGGTGAATTCCTATATCGATCCGGCACACGCCGGCGGCGTCAATCACAACTATATGTCCGACCTGCGCTCGTTCTTGAGCCGGATCGGCAAGCCGGCAAGCGACGGTGACACCGATGCCAGCGTGTTCGCGGCCTTCCAGGCCTTGCCCGCCGACCTCCAGCATGTCTTCGTTGATCAGGTCTTCTTCGCCGAGCTCAAGGCCGTCGGCATCGGTCAGCAGGGCGGCACGTCGTCAGACACCCAGCGTGGCTACCGCATGATCGAGACGATGTTCCCGGCGCGCCTGGGCTACACGGCAAACGTGCTCGGAAGCGGGAACAACGGCGCCAGCCAGCTGGTCAAGACCGGCGACATGAACCTGCTGCATGCCACGGTCCAGACACAGCTCGGCGGCGATATCTCGGCCTTCGGTCCGGGTGGCAACATCATCGTCGGTTCGCTCGGGGCCGAGCCCAACTCGGCCCTGAAGCTGCGGGATATCGGCATCCTCACGATGGGTGGCGGAGCGATCAACACCTTCACGGATGAGAGTGTGCTGGTGAATTCGAGCCGCGTGCTCACGACCCAGGGCGGCGACATCCTGATGTGGAGCTCCAACGGCAATCTCGACGCCGGCCGCGGCTCCAAGACGACCTTGTCGGCACCAGCGCTGCAAGTGCTGTATGATCAGGACGATTATCAGTCGATCGATCTTGGTGGCTTCGTGACCGGCGCGGGCATCGGCACGCTGCAGGCGTCGTCCGCAGCAGCCGCGTCCCAGCTCTATCTTCTCGCACCGCGCGGCACGATCGATTTCGGTACCGCCGGCGTACGCGCGTCGGGCAGTGCGGTCTTCGTCGCACCTGTCATCGCCAATGCCAGCAATTTCCAGGTGCAGGGAAGCACGACCGGAATCCCGACCGTATCCGTTCCCAATATCGGCGCGCTCACTTCAGGCTCGAACACGGCCGGCGCAGCCGCCAAGACGGCGGAAACGCCGACCGCATCCGGTGCCCGCAGACCGGCCTCGATCTGGATCGTCGAGGTGATCGGTTATGGCGGCGGCGATGGTCAGACCCAGGGCGACCAGTCGGACGACAAGAAGCAGTGCGACACGCCGTCATCCAGCGACTGTAAGCAATGACGCCGTACCCGTCGCGACCCGGGACGATCGGCTCGCAGCGGTGTCTATTTACGCGTGTGATATTGGTGCGGCTCGTGCCGTGGTCGAGACATTGCACTCAGGCCATGCGCGGAGCATGCCGTACACGACAAGCGGACGGCGCGGCGGGTTGTTTGTAATCAATGCATATTTTGGACGGGCAATGCACACTCGTCACCGAATGAACGCTTTCCGTCCAGAAATCTGACTTTTTGTTTAGGATCGGTCACAGCAACGATAAGAAACATACCTACAAGGTCCGCAACAGGCTTTTGGAAGACGCGCAGTGGGCTGCTGCTCGTCCCATTTGAAGACGGTCTGTTTGTATTTTTGTTTTGGGGGTTGAAATGCGCGCGACAAATCCGACCGAACCGGTCTGCTCCGAGTCCGCGCTGCCCAGATCGAAGGCCAACGTCTACGATCTCGGGCTGAAGCAGGACGAAGGCGGCCGGCTTCGCCGTATCAGAGATCTCGAGCACGAGAATGCATTGTTGATGCGCATGGTCACCGAAACCCAGATCGAGATCGCGCGCCTGCGCGAGCTGTTGTCCTCGAACTGATGTGATCCGGCGGCCTTCTTTCGGCGGCCGGGCGCTTCCTCTTCGCTGAGTAAGCAATCGATGGACCCGAGCGAAAGCTGCGGGGGCGTTGCAGCGCCTGGTTAACCGATTCCGCCGGGTTCATCGGCCGCGCGCCACGCCCGGCGTTCTCAAGATTTCCGACCCGGAATTCTCGTTTTCGCAGACGCGCTGCGCCGAGCGTCTACTCAGCAGGAACGGCACATCACCTGCGCCGGTGGCGCGGGAGGCATGCTACGCCGCGAGGCGTCTCGCAAGCGGGTCCAGATGTGCGTCAGCTTGGTGTGAAGCGAACGGTCATGCGATTTGGGAAGTTCTTGTCGATCGCATGTTGTCTGATCGCGTCGGCTGTCCTCGGCGGCTGTGGGTTCATTCCGATGTCCGGGCCGGCAAGTCTCGACGTCAGGAACGAGAACACGGCGACGCTGCCGTTCGCTGTCGTCAAACTCAATCCCGAGGTGCTGCAGGTGCTCGAGAAATTCGAGCCCAACGGACTGTCCGGAAATCTTGCGGATACGCGGCCGCCCTCGAGCATCAAGTTCGGCATCGGCGACGTCATCAGCGTCACGATCTTCGAGGCCGCGGCAGGCGGGCTCTATGTGCCGCTGGAAGCCGGCGTACGCCCGGGTAATTTCGTGAACCTGCCCGATCAGGCCGTCGACAACGACGGCAACATCACGGTGCCCTATGCCGGCCGGATCCGCGCCGCGGGCCGCACCAACGTGCAGGTCCAAGAGGACATCCTTGCGCAAATCAAGAAACGAGCGATTGATCCGCAGGTCGTGGTGACATCCAGCCAGCAGCGCTCCTCGCTCGTCAGTGTGTTCGGCGAGGTCCGGACGCCGGTGCGATTCCCCATGCCGTCGGCTGGCGCGCAGGATCGCATCACCGACGCAATCACGCGCGCGGGCGGCATCAGCGGCGCCGGCTGGGAGACGTGGGTCGTCCTGGAGCGCAGCGGCAAGCGTGCCACGGTGCCGTTCGGCAATCTCGTCTATTTCCCGGCGAGCAACGTCTTCGTGCAGCCCGGAGACCGTCTCTATCTCTACCGCGAGCCGATGAAATTCATCGCTTTCGGCGCCACCGGCCAGCAGGGCGAGTTCAATTTCGATGCCTGGCGGATCAATCTGACGCAAGCGGTCGCGAAGGCGCGCGGCCTGCTCGACCTCCAGGCCGATCCGGCGTCCGTCTTCCTTTATCGTCGTGAGCCGCGTGAGGTGGTGCAGCGGCTCGGCGTCGACTGCTCGAAGTTCGACGGCGATTCCGTGCCGATCGTCTTCAACGTCAACTTCCAGGATCCGGCCGGGTACTTCATCGCAACCAAGCTATCGATGCGTCCATTCGACGTGCTCTACGCCGCGAACGCGGCGCAGGTGGATGTCACGAAGGTTCTGACCTTCATCAACACGGCGCTCGTGACCGCGGAGAGTGGAGTGAGCCTCGTCAACAATATTCGCTTCCCGGGGCCGACGTCCTCGACGACCACCGTCGTGCAGTGAGGCCGCGCCGGGCGTTTTGATGACGTGGCAGAGGAGGCGTCTTGACGGCGGGTCCGCAAATGTTACTCATCTTACGGGATCAGATCGGTCGGCATCGAATTATGTTAATGTTCGCCCACGGCTTGATCAAAGAACCTGCCTGCTGGTGGAGGAGCAGGGCCATGAGTCGGGTTTTGCATTGGTCGGCGCGCATCGGCGGCCACGCTCTCGCGGCCGGTCTCGTCGTGCTCGCGACGGAGGGGGGTGCGGCGGCCCAATCCGCCGGTCCGGGCAAACCGCCGGGTGAGCGGCAGGGCACAATCATCGGCGGGCCGCCGACAAAGCCCACGTATGAACGCTGTGTCGATGTGCAGATCGGAAACGAGAGCGCGTTCGGTTGCATCAATCAGCAGCTCAAACGCGAGGTCAACAAGGTCAATCCTTCACTTAACCTGCCGCCGGTCGATGCGCGCTCGTCCGACGTGCGTGTCGGCAATGCCAACGAGGCGGCCGTTCGTCAGCAATATGGCTCCAATTACGGTCGTTCGGCGGTCCCCTTTCGGCCATCCGCCCCCACTGTCGTGCCGCACCGCTGATGCTTGAATCCTCAGACATGCAGGGCAGTCGCAACAAGCAGCGGTCGTGGAGGGTCGCAGCGCTGTGCCTGCTCATCGTGGCGGGCGGCGAGGGACGTGCCCAGGAGCATGAAGACAGCAGCAAGGCCGAAACCGGCAGCACTGCCTCTGTGGACGATGTGCATGATGGCGCGGTGAAGCCTCTGGCGCTGGAACCGTTTGCACCGCGTCCGCTCACGGCCGCCGATTTTCCCCCCGCAAATCCGCTGCTCGCCAATTTCACGTACCGCACGAGCGCCGTGTTCGGTCGCGACTGGCGCGCCGGCCGTGCCGAGTACCGGCAACTGGTGGAGCGTGAATCGTCGGCTTTCGGCCTGCCGCCCGCGCTTGTTGATGCGGTGATGGCGGTCGAGAGTCGATACAATCCCGCCGTGGTCGGCATGGACGGCGAAGTCGGATTGATGCAGGTGATGCTGCCGACCGCACGGATGATGGGTTTTGCCGGAACGCCGGCGGAGCTGGCTTCGCCTGAGGTCAACGTGCATTACGGCGTACGCTATCTCGCCGGTGCCTGGCGCCGGGCCAACGGCGATCTCTGTACAGCGACGATGAAATATCGCGCCGGCCATGGCGAGACGCGATTTTCCTATCTGTCGGTCGAGTACTGCACGCGCGTTCGCGCACACCTGGTAGCCAATGGCGTTGCCGTCGCAGGCAGCGTTCCACAACCGACCTTCGGATGGACTTCGGCGGGCGCCGGACCAGCACGTGGTCGCGTCCTGACGGCGGGCAGCGCGATCAATTTCGCCGATCTCAACATGCGCCTGCGCAGCGTGGCCGACCGCAAGATGCCGTCTGATCTGCGTTGACAGGCAGCAGAAGGACCGTGCGGCCCGCAAGCCGGGCCTGACGCATCATGCGCGCGCCTTGCTCTTGGGTGCGCGCCGCCGCCGGCTCGCCGGAGCGGGGCGGCCGGTTGCAAGCGCTTGGCCGATGGCGCGCCAGCATTTTACGGCATCCCGGAAAGCAATTTCGTGCGCGGCGCTTCGCCCGCGCCAGTCGATCAGCTGTTCGGCATCCGCAAGCGTCGCCTCGCCCGACTTGAGGCGCGTGATCCATGAAAGGGCTTCACGGATTAAGGGATCTAAGTGATCGACCTGATGGCTTCGCTTCGTCACGATCCAGCGCTTTCCCGCACACGCCGGCCGTGAGCGGATGCTCGCGATCGGCATATCTATGTACGTAAGACGAAGCGGGACGCTGAAAACCGAATTTGGCGCGCGCAGGACGTTTGAGGCGACCGGCGCAATGCTCGACCGCCTGTTTGAGGTCGGTCTCGACCGTGCGGACGGTGACGCCGAGAAGTGCTGCGATTTCCCGGTTCGGCATGCCGTCGATGCGCGATAGCGTTAGCACGCGCCGGCGGCGTTCGGGAAGCTCGGCGATCGCGTGCCTGAGCAGATTGACCTCGGAGCGGTCCTCGATCACGCGTGCGGCGTCGGGCCGGTCGTCAGGAATTTCAAGCAGGGCATCGACCTCGTCGACGGTGAGGCGGCGCCTCTCGGCGCGGCGGCGGTCGGCGGCGATGTTAAGTGCGATGCGGAACAGATAAGCCTTCGGGCTGCGCACGGGCCCGAGCTCGCGCATGCCTTCGAGACGGAGGTAAGTTTCGTTGAGCGCTTCGGAAGCGAGATCCGAGGAGCCCAGTCGGCGCGTCAACCTGCGATCGAAGTCGACATACTCCGCCAGCAGAAGAGTCCGCAAGCTGCTGATGCTGTCGATGGTCATGCTACGCCCCACTTCACTCAGTCCCCAATTTGTGGCCGGACGGTAGTTAGGCCGCACAACGGTAATGTGACGAACTGTTAGTGAGTAACAGGCGTTGCGTGATAGTGGAGTTATGTTGCGCGAAATCATCACACGAGCGATCTAGCCGCGTCGCGCGCGTCGTGAAAAAAGTTTTCGCTGCGGCTGCGCGCGCAACGTCTACCGGATAAGGCGCCGCAGATCGGCGCGTTTCGGTCAGTTCGGGCTGTCCGAAGGATGCTGCGGCCGCCGGAGGGCGTCCGTAATGCGAGCATGATATCGAGGCTGAGGTGAAATCGCGTGGTCTGTATCATAAGGGCGCGCGCCGTCGTGGGCCGTTGCTGCTGTGCGCCGTGCGGAGTGGCCGGTCCGGCGCGGCGTGTGCCTCGCGCCTCGCCGTCTGCAGCCTGATCATCTGCGCGATCTGCACGAAGCCGGCTGCAGCGAAATCCGAGGCCGACGCGGCCAGGCCGGTTGCGGCGAAGCCTGCTGCTGCGCCCGCAAATGCGAAGCCGGCCAAAGAGGCGGCCAAGGGTGGGGCGGACGCGGCCAAGCCGGCGGCGCCGGAAGCCCGCTTCGATATCGACGAGTATCGTATCGAAGGTGCGGACAATCTGCCGCAGATCGAGGTCGAGGCTGCGGTCTATCCCTTCCTCGGTCCGGACAAGAGTTCGCAGGATGTCGAGAAGGCCCGCGTCGCAGTGGAGAAGGCCTATCACGACAAGGGTCTTCAAACCGTCAGCGTGGCCGTGCCGCAGCAGGATGCGCAGCGTGGCTTCGTCGTGCTCAAGGTCACCGAGAACCGGGTCGGGCGCCTGCGCGTCAAGGGCTCGCGCTATTTCGACCTCGACAACGTCAAGAGCAGCGCGCCTTCCTTGAAGGAAGGAACACTGCCCAATTTTCAGGACGTGACCAAGGATATCGTCGCGCTGAACCGCTGGCCCGACCGGCGCGTCACACCGGCGCTGCGAGCGGGCGTCGCGCCCGGCACCATCGACGTCGATCTCAACATCGAGGACACGTTTCCGCTCCACGGCAGCATCGAGCTGAACAACAAGCAGAGCCCGAGCACCACGCCGCTGCGCACAAGCATATCGATGCGCTACGACAATCTATGGCAGCTCGGTCACTCCATGACGTGGACGTACCAGGTCTCACCGATGAACCCGAAGGATGCCATGGTGGTGTCGGGTTCGTACCTGGCGCGGACCGAAATCGACTGGCTTAGCGTCCTCGTCTATGGCCTGAGTTCGGACAGCTCGGTCGCAACCGTCGGCGGCTCGACTGTTGTCGGCCCCGGTCAGGTGGTCGGTGGACGTGCGGTGCTGACGCTGCCGTCCAAGGGCGAATTGTTCCATACGCTGTCTCTCGGCGTCGACTACAAGGATTTCAAGCAGTCGCTTAAGCTCGGCTCCGATGCCTTCGACTCGCCCGTGACCTATGTGCCGCTCGTCGGCACTTACGGTGCGACATGGCAGGGTGAGGGGCGGCTCATGCAACTCAACGCCACGGTCACCGCCGGTCTGCGCGGCATCGGCTCCAGCCGCGACGAGTTCGACGCCAAGCGCTTCGACGCGACCGCGAGCTTCATCACGCTGCACGCCGACATCTCGCATACGCAGGATTTCGCTGGCGGCTTCCAGCTCTACGCAAAGCTCCAGGGGCAGGCGGCGGACCAGCCGCTGGTGTCGAGCGAGCAATTCAGCCTCGGTGGGCAGGACACGGTGCGCGGCTATCTCGAATCCGAGGTGCTCGGCGACTATGGCATCGCCGGCACGCTGGAGCTGCGCACGCCGAATCTCGCGCAATATCTCGAGCAGAAGCTGCCCAATCCGATCGGCGAATCCATCAAGTACAACGCCTTCGACGAGGTGCGCTTCTTCACGTTCGTCGACGGCGGCAACGTCAGGATCCATGAGCCGCTGGTCGATCAGCAGTCGCATTTCGACCTCGCGAGCTACGGCGTCGGGATGCGCATGAAGAGCCTGCGTTATCTCAACAGCATCGTTTTCGTCGGCATGCCGCTGACCAGCCAGCAGGTCACGGTCGCCAATCATCCACGGTTCAGCTTCCGGGTCTGGGGAGAATTCTAGATGTCGCTCCTTCGCATTGGATCACGTCCCGGATTTCGCCTGAGCGCGCCGGTGATGCTCGCGCTCGTCCTGCTCGCCGCGCTGTGGCCAAGCCAGGCATCGGCGTGGTGGAACGATCAGTGGACGCTCCGCAAGAAGATCACGATCGACACCGGAGCGTCCGGCGCCGGCATCAGCGATGCGATCGGCATGACGCCGATCCTGGTCCGTCTTCACGTCGGGAATTTCCGCTTCGGTGCGGCGAAGGAGGACGGCGGTGACCTTCGCTTCGTCGCCGCCGACGACAAGACGCCGCTCAAGCACCATGTCGAGAAATACGACTCGCTACTCGGCGAGGCGCTGGTCTGGGTCGGTGTTGCCGACCTGAAGCCGGGCACCAAGAACGACATCTGGCTCTACTATGGCAACCAGAAGGCGCCGACCGCGGTGGACGCGAAGGGGACCTACGATCCCGACACGCTGCTGGTCTATCATTTCAACGACCGCGCGACGCCGGCGCAAGACATCACGGCCTGGGCCAATACCGCGCAGAACGCGGTGCCGGGTGCGGACGGTGCGATCATCGGTCAGGGCGCGCGTTTCGACGGACAGACCGCGCTCATGCTTCCCGGCTCGCCCTCGCTGGTCGTGGCCGAAGGTGGCGAGCTCAGCTGGTCGCTGTGGGTCAAGATGACCGCGCTGCAGCCCGGCGCCGTGCTGTTCGCGCGCACCGAAGGTGCGAACGGGCTCACCGTCGGTTTGGACAATGGTGTTGCGTTCGTGGAGGTCGCAAACGGCGGCAACACGCAGCGTAGCGCCGGCGGGACGGCGATCGCAGCCGGGACCTGGCACCAGATCGCGTTCACGGCCAAGGGCAGCCAGATCACGCTTTACGTCGACGGCAACCAGGCCGCTACGCTCGCCGCGGGTCTACCCACCATGACGGGCGTGGCGCAGCTTGGTCGTGCAATGTCCGCAGCGTCAGCGGCAGATGCAGCGGCTGCGGCCGCGCCCGCCGCTGATGCTGCGCAGGCAACGTCACCCGCGGCCGCGCCGGCTGGATCCGCCGCAGGTTTTGCCGGCGACGTCGATGAATTCCAGATCGCGAAAGTCGCGCGTCCGGCCGGCTTCATCAAGCTGTCGGCGATCGGGCAGGGCCCCGACCAGGCCAAGCTGATCTCCTTCAGCGTCGACGAGGAGAATTCGGGCTGGTTCAGCGGCGGCTATTTCGGCGTGATCCTGCGATCGGTGACGCTCGACGGCTGGGTCGTGATCGGCCTGCTGGGGATCATGGCGTTGATCAGCTGGTACGTCATGGTCGACCGGATCTCGTATTTGAATCGGGTTTCGACCGGCAACACGATCTTCCTCAAGCATTTTCGCGAAACCTCGACCGACATTGGCGGCCTGCTTCAGCTCGACAGCCAGGAGAACGATCCGAGCTTCGGCGGCGAGCTCGGCGCCAAGCAACGCAAGACCGTCCATGCCGCGCCGCTCTACCACCTGTTCGCCGCGGGCGCGCAGGAGATCCGGCGCCGCTTTGCGGGCGGCGGCTACCGCCGGCTCTCGCCGCAGGCGATCCAGTCGATCCGCGCCGTGCTCGACAGCGGTTTCGTGCGGGAGAACCAGCGCCTCAATCGTCTGATGGTGATGTTGACCATTGCGATCTCCGGCGGTCCGTTCCTCGGCCTCCTCGGCACCGTCGTCGGCGTGATGATCACCTTCGCGGCGATCGCGGCCAGCGGTGACGTCAACGTCAACGCGATCGCTCCCGGCATCGCTGCCGCGCTCGTCGCCACCGTCGCGGGCCTCGGCGTCGCGATCCCCTCGCTGTTTGCCTACAACTACCTGACGATCCGTATCAAGGACGTCAGCAGCGAGATGCAGGTTTTCGTCGACGAGTTCATCACGAGAATCGCGGAGTCCTACGAACTGCCGGAAGAGCCGGTCAAGCAGGCGGCGGAGTGAACCCATGCAAGTCCAGTCCGAGAGCAAGCCGTACGACGACATCAACATCACGCCGATGCTCGATCTCGCCTACGTGCTGCTGGTGATCTTTATCATCATGACCACGGCGACCGTGCAGGGCATGAAAGTGAACCTGCCGAAGGCGAGTGCGGCGCCGTCGCTCGCGCAGCAGACCACCAAAGCGATCACGGTTGCCAATGACGGCAAG
Organism: Bradyrhizobium sp. CCGB20; assembly: GCF_024199855.1. Classification (NCBI taxonomy): domain Bacteria; kingdom Pseudomonadati; phylum Pseudomonadota; class Alphaproteobacteria; order Hyphomicrobiales; family Nitrobacteraceae; genus Bradyrhizobium; species Bradyrhizobium sp. CCGB20. The sequence goes on along the minus strand of NZ_JANADN010000001.1, from coordinate 6,801,235 downwards.
CTGTTCCTCGACACCATCCCCGTGACGCTGCCCGAGCTCGAGCAGCGGCTCGTGCAGCAGCGCGCGCTGACGCCGGAGTTTCCGATCGTCGTGCGCGGCGACAGCCAGACCCAGTACCAGAACGTCGTCGACGTGCTCGATCTGCTCGGCCGCCTCAACTTCACCCAGGTCGGCATGGCGACCAAGCCGTCGGCGCGATGAGACGCGACGATGGCTTGGGGCGACGACAGCAACGACGACGACGGCCCGCCGGCATGGCGGCGCTATCTGCTACTCGGCGGCTCGGCACTTGTCGTGGTCGCTCTGGTGGTCGGCGTCGTCGTCATGGTGATGAGCGGCGACAAGGATCCACCGCGCAAGGTGAACGAGCTTCAGGTCACGATGGTCCTTCCGCCGCCGCCGCCCCCACCTCCACCGCCGCCTCTGCCCGAGCAGCAACCGGAACAGCAGCCCGAGCAGAAGGTGATAGAGCAGACGCCGGTCACGGATGTCGTCGAGGAGAAGCCGGTCGACATCCCCAAGGACGCGCCACCCGATGCCGGACCGGATGCGACGCCGGGGCCGCCGGATCTTGGTCTCGGCACCGGGCCGGGCAGCGGCGGCTTTGCGCAGGGGAAAGGTCGTGGCGGCGGAGGGGGCGGGGGCAACGGCCGTTTCGGCTGGTATGCGAGCATCCTTCAGACGCAGATCGCGGCAGCGCTTCAGACCAATGAAAAAACTCGCGACGCAACGGCGCAGACCGTCATCAAAGTGTGGCTCGACAACTCTGGGCGGGTCACGCGCGTGACGTTGTCACCGTCGACGGGAGACAGCGCGCTTGATGCGGCCATTCGCGACCAGGTCGTGAGCGGCATGCGCGTGCGCGAACCCCCGCCGAGAGACATGCCGATGCCGATCGAAACGCGGCTCACCGGTCGAAGTCCGACCTGAGTGTGGTGAGACGAGTGACTATGAGTGAGTTGAGAGCAGGAAGAGGTGACGTCATGTGGCGTGAAATGAAGATGCGAGAGCTGGCAGCGACGGCCTTGATGCTGGTCTCGCTCGCAGCCCCCGCCGCGGCACAGGACGACGGGATGCCGCAGGGCAAGCGTCCGACCGTTTCGCGCGACGCGCCGCCATCGTCGAATGCGACGGTCAATCTGATCAATCTGCTCGTGAAGCAGGGAACGCTCAGCGAGGAGCAGGCGGCCACGTTGGTCAAGCAGGCCGACGACGAAGCCTATGTCGCCCGCCAGGCCACGCGCGATGCGGCGGCCAAGGCGGAGGGCGCGGAGAAGAAGGCGACCAGCGCCGCCGATGCGACGTCGCCGCCCGGCACCAAGCGCGTCACCTACGTGCCCGAGATCGTCAAGAAGCAGCTGCGCGAAGAGATCAGGGCCGAGGTGATGGACCGCGCCCACAAGGAGAACTGGGCCTCGCCCGGCATGTATCCGGAATGGGCGCAGCGGATCAAGTTCTACGGCGACATCCGCACGCGATATGAAGGAGACCATTTTCCGGCGGGTAACGCGCCGCTCACGAATTTTAACGCCATCAACACGGGCTCTCCATTCCAAGAAGAGAACAACTCGGCGCCCCCCAACCCATATTTTCCGCCGTCCTACAATGTCTCGCAGGATCGCAATCGCTTTCGCTTTCGCGCCAGGCTTGGCGCCGACGTCGATCTGTTCGATGGATTCACTGCGGGTTTGAGGATCGCGACGGGCGAGAACAGCTCGCCGGTCTCGACCAATCAGACCTTCGGCGGCAATGGCGGCAATTTCTCGAAATATGCGGTGTGGCTGGATCGTGCGTTCATCAAGTACCAGCCCGTGCAGGATGTCGTGGCTTCGGTCGGCCGGTTCGACAACCCGTTCTGGTCGCCGACCGATCTGGTGTGGTACAAGGACCTCGGCTTCGACGGCTTCGCCGTGCAGGCCAGGCATGAGGTGGAGGAGGGCTTCACGCCGTTCTTCGTTGGCGGCGCCTTTCCGGTGTTCAACACAGATTTGAACGCCGGCCTGAACATCGCGGATCTGCAACAGAACAACGTCGTACCGGTCAAGCTGCCAAGCCGTGACAAATGGCTGTTCGGTGCTCAGACGGGGTTCGCCGCGAGGTTCGATGCCGAAACCAATCTGACGATGGCAGTCGCCTACTACGATTTCACCAACGTCAGAGGGCGTCTGTCGAGCTCCTGTCTTGTCTATCTGGCGAGCGACACGTGCGATACAGATCTGTCTCGCCCGTCCTTTGCCCAGAAGGGCAACACCTACATGCGGCTGCGTAACATTCCGGACACGCTGGTTCCGGCTCCGACGTTCGATTATCAGTACTACGGTCTGGCCAGCGAATTCCGGCCCGTCGTCGCGAGCGCGCAGCTCGACCTCGCCCAGTTCAATCCGATCCACGTCATTCTGGATGCCGAGTACATCTGGAATACCGCGTTCAATCGATCCGCCGTTGCGGCTGTCGCCGTGCGCCCGACAAACTTTGCGGGGACGCCGGACGGCGGCCCGGGCCCGTACAACGGCGGCAACCAGGGTTGGCTTGCGCGCATGACCGTCGGCAACAAGGAGATCAAGCATCTCTGGGATTGGAACGCGCATGTCGGCTACAAATACCTGGAGTCCGACGCGACGGTGGATGCGTTCGCCGATTCCGACTTCGGTCTCGGCGGCACCAACCTCAAGGGCTACTTCATCGGCGGCAATGTCGGTCTCGGCGAGAACATCTGGGGGGCGGTGCGCTGGATGAGCGCGAACAATATCGCCGGCCTGCCGTATAAGGTCGACATCGTCCAGCTCGATCTCAACGCGAGGTTCTGATCATGCGGCTGTTGGGTCTGTCGTCCATTGCCGTAGTGGCGCTGCTCGTCTCGCCGGCCGCGCATGCGGATCAGGAAAGCGATCGCCTGCGTGAGGCGTTGCGCAGCGCCACGGCGCAGGCGCGCGCTGCCGAGGATCAACGTGCCGCGGTCCAGGCCAAGCTGACTGCGGCCGAGCAGGAGCGCGACCGCCTGCGCAAGCAGAACGAGGGTTATCGCGCCCAGGTCAAGGAAGCCGAGCAGGCTTATCGCCAGGCGGTGAAAGACTTCAACGAGCGCATCGCCGAGCGGGACGATTCACTGGAGAAGTGGAAGGCCGCCTACGGCGAGGCGGCGAGCGTGGCGCGCACCAAGGATGCGGAGCGCTCCAAATTCGAAGGCGAGGCAACGAACTGGAAGGCGAGTGCCAAGGCCTGCGAGTCCAAGAACGTCCGCCTGGTCAAGATCGCCGACGATGTCGTCAAGCAATATGAGGCGATGGATCCGATGGAGAAGGTGATCAGCCATGATCCCGTGTTCGGGCTGAAGCGGGTCGAACATCAGAACGCCGCCCAGGATTTTCGCGACAAGATCATCGAACAGAAGGCCAAGCCATGACCGGGACCGTTTTCAAGCTCGCGCTGCTATCCGGTGCGCTGTGCATTGCGGCGTCATCGCCGGCGCTGACGCAGACGCGCAATCCGTCCCAGCCCGTAGCCCCGCGCGCGACGCCGGCGCCGGCCGCTCCGGCGGCAGTGCAGCAGGCCCCCGCGGCGCAGGACAATTCAGCCGTGAGAGGTGGCGAGATCATCGCCCGGGTCGGCGACAGCGACGTCACGGCGGAGGAAGTGCGCGCCACCATCCAGCTTCTCGATACTCGCCAGCAGGCGGCGATGGCGCGCGATCCCGCGCTGCTGAGCCAGACGGTGCGTGCGATCCTCGCCAACCGCCTGGTGCTCAAGGAAGCCGCAACCAAGAAGTGGGACCAGCAGCCGGCGGTGGTGACGCAGCTTTCGCGCGCGCGCGACGCCTTGATCGTCGAGAGCTACCTGCAATCGGTCACGGCGCTTGGCGACAGCTATCCGAACGAGGCCGACATCAAAAGCGTCTACGAGGCGAACGCCAGCGCGTTCCTCGTTCCCCGCCGCTTCCGACTGGCCCAAATCGTGGTCAACCTCGCCAAGGACGCCGACAAGGCGGCCGAGGACGCCGCGCGGAAAAAGCTCGACGACATCGTGCGGAAGATCAAGCAGCCCGGTGCGGAGTTCGGCTCGATCGCGAAGGCATCGTCCGACGATGCGGCGACCGCGGGGCGGGAAGGGGAGATCGGCTGGGTCGCCGAGCCCGATATGCGCACCGAAATCCGCGGACAGGTCACCGGCCTGCCGAAGTCGGGCGTCACCGATCCGATCCGGCTCGAGGATGGCTGGCACGTCCTGAAACTTCTCGACACCGAGGCGTCGCATACGCGGCCGCTCGTGGACGTGCGAGATGCCCTCGTGCAGCGCATGCGGGCCGAGCGCATCGAGGCCAATCGCCGTGCCTACGTGGCGGAGCTCCTGAAGCAGACCCCGCCCGTCGTCAACGAGATCGCGCTGTCCAGGCTGCTCGAGCCTAAACCCGATGCGAAGCCGGAGGCTGCGCCGTCGCGCTAGCGCATCGGATGGCGATCCCGGGCGCCGTCATCGGCGGACGACACATTGGTTAATCGTCAGCAAAAGTATCATAATTATGGTACAATGCTCATGATATCGGGATCGCGAACCGATCCCGGGGGCGAATTGTGACCGATCTGACCAATACGGGTGAAACGACATCGGCGTTCGAAGGCCGATCGCGGGTCCGTCTTGCCATCCCGTTCAGCCTCATCGAGCCCTTGTTCGCGGCCGTGGACTGCTCGATCATCGTTGCAGCGGGCGCCATCGGCGGCATCGCCTATCAGCGCGCGCTTGGTGGCACCGCCGAGGATGCCTCCTTCTATGCCGGGCTTGGCCTGGTGGCCAGTCTCGCCTACGTCCTGGTCGCCCACTTCCTCGGTCTTTACCGGTTGAACCAGCTTCTGGAAGACGAACTCGGTGGCGGGCGGGTCTGGGCCGGCTGGTGTCTGGCTACTCTCGTCCTTGCGGTCGTGCTGTTCCTGTTCAAATCCGGCGGCGACGCATCGCGTGGTGCGGTCGTCTGCTTCTTCGCGATTGGCGGCGTCGGCCTTCTCGTCGCGCGCTGGCTGGGAAAACGACGCCTTCGCTTGGCGCTTGTCGCCGGCACGATCCGCGGCCGACGTGCGGTGGTGATCGGAACGCAAGGCGAGCTGGCCCAGTTCGGAAGGGGCGACCTGCTCGCCAGATTTGGCCTGCACGAGGTCGAGCGCATCATCTTGCCGAGCCACGAAGCGCCAAGACGCTCCGTCCCTGGAGCGATCCGGCACGATGATGCGCTGATGAAGCGAATACGGGACGCCGCGGCAGAGGAGATCGTGCTGGCGCTGTCCTGGTCTGGTCCGCAGCACATCGAGGCCTTGCTCGACCAGTTGCGCGTCATTCCGCTTCCGGTGCGTCTGTTGCCCGATCGCGCGGTGTCGACCGTGCTGCGCCACCAAGCCTCGATTCCTCAACGGCACTACATGGTGGAGGTGCAGCCGGCGCCGCTGTCGGTGCTCGACCGCCTGACCAAGCGGCTGCTCGACGTCATCGTGGCGGCGACGTCGCTGGTCGTGCTGTCGCCTGCGCTGATCGTCGTCGCGGTCGCAATCAAGCTGGAGTCGAGGGGGCCGGTGATCTTCCGGCAGCGTCGCCACGGCTTCAACGGCAAGCCCTTTGTGATCTACAAGCTGCGCAGTATGAGCGTCCAGGAGGACGGCGGCACGGTGGTGCAGGCGACCAAGCAGGATCCGCGCGTGACCCGCGTGGGACGTCTGATCCGCCAGACCAGCATCGACGAGCTGCCGCAGCTGCTCAACGTGATCCAGGGCCACATGTCGATCGTCGGGCCGCGCCCGCACGCGCTGGTGCACGACTACGAATACGGCAGCATGATCGCGAACTACGCCTTTCGCCATCACGTCAAGCCGGGAATTACCGGCTGGGCGCAGGTTCAAGGCTATCGCGGAGGCACACCGCGGCTCGAACTCATGGAGCGGAGAGTTGCACTCGATTTATGGTATATTGATAATTGGAGTCTGATATTGGATATCCATATCATTCTGAAGACGGCACTCGAACTGGTCCGGTCGCCCAACGCGTATTGACGAAATCTGTCCGGCTGCAATCGGCCTCGAAGAGGTGTCGTCGGAAAAGCTAACATTGGTAGATCCGGGAATGGTTCATTGGCGCGCCCGGTTGGAGCAGGGGACCGCCGCCTTATGATGCCTGGTCGCATCGGTGGTCGCATGCGCTAATGGGGCAGCCGGTCGATAGCCGGTCCAGGATTTGTCGCCGGCCTATTGAAAACGTTCACGATTCGCGCTTACTAAGTCCGGACTGGCGAGATTCTGGCCGGAGAGGACTACTATGGTTGGCAAGAGGCATGCCTCGGAGGAGATTTCGGCCAAGCTGGCGCAGGCCAACGAACTTGCGGCCAAGGGGAAGACCCAGCGAGAGATATCGAAGGCGCTAGGCGTCAGCATAATGACCTACCACCGCTGGAAGAAGATGCCTGGTTCTTCAGCACCGCTTGATGGTCGGCGCGGCGAGATCGATGACCGGCCATCCGGACCGAGCGACGCCAGCACTGTGGACACGATCAAGCGGTTAGAGCTTGAGAATGCGCAATTGCGACGTCTCGTGACCGACATGCTGCTGGAAAAGCTGAAATACGAAGAGGAGCTTAGGGCGCGCCAGGGCACGCGATTGCGGCGCCCCGACAACGGCTAGTGCCAGAACCGACCTTCCGGCCTGTCTTATCGTTTTCACGGGTCTAGCGTAAAACTCGAGACGGTTGGACGTGCTGCGGCTGGATGGTCCGACAGGTACGCTTCGTAGGCGCGCCGCAATCCATCCTCGAGCGAGGTCGTGGCGCGCCAGCCGAGCTTTGTGAGACGGCTGACGTCGAGCAGCTTGCGCGGCGTGCCGTCGGGGCGCGAGGTGTCGAAGCCGATCTCGCCGCGGTAGCCGACGATGTCAGCCACGACACGCGCGAACTCGGCGATGGTGATGTCCTCGCCGGTGCCGATGTTGACGAGGCCGGCGCCGGAATAGGTCTTCATCAGGTGCACGCAGGCGTCCGCCATGTCGTCGACATAGAGGAACTCGCGCCGCGGCGTGCCGGTGCCCCACACCGCGACGCGCTGCGCGCCCGCGACCTTCGCCTCGTGGAAGCGGCGGATCAGCGCGGCAACGACGTGGCTCAGTTCCGGATGATAATTGTCGCCGGGGCCATAGAGATTGGTCGGCATCACGCTGATGAAGTCGCTGCCATACTGGCTGCGATAGGCCTCCGCCATCTTGATGCCGGCGATCTTGGCAATGGCATAGGGTTCGTTGGTCGGCTCCAGCGGGCCTGATAGCACCGAATCCTCGTGCAGCGGCTGCGCCGCCAGTTTTGGATAGATGCAGGACGAGCCCAGGAACATCAGCTTCTCGGCGCCGGTCTGATGCGCCGCCTGGATCACGTTCGCCGCGATCGCGATGTTGTCGTAGATGAACTCGGCGCGCAGCGTGTCGTTGGCGACGATACCGCCGACCTTCGCCGCGGCGAGGAAGATCACCTGCGGCCGCACCTTCGCGAACCAGTCGAACACGGCGGCCTGGTTGCACAGATCGAGCTCGCGCCGGTCGACCGTGACGAGTTGCACGTCCTCCCGCGCCAGCCGGCGCGCAATCGCGCTGCCGACCATGCCGCGATGGCCCGCGACGTAGACGGTCTTGCCCCTCAGCTCAAACGGTGCGCTTGCCACGGCCGGCGTCCCGTTTTGCCTCCGCCAGATCGCTGGCCATCATCTCCGCGACGAGCTCGGCAAAGCTGCGCTTCGGCTTCCAGCCGAGCTTGTCCCGCGCCTTGCTGGCATCGCCGACGAGGAGATCGACCTCGGTCGGACGGAAATAGGTCGGATCGATCCTCACCACCGTCTTGCCGCTCTTCGCATCGACGCCGGTCTCCTCGACGCCCGTCCCGCGCCATTCGATGCGGCGGCCGACATGCGCAAAGGACAGCTCGACCATCTCGCGCACCGAGCGCGTCTCGCCGGTGGCGAGCACGAAGTCGTCGGGCGTGTCGGCCTGGAGGATCATGTGCATGCCCTCGACATAGTCGCGCGCATGGCCCCAGTCGCGCTTGGCCGAGAGATTGCCGAGATAGAGCGTGTCTTCGAGCCCGACCTCGATGCGCGCGACGCCGCGCGTGATCTTGCGGGTGACGAAGGTCTCGCCGCGGATCGGGCTCTCATGGTTGAACAGGATGCCGTTGCTGGCGAACATGCCGTAGGCTTCGCGGTAGTTCACCGTGATCCAGTAGCCGTAAAGCTTTGCGACGCCGTAGGGCGAGCGCGGATAGAACGGCGTGGTCTCCTTCTGCGGGATCTCCTGCACGAGGCCGTAGAGCTCGGAGGTCGAAGCCTGGTAGAACCGCGTCTCTTTCTCCATGCCGAGGATGCGGATCGCTTCCAGGAGGCGCAGCACGCCGATGGCGTCGGCATTGGCGGTGTATTCCGGGCTCTCGAAGCTGACGGCGACGTGGCTCTGGGCGGCCAGGTTGTAGATCTCGGTCGGCCGGATCTGCTGCACCAGGCGGATCAAATTGGTCGAGTCCGTCATGTCGCCATAGTGCATCAGGAACGGCACGTTGCCGACATGCGGGTCCTGGTAGAGATGGTCGACCCGCGCGGTGTTGAACGAGGACGAGCGCCGCTTGATGCCGTGCACGACATAGCCGAGCGACAGCAGATATTCGGCGAGATAGGCGCCGTCCTGACCGGTGATACCGGTGATGAGAGCGATAGGCTTGTTCATCCTAAAGCTCGCTCCCGCCGAAGCGAGATCCGGCGCGGCGCCCTTCAAGCGCTAAATCAACGGCAGCTCTAGCCGCCATTTCTGTAGTATCCATTTTGATAAACACCCGGCTGCTCAAATTTCTCGAGAACTCTCAGATCGGCCTTGTTCAGCACCACGCCCAGCAGGCGGTCGTGAAGGTCCGGCTCGGCCAACAGATGGCGCCGCACTGCCTTGATCCTGGTGCTTCCCCATTCCACGACGAATACGAAAGAGCCGATCACCGGGACGATCGCGCGAACGTCGACGACAGGTGCGATCGGTGGAAGATCGACGATGACGTAATCATAGCTTGCGCGAAGTCGATCGAGGAGGGTCCGAAATCCCTCCGACGCCAGCACTTCGTCGGAATGGACCGGCGCCTCGGTCAGGAGCAGAGGAAGCAGCGCCAGTCCCGTGGCGGCCTCTCGGCCAGTGACCTGCGCGAGATCGATCCTGCCACTCAGCACCTCCAGCCATCCGGCTGACGGTCGTGGGGTAAGCGAGCGGGCAAGCGTGGGATTGCGCAGGTCCGCGTCGATCAAGACCACGCGTTTGCCGGCATCCGCCAACAGGGACGCGAGGTTCGAGGCGACAGTGGACTTGCCTTCACCGGCGACGGTCGAAGTGATACCGATCAGCCTGTTCTCGCGGATGGTCGACTCCAGCCACGCGCTCATCTTGATTGCGCGAAATGCTTCGGTGAATACCGAGATCGGATCGTCGACCGCGCGTCGCTTCAACGGGTCGATGAATGCGTAATGGGGGGCAGCCGCCGCCACGTTCTCCACGGTTTGGGACGGTGAGTCTTCTCGATCGGCCTCATCGTCGAATCCGGCAGGGATCGATCGCGGAAGCGACGGTGCAAGAGGTGCCTGGCCAGTCGCAAGCGGGATCACCGAAAGACAGCGGACGCCCAATTCCTGCTCGGCCTGCCGTGCCGTGCGGAAGACACTGTCGACCGCCTCGCGCCAGGCTGCAATTCCAAAGCTCGCCATCAGCCCCATGGTGAGCGCGATGGCGAGGACGAATGACGCCACCGGTTTGCTTTTCTTCTTCGGCGCGACGGCAGGGCTGATCACGCGCGCATCGGTGATCGGAAACGACTGCTGCTGTATCGCCTCCATGTAGCGCTGCAGGAAAGTGTCGTAGAGCGTGTGATAGACCTTGGCGGAGCTTTCGAGCTCGGCCAGTCCAAGCCGATCGCGGTTTGTGAGCTGACCCTCCGATACCAGGCTGGCCAGCGACCGCTCCAAACTCTCCTCGCGCGTCCTGGCGATCTCATAATCGCTCTTGTAGCTGCCCGCGATCCGTCCGAGCTCGCCGCGGATATTTCGGCGCGTCTCCTCCATCTGGTCGCGCAGATTGATCGCGGCCGTATGGTCCGAGCCGTATCTCGTCGAGATGTTGGCCTCGCGGGCAGACAGGTCGACATACTGGTTACGAAGGCGCGTAATGACCTCGTTCTTCAGAATATCTGCGACGGCGCCTTCGCTGACGTCCATTCTCCGGACTTGCTCGATCCGGTCGAGCCGGGCTTTGGCCTCGCTGGTGGCGCCGCGTGCCGTGGCGAGCTGGCTGTTCAGCTCGAACAGCTGCTGTTCGCCGATAAGCCGGCTCGAAGCGCCGGCCGACACGTTCGGTCCGCCGAGATCGACGATGTTGTTCTTTTCCTTGAATTCCAGGACGGCGCGGTCGGCTGCCGCTGCCTTCGACTTCAGCTCGTTGATCCGGTCCTGCAGCCAGGCGCCTGCGCGGGTGACCGTCTGGTATTTCGCGCCGAGCTGGTCGTCGATATAGGCCTCGGCGATCGCGTTGGTGACCTTGGCGGCGGTCACGGGGCTGCGCGACATATATGAGATGTTCAGCGCATAGGTCTTGTCGCCGCGCGTGATGAAACGGTGGGCAAGAAACTCATCGAGCGCCCTCTGCTCACGTTCCTCCATCGTGTCGGAGGTGGCGTCCGGACGCGAGAACAGGCTCCAGCCACTGGCGAATTCCGGATCGTCGGCGAGCTTGAGGCTCCTTACGACGTCGAGGCCCAGCTTGCGCGACGCGAGAATTTCGACCTGCGAGCCCACCTGAAGCGTGTCGAGCGGAATATCGCCCTGCGGCTGCAATTGGTTCTGCAGGACCCGCAGCGTGCTGCTGTCGATCAAAAGCGTGGCGGTCGCGGTGTATTGCGAGGGAGTGACGAGCAGATAGGCCAGGGCGATGGCTATTGCCACCGCAGGCACGATGAGAATGACCCAATATTGCCGTCGGGCCAGTCCGGACAGCTGGTCGATCAAGGCCGACATCGAGGACGAAGCTTCTTCGCGCCCTGCGCGATAGTCGACACGGGCTCTGTGCGACGGCATGTCCATCGTCGATCACATCCTGGGCGAGTGGGCGGCTGCTCGGAGCAAAAGGGTGCTATCGCGACGGCAAGGAAGTCCCACCCGACCGAGGCATCTCGCCCTCTCTGGTTCCAAAGGCAGCGGGAGAGGCATTGATCGTCGCATAACTCTACCGGCTAGGAGTATCTCGGCTCATGGTCGTGTCATGACCAAGCACCGCTCGCTGAGCCGTGACGCCAGCCCCCGTAACGTTGATTGCCACTCTCTAGCGAACAAATAATACACATTTGCAACAGTTTGATATGAACTGATGCGGGATCATCGTTCGATATGTTATCTGTTGTTCTGGCGGATCCCGCTCTTAATCAGCGAGCCCAGCTTCGAGCCCAGGTGCGCCCACCGTTCAACGCCTTGGCCGGCGAGATGCTGAAGTTGAGCATCGCAAGTCGAGCTCCGTTCCTGTCCGATAGCGTCGTTGCTCAGCTGACAAGATCGGAATCCCGCGTCAGCGGCGCGCGATGGTGGGTCTCCGCGTGTGCACACGTGTGCGCGGGAGGATCGAGATGAAGCTCACCATTGCCAGTAGAGGCAAGCCCACGAGACCAGAGTCCTTTGGACGAGGCGCCGCGATAGGCGGCGGCTATCATCAAGGAGCCTCCGCGCTGCCGATACAATGCAAACGGGTGAGCGGCGGTTGCTACGTAGGGCGGTGCGTCTGAAAGAAGAGCGCCTTCCGGTTGAAACGTACAGCGGCATCACCAAGACGTCAGCTTGCGAGTGTTCGATCTGCCTGCAACTTGCGTGAGCGAATCTGCACATCTTTTCGTGCGCCGATACAGAAATTCGGTTTGACCGTATTACTACGTGTAGCCCCCGACTTCGGATTACCCAAGCGACGACCGAAGGACCAACAGAGGTAGGATCAATGAACGATGGCAGCACGACAAGTTTGTTGTTCAGAATGTCGGTGGCTGGCGCGAATTATCCGGCGGCCTCGTGGGTTAACCAATCTTAACAAGAGGGATGTCTTATGTCGAAGTTTTTTCACACGGCCACGGAATCCTTGAAGCAGCTGCGCTCGGACAAGGACGGCGTCGTCTCCTTCGAGTACGTGATCGTCGCCGCCTGCGTCGTCACCGTCGTGATCGCCGTGTTCAACGGTAATGGCGCCGGTACCATCAGAGGCGCGCTCAACACCGGTCTCACCGCAATCACGACTGCCATCGGCACGCTGTAAGTGTGGCTCCGGCGGAGGGCAGTCCCCTCCGCCCACTTCTCTATTTTGGAAGACTTCCTGTTTCTGCGAGCCGCATCACCCTATTGAAAATGTTGCCTTCGGGGATTTCTCCCATGTCCCATCGCATTAAATCCTCGGGCGCGCTGAGGCGCCTGGGCACGGATGACGGCGGCTTGATATCTTTTGAGTACGTCGCCGTCGCGGCCATTGTGGTTGCCACGGTGAGCGCCGTGTTCAAGGCGGCGACTGCCGGCCCCATCATGACTGCACTGACCAGTACATTGAACAGGGTCGGCACGGCCGTTTCAACGTTTGGTGGAGGTTAGTGCGAGCGTTCGGATCGGGGGACATCGACATCCGCGATCAGCGTTTTCCTAAGTGCTTTGTTTGATGAGTTTGAGGCGCGCGTAATATGAGTTGGATCGTTCCCATAGCCTCGGTTCTGGAGATTCTCCTGTTGCTCTATGTCGCGACGCTCGATATCGCGACACGATTGATCAGAAATGAGATCTGTCTGACGCTGGCGCTGCTCGGGATATCCACTCAGATCGCCAGCCCGCTGCAACTCGTCGAGTCCCTGACATCGGCTGCGATCCTCTTTCTGCTGCTGTTCTTCATCTATACGCGGGGATGGATGGGCGGCGGTGACGTGAAGTTGCTGGTGGCCCTGGCGGTCGGTCTTCCCCTCGCGGGCATCGCCGAATTGCTGACTGTCACCGCGCTGGTCGGCGGAGCGCTGGCCCTGGCGCATCTGCTGATGCGCAACCTGCCATATCCCAAGCTGGCGCCCGCCGGGTCGTCGATCGCGCGCCGCGTCTACGTGGTCGAGCGCTGGCGTCATCTGCGCCATGCACCTCTGCCTTACGGAGTCGCCATAACCGGCGGGGGCATCTGGAGCATTTTCAATCGAGGATTTTGACATGTCGTCCAGTTTGCGTCTTTCGATCATCATGGTGCTGCTGCTTGCGGCCACAGCGCTCGGTCTGATTGCCTACAACATGAACCTGCCGAAGCAGGCGCCGGTGCAGATCACCGACACGGGACCTTCGGCGCCCGCGACCGTCGGCTACTTCGTTGCCGCACGCCCGCTACCGAAGGGGACGCTGGCCCGCGAAGAGGATTTCACGATCCGCTCGGTACCGCCGGACCGCGTCCCGACCGGCGTGATCGTCGAAACGCCGGAGTCCAAGGTCGGGCTTCCCGGTTCTCTGGTTCGCAGGTTCGTCGAGGCAGGCAGTCCCGTGACATTGCAGGACATCTTGCGTCCGCGGGATCGGGGCTTTCTCGCCAGCGTCCTGGCTCCCGACAGCCGCGCCATCAGCATCAAGGTTGACGAGGAGTCGGGCGTTTCGGGGCTGATCAGGCCGGGTGACCACGTGGATGTCGTACTGACCCAGGTGTTCGAGAAGGCAGATCCGGCGCGTCGCGCCCTGAGCGAAACCGTCTTGCGCAACGTCCGGGTGATCGCAATCGACCAGGAGATCACGGAAGGCGGGCGAGGCATCAGCGTCGTAGCCGGTAGGCTGGCGCAAACGGTGTCGCTGGAGCTGACGCAGGATCAGGTCAAGAGAGTCACGGTCGCAAAGCAGCTTGGAACGCTCTCGCTGGCCGTACGGGCAGCGGTCGATCAGTGGGACAAGGGGGACACCGGCGCGATGTCGAGCTGCGACGTGTCACCGGAGCTTGCTCGCCAGAACGCGATCGCCGGCCAGAGAACGGCGGTGGTCGTCCATTCCGGTGGCGAGGTCAAGCAATACACGGTCAGGCGGCAGGACACCGAACAACTCATCGATTCCGCCGCGAGCTGCGACGGTTCGTCCGAAATTGTGCGCAAGACCGCAACGGCGATGCGCGACCTCGACATGACGCCGGAGAAACGTCGATGAACATGGCCGTAGCCACGCCACCCGAAGAAACGACGTCCGTCGTCGCCCGTAACCGCATCGTGTGCTTTGTGAACGACGAGCTCACTGCTGCCGCCCTGCGCAAGGGCCTCGAAGGTAGCAACTTGTCGATCAGGCGTGGCACGATCCGCAACGCCATAAAGATGCTTGAAACCGACACCGACCTGTTCGCGCTGGTGACGGACATCAGCGGCATCGACAACCCATTTGCGGAGCTGCAAAGGTTGGCCGGCGTCTGCCCGCCGGATGTCCGGGTTGCCCTGGTCGGAGAAGACAGGGAGATCACCTTCTATCGCGAGCTGATGGAGCTCGGCCTGACCGAGTATCTTCCGAAGCCGCTGACGCGGGATATGGTGCTGGACCAACTGCGTCCGAAGCTGCTGGGAGACGCGGCGCCCGGTCCGGCCGATCGCGGTGGACACGTGGTTTCGATCTGCGGTGCGCAGGGAGGGGCCGGAGCAACGAGCATCGCCATCAATCTCGCGCTGCAACTGGCCGAGACCACCAAGGCCAAGGTCGCGCTGCTCGATCTTCATCTGCAAGGCGGCGAAACTGCCGTGATGCTGGGCGTCCGGCCCGGGCCCGGATTGCGGATTGCTCTCGAAAACCCCATGCGGGCGGACACGCTGTTCCTCGAGCGCGCCGCAATCGAAGTCAACGAGCGAGTCTCCCTGATCTCCGCCGACGAGGAGCTGGACGCGCAGCTTGACATCACGGAGGCGGGAGTTCGGCATGTGCTGGGTCTGCTCCGCCAACGTTTCAACTACATCGTCGTCGACGTGCCGGTGCCGTTCCCGCCATCCATGCATCCGGTGATCAGTCTTTCTCGCCACGCGCTGGTGCTGCTGGAAGCCGAGGTGACCGGGCTTCGCAATGCCCATGCGCTCCGCATGGCCGTCACCAACATCGCCGGGCAAGACAGGGTCTTTACCTTGCTCAACCGCGCCAATCGCGCAGGGGGGCTTCCGAGGGCCACGATCGTCAAGGCGCTGGGTGCAGAACCGGACATGGTGGTTCCCGATCTCGGGAAGGGGATGACGCAGGCGGTCAATCTCGGGATTCCGGCGCTCAAGCATGTATCGGGACTGCGTCGTCACCTTGCTCCGATCGTACGGGAGATATCGGGTGTCGATGCCGAGCGGAAGGGAGTGTTGAGGAGGCTGCTCAGGCTATGAAGAGATTCGGTCAACGCGCAGACGACACGCAGGCTCGCTTGCCTTCACTGGCGCCGACCGTGCCCGTGTCTTCGCCTAGCCCGGCAGCGTCGATAGCGAGTTCGCCGGCGTCGCCGCCACGGCTTAACGAACCTGCCTCGCATCATGCCGCGATGTCGGCTTCGCTGCGCGAGCGCGTCATCGAGCAGATTGAACCCGCGGCCGCCGCAACTGTCTCACGCGATGTTCTTCGGCGACAGATCGAGGAGATCATCCACGGGATCGCCAACCAGGAGCGGCTCGAGCTGTCGGGGCGCGAGCAGCTTCAGCTTGCTGACGAAATCGCCGACGACATGACGGGCTACGGTCCGCTCCGCCCGCTGCTCCTGGATCAAACGATCAACGATATCATGGTCAACGGTCCCAGTAACATCTATGTCGAGCGGGCCGGCAAGCTCGAGCGGGTCGCCGTCCGGTTTCGCGACAACAGTCACATTGCGTCGGTGGCGCAGAAAATCGCCGCGCAGGTCGGCCGGCGCGTCGACGAATCCAGCCCGATGGTGGACTGCCGCCTGCCGGACGGCAGCCGGGTCAACATCATCCTGCCGCCGCTGGCATTGCATAGCCCCTGCATCTCCATCCGGAAATTTCCGAGCCGCCGCTTGGATATGGCCGGGATGATCGAAAACGGATCAATGACTGCGGCCATTGGGCAATTGCTGGAGATTGCGGCGCGGTCCCGACTCAACGTTCTGGTCTCGGGCGGTACTGGCTCAGGCAAGACGACGCTGCTGAACGCGATGAGCCAGTTCATCGATCATGGCGAGCGTGTTGTCACTATCGAGGACGCCGCAGAATTGCAGCTTCAGCAGCCGCACGTGATCAGCCTCGAGACCCGGCCGCCCAGCCTCGAAGGCACCGGGCAGGTGACTCAACGCGATCTCCTGTGGAATGCGCTGCGCATGCGGCCGGACCGGATCGTTGTAGGCGAGGTGCGCGGTGCTGAAGCATTCGACATGCTTCAGGCGATGAACACGGGGCACGACGGCTCGATCTCCACCGTGCACGCCAACAGCAGCCGCGACGCGCTGACCCGGATCGAGAACATGGTGCAGATGGGGCAGGTCAATCTGCCTTCGCGGGCTATTCGAACCCAGATCGTCGCCGCGTTGGATCTCATCGTCCAGGTCGAGCGCATGCGGGACGGACAGCGCCGCATTGTCCAGATCAGCGAGGTGACCGGCCTCGAGGGCGAGGTGATCACCACCAACGACATCGCGGCGTTCGAATACAGGGACGAGGACGTTCACGGCAGATTGTCCGGCACTTACCGGTCTACTCACGCGGTCCCGAAGTTCAAGAGCCGTCTCCTTTATTACGGACTTGACCGAGCCTGGGCCGAGGCCATGAGGCAGATATGATACCGACGTCCGTGATCATGAGTGTCCTCGGCCTTCTGGTGTGCGCAGCATGCACTTCGCTGTGGCTTGACGCGCGGCAAAGGCGCGTCGATCGTCAGCTCGCGGTGGCGCTGCCGGCCTCACATCCCGCCAGTCTGCCTTCAATTCGTCGGGCGGAGACTGGAGCCCGCTCGCTGTTCCTCCACCGACTGGCCAACTACAGGCCGCAGATCCCCTACGCCTTGCATCCGGCCTACGTGCTGCTTGCCGGTGCCGTGGCGGCGGCCACGATACTTTACGCCAACAGCCTGCTGCAATTTCCCACCCTCTTCGCCTCGATCGCGGCAGCAGGTGCCGCCATCTTGGTGGTGCGCGGTCTGTTCGGATGGCAGCGACGTCGTTACGTCGACAAGCTGTTCCGGCAGCTTCCGGACACGATCCAGCTGGTGACCAGCACCGTTCGATCGGGGCTGCCGGTGCACGAAGCGTTTCGAACCATCGCTCGCGAGATGCCGCAACCGACAGCGGGGCAGTTTGCCATCGTATGCAGCGAACTGAATCTGGGAAGGCCTCCGGAGGAAGCCGTCGAGGGTCTCTACCGGCGGACGCAGGTGGCGGAATACGGAATCTTCGCGGTGACGCTTGCCGTCCAGTTGAAGTCGGGTGGCAGTCTAGCCGAGACCTTGCAGACGCTTGGAGAGACGGTGAGCCAGCGCGTGGCGCTGGCAGCCCGCGCGAAGGCTCTGGCAGGTGAGGTGATCTTCTCCTCACGGGCGCTTTCATGCGCGCCGCTCATCATCGGCGCGATCCTCTACACCATCAGTCCACAATCGGTCGACCTGCTGTTCCACGACGCGACCGGAAACGTGCTGCTGGCCTACGCGATTGCGTCGGTGCTGGCGGGGCACTTTGTAATACGCTGGATGATCAGAAGGGAAACGGCGCTATGACTGCCGCTCTCGGTATGGCGACCCTTGCCGTTGCAGTCGCGGCTGCGACCATGTTGCTGATTATCCGTGAGGTGCATCTCCGTGCGCTGGGCACACGGGTTTCGAATGCGGTGCTGGGCATCCCTGACCGGTCGACGACCTCGCAGGATCTGGTCGGCTGGATGTCATCGGTCGGGAAGCGGTATCGGCGCTTCTACGCCGAGGAAAATCTGGAGCAGCTGCGGGCGGTCCTGCAATCATCGGGATTCAATCATCATCGGGCCTTGCCGGTCTGGATCGGCATCAAGACAGTCAGCATGTTCCTGTTTCCGGCGCTCGCCTTGCTGGCTGCGCAGCTCTCGGGACGGGAGCCGATGGATATGCTGATCTTCGCGGTTTTCGGCGTGATGATCGGCATCGTGGGGCCGCGACTGGTTCTGTGGGTTCTGAAGCGCCGCTTTGACGCGGCCGTTCGGCTGGGCACGCCGGATACGATCGATCTGCTGGTCGTGTGCAGCGAAGCGGGACTGGGCCTGGAAAGTGCGCTGGAGCGCGTCGCGGCGGAAATGGTGGGGACCAACCCGGCCATGGCCCAGGTCCTGCGCGGCCTGCTCGACGATCTGCGCATGTTGCCAAACCGCTTCGAGGCATTCGAGAAGCTGGGATCCGTATCGGATGGACTTCGCCGCTTCGGCACCATGATCAGCCAAAGCCTGCAATACGGCACGCCGCTGAGCCAGGCGCTGCGCAGTATCGCCGTGGACCTGCGGCGGGAACGTATCACCAAGCTGGAAGAAAGAGCGCACAAGCTGGGCGCCAAGCTGACCGTTCCGATGGTGTTGTTCCTGCTTCCGGCCATGTTTGTCGTTCTGGGCGGAAGTTCGTTCCTTCACCTCATTCGTGCCTTCAGCAAGTTCGGTCATTGATAGCAGCCATGAGCAGGCTCCTAAGACGTAAACTGCCCTTCGCCGCGGACCAACGCGGCGCCGTCGCGTTCGAGCTGCCGGCGGTCTTCCTTTTCTTGATGCTGGCCGTCCTTCTCCCGCTCGCCGACCTCGCGATTGCAGGCTTTCAGTACATATCCGCGCGGCAAGCGTTGCGCGCCTTCGGACAATCGATTCAGTACTCGCCACCGCCGGACGTCGCCAGCCCGTCGACCTGGGCATCGACTGCGATCGGCAAGGCCGATCCCAAGTATCCCATTTCCAGTCTTGTGCTCATATGCGGTGACGGCAACGCTGTCTGTTCCTCGGGCAATACCGCGAACCCCAAGTACTATACCTATGCGACCGACCTGACGTTGGCCCCGATGGTCCTGAGACCGGTCTTGTGCGCCGCCGGAAATTGCACCTATACGCTGCGATATTCGGAGCAGTTTCAATAGGGATCCACCATGCGCAACCTGCTTCATTCCCGTCGAGGTTCAGTCGCATTCGCAACCGTAGCGGCCATGGTGCCGCTGGTCGGAGCCATTGCCCTCGGGGCCGAGGCCGGGTCGTGGTACGTGACCAAGCATCACGCGCAAAACGCCGCCGATGCGGCGGCTTACTCAGGGGCCTTGCGGTTTGCATGTTCAATCGCTGCCGGCTCGTGTACCGATACACAATCATTAGACTACCGCGCAAAGCAATCGGCGGCGCGGAACTCCTTCTGCAATTCGGGCGACACGTCCTACCCCGGATCCATATGCAGCACGAGCCTTCCGAGCGGCGTCTCACAGCAGGTCACGGTTGCTTCGCTAACGTCATGGAACGGCGCAAACGGAAATTACGTCCAGGCCACCGTAGCCCAGCAACAATCGGCTTACCTGTCGAAGGTGCTCGGTCTGTCCACTGTCAATATACGGGCGACGGCCGTGGCAAGAATCGATGCGCTCGCGAAACCTCCCTGTGTCCTGGCATTGAAGGATCCTATCACGTTCCAGGGCAGCCCGACGTTATCTTCCGCAAATTGCGGGATATCATCAAACAGCACCGCGGCAAATGCGATTGGATTCAAAGGCAATACCGGCATCCAGGTCAACGCGCCGAGCTACACGGTTGGCGATTGCTCCCAGACGGGAGGCAACCAGTGCAGCAAGGTGCAGACCTACCAGCAGGCGATCCCTGATCCGCTGAGTGCGTTGAAGACGGCGATCACGGCATTGAAGACGTCGGATTTTCCTAACAAGTCGTGCGGCGGTTCAACGATCAAGTCGTACGAGACAGGCGCCTGCTACAACGCCGGCACTCAGTCGATAAACAGCATGACGCTGAGCGGCACCTATTACTTCACTGGAAACGTGAAGATAAATGGCAGTCCCCTCATAACGGGAACGGCTACGTTGGTGTTCTTCGGGGGCGGGTCGCTGACGATTACCGGCGGGCCAACGATACAGCTCACGGCGATGAAGTCTCCTGCGGTGCCACCAGCGCTTTCGGGAGTTAGGGGCTTGATGACCGATCTTCTTATCTATGACGATGAGCCTTATTCGAGCAAAGGCGTCAACATCAGCGGCAACTCGGCGAGCTACTTCAACGGCACGATCTACGTGCCAAATTCTCCCGTAACGTATTCCGGCAATAGCAGTACATCTGCCCCCAGTACGGGGTGCTACCAGCTCATTGCCTATGCCGTGACGTTTTCCGGAAATACGTATCTCGACAATTCGAAGTGCAAGCAGGATTCGGCCGCTACGCCGAATGTCCAGACGGTGCGGTTGGTGCAGTGATGCGCAAGCTCGATCAGCGCGGCGTCGCTTCGTTCGAATTCGTCGTCGTCGCGGTGGCGTTTTTCACGTTGGTGTTCGCCATCCTCGATCTGGCACGATACGCCATAACGATGCAGTCCCTGCGGGCGCTGGCAAATGCCGGGGCTCGATCGATGATGATCAGCGACTGCTATGTCAATGCCGCGATCAACAAGACGGCACCGACCTGCAGCGGGGATCCTTTGCCGTCGGCGGCGGCCAAACGGGCCATTGCCCCCTTCCTGTATGCCGGCGGCCTGTCCCCGACGCTGGGTATGACGATGGCCGGCTCCGCTTTCACCGTGACGGCATCTGAACCGGGCTTCACCATGCTCGTGCCGGTATGGGGCACGGCATTGAACGCGCCGAGCGCGTCCACTCAGGTCCCATTCTAGCGGAGCCATCCTGAAATGCGCCTGCGCGACGGTAAGAAGGTAAGCGACCACGGGCGCCGCGTTCCCGAAAATCGATATGGAGCTTGCTGCGCGGACGGGAAACGGAAAACCCGAAGCCGATCGTGCGACCGATTAGCGCGCTCGGAGACAAGAGTGGTGCGCGCTGGCAACAACTTGCAAGTTTTTCCCGAGTTGAGGCAACTCAGTAATTGTCTCGTCTTGCAAGGTGGTGGCGCGAAGGATGATGATGTTTCCGGCGTCGCACGCGACAGCGGATCGCAAGATCAGATGCGGGCGCGCCAGCAACTCGATTGCGAAGTAACGATTTGTATTGGGACTGAATGTAAACTTTGCGGCGGGGATGCGTGAAGGGGAGTTGCGCGAAGCGCCGAGTACGTAGATTTGCGGGGGCCGCGGATCGCGGCGAAGGGGTATCGAAATGGGGTGCGTACGCGTTTCGAGCAAAGCACGAACAGGCCTTTTCGTTTTGAGTGTGTTGGGTCTCGGCGCCGGGCTAGCGGTGTCGAGTTCGGCCGATCCCGCAAAGGCCGCAGACCGGCGGGGGTCTTCCGGCGGCGTCTTCGTCAGCGAGATGAACGACGTCCAGCGCGTCCGGGTGACTGTCAACAAGTCGCGAACGTTCAGAGTTGACACGGCGTTTGCCACCATTGTGGCCGGCTCATCCGACATCATCGATGTGAAGTCGCTGAGCGATCGCCTGATCTACATCCAGGGCAAGCAGACCGGCACCACCAACGTCATCTTGCTGGACTCCTCGATGAAGCAGATCGGGATCCTCGATGTCGAGGTCGGGATCGATACCGGCAATCTTCAGCAGAACATTCGGTCCGGTACCGGCTCTCACGGCATTCGTGTGTCATCGTCCGAGGGCCAGGTGGTGTTGAGCGGAATGGCGGCCGACGCCGTCGCTGCCGAGCGTGCCGTGGCGATTGCCACCGGCAGCGTTGCCAGGGGCGGTACCGTCGTCAATGCCATGAGCGTCGCTGCGCCGCAGCAGGTGATGCTGGAGGTGCGCTTTCTCGAGGTCAGTCGACAAGCGGGGCGTAATCTCGGCGTGAACCTTTATGCGGCGAATGCCAATGGCACCAACATTGGCAATACGGGGCTTGGTGGTGTGACCGCCGCCGGTCGATCACCGATTGGTGGCATCAATACCAACAACGGTCCGCTCGGTGCCGGGGGAGGGGCCGTCGGCGCTGCCCCTACGGGTAGTCTTCCAATACTCGGAACCGCACAGACACTCATCGGTACCGCAGGCGGCATCGCTCCGGTCCCGTTCGGGAGCTTGTTGACCAGCATCATCAGGACCAGCGGCGGCGGTTCGGTGGACTTGCTGGTCTCCGCGCTGGAAACCAAGGGATTGGCTCGCCGGCTGGCTGAACCGAACTTGACCACGCTGTCGGGGGATGCCGCCCGCTTCCTGGCTGGCGGCGAGTTTCCCGTACCGATTCCGAACACGACGACGAACGGCTTTCCCACCGTCACCATCGACTACAAAAAGTTCGGTGTCGAGCTGGCCTTCGTGCCCACCGTTCTCTCGCGCGGCGTGATCAATCTTCGGGTCGAGCCATCGGTCAGCGAGCTCGACTTCTCCAATGCGGTGATGATTCAGGGGACAACGGTTCCGGCGCTGACCCGCCGCGACGCGCGCACCACGGTTGAATTGCGGGACGGCCAGAGTTTTGCAATCGCCGGCCTGCTGCAGACCCGCAACCGTCAGGACGTTTCGCAATTGCCCTGGATTGGTTCGGTGCCGGTGCTTGGAACCTTGTTCGGCAGCAAGTCGTACCAGCAGGAGGAAACGGATCTCGTCATCATCGTGACGCCGCGCCTGGTCGCGCCGGCCGCACCCGGCCAGCAATTGGCTTCGCCGCTCGACTCGCGCCTGCCGGCCAACGATGTCGACTTCTTCCTCAACGGGCAGATGGAAGTCCGCAAGCGCTATAACGACTACGTCAACTCTGGTGGCGACGTGAAAGGACCGTACGGCCATATCATCGCGCCCGAAGTCAGGGCGCCCGTCGTGTTACCGGCCGCGGCTGCCGACCCGCCGGTCGTGAAAACCCTGAATTAGCGGAGGCGAGAGATGACCATCAGGTATCTGGCTCTGGTCGCACCCGTGCTGCTCGGGGGCTGTTATGGGCTCGCCGGTCATGACGAGGTGGACCGCTACTACCAGCGCTCCGACACCATCACGATGACCGCCGGCGATGCCAAGCAGGTCAACGCCGTCACGCACACGATCAATCCATGGCCGCGCTATGTCGGCGATACCAGGATTGCGACTGATGCGCGACGTGCGGGCGCCGCTGTCACGCGTTATGGCAGAACCACGCGACCTGTGGACCAGCTTCCCGATATCGGAAATGCGACGGAGGCAATGGGGCAGCGGCCGCCCACGAACCAAAACGTCAACATAGAAGGATTGGGGGCGGGTTCGTCAGCCGGCGTATCGGTGCCGATCGGCGGGGCAGGAGGCCGGTAGCGGCTTTCGGCGAGTAGTGTTGTTTGCGAACGGCGCAGCGGGTTTGCGGGGCCGTGGGGGATAAAGAGTATGCGGCGTCTTATCTTGATGCTGACGTGTTGCTGGTTGGCGACCGGCCTTGCAGCGTGTGACCAGACACTGAGGGAAGCCGCAATCGTGGCGCCTGCGGAACCGCCGGGCGGAGACCCCGTGCAGGAACCGACCGACGTCAAATACTATCCCTCCGACGAGCCGGTGCGGCTTGGGCTGGAGCATTTCAATCGCGGCAGTTACGGGATTTCCCAGCGCTACTTCAAGGACGCAGTCGAGAAGTCGCCCAAGGACGTGACGGCCTGGATCGGCCTCGCGGCGAGCTACGACCGATTGCGCCGCTTTGATCTGGCCGATCC
This sequence comes from Bradyrhizobium sp. CCGB20, assembly GCF_024199855.1. Taxonomy (NCBI): domain Bacteria; kingdom Pseudomonadati; phylum Pseudomonadota; class Alphaproteobacteria; order Hyphomicrobiales; family Nitrobacteraceae; genus Bradyrhizobium; species Bradyrhizobium sp. CCGB20. The sequence goes on along the minus strand of NZ_JANADN010000001.1, from coordinate 6,777,509 downwards.
AGCCTATGCGCAGGCGATCCGCCTTGGCGGCGAAACCGTCCAGATCCTGAATGATCAGGGCTATTCCTACATGCTGCGCGGCAATCTGAATGCTGCGCGGCGAAAGTTCGAGAAAGCCTATTCACTCGATCCGGGCAATCCGGTCATCGCCAATAATCTCGAACTGCTCAATGGCAGCCGCAGATTCATCGAAAGACCGCCGAACAACCAGCCCTGACGAGCCTTAGCGGGTGATGCCGTACGGGGTGACGCAGTGCGATCTCCGGCAGGAGAGCGGGAGCTTTTAAAGCAAGGTCAACGTTTGTGAAGTTAACCTTGTTGAATGAGTCGGCTATTCCAGCTCCAGTTTCTGGGACCGTTGGCGCTGTTCGTGGCCACGCTGTCGGCCGAGCTTGCCGCCCGTGCCCTTGAGTGCGCGCCTTCCTCCGAGACGCTCTGGCACCTCAATCTGGGGGTGTTCGGGCTATTCCAGCGCAGTCATGAGGCGCTAAGCGGATACGTTGACCTGGCAGGCTTCCAGTTGTTCGGGATTGCGGTGCCGATCTTTGCGCTGGCCTGTGCCGGACTCGTGACGCGCTCCAGATTGCCCCTGGCCGTGTCGACACAGTTTGCGGCCGGCTACGCGGGCTTCCTGCTGATGTCGTGGCAGAGCCCCGCGCCTCGAACCACTCAGGCTGCATTGGGGTGGATCGCGGTCCCGGCAGGCGAAGGGTTCTATATGATGGCAGGGATTCTGGGAATGACTCTGCTGTCGTGCGTCATTTCGCACTTGCTCTATCTCAGCCCGGTGCAGACGGACGCTTGATCTTCACGATCGCACTTGGGTCCAATTCGTATCGCCCAGCCGTCGTTAGCTTTCTGCTGGAGCGCGTACTCATAAATTCGTCGACAGCGGTCCGTTAGATGCCCTCAGCCTCTATCTATCATCCAGCGGTTTACTGCTTGATGAAAGTTAAGAGGGCCCGGAACGGTCATGTGCGTCTTGACGTACTTGAAACCTGCCTTTTGTAGAGCGCGGTTAGGAGCCACATTGAACGCATTGGGCTCACAGAAGAGTTGCTTCAGCTTTAGACTCTGAAAATACAGTTCGACGGTCTGCCTGACGCACTCTACGCCGATCCCCTGCTTGCGGAGTGAGGGATCCGTGATGTGAAGGTGCATATTTGCTTGCTGGCCAACGCGGATCTTGTCGGCAGTCGAGAACCCAAAGAACCTATCATCGCTAAGCCAGCTCACCAGAAAGCTGCCTCTCTGCTCAACGGGATGGTCGAACATCTGCTCATAGAGCCGCTGCCATTGCGATGCCGGCGGCAATCGCGTCGGATCGACCCCGAGCATTTCCAGGTGCTCTGGCGTCGCTGCGTGGAAGTATTCAATGATCAGCGCAGTCTCCTGCAAAGTCATTGGACGAACGGTAATGGTCATCGGGTGCCTTTGCGAACGATCGGTGGTGCTTCGCTCATCGCAACTCGAAAATATTGCAGCCACCCAGCTACGACAAGCCTGCAGCCTTCTATCCTGCCTTCGTCCAGCTCGCATCCATCCGGCCATGGCCGGATGTCCGTCAAGGTCCCAGCACAGCGTCGGCCTTGCGGCTGTCCTTCCTGACAATGACAATTACCCCATTTCGTATCGCGAAAGTCGCGCCGAGCAATTTGGGTATCTTCTCCGTGACCGGAGACGGAAAGGGGATGGTCGGCCCGGCGATGGCATCCCCAACATTGACCGCCGCCGTGGGAGAGCCGACGACGGGAGCAGGCTTGATATAGTCGCGAATGAGCTGAATTTCCTCGCGCGAAAGAACAAGCGGGGGTTGTTCGCTGCGCGTCTCTCGCAATGATTGGGCTTTTTGCTCGCTCTGTTTCTCCTGAACTTCTTTTCTTCTTTCGATCTGATCGAGCGCTGCTATCCGCTCCTTCAGCGGAGGGAGCTCGCGCTGCAGGATGGCCAACTCTGATTTCAAGGACTTGACCTGCATGAGAGCGCCGACCGCGCCGGCGCAGCTCATGATGACGAGCAGGCTCAGCACCGCGAGCAGCCCGCGCTCGACGCTTGTACTTGAAGTTCGCCTGACTTGACGCGCTTGATCCTCGTGAACGTGGCGGCGCCAGACATTCATCCCTTGCCGCATGCGCGCCCTTAGTCTCAAGAGGAAATCGGAGGGCGGGGAGGCGTCTTGCCCGGATCCGAATCTATGGTCCGGCAACGCAAAGACATCTGGGGCGATTTCGTCCACACCATGGAAGGCGGATGTTTCGTTGCTCGTCGCGACGGGGCGATCCTTGTCGCTTGGGCGATCATCATTGTTTCTGGTGAGCGCTACGGCCGAAGAACGTTCCTGGGGACCCTGCGAAGCGGATTTCTCATCACGAAGCATGAGGGGATCTGGAGGGCTTCTACTCGAGCCGTCCCGATTTCATTCGGACGGCGATCCGGAACCAACCGGAACGTTACGCCGAGGTGGTTAAGCCGTCAACGGCCCGAAAGCGTCGTCCGTCTTCGAGAACCAACAGCCGCGAGGATTTCGAAGCGGCGCAGCGAGCTGGCGCGATGAGGTGCGGTCGCTTGATCTGGATCAAGCTCACCGCACCAGAGCGGCAGCTAGCCTAGACGGCACCTGCCTGGTCGAGATGAAGGCGCGTTCTTGAAGACCATTCGCCAGCTCCTGTCCGGAAGCGACATCATCCAGCTTGTGCTTCGGCTTGGATTGCTCGCCCTGCTGATCGCGTGGACGTTCGTCCTGCTCCGGCCTTTCGTGCCGATCCTGGCCTGGAGCGCGGTCCTGGCCGTCGCCTTCTATCCGCTGTTCGCCTGGCTGGCAAAATGCCTGGGCGGGCGACCCAAGACGGCCGCCGCGATCCTGACGATCATTAATCTCGGAATCATCATCGGGCCGGCCACTTGGCTCGGTGTGAGTGCGGTCGCGGGGGTGCAGGAACTTGCCGGGTCGCTCAGCGCGGGCGACCTGGTGGTTCCCTCTCCACCCGAGCGGGTGAAGGACTGGCCGCTCGTCGGCCCGCAGATCTATGAGCTCTGGAATCAGGCCTCGAACAATATTCGAGCAGCCTTGCGAGAGGTGGCTCCGCATCTCAAGCCTTTGGCCGGAACGATGCTGGCCCTTGCCGGCAATGCTGGGATGGGCACGCTCAAGTTTCTCCTCTCGGTTGCGGTGGCCGGCTTCCTCTTTCCCTATGGACCGCGGCTGGTCGCAGCCGGCAGGGAGTTTCTGTCCCACATCGTGCCCGAGCAAAGCGAGCACTTCCTTGAATTGGCCGGTGCCACCATCCGCGCGGTATCCCAGGGGGTCATCGGCGTCGCCGTGGTTCAGGCCCTGCTGGCCGGCATCGGTTTCAAACTCGCCGATATCCCGAGTGCCGGACTGCTCGCCTTCGCGGTCATGCTCCTCACCATCGTGCAGATCGGCGCGGCGATCGTGATCCTGCCTGCGATCATCTGGATCTGGATGGACAAGGATTTCACGACCGCGCTACTGCTGACCATCTATCTCTGCATTGTCGGAGTGCTCGACAACATATTGAAGCCGCTGGTGATGGGGCGTGGTCTGACGACGCCCACGCTCGTCATCTTCATAGGCGTGATCAGCGGGACGCTCGCGCATGGGATCGTCGGCCTCTTCATCGGACCGATCATTCTGTCGGTGGCCTGGGAACTGATGGCCGCCTGGATCCGCGACGATCGCCCCATACCGAACAAACGCGAACCCGGATCGTTGACCTAGATCAACGTTCGCCGCGCCGCACCGCATTGAATGAATTCGCGCGACAGTGAGGCGGAACATGGCGATGGAAAACGCAAGCCTGCCGGGCGGTCCGATATCCGAACTCATCGCATCGGCGATCGAATACATGGTCGATGCGGGACAGCGCAGCGTCCTGTTCCTCGACGTCATGCGTCAGCGCGGCGACCAGTATCGGGATCACGTCGCACAGACGGCGCCCCATGTTCTGCAATACGCCGCCGAACTGATCATCGATGGCCGCAAGCTGGACGAGCCGGTCAATTATGCGCTTGTCCGCATCATTCCGCCCAAGAACGTCGAAATCGATCTGAAGCGGCGGCCATTCATCGTGATCGATCCGCGTGCCGGTCACGGTCCGGGCATTGGCGGCTTCAAGGCAGACAGCGAAATCGGCGTCGCCATGAACGCCGGTCACCCCTGCTACTTCATCGGCTTCCTGCCCGAGCCGATGCCGGGGCAGACGATCGAGCGCGTCGCGCACGCCGAGGCGCTGTTCATCGAGAAAGTCATCAGCCGACACCCGGACGCGGACGGCAAGCCGTGCGTGATCGGAAATTGCCAGGCCGGCTGGGCCGTCATGATTTTGGCATCGCTGCGTCCGGAATTGTTCGGGCCGCTGATCATCGCCGGCGCACCGCTGGCCTACTGGGCGGGCGTGCATGGCAAATACCCGATGCGCTATTCGGGGGGCCTGTTGGGCGGAAGCTGGCTGACGGCACTGGCCGGCGATCTCGGTGCCGGCAAGTTCGATGGTGCCTGGCTGGTGCAGAACTTCGAAAACCAGAATCCCTCGAACACGCTCTGGACCAAGCAATACAACGTCTATTCCAAGGTCGACACCGAAGCCGATCGCTATCTCGAATTCGAACGCTGGTGGGGCGGGCATGTCAACCTGAACGCCGAGGAGATCCAGTTCATCGTCGACGAGCTCTTCATCGGCAACAACCTCGCCGCTGGCAAGATCGAAATGTCCGGCGGTCGCAAAGTGGACCTGCGCAATATCCGCTCGCCGATCGTGGTGTTCTGCTCCAAGGGCGACAACATCACGCCGCCACAACAGGCGCTGGACTGGATCCTTGACTGCTATGCCGACGTCGATGAGATCAGGGCCTATGGGCAGACCATCGTCTATACGGTTCATGAAAGCGTCGGCCATCTCGGCATCTTCGTGTCCGGCGGCGTGGCGAAGAAGGAGCATGCCGAGTTCTCGAGCAATATCGACCTGATCGACGTGCTGCCGCCCGGGCTCTATGAAGCCACGTTCGAAGCCAAGGGTGCCGATACCGCCAACGCCGAGCTGGCCGTCGGCCAATGGGTGATGCGCTGCGAGGCGCGAACGCTGGACGACATCCGCGCCATGGGTGGCAATTCACCCGAGGATGAGCGGCGCTTTGCCACCGCCAAGCGTGTCTCGGAGCTCAATCTCGCCGCCTACCAGAAGTACGTCCAACCCTGGATCAAGCGGATGGTGACGCCGCAGATGGCGGAGTTGGCGCGCAACATGCATCCGCTGCGGCTCCAGTATGAAGCCTTCAGCGAAAAGAACCCGATCATGTCCGCCGTGAGCTCGGTGGTCGAACGGGTCGAGGAGAACCGCAAGCCGGTTTCGAAGGACAATCCTTTCCTGGCGTTCCAGGAGCTAATGTCCAAGCAGATCGTTCACGCGCTGGACAGCTGGCGCGATTCGCAGGAGGCGCTGAGCGAGGCGATCTTCCTCAACGTGTATGGCTCGCCCGCGCTTCAGGTTGCCGTCGGCATCGATCCGAAGTCCGAGCCGTCCCGCCGGCGGGAAATGTCGCCCGAACACCGTGCGATGCTCGAAAAGCGCATTGCGGAATTGAAGTCAGGGATCGGTGAGGGCGGGCTGCGCGAGGCCGCTCTTCGTGCGTTGCTCTATGTCGGCTCGGCACGAGGCATGGTCGATGAGCGAAGCATCGAGGCGTTGCGGCGGGCTCGCCGTGAGCACGGCGGCGAGCGCATGTCGCTGCCGGAGTTCAAGATGCTGGTGCGCGAGCAGTTCTTCATGCTGCTGCTGGACCGGGAAGGGGCGCTGGCAGCCATTCCAAAGCTGTTGCCCGAAGACGTCAATCAAAGGCGCACAGCTTTCGCGCTGATCCGCGACGTTTTGTCAGCCAGCGAGGACATCACGGGGGAGGGGGCAAGCCGCCTGACACGCATCGCCAGTCTGTTCGGCGTGGAGGCCGGAGGGGAGCGGGACTCGAACGTAGCCCCTTTCGATCCCAAGGCGAAAGCGTCGTAAGGCAGGTTCACGGGAGCGGGAGAGAGATCATGTCGGTGGACACGATGCAGACGCGGTCGCCCAGCAAATATGACCGGCTGATTGCAGCCGCCAAGGCCATGCCGCCGGCGCCGACCGTCGTCGTGCATCCCTGCGACGAGACATCGCTGCGCGGTGCCGTTGATAGCGCAAGTGCCGGCATCATCCGTCCGCTTCTGGTGGGACCTAGCGGAAAGATAAGGGATACCGCCGCCAAATTTGGCCTCGACATCTCATCGTTCGAGATTGTCGATGCGGCGCACAGTGACGAGGCAGCCACCAAGAGCGTCGAATTGATCCATGCTGCCAGGGGCGAGCTGCTGATGAAGGGCAGTCTGCATACGGACGAATTGATGCGTGCGGTCACGGCGAAGGTCGGCGGCCTGCGCACCGACCGGCGCATCAGCCACGTGTTCGTCATGGACGTGCCGGCCTATGCCGAGACGATTTTCGTCACCGATGCGGCAATCAACATCTTCCCCGACCTCGACGCCAAGCGCGACATCATCCAGAACGCGATCGACCTCTATGTGCAGGCCGGCTTCGGCAAGCTGCCGCGGGTGGCGATCCTGTCGGCGGTCGAGACCGTGACGTCGAAGATCCCCTCGACGATCGAGGCGGCGGCGCTTTGCAAGATGGCCGATCGCGGGCAGATCACCGGCGGCCTGCTCGACGGTCCGCTGGCGTTCGACAATGCCATCGATCTGGAGGCGGCACGGATCAAGGGCATCACGTCGGAGGTCGCCGGCCGGGCGCAGATCCTGGTCGTTCCCGACCTCGAGGCCGGCAACATGCTGGCGAAGAACCTGGCCTATTTCGCCAAGGCGGATGGCGCCGGCGTCGTGCTCGGCGCTCGCGTGCCGGTGGTGCTGACATCGCGCGCCGACGCGCCGCGTGCGCGAATGGCGTCCTGCGCCGTCGCGGCGCTTTATGCACAAGCTAGACGGCAAAAAGCACCGACAGTTGCGGCGTGATCGCCATGGACACCATTCTTGTCGTCAACGCGGGCTCATCAAGCGTCAAGTTCCAGGTCTTCTCGATCGAGGGGGAAGGCAGACTGCGGCGCCAGATCAAGGGTCAGATGGAGGGCATCGGCAGCCGCCCGCGTCTGCGGGCGAGCGGCACGACCGGCGACCCGTTGGCCGATCGTGCCTATCCGATCGAGGCAGTCCCGGATGTTCCGGGCGCGATGGGTGTTGCCGGCGAATGGCTGCGGGAGGAAATGCGGATTCATCCGGTCGCGGTCGGACACCGTGTGGTGCATGGCGGCCCGGAATATGATCGGCCCGTGCTGATCGATCATGGCGTGGTGTCGCGTCTCGAGCGCTTTGCCACGCTAGCCCCCCTGCATCAGCCGCATAACCTGGCCCCGATCCGCTCGATCCTGAGCCGCTTTCCCGAACTGCCGCAGGTCGCCTGTTTCGACACGGCCTTTCATCGCACGCACAGTGCGGTCGCCGATCACTACGCGATCCCGCACCAGCTTCATTCCGAGGGCGTACGGCGTTACGGATTCCACGGGCTGTCGTACGAATACATTTCGAAAGCCCTGCCGCAGATCGCGCCCGAGATTGCCGGGCGGCGCGTGATTGTCGCCCATCTCGGCAGCGGCGCATCGATGTGCGCGATGAAAGGCGGGCAGAGCGTCGAGAGCACGATGGGCTTTACCGCGCTCGACGGGCTTCCGATGGGCACGCGCCCCGGACAGCTCGACCCCGGCGTTGTGCTCTACCTGATGTCCGAAAAGGGCCTGTCCGCCGCGAAAATCCAGGACTTCCTCTATCGCGATTGCGGATTGAAGGGGCTGTCCGGCCTCAGCAACGACATGCGGGAACTCGAGGCCAGCGACAGCTCCAACGCAAAACTGGCGATCGACCATTTCGTCTACCGGATCGGGCTCAATGCCGGCATGCTCGTCGCCGCGTTGCAGGGCCTGGACGCGTTCGTCTTCACGGCGGGGATCGGAGAGAACTCCGCCGGAATCCGTGCGCGCGTGGTCGAGCAGTTCGGGTGGCTGGGCGTCACGCTCGACGCGGCGGAAAACGCGCGCCATTCGCGACTGATATCGCGGCCCGGCAGTCTCATACCGGTCTATGTCGTGCCGACCGACGAGGAATTGATGATTGCACGGCATACGCTGTCGCTGCTGATGAACGGGCCATCGCACGACGCAAAACACAAGAGGGTGTCATGATTCCCGTATTTCCGGATACCAAGGTCGCCCTGAAGGGAAAGAAAGGCCTCATTGTCGGCATCGCGAACGACCAATCGATCGCGTGGGGTTGCGCGAAGGCATTTCGCGCGCTGGGAGCAGATCTCGCCGTCACGTACCTCAACGACCGCGCCAGAAAGCACGTCGAGCCGCTGGCGCAGGCGCTCGAGTCCTCCATCTTCATGCCGCTGGACGTGATGGCCGAAGGGCAGACGGAGCAGGTGTTCGAACGCATTACGAAGGAATGGGGGCAGCTCGATTTCCTGCTGCACTCGATCGCCTTCTCGCCGAAGGAAGCGCTGCACGGCCGTGTGGTGGATGTTGGCCGCGATGGCTTCCTCAAGACCATGGACGTCTCGTGCTGGTCGTTCATGCGCATGGCGCACCTGGCCGAGCCGCTGATGAAGAATGGCGGCACCATATTCACCATGACCTATTACGGCAGCCAGATGGTGGTTGAAAACTACAATTTGATGGGCGTGGCCAAGGCGGCCCTCGAAGCATCGGTTCGCTACATCGCGGCAGAGCTGGGCCCGAAGGGCATCCGCGTCCACGCGATCTCGCCGGGCCCGCTGGCGACGCGCGCGGCATCGGGCATCCCCGAATTCGACGAGCTCATGGACAAGGCGCAGTCGAAGGCACCGGCGCGAAGTCTCGTCAGCATCGATGACGTCGGCAACGCGACGGCGTTCCTGGCGCTCGACGGCGCCAGGCTGATCACCGGTAGCGTTCTTTATATCGACGGCGGCTACCACATCATCGACTGAATTGACTCAGCGGTAGTGCAAGGCAATCAGCTCGGCGACGCAGGCGGGCTTCTTTCCGCCCTCGATCTCGATCACGAGATGATAGTTCACGCGAAGGCCATCAGGCGGGACGTCCTCGGCTTCCGCGACCGTGACGCGGCCGCGCAGCCTGGCGCCGGCCGGCACCGGCGCCAGATACCTGATCCGGTCTGCACCGTAGTTCAGGGTACTTCGCAGGCCCTTCAGGCCGATCACCGAGCGGATGAAGAGCGGCGCAAGCGCAAGTGACAACAGCCCGTGGGCGATGGTGGTGCCGCCGGGCAGCTCTCTCTTCGCGCGCTCCTGATCGACATGAATCCACTGCTCGTCGCAGGTCGCCTCGGCGAATTTGTTGATGCGGTCCTGAGTCACCCCAATCCAGTCGCTGACGCCGATCTCGGTGCCGACGGCGGCTTTGATCTCGTTGAAATCGCCAAATATCCGCATGGCCATGACCTCGTCAGATCTGCATTTCGCCGACGTCGTCGGGAATGACGAGCTCGGCGTCCGTCACGGCGATGATCTCACTGACGCTGACGCCGGGCGCCGTCTCCAGCAGGGTCGCCTTGCCGTCGGGAAAAACGATGACGGCCATATCGGTGACCACCATGTTCACCGGCCGCGCCGCGGTCAGGGGCAGGTTGCATTTCCGGACGATCTTCGATTTGCCTTTTGCGGCATGCTGCATGGCGACGATCACGCGCTTGGCGCCGCTGACGAGGTCCATTGCGCCGCCCATGCCCGGCACCATCTTGCCGGGGATCATCCAGTTGGCGAGGTGACCGTGCGCGTCGACCTGGAGGCCGCCAAGGACGGTGACATCGACATGGCCGCCACGGATCAGTCCGAACGACATCGCGCTGTCGAAGGTGGAGGCGCCCGGCAACGCACTGATCGGGCGACCGCCCGCGTCCGTCAGCAGCGGATGCGCCATTCCTTGCTCCGGGATCGGGCCGGTGCCGATCAGGCCATTTTCCGACTGGAAGAACACCTTCAGATCGGCGGAGACGTAATTCGCGACCAGCGTCGGAATGCCGATGCCGAGATTGACGAGGTCGCCGCTGTGAAGCTCCTTGGCGACGCGCCGGGCGATGATGGTCTGTGCGTCCATGGTCTCACCCGTTGGCAATGAGATAGTCGACGAGCGGCGCCGGTGTCATCACGTGATCGGGCGCGATGACGCCCACGGGAACGATGTTCTCCGCCGTCACGATCACCGTATCCGCCGCCATCGCCATCACCGGATTGAAGTTGCGCGAAGTCAGCGCGTAGGCGAGGTTGCCGAGGTAATCCGCGAGGAAGGCATGCACCAGGGCGAACTGCGCGCGCAACGCGGTCTCGAGCAGGAACGGCTTTCCGTCGACCTCGATCTGGCGCTTGCCTTCCGCGATCAGGGTGCCGACGCCGGTTGGCGTCAGCACGCCGCCGAGGCCGCATCCACCGGCACGGATACGTTCGGCGAAGGTCCCTTGGGGAATGAGATCGACCGCGATCTGGTTCGTCAGCATCTGCTGCTGCGCCTTCGGATTGAGGCCGATATGGGTCGCGGTCAGCCGCGAAACGAGGCCCGCCTCGAACAGCTTTCCGACGCCCTTGCCGGGGATTGCAGCGTCGTTGGAAATCAGCGTTAGCCCGGTCTTGTTCTGGCGGACGATCTCGTCGAGCAGACGTTCCGGAGTCCCGACACCCATGAATCCGCCCACCATCACGCTGGCGCCTTTGGGGATCATGGCGACAGCCTCTTCGACGGAAACGGTCTTCATGATCAACCTCCAGTGCGAAGGGCGGCGGCGCAAGGATGCTGGCCGGTGGTCACTGCACTCCTTTGATTTGCGTCAAGGCTTCCCGTCATTTGGGTCGCGGTGGCTTATTCCGACGCTTTGCAGCATCTCGCTCCACTGCCTACGGACGTCGGCATGGCGCCGTTCCAGGGCAGAGTCGACGGCTTCGCGAAATGGCACGAGGTCAGGCCCGTTGAGAGACAGGATTTGTGCCTGGAGCAGGCGGCCGCTTTCGAATTCGATGCGGCGCAGTGCCATGACGAAGGGATCGCTGGCATTTGCTTCCACCGGTAACAGCGCCGCCGGCCGGATGCTGGCGTGAACGGCATGGGCCAGGGTGGCAAGTCCGGCCGCCACCGCCAGCGGCCAGTCCGAAATCTCGTAGATCGGCTGAGGATACCAAACGCTTTCCCAGGCTACGGCCATATAGCCCAGGCCCGGGTCTGGCGCCCAGCTCGTCGCGCGCAGCAGCAGCGAGACGAGTTCGGTCTCGCGGTAGATTTGTGCGTTCAGTTCGCTCTGCCAGGCGGATTCGAACCTTGCGGGCAAGGTGAATGCGGATTGTCGCGCCAGGGCCCCGTGGGCAGAGACGAGGAATGCGGCGACGCGTGTCTGCTGGTGCGGCGGCACCCGGCCCTCGGAATCGAGCGGTCCAAGGAGCTCACTCATTTGGGCGATCCTGCACAGGGATGGCTCGCAGATGGTCGTAGCCGGCTGGAAACGGCGTAAGCTCGCCGCCGGCGTCTTCGGGCGCGATCCAGACCGCCTTGTTGCCTTGCCAGCGCTCCGCCAGCACGTCTTCGGCGAAGCGTGCCAGCGGGTCGGCCGTCAAGGGCGGCCTTTTCCAGCGTGAACGCGCGATAGGTCGCCCAAAGCTCCGCATATTGCGTGAGCCCGTCCACCAGCACATGGGCGGGTGCATTCGTCGGCCCTCGAGCTCATAGCGTAGTCGATATGAGCCGTGGCTGAGGAAGCGCATCGCGAAACCGGCCGGTGGTCTGATGCCTCCGATCCTCAACGCGTGCTGCAGGATTCCATTGAGCTAAATCAACACTCCCATGGTCGCCCTTCCTAGCGTCCCTCCAAAATACCGCCGGGAGGACGCCGCCATGACGGCGACAAGCGCCCTGAAGCGTTGCGTTGTCGGCCTGATCTTGCTGCTGGTCGGCACGGCTCTCGCCGTCGCCCAGCCCCCACGCGGCGCTCGTCGCAAATGCAGCATGACGGTTTGAAGAGAACCTACGAGATCGCGAACTTTCGTCTCGGCGGGAAGTACGATCTGGGCGATCTCGCAAAGTGGGAGAATGACGGAGAGGGCGGTGTCACAGTGGAATCGCATGCCGAGATCAACCCCTAGACGAGGTCCATCATGACGGAAACGACAAAGCTCTCGGTCGAGAAGGCGCTCGAAAAGCTGCGCGGCAGCGAGCCGCCGAAATCGAAGAAGGAGCGGCGGGACGAAAAGACAGACGCGCTCAATGAGGAGATCAGCCGCATGAGGGCGCAAAGATTACGGCTCGACCGGCAGCCTCGTAAGCGCGATTAGTCCTGGCGGTGCGGATGGCGCTTCAATTTATGGTCGGGGCACTGGTCAGCGTGACCGACATCATGATCCATGCTCTGGTGACCATTGCGACCATTGGCGCTGCCCGCAGGGCGGGATTGCGGCACACCGTATGGCCCAGGACGCATTTGATGGGTGTCATGGTCGTAACGGCGGTGTCGCTGATGGTCGCGCATACGCTGGAGGTCTTGGTCTGGGCATTGGCCTACATGATCGTCGGCGCCGCGCCTGCCGGTAGCCACCTGCTCTATTTCGCCTTCGTCAACTACACCACGCTCGGCTATGGCGACGTCACGCCGGTCGAGGCTTGGCGGCTGATCGGGCCGATGACGGCGATGAGCGGCATCCTGATGTTCGGCTGGTCGACCGCCGTCCTGTTCGAGGTGTTGCGCAAGACGCTCGAGCATCTCGCCTCGATTGCGCCGTCGGGATCGCCGTCCAGGTCTCAAGATCGAGCTAAGTCATCTGTTGGCGGTGCAACAGGATGATCTGATGCTGCTTGTTGCCGATGAAGCGCAAGTTCAAGATTGCAAGTCGAGGCCGGCGAGCCGGCTCCGGTCGCGCAACACGATCTGGCGTTGGGTGTTGCCGATGAATCCAAGAACGCCGAGGTCATGCAGCCGGGACAACGCGCGGGACACGGTTTCCAGTGTCAGGCCGAGATAGTCGGCGATGTCGCGCCGCGACATCGGCAGCGCCATGACGCCCGCGGCCGTCAGGCGCTTGTCCATCTCGAGCAGGAACGCTGCGACCCGCTCCAGCGACGTCTTGCGTCCGAGCAGCAGCATGTGGTCTTCCGCGTGCTGGAGATTGTTCGTGGTCATGCTGAGCAGATTTCTGGCCACCATGGCATCGCTCTCGGCGACCGTCTCGAGACTTTGCCGTTTGATCAGGCGCACCGTGGTGTCCACGATCGCTTCCGTCGTGAACCGGTGGGCGCTACCGTTCTCGAGCCCGAAGATGTCGCCGGCGAGGTGGAATGCTCCAATCTGCCTGCGGCCATCCGGCAGCAGCTTGTAACTTCTTACCGCGCCAGACCTGACCTGATAGACATACTCGGCAGGCTCTTTCTCGCCGTAGATCTCGGTGCCTTTCCTGTACGAAAATTCGCTTAAATTGACGAGCGCATTTGAATCGCTGGTCATGCCGAGGTCACGAAGAGAATTTGGACGCAGTGCGGAATCCGTTGCGATGCGAACAAACATAGGCCAACTCCCCAGCTCAACGCCGAATTGGTCCGTCAAACGAAATATTTCGCAGTCGGGAATGCGCCGCGCCGTCCCACTCCCGCCGAGGTTGATGTATGACCAAGGCGGTATTTCAATCCATTGTCCCTAGGTTCATTGTACCAAGGGACAGCATGGGGGCTTGGTGCGCAGGATGAGAAGCGCTGCCGCTGCGGGGATTTGGCCCAAAGCGACGCAGATAGTTCGGTCCTCAACTGTTGAAGAAGACTTTCCAGAATGAGGAGGCATCAAGGGTCCTCATTGGAATTAGATGAGAGGTGAAGGTGCCGGGCCTGATTCACGTAGTCGACGACGACGAGTCCTTTCGGACGGCGATCGCGCGCCGGCTGAAGCTCGCGGGCTATCAGGTCGCGACCTATGCGTCAGCACAAGAGTTGCTGGATTGCGCGCTGGATGACGAGCAGGCTGGTTGCATCCTGCTCGACGTGCGGATTCCCGGATTGAGCGGTCCCGACTTGCAGACGCGATTGATCGCGTCCGGCCTGATGCTGCCAATCATTTTCCTGACCGGACATGCGGACACGCCGACCACGGTGCGTGCGATCAAGGCGGGGGCGGAAGATTTCCTGACCAAACCGATATCCTCCGAGCAGCTGATCGACGCGATCGAGCGCGCGTTGGCGAGTCAGCGGACGGCGCGTGCCCAGCGCAGCAGGCTCGACACCTTTCGTGCGCAACTGGCCAGGCTGACGCAGCGCGAGCGGCAGGTGTTCGATCTCATCGTGCGTGGCCGGATCAACAAGCAGATTGCGCATGAGCTCGGGACTACCGAACGCACGGTGAAGGCTCACCGCCATCAGGTGATGGAGAAGATGCAGGTTCATTCGCTTGCTGAGCTCGTTTCGATCGCGGAGCGGCTCGGAATGATCGATGTGAATGAGCATTAGCTACACTGTCATTCCGATGCGGTTCCCCGCACGATGTGACTGCACCAAAGGACAATATTGAGGCGTGTTGACACTGCACGGCGTGCCGTGCCCAACATACTTGCGTCGGGTTGGCAATGCTGAGCATGCGAATCCAGTACCCAGCCCGCGTTGCCGCGCTCGCAGTTCGCTTATCTCCCGAAAAGGCAGATAGTCTTGCCGCCAGGCCAGTCCGTTTTTGTCGTCGATGACGATCTGTCCATGCGGACCAGCATGAACAGGCTGCTGCGCGGGCACGGTTTCGACGCGACACTGTTCGACTCCGCAGGGGCCTTGCTGGAGCACGGTCGATTTGACAACGCAATCTGCATCGTCCTCGACATCAATCTCGGTGGAACGTCGGGCATCGATGTGCGGCGGAAACTGGCTGAGCAGGGCGTCACTGCGCCGGTGATCTACATCACCGGCAACGACAGCCCCGCGAACCGCGCCGCGGCGCTTGCATCGGGCTGCATTGCCTATTTAATCAAGCCTTTCATGGCGCAGTCGCTGATCGAATCCGTCGAACGCGCCGGCATCTCGTAAATCCACTCTGGTCGTTATTCGTCGACATATTGCTCAAGCGTCCTGGCTGGCGCGCCCTTGTGGACGGAGCCGAATTGCGCCAGCGGAATCGCGGTCTTTAGGGCAAGGAGGTTGGAATCGACGAGTTCGAGCGTCAGCGTTTTGCCGGCCTCCATTCCCCTGATGACCTCCGGCGCCGCTACATCCGCCGCGATGCATAGATTGGTGAGACACCAATTATAGGGCACGCGGAAGGAGGCGCCTTGGTCGATGCTCAAGCTGGGTGCCTGTTGCAGGTACATGCCGACTGGCACGAACAGTTGCAGGCGGGCCGTGGCAGCGTCTTCGCGCTCGATCAGGTCGACGCGCACAGCCGTCTGTCCGGTCGCGAATTGCCCGGTGATCGAGGTCCGGCACAGCGTGGGTGCACCTGCGGCCTTGAAGCAGAGCTTCTGCCAATCGCCGTAGCTGATGTCCTTCGCTTCGCGCTGGCCACGCGTTGCGACTTCGGCCGGCTTGTCAGCCTGGGCTGTTTTTGGTGCGGCACGGCCGGGCAATGTCGTGGTCCCGGTGATGGCGATGGCAAGAAGGCCAGCAAGACAGTCACGGGCATTGAGCATGGTCACGCCTCCGGATCGGAGCGCTATTTCTGCGCATCGAGGAACTTGGTCACCAGCGGCGACCACAGCGGAATCGCGTCCGGCGAGCCGATGAAGAAATGCCCCTCGTTGCCGAATGGGGGCATCAGATGATACTCGGCCCGGCCGCCGGCGCTGGTGAAGGCAGCGTGCATGCGCTGCGACAGGGCGGGACCGAAGAATGTGTCGTTCTCGATGTAGATCCACAGCATCGGCACGCGCGAGGTGCGGCCGAAATCCGCGGTCGCCTCGACGAGCCTGTCCGGCGCGCAATTGTTGTTCGGCTTGCCGTCTACCCGGCCGCCGCGGCCGGCGGCGAAGGTGATGATGGCCTTCACCGGCGGCGGGTTCAGGCTCGACAAGGCGATCGAGGCCCAGCCGCCGGCGGACTGCCCGACCACGATCACGTCTTTCGGGATGATGCGCTTCTCGGCCGCCATGTAGTCGATGATTCGGAGATCGACCTGGGCGACCGCGAGGCCCGCATCGTGGAAATTGGGATTGGTGCACTTGCCGACCTTCGAAAAGAACGGGCCATAAAGCGCGCGCTCGGGAATGTCGATCGCCTGTGCGCCATAACCGCTGCCGACCGGCGCCACTACGAGGTAGCCGCGCCTTGCGAACCATTTGGCAGCGTCGCGGAATTCGACCAGCGGAAAGAAGCTGCGATCGGTCGGTTTGAGCGAGACGCCGTGATTCATGATCACGAGCGGGAACGGGCCGTCGCCGACCGGACGCACCAGATAGGCGAACATCGGCAACGCTAGCGGAAGGGCCCAGATCTCTTCCTGGATGCGGACCTCGTCCTCGGCGCGCGCACGCGCGGCGAAGATGAGCAGAACGAGGAAGGCGGTCGCGAAAAACCGGAGGATCAAGCGATGCATGGTCACCTCAGGGATGCGAAGAATTCCGGCCCTGACCGATAGCCGATGGTGAATACGAACAGGCTGAACAGCACGGCCCGGAGGGTCGGCGGGAAGGTGAAACTGCCGAGCTGTCCGATCAGGACGGACACGATCAGGATGCAGGCGGTCATCCCGATCGAGAACCCATGAGTCTTCTGGCGGACGAGAATGGTGCCGAGCGCAAATCGCCAGCAGCAGGAATGTCTCCCGTGCGGTGGTGATGATCCACCTGACGGTGTCCATGGTCGCATATCCCCCGGCGCGTTGCGCTGGATTTGATTGGCAGCGGGAGAAGATTGCTTGATCCAGATCAAGCCCCGGCGGAGGCGAGGCGATGCCTATGACATGATGAAGAGAGTTTGCGACAGCCGATATCGCCGACATGAGTACCCTCCGGCATCTTGTTCGCTCTGTGCGTGGTGTTCGGATTCGGTGCTGCCGTCGGTGCGTTCGTGACCAAGACCATCCCCTATCTCGCGCTTGGCCTTCCCGTGGTCGCGCTGTTGATCGTCTTGTTGTGCCGCGAAGTGACGTCACGTGAGCTGATCAGATGAGTTCGCCTCCCGAACCGACCTGGACGCGCTTCTTTCCGCCGGCCGGATGGCTTGGTGGTTATCGGCGCGAGTGGCTGCCGTCCGACGCTGTTGCAGGCATCACGCTCGCCGCTTACGCCATCCCGGTCTCGCTCGCCTATGCCGCGCTGGCGGGCCTGCCGCCGCAGATCGGCGTCTATGGCTACATGCTCGGCGGCATCGGCTATGCGTTACTTGGAGCATCGCGGCAGCTCGCGATCGGGCCGACCTCGGCGATCTCGCTGATGATTGCAAGCACCGTCGGGATGCTGGCCGGAGGAGATGCAGTACGCTATGCCCAGATCGCAAGCCTTGCCGCCTTTGCGGTCGCGGTGCTGTGCCTGATCGCGTGGATGTTCAAGCTCAGCGTCCTGGTCCGGCTCGTCAGCGACAGCATATTGGTCGGCTTCAAGGCCGGTGCCGGGCTCACTATCATCATGAGCCAATTGCCGAGCCTGTTCGGCGTTGCCGGCGGCGGCCACAATTTCTTCGACCGGGCCGTCAAGCTGGTCGGGCAGCTTGGCGCCATCGACCCGCGCGTGCTGGCTGTCGGTGCAATCGCGCTGCTACTGCTCTTGCTCGGCGAACGACTTCTGCCGGGCAAACCGGTCGGCATCACCATCGTCGCGCTCGCGATCGCAATGGCAACTCTGCTTGGCCTCCCGGCTCTCGGTGTGCCCGTCACCGGAAAGATCCCGGAGGGCCTGCCGGCGCTCGGGATACCAACTTTCGGCCTGCTGGAATTCGACGATCTTTTTCCACTCGCGGCGGGGTGTGTGCTGCTGGCCTATATCGAGGGCGTTTCAGCGGCTCGCAGCTTCGCCGCCAAGCACGGCTATCCGCTCGACGTGCGGCAGGAGTTTTTGGGGCTGGGCGCGGCGAACCTCGCGGCGGCCCTCGGCCATGGCTATCCTGTCGCCGGCGGCTTATCGCAATCGGCCGTCAATGATAATGCCGGCGCCCGGACACCACTCGCCCTGGTGATCTGCTCGGTGACGCTCGGGCTGTGTCTGCTGTTCTTCACGGGGCTCCTGACGAATCTGCCCAAGGCAGTACTCGCCGCCATCGTCTTTGCCGCAGTGTACAAGCTGGTGGATGTCCGCGCGCTGCTGCGAATGTGGCAGGTTAGCCGGATTGATTTCTATGCGGCGGCGATTGCCTTGGTCGCCGTATTGCTGCTCGGCATCCTCCAGGGCGTCCTGCTGGCGGCGATCGCGTCGATCTTCCTCCTGTTGGCGCGGGCTTCGAGACCGAATGTGGCGTTCCTCGGCCGTCTGCCCGGCACGGGCCGCTATTCCGACAGCGCAAGGCACGAGGGGGTCGAGCCGCTGGTCGGCATCATCGCGTTCCGTCCCGAAGCGTCGTTGCTCTACATCAACGCCGAGACCATTCTTGATACGGTGCTGATCGCGCTCCGGACATCGCCCGACATTCGGCTGGTTGTCTGCGACCTCTCGGCGTCGCCCTATATTGATCTTGCCGGCGCGCGCATGCTGCATGAGCTCTACGACGAGCTTGCCTCGCGAAAGGTCACCTTCTGCATCGCCGGGGCGCATGCGCAGCTCCGCGACCTTCTACGTGCGGAAGGGCTGGGCGAAAAGACCGACAGTGGCCAGTGGCTGCGCTCGCTCGACGGTGTTCTCGAAGAGCAAGCCACGACCGCGCAACGGACGACCTGACCAGCGCGTTGCGTGCGAACGATCGCCGTGGTGGACGGCCTTATCAGAATGCGTCCGACCGTTGACTTGGATCAATGGAGTTCCCGGCGCCAAACTCACGATCCCGCAACATTTTGCCCCAAGGGGTCATAACGAAAGGAGAAAGAACGTCATGAGGAAACTTGCCACCGGTGCCGTCCTGGTTGCCACGCTTGCGGCATTTACCGGCTTCGCCACGCCATCGTATGCCGATACCGGCCAGGTCGCCGTCGTCTTCACCAAGGGCGGCTTCATTGTCGGCGTCGGTGGTGGGGAGGGTGTTCTCGTCTACCGCGGCAAGAAATATCCATTCACCGTCTCCGGTATGAGCGTCGGCTTGACGATTGGCGCCTCGACCACGAAGTTCGTCGGCCGCGCCCTCAATCTGAAGGGGCCGCAGTCGATCGAAGGTTCTTACGCAGTGGGCGGTGCGGGCGGAGCCGTTGCCGCCGGCGCCGGCGCCGTTCAATTGCAGAACGGCAATGGCGTGATCCTTCAGCTCAGCGGTCCGAAGGTCGGCGCGGAAGTGTCGGCTGCGGTGGGCGGCGTCACGATCAAGTTGAAGTAGGACCAGGACTGGTCGCGCTGGTCGCAAGAGCAAACGGGCTGCGTCACCGCGGCCCGTTTCGTATTTTAGTATCGTTCCTCGACGAACTTCAGTCCGCGCAGGCTCGCCTGGTCGTTGTAGCGTCCCTTGTGGGACCGCTTCGGCAGCTTGACTTTTGGCCGCGCGACCTTCTTGTAGGGGATCGTCCTCAGGATGTGCGAGATGACGTTGAGCCGTGCCCGCCGCTTGTCGTCGGAGCGGATCAGTCGCCATGGCGCATGCTTGGTGTCGGTCGCCTCGAACATCATGTCCCGCGCGCGCGAGTAGTCGTACCAGCGCCCGAACGACTCGGTGTCCATCGGGCTAAGCTTCCACTGTCGCAGCGGATCCTCGATGCGCGCCTTGAAGCGGAGCTCCTGCTCCTCCATCCCGACCTCCAGCCAGAGCTTGATCAGGATGATGCCGGCATCCACGGCGAATTTCTCGACCTGCGGACACAATTCCAGGAAGCGCTTGTGCTCGGCTGGCGTGCAGAAGCCCATGACATATTCGACGCCAGCGCGATTGTACCAGCTGCGGTCGAAGATCACGATCTCGCCGCCGGCCGGGAATTGCTCGATGTAGCGCTGGAGGAACAGCTGGGATTTCTGCCGGTCGGACGGTGCGGGCAGGGCGCAGACGCGGAACACCCGCGGGCTCACTTTTTCGGTCAGCGCCTTGATGGTGCCTCCCTTGCCGGCGGCGTCGCGCCCTTCGAAGATGATGATCACCTTCAGTTTCTCGGCTCTCACCCAGTCCTGAAGATGGCACAGCTCGACCTGGAGCTTCTCGAGCTCCTTCTCATAGTCTTTCCGCTTCATCCGCTCCGCGGGCGCATCCTTGGCCATGCCTGTCCTTTCGCTGCTGCGCTCGGCGAGCATCAGCAATCAATCGTCCCGGGAATCAATCGTCCCACGAAATGGTCACGCCGATGTCGCCGGGCACACCGCCCGGAAAGTCGATGATCTGATAGGCGATGCGGTAGCCCCGCGGTTTCAGATAGTCGGTCCACAGCTGGTAGATCTCCTTGGGGATGCCGGTCAGGGTGTTCTCCCAGCCCTTTTCCATCTGGTTGATGGCGCGTCCCTTGTCGGTGCAGAGCGAATTGGGGAAACGATAGACCAGCACCTCCGTCAGGCCGTTTCGCACCGCGCGCTGGATGATGGTCGAGGCGAGCTTGATCTTCTCCTCCTCGCTCTTGCCGGAGGGCTTGCTCAGGCGCTCGATCAGCGCCCGCTTCTCGGCCTCGGCGGCGGCGGCGAGACGGACATATTCGTCGGCCTTCTCTGCCTCCTTGAGGGCGGCTTCCTTGCGAATCTGGGCGGCGTTGGGAATGAGATCGTCGAGGCCGGGCATGGTGCGGCTCCTGATGATTGTGCAAATCGGCGTCCAGGGAACGCTAGGTCCGGGAGAGGGCGTTCCCTTGATTCAAATCAAGCAAACCGAAGCCTGCCCGAACACAGTGCCGTACAGGCGCATTTGACCGGGAGAGACGTTTGAGCGACCAGCTTCATCCGATGGCCCCACATCATCTTCCGTTCTATCTCGCGCCGGGGAGCGGAACCGATCCGCTCATGGTGGTGATGGGTGTATTCCTGGTCGGCACTGTGCTCTGGGTCGGTACGCTCTATTGGAAGCTGCACAGCCTGCCCGAGCGCATGGCGCATAAATCGCAAAAGCTGCAATTCGAACTGGTCGCCGTGCTCGGCCTCATTTCGTTGTTCACGCATATGCACATCTTCTGGGTCGCGGGCTTGCTGCTCGCGCTGGTCGATCTGCCCGATTTCGGCACACCGCTGCGCAGCATCGCCGGGTCCGTCGAGAAGATTGCCGATGCAACTCCGGTAGAGGCGGAGGTGGCCAGTGACAGAGGTGGCACAGCGCCGCCGCCGACGGACAAGCCGGGGCCGACGAGGGAAAAGGAGCACAGCCATGTTTGAGCTGATGTTCTGCTCGCTGCTGACGATCCTGCCGGACTATCTGTATCGCCGCTACGTCCAAGGCAAGCGCTTCGGCAAGGAGATCACCTTCTTCTCGGTCTGGTACGAGCTCAGATGGGGCATCACCGGCTGCCTGATGCTGACGGTGTCGCTGATCACCATGATCTTCTACTTCCATCCCTCCACGTCGTCCGCGACGCTCTATTTCCGCACGGTGCCGATCCTGCCGGAGGGCTCGGGCCGTGTCGCCGACGTCAAGGTCGGCTTCAGCGAAGCCGTGAAGAAGGGCGACGTGCTGTTCACGCTCGATGCCTCGAAGCAGCAGGCCGCCTACGAGACGGCAAAGCGAAAGATCGCGGAGGTCGATGCCGCGATGCAGACCGCACAGGCGGACGTGGTCAAGGCCGAGGCGCAGCTCGGTGAAGCGAGAGCTAATTATCAGCAGGCCAAGGACGAGCTCGAGGTCAAGAGCGAGCTCCAGCGCCGCAATCCCGGCATCGTCCCGCAGCGTGACATCGACAAGCTCCAGGTGCTGGTCGATCAGCGCCAGTCGGGTATCGACGCCGCGACGGCTGCAAGGCAGTCCGCATCTCTGCAGGTCTCCACCCTGCTGCCGGCGCAGAAGGCCAGTGCGGAAGCCGCACGCGATCAGGCCCAGGTCGACCTCGACAAGACCATCGTACGTGCGGGCGTCGATGGGCGCGTCGAGCAGTTCCTGATCCGTACTGGTGACGTCGTCAATCAGCTGATGCGCCCGGCGGGCGTGCTGATTCCGGAAGGAGCCGGCCGTAAGCTGCTTCAGGCCGGTTTCGGCCAGATCGAGGCCCAGGTGATGAAGACGGGCATGGTTGCGGAGGCGACCTGCATTTCAAAGCCCTGGGTCATCATCCCGATGGTGATCACGACGGTGCAGGACTATATCGCCGCCGGGCAGTTTCGTTCCGGTGAGCAGTTGATCGAGGCGCAAAACGCCGTGCGGCCCGGCACGATCCTGGTGTTCATGGAGCCGCTGTACAAGGGCGGGCTCGACGGCGTCACGCCCGGCAGCAGTTGCATCGTCAATGCCTACACCAGCAATCACGAGGAAATCTCCGCTAAAGATACTTCGACCAGCCGGAAGATTGCCCTGCATGTCGTCGACGGCGTCGGCTTGGTCCACGCGCTCCTGCTACGCATCCAGGCGTTGCTGCTGCCCATCCAGACGCTGGTGTTGAGCGGCCATTGAGACCCAGGGATAGCGTCCTCGGGGGCTGTCGAAACCGCACAGTTACCGCTAGAATTGCAGCCAAGATCGGCTGGAAAGGCCGTCGAGGGAGCGGATGAGCGGGCGCATGACCAGCGTTTCGGTCAGGATGTGGCCGATGACGATCACGTGGCTTCGTCTTGGCCTGGTGCTGGTTGCTTGCGTCTTGTCCTGGCCGGCCGATGCCGCCCGGCTTGGCGAAGCACGTTACCGCGAGCTCAAGCGCGTGCTGGTGCTGCATTCCTTTGGGCGGGAATTCCGGCCCTGGAGCGAATATGCGCGTAGCATCAAGGCCGAGCTCGAGCGGCAGTCGCTCTGGCCGCTCGACGTCCAGGAGCACACTCTGCTCACTGCGCGCTTCAACAATCCGGGTCCGGAGGCACCATTCGTCGAATATCTCGGCTCGCTCTATCAGGGCGCGCAGCCCGACATCGTGCTGAGCATCGGCGCGCCCGCGGCGCGGTTCGTCCAGAAATACCGCATGAAGCTCTTTCCTGATGCTCCGATGGTGCTGAGCGCGGTCGAGCACCGTCTGGTGAACCGCGCCGACCTCACCGGAAATGACGTCGTCGTGTCGATCCGCAATGATTTCATGGCGGCGTTCGACAATATTCTGCGGCTTCTGCCGGACACCAGGACGGCCGCGATCGTGATCGGCGCCTCGCCGCTCGAAAAGTTCTGGGTCGACGAAGTGAAACGGGAGTTGAAGCCGCTGGAGGGCCGGCTCGATCTCGTCTGGTATTCGGACCTTTCGTTCGAGCAAATATTGAAGCGTGCATCGGAACTTCCGCCTCATAGCGTGCTGTTCTGGGGGCTGATGTCGGTCGACGGAGCCGGCATCGTCCACGAGGGCGACCTTGCGCTCCGCAGCCTGCACGCCGTCGCGAACGCGCCGATCTTTTCCTATCAGGAGCCGTTCTTTGGCGGCAGCACTGTCGGCGGCCCGATGCATTCGGTCGATGAAACGAGCCGCAAGACGGTGAATGCCGTCATGCGAATTTTGGGCGGCGAAAAGCCGGAGAGCATCAAGTACGAGCCCATCGAATTTGCGCCGCCGAAATACGACTGGCGGGAGTTGCAGCGCTGGGGCATCAGCGAGAGCCGGCTGCCCCCCGGCAGCGAAGTCGTGTTTCGCGACCCGAACATCTGGCAACGCTATCGCTGGCAGATGTTGTTGATCTCGGCCGTATTCCTCGTGCAGGCGGGCCTCATCAGCGGGCTGCTGCACGAGCGCCAGCGCCGCCGCGTCGCTGAGGTCGAGTCGCGCCAGCGCCTGGCCGAACTCGCTCACGCCAATCGCTATTCCGCCGTCGGCGAGTTGACGACGTCGATCGCGCACGAACTGAACCAGCCGCTCGGCTCCATCCTGACCAACGCCGAGACCGCTGAGCTCATGCTCAAGTCCGCTTCGCCCGACATCAGCGAGCTCCGTCAGATTCTCGCCGACATCAGACGCGACGACCAGCGGGCGAGCGAGGTCATCCGCAGGCTGCGCAGCGTTCTGAAGAAGACGCCATTCGAGATCAAGCAGATCGAGCTCAATGACACGGTGCGGGAAGCGATCGGTCTGGTGAGAGCCGTCGCCGATGGCCGCCGGATCACGTTGACCTACATGCCTGTTCAGGCCGATCTGCCGATCAAGGGCGACCCGGTCCAGCTTCAGCAAGTGGTTCTCAACCTGATCATCAACGCGATAGATGCGATCTCCGACGCGGACGCCGGAAAACGCGAGGTCAGCGTTTCGACTGCGCGCGCCGGCAATCAGGCGGAGGTCAGGGTCACCGATACCGGGCCCGGGATTGCCGCTTCCGATCTGACGAACGTGTTCGATCCGTTCTTCACGACCAAGTCGCAGGGCATGGGCATGGGGCTCGCGATCGCCACGACCATCATCGAGGCCCATCACGGCACGGTTGCCGCGGCGAACCAGCCGGCGGGCGGCGCGCTGTTCACGATCCGGCTTCCGATCGCTCGCTGACGGCCGGTATCTTGGTCAAATCTCAGGGTTCGGTGCGGCCGTTTCCTTGTCGCGGTTGCGTGCAGACCGGCAATGTCGCAGCCGGGCCGGACCTGCCGCCCGAATGACGCGCGGCTCTCGCGTTGCAGCAGCCGCGACCACCTCGTTTCGTTGATCTTGATCAACAAATGTCAGTGCCCCGGCCCGATCCTCCCGTTGGAAGTCCGAGGGAGGATGTGATGTTTCGCTGCGGCAAGATCCTGATGGTGCTTGCGTTCACGATGGCGACGTCGTTCGCTGCAACGGCGCAGCCTGCCACGACACCAGCGACCCCGGCGCCGCAGGCGCAGCCGGCGAGTCCGCCTGCGCCGACGGCCGAGCTTCTGAAGCCCGAGCAACTCGAGGCCCTGGTCGCACCGATCGCGCTTTATCCCGACGAACTCCTCGCCAATGTGCTGGCCGCCTCGACCTATCCGCTGGAGGTGGTGCAGGCCGACCGCTGGCTGAAGGAGCACAAGAGCCTGAAGGGCGATGCGCTGAAGACGGAGGTCGACAAGCAGGGTTGGGACGACAGCGTCAAGGCGCTGGCCAGCACCGCGGATGTCCTGACCATGATGAGCGACCAGCTCGACTGGACCAAGAAGCTCGGCGATGCCTTTCTCGCGCAGCAGCCCGACGTGATGGATGCAATCCAGCGCTTGCGCAACAAGGCCTATGACAACAAGAAGCTCGCCACCACCAAGCAGCAGAAGGTCAGCGTGCAGTCCCAGGAAGGCAAGCAGGTCGTCGTGATCCAGCAGGCCGATCCCGCGGAGATGTATGTGCCGTATTACGATCCGGCGACCGTCTATGGCAGCTGGCCCTATGCGGAGTATCCACCATATTACTGGGGCTATCCGTCCTATATCGGCGCGGGCGTGGTCGCGGCGGGCCTCGCTTTCGGCACGGCCTGGGCGATCGGGCGCTGGGGCAATTACTGGGGCGGCGGCTGCAACTGGGGCAACCGCAACGTCTACGTCAATCATCGCACCACCAACATCGCGGGCGGCTGGCAGCACAATCCGGCGCATCGCCAGGGCGTGCGCTACAACAACGTCAACGTCCAGCAGCGCTTCGGCAACACCAACATCAAGGCCGGTGCGTCCGACCGGATGGATTTCCGCGGCCGTGACGGCAACCAGGTGCTGCGTCCTGATCAGGGCGCGCGTGACCGGGCGGGGGACCGCGCAGGGGATCGTGCTGGTGATCGGGCAGGCGATCGTGCGGGAGATCGCGCGGGTGACCGTGCCGGCAATCGCGGCGATCGGCCCGGCGGTGGCGATCGCGCTGGTGCTGGAGATCGCGCCAAGGGCGGCGGTGACCGCGCGAAAGGCGGCGGTGACCGCGCCAAGGGTGGCGGCGATCGCGCCAAGGCTGCCAACCGTGCCGGCGGCGGTGCGGCGAACCGTGGCGGCGGCAATCGCGGCGGTGCGATGAATGTCTCGTCCGGCCGCTCCGCCGCAGCGGCATCGGCGCGCGGGCGATCCAGCATGGCGAGCATGCCGCGCGGTGGTGGCGGACCGAGCATGGCCGGACGCGGCGGCGGCGGTGGCATGGCAATGCGTGGCGGCGGAGGCGGCGGCTTCCGCGGGGGAGGCGGAGGAGGCGGCCGCGGCGGCGGCGGTGGCCGGCGCTCCGATATCGCGCTGAAGCACGATGTCGTCCTGCTCGGCCATCTCGCGAGCGGCCTCGGTTATTACCGCTTCAGCTACATCGGCAGCGACAAGGCCTATGTCGGCGTGATGGCGCAGGAGGTCGAGCAGCTGATGCCTGACGCAGTGACCCGCGGCAGCGACGGCTATCTGCGTGTCTACTACGACAAGCTCGGGCTGACATTCCGCACCTACCACGATTGGCTCGCCGGCGGCGCGAAGATCCCTGCGGAGGTGACGCAATGAGTGGTCTGAAATCGTTCCGCCGCGCGCTGTTGCCGGGCCTCATGGCGCTGGCGCTGCTTGGCTCTGCGTCACAGGCGCAGCAATCCTACAAGACGCCGGAGGACGCAGCCGCAGCGCTCGCCGCCGCGGTCAAGAGCGGACCCGACGATATCCTGAAGGTGCTCGGCAGGGCCGCCGAGGACATCGTCTCCTCCGGCGATGAGGTCGCCGACAACGACATCCGCCAGCGCTTCACGTCGATGTATGACGCTAGGCACGGCATCAAGGCGGAGGGCAACAAGACCGCGACCCTGATGCTGGGACCGGACGATTTCCCGTTCCCGATTCCGCTGGTCAACACCAAGGCCGGCTGGACGTTTGATACCGACGAGGGACGGATCGAAGTGCTGCGCCGTCGCATCGGCCGCAACGAACTCGACGCGATACAGACCGCGCTCGCGTATGTCGACGCGCAGAACGAATACGCCGACAAGGACCGCGGCGAGGGCGCGGGCGTCTACGCGCAGCGTATCGTCTCCTCGCCGGGCAAGAAGGACGGCCTGTTCTGGCGCGATGACAGCGATCCAAGCCCGCTCGGCGCGCTGGCGGCCGAGGCCTCGAAGGAAGGCTATCGTGCTGGCGATGTCGGACCGGCGCCTTATCACGGCTACTATTTCCGTATCCTGAAAGCGCAGGGCAGGGATGCGCCCGGCGGCGCTCTCAACTACGTGGTCAAGGGCAAGATGATCGGCGGCTTCGCGCTGATCGCCTGGCCTGCGGAATACGGCAATTCCGGCGTCATGACCTTCCTGGTCAACCATGCCGGCACCGTCTACCAGAAGGATCTGGGCAAGCGGACGGCCGTCATCGCCGAGCGCACCACGTTGTTCGATCCGGACCAGACCTGGAAGAAGGTCGATGCCGCAAAACCGTGAACAGGGAACGGCGTCATACCTCCGCGCGGGCCGGCTGATCGCGGTCATGCTGCTGGCGCTGGTGTTCGCTACGCCAGTCGCGCCAGCTTTCGCGCAAGCCGCCGGCCAGGTGCACGTCAGGATCGTCAAGGCGGGTCTTCTTGTCGGCGGTGGCGTCGGAAGCGGCACGCTGACCTATCGCGGCAAAGCCTATCGATTCAGGATCACGGGCATGAGCTTCGGCATCACTGCGGGTGCGACAGTCGGCCGGTTCGACGGCTGGGCGTCGGGCATCCGCGAGATCGGCGACTTCGCCGGCACCTACAGTTCCGTCGGCGGCGGCTTCGCGCTGGTCGGAGGCGTCAACGGCGTCCACTTGCGCAACGAGAAGGGCGTGACGATCGTCATGCAGGGGCCGAAAGCGGGCCTCGAGCTTGCGGCCAATATCAGCCAGATCACGATTTCGCTGAAGTAGGCTTTCGCCGCAGGAAAGGCGTCGATGAAGCCGAGCCGGCGCCCGGCTCGTCCAGCGAACTGACAAAGAAGGACGCCGATTCACATAGCCTAATGCGCAAAGCGCGCCGAGCCGTCAGACTAGCTCTGCTGGAAAGATGAGGCTGAAGAAAACGGGGCTGCGATGGCGATGGATCGCGTCGAACAGGCCTTTGTCGCAACGGCAATCACGGGTTTCGTCGTGATGATGGCGGCAATCGTCTGGATGATGATAACTTGACGGCCGGGAGACTTCCTGATTTGCGCGTTGCGCTGCCCTATGCTGCGGTGGCCCTGTGCCTGGCGGTGACTGCTTGGCTCGCTTTCGCGCATCTATTCTGATCGGCTGCGTGCCTGCAGTTCAGTGGTCGCTGCCACCTCTCGCGCTGTCCCGGTGCGGCGGCTGGCGGCGTTCCTGCTCCAGCTCATCGCGCAGGCGTTGCGCGCTCACGAGATGGTCGCTGCTGCGCAGCAACAACATGGCCTCGCGAACCAGCTTGTGCGAATGGCTCAGCAGCTGTTTGTCGATGGCGGTATTAGGTGCATAGATCATCGAAGGTTCCTTGTGTCTTGCCGGGATGGCGAAGGAACACGCCTCGTTGCGTGTCAAATCGCAGGATCGGCGATGAGTTCGGCCAGTTTCTGTGCCATGGCCGCGAGGTCGATCGGTTTTTCCAGCAGCGGCACGTCCTGAAATTCCGGACCGACAATGATCTTGTCATATCCCGTCGTGAACACGAAGGGCACGTTCCGCGCCTTCAGTTCGCGGGCGATCGGAAAGATCCTCTCGCTGCGGATGTTCACGTCAAGCACTGCGGCATCAAGGATGCTGCCGTCGTGCAGGATCTTGAGCGCATCCTCGAGGTGACCGACGGGACCGACGATTTCGGCACCGAGCCCGCGCAACGTATTGCGGATGTCATCGGCGAGAAAATATTCGTCCTCGACGACGAGAATGCGCCGCCCGTCCAGTTGGGTTCGTTGAGGTGACAATGTGGGCGATATCGCCATGGCGCCTCCAGCCGCTGCGAGCCATAGGAACATAAGACGGAGGCCCGCCTTGGTGCAAACGATGCAACCGAAGGTGGGTTCCATGAGCAACCGCGACATCATCGTCATCGGGGGCTCGGCCGGAGCGACCGCGCCGCTGAAGCAGATCCTCGGGCGGCTGCCAACGGATTTGCCGGCCGCCATCTTCGTGGTCCTGCACATTCCGGCGCAGGGCATCGGCATCCTATCGACGGTTGCGAGCAGTGCCGGCCCGCTTCCGGTCCGGCAGGCCCAAAACGGCATGACGATCGAGCCGGGCCATGTCTATCTGGCCGCGCCGGACCACCATCTGATGCTGTCGGAACATCAGGTTTTCCTCGGGCGCGGCCCGCGCGAGAACATGGTTCGGCCGGCGATCGACGCCTTGTTCCGCTCCGCAGCCCTTTATCACGGACCGCGTGTCGTCGGTGTGCTCCTGAGCGGCCTGTTGTCCGATGGCGCCGCTGGCCTCAATGCCATCAAACGCTGCGGCGGGATGACAGTGGTCCAGGACCCCTCGGACGCCGTCGCCAGCGATATGCCGCGAAATGCGCTCGAGGCGACCACCGTCGACCTCTGCGTTCCGGGCGCCACCATGGGCGACGTTCTGTCCGAGCTCGTCAGGGAGCAGGCGGGAGTTGCCTTGCCGATTCCGCCCGAGATCAGGCTTGAGGTCGAGATCGCGACCGGCGAGCGGATCGGGAGCGACAAGCTCGTCGCAATGGCCGATCCCGTCGCGCTGACCTGTCCGGGATGTGGCGGGGTGCTTTCCGCGATCAAGGAGGCGCGCCCGATGCGTTTCCGCTGTCAGGTCGGCCATGCCTTCACTGCCGACATCCTCGCCAAGGAGAAGGAAGGGCGGGTCGACGAAGCCTTGCGCGTCGCGCTGCGCATCATCGAGGAGCGGGCGGAACTGGTGCAGCGCATGGCTGCTGACGGCCGGCGCAGCGGCCGGGCCGCCATCGCCGAATTGTACGCGGCGCGGGCCGCCGAGTATCGTGAATATGCCGACATGATCCGGCGTATCGTGCTACAATCGCTCGATCCTCCGGCTCGCAAGCCCGAGGCTTGAGGCCCAACGATGGCCGTCTCTTTCGCCGAGCAGCTCAATGCCGAGCAGCGCCTTCTCGTCAAGGCCGATCGGGATATCGAGGAGGGCTGGCAGCGCATCCGCGACCAGGAGGAACGGGTGCGTGAGCTGATGGCGGACGGCCACGACACGCGCCAGGCGGAACGGCTGGTCGAGCTGCTCAAGCAGACCCTGACCGAGTGGGAACGTCACCGCGTCCTGATCGAGGAGCGGGTGGCGTATCTGCGGCAGCAAGTCGATCCGGCACGGCCGGGCCGTTGACGGCTCGCCTCGGCGCTTCGAACATTCAATCGGGCTGCCGCTTCTCGCTGCCGCCCGCCTGATCCCGCATGATCAGGCCCAGCGTTCATGGATGCCCGCATCGCGGTTCCGAAAGCTGCGATCCACCATGGACCGGAGGGCTACAGCGATCTGCCATCAAAAGCTCTGCATGACATTTTCGCCTTTGGCCTCTTGGGGTAATATCAATTTCTGCTATTTGCAGGAACCGGGCATCCCCCGGGTCCCGCCAGCAAGCGAAAGCTACGAGAGCCATGCATGAAGTCGGCGACCAGCCGGTCGAGAGAGAGCGTCAGATCAGGTCCCCGCTGATCATCGGGGTCGGCGCTTCGCCCGGCGCACTTGACAGCATCGAGCGCTTCTTTGCCAAGCTGGCCATCGGCGCCGACCAGACCATCGTGCTGGCGCTTCAGCATCACGAGGCCTTCGATGGAGCCCGGCTGCGCCAGATCGTGCAGGGGGCGAATGGCGGCAAGGTCGCGGACGTCGGAGATGGCCAGGCGATCGAAGGCGGCACGATCTATCTGTGCCCGCCGGCGATGATCACCACCATCCAGGGCGAGCGATTCGCGATCCGCAAGGCCGAGCAGGCGCCCGGCGAGCGGGCCACGATCGACAGCTTCCTGGTGTCGCTGGCGGAAGAGCGCGCCGAACAATCGATCGGCGTCATCCTCGCCGGCACCGGCGGTGATGGTACGCTTGGCACCGCGACGCTCAAGGATCACGGTGGTCTCGCCATCGCCGAGAAGATCGTGAACCGCGAAGAGGCCGATCATCTTCTCGACGGCAACATGCCGGCGGCGATCGCCGATTACGTGCTGCCGCCCGAAGATATTCCCGAGCACATCCAGGTCTATGCCCGTCATCTGCGCCGCCTGGACGAGAAGCACGGTTTTGACGAGGTGCTCGCCGCGGCCGCGACCTCGCTGTCGCGCATCGCCGACATCCTGCGCAACAAGACCGGCAATGATTTCCACGGCTACAAGCAGAACACCTTCCTGCGCCGCGTGCAGCGGCGCATGCAGGTGGTCCAGATCGACGACATCCCCGCCTATGTCGATTTTCTCCGCAACGACAAGGACGAAGCGCAGAACCTCTTCAACGACCTCTTGATCGGCGTCA
The DNA here is from genome assembly GCF_024199855.1 of Bradyrhizobium sp. CCGB20. Lineage (NCBI taxonomy): Bacteria > Pseudomonadati > Pseudomonadota > Alphaproteobacteria > Hyphomicrobiales > Nitrobacteraceae > Bradyrhizobium > Bradyrhizobium sp. CCGB20. Next base: position 6,746,072 of record NZ_JANADN010000001.1, on the reverse strand, counting down.
CCGAGTTCTTCCGCGACAAGCGCGAGTTCGAGGTGCTCGAGGCCCAGATAATCCCGAAGATCTTCGAGGGCAAGGGCACCGGCCAGCAGGTTCGCGTTTGGGTGCTCGGCTGCGCCACCGGCGAGGAAGCCTATTCGATCGGCATTCTCCTGCGCGAGCACATGGCGACACTCGACTCCGCGCCGCAGGTCCAGATCTTCGCCACCGACATCGACGGGCGGGCGCTCGCGACCGCGCGCGTCGGCCGCTACCGCACCAACATCGAGGCCGACATGACCAGCGAGCGCCTGGCGCGTTGGTTCGTGCGCGAGGGCGACACCTATTGCGTGGTGAAGGAGCTGCGCGAGATGTGCATCTTCTCCCAGCACAACGTCATCAAGGACGCGCCGTTCTCCAAGCTCGACCTCGTCTCCTGCCGCAACCTGCTGATCTATCTCAATGCCGAATTGCAGAACCGGGTGATCCCGCTGTTCCACTTCGCGCTGCTGTCCGACCGCTATCTCTTCCTCGGCAATTCCGAGAACGTGACGCGGCACCCGAAGCTGTTCGCACCCGTCGACCGCCGCGCCCGCATCTTCAAGAAGCTCGAGACCGGAACGCGGCTGCCGCCGGAATTTCCGATCACGACCTCGGCGGGGAGGGTGCCCGTCGAAGTGCCGACGGTTCGCTCGTTCGGCCCGGACGTCGGGCTGGAGCGCCGCGCGCAAAGGGTCGCGGAGCGCTACGCGCCCGCCTATGTCATCACCGACGACAATTTCCAGATCCTGCATTTCTCCGGGCGTACCGGGCGCTATATCGAGCCGACGGCGGGCGCCGCCACGCTCGACCTGCTCCAGCTCGTGCACCGCGATATCCGCCTGGAGCTGCGCACGGCGCTCAGCCGGGCCGCCGAGACCAACGAGCCCGCCCATGCCGAGCAGGTGCAGCTCGGGGTGAACGGTCACCGCGTCCTGGTCGACATCACCGTCGAGCCGATCCAGGACGGCGCCGGCGGCCATCGTAATTTCGTCGTCCTGTTCAAGGACGGCCCGGTCCGCACCCTCGAGGCCGATCAGAGCAATCCCAATGCGCTGGTGCGCACCGAGCATGTCGAGCGTCTCGAAAGCGAGCTGCGCGCGACGCGGGAGCGCCTCCAGGCCACCATCGAGGAGCTGGAGAGCACCAATGAAGAGCTGAAATCCTCGAACGAGGAATACCAGTCGCTCAACGAGGAGCTTCAGTCGGCGAACGAGGAGCTCGAGACTTCGCGTGAGGAGTTGCAGTCGGTCAACGAGGAGCTGACCACCGTCAATGGCGAGTTGGCGCATCGTGTCCAGGAACTGACGCGCGCCACCAGCGACCTCAAGAATTTCCTCGAGAGCACGCAGATCGCCACCGTATTCCTCGACAACGATCTGCGCGTGATGAATTTCACGCCCGCGATCACGCAGGTGCTGCATCTCGTGGAAACCGACGCCGGCCGCCCCATTGCCCACATCAAGGCGCGCATTCCGATCGAGGAGCTCTACGAGGACGTCCGCCGCGTGCTGCGAACGCTGGCGAGCGCCGAGCGCGAGTTGAGCGCGCCGGACAGCGGCACGCGTTACATCGTGCGTATCCTGCCTTATCGCAGCATCGACAATTTCATCGCCGGGGTCGTCATCACCTTCATCGACGTCACCGCGATCACCCGCGCCGAGGAGCGGCAGCGCCTGCTGCTGGCCGAGCTCCAGCATCGCGTCCGCAATACGCTTGGCGTCGTGCGCTCGATCGCTCGCCGCTCTGCGGAATCCAGCTCCACCGTGGAGGAATACGCCGCTCATCTCGACGGCCGGCTGAACGCCTTTGCGCGCACCCAGGCACTCGTGACTCGCGATCCCGAGGGCGGCGTCGACCTCGAATATCTCGTGGTCGAGGAGCTTCTCGCCTACAACGCCCGTGAGGGCGAGCAGATGCGGGTGTCCGGACCGAAGGTGCGCTTCCAGCCCAAGGCCGCGGAAACCTTCGCACTCGCGCTGCACGAGCTTGCGACCAACGCGCTGAAATACGGCGCCCTCAGCCTGCCGACCGGGCGCATCGAGGTCGCCTGGCGCCTCGATGAGATTGCGGAGCCCGCGGAGCTGGTGTTCGAATGGCGCGAGCGGGGCGGGCCGCAGGTCACGCCGCCGCCACGAAAGGGTTTTGGCACGGAGCTTCTGGAGCGTACGCTGGCGTTCGAGTTCAAGGGGCAGACCATGATGGCGTTCAATCCTGCTGGGCTGCGATGCACCATCACGCTTCCCCTCACCAAGCGCACGTTCCATACACCTGCGGTGGCTGGCTGATGACTTTGTCGACCTCCGATCGGAGCCTGGTGGAGCCGGTCTTTCGCCGGCTGAATGCGCTGAGGATCTTGTCGGCGGAAGCCCGTGCATCCCTTGAATATGCGATGCTTGAAGGTCTCGAGCGTGCCGGCTCCGGCGAGGACCTGATCTCGGAGGGGGATCCCGTCGACAGCGTCCGTGTCGTGCTGTCGGGCTGGCTCTGCCGCTACAAGACGCTCGAGGACGGCCGGCGGCAGATCGTCAATTTCGTCTTTCCGGGCGAGAGCTGCGATGCGCATGCCTATCTGCTCTCGGTCATGGACCATTCCATCGCGACGCTGACACCGGTCATCTACACTGAAATCAAGCGCACGCGTTTCGAGAGTCTGGTGGCGGCCGACCGCACGCTCGCGGAAGCGTTCTGGTGCGAGACCCTCGTCAACAACGCCGTCCAGCGCGAATGGGCCATCAATCTCGGGCGCCGCGTCGCGCTGGAGCGGGTGGCGCATCTGTTCTGTGAGATCTTCGAGCGGCTTCGTCCCGTCGGGATGGTCGACGGCACTTCCTGCCTCATGCCCATCACGCAGATGGACCTCGCCGACGCCACCGGATTGTCGGTGGTCCATCTCAATCGGACCGTCCAGGAGCTGCGCGCCTCAGGCCTGATCGTGCTGCGCGAGCGCACCTTGACCATCAACGATCTCGATGCGCTCAAGGACGCGGCGCTGTTTTCGCCGAGTTATCTGCAACTGTACCGGCGGAGCTGAGCTTTGGGGTGGATGCCCCTCAAATGTTCGGGATTTCGGGGTGGGGGCCGTGGAACTAGGCGCAGCCCGTGTTAAGTTCCCCAATGATGGTCGAGGATGATCCCCTGTTCTCGCGCGCCGCGGCGGCTATCGCCGAGAGCCAGACCTTGGCCACCGAGCACCAGCTCCTTCTTCAAGAGATGGCCGCCATTTACGAACAACGCATGCTGAGCGCCATGAGGGCGGCCAATCACCTCAAGCTGTCGGAGCAGCAGCTGATCGAGCGCTACCGCAGGCTGGGCGGTGACGTCTTTTAAGTAACCTAAGCAAATGCCGGGTGGCGATGCTGCTGCTATGACGGAGAAATGCGCGACCCGCTCTTTGCCCGCGCGACCCGCGCGATTGAGGCGAGCCGCGATCTCCGGAGCCAGCATCGACTGGTCACGGATCGGCATGACCGCGCCCTGGACGAGGCGCGCCTGGCGGTGATGGAAAGCGCCATGGTTCGTTCGGAGATCAAGGCGCACCGCGATAACCGGAAAGACTAGCACGCGTCGGCGAGTGCATCGCTTGCTCGCCTGCTGTCGTCGCAAGCAAAATTCCGCGCGGTTAACTTATTGAAATGCCGGAACCCGTTGTTGCGGCCGAAGCTACGAAGACTGTCGGCCTGGGCCGTCCAGCCGGCACGAACCTGGGCCCGGCGCTCAGCCTCCCCGCCGGGCCCAATTTCCTTGTATCCGAAGTCCCTTGCGAAGGTACAATGACTGCCAAACGCAACCGCAGGAAACAGACCCAGTCGCTCCAGCAGCGGTTGGCGACATTCGCCGAAAACGCCCGCGAACGCGCGCGTAACCTGCCGCCCGGCAAGGAGCGCGAGATGCTGCTGCGACGTGCCAAGCAGAACGAGATGACCTCGAACCTGACGGACTGGCTGAGCGCGCCTGTCTATCCGAGACGAAGAGCATGACCATGCGGAGCATCAAGCACTACCGCGCTTTCCAGATCGATCCGGACAGGCACGTGTTTGGATGCATCAATCTCGCCTGCGACGATGACGAGCAGGCCAAGCGCGAGGCCGCCGCGCTCGTTCTGATCCATCGCATCGAGCTGTGGCGGCTGGACCGGCGGATCGCGCAATTCGGCCTGCCGCCGGAAGATGTTCGCTGCACGGGAGCCTAGCGTTTGCGTCAGGCCTGATCTCGATGACATCGGAACGTGGATCGGTATACTGCCACCACCGACCGGAACAAGGATCAGACGATGGACGATACGATTGGCTTTCCCGACCCCGGCCTCGACCTGTCTGACGGCTTCAAGCCCCACACCTCGCATTGGGGCGTGTTTTCGGCCCGTCAAGGCGCAGCCGGGCTCGAGGTCAGGGCCTATGCGGGCGATCCCGATCCGAACGGCATCATCGACAATTTCCCCGGCGCGCTGCGGCATCAGGCGCGAATCGCCCAGCCCGCGATCCGCCGCGGCTGGCTCGAACGTGGTCCGGGCCCGGACGACCGTCGCGGCCGCGACGAGTTCGTCTCCGTGAGCTGGGAGAAGGCGCTCGATCTCCTCGGCGACGAGCTCGGCCGCATCCGCGACACGCGCGGGCCCGGCGCGGTGTTCGGCGGCTCTTATGGCTGGTCGAGCGCGGGCCGCTTCCATCACGCTCAGAGCCAGGTGCATCGCTTCCTCAACGTCGCGATGGGCGGCTATGTGCGCTCGGTGAACTCCTATTCCTCGGGCGCGTCCTCGGTGCTGCTGCCGCAGATCCTGGCGGGCTACGAGGACATCACCAAGCGCAACGTGACCTGGGAGCAGATCGCTGCCGATACCGACATCGTGCTGGCGTTCGGCGGCATGGCGCTGAAGAATTCCATGGTGGCCGGCGGCTCGATCAGCAAGCATGTCGAGCGCGGCGCCATGGAAGCGGCGCGCCGTCGCGGCTGCGAGTTCATCCTGGTCAGCCCGCTCCGCGACGATCTTCCCGTCGAGGCCGGCGCGGAATGGATGACTTGCGTGCCCGGCACCGACACCGCGCTGATGCTCGGCATCGTCCACACGCTGGTCGCAGAAGGCCTGCACGACCAGGCCTTCCTCGATCGCTACACGGAAGGGTGGCCCGTGTTCCTGCGCTATCTCACCGGCGAGAGCGACGGCCAGCCCAAGCACGCCGAATGGGCCGCCGCGATCTCAGGCGTCGAGGCAGACACGATCCGTGCGCTCGCCCGTCGCGTCGCCGGAAAGCGCGCGCTGATCACCGTCTCGCATTCGCTCCAGCGCGCCGAACATGGTGAGCAGCCAGTATGGATGGGCATGGTGCTCGCGGCAGCGCTCGGCCAGATCGGCCTTCCCGGCGGCGGCTACGCCTATTCGTTGGGAGCGATCGGCTATTACGGCCGCCGCGTCAACGACGTGCCGGGGCCGACGCTGGGACAGGGCCGCAATGGCGTGCGCGATTTCATTCCGGTGGCGCGCATCGCCGACATGCTGCTCAACCCCGGCAGCACCTATCGCTACAACGGCGAGACGCGCACCTATCCCGACATCCGCCTCGTCTACTGGGCCGGCGGCAATCCCTTCCATCACCACCAGGACATCAACCGCCTGCGCAAGGCTTTTGCGAAAGTCGACACGCTGGTCGTGCACGAACTCGGCTGGACCGCCACCGCGCGGCACGCCGACATCGTGCTGCCGGCGACGATGACGCTCGAGCGCGAGGACATCGGCTATTCCAGCAACGACCCCTTGATGGTCGCCATGCACCGGATCGCCGAGCCGTTCGGTCTTGCGCGCGACGATTACGAGATTTTCGCCGATCTTGCCGAACGGCTCGGCGCGCGTGAACCTTTCACCGAAGGCCGCACGTCGCGGCAATGGCTGGAACATCTCTACGAGCCGACCCGGGCTTCGCTCGAAGCGCGCGGCCTCGAGGCTCCTGACTTCGACGAATTCTGGAAGCGCGGCAGCCTGGTCGTGCCGCAACAGCCCGACGACGGCGGCCGGCTGCGCAGTTTTCGCGAGGACCCGGCCGCGCATCCGCTGCCGACGCCGAGCGGCCGCATCGAGATATTTTCGCGGAAGATCGCGGGCCATGGCGATGCCGATTGTCCCGGCCATCCGGTCTGGCTCGACAAGTCCGACATGCCCAGGCGAGGGGCGCCGTGCTTCCTCGTCGCCAACCAGCCGGTGACGCGCCTGCACAGCCAGCTCGATTTCGGCGGACATTCGCTGGGAGCAAAGCATCGCGGCCGCGAGGTCGCGCGCATGAACCCGCGCGATGCGACGGCGCGCGGCATCGTGGACGGCGACATCATCCGCCTGTTCAACGAACGCGGCGCCTGCCTTGCGGCAGTTCATGTCACCGACGGCATCGCGCCCGGCGTGGTGCAGCTGCCGACCGGCGCGTGGTACGACCCGATGGACCCCGAGGACGAGGCGCCGCTCTGCGTCCACGGCAATCCCAACGTGCTCACCCGCGACATCGGCACCTCGTCGTTTGCGCAAGGATGCACCGGGCAGCTGACGACGGTGGAGGTGGAGAAGTTCACCGGCAATCTGCCACCGATCCGGGCGTTCGATCCGGTGTAGGCGCGTCGCCGGGACGTAGCCCGGATGGAGCGAAGCCCACACCGAACCAATCGCGAACTACGCAGCCGCGCCCATCCAGTCGCTGTCCGCAGCAGGACGGCGCCGCGGAAGCGCTTCCGCAGCAGGCCGGACAGACTTGCTGGTCAGGCGCCAGCGTGCCGGAGACTGGCCGCTGATGCGCTTGAACACGGTCGAAAAATGCGCCTGGGTGCTGAAGCCGACGGCAAGCGCGATCTCCGCAAGGGGCCGCTCGGTCGTCGTGAGCAAGGTCTTCGCGTACTCGACCCGGTGATTGAGCAGATATTCGCGCGGGCGGTAGCCGGTCGCGGCGCGGAACTGTGCCGCGAAATGCATCCTGGAGAGGCCTGCGACATTGGCGAGCTCGGACAGGCTGATGCAGCGATCAAAGTGATCGGCGATATATTGCTCGACCCGCCGCAGCCGCCATTTCGGCAAGGCATTGACCTTTGCGCGCGGCAGCTCGAGCCGGGTCAGATGCATCGCGAGGGTTTGGCCGATGCAGCGCGCGAACTGCTGGTCCGCGGCATCGCCACCCTCGGTCAGTGCCTTGGCGAGCTCGGCGGCGAGCGGGTCGCGTAGCAGGACGAGGTCATTGAGGCCCTCGGTCGCGGGCAACGCCGCCGGAAAATGATCGGACGAGATGTGGAAATGCAAGAAAGCGCACGGCGACTGGAATTGCACGCCGAGAAGATTCGATGGTGCGCTGACATACAGCGTCCCCGCGGGCATGGTGCCGTCGAAAATGATCTGACGGCCCCGGACTAGCTTCACCCGGGCGGTCTTCAAGGCGATGCCGACGAAATATCGATCCTCCGGCGTCGTCGCTTCGTGCGACGAGATGGCCCGAGGGTCCTCCCATCGCGAAATCGTGATGTCCGTGATGGCCGCGTCCGGGCCGCGGTCGATCTTGCGCCATCCGCTTTCCCGGGCGATGGCGGGCGTCTCGTGCGAAACCTCGCGATCACGCTGGCTGGCGGGAAATTCGGTCCAGGCATGCTCCGCCTGCAAGTCAGTCAACATCGCGCGTCCTCTCCTGGCCTCGCCGCCGCTTGCAACGCTCGGCCAACTCTCAATGCTTTCCATGGTCCGAGGATAGGCGTGAGCCGGGCAAGAAGCCCGTTAGTGATGATTAGGAGGTGTTAGATTTTGTGCGCGCACATAAGGTGTGACAGCCCGCCGCAGGACGTTTGATTTTGTCCATTTTTTCAACGATTTGCGTGAATCGGTGCGGTGTGAGGACATTGCAGGACATCGCGCGGCGATCGATGTGCGGGTGTGAGGCCGGCGCGGTGCCCTGCTGGACCGCGCGTCGACGGCGGGTATAGTCGCCGCGAATTTGAACGAAGTGGCCGTCAAGATGAGTCAGAAGTGACCGAGCTCCCGGCAGGACATCGCGCCCCCCGCAGCGGCGCCGGGGCGAGCCTCGATCTCGATGCCGTTTCGTTCGGACCGTTTTCGCTGCGGTCGCGGTTGCTCGAGAGAAACGGCGCGCCGGTCAAGCTCGGCAGCCGCGCAATGGACATTCTCCGTCTGCTCCTCAGCCGCGCCGGCGAAGTGGTGCCGAAGAACGAGATCCTCGCCTACGCGTGGTCCGGCCTCGCGGTCGAGGAGATCAGCCTGCGCGTCCATGTCGCCGAGTTGCGCAAGGTGCTCGGCGACGGCAAGGACGGGGCCCGCTACATCACCAACGTTCCGAGCCGGGGCTATTGCTTCGTCGCGCCTGTGCAACGTGGAGAGCGCAACGCTGCGCCGGTGCCCGCGCCGCGGGTAGCCGCGGCACCGCCGGCGGCCTTGCCGCATCGGCTGGACCGGATGATCGGTCGGCACGACGTGCTGCCCGAGCTGTCGGCGCGTCTGCTGAGCGACCGCTTCGTCACGCTGCGAGGACCGGGCGGCATCGGTAAGACCACGGTTGCGATCGCGCTCGCGCATGACATGTGGCAGGCATTCGAAGGCCACGTTCATTTCCTCGAATTCGGCCTGCTGAAGGACGCCACGCTGGTCGCGAGCACGGTTGCCGCCGCTCTGGGCCTCGTCGTGCACCACGACGATCCCTCCGGCAGCATCGTCAATTTTCTGCGCGGACGGCGGCTGCTTCTCATCCTCGACAGCTGCGAGCACGTCATCGACGAGGTCGCTCGTCTGGCAGAAAACATCTATCGCGAGGCGCCGGGCATTGCCATTCTCGCCACCAGCCGCGAGTCGCTGCTGGTGGAAGGCGAGCAGATCTTCGAGCTCGTTCCGCTGGCCGGCCCGCCGCAAGGCGCTCGCCTCAGTGCAGGCGAAGTGCTGGATTACCCGGCCGCGCAGCTGTTCATCGATCGTGCCGCGGCCGCAGGCCATCGGGGCGATATCACCGATGAGGATGCCGAGGTCCTCGCCGAGATCTGCGGCAAGCTTGACGGCATTGCGCTCGCGATCGAGCTCGCCGCCGTGCGCGTCGGCGTCTACGGATTGCGGGAGATGGCCGCGCTGCTCGACTCCAGGCTCAAGCTCGAATGGCGCGGACGGCGAACGGCGCCGCCACGGCAGCAGACGCTCGGCGCGACACTCGACTGGAGCTTTGGCCTGATCGGCGACAACGAGCGAACCGTGTTCCAGCGGCTCGCCATCTTCGCGGGCCCTTTCACGCTCAAGGGCGCAATGTCGGTCGCGGCGGAGGAGGGAGCACCAGGCGATCGTGTCGCCGATGCGCTGGAGCAGCTCGTGGCCAAGTCGTTGGTGTCGGCGCAGCCCGACGGCGCCTCGCGGCGCTATCGCCTGCTGGATGCCACGCGCGCCTATGCCATGCAGAAGCTGGTCGACGCAGGTGAAGCGGCCACGATCGCGCGCCGTCACACAGCATATGTTCAGCGCGCGCTCGAAGCCGGCATGGCGGAACAGGGCGGCGATCAGGCGTCCCGCCTGCAGGAGCGCGCGAGCCTGCTCGCGGATGGCCGTGCGGCGCTGGAATGGAGTTTTGCCAATGACGACGGCGCCGCCTTGCGCGTGCCGCTCGCCGGAAGCGCTGCAAGGCTGTTCGTCGAGCTCAATCTGCTGAACGAGGCGCGCATCTGGTCGGGCCGCGCGCTCGTGACGCTCGACGATGCCAACCAGGGCGGAAAATGGGAGCTCGAGCTCCAGTCGACGCTCGGCCACGCCTTCATGTTCACGGAGCGCAACAGCGAACAGGCCGAGGCCGCACTCCGGCGCGGGCTGGAGATCGCGGAAGCGCTCGGCGATCACGCCAATGCGTTCAGGCTGCTGTCGCGGCTGAACATGTTCTATCGCCGTACCGGCGACTACAGGCATCTGGTGCCGACCGCACTCCAGGCCGAGCGCATCGCCCGCCAGATCGGCGATACCGCGGGACTCGCAGGCAGCAAGGCGCTTCTCGGCGTGTCCTATCATCTTGCCGGAGACCAGGCAGCAGCGCAGGCCCATCTCGACGAGGGCGTGCGTGACGATGCCGCGCTGCGCGGGACGGAGCCCGGGCATTTCGCCTATTCACGCACGCCGCAGATTCCCCTCGCGCGCGTGTTGTGGCTGCGCGGCTTTCCCGAACGCGCGCTCGACTGCGTCCGCCCGCTCGTCGGTGCGGCTGCACCGCGCGACGTGGTGATGCATTGCATCGCGCTGTGCTGGTCATCCTCGGTGTTTGGCTGGGTCGGCGACTGGGCTGCCGTCGAGACGATGACCGCACGCCTGGCAACGCATGCGAGCGTGCACGGGCTCGGCCCCTATGAGGCCGTAGCGACCGGCTTTCGCGCGCAGACCATGATTGCCCGCGGCGAGGTGGCCGGCGGCATCGATCTGCTGCGCAGCGCGCTGCCGCGCCTTCATGCGGACCGCTACGAGCTCTACGCATCTGCGTTCGCCGCGGACCTGTCGCAAGGTTTGGCGGCCTTGGGGAGATTGACGGAAGGGCTGCAGGTCCTGCACGAGACGATTGCCCGCGTCGAGCAGGGCGGTGGAGGTTTTGACATGCCCGAGCTGCTCCGCCGGCGCGGCGACCTCGAGGCGCGCACCGGTGATCTCGATGCCGCCGAGGCGAGCTTTGCCGCATCGCTCAAGCTGGCCGAGCTACAGGGCGCCCTGTCCTGGCGATTGCGGACCGGGATGTCGCTTGCGGCGCTTCGGCGCCAGCAGAGCGTACAAGATCCGTACGACGATCTCGCCGCAACCTATGCCCGGTTCTCGGAAGGATTCGAGACCGCGGATCTGACGGCGGCGCGGCTCATGCTGGACGACGCATCCGCCTGAAAAGGCTCAGTCAAACCGGAAGTCCGCGAGATCGATCGACACCATCAGCTCTTCACGCAACGGCATCAGATCGTCGCCGCGCAGATAGATTCGCCGGCGGGTCGGGAGCGTGAAGCCGTCAACGGTGACGGGATCGGATACATAATGAGCCGCCGGAAAATTGCCGGCGATCTCGACCCGGTAGTCGTGCCGGCGGATGAGCATGTCGGGGCCAAAATAGAAATCCTGCTCGGCGCTGTGGCTTGCGATGACGGTGGGGAACGTCGCCCGCAAGCCGCGCCAGACCTCCGCGCCCTCGCGCCAGGGTGCGATCTCCCGGACCTCGAACCCGTCCAGCGCCAGCAGGAACGGCGCGGTCATGTAGGTCCAGAGCGCGTAGCCGCTGAAATAGGCGTGATGCAGCGGATCCCAATGCGTCCGCATATCGTGCCGCGCGAACGAGCCGCGCGGATCGTTGCGCACCGCGGCGATGCGACCGTCCGCGGCCACGATGGCGATCCGCTCCGGGCTGAACTCGGTGCGCTGGCCCGGCTTGCCGAACGGCTCCACGGCGGCCCGCTCGCGATGCAGCTCGATCCGCACCATGCGCGGCGCCTGGTCCTGATCGATGCCCTTCAAGACCCAGAGATCGCCGCCCGTCACGATCGTGGCGGTGAGGCGTCTGTGGGCATTCCATCGATCGAGCCCGCCATGGGCCTCGATCGCACTCGCCAGCAACGGGATCATCGGGCCATTCCCTCTCGCAGGGGTGAAGTCGCCCCGCTGGAGATACTCCCTGGTACAGACCACCGCTCGTTAAGCGTTGTTAAGTGCCGTTGGCGGGATTCATCATCGCGTCTTCTCCGAGGGATACCGCGGCGTCGAGAGGCGCCATCGCGGGCGCCTCTCGAGATGTGGCCGCATCCGGAAGTTACGAAGCCTTCGCCAGCGGCTTGCCCCTGAGGGCGGCGAGCAGCGCCTCTGCAGCCGGGCCCGACGAGTGCGGGTTCTGGCCGGTGATCAAGAGGCCGTCGCTGACGACGTGAGGAACCCAATTGGCCTTCTTCGAGAAGATGGCGCCGAGCCGCAGCATCTCGTCCTCGACCAGGAACGGAACCACCTTGGTGAGCCCAACTGCCTCCTCTTCACCGTTGGTGAAGCCGGTGACCTCCCTGCCTTGCACCAGCGGCTTGCCGTCCGGCGTCTTGACGTGGCGCAGCGCCGCCGGAGAGTGGCAGACGATCGCGACATGCTTGCCGGCGGCAAAGAACGACTCGATCAGCTTGACCGAGTTCGGGTCTTCGGCGAGGTCCCACATCGGGCCGTGGCCACCCGGATAGAACAGCGTGTCGAAGTCCTCTTGCCTGACGCTGTCGAGGCGAACGGTCTTGTCGAGCTGGGCTTCCGCAGCGGCGTCCGCTTCGAAGCGAAGCGTCAGATCGGTGCGAGAATCGGGCTCGTTGCTCTTGGGGTCGAGCGGCGGACGGCCACCGTTGGGCGAAGCCAGCGTGATCTCCGCGCCGGAATCCTTGAAGACGTAATAGGGGGCGGCAAGCTCTTCGAGCCAGAAGCCCGTCTTGCGTCCGGTGTTGCCGAGCTGGTCGTGGGAGGTGAGAACCATAAGAATCTTCATGACGGTCTCCTTGAGTGCGTTCACTGCAATGACGCACTCCCCCGTGGTGGAGATGCGCCGGCCTCGGTCTCGTTCGAGCACGACACTTGTTCGTTGCCCGCGAGCCCAATCTGCACCCAGGGCCGCCTGTTGGCTCGTTATGTATTGTTAGGCGTTGAGAGCAGTGACCGGTTGCCTGCTCTCGCGCGTCGCCGCTACTCGAACACGGCGTCGAAGATCTCGACGTCCATCAGCACGGGCTTAGCGATCACGGTTCCGTCCGGCCGCAACGTTTGTGCGCGCCGCAGGGTCGGCACGACGATGCCGCCGAAATTGTCGTGGGCCCAGGAGTGATGCGCGACCTTGGTTCCGAAGAGATCGTGATCCGTCCGCCGTTGCTGGGCATTCTCATCGAAGTAGAAGATCTGCTCGGGGGCGAGCGTGATCAGGTGTGGCGGGAACTGCGCCCGCAGTCGCCGCCAGGTGTCGGCGTTCTCGCGCCATGGAGTGAGCTCCTCCGTGACGACGTCGGGATGGGCGAGCATGAATGGGTTGGTCAGATAATTCCAGATCGCAACGCCGCAGAAGAAGACGAGGTGAAGTTCGTCCGCCAGCGTAGGAGAGCCGGTCTCGGGAAACGCAAGGCTCGGGTTGTTCCAGGTGCGCAGGACCTCGCCCTCGAGACTCTCAATCGTGATCGCGTCGGGCTGAAAGCAGCCGGAGTGTTCGCCCCCGGTGATGCCGGTGAAGCGGACCGACTGGGTGCGGGTCGAGCCCTCCGCCGTCACGTCCTTGAATTCGCTGGCATGTCCGGCGCTGGAGAACAGCGAGCCGCCGACGGAAAGGTGGAGCGTGAACCGGTTCAAGCTATTCCAGCGGGCCATACCGCCGCTGGCATCAATCACATCGTCAAGAAGCGCCATATCCCGCCATGTCCACCGTGAAGCGTCACCACCATGGCGGGGCGGGTGCGGCTTGGCATGTTAGAAGTTGTTAGGAATTGCGAGCAGGTGTTTTGGTGGTATCTCGTTGAAGATACTGTCAATTCAGCGCGCTCAGGAGCTCCCTGGCGGCCACGAGATCGCGGCTCTGGAGGCCTTCCTGGTAGCGCGCGACGAGCGGGGCGAGCAGGGCGCGTGCTTCGTCCGCTTGTCCGGCCTGGCGCCAGACCCGGCCGAGGCTGATCGCCCCGCGCAATTCCCAGCCGAGCGCGCTCTGCCGGCGCGACAGATCGAGCGATTTCCGGAAGCAGCTCATGGCCTCCGCGGCGTTGCCCGAGCGGACGAGGATGTCGCCTTTGACCCGGAGCATCTCCGGCATGTCGAAGGATTCGCCATGATCGGGAATCTGCGCAATGGCCTCGTTGATCGTGCGCAAGGCCTCGTCCGGCTGGTTCTCCGCCACGAGGCCCTCCGCCAGCACCGTCGCAAACACCGTCGTCATGATCCGGTGCCGCGTCGCGTACAGCGTGGCCTGGCTGCGGCGAAGATGTTCGATCCCGCCGGCGATGTCGCCGCGGCGAAGCATGAGTTCGCCCTTCTGGCCGATGCCGACGGCGTGATAGGGACCGAGGAAGTGCCGCGCCGAGTGGTCGATCAACCGCTCGATCAGGATTTCGGCGTTGGCCCAGTCGCCGACCCAGAGGAACACGTAGATCGTCCAGATCAGGGAGATGCCGAGGGTGAGCGGCTGTTCGAGCAGCTCGGCCTCGCGAACGGTGTATCTCGCGGCCTCGATCGCGCGATCGGGCTGGCCGGTGAGCCAGAGCCCGCGCGCCAGAGCGACCAGCGCCACAATGCGGTCGTCATAGCCGAGATGCCCGATGTTCAGCCGCTGCGAGCCGGGATTGTGCACCATCGCGCTCTCGCAGAACTGCACGGCCTTGTCCTGATTGCCGATCAGATGGTGCGCGACGCCCAGCATCCATTCCACGTTCAGCGCGGCGGCTGGATCATTCAGCTTGCGCGCAACGCTCTCGCCCTGCTCGCCGGTGCCGAGCGCGCCATGAAAGTCCCCGACCCGGGTCAGGTAGATGTGCAAACCGCGCAGCAGCCAGAGCTGCCAGTGCGAATCCTCGAGCTCCTGTGCAAGCTGAAGGCTGCGCGTGAACGCCGACCGGACCGCCTCGGTATTGCCTTGCGTGAACATCACGGAGACGCCGAGCGCGGCCTGAAGCGTCATCTCCTGACGGCTGTCCAATGGGGGCGCATCGGATGCGGTCAGTGCCTGCTGCGTCCAGCGAAAACACTCCGTCAGCAATGTCAGCTCGAGGAAGAACTGCGCAGCAGAGGCCGCCAGGTCCACGCCGATCGCCCGGTCGCCACTGTCGGAAAAGCTCCAGGTCAGCGCGGCCCTGACGTTGGGCAGACGGTCGGCATAGGGCAGGAAGCCGCCCGCGGTCTGCATGCCCGTGGATTTGAGTGCGATGTCGCGCAGGAGGTCGCGGAAATATTCGGCGTGAGCGCGCGCAACGCGGGTCGCTTCGCCGTTCTCGACGAGCTTCTCGCCGAGGAAGGCGCGGGTGGTGTCGAGCAGACGATAGCGCAGCCGCCGCTCCGCAGGCGAGGTTGCGATCAGCGATTTGGAGAGCAGGTTCGAGATCGCCTCGACCGCCTCGGATTCGCCGATGCCCTGGCTGGATGCAACGGCGAGCGCGGCTTCCAGCGTGAATGGCCCGACGAACACCGACAATCCACGCAGCGTTGCGCTTTCGGCGGCCGGCAGCAAATCATAGCTCCAGGCGAGCGCCGCGCTCAGGGTCTGGTGCCGCGGGATTGCGGTCCGGCGCCCCCGCCACAGCAGCGAGAAGCGGCTGTCGAGCAGCGAGGCAGTGCCGGCAATGCCATAGGCGTTGACGCGTCCGGCGGCGAGCTCGATCGCGAGCGCGATGCCATCCAGTCGCCGGCAGATCTCGGCAACAAGCGGTGCATCCTCTTCGCTGAGTTCGAAGTCGCCGAGGCTCTCGGCAATGCGTTCGACGAAGAGCTGGCTTGCAGGATATGCAAGGATGTCGGCGATGCCGAGCCCGTCGCGCTGCGGCGGGCAATCCAGCGGAAACAGCCGATGGACGCGTTCGCCTTCGGTGCGGAAGGATTCGCGGCTGGTGGCGAGAACGTGCAGCTCCGGCGCTTCCTGGACGATGTGCTCGGCCAGAGGCGCGAGCTCGTCGATGATGTGCTCGCAGCTGTCGAAGATCAGCAGCGTTCGCCGGCTGCGCAGGAACGTCAGCAGGCCCGGCATCGGGTCCTCGGAATTGACGGTCAGCCCGAGCGCGGCGGCGATGGTGCCGGGAACGAGCCTGGCGTCCGTCAGCGCGCCGAAATCAACGAAGCTGACCTGGCCGTCGAAGGCCTGGAGTTCGCCATGCGCGACCGCGAGCGCGACCGAGGTCTTGCCGATCCCGCCAGGACCGACAATCGTCACGAAACGATGCTGCGCAAGCTCGGTGGAAATGCGTTCGACCGCGTCGTCTCGTCCGATCATCCGGGCAAGCGGTGAGGGGAGCGCGTGAGGCGACGGGACGGCCGGGCCTGTCCGCTGCTCCGAGGCCCGGATCAGCGGGGCTGCGAAGCAATAGCCACGGCCGGGCACGTTGACGACATAGCGGGAGCCTTCGCCGGCATCGCCCAGGGCCTTGCGCAGCGTCGTGATGTGAAAGCGCAGGCTGCCCTCGTCGACGGTTACATCGGCCCACACGCGCTTGATCAACTCACGCTTGTCGATGACCTCACCCGCGCGTTCGGCGAGAAAAATGAGAATGTCGAGTGCGCGGCCGCCGAGGTGAAGCGGAGCCCCGTCTTTCTCGAGCAGGCGTGACTTGGGGGACAACCGGAATGGCCCGAAGGAAATCGCCGCATCCTGGTCGTTCGTGTCCGGCACGGGCCAATGATTCCAGTGGGCTGTTGTTTGCATTCTGATCTAGCAGAACGAGGTCGTGAGTAAACTAACCGAAAGTGGCGAAATCGCGCGGCAATCGGCCGACTGTGCCGGGACTATCCGTCACAAATTTTGCTCAAACGCGAGCGGCTTGTGAAGCGATCGGGACGACTCGTCAGCGTCCTTGACCGTTGAGGACAGTCCGGCCGCCACGCATGGCGACGCCGGCGATCATAACAGAATCTTGCAACGTCTAACGAGCCAAACGCGCGCGGTGCATCCAGTATAGGCTTCGAGTTAGGTTCGATGTCCAACGGGGAGGCAATCATGCCCGCTATCGGCTTAGGGACGAGCGACAACGTCGTTCGATCGCCATATGTGGCGAGTCTTGATGATCAGTCGCGTGATTGGGAACTCGTGCTGCGGGAATCCCACCACCGGATGAAGAACACGCTGACGCTGCTGGGTGCGTCAGTCCGTCGCGATTTTACGCGGGCAGGTCCGAGGGATGTCTCGGTTGCGGTGGATCGGTTCGAGCGGCGCATCGTCGCGTTCGGCAGGCTCTATCAACTTTTGTCTGATAGCGACAATCTGTCCGCCGTCTCCGTCGAGGCCTTCTTCGAAAACCTGTGCGAAGCGATCTCCGAGGCGGTGCTGGAGCCGGCGGGGATCCGCTGCGAGGCTGCGATCGAAAGCGGCACGCTGCCGGCATCGCAGTGTCATCGGCTCGCGTTGATGCTGACCGAGCTCGTCACGAACGCGGCCAAGCATGCCTTCCCGAACAAAAGCGATGCGCTGATCCGGATCGAAATCGCCAGCCGCGACGGCGCCTGGCTCTGCACGGTGGCCGACAACGGCATCGGGGCGACCGCTCCGCTTCAGGGGACAGGCAGCCGTATCCTCGAAGGGCTCGCACGCAGCATCGACGCACGGTTGCAGGGCGAGGCAGGGCAGGGCGGCACGCGGGTGACGATCGTGATGCCCGCCGCCGCTTGACGGTCTCTCAATTTCAACTCAGGGAGTGCGACATGGCCACACTCGAAATCGACCGCGACGCCGCGGTTAAGCCTTCGACATCGCGTAGTGTTGATCTGAAGCTCGAGGTCGTCGTCATCCCCGTGTCCGATGTCGACCGCGCCAAGGCGTTCTATGCGCTGCTCGGCTGGCGCTTGGACGCGGATTTTGCCGCAGCTGACGAATGGCGCGTGATCCAGTTCACGCCGCCCGGCTCGGCCTGTTCGGTGATCTTCGGCAGGAACGTCACGCCGGCAGCGCCCGGTTCTGCGCGCGGCCTCTATCTGATCGTCTCCGATCTGGAGGCAGCCCGACGGAATTTGCTCGACCGCGGCATCGCGGTGAGCGAGCCATTCCATGGTGCCGGCGACGTTCACGCCGGGCGCGACGAGCCGTATCTGTTCGGCAGCGTTCGCGTGAGCGGTGCTGACCCGAAGCGCGGCAGCTACAGCTCGTTCGCCTCGTTTAGCGATCCCGACGGCAACGGCTGGCTGTTCCAGGAGGTCACCACACGACTGCCGGGGCGCATCGCGGGCGACGGCACGACATTCGCTTCGCAGGCTGAGCTGGCCGCGGCCATGCGCCGCGCGGCGGCAGCACATGGCGAGCACGAGACGCGCACCGGCGGGCACGACGAGAACTGGGCCGATTGGTACGCCGATTACATCGTTCGTGAGCAGGCGGGTCAGCCGCTGCCATCCTGAGTTCGACAGCACGAACGCTTCGACTGATGCAGGCCGGCACGGCGCGCGATGACCGAGTTCATCGCGCGCCGCGTCGTTTTCGCCGCGCGCATCGCGGGCCACTGACCGCGCTCTATCGGTGTTGGGCGGCTCGCAACGGCTAACGCAGCCTAACAATGCATAACGAGCCAATTGCGCATGTCCGCGTCAATCTCTCTCCACGACGAACCGACGTGTCGAGTTCAAGTCGGTCAGCGTCACCGACCAAAGCAAGGGAGATTTTCATGACCACGCCAGCACGTGCCGACATCCTCAACCCCGATCGCCGCCAATTGCTGAGCCAGGCTGCGATGACCGCGGTTGCCGCCAGCGTATCGAGCCTGCTGCCGCTGCATCCGGCGAAGGCCGCAGTAAGCGGCGCGATCCGGCCCTTCCGAGTCAACGTGCCCGAGGAGGACCTCCTTGACCTCCGCCGCCGTCTCGCTGCGACGCGCTGGCCGGATCGCGAGATCGTCGCCGACCAGTCGCAGGGCGTGCAACTGACGACGGTGCAGCAGCTCGTGCGCTACTGGCAGAACGATTATGACTGGCGCAAGATGGAAGCGCGGCTGAACGCCTTGCCGCAATTCGTCACCGAGATCGACGGCGTCGACATCCACTTCATTCACGTCCGCTCCCGCCACGACAATGCGCTGCCGATGATCGTCACGCATGGCTGGCCCGGATCGATCATCGAGCAGATGAAGATCGTCGGCCCGCTCACCGATCCGACCGCGCACGGCGCGAAGGCCGCGGACGCCTTCGATCTGGTGATCCCCTCGCTGCCCGGTCACGGCTTCTCCGGCAAGCCGACGGCGCTCGGCTGGGATCCCCAGCGCATCGCGAGGGCCTGGATCGTGCTGATGAAGCGGCTCGGCTACAGCCGTTACGTGGCGCAAGGCGGCGATTGGGGCAACGCCGTGACGGAGCAGATGGCGGTGATCGCGCCGCCGGAGCTGCTCGGCATTCACACCAACATGCCTGCCACCGTTCCCGATGACATCGCCAAGGCGCTGCAGCCCGGCGGAACGCGGCCGTCCAATCTCTCGGCCGACGAGCGCATTGCCTACGACCAGCTCGACGACTTCTACAAGCACGGTCTCGGCTATGCGATCGAGATGTCGAACCGGCCGCAGACGCTCTATGGCCTCGTGGACTCGCCGGCGGGTCTGGCGTCCTGGATGCTCGATCATGATGCGCGCAGCGCCGCGATGATCGCGCGCGTGTTCGACGGCAAGACAGAGGGGCTGTCGCGGGACGATGTGATCGACAACATCACGCTCTACTGGCTCACCAACACGGCGGTGTCGTCGGCCCGGCTCTACTGGGAGAACAAGCTGGTGTTCTTCGAGCCCAAGCACATCGGAATCCCGGTCGCCGTCAGCGTCTTCCCGGACGAGATCTATGCGGCGCCGCGCAGTTGGGCCGAGAAAGCCTATCCGAAGCTGATGCACTACAACCGTCTCGACAAAGGCGGTCACTTCGCGGCCTGGGAGCAGCCCGCGCTTTTCTCTGCGGAAATGCGTACCGCATTCCGCCCGCTACGCCAGTCGATCTGATTTCCGCACATATCAGGAGTGAAACCATGAAAAGCCCCGAACGCACCTTCACCACCGAAGACATCCACCTGGAGCGCCGCCTGCCATCATATTGGCGTGTCACCTTCGACATGCCGCCGGTCAACATCTTCGGCCCGAAGCATCTGCCGCAGCTCGATAGCATCATCACAGAGATCGAGGCCGATCCGGACGTGAAGGTCGTGGTGTTCGACAGCGCCGTCGAAGGCTTCTTTATCACGCATTACGATTTTCTCGCGCCGCTGGAGGAGTCGCTGAAAGTCCCACCGGGACCGACTGGGCTCCAGGCGTTGCCCGACATGCTGGTGCGCCTCAGCCGCGCCCCGGTCGTGTCCATCGCCTCGATCCGAGGCCGTGCGACCGGGGTCGGCAGCGAGGTCGCGCTCGCCAGCGACATGCGTTTTGCCAGCCGCGAGAAAGCGATCCTGTCGCAATGGGAGGTCGGCGCGGGCCTCGTGCCCGGCGGCGGACCGATGGCGCGGCTGCCGCGCCTAATGGGCCGCGGCCGTGCGCTCGAAGTGCTGCTCGGCGCCGACGATATCCACGGCGACCTCGCCGAACGTTACGGCTATGTCAACCGGTCGCTGCCGGACGCCGAGCTCGACGCTTTCGTCGAGGCGCTGGCGATGCGCATCGCGTCGTTCGACAAGGAGGCCATCGCCGAGACCAAGCGTCTCGTCGATGTCGCAAGCCTGCCGCCGGATGACGAGATCAAGCCGGAATGGGACGCGTTCCTTGCCGCGCTCGGCCGTCCCGCGAGCCAGACCCGGATCAAGACGCTGATGGCGCACGGCTTCCATCGTGCCGGCGACGTCGAGAACCGGCTGGGCTTCCACGTCGGACAGATCGGAAGCTGACGGAACCGCTGCGGCGTTCGGCCGGTTGGAAGGACGACAGGCGGTCGTGCCAATGTCGCCTTCCTCCGGTACCCAGCGCCGGTGCTTGAAAGCAAACAAGGAGAACCGAGATGATCCGCAAGGCAAAAGCAGTCTGGAAGGGCACCGGCCGCGACGGCACCGGGCATCTGTCGAGTGAGTCAGGCGTGCTCGCTGACACGCCCTATTCGTTCAAGACCCGTTTCGAGAACGAGAAGGGGACCAATCCCGAGGAGTTGATCGCGGCAGCCCATGCGGGCTGCTTTACGATGGCGCTGGCCTTCGGCCTTCAGATGGCGGGTTTCACGCCGGACGAACTCTCGACGGAAGCGGCCGTCACGCTCGAGCCCGAGGGCAAGGGCTTCAAGATCAGCAAATCCGCGCTCACCTTGCGCGCCAAGGTGCCGAACCTCGACGACGCCGGTTTCGCCAAGATCGCGGGCGAGGCCAAGAAGAGCTGTCCGGTGTCAAAGGTGCTCAACGCCGAGATCTCGCTCGACGCCAAGCTGACTTGATCAAACGCAGGGAGCGGTACCATGCCTCGCCAACATCAGCCGGATGAAGACAGGTTCCGAGCGATCCTGCCGGAGGACATCGCGTGGCAGCCGTTTCCCGCCTTTCCGCCGGAAGCGCGGCTGGCCGTCATGGTCGGCCACCCCAGTGAACCCGGACCTTACGTGGTCCGGGTGAAGGTGCCCGGCGGGACCAGGCTGATGCCGCACAAGCATCCGGAGGACCGCATCTACACGGTTATGTTCGGTGTGTTTTACATCGGGCTCGGGGAGAGCTTTGATGGCGATTTGGTGAAAGCCTATCCGCCGGGCAGTGTCATTATCCTGCCCGGCGAGACCTGGCATTTTCACTGGGCGAAGTCCGGCGAATACGTCACGCAGGTCTCGGCCATCGGGCCGCTGGGCCTCGAATATCATGATGACCACGACGATCCGCGCTTGCATCCGGCTGCGGACAAGCGCTGAGTATCGCGACGAAAACGAATGGAGCATCAGATGAGTACAGAGCGCGCAGTATTGGCCGGAGGCTGCTTCTGGGGCATGCAGGATCTCATCCGCAAGCAGCCGGGCGTGATTTCCACCCGCGTTGGCTACACCGGTGGGCGCGTGAAGAACGCGACCTACCGCAACCACGAAGGCCACGCCGAGGCGATCGAGATCATCTTCAATCCGGCGAAGACCAGCTTCCGGACCATGCTGGAGTTCTTCTTCCAGATTCATGACCCCACCACGCTCAACCGCCAGGGCAATGATCTCGGCACGAGCTACCGTTCGGCGATCTTCACCACGAGCGACGAGCAGAAGCGGATCGCCGAGGACACCATCGCCGACGTCGAGGCATCGGGCCTTTGGCCCGGCAAGGTGGTGACCGAGGTCGCGCCGGTCGGCGAGTTCTGGGAAGCCGAGCCGGAGCATCAGGATTATCTCGTACGTTATCCCGACGGCTACACCTGCCACTTCATCCGGCCCGACTGGAAGCTGCCGCGGCGTGCGGCCGCCGTCGGAGGTTAACGCGCGTCGTCGCGCGCTCAGGTTCGCAATTGTGCGATCAGGTCGCGCGCGATGCGCATGTCGGCGATATCCGAGCCCTCGGCGAACGCGCCGCAGACGTTGTCGAGAGTTGCCAGAGCCTCTGCGGTCTGGTCGGCTCCGATCATGATCCGCGCGAGGCTGGTTGCACAACGCAGCTCCCAGAAGCGCGCGCCCTGCTGGACGGCGATGCCCATGGCTTCACGAAAGCGCGCCTCGGCATCGCCTGAATGCCGCGCGCTCCTGAGCATCAACTCGCCCTTGATGCGGATCAGCTCCGGCAAATACCAGAGCTCCTGCCGGTCGTTGCAGCGGGTCAGCACGTCCTCGATCACGTCGAGGCCGCGTTCGATCTGGTCGGCCTCCAGAAAGCTCGCCGCGAGTTCGCCGAGCAGCGGGAGAAACCGCGGCAGGAAACGCGCATCGCCGGCGCGGTTGAGCTCTTCGCGCAGCAGCGGCAGGCCGGCGGCGACGTCACCGCGCTTGACGATGACCGCCGCGTTGAAGGCCCGCGCCCACAGGCCCCACAGCCGGATGGCATGGCGCTCGGTGTGCTCGAGCAGCTCGGTGCCGTGGCGCTCGGCGGCCTCGAAATCGCCGGACCAGAAAGCGATCGGGCAGGTGGCCTGTCCGAGCACGCTACAGAAAGTCAGCGCATGGCCGTTGGCGCGGCCTTCCTCGATGTTTCGGGCGGCGAGCGCCTGGGCCTGATCGGCGAGGCCCTGAAGCCACAGGATGCGGGCGCGGAAATATTGCGTCGATATCCTAAGGTCGAGCGGGAAGATTTTTGGCTTTTCCGCCAGCACATGCAGCGAGGCGTTCACGCGGTCGATGCGAACGCGTGCGTCGTTCTGGTCGCCGAGATAGTGCAGCGCCACGGCCGTCAGCCGGTCGCCGAGCATGACATCGGTCCTGTCGGGCGAGTTCGCCGCGGCGTTCGCAAAGCGGTCGGCCAAGGCGCGGGCCTTGCCGAACTGCCCGTTGTTGAACTGGTCGATGCACAAGCCCCAGAGCGCGCGCAGGCGAAAGTCCTTGTCGTCGAGCCTGTCTGCGAGCTCCAGGGTCGTCTCGAGGATCGGACGCGCCTCGCGGGCGCGGCCCTCGCCATACATCAGCGACCAGCCGAGCGCCGCCAGGAGCTGCATGCGAATGCGATCATCGCCGCCGCTATCGTCGAGCGCGGTGAGCGCCGTTTTGGCGCGCTCGCGGCATTCGGCGAACAGGGACAGGCGGACCCACAGCGTGACGGCAGCCGCCGTCAGCGCGATCCCGAGTGCCGCGTCGCCGTCGGGCCCGAAGGCCCAGTTCAATGCGGCGCGCACATTGTCCAGCTCAGCGCCATAGATGCTCAGCCATTCCGGCAGCGGCGTCGATGTCTCGGCCTCCGCGCGCTCGAAGAAGTCGCGAAAATGCTCTGCATGACGCCGCGCGAACTGACCGGTTTCACCGAGCTCGTTCAGCTTTCCATGCGCATAGGTGCGGGTGGTGTCGAGCAGGCGATAGCGCAGCGTCCGCGAGCCGGATGGCGAAATCAGCGATTTGGTGACCAGGCTGTCGATCGCCTCCAGCGTTTCCGAGGCGCTGAGACCGTCGCCGGCCGCCACCGCGGCAGCCGCCTCCGGCGCGAACGGCCCGGCAAAGACCGACAGGCGTCGCAACGTGGCACTCTCGGCGGGAGGTAGCAGATCGTAGCTCCAGTCGAGCGCCGCGGCGAGCGTCTGGTGTCGCGGCACGGCGGTGCGCCGCCCCCGCCACTGCAGAGAGAAGCGGCTGTCGAGCAGCGATGCGGTGCCGGCGATGCCGTAGGCGTTGACGCGGCCCGCGGCGAGCTCGATCGCGAGCGCAATGCCGTCGAGGCGCCGGCAAATGCTCGCGACGAGCGGCGCCTCTTCCGCACTGAGCTGGAACGGACCCGAGCTCTGCGCAATGCGCTCGACGAAGAGCTGGGCCGCGGGGTAAGCGAGGACCTCGGCGACATCGAGGCCTTCGCGCTCCGGCGGGCAATCCAGCGGGAACAGGCGGAAAATCCGCTCGCCTTCGCTCCGGAACGACTCGCGGCTGGTCGCGAGAACGCGAAGCTGCGGCGCCTCGCGAACGATGCGCTCGACAAGCGGTGCCAACGCATCCAGCACATGCTCGCAACTGTCGAAGATCAGCAAGGCCGGGCCGCTCTTCAGGAATGTCAGCAAGGCCGGCGTTGGATCCTCCGCGCTGATGGTGAGGCCAAGCGCGGAGGCGACGGTGGTCGCGATATGGCTCGCATCCCGCAGCGGGCCGAAGTCGACGAAGAAAACGCGCCCGCCGAAATCCGGGGAGCGGCGATGCCCGACGGTGACGGCGACGGCAGTCTTGCCGATGCCGCCCGGGCCGACCACGGTCATGAAGCGATGCAGCGAAAGCCCGTTCGATATCTTCTCGACGATCTCTTCCCGTCCGACCATCTTCGAGAGCTGCGCGGGGAGGGAACGGGGAGGCAGGACATCAACGACGGGCTGAGCGGCGGGCGGGGCCGTTTGCGCGAACGAGGCGACAAAGCAGTAGCCGCGGCCGGGCACGTTGACGACATAACGGGCCGACTTGCCGGTATCGCCCAGCGCCTTGCGCAGCGCTGCGACGTGGAAGCGCAGGCTGCCCTCGTCGACATTGACGTCGGCCCAGATGCGCTTGACCAGCTCTCGCTTGTCGACGACTTCGCCGGGGCGCTCGGCGAGGAAGATCAGGATATCGAGCGCGCGGCCGCCGACGTGAAGCGGCGAGCCCTCCTTCTCCAAGAGCCGGGACTTTGGAAACAGTCGAAATGGCCCAAATGAAATGGCCGAGTCTTCGCTACGATCTGGCACGCGCCATTGCCCCCTCAACGGGAGTCAAAAGGTATTTGTTTCTGCTCTATCAGAACGAGGCGTACAGTAAACTGGCCGAAAGCAGTGGGCAGGGCTGGCAGCCCTGCGTGGATGGCTTGGGTCGATCGGTCCGTTGAAATAAGGCTTAAGAAATAATGGGTTATGCCTGTGTGACAGAAAGATGACGACGGGCTTCTAGGCCGGATGGCGCATTGACGGCGGTCGCGAATTGCTGCGATGGGGACGGTTAGGGAGCTGGTCCCGCTTCGACAGTGACTACCGACTTCCGGATTCCGAACATGCCTTTCTTCTCGCGGCGACAGTTCGTCCATGCGTTGTCAGGCGCGGCGGCGCTGACAGCCGTTCCGCGCAGCGGACAGGCCGCCGATTATCCGTCTCGCCCGATTCGACTCGTGATTCCCTACGGAGCCGGCGGATCGGGCGATCAGATCGGACGCCCCTGGGTCGACAGGATGTCATCGCTGCTCGGACCGACTTTCGTCGAATATATCGGCGGTGCGGGCGGCGCGATCGGGACCGCGACGGTCGCGCGCGAGGAGCCTGACGGCTATTCGCTGCTGCTCGGCAACGGCAGCACGCAGGTCATCATCCCCTTGACGTCGGCAAATCCCGGTTATTCCGTCGGCGATTTTCGCGCCATCTACCGCCTGATCAACAGCGCGCTGGTGTTCGCCGTCCATCCGGCAGTGCCGGCCGTAGAGCTGCGCGAGCTGGTCGCTCACGCAAAGGCCAATCCGGGAAAGCTGTCCTATGGGACCCCCGGCATCGCCACCGGAAACCATCTGGTCGGCGAATCCTTCAAGCAGCAGGCCGGCGCGCTGGACATCGTCCACGTTCCGTATCGGGGCATTGCGCAAGCGACCAACGACCTCGTCAGCGGCCAGATATCGCTGATCATTGCCGTCATGTCCGTTCAATTGCAGCAACTGGCTCAAGCCGGGAAAATCAGGCTGCTGGCGGTCACCACCGAACGGCGGCTGAGCGGGGCGCCGGAGATTCCGACCGCTGTCGAATCCGGCATGCCGGACCTGCGTTATGAGGGATGGTTCGGCCTGTTCGCACCCAAGGACACGGACGATGCGGTCATCGACCGGATCGCGCAGGCGACACATCTGGCCATGGCCGATCGGGCGCTTCAGGCAAGCTACCGCGCGCAGGGCATGGAACCGGACAGCGATTCGAGCCCGGACAAATTCCAGCGCATTGTCGATGCGACAACGGCGAACCTCGCGCCCGTGATCAAGTCGATCGGGCTGAGCAATTTGTGAGGTCGCTCAGGCCTCGACGCGCAATATCTGGCGTCCCTCCGCCGTGACGATGCGCGCCGACAGCGTGACGAGACACATCAGCGCGGCCAGCAGCCAGAACGCCGTCGGCAATCCGCCAAGACGTGCGACGAAGCCGACGCCGGCGGGGCCGATGAGGATGCCGGCGTAGCCCGCGGTCGTGATCGCCGCGACGGCGAGCCCAGTGGGCATCACGGTCTGCCTGGCCGCCCGGCGGAACAGCACCGGCACGAGGTTCGAGGCGCCGAGGCCGATGAGCAGGAAACCGGCGATGGCGACCGCGGCAACGGGAGCCGTGAGCAGAACCACGAAGCCCGCGACGGCGATGAGGCTTCCCCAGAACAATGTCGTACGATCCCCGATGCGTGCAACGATGGCGTCGCCGCCGAGCCGCCCCATCGTCATCGCGATCGAGAACACGATATAGCCGATCCCGCCCTGCGCCTCCGAGACGAGGCCCGCGCCGATGACGAGCAATGCGCCCCAATCCAGCATCGCGCCTTCGACGAGGAAGGTGATCGCGCCCAGCAGCGCGAGCAGCAGCACCGAGCCATGCGGCAGCACGAAGAGCGGTCCGTCCTGCACCTGCACCGAACGAAGCAGGCGCGGCCAGGCGGCCAGCATCGCGACCAGCATCAGCACCGAGCAGATCAGCGTGCAGGGCAGTGCGCCGAGTTGCAGCGAGAGCAGGGCGGTCATAAGCGTGGATCCGGCGAAGCCGCCAATACTGAACAGCGCGTGGAAGCCCGACATCAGCGGACGTCCCGCATCGCGCTCCACCTCGACCGCATGGATGTTCATGGCGACGTCGATGGAGCCGAGCGCGGCGCCGAAGGCGAACAGTGCCAGCGCCAGCATTGCAGGCGAGCTCGCGATCGCCAGCAGGGGCAGCACCAGCGAAAGGCCGAGCCCGCCCGCAATGATGATCGGCTTGCTGCCGTAGCGCGCGCTCATGATCCCGGTCAGAAGCATCGCGACGACCGAGCCGATGCCGAGGCTGAGCAGGAGCAATCCAAGAACGCCGTCATCGACGCCGAGCCGGGTCTTTGCGAACGGCACCAGCGGCGCCCAGCACGCGATGCCGAAGCCCGCGACGAGGAAGGCGAGCCGCGTCGCGAGGCGCGTTGCCGGCCGGTCGGCAGAATGCATGGGAACTCCGGAAGAAGCAGGTGCGGGGCGGACGATAGACCCGAGAATTGTCGCGCCTTTATGTCCGGGCGCGCTCGAATTGTCGCAGAGAGGCATGCAAGCGGACGCGCGGGCCGCCTCTCAGGTGCAGGGCATTGAGGATGACGCCCCTCCGCATCGATAGTCCAGCGATCAGCGTGGTGGCCATGGAAAACGACAGTGACAATTGCGCAGGGGTGGCATGACAAATTCGGCCGATGTTCCGACCATCCAAGGAAGGCCAAATCCTGTTGCGGTTGGATCACTGGCGCAGTTGGTCGCCGCTGACAACCCCGCGGACCCTAAGTCGTGCAACAAGATCAAACGCCCACCCTCAAAAGAGGATGGGCGCCCGGTCACTTATGACATTATGACGTCTTACTTCTTCTCGGCGCTGGCTTCCTTAGCTGGGGGCGGCTTCATGCCGACGGTCAACTGGCGGATTTTTAAAGCGCCTCCTTCACGTATGTTGATGGCGCCCCAGAACACCGTGACCTTGGTGGCGTCGCCGCTCTTAGGATCCTTGCCGAAGATGTCGGTCTCGCCGTTGGATACGACCAGATCGTTGTTGATGACCGACATGTTGCCGACTCTGATCTCAATATGATCGGTGCCGTTCTTGAAGTTGTTCTCGTATACGGTCTTGAGATCGGAAAACACACCGCCCGGGTTGATCTGGACCCCGTCCTTTGTATAGAGCGCAGCGACACAAGGCGCGTCTTTCTTGGCGACGCAGTCGGTGTAGGCGATGGCTAACTTTTCGGCCTCCTGCTTGACCTCATCGGCGAGTGCCGGTGCAGAGATGAAAGCGGAAGAACACAATGCCAAGAGCAATGAACGTCGCTTCATAACAACTTCCCCTCTGGTTGTGATGCACAATTGCATCGCGACGTCCTCCCGGCGTAGGACGCTGCGTTGCATTTGTTCCGAGGGGCGTTTTTTTTGTCAGGCTGTAATACTACCGGTTTGCGAGTATACGCCATTTTGCACGGCTTGGCGTGCCAACCTTGACCATCGACGACGGGGGCGGGCATTCCTCGAGAATGCAGCAATGCGAGTACTGTTACGGGAAAGACAGGCACATTGACGCATGCCGCAGATGAAAGTGTCTTGCTCGACGCGCGCGGTGGCCCACTTGTTAGATCCCTGGCGTTCTCTTCTTTCGCAACGGCTTGGTTCACAATCGTCATCACGTTCGGCTCCGACAGCTCCTAGCGGACGCGCCTTTGCGGCTCCTTTATGATCCGCGTCAGCTCCGCGCCTACGCCATCCAACACCGCGCGCTTTTCCTTCTTCCGCTTGGAGTGATTATAGATCTTGCCGGTGACGGTCGGCACGATCACGTCACCCCTCTTGCTGACGGCATGTCTCGGACGCAGCGCTATGCGCTGCAGAACCGGGACACGAGAGAGAGTCCGCTTACCACGAAATCGGAATTCGCTGCGCAAATCCGCCCAGATCCGAGTCGGGGCTCAGCGGCCGGCGATCGAGAGGTCCATTGTTGTTCCAACGCGCGAACGAGGTGCCGGGCGGCAAGGCGTAGTCGGTGAATTTTCGCTCGCCCGGCAGCACCTCGGTGCCTCCATCCAGCCAGGACCGTTTGCTCACATAGATACGGGTGCGCGGACCGGACTGGTAGGAACGGTTGGGGCCCTGCGCGCCGTATTCATACACCGCGCTCTCTGTCGTCTGTTGTCGGTCGTGCTTGCCTGCCGTCGCGGCATGAGCCGAGAGGGGTGAGGCAAGGAGGGCAAGCAGCACCGTTCTCATGACGATCGCGTTCATCGGCAAATTCCCATGCGAGTTTCTGATGCCGTCGCCTCTCGCACCGGCTCGTGGGCCTGTAAAGAAGCCCGACGTTGCGCGATGTTGCTGAACGCCTGCGTGGAAAGCCGCGTATGCGGTAGCTGCAATGTCCCTCAGTCGCGGCCGATGGTGCGCGCTCGTTCTGGCCGCGATGGTCACATCGCTGATCAGTCAATCAAATTCAACGACCGGAAACAGTACAGCAATCTTAAAGCCACACCGCGGCCACAGCCGTCTCGTTTCAGAGCAGGTGGGTGTTCTTGAGGTGTGGAATGTCGTTTTTGCGGACCTGGCTGATCGTCGTGGCGATGAGCGGCGTATCGATTGCAAGCTCGCTTGCCCTGTTGCCGCAACCGGCGGCCGCGCAAACGGCAGAGGTCATCGTCGTCGAAGGCAATCGCCGCGTCGAGGCCGAGACGGTCCGCTCCTACTTCCGGCCCGGCTCAGGTGGGCGCCTCGACCAACCGGCGATCGACGAGGGGCTCAAGGCCCTGATCGCGACCGGTCTGTTTCAGGACGTGAAGATCAGCCACAACGGCGGCCGCATCCTGGTGTCGGTGGTGGAAAACGCCGTGATCGGGCGCATCGCCTTCGAGGGCAACAAGAAGATTAAGGACGAGCAACTCTCGGCCGAAATCCAGTCCAAGCCGCGCGGCACCTTCTCACGGGCACTGGTCCAGTCGGACACGCTGCGCATCGCCGAAATTTATCGCCGCTCCGGCCGCTACGACGTGCGCGTCACGCCCGAAATCATCGAGCAGCCGAGCAACCGCGTCGATCTCATCTTCACGGTCGAGGAAGGCGCCAAGACCGGCGTCAAGTCGGTCGAGTTCATCGGCAATGGCGCCTTCTCGGCCTCACGCCTGCGCGACGTGATCAAGACGCACGAGAGCAATTTGCTCAGCTTCCTCGGCAACAACGACATCTATGATCCCGATCGCGTTGAATCCGACCGCGACCTGATCCGCCGCTTCTATCTCAAGAATGGCTTTGCCGACGTCCAGGTCGTGGCCGCGCTCACCGAATACGATCCGGACAAGAAGGGCTTTCTGGTCACCTTCAAGATCGAGGAGGGGCAGCAATACCGCGTCGGCGCGGTCGATTTCCGCTCCAGCATTGCCAATTTCGACGCGGCCTCGCTGCGCGGCTTCTCGCGCGTCAATGCCGGCTCGCTCTACAACGTCGAAGCGGTCGAGAAATCGGTCGAGGAGATGCAGGTCGAGGCTTCGCGTCGCGGCTATGCCTTCGCCGTGGTCCGGCCGGGCGGCGACCGCAATTTCGAAGCGCACACGGTATCCGTCGTGTTCAACGTCGACGAGGGCCCGCGCACCTATATCGAGCGCATCAACCTTCGCGGCAACACGCGCACGCGCGACTACGTGATCCGGCGCGAATTCGACCTGTCCGAGGGCGATGCGTACAACCGGGCGCTGGTCGACCGCGCCGAGCGGCGCCTGAAGAACCTCGACTATTTCAAGAGCGTCAAGATCGTCACCGAGCCCGGCTCGTCGAGCGATCGCGTGATCCTGATCGTCGACATGGAAGAGAAATCGACCGGCGACTTCTCGATCTCGGGCGGTTACTCCACGACCGACGGCGCGCTTGCCGAAGTCTCGATCTCGGAGCGTAATCTGCTCGGCAAGGGGCTCTTCGCCAAGGCGTCGGTCAGCTACGGCCAGTATGCGCGCGGCATCTCGCTGTCGTTCGTCGAGCCCTATCTGCTCGACTACCGGATGGCGCTCGGATTCGACACCTACTGGCGCCAGCAATTGTCGAACAGCTATACGAGCTACGGCGTGACGACGCTGGGCTTCTCGCCGCGCATCGGGCTCGCATTGCGCGAGGATCTCTCGCTCCAGCTCCGCTATTCGCTCTATCAGCAGAGCATCACGCTCGCCAGCGCCTACAACAATTGCAACAACAACGCATCCAACACGTCGCTGGCCTTCAACCCGACGCCGGCCTACATCCAGAACGTGCTGGGCGGTGTGGACCCGACTAATTCCACGAGCTCGGGCGTCTATGGCTATGGCTGCTACGGCGACGGCGAGTCGAGCCTGCCGGTTCGCAAGGAACTGGCGAACGGCGCGAGCTGGACCTCGGCGCTCGGCTACACGCTGAACTACAACACGCTCGACAACACCAAGAATCCGACGGACGGGTTGCTGGTCGACTTCCGCCAGGATTTCGCCGGTGTCGGTGGCGATGTCACCTATCTGAAGACCGCGCTGGACACCAAATACTACACGCCGCTCGTCTCCGAGATCGTCAGCGTGATCCACCTCCAGGGCGGTCTGCTCAGCAAGCTCGGCAACCAGGATCTGCGCATGCTGGATCACTTCCAGATGGGCCCGAACCTTGTGCGCGGCTTTGCTTCCAACGGCATCGGTCCGCGCGACATCACGTATTGGAGCCTTGGCGCGAGCGGCGATGCGCTCGGCGGCACGAAATATTGGGGCGCGTCGATGGAATTGCAGATGCCGTTCTGGTTCCTGCCCAAGGAGGTCGGGCTGAAGGGCGCGGTCTACGCCGATGCCGGCTCGCTCTGGGGGTACCAGGGGCCGACGTCGTGGACGGCCACCGGTGAGGTCAACACCAAGGCCTGCCCGACCTGCGGACTGCAATATGACGACGGCAACACGGTGCGCTCGTCGGTCGGCGTCGGCCTGATCTGGGCATCGCCGTTCGGCCCGCTGCGCTTCGACTATGCCGTGCCGATCACGAAGGGCAAATACGACATCGTGCAGGAGTTCAGGTTCGGTGGAGGGACGTCGTTCTAACCACCGAGGATTCGCCGGCAGGCATCGACGAACACCTGCGCGCCCGTCACGATGTCGGCATCGGCGGTGTTCTCGGTCCAGTGATGGCTGATGCCGCCGATCGACGGCACGAACAGCATGCCCGCGGGCATGACGGTCGCGAGCATCTGCGCATCGTGGCCGGCGCCGCTCGGCATGCGGATGGACCGTCCCTCGGCAAGGGCCTTGCTGGCGGCGTCGATGGCGTCCTGAATGCCCGGGTTCATCATGGCGGGTGCGCCGGTGCGGATCTTCTCCACGTTGACGGTACACGGGCCCTTCGCGCTGGCCTCGTCCGCCATGGTCCGCAGCAGTTCCTCCAGCCGCGCGATGACGGCAGGATTGTCGTCGCGGATCTGGAACAGCATTTCGGCGCCGCCGGGAATGATGCTCGGCGCGCCGGGATCGAGGGTGATGCGGCCGGTGGTCCAGACCGTGCGCGGACCGCACGCGTCCGGAAAGCGCTCGTCGATCGCCACGCAGAATTTGGCCAGCGCGAGCCCTGCATCCTTGCGCACCGCCATGCGCGTGGTGCCGGCGTGATTCTGCTCGCCGGTGAAATTGATGCGGTACTGCCAGATGCCGACGATGGAGGTCACGACGCCGACCGCAAGGCGGCCGCTCTCGAGCGTGTCGCCCTGCTCGATATGCGCTTCCAGATATCCGACGTGCCGTCGCGGCTCGACGGCGACGCGCGTGCGCCCCGCGAGCCCCATGTCGCCGAGTGCGTCCCGCATCGTACGTCCGCTGGTGCGGTCGCGCGCGGCATCGATTTCTGCCTCGGTCACCTGCCCGACATAGGAGCGCGAGCCGAGGAAGCTTCCGAAATGACCTTCCTCATCACACCATGCGGCGACCTCGACCGCGCCCTTGAGCGCGGGATCGGCATTGAGCACGCGGGCTGCTTCGAGCGCATAGACGACACCGAGCGGGCCATCGAGCCAGCCGGCGTAGTTCTGGCTTTCCAGATGCGAGCCCGCCAAGAGCTTCGGTCCAGACTTGGCGCTGGTGCCGAACACGTTGCCGATGCCGTCAATCGTGGCCGAAAGGCCGGCCTCGGGCAGCTTTTGCACCAGCCAGTCCAGCGAAAGCCTGTGCGCCTCGGAGAAGGTCGGCTTATGTACGCCGGTCTTGTAGGCGCCGATGGCGCGGAGCGCGTTGAGATCGGCGAGAACGCGTTTCCCGTCAGCGTGCGGCTTGGTGTCAGGCATGTTCGGCAACCTTCAACGCCTCGGTGCGAATCTCCTCGACCAGCCGTTCCTTCAACTGGACGAATTCGGGCGTGGTCTTGATCTTGTAGGATCGCGGATGGGGCAGGTCCACATTGATCTCGGCCTTGATGCGGCCGGGACGCGCGCTCATGACGATGACGCGGCTGCCGAGGAAAATCGCCTCCTCGATGTCGTGGGTGACGAACAGCACGGTCTTCTGGTCGCGCTCCCAGATCCCGAGCAGCATCTCCTGCATCAGGGCGCGGGTCTGGTTGTCCAGCGCGCCGAAGGGCTCGTCGAGCAGCAGGATTTTTGGATCATTGGCGAGCGCGCGGGCGATCGCCGTGCGCTGCTGCATGCCGCCGGAGAGTTGCTTCGGCCAGTGGTTCTCGAAACCCGACAGTCCGACCTGCCGGATCAAGGCGTCTGCGATCTTGTGACGCTCCGCCTCGGACACGCCGCGCTCGCGCAGGCCGAACGCGATGTTCTCGCGCACGGTCAGCCACGGAAACAGCGTGTAGGACTGGAACACCATGCCGCGATCGGCACCCGGGCCGGTCACCTCGCGGCCGTCGAGCGTGACGCGCCCGCTGGTCGGACGGTCGAGGCCGGCGACGATGCGCAGCAGCGTGGACTTGCCGCAGCCGGAGGGGCCGAGGATGGTGACGAAGTCGTTGTTGCCGATAGTGAGGTCGGTCGGCTCCAACGCCCTGGTCGGCGCATTGCCGTGGCGCGCGGGGAAGGTTCGCGAGACCTGCTCGATCTTCAGCGTGGTCATGCGAGCCTCCACGGAAACAGCCAGGCGTTGAACGCCTTGAACATGAAGTCCGAGAGCAGGCCGATCAGTCCGATCACGATGATGCCGAAGATGATCTGGCCGGTGTTGAGCAGCGCCTGGCTGTCGGTGATCATGTGGCCGATGCCCGAGGACGAGCCGATCAGCTCGGCGACGATGACGTAGGTCCAGGCCCAGCCGAGCACCAGCCGCAGGATTTCCGCGATCTCGGGTGCAGAGGAAGGCAGCAGTACGCGGCGGATGATGCCGCGGTCGCTGGCCCCCAGCGTATAGGCCGCCTCGACCAGATCACGCCGCGTGGCGCCGACGGTGACCGCGACCATCAGGATGACCTGGAATACCGAGCCGATGAAGATGACGAGCAGCTTCTGCAGTTCGCCGATGCCGGCCCACAGGATCAGCAGCGGAATGAAGGCGGAGGCGGGCAGATAGCGCGCAAAGGACACGAATGGTTCGAGGAAGGCTTCGACCGGCTTGTAGGCGCCCATGAGAACGCCGAGCGGGACCGCGATGATCGCGGCGAGCGCAAAGCCGCCAACGACGCGCCAGATCGTCATGCCGATATCGAACACGAAGCCTTGCTTGACGAGGAGGTCATAGCCTTCGTGCACCATGGTCAGCGGGTTGGCGAGGAAGGTTTTGGACACATAGCCGCCAAACGTCGCCCACGACCAGAGGGCAACGAACACCACGAAGAAGGCAAGACCATAAGCCACGCGCTGCTTCGATGTCACGGGATCCAGGGGACGCATCAACGATCTATCCGGGCGGTGAACAGATTTGCCGGCCCCGTCGGGAGACGGGGCCGGCAGCTCCGAGAAGGTTTACTTGATGTAGCTGGCGTCGAAGAGGTCCTCGACCTTCGGCGCGGCCTTGATGATGCCGATCTCGAGCAGGAGCTCGGCGGCCTCCTTGTTGAAGGTCAGGAAATCGCCGGCAAAGAACTTCTGGTTCGCGGCCTTGTCCTGCCAGCGCAGATACTTCGCCGAGTTGCCGAACTGCTCGCTGGTCTGCTTCACGTCGGCGCCCATGATCTCGTAGGCCTTGGCCTGGTCCTTGGCGATCATGTCGAGCGCCTCGAAATAGCTGTCGGCGAGCGCCTTGGCGGCCTTCGGGTTCTCGGTGAGGAACTTCGGCGTGCAGCCGAAGGTGTCCATGACCATGGGATAGTCGAGCGTGGTCGCGATGATCTTGCCTTTGTCGGGTGCGGCACGAACCGTCGAAAGATACGGCTCATAGGTCATCGCGGCATCGTTCTGGCCGGAGACGAAAGCTTGCGCGGCCGCGGCCGGCTCGAGGTTGACGACGGTGACGTCCTTCACCGACAGACCGTTCTTCTTGAGCATCCACGCCAGCGCGAAATAGGGCGAGGTGCCGGGCGCGGAAGCCGCGACGGTCTTGCCCTTCAGATCCTTGATCGCGGCGAGATCGTTACGCACGGCCATGCCGTCGGCGCCAAAGCTCTTGTCGAGCTGGAAGATCTGCTTGGTCGCAACGCCATTGGCGTTCCAGGAGATCCAGGTCTCGACCGTCGTTGCGGCGCACTGGACGTCGCCGGAAGCGATCGCGAGGTGGCGGTCCTTCTGCGGGATCTTCTTGATCGTTACGTCGAGGCCGTTCTTCTTGAAGATGCCCGCCTCTTTCGCCAGCGTCAGCGGCGCGAAGCCGGTCCATCCGGAGATGCCGATGCCGACCTTGACGTCGTCGGCGAGCACCGGAGTGGAGGCCGTAAGCGCAATGATTGTCGCAAAAATTGTCGAACTACGCATGATTGTCGTCCTCTTGCCGATCGATGGATTGACGTCCTGTTGATCTCTGTCGGTCCCTATGGACCGTTGCCCGAAGCGTTGCACGATCTGTGCCGACATCGTTCTCTCAGCCTCCCTTGAATCGGGCGACAAGGCGGTGAGAGTCACCGGGATAGAGCAGGCGCACGGCGGTGATCGTACGCGCGCTGCGCCAGGTATAGCGGTCGATCACGAGGCAGGGCGCGCCGACGGCGATGTCGAGCGCTTCCGCCGTGCGATCGTCCGCAACAATGGCGCTGATCGTATGCTCGGCCTCTGTCCATGGGACATGATGAAGCAGCCACGAGCCGGGCGGCTCCCGCGAGAAATCCGCGGTCGCCGCATCCGGCACGGACGCAAGATCGATCAGCCTGTCCTCGACGGCAAACGGCACCTTGTCGGCGCTGTGGCGGCAGGTGATCGCGACCACCTTGCCGGCCTTCTTGACGCCGAGACGCTCGCGGTCGGCCGCGGTCGCCGCGCGCAGCTTGCGACCGATCAGCTCGTAGCCATAGCCGCGGCCGAGCGCGGTGATCTCGGCGCGAATGTCTGCGATCTTCAGCACGGCCGACAGATGCTGTGGCCGGCGTACGAAGGAGCCGGCGCGCCGCCGCCGCTCGATCAGGTCGGCCTGCGCCAGCTCCGAGAGCGCCTTGTTCACGGTCATGCGCGAGCAGCCGTAACGCGCGACCAGCTCGTGCTCGAACGGGATGCGATGCCCGGGCGGCCATTCGCCGGTCAGGATGCGCTTCTCGATGTCGGCGCGGATGCGCTTGTAGAGCGTCGGCTGGTCAGGTGTATCAGTGGCGAGACTCATGCAACGAGCCTCCGGATCGCCGCGTTGAAATGTTCGCGCGCGGTCTGTCGCAGTCTGTGTCGTCCGCTCTCGACGACCTTGTGGCCGCCAGCCCAGACGCAATCGATCGCGCCGCTGCCTGCCGCAAAGATCCAGCCGTCGATGGCGGCGTCACCCTGACGTCCAGCCAGCGACGGATGTGCCGTGTCGAGCGTGACGATGTCGGCGCGTGCGCTGGGCGTGAGGCCAACCGCCGCCTGGGCCAGTGCTCGAGAGCCGCCCGTGAGCGCATGATCGAACAGGGTGCGTCCGGTCGAGCGGCCAGCACCGCCGGAGAGCACGTTGCGCTGGCGGTGTTTCAGCCGCTGGCCGTATTCGAGCTGGCGCAGTTCGTCGGCAACGCCGACCAGCACGTTGGAATCGGTGCCCACACCGAACGCGCCGCCGGCATCGACGAACTCGCGCGCCGGAAAGATGCCGTCGCCGAGGCTTGCTTCGGTGATGGGGCAGAGGCCCGCTGCCGCACCGGTCTTGGCGAATGCCGTGACTTCCTCATCCGTCGTATGGGTCGCGTGGATGAGGCACCAGCGCTGATCGAGCGGCGCGTGCTCCAGCAGCCATTGCACCGGACGCCGGCCAGACCATGCGAGGCAATCCTCGACTTCCTTCACTTGCTCGGCGGCATGAATGTGCACCGGCCCGCCATCGGCGAGCGGAATGATCGCCGCGAGCTCGCCTGGTGTCACTGCACGCAGGCTGTGCGGCGCGATGCCGATATTGGCGCCCGGTAATGCCGCGATCACCTTGCGCGACGCGGCCATCAGCACGGCGAACTGATCGACCGAGCAGATGAAGCGGCGCTGACCGTCATGCGGCGCCGCGCCGCCGAAGGAGCCATGCGCATAAAAACTCGGCAGCAGCGTCAGGCCAATGCTTGAAGCTTCGGCAGCCTGTGCGATGCGCGCGGCCATTTCGCCGAGATCGGCATAGTGCGAACCGTCGCGGTCGTGATGCAGATAATGGAATTCGCCGACGCGGGTAAAACCCTGCTCCAGCATCTCGACATAAAGCAGTGTCGCGACGGCGGTAACGTCTTCCGGCGACATGGACAGCGCGAAGCGATACATCGTCTCGCGCCAGGTCCAGAACGTGTCGGTGCTATCACCGCGCAGTTCCGCAAGTCCTGCCATGCCGCGCTGAAAGGCGTGGCTGTGCAGGCTCGCCAATCCCGGAAGCGCGATACCGTGGCGTTCGTCGCCGGCGGCCGGCGCCACGTTCGGCGTCACCTCCGCGATCGCGCCGGCGGTGATCACCACCTGCACGTCATTGGCCCAGCCCGAGGGCAGGAGGGCGGAGGCGAAATGCAGTCGGGACATGATGACACGCCGGCTGGACAGAACCGTCCCACGATTATATGTCTAGACATATAAGTCAAGCATCCCAGCGCGAAGGGACCACCGCATGGCAGAGCGCTTCGACCGGATCTGGCACAATGCCCGGCTCGCCACGTTGCGGGCGGACCGTCCCGATCTCGGCGAGATCGAGCATGGCGTGATCGCCGCGCGCGGCGGCCACATTGTCTATGCAGGCGCGGCGGCGGATTTTCCTGCTGATGTGGACGCGATCAAGCGCATCGATTGCGAGGGACGCTGGATCACGCCGGGCCTCGTCGATTGCCACACGCATCTCGTCTATGGCGGGAACCGCGCTCACGAATTCGAGCTGCGCCTGAAGGGCGCGAGCTACGAGGAGATCGCACGCGCCGGCGGCGGTATCGTCTCGACGGTGGCCGCGACCCGCAAGGCGAGCGAAGCCGAGCTCGTCGCGAGCGCGTTGCCGCGGCTCGATGCGCTGATCGGCGAGGGCGCCACCACGATCGAGATCAAGTCCGGCTATGGCCTCGACGCCGAGACCGAGATGCGCCAGCTCTCCGCCGCGCGCAGTCTCGGCCGCCAGCGGCCGGTTGCGATCCGCACATCGTTTCTCGGCGCGCACGCGCCGCCGGTCGAAGCCGACGGTGACAAGGATCGCTACATCGATCTCGTCTGCAAGGGGATGCTGCCCGCGGTCGCGAAGGCCGGCCTCGCCGATGCCGTCGATGCGTTCATGGAAGGCATCGCGTTCTCAGCTGAGCAGACCGCGCGCGTGTTCGAGACGGCGAGGGGGCTTGGGCTGCCGGTCAAGCTCCACGCCGACCAGTTGTCGAACCTTGGTGGTGCGGCGCTCGCGGCAAAATTCTCTGCGCTCTCGGCCGATCATCTCGAGCACACCGACGAAGCTGGTGCCGCCGCGATGGCGAAGGCGGGTACGGTGGCCGTGCTGTTGCCCGGCGCGTTCTACTTCATCCGCGAGACGCAGAAGCCACCGGTCGACGCGTTCCGCAAGCACGGCGTCCACACGGCGCTTGCGACCGATTGCAATCCCGGTAGCTCGCCGCTGACGTCGCTCCTGCTCACGATGAACATGGGCGCGACGCTGTTCCGGATGAATGTGGCCGAATGCCTGGCCGGTGTCACCCGCGAAGGTGCGCGAGCGCTCGGGATGCTGGATGAAACCGGCACGCTAGAGGCCGGCAAATGGTGTGATCTCGCGATCTGGGATATCGAACGTCCCGCAGAGCTCGTCTACCGCATCGGCTTCAATCCGCTGCACCGCCGGGTGTGGAGGGGACAGTGATGGCGCAGAGCGCAGCGATCGTCGTCAAGCCGGGGACGGTCGGGCTCGACGATCTCGCGCGCGTGCTCGCCGGGCGATCCGTCGTGCTCGATCCATCGTTCTGGTCGCGCGTCGAGGCGGCCGCGGAGATCGTTGCGAAGGCCGCCCGGGCCGACGCCCCTGTCTACGGCATCAACACCGGCTTCGGAAAGCTGGCCTCCAAGCGCATTCCGCCTGATCAGACCGCATTGCTCCAGCGCAATCTCATCGTCTCGCATTGCTGTGGCGTCGGCCCGGCGACCCCTGAGCCGATCGTCCGCCTGATGATGGCGCTGAAGATCATCTCGCTCGGGCGTGGCGCCTCCGGCGTGCGTCGCGCGGTCATCGAGCAGCTGCAGGCCATGCTGGCGCGGGGCATCTCACCGCTGGTGCCGCAGCAGGGTTCGGTCGGCGCCTCTGGCGATCTTGCGCCGCTCGCGCACATGACAGCGGTGATGATCGGCGAGGGGCAGGCGATCGTCGATGGCAAGGCTGTCTCCGGCGGCGAGGCGCTGGCCGCGGCCGGCCTTGCGCCGCTGACGCTCGGCCCAAAGGAAGGTCTCGCGCTGATCAACGGAACGCAGTTCTCGACGGCCTATGCCATCTCCGGCGTGCTGCGTGCCTTTGGCCTGGCGCGCGCTGCGCTGGTGACCGGAGCACTGTCGGTCGATGCCGCGATGGCGTCGACGGCGCCATTCCGCCCGGAAATCCAGGCGCTGCGCGGTCATCCCGGCCAGATCGCTGCGGCCGCGACGCTCATGGCCCTGCTTGACGGCAGCGACATCCGCTTGTCGCATCTCGAAGGCGACGAGCGCGTGCAGGATCCCTATTGCCTGCGTTGCCAGCCGCAGGTCGCGGGCGCGGCGCTCGATCTGATTGCGCAGGCCGCTCGGACCCTGATTGTCGAAGCCAATGCCGTCACCGACAATCCGCTCGTGCTGGTCGAGACCGGCGAGATCGTCTCCGGCGGCAATTTCCACGCCGAGCCGGTGGCCTTTGCTGCGGACGCCATTGCGCTGGCGCTGTCGGAGATCGGCGCGATCAGCGAGCGGCGCATCGCGACGCTGGTCGATCCCGCGCTGAATTTCGGCCTGCCGCCGTTCCTGACGCCTGACCCCGGCATCAATTCCGGCTTCATGATCGCCGAGGTCACGGCCGCTGCGCTTTACGCAGAGAACAAGCAGCGCGCGCTCGCCTGCTCGATCGACTCGACCCCGACCAGCGCCAACCAGGAAGATCATGTCTCGATGGCCGCGCACGCCGCACGGCGTCTGTCGGACATGGCCGACAACCTTGCTGCCATCCTCGGCATCGAGCTTCTGGTCTCCGCGCAAGGCATCACCCTGCGTGCGCCGCATACGACAAGCGCGCCACTCGTTGCCGTCATCGCGGCTCTTCGCGAACAGGTACCCGCGCTCGGCGCCGACCGCTACATGGCGCGCGACCTCGCCAAGGCCGCTGCGCTGATCGAAGCGGATGCGTTGCCGGTAGCGGCGATTGGCGTGCTTCCGTCCGATCCGTTCCCAAGACTTGACTGAACAAGATTTGACCAAAGAGGTCTTCGCATGAACCGCCGACTGGACAATGACCGCACCATCCGCGCCCCCCGCGGCAGCGACATCAGCGCCAAGAGTTGGCTGACGGAAGCGCCGTTGCGCATGCTGATGAACAATCTCGATCCCGACGTGGCGGAACGACCGAGTGAGCTCGTCGTCTATGGCGGCATCGGTCGCGCCGCGCGCGACTGGGAGAGCTTTGACCGGATCACGGCGGCCTTGCGCAAGCTCGAGGCCGACCAGACGCTGCTGGTCCAGTCCGGCAAGCCGGTCGGCGTCTTCCGCACCCATGCAGACGCGCCGCGTGTCCTGATCGCGAACTCCAACATCGTGCCGCACTGGGCGACGCTCGATCATTTCAACGAGCTCGATCGCCAGGGCCTGATGATGTACGGCCAGATGACCGCCGGCTCCTGGATCTATATCGGCAGCCAGGGCATCGTGCAGGGCACCTACGAGACCTTTGTCGAGGTCGGCCGGCGTCATTACGGCGGCAGCCTTGCCGGCAAATGGATTCTCACCGCAGGTCTTGGCGGCATGGGCGGCGCGCAGCCACTGGCCGCGACCATGGCCGGCGCCTCGATGCTGGCGGTCGAATGTCAGCCGAGCCGCATCGAGATGCGGCTGCGCACCGGTTATCTCGATCGCCAGGCGGCAACGCTCGACGAAGCGCTGGCGATCATGGCAGAGGCCGCGATGACGAGGAAGGCGGTCTCGGTCGGCCTGCTCGGCAATGCCGCCGAGATCTTTCCGGAACTGGTGCGCCGCGGCGTCAAGCCCGACATCGTCACCGACCAGACCAGCGCGCATGATCCGATCAACGGCTATTTGCCGAAGGGCTGGACGCTTGCCGATTGGGAAGCCAAGCGCGCCTCCGATCCGAAGGCGGTCGAGCGGGCCTCGAAAACCTCGATGGTCGAGCACGTCCAGGCCATGCTGGATTTCCATGCGCAGGGCATTCCGACGCTCGACTACGGCAACAATATCCGCCAGATGGCGCAGGACATGGGCCTGAAGAACGCGTTCGATTTCCCCGGCTTCGTGCCGGCCTATATCCGTCCGTTGTTTTGCCGCGGCGTCGGTCCGTTCCGCTGGGCCGCGCTGTCGGGCGATCCCGAAGACATCTTCAGGACCGATGCCAAGGTCAAGGAGCTGATGCCTGACGACAAGCATCTGCACAATTGGCTCGACATGGCGAAGGAGCGCATCAAGTTTCAGGGCCTGCCGGCGCGGATCTGCTGGGTCGGCCTCGGCGACCGCCATCGCCTGGGCCTTGCCTTCAACGAGATGGTGGCGCGTGGCGAATTGAAAGCACCAATCGTGATCGGCCGCGACCATCTCGACAGCGGCTCGGTGGCAAGCCCCAATCGCGAGACCGAGGCGATGAAGGATGGATCGGACGCCGTGTCGGACTGGCCGTTGCTCAACGCGCTGCTCAATTGCGCCAGCGGCGCGACCTGGGTCTCGCTGCATCACGGCGGCGGCGTCGGCATCGGCTATTCGCAGCATGCTGGCATGGTGATCGTCGCCGACGGCACGCCGGAAGCGGCCAAGCGGATCGAGCGCGTGCTCTGGAACGATCCCGCCAGCGGCGTCATGCGCCATGCCGACGCAGGCTACGAGACCGCGATCGACTGCGCCCGTGAGAAGGGACTCGATCTGCCGAGCCTGGCGAAGTAGCTAGCCGCTGAGCAGCAGCTTTGGCATCGTCGTCTTCGCGCCGTCCATGAAAGTCTGGACGGCGTCGCGGACGATCGCGTCGAGATCGGGCGGGATCGGCGTCTCGTAGATGAATTTGCGGATGGCGAGATAGAAGATGCGGCCGTGCAGGCCCCAGAACAGCTCGGTCTCGCGCGCGCCGAGCGGATGGGCCTTCGCATCGGGCAGCTCCAGATCGTGGCGCAGCTCGGCCGCCGCGGGCTCGATGATCTCGCGCCTGACGATGTCGAGATAGCGGCCGGTGATGCCGAACGACTTCATGCCGGAGAAGACGAAGATCCGCACCCAATTGTACTCGAACACGCGCTCGACATAGTCGAGGTAGAAGCGCGTCAGCCGCGCCTCCAGCGGCAGCGAGCGGTCGCGGATCATTGGACCCCAGTCGGGCGACCAGCGGCTGAGATAGACCTCCTGGTAAACGCGCTCGATCAGCGCTTCCTTGCTGGGGAAGTGGCGATAGATCGCCGAATGCGTGATGCCCATCCGCCTCGCTAGCTCGCGGGTCTGGCCCTCGAAGCCGCGCTCGGCAAAGAAGCGGATCGCCTCGTCCACAATCGCGCGTTCGCGATCGGCCGCACGCATGTTGCGGCGCTTTGGCGCGGACTTGCCGCCAGTCTCGGTCCGGCGTCGGACCGGTCGCTTCGCCGTTTTCTGCGCTTTTCGGGCCATTTCGTCGCTGAATCGCACGTCTCACAGCCTTCATAGCCCAAGGCGCATTTGTGACCAAATGGTCATTTCCTGTTGACCGGCTATCTGGGTCGTGTCAGGATTTTGAGACCAGATGGTTACAAATCTGGCATCCCGGCTGATGAGCCGACGGATATCGAGGAAACAGCGGTGAAGGCGAGGGCTTTCAGCTATTTTCGTGCTGCGACGATCGACCAGGCGCTGAATGCTCACGCGCGCGCTGGCGATGACGCGCGCTTCATTGCCGGGGGGCAGAGCCTCGTGCCGGCGTTGTCACTGCGGCTGCAGGCGCCGCGGCTGCTGATCGACATTACCCATATTGCCGAGATGCGCGGCGTCAGGCGCGAGGGCGGCTGCTTGCGCATCGGTGCGCTGACGCGGCATTGCGAGATGTTGAGCGAGCCGCTGATCGCCGAGTTCGCGCCGCTGCTGCACGCGGCGGCGCCGTTCGTTGCCCATCCCGCGATCCGCAATCGCGGTACCTTCGGCGGCAGTGTCGCGCTCGCCGATCCCGCTTCCGAATTTCCGGCGATGACGCTGGCGCTCGATGCCGAGATCGAGATCGCTGGTCCCGCAGGTCATCGGCGTGTCAAGGCTGACGACTTCTTCATCGACCTCTTCGAGACGGCGTTGCAGCCCGGCGAGTTGATCACCGCGATCTACGTTCCGCTGTTCAAGGCCGATCAACGCTTTGCGTTCGATGAACTGGCGCGCCGGCGAGGGGATTACGCGCTGGTCGGTTGCGGGATGCTCGCGACTTTCATCGGCGAACGTATCGACGACATCCGCATCTCCTTCTTCTCGGTCGGCAATATACCGACACGGGTGAGGAGCGCCGAAGCAACCTTGATCGGCTCGGGCTTGGCCGCGGAACGTATCGCCGCTGCGCAGGCCGCGCTCGAACGCGATCTTGCGCCGCCAGAGAGCGACGAGGTGCCGCCGGCGATGCGGCTGCATCTCGCCCGCGTGCTGCTCGGCCGCCTGCTCGGACGTCTGGGGGAGGGCGCATGAGCGGCTTCGACGAAACGCTTCTCGAAGAGGCCGAGGAGACCGTGCGGGTCCGCTTCGTGGTCAACGGCCGCAAGGTCGCCTGCGAGGTCGCGCCGCGGGAGACGCTGGTCGATTGCCTGCGCAACGAGCTTGAACTGACGGGCACGCATGCCGGCTGCGAGATGGGGGCCTGTG
This sequence comes from Bradyrhizobium sp. CCGB20, assembly GCF_024199855.1. Lineage (NCBI taxonomy): Bacteria > Pseudomonadati > Pseudomonadota > Alphaproteobacteria > Hyphomicrobiales > Nitrobacteraceae > Bradyrhizobium > Bradyrhizobium sp. CCGB20. The sequence goes on along the minus strand of NZ_JANADN010000001.1, from coordinate 6,701,654 downwards.
GCGCCTGTCTGGTGCAACTCGACGGCCGTGCCGTGCATTCCTGCCTGATGTTCGCGGTGCAGGCCGATGGAGCGAAGATCGAGACCATCGAAGGGCTCACCGAGAGCGGAGTGATCGCCGATCTCCAGGCCGAATTCCATCGCCGCAACGCGCTGCAATGCGGCTTCTGCACGCCCGGCATGCTGGTCAATGCGCACGAACTGTTGTCGCTGGTGGCGCAGCCGAGCCGCGAGGAGATTCGCGACGCGCTGTCGGGCAATTATTGCCGTTGCACCGGCTATGAGGCGATCGTCGACGCCATCGACGCGGTCGCGAAAGCGCGCAGCGGAAGCGGAGGCGCCATATGAGTGCGCCGCTGACCTCGCTCGATCGCCCGAATTCCTATATCGGCCGTTCCCTGCCGCGGCCGAACGCGAAGCGCCTGCTGGCCGGGCGAGGGCGTTATGTCAGCGACCTCAGGCTGCCGCGCATGCTCCATGCCGCGTTTCTGCGTAGTCCGCATGCGCATGCCAAGATTGTCTCGATCGATATTGAGCAGGCCTGTGCGCTCGAAGGCGTGCATCTCGTTGCCACAGGCGCGGACCTCGCAAAGGTCTGCACGCCCTGGACGGGCACGCTCGACCATTTCAAGGGCATGACCTCGGCGCCGCAATTGCCGCTGCCGCTCGACCGCGTGGTCTGGGCCGGGCAGGCCGTGGTCGCCGTCGTCGCCGAAAGCCGGGCCATCGCGGAAGATGCGCTGGAGCTGATCGAGATCGACTACGAAGATCTTCCCGTCGTCGTCGATATCGACGGCGCGCGTGAGGCCGGCGCTCCGGTGATCAATCCCGGCAGCGCCAATAACACCTGCTTCCGTGCTCACCTCGACAACGGTACTGTTGACGACGCCTTTGCGCAGGCCGCCCACGTGGTGGAGGAGGAATTCTCCTTCGGCCGCCACACCGCGGTGACTCTGGAGCCGCGCGCCGTCGTTGCCGACTACGATCCGTCCGCGGGCATGCTTACCGTGCATCACGCGACGCAGACGCCCTACCAGTTCCAGGATCTCTATTCACGCCACTACGGCATCCCCGAGGCCCGCGTTCGCGTGATAGCGACCGACATCGGCGGCTCCTTCGGGATGAAGCTGCATGTCTATCACGAAGACATGGCGGTGGTCGGCCTCTCGATCCTGCTCGGCCGTCCCGTGAAGTACGTCGCCGACCGCATCGAGTCCTTCGTCTCCGACATTCACGCCCGCGACCATCGGGTGCACGCACGCATGGCATTGGACGCCAAGGGCGAAATCCTGGCGATGGACGTGCTGGACCTGACCGCGATCGGGGCCTTCTCGACCTATCCGCGCACCAGCGTGGTCGAGGGCAACCAGGTGATCCGCCTGATCGGCGCGCCCTATCGCTTCAAGAATTACCGCGCCACGCTGGAGGTGATTTTCCAGAACAAGGTGCAGACCAGCCAGTATCGCGCCGTCGGTCACCCAATCGCCTGCGCCGTGACGGAGCGGCTGGTCGACATGGCCGCGGCGAAGGTCGGGCTCGATCCTTTCGCCATGCGAGCGAAGAACGTGATCGCCGACGATGCCTATCCGCAGACCTCGCCGACCGGCTATCGCTTCGAGGCGCTGTCGCATCAGGCCTGCCTGAAGCGCCTGCACGAGATGATGGACTACGACCGCTTGCGCGCCGAGCAGGCGGACTTGCGCAAGCGCGGCGTGTATCGTGGTATCGGCATCGCGACCTTTGTCGAGATCACCAATCCCGGCCCCGCCTTCTATGGCGTCGGCGGTGCGCGCATCTCCTCGCAGGACGGCGCGATTCTCAGCCTGACGCCGTCGGGCGAGGTGCGCTGCCTGATCTCGGTGACCGAGCAGGGGCAGGGCACCGAGGCGATCATCAGCCAGATCGTGGCCGATCAGCTCGGCCTTGCGCAGGAGCACGTCAAGGTCATCACCGGGGATACCGAGGTGACACCGCATGGCGGCGCCACCTGGGCCTGCCGCGGCGCCGGCATCGGCGGCGAGACCGCGCTCCAGGCAACCCGCGCGCTCAAGCGCAACATTCTGCAGATCGCCGCGCTCATCCTCCAGGAGCAGCCGTCGGCGCTCGACATCATCGATGGCGAGGTCGTCGACGCAGGCACGCGGAACCAGCGCATGCCTATCTCCGAGATCGCGCGGATCGCCTACTTCCGTTCCGATACGCTGCCGCCGGGCACGCAGGCGCAACTCACCGTCAGCCATCACTTTGCGCCCCAAGGTTACCCCTTCGCCTTCACCAACGGCATCCAGGGCTGCTCGTTGGAGGTCGACGTCGAGACCGGCTTCATCAAGGTGTTGAAGCATTTCATCGTCGAGGATTGCGGCCGGGTCATCAATCCCATGCTGGTGGACGAGCAGCTCCGCGGCGGCATCGTGCAGGGGCTCGGCGCGGCGCTGTTCGAGGAATGCCGCTACAGCGAGACCGGCCAGCTCGTGAACGGCTCGCTCGCCGACTATCTCGTGCCGATGCCGATGGAGATGCCCGACATCGTCATCGGCCATGTCGAGACGCCGACCGCCGACACTGAGCTCGGCGCCAAGGGGGTTGGCGAGGCCGGCACCGCCGCCGCCTCGGCCTGCGTCCTCAACGCCGTCAACGATGCGCTCACCCCGTTCGATGTGACGATCAATTCGATCCCGATCAAGCCCGCAAAAATCCTGAAAGCCCTGAAACGTTTCTAGAAAAAACACCCCTGAAAAAGACAGTTGGAGGAAATCATGCGCAAATCCGGTTCGATCCCGAAAATATCCCGCCGCACCGCGCTCGCCGGCCTGTCGGCAAGCGCGGCGCTGCTCGCCATGCCCCGGCTCGGCCGCGCCGCAGACGAGACGATCCGTATCGGCTTTCCGACCCCGCTCACCGGCCCGTTCGCCGCGGAAGCGCGCGACCAGGTCAAGTGCGCGGAACTCGCCGTCAAGCTCGTCAACGACAAGGGCGGCATCGGTGGCCGCAAGGTCGAGCTGCTGGTGCGTGACGACAAACTCAATGCCGGCGAGGCCGCGACCCGCACGCTCGAGCTGATCGAGAAGGACAAGGTCCACGCCGTGGTGGGCGCGCTCTCCAGCGCAGTGCAGCTCGCGGTCAACGAAGTCACCCGCGCCCGCGGCGTGATCTACGTCTCGATCAGCCAGTCCGACACCATCAACGAGGCCAAGGACTTCAGCAAATACACCTTCCATGAGGCACTGAACCCGCACATGACCACCGCTGCCGTTGCGCGGCAGACCCTGAAGAAAGGCACGAAGGTCGCTCATCTCGTTGCCGATTACGCCTACGGCCATGAGATGCTGCGCGGCTTCAAGCGCGCGCAGGCGGCGATCGGCGCGGACAATGTCGGCGAGATCCTGCATCCGTTCGGCGCCGCCGACTATTCCACCTTCATGCCGCGCCTGATGTCGATGCGGCCGGACGTGCTCTGCATCTCCAATTTCGGCCGCGACCAGGCCAACGCGATCAAGCAGGCGGTGGATTTCGGCGTCAAGCAGCAGATGAAGATCGTCGTGCCGGTGATCCTGCACAACCAGCGGCTCGCGGTCGGCCCCGATGTGTTCGAGGGCGTGGTCGGCGGCGCCAATTACTATTGGGGCCTGGAGACGCAGAGCAAGTCGGCAGCCAGCTTCAACGCGGCGTTCAAGGCCGCCAATGGCGGTGCGATCCCGACAGATTACGGCGCCTATGGCTATTCCGGCGTCGGATCGTTGCTGGCAGCCATGCAGGCCGCCGGAGGCACCGACACCGACAAGGTCGTCGATGCCCTGGAGAAGCTGCAGTACGATTTGACCAAGGGTCCGCAGCATTACCGCAAATGCGATCACCAGTCGGTGCAGTCGGTGCTGGTGCTGGAATCCAAGAAGAAGTCCGCCATGGCGAGCGAGAACGATCTGTTCGCCATTCTCGCCAATGACACGGGTTCCGACGACATGCTGCGCAGTTGCAGTGAGCTCGGCCACGCCACCTAAGACATAGACGATGGACCTGTCGCTGATCATCATGCAGCTTCTCTCCGGGATCGCCCTTGGGGCGGTCCTGGTGATCACTGCGCTTGGACTGACGATCGTGTTCGGCATGCTCGGGGTGGTCAATTTCGCCCACGGCGCGCTGTTCATGATCGGAGCCTATGCGGGGCTGTATCTGGCGTCGCTCACCGGAAGTTTCTGGTGGGGATTGCTGCTCGCTCCCATCCTGATCGGCGCCTTCGGCATGCTGATCGAGTTCGTCCTGATCCGCAGGCTCTATGGACGTTCGATCGACGATCCGCTGCTGCTCACCTTTGGTCTCAGCTACATCCTGGTCGAAGGTGTGCGCATCGTGTTCGGCAGCGACGGTATTCCGTTTCCGACCCCGTCGCAGCTGATCGGCGTGCTCGATCTCGGCATCGGCTTCTTCCCGCGCTACCGCCTGTTCGTCATCGCGCTGGTGGCGGTGGTGCTGCTGGTGCTCTGGCTGACGCTGGAGAAAACCCGCATCGGCCTCATCGTGCGCGCGGGCGCCCGTGATCCCACCATCATGCAGGTGCTTGGCGTTGACATCTCACGGGTCTGGCTTGCGATCTTCGGGCTCGGTGTCGGGCTCGCCGCGCTCGGCGGCGTGCTCGCCGGACCCATGCGCAGCGTCAATCCGGAGATGGGCTCGCTGGTGCTGGCCGAAGCCTTCGTCGTGACCGTGATCGGCGGCCTTGGATCGATCGTCGGGGCGGTCGTCGCCGGGCTCATGGTCGGCATCTCCATCAGCCTGGTGGCGCTGTTCGCGCCCGAGATGGCGACCATCGTCATGTTTGCGCTGATGGCGGTGGTGCTGCTGATCCGCCCGCAGGGACTGTTCGGCGTCAGAGGGAGGACCGCGTGATGTCACCATCGAGCGGCGAGGCGGTCGCCAAATCCTCGTCCAGCGGGCTCGGCTGGCTTCTCGACCAGCGCGTGCCGCTGTCGATCGCGGTGCTGGCCGTGCTGCCCTGGCTGCTGCCGTCGCAGGCGCTGGCGGTCAACGTCCTGATCTACGGCGTCGTGGTAATGGGCTACAATCTGCTGTTCGGCTACACTGGGCTGCTGTCGTTCGGCCAGGCGGCGTTCTTCGGCGCCGGCGCTTACTTCACGGGCATTGCGATCGGCCGCTACGGTGTGCCCTGGTTCGCGGCGGTGCCGGTTGCGGTCCTCCTCAGCACCTGCCTTGCCGCCGCGATCGGGATCGTCTCGACGCGCACCCGCGGCATCTATTTCTCGATGGTAACGCTCGCTCTGGCCCAGCTCGTCTATTACGTCGCGCTCCAGGCCTCCTCGTTCACCGGCGGTGAGAACGGCCTGCGCGGCTTCACCGTCGACCGCATCAGCCTGTTCGGTTTCCCGGTCAATTTCCTCGACCCCGTCAACAAATACTACGTGCTGATGGCCTTCGCGGCGCTGGCGATGTGGTTCCAGTCGCGGATCCTGAACTCGCCGTTCGGCGCCGTGATCGAGGCCATTCGCGAGAACGAGCAGCGGGCGCGGGCCTGCGGCTATGACGTCGAGCGCAGCAAGCTGATCGTGTTCATGCTGTCCGGTGCGATCTCGTCGCTCGGCGGCTGCATGCTGGCGCTGCACCTGTCGATCGTGCCGCTGGACATCCTGCATTACCAGACCTCCGGCATGATCGTGATGATGGTGCTGCTCGGCGGCACCCGTAGCTTCTTCGGGCCCTTCGTCGGCGCGGCGAGCTTCCTGATCCTGGAGGATGTCATCTCGCTCTGGACGCCGCATTGGCAGATCTTCGTCGGCGCGATCTTCGTCCTGTTCGTGCTGTTCCTGCCCAAGGGCATCTGGGGCACGCTGCTCGACGCCCTCGGCATCGGAAAGGCGCGGCCATGAACAGCGAGCTGCTTCGCGCCGAGGGGATCGGCAAGCATTTTGGCGGCTTCGTCGCGCTCGAAGGCATCACCGTGTCCTTTGCGGCGGGACAGCTCACCTCGATCATCGGGCCGAACGGCGCCGGCAAGAGCACCTTCTTCAACATCCTCTCCGGCGCGCTGACGCCGACGTCGGGCAAGCTTCACTTCAGGGGACGCGAGCTCAACGGCCTGCCGCAGCACCGCTTCGTGCATCAGGGCATCTCGCGCTCGTACCAGATCACGAACATCTTTCCGGACCTGTCCGTGCACGAGAACGTCCGCGTGGCGGCTCAGGCGCTGACCGTGAGCTACGACATCTGGCGTAACCGCGCGCGGCTGTCTGAGTTGAACGCGCGTGCCGACGCGGCGCTCGACGCCGTCGGGCTGCTCGCCAAGCGCAACGAACTGGCAAAATTCCTGTCACATGGCCAGCAGCGCGCGCTGGAGATCGCGATCGCGCTGGTCTCGGAGCCGGAATTGCTGCTGCTCGACGAGCCGACCGCCGGCATGGGGCCGGAAGAAACCAAGGACATGGTCGGGCTGCTCGAACGTCTTTCCGACAAGCGCACCGTGCTCCTCGTCGAGCACAAGATGAAGATGGTGCTGGGCCTGTCCAAGCGTGTCGTGGTGCTGCACCACGGCCGCCTGCTCGCCGACGGCGCGCCCGACGAGATCAGGAGTAATCCGGAAGTCCGCCGGGTCTACCTTGGACAGAGTGAGGGCTATGGCTGAGACCGCGCTGCTGGAAATTGAGGATCTCAATGCCTGGTATGGCGCGAGCCATATCCTCCACGGCATTTCCCTGCACGTGAATCCCGGCGAGGTGGTGGCTCTCGTCGGCCGCAACGGCGCCGGCAAGACCACGACCTTGCGGGCGATGATGGGATTGATGCCGAAGGCGACCGGCCGCGTGCGCTTTGCCGGCAAAGAGCTCTTGCCGCTGCGCGCGCATCAGCGTTTTCACCTCGGCCTCGCTTACGTGCCTGAGGAGCGCCGCATCGTTCCCGGGCTCTCCGTTCGCGAGAATTTGCGGCTCGGTCTCGTCGCGGCTGGCAGCGACATCGATGAGCGTGTTGCGATCGACGAGATCGCTGAAACCTTTCCGCGCCTGAAGGAACGGCTCGACCAGGAGGGCGTGACGCTCTCCGGCGGCGAGCAGCAGATGCTGGCGATCGCCCGGGCTCTGATCGCAAAGCCCAGGATGGTCCTGCTCGACGAGCCCTCGGAAGGCATCATGCCGGTCCTGGTCGAGGAGATGGGCGTGTTGTTCCGCCGCCTGCGTGACGAGGGCAAGACGCTGCTGCTGGTCGAGCAGAACGTCGAATGGGCCCTGCGCCTCGCCGATCGCGCCGTGATCATCGACCAGGGCGAGGTGGTGCATCAAAGCAGCGCTGCGGCATTGCTGGCGGACAAGGACATCCAGGAGCGCTACTGCGCGGTGTAACTCAGGCCACGACCTTGGCCGCGGCGTCGCCGAGGCGCCGGCGTTCCATTGCGAGATAGTCGCCGATCGCATCGGCCGGCATCGGCTTTGCGAAGTAGTAGCCCTGGATGAAGTCGCATCCCAGGCGGCGCAGGCTGTCGAGCTGGGCGCGGGTTTCGACGCCCTCGACGACGCAGGCGATCTCCATGTCGTCGCACAGGCCGGCGAGAGACTTGATGATCTTGTGGCTCACCGGATTTTGGTTGATGTCGGCGACGAAGCTGCGATCGATCTTGATCTTATCGAGCGGCAACCGGTGCACATGGCTCAGCGAGGAATAACCGGTGCCGAAATCGTCCAGCGAAATGCCGCAGCCCATGGCCTTCAGCGTCGCGATCGATTGCTGCGCTCGTACGAAGTCGAAAGTGACGGCGGTCTCGGTGATCTCGAAGTCGATCCGGTGCGTTGGCAATCCGCTCTTCTCGATGATCGAGATCAGCGGCAAAATGCCCTCGGCCGCGCAGACATCGTGCGCGGAGAGGTTGAACGACAGGCGGATGTGGTCGGGCCAGGTCCTTGCCGTCGCGAGCGCGCGGACCAGCAGCGCCTGCGTCAGCGGCCGGATCAGGCCGATGCGCTCTGCAGCCGGAATGAAGTCGGCCGGTGAGACCAGGCCGAGGCGGGAGCTGCGCCAGCGCGCCAGGACCTCGAAGCCGGCAGTGTGCTCGCTCATCGCATCCACGATCGGCTGGAAGACGAGGTCCATCTCGGTGCCGAAATCGGCGGTGCGCAGCAAATTCTCGATGACGCCGCGGCTGCGGATCTCGGCCTCGAGCTCGCTCGAGAAGATCACGGTGCGGCCGCGCAGATGGCGCTTGGCGTGATAGAGCGAATAGTCGGCGCATTCATAGAGCACTTCCGACGTCGTCGCGGAGTTCGGGAACAGCGCGAAGCCGATCGAGCACGACAGCCCGGTATGGGCGGTGTCGAGCTGGTAGGGCAGCTTGACCTGTTCGCCGATGCGTTCGCCGAGCCGCGCCAGATCCGTGTCGTCGGGATCGCCGCATACGACCAGACCGAACTCGTCGCCGCCGAGCCGAGCAAATTCCACTCGCTGCGGGCCAAAGCCCTCGCAGACTTCGCGGATGCGGCGTCCGGCTTCGATCAGGACGCGATCGCCGACCGAGTGGCCGTAATTGTCGTTGATCGGCTTGAAGCCGTCGAGGTCGATGATCCCCACCGCGACGCGGACGCTCCTGCGTTCGGCGTCAGTGAAGGCGCTCGACAGCTCGGCGAAGAAGCGGCGGCGGTTCGGCAGCTCGGTAAGGGAATCGAGATTGGCGAGGCGGAAGTTCTCGTCCGAGAGCGCCTGCGTCGCCGCCTGCTGCGCCAGCAGTGATTTACGGCTGGAGACGAGATCGGCAAAGTCACGGTAGTAGATGAACAGCACCGTCACCATCGCGCCGGAGACGAGAAGGTTGTTGACCGCGATCGCCTTCAGCGTCGGTTCGCCCGTGGTGAAGAAGAACAGCACGTAGGGCACGTCGACGACCAGCGTCACGATCAGTGCCGCCGAGCGCAGATGCATCAGTGAGAAGATGCAGCCGATCACGGTCACGGCCATGTAGAAGGCGACCTGGCTCTTGGCGAAGGGGTCGCCGTAGGGGTAGAGCGCGAAAGACCACGCCGTGAAGCCGGCGCCGATCGGCAACGTCATCCAGTTGGTGGCGCGCAGATTGCGCAGGATATCGGCATCGCTGCGCACGAGATGCCGCTGGCGCAGCCACCAGAAGGTGCGAAGTGCGGCGAGCACGGTCAGCACGCTCGGCACGATCATCGTCAGCCAGTCCGGCGCCACGTTCACATAGGTGTAGGCGACCGCGATCGTGTTGCTCATGAGGATGAAGTAGAGCAGCGGGATCTGCTTGGAGAAGGCTCCGAACTGCGCGCGCGTCAGGTCCGGGTTGTCGGCCGGCACGCGAAAGAGCCGCATCGCGGCGTTGAGGTGAGACTTCAAATTAGCGACAGGCATTGCAATACGCGCCCCGGATCCCTGCAAAACGCCGGCGATGTTGCACAGCGGGGGTAAAGGTCGCGTTAGGTTGGGTGTGTGTGACAGACCAGCGCAGGTTGCACGCTGCCGCGGAAATTTCCGATCGCGTGCGCTGCTGAACCCCCGTTAAGGATACTCCACGGCCGAGGCGTGCGTCTCGAGGGCTCGAGCCGCCTCCCGGAATGACCGCAGCTACGATCTGCTAACCATGCACGTCGGCCACGACAGCGGCGCTGCGTATCGCCGCGGGGGCAGCCACCGCATGCGATTCGCCTCTCCTGGCGGGAGGAGAGGTGAGGAGAGCTAGCGGCCGCTATTTCTTCTCCAGCGCTGCCGTCTGCTTGACGAGCTGCTTGTCGAAATCCTCCGACAGGCTGGCTGCGTAGATTGCGAGCTCGCCCGGCTTGACGAACGGGTTCGGTGCGCCGTCCTTCATCTCGGCACGCTTGGCCTGCATGCCATAGACTTCGGGGTGTGGCCCGAGCAGCACGTCGATCTTCATCGACTTCACTTTGGCATAGGTCGCGCGGTAATCGTCCACGATGCCGGCATAGGTTGGCTGGCCCACCAGCCGGTTCAGCGCCACTGTGCCGCTACAGAAGAACAGCACCTCGCGGTCCTGACCACCGTCCCTGACGGTCATCTCCCAGCTCGTGCAGCCCGGCGAGTGGCCGGGCGTTGCGTGCGCCGTCAGGGTGGTGTCGCCGAGCGTGACCTTGTCGCCTTCCTTCACCGTGCGGTCGACCTTCACCGCGGGGAAGGCGAGGTCCTCGTTCTTTTCGTCGCCCGGATAGTAGCCGCCTTCGAGCAGCGGCTTGTCGCGCTCGCCGGCGATGAGCTGCGCGCCGGTCTCCTTCTTGATCTCGGCGAAGCCGCCGGTGTGATCGAGATGCGCATGCGAGTTGAGGATGATCTTGATGTCGGCGACCTTGAGGCCGAGCTTCGCGATGTGGTCCTTGATCATGCCGGTCGACTGGGGCATCGCGGTGTCCATCAGGATCAGGCCCTGCGATGTCTTGATGACATAAACGGCGATGCCTTCGGTCCCGACATAATAGATGTTGCCGATGAGCTGGAACGGCTCGAACGGCGCCGTCCATTTCTGCATGACGGTTGCCAGGAAATCCTTGATGGTCTGCGCCTGTGCGGCTGTTCCGAACAGCATCAAGGCACATAGCGCGGCCGCGAGCTTTCTCATCGTCTGCCTCCCGAATTGTTCTTGAGAACTGTTCTTGTCGTTCTGATCGGACGCGACTCTCGTACGGCTCGACCGACACGCAAGCTACGTGGCGCAAGTGGCGGCAGCAACCGCCTCATGTCCTCAAATATGTCGTGGCATGCGCGGGGTGCCGGTGCCCGTCCGGTTTGAGCATGGCGGCCATTGCTGCAACGCGGCCCACTGCATTTGACCGCGTGCACGCGGCCCGCCATACTTTGCCTCAAGTCGAGCCAGAAGACTCGTCAGCAGCGGGAGCTGAAATGACCAATTCAATCTCCGTCCTCGCGGGGACCCTGATTTCCGTCGTCTCCTTTACCTCGATCGCCTTCTCGCAGCCGGCCTGCGTCACCCAGAACATGGCTGTGCCGCCCGGAGCCAACACCACCGACAAGGCTGCACCGTTCTTCATCGATACGACGGGTCTCGACTTCAAGACGGCGCCGCCGACGCGGGATCCCGCGAACCCCAACTATCCGCGCGCGACCGAACTGCCCGATGGAACGCTGCCGCCGCCCGGTGCCGAGGGCAATTTCATCATCGGTCCCACCCACAATCCGGCGCCGGAAACGATTGCGAAGGAAGGCGTACCGCGCGGCACGATGAAGTCCTTCACGCTGACGTCGAAGGAAAGCACGATCTACAATCCCGGGCTGATCCGCGACGATGTTGCCGGCTGCACCAATTCCTCGATCATGACGACCGTCACGGCGGCCGACGACAAGTCGCACATGATCGTCAGCACCAGCCATCCCGGAATCTGGTCGCGCACGATCGACGTCTACGTGCCGGCGCAATATGTCCGCGGCAGCGAGGCGCCGTTCATCGTGGTCGGCGACGGCGGCTCCAACGCCTACAAGGATCTTGCCACCACGCTCGACAATCTGATCGCGCAGCGCCGCGTGCCGCCGATGATCGCGATCCAGATCGGCAATGGCGGACAGGACGCGCAGGGCAGCCAGCGCGGCCGCGAATATGACGCGGTGTCAGGCGTCTACGCGCAGTTCGCCGAGCGCGAGGTGCTGCCGCGGGTCGAGACAAACGCCGATGTCAAGCTGACCAGAAATCCCGACGGGCGCGCGACCATGGGGCTGAGCTCGAGCGGGGCTGCGGCCTTCACCATGGCGTGGTTCTATCCCGATCTCTATCACCGCGTGCTGGCGTTCTCGCCGACCATGGTCAACCAGCAATGGCCGCACGATCCGTCGCTGCGTGGCGGCGCCTGGGAGTATCACAGCGCGTGGACGGGGCCGGCCGGTCCCAACCTCATCTCCAAGGCCGGCGTGCTCACGCCGGCCGAGCCGCCCGGCGTGCCGCTGATCACCGCCGCGCCGGCGAAGCCGATCCGCTTCTGGTTCTTCGGCGGCGACCAGGACCTGTTCTATCCGAACCCCACCATTCCCGACGGCATGCACGACTGGACCCTGTCGAACGCGCTGATGGCGAAGGTGCTGGCGGAGAAGGGCTATCACTACCAGTTCCTGTTCGTGCGCAACGCCAAGCACGTCGATCGTCCGACGATCGCACAAACGCTGCCGGCGGCGCTGGAGTGGGTTTGGAAGGGCTATCCGATCCCTTGAGCGCGAAGTAACCTAGCGCCCGATCGTCACGCCGGCGGTCGAGCGCATGGCGTCCCGGAGGCTCGTCGCCTTCATGTCGTCGAGGACCTGGCGCGTCAGCACGGTGGTCTGGCCGGGCGTGTTGAGGATGGTCTCGCCGCGCGAGGAGGAGAGCCGGTCGGCCTTGTAGGGCGCGGCCGGATCGGTGGCGGGCGCAGTTGCGGGCACCTGGCGCGGCCGTTTGCCGGACGCCGCAAAGGCCCCTTGCGAGATGCAGAGGGCAGCGATCACGATCAGCCGCAATGATTTTGCGCGCATGCGACCTCCCATATCCAAGCATCAGCCTAGCATATGGCGGGCATGGTCGCAGCGGAAAAGGGTCAGGCGAGGGCGGCCTGGCGTTCCCGCACCGGCTCGCGGGCCCGATCCGGGCTACGCGGCTCGGCGAGCCTGGTGAAGCTGCGCTGGCCTGCCGACTCGGGCGCCTCGACGATGACGCCCTCGCAGACGATCTGCCCGCCCAGCATCCTGAATTCGAGCTTGTCGTAGCGGGGCATGGTCTCGCCGGGCGCGGGCGGCAGCAGTTCGACACGGCCCTGGATGTTCAGCGTGGCATCGCCGGTGCCGTGAAGCCGCGGATTCCACATCCTGATCCCGGTCTCCGTCCAGCGCTGCCGGATCAGCGTGGCACGATCGACGGGTTCCACGACCTTTGCGCGCGTCTTCGGCGCGCTGGGGATCACTGGAGCGGGAGACTCGAGGACCGGTTCCGACACGACACTCGTGATGGCGCTCGGTGTCTCGGCGGAAGAATCCTCCGCGGGGATCGCTGCAACCGGGGCGGGATCGCTGGCCGGGACTGGCTCGATCTCCATTGCGGCGCCGGGGGACGGAGCGCAGTCGATGCTGCCCTCATGGGCTTCGATCGTAGAGACGTCACTGCCGGCAAGCGTGACGCACGAGTCCTCCGCGACGGCGGGCTCGACATCCACGACAACGTCAGGGGAGGAATCGTCGTCGACGACGAGAAGGGCATCAATCGCAGCGCTTTCGACTTCGACAGACGAGACCGGCGCCTCCTCCGTGATGACGCTCGGTGTGTCGGCAGAAGAAGCTTCCGCGGGGATCGCTGCGACCGGGGCGGGATCGCTGGCCGGGACTGGCTCGATCTCCATTGTGACGTCGGGGGACGGAACGCAGTCGATGCTGCCCTCATGGGCTTCAACCGTAGAGACGTCGCTGCCGGCAAGCGTGACACACGAGTCCTCCGCGACGGCCGGTTCGATATCCACGACGACGTCAGGGGAGGGATCGTCGTCGACGACGAGAAGAGGGGCATCAATCGCAGCGCTCTCGACCTCGACAGACGAGACCGGTGCCTCCTCCGTGATGACGAGGTCAACGCTCGTTGCGAGTTCCGCGGGCGGATCGCTGCTGATGAGTTCGGCGGCATCGACCGGCTCGCTCTCGCTCTCGACCTCGACCGGCGAGGCTGCAACTTCTTCCACGACGATCGGCTCGACCTCTGTCGGCCTCTCCCGGGATGAATCGTCGCTGACGCTGACATCAGTTGGCGTCGCCACGGGGTTCTCCGCGACGGCGGAGATGGCAGTCTCGTCCTCGGCGACAGGCGTCACGGTCGTGATGCCGTCATCGCGGTGCGACAGATCGGCGCTGATGCCGCTGTCGAGAGCCGGAGCGGCTTCTGTGATGTCGGCGACGATGGCAGATGAGTCGTCTGCGGCCTGCGGGGCATCGTTGATGCTGCCGCTGTGCGGCGAGGGCCGAAGTCGGGTGAACGCCCATTCCACCGCAGGAATGCGGCGCAGCAACGATATCAGTCTCGAAAGCACTGGGAGTTGTCCAAGAGGTCCTCGGCGTGAGGCAATCGCTGATTCGCCAGCAATATAAAAAACTGCCCCGTCCGTCACATCGCTGTCAATGTAGGTGGGACCAATTGCAGAACATCCGCGCGCCCACCGCCCGCCGGTGGTGGTCGAGAAGCCGCAATCGTCATGAGCTGCGGCAAAGGCTTCTCGACCCTCAACGTTCGGACGTCACGGGCGACCGCAAGCTTTGGATCGCCTCGGAAATCGAGTGGATGAAAGAGCCGGACCCGCGGGGCTACCGCAGGGTCCTTGCTGAAGAGGGGACGACCGTCCCCTCTCGAAACTTCCGGACGATGCCGGCCTACTTCCCGGAGCCCGCGCCGCCGCCGGCCTGGCTGCCCATGTTGTTGCTGTTGCTGCCGCCTGCGCTCGGAGGCTGCGTGCCCTTGCTGCTGCCGGCCTCGTTCTGCATGTTCGACGACTTGCCCGTGGTCATGCCCTTGGTCGCCGGACCTCGCGACGATTGACCGACCTCGCCCTGGCCGGAAGCGCCCGGGGCGGGTTGTGTCTGTGCGAAAGCGCTACCGGTCGCCAGCGCCATGACGCAGGCGGATGCCAGGATGATCTTCTTCATCACGTTCTCCTTCCAGTTCAGCTTCGTGACAACCTGCCTGCGGAGACGGCGTTCCTATGCGGTGTCACGGCCGTAACCGCGTCGCAACAAGGTGTGCTGCGTCGATCGTGGGGGTTCCCCGCGCCGTTCGCCCGAGGTATTTTGGAACACACGGCATTTGAAATGAGGGCCACGCAATGAAGAAGCTTGCCGCCATCGCAGCGATTCTGGTCTGGTCGACGTGCGCCTACGCGCAGGATCGCACCATCACCGTGGCCTCGACGACGTCGACGGAACAGTCGGGCCTGTTCGGTTACCTGCTGCCGCTATTCTCGAAGGCGGAGGGGATCGACGTGAAGGTCGTTGCCGTCGGCACCGGCCAGGCCCTCGACATCGGGCGACGGGGCGATGCCGATGTGGTCTTCGTTCATGACCGGCCGGCCGAGGACAAGTTCATGTCCGAGGGGCAGGGCGTCAAGCGCTTCGACGTGATGTACAACGACTTCGTCATCGTCGGTCCCAAAGGCGATCCGGCGAAGATCGCCGGCGGCAAGGACGTCGCGGACGCGCTGCGCAAGATCGCGGCGGCGAAGGCGCCGTTCATCTCGCGCGGTGACAAGTCCGGCACACATGCGGCGGAGCTGAGATTGTGGAAGGATGCGGGCGTCGATATCGGTGCCGGCAAGGACAGCTGGTATCGCGAGATCGGCCAGGGCATGGGTCCGGCGCTGAACATGGCTTCGTCGTCGAACGCCTATCTCCTGTCCGACCGCGGCACCTGGTTGTCATTCAAGAATCGGGGCGAGCTTGCCGTCCTGACCGAGGGCGACAAGCGCCTGTTCAACCAGTACGGCGTCATGCTGGTGAATCCGGCGACGCATGCGAACGTGAAGGCGAAGGACGGACAGGCCTTCATCGACTGGCTGGTCTCACCGAAGGGGCAGGATGCGATCGCCGGCTACAAGGTCGGCGGCGAGCAGCTATTTTTCCCCAACGCGTCCCACTAGCAGGAAGGCAATGGTCGACACCGCGACGCTGAGTGCGAGCAGGATCAGTCCGAGTCCGAGCGCCAGCGGCAGGTCGCCCTTGCTGGTTTCCAGTGCGATGGCCGTCGTCATCGTGCGCGTGAAGCCGCGGATGTTGCCGCCGACGATGATGATGGCGCCGACCTCGGCGATCGCGCGCCCGAACGCCGCGAGAAACGCCGTCAGCAGCGAGGTTCGGCCGAGCGCGAACAGCAAGCCGATGCTGCGCAACGTCGACAGCCCGTCGATGCGTGCGAGGTCACCGTACTCCGCCCACAGCAGGCTCGCCGGCCGGTGCACCAGCGCGACCACGATCGGCGTCGCGAGCAGCGTCTGCGCGATCACCATCGCCGCCGGCGTGAACAACAGACTGGCCGCGCCGAGCGGACCGGACCGCGACAGCAGAAGATAGAGCACCAACCCGACAACCACCGGCGGAAGACCAAGCAGCGCATTGGTCAGCACGATGACGACCTGCCGCCCGCGGAAACGGGTGATCGCAAGCAGGGCCCCAAAGGGCGCACCGATCAGCAGCGCGACGATGCTGGCGGTCAGGCTGACGCGCACCGACAGGGCGACGATGCCGAGCAGCTCGGCATCGGCCTCGCCGATCAGCGTGAACGCGGCGTCGAGGGACCGTGCGAACTCGTTCATCCGTGCCTGAACGGCGTCGCCAGCCAGAATGCCTTGGGTGCGTCGATTTCGGGACTGCGGAGGCGTTTCACGTAAAATTCCTTGCGAGTATCGTCGTGCAAAGCAGCGGCGCGGTCGCGTTCCGCAGGCACTGTGTGGCTATGCCTGCCGTTGGGACGAGCTTTCCGACGGCAGGCCAGTCACAGAATACTCACGTGGAGCGGTTTGGAAACCGGATTCAGCCGGGTCCGCCTTCGGTCTCAGCGCTTGACGTTGGCCGATGCCGAGACCGTGGAGGTTGCCCCGACACTCTGCTGCCAGTAGCCCTCGATCTGGTCGACCAGGGCGGGTGGCAACGGCACGTAGTTGAGCGTCTCGGCCTGCGGCTTTCCGTTTTCCAGCGACCAGCGGACGAAGTCGATGGCCGCGGCCGACCGTTCCGGGGATTTCGGCGCCTTCGGCATCAGCACGAACGTCGTGGCCGTGATCGGGTAGGCGTCCTCGCCGGGTGCATTGGTGAGCACCAAATGGAAGTCCTTCTCCGCCTTCCAGTCCGCGCTCGAGGCCGCCGCCTGGAACGATGCGGCGTCAGGGACGACGAAATTGCCGGTGCTGTTCTGCACGATGCCGAAGGAAATCCGGTCGAGCCGTTGCAGCGCGTAAGTGTATTCGAGATAGCCGATCGAGCCGGGAACGAGGCTGACGAGGGAGGCGACGCCGTCATTGCCCTTGCCGCCGAGGCCAAGCGGCCACTCGACCGAGGTGCCTTCGCCCACGCTGGTCTTCCACTGCGGGCTGACCTTCGAGAGGTAGTTCGACCAGTTGAACGTCGTCCCCGACCCGTCGATGCGATGAACCACCGTGATCGGCGCGTTCGGCAATTTCACGTCGGGGTTGACCGCGCGAATGGCCGGATCGTTCCAGGATTTCAGCTTGCCGAGATAGATGTCGGCGAGCATCGGCCCGGTGAAGCGAATCTGGCCGGGCTTGATGCCGTCGATGTTGACCACCGGTACGACGCCGCCGATCACGATCGGGAATTGCATCATGCCGAGCCTGTCGAGCTCTTTGGGATCAAGCGGCATGTCGCTTGCGCCGAAGTCGACGGCCTCCTTCTTGATCAGGCCGACGCCGATGCTCGACCCGACCGCTTGATAGCTGACAACGTTTCCGGTCTTGACCTTGTATGCGTCGATCCATTTCGCCATCACGGGCGAAACGAAGGTTGAGCCGGCTCCCTTGATCTCGGCTGCCAGGCCTTGCGTGGCGGCGAGCAGGGCGGTGAAAATGATTGGTAGTGCAATCCATTTTTTCATATGTGCGACGCTAACGGCTGGGGCACGAAGCCCATGTGGTCCATGTCACAATGGCCTCGCGTAGCATTCGGCTGGCCATTGCGCCTCGATTACACCCCGCTGGCGGGCACTGCATCGTCCGATCGAGGGAGATCATGCGTTGCGCCGCTCTTCCGCCGGCGAGGCGCCGGGCAGGCGCAAATTCGGCGAAAACCGGCTGCCAGGCCGCCAGATCATGCCGTTTCGCGCCCGAATGGCGGCTTTATTCCGGCCTCGGATGCTTTAAGGAAGGGGCAGGATCAGGTCGCACCAGCCCGGCGGTGGTGCTAGACCCTGATGCAGGAACAATGGGGCCGGGCCGCCAGGCACGCCCGCAAGGATGAAGGATTTGAGGCAATGATCAACACCGTTGGCATCATCGGGGCAGGGACCATGGGGAACGGCATCGCGCAGATCTGCGCGGCTGCCGGGCTTTCGGTGGTGATGGTCGACATTTCCGATGCGGCGGTGAACCGCGGGCTGTCGACCGTTGGCGGCAGCCTCGAGCGCCTGGTCAAGAAGGAGAAGATGTCGGCCGCCGATCGCGACGCCACGCTCAAGCGCATCACCGGCACGATCGATCGCGCGAAGCTCGCCGATTGCGACCTCGTCATCGAGGCCGCGACCGAGAACGAGGAGCTCAAGGTCAAGATCCTGAAGGACCTCTGTGCCACGCTGTCGCCGCGCACGCTGCTCGCGACCAACACGTCGTCGATCTCGATCACGAAGCTTGCCGCCGCGACGGACCGTCCCGATCGCTTCATCGGCATGCACTTCTTCAACCCGGTGCCGGTGATGGCGCTGCTGGAGCTCATCCGCGGTCTGCAGACCTCCGACGACACTCATGCCAAGGCACTCGATTTCGCCCAGCGCGTCGGCAAGGTGGCGATCACCGCCAAGAACAGCCCGGGCTTTGCCGTCAACCGCATCCTGTGCCCGATGATCAACGAGGCGATCTTCGCGCTCCAGGAAGGCATCGCAACCGCCGAGGAGATTGATGCCGGCATGAAGCTCGGCTGCAACCATCCGATCGGGCCGCTGGCGCTGGCCGATCTGGTCGGCCTCGACACCATGCTTTCCGTGATGGAGGTCTTCTACAAAGGCTTCAACGATCCTAAGTATCGGCCAGCGCCGCTGCTCAAAGAGATGGTCGATGCCGGTCATCTCGGCCGCAAGACCGGGCAGGGCTTCTACACCTATAGCGCCTGATCATGGCGCCGGCGGTGGGCGCTTGGCGTCCGCCGCCCGATCCCCGCAATTTGCGCTGCGACAAAGACGCCGCGCGCAATTGGCCCGACAATGTCGAACGGGCGGCCCGCGGGAACAACGGAACGGATAACAAGGGACATGTCGGATCGACTGAAGGCCGAGCGCGAGGCGGCGGCCGCGCGGCGGAACCTGCTGACCCAGGACGCCATCGAGCGCACCGGGATCACAGAGGAGATGATCGGGGAACTCGTCACCCGCTTCTACGGACGCGTGCGCGAGGATGCGCTGCTGGGGCCGGTCTTTGCGATCGTGCAGAATTGGGACGAGCATCTCGCCAAGCTCAGGGATTTCTGGTCGTCAGTCGTGCTGATGAGCGGCCGCTATCACGGTTCGCCGATGCGGGCCCATATGCCACTCAGTCTGGTGGGCGATCATTTCGACCGCTGGCTCGATCTGTTCGAACAGACCGCGCGCGAGGTCTGCCCGCCACCGGCGGCGGCGCTCTTCATCGACAAGGCACGCCGCATCGCCGACAGTTTCGAGATGGCATCGGCGACCGTCGCCGGCCGCATCGCTGCGCCGCGTCACGTGCTCCGGTCTTGACGACGATCGGGCTGCCTGCAAAACGTGCAGTTGTATCGCTTTCAAGTTGCGCTGCGGGCCAATAGCGCGCTGCACCAATTCCAACATCATCGGTCTGATCTGCAAAATCATCATGCGGATCGCGCGATGTGACGTTGCAATTCCAATATGCGCGGGAATACACGCATTCGCGTTCAATCAACGCGAGCAAAGACATATTGATGCACTGCGGCGCCAATTCTCCGCCTTGTTTTCGGCAGAGTTCCAGCGCCTGCTAACGTGCATGTCGCGCGCATCGTTCAACAGCACTACCTCACCATCCGAGAGCACTGCGGAACCAGAAGTCGACGCGGGCATGGAGCAGACGCGGCGAACGCTGCTGCTTGGTGCGCTCGCCACTACGGCTTGCCTTGGTTGCTCGGCACAGGCGCGTGCGGGTGAGGATCCGCCGGGCTCCGACGAACGTCCGCAGAAGGGTGATCTCCTCGTCTTCTCCGAGGGCGACCAGGAAGGGAAGCTGATCACCGCGGCGGATCTCGCGGCCGGTGGACCGCCGGTTCATGCCTGGCCGAAAGACCCCAAGACATCAGTGGTGCGCAGCGCCTCCCGGCTCAACGAGATCCTGATCATCCGGCTCGATCCCGCCGAGCTCGACGAGAAAACGCGCGAGCGCGCCGTCGACGGCATCCTCGCCTATTCGGCGATCTGCACGCATGCCGGCTGTCCCGTCACCGCCTGGGTCAAGAGCGATGTCGGCGAGAAGGACGTGTTCAAGTGCATGTGCCACAATTCCGAATACGATCCCCGCGCGGGCGCGCAGGTCGTATTCGGGCCGGCGCCGCGGCGGCTCGCCGCGCTGCCGCTCGCACTCGCTGACGGTTCGCTCAGCGTCGGCGGCAACTTCATTGGAAAGGTAGGTGGCGTGCAGCCAGGATGATGGACGGTGCGGGTTATGCCTGCGTCACGAGAGGCCGCATCCGCCGAGGGGCGGACGACGGGACAAGCGACAAGAATTCAAATCAAGAATTCAAACGGATGAAAAAGGGGAATACGTCCATGACCAGGAAGCAATGGTTACTGTCCGGCTTCGTCGCCTTTACGTGTCTTGCCTCGACCGCCGCCAGCGCCGGCCCGATCGAGAATTATTCTCCGGTCACCGCGCAACGGTTGGAAAATCCGGAACCGAGCAACTGGATGCTCTATCGGCGCACCTATGACGGGCAGGGCTATAGCCCGCTCGACCAGATCAACACCTCGAACGTGAAGAACCTCACGCCGGTCTGGACCTTTGCCACCGGCGTGGTCGAAGGCCACGAGGCGCCGCCGATCGTCAACAACGGCGTGATGTTCGTAGCGACCCCGATGGGACAGGTGATCGCGCTGAACGCGAAGACTGGCGACGAATACTGGCGCTACAAGCGGCAGCTCCCCGACGATCTGTTCCAGTTGCATCCGACCAGCCGCGGTGTCGGCCTCTGGGAGGACAAGCTCTATCTTGCCACCACTGACGACCATGTCGTGGCACTCGACGCCAAGACCGGCAAGGTGGTGTGGGACACCAAGGTGCAGGATTACAAGAAGGGCCAGTACATGACCCTGATGCCGCTGGTCGTCGACGGCAAGGTCATCGTCGGCGGCTCCGGCGGCGAGTTCGGCGTGCGCGGCTATGTCGCTGCGTTCGATGCCAAGGACGGCAAGGAGCTGTGGCGGACCTACACCATTCCAGGCGAGGGCGAGCCCGGTCACGATACCTGGCAGGGCGATGACTGGAAGAACGGCGGCGGCTCGGCCTGGATGACCGGCAATTACGACAAGGACACCAAGACGATCTATTGGGGCGTCGGCAACGCCGCGCCGTGGCCCGGTGAGATGCACCCCGGCGACAATCTCTACACCTCGTCGGTGCTCGCGCTCGATCCCAGCAACGGCAAGATCAAGACCTATCACCAGTATCACCAGAACGATTCCTGGGACTGGGACGAGGTCGAAGCGCCGATCCTGGTCGATCTGCAACGCGACGGCCGCAACATCAAGAGCCTGATCCATCCGGGCCGCGACGCGATCTTCTGGGTGCTCGAGCGCACACCGAGCAAGATCAATTACGTCGCCGGCTGGCCGTTCGTCTCGACCGACGTCTGGAAGGGCATCGACGAGACCGGCAAGCCGATCGTCGATCCTGCTCATAAGCCGGTCGTCGGCAAGCGCGTCGAGTTCTGCCCGTCGCTGTGGGGCGGCAAGGACTGGCCGTCTGCGGCCTACAGCGAGCGGACCAAGCTCGTCTACGTGCCCGCCAACGAGAATTTCTGCGGCGGCTTCACCGGCGAGAAGCTTCCGCTCAAGCCGGGCGAGCTCTGGCTTGGCACCAAGCCGGAAGACATCGGCCTGAAGACCAAGCCCGGCGCGGATCATTTCGGCGAGCTCCAGGCCTGGGATCCGGTCACCGGCAAGAAGGTGTGGCAGCACAACTTCCCGAAGTCGCAGTTGTTCGGCTCGGTGACGGCGACCGCAGGCGACCTCGTCTTTGTCGGCGGCACCAACGACCGCAACTTCCGCGCCTTCAACGCCAAGACCGGCGAACTGTTGTGGGAGCAGAAGACCAACTCCGGCATCATGGGCATGCCGTCGTCCTATGAGATCGATGGCACGCAATACATCTCGATCCAGTCCGGATGGGGCGTCGACGCGCAGCGCATCCAGGATGCGCTCGTGACCAACAATATCGGCATTGAGTCCAATGTGCCGCAGGGCGGCGTCATCTGGGTGTTCGCGCTGAAGAAATAAGCTCCGCGGGCGGATCGAAGGAAGCGGAGCGGTGAGGGGGCAAATGCGGCGGACGGCAACGTCCGCCGCATTTTGCGTGCGCTGCCCTTTTCCCCTTGTGGGAGAAGGTGGCGCGAAGCGCCGGATGAGAGGTCTCTATCCGCGGAGACAGACCCCTCACCCAAGTGAGGTCGTAGCAGCCAACGTCGCTGCCCTCTCCCACAAGGGGAGAGGGCACATCGATGCGCTTCGGCGGACGGTGTGGAGACGTTGGTGTGCCGAATTACTACTTCCCTTGCCGGTCCACCTTGTCCTTCTCCTTCTGGTTCATCTCCTGAACCTTCGGATCGGTGTTGCTCTGCCCGGTGGTCTGGGTGGTCGAGGCGGGCGGAGCGGCGGCGTTGGGGAGCGAGTTCTGGTCCGGCGCGGCGGGGCGCGTCGCGGTGGTCGGGGGCGTCGTGTTGCTTTGCGCGTGGACGCTCACGGCGGTCAAAGAAAAGGCGCCCGACAGCAACGAGACTGCGAGCGCCTTTGAGATGTTGATCATCGATCTGCTCCTGTCAGATCGATGGAAACGGCGCGAGGCCGTCTTATGTTCCCGCTTCCTACGCCTCCAATTGCTTGCCGAGCGGAAGGTTGCGGATGCGCTTTCCGGTCGCCGCGAAGATCGCGTTCATCAGCGCGGGCGCGAACGGCGGAACACCGGGCTCGCCGACGCCGCTCGGCGGCGTGTCGGGTCCAGGCGGGACGATGTAGACGTTGGTGACAAGAGGAGATTCATCCATCCTGAGAACCTGGAAGTCGTCGAAGTTCTTCTGCTCCACCTTGCCGTCCTTGAAGGTGACCGCGCCGTATTTGGCGACGCTCAGCCCCATGATCGCCGCGCCCTCGATCTGCGAGGCGATGCGTTCGGGGTTGACATAGGTGCCGCAGTCGATCGCGGTGTCGACCCGCGGCACCGTCAGCTTGCCCTTCTCGTCGACAGCCACCTCGACGATGGTCGCGATGTAGCTGACGAAGCTGCGGTGCACGGCGATGCCGAGACCGTGGCCCTTCGGCACCTGGCGGCCCCATTCGCCCTTCTCGGCGACCAGCTCGACCACCTTGCGCAGGCGCGCGGTGTCGATCGGGTAGCTGTCGAAGGGCTCGCCGTAGTTCCACATGTCCTTCACCGCGGGCTTGACGATCCGCGGGCTGCCGATCAGGGCGAGCAGCGTCTCCTTCTGGTCGCGCCCGGTCGCATGCGCGATCTCGCCGACCATCGACTGCACCGCGAAGGCCCGCGGGATGTTGGAGACCGAACGGAACCAGCCGATGCGGGTGAACGCCGCGGCTTCCGGGTTTTCGCAGGAGATGTTGGCGATCTCGAACGGCATGTCGACGAGGCCCATGCCGAGCTCGAAGGGGGCCTGGTTCTTTGCCCCCGCGGCGAAGGTCGAGGCGATGGTCGGCGCCACGCTGCGGTGGCGCCAGGCGATCACCTTGCCACTCCTGTCGAGGCCTGCCTCGATCCGCTCGACCGAGACGGTGTGCAGGAAGTCGTGACGGACGTCGTCCTCGCGCGTCCATTGCACCTTCACCGGCGCGCCGAGCTCCTTCGACAGCAGCGCCGCCTCGAGCGCGAAGTCGCATTTCGACTTGCGGCCGAAGCCGCCGCCGAGCAGCGTGACGTTGACGGTGACGTTGCCCTCGGGAATTCCGAGCGTCTTGGCGACGTCCTCGCGGGTGCCGCCGGGACTCTGCACCGGTGCCCAGATCTCCGCCTTGTCACCCTTGACGTCGGCGACCGCCACCGGCGGCTCCATGCTGACATGGGCAAGGTGCGGCAGATAGTATTCGCCGACCACGACCTTGTCGGCGCCCTTCAGGGCAGCGTCTGCGTCGCCCTCCTGGCGGACGACGAGGCCCGGCTTGCGCGAGGCTTCCTCGAGCTCCTTGCGATAGGCGACGGAGTCGTATTTGCCGTTGGCGCCGTCGTCCCAGGTCAGCTTCAGCGCGTCGCGGCCCTTGATCGCCGCGCCGGTATTGCGCGCGATCACAGCGACGCCGCCGAGCGGCTGGAATTTCGACGGCCACGGCCAGCCGCGCACCTGCATCACCTTCTCGACGCCGGGTACCTTCAGCGCCGATTCAGGATCGAACGAGACCAGCTTGCCGCCCGTCACCGGCGGGCGCGCGATCACGGCATACTTCATTCCGGGCAAACGCACGTCGGCGCCGTAACGCGCCTTGCCGGTGGTGATGTCGTGGAGGTCGACGATGCCGATCTTGCCCTTGCCGAGATAACGGAAGTCCTTGGGGTCCTTCAGCTTGAGGCCTTCGATGCTCGGCACCGATTCCTTGGCGGCATCGGCAGCGAGCTCGCCGAAGCCGAGCTTGCGGCTGGTCGCGCTGTGGACGACCTCGTGGTTGACGGCCTTGACCTCGGTCGCGGGCACGCCCCAGCGCTTCGCCGCGGCCTGCTCCAGCATGGTGCGGGCGGAGGCGCCAATCTGGCGCATCGGGATCAGATAATGCCGCGTGCTGCGGGAGCCGTCGGTGTCCTGGTTGCCGAACTTCACCTCGTCGCCGTGTGCCTGCTCCACCTTGACCCTCGACCAGTCGGCCTCCATCTCCTCGGCCACGATCAGGGGCAGGCTGGTGCGCACGCCGGTGCCCATTTCGGCGCGATGGGCAAGGATGGTGACGGTGCCGTCGGGCGCAACCGCGACGAACACGCGCGGATCGACCACGACGCCGTGCGGCATCTTGCCGGCGCCAGTCTCATAGGCGAAGGCCTGGCGCGACATCACGGGGGCGGCGAGCACAAAGCCGCCGGTGACGCCGAGCCCCTTCAGGATGCTGCGGCGCGAGACCTTCTCGACCCGAATGGTCTTCTCGAAGCTGTGAAGCTTCCCGGGGTTGTCGATGAAATTCATGTCACACTCCCGTCGATGCGAGATGGACTGCGTTCTCGATGCGCTGGTAGCAGCCGCAGCGGCAGATGTTGCCGGCCATCGCCTCGCGGATCTGATCATGAGACGGCTTCGGGTTCTCCATCAGCAACGCGGCGGCCTGCATGATCTGGCCGGCCTGGCAGAAACCGCATTGGGGGACGTTGACCTGGCGCCAGGCCTTCTGCACCGGGTGATCGCCATTCGGATGCAGCCCCTCGATCGTCGTGACCTCGCGGCCGGCCACGTCGTTGATCGACGTGATGCAGGAGCGCACGGCCTCCTTGTCGACGATGACGGTGCAGGCGCCGCACAGGGCCTGGCCGCAGCCGAACTTGGTGCCGGTCAGCCCGGCCTCGTCACGCAGGAACCAGAGTAGCGGGAGATCCGGGTCGCCGTCCCAGCTCTGTTCCTGGCCGTTGATCTTTACCTTGATCATGATCGTCCCTCGCTCTTCATAAGCTTGTGATTTTGAACGCGCCGCCATCGGCCGGCGCAGTGGTCCATGCGTCGTCACGTCCGCATCCCGCCGTTCGCCCCGCGCAGGCAAATCCCGGCGGGCGGCTGGAATGCGCATCGCAATGTACGGATGTGCTCGATACCTCCCCGTCTTGTTCTTGATTGATTGAACTTCGCGGCATCGTCACGACGCGATCGTAACAGAGATCGCCTCGGCCCGGCGTTCACAGCCGGGTGTTCTTGACGGGAAAAGATTGCAACCAAGGTTTGTCAAAAGCAGGGCGCGGCATCATGCCCCCGTGCTCGCGGAAGGTGCACGACGAAAAAAGCTTCGTCCGGCAGAGACTGCACGGACGAAGCAGGATGCCTCAGTCGAGGGAGGGAGAAGCGCAGAGGCGCGGACTTCGAGGGGGAAGTGGGCGGCACTGCGCAGTCATTCAGAGACCAGGACTGAGGAGTTCATGGCCCTCGCATCTGCGTCGTGCGAAGCGGCGGCATCGCCGCAATCAGTCGGGGCCGGTCCCCGTCCGGCTCGCTGGCGCTGGTTGGGGCCAGCGGGCGGACGGGGCAAGGCGAAGGTCTGGCTGCCTTGTTCAGGCGGCCTTGGCTTTCGCCACGTGGGTCGCGATCGCGTCCATCAGCGCCGGCGACAGGCAGTCATAGGGCTCGAGCCCGATTTCCTTCAGCCGCGAACGGATGCCCGCCATCTGCTCCGGCTTCACGCCGGATTCGATCACGGAGGAGACGAAGGCGGCGAATTGCGGCGCCTGCGAGCCCTGCTCCTGGAACAGCTCGGGATGGATGAAGTCGAGGCCGTAGAAGGGATGGCCCTTGTTCTCGATGCGGCCATACATATGCGTGCCGCAGGCCTTGCAGGCGTAGCGCTGGATCACCGCCGAGGGATCGACGATCTGGAGCTTGTCGCCGTTCTCGAGCACGGTGACGTTCTGCCGTGGCACCACGGCGACAACCGAGAAGTTCGCGCCCTGCGGCTTCCAGCACTTGGTGCAGCCGCAGGCGTGATTGTGGGCGACGTCGCCCTTGATGCCGACCTTGACCTGATGGTCCTTGCATTTGCAGGCCAGCGTGCCGCCGGCAAAGCTGCCGCTGCCTTGCTTGACGCCGTTGTCGATCGAGGGATGGAGTGCAACAGTCATGGTTCGATCCTCCTTGGGTGTGACGCTTTCGAGCTAGAACACGACGACTGAACGGATGGATTTGCCCTCGTGCATGAGGTCAAAACCCTTGTTGATCTCCTCGAGCTTGAGCACGTGGGTGATCATCGGATCGATCTGGATCTTTCCGTTCATGTACCAGTCGACGATCTTGGGCACGTCGGTGCGGCCGCGCGCGCCGCCGAAGGCCGTGCCGCGCCAGTTGCGCCCGGTGACGAGCTGGAACGGGCGGGTGGCGATCTCCTTGCCGGATTCGGCAACGCCGATGATGATCGAGGTGCCCCAGCCGCGATGGCAGGCTTCCAGCGCCTGGCGCATCACGGTGGTGTTGCCAGTGCAATCGAAGGTGTAGTCGGCACCACCGTCGGTCAGGTTGACCAGATGCGCGACGATGTCGCCGGTGACCTTCTTCGGGTTGACGAACTCGGTCATGCCGAACCGGCGGCCCCAATCCTCCTTGGCATCGTTGATGTCGACGCCGATGATCTTGTCGGCGCCGGCCATCTTGGCGCCCTGGATCACGTTGAGGCCGATGCCGCCGAGGCCGAACACGACCACGTTGGATCCCGGCGTGACCTTGGCGGTGTTGACGACGGCGCCAACGCCGGTGGTGACGCCGCAGCCGATGTAGCAGCTCTTGTCGAACGGCGCGTCCTCGCGGATCTTGGCGACCGCGATCTCGGGCAGCACGGTGAAGTTCGAGAAGGTCGAGCAGCCCATGTAGTGGTAGACCGGCTTGCCCTTGTAGGAGAAGCGGCTGGTGCCGTCGGGCATCACGCCCTTGCCCTGCGTCGCGCGGATCGCGGTGCAGAGATTGGTCTTCTGGCTCAGGCAGCTTTTGCACTGCCGGCACTCCGGCGTGTAGAGCGGGATGACGTGGTCGCCCGGCTTCACCGAGCTCACGCCGGGGCCGATTTCGCGGATGATCCCGGCGCCCTCATGGCCCAGGATTGACGGGAAAATTCCCTCACTGTCGAAGCCGTCGAGCGTGTAGGCATCAGTATGGCAGATGCCCGTCGCCTTGATCTCGACCAGGACTTCGCCTGCCTTCGGTCCTTCCAGATCGACTTCGACGATCTCGAGTGGTTTCTTCGCTTCGAAAGCGACGGCGGCACGTGTCTTCATCGTAAACTCCTCAAATTCTCGCAGGACGCCAAGAGGTAGTACCGGCAGCCCTCGTAACGTTCATTTCTTGCCCATGCAGGCGTCTTCCGCCTTGGTGTAGACCTCGTTCTTCTCCTCCTTCTTGGAGGGGCGTTGCCGGCCCCACGCTTCGTCGGAGCGCGCGCGCAGATAGACGTAGAGATCGTCCATGTAGCAGGCGACGTTGGGGTTGTCGCCGAAGGCTGGCATGACGTTCTCCTGCGCGGTCGAGATGTTCTTGCGACCGGAGGCGACGACGCCGAGGAAGTCGCCATAGCTCATGGTCTTGACCGAATCCTTCAACGCCGGTGCGTAGGTCGATCCCATGCCGTCGGGGCCATGGCAGACGTGGCAGTCGGAGTGATAGCGGCGATATCCGGAATAGGTGAACCAGTCCACGGTGCCGTCGGCCGAAATCTTGTAGGTCGGGTTTCCTTCCTTATCGAGCCATTTTCCGTCGTCTTCCTTCTTGACGGCGGTCGGGTCGCCCGGACCGTCCGCAACGGCAATTCCGCCGGACGCAACGAAGATCATCGCAGCAATGGCAAAGCAGATTTTACGCAAGAGAATATCCTCGAAGGCGTTCGGTGGAGACGAGCCGGCGCGTGGAGTTGATCCACGCGCCGGAGCGACACGAAGGTGAGGCTAGTTCGCCGGCAGCGAGAACACGGTCAGCGTACCGCCGAGTGCCGTGTAGTTGCTGAGAGCCGCGTAGCCACCGACTGCGCCGAGACCGGCGGTCGGATCGGTCAGACCTGCTGCCAGACCGATGCCGGCCCAGCCGCCCACGCCGGAGAGCACTGCGACATACTGCTTGCCGCCGTTCTCATAGGTCGTGACGTTGCCGATGATGCCGGAGGGAGTCTTGAACTTGTAGAGCTCCTTGCCGGACTTGGCATCGACCGCCTTCAGGTAGCCTTCGAGCGTGCCGTAGAACACCACGCCGCCGGCGGTTGCGAGCGCACCCGACCAGACCGAGAACTGCTCCTTGTTCGACCAGACGATCTTGCCGGTCTTGCCGTCCCAGGCGATGAAGTTACCCATGTGGGTTTCACCCTGCGGCGGATACATCGAGAGCGTCGCACCCACATAGGGCTGGCCCGCGGTGTAGCTCACCTTGAACGGCTCGTAGTCCATGCAGACGTGGTTGGTCGGAACGTAGAACAGCTGCGTGTCCGGCGAGTAGGCTGCCGGCTGCTCGTCCTTGGTACCGAGCGCGGCCGGGCAGATGCCCTTTACGTTGTGGTCTTCGCCGGCCTTGTCGGTCGACGCTGCGTCGAGCACCTTCGGACGGCCATAGGTCGCCGAGTTCTTGTCCATGTCGACGCCGGAGGTCCAGTTCACCTTCGGATCGTACTTTTCGGCGACCAGCAGTTCGCCGTTCTCACGGTCCATCGTGTAGGCGAGGCCGTTACGGTCGAAATGGGTCAGCAACTTGCGCGGCTGGCCGTTGATCTGCTGATCCGAGAGGATCATCTCGTTGACGCCGTCATAGTCCCACTCGTCGTGGGGCGTCATCTGATAGACCCACTTGGCCATGCCGGTGTCCGCGTCGCGCGCGAAAATGGTCATCGACCACTTGTTGTCGCCCGGACGCTGCTTCGGATTCCAGGTCGAGGGGTTGCCCGACCCGTAATACACGAGGTTCAGAGCGGGATCGTAGGACATCCAGCCCCAGGTGCAGCCGCCACCGATCTTCCACTGATCGCCTTGCCAGGTCTTCAGCGAGGAGTCGGCTCCGACCGGCTTGCCGAGCGACGTCGTCTTGGCCGGATCGACCTTGATCTGATCATCCGGACCTTCCGAGAAGGCGCGCCAGACCTGCTTGCCGCTCTTGAGGTCGTAAGCGGTGACGTGGCACTGCACGCCGAACTCGCCGCCGGAGATGCCGACCAGGACCTTGTCCTTGACGACCAGCGCGGCCGACGTACCGGTCTCGCCCTTGGCAGGATTGCCGTTCGTCGACGACCACTCGACCTTGCCGGTCTTGGCGTCGAGCGCGACGAGGTTGGTGTCGGCCTGATGCAGGATGATCTTGCCGTCGCCGTAGGACAGGCCGCGGTTAACCGTATCGCAGCACATCACCGGGATGACGTTCGGATCCTGCTTCGGCTCGTACTTCCAGACGATCTTGTTCTCGTTTGAAAGGTCAATAGCGTAGACCTTGTTCGGGAACGGCGTGTGGACGTACATCATGTTGCCGATGATCAGCGGGCCGCCTTCGTGGCCGCGCAGCACGCCGGTGGAGAAGGTCCAGGCGACCTGGAGCTTGCCTACGTTTTGTGCGTTGATCTGATTCAGCTTGGAATAGCGGGTATTGGCGTAGTCGCCCGCCGGCATCACCCAGTCTTTGGGGTTCTGCGACATCTTGATCAGCTCGTCATTGGCTGACGCGCTGCCGACGGCGAGCATCGCCGCGGAGCCAAGATAGGTCGCCATTAGCACCTTGCGCATAGTCATTCCTCCGTTGGTCTCGTTTTATTGTTTCCGAAGCATTGCTAAATCACCGGGCTTCTCGTCCGGCGTCTGCTCGTGCAGGGCGGTCACGATTGGGACCAGAAACGATGCTGTGCTGTTTCCTCCTCCGGATGAGAGCTACGGGTCCACGTGCAGGAGCGGCCCGTTCTTCTTGTTCCTGTCGCAATCCCTAACGACTTCGTCATCGGGAAACTTGCCCAAGAGAGAAGCCGCTTTGCTCGACAGCGCACGGATGCGAAGATTTTGATTTTGCAGTAGCGAATTCAGCGGCTTCCGCGGGGCTTCGCGACCGGCTTCGACGCTCAGGTTCCCCTTGACGGCGCTGCAACTAAGGCGGAGGATTAACCGTCAAGGGTGGCAATGGAACGATCGCGCTCGTTGCAAAAGACCGCTCAATTTCGAGGTAAACGTCACGCAATCATGGCTGAGGGCTCCGGCAGCGCTGGTCGCGATTCGCGTCGAATCTCCGGATGCAACCACAGTGGCTGGATTAATGTCCGACACAATTCACACGCTCTCGACGACCGGACTGACGCCGAAGCGTCAGATCCAGAGCTGGATCGACGGGCTGACGAGCCTGTGCGGGCATTTCGACGTCGATCCGCTCGAGGCATCCTCGCTCGAAGGCCGCATCGACTACACCAGCGTCTCGCGCCTGAAGCTCTGCCAGATCGAGGTCAGCCAGCATCGCATCGCGCACACGCTGGCGCGCGCCAAGGCCAATGAACACCCGTACATCAAGATTCACTTCCAGACCTACGGCGTGTCCTATTTCGAGCAGGAAGGCCGCCACATCGAGCTGAACCCGGGCGACATCATCGCCTATGACGTCTCCTGTCCGCATTCGATCATCAGCCCCGCCTTCACCCGCCACGACGTGGTGATCGTGCCGAAGGCTTTGCTGCGCGACCGGGGATTCCCGTCGCAGCGGATGCCGGCCTGCAAATTGTCGGCGAAGACCGGGACGGGGAGAATCGCCCACGATTTCGTCCACGCCACCTTCGACGAGGCGGCCAAGCTGTCGGCGAACAGCGCGGTCGGTGTTGCCGATTCGCTGATCGACCTCCTGCTGCTGCCGTTGCGCGAAGCGGACACGATGTTCGATCGCGTCGGGCCCGAGGCGATGTATGTGCGCGCACAATTCTTCAT
This sequence comes from Bradyrhizobium sp. CCGB20, assembly GCF_024199855.1. NCBI lineage: Bacteria > Pseudomonadati > Pseudomonadota > Alphaproteobacteria > Hyphomicrobiales > Nitrobacteraceae > Bradyrhizobium > Bradyrhizobium sp. CCGB20. Next base: position 6,670,183 of record NZ_JANADN010000001.1, on the reverse strand, counting down.
CCGCGAGCATTTGCGCGATCCGGATCTGTGCATCGACCAGATCTCCGCCGAGCTGGGCTGCTCCAAGCGCTATCTGCACATGCTGTTCTCCGAGCGCGGCACCACGGTGAGCGACTACATCTGGCAGGCGCGCTTGCAGAATTGCCGCCAGGAGCTCGAGGCGCACGGCGGCAAGACCATCACCGACGTCGCCTTCTCCTGGGGCTTCTCCAGCTCATCGCACTTCAGCCGCGTGTTCCGGAAATATTTTGGCGTGGTGCCGTCCTCGATCCACAAGGCCCAGCAGGGGACTGCGGCCTCAGGCGAGCATTAGGCGAACGCCGTGCCGCAGCCGACGCAGGCTGCGCGGCGATATTGCTCAGGCCGATATGGCGACGTAGGGAATGCTGGTCACGAGAGCGACGAGCAGCACCGCGTTGCCCAGCATTCCGCTCCAATGCAGCCGCCGCAGTCGACGCGGGGCTTCAGCATCGCCGGCGTCTCTCGCGCTGAGCTGGTCGTCCATCCGTTGCATGAACCAGCGGCGTCCCCAGATGGCCAGGGCTGTGAGCAGGCCGACGCCCGTTGCGGCGACCAGGCGGCCGTCGAGGAGGAAAGCCAGCGTCCCGATCACGCCGGCAATGCGCATCACCAGAAAATGGGCGTTGAACATACCGCGCAATAGCTGGGCGACGGGTTGGATATCGAGCTTCACCAGCAGGAAGGCCGGCGAGGCCAACGTGAAATAGCCCATCGGAAAGAGCAGGATGATCATGACGGCTACGGCGACGCCATCCGGTGTCATGCGAGCGGCCTTTCTCGTTCGCCCCGGAGAGGGCTTCCGGAAGCGGCGCACAATCATAGCGGGAAAATGCGCTTCCGACACTAGGCTTTGGTAGGACGCGGGCTGCGATGGGACAGCCCGTGTGCCGCGTCACGTTCAGGCCGGCTCGAGACCGAGCGACTTTGCGCTCTCGATCCAGATCGGGAGCTCGCGCTGATACAGTGCGTTGGTCTCCTTGAAGCCGATCGCCGGCTCGAGCACGAAGGTCGCGAGCACCTCCTTTACCTTCGGATCGCTGTTGGCGGCAACGCAAAGCTCAGCCAGCCGGTCGACGACCGGCTGCGGCGTCGCCTTCGGCACCGCCCAGCCGGAGAAGCCGCTCACGGTGAAGAATTTTGACGTCGCGCCCTGCTCTGGGAGTGTCTTGATGGCAGGGATCGCGTCCACCTTCTTCGAATGCACGGCGAAGACGGTGCCGCGGTCGCTTTGCAGGACCGATTGCGCCGCCGTGTAGCTGCCCATCGCGGCATCGAGCGTGCCTTCCAGCATCCCCGTCCACATCGGTGCTTCGCCACGGTAGTGAACCGGCTCGATGGAAAGGCCATACTGCTTGTTGAGCTCGTTGATCGTCATGTGCGGGGCCGACCCCGCGCTGTAGGTGCCGAAATTGACCTTGCCGCTCTTGCGCGCGAAGGCGACGAAATCCTCCAGCGTCTTGACGCCGGTCTTGGGGTTCGCGACCAGCAGAAGGCCGGCGCCGGGAATGACGCTCACGAGCGTCAGATCCTTGTCCATGTCGTAGCCGGGATTCTTCATCACCACCCGGTTCATGATGTAGGTGGTCGAGATCGAGCACAGGATGGTGTGGCCGTCGGGCTCCGCGCGGGCGACTTCCGCGGTGCCGATCGCGCCGGAGGCACCGGGCTTGTTCTCGACGACGACGGTCTTGCCGACCTGCTTGGAGATGAATTCGCCATAGGCGCGCGCGAGCAGGTCGGTCTGTCCGCCGGCGGGATAGCTGCAGATCATGCGGATTTGCCGCGAGGGCCAGGTGCTTTGCGCCGAGGCGCCGCGCGCGACGAAGGGCATCGCGAGTGCAGTGGTACCGGCGGCGATGAAGTGGCGGCGATCGAATTTGGCGGACATGATTCCCTCCTGATTTTGGCCGAACCTACTGCATCGGGCTGGCGCTGCCATGGTCGGGAGGCGAGACAGATTGGCGCATTGATCAGGCGGCGCGGCCTTTATTTTCCGTCACCCGGACGAGCGCGGCTTGCGCATGACCCGAAGCCAGACGATCTCGGTCAAGGCGACGGCGATGAGGCCAAAAGTGCCGCCGATCAGCACGTTGACGATGCGCTCCTCCGCGATCCCGCTGGCGCCGCCGGCGAAGGACGCGGCGAGCGCAATAAAGAAGCAGCGCAGGCCGAAGCCGATGACATAGCGTGAGAACGAGATCAGGGTGAGGGTAGCAGCCAGCACCGCGATGGCATAGCCGACGCGGCTTTGCGGCAGGGCAAGGCCCGCGAGGAAGCCGAGCGGCACGCCGACGAAGGCGCCGATCGCCCGCTGTCTCAACTTGCCGGTGGACGCGGAGAGATCGCCGACCACGACGCTCGCGGCCGACCACATCACCCATTGCCCCTGCGCAAGGTCGAGGATCTCGACCAGCGCGGCTGCCGCAAAGACCGCCATGGCGGTTGCTACCGCGGGCAGAAACCACTCGGCCGCGGGCGGTCCGAACGAGGTCGCCGCATTGTCACTTCGCTGCTGGTCGTAAAATTGGATGGCGCAGACGAGCGCCAGCGCGATCGGGGAGGAGGCGATGATCACGCCGGCATGACGGACGGCTTCCGAGGCGCTCACGCCCTCCCGCACCTCGCAGGCGAGATAGACGGCGGGGATAAATACCCAATTGCCAAGCGTGCGGAAATGCTCGCCATAGCGCGTCCCGGCCACAGCAAGGAAGCCGGCGAGCGCCGTCAGCGCCACGAAGGCCGGCTTGATCGGGCTCGCGAGGAACAGCGTAGCGAAGGTAACGATGATGACGAGGTAATGCCACGCGACGACTTTTGGCGGCAGGTGCAGCCTGAGGGCTGGAATGAGCAATGAGACTGCGACCAACCCGAGATTCAACAGCGCCGTCTCGCGCGAGATGAAATAGGCGACGACCATCGGGCCGACGACGATCAGCGCCCGCAGCAGTTCGCCCGTCTTGATCTCGCGGGAGAGAAGATCGCGCAGGCCTGCGGCGGATGCGGTCGGGGAATTCACGGCGCACCGAATGGTCGAAATGAAATGCGGGGCATCATACGGTTCGCGGTGCCGCCAGGCGAATCGATGGTGATGCGCTCCGTTGCCAACCGCACCCTCCGTCATTCCGGGATGCGCGCGCAGCACGCAGGCCCGGAATCCATCGGGCCGCATGTGCTGCGGAGAAATGGATCCCGGGCTCGCCCTGTGGGCGCCCCGCAAATGACAGGCGTCACCGCTGAATGATCTTCATCCAGACATCGCCCAAGATCGCAGGCTCGCGCGGCGGCAAATAGGTGAGGCCGGCCTGCTTGCCGAATTCGGCGATCTTGCCTTCGGCAGCAAGGCCGGTCAGCGCGGAGTTGACGGCGTCGATCAGCGCGGGATCGCTGGCGAGCCCGACATAGCCGCGATTGGCGCCGATCGGATAATAGTAGCCGGAAGAGGTGATCGCCGTATCGGGATGCGCGGCGCGGTGGGCGTCGAAACGGCCGAGGTCGATCAGCGTCGCGTCATAGTCGCCGCGCTGGAGCGCGCCGAGGAGATCGTCGCGGCCGGGGACGAGATGGGTGATGCCGTCGATCAGGCGGCCCTTGTCGAAGGTCATCAGGATGGCATCGCCCAGCGAGCCGCTCTCGATCGCGAGGCGAAGGCCGGCGAGGTCGCCGATGTCGCCGATCTTGCGACCCCGCGCCTTCGGCCCGAGCACGACTGTCATCGGCGAATAAACATAGGGCTGGCTCGGCGCAAGCACGCCGACGGCGACGCGGCGGCGCCGGTCATCGCGCGTGGCCCCGGAGAAATCCGGCAAGCGTGCCGTCTTCATGCCGGGCTTGACGAGGGAATCCGTCGTCAGCGCATAGCCGCCGACCAGCGAGCAGCGCCCGTCGGAGAGCAAGGCGTTGGCCTCGAGCTGCGGACTGGAATCCTCGTCCAGCTTGCTCTCGAACCACTGGATTTTCAGCGGCCTTCCCATCCGCTCCGCGATCGCCTGTGCCAGCAGCACGTCGAAGCCGGAATCCGGCTCGCCTCGCCGATGCACCGAGAGCGGCGGTCGGTCCTCGTCGAGACATACTTTCAGCGGATCGTCGGCCGCGCGGGCGACCGTCGCCGCCGCGAGGATCGCGGCAACGCTCCACGCAGCGAGCCAGCTCCTCATGGCTTTCTCCGGCTGGAGACGAAGGCCCAGAGATCAGCGATCTGGTCGTCGTTGAGGATGTCGGCCCAGGGCGGCATCTTGTTGTTCTTGCCGTTCTTCACGGTGGTGACGAAGCGCGTCTTGTCGTCGGGAAAGGCGCGCAGGTCCGGCGTGATGGTGCCGGAGTTCATCAGATTGGGGCCGTGGCAGTGCGAGCATTTCGAGGCATAGGTCGACTTGCCATGGTCGATCTGCGCCTGAAGGGGATTGCCGGTTGCGTCGTCCGCGGCACGAACGGTCGCCGCAAGCGCGACCGTCAGCACCGCGACGGTGGCGATCGTCGCCACCGTCTTGTGAGATATGTCTTTCCGCATCGCGCCGGGGTTACTGCTTGACCGCAAAAACCCACAGCGAGCCGCCGGGCGGCACCTTGGCAAGCCGCTCGTCGCCGGAGAACAGCGAGTAGACGCCGCCATAGCCGGAGGTGACGGCCACGTATTGCACGCCGTCCTGCTGCCAGGTCACCGGTTGTCCCTCGATGCCGGAGCCGGTCTGGAACTGCCAGAGCTTCTTGCCGGTGTCGGCATCGAAGGCCTCGAACTCGCCGGTCAGCGCGCCCGTGAACACGACGCCGCCCGCGGTCGACAGCACGCCGGAGAAGCGCGGGATGTCGGCCGGCGCCTCCCACTTGGCCTTGCCGGTCATGGGATCGATCGCCTTCAGATGGCCGCGCGCGCCGTCCCCGAACTCCCAGGGATCGGTCAGGTCCATGCCGAGATACCATTCGCCTTGCTTGAAGGTGACGGGCTCCGACTTGTACTTGCCGCCGAAGGCGAGCGTGTTGGCATAGGCCAATCCGGTCTGCGGATTGAACGACATCGGCTCCCAGTTCTTGCCGCCGAGGATCGACGGATAGACGATCACCTTCTTGCCCTCGCGCGCATCCTTGGAAACGTCGGTCTCGATCGGCTTGCCCGTCTTCATGTCGACGCCGGTTGCCCAGTTCACCTTCACGTAGGGATTGGCCGCGAGCAGCTTTCCGTTGGTGCGGTCGAGCACGTAGAAGAAGCCGTTGCGGTTGGCATCCATCAGCACCTTGGTCGGCTTGCCCTCGACGTTCATGTCGGCGAGGACCATCTCGGCCACGGCGTCATAGTCGAACGGGTTGTTCGGCGAGAACTGGTAGTGCCACTTGATCTTGCCGGTCTTGGGATCCATCGCCAGCACGGAGCAGGTGTAGAGGTTGTCGCCGGGGCGCACCGCCGAATTGAACGGGCCGGGATTGCCGATGCCCCAATAGACCGTGTTCAGCTCGGGATCGTACGAGCCCGTAATCCAGGTCGAGCCGCCGCCGAGCTTCCAGGTGTCGCCCTTCCAGGTGTCGCCGCCGGGCTCGTCCGGTGAGGGGATCGAATGGGTGCGCCACAGATGCTTGCCTGTTGCCGGATCCCAGCCGTCGATGAAGCCGCGGGTGCCGAACTCGGCGCCCGAGATGCCGGTGATCACGACACCGTCGGCGACCAGCGGCGCCACCGTCATCGAATAGCCTTCCTTGATGTCGGCGGCTTTCTGCCGCCACAGCTCCTTGCCGTCCTTGGCATCGAGCGCGATCACGTTGGCGTCGAGCGTGGTGCGGAAGACTTTGCCGTCATAGAGCGCGGCGCCGCGGTTGATGATGCCGCAGCAGACGATGCGCGGCGTCTCGGCGGGATACTCGACCTTGGATTTCCAGATCTGCTTGCCCGTCTTGGCATCGACCGCCATGGTGGCGTTGTGGGAGGTCACATAGATGACGCCATTATATACCAGGGGTTGCGATTCCTCGCTGCGATCATCGTTGAAGCTGTAGTTCCAGACCGGGACGAGATTCTTGACGGTGTCCTTGTTGATCTGGTTCAGCGTCGAGAAGCGCTGGAGATTGTAGCCCATCCCGTAATTGAGAACGTTCGATGTATCGGTCGCGCCCTTGACCAGTTGCTCGGTGGTTTGTGCGCTCGCACAAGTCGATGCAAGCATGACGAGGCTCGCGGCCATCGCAAAGCGTTTCATCCGTTCCTCCCAATATGCGCGCCTTTTGACGCTGCGACAGCAACACTCCGCCCGAACGCAAAACTCGTCAATACGAAAGTCGTAATTGCGACGCCGATATGCTGGGCGCCGGATGCCGGTTACCTGACGGAGACCTTACGGGCGGCTCTCACTTGTGCGCAGGCGCTGAAAAAATTCCGCGGCATGAAGCAGCGCCGGCACGGGCTGCCGCGCTCGGGCCGTCGGGTTCCGCGAGTTGTGCGGCGCGCAAGATGCAAGTCCGGACTTGAACCGCGGCTCGCTTGTGGACTTATGTCGTTTCGAACCGGCTCGAATCGGAGCTCTTGGTCAGGGAGGTTTTCATGATATCGCGTCGCTCTGTTGCGCTTGCACTCACGCTTGCACTGCTGTCCGGCCCGGCATGGTCGGCCTCCGGCAACGCCGTAAAGATGTTCGATACCGACAATGACGGCACGCTCGATCTCGCCGAGGTGAAGAAGGCTGCCAGCGCGTTGTTCGCCAGGCTCGATCCCGATCGCGACGGCACGCTCGACGCCCGCGAATTGCGCGGACGGTTAACAGCGAAAGAACTCGCGGCCGCCGATCCCGATCGCGACGGGACTCTCACGCTCGACGAATATCTCGCGGTGGTGGAGCAGCGCTTCAACGCGGCGAATCCCGACAAGGATGGAACGCTGGATGCGAAGGAGCTGAACTCGCGCGCCGGCCGCGCGTTGCTGCGATTGTTGCGGTGAAATCAGTCGCGCTTGACTGGGAGCGAAGACGGTTTGCCCGAGAGAGAAATTCGCGAGCGCGATGCGACAGTTCGCTGTGTCAGCGGTTCGATTCCCCGCTTGCGCTGTGCCTGACGCAGCCCTAGGTTTTGCCCCGCGCGATGTCGCGCTCAATCCCTTGGGAGACCCCGAATGGCTTGGAAAGCTCCGAAGATCGTGGAAGTGCCGGTCGGCATGGAAATCAACATGTACGCCTGCGCTTCGCGCAAGTAAGACTGACGACCTGCCGCGGCCCGATGGCAAACGCCGTCGAAGCCGTGGTAGTGTCAGGGATGCGCGCGAGAGCCCATACATTCTGGACCATAGCTGCCTGCAGCGTCGCGCTTGCACCGGCGTGCGCCAGCGCCGAAGAGGGCTTTGATACCGAGCACATCTTCGGCTTCATGATCGGCACCGATGTCGGCAATCCCGGCGAGCGCGAATTTCAAAGCCAGACCACGGGGCGCTTCGGCAAGGGCGGCGGGACCTATCGCGCCCTGGCGCAGGAGGTCGAGATCGAGGTGGTGCCGTTGCCGAACTTCCGCATCGAGGTCGGCGGTACCGCCACGCTGCACGACATCACCGGCGTCCCCGACATCGACGATCGCCGCCAGTTCAATTTTCAGGGCGCCTCGCTCGACCTGCGCTATCGCCTGCTCGACCGCGAGCGCGCGCCATTCGGACTGACTGTCGCCGCGGAGCTCCATGGCGACCGCATCGACGAGACCAGCGGCGCGAAAGGGCGGATGTACGGCACCGACTTCACGCTCGCCTTCGATCGCGAGCTGATCCCGAACTACGCCATCGCGGCGCTCAATCTGATCTACCAGCCGGAATGGGCTCGCTTCGAGGTCGCGGGCGTGTCGGAAAGGAGCTCGACCGTCGGCGCGGCCTTCGCCGGCATGGTGCGCGTGCGCCCCAATTTGCTGCTCGGCGGGGAGATGCGATACTTCCGGCAATATGACGGCATCGGTCTCGGCGAGTTTTCCGGCCAGGCCTTGTTCATCGGTCCGACCGCGTATTTCCAGCTCTCGGAGAAGTCGCGGCTCACGCTAAGCTGGAGCATGCAGGCCTGGGGACGTCCGGCCGGATCGAGCGCCAATCTCGACCTCGTCAATTTCGAGCGGCACCAGGCGCGATTGGTGTTCGGGGTTAACTTCTAGACCGGGTGTGTTACCGCGACGGAGGTGCATCTTCTCCCCCACGAGGAGAAGGCAGTCAGTGTGTGGCCCACGGTTCCTCCCATTATCTCCCACCAAATTGAAACTTCCCGCTCCGCGAAGCGTAACCTTTCGTGCTAATCTCTATCGCCCTTGCGAGAGGATCCCGGCATGAATCCGATTGACCTGGTGGTGACTGTATGTGCGGTGCTCTCGCCTGCGACCTGCGAGGAGCAGCACCTGGTGTTCAACTATGCGGGGTCGCCGCGGCAATGCGCGATGGCCGCGCCACCCTATATCGCGCAATGGGTCGGCGACCATCCGAAGTGGCAGGCGGTGCGGTGGCGCTGCGAATATCCGCACCCGAACGACAAGGCGTGAAGCGCCCGCGCTACTTGGTGCAGTCTTTCAGATCCTTGTCGGCGATCGAGAACACCGCATCGGCCCTGATCTCGATGTCGCGGACGACGCACTGCCGCGCATTGGGATAGCTGACCTTGGCGTCGTAACGGCCGGGCTCGACGCCGGTAATGCGCAGCCGCTCGTCGTGATCGACCTCCTTGTCCTTGTCGTTCAGGCACTGGTTCGGGCCCCAGTCGGTCTTGCCGGCCGGCGAGAGCTGGAAGCCGGAGATGGTCTCCGTCGTCAAATTCCAGAGCCGGATGCCCTTGCCTTTGCCTTGCGCGGCGGCTTCGCCGGCAAACGCCAGCAACGCGATCAACACCAGAGTCCAACGCATCAAATCGTCCTCCCAAGGCGACGCCGTTATTGCCTGATCAGGCGCTCGCGGTTCTTTGCCTTGTCGAAATTCTTGGCGCGGTCAAGGCCGATCGGTGCAATCAGCCTGGCGGAGGTGAGATCGGCGCCCTCGAAATCGGTGTCGATGACGGTTGCCCCGGTCAGGTCGGCGCCGCCGAGCTGGGCGTTCCGGAGCGACGCCCCGGTCAGGTCGGCTCCCCTGAGGGAGGCAAACTCGAGATCAACGCGCGACAGGTCGGCGTTGCGCGCGTTCAACCGTTCCAGATTGGCCGATCGCAGCACGGCGCGCATCAACCCCATCGACTGGTTGCGCATGTCGGCGCCGAGATGCGCGTCGGCGATCGAGGCGCCGACCAGGCTCGCGCCGCTGAGATCGGCCGCAATGCGCGCGCCGGTGAGATCAGCGCCGTCGAGGCGAGCGCGCGCCATCTGCGCAGCGAACAGGTTGGCGCCCTTCAGGCTTGCCCCCGTGAGATCCGCGTCGAGCAGCCACGCCTGATCGAGGATCGCTCGATCAAGGCGGGCGCCGCCGAGTTTTGTCTTGTTGAGACGTGCCGTGCGAAGCACCACCCCGGAAAGGTCGAGCCCCGAGAGATCGAGTCCCGACAATCGCGTGCCGGTGAAGTCGGCGGGCACGCCGGCGCCCGTTTTGGCCAGCACGGCCTCGACTTCCTGCCGGCTCATTTCAGCGGAGACCATGGCGGGTGAGGTCAGGTCGACGTCACGCATCATGTCCTGAGCGCTCGCCATGGTCGCGACGAGCGCGAAGCCAAGCGTCGTCAGAGCAACGGTTCGTCTCATTGTCAGGCTCCGCTACCGGCCTGTTTAGCACACGCGCCGCGCGGTTGCCTATGAGACATCCCGCCCGGAGCGTTCGCCGCCCTGTTCACCCTGGGCTCGCTGCGCAAGTCCGGCCTTGATCGCGGCGATCGCGGCGTCGTCGCGCGCCTCGCGCGGGATGCCGATGGGGACCTCGGCCAGGATGCGCGCCGGCCGCGGCGACAGGAAGAACAGGCGGTCGCCGAGACGGATCGCATCATCCAGGCTGTGGGTGACGAGCAGCGTCATCACCGGGCGGCTCGCCACCAGCGTCGCGATCTCGTCGCGCAAGCGGCCGGCGAGCGCGTCGTCGAGAGAGGCGAGGGGCTCGTCGAGCACGAGCAGATCGGGCTCGACCGCGAAGGCGCGGGCAAGTGCAACGCGCCGGGCCAGGCCCAGCGACAATTCGCCGGGAAAGTGGCTGCGATGTGCGTCGAGCTCCAGGATCCTGAACAGCTCCGACAGTTTTGCCTCGGAGATATCAGGAGCCGCAAGCCGCACATTCTGCTCGACCGAGCGCCACGGCAACAGCCGCGGCTCCTGGAACACCATCCCGATCCGCGCTTCCGGTGGCCGTGCGACGGTCCCGCGAAAATCGCGGTCGAGCCCGAGGATGATGCGCAGCATCGTGCTCTTGCCGCAGCCGGAGGGGCCGATGAGCACGCCGACCTCGCCGGACTGAAGCGAGAATTTGACCGGCGCCAGCACCTCGTGGGTTTCGCCCGCGACGCTCCGGAACGTCTTGCCCGATATCTCGACCTCAAGCCGCACGGGGCCGCCACCGTGTTGCGCGGGCTTCGAACGGCTGCACCAGCAAGGTTTCGATGACGAGCACGACGGCGGCGAATGTCAGGGAATAGGCGAGCAGCCGCGGCGTGTCGAACAGCTGGAAGGCGACCCCGATCTCGAAGCCGACGCCGTTCGGCCGTCCCAGCAGTTCGGCGACCAGCACGATCTTCCACACCAGCGACAATCCCGAGCGGGCCGAGGCTGCGATATAGGGTGCAAGCTGCGGCAGCACGACATGGCGGAACGCGCGCCAGCGCGGCATCGCGAACACGGTTGCCATCTCGTCGAGCGAACGGTCGAGCGCGCGCGTGCCCTCGCGCAAGGTGACGATGGCGGTTGGCAGCTTGTTGATGGCGATCGCGGCAATTGCGGCGGCCTCGGTCAGCCCGGCCCAGATATAGGCCAGCACGATCACGACCAGTGCCGGCAGGTTCAGGAGTAGGATCAGCCAGGGATCGCAAAGCCGGTCGGCGAGCTTCACCCGTCCCATCAGGTAACCGATGGCGCTGCCGAGCGACATTGCCAGCACGAAGGCAAGCGCGACGCGGGCGAGCGTGGCGCCGAGATGCAGGAACAGCGCGCCGCTCGATGCCTCCGCGATGATGACGTTGAGCACGGCCGGCGGGGAGGGCAGTTTTGCGCCGCCGACGAACAGCGCGGCGGTCCACCAGATCGCGAGAAACAGGGCAAACGACAGAAGACGCGGCACCTCAGTCTCCGGGGACCGCGTGATAGAAGGTGCCGGGATCGAGCTCGGCCGCCGGCCCGACCAGGTCGCGTCCGCCGATTCCGGCGAGCACGCGATAGAGCACGCGCGCATCCGCTTCCTCGTCCGCGATGCTCCGGCGCGGAATGCCGTCGCGATAGCGGTCGCGGTAGGTCTTGAGCATGGCCGGATCGCTCGCGCCGGTGAGCGGCGCGATCTTGTCCCAGGCGGCGTCCGAGGTGACCAGCAACTGCTTGGCCTTGCGGGTCATCGCAATGAAGCGCGCTACCGCATCGCGGTGGCTGGCGGCCCAGCTCTCGTCGAAGACATAACCGACCGCGGATACCGCGCCCTTGGCCCCCAACTTCGGCAAAATGTCCTCGATGCCGGCGAGGCGGCGAAAGCCCTTGGCCTCGAGCTGCGCGCAGAAATTCCAGAAGTTGAGGCTCGCGTCCATCTCGCCGTCGAGCGCCTTGGCGGCGATCAAGGGCGGGGCGCCGTAGACGATGGTCGCGTCCGACTTCAGGTCGACGCCGTCCTGCTTCATCCGCGCCTGAAGCAGCAGCCAGCTCTTGTCGATGGGACCGCCGCCGACGGCGAGCTTTCGCCCCTTGAGATCAGCGAGGGTCTTGATCGGCGAGGCGGCCGGCACCATCACCGCGCCGAGCGCGCTGGAATAGGGGTAGAAGGTGAGCTTGGCGCCGAGCGCACGCTCGCGCGACACCCACAGCCAGTCCGACAGCATGATGTCGGCACTGCCGGCACGGAGCGCGATCTTGCCGGCTTCGGGGCTGGCGAGCTCGGTCACCTCGAGCGAGAGGTCGGCCTCCTTGTCGAGACCGGCGCCGCGGATCGTGGCCAGTTCCCAGGAGAATGTTCCGGTCTTCTGCACCGCAAGGCGAATATTGTCTGCGGCGCGGCCGCTTGTGGCCAGCGTCAGCGCCAGCGTCATCGCGAGCGCCAATGTTCGTCCCAAAACTCTCATCACCTTGTGAGCCGTTTCCTCGAAGGGAGTGCTTTTCAGGACAATACGCATAGCATAGCTTTCGTCGCAACCAGCGGGAGGATGCTCATGAATCTGGCGGGACAGCTACGACCGATTGTCGCCGCATTGGCGGTGCTGACAGCGACCGTGTGCGCCGCGCGCGCCGAGGACGCCAATGATTACCCGACCTCGGCACGTGCCGAGTACGTCTATGGCTGCATGAAGGCCAATGGCGAAAGCCGGCAATCGATCGAGCAGTGCTCATGCTCGATCGACGTCGTCGCGTCGATCGTGTCCTATGACCGCTACGTCACCGCCGAGACCGCGCTCAGCATGTCCCAGGTGCGCGGCAATCTCGGTGTCCAGTTCCGGACGTCCGAGCAGGCGAACACGGCCGTGAATGATTTGCGCCGCGCGCAGGCGGAGGCCGAGGTGAGGTGTTTCTGAGTTAGCACCGTCATTCCGGGGCGATGCGAAGCATCGAACCCGGAATCTCGAGATTCCGGGTTCGGTCCTGCGGACCGCCCCGGAATGACAGCGAGAGACGCGGCTACGTCCCCGGCTTCTCCACATCCCATTCATTGCGGAAGATGTGGCCATCCGTATCCTTCGCCTCCGCACGGAAACGCTTGGCGCCGTTGGAGACATAGGTGAAGCGCAGATTGGGATCTTCCGAGATCGAGATGCCGCCTTCCATCGACAGCACTGGGCTGTCGTCTTGCGTCAGCTTCAGCTGGTCGACAAAGAAGGCGGGGATGTAGAGCTGCGTGACCTGGTCCATCTGGAGCCCGGAATTGTTGGGATGGCCGATCATGATCTGCGCTTCGCGGACGCGGCTCGCCGGCGCTTCCTCGCGCGCGAACTGCCGGTAGCGCATCTGGCCAAGGCGATTTTTGGCTTCCTCGATGTTCTTTCCTGCCGGTGCCGAGCAGCCGCCGGAGGCCTTCACATAGACTTTCGAGACATAGAGCTGGCCGTCGCTGAGCTCGGCGACGGCGTGGACGTCGGTGTAGTTGTTGACGCGCACGCGCGTGGAGATCTCAGTGACGTTGGCATCCGCGCCGAGCTCGAATCTCGCCGCCATTGGTGCGGGGTTGCGGTCGATCACGAGCGTGATCGAGCGGATGCGCCTGCTGTCGCCTGGCGATAGCTTGCTGCGCAGGGTCACCGGCACGATGGCGGCGTCCTCGGCGCGATAGGGCATCTCGATGCCGATGACGGCGCTGCCGTCATTCATCGGACGGTTGCTGAAGATGTCCTGCACCAGGCCCGGCCAGGGATCATCGGCCTCTTCGGCAGTCGCCGGCACGGCGAAGGCGATGCCAAGGAGTAGGGCGATCAAGCTCAGGTGGCGCGTGCATCCGATCATGGTCAGGGTCCTGTGCGGACGAAGCAATGTTCGGCCATCGTAGCGCGCCCGCTACTCCCAATCAATTTCCGAGAATGCTGCGGTTGCGTTGCGGGCGTTGTAGTCGTCGAACAGCTGCCAGTGCGGCCGCTCCGACGCGGCCGCCTTGTCCGCGGCGGCCCGGATCGGCTCGCCCTTCTTGTTCAGTGCGCGGACGTCGGACAGAAGTGTCGACAGATAACGTCGTTCATCGGCCAGCGCGGCAGGCCAGTCGCTCACGGGTCCGTGACCCGGAACGACGCGTAGCGCCGGGATGGCCTCCAACCCTCTCAGCGTTTCGAGCCAGCCGCGGATGCTGCCGTCCATGACCGGAATGTGGCGGAGAAAGACGAGGTCGCCGGCGAACAGCGTCTTGCTCGTCTCGTCGAACACCGTCAGATCGTTGTCGCTGTGCCCGGCCGGCCATGCGCGCAAGGTCAAGCGGCGCGCGCCGAGATCGAGTGTCAGCGTGTCTGACACGAGCATTGTGGGTGGCACGATCTTCACTGGATCGATCAGCTCGCTGCCTATGATGCGCCTGAAATTGTCGAGATAATACGGCCCACGGCTCGCCATCGCCTGCGGCAGCTTGCTGTGGCCGACGAAGCTGGTTCCCTCCGCGACAAAGGCCGCGTTGCCGAAGACATGGTCGGGATGGCCGTGGGTGTTGATGACGTAGCGGATCGGCTTGGAGGTGCGAGCCCGCACCGCCGCCAGCAGCGCCTCGCCCTCGCGGAGGCTGCCGCCGGTGTCGATCACGGCCACCGCGTCCTCGCCGACGATGAAGCCGACATTGGCGATGTCCCCTTCGTTCTCGCGGGTCATGAGCGCGATGGTCCCGGAGTGTACGAAGATTCCCGGTGCGACTTCGCTCACAGGCAATTCGGCCGCTCGGGCACGTGCTAGCGTCGCTGTCCCCAGCAGGGACAAGGCTGCGATCACGAGAGCGATGCGAGACACTTTTCCGCCTCAGTTCAAAGGGTTGACCGCATTGCACTGCAGCAAAGTCAACAAGCCAGCACAAAGTTTGGCAAGACATGGCGCGTCATGCGTTGCATGGCTAGCATTCAAACGAACCGAGGAGGAAGCGCGATGACGGAGGCCGGACGATATCGTCGCTGGTTGTTTTCAATGTGGGTCCTGGCTGCATCCTGCGCGCTCGGCGACGTCGCCATCGCGCAGACCAGCGAGACCGGCGACCTCTCGTTCGAGCTGGTCGACCCAAAGGTGCTGCGCGTCTGCGCCGACCCGCGCAATCTGCCTTTCTCCAATGAAAAGGGCGAGGGGTTCGAGAACAAGCTCGCCGAGCTGCTCGCGGACAAGCTCCAGAAGAAACTCGACTACGTCTTCTTCCCGCAGGCCACCGGCTTCGTGCGCATGACGCTGGGCGCGCATCGCTGCGACGTCATCATGGGATTTCCGCAAGGCGATGACCTCGTGCAGGGCACCAATCCCTATTACCGCACGAGCTATGCGCTCGTTGCCAAGACCGGCAGCGGGCTCGAGGACGTCGATACGCTCGAGGACGCGCGCCTGAAGGGCAAGCATGTCGGCATCGTCGCCGGCACGCCGCCGGCGACCAACATGGCGCTGGCCGGTCTGATGGGCGATGCAAAACCCTATCCGCTGATGATCGACACGCGCTTCGACAATTCGGCGCAGGCGATGGTCGACGATCTCGTCGCCGGCAAGATCGACGCCGGCGTGTTGTGGGGACCGATGGCCGGGTATTATGCGAAGAAGGCCGGCTCGATTCACGTCACGCCGCTGGTGAAGGAAACCAGCGGGCCGAAGCTGGTCTATCGCATCGGCATGGGCGTGCGTCCCGCCGACCAGAACTGGAAGCGGCAGCTCAACAAGCTGATCCAGGAGAACCAGGGCGAGATCAACAAGATCCTGCTCGACTTCGGCGTGCCGCTGCTCGACGAGAGCGACCGGCCGCTCGGTGCGGAGACGGCCAAGAAGACGCCATGAGGCGACAGCTTGCCGTCGCGCTGCTCGCCGCCAGTCTGGCGGCGCCGGCGTTGGCGCAGCAGCAGGAGCCGTTCGAGCCGGAGGGGTATCGCACCGACAATTACCGCGCGCCGGTGCCGGCGACGCTCGCCGGAGCGCGCGTGCTGACGACTGGAGAGGCCGAAGCGATCTGGCGTGCGAAGAGCGGCGCGTTCATCGACGTGCTGCCACGCGCGCCGAAGCCGAAGAACCTTCCCGAAGGCACCGTCTGGCGCGATACGCCGCGGAAAAACATTCCGGGCAGCATCTGGCTGCCTGACACCGGCTACGGCGCGCTGCCGCCCGCCATGGACGATTATTTCCAGCGCGGCCTCGCGCAGGCGTCGCGCGGCGACAAGACCGCGTTGCTCGTGATCTATTGCCTGGCCGATTGCTGGATGTCGTGGAACGCCGCCAAGCGCGCATTGGCGTATGGTTATGCCAACGTCGCCTGGTACCCCGACGGCACCGACGGCTGGGAGCGTGCGAAGCTCCCGACGGATGAGGCGCAGCCGGAGCCGCGGCCCGAGCAGTAGGCAAACTGCGCGAGTAGCCTCGTGGTTCGAGACGACCGCTTCGCGGTCTCCTCACCATGAGGGGCTGACATCTCGCCGAAACCAGACCTCATCCTGAGGAGCCCGCCGAAGGCGGGCGTCTCGAAGGATGGCCACAAAGAGACTGCTACTGCTTCTGCAACTTCGTCAGCGTGCCCGTGCCGTTGGTGTCGGTTGCCGAGTACGTCACCCTGTCGCCGGCGTGCACGGCATCCAGCATCGCGGCGTCCTTGGCCTTGTACTCCTGAAGCGCGCCGGCGCCGCCTGCGCTGGCGCCGACCGTGCCCTTCTGTGTCTGCTGGATCGAGATCGTGCTGTTGAGCCGGTCGATTCTGGTGACCATTCCGGTCATGTCGTCAGCAAAAGCAGCGGATGCGAGCGTGCTGATGGCTGCAACGCTCGCGAAGATGAATTTTGTTGTTCCCATCGAGGCCTCCCGACGTCCTGGAGTTCACTTCGACAAGCCACCTTAAATGGATTTGGTTCCGGCAGATAGCACGGCAAAAGGTTAACAATCCCGAGGCGATGGCGGGAACTTTTCGTGAGCCGTCAGCGGGCCTGACGCTATTCCATTTCCTGTTGGATGACGCGGCCGAGCGCGAACAGGCGCTGGTCGATCGTGGTTGGAACCTCGCAGACGAACCTTACCACCTTGTGACGGTCCTCGAAGATGCGGGTCTTCCAGATCAGCTCGTTGCTGAGCGCCTCGACCTTGGCTTCGTCGCGCGGTGTTGCGCCCTGCAGCGCCTGGAGCTGAATCGTCTCCTCGCGAATCTTGTCGGCGGCCTCACGCTGCTTGCGGCTGACGCGTTCGAGGCCGCTCATTACCTGCGAACGCTGAGCGTTGAGCGTGTCAAACAGGCCGGCGAACAGCAATTTGGCATTCGCGGTCTTGTCGGAGGCGGAGCCGGCCAGAAATTCCTTCACGGACTTCTCGGCCTCATCCAGTGGCGTCTTGCGCGCCGACAGCTTTGAGACCAGCGCGGTGACCTTGGCATCGTCCTTCCATTTGGTCTCGGCGTCGCCGAGTTCCGGGCCGGCCCAGACCGCGGCGAGCGAAATCACGGGCACCTTTGCCTGCGTGCACGGCCAGTCCGGATAGCGCGGATCGGCTGCACGCGCGGTCGTGCTCGCAAGAGCAAGCGCCAGAGCGGTCATAGCCAGAATCCGAACCTTCATCCTTCGCCTCCCGCAGGGCCCCGTCGCGCCAGCCCGCGCGAGGGATCATAGGCCAGAATGGCGCCGATCATGAAGACGATTGTGCAGGCCGCCACCACCGCCAGCGAGATCCAGTTGATCTGCCCGTAGAGTGCAAAACGGATCAGCTCGACCGCGTGGGTGAACGGGTTGGCCTCGCAGAGATAGTAGAGGTAGGGGCTGCCCTCCTGCACCCGCCAGAGCGGGTAGAGCGCGGAGGAGGCGAAGAACATCGGGAAGATCACGAAGTTCATCACGCCGGCGAAACTCTCGAGCTGCTTGATGCCGGAGGAGATCAGCATGCCGAGTGAGCCCAGCATCAGTCCGGACAGGATCAGCGCCGGCAGCACGGTGAGATAGCCCGATGGCGGCGGGGTGATGTCCCAGAACCACGCGATCAGCAGGAACGCATAGACCTGGAGCAGCGACACGGCGGTGCCCGCCAGCAGCTTGCAGAACAGGAGGAACCCGCGCGGCAGCGGGCTCACCAGCAGCGTCCGCATATTGCCCATCTCGCGGTCATAGACCATCGAAAGCGAGGACTGCATGCCGTTGAAGAGCTGGATCATCGCCATCAGCCCGGGCGCGATATAGACCTCGTAGAGGATGTAGGTCTCGTAGGGCGGGATGATGGAGATGCCCAGCACCTGACGGAAGCCGGCGGCGAAGATGAATAGCCACACCAGCGGCCGAACCAGCGCCGAGACGAAGCGCTCGCGCTGATGCAGGAAGCGCAGGCCCTCGCGCCAGACGATGCCGGTGAGGCAGGTCATGTATTCCGCGGTCGAGAAACCGCGCGGTGTATCCCGCGTCGTGATGCTGCTCATGCGCCTCCTCCCGGCATCGTTTGCGCACCGGTCAGGCGCATGAAGGCGGTGTTGACGTCCTGCGCGCCCGCCTCGGTAATGACGCGGCTCATCGGCCCCTGCGCCAGTACCTTGCCCTGGTGCAGCACCACGAGTTCGTCGCCGGGCATGATCTCGTCGAACAGATGCGTGGCCCAGAGCACGCCGATGCCTTGCTCGGTCACGAGCTGGCGGACATGGCTGATGATGTCGGCGCGCGCCTTGACGTCGAGGCCGACGGTCGGCTCGTCCAGCAGGAGCAGCCGCGGCCGGTGCAGCAGCGCCCGGGCGATCTCCAGTCGCCGCATCTGGCCGCCCGAGAGGTCGCGCACCTTGCTGCCGGCGCGCTCCGAGAGCCCGATGCGGCCGAGCAGTTCGGCGCTGCGGGCGGCGGCCTCGCGCCGGCTGATGCCGTGCAGCGCGGCGTGATAGAGCAGGTTCTGGGTCAGCGACAGGTCGAGATCGAGCGTGCGCGGCTGGAACACGACGCCGAGCAGCCGCAGCGCCTCGCCGGGGCTCTTGCTGATGTCGTGGCCGAAAATGCCGACGCGGCCGCTCTGGATGCCGAACAGGCGCGTGACGAGCGAGAACAGCGTGCTCTTGCCCGCGCCGTTGAGGCCGAGCAGGGCGGTGAAGCTCGCGGGCTGCACATTGAAGGAGACGTCCATCAGCGCCCGGCGCGGCCCGTAAGCGTGGCTGACACCGCCGATCGACAGCGCCGGCACCGCGGCCGGATCAGTCCGTGGCGTCTCGCGCTGTTCGGCGATGGGGGCAGGGCTGGTCATGGCGCGATCGTGATACCCCAGGGCAGTTCGCCCACCTGAATGGTCTTGATCACTTTTTGCGCGGCGACGTCGATGACGGAAACATCGTTCGACACGCCGTTGGTGGTGAGCAGGTATTTCTCGTCCGGCGTGAACGCCATGTGCCAGACCCGTTGTCCGACCAGCAAATACTTCGTCACCTTGCGCGAGGCGACGTCGACCACGGCGACGCGGTTGGCCGGGCCGAGCGCGACGAAGGCGGTCTTGTCGTCCTTGGTCATGCCGATGCCGACCGGCTGGATCGCCTCTTTCCGTAGGCCCGGAATCTCGAACATGACCTTGCCGACTACCTCATGCTTTTTGGGATCGATGATCGAGACGGTGCCGCCGATCTCCGAGGACACCCACAGCTCTGAACTATCATGCTTGAACTCGGCAAAGCGCGGCCGCGCATCGACCAGCACGTTGGCGACGATCTGGCGCGAGGCGGTGTCGATGAAATGCGCCATGTTGGTCGTCTCGGACGTGTTGATCAGGGTCTTGCCATCCGGGCTGATGGTCATGCCCTCGGGCTCGACGCCGACCTGGATGTCGCCGAGGCGAGCGCGCTTCTCCAGGTCGATCACGGTGACCGTGTTGTCGTTCTCGTTGGCGACATAGAGGATCTTTCCGGCCGCATCCTGCGCGAACAATTCCGGGTCGGGGCCGGAGGGCAGGCTGTCCACAACGGCTTGGGTCTTGGCGTCGATGACCTGGATGGTGTCGTCGTCGCCGACCGCGACCATCACGAACTTGCCGTCGCGGGCGAAATCGATGCCGCGCGGGCGCTGGCCGACCTTGATGGTCTTGGTCACGGTCCAGCTGTCGGTGTCGATCACCGACACCGTGTTGCTCTTCTCGTTCGAGACATAGGCGATGAACGCATGCGCGGGCGCCGCCGCGAGCGCCAGTCCGGAGAGGAGCCCAACACGCCATGTGCGCAACATCCAAGTCCTCACTTTAATGTCCTCATTTCAACTTGCATTTGCTCTCCGGGCGATCGTAGCCGAGCGTGTCGAGCTCGGAGACCTGGTGCAGGAATCCTTCCTGCGGCGACACCGACACCACCATGCGGCCGTCGACCAGCAGGATCGGCTGGCGCAGCTGGAGATTCCAGTCGCGCAGGGTCAGCCGGGTGCCCTTGAAGGCGGCGACCGAGAAATCCGGGCCCTTGATGAAGTCGGTCACCTTCTTGACGTCGCCGGAATTGGTGCGCGAGGTCGCCTCGCCGATCATGCGCACGGCCGTCCAGGCCTGCATGTCGAGAGCGGTCATGCGCCGCGAGTTCAGCTTGACGAAGCGGTTCTGCATCTGGATCGCGCCCCACTGGTCCTGCGAGGCATCCCAGCTCTTCGGCACGAGGCCGGCCGAGCCCGCGACCGGGCGGGGATCCCAGGTGCGATAGGGCAGGTAGGCGCCGAACACCTCGCTCTCGTCGGCGGCGACGAGAACATCGTAGGCCGGCGCGCCTTGCGTGAACACCGGCATCTGGCGCTGGATCAGCGTCACGCCGCTATCGGTGCGCCGCGCGCCGCCCTTGTCCTCGAAGGTCTTCTCCTGCACGACCTTGGCGCCGAACCGGGTGGCGGCGCGCTTTAGTGCGTCCGCGAACAGCTTGTCCTCGTCATGCGAGCCGACCACCAGCAGCCAGCGTGACCATTTCTTCCACACCAGGTACTGGCCGAGTGCATCGGCGAGCATCGCCCGCGTCGGCGCGGTGTGGATGACATTGGCGCGGCAATCGGCCTCGCGCAGCCGCTCGTCGATCGCGCCGGCGTTGAACACCAGCGTGCCGCGGTCGCGCAGCGCGTCCGAGACTTTCAGCAGCGCATCGGCCGGCAGATCGGCGATGATGAAGCCGTTCTTGTCGGCCAGCGCGGTCGCAGCCTGGACGACGTCTTCGCCCTCCTTGATCCGGCGTTCCTCCAGCGTGAAGCGCTGGCCCGTGAATTTCCCGGTGGTGTTGTTGTCCTCGATGGCGAGGCGCGCGCCGGCGACGCCGTCATTGTCCGCGGGCTGCTCTACCAGCGACAGCGTCGATCTGGTGCCGGCGATTCCGAGATAGCCGACGCCGATCTGGGCAGGCTCCGCCGCGAGCGCGCTCGTCGCGGCAAGACCCAAGCCGATCAGGCCGACCAACCATCGGATCATGTTTCCTCCAGATGTTCTCCCTGGCTTGACCGCCGGTGGAGAATTGTCTCTGCTAAAGCATGACCGATTTGGCCCGGCTTGCAACCCCGCATTTCGTCCCCGCGCGCGCGAGGCCCGGAATCACGATCATGCGAGCGCTGCTGTGTTTCGCGGCTTTGCTGTTGACGGGTTCGGTCGCGCGCGCCGATCCGCCGAAGCTGGTGGTGTTCGATTTCGAGCTGATCGACACCAGCCTGCCCGGCGAGTTCTACGGCTCCAAGCCGGAGGAGGCGCGGCTCGAGCGCATCAGCGAGCAGCTGCGCAAGGAACTGACTGCGTCGGGAAGGTTCCAGCTGCTCGATATCGCGCCGGTCAGGGATGCCGCCCGTCACGCCAATCTTCAGGCCTGCGGCGGCTGCGACCTCAAGCTTGCCGGGCAGCTGGGTGCCGACTTGGAGATCACCGGCATGGTGCAGAAGGTTTCGAACCTGATCATCAACCTCAACATCTATCTGCGCGACGTGAAGACCGGCAACATGATCGCCGCCGCCAGCGCCGACATGCGCGGCAACACGGACGAATCCTGGTCGCGCACGATGAGCTATCTGATCCGCAACCGATTGCTGGCGCCGAATTACGGCAAGCCGGAGTAGATTCTTCTCTCCGCGCGCGTCACTGCACCCTCTCCCCTTGTGGGAGAGGGTGGCTCGCCGCTTTAGCGGCGAGACGGGTGAGGGGTATTTATCCGCGCGCACTTTCACGCAGTTGAATGCGCGGAAACAACCCCTCATCCGGCGCTTCGCGCCACCTTCTCCCACAAGGGGAGAGGGAAGAAAACAGCGAGCAACCCGCTAAGCTTTCAATCGCTCGGCATGCCAGTGCAGATGGTCGCCCATGAACGTCGAGATGAAATAATAGCTGTGATCATAGCCCGCCTGGCGCCGCAACGTCAGCGGGATGCCCGCCTTGGCGCAGGCCGCTTCCAGCAACTCCGGCCTGAGCTGTTCCTTGAGGAAATTATCGGCCTCGCCGACGTCGACCAGGAAGCCGGAGTACTTCGCGCCGTCCTCGATCAGCGCCACGGTGTCGTGGTTGCGCCAGGTGTCCTTGTTCGGCCCGAGATAGCCCGTCAGCGCCTTGATGCCCCACGGCACAAGCGAGGGCGCCACGATCGGCGCGAACGCGCTCGCGGCGCGATAGCGGTGCGGATTGCGCAGTGCGACCGTCAGCGCGCCGTGGCCGCCCATCGAATGGCCCATCACCGATTGCCGCTTGGCGTCGACCGGGAAATTCTCCGCCACGAGTTTGGGCAGCTCGTCGGTGACATAGCTCCACATGCGATAGTTGCGCGCGAACGGTTCTTGCGTCGCGTCGACATAGAAGCCGGCCCCCAGGCCGAAATCATAGGCATTGTTGGCATCGCCCGGCACGTCCGGCCCGCGCGGGCTGGTGTCGGGCGCGACGAAGATCAGGCCGAGCTCGGCGCAGGCTTTGCGGAATTCGCCTTTTTCGGTGACGTTGGCATGCGTGCAGGTGAGGCCGGAGAGATACCAGACCACGGGAAGCTTCGCGCCTTGCGCATGCGGCGGGACATAGACCGAGAACACCATGTCGGTTCCGGTCGTCTGGCTCGCATGGCGATACACGCCCTGCACGCCGCCGTAGGATGTATTGGTCGAGACAGTCTGAATCGTCATGCCCTAAGCTCCAGTGGCACCTAACCACATCAACATTGCAACGCTTGTGTGACCGAAATCGTGGCGGTTGTCGCGCGTCAGGCGACGCCGCTGTCGATCGCCAGCCGAACCAGCTCGACCGAGGTCTTCACGCCGAGTTTCTGGCGCATGATCGAGGAGGTGTTGGCCACCGTCTTGTAGGACGATTGCACCAGCCAGGCGATCTCGGACAGGCTCTTTCCGGCGCTGAGCAGCCGCAGGATCTCCATCTCGCGCGCGTTCAGCTTCGACAGCGGGCTTTGCGCCAGCGCCGGTCCCGCGAACGCGATGCTGCGTGCGATCGCGGTGGGCAGATAAGTGCCGCCGCCTCCGACGGCGCGGATCGCCTCGACGAGGTCGTCGGGGTCGCCGGTCTTGGAGACGTAGCCCTTGGCGCCGCACTCGATCGCCCGCGCGGCAAAGGCAGGGTCGTCGTTCATGCTGAACATGATGATGCGGGCTTCCGGTGCGCGCTCGAGGATGCGGCGCGCGAGCTCGAAGCCGGAGACGGTCGGCAGGTTGATGTCGATGATCGAGAGGTCGGGGCGCTCGACGATGAAGACGCACTCGCCGTCTTCGGCGTCGGCGGCCTCCAGGATCTCGATCTCGCCCTCGTCGGCCAGCACGGCGCGGCAGCCGGAGGCCACGATGGGATGATCGTCGACGATCAGAATGCGCATAGGCGTTCCCCGTGACAGCGTCTTGGCCTGTTTCGCGCTCGGCCGGGATTGCTGTACGCTCTCGATTAGATATCGGGCGCTTCGCCCCTGTCAACGTCATCGGACAGGCGCGGGCCAACCTTCGCGAGGCACGGGCGGCACCCATGTGGCAAAATCTATCGTTGCGCGCGCGCATCAACCTGTTGCTGGCGCTGCTGCTGGCGCTGGGGCTCGCGGTCAATATCGGCCGCCAGGTCGCCGAAGCCGGGCCGCGCGTGCAGGCCGAGGACCAGAGCGTGATCCGGCTCGCGCGCGAATTCATCGAGATGATCGTGGCCGACCTCAACGAAGCGCCCGATCCGGATGCCAGGCTGAACCAGATCGCGCGCGATCTCAGCCGCCTGCGCCATGTCAGCATAGCCCTCAAGGACGCCGGCGGGAACCCGCTGACGCCGCCGCGAACCGAAGCCGACGACGATGCGCGCGGGCCGCCGGCCTGGTTCGTCAGCCTGGTTCATCCCGAGCAGAGCGCGGTGAGCGTGCCCGTCTCGATCCAAGGCAAGCCCGGCTCGCTGGTGATCACCGCGCATCCCGATGACGAGATCGCCGAGATCTGGGACGCCATCGTCACCCAGCTCGAGGTTGGCTCGGTGATCGCGCTCGCGCTGTTCCTGGTGATGATGGCGGTCGTGGGTCGCGCGCTCGCCCCCCTCCAGTCATTGGCGCAAATGATGGCCGAGCTCGAAGACGGGCGCTATGGCGCGCGCGTTGCGCCGGGCGGTGCCCCTGAGCTGGCCGCGATCTGCACCAAGCTCAATCATCTTGCGGCGACGCTCGGTGAGGCGGTCGAGGACAAGCGGCGCCTTGCCGAGCGCGCGGTGTCGCTCCAGGACCTCGAGCGCAAGGAGATCGCACGCGAGCTCCATGACGAGTTCGGGCCCTATCTTTTCTCGCTGCGCGCGCATGCCAGCGCGCTGGCGAAGCAGGCGGATGGACGCGCCCCGAGCGCGGATGCCGTGCGAAAACACGGCAGCGCCATGATGGAGCAGATCAACGCGCTCCAGCAGTTCAATCGTCGGGTGCTGGAACGGCTCCGACCTGTGGGCCTCGCCGAGCTCGGCCTGCGCCAGGCGCTGGAATCGCTGTCGCGGCTGTGGCGGGAGTCGCATCCCGACGTCGCGATCGAAACCACGATCTCGCCGGCGCTGGGCCCGACCGGCGAGACCGCCGACCTCACCATTTACCGCATCGTGCAGGAGGCGCTCACCAACGTGTTCCGCCATGCCGGCGCGACCTCGGTGAATGTCGTGATCGAACCCGTGGAGCCGGTGGAGCGCGACGGCCGCGGCTGCGCCCGGGTGCGGGTCAGCGACAATGGCCGTGGCATGGAGCCGGGCCAGAAGCTCGGCTTCGGCCTCGTCGGCATGCGCGAGCGAATCCTGGCGCTGGGCGGCACGCTCAACGTCGTCTCCGGCGAGGGCGGCTTGACCGTCGAGGCGCTGGTTCCGACGGCGGTGGCCTGATCGCATCCGAGATGATCGGGAAAAATTCCCGATTTTGTCGGGAAAATGGGCGCGGAGATTACCCGACCTTTTGTGGCTGGCGGGATTGCGACCGCTGATTACACTTGGTCTCAACCAAACGGCGAAAATCAAAACGGCCGGTGGTCACGGATGGGAAAGCAGGGATGGGCAGGCGTAGTTTGTTGATGGCCTCGGTGTCGACGGGGCTGATGTCGGGGTTGGTTTTCGCAGGCCCTGCCGGGGCTGCGCAGGACGAGCAGACCAACGTCCAGAACCTGCCGCCGATCGAGGTCACGGCGCCTCCGCCGCCGGCCGTGAGGCGCACTGCGCCAACGCGACCGGTCGCGCGCATCGGCGCGCCGGCGTCCGCCGCTCCGAAGACCCGAATATACGTTTATCCGACATCACCGGGCACCGGCAGAGGTCTCGATGTCGACAAGGTGCCGTCGGCGATCAATGCGGTTGATGCCAGCCAGATCAGGCGTACCGCCTCGCCAGATATCGCTGTTGCCCTGCAGCAGTACGTGCCTGGTCTCAGCATCAATGAAGTGACCGGCAATCCATTCCAGCCCGATGTGCAGTTTCGCGGCTATGTTGCCTCACCTCTGGCCGGCACGCCGCAGGGGCTCGCCGTCTACCAGAACGGTGTACGCATCAACGAGGCATTTTCCGACATCGTCAATTGGGATCTGATTCCGACGGCAGCAATCCGATCGGCAGTGGTCGTGACCAACAATCCTGCTTACGGCCTCAATGCGCTCGGCGGCGCCATCGATCTGCAGATGAAGAACGGCTTCAACTATCAAGGTGCCGAAATCGATATCATGGGCGGTTCGTTCGGCCGCATCCAGGGCTCTGCGCAGTGGGGCAAGCAGGTCGACAATAATTGGTCGGTCTACGGAGCGCTCGAAGGCGTTCACGACAATGGTTTCCGCAATTTCTCGCAATCGGATGTCCGGCGCTTCTATGGCGACGTCGGGTATCGCTTCGAAGGCAACGAGTTCCACATCAATGGCGGCGTCGCCAACAATTCTCTGGCAGGACCCAGCACTGTTCCGGCCGAATTGCTCCAGCAATATTGGGGCGCGACCTACACGACGCCGCAAACCATTTCCAACAAGGTCGGCTATCTCAACCTGACCGGCAAGGTGGAGGCGACGCCGACCTGGACCTTCGAGGGCACGGCGCATTTGCGGAGCTTCAAACAGAGCACCGTGGACGGAAACCCGACTGATACGGTGCCCTGCGACGCGGATGCGACACTGCTCTGCTTTGGCGATGTCAACCCTCTGACTGGCCTTCAAGCGCCGGCCAACGGCCTGAACGGCGTTCAGCTCGCCAATACCTTTGCGCCCGATGCCATTCTCAGCGAGATCGATCGCACCACCACGAAATCGACCACGTTTGGCGTCTCCGGGCAGGCGACGAACACCGATCAGTTGTTCGGTCATGACAACCGCTTCGTAATCGGCGCAAGCTATGATGTCAGCAGCACGCGTTTCACCGGCAGCGCCGAATTGGGAACGATAGGCACGAACTATGTCGTTACGGGCAGCGGCATATTCCTGGGTCCGTCCGGTGACCCGACATCGGTAGGCCCCGTGTCGCTTCGCACCGTCAACCAATATCATGGGCTCTATGCGCTCGACACGTTCAACGTGGACGATCGCTTTGCGGTGACGGCGGGCGGCCGGTTCAATGCGGCCCGGGTCACGCTGATGGACCAGCTCGGCACCGCGCTCAACGGCGATCATACCTATGATCGATTCAATCCCATCATCGGCGGCACCTACAGGATCACGTCTGAAGTCACCGCCTATGCCGGCTATTCCGAAGCCAACCGGGTGCCGACCCCACTCGAACTCGGCTGCGCCGATCCGGCGAGGCCGTGCATCATCGGGCAGTTCCTGATCGCTGACCCCCCACTTCAGCAAGTCGTATCCAAGACGTTCGAAGCGGGCTTCCGCGGCACCAAGGAATTGAACATCGGCTCGCTCGGCTGGAAAATCGGTGCCTACCGTGCCACAAACTACGACGACATTCTGGCGACTCCGATTCCGGGCCTGACTGGCTTCGGCTTTTTCCAGAACGTCGGCCGGACGCGCAGGCAGGGCGTCGAGGCCGAGGTAAGCATCAAGTCGAACGTGCTTCAGTTCCAGGCGAGCTATGCGTTCCTGGACGCGCGCTTCCTCGACGCGCTGACGCTTGGATCAGACAGCCCATTCGCTGACGCCGACGGCAACATCCAGGTCTTGCCGGGCAATCACATTCCGCGCCTGCCAAGCCACCTCATCAAGGCCAGCGTCGAGTATGCGGTGACCGATGTTTGGAAGGTCGGGGGTGACGCGCTCTTTGTCTCGAGCCAGTATTTCGTCGGCGATGAGTCCAACCAGTTTCCGAAGTTGCCCTCGTACACCGTCTTCAACCTCCACACCTCCTACCAGATCACCAAGAACTTCCAGATCTACGGGCGGGTGAACAATATTTTCGACAACCGCTACTCGACCCTTGGCACATTCTTCGACCGCGAAGCCCTGCCCAACTTCACCAATGGCGCCGAATTCAACGACCCGCGCTCGCTGAGCCCGGCAAGGCCAAGGGCGTTCTATGCGGGCATGCGGGTGACGTTCTGAGGGTGGTTCCGTTGAGCCACCGGCGTCGGCCACAGGCGAGACAGTACAAACCCCACAGACCTGCCTGCTCGGCGCCGCGTTCCTTAACCGATCAGAAACCATCGCCAATGATCTTAAAATTGTAACGAAACGACTTGGCTGTTTCCGGGTAGGTTTGCCGGAGGGCCCGTCCGATGACAGAGCGCCAGTTGCAAGAGCAGGAATTCCAGATCGCGCGTTACAGGCGCCTGGAGCGGGAAGTCACCGATCCGCTTGCCGCCGGTCTGCTTCACAGCATCATCGAGGAACTGGAAGCCGAGTTGCGAAAGGAGCGACCGGATTCGCACGGGCCGCGCGATTAACCGTTTCTTAGCGCTGATCATGCGGATTATTCGCGAGGGAATGTCAGCGGAGACTCCCATGCTGAAGGACGGCACCTACGCGGCCTGGTACAAGACGCCGATCGACCAGGGGACCGGGATCGTCCATGTCGCAGACGGACAAATCTGGGGCTGCGACAGCCTGATGACGTATCACGGCTCCTGCAAGCTCGATGGAGATCGCTTCACCGCCACCGTGTCGACGAAGCGTCATACCGACGGACGTGCAACGGTCTTCGGCGTCGACGATGAGCTCACGCTGGAGATCCAAGGGACGTGCCCCGGCAAGATCGCGACTTACACCGCGACGGCGGGACAGGCGCCGGGCGTCTTGCTCCAGGGAACGCTCATTCGGACCGAACAGCCGACGCCGGCCCCCGAACAGATCGCGAAGGTCCCCCCGTTCGA
Source organism: Bradyrhizobium sp. CCGB20 (assembly GCF_024199855.1). Taxonomy (NCBI): domain Bacteria; kingdom Pseudomonadati; phylum Pseudomonadota; class Alphaproteobacteria; order Hyphomicrobiales; family Nitrobacteraceae; genus Bradyrhizobium; species Bradyrhizobium sp. CCGB20. The sequence continues at coordinate 6,641,805 of NZ_JANADN010000001.1, read as the reverse complement.
TCCTGGCAAGCTCCCGAAATTGCCGAAGCGCTCGCGCTGACCGCACGCGCCGGCACCTGCGGGCCCTCCTGCGCCTTGCTCCGGCATCGGCTCCTCGGATGCATCGAACGCTGGCTGCGTCAGTTCGCCCGACCTATTCGTGCCAATCCGAAAGAATTCCGGTCCTGTGCCTGATAGCTGCGTATCTTCGTACCGGCTGAGCACTGGCCACAACCGATGATCCCGCGCGATCCCGATATCACCCGATCCAACGCTTCCCGTGCCTGCGACATCTTGTCGAGATGCTGTGGCCGCAAGACCAGCGATCGCGCGACGCCTCCGCAGAACGGCCGACCGATCGACCATCGCTTCGCTGAGGGCTGAGCAGGCAATGTCGGGTCCGGAAGTTACGTTTGGACCATTTCGTTTCAGCCTGGCCAGACGCCTGCTGTTGCACGGTGAGACCCCCGTGAGGATTGGCTCGCGCGCGGCTGCGATCCTGGGTGCTCTCCTGGAAGCTCCAGGTGAGCTCGTCTCGAGGTCTGTGCTTTACGATCGGGCATGGCCCGGGAGGATCGTGACCGAGGCCAACCTGAAGGTTCAGATCTCCGGCCTGAGAAAAGCTCTTCATGAATACGGCGACCTGATCCGCGCAGAGGCATCCTTCGGATACCGTTTCGTCGGGGAGGTCAGCGTCTATCGCGCACCGAAGCGCCGATCTCGGGCGCCTGCTGCGACGAACGCGCCGATTGGCCGCGGTGCGGTGATCGGCAACATCAGGGAGCTCCTGCAGAACCACCGGCTTGTCACGGTCCTGGGCCCCGGTGGAATCGGCAAGACGACAGTGGCGCTTGCCGTGGCAAGCGAACTCGAAGCGGCCTACGCCGACGGCGTGTGCCTTGTCGAGCTCGACCGCATCACCGACGGAAGCCGGGTCTGTGCGGCAGTCACCGGCGCGCTTGATCTGCCGGTTCACATCGCCGCAAGTCTCGATCAGGTCCTGCTGGCCCTCCATGGCCGGCACCTGCTGCTGGTCCTGGATTCCTGCGAGCATGTCACCGAGAATGTCGCGCTTCTCGTCGAAAGTGTGCTCAGCGATACGAGCGACGTCCACATTCTGGTGACGACCCGCGAAACCATGCGGATCGAAGGCGAGCTGGTCTGGCGTCTCGGTCCGCTGGAAACACCGCCGTCGTCCGTTCCGGTGACGGCGGAGAACCTTCAGGATTATTCATCGGCCCAGCTGTTCACGCGAACCGTCTGCCAGCGAATTCCGGGCTTCGAGATCGACGATACCGTCGCGGCAGCGATCGCGGATATCTGCCGGCATCTCGACGGAATGCCCCTGGCTATCGAGCTCGCGGCGTCGATGGTCGACGTCCTCGGCGTCGACGAGGTTCGCCGCGGGCTCGACGAGCGGTTTTCCCTGCTCTGGGTCGATCGCCGGACCAACATCCCGCGTCATCGCTCGCTCGCCGCCACGATCGACTGGAGCTACAACCTGCTTCCCGAAAGGGAGCAGGTGGTGCTCGGGCGCCTCTCCCTTTTTGCCGGGCCTTTCACCCTCGATGCTGCGATTGCGGTTGCCAGCGATGACGATCTGGACATGGCGGGTGTCCGCGAAGCGGTTGCCGCATTGGCGGGCAAGTCGTTTCTGAGCCTCGATCATCGGGCCACGCTGCTGGAATATCGCCTGCTGGAGACCACGCGGGCCTATGCCACGCGGGCATCGGGCGCGGCAGGCGATCGGGAGCGGGTGCACGAGCGCCACGCGCGCTATTTCCTCGACGTGCTGGAACGGAGGGATTGGGACGCCCCCGAGTCCGTCGCGGACGGTGCACGGCTGCGCGGTTATATCGACGAGGTTCGCGTTGCTCTCGATTGGGCGTTTTCCGTCAACCCCGGCCTCGGGATGGCGCTGGTTCTTGCAGCCGAACGTTTATGGCTCGAGTTCACCTCACTCGCGCAAGGCGTTCCTCATCTGGAGCTGGCGTTGCGCTTTGCCGACAGCAGTCCCGATGTCGGGCCCGCCGTGAGATCTCGCGTGCTGGTCGCGCTCGCGGCGGCGCAGGTCTATGTGCCGGGCCTCGAAGGCGCGAGCCTCTACGAACACGCCTGGCGCGCAGCGCAAATCGCGCGCAACGATTTCCTGGAGATGCGAGCGCTCTACGGCATCATTCAAAACATGCTCCTGACCAGGCGTCCCGCTTCGCCGTACATCGATGCGTTCGCAGCGGTATGCAGGCGATCGAACGATGCCGTGATGTCGCGGCTTCTCCTGCGCTGGTCTGCCTTCCAGGCTTTTGAGGACTCCGACATGAGGTTGGCACAGCAGAAGTTCGAGGCGTTTCTCGACGACCGAACGGCGATTCCGCGAAGGGTTTCGCTTTATTTTGGCGGTATCGACTCGATCATCTCCTGCAAGGTCGGCCTCGGGCTCGCTAGATATTATCTGGGGTATTCCGATCAGGCGCGGTCTCTGCTGGCTTCGACCGTCAGCCAGGCGGAAAGCCAGGGCCACGTGACCACCCTGTATTTTGTCCTCGCCCAGGGAGCTATCTGGGCCAACCTTGCGTCCGGCGATTTTGAGCGCGTCAGACTCTATTTGCGGAAGCTCGAGGCTGTTTCCAGCTTCTATCGTCCATGGCGCGTTCTGGTTGATGTCTTCCAGGCCCTTCTGGTCCGCGAGGAAGCCCGTGACCTGGAGGCGGCAGAACGCAGTCTGACGCGTAGTCTGCAGGACGGATTCATCCTGAAGACAGGGACGCTTCATCCGATCCTGTGGGTTGAACTTGCGGAGACGCGACGCTTGTTAGGTGATCTGGATGGAGCGGAGGCCGCGGCAAAGCAGGCGATGACACAATGCCTCGGCGACCGGGATGGCCGGTTCATTGGACGATACAACCCCGTCCTCGCAAGGATCCTGATGGCGCGCAATCGGCCGGGCGATCTGGATGCCGCGAGAAACCTGTTCGTGGGCGCGATCGAATTGATGCGCTCGCAGGGCATCTATTTCCATGAATGCGATGCCAGCGTCGGTCTCGCCGAACTGGAGCTGGTCGCCGGACGACCGGCGGTCGCGCACGCCGTCCTCAGCGAATTGCTGGGACGTCTCGGCGACCGGGAGCACGTTCCCGGGCTGGCCCGGGCGCGGGAAATTCTTGACGAGACCAGAGGGGAGGCGATCGCGCGGCGGCAGATCGCCCGCTTGTCCTGATCCATCAAGCGATGCTGCCGCCTTGCGGTGAAATCAACCGCCGTTGTGGCCGAGGATTTCCAGCCGCCTGACCACGACGCCACCTTCCGCCAGTTCGGGAAGCCGGCCGAACCACTGCTGGACATAGGGCATGGCGTTGTGGGCCTCGAAGTCGTCGCGGGTTGCGAATATCTCATAGAAGATGAAGCGTCCCGGTGTCTCGCGATCTTCCTGGAAGAAGTAGACGAGGTTCTTTGGATCGCTGCGGACAAGCGCGACGAGCGGCAGCGTTGCTTCGCGAAGCGCGCGTTCCTTGCCCGGCTTGGCTCGCACTTCGGCGACAACCGAATAGGCACCGTCGGGAATGGCGCGATAGCGAACGCCGTCGCGCTCCTGTGCGGCGGCCGACGCCGCGCCGCCGAGTAAAGCAGCGGCGAGGGCCAGGATCATTCGTGTTCGTGACGTCATGGGGATCATCCTCCGGTACGCACGCATGCGTCTTGCAGGGCAGGGGCTCACAGGAACAGGCGTCGTGCTGCTCTAGCCCCGCTGCTGGCGGGCGGCGAGCGCGTCACTGAAGCGTTTCTTGACCGGCCCCAGGGCCTTGACGAATTCAAGCTGTTCTCCCTCGGGACCCTTGCAGTAGATCAGCTCCCAGCCTTCCGAGAGGCCCTGCGTGATGCGATTGGTGTTCGCCTCGATCGGGGCGGCGCGGCGTTGCTGCTCGGACGTCACGGTGATCACACGATTGGCCCGCACCTGCGTCATGCCGCGGCGCGCCGATTCTGCTTCGAGGTCATGGATGAACTTGTTGAAGTCGACGTCATCCCTCACGTAGAAGCAGATGTGCATGGAGCGTGGAAACGCCGGGCTCATGTGATCGCGAGGTTCCGCGAAGCTGTCGCCGCTGCCCGACGGCTGACCGGCGTCGCGATATTGCAGAAGCTCGATCACGACGTTGTCGAACTGGACGAAGCGCACGTCCAGGCGTTGGGTGCCGCCCCTGAGATCGGGAACCCCGATCGTGCGCGGGTTGACATGACGCTCGCGCGCTTCGATTTCCTGATCGGTCAAGAGTGTGTTGTGGATCGGTTCACCCTGGAAGTCGCCGTCGCGGAAAATCTCGGTGCCGCCGAGCACTTCAGTGTAGAATTCGAAGGCGCGATTCATGTTTTGCACGGTCACGCCGAAATGCTGAACGCCTTGCAGCCGCGCGCCGAGCGGCGCGGAATCGCGGGCGACCGAAGCGGGGCGGGGAGCGCCTTGGGCATTGGCAGCCGCCGGATTGGCTGCCGTCATTCCTGCCAGCATGGCTCCGGCCGTGAGAAGAACATCCCGGCGTCCAATGCCGGTCGTCTCGAGGTCTGTCTCTTCGCTCATCTTCCGTCTCCATCGCTTGATCGACATGGCGCGACGCAAAACTTGCTGGAGAACGGAGAGCTTTGCAGGTTAATTGAGGTAAATTCTGTGGTGGGTCGGTGTGCCGCAATTCTGCATCTGCAAATCCCGGCCTCACGTCTTCTCAAACCGCCTGCGACGCGCCATTGTGCCGCAGCATCAGCATCACCCTCGGAGCAGTATCAATGTCGGACAAGGTTTCGCGTCGCCAGTTTGCCAAGCTGGCGGGATTGTCCGCGGCCGGGCTGGCAAATCCGTTGGAGGCCGCCGAGGCCAAGCGGGCGGCGGCGCCGCGAGGCATGGACGGCTTTCCGGCGGGCTTTGTCTGGGGCACGGCGACCTCGTCCTATCAGGTCGAGGGCGCGGTCAACGTGGACGGGCGAGGGGCCTCGATCTGGGACAAGTTCGTGCGCATCCCCGGCAAGATCGAGGACGGGACCACCGGCGATCGCGCCGTTGAGCACTATCACCGCTACAAGGAGGACATCGCGCTCATCAAGGAGCTCGGCTGCAAGGCCTATCGCTTCTCGGTGGCCTGGCCGCGGGTGTTTCCGGACGGCGACGGCAAGCCGAACCCTAGGGGGCTCGACTTCTACAACCGCCTCGTCGACGAGCTCCTCAAGAACGGCATCGAGCCGTGGCTGACGCTCTATCACTGGGACCTGCCGCAATCGCTCCAGGACCGTTTTGGCGGCTGGCGCTCGACCGAGACTTGCAAGATTTTCGGTGACTATGCGGGCTATGTCGCCGAGCGCCTGACCGATCGCGTCAAGAACGTATTCACGCTGAACGAGAGCGGGCGCTTCGTCCAGTTCGGCTATGGCCTCGGCATCGATGCGCCGGGCGTGACGCTGCCGCAGGCCGAGGTCAACCAGATCAGGCACAACAGCGCGCTCGCGCACGGGATCGCGGTGCAGGCGGTGCGAGCCCGTGGCCGCCGCGGCACACGGGTGGGGCCGGCCGAGAACATCGACGTCTGCGTTCCCGCGATCGACACGCCCGAGCATGTCCGCGCCGCCGAGATTGCGCTGCGCGAGATGAATGCCGGCTATCTCAACGTCATCATGACGGGCCAATACACCGACGCCTTCCTGAAATACGCGGGCGCCAATGCGCCGAAATACACCGACGCCGAGCTGAAGATCATCTCCTCGCCGGTCGACTTCCTTGGCCTCAACATCTACGCGCCGCAGAACTACGTGGTGCCCTCCGACCAGGGCGCAGGCTTCATGCCGCTGCCGATCCCGAAATCGTTCCCGCATATGAGTTCGGACTGGCTCCGGATCGCGCCGGAGACGATCTACTGGGTGCCGAAGCTGGCGGCGAAGATCTGGAAGACGGATGCGATCTACATCACCGAGAACGGCACCTCCAGCGACGACGTGGTGTCGCCTGACGGCAAGATCTACGACACCGACCGCATCATGTACCTGCGCAACTATCTCGCTCAGCTCCAGCGCGCCACCGCCGAAGGCGTGCCGGTACGCGGCTATTTCCTCTGGAGCCTGCTGGACAATTTCGAATGGGTGTTCGGGCTCGGCAAGCGGTTCGGGCTCTATCACGTCAATTTCGACACGCAGGTGCGTACACCGAAGCTCAGCGCGAGCTTCTACCGCAACGTGATCGCGAAGAACGCGGCGGGGGTGTAGTCGCTTGCGTTCAGACGCCGTCAAGCCGGGCCATGACGTTGCGGAGGCTTTCGTACGCAAACCGCGCAGCGGAAAATCCGGGTGAGAAGGGTCTGCGCCGCGCATTGACTCCGCCCATCCCCTGATTCAAAACCGTCCTCAACACTCATAACAAGAGGACAACGCCCATGACCGATGCGCTGATCATCGATGCCTGCCGGACCCCGCGAGGCGTCGGCAAGGCCGGCAAGGGAGCACTCTCGGGCATTCATCCGCAGCAGCTCGGTGCAACCGTGCTGCGCGCGCTCGCCGACCGCACCGGCATCGACACCGCCGATGTCGATGACATCGTCTGGGGCTGCAGCGCGCAGGTGGCGACGCAAGGCGGCGATCTCGGCCGCATGTCGGCGCTCGATGCCGGCTACGACGTGCGCGCCAGCGCGGTGACGCTCGACCGCTTCTGCGGCTCCGGCATCACCAGCGTCAACATGGCTGCGGCCTCGATCATGTCGGGCACCGAAGACCTCGTCATCGCCGGCGGCTGCGAGATGATGTCGATGGAAGGGCGCCGCGGCGGCGGTCCGATGATGATGGACTCTGGCAATCTGCGCCTGCGTGCGCGGCATCCGCAGTCGCATCAGGGCGTCTGTGCCGATGCGATCGCGACGCTGGAAGGCATCACGCGGCAGGACGTCGACGCGCTCGGTCTCGAAAGCCAGAAGCGTGCGGCGCATGCGATGGCGAACGGCTACTTCAAGAAGAGCCTCGTGCCTGTGCATCGCGAGGACGGCAGCCTCGCGCTCGACCATGAAGAGTACCCGCGGCCGCAGACCACGATGGAAGGGCTGGCCGCATTGAAGCCGGCATTCCCCGCGATCGCCGACTATGCGCTCGATGACAAGGGCACGACCTATCGCGGCCTCATCCTGCAAAAACATCCGGACCTGAACATCGACTTCATGCATCACGCCGGCAACTCCTCCGGCGTCGTCGACGGCGCCGCCGCGATCCTCCTCGCATCGCCCGCTTATGCCAGGGCGCATGGCCTGAAAGCCCGCGCGCGCGTGGTCGCGATGGCCAACATGGGGGACTCGCCGACCCTGATGCTGAACGCGCCGGTGCCGGCCACGCGCAAGGTGCTGGCCAAGGCGGGGCTGACCATCGACGACATCGACCTGTTCGAGATCAACGAGGCGTTTGCGGTGGTGGCGGAAAAATACATCCGTGACCTCAAGCTCGACCGTGCCAAGGTCAACGTCAATGGCGGCTCGATCGCCCTTGGCCATCCCATCGGCGCCACCGGCTCGATCCTGATCGGCACCGTGCTCGACGAGCTCGAACGGCGTGACCTCAAGCGCGGTCTCGTCACCATGTGCGCCGCCGGCGGCATGGCTCCAGCCGTCATCATCGAGCGCGTCTAGCCTTATTTTTCAGGGTGAATCGCGACCGGCGTCCGGCAAAGAGGCCGGTCGTCGCTTGTCGAAAGCAGCGAATCAGCTTTAGCAAGGCGACGTGCGGGCCTTTGAAACAAGGCAAAAACCGCTGCCGGAGGCTCCTTCCGCTCTGGAAGCCGCTGAAAAGCAGGGTTTTTTGCCTGAGAGGGCCAAAAAAGCCCGTAAAACCGCGACAAAACTGTGCAGAAGGCTCTAAGCCTTCAACGGTTGGTCTAGTATGCAACCGGCAACGAATCAGAGGAGACACGATGCCAACCCAAATGTCCAAATCGCAGCTGATCGAAAAGATTGCGACCGCCACCGAGCTTTCCAAGCGCGACGTCAAGAGCGTCATGGAGACGCTGACCGATGTCGGTCACAAGGAGCTCAAGAAGAACGGCCTGTTCCTGGTGCCGGGCTTCGCCAAGTTCGTGGTCATCAAGAAGCCCGCGACCAAGGCACGCAAGGGCACCAACCCGTTCACGGGTGAAGAGATGATGTTCAAGGCCAAGCCGGCCCGGAAGATCGTCCGCGCCCGCCCGGTCAAGGCCGCCAAGGACGCCGTGGGCTAACAACGCAAGGGCCCCCTCGGTTAGGAGGGGGCCTTTTGTTTGGGGCTGCCGCGAGGGCTTGAGACGGAGGGCTCAACCCTTGCGGCGCTTCACCCGGACCGGAACGGGCTGGAGCCGCGGCCCGGGTGCCGCCAGCGCATCGCGAACCCGGTCGATGGCACGATCGAGCAGCTGGCGCAGCCGCTGCGTCTTCCGAGATCGCTTCGCTTTTTCCAGCAGTTTCTTCATCACCTTCACTCCGCCGCCTCGACCTTGGCATCAGCCGGCTCGAGCGCAGCCGTAATGGCCTCGTCGACGCGCTCCAGCCAGATGAATTCGAGGTTGTCCCGCGCGCTCTTCGGGATGTCGTCGTAGTCCCGCTTGTTGCGCGCCGGCAGCATCACCCGCTTCAGTCCGGCGGCGGCCGCAGCCACCACCTTCTCCTTGATGCCGCCGACCGGCAGCACCAGGCCCCGCAGCGAGATCTCGCCGGTCATCGCGGTGTCGCTGCGCACCGTGCGATTGGTGAGCAGTGACGTCAGCGCCGTGAACATCGCAACGCCCGCGCTCGGCCCGTCCTTCGGGGTCGCGCCCGCGGGGACGTGAACGTGGATGTCGCTCTTCTCGAACACCTGGGGATCGATGCCGAGCTGCGTAGCCTTGCTCTTTACCAGCGTCATCGCCGCCTGCACGCTCTCGCGCATGACGTCGCCGAGCTGGCCGGTCAGGATCATCCCGCCGCGGCCGGGCACGCGCGAGGCCTCGATGAACAGGATGTCGCCGCCGACCGGCGTCCAGGCAAGGCCGGTGGCCACGCCCGGAATGCTGGTGCGCTGCGCGATCTCGCCTTCGAAGCGCGGCTGGCCGAGCACGGTGGCGATGTCCTTCGGCGTCACCACGACCTTCGCAGCCGTACCTTCTGCGACCTGCACCGCGGCATGCCGGAACACCTTGCCGATCTCGCGCTCGAGATTGCGCACGCCGGCTTCGCGGGTGTAGCCCTTGACCACCAGCTTCAGCGCCTCCGGCTCGATCTCGGCCTGCTCGGCCGAAAGGCCGTTGGCCTCCAGCTGCCGCCGCACCAGATAGCGCCGCGCGATCTCCAGCTTCTCCTCCTCGGTGTAACCGGCGAGGCTGATCAGCTCCATGCGGTCCAGCAGCGGACCCGGAATCTGGTCCAGCATGTTGGCGGTCGCGATGAACACCACGCGCGACAGGTCGAAGGGCACGCCCAGGTAATTGTCCCGGAACGTCCCGTTCTGCTCGGGGTCGAGCACCTCCAGCATCGCAGCCGAAGGATCGCCCTGGACGCCGCGGCCCATCTTGTCGATCTCGTCCAGCATCATGACGCAGTTCCGCGTGCCGGCCTTCTTGATGCCCTGGATGATGTTGCCGGGCAGCGCGCCGATATAGGTGCGGCGGTGACCGCGGATCTCGGCCTCGTCATGCACGCCGCCGAGGCTGACGCGCACGAAGGGGCGATCCATCGCACGCGCGATGGACTGGCCGAGCGAGGTCTTGCCGACGCCGGGCGGGCCGACGAAGCACAGGATCGGGGCCTTGCCCCGCGGGGCGAGCTTGCGCACCGCCAGATATTCGATGATCCGGCTCTTGATCTTCTCCAGGCCGAAATGGTCGGCGTCCAGGATGCGGCGCGCTTCCTTGATGTCGATCGGCTTCTCCGCGGGCAGCGCCCACGGCAGCTCGATCAGCCAGTCGAGATAGGTGCGAACCATGCCGGCTTCGCCGGCGGCCTCCGGCATGCGCTCGTAGCGGCGCAGCTCCTTCTTCGCGTGCGCATCCGCCTCGGGCGGCATGTTGGCCTTGGCGATGGCAGCCGTCAGCTCGGCGACCTCGGCCGCCTTGCCGTCGCCTTCGCCCAGCTGGCGCTGGATGGTCGCCATCTGCTCGCGCAGGATCGCCTCGCGCTGCCGCTCGTCGAAGCTGGCGCGGGTCTTCTGGCCGATCTCGTTGGAGATGCGCAGCACCTCCAGCCGCTCGGCCAGGTGCTTCGACACCTTCTCGACACGCAGGGCGAGGTCGATGGTCTCCAGCACCTCCTGCTTGTCCTGCGGCTTGATGTCCATGAACGAGGTCGCCAGATCCGCCAGTGCGCCGGGCGCGGTGGTGCTCTGGAACATCGCGACCAGTTCGGGCGGCGACTGCGGCAGCAGCTCGATCGCCTCGATGGCCTGGCGCTGCAGGTTCAGCGCGCGCGCCTCGATCTCGGGCGAATTTGTGGTCGGCTCCGGGATTTGCTGGATGCGCGCAGCCGGGAACGGCGTCCCCGGCAGGAAGTCGAGGATGCGCGCGCGCTGCACGCCCTGGCAGACGATGTGATGGGTGCCGTCGGGCGCGGTGATATAGCGCACGATGTTGGCGATGGTCGCGACCCGGTAGAGATCGTCCGGCCCGGGGTCCTCGATCTCGGGGCTGCGCTGCAGGACGATGCCGACCGGCCGCTGCTCGCGCAGCGCCTGCTGCGCGGCGGCGATGGACTTCGCCCGGCCGATCGCGATCGGCGCGATGGCGCCGGGAAACAGCACCATCTCGCGCACGGGGATGATGATCAGCGCGTCTTCGGGGATCTTCACGTCGGAATTGCTTTGAGAGTTGGTCTGTTCGTTATTCATCTGTTCGGTGGCCATGATCGACCTCAGGATTTGGCGAGACGCAGCGCGACGCAGCCGTCCATCACGAAGCGGCTGATGGCGTAGCGGCCAAGCGGAAGCGCGATGCGCCGCTCGAAGCGGCCCTGCGGCAGCTCGAGCCGGTGGATGCGGGCGTTGCGAAGCTCCGGCGGCAGCGTGCGCTGGCCGGAGACGACGAGTACGCCGTCATGGATCACCGTCTCGACATTGTCGGGATTGACCCCGGGAAGCGCCACCAGGATCAACAGCTCATGCTCGGTCTCGAGCACGTCGATCGGCGGCTCCCAGCAGGCGTCCTGACGGCCGAACTGCTGGCGCAGCCGTTCGGCGCGGGTCAGCGAGTCCAGGGCTTCGGACAGCATCCAGTCGAGGGGATTTTTGGGTTGCATGGCAAAACTCGGGGAAGGCGCTGCGATTGGAAAACGAGGATATGGGGATGGTTCCCCAAAATTCCAGCATCGCGCGTTTGGAGCATGCCTGGCCCCACGGACCGGAAGAGGCCCTTGCACTCTAACGCATCGACGCCGCGGAGATGTTCCGCGGCGTCGGAGGCAACAGTAGGGCAGGCGCGCGTATCAGGCGGCCGCGCGGTAGCCTTCTTCCGCCTCGAGGTTGATGACGGAGGTGGCGAGCTCGGTCAGGGTGTGATCGGTCGCCTCTTCCTCATCCAGCGTGGCCTGAAGCAGCCTTGCCGCGTCAGGCATGCCGAGCTCTTCGGCCCAGGTGCGCAGCGTGCCGTAGCGGGAGATCTCGTAGTGCTCGACGGCCTGCGCCGCGGCGAGCAGGCCGGCGTCGAGGGCAGGGGCGTTCTTGAAGTCCTTCATGATCTCGGCGCCCTCTTCGGTGATGCCGTTGATCGCTTCGCAGGGCTTGCCGCGCGCGGGCTTGCCCAGCATCTTGAAGATCTGGTCGAGACGTTTGACCTGGCCCTGCGTCTCGCGCAGATGCTTGTTGAAGGCGGCAGCGAGATCCCTGGAATGCGCGGCCTTGGCCATCTTCGGCAGCGTCTTGATGATCTTGTTCTCGGCGAAATAGATGTCCTTCAGCGTTTCCAGGAACAGGTCGCTCAGCATCTTCGGCGCCTGACGCGGGCGGCGCGCCGCGGTCTTCCTGGTGGTGCGTTTCTTTGCTCGTTTAGCCATAGATCCTCCTCATGAGGCGACACGGGAAGGCATGCCCTTCCTCATTCCTCTCGCGATAAAGACTCTTCGAAAGCAATTGTTCCTCGCGAAGGCGATCGCGAGCCGCTATGGCTGGTCGCCCGAGTGACGCCCGCCCGAGACGCCTGACCCATGCTCGACTTCGCCCTGTCCGCCTTCGTGACGCTGCTGCTGGTGGTTGATCCCGTCGGCCTTGCGCCGGCCTTCCTGGCCGCGACCGGCGGGATGCCCGACAAGGTCAAGCGCACGATCGCGCTGCGCGCGCCGTTGATCGCGGCGTCGATTCTGGTGGTCATCGCGTTGATCGGAAACTGGCTGCTGCGCCAGCTCGGGATCGGCATCCCCGCCTTCCAGATCGCCGGCGGACTGCTGCTGTTCGGCGTGTCCTACCAGATGATCTTCGGCGACCGTCCGCATCGCGAGGCGCGCGAGGCCGACAAGGCGACTTCGGAGCATGCCTCCGACGTCGCGGTGTTTCCGCTGGCGATCCCGATGATGGCTGGTCCCGGCGCGATCGCGACCACTCTGCTGCTGGCGGGCGATGCCGGCTATGGGGCCAGGCTCGCGATCATCATCGCTGTCGTGGTCGCGGTCTGTCTGCTCTGCATGCTGTGCTTCGTCTCTGCGGGCCTGATCGCCCGCACCCTCGGGCGTACCGGCAACGCGGTCCTGTCGCGGGTGCTCGGCATGCTGCTCGCGGCCTATTCGGTGCAGTTCGTGATCAACGGAATCGCGGCCGTCAGGGCGAGCTTTTTCTGAACCTGCGACAATCTGCTAATGTGCTGATTTTACAGCTGGTTTCCTGATGTAACGGTACAGCCGGCACGACGGGATCTCATCCGGTCCGCTTTCTCTTGCACTGCCATATTGCTTTGACGTACTTCGGGTCTAACAAGCGCCCATCGCCAAGAAATCGAGAAGAAATCGAGAAGAAACCGAGATGTCGATGACAGCGGACGAGCTCGCAAAGAGACAGGCCATCATCGACGCTTGCCGCCGCATGAACGCGCTCGGCATCAACCAGGGCACCTCGGGCAACATCAGCGTCCGGCATGCGGACGGGCTCCTGATCACGCCGACCAGCACACCCTACGACGCCATGACGCCTGACCAGATCGTGTTCATGGCGATGGACGGCTCGCACGCGCCCGACCAGAAGCCGTCTAGCGAGTGGCGCTTCCACCTGGACATCCTGAGGGCGCGGGACGACGTCAACGCTGTCGTCCACGCCCATCCCACCTATTGCACCATCCTGGCGATCATGGGCATGGAGATTCCCGCCGTGCACTACATGATCGTGGCGGCCGGCGGCGAGAGCATCCGCTGCGCGCCCTATGCCACGTTCGGTACGGCGGAGCTCTCCGAGCATGCGTTGCGGGCGCTGGTGGGGCGGCATGCCTGCCTGCTCGACCATCACGGCATGATCGCGCTCGGCAAGACGCTGGACAAGGCGATGTGGCTCGCCGTCGAGGTCGAAACGCTGGCGCGGCAGTATCACGGCTGCCTCCAGATCGGGAAACCGCCGCTGCTCCCCAGCGACGAGATCGAACGTGTCCGCCAGCGCATGGCCGGCTACGGCATGTCGGAAGGCTAGGGCGGAAAGGTGTTCGTGCGGATCAGACATCTCGTCGATCGCAAGGGGTCGAACCGCACCATGGTTCGGCTGCGCGCGCTGCTGCGCAGCAACGAATTCTACCTGATCCCGCTTGCCCTTGTGATCGGAACGCTGGCCGGCGCGGTCGTGACGCTGATGGCGGAGATCGCGCAGATTGCGCACGTGGTGATCTATGGCATTCCGATCGACGTCCGGCTGTCCGCCAATACGCGCGTCAGTCCCTGGGCGGCGCTGATTGCGCCGGCGCTCGGCGGACTGGCGCTCGGCATTATGGAATGGTCGCGGCGGCGCATGAAGATCTCGAATGCGGTCGACCCGATCGAGGCCAACGCGTTGCGCGGTGGCAACCTGTCGATGCGCGACAGCGTGGTGGTGTCGAGCCAGACGCTGATCTCGAACGGCTGCGGCGCCTCGGTCGGCCTCGAGGCCGGCTACACCCAGATCGGCTCGGGCATCGCCTCGCTGTTCGGCAAGTTCTTCAATCTACGCCGCAACGATTTGCGCCTGATCGTCGGTTGCGGCGCCGCCGCTGCGATCGCGGCGGCGTTCGGCGCGCCGATCACCGGTGCCTTCTACGCCTGCGAGCTGATCGTCGGCGTCTATTCGGTCGGCAGCGCCGCGCCGATCCTGGCGGCCTCGCTGGCCGGCGCCCTGACCGCGCAATGGCTCGGCGGCGCGCCGTACTCCCTCGAGATCCCGAAGGTCAGTTCGGTCGGCATCGAGCAATATCTGGCGCTGGTCGGGCTCGCGCTCGTGACCAGCGGCGTCGGCATCGCGGTGATGCGTTCGTCTTCGATGTTCGAGCGCCTGTTCGCCTGGCTGCCGATCTGGCTGCGGCCGGTGATCGGCGGCCTCATCGTTGGTGGATTTGCCATCGTCACGCCGCAGGTGCTGGCGGCCGGCCACGGCGCCATGGTGCTCGATCTCTTTCACGACATGACGATCGGCCTGATCGCGCTGATCATCGCGCTGAAGGTGACGGCCTGCCTGATCTCGCTCGCCTCGGGTTTCCGCGGCGGACTGTTCTTCGCCTCGCTGTTCGTCGGCAGCCTGATCGGAAAATTCTTTGCCGCGGTGCTGTTGCTGATCAGCCCGAATTTCGTGATCGACCCGCTGGTCGCGATGCTGACGGGGATGGCGACGCTCGGCGTCGCCATCGTCGGCGGTCCCCTGACCATGTCGTTCCTCGTGCTCGAGATGACCCGCAATGTCGACGTCACCGCCGTGGTGCTGGCCGGCTGCATCGTCACCTCGATCTGCGTCCGCTTCATGTTCGGCCATTCCTTCTCGACCTGGCGCCTGCATCTGCGCGGCGAGACCATCCGAAGCGCCAATGACGTGGGCTGGCTGCGCAACCTCACCGTCGAGCGGTTGATGCGATCCGACGTCGGCAAGGTGCCGTCGACCACGACGATCGCCGCGGTCCGCCGCGAATTCGCGCTGGGCTCGCGGCCCGGTATCGTCATCGTCAACAATGCGGACGAATATGTCGGGCTCGTTCTGCTGCCCGACCTGTTCTCCAGCGATCTCGACACCATCGCCGACGACATCCAGGTCATCGAACTCGCGCGCCTGACCGAGATCGTGCTGATCCCGGAAATGAACGTGAAGTCGGCGATGGCGGTGTTCGACGAGGCCGAGGCCGAAATGCTGGCGGTGGTCGATTCCACCGACAGCCGCAAGGTGGTCGGCTTCCTCACCGAGAACTTCGTCCGCCGCCGCTATGTCGAGGAGATCGACAAGGCGACGCGCGGGGTGTTGGGAGCGTTGTCGTAAGGGGCTGCGGCCTCGGGATCGAGGAGGTATTGGGGGAGGGGGCATGGCGCCCGTAGTCCCCCGGCCTCCGAATTTCCTTGAAGGCGTCTTGCTTTGGACAAATCGCGTCAGCGATGATCAGGGCAAGCAAATGCGACGGACGCCTTCGGGCGACATTGGGCTGCGAAGAGGAGCGCCAATGAATTCCGTAACGACACCGATCGAGCCGTATGCGCTGTCCGCGCGCATGGACGCGGAGCTCACGCATACCTTCGAGAAAATCAAGAGCGTGGATGAAGAGATCGCGCGCGCCAACGAGCAGCTTGCCCAGCTGGAGCGCGATGCCATGCGCAGTCGCCTGCGGCGTGGCGGACCAGCGCTACGCGGCCTCGCCGGTCTCGGGCTGGCTGCAGGGATCGGCATCGCTGCCTTCGTCTCGCAATCATCCCACGGTGATACGGTCAGGCAGATGATCGCAGGTTGGGCGCCGTTGCAAACTGCGACGTCGTCGCAGTTGCAAGCAGAGTCGGTGCGCGAAGCTGAGACGAGCCCGACTGCTCAATTGGCCGAGGCGTCGCCGCAACCGGCATCTGCCGCCGAAACCGTACCGGAGGTCGTCGCGCCAACCGGCAGCACGCTCCCGCCGGAGTTGACCGAATTGCTGCAGAAGCTGGCGAGCGATCTCGCAAACGTGCAGCAAGGCATCGATCAGCTCAAGGAGAGCCAGGCGCAATTGAAAGCGAACCAGGAGCAAATGTCGCTCGACAATCTCAGGCTTGCCGATGAATTGAAAGCAGGCCAGGAACAGATGGCGCGGCTGGTCGCCAAGATGCCTGGGGACAAGGCGTCTGAAAGCAAGACGTCGGATAACAAGATGCCCGAGATCGCCGGGAAAACGACCGGCCG
Organism: Bradyrhizobium sp. CCGB20; assembly: GCF_024199855.1. Lineage (NCBI taxonomy): Bacteria > Pseudomonadati > Pseudomonadota > Alphaproteobacteria > Hyphomicrobiales > Nitrobacteraceae > Bradyrhizobium > Bradyrhizobium sp. CCGB20. Next base: position 6,625,533 of record NZ_JANADN010000001.1, on the reverse strand, counting down.
GTCGAACGCGGGGCAGAAGAAACGCGCAGCACCAGCGCCTGCGCCACGTCCGGCTGCGGCTCAGACGCGCAAGCCGGCGCCGGCAACGTCGTCACCGCATGCGACGGTGCGACGGGCGGCCCCGGTCCAGCTGCAATCGGCGCGACAATAGTCGCGATCGACACGGGCCCGTAGTCGCGGCCACATTCACGGTAACGATCGCCCCCACATCGATGGTGCCGACGTTGCCGAGAACTACCGCCGGCATCGCGCCGAGGAAGATGGCGGATATGCCGCTTTCGAATTCGCCGGAGCCGCACCAGCGCGAGGCGGACCACGCCGCTGATCGTATGGCGCCTATAGCCATCCGCGCGATGATCGAGCCCTGCGGGGCGAGAGAGTAGGCTGCCGGTTAGTGCATAGATTTGCCAGTCAATCGCTGCGGCGAGCGACTTGATAGGAGCATTCCGACAGGGTTCGTGCCGCGATGTAGAGCAGCAGTCGACGATGTCGCGACAAGGCAACGGGTAGAGATGAAAGAGTGGAAGCTCGATCCAAGGTGTCGGGTGATCATGGAAGCGGGACGGCGTGCTTCATGCGCGCCGCCCGCGTCCCGGCTAGCGGCCTGGTTGAGACGGAGCCGCGACGAGGCAGGCCACGATCCGGCGGACCAGTGGCAGCACCATCAGCAGCGTTGGAAAGGCGACGAGCCATGACAGCGCCCAGGCGCCCGGCCAGGTCGCGAGGAACGCCGGCGTTGCGCCGAGGCTCCTAAGCGTCGAAATGACCGACACCACGGCGGTCATGAGGATGGACAGCACAAATGGCATCACGATCGGCGCATAGCGCGCCGGCAGTTTGCGAACCGCAATCATCTGGTTTCTCTCGAGGAAAAGGACGCGTCAGTCACGTTGAACCTTCGAAATGGCATCGATCCCGACGGCGTCGGTTGATGCGTTGGTTCACGTGAAACGCTTACGGCGACCGAAAAACGGCGCGGCTGTTCATTATCCGCTCAGGTTGGATGGTTCAAGCTGCATCTGGTGGTTCGGTTTACAATCGTTCAAACGTGGCAGATTGCCGCGATCATGAAACCATTTCAGTGGTTTGCAAGTTACGCGTGGTTGCATGTCTCTTGATTGGGCGAGAACAGAGGACTTTGAAATGAGTGATGGACTCGTGCGTTCGATAACCGGCCGCAGCACCGTGCTGGCAGCAGTCGCCAGCCTCGCCCTGGTCGCCGCCTCGGTATCGCCGTCGGCTGCCGCGTCGCCGTTGCCGGCCAAGGCGCCACCCGCAAAGGCCGCTCTGGCAGGACAGAGCTCGTCCGACGTGACCGACTTCAGTGCAGCCCGGCGGCGCCATTACTATCGGCGTGGTCCGAATGCCGCGGGCCTTGCCTTTATGGGTGTCGCGGCCGGCCTGATCGGAGGCGCAATCGCTGAAAGCCGGCGCCAGGAGTATTACGAGAACCGCTATTATTATGGCCCGGGTCCTTACTATGGCGGGCAGGGATATTATGGCGGCGGTCCCTACTACGGTCCGCGTGGTTATTATCAGCCGTATTAGCCGGCAGTCTGGGCTGTACTCTGAATCTTGCCAAAGGGGCGGTGCCTTGCATCGCCCCTTTGTTGCGTCCGTGCGACGTACCCCGCCGACGGCCGCCTGTTTCGCTGCTCGTCAATCCCCTGTCAGTAAAATATTCCACTTTACCGAAATTCGGAAACGGCGCATGTGTCGCGCATCCCGGCTCGATCTTGAGGGGCGATCTTGTGTCGTCACGTTTCGCGAGGCGGGTTGCGGTGGACGCGGCAGCGTCGGCACGTGATGCTGAGGGCAGGGCGGATTGCTCTCCGTGAGCCCGAGGCTTCGTGCGGACGAGCGGCGCTGTGAGTTCGTCTCGCCAACATTTCGACGGCAAAGTGCACAACGTCGTCGAACCCTGTGGCGCCAACGAACGCGCGTACGGCAAAACCGTGTGGTCCTTGCTTCAAGCACTATTTTGGGTTTGTTGAAATCACCGGAAGTGACAGAGAGCAAAGGCATATTCGGCTGCCGCCGCTGGCTAGCGAACGGCCCGCCTGAACGGCCGGGCCCTAATAGGCCCTAGTTTCACATGGCGCTGGCGGCCCCGGCCCCGGCGCCTTCGCTCTACGGTCCTGCCTAAGTGCTGGCGCGACCGTTGGGCCGGTGTCCTGTAGCTCCGCTCGGACGGCTCCCCTGCGGCGTGCTGTCCCTTGGTGCTTGCTATAGTCAGATTTTGGATCGAAGGCTGCCTTCCAGCGACCGGCCGGGACATGTCCGCTAAGGGCCAGCGGCGGCAACGGAATGGAGAGATCGCAGAGCACTTTTGCGGCGCATCGGCATGGTGGTGAGCCCGAAACTGCAAAGCGTGCGCGTCGCTGGCGAGCTGCCATTCCGAAGCATGGAAATTCGCGGATGTTCCGCTATTTTGTATTGAGCTGCAATTCTGCAGCGGTGATCTCGAAACGAGGTTCGCCCATGACCTCCGTGTCCTGGATCAGGCGGCTCGGCGCGCCGCTCGTCGCTTTTGTTTTGATCATCGGGCCGTCGATTTCGCCGGTACATGCTGTTGAGGATGCTGGAAAGGTCGGCGTGGTGTCCTTTGGCCTGTTCGGCGATCAAGGCGTGTTTAGATCCGAGGCGACTGGCGCAGCTCAGATCGTAGCCGGCCGTTTCGAGGCTGGCCCGATCAACGTGCAGTACAATTCCAAGAAAGGCGGAAGCGCAACGATCGAAGCCCTAGCCCGGTCGTTGCAAGTGACAGCCAACCGCTTGGATGCCGAGAAAGATGTTCTCTTTTTGATTCTTACCTCGCATGGCTCTCCGGACGGCCTTGCAATCAAGGCGGGGCGGGTCACACAAACGCTCACGCCGTCTCGTCTCGCCGACATGCTCGCGAAGACGGGTGTGCGACACAAGGTGGTGGTCATCTCGGCATGTTATTCCGGGGTCTTCATCCCGCGTCTAGCGAATGCCAATGTGCTGGTCATCACCGCGGCCGATGCCAGCCATCCGTCTTTCGGCTGTGAGGACAAGGCCAAGTGGACCTATTTCGGCGACGCTTTTTTCAACGTCGCGCTCCGGCAGGCCGTCAGCCTAAAGGAGGCGTTTCTCGATGCGCGCTCACTCATCCGGAAGCGAGAATTGCGGGAGCATTTCGAGCCGTCGAATCCCCTCATGGCAGGCGGTGCAAACGTGCTGCCATTGCTTGTCGGACGCCCTTGAATGACCGGCCGCGAGTGTGGCTGCAGCGGAGGGAAGCTCACTGCGGTACGGGCATGAGTTCGAGCACATGGCCGTCAGGGTCGCGAAAATAGACGCCGCGGCCACCGTTCCAGTCGTTGAGCTTACCGTCGTCGAGACTCAATGGTGTGCTGCCATAGGCGAGCTTCGCCTCGCGAATGCGGCCGAAGATGGCATCGAACTCGGCATCGCTTACGTGGAAGGCGTAGTGGTGGCTCTCGAACTCCTCGTCGTCGTCGAAAAGGAGCGTGAGCGTGTCGTTGATACATACCGGCGCGAAATGTCCACCTTTCGGATCGGCCTGGAGGCCAAAAATGCGTGCAAAAAATTGCGCCGCTGCGCGCTTGTCGCGGGCGGGGACGATGGTGTGGTTGAGGGTGATGCTCATCGGAAGACCTCTCGCCAACGATGATATACTCAAGACAAACCATAGATAGGTTTTGCAGGTCGTGGCGTGAAGGGGACTCTATCGGACTGCGGGATGCCTAAAGACTGGATTGGGTCACAAGCCGCCGATGGCGGCCGATCATCGCGACTTCCGCTCTACCCCCAACAACGGACGCGCCGACGGCTGCCGAGACCTTCGGCTAAGGGCCAAGATGCGACATCATTCGATCACCTCGTCGGCGCGCGCAAGCAGCATCGGCGATAGGGTAAGGCCGATCAATTTGGCGGTCCTGAGATTGATGACGAGATCGAACCTAGTCGGCTGCTCGACCGGAATTTCGGCCGGCTTTGTACCACGAAGGATCTTGTCAACAAGATTGGCGGCACGCCGAAACAAGTCGGGGAAATTCGGCCCGTAAGATATCAAAGCTCCGGAGTCGACCGCTTCGCGGAAGCCTTGCATAGTGGGTAAACCCGCCGCGAGCGCAGCCGAGTTAATGTCAAATCTGTTGGTGTTAATGAATGGCGTCGCGCAAACGTAGAGTGCGTCGACGCGGCCTTTGAGTTTCTCGATAGCCGGAGCGATTTCCTCGGCCTTTTGAACGTTGACCATGCTTAGATCCAACTTGGCCGACGGCGCCAGGGCCTGAACTTCCTTCATCTCCAAGAATGCGTTGGGATCTCCCATAACAGCCAGCCGGTGCAGAGCTGGCAACATCTCACCCAACAACTCCAGCCGCTTGCCAGCCAACTCGCGCGATAAAATCGACAATCCCGTGACGTTACCGCCCGGCCGCGCAAGACTGGCAATAAGACCGCTCCCGACCGGGTCCGTTGCCAGCGGGAAGACGACCGGGACCGTCGGCGTGGCCTTCATTGCTGCAACAATGTTCGGTATACCATGCGTGACAATGACGGCGACCTTGAGCCGGATCAGTTCGCTCACCAGATCGGAGGTGCGTTCCACCTGCCCATCCTCCCATCGATATTCGATGATAACCGTTCGATCCTCGATCCAGCCGAGATCGCGCAGACCTTGAACGAACGCGGCCGTCCATGCCTTGGAGGCGGCTTGACTATTTGGACTCAAAAAGCCGACGGTCGGTACTCTGGATGGCTGCTGCGCCTGCACGGCGCTTGGCCAGGCAACCGCGCCGCCGACAAGCGTGATGAACTCGCGCCGTCGCATTGATCTCTCCAAGGGAAACGCCTCATCGAGGTCTAAACCCTAGCACTTTGCGGCGTGGCGGCGAGTGAGAAAGGGTCAACAATTGACCCATGACGCTGCGACCCGATGTCCGGTTCGGGTCACTTTCGGACTTCCACGCGGTCCAAATCGAAGTCCGCTCTTACTGCACCAGCAGACATGAGCGGCGGAAGGCCCAAGGAGGCGGTCCACGCGCAAGTTGTCCGGGTCCTTCTGATTTGCTGCATGCGCGGGGACCGCGCGACGGCCCGAGACGCATTAGTATTTTCGCAACCTCATCTAAATTTCGTACCGTATCGCACACAGAGGAGCTGCCGCGCCCGGCAGCGTGGCGCTGACCGAATACGAGAAGCATCTGATGGTCGATGTCTACCTGCTGCCGCCTTGGCAGTAAGGCCCCCTCACTGCGGCCAATCCTTGCAGAGCGTGATGCCGATCATGATCAGGGAGCCGATTGCGACCACCAGCGGGCAGACAAACGGCAACTCTTCCAGCACGCAGATGACGACCGCCCGGACGCGGAGGGTTTTCTCCGTATGCGCAAAGCGCCAGCCTGCCACACTCATCGGACATCTCCGTTTGGCCCCCAGCAGCGGCGGTCTCACTCTTCAGCGCGAAGCGATCTCCGGCTATAGCCCATTCGGATGTATCCTTGGATCAAGGTGAAGGAACCCTTGCATGGCCTGCTCGGCCCCTTGCAGCCGATCAGCGCCGCTGCAGTAGGCCGTGAGCACGCTGGTAGCCCCGCGCTCCTGGCGCTGTGCAGGGCTTTCCTGCGGCCTCACCCTGACGCCTTACGCAGCGCCAAGTCTGCGCTTCTGCCGTCCCGTGAGGTCGAGTTGCCCGCGTTCTCAGCGGAAGTCGCCCGCGCATTGTGATGGGGCGCAGGATGACTTCTGCCGCACGATCGCTGCGGCGCGCACGCCTGATGGCGTCTCGCCGAAGCGCCGGCGGAACGAGCGATTGAAATGAGAAACGTCACCAAAGCCGACTGCAAACGCGATATCGATGATGGCCAAATGCAGATTGTGCGGGTCAGTCAGCATCGCGAAGGCACGCTCAAGCCGGCATCCTGCAAGGTGCTCGGTGAACGACTTTCCAGTCCCCTCGAGCAATTTTTGCACGTATCGCCGCGACATACCGACTGCTCCAGCGACATGGTGCAGATCGAAATTGGGATCGCTGGAGCGCTTCGCGACCTCCGCCAGGATCGCCTGTAGCTTGGCTGCCTTCACACCACGCTCCGCAACGATGTTTGCAGCTTCGGCGGTCGGTCCGAGCGTCGCGGCTACGAGATCGAGTAGATGTGCGCCGACGGTGGAGGCGAGTTTTGATGACGATGTTTCTTTGAATGATGCGAGCGACCGCAGGTAGAGGTGAAGCAGCCGAAGCGCCGGTCCAGGATGCACCGGCCGACCTGATAGATCTTCCGGCTGCGCGACCAGAGACCTAAGGGCGGCAGCCTGCACGGTCACGAATCTGACCCTGGCGCCGCGCGACCCAAATACTCGCAGCGGCCTTCCCCGGTCAACCAAACAAGCGGAGCCGGCATTGTAGACATGCTCCTCGCCGGCGTTTGCAAATTGGACCGGTCCAGCCTCGACGATGTTCAGTCCGAATTGCTCACGGCTATCCTTGAGGTGGTATTTGTGACGGATAAACTCGACCGGCCTGGTGCTAATGCTACAAACGCCAACCGTGCCGAGCGGCAAGTAAGTGACGTCGATACGCGGGCGGCCGCCGCTGTGATCTATCACGTCCAAGGCGAGGTTCAGCCGCGCAAACTCTTCACGGAACGTGGAGAACCGTAAGCGCTCCGGCAGCATCTCAGTCGACCATCGCACAAGGGGAGATGACGTTGGCATGCTGGCCTCCCGTTTCGGCGCCAACCACGCATGAACGACTGAGCTGCCCGAACGAAATCTGTAAGTGCCTCGAATGACGCCAAGACGTCTCAAGAGATTATATCGCGCCGCAGCTTCGGTTCAGGTGTGAAGTGGATTACAGACGGAGGTGAAACCTCAAGAAAATGATGTGGAATTTCCCGTCAGGCTTTCGATGCTGCCACGGTTCGCATCGAGGTTGCTATGATGCGCGAAATGCCGCAAACGGCACGAAGAATTTGCGTGTGCAACCTTCAGGATGCCCAAGTGTAATCCACAGCCGATACGACTTGCGTCACTCCTCAAAAGGTGAAGAAAACGCCGTGCCTAAAGGCCGCCAACCGAGACGGCTTGCTTCTTTAGCAAGCCCACATCATCCGCGAGCTGCGGGCGGCCGGAAAAGCCAGTCTACGTTCCATTGCAGAGGAGCCGAACGAAGCCGGCAACTCGGTTGCGCGCGCGGAAGGCTCGGTTTGCTCGGTTCAGCGGTTGCGAGTGTCTTGACCATCGCAAGATCGAATGGGGTTGGGATAGAAGCAGCGATGCGGGCCCGAATGGGATCGCCCAAAAATGTCACTGCAATCGTGATCATCACTACAGATACTAGGACTACGAGCACATCAGTCATGATGCGCCTCCAAAAGTGCTTCGTCATGATTTGAACCCTCACAACCAATGACGCGCGCGTGCGCAGCTAAATTTCGCATGCAAGGGTATGTGAATGGGAGTTCGCCGCACGTAGCGGATCGTCCCTTTATAGCGCAGCAGTCACCAACTATGTAGCAGCGATCCCGACCCAATTTAGCCCGGATGCGTCAAAACTGATGTCCTCGCAGGACGCTATAGCTTCCACGTCGTGCATCGCACGGACACGACAGGATGGTCGAGGTCCTATGGAGGGCGACGAAAAGCGCGGGGACCGTGCGACCGAACCTATTGAGAATATCTAGCGCGAGAAAATCCGTTGTTGCAGTTGCAGAGGACATGCATCTGTTTCGGACGTGCGCTCATATCATCGGGCTAGGCGGTCTACCTTGAACTGAGACATTGTGCCGCAACCGATTTGTAAACTGTGGTTGAGGCTCGTCTTGCGTGCCAATGTTCTCATAACGCCGGGCTCAAGCGACTGAGCTGATTATTCCATCGAGATCGAGGAGTAAATTTCATGGCGCAAATTCTTGCTCATAACCTCAAACCCGCCGCGACCTGGGGGGCCGGCGGCGCGTCCTACGATACCGTGAGCCAAAGCATAGCAGACGCCATTGATCACGTCGTGAATCGAATCTGGCCGCAACCGGGAGAGCGCATCCTTGACGTTGCGACAGGCACGGGCTGGACTGCGCGGCGGTTATCTAATCGAGGCGCAAAGGTGACTGGTATCGATATTGGCGAAGGCGTTATCGAGGCGGCGAAACTGATTGCACCGGAGATCGACTTCAAGCTCGGCGATGCCGAAGCGCTGGAATTTCCGGATCAAAGCTTTGACTGTGTGACTTCGACGTTCGGTGTCATGTTTGTCTCGCGCCCCGAGGCTGCGGCTGCCGAGTTGGCACGTGTCACGCGCAAGGGCGGGCGACTGGGGCTGGTCACTTGGCTGCCTGGCAGCGCGGTTGAAGAAATATTCCAGACAATGCGGCCATACATGCCGCCACCGCCTGACAATCCTCCTCCTTCGCCATTCGCGTGGGGCCGGGAAGGCCGCGTTCGGGAATTGCTTGGCGATACATTCGATCTGGCCTTTGAACCTGGCACCACGGTACTCCGCATGCCGAGCGGCCAAACGGTATGGGACATATTTGTGACTGGCTATGGTCCGACAAAAACGCTGGCCGCGTCGCTTGACCCTGAAAGGCGCACGGCACTTCAGGGAGACTTCATCGCGATGCATGAGAGGCACCGCTCGCCGGTCGGGTTAGCCATGCCGCGCGACTATCTCTGTACGATTGGAACTCGAAAATAACGCTCCCGGCACTGCGTGCCCATCAGCCATCCTGCGCAACGCATCCGCAGTCGACCAAGCGTCCCATCATCGACCTCGACGCGAGCGCGTCAACGCGGGGGGCCTCCGTTGTGTCCGGCACGTTGTCCACCGCAATCGGTAGCGGCTTGCCTCTCCCGCTCGGGGCGGCGCATCGCCGCGTGCAGCCGGAGCTATCACCGAGGAGTAACACCAAACTTGAGGCGCACAACGGGTGGGATTAGGCTTCCGGCGAAGTGAAGAAGCAATGGCCTGATAACCCGGCGGTGGTTTACATGCGCCATACAATTAAGACCGCACCAAACGTCGTCATCCTCGAGGCGTCACACGCGCGGCGGGGATTTGCAATTTCCTGGATCGCCCGAACCCTCGTCACGGCGGCACTCATCGGGTTCTGTCTCAACGCCGACGTCGTCGCCTATGTGGCGCGATACGCCACTCAGCAGGAGTTATCTAAGCTCATCACGATCGTCCCGCCGGTCATGGCGCAACAGACGCCATTGTCGAAGGACGACGAGGCGGCGCAGCTCAAGCAGGCGGTCGACAGCGCGACAGCGCAACTGCGGCAGTCTCTGCAGCAAGAGCACGCGAGGGCTGAGGCGCTCGAAAAAGAACTTGTGAAGGCATGGCGGTACGTCGGGAAACTGCTGTCGATGCCCAACGGCGAGGCGCACCAGTTCAGCCAAGCGGTCGACAGCGCGACGGCGGTACTGTGGCAGTCTCTGCAGCAGGAGCGCGACAGGGCCGAAGCGCTTGCAACCGAACTGGCGGACGCGCGGCGCTCCATGGAACAGAAACCTGCCGTTGTGGAAGAGAGGCCCGGTGTCTCCTTGCCCGCCTGGGCAAACAGCTACGCCGCCTTCGTGAACCCCGCCCAGACCGCAGGTCAACCGGACGTGGGCACGGAGAACAGCAAATCGGCAATTAAACCAGGCGAACCAGCTCGCGTTGAACACAAACCGCGCGGGGGCTACGGCTGCCAGCACTTTCAGACCTACGATCCGGCATCCGGAACTTACATCGGCTATGACGGACGGCGGCGTTCCTGCCCATAAGTGCGGGGCGGTGTTTCGGCAACAAGTCTAGCTGACCTGCCGCTATGGGCAGCGAGATGCAGCCGCCCTCACTCGGCTGCTGCGGCTTCCTGACGACGTCACCGAACGTGTCGTCTTGTCGATCCATCCGAAGGCCATGCCGTGGTCCTGACGACGGACTAGCAGCGCCCTCATCGACGGCCTTCTCGGTAGGCTCGCCAACGATCCGTCGCAACTCGGCCGCGACGCCATCCAACACCACACGCTTCTCCTTCAGGCGCTTGGAGTGGATATAAACCTTGCCGGTGACAGTTGGCACGACGGTCTCGGCCTTCTTGCTGGCGGCGTGATCGAGGCATTTCGCGATCCATGCGTCGTCAATCCGAGATCACCGGCAAGCGTCGCCGCCGTTCGCCGCAGATCATGTGGCGTGAACGGCTTAAGGCCGAGCAGCTGGCAGATGCCGGGCGTCCTCACCTTGCCGTTGCGCTTGTCGCCGCGTAGTGCGTCCGCCATGGCCTTCCGATGTAGCGGCTGATCGCCGAGCGGGGAGGCGAAGACGAATTGCTTGTTCGAGCCCCGCAAGGCTTCCTTGATGATCTCGACCGCTAGGTCGGATAGCGGCTGCTGAATTACGCGCCGCTTCTTGACCCGCTTCAGCGGCACATCAAGGCGCGGGTTTTCGCCATCGAGGTTAACCAGTTCGTCCCGATGCGCGCCGAGCAGCTCGCTCGACCGCAGCATGGTCACAAGCTCGAACTTCAGCGCTAGCAGTGTCCGGCGATCCCATGAACGCATCAGATCCTCATCGTCGAGGCCGTGCCAGAATATCCCGATCTCGTCCTCAGAAAGAACGCGGGTGCGGGCATGCTCGGCGTCGAGCTTCGGCAGATTGATGCAAGGCGACGCGCTGACGTAATCGCGGCCCGCCTCGGCAGCCCAATTGAACAGGGCGCTGGCCGCCTTCCGCATATGCCGCGCGTTGCTGACCGAGGGGTTACCGAACTTGCCCGCGACGATGTCATTGGACAATGTCGCGATGTCGTTCTTCGTGACCTCTCGCGCGAGTTTCTTTCCGAGCCGGGCACCAAGGAAGCGCCGCAGGTGGCTGGCGGTGTTCTCCCATGCCTCCAGCCGGGCCCGCATCTCGCCGTCCGGCTTCTTGAGCGGCGTCTTCATCCAGTCGATCCGCTCCTCGATAATCCCGGAGACGGTCTTGCCGCGCCTCGCTTGTGCGGCCTTCTGGTCGCGGAAGGTCTCGGCGAGGGCCTCGGTACCCATGCCCTTGAGACCGTAGACCTTGCTGCGGGCGTCCTCGACGGTGAAAGTCTCGGGATTGTAGACGCCGAGCCAGCCGGTGCGCTGCTTGCCGGTCTGCCGATCGGTAAACTTGAATGAGAAAGTCGCGACGCCCGCTGTGGTGATGCTGACGTAGAGGCCAGGACACTTGCGGTCGTAGACCTTGACTCGCTTGGCGACGCGCCTCTCGCACAGGCGGTCGGTCAAAATGACGCTGCTGTTGCGGCTCCGCTTGCTGGCGGGGGAGGTGACAATGATAGTATCCATCTGGTTTCGGCTCCTAAGGCTTGAGACCAAAGGGCTCGGCTTTGGGGCTTTCAGTTTGTCGTGCGGACGCTGAAAGGCTTAGGGCCGGGCCCTTAATTTGGTGAAGCCCGCTGAAACAGCCCGCATCAGGGTAATCGAAAAGCCCTTATTTCATAGGGTTTTCTTAGTTTCTCGGTGTTTCACCGAATGCCAAAGTATAGACGTGTGGTCCTGGCCGTCGTTGCCACGGTCAAGCTCTTGCGGAGGCGGCAGTCGCGTCAACCGGCGCGGTGTCCGCGAATTTCGCTGGGGTGAGGGAGGCCAGAACGAACTCGGCTCCCGGGAGAGCACGGCATAAGCCGTCAACCCACTGTGCAGGGAAGGCCGTGTGTTGGGCTTCACCTGTATGCCGCTGTGCATTTCTTTTGCGCTACAAGCGCACAGCGGACCGTGGGTGCCGGCCGGCACCCGGCCTTCCCTGCGCCCTCTTGGTTCAAGAGGGTGGCGTAACGAAGCAGAGCTCGGGCGAATTGAGCCGCGAGAGCGGATCAGTGTGTCCAGGATTCAAATGCGAGCTGGAGGGGCGATGCTGTTACCTTGCGCCCCGTCATAGCGAGCGCAGCGAAGCAATCCAGAATCTTTCCGCAGAGGGACTCTGGATTGCTTCGTCGCATCCGCGCAATGACGGTTATGAAGCAGCCGAGCGCCCCAAGGTCGTTTTGGCGAAGGACTGGAGCCCGCTCAAAATCACGAGCGCGTGCCGGTCAAATATTCGGCACCCTTACCCCGCAGCGCCGGTGGACTCGCCCCCTGCAATCGGGTTCAATGGGCCGAATTCGTTTTCAGGCGACAACGATGTCGAGATATCTGCTGGTTCTTCTCCTGATCGCCGCGCCGGCGACCGCGCAAGTCAAGCTTGCTCCGAAGACCGCGGCGGCGCATCCGGATCCCTGCGCCCCGATCGGGCGCACCGCGGACGGCAAGCTGGTCTACTCCCTGAAATGCGAGAACCTGCCGGCGCCGCCTCCACCGGCGCCGCAAGCGGAGCTGAAGGAAGCACCGCAGTCCGTGGCCGAGCCCGAGCCGGAGGTGCGGCGGAGTGGCATTTTCGGCTGGTCCTACGACCGCAGGTGAGGTGCCGCGCCACTTGCGCGAAGCCCTCTGGAATGCTCTTTGCTTGAAAATTCCCCGCGGGGCCACGCCCCCGATCCAGAGAGATGAGATGAGCAAACTCGTTATCCGCGCCGGTGATTTCACCTTCGATGCCCGCTTCGAGGAGCAGCTGGCGCCCAAGACCGTCGCCGCGTTCCGCAAAGCGCTGCCGTTCGAAAGCCACATCATCCACGTGCGCTGGAGCGGCGAGGGCGTGTGGATGCCCCTCGGCGATCTCGATTTTGGCGTCGGCTACGAGAACCACACCAGCTATCCTGCGCCCGGCCAGATCATCCTCTATCCCGGCGGCATCAGCGAGACCGAGATCCTGCTCGCCTATGGCGGCGTGCACTTCGCCAGCAAGATGGGCCAGCTCGCCGGCAATCACTTCATCACGCTGACCTCGGGCCTGGTGAATCTGGCGACCCTCGGCAAGAGCGTGCTGTGGAAGGGCGCGCTGCCGATCCGCTTCGAGGAAGTCTGAGTGACTGATACAAGCTACCCGCGCGATCTCCGCGGTTACGGCCGCAACCCGCCGCATCCGGAATGGCCCGGCAACGCGCGGGTCGCGGTGCAGTTCGTCGTCAATTTCGAGGAAGGCGGCGAGAACAACATCCTCCACGGCGACCGCGCCTCGGAAGCGTTTCTGTCCGACGTGCTCGGTGCGCAGCCCTGGCCGGGCCAGCGCCACGCCAATATCGAGTCGATGTTCGAGTATGGCTCGCGCGCCGGCTTCTGGCGGCTGTGGCGGATGTTTGGCGAGCGGAAGTGGCCGACGACCGTGTTCGGCGTTGCCACCGCGCTGAAGCGGAATCCCGAGATCGTCGCGGCGATGAAGGAGGCGGGCTGGGATATCGCGAGCCACAGCCTGAAATGGATCGAGCACAAGGACATGACCGAGGCGCAGGAGCGCGCCGAGATCGCCGAGTCCATTCGCGTGCACACCGAGGCCACCGGCGCGCGGCCGCTCGGCTGGTACACCGGGCGCTCCTCGATCAACACCAACCGCCTCCTGATGGAGGAGGGCGGCTTCCTCTATCTCTGCGACTCCTATGCCGACGATCTGCCCTATTGGGTCAAGGGCGCGGGCGGCAAGCAGCTCATCATTCCCTATACGCTCGATGCCAACGACATGCGCTTCATCAACCCCCAAGGGTTCGCGGAAGGCGAGCAGTTCTTCACCTACCTGAAGGACGCCTTCGACGTGCTCTATGCGGAAGGGCAGACCGCGCCGAAGATGATGTCGGTGGGGCTGCACTGCCGTCTTGCCGGTCGGCCCGGCCGCGCCGCCGGGCTGATCCGCTTCCTCGATTACATCGGCAGGCACGATCGCGTTTGGGTGCCGACGCGGCTCCAGATCGCGCAGCACTGGCACGCCAAGCATGCGCATCTTGCCGCCGACGCATTCGAGATCGGGTGAGGACGATGCCGCAGATTTCGCTCACCGATCTCAATGCTGCAAGCAAGGCCGATTTCGTCGCTGCACTCGCCAATGTCGTCGAATATTCGCCGTGGATCGCCGAGCAGCTCGGCGGCAAGCGGCCGTTCGCCGGCATCAACCAGTTGCACGCCGCGCTGATGGCGGCGATCCAGAGCGCCGAGCCCGACGTGCAACTCGCGCTGATCCGGGCGCATCCCGATCTCGCCAACAAGACCCAGCGTGCGGCGGGCCTCACGGCGGAATCGAACGACGAGCAGAACAGCGCCGGTCTCAACCGGCTGTCGGACGCCGAATACGCCGCGTTCGAGCGCGTCAACAACGCTTATCGCGACAAGTTCGGCTTCCCCTATATCGTCTGCGTGCGCCGACACACCAGGGATTCCGTTCTGCGCGACTTCGAGACGCGGCTGCGCAATATCGCCAAGACCGAGACGCGGCGCGCGATCGAGGAGATCGGCCGCATCTCCGCGCTTCGGCTCGATCAGCTCGTCATCGCCGACGACAAGCTGAAGGTGCACGGCCTGCTCTCAACCCATGTTCTGGACAATCACGCCGGCAAGCCTGCGTCCGGTATTGCGGTCGAGCTGGTCGAGCTTGCGAAGCTCGGCGAAAGCCGCGTCATCGCGCGCGCCGTCACCAACGCGGACGGCCGCACCGACCAGCCGCTGATCGGCGGCCGTCCGCTGCCGATCGGCCGCTACGAGCTCAAATTCAGCGTCGCCAAATACTACGCGGAACGCAACGTGCCGCTGTCAGACCCGCCGTTCCTCGACGAGATCCCGCTGCGCTTTGCGATCAGCGACCCGGAAAGCCACTACCACGTGCCGCTGCTGGTCACGCCGTGGAGCTACTCGACCTATCGCGGAAGTTAATTGCCGAACTTCTCGTGCAGCGCCGGAAACAGCCGGTCCGGCTTGAAGGGCGGCGCGGTGAAGCGGATGCCGGTGGCATCCGCAATCGCGTTGCCGAGCGCGGCGGCGACCGGATTGTAGGGGCTCTCGCTCATCGACTTGGCGCCCAGCGGCCCGACCGTGTCGGACGTCTCGGCGAAGAAGACGTCCGTGCGCGGAACGTCTGCGAAAGAGGGCAGGTGGTAGTCGCGGAATTTCGGGTTGGTGACGCGCCCCTCTGCGTCGATCACCATCTCCTCGTAGAGCGCCGCACCGAGCGCCTGCGCGACGCCACCTTCGACCTGGCCGCGGCACTGCATGGGATTGGCGACGACGCCGGCATCAGCCGCGTGCACGCTCCTGAGAATCCTGAGCTCGCCGGTGCCCTTGTTCACGGCGATGCGAAAGCCCTGGACGTTGAAGCCGACCGAGCGCGGCGTGCCGTCGGAATTGCCGCTGGCGACGAATGGCTGGCCGCGTTCGCGCGCGAGCTTCGCAAGCTCCGCAAACGACATCCGTCGCACGCCGCTGACGACGGCTTCGTCGTCGAGCGTGCAGCTCGCGGCGTCGCATAACCACGCGCTTGCCGCCGCCGCCTGCAGCTCGGCCGCAAGCCGCATGGCCGCATCATGCGTTGCCTTGCCCGCGACGAAGGTGCCCGCGCTGCCATAGGCGCCAGTGTCGTGGCCGCCATGGGCAGTGTCGGATTGGCGCAGACGGATCCTGTCGACGGTGGTTGCGAGCGTCGTCGCCGCGATCTGGCGGTGCACGGTGCTGGTGCCATTGCCGAACTCGGCGGTGCCGACGGTGAGATCGAAGCCGCCGTCGTCGTTGAGCGCGATCATCGCATCCGCGATATGGCCGGCCGGCGGCGCCGTGTCGATCATGGTCAGGGCCACGCCGTCGCCGATCAGCCATTCCGGCGACAGGTCCGACTGCGGCCGATCCGCCTGCATCGCACGCTCGACGAGGTCGATGCACTGGTCGAGCCCGTAGGAGCCGTAGAGCACGTCGTGGAATTCCGACGGCGGCGGCGACAGCATGGGGTCGCCTGGCCTGACGACGTTGCGCCGGCGCATGTCGTAAGGACTGATACCGAGCTGGCTTGCCAGCTCGTCGATCGCGGCTTCGATCGCGATCTGCGTCTGGGGCAGGCCATAGCCGCGAAACGCGCCTGACGGCACCGTGTTGGTGTAGACGGCAAAGCCGTCGACCTTCTTGTTCGGACAATTGTAGACGGCGATGGACTCGGACAGCGAGTGGAACATCACGGGGCCGGCGTGATTGCCGTATGCGCCGGTGTTGGAGAGCACCTCGAGTTGGAGCGCGGTGAGCTTGCCGCCGGCGTCGGCGCCGGCCTTGATGTGGACGCGCATCGGGTGCCGCGTCGAGGTCGCGATGAACTGCTCCTCGCGGGTCAGCTCCAGCTTCACCGGACGCCCGGTCTTGAGCGCAACGAGCGCCAGAATGTCCTCGACGAACATCTCCTGCTTGCCGCCAAAGCCGCCGCCGACGCGCTCGCAGAACACGCGGACCTTGTCCATGGGAAGTCCGAAGATGTCTGACAGCGCGCGCCGGGTCAGGAATGGCACCTGCGTCGAGGTGCGAACGTTGAGCACGCCTGACGCGTCGAGCCAGGCGAGGCCGCCATGGGTCTCCAGCGCCGCATGCTGCACGCGATGGCTGTGAAACGTCGCCTCGTAGGTGACGGCGGATGTCGCAAGCGCAGTTGCGACATCGCCGTACTCGCCATGCGTCTCCGCTGCGAGGTTGCGCTGGGGATCAGCGATGCGGTTCGCGGTGGTGCGGTCAGGATGAAGGACGGGCGCGCCCGGCGTCATCGCCAACTCGGGATCGATCAGCGCAGGCAGGATCTCGTAATCGACCTTCAGCCGCCGGCACGCCTCCTCGGCGGCGGCTTCGCTCTCGGCGACGACGGCTGCAACCTTCTGGCCGATGAAGCGGACGACCTCGTCGAGGATGCGGGTGTCCTCGGGGTCCATCCAGTCCTTCTCGTGCCGCGCGGTCGAGATCAGGACCGACGGAGCATCTTCATGTGTCAACACTGCGTGCACGCCGGGGACGCGCAATGCGTCCGTCTTGTCGATCGCGACGATCCTCGCGTGGGCGTGCGGCGAGCGCAGCAGCTTGATGTGCAGCAGGCCGTCGATCTCTGTGTCGAAGGTGTAGCGCGCCTTGCCGCGTACGACATCGGGGCCAGCCGGTGCCGGCAGGCTGCGGCCGAAGGCGGCGCCGGCCTCGACGTTCTCCTCGATATTGGTCTTGCCGAGCAGCGCGTCCTCGATGGAACGATAGCCGGTGCAGCGGCAGATATTGCCCTTGAGTGATGACCCGAGATCGGTGCGCTGCGCCTGGTTCAGCGAGGCGCAAGTCAGGATCATGCCGGCGGTGCAGAAGCCGCATTGGAAGCCCTGCGCGTCGAGGAAAGCCTGCTGCATCGGATGCGCGCCGCTGTCGCCGCCAAGCCCTTCGATCGTGGTGACGACGCGCCCCTCGGCGCGGTACGCCGGGATCAGGCAACTGTGCACGGGCTCGCCGTTCAGCAGAACTGTGCAGGCGCCGCAATCGCCGGCATCGCAGCCCTTCTTCACCCCGAAATGACCGAGCTCGCGCAGGAACGTGCGCAGGCACTGGCCGGCGCGCGGTGTTTGCGGAAACGCCTTGCCGTTGACCTCGAAGCTCATGACGAGGTTGCCCCGAGAAGTTCGCTGCGAATCTCTTCGGCGAGCCGTAGCGTCATATGCTTGCGCCAGAGCGGCTTGCCGTGGATGTCGGTGTGGTACTGATCATCCGGGATCTGCTGCGTGATCGCGTCGCGAAGTGTGCTCGGGTCCGGCGGCTTGGGAAAGGATAGCTGGATCGGTCGCACCGTCGATGCCGTCACCGTCAGCGTCAGCTTGCCATCGGCATCGAGGCTTCCGATCAGAAGCGCGGCCGAGCGGCCGACGGGTGCCAGCGAGATCTGGCGGAACGCCGTGCGGCGCTTCAGCGCAGCAATCGGGATATCGATCTGCCGGATCAGGTCGCCCGGCGTCAGGCGGTTGCGCTGGTTGCCGGTCACGAAGTCGACGACGGGAATCTTCTGTTCGCCGCCGCCGGCCCTCCAGATGGTGCAGACGCCGTCGAGCGCCGATGTGAGCGAGATCATCGGTCCTGCCGGCAGCGACATGCAGAGATTGCCGCCGACCGTCGCTGTCTTCCAGATCTTGAACGAGGCGAGGAAGGCCCGGCAGCACTGCCCGATCAGCGGTGCCGCGAGCCAGTCGGGCGGACAGGTGAAACCGTCGAGCTGCGCGACAGTGCAGGTCGCGGCGATGGAGAGATGGCCGTCGGTGATCGTCAGCGCCGGCCATTTCAGATCGGAGAGATCGATCAGCCGCCTCAGATGGACCTGCGGCTCCGAGAACAGCCAGGTGCCGCCGGCGAGCCAAGCATCACCTGCCGTCCAGGTGGGCAGCTCCGCGCGCGTTTGCGGATGGGCCACCGTCGTGATGGTATTCAAATCCATGGTTGCGCCGACGCCTTCGCCCGGTGAATCGTGCAGATGAGTCTTGCAAGACCGGAGCCAAGTCGCAACAAACAAGTCGTAGCGGGACGGCGATTGGGCAGTTGGCCGCAGCAAATGCTTGTCGCGCGAATGTGAGGAGAATCGGGATCATGAGCGACGCAAAGCCGATCTGGATCAGGGATCCCCTCGCCATCCTCGCCGACGGAGCCGAGCGCGGGATCGTGATCAGGGATGGCCGGATCGTCGAGTTGGTGCCAGCCGGCGGCGTGCCGGCGACGGCGGATGTCGCAATGTTCGACGCGGGCGAGCACGTCGTGCTGCCGGGCCTGATCAACACCCATCATCACTTCTACCAGACACTGACGCGGGCGCTGCCAGCGGCGATGGACCGCGAGCTGTTTCCCTGGCTGCAAGCGCTCTATCCGGTCTGGGCGAAGCTGACGCCTGATGCGCTCGAGCTTGGCGTCACAGTGGCGATGTCCGAGCTCCTGCTCTCCGGCTGCACCACCACGACGGATCATCACTATGTGTTCCCGGCGGGGCTCGAGGAGTCCATCGATATCGAAGTCGGGGTCGCAAGGCGGCTCGGCGTGCGCGTGCTGCTGACGCGCGGCTCGATGAACCTGTCGCAGCGCGACGGTGGCCTGCCGCCTGACAGCGTCGTGCAGGACGAGGACACGATCCTGGCCGACAGCGCGCGCGTGGTTGCAAAGCATCACCAGCGCGGCGCGGATGCCATGGTGCAGATTGCGCTGGCGCCGTGCTCGCCGTTCTCGGTGACGACATCCCTGATGCGTGCCACCGCGGACCTCGCCGAAAAGCTCGACGTCCGCTTGCACACTCATCTTGCGGAAACCGAGGACGAGAACAAATTCTGCCAGGAGATGTATGGCTGCCGTCCGCTCGACTATCTCGAGCAATGCGGCTGGCTCAATGCGCGCACCTGGCTCGCCCACGGCATCTTCTTCAATGCCGAGGAGATGAAGCGGCTCGGCAAGGCGAAGACGACCATCAGCCATTGCGCCTGCAGCAACCAGCTCCTGGCCTCGGGCTGCTGTCCCGTCTGCGAGATGGAGGAGGCCGGTGTCGGCATCGGCATCGGCGTGGACGGCTCAGCCTCGAACGACGGATCGAATTTGATGCAGGAGGTGCGCGCGGCGTTCCTGCTGCAACGGGCGCGCTATGGGGTGACGAAGGTCAGCCACAAGGATGCGCTGCGCTGGGCCACCAAGGGCTCGGCGGCCTGCGTCGGCCGGCCCGAACTCGGCGAGATCGCCGTCGGCAAGGCCGCCGATCTCGCACTGTTCAAGCTCGACGAGCTGCGCTTCTCCGGCCACGGCGATCCGCTGGCCGCGCTGGTGCTGTGCGGGGCGCATCGGGCCGACCGGGCGATGGTGGCGGGGCAATGGGCCGTGGTCGACGGCGCGATCCCGGGCCTCGATGTCGCCGACCTCATCCGCCGCCACAGCGCAGCGGCGCGGGCGATGCAGGCCGGATGATATCGGGGCGAAAATAGAAAAAGAGGGGGCGACCACAAGTGCCGGGTGCTTCTGGCCACCCCCTCCGAACCTCCTCCGGGAGGAGCAGGTATTTCAGGCAATGCAAGAAGCGTGCTACTTGCCCGGCAACTTGTCGTCGATGCCCTTCACGTAGAAATTCATGCCGAGGATCTGGCCGTCGTCGAGGTGATCGCCGCCCTTGCACTCGATCGGCTTGCCGTCCTGCCCAACGATCGGGCACTTGAACGGATTCAGCTTCCCCGCTGTGATCGCAGCCTGGGCATCCTCGGCGATCTTCTTCACGTCGTCAGGCATGTTGGTATAGGGCGCCATCGCGAACATGTGGCTGTCGAGGCCGCCCCAGCTGTCCTCGGACTTCCAGGTGCCGGCGAGCTCGGCCTTGACGCGCTCGATGTAGTAGGGGCCCCAGGTGTCCAGGATCGAGGTCAGCTGGGTCTTCGGCCCGAACTTGATCATCTCGGAATCCTGACCGAAGGCGAGCTTGCCGCGTTCGCTGGCGATCTGCATTGCTGCGGGCGAGTCCGTATGCTGCATGATGACGTCGGCGCCCTGGTCGATCAGCGCCTTGGCGGCATCGGCCTCCTTGCCCGGATCGAACCAGGTGTTGGCCCAGATGATCTTGACCTTGATGTTCGGGTTGATGGTCTGCGCCGCCAGGATCGTCGCGTTGATGCCTGAGACGACCTCCGGAATCGGGAACGAGCCGATATAGCCGAGCACGCCGGACTTCGACATCTTGGCCGCGATCAGGCCCTGGATGTAGCGGCCCTGGTACCATTTGGCCGAGTAGGTCGACATGTTCGGATTGCGCTTGTAGCCGGTGGCGTGCTCGAAATGCACGTTCGGATATTTCTTGGCGACCTTCAGCGTCGGGTCCATGTAGCCGAACGACGTCGTGAAGATCAGCTTGTTGCCGGCGCGGACGAGCTGCTCGATGGAGCGCTCGGCGTCGGGGCCTTCGGGCACATTCTCGAGATAGGTGGTCTCGATCTTGTCGCCCAGCTCCTTCACCAGTGCCTGGCGCGCGAGGTCGTGCTGGTAGGTCCAGCCGAGGTCGCCGATCGGACCGAGGTAAATGAAACCGACTTTCAGCTTGTCGGCGGCGGAGGCTGCACTGACGCTACCGGCAAGCAGCAGCCCGGCAGCCAGCGCAAGAAGTGATTTCCTCATCATCAATCTCCAAACATCAGGGGAAAGCCACGATCCGCAATTTGCGCGCCCCATCGCGCACCTCGCGGAAAAGATCAGCGGTCAGGCACGAACACGGTGCCGAGCGCGGCCGGTGCGGTCGAGCCGCCGGTACGCGCGCGGGACAAGAGAACCAGCACAATGACGGTCGCGAGGTAGGGCAGCGCCGACATGAACTGCGAGGGAATGCCGACGCCCCAGCCCTGCGCGTGCAGTTGCAGGATCGTCACCGCGCCGAACAGATAGGCGCCGACCACGAGCCGTCCCGGCCGCCAGGAGGAGAACACGACCAGCGCCAGCGCGATCCAGCCACGGCCCGCCGTCATGCCGGGAATGAAGAACGGCGTATAGGCGAGTGGCAGATAGGCGCCGGCAAGCCCGGCGCAGGCGCCGCCAAACATCACGGCGAAGGTGCGAATGCGCAGAACGGGATAGCCGAGCGCATGCGCGGAGACATGATTGTCGCCGCAGGCGCGGAGAATCAAACCCGCCCGCGTGCGGTACAGGAACCACCAGACGCCGATGACGAGCGCGATGGAGAAATAGACGAAGGCATCTTCGCCGAACAGTACGCGGCCGATCAGCGGGAGGTCGGTGAGGCCGGGAATGGCGAGATGCACGGCCGGCGCGATGCGCTCGCCGACGAAGCCGGCGCCGATCAGGCCGGACAGGCCGACGCCGAGGATGGTCAGCGCGAGACCCGTTGCAACCTGGTTGACGGCGAGCCCGAGCGCCATCAGCGCAAAGATCAGCGACATCAGTGTGCCCGCGACGATGCCGAACAGCGCGCCGATGAAGATCGAGCCGGTGAGCCACGCACCCGCAAAGCCGCAGGCCGCGCCGACGATCATCATGCCCTCGACGCCGAGGTTGAGCACGCCGGAGCGCTCGGTCACGAGCTCGCCGGTGGCCGCGATCAGCAGCGGCGTCGATGCGGCGAGCACCGAAAGGATGATGGCTTCAACCAGCTCCACGGGTCACCTGTCGGTTCGGGAACACCAGCCTGAAGCGGTATAGGATGAGGGAATCGCAGGCGAGCACGTAGAACAGCAAAATGCCCTGGAAAACCTTGGTCACGTCCAACGGGATCTTCATCGCGATCTGCGCCTGCTCGCCGCCGATAAAGGTCAATGCGAGAAATAGGCCTGCAATTAATATTCCAAGCGGGTTCAGCCGGCCGAGGACGGCGACGATGATCGCGGTAAAGCCGTAGCCGGGCGAGATGCCGGGCTGGAGATGCCCGACCGGACCCGCGACCTCGATGATTCCGGCAAGGCCCGCGAGCGCGCCGGAGACGGCGAAGGTCAAGATGATCAGCTGGTTGGCATTGAAGCCGCCGAACCGCGCCGCGCGAGGCGCCGCACCGACCACGCGGATCTCGAAACCCTTGATGGTGCGCCCGAGCAGGATTGCCGCTGCCGCGACGACGAGCAGGGCGATGATCGAGCCGAGATGCAGCCGGCCGCCCTCGATCAACAGGGGCACCGTTGCGACCGGATCGAACTCGGCGGTGGTCGGAAAGTTGAAGCCGTGCGGGTCGCGCCAGGGGCCGCGCACGAGATAGTCGAGGAAGAGGTCGGCGACATAGACCAGCATCAGGCTGGTCAGGATCTCGCTGGCGCCGAACTTCACCTTGCAGATCGCGGGGATCAGCGCATAGAGCGCGCCGGCCGCGGCTGCGAGCACGAGCATCACCGGCAGCACCCAGGCCCCGGCATCGGTGCCTTGAGTCTTCACCGCGATCCAGCTTCCCGCCACTGCGCCGATCAGGAATTGCCCCTCGGCGCCGATGTTCCAGGCATTGGCGAGATAGCAGAGCGACAGCCCGATCGCGATCATCACCAAAGGCGTGGCCTTCACCGCGATCTCCTGGAGCGAATAGCCGTCGGTCAATGGCGCGATGAAGTAGGCGTGCAGCGCGAGCAGCGGATTTTTGCCGAGGATCGCGAACAGGATGACCATAGTGACGATCGTGAGGCCGATCGCGATCAGCGGCGAGACCAGCGCGATCGTGTTGGAGCGCTCGGCGCGCTTCTCAAGCACCAGCTGCATGCGCGGCCTCCTTCGGCTCCAGGCTGCTGCCGCCCATGAGAAGGCCGAGTTTTTCGCGGCTTGCATCAACGGTGGCAAGCGGCGCGGAGAGCCGGCCGTGGAACATGACGGCGATGCGGTCGGCGATCTCGGCGAGCTCGTCGAGGTCCTGGCTGGTCACGAGCACGGCCGCACCCGCGGTTGCGAGATCAAGCAGCGCCTGGCGGATGACGGCGGCGGCGCCGGCATCGACGCCCCACGTCGGCTGGCTCACCACCAGCACCGCCGGATTACGCAGGATCTCGCGTCCCACGATGAACTTTTGCAGATTGCCGCCGGAAAGACTCGCAGCTTCCGGATCGCGCTTGGCCTTGCGGACGTCGAACGTTTCGGTCGCGCGATCGACCGTCTTCAGCGTGGCCGCTGTGTCGATGAAGCCGTGATGGACCATGCCGCTGGCCGCGTGTCCGGTGAGCAGGGCGTTCTCCGACAGCTTCATGCGCGGCGCGGTGCCGTGGCCGAGCCGTTCCTCCGGGACGAAGGCCGCGCCCAGTTTGCGGCGCTGGGTGATCGAGAGGTGGCCTGCGGCGATGCCTTCGATCACCACCTTGCCGGGGTCCTTCGACAGGCGCTCGCCGGAGAGCGCGGCAAACAGCTCATCCTGGCCGTTGCCGGCGACGCCGGCGATACCGAGGATCTCACCGCCCTTGAGCTCGAACGAGATGTGCTCGAGCCGGACGCCGTGCGCCTCGTTCGGCGAGAGCGAGAGGTCGTTGACGACGAGCCGCGGCACGGTGGTCTTCCGTCCGGCCGGTGCTTTGACCTCCCTGATCTCGCCGCCGACCATCATGCGCGCGAGCGAAGCGGCGGTCTCGAGCCTGGGATTGCAGGTCTCGACCTTCTTGCCGCCGCGCAGGATCGTGGCGATGTCGCAGAGCCGCTTCACTTCTTCCAGCTTGTGGCTGATGTAGAGGACGGCGCGGCCTTCGGCCTTGAGCCGTTCCAGCACGATGAAGAGCTGGTCGGCCTCTTGCGGCGTCAAGACGGCGGTGGGCTCGTCCAGGATCAGGAATTTCGGATCCTGCATCAGCGCACGGACGATCTCGATGCGCTGGCGCTCGCCGACGGACAATTGCCAGACCTCACGTTTGGGATCGAGCGGCAAGCCATAAGTCTTCGACACCTGCTCCAGCCGTGCCGACATGTCCTTGAAGGATTCTCTTCCGTCGAGGCCGAGCGCGACGTTCTCGGCGACGGTGAGATTGTCGAACAGCGAGAAATGCTGGAACACCATGCCGATGCCGCGGCTGCGCGCTTCCGACGGGCCGGCCAGCACGATGGGCTGGGCTTGCCAGCGAATCTCGCCGGCGCTGGGCTGGATCAGCCCGTAGATCGCCTTGACCAGCGTCGACTTGCCGGCGCCGTTCTCGCCGAGCAGCGCGTGGATTTGCTTCGGCCAGATATCGATGTCGATGGAATCGTTGGCGAGGAAATCCCCATAGCGCTTGGTGAGCCCGAGCGTCCGGAGCAGCGGCGGTTCGCTGGAATGCAGGCCGTTGGGCGTCGGATCTAACATGCGTGACACGCTTGCAGGGGTGAGCTGCCTCAATTGTGGGCTAGTTTGAACCGCCACGTAAGATGTGAAAAAGCGTCATCCCTTGCTCAACGCTTCGGCAGGCACCGGCGTTCGTTCGCTGCTATTGGCCTTCATCGACAATTGCAGCAATCGCGCCAGTGCTTCGGGCGCCTGTTGCAAATTTGTGACGCTTTAAAGTGAATCGGAACCCGCTGTGCAGGCTTGACCTGAAGTTGAGCAGCGGCACTCCCATTCCCGCATGCTGCGCCGCGACGTAAAGCGATCGCCGCATCTCGCGATCGATGCGTCGCGCTGCTCTATCAAAAGCCGAGCAAAACCAAACGGGAATGTCCGGCAACGCGCGTGCGTCCCGCGCACGCAAGTCGTGTGCGCGGACACGCAAAATCCGCGATGAAGCGCCGCGTGCTGCCAAAACATCCGGCACGCCATGGGAAATGTTGAGGCTTCTCACTTCCGGATATCGGCGCAAGTGTCGCACCCAGGGGCGGTCAATTCGACCTGTCAAAACTTGGGGGCTATCAGGATGTCGTTTCGTTATACGGCAGTGGCAGCAATGGCGCTGTCACTTGCTACGCTGGTCAATGGCGACCTGGCTCACGCGGCGGACCTGCCAGTCAAGGCGGCCAAGAAGGCCGCGGACCTTCCGTTCTTCTTGGTGATCGACAACCGCGTGACGTTCTCCTGGATGCCCAAGGGCACCGACCCCGGCATGTGGAGCGTCAACCCGAACGGCAGCATCAACGGCACCACCCCCAAGCAGGTCTACTCCTTCACCCACTTCGACCTCTGGGCCTACGGCACCAACTTCTTCACGATCTCGATGTTCAAGTCGGGCAAGAACGATCCTGCCAGCCCCTGTGTTGCGCCGGGCGTGACCATCACTGGCGGCGCCGCCGATTGCGCCGGCGCGACCGAGATCTACGGCCTGTTCCGCTCGACCCTCGGCTGGAACGAGCTGTTCAACACCAAGGCCTTCAGCATGGGGCCGCTGCACAATATTTCGTTCGAAGTCGGTATGGACGGCAATACAGAAAACACTTTCCTCGCGCCCGCCAAGCGCGACGTCGTGGCCGGTCTGCAATTCGCCTTCGACCTTCCGTACAAGGGTTACATCAACGTCGCTCCGTTGATGTACTGGGAGTTCTCGAACCACAACGCCTTCACCCAGTGCGGCCTGTTCGGACCGGGCGTGCCGGGGGTGACCTGCAACTCCGATGGCAACGTCAGTTACAGGCCGACCTGGGCCGTCGAAATCAACTACTACATGGATCTCGGCTTCCTGCCGCCGAGCATGCAGTTCTGGTCGATCAGCGGCCGCGCCGGCTGGTATGGTGCGAAGGGTGACTCCAACGGCCTTCCCGCGCTCTCCGGCCCTGGCCGGTTCTCTACTGCTTCCAAGGTCGAGCTGAACAGCGAACCGATCCGTCTGACCTTCGACGCCTCGAAGGCCGCCTGGGGTGACAAGTACTCGCACTTCGTCGACCTCTGGGTTGCCTACCGCTACTGGCAGAACAAGTTCGGCCTCGACCACAACGCCATGCCCGGCGTCTGCACGGTCGCCGCAACCGGCCAGAGCACCAACAGCTGCACCGAGTCCACGGTGTACGGTGGCGTGACTGTGAAGTTCTGATCGGCTGGGGGGGCCATCCCCATCTGAAGCGTAGGGTGGATTAGCCGAAGGCGTAATCCACCTCTTTGCCTTCGTCGTGTTGAAGAAAGAGTGGTGGGTTACGCTTCGCTAACCCACCCTACGCAGTCGAGTTCTTGGAAGCAGCTACCTCGTCCACACGCCGTCGTGCAGCGCCTCGGCCTCGTCCTCGAGCAGCGGGCCGACGACCTCCGTCGGCCGCTGGCCGCTGGCAAAGACCTCGCGGCAGGGCAAATCGAGCGTCGGGTTCTCCGGATGGTTGCCGGTGATACCGCGCAGGCGGTGCTCGCTGAGGCCGTAGACGACACGGCCGATGCCGGCCCAGTAGATTGCGCCTGAACACATCGCGCAGGGCTCGGCGGAGGAATAGAGCGTGGCTTTCGCCAGCACCTCGCGGCTGAACGTACGGCAGGCCTGCGTGGCCGCCAGGCGCTCGGCATGCGCGGTGCCGTCGTGGTCGGGCATGTAGCCGTTCTCGGTCTCGATCAGCACCTTGCCATCCGCATCGACGACGACGCAGCCGAACGGATGGTTGCCATGGGTGAGGGAGCGGCTGGCGGCCGCGAAGGAAAGGCGGAGGAAGTGCTCGTCGCGCTCGGATCCGCCGCTCATCGCTCTTCCCTGGTCAATGACCCGCCATATGCCGGCCGACCACGGTGAGATCGGCGTCGCTGGTTCGTGCTTCATACACGAATTCGCCGTGGAACATCACCACCAGACGATCGGAGAGTTCGAGCAATTCGTCGAGATCCTCGCTGACGAGCAGCACGGCGGCGCCACGGTTGCGTGCGGCCATGATCTCGGCATGGATCTGCGCCACCGCCGCGAAGTCGAGGCCGAAGCAGGGATTGGCGGCGATCAGCACCTCGACGTCGCCGCCAAGCTCCCGCGCCAGCACGGCGCGCTGGACGTTGCCGCCCGACAGCGCCGCGATCGGCGTCTCGGGCGTGCGGGTCTTGATCTTGTATTGGCCGATCTTCTTCCTGGCATCGTCGCGAAAGGCACTGCGGTTGAGCCACCAGCCGCCGCTGGCGAAGGGCGCGCGGTCGAATTCGCGAAAGGCGATGTTGTCGGCGACGCTCATGCCGCCGACGCAGGCGTTCTTCAGTGGCTCCTCGGGCAGGAGCGACATCTTGTGGCGGCGCATCTCCTGGCGGCTGGCGTGATAGGGTTCGCCGGCGACGCGGACTTCGCCGCTCTCCGCCTCGCGCTGGCCGGCCAACACCTCGACCAGCTGGCGTTGGCCATTGCCGGAGACGCCGGCGATGCCAACGATCTCGCCCGCACGCACGCTAAGCGAGACATCGTGCACAGCGACGGCACCTGCATCGTCGAGTGCGCGGACCTTTGCCAGTTCGAGCCTGGCCTGACCTGCCTCGCCGATGCGCGGAGGCTGCACCGTCAACTGCTCTGCGCCGATCATGGTGCGCGCCATCGCGTCAGGCGTGAGCTCGGCGACTTTGCCGGCTCCCGCGAGCTTGCCGCGGCGCAGGATCGTGACGTCGTCAGCGAAAGCCATGACCTCGCGGAATTTATGCGTGATCATCAGGATGGTCAGCTCGCCTTTGACGACCATGTCGCGGAGCATGCCGAGCACCTCGTCAGCTTCGGCGGGTGTCAACACCGAGGTCGGCTCGTCCAGGATCAGGAAGCGGCGCTTCAGATAGAGCTGCTTGAGAATCTCGCACTTCTGCCGTTCGCCCGCGGAGATGTCGGAGACCTTTGCGCCGAGCGGCACCTTGAAGGGCATGCGCGCCAGGAAGGCCTCGAGCTCCTTCATCTCCTTCGGCCAGTTCACCATGGCCGGCACATCGTCGCGTGCCAGCACGAGGTTTTCCGCGACCGTCATCGCCGGCACCAGCGTAAAGTGCTGGTAGACCATGCCGAGGCCGAGCGCGTGGGCGTCCTTCGGGTTGGCGATCGCCTGCTCGCGTCCGCCGACGAGGATGTCGCCCTCGGTCGCGTGGTAATAGCCCATGATGCATTTGACGAGCGTCGACTTGCCGGCGCCGTTCTCGCCGAGCAGCGCATGGAACGAGCCCGGCCTCACCTTCAGCTCGACATTGTCCAGCGCCAGGAAGTCGCCGAAGCGCATGGTCATCGCAATCGCGTCGACGCCGAAGGCGCCTGACGGCGGTGGCGTCTCGCCGATGATCACGAAATTGCTCCAATGAAGGCGTCCGCCGTCGAGACTGCGCCGAACACGCCGCCCTGCATCTTGATCATCTTGAGCGCGTGGTCGTGGTTGCTCTTGTCGGTCGCGCCGCAGCAATCGTGAAGCAGCACGCATTCGAAGCCGCGGTCGTTGGCCTCGCGCATCGTGGTGTGAACGCAGACGTCGGTGGTGATGCCTGTCAGCACGATGTTCTCGATACCGCGCACGCGCAGGATCAGCTCCAGGTCGGTGGCGCAGAACGAGCCCTTGCCGGGCTTGTCGATGATGGGTTCGCCTGGGAGGGGTGCCAGTTCTGGAATGATGTCCCAGCCGGGCTCACCCCGCACCAGGATGCGGCCGCAGGGGCCGGGATCGCCGATGCCGGCGCCGATCTGCCGCGAACGCCAGCGCTTGTTGGCGGGAAGATCCGAGAGATCGGGACGATGGCCTTCGCGGGTATGGATGATGTGGAAGCCTTGGGCGCGCATCGCCGCGAGCAACCTCTTGATCGGCTCGATCGGTGCCCGGGTCAGCGAGAGGTCGTAGCCCATCTTGTCGACATAGCCGCCGACGCCGCAGAAATCGGTCTGCATGTCGATGATGATGAGCGCGGTGTTCTCCGGGCGGAGATCGCCGTTGTAGGGCCAGGCATAGGGCTCGGACTTGATGGTGCGCTCGGGCATGATTTCGCTCTCTAGCGGGTGATCGACAATTCGGCCGGGGCTCCGGTCAGTGTGCGTTTCGGCGAGCAGGTGATGATCATGATCGCCAGCGTCAGGATGTAGGGCGCCGCGTTGAAGAGGTGATAGCCGGAGGTGACGCCGACCGATTGCAAGGCCGGTCCCAGCGCCGCGGCACCGCCGAAGGCGAGCGAGGCCCACAGGCAGAGCAGCGGATCCCAGCGCGCGAAGATCACGAGGGCCACGGCGGTGATGCCCTGTCCGGAGGACAGGCCCTCGTTCCAGCTGCCGGGATAGAACAGCGACAGGAAGGAGCCGCCGATGCCGGCGAGGAAACCGCCGACCATGGTCGCGCGCAGGCGGATCAGCAGCACGGAGTGGCCCATCGCGCGCGCGGCGTCAGAGCTCTCGCCGGCGGTGCGAATGAGAAGGCCCCAGCGCGTGGTGCGGAAGGCCCAATAGAGGATTGGCGCGAGCGCAACGCCGATCAGGAACAGCACGTTGACCCGCAGCGCGGCGCGGACCTGCGGGACGTCGCTCCACCAGCCGAAATCGATCGCGGGCAGCCGTGGCGCAGTGGGTTCGATCAACGGCTTGCCGAGATAGAAGGCCAGTCCAGTGCCGAACAGCATCAGCGCGATGCCGACCGCGACGTCGTTGACGCGCGGCAGCGAGCAGATGCCGGCATGCAGCGCGCCCAGCAGTGCACCGGTGATGCCGGCGGCGAGTACGCCGAGCCAGGGCGAGCCGGAGAGATAGGAGATGCCGTAAGCACTCATCGCGCCCATCACCAGTGTGCCTTCGAGGCCGAGATTGATGCGGCCTGAGCGTTCGGTGATGCATTCCCCCAGGCTCACGAACAGGAAGGGCGTGGAGACGCGAATGGCGCCGCCGAGCACGGCGAGCGGGACGGTCCAGAGTCCGATCGATCCGTCTGCCATCTCAGGATTTTCCCTTCAGGAACCCGATGCGGCCGTAGAGCGCATCGCTGGCCAGCACGAAGACGAAGATGATGCCCTGGAGCACCAGCACGGACGCGTCGGGCAGGCCGAGGCGGCGTTGCAGCAGCCCGCCGCTGGCGCTGATGCCGCCGAGCAGGATCGCGACCGGAATGATCGCGAGCGGATTTTGCCGGGCCAGGAAGGCAACGAGAATGCCGGTGAAGCCGTAGCCTGCCGCGAGGTTGGCGTTGGTGCGTCCCTGTACGGCCGCGACCTCGACCATGCCGGCAAGGCCCGCGGCGCCGCCGGCGAAGAAGCAGATGGTCAGGATCAGCTTGCTGACGCCGAGGCCGACGATTTTTGCGGCGCGGATATTGCCGCCGGCAACGCGCGCCGCGAAGCCGAACACCGTGTGATAGATCAGGATATAGGCGGCGATGGCGGCAACGAGGCCGAAGACGAGTCCCCAATGCACGTCGGTGCCGGGAATCGATCCGATCATGTTGGCGGCGCCGATCTCGCGCGTGGACGGCTTGTTGAGACTGGCGGGATCGCGCATCACGCCTTCGACGAGATGGTTGAGGATCGCAAGCGCGATGTAGACGAGCAGCAGGCTCGAGATCGTCTCGTTGACGCCGCGGTACTGGCGCAGCGCGCCTGTGAGCATGATCCACAAGCCGCCGCCGATCACGCCGGCGATGACCATGGCAATTTGCACGATGAGCGGGGGCATGCCCTGAAGCGCCAACGCGGCGCTGGTCGCCGACAGCGCGCCGATCAGGAGCGCGCCTTCACCGCCGATGATGACCATGCCGAGCTGCGCGGGCAGCGCCGTGCAGAGTGCCGTGAGGATCAGGGGCGCCGCGCGCGTCAGCGTGTTCTGCCAGGAGAACCAGGTGCCGAAAGCGCCGTAATACATATAAAAATACAGATCGAGCGGGTTCTTGCCGAACATCGCGACAAAGATACCGAAGACCACGAGCGCGCCGGCCAGCGCCGCGCCCGGGATCAGGATGTATTCGATGGTGCCGCCGTGGCGCTGGAGAAAGCCGGGATCGGCGGCCGGGGCAACTGTCCCGACCGCTTCAGTGGAATCCGCGGCTTCCGTCGTCACGAAGTCGCTCCGATCACGCCTTCGACGAGGTAGTCCATCTTCTCGAGTTCAGGATCCTTCTGGCCGCGATCGGTCCCGGCCGGGATGACCGTCTTGCCCTTGTTGTCGACCAGTCCTCCCTTGAAGATCGCGTAGCCATCCGCCGACAGGAATTTTGCCTTGACCTCGTCGGCATGCTTGCGGGCCTCGGCGGAAACCGCTTCGCCATAAGGCGAGGTCTTGACGATTTCCTCCTTGAGGCCGCCGCGATAGAAGTTCGGGATGCTCTCGCCGGCCGCGATCATCTTCACGAACTTCGGATAGAGCGCCTCCCAATTCCACTCGGCGCCGGTCAGATACGCTTTCGGCGCGAGCGGCGACTGGTTGGTGTGATAGCCGCAGACGAAGGCGCCGCGGCGCGCGGCGTTCTCGACCATGGTCTTCGGACCATCGACGTGACAGGTGAGGACGTCGACGCCCTGGTCGATCAGGCTGTTGGTGGCCTCGGCTTCCTTGACCGGCATCGACCAGTCACCGGTGAAGATGACTTGCGTCGTGGCCTTCGGGTTGGCGAGCCTGGCGCCGAGCGCGAAGGCGTTGATGTTGCGCAGCACCTGCGGGATCGGCTTGGCCGCGACGAAGCCGAGCTTGCCGCTCTTCGACGTGTAGCCGGCCACGATGCCGGAGGTGTACTGGGCTTCGTCGATGTAGCCGAAATAGCTGCCGGCGTTCTTCGGATCCTTGTCCGACCAAAGGCCGCCGCAGTGCTCGAAGCGCAGCTTCGGGAACTTGTTGGCCATCTTGATCATGTGCGGGTTGTAGTAGCCGAACGAGGTCGGGAAGAGCAGGGTGGCGCCGTCGAGATTGATCATGGACTCGATCGTCTTCTCGACCGCGTCGGTCTCCGGCACCTTCTCTTCCTCGACGACCTTGAGGCCCGGAATTTTCTTCAGTGCTGCCGCGCCCTGCGCATGCGCCTGGTTGTAGCCGTAGTCGTCGCGCGAGCCGACATAGATGAAGCCGATGGTCGTCTCGGCCGCGAAGGCCGGGCGGACGCCAACCGCGGCGCCGAGGGTGAGGGCCGCACCGCCCTGCAACAATTGACGTCGTGAAATCCTGCCAAAATCCATTGCTTGCTCCCCTTTGGCGGCTGCCCCGCCTTGCTCTCGCGGCCGCGCCGTCTGGCGGAGCCCGGCAAGAGATGTCGCAAGCTTCGTGCCAAAGGTTAGGAAGCAATCAATTGTTTATAAATAATTGAAAAACTTGATATTTTTAGCTTCCTCGTCTCGTGCTAGGGAAATCGGCAGATTAATTTTTGAGCACTATCATCTTGTTGTATGCAATCTGGTTAAGCAGCCTTAACCAGTTCGGGCCGTGTATGACGAGAGCTGGGCGATCGGCCGGCAACCCGCATTCGTGCTAACCACGCGCTGATTGGGACGGTGCCGGTCAGGCGATTTTCGCTGGCACTGAACTTGTATCGATTGTCGTCAGGACCGCCGGGGTCCAGGGAAATGGAAAGCTCGCCGAGATGGGTGCTGGTAACGCCGTTCAGAAAGCATCGCTCGGCGAAGAGATCGTGTGCCGCATCAACGAGCTCGCCGCGATCTCGGAGGAAGGCGACAAGCTCACCCGCATCTATCTCACCAGCGAGCTGCGCAAGGCTGCTGACCTCATCCTGAGCTGGATGCGCGATGCCGGCATGAGCGCGCATCTCGACGCGATCGGCAATGTCTGCGGCCGTTATGAGGGCGAGCAGCCGGGGGCGCCCTGCCTGATGCTCGGCTCGCACTACGACACCGTGCGCGATGCCGGCAAATGGGACGGGCCGCTGGGTGTGATCACCGCGATTGCCTGTGTCGCGGATCTCAATCGCCGCGGGAAGCGCCTGCCGTTCGCGATCGAGGTGATCGGCTTTGCCGATGAAGAGGGGGTACGTTTCGCCTCGACACTCCTCGGCAGCCGTGCGGTGGCCGGTACCTTCGACGAGAGCGTCCTGAACACGCGCGATCGCGACGGCGTGTCGATGCGCGATGCGCTCGTCTCGTTCGGCCTCGATCCCGATCACATCGGCGCCGCCGCGCGGACCCGGCGCGAACTTCTCGCCTATCTCGAATTGCACATCGAGCAGGGCCCGGTGCTGGAAGCACAGAACCTGCCTGTCGGCGTGGTTACCGCAATTGCCGGCGCCACGCGACTTGCCGCGCGGCTGACCGGCATGGCCGGTCACGCCGGTACCGTGCCGATGGCGCTGCGCCGTGATGCGCTCGCCGGCGCGGCCGAGTGCATCGGCGCGATCGAGCAGTTTTGCCGAACCGACGAAAGCGGGTTGGTCGGCACCGTCGGCTATATCCAGGCGAGGCCCGGCGCGACCAACGTCATTCCGGGCGAGGTGTCGTTCACCATCGACATGCGCGCGCCGCCCGATATGCACCGCAAACGGGCGGTCGCCGATGTCGTCCGCCAGATCGAGGCCATCGCCAAGCGCCGGCAATTGGCGCTTCAGCTCGACGTCACTCACGAGAACCGCACCGCGCCTTGCGCGCCCTGGCTGAAGGACCAGATCGCGCAGGCGATCCAAGCCGAAGGCCTTGGAGCGTTCGAGCTGCCGAGCGGGGCTGGGCACGACGGCATGGCAATGATCGACATCGCCGACGTCGGCATGATCTTCGTCCGCTGCCGCGGCGGCATCAGCCATCACCCGGACGAGCATGTGGAGCTGGTCGATGCCGATGCCGGCGCGCGGGTGCTGCTGCGAGTGATCGAGAATTTCAGGCCGCGAGAAGGCCGCTCCGGCGCGAGCTGACCGAGGGCCCCGCGTCATCAGGGCGAGACACGAATCAGTCATGCTTGGAATGGTGGCCGGCCATCGTCGGAGATCACCAGATACCAGGCGCATATGAGCAGTGATATTTCCTTGCCGTCACATCGTGGAAACCGGTTTTATCAGGGCGCGGCCGCGACCTTCGTCGCCAACGCTCTCCAGGCGGTCAATTTTCTCGGCGACCGGTTCCTGAGACAATCGCATCATTCGTTCTCGGCCATCGAGGACCTCTACCGGCACTCGATGGACAGCGCTTTTTCCGTGACCGAGGCGTTCCTCGTCACGGGGGCGCCGCATGCTTCCGCCTATTACCCGCGCGACTTCGCCTGGTTCTATCCTGATGTCCTCGATCCCGAGACCATCATGGATTCGCAAGACGCCGTGCGGCGGGCTCGGCTGCTCGAGAAAAGCGTCCGCCTGCTGCTGGAGGCGGTTCGCGCCGACGTCGTCACGACGACGATCGTCCCGGCGGGACGGGCCCGGTATCTCGGCGTGAACTATTTCTCGCGTCCGTCGGATACGCTGCTCGGTATTCTCGCCGGTCTTCAGCAGATGATCTCTGCGGAGGAGAGAGCGTCGCCTTATCTGGCGATGTCGCAATGCGCGCATGCCGGCCGCCTGTTGCTGGCCGAATACGGCGGTGATCTGAAGCGGGCGGTCCTGAAGCTCGCGAGCGAGCTGGAGCCGTTCGACGCTGACGGCACCAGATATTTGCTGTGCGACGCCCGCGCCCCGCGCTCTGCGGCAACCGACACGCGTGCGGAACGCCGGCGTTTCGTCACCAATGCCTGCGTCTACACGACCTTCGTGTGGGGCGTGCAGCTCGGCGTCGTCGAGGAGAGCGAACTGAAGCGGCTGCTTGGACGCAACCTCGCTCAGTACAAGACAGACCTTCTGCGCCTGTTCGGCAAGGACGGCCACATCAGGCATTCCCTGGACGGCCCGGCGGGCTCGCCGGTGTCCTCGGTTGCGCTGGATTTCGTCAGCGTGCATCGCGGCTTTTGGGATATGAACGATGCGAGCGAGCGTGCGCTGTTCGCGGCCACGACGGATCTGATCATTGCCGAGCCGCGCTTCCGCATCCCCAGCACGTTCCACTTCCTGGTCTCCGCGGATAACCCGCGGAACAAGATGATCCACAAGATCGCAGCGCCAGCCTACCAGGGTCGTTCTTCCTGGCCGACATTCAACGTCGAGTTCGCGGATCGCATGCTGGACTATGACGAATTCTCGGGGAGCGATACTTACCGGGCCTGCGCGCAAGGGATATTGAAGGACATTCGCACGGCGACCGAGGTCCATGGCGGATATCAGGAGCTGATCTCGGAGCAGGGCCTGAAGTACCGCACCTGGGCCTATAAGGGCGCCGTGGCGCACTCCTGGTTTCCGCGCTTCCTGTCGGTCTGGAGGAGGGCATATGGAACGCCGCTCCTCCAGTGGAATGACTGATCTGCGGGGGCGCTATCCCGCCGTCACGTCCACCAGTTCGCCGCCCTCCAGCACCTTGGCCGCCTTGGCGCGGTCGAGATCGCCTTCCCACGCGGCCACGACGACCGTCGCCACGCAATTGCCGGTGAGGTTGCCGACCGCGCGGGCCATGCCGATGAACCAGTCGACCGACAACACCAGCACGAGGCCGATGGCAGGAATGCTCGGCACGGCGTTGAGCGTCGCGGCCAGGATCACGATCGCTGAGCCCGGCACGCCGTGCGCGCCCTTCGACGTGATCAGCGAAACGCCGAGCACCAGCAGGAGGTCGCCAAACGACAGCGGCGTGTTGGTCGCCTGCGCGATGAAGACGACGGCAAGCGTCAGGTAGATCGAGAAAGCGTCGAGGTTGAAGGAATAGCCGGTCGGGATGACGAGGCCGACCACGGAATCCTTCACGCCCATCCGCTCGAGCTTCTTCATGATCTGCGGCAGCACGGCATCGGAGGACGCGGTCGCGAGCACGATGGTCAGCTCTTCGCGCAAGTAAGCGAGGAATTTGAGGATGTTGATTCCGGCGAGCGCCATGACGCCGCCGAGCACGCCCAGCACGAAGATGCCGACCGAGACGTAGAACAGCATCACCAGCGACACGAGCTGCTTCAGCGAGCCGACGCCGTATTTGCCGACGGTATAGGCGACCGCGCCGAGCACGCCAAGTGGGGCGACGCGAACGATCAGCCCCATGACCCGGAACAGCACGGTGGAGGCCGCGTCGATCATCGATGTGACAAGCGCGCCCTTCTCGCCGCCGACGAGCGCAAGGCCTACACCGAACAGAACCGCGAAGAACAGCACCTGGAGCACGTCGTTGCGCGACAGCGCATCGAAGGAGGTGCTGGGAATCACGTTCATCAGGAAAGCGCCGATGCCGCCGCCGGACAGTTTGTGGGCGTTGTCGGCATAGGTGTTGAGCGCCTTGGCATCCAGCGTCGAGGGATCGATGTTCATGCCATGGCCGGGGCCGAAGAGGTAAGCGAGCAGCAGGCCGACAACGAGTGCGACGGTCGTCATGACCTCGAAATAGACCAGCGCCTTGACGCCGACCCGGCCGACCTTCTTGAGGTCGCCCGCGCCGGCAATGCCGTGCACGACGACGCAGAACACGATCGGGGCCACGATCATCGAGATCAGCTTCAAAAAGGCGTCGCTCAGGATCTTGAGGCCGACGGCAAAGTCGGGGACGAGCATGCCGAGGACGATGCCGAGGATCAGCGCGGCAAGGACCTGGACGAACAGCGAGGTATAGAGCGGCTTGGACTCGGCGGCCGGTGCCGCGGCAATGGTCGACATGGTGAACTCCCCCGATTTGACGCGTCTCGATCGTCAATAGGGAGCAACTACCGTGCCAGATTGTCGCGGTTTGTTCTGGAAGGTCATCCAGGGCCGTCGGAAAATCCGGGATTCTTGCGTTGCGCCCTCCGGTTTGCAAGTCGGCATCGCAACCGCTATGTCCCGGCTTTCGGAAGAGCTCGATATGACAATCTCGAATGAGAACGATCTGATCTGCCTGAAAGAGGTCGGGCGTATCGTCGCCAACGCCCTCGAGGCGATGGGGAAGGCCCTCGAGCCCGGCATGACCACCTCTGAACTCGACCAGATCGGGCGAAGGATGCTGGAGGCTGCCGGGGCGCGTTCGGCGCCGGAACTGGCCTATGCCTTTCCCGGCGCAACCTGCATCAGCGTGAACGAAGAGATCGCTCATGGCATTCCCGGTGCCCGGCGGATCGCGCGTGGCGACCTCGTCAACATCGATGTTTCGGCGGAGAAGAACGGCTTCTTCGCCGATACGGGAGCCTCGTTCGCCGTTCCGCCCGTGACCCGTTCGATCGAACGTCTTTGCACGGATGGTCGGCGGGCGATGTGGACGGGCCTGCGGCAGGTTGGAGCCGGCAAGCCGATTGCCGGCATCGGCCAAGCCATCGGGGCCTTCGCCCGGAAAAACGGCTATACGCTCGTCAAGAACCTCGCCAGTCACGGTGTCGGTTTGTCGCTCCATGAGGAGCCGACAGAGATCGCAACATGGCCCGACTCCTCCGAACGTCGCGTCATGGGCGATGGCCTGGTGTTCACCGTCGAGCCGTTCCTGTCCATTGGCGCCGAGTGGGCAGAGGATGGCGATGATCCATGGACGCTCTACGGCAGCCCCGAGGCGCCTACGGTTCAGTACGAACACACGGTTGTCGCAACCCGAAATGGACCTTTGGTCGTTACGTTGGCGGGTTGAGGTCATCCCCGCGACGCGCCCTCAGCAGCGCGCGAAGGGTCATTCTTCAGGCGATCGTGCAAAGCTGTTGCGACAGCCTCGTCACGCCACGAGATCCAGGAGCCGGCATGATCCGCGCACGAGAACCTTGCGTCCGGTCGGCGTTATCGAAGGTACGCTGTCACTGACGACAACGAGGCCGAGCTTGACGAGACCTTCTACGATATAGGCCTTCGAGAGGCGACCGTTCGACACGGGGTTGCGAAGCGCCTTCAGCGCTTCCCATTGGTCCGGCGAAAGATCGAAGTCGATGTCATTGCTCATGTTGCCTCAAGCGATCGTCAAGTTCGCGTGCCCCTGTTAGCGGCGCTGCATGAAGACCATGCGACGACAATGAGTCGGGAATTCGGTGAGCTGTTTAGAACGTCTCTTCACAAATTGCCGCACTTCATTGCGTCACAAGAGTTAAGATCGCTCGGACGCGAGTATCGTCCCGATCTTCGATCACTAATTGATGATCAGCTCTTGATTGTGCACCGTGAGCTACCGCAGTGCACGGGAAGCATCGCTGTCCCATTTTGCGTCGCGATATGCACAGAAATCATCGGGCGAGAGGGGCGGGACTCTGTTAAGCCTGATTCACGGGGAATGACTTCACACGGCAGGAGTGGAGTGCATGAACAGACTGGTTGAAATTCGCAGTCAGGAATTTTTGTGCCGTGAACGTGCGGCTCTCGATTCGGAGCGTCGGGTATTCTGGCTTGCGCAGGCCCAGGAATGGGAGCAGCGCGCGCTCGACGAAATCGCGCATCACTTTCGTGAATGCAATCTCGCACAGGCTGAGCTGAACGCCGCCTGACGCCGGGGCCCGATCACACTTTACTGATAGGTCGCCACGATATCGGACACCGCGCGCTCGAGCTGCTGCGCGGTCGCGCATTGGCGCACGACAC
This sequence comes from Bradyrhizobium sp. CCGB20, assembly GCF_024199855.1. NCBI lineage: Bacteria > Pseudomonadati > Pseudomonadota > Alphaproteobacteria > Hyphomicrobiales > Nitrobacteraceae > Bradyrhizobium > Bradyrhizobium sp. CCGB20. The sequence continues at coordinate 6,586,917 of NZ_JANADN010000001.1, read as the reverse complement.
TGCAAAAGGTCGCGTAGCGCGGCATCTCGGAATCACCGAAGCCCCAGGCGAGCCGTCCTTCGGGATTGAGCCAGACCACGCGCTTCGAGCGCTCGGAGATGCGGCGCAGGATGTCGGCACGCGGATCGAGATTGTTGCTGCGGGCGTCGCCGAGCATGATCACCGTGGTCTGCGGCGTCAGCATGCTCATGAAATCGTGCTCGAAATCGACCAGCGAAGAGCCGTAGTCGGACGAACCGAATCCGACCTTGGACATGATCTCGGCCATCGCCTCTTCCGGCGATTTCTTTTCCAGGATCTCGCTGACCTCGATCAGATGCGAGGAGAAGGCGAAGGAGCGGACGTCGTCGACCACCTCGTGCAACGAGTGGATCAGCAGCAGGAAGAAATCGGAGACCTGCGCGACCGAGCCGGAGACGTCGCAGAGCGCGACGATCTTTGGCCGGTCGCGATGCTTGCGCTTCCAGGCCGTGAGGAACGGGACGCCGCCCCAGGCGGCGTTACGGCGCAGCGTGCGGCGGACGTCGAGATGGCCGCGGCGCTGCCGCTTGCGCGGTTTCGAATAGCGCTCGCGCAGGCGGCGCGCGATCTGGCGGATGAGGGCGCGCATCTCCGCGACCTGCCGCCGCTCGATGCGGGCGAGCGGCGCATTGCGCAGGATCTCGTTGCGGAGGTTCTCGGCCTCCTCGCGGGCATAGAGCGCAAGCCCCTGCGAGACCGTGTCCCGCACCGCCTCGCGCAAGGCGTCCAGAGCGGCACGGAGGCGCTCGGCGAGCGACGGATTGGTCGCGGTCAATTGGTCGAGATCGTCGCGCAGGCGCTGGAGGCCCATGGCGTCGAGGATGCGGCTGGAGAAGATGCCGCGCTGAGTGGAATAGCGGATGTCGGACAGGGAGGCGGCGCCCGACGCGCTGGCGATCGCGGCCGCGATCGCGTTGCGGTCCTGCGACAGCAGCATCTGCGCCAAGGGGCCAAGTGCTTCCGGAGGCTGACCTTCGCCCGCTTCGCTGGCCGAGCCTGATGAGGGCGACTGATCCGCGTCCTGCGAGGCGTCGTCGTCGCTGTTGGCCTCGGGCTGATCCTGGCGCGGCTCGGGCTGGCTGAAGAACAGATCAAAGCAGTCGCCGAGCGCGAGCTTCTCGTCCTGCGACTTGGCGAGCGTCAGGAGCAGCGCGTCGCGCAGGATAGCGCGGTCGGAAACACCGACCTGCGACACCGCGCGCATCGCATCGATGCTTTCGGCGGGCGAGACGTGGACGCCCGCGCCCCGCGCAGCCCGAAAGAAACGATGAAGGTTCTCGCGCATCGGCGTCAACCGAAGACGTTGGACCGTGCCGCCTTGGCAATAAAGGTCGTCACGTGCGGCGACGCGGCCTCGATGTCGGCCTCATATTTCAGGAGCACGTTGAGCGTGTCCTTGACGATCTCGGTATCGAGGTCCGTGGCCTGAAGCAGAACCAGCACGCGCGCCCAGTCGATGGTCTCACTGACCGAGGGCAGCTTCTTGAGGTCGAGCGAGCGGATCTCGTGGATGAAGCCGACCATCTGCCGGCGCAATGTCTGCGAGATGCCGGGCACGCGGCTTTCGACGATGCGCTCCTCCAGCCGCTGCTCGGGGAAGCCGATATGCAGATGCAGGCAGCGCCGCTTCAGGGCGTCGCCGAGATCGCGCTCGCTGTTGGAGGTGAGGATCACCGTCGGCGGCGTGATCGCCGAGACCGTGCCGAGCTCGGGGATCGTGACCTGGAAATCGGAGAGGATCTCCAGCAGCAGCGATTCGAATTCCGCATCCGACTTGTCGATCTCGTCGATCAGGAGCACGCAGCCGCCCGGCTGCTCCAGCGCCTGGAGCAGAGGGCGGGGCTCGACGAACTCCTTGGAGAAGAAGACGTCGCCGAAATCATGGAGCTGCTCGAGCGCGGCGTGCAACGTCTGCGCGCCGCCGAGCACTTCGCCGAGCTTGTCCTTGAGGATCTGGGTATAGAGAAGCTGCTTGGCGTATTTCCACTCGTAGAGCGCCTTGGCCTCGTCGAGGCCTTCGTAGCATTGCAGGCGGATCATCTTCATGCCGCGCCAGGCGGCAATGGCTTTGGCAAGCTCGGTCTTGCCGACGCCCGCGGGCCCTTCGACCAGGATCGGTTTCTCGATCTGTTGCGACAAATAGACGGCCGTCGCGATCTGCCGGCTCGCGATATAGCCCTCTGCGGCGAGGCCGCTCTCCACTGCCTCGATCGAGGTCGAGGCCTTCTGTTCAGCCACGAAAGGGCGCTCCCAAAGGTCTTGCTTGGGGCTTGTTCTGCCTGCGTTCCCGGCAAAGAACAAGCCTCGTTTGGGAGGCATCAGACCCGCGCCGACGGCGTTTTTCCGTTTAACGCAAATACTTGAGCGGTTCGCCGACGGCGGTCAGTGCCGCAGCAGCTCCGGCTTGCGGATGGTCTGCCGGACTTCGGCGCCGCAGTCCGCGCATTCATAGACGAAGTCGATCGTGGCAAGGCTCCAATGCGGTTCGATCTCGCGAACGTACATCGGCAGGAACCCCATGCAGGTGGGGCAGATTACAGGCGCGATTTCGATGTCCTGATGATGCTGTACATAAGCTGGCATCTCGGCTCTCCTTCGCAGGCGACCACCAAACCCCGTGCGAAACCTACTGCCGGTCGCACCAAGGGCCGTCATCACCTTTTACGAACAGAGGCGGAACGGCCGGCGTTTGTCGTTCGCTGTGACATTCTTGTTACGTCTCTGTACTGTAACGGGCGGACCAAATGCCTATTTCACAGGCCGATCCGCTTTCCACGGACCTTCACTGCAACGAATAAGGGAGCAACGCCCATGACGCATGCCATTCGCTTTCACAAGACCGGCGGTCCAGAAGTCCTGGTCTGGGAGGAGGTCAGCGTCGGCAAACCCGGACCTGGCGAGGCGCGCATCCGCCACACTGCGGTCGGTCTCAACTTCGTCGACATCTACAATCGCTCCGGTGTGTATCCCGCTCAATTGCCGAGTGGTCTTGGCAGCGAGGCGGCCGGTGTCGTCGAGGAGGTCGGCTCGGGCGTCACCGATCTGAAGCCGGGCGATCGCGTCGCTTATGGCGCATCGCCGCTCGGCGCCTATTCCGAGGCGCGGCTGATTCCGGCCGACCGGCTGTTGAAGCTGCCTGACGGTGTCGACGACAAGACCGCGGCGGCCATGATGCTGAAGGGACTCACCACGCAATATCTGATCCGGCAGACCTATCGCGTGAAGGCCGGCGACACCATCCTGCTCCATGCCGCGGCCGGCGGCGTTGGCCTGATCCTGAGCCAGTGGGCCAAGCATCTTGGCGCAACCGTGATCGGCACCGTCAGCAACGACGAGAAGGCCAAGCTCGCCAAGGCGCATGGTTGCGATCATGTCATCATCTACACGCGCGAGGATTTCGTGAAGCGCGTGGACGAGATCACGGGTGGCAAGAAAGTGCCGGTGGTCTACGATTCCGTCGGCAAGGACACGTTCCTGAAGTCGCTGGACTGCCTTGCGCCGCTCGGCGTGGCCGCGCTGTTCGGTGCGTCCTCCGGCGCTGTCGAGCCGCTCAATCTCGGTCTGCTCGCGCAGAAGGGCTCGCTCTACGTCACTCGGCCGACGCTGTTCACCTACGCCGCCAAACGCGAGAACCTGGTCGCGATGGCAGGCGAGCTGTTCGACGTCGTGAAGTCCGGCGCGGTCAACATCGAGGTGCACCAGACGTATCCGCTGAAGGATGCCGCCAAGGCGCATGCCGATCTCGCCGCGCGCAAGACCACGGGCTCGACCGTTCTCACGGTGTGATCTCCAGCCGGATGTTGGCGCAGGTTCACTGGAAAACGCGTCAAAATAAAAATCTGGAGCGCCCTTCCGATTCTTATCGGAACGGCGCTCCAGGCCTGCGTCACGTCCGCTCATGCTTGCGCAGGTCGCGGGCGTGATCGAGCCGGATCGCCTGGAGGTCGACTTCGTCAGGTGGAACCCGGGGGAGGGCGGCCTCGGTCAGGATGGCCTCGGTGACGTCCTCGACCGAGTTCTCCGCGATTTCGTGGATGAACGAGATGTTTTGATATTCACCCGAAGCGACGCGGGAGACGACCTCGCGCCTTGTGATTTCGGGATCGACGACCGCCTCGCGTCCGCGCCGCCCATAGTCGATCATCACGACGAAATACTGCATGAAACGATCCTGCCGCGCCCCGAGCGCGGCAGAGTATTTACGAAAAGCAGAATTAAGTCAAGGAGCGTTTCCGAAAATCGGAAATGGACGCCTATTTGCTCTTCTTGCGAGGGCGCGCCGACTTGGCGCGCAGCCGCTCGAGCTGGCCCTTGGGCATGGACAGGCAGATCTCGCCGACCCATTCGAGCTTGACGCCGACGATCGGCTTGGCGTTGAAGCTGGTGAGATTGACGACCGAGGGCGACTTGCCCCGCTCGATGGTCTTCAAATAACGCTCGCCGGTCTTGAGCCGCACCACGGCCTCTTCGCCGTAGAAGCTCGACAGCGGATGGCGCTGATCCTTGTAGACCACGATCACGTCGCCGCTCTCGTACTTCGGCAGCATCGAGTCACCCACGATCTCGAAGGCGACCGTCTCTTCCATGATCGGGAATGGCAGCGCGATGTCGCCGAGGCCCTCCGGCGGAACCTGCTCATAATCCGGCTCGATCACGGCGCCGGCGCCGACGCGGCCCATGATGGGTGCGAGATTGAGCTCAAGATATTCCATGATCGGAATGATTTCCGACGCCTTCACCAGGCGTTCGCCGCCGAGAATCTCCGACACCGCGCCGGGCCGCACGCCCATGGCTGCCGCAAGGCCGCCCTTGCTCTTGCCCGTTTTCTCCAGGCCCCGCTCGATCATAGCAACGTCCAACATGGTGATTCCCTCGATTACCCATCGACCCGCCTCTTGTAATCCGAAATTCGGAATTGATGCAATTATGAATATCAGAATTATGGCTTGACTATCGCTTCGGAATACCGGAATGTATGTTCCGCCTTCCGGTCGTGCGATCGGGGAAATCACAGGACAACTGCATGGAACCGGGCCATTGGCCGTCGGAGCACTCCGACGCGCTTCGCGACTATTTTCTCAAGGGCATCTCTTATGCGGAGATCGGACGCCAGATTAACGCAAGGTTTGGAACCGCTTATACGCGCAGTGCGGTGGTCGGCCGCGCCAAGCGCCTCGGCCTCATCGCGCCGGCACGGATGACGAGCCCGTCGATCGTGCCGTCTTTGCCGGGTGAGGCCTGGCTGCCGTCGCCGCGCCGGTCGACATTGCCGTACCTGAACGTGCCGCCGAAATCCGCAATGAAGCCCGCCGCGCGGGTCAAGCTGCGCTGTGTCGGCGTCCAGCCGCGCCTGATCCCGCTGGTCGAACTCGGGCGCGACGACTGCCGCTATCCCTATGGCGGCGACAAGGACGGTGAGGAGATCGCCTTCTGCGGCCATCCGCGCCAGCCGGGCTCGAGCTACTGCGCGCCGCATGCGCGCCTGACGCGGAGGTCCGGATCTGGGGCAGTCCGCGCCGGCGGTCCCGTCGTATTGAGACTGGTCTCTGCCGCCTGACGGACCGCTATCCGTTGGATCGTCAATTTTGCGAGGAGTATCCGAGTGGCCCGTGCCCGACGCAACAAATCCTACAGACTGAGTGGAATCTACGACCGGCGATCGCGCGAGGTGCCGTTCAACGCCGATTTGGCGGAGGTCGAGGTCGACAATCCGCTGGCGCTTGATGCCGGCGAGAAGATCGTGGCCGTCCGTTCGGTCCGCGGCGATCCGCTCGGCCGGTTACACGCGCATCACCAGATCGACGAGGCGCAATATCGCGGCGGGCGCGCCTTCCAGGCCGATTGGGAGAGGGCGGAGCGCGGGCCCCAGGCGGTGGACCCGACGCGCGAATATGTCGATGGCACGCGCTCGCGCGAGCCCGTCACCGAGGGCCAGCGCCAGGCTGTGCTGCGCCTGAACCACGTCGAGCGCGAACTCGGTACCGACGGCGCCGCGCTGGTGCACGACGTCCTGGTGCTGGGGCTGACCATGGATCAGATCGGGGAACGGCGCGCCGTTCGGACCCAGCGCTGGAACGACTATTTCGCACGGCGCTTTCGCGAATGCCTGGACCGGCTGGCGCTGGTCTACGGCTTTGCAACGGAACGCGAGGCTCGTCGGGCACAGCGGTCCCGATGACGGCGGTGCGCCTGCGAGCCCGGCCGCAGGCGCACCGTCGCTCCTTAGGGATGCGGCACGATCTGGTAAGGCGTCGTATAGGGCTCGACACGGAGCGATGCGTTGGCCAGAAGCCCGATCTTCGCGGTCGGCGCCTGTTGCAATTCGCCGTTCGGGCCGCGATGCACGTTGTACTGCCAGACCGTGAGATCGCCCTTCTGCGCCAGCGCGTGCGCAACCGCGCTCGCATCATTGCCGCCGAGCGCCTGGAGTTCCTCCGCCGACAATCCGACGACGATCTCGTCCTTGATGGTGACGATCTTGAACAGATTCATTCTGGTCTCCTGCGCCCATGCGCCTTGTATCGAGAGGGTGAGAAGCGCGACCGCGGCGCCCTTGATGAGATCGCAGCGAGAAAGCATGCTGTCGTCCTTTGGTGCTGAGGCGCGCCCGAATCGAGAAGTCCGTCAGCCATGGCGCCCTGGTCTGCGTGGCCGCTTCGCAACCGCTTGGTCGTTCCAGGTTGAACGGCGGTTCATTGGCAGAGATATCTTCGGACCGATGAACCCTGATGCGGGGGAGGGCGCCGTCCCGTTGCCTGCACAAAGCTGCACTACAAGGTGACGAATGATGGCCCGGACATGATCTCATTCGACGAGATGCAGCGGGGCGACAAGAAGGCCGATCCCAAGGCGCTGGCCGCATCCGCTCGGCTTCACTGGCGGATGGATCAAGACGCTGGAGACCGGATGCGAAGTCGAAGTTCATTTCGTCGACGATACAACCGCCAAGGTCGGGCTCAACAATTACGTGTATACTCTGAAGAAACTTTAATCTGACATCGCCAATCGCCGTTCACACCGGAAACACGGCGAAACGCCGCGCCGATTGACAGCGATCAAGGCTGTGTGCGTGAGTGATGCCGCTTCTTGACGCAGGAGGGTGACGGCTGTTCATATTCCTGTTATCCGGAATTGCCGTGGTGCGCTGCAGACGAAGCATCGCTGCGGCGACGGTTGGGCTTGCCGGAAGGGTTGTTTCTTGACATAATTGCAACCTGTTCGGTTGAGCCAGTTCGTGTGAATATGCGGTTCAGCGTGCTAACCCACCGGGTGCCCCGGCGGAGATCTCAGGGTCACCATGGCGTCCGGTCATGGTGTTCGGTTCTCGAGCGAGACCTCGATGTCTGATCACGAAGGCCGATGCTTGTCATAGGTGCGAGATGAAAAACCTCAATTTCGCGGCTGAACTGCACCTTAAGCTCGGCGCGCCCGCAAGCAGCACCGTCGAAAGTCTGCGCCTGCTTCGTGCGTTTCTGAAGCTCGCGCCTCGACAGCGTTTCGAGGTCATCAAGCTGGTCGAAGACCTCGGCACCGAAGAAACCCTTCCCGAGCACCCCCTGTCCTGAGCCCGGCCGAGCGCCGGCCTTACGCCTCGTTCCCCGTTTCCTGCCGGAGCCGGACCGCCGGACGGCGTTTGTTCCCCAGGCTCCCGCTGGAATGCGATCCGGCAAGTGTGGTATTCAGTTGGGAAAAAGGGAGGAGGACGACCATGATCGAACCGAAGCTCGAAGTCCCAGCCGAACTGCGCGATTTGGCCGAAAAGACGATCGACCAGGCCGAAAAGGCATTCGGCATGTTTTTCGAGGCCGCCACCAAATCGATGACGTCGGTTCCCGGAGCGGGCACCGAAGTGTCCAAGCAGGCGCTCGCGTTCACTGAGCAGAACATGAAGTCGGCGTTCGAGCACGCGCGCAAGCTCGTGCAAGCCACCGACCTTCAGGAAGCGATGCGAATCCAGTCGGACTTCCTGCGCAGCCAGTTTACCAGCGCAGGGGACCATATGCGCCAGATGACCGGCAGTTTCATGCAGCCCGGCAAGGGGAAGTCCTGATTTCCGGCGGGTGCGCTTTAGGCCCACAAATTGATCTTGCGTGATGCGGAGATCCGCGCGTCGCTGGTGGCGCAGGTCCACAGGCCACCGGATGGGCTATTCGCCGTCCATCGTTCTTTGCTGATCCCTGTCGGTCCTCCGGCAGGGATTTGCATTTTGTGGATTGTGTCGCGACCCGTCAGCGCGTTGCTGACGTAGTGATCCGATGTAGGCCGCGATGCCGCCGGCTTCGGTCCGATTCAGGGGAAAGTTGCTGATGCATCCGGCGACCCTCATGCATTTGCTTTCGGCCGCCGGCGCTTAGCCGCAGCACGATCCTGGAAATTGCGAGAGATCGATGCGGGCGATGATCGACCGCAGCAGCTTGCGGGTCACACGATAGAGATACCGCGCAAATGCCAATGCCCTCGCTGCGGGCAGGCCAAAGCTTGCCGCATCAAGATTTTTCGTATCAAGGCTTTCGATGGAGCGCGACACGTGCCTCTCCGGGATGGTGAGGCCTTCCTATCGTAGCCAGCCCGAAGCTGCCTTGATCTGCCGCAAACGGCTCCGGGCTAATAGTCGCCGGGGTTCATGATCATCGGGCTTCTGGTGTCCGCCGGCGCGAGCGCGCTGCTGGCACTGTCACGCAGGAAGCGGTCGAGCGTCTCCTGGATCTTCTGCTTGACCGCATCGGGACCGCGATCGCTCATCTCGGTGTGCTGAGCACCGGTATGGACGATGTCGATGCCGCGCGCCTTGGCTTCTTCCGGCGTCGGCAGCACGCCCGGATCGGTCTGGAAATGCGGATCCTTGGAGCGGAACGACAAGATCTTCATGTTGTCGCTGAGCACGAAGGGCACCCGCAGATTGTCGAGCGTAATCACCTTCGACACGATCTCCGGGTGCTGATGTGCGACATACATCGAGACGTCGCCACCGTTGGAATGTCCGACGAGAGTGATGTGGTCGTAGTCGACGTTTTCCTGCCGTCGCTTCAGTTCGGCCAGGCTGAAAAGGATGTTGGCCTCGCAGCGGATATAGACCTCGCGCCGCCCGACATATTGCTGACCGACATGGGTCATCAGCGGCGGATCGCTCGGCAGGTCCTGCTGGATGCTGGCAACGAGATAACCGCGTGCGGCGAGCACGTTGGCGAGGAAGGAATACTCGGTGGCCTTGACGGTGTTGCCGTTGCTGATGATGGCGAGCGGGAGCTTCCAGAGTCCGAGATTGGCCTTGGTCTCGTAATCGCGCCGAACCGCGAGTTCGACCGTGATCGGCCGCTGACGCGCGGCATCGAACAGGGTCAAAACCTCATGGCGGATCGCGAACCGGCTGACCACGAAATACTGGCCGACGCCGAGGACGCAGAGAAAAGCCAGGATTGCAAACACCCTTTTCATGGATCGGTCTCAAATCACTTTCGGCTGAACATGGCTATCGGGAACTCCCGGATCGAGCGATCGTGAGCAGGCTACGGGATTAAATTTCGGCAAGTCTGTGAGAAGCGCCCCAAAAGGGCCGCATCAAGGCGCGCGTCAACCGAAAGGCTATGCGGCTAGAGGCAGCCGCCCCTGCCGCGTTCGGGGCAGAGCCGGAACGCGCTCGACAGGGTGAACAGGAAGCGCGGGCTGCGGCGCTCGTTGTCCGGCGCCCGGTAGCTCAAGGGAACGGCCACGCCGAGATCGGCCTGGAGATCGTCCGGCAGGAAGAACCGCACGCCGGCCCCGGCCGATGTCAGCGCCAGGCCGTCGCTCAGACGGTAACCGTCGTTCCAGACTGCGCCCGCGTCGCCGAAGGCGTAGAGCTGATAGCCGGTCCAGTAGCGGAAATTGAGCTTCTGGTCGAAACGCACTTCGAGCGAGCCGGCAAGGCCATTGTCGCCGCTGATCTCGGCCGCCCCATAGCCCCGGCCGAACGCCGCACCGCCGAGATAGAATTGCTGCGAGGTGAAGAGCGGCCGTGATGCCGTCTGGCTCGCCGCGGAGAGCCTGAGCGACCAGGCGTCGTTGAGCGTCTGGTAGCGCGTGAACCAGAGGTTCAGCACCGAGAAGTTCGACGCGGCGCCGTCGCGCGACAACAGATCGTCGTCGAAATGCGAGGCGCCGAAGATGTCGAGGCCCTGACGGTAGGTCAGCGTCGCGAAATTGGTGCCGCCGAAGCGATCCTGGAGCCGGTAGTCGGCGGTCAGGCTCGCGGTCCTGATGTGGTCGTTGTACCAGGGGCCGTAAACATCGTGCTCGGACACGTTGCTGAAGGTCCCCGCCATGGTGAGCGTCAGCGCCGAAGATTGCGACATGAAGGGCACGGTGCTTGCCCGCAGCTCGAACGCCTCGGTCGTGGTGATGTCGCTGTCGAGGCGGCGGGCGTCGCCCGGCCGGACCGCGCTGTACAGCACGGAGGCGCCGAGACGCACGCCGTCGACGCCGACGGGTGCGTCATAGGACAGCCGCGCAAAGCCGAGCTCGCGCGGGTCGTTGGCAATCGTCGACAGGTTGACCGCGAGCGTGTCGCCCGGCGTGAGATAGGAGTTGAAAGCGCCGGTCGCATAGGTCTGCCACGGGCCGACTGACGACGAGCCCAGATTATCCAGGCCGAACGACGAGAAGACGTGCCAGGTCTTCAAATAGACGATGAGGCGGAAGCGGCCGGCAGCACCGCCGATCTCCTCGAGTGCGGTGTCGGTGATCCGGACGCCCGGCCTGCCGTTGATGAGAAAGAGTTGACGTTCGAGCGTTGCCAGGCGCGACGGCTGCTCGGCAAGAACCGGCCCCAGCATCGGCCTCACGCCGAACTGCTCGGCGCCGTCGCCTTTCAGCTCGGCTTGCACGATGGCGCCTTCGATCACCTGGATCCGGACACGGCCATCGGCGATGTCCTGCGGCGGCACGATCGCGCGGCTTAAGTGGAAGCCGTCTGCGCGGTAGAGATCGCTGATCGCGCCGGCGATCGCGGCGAGGTCGGCTTGCGAGACCTTCTTGCCGAGATAGGGCTGATAGGCCGCGGCGATGCGATCGCGGGAAATGGCTTGGGCGCCGCTGACATTGACGCCGCGCAGCACGAATTGCGGCTTCGTATCTCCACCAGTGTTGGGCTGGCCGACATTCGGCAGCTTGACCGAAGGACGGCTCAGCGATTCCTGCTCGGTTTGGTTCTCAAAGTATTTCTCGGGCTGACGCGGATCAAAGCCCGGCTGGTTCGCCTGCTGTGCGAAAGACTGCGGGACACTCGTAAAAATTGGTGCCAGGAGCGCCAATGCGGCAAGGAGATGCCGCTTCTTAAGGCACGCGGCGAAGCGGTCCCCGTAGTTTGACTGAGATCTTCCCGCAGTGCCGTAAGAGTTCGTTAGCTGCATGATTTTTCTTAGTTTTTTATGGTCAATGATTGGTTAATGCCGCTGCTCGGCTCGCCACTTCCCGCTAATCCTCTCTTGAGTGATTTCGGATACGTCCCCGGTCTGGCTGTAACGCGGACTGAGGAACGTCATGCTCGGCAGAATTGGAATGCGGTGCGGCTTCGCGGCGGCGCTGATCCTGGGAATGGCTTCCGCTGCATCGGCCGCAGAGGATGGCGTCTGGTCAGTCAGCAAAGCCACCGGCGAGGTCTGGGTCGCCACCACCGGCGCGCAGCCTGTGTCGTTGAATCAGGACGAGGCGCTCAAGCCTGGCGACACCATTCGCACCGGACGAAACGGACGCGTGCTGCTCGTCCGCGGCGAGGAATCGATTTTGATCTCTCCCAACTCGGTGGTCGGGTTGCCGGCCGAGAAGAAGGAAGGGCTCTCGACCACGATCATCCAGCGGGCGGGTTCGATCCTGCTGGAGGTCGAGAAGCGCAACGTCAAGCATTTCGAGGTCGAGACGCCGTATCTCGCCGCCGTGGTCAAGGGAACGCAGTTCAGCGTCACCGTGAATGCTGGCAGCACCAAGGTCGGCGTGGTCCGCGGCCAGGTTGAAGTCTCCGACTTCAAGACCGGACAGATCGCGCAGGTCATGCCGGGACAAGCCGCCACGGCTTTCGAGCACGGCAAGCCCGGCCTCAGCCTGAGCGGTGCCGGGACCTTCAATCCGATCGAGCACGGCAAGCCGCGCGCCTCGACGATCGAGCGCGTCCCGGTGCCGAAGTCGGGCCTGTCGGCACCGCGCAATGCGGCAAACGGCCATGCGATCCATGCGCTCGGTCCGATCGACAAGGGGACCAAGGCGGCCGGCGCGGCGGCGCAATCGCATCCAGCGGCCGGCGCTCAGGCGCCCAAGGGCGGCGTCGTGCGCATCTCGAGCTCGCTCGGCGAGGTCAAGCTGAACTTCAACAAGGTCACGCGCGGGCTCGCTCACGGCGCCGTCGCGCCGGGGCGCGTGCGTAACGCGAACGCCAGTAGCAGCAGCACCGAAACGGTCTGGAGCGATACGAAGGCAAGCACGACGACAACGGCCAGCAACAGCTCCAGCGTAACGGCGGTCACGGCGAGCAGCAGTGCATCCGCGGCCAGTGCCACGTCGACGTCGTCAAGTGCGACGACGACCGTTGCGACGACTGCTGGTTCGTCCAGCGACGTGTCGGGCGGAAGCTCGGGCACCGGAGGCAGCGGGACCGGCGCGACCGGCAATGGTAGCAGCGGCAATAATGGCAACAGTGGCAGCGGGAATAGCGGAAGCGGGAATAACGGGAACAGCGGACGCGGCAACAATGGCCACCACTACGGTTGGTATTGGGGCAGGGGCCATCGCTAGAACTGTGCCGTCGGTATAGGGGAGCACCTGGTGGCGGGTACCGCCGGTGCGGGGGAGCAAAGTGAAGCGAAATCGACCGCATATCCTTGTCATGATCGCGCTTGCGGTGGTGCTATCCACGGGGTGGCACGGGGCGCTTCGCAACGCGCTGACCGACCTGCGGTTCGCCTGGCAATCGCGGACCGCTAGCGGCAATGTCGTTGTGGTGGCCATCGACGCGCCCTCGATCGACCAGATCGGGGTGTGGCCCTGGCCGCGCCGGCTCCACGCGGAGCTGTTGCACAGGCTCGAGGCCGCGGGCGCGCAGGACATTGCCTTCGATGTCGATTTCAGCACACCATCGGACCCGGCCTCCGACGAGGCCTTCGTCACGGCGCTCCGGGAGGTCGGCGGATCGACGATCCTGCCCTCCTTCAAGCAGCCGACGCCGAATGGTGGCGCAGCTCACATCAATCGTCCGCTGAAGCCGTTCAGCAATCAGTCGTGGCCGGCCGTCGTCAATGTTGCGATCGAATCCGACGGTCTGGTTCGCCGCTATCCGGTCGGAGAGAAGCTCGGCGATGCCGTGATGCCGTCGATGGCCGTCGTGTTGGCCGGGCAGGACACCAACCGGCGGCCACCCTTCCTGATCGATTTCGGCATTCGTGCAGCCTCCATCCCAAGCGTCTCTTATTTCGACGTGCTGCGCGGCGATGCCGCGACCCTGGACAAGCTGAGAGACAAGAAGATCATCGTCGGTGCTACCGCGCTCGAACTGGGCGACCGGTTCAGTGTTCCAAACGGCAAGATCGTCTCTGGGCCCGTTCTCCAGGCGCTCGCGGCGGAATCGATCCTCCAGAACCGGATGCTGCGCTGGACGTCCGATGTCGGCATGATCATTGGTCTGGGTCTGATCTGCCTGTTGATGATGTATTCGTGGCGCCGTTTGGCACCGGGTATCCGTGTCACGATCCTGGTCGCCGCAGGAGTGGGCGTGGAACTTGCCGCTGCCCTTGTGCAGGCAAGCTGGCCGCTCATCATCGACACGTCGCTGTTTCACATTGCAATCATTGCCTATCTGACGGCGATTGCACTCGACGAAATCGATTTCCGTAGTCTCCTGGGACGCATTGCCGAGAGCCGCTTTCACCGTATCGCGATGTCGCTCGGCGACGGTCTGATCTGTACCGACGAGGATCACCGGATCACGGTGTGGAATCCTGGCGCCAGCGCGATCTTCGGCTACATGCCGACTGAAATGATCGGGCGTCCGTTCGAAACGCTCTGCGCGCAGCCCGCCGACGGTGGTGCAAAGGTGTTTGCCATGCGCGATGCTGCGCGCCAGGCGCTGTTGGTGCCCGGCGGCGCCGTCGTCGTCGAGTTCGAAGGGCGGCGGAAGAACGGCGAGACGTTCCCGGTCGAAGCGAGCTTCTCGGGCTGGCAGGGCACGGATGGCTTCCAGTACGGAGCGATCCTGCGCGACATCTCGGTCCGCAAGCGCGAGGCCGAGCGCGTCAGGTATCTCGCCGAACATGACGCGCTGACAGGTCTTGCCAACCGCAACATGCTGCATACGAGCCTCACCAATCTGATTGCTGCTGCGGAGCGGCGGTCGTCCGACGTCGCGCTGCTCGTGCTCGGGCTCGACGGCTTCCAGCAGATCAACGACATGCTTGGACATGCGGCCGGCGACCTCGTGCTGCGGGCCGTCGCGGAGCGCCTTCAGTCCAAAGTCGATGGTAAGGCGGTCGTCGCCCGGCTCAGCGGCGACGAGTTCGCCATCGTGCTTGATTGTACAGCGGCCGGCGAGCCGATTGTGGAGTTTGCGGAGCGGATTGCGCGCGCCTTCGAGGAGCCGCTCGTAACGGGCGCGCGCCAACATCGCGTCAGGGGCAGCATCGGCGTCGCCGTCTATCCGGAAGGCGGGCACAACGCTGACGATCTTCTCAGCAATGGTCATCTGGCGCTGAGCAAGGCAAAGATGACGCGACGCGGCAGCCATGTGATCTTCGAGAGTGCGATCAGGCAGGAGCTGGAGAACCGGCTGACGCTGGAAAGCGAATTGGCGCTTGCCGCAGATCGCGGCGAGTTCGAACTGTTCTACCAGCCGCAGGTTCGGCTGGTCGACGGCGGCCTGCTCGGGGCCGAAGCGCTCATTCGCTGGCGGCATCCCGTGCGCGGCTATGTCTCGCCCGGGGAATTCATGCCGGTGGTCAACACCTCGGCCCTGTCCGAGCGGATCGCGAATTGGGTGATGGAGACCGCCTGTCGGCAGGCCCGAGCCTGGGAATTGTCCGGCAACAACGTGCGCGTCGCGATCAACCTCTCGCCGTCGCAGCTCCACTCCGGCGACCTCGCGCATGCCGTTGCGGCGCTGCTCGAGGTGACGGGGCTCACGCCGTCGCTGCTCGAGCTCGAGGTCACGGAGGATATCCTGCTCCATGACGAAAGCCGCGTGCTCGACATGTTCAAGCGGATCCAGCAGCTCGGCGTCCGCGTCCTGTTCGACGATTTCGGCACGGGTTATGCGAGCTTGAGCTACCTGAAGAAGTTTCCGCTCGACGGGCTCAAGATCGACCGGTCGTTCGTGCTTGACGTGCTCACCGATTCCGATGACGCCGCGATCGTCGGCTCGACCATCGGTCTCAGCAAGCAACTCGGGCTCACTGTCGTGGCCGAAGGCATTGAGAACCGTGCCACGGCCGACTTCCTGGTCAGCATGGGATGCGAGGAAGGGCAGGGATATTTCTTCGGCCGCCCGATGCCCGCCGCGGCGTTCGAGAGGCAATTCCTGGCTCCTGAACTCGAAGCCGTCAGCGCAGCCTGAATCGCTTCAATTCCGATCGCTAACGCCGGCGTGCGACCGCCACGCCGAAGACGAAAGCGACGAAAAGGCTGGCCAGGGGCGCTTCGCGCGTGATTGCCGCGATCGTCGCGAGCGGCCGGCCGGGTTTTCGTGCTTCGTCGATTGCGGCAGTGAGGCGATCGACCGCGGCGTGCAGGCCGCCTGCGACCTCGCCGATGGTGCGGGACACGTCGGTCGCTGCGTCGATGGCACGCTCGGCAACCCCGGGCTGGGGATTGGGCTGCGGTATTTCCGTGCTCAAGCTCGCGACTCCAGAGTTGAAAAGAGATGGAGGCCGGCACCTTTGGCTATCCGCGCGAGCGCTCGTTTTGAACAGCGGGTCGAAGGACCTTTGGCTATCCGCGACAGGCGCCGTCTGTAAACGGCGGGTGCCGGCCTTGCGGAGAAAATGCGGCGTGCGGGAATTTGTTCCAGGGCGCGCGGGCCCTTTCGTCATCCCCGGGGCAACGACGGGTGCGAATCTCTGTTAGGCTGGCGGAGCCTTGCTGATCTCAGGAGACTGCCGTGACCGATCGGATCATGACGGATCGAGCCTGGCGCATCGCCTTGCTCGGCGCGCCCATCGACATGGGGGCTTCGCAGCGCGGCACCTTGATGGGCCCTGCGGCGCTGCGCACCGCCGGCCTTGCGGCGCTGCTCGAAGGCCTTGATTTCGAGGTTGTCGATTGCGGCGATCTCTCCGTGGCGGAGGTCAGCGACCTCGCTGACAGGCCGCCGGGAAAAGCCAATCACTACCGCGAAATCCAGCGCTGGACCCGCTTGCTGAGCCGCAAGGGATATGAGATCGCGCAAACCGGCGCGCTACCGATCTTCCTCGGCGGCGATCACACGTTGTCGATGGGCTCGGTGAATGCCATGGCGCGCCACTGGCAGGAGCGCGGACGCGAACTGTTCGTGCTCTGGCTCGACGCCCATGCCGATTACAATACGCCCGAGACGACGATCACCGCCAACATGCATGGCATGTCGGCGGCGTTCTTGTGCGGCGAGCCCGGCCTCGACGGATTGCTCGGCGATGATCCGCGCACTTCGATCGATCCTGCCAGGCTGGACCTGTTCGGTGCGCGTTCCGTCGACAAGCTCGAAAAGGAGTTGATGCGTACTCGCCGGATCAGGGTTGTCGACATGCGCCAGATCGACGAGTTCGGCGTCGCTGTGCTGATCCGGCGTGTCATCGAGCGTGTCAAGGCGAGCAATGGCGTGCTCCATGTCAGCTTCGATGTCGATTTCCTCGATCCCAGTGTGGCTCCGGGAGTCGGCACCACGGTACCGGGCGGAGCGACCTATCGCGAGGCGCATCTCATCATGGAGCTGCTGCACGATTCCGGCTTGGTGGGATCGGTCGACATCGTCGAGCTCAATCCGTTCCTGGACGAGCGCGGTCGCACCGCGCGCACGGCGGTGGAGTTGATCGGCAGCCTGTTCGGGCAGCAGATCACCGATCGGCCGACGCCGAGCAACGCGATCGCTCCGGGCGAGTGACGCGAGAGATGTTTGTGCGTTGCGAAGAATGGAACTGCTGACGCGACCGGCGGATTTGGATCAGTCATGATCGAAATCGCCTGTTTTTGAAATGCGAGCGAATTGCAATTGCACTTCGCGGAAGGTTTGATGCGGGTCGAGCTTCAGCCGAGGATCCGCAATGAGCAGCACGATCGACGCCGCCGGAAAATCCGCGCAAACAACACGCCGTCGCTTCCTGCAAGGCGGCACTGCGGTGGCGGGCAGTGCCGCTCTGGGTGCTGGCGCGGCGGCCGCGGCGGAGGCGGACAACCTTCCGCCCGGCATTCCAGAATGGATGAAGGCGCCGGGCGAGCCGATGGGAGCCCAGCCCTATGGCGCGCCGTCCCCGTTCGAGAAGGGCGTCGTCAAGAACATCTCGAAGACCCTGAAGCAGTACATATCGGCCTCCAGCCGGACGCCATTGCAGGAGCTCGACGGCATCATCACGCCGAACGGATTGTTCTATGAGCGGCATCATGGCGGTGTTCCGACCATCGATCCGGCGCAACATCGCTTGATGCTGCACGGGCTTGTCGAGCGTCCCCTGATCTTCACGATGGACGATCTCAGGCGTTTCCCGTCGGAGTCGCACATCCACTTCCTCGAATGCTCCGGCAATCCTGGTTACACCAAGCCCTATGGCAAGACGGCATCGGACCTCGTGGGTCTGGTGAGTTGCGCCGAATGGACTGGGGTGAGCCTGAAGCTAGTGCTCCAGGAGGCCGGATTGAAACCGGGCGCCAAATGGGTCGTCGCCGAAGGCGCTGACGCCGCTGCGCTGACACGCAGCATTCCGATCGAGAAATGCCTCGAGGACGCCCTTCTGGTCTACAGCCAGAACGGCGAGCGGCTGCGTCCGCAGCAGGGCTATCCGTTGCGGCTGTTCCTGCCGGGCTTCGAAGGCAATATGAGCGTGAAGTGGCTGCGCCGCCTGCATGTGACCGCGGAGCCCACCTATTCGCGCGAAGAGACCTCGAAATACACCGATCTCCTGCCTGACGGCACGGCGCGCGAGTTTTCCTTCTACATGGAAGCGAAGTCGATCATTACGCGCCCCTCGGGCGGTCAGCGCCTGAGAGCGCCTGGCTTCCACGAGATCACCGGCATCGCCTGGAGTGGACACGGCAAGATCAAGCGTGTCGAGGTGTCGGTCGATGACGGCAAGAGCTGGCAGGATGCGCGATTGCAGGAGCCGGTGTTGACGCGCGCCCTCACGCGTTTCCGTCTGCCCTGGCAATGGGACGGCAAGCCGGCCGTGATCCAGAGCCGTGCCGTCGACGAGACCGGCTATGTGCAGCCGACGCTGGCCGAGCTGCTCGCAGTGCGCGGCGAGAACTATTTCTACCACAACAACGCGATCTGGCCCTGGCGCATCGCTGCTGACGGCGAGGTGACCAATGCGCTGGCGTGAGACTTGCGGCGTTGCCGCTGCAATCGCGCTCGGTGCCATCGCGAGCGATGCGCAGGCGCAAAGCATCTACGGCATCGGTCGCCCGGCGACGGCCGCGGAGATCGCGGGCTGGAATATCGATATCGGACGTGACGGCAGCAATCTGCCGAAGGGAGGCGGTTCGGTCAGCCATGGGCGCGAGGTGTTCGCGCAGCAATGTGCCTCGTGCCATGGCGACAAAGGCGAGGGTGGCTTGGGTGACCGGCTCGTCGGCGGGCAGGGCACGATCGGGACGGCCAGGCCGATCCGCACCGTCGGCAGCTATTGGCCTTATGCGCCCACGTTGTTCGACTATATCCGCCGCGCCATGCCGCAGAACGCGCCGCAGTCGCTGAGTGACGAGGACGTCTATGCGGTGTCCGCCTATATCCTGAACCTGAACGGGCTGGTGGGAGCCGATGCGACACTCGATGCCAAATCGCTTGCGGCCGTCAAAATGCCGAACCGCGACAGATTCGTCGGCGACGCGCGCCCCG
Organism: Bradyrhizobium sp. CCGB20; assembly: GCF_024199855.1. NCBI lineage: Bacteria > Pseudomonadati > Pseudomonadota > Alphaproteobacteria > Hyphomicrobiales > Nitrobacteraceae > Bradyrhizobium > Bradyrhizobium sp. CCGB20. Next base: position 6,567,860 of record NZ_JANADN010000001.1, on the reverse strand, counting down.
ATGTGAAGAAGTGATCGTATGGCACGATCAGGTTTCGCGCAGTGGCTCGGAACTTGCTTAAAAGCGACGGCGGAACTCGCAGGATGGGTTTGAGTTAACCTTCCCATTAAGTATGTTATTTTCGGTGTGTTCTTTTGGAAACGGCTTGAAGGTCTCGCGACCGAGGAAGGTATCGGGAGCAGGCTGCCTTAGCACCTTGAGGGCCTCACCGATTGCGTCACGCGCCATTTGGACGTGTGCAGCATCGATTTGTAGCGGATGATGGATGTGGCGATCGATCGGCATGGCCGCGCTCCCTGTCTTGCAGGCGGGAGCACAGCAATGTCTCTCAGCCATCGACGCCTACGGGCAGAGCCTCGGCCGATGATGTAGAGACAATACCACCACGAAGCAGCGGTTCCTAGGAGAGAGGCGACCGCCCGTTCCGCCGAACAATGTCTCCAATGGGTCAAAATCCGAAGAACTCACGTTGAGCACAATTGGTCTGCCATGCTCCCGGAAGCAGACCTCCCATCCGGCCATTTATGAGTAACGCCCTGGTCAGCCGATCAATGACGAGCCGAGCAGAGCAAGGACGGCCAGCGCCATGATCGCGGTGCCGAGCCAGCCCAGCGCGACCAGCCATGGGCGGGCCTTGAAGCGGCCCATGATCGCACGGCTCGAGACGATCAGCATCATCATGGCCATGATCGGCACGGCAACGATGCCGTTGAGCACCGCGCTCCATACCAGCATGTGGATCGAGTCGATGCCGGTGAAGCCGAGGCCGAAGCCGATGATGGTTGCGGCCGCGATGATGGTGTAGAAGCCGACCGCTTTCTCCGGCTTCGCCTCCAGCGTGGCGCGCCAGCCGAAAATCTCCGCAACGCCATAGGCCGCCGAGCCCGCCAGCACCGGGATCGCCAGGAGGCCGGTGCCGATGATGCCGATCGCGAACAGTGCGAAGGTGAAGTCGCCGGCGAGCGGACGCAGCGCTTCGGCGGCCTCGGTTGCCGAGTTGATCTTGGTGACGCCATTGGCGTTCAGCACCGACGCCGTAGTCAGGATGATGAAGAAGGCGATGCAGTTGGAGAGCAGCATGCCGACGATGGTGTCGAAGCGGATGCGCGCGATCTCGGGATCGCCGCCGTTCGGCAGGTCGCGCAGCGGCTTGTCGCGCTTGCCCTGGTTCATCTCCTCCACTTCCTGCGAGGCCTGCCAGAAGAAGAGATAGGGGCTGATGGTGGTGCCGAGCACGGCGACGACCATCAGGAAATACTCGGCGCTGACATTCGCCTTCGGCCAGATTGCGGCGAGCAGGGCGGTGCTCCAGGGGATCTTCACGGTGAAGGCGGTGGCGACATAGGCGAACAGCGCCAGCGTCAGGAATTTCAACACCGGCGAATAGCGGCGATAGGGCACGAACACCTGGAGCAGGGTCGAGCCGGCCGCGAAGATCAGCGCGTGCTCGTGATTGAGCCCGCCGATGACCAGCGAGAGCGCCTCCGCCATCGCGGCGATGTCGGCGGCGATATTGATGGTGTTGGCGATGACGAGCAGCGAGACGAGCCCCAGCACGATCCAGCGCGGCGCGAGCTGCAGGACGTTGGCGGCGAGACCCTTGCCGGTGACCCGGCCGATCAGCCCGCTGACGAGCTGAATCGCGATCATGAACGGCAGGGTCAGAAACACCGTCCAGAGCAGCCCGAAGCCGAATTGCGCGCCCGCCTGCGAATAGGTGGCGATGCCCGACGGATCGTCGTCGGCAGCGCCGGTGATGAGGCCGGGCCCCAGCCGCTTCAGCAGCGCCGGCCCGGACTGCGCCCGGCCTTCGGTGTCGTCGTGCCTGGCGGCGTGTTTCGATCGATTTGACAGGGCTGACCTTCCGGAATTACGAATTGTGCTTTAAGCGCGATCAAGGCCGCAAAGTTCCTTCGTCGGCCCGCACGCCGCCTGCCGACGCCAACGCACCGTCGTTGCTTTGACGCGTCGGGCAAAACACATGTAGAGTCATACCATCGCAGAGATTGTTCGAGCCCGCACCGTCACCGGTTGCGGGCTTTTCGTTTTCGCGCGTTCAAACGGTCGGCAGGGCATCGCGCCTCTCGGCGCGTCGTTGCCGACGAAGGCGTGCGTGCAACCGGACGGCGCAGCGAGGTCATGGTCCACGGTCGGATCGTGCAAGGCAGTACTCCGCTCGGCCGTGCGGATTGACATCGGTCAAATTCGCGCGCTCGCTACCAACTTGGAACGAAAGATTGATTCGCGCGTTGCGCTGCCGCTTGACGGGCAGTTCCCAATCCAACCCGGCAGCGAAGTCACGGTGCAGTCCTTGCCTTGCCTAAGGCCGAGACCGGGCGCCGTGCGGGCAAAGAATTTGCAAACACGAAGGGGGCATACGTGGCCGCCGATCTGGTTTTCAGAATTGCAATTGCAGGGCTGTTTGTGTTTTCGGCGGTGCTCGCTTCCATGCTGTGGCTCAACGTGTGAGCGCTGCCGCACCGTATGGAACGGCCGGTCCATGATGGCGTTTTTCCTGCCTGAGGGAGGAAAACGCCATGGACAATCTGACGAAGCGCGAGCAACCGGACCGCAGCAAGATCAACATGCACGAGGCCTTCGAGGTCAAGTACTGGACGCACGCGCTCGGCGTATCGAAGGAGGAGCTGAAGAAGGCCGTCGACAAGGTCGGCAATTCGGCCGCCGCCGTCCGCAAGGAATTGGCGAGGTAGCGCGTTGAGCGGAAGAATTCGAAGGAGGGCCTCATGGGCCTGGAAGCAGTGTTCTTTGTCGGCGCCTTCGTCCTGCTCGTGGCGCTGATCTACGGCGTGCTGCGCAATCGCTACCGCAGTCCGACCGAACGTCGTGTTGCCGAAAGCATCGTGCGCAAGCGCTACAAGAACGACGAGACTTGAAGCCGGCGCGCCGAAGCGCGTGCTGCTACTTGACGCTGACGAACATGCCCCAGGCGGCGGCCAGCGCGCCGCCGGTGAAGACCAGCACCGGGCTGTCGCAGAACGTGCTGCCGTAGCGGCACATGTTCGCGCCGAACTGGCCGAGCTCGTGATGGCCCGCGGAGTAGAACAGTCCCGACAGCACCAGCAATGCGGCGGCGACGTAATACATCGACGGTCTCTCCAGCTTGCCCGAGCGCCCTTCGCAGGGGACATGTCCCAGCATGGCGCGAAGAGATTTCGTTCCGCCCAACCCGCTTCGCCGCATTTGGTTAAAGTTTGACCCGTCGCTCGTTTTGTTTTTGGAACGAACGGTTCACTTTGGTACTTAGGAACCTCGCGGGTAACGCGGGCGATTCGAATGCTCGGAATGGTGTTGATCATGATGGTTGGCGGCGGCGGCGTTGTCGCAATCATCATCGCGCTGTCCGAGATCCATGCTGCGAAGGCTCGCAGGCGGCTCGGAGGACCCACGTGAAATCCTGATACTCCGGCATTGTCCAAAGAAGCTGGTGTGGCGACGGCGAGCCTATTCGGACGTCCCGTCCACATCCCGGATGGTGCGGATTTTCTCGGCACGGCGGGCGAGCTCTTCGTAAGTCTCCGCGACCTTGCGCAGCGATGCCTTGACGGGCGGGTGCTCGGCATTGTCCGCCTTGGCCCGGAACTCCTCCGCTCTCATCCGCCAGTATTTCGGCGGCCGGTGTCGCTCGACGCCCACGATACCAATCCCTGAATTGGTCCGATCCGGTGGATTAATGGACCCCCGGTCCATGCGTTCCGGCAATATTGGTAACAGAGTCGTGCCATCGGCGTGCCTAGCCAAGTATCCTTTTGGACTGTCGTGATTTGATTTCCGGTTATGGTCGGTCGGCAATCGGAGTGCAGTAATGGTTTCCGAATACGACCCCCGGGCATTTCTCGAAAGCCAAAGTCGCTTCGTGGAGGTTTACGCGCGTGGTGTTGCGGCGCATGAACTCGGCCTCGCGGTCTTGAAGCTGCCGAAACCTGACATCTTCCTCGGCCGCAAGACGCATGAGCCGTTCCCGCGCGAAGACGGCGAGCCCTGAGTTTCGCATTGAGGCGCGGCGGATCGCAAAGGCCATCTCGCGATGGCCGGGCTTGTCGAAGCGTCCTCAGGGTTGTTCGCTTGGCCTACCCGTCGAGAAACTTGTCGAACCCGACCAGCAGCCAGAACATTGCTGCGGTGACGGCGATGAAGGCGGTGAAGTACCAGATGCGAATCATGCCGGGATAACCGGCTCGCCACGGCATTGTTCTGATCGGACCGGCCTCAATGTCGCTTCGCATTGGATTCGAAAATGAGCGCGGCCTGAAAGACGCGCCCTTCCTCCGTGCGAACCTCGACGGCCACGTCCGGCCGCTCGTCCTGAACGGCCAGATCCTGCGCCAGGCCTGCCAAGGTTTGCGTCGCCTCTACCTCGGCCTCGCGTTGCGTTGCGAACTCCAATCCTTCTTCGTCCGGATAAACTCCGCCGTCGTCTCGAATGTCGAAAAAATATCTCGCCATGATGGCACCGCGTCTCGAGCATGGCGCCAACTTGGGTGTGGTCGAGAACGTTCCTAAATTACTCACGAGCCTGTCGTGCGGGTGATGAGCCAATCGCTGAGCTTAGCTCCGGTCTCGGCGAGGCGTGCCCTTTTGAGCAGGGCTTCCCGCTCCGCGCCCGCCGGCAATTGATCGGCGCGCTCCCTGAGCCTGGCCGCGTTTTCGGCCAAACGTTCTTCGAGCGAGCGGGTTTGCCTCACTCTGAGGCGGGGCTTTGTCATGGCACGCTCCCTGGGCCGTTGAAGATACCCCTCAACCGCATCGGATCGGGCCGGTTCCTCGATCAGAACGAAAGTATGACTTACCCTGTTCGGCTCCATCTGCGCGCGAGAGGCGCGTGGAATTCTCGGCTCCCTGTTAGGAACTTATTGTTCCAAACGCGAATTGGTTTCGCGGCCGGCCTACCGCCGATTGCCGGCCTTGGAATGACGGCCCCGACGCTCCAGCCCCCCGTCCCCGCGCCGGGGCCGTTTTCACGATTGAGGGTTGGCGTTTTCGATCCCGACGAAACACGCCTGAAACATTGCTGAAACCCGATTGTCCTGAACGCCGTGCCCGTTCGCCCCGACCAACGGAGCGAAAGGGAAGCAAGTCATGATCCAGATCGGTTCGAAGGAAGAAGTCGCGTTGCTGCTGGCGCTGTTCGGCACCCACACCCAGCCGGTCAAGCGGCCGAGGCCGAAATCGCGGCAAGGCTGAAGGCTGAACCCATGCCCGGTTTGGCCGATTGCCAGAGCCTCTTGCGTCTCTTGATCGCAAGGGGAGATCCGAGAGCCATCCCGCTCGCCAAGGGCGCCATCGATCAATATCTCAACACCGCGCCGGCCAGCCTGCGCGGCCGCGGCCTGCGCGTGCTCCAGCGCGACGCGCTCGACCAGCACGGTGCCGCGGTCGGGGTGCAGCGCTCCTTCGCCGAGACGGTGGACGCCTATATCGAGCGCAAGCTTGCAGAGGAGTGAGGGTCGCTGCGCGAGCCGGCGCAGCGGTCATTGACGCGTCAGCAATCTCGCCGCCTCTTCGGGCTCGAGCACCGCGATCTTTCGGCCGAGCTGCCAGACCTCGACCTTGCCGTGCCGCGTGAACTGCTGCGCGATGCGAAGCGCGGACTCGTCGGAGACCGCCTCGAATGCTTCGGCGGAGCGAAACACCCCGTTCTCGCCGACGAGATAAGCGCGATATTGCTGGGTCATGTCGGCGGCCTCAGGCCCGGCGACTTCAACCAGGCGTCGATCTGGATCGCGGTCTCATCCTGCCGCGCCCGGCGCAGCAGCATCTCGCGGTGGCGCCCGGGCCTGAGCGCGCGCGCTTCCTCGCGAAGCCGTGCGGCCTCGTCTGCGAGCCGTTCATCGAGCGTTCTGGACTGTTTGAAACGACGCCGTTTCAGCATGGCGCTGCTCCCTCGTTAGCGCAGGGGCGGGAGCGCAACTGGCGTTCTCATCACCGGTCTATGCCACGGGCCGTGCGGTGATGGGGTAACCGTATGCCTGCCTTCGGCGGGAGTCTGCATCATTTGATACATTGCGCTGCAAATTTCGCGCGTTCGTCGAGGCGAGGTTTGAGCGGTATGAGCGGTTTACTCATTTTACGTGCTGGACCGGACTGTCCTCCTTGTCCGCGCCTCGCGCTACGATTTTAAGAGCTTGATCCGGCAAAGGCCGTTGCAGCGCCTTGGCTTCATCCCATGACGCCCGCAGCCAAACCTCTTGTTCTTCGGCCGTCGTCAGGATCACCGGCATCGCTTTTGGATGAATGGGTTCGACAACGGCATTAGGCGACGTCGTGAGGAAGCCATAGACCTGATGCGGTCCGCGGACCGGCTTTGACTTAGTGCCGCGATCACCACTGAACGTCGTCCAGATACCGGCGAACGCGAATAGAGGCCGCGCTTCAGCTAGCGCAAACCACACGACGTCTCTCTTCTTTGTTTCCGGGTTCGGCTCCGGTGCGTATTCGGCAAAGCTGTTGGCGGGCACGAGGCAGCGATGCTCCGGCTTGAGCCATGCACGCCAGTGCGGCGATGAGGTGTTGCGAATGTTCGTCACGGGCGGACCGCCGGTGCGTGGTGGCGGGGGCATGCCCCAACGCATCATCACGAACTCGCGTTCGCCGCTACCGATGTCGCGAACGACAGGTGCGGGGTAATCCGGAAATACGCCGGGCATGGGCGGCAAATTGCCTTCGTAGCGACGGACCACGCGAAAAAGCTCGGCGATGGCGGCCTGGTTAGTGGTGATCGAATACAGATTGCACATGAAAGCGTTTGACCTCCTGCGAGCGACACACTTGATACATCCACGGACGACGACTTGCTCGGGCGGGGGGGCCGAGCATTCTTATGCTTTCGTCTCCCTTGACTCTATGTTCATGTTTTGTTCTTATTTTGACATCTTCGAGTGGAGATGGCTATGGACAACCGCATAAGTGAAATTCGCCGAATTATCAGGGCCTTACGCCTCAGTATGCGCGAAGCCGAGGCCGTCATGCATGAGCAGATCAAGCGCGACGAAGACTGCACCTTTGTCGCGGAAGAGATCATGAAGATGCGCGTGGTGATGAGCGGTCTGGCGCAAGAGCGGGTGCAGCTCGGCGACAATGAGCCGATCCTCGTGCAATGTTTCTTTATTCCTCGCCGACCAGCGCAAGCGCCAAGGGATCACGTTGCCAAGCGTCGCCTTTTGCCGCCCGGCGTTGCGCCGATCAGGGGTTATGCACGTCCGTGAAGTTGTATGGACAATCTCAGGCGGTTTCCGGCGCCGTGGGTCATGGAAGAGGAGGAAGAGTGTTTCCGCGTTAAGGACGCGAGCGGCTTCACGATCTGCTGCGTCCTCCATCGAGAAGACTTGCACTCGTGGGGTTACCAGTATGCCCACCAGTTCCTATCGCGTGACGAGGCAAGAAGGATCGCCAAGGCAATCTCTCGATTGCCTGATTTGCTGAAACGTCCTCAGTATTAGGGCGCGTACTTATAAATCGTCGGTGATGTCCGCTGCGCCCGGACAACGACCGGTTCTGTGCAACAGCAAATGGCGCGAAGAGCCACAAGCGTATTACAACTCTATCGATATCTTTGCCCGGCTCGCTGTTTCTTTGACCGCCCCGCAAAGTGTGCATGTATACACGTTTGAAACCGTCCGGTAGGTAGCAGCGAGGGACGACCTCGCCCACGACATTGTCCTATCGCAGCCTTCGCAAACCGGCTTCTCTTGCGGCCTCGCAAAAAACGGGAGGTCTTGGTTCAGGAGCTCCAAAGATATTCGGATTCTTTCGGCTGAGCGCCGCAACAACACGTGTGCGCGCTCGTTTGCCTCCGGTCGGATCATCCGGTTCATGGGCAACGGTCCCTGTACGCCCGACATAAACTCAGGCGAGGGTTTCTAGTTCCGGCCTCGGGCGCACCTGCCCCCCGTCGCAGCCAGAGCCGTATTTGCGATTTTGACACGTCGGGCAAAACACTGGCAGAATAGTATCGTTGAGACGATTGTTTGCTGCCCGCGCCGGAGATGCATCCGCCGCGGGTTTTTTTATTCCCGATCCAGCATCGGGCCTGAATTGCAAAGGATTTTCAGATGAATGAAGTTGTGAACAGGCGCTCTGAAGTGGCATTTGCGAGGGAAGCCGCCCGCAGAACTTTGAAGCAACGAACGATGACCGAGATCAAATCCTTGGCGCGGACGCACACCGTGCACGCCGTCAATACTCTCGTGAAGATCATGCTCGACAAGAAGGCGCCGGCGCATGCACGTGTCTCGGCAGCCAATGCCATTCTCGATCGCGGATGGGGCAAGCCGCTGCAGCCCATCGCGAATGAAGACGGCAAGCCCCTTGAGTTTATTCATCGCATCGAGCGGGTCATTGCACACCCCGGCGATGACTGTCGAACGCTCGACGCCCGTGTTGAGGAGTCCGTGATCCGCGAACCGCTAAGCGTTCTTGGAAGCATCGGCGCGACGGGCGATTTCGACGTCTCTCACGAAGAGCTTTGGCTGCTTTCGCAGGAGAATACATGAGCACGAACCGACAGCAGCCGCATCAACCGCGGATCGAGCCAGATCGCCAAGAGTCGGGCATTGCAGAACCGACAGGCTGGCCGCGCTGGATCGCCGACGCGCTCGCATACAAACCTCAGAACCAGCCCCTGAAACCCGGCTCGCCGGGTGAAGCGGCCGCATCGGAAAGCACCGAGCGGCGCAACATTCGCGTCTTGAGGCGAGTTTTGAGAACCTGAGGTTTCGACAGGCCCGCGGAATGCCGCGGGCCTGCTTGTTCGCGTGGCGCTATGACGTTCGTGCGTTACGCCGCAGCGGCCGGTCCGAACCAAATGGTAAGTGCCTCCGCTAGTCCGAGGTGTCTATGATCTCCGACCCATGCGACGTGCCCATCTGGCCGCACCAGAATGGCTTCGGGGGCGGCGACCTGTCCGATGACCGGAAGCTCCCATGTCCCGTCGCAAGCCGCGCGGATGAGTCCGACGCGGTCCGCCCAGGGGGCGATGTTCAAATCGCCGGCCTCGCCGAAATTGAGCAGCACGCCTCGCGCGCCGTGCAGCAGCGTGAACAGCCGCAGCGGACGGCCTTCGACCACCAGATCGAGGTCGGGTATGCGGCGTCCGAGCAGTTCGTGTCCTTCGCCGAGATCGTAGTGAATGTCGAGCCCGCTCATCATCGCGCCAAAACGTTTGCGCGGCTCGTCCATGGCGAGCAGGTCGGACACCACCTCGCGCGCGGCCTTGAGGCCGTCGTCGCCGCGGCGGAGCAGGGCGATCTGCGCCATGGTGTTGCGCAGGACGCGCGCGGCAACGGGATGACGTTCGGCGTGGTAGCTGTCGAGCAGGCTGTCGGGCGCAATGCCCCTCACCACCTGCGCCAGCTTCCAGCCGAGATTGACGGCGTCCTGCACCCCGGTGTTGAGGCCTTGCCCGCCGACGGAGTGATGGATATGCGCGGCATCGCCGGCGAGCAGCACGCGCTCCCGGCGATAGGACACGGCCTGCCGCGCCGCATCGGTGAAGCGGGAGATCCAGGCGGGATTTTGGAGCCCGAAGTCGGTGCCATACACGGCGAGGAGCGCATCGCCGAGATCGCGCAGGCCGGGTTCGCCGGTGCGGCCGAGCGTCGCTTCCGTCACGACGACCAGCACACGTCCGCTCTCCGTTTTGCTGAGACCGTGAAAGCCGAGCCCGTCGTGGCGGAGGCCCCATGCCGGCTCGTCGCGCATCTCGACTTCGGCCATGAGATTGCTGAGCGTCGGATCGGAGCCGACGAAATCGATGCCGGCCGTCTTGCGCACCAGGCTGCGGCCGCCGTCGCAGCCGACGAGATAGCTTGCGCGCAGTGCCGCGCCGCCGGAGAGCGTAACGTCGACGCCGGTCGCGTCCTGAACGAAGCCCGTCACCTCGGAGTTTCGATAGACCGGCACCGCGAGCTCCGCGACCCAGCCGGCCAGGATGCGCTCGATGTGGCTCTGTCGCAGCGCGAGGCCGTAAGCGTGCCGGGTGGGGAGATCGCCGATGTCGAGCCTGGTCCAGGCGAAGCCTGCGAGCTGGGTGACTTGCCCTTCGCGCAGGAAGCGCTCCGCGACGCCGCGCTGATCGAGGATCTCGATGGTGCGCGCGTGCAATCCGCCGGCCCGCGTGCCGACGAGCTCCTGATCCGCGCGCCGCTCGACCACGGCGACGTCGACATTTGCGAGCGCGAGCTCCGCGGCCAGCATCAGCCCGGTCGGGCCGCCGCCGGCGATCACCACGGCATGGTGGCTTGCGCGACTGGCGCCGGCGCGTTTGGTGTGGCCGCGCGGCCGGGAGGTCGGAAGCAATACAGGCATGTGGATCCCCTCGAGTTGTTGCTTTGGTCGTGGGTCGGGGGTTCTACGGCCGGGCGGGGGACTTGAAGCAAGCCCCTTGCACACCACATATCAAGCTGGGAGGAAGGGCTCGTTCTTCCGCTCTCCCCGCGTTGACACGTCGGGCAAAACACCGGCAGAATGGCATCATCGACATGAGTTTGGTTCAGCCCGCGCGGGAGCCCGCCGCGGGTTTGCTTTTTGGCATCCGACGTTCAGTGACCGCCGGTGGTTTGCCGCATGGCTTCGGCGAGCTCCTCGAACGAAAACGGCTTCCTGATCATTGGCAGGCCCCCGCGCCGGGGTTCGCGACCCGACAATTGCAGGATCTTCACTCCGGGCGCAGCCGCCTCGCCAGTTCGGCAAGTTCATGACCATCCATGCCCGGCATATTGATGTCCGTGATGAGGATGGAGATGTTCTCGTTCTGCCTGAGCCGATCGAGCGCTTCCGGCCCGCTTTGGACGCTTATCACCTCGTAGCCGAGATCTTCCAGCATGCCCACGATGACGTCGAGAACAAGGGGATCGTCGTCAACAACGAGTACAGTATGGCTCATCGCACGAACGTTCCTTTGACCGCGGGAATAAACGCGCGGCTCTTTGCGTAAGTTCCCCGCACGGCGTGGTCGAACGACGGAGTTTGACACGTCGGGCAAAACACTGGCAGAATGGCATCATCGAAAGACGTTTGGTTCGGCCCGCGCGGAGCAATCTGCGACGGGCTTTTTCAATCCAACATGGGTTTTGACACGTCGGGCAAAACACCGGCATAATGACATCATCGAAACGAGTTTGTTCACCCGCGCGGAAAACATCCGCCGCGGGTTTTTTCGTTTCGATTCCAGAATCGGACGGTGGCCCACGCAACACGGCCACGCACTCGCTTGATACGCGTTCAGAGAGCGCCGATCGGCGTGCCGCCGTCCGAACCATTGCTGGCCGTGCACGCGCGAACGTGCCGGCCTCGCGGCGCTGGGCCAGTCGCTCGCGCCGCTGCGGTCTCCGGGCTTCACGGAGATAGGGTTCGCGCCCGAAACGATCGCGCGTCGTTACGCGATCTGCCGCGCATTTTCCTTGTCGTGGAGAGACGATGACCGCCTATCTGATATCGCTCGCGATTGCGGGCCTGATCGCAATCGTGCTGTGGGAGACATTTTCGTGAGCGAGGAAATCGAAGGCGAGGTCGAGAACGAGCCGGTCCGCCTGCCCGCAGCGCGGAAGACATCCCGAGCGCGGACGCTGACCGAGATTCGTTCGCTCGCGCGCAGCCACACCAGGACAGCCGTCCGCGTCCTCGTCGGCATCATGCGCAGCGATGACGCGACGCCGGCGGCCCGCGTCTCGGCCGCCAACGCGATCCTTGACCGCGGCTGGGGCAAGGCTACGCAGCCGATCGAGAACGGCGAGGACGGCGCTCTGGAATTGATTCACCGGATCGAGCGCATCATCGTTCATCCGGGAAGCTCGGGCAGTGACCCTGGGCGTGACGCCTGAGCTCAGAGAAAAATTCGATCTGGAATTCGATCTGTCGTTTGACACGTCGGGCAAAACATTGGCAGAATGGCATCATAGAGATTTAGTTGGTTCAGCCCGCGCCGAGCAATTGGCCGCGGGTTTTTCGTCTCGATAAATTGTTCTGCCAGTTGCTGGCCGCCCGTTGCCGGCTATAGGCGCGCCATTAAAGGCGATAGTGGCTTCCCTCATGGAGGGATGACGTCTCAGATCGCTGCTGCGGCGGCAAGGTACGGCGTGTCGGCCGAAGCGATCGCTGGCTGAACGTATGGCGTGACCGCAGGCGTATCGGCCTGCCCTAGGGCAAGCGAGCGTATCTATTGTCGACCCTAAAAATTCCAACCGCCAAGATCTTCGAGCCGCTGCTGAAGCCTGCGCGCTACAAAGGCGTTTACGGCGGACGTGGCTCGGGAAAATCGCATTTCTTCGGCGAGCTGCTGGTCGAAACCTGCCAGGCCGAGCGCGGCACGCTCGCGGTCTGCATCCGAGAGGCGCAGCGGACGCTGGCGCAATCCTCGAAGCGATTGATCGAGGGCAAGATCGCGAGCCTTGGCCTCGGTCACGGCTTCAAGCTGTTCAGCGACAAGATCGAGACGCCCGGGGACGGCTTGATCATTTTCCGCGGGCTGCAGGATCACACGGCGGACTCGATCAAGTCCTTGGAAGGATTTCGCATCGCCTGGATCGACGAGGCACAATCGTTGAGCGCGCGCAGCCTTGCGCTGCTGCGGCCGACGATCCGCGCCAAGGATTCCGAGCTCTGGGCGAGCTGGAATCCGCGCCGCAAGAGCGATGCGATCGACGATTTTTTGCGCGGGCGCCGTCCCGACGGGGCGGTGACCGTCAAGGCGAACTGGCGCGACAATCCCTGGTTTCCGGAGGTGCTCGAGGAGGAGCGGTTGCTCGACCAGAAACTCTATCCGGAGCGCTACGATCACATCTGGGAGGGTGAGTATGCGCGTGCCTTCGAGGGCGCCTATTTCGCCGCGCTGCTGTCAGAGGCACGCGCGCAGGGGCGGATCGGGAAGGTTGCCGCGGATCCGCTATTGCCGCTCCGCGCCTTCATCGACATCGGTGGCGCGGGCGCCGCGGCGGATGCCTTCACGATCTGGGTCGTGCAGTGGGTCGGGAACGAAATCTGCCAATAATTTCATTCAGGCGGGCTATCGGCTCTACGAACCTGATGTGCCTTGGGCCTGGGCGCATACGCTTTATTGGCGAAAATGGCTTCGCTGAGGGAAATGGGCAAGGTTTCCCGTGGTGTGGAACGTGTCCTTCTCCACGTAGAATGGTCTACGTGAGACGTAGCGCGACCTTGTGCACCCGGGATGTCCGAGGGCCCGGCAGCTTGACGGCTGCCGGGCCCCTTTTGCGTATTGAAGCGATGCTGCTGAAGCACTTGCGAAGTCGGCGGCGCCGGGCTTTAAGTTTGCTCTTGCAGGAAATTCGGCGACCATAAGCCGATGTAAGGGAGCGCCGTCGATGCCCACCAAGCCTCACTTGCCGGAACGTTCGTCGCGGACGACGGGCGCGCCTACCGCGCTCGATGGTCTTCTGGTCGTCGATTTCACGCGCGTGGTGGCGGGGCCGGCCTGCACTCAGACGCTCGCCGATTTTGGCGCGCGCGTCATCAAGATCGAGAATCCGGACGGCGGCGACGATACGCGTGCCTATGAGCACGCCGAAATCGGCGGCGAAAGCGCCGCTTATCTGAGCCTGAACCGCAACAAGCGCGGTATTGCGCTCGACCTGGCCGTGCCGGAGGCCCGTCAGATCGCGCTGGATCTGATCCGCAAAGCCGACGTGGTCGTGGAGAATTTTTCAAGCGGGGTCATGAAGAAATTCGGCCTCGATTATGAGACGGTGGCGCCGCTCAATCCGCGGCTCGTCTATTGCTCGATTTCGGCTTACGGACGCACCGGACCGTTCGCCTCGCGCCCAGGCTTCGATCCCATCACACAGGCGGAAAGCGGCTTCATGTCGCTCAACGGGTTTGCCGATGGGCCGGCGGTTCGAACGGGCCCACCGATCGTGGACATGGCGACGGGGATGTCCGCCTGCAATGCCATCTTGCTGGCGCTGTTGGCGCGCGATCGGCTCGGCCGCGGGCAGCATGTCGAGGTTGCCCTGTTCGACGTCGCCATGGGCATGACCGGGTTCTACGGCATGGCCTATCTGATCAACGGTGAGAACCCCGGCCGGTTCGGAAATTCGCCGAGCGGGTCCCCCACCGTCGGCGTCTATGAAGCCTCCGATGGGCCGCTTTACATGGCCTGCGCGAACGACCGGCTCTACCGCCGGCTGGTGGTCGAGGTGCTGAACCGGCCTGATCTGATCACCGATCCGCAGTTCGCGTCGCGCAAAGCGCGCTCCGAAAACAAGGAGCTTCTGCGGGCAGCCATCGCAGAGGTTTTCGCGAGCGATACCCTCGAAAACTGGATGGCAAAGATGAAGCTGGCGAATATCCCTGTCGGCTATCTCCGGACCGTTGAAGAGGGGTTTAATGCACCCGAGGCTCGGGAGCGCCATCGCTTGAGCCAGATTCCACATCCTACGGCGGAATGGATCCCCAACATCGAGCCGCCGATTACAATGAGCCTGACCGGCCCGGTCGATCCCGTTGCCGCCCCCCTGTTAGGTGAGCATACCGAGGACGTCCTGCGTGATACGCTTGGTTACGACGAGCGTCGGATCTCGGAATTCACGCAAAAGGGTGTCTTTGGATCCGGGAAGCCTTCGGCGTCGGCTTGAACCTGGTTGGTTCATGGGACGAGGCATCGCCTGACTTCTGGGAATTCCTTCGATGCCGGCGTTCGCGACCTCGCATCATTTCCAGCGACCAAGAGCCTGGGCGACTGCCTCCCGTTGACCTAGCCTCGGCTTGATTTGACGAAGTTCCCGCCGCATAACTATGTCGAAGCGAGGGACACGAATGGCGCCTGGTCAAGAGCCGAGCATGGACCAGCCCACTGGGCCGGAGGCCGGCGAACGTGCCTATGCAGCAATGATCGCGAAGGCCCGAGCGCTCGCGCCGCGGCTGCGAGAGCGCGCGGCGCGGACCGAGGAACTGCGACAGCTTCCGCCGGAAACCGAACAGGATATGCACGACGCGGGTCTGTTCCGTATGCTTCAACCAAAGCGCATCGGCGGCGCCGAACTTGACTATGTCGCGCTCATCGACTGCGCCGATCTACTTGGGCAGGCGGACGCGTCGGTCGCCTGGAATCTTGCCAATCTGGCGAGCCATCACTGGATGCTCGGCATG
This sequence comes from Bradyrhizobium sp. CCGB20, assembly GCF_024199855.1. Classification (NCBI taxonomy): domain Bacteria; kingdom Pseudomonadati; phylum Pseudomonadota; class Alphaproteobacteria; order Hyphomicrobiales; family Nitrobacteraceae; genus Bradyrhizobium; species Bradyrhizobium sp. CCGB20. The sequence goes on along the minus strand of NZ_JANADN010000001.1, from coordinate 6,552,740 downwards.
TTCGAGCAGAAGGCGCAGGATCTGGTCTGGGGCCGTAATGCCGACGCACTGATTGCGTCTTCGTTCATTTTTCCGGCGGGGCGCGCCACGAGAGTGGAGGGCGGTTACAGGTTGCACGGGAGCTGGCCGTTTTCCTCGGGCGTTGCCTCCTGCGAATGGAACATGCTGGCAAGCGTCGTCTATTCTGACGACGAAGCAGACGGCATCGAGTACCGAATCTTTCTGCTGCCGAAAGCCGACTACAACGTGCTCGACACCTGGAATGTCGCGGGACTGCGCGGTACCGGCTCCTGCGACGTCGAAGTCAAGGATGCCTTTGTGCCCGACTACATGACGGTCGCCGTCGGCGATCTTGCCGGCGGCCCGACGCCTGGAAGCAGAGTCAATCCCAATCCGTCATATACACTACCCGTGTTTTCGCTGTTTCCCTACGTCCTGTCCGGCGTTGCGCTCGGAAATGCGCAAGCGTGCCTCGACGACTATGCGGAAGTCGCGCGTCATCGCATATCGACCTACAACCGAGCCAAGCTCAGCGACTTTCAAAGCACCCAGATCAAGATCGCGGAGGCTTCGGCCAAGGTCGATGCTGCGCGCCTGATCATGCGTTCAGCCTGCATCAATGCCATGGACGACGCGCGGCGCGGTCATATTCCCAACATGGCCAGCAAGACCAGGTATCGGCGCGACGGGGCTTTCTCTGTCAATCTGTGCACCGAAGCTGTGTCGATGTTGTTCGCCGCGAGCGGCGCCCGCGGCTTGTTCACGACGGGCGTGCTGCAGCGGCAATTCCGCGATGCGCATGCGATCAACTCGCATCTGGCATTCAATTTCGATGCGGCGGGGACCAATTATGGGCGCGTGGCACTAGGCCTGCCGTCCGAGAATCTCACGCTGTGAGGCCGGTCGATGAATGATCTGCCGAAGCAGCCGGCCGCTCCCGATCCAGCCAATGAACTCGCGAGCGACAGCTCGCCGATCGATCCCCGCGATTTTCGCAATGCGCTCGGTACATATGGGACGGGCGTAACGATCATCACCGCCATGGCTCCTGACGGAAAGCCCTATGGCATCACCTGCAATTCGTTTGCATCGGTCTCCCTGAACCCTCCTCTGGTCCTCTGGAGCCTCGGAATCTATTCCTCAAGCCTGACCGTGTTTCAGAACGCCAGCCATTTCGCCGTTCACATACTCGGCACTTCACAGCAGGGGCTTGCGAACAAGTTTGCAAAATCGTCCGAGGATAAGTTCGCCGGAATCGACTGGACACGGGGTCTCGGCGATGCGCCGGTGCTCACCGAGAATGTCGCCAACTTTCAATGCCGATCCGTCAATCGCTATTATGGCGGCGATCACGTGATCTTTCTCGGCGCGGTCGAGGCCTATGCCTACAATACCGGGGAGCCACTGCTGTTTGCGCGTGGGACGTATGGCCGGTTCCTGGTTGACGACGAACGCAAGAAGTCGCCTTAAGGCAATTCAGGGGCGCTCGTCGGCTTGGCGGTCTGTGGCCGAGAGCTTGTAGATTTCCAAAGCGTCCGCGTCCGCGCCGCGTGCAGCCTTCGCCAGCCTGAATATCTGGCCCGCGAGGGTCGCCATCGGCACCGGCGTTGACGTTGCCTGGGCGACATCGGCGACCGTGTCGAGATCCTTGAGCATTGTCGCGATGTGACCGAGCGGCGGCGAGTGGATGCCCTGGACCATGCGCGGCACGAACAGCTGAAGCGGGATCGAATCCGCAAAGCCGCCGGCGAGCGCCTCGGGTAGCCGGCCTGCATCAATTCCTGCATTGGCGGCAAGGCGCGTTGCTTCCGCAAGCACGGCCATCGCGCATCCGACGATCACCTGGTTACAGAGTTTTGTGGTTTGACCAGCACCGGTAGGGCCCATGTGCGTGAACCTGCGCGCCATAGGCAGCACATAGGGTCGTGCCCGCTCGATGTCAGCAGCTTCGCCGCCGGCCATGATCGCAAGCGCGCCTTCTTCTGCGCCCTTGGTGCCGCCGGACACCGGCGCATCTATCCAACCCGCGCCATTCGCGTCTTTCAGCCGCGCTGCAAGATCGCGCGTGGCGTCGGGATGGATCGACGAGAAGTCGACGACGAGCTTGCCTGCGCCGGGAGCCGCTGCAAGACCCTCCGGCCCGAAGATCACCCCTTCGACGGCGGCGGCATCCGTCACGCACATGAACACGATATCCGCGTTCGCCAAAAGGTCACGAGGCGTGGCTGCGGGCTTGGCGCCGGCTGCGATGAGCGGGGCTACCTTACCCTGCGAACGATTCCAGACCGCGACTTGATGACCGGCCTTAAGCAGGCGCCGGGTCATCGGCGTTCCCATTAGCCCAAGGCCGAGATAACCTAGCCGCTCAACGCCTTGCGGGTTTGTCTTGCTCGCATCAGCCATAGGTTGCCTCCATCTGTCGCAGCGCAACGCGCGCCTTACCATACATCGTGGGTCGAACCGCGAAACCGCCGGGCTCGCATGGCTTGCCTGATTGTTTGAACCATGAAACATTTGCGGCGGTCGGGTTGGGTGGCGCCAGTCAGCGCCGGAGCAGCGGAGTGGGCACGATGCGAACTGTTTCGAAGTGGATCCTGGCTTTGGGGGCGGCCGCGGCCATGACCGCGGGTTCGATCCCGTCATGGGCGCAGCAGACCATCCGCGTCGGCTGGACGATCCCGGCCGAGGAATCCAAGTACTGGATGATGCGCAGACCGGCCGAGTTTCCCAATATCGGCAAGGCCTACAACATCGAATGGACCCAGTTTCAGGGCACCGCGCCGATGACGCAGGCATTGGCGGCCGGCGCTCTGGATTGCGCGACGCAAGCGCCGCTGTCGCTCGCTAACGGCGTGGTCGGCGGCAATCTCAAGGCCTACATCGTGGCGCAGCACGTCTTCGAGAAGCCCGGCGGTTTTTCGGTCTATTGGGCGGTGATGGATGACTCGCCGATCAAGACGATTGCGGATCTCAAGGGCAAGACGGTCGGCATTTCCGTGATCGGCGGCGGCACGCAAGGCCCGTTCAACCTGCTCCTGAAGCAGAACGGCGTCGATCCGGCAAAGGATATCAAGCTGGTCGAGGTCGGCTTTGCCGTCTCTGAAGATGCGTTGCGCCAGGGCCGCGTCGACGCGGTCAACATGAATCAGCCGTTTGCCGCGCGGGCGGAGGCAAAGGGCGGCACCCGCAAATTGTTCTCCCTGTCGCAGGCCATGCCGAACATCGTGCACATCCTGGAAGCGTGCCGTGCCGATTTCGTCGACAAGAACCCGGAGGTCGTCAAGGCCTATGTCCGCGATATCACGTCAGGCATGAAGAAGGCACTGGCGAACCGTGAAGAGACGCTAAAGGTCGTGAATGAAGTCCTCAAGGCGCCTATTCCGGTGCTCGAGACCTATCTGCTCAAAGACAACGATTTCGGTCGCGACCCCGGCGCAGCACCGAACTTCCCGGCGATCCAGAAGATGCTCGACATCTACGCGGAGACGGGGATGCTGCCGAAGCTGGATGCTGCGCAATTCAAGCATCCGACGATCGTCGCGCCGCTGGAATAGGCGGCCGGACAAACATTCGAACAAGGAAGATCGCAGCGCCCCGGATCATCCGGGACGCTGTATTAAGAAGATGCACTTATGAAGAAGTTGCGATCACGAGTCACGACAGACGGCCTTGACCGGGCTCCGCACCGCGCTTTCATGCGCGCAATGGGGCTCGATGACGCTGCGATTGCCAAGCCGATGGTGGGCGTCGTCAGCATGAAGGGCGAGCAGACGCCCTGCAACATGACCCACGACTTCCAGGTGGCCGCAGCCAAGACGGGAATCGAGGAGGCTGGCGGCACGCCACGCGAATTCTCGACCGTGTCAGTCTCCGACGGCATCAGCATGAATCACGAGGGAATGAAGTTTTCTCTCTTTTCGCGTGAGCTGATTGCCGATTCGATCGAAGCCGTCGTCCATGGTCTCGCCTATGACGCGCTGATCGGTTACGGCGGATGCGACAAGACGCTTCCCGGTGTGATGATGGGCATGGTTCGTTGCAACGTACCATCCATTTTCATCTACGGCGGCAGCTCGCTGCCGGGCCGAGTAGACGGACGAACCCTCACGGTGCTCGACTCCTATGAAGCTGTCGGCAGCTTCATGACCGGAGAGATCGACGGCGCCACGCTTGAGCGGATCGAGCGCGCCTGCCTGCCAACCATCGGCGCGTGCGCCGGCCAGTTTACCGCGAACACGATGGGCATGGTTTCGGAGGCGATGGGCCTGACCATTCCGAACGTCTCGATGGTGCCCGGTGTCTATGCCGAGCGCGCGCAGATATCGCGGCGCGCGGGGCGGCTGATCATGGAGATGCTGGAACGAGGGGGGCCACTGCCGCGCGACATCGTGACGCGGAAATCTCTGGAGAACGGTGCGGCCATTGTCGCTGCGACGGGCGGTTCGACCAACGCGGCGCTGCATCTGCCGGCGATTGCGAACGAGGCCGGCATTGCCTTCACGATCGACGATGTCGGCGAGGTTTTTGCCAGGACGCCGCTGATCGGAAATCTGCGGCCGGGCGGCAAGTACACTGCAAAGGACGTCTACGATATTGGCGGTGCCGCCGTAGTGATCCGCGAGCTGATCCAGAGCGGTCACATCGATGGGAGCTGCTTGTCCGTCACCGGGCGCACACTCGCTGAAGAATATGGCGCGGCCAACCCTCCCGATGGAGAAGTCGTTTACCCGGCCCGCGCGCCAATCATGCCCGACGGTGGTGTGGCTGTGTTGAAGGGCAATCTCTGCCCGGACGGTGCGGTGATCAAGGTCGCGGGTTTGAAGAACCAATTTTTCGAAGGCGTGGCGCGCGTTTTCGAAGATGAAGAAGCCTGTGTCGCGGCGGTTCGCGACCGCAGTTACAAAGCGGGCGAGGTGCTGGTGATCCGCAATGAAGGACCGGTCGGTGGCCCCGGCATGCGCGAGATGCTCGGCGTCACTGCGCTGATCTATGGCCAGGGTATGGGCGAGAAGGTAGCTCTCATCACCGATGGACGGTTCTCCGGCGCGACCCGCGGCATGTGCATCGGCTATGTGTCTCCGGAAGCGTTTGTCGGCGGTCCGCTGGCGCTCGTTCGCGACGGCGACAGGATCCGGATTGATGCCGCAAACCGGCGGATGGATATGCTGGTCGATGAGCGGGAACTCGCCGCGCGGCGTCGCGACTGGAAGCAACGGCCGCCGCGTCACCGCGCAGGTGCGCTCGCAAAATATGCGCGGCTGGTTGGCCAGGCGCCCGGAGGAGCGGTCACACATGAGGGGCCTGCAGAATGGCCCTGGTTCGAATGACGCGCCGCGTCCGCGCGGAAACAGCCGGTAGTCTGGCAAGTTTCTTGCTAAGCTCGCGCTGCTGAAAGAGAACGATCAGCTGATCGGTTGCGCGAGGGGCGTGCGGGTGAGGCGAGAGACGAGATGAAGGTAGCGCCTTCGAGATCGAGCGAATGGGTGAAACCGGTGACGTCACCAAAGCCGGCTTCTGCGATCATCGAGATCGACCGCGTCTCGCAGGTTTTTCAGACCTCGGCGCGGAAGGATCATTTGGCGCTGTCGGACATCTCGCTGACGATCGACGAGGGAGCCTTCGTTTCCATCCTCGGTCCGTCTGGCTGCGGCAAGTCTACGCTGCTCTACATCGTCGGCGGTTTCGTCAGCCCGACCAGCGGCGCGGCAAAGATCAAGGGGCAGGCGATCACGGGGCCCGGGCCGGACCGCGGTCCGGTGTTTCAGGAGTTCGCGCTGTTTCCGTGGAAGACTGTGCTGGGCAACGTCATGTACGGTCCGCGCCAGCAGGGTGTGCGCGCCACCGATGCAGAGACGCAAAGCCGGGCTCTGATCGAGATGGTCGGCCTCAAGGGCTATGAGAATTTCTATCCGAAGGAACTGTCCGGCGGCATGAAGCAGCGCGTCGCTCTGGCTCGCACGCTCGCCTACCATCCCGAGGTCCTGCTGATGGACGAGCCGTTCGGTGCGCTCGATGCTCACACCCGGACGCGTCTGCAGAACGATCTCCTGAATATCTGGGAGCGCGACCGTAAGACGGTGCTGTTCGTGACCCATTCGGTCGACGAGGCCGTCTTCCTGTCGGACAAGGTGGTGATGATGTCGAAATCGCCCGGCCGTATCCGGCAGGTGATCGACATCGACCTTCCGCGGCCGCGCCGTCGCAATGAGCTGCTGCTCGACCCGCGCTATCAGAAATACGTCGTCGACATCGAGCGCATGTTCGACGAGAGCGACCAAGCCGGGTCTACCCCATGATTTCATTGGCCGTCGTGATGAGACGCGCTGCCCCGGTGCTCGCCTGCATCGGATTGCTGGCGGCGTGGCAGGTCAGTTCGCTGGCGCTGAAGAACGATAGTTTCCCGACGGCGATCGAGGCGATCCGAGCGATCCCGGACATCCTTGGCGACAAGGAATCCCTGATCAACATTCTCGCCTCGCTCCGCCGCATGGCGATCGGATTCGGCATCGCCGTGCTGGTGTCGATTCCACTCGGTCTCTTGATGGGGCGCAGCCGGGCGGTCGCAGCCTTCTTCAATCCGCTCCTGATGGTAATCTACCCGGTGCCGAAGGCGGCACTGATGCCGATCATCATGCTGTGGCTGGGCGTCGGCGATATTACGAAGACGCTGGTGATCTTCCTCGGCGTCAGCTTGCCTGTGATCTATCATAGCTTCGAGGGTGCCAAGGCGGTCGAAGAGAAGATGCTGTGGTCGGGGGCGGCCATGGGACTTTCGCCGGTGCAAGGGCTGGTGCGGATCGTGCTGCCGGTGGCGCTGCCGGAGATCCTGACCGGGTGCCGAACTGGACTCGTGCTCGCGCTGATCACGATGATCACCAGCGAGATGATTGCCCGCCAGTCCGGCGCAGGCAATATCCTCTTCAATGCGCTCGACATGGGGCAGTACGACACGGTCTTCGCGATGATCATCATCGTTGGCGCGATGGGAATTTTCCTGGATGCGATCTTCGAACGGGTCCGCGCGCGGCTGGTGCGCTGGTCCGAGCCTCAGTTCGACATGCCGCTGAGCTTCTCATGACATCGCGCCTTCTCTCGGCAAACGTCGTCCTCGGGCTCGCGCCGATCGTGCTGGTGATCGCGCTGTGGCAAGGCCTCGTATCATTCGGCTTCGCGCCTGCGGTCTTGCTGCCGCCGCCGGGATATGTCTTCAGCCGGCTGCTCCAGCAGCTTGTGACGTGGACGTTCCAGCAGGAGATCGCGGCGACCCTGATCCGGCTGTTTGCGGGTTTTGCGATCGCGGTCGTGCTCGGCGTGAGCATCGGCATCGCCGCTGCGGCCAATCCGACGATCAACGCGGTGGTTCGACCGATCGTCCGGGTGTTGGCGCCGTTGCCCAAGGTCGCGCTCTATCCGGCACTTCTGCTGTTGCTCGGTTTCGGTCATGGGTCGAAGATCACGCTGGTGGCGGCGGACGCTCTCTTTCCCATTCTGCTGTCCACCTACTACGGCGCATCGACCGTCGAGCAGAAGCTGATCTGGTCGGCCATGGCGGCGGGAACGCCGCGCTATGAAATCCTGTTCAAGGTGGTGTTGCCGGCGGCAATGCCCTCGATCCTGACCGGTTGCCGGATCGGGCTTGTCATTTCCTGCATCGTGGTGTTTCTGGCCGAGATGATCACGTCGACGGACGGACTTGGCCATATGCTCGTCACGGCTGCGCGAACGTTTCAGGCGGTTGACATGTTCGTGCCGCTGATCACGATCTCGCTGCTCGGGTTGATCCTGAATGGCTTGTTGGGCGCCGTGCGATCGTATCTCTTGCGGGGATTTCCTGAAGCGTGATCTGACTGGACAAGAAACCAGAAGACCGGGAGTGAACCATGCTGGCTGACCGCATCGAGGCAAAATGGATCGACGCATTTTGCGAGATCTTTGAGCGCTGCGCCGTCAAGGCTGGCGATACCGCGGCGATCCTCTCGGAAACCCAATCGCGCGCGTTGAACGTGCATCTGGCGGAGCTCGCGCTGTTGCGGATGGGTGCGAGGCCGTTTCATGTTGTGATGCCGACGCCGCGTAACCGGAATATCGTGCCGGTTCGCTCGACAGGAGCGAGCGAGGCGATCCAAAAGCTTGGCCCGGTCATCACCGCCCTTCAGCAGGCCGGTTTTGTCGTGGACTGCACCATTGAGGGCCTGATGCACGCCGTGGAGACGCCCGAGATCCTGAAGGCCGGCGCGCGGATCCTGGTGATCTCCAACGAACATCCCGAGGCGCTGGAGCGCATGGTGCCGGATCCTGCGCTGGAGAAGCGTGTCCGCGCAGCCGCCAAGATGCTGCGTGGAACCAAGCGGATGCGGGTTACCTCGAAGGCGGGCACGGCGCTCGACGTGGATATGGTCGGTGCGTCCACGGTCGGCGTCTGGGGATGGACCGACAAGCCGGGCACGCTGGCGCACTGGCCGGGCGGCATCGTCGTCAGCTTCCCCAAGAGCGGGACGATCAACGGCACGCTCGTAATGGCGCCCGGTGACATCAACCTGACCTTCAAGCGCTACCTGACGTCGCCGGTGAAGATGACCTTGAAGGACGATTACGTCGTCGAGCTGGAAGGCGAGGGCACGGATGCTGCGATGATGCGCGCCTATCTCGCCGCTTGGGGCGATCGCGAGGCCTATGCGGTCTCACATGTCGGTTTCGGCATGAACCCGGGCGCGCGCTACGAAGCGCTGTCAATGTACGACCAGCGTGACACCAACGGCACGGAGATCCGTGCTGTCTCCGGCAATTTCCTGTTCTCGACCGGCGCGAACGAATTCGCGGGCCGCTATACGGCGGGCCACTTTGATTTGCCGATGATGGGAACGACCATCGAGCTCGATGGCGTGGCGGTGGTGCGGGAAGGCGTGCTTCAGGAGGTCTTTGGCTAGTTGCGATCGAGCACAGGCGGGCGAGCCAGGTCGAAGTGCCGAAGCAGGTCGACCATGGCCTGAAGCCGCTTCGCGCGATAGGCGTCGACGTCCATGCCTGAATAATCGAGGAAGCCTGCGCCAGTGCGCAGGCCGATCCGGCCTTCGTGCATATTGCGGGAAATGACGTCCGGCGCGCGATAGCGGTCGCTGCCAAGTGCGCCTTCGAGATATCGGCTGGCGTAGTACAAGATGTCGCCGCCACCCCAGTCGATGAACTCGAGCAGCCCGAGCACGGCGTAGCGGAAGCCGAAGCCGTAGCGGATCGCCTTGTCGATCTCCTCCGCGCTGGCAACACCTTCCTCGACCATGCGTGCGGCCTCGTTCATCGCCAGCGCCTGGATACGCGGGACAATGAACCCTGGCGTCGCCGCGCAGACCACCGGCACTTTGCCGATGCCTTCAAGCAGCGCCTTCACCTCGTCGATGATGGCGGGGTCGGTGGCTTTGCCGGGTGAAACCTCGACCAGCGGGATCAGATAGGCCGGGTTGAGCCAGTGCACGTTGAGGAAGCGGCGAGGGTTCGCGATCACGCCGGAGAGATCGTCGACGAGAATTGTGGACGTCGTCGATGCGATGATCGTATCGGGGCCGACTTGCTTTGAAGCCGCTCCCAGCACCTCGCGCTTGAGCTCGACGACTTCGGGAACGCCCTCGAAGACCATTCCGGCTTCGGATAGCGTTGCGCCGCTCTGATTGGCCGGAACCACCGAGACCCGTGCGATGAGCGGGTCAACATCTGCCTCGGTCAGCAGCCCCAGCTTCGACAGGCTCGCAAAGGTCTTCCTGACTTCGCCGAGCGCGTCCCCTTCCAGCTTCGCGAAGTCCTCTGCGGAACGCGCCTTGATGTCGATCATCGTGACCGTATGCCCGGCGTAGGCGAACGCGACGGCGATGCCGCGCCCCATGCGGCCGGCCCCGAGACAGGCAATATTGGTGCGGCTGGTCATCGGTCAAAATCCCGTGCGAAGAAGCGTCTGCAGTTCGGCCTTGCCGAGATTGCCAAGCCCCAGCGTATCGAGCGTTCGGCCGCTCTTTGCAAAATCCTCACCGCAGATCGCGCCGCCAATGGCCAGAAATGCTTTGGCCAGCGGCGTCGCCACGCCCGCCAAGCCGGCGACGGAGGCCAGTAGCGACAGCCCAAGCCGCAGATCTTCGCGCATGTAACGGTGCTCGGTCAGCACGATCCGCTCGCGCCAGTCGCCGGAATCGGTCAGGCGGTCATGCGAGCCGCGGCCATACATCCAGATCTCGCCGTCCTTGGCGTAATGGTGAGCGAGCGGGTAGTGGGGCGCGCTATAACCGAGCGCCTCGCGCACGGCGATCCGCTCGGCGTCGAGCGCGTCCGTCACCCGCCGGATTGCGGCCTGTGTGCCCTCCTTGTGGATGTCCCACTTTTCGAAATGCTCGATGGGGCCAGCATTCATCACGATCAGCGGCGGATGGATGATCGGGCCTGCATTCATCAGTGCGCCGGACAGCGCGTCTCCACAGGGCTCGATCACATCGGGGAAAGCGTGCCCGATCACCGCGAGCGCATGCGCTTCCTGGTCGAGCGGGAACACGCCGACCGGCAGTCGCTTGGCGCGGATGGTGATCGCGACCTCGAACGGACCGTGCTTGCGGGTGAGCCATGGTAGTGTCCCGGTTTCGGCAAAACTCGCTTTCGCATGGTTGCCAGCATCCCTCGCAGCCTGGGCAAAGATCATCGAGCCGAATGTCGCTGGCGGCAGAAATACGACTTGTCCATCCCGCAAATGCGGGGCGAGCAGTCGAGCAATGTCCGGCTGTGCGAAGGCAGGGGCAGGGCACAGGATCAGCTCTGTGCCGTTGACGGCTTCGGCGATGTCGGTCGTGACCAGCGCGAGCTTCACGTCATGAGGGCCGTTATGGTCCTTCACCAGGATGTGCCAGCCGGCGGCGCGATGTGCCGCAACTCGCTCCGCATCGCGGCGCCAGAGTCGGACCTCATGTCCCGACAGCGCAAAATCGCCGGCGGCCGCGAAAGAGCCGTTTCCCCCTCCCAGAACTGCGATCTTCAAGATGTTTCTCCTTGCGCGCGTGACTGCGCATCAGCTTGCTTCAGCAGGAAATGCTGGACCTTGCCCAGGGCAGTGCGCGGCAGATCGGTGACGAAGACGATATCGCGCGGGACCTTAAATCGCGCGAGCTGCGCCTGAAGATGCGCCCTCAGCTCATCGGCTTCGGGCCGGCACCCGGAACGCGCGATAACATAGGCGATCGGCACCTCGTCCCAGCGCGGGTCCGGCCGGCCGATCACGGCGCATTCGCTGACATCGGGATGCTCGAGCAGGACGCGTTCGACCTCTGACGGGTAGATATTCTCGCCGCCGGAAATGATCATGTTCTTCTTGCGGTCGCGAATCCAGAAATAGCCGTCAGCGTCGGACAGGCCGATATCGCCGGTGCGATACCAGCCATCGCGTAAGGCGTCGCGCGTCGCGTCCGCATTGCCCCAATATTCGAAGAAGACGTTGGGCCCGCGCACCGTGATCTCGCCCGGCGTGCCCGCAGGCACCTCGTTGCCTAGTTGATCGATCACCTGCGCTTCGCAGCACAAGCCGGCAAGTCCAGTCGATCCCGCGCGCGAAAGATCGCCGCCAAGTCGGGTGTAGACAGCGATGGGGCAGGTTTCCGTGGAACCATAAACCTGAAGCACCGGAACATTGCGCGCCTCGAAGCGGTCGATCAGATGCGGCGGCACGATTGTCGATCCGGTCGCGACGGCCTTGAGCGACGAAAGATCGGTCGTGGCCCAGTCGGGATGCTCGCTGACAGCCTGGATGATGGCCGGCACCATCACCGTCAGTGTCGGCCGTTCCCGTTCGATGGCCGCGAGTGCCGTATCCGGCGCAAAGCGAGCATGGATCGTGACGGTCGCGCCAAGCTGGAGAGCAGGTGTGGTTTGGATGTTGAGGCCGCCGACATGGAAGAACGGCAGCACCGTCAATACGTGATCGTCGGACGTCATATTGTGCATGTGCTGGCTCATGACGCCGTTCCAGAACAAAGCGTCCTGCCGCAGCACGGCGCCTTTGGGCCGTCCGGTCGTTCCTGAGGTGTAGACGATGAGGAGGGGGCAGGAGAGATCGGTGTGCGGGTTCCGGCCGCTGCCTTCGCGGCGAGTCAGCAGGTTCTCGAATGTCGTGCCGTGCGGCGGCTCGAAGTCGAGGCCGACGACAGCGGTTCCCGGCACTGTCTGCGCCAGCTCGGGAAGAACTCCTTCAAACGCCTGCTCTAGCACCAGGACCTTGGCGCCAGCATCGGTAAGAATGAACAGTTGCTCGGCGACGGCCAGCCGCCAGTTCAGCGGCACCAGCATCGCGCCGAGCCGCGCGCAGGCATAGAGCAGAACGAGGTAGTCCGGCCGGTTCAGGCTCAGGATCGCGACGCGGTCGCCCCGACCGACTCCGAGCTCCCGCTTCAATGCTGTGGCGGTCTGCTCGATACGGGCGGCAAACGCCGCGTAGCTCAACCGTGTTCCTTCGAAGGCAATGGCCGTCTTGTCTGGCGCAAACGCCGCGTTGCGATCGATCAGACTACAGAGGTCCACCGTCAGTCATCCGTCTCGCCGGCCTCGTACAGCGCCTCGCGACCGATGCGGTCGAGGCAAAGCTCGGCGGTCCAGGGCAGCATCAGCGAGCCGCAGCGGCTGTCGCGATAGATCCGTTCCAGCGGCAGCGAACGGAGCATGGCTTGGCCGCCGCAAGTGCGGATCGCGAGCGCCGCGAGCTCATTGGCGCCCTCCATCACCGAATATTGCGCGGCGTAGGCGCGCAGCACCTGTTCCTTGCTTGGATTGGCGCGGGCCTCGGTGACGGCCTGGAACCAGACCGCTTTGATCTGCTCAAGCTTGATCTGCATCTGCGCCACCGCGATCTGCTTGGTCGGGTACATCCGGCGCTTGACCGGCGGCATGCCCGGCACCTCGCCGCGAAGATAGCGCACGGTGAAATCATAGGCGGCTTGCGCCAGCCCCATATAGGTTGGCGACAGCGTCAGGAACATGTGTGGCCAGCGCATCGCGGCCTGGAAGTAGACGCCACGCGGCATCAGCGCAGAATCCTCCGGTACGAACACGTCCTTGAACAGCAGCGTCCGCGAGACGGTCCCGCGCATGCCGAGCGGATCCCAGTCGCCGACGACCGAGACGCCCTGCGACTTGGCGGAGATAGCGAGATAAAGGGTATTGCGGCGCGAGGCCTTCTCGCCTTCCTCGATCTCGGTACAGAGCACGCCGTAATAGTCGGCGTGACCGGAAAGGGATGCAAAGATTTTTTTCCCGTTGACGATCCAGCCGCCTTCCACGCGCTTTGCTTCCGTGCCGAAGGCGACGCCGCCTGCGGCCGCAGCGCCGCCCTCGGAGAACGGCTGCGAATAGATCGCGCCGTCCTCGACGATGCGCTTGTAATGAACCGCGCGCCGCCGTTCGTGCTCGGCGCGGGTCTCCGCGTCCATGTCGAGATCGTCGGCAAGCGGACCTGACCACAGGGTCGAGCAGACGTGCATGTTCCAGGTGAGGGCAGTCGCGCCGCAATAGCGGCCGATTTCGGCTGCCGCCAGTGCGTAAGTCTGATAGTTCGCGCCGAGCCCGCCATGCTTCTTGGGAACCGCGATGCCGAGCAGGCCGACGCGATGCAGGTCGCGATAATTCTCGGTCGGGAAGATGGCCTCGCGATCGTAAGTCGCGGCGCGACCTGCGAACACGCTCTGGCCGATCTCGCGGGCGCGCGCGATGATGCCGGCCTGCTCGTCGCTCAGGCGGAATGCGACGGGATCGAAGATCGGAGCATCGAGCGCGACCTTGTCGGTTGCGCCGATGTTCTTGCTGACTTGCATGATCATTGCGCAGTCACCCTACATTTGCGAGGGAGTTCAGGAACCGGCCGACGGCCTCATCGAAGGCATCGGGGCGCTCTAGGTTGGCGAGATGGCCGACGCCGGGTAGCTCGACATATTCGGCCGAGGGAATGAATGTTGCTGTCTTCGCCATCATAGGCGCAGGCGCATTGTTGTCCTTGGAGCCGGACAGCAACAGCGTCGGGATGGTAATGTCCTTGAGTGAGCTGCGCTGATCGAAGCCGATCAAGGCCAGCATCACGGCGCGATAACTTGCCTCGGGTACGCTGCCCATGCACTCGCGCGCAAGCTCCATTCCCTTCGGATCAGGATCGTCGCCGACAAGCTCCTTCACCAGGGAGGGAGCCAGCGACTTCATCGTCTCGCCGCGATCGAGCGGCCCAAGCCGCGCCGCGATGAACGATTTCTGCCAGTCGCCGTCGGCCTTGCCGAAGGCCGGGCTGGTCTGCGCAAGGACGACCGCACGCGCCAGCTTCGGTGATTGCGTCAGCCATTTCTGGACGATCATGCCGCCGATTGAATGGCCGACGAGAACTGGCCCGGTCGCCCCAAGCTGCTCGATGAATTGCTGAAGCGCATCGGCCAGGGTCGCGATGCTGACGTTGGCGAGCGGCGCCGATCCGCCGTAGCCCGGCATGTCCCATGCAATCGCGCGGAATTGGGTGCCGAATCTGGCAAGCTGCTGTCGCCAGGCCCGTGCCGCGCCGCCAATGCCATGCAGGAAAATAAGGGGCGTCGCGTCCGGATCGCCCGCGGCTTCATAGGCGAAGCGGCCGTCTTTTGTTATCATTGGCGCAGGCTGCGACACGCGACATCCTTCTGCTTGGCCCGGCGATGCTAACAGGCCTGTGGGGGATGGGAAGCGATAATTTTATACTTAAAGCAATTTTCGGGCCGGCCTCTCGCGCGATAGCATTCGCGGCGTTGATCGGCACTTTCGTTGCAAAAACTTGAAGGTTAAAATATATCGAGGGAACGATCAGCAGATCCCAGGGAGCCAACGCATGTCCGGATTGCCGCACTCGCCGCACGCGCTGGTGACCGGTGGCGGTCGCGGCATCGGTCGCGCGATCGCGGCCTCTCTTGTCGGGGCAGGTGCGACCGTAACGGTGCTCGGCCGGAACGCCGCCGCTCTCGAAGAGGCGGTCGGGGCAGGCGCCGCGCACTTCGTGGCCGTTGCCGATGTCTCGGACGAGGCGTCGTTGAAAGCCGCCATCGCGCAAGCGAGCGCGCGACAGCCGATCGATATCCTGGTCGCCAACGCGGGCAGCGCTGAATCCGCGCCGTTTGCGAAATCCGACAGTGCAATGTTCGCGCGCATGATGGACGTCAACTTCATGGGCGTGGTCCATGCCATCAGCGCCGTTCTGCCGGGGATGAAGGATCGCCCCTATGGTCGCATTGTCGCAATTGCATCGACGGCCGGGCTCAAGGGCTATGCTTATGTCAGCGCCTACACGGCTGCCAAGCACGCCGTGGTTGGTCTCGTCCGTTCGCTTGCGCTGGAGATAGCCGGAAGCAACGTGACCGTGAACGCGGTCTGTCCTGGTTTCACCGATACCGATCTCGTCGCCGGCAGCATCGAGAACATCATGAAGAAGACCGGCAGGAGCCGCGACCAGGCGATCGCCGAGCTCGCGAAGCACAATCCGCAGGGACGGCTGATCACGCCTCAAGAGGTGGCAGACGCCGTGCTTTGGCTGTGCGGCGAGGGCGCTGGCGCGATCACAGGACAGGCGATCGCGGTTGCGGGCGGTGAGATCTAACGTGCATGGCGCAGGTGCGTAACAAGGAGCTTAAGGAGATCGCATGAGCAGACCAGCCAATCCTGTGACGGTGCCGCTCGCGGACTATTCGCCGCAGCACTTTCTGCTAGCTGTTGTCGACGGTGTTGCCAACGTGACGCTCAATCGTCCCGAGCGGAAGAATCCGCTGACCTTCGAAAGCTATCGGGAACTGACGGATTTCTTCCGCGCCTGCGCTTTCGACGATGCGGTGAAGGCCATCGTCGTCACCGGCGCCGGGGGTAATTTCTCGTCCGGCGGCGACGTGTTCGAGATCATCGGCCCGCTCGTGAAGATGGACACCAAGGGGCTGACGGCTTTCACGCGGATGACAGGTGACCTCGTCAAGGCGATGCGGGCCTGCCCGCAGCCGATCGTGGCCGCGGTCGAGGGCATCTGCGCCGGTGCCGGCGCGATCATCGCGATGGCATCGGACATGCGCCTCGCAGCGAGCGGCGCCAAGGTCGCGTTCCTGTTCAACAAGGTTGGTCTTGGTGGCTGCGACATGGGCGCCTGCGCGATCCTGCCGCGGATCATCGGACAGTCCCGCGCCTCCGAGCTGCTGTTTACCGGCCGGTTCATGACCGCGGAGGAGGGCGAGCGCTGGGGCTTCTTCAGCCGCATCGTCACGCCCGAGCAGGTACTGCCCCAGGCACAATTGCTGGCCAAGCAGGTCGCGGAAGGACCGACCTTCGGCAACACCATGACCAAGCGGATGCTGGCGATGGAGTGGGCGATGTCAGTGGAAGAGGCAATCGAGGCGGAAGCCGTTGCCCAGGCCCTGTGCATGACGACCGCCGATTTCGAACGGGCCTTTGAAGCTTTCGCCAACAAGGTCAAGCCGGTCTTCAGGGGGGATTGAGCCGCCAAGCCTTTCCTGCGGGAGGTCAGCAACGGGGACTTGCGCGGAATTATTTTAGGGTTAAAATAATTTCCGCCGGGTCATTTGGCGAGGCTCCCATGAAAGTCGCGATCATCGGTGGCGGACCTGCGGGTCTCTACGCAGCCATTCTGCTCAAGAAGCAGCGGCCGAGCGCCGACATCGCCGTATACGAGCGCAACCGGGCCGACGACACGTTCGGCTTCGGCGTGGTGTTCTCCGACGCCACGCTGGACAATTTTGAGAAGCATGATCTTCCGAGTTACCGCCGCATCACCCAGGAGTTCGCTTACTGGGACGATATCGCCGTACACTTCCGCGGCACGGTGCATCGGGTCGGCGGCAACGGCTTTTGCGGCTGCTCGCGGCAGAAACTGCTCATGATCCTCCAGGAGCGGGCGAGGGAGCTCGGCGTCGTCCTGCATTTCGAGGTGGACATCGACGACGAGTCCCGCTTCGCCGACGCCGATCTCGTTCTGCTCGCCGACGGCATCAACAGCCGCTTCCGCGAAAAATATGTCGAGCACTTCCAGCCGGAGGTGGACCTCCGCTCCAACAAGTTCGCCTGGATGGGATCGACCAGGCCACTCGACGCCTTCACATTCATCTTTCAGGAGACTGAGTGGGGTCCGTTCATTGCCCACGCCTATCAGTATGAAGCCGGGCACTCGACCTGGATTTTCGAGACCGATCCGGAGACGTTCGAGCGGGCAGGGCTGGCAGGGCTGAACGAGACCCAGTCCGCGGCGCGGATGGCAGAGATTTTTGGCTGGTTCCTCGACGGGCACAAGCTGCTCACCAACCGTTCGATGTGGCGCAACTTCCCGATGGTCCGCAGCAAGCGTTGGGTCAAGGACAACATGGTGCTGCTCGGAGACGCCAAGGCGAGCGCACATTTCTCGATCGGCTCCGGCACCAAGCTCGCGATGGAAGACGCGATCGCACTCGCCGATGCAATGGAGAGGGCGCCCAGCATCAAGGCAGCGCTGGAAGTCTATGAGCACGGCCGCCGCGAGGAGGTCGAGAAGACCCAGCACGCCGCCGACGTTTCGCTGGTCTGGTTCGAGCACGTCGACCGCTTCTGGGATTTCGATCCCGTGCAATTCGCCTTCGGCGTTATGACGAGGTCGAAGGCGATCACCTATGACAACCTGAAGCTCCGCGCTCCGGATTTCGTGGCTGAGGTCGAGAAGTCGTTTGCCAGGCAGGTTCGCGACAGCGGCTTCGACGTCGACACAGAAAAGCCGATCGTGCCGCTGTTCCAGCCATTCCGCCTGCGCGAGATGGAGATCGCCAACCGGGCTGTGGTGTCGCCGATGTGCATGTATTCGGCGAAGGAGGGAGTCCCGACCGATTTCCACCTGGTGCATTACGGTTCGCGGGCGATCGGTGGTGCCGGCCTGATCTTCACCGAGATGACCTGCGTCAGCCGAGACGCCCGGATCACGCCTGGCTGCGCCGGCCTGTGGAACGATGAGCAGGAGGTGGCTTGGCGGCGCATCGTGGATTTCGTCCACGGCAATTCGGCCACAAGAATCTGCCTGCAGCTGGGCCACGCCGGCCGCAAGGGCGCCACCAAGCTGATGTGGGACGGCATGGACCGTCCCCTGGACGAGGGCGGCTGGGAGGTGTTCTCGGCATCGCCGCTGCCTTATTTTCCGGACAGCCAGGTCCCGCACGAGCTCGACCGTGCCGGCATGAACGCGGTGAGGGACGCCTTCGTCGCAGCTGCCGAGCGCGGCGAGCGCTGTGGCTTCGACATGCTCGAATTGCACTGCGCCCATGGCTATCTGCTCGCGAGCTTCATCTCCCCGCTGACGAACACCCGCACGGACGACTATGGCGGCTCACTCGAAAACCGCCTGCGCTTTCCGCTCGAAATCTTCGAAGCGCTGCGGGCGGTGTGGCCGTCGCACAAGCCGATGTCGGTGCGTATTTCCGCGACCGACTGGGCGGACGGCGGCATCACCGGCGACGATGCGGTTGCGATTGCGCGCGCCTTTGCCGAGGCTGGCGTCGATCTCGTCGACGTCTCGACCGGGCAGACCGTGCGTGATGCGCAGCCGGTCTACGGCCGCATGTTCCAGACGCCGTTTTCCGACCAGGTCCGTAACGAGGCGCGTGTCGCCACCATGTGCGTCGGCAACATCACGACCGCGGACCAGGCCAACACCATTTTGGCGGCCGGCCGGGCGGATCTCGTCGCGCTTGGCCGGCCGCATCTGGTGGATCCCTTCTTTACCATGAGGGCGGCGGCCTGGTACGGGGCAAACGATGCGTTCTGTCCGCCGCAATACCTCCCCGGAAAAGATCAGATTTTCCGCAACAGCGTGCGCGACAGGCAGGATCTCGAGGAGCTGAGAATTAAGGCTAAGCCCAAGACCCGGGCCGAGCTCAAGGCGGAGGCGACAAAGCCGCTTGCGGCGGAGTGATCGCCCGTGCGACGTTAACCCCGTTGCCTAGGTATTGAGTGGAGTAAGGGCGATGAAGGCGATTATCGTCGGTGGCGGTATCGGTGGTCTCACCACGGCATTGATGCTGCGCTCGCGCGGCCTGGACTGCGAGATCTTCGAGCAGGCCGATACAATCCGCGAGCTCGGCGTCGGCATCAACACGTTGCCGCATGCGATGCGCGAACTCGCCGGCCTCGGTCTGCTTCAGAAACTCGACGACGTCGCGATCCGCACCGACCAGCTCTATTACCTCAATCGCCACGGTCAGGAGGTCTGGCGCGAAGCCCGCGGCATCGACGCCGGCCACGATGTGCCGCAATTCTCGATCCACCGGGGTCGGCTTCAGGGCGTCATCCATCGCGCTGTCGAGGAGCGGCTCGGCCCCGCAGCAATCCACACCGGCTGCCGGCTCGGCGCTTTCACGCAGGACGAGGGCGGTGTCACCGCCTATTTCTTCGACCGCACGGGTGTGCACATCCATACTGCGCGCGGCGATATCCTGATCGGCGCTGACGGCATCCATTCACGCGTTCGCGACACGCTGTTCCCGAACGAGGGACCGCCGTGCTGGAACGGCCTGATGCTATGGCGCGGTGCGCGCGATTGGCCGCTGTTCCTCACCGGCAAGTCGATGATCGTGGCCGGTGGCCTCAATGCCAAGGTGGTGATCTATCCGATCGCGGAAGGATCGAGCCCCGCGAGCCGCCTCACCAACTGGGCAGTGCTGGTGAAGGTCGGCGAGGGCAATGCCCCGCCGCCGCGGAAAGAGGATTGGTCGCGGCCCGGCCGGCGCGAGGAACTGATGCCGCACGTCGCACGCTTCTCCGTGCCCTATATCGACGTGAGGAGCCTGATCTCGGCAACGCCCGAATTCTACGAATATCCAACCTGCGACCGCGATCCCTTGCCCTATTGGTCGTCTGGGCGCGTCACGCTGCTCGGCGACGCCGCGCATCCGATGTATCCGGTAGGCTCGAACGGTGCATCTCAGGCCATCCTCGACGCGCGCTGCATTGCCGATGCGCTGGTGCGCGCCGAGCATCCCCGCCAGGCGCTGCTCGAATACGAGAAGAAGCGCCTGCCCATGACCGCCGACATCGTCCGCTCCAACCGGCGCGGCGGCCCCGAAGGCGTCATCGACGCGGTCGAGCAGCTCGCGCCCGATGGTTTCGACAATGTCGACAACGTGCTGAGCTATTCCCAGCGCGAGGCGATCGTGCGCGGCTATGCTACCAAGGCCGGCTTCGCCGCGGTGCCGGGACTTGCGGCGGTGCGCGCTTAAAGCTAGCCGCCGGGTGGCGGCGGCAGGAAGTGGATGTTGAACTCGGCGGCCATCGCCACCACATCCTCGGGCTTTTGTTCCTTCATGTTGTGAAGGCCCCAGAACAGGTCGAACAGTTTTTTGGTCGGCGAGACCCAGAACAGCACCTTTGCGGTCTGCTCCGACTTGTTGAAGATGCCGTGCGGCACGCCCATGCCGAGGCGGATCAGATCGCCCGCGGTCGCCTGCGACTCCGAATTGCCGAGCACGAAGTCGAGCTTGCCTTCGAGCATGTAGAGATACTCATCCTGATCGGGATGGATGTGCGGCGGCACGAACGTGCCCGGCGGCAATGTCGCGTGCCAGGAGAAGCTGTGCTCGGTATTGCTCTTCGGCACATAGGTCTGGCCGAGGATGTTCCAGGAGATGCCCTGGATCCCCTCATTGGCACGCGTGATGCCGGTGATTTCGCTCTTCATTGCAGTCCTCCCGTAACGCGATGCGGCCTAGTTTGCCGCCTTGCAGTCCTTGGCATAGCGGTCGCCATAATTCTCGAAGACCTTCTGAACGATCTCGGTCTGGAACTTGCCGTCCGCACGCTTGGCGACCTTGGTCAGGTAAAAATCCTGGATCGGATAACCGTTGGTGTTGAACTTGAAGGCGCCGCGCAGCGAGGTGAAGTCGGCCTTCTTCAGCGCAGCCCCGACTGCATCCTTGTTCGAGAGATCGCCTTTCGCGGCCTTGACCGCGCTGTCGATCAGCATCGCGGCGTCATAGGCCTGGAAAGCGTAGGTGCCGGGCACGACGTTATAGGCGGCCTCATAGGCCGCGACGAATTTCTTGTTCTGGGGATTGTCGAGATTGGGCGCCCAGTTCGCGCCGCCGAACATGCCGACGGCCGCATCCTGCTGCGCCGGCAGCGTCGATTCATCCACCGTGAAAGCCGAGAGCACCGGAATTGTGTCGGCAAGGCCGGCTTGCCGGTATTGCTTGACGAGATTGACGCCGAGGCCACCCGGCATGAACGTGAACAGTGCATCGGGCTTCTGCGACGAGATCTTGGAAAGCTCCGGCTGGAAGTCCAGCGTGTTCAGCGGCATGTAGGATTCCTCGACGATCTCGCCCTTGTAGTCGAGCTTGAAACCCGCCACCGAATCCTTGCCGGCCTGATAGTTCGGCACCATCAGGTACATGCGCTTGTAGCCACGATCCTGCGCGACCTTGCCGAGGATCTCATGGACCTGGTCGTTCTGATAGGACGTCACATAGAAGAACGGGTTGCAGTCCTTGCCGGCGAACGTCGACGGGCCTGCGTTGGGGCTGATCAGGAACGTCTTGGACTCCGTCACGGGGCGGTGGATCGCCTGGAGGATGTTGGAGAAGATCGGGCCGACCACGAAGTCGACCTTGTCGCGCTCCAGGAGGCCCTTGACCTTCGTGACCGCTGCGTCCGGCTTCAATTCGTCGTCGGCGACGATCACCTCGACATCGCGCCCGCCCATCTTGCCGCCGAGGTCCTTCACTGCGAGCGCAAAGCCGTCGCGGACCTGCTGGCCGAGCGCGGCGGCGGGGCCCGACAGGGTCACGACCACTCCCAGCTTGATCTTCTCCTGGGCGAGGGAAGGGCTCACCGCGGTGCCGAGCAGCACGGCGGCTGCGGCCAAGGTCATTTGCGTCTTCATGATGTGTCCCCCGTGACGATCGGGCTTGCGCCGCAAGCCGCGTACTCCAATCCAAGCTTATGCTGATGATGGCGGCCGCGGCAAGCAAGCTCAAGCACGCGCGAGGCGTCGCCATCCTGCGGGCAGAGGCGCATGCAAGCGGCGCGCCAATTATTTGAAGCCTAAAGAAACTCTGGTGCGGTCGATTGTTGCAGCTTTTGGCTTGCGGCCGGGGCCGATTTATTTGAAGCTCAAAACGTTGGGGAATCCGAGCCGGCGCCAATGCCGGCCGTGAGTGATTGCATCGAGATGCTCGATTCCGAGACCAAGGCCGTCGAGACGCCGGAGGACCATGCCGAAGAGCTTCGGCTGTGGTTGCGTCTGCTCACCTGCACGACCCTGATCGAGGGCGAAGTCCGCGGCCGCCTGCGGCAGCGCTTCGACGTCACGCTGCCCCGGTTCGACCTGATGGCGCAGCTCGACAAGGCGCCCGACGGCATGACGCTGTCAGACGTCTCCAAGCGCATGATGGTGTCCAACGGCAACGTCACCGGCCTCGTCGAGCGCCTCGTGGAGTCGGGTCATCTCGACCGCCGCACCTCGGAGACGGACCGCCGCGTCCAGGTGATCCGCCTCACGAAGCTGGGCCGCGCCGAGTTCCGCAGGATGGCTGCGGAGCACGAGACCTGGATTGCCGATCTGTTCGCCGACCTGACCCCGAAGGATGTCCGCGAATTGATGCGCCTTCTCGCCAAGACCAAGGCTTCGGCGCAGAAATCGGCCGGTCGCCGCCGGCCGTAGATCCGCCAGCGGGACACGCCGGCCAGTCCCACCTTGCCGCAGGAAAATGCATGGGATGCCCAAAATCCGCTATTGCGCCAAATTGTTTTAAGCCTAAAATGTTTCCCAGATAGTGCTGCCGGGTGCTTTCCATGCTGAAAGGAGCGTGCGATGGCCAACGCCGCGAAGGTTCAAGTGTCGGGCTCGCATGACGGCAACGCCGCGACGGCCCACGTCGATACATTCGCGCGGCAGCATCTGCCGCCGCGAGAGCTTTGGCCCGAATTCACTTTCACCCGGCCGGAGCTGCACTATCCGCCGCGATTGAATTGCGTCGGCTATTTTCTCGACCGCTGGATCGAGCAGGGCCACGGCGACGCGCCCTGCGTCATCAGCCCCGCCGTCAGCTACAGCTATCGCGAGTTACAAGCGCTCGTGAACCGCATCGCCAACGTGCTGGTTCGCAAGCTTGGCCTCGTCACCGGCGCACGCGTGCTGCTGCGCTCTGCCAACAATCCGATGATGGTCGCGACTTACCTGGCGGTAATCAAGGCCGGCGGCATCGTGGTGGCGACCATGCCTCTGCTGCGCGCCAAGGAGCTGGCTTATCCGATCCAGAAGGCGGAGATCACGCTCGCGCTCTGCGATGGAAAACTCTCGGAGGAGATGCAGAAAGCGAAAGCGGCGGCACCCGATCTCAAGCACGTGGTCTATTGGGGCAATGGCGCAGGCGACTCGCTCGAGGCGTTGATTGCGGATGCGAGCCCGGAGTTCAAGGCGGTCGATACCGCCTCCGATGACGTCTGCCTGATCGCCTTCACGTCGGGCACGACGGGTGACCCCAAGGGCACCATGCATTTCCATCGTGATATGCTGGCGGTCTGCGACGGCTATGCGCACAATATCTTGAGAGCGGAGCAGAAAGATCGCTTCGTCGGTTCGGCGCCGCTCGCCTTCACCTTCGGCTTCGGCGGCGTGCTGTTTCCGATGCATATCGGCGCGTCTTTCGTCGTGCTGGAGAAGACGACACCGGACGACATGCTGTCGGCGATCGAGCAGTACAAGACGACGGTCTGCTTTACGGCGCCGACGGCCTACCGCGCGATGATCGGCAAACTTGCCGGCCGCGACATCTCCTCACTGCGCAAATGCGTCTCAGCCGGCGAGACGTTGCCCAAGCCCACATTCGACGCCTGGCTCAAGGCCACCGGCATCAAGCTGATGGACGGCATCGGCTCGACCGAGCTGCTGCACATCTTCATCAGTGCGACCGAAGACGAGATTCGCCCCGGTGCGACGGGCAAGCCCGTACCGGGCTATGAGGCAAAGATCGTCGATGACGACGGCAATGACCTGCCGCCGGGCACGATGGGGCGGCTCGCCGTGCGCGGGCCGACCGGCTGCCGCTATCTCGCCGACGAGCGGCAGCGCAAATATGTCCAGAACGGCTGGAATATCACCGGCGATACCTATCTGATGGATAGCGACGGCTACTTCTGGTACCAGTCGCGTTCCGATGACATGATCGTCTCGGCCGGGTACAACATCGCGGGCACGGATGTGGAGGCGGCGCTGCTCACGCATCCATCCGTGGCCGAGTGCGGCGTCGTCGGTGCGCCGGACGAGGCGCGTGGCATGATCGTGAAGGCTTATGTCATCGTCGCACCCGGTGTGACGCCGGACGCTCAGCTCGCAGCCGAGTTGCAGGAGCATGTCAAACGCGAGATTGCGCCGTACAAATATCCGCGCGCGATCGAGTTCGTGACGCAGCTGCCGAAGACCGAGACCGGCAAGTTGAAGCGATTTGCCCTGCGGCAATTGGCGCAGGCGGCAGCGACGTCCTCTGGCGTCGCGGCGGAGTGAGAGAAGGATGGAGAATTGTCCGTGACGACGCCGAAAGGCCCGCACCTCGCGGTGCTGCCAACAGCAGCCGAGGGCGAAACCGGCTCCAGGGTGCAGGTGCTCCAGCCGTCCGGCTGGCCGGTGCCGAAAGGCTATGCCAACGGCATGGCCGCCGAGGGACGTATCGTCGTCACCGGCGGCGTGATCGGCTGGGATGCCGAGGAGCGTCTTGCTGACGGCTTTGTCGCGCAGGTGCGGCAGACCCTAAGCAATATCGCCGAGATTCTCGCGGAGGCCGGCGCGCGGCCCGAGCATCTCGTGCGCCTGACCTGGTATGTCGTCGATATGGACGAGTACCTGGCGAACCTGAAGGAGCTCGGCAAGGTCTACCGTGCCATCTTCGGTGCGCACTATCCCGCGATGGCGCTGGTGCAGGTCGTCCGCCTCGTCGAGAAGGCGGCGCGAGTCGAGATCGAAGCCACCGCTGTCATTCCCCGCTGAGCCGTTTTGGGCCTCAGCTGGCCTTGGCGAGATCGTCGTCCTCGGGCGAGTTGAGATAGACCCCGGTCATGGTGTCGACCCAGCACAGATGGTCGTGCACCTTCTTGACGCCCTCGATGTTCTCCGCCGCGACGACGGCGGCTTGCCGTGCACGTTCCTCGGTGATGACGCCGCTGAGATGAACGATGCCGTCGCGAACGATGACATTCAGCCCGAACGGGCACCAGTCGTTCTTCTCCATGGTGTCGATGATGCGGCTGCGAATGTGATCGTCATCGGCCGTCGGATCCGGCACCTCGCGGGCGAGGCCCGCGACGGCCTGCAACAGATTGGTGCGGGAGACGATGCCGACGACTTTGTCGCCGCGCACCACCGGCAGGCGCTTCACGTTGTTCCGCTCCATGAGATCGACGATCTCTGCAAGCGCCGTATCCTCGGTGATGGTCACGGGCGAGACAGTCATCACTTCCGCGACCTTGCGACCATGTTCGTGCACGAAGTCGCTGGCGGATGTACCGGGGCCGAGAATGAACCGCAGCCAGCGGCCGCGCTTGCGCCCGGTGCCGATTTCGCTGCGGCGGATGAAGTCGCCTTCCGAGACCACGCCGACCAGCTTGCCGGCATCGTCGACCACCGTGAGGCCGCTGATATGCCGGTTCAGCATGATGTTTGCGGCTTCGACGATGCTGGTGTCGGGGGTCACCGAGATAACCGACCGGGTCATGATCTGGTGGGCGCGCATGGTGGGCTCCGCAAGTTCACACTGATATCGATGTGTGGAGCTTAGATCACCGGCAGGAAGGTGATTTGACCCAGGTCAAGCCGGGTTGGCCCGCACCTAATCCTCGGGCTCTGCATTCGGCGCGAGGTCGGAGGAACGGAACGGCTTGGCCTTGGCCAGTTTCCGGTAGGCTTCCGAGGCGGTCCGCAACAGCTTCTTTTCCCGCTTGCGGTTGAGGAAGCGAATGCCCGCTCCGGGAACGGCCTCGTTCAATGACGCTGCCAGCGTTTGCCCGCGCGCATCGTCGTTCAATTGTCCGAGGGATTTCTGCGCCTTGCGCAATTGCTTGAGGATCGACTTCTGCTTCGTCAGCGATTCGTCGGCGAACAGGTCCTGAAGCGACTCGACCGAATAGGTCATCCGCTTGTTGAGAAGCCGTAGCTTGTGTCGTTTCTCGACGTCGAGCTTGTTGAGCTTCCGGGCCTTCTTGAGCAGTGTCTTTTCCCACTCTGTCAGCCGCGCCGTCGCGTGGTCGGCGAGCGAGCAGCGGCGCAGCCTGATGGCTTCCTTGGTGCGCCTGGTCGACCAGGGACCGCTCTCGATCCAGCTGGAGGTCTGCTCGACCAGGCGGCGATAGCGCGCGGATTGCAGGGCGCGCGTCAGCAGGCGATGGCTCTCGGCGCGCTTCTCGTCCCAGTGCTGAAGCTCCGCGATCACGTCAAGCTCGCCGCCGCTGTCGGCGATGACGCGGTCGATCGCGACGTCGAGGTCCCTGACCATGCCGAGCTGGCTGTTCAGCCATTTCAGCTCGGTCCAGACCTGCGGCCGCAGCCCGTCATCGACCATCGGCGAGAAGAAGCGGATGGCGGTGCGCAGATGCGTCAGTGCGATCCGGATCTGATGCAGCGCCTCGGGATCACCGCGGCATGTGCCGTCATGCTGGGTGAGGACGGCATCGAGATGACGGCGGGCAATGATCCGGAATGCGGTGTCGCAGGCCATGCCGGGGCTGAGGCGGCCGGGCAGGGCACTCCGCCGCGCCGCAGGCTTGGCGCGCGCGGTCGCCGTCGAACTCGTGGTGGGTCGCGCCATCCTTGCCCGCGCCAATCAGATTGCCTTACTTGCCCTCAGCGATCGCGTCCCGGCAGCGCTGGAGCGTCTGCTCTGGTGTCCCGGATGCATCGATGGTCGCCCAACCGACATGGCCGATATTATAGTGCTCTTGCTGCGCGGCAACCTCTTGCGTGGCGTCGGATGCGTCTCCCCGGCGGCTTCCGATTCGCGCCTGCCGGGTCGCGAGATCCGCGACGAGGAAAAGTCCGCTGAGTGGCACGCCGCACGCGCGAGCCAGGGCGGCCAATTGGTCCCGTTCGAATTCGCGCGCAAAGACGGCGTCGACGACGGCGGAATGGCCTTGCGCCAGCACCCGCCGGGCGCGCTGCACGAGCATGTCGTACACCTGTGCTGTGACCTCGGGGCGGTACGTGGACGACGGCAGCCGCTCGGTATGCCCCACCTGAAACAACTGCTTGCGAATGATGTCGCTGCGCAGCACGACGGCGCCCGGTTGCGGCAGCACAGCGGCCGCCAGCGCGCGGGCGAGCACGGATTTCCCGGTGCCCGACAGTCCACCGACCGCGATCAGGCGGGGAGCGGGGGGATGGATCAACGCCCGGGCGAGGCCGAAATAGCGGCGCGCCTCGTCGAGAACCGCAGGGCCGTCGGCATCGGGCCGCTCCAGCCGCGCCAGCGCCACCTGCGCACGGATCGCCGCGCGAATGGACATGAACAATGGCAGCGCCGCCAGGGCGTCGAGCGTCTCGTCGGCCGCCGACATCAGATACTGGTTCAGGACGGTATTGGCCGCGACCGACTGGTCGTGGCGCAGCAGGTCCATCAGCGTGAACGCAAGATCGTAGAGCACGTCCACGGTCGCCATCTGCGCGTCGAATTCGATCGCATCGAACAGGACGGGCTGCCGGTCGACCAGAACGATGTTGGCAAGATGCAGATCGCCGTGGCAGCGGCGCACGAAGCCTTTGTGGGCGCGCTCCACGAGCGTCGCACGGACGCGCAGGAATGCCTGGTGTGAGGCTTCGCCAAGCTGATCGACCTCTGCCGCTTCGAAATGGCCACCGACGCGCAGGCCATTGGTGTTGCCATCGATCAGAGCGGGAACGGACGTCATCCACGCAGCGCCATCCGCGACCATCGCTCTCGCATGCGACGCTGCGATTGCATCTGCGACGGCCTGGGCCAGCTCCACGTCCATCGGGCCGGCCTTTGCCAGATGGTCCAGCGTTTGGTCTTCGTCGAAGCGGGACATGTCGACTGCATACTCGACCGGCCGGCCGCGGCCGTCGATCTTGATCGATCCATCCGGCTCCTCCGTGATCGCCACGACGCGGTGATAGATCTGCGGCGCGAGCGGTCGGTTGATCCTGATCTCCTCCTCGCAGGCCGCCTTGCGCCTTTCGAGGGTCGAATAGTCGAGGAATGGAAACTTGACGGTCCGCTTGATCTTCAGCGCGCGGCGCCCGTCGAGAAGCACCGACGCCGCGTGCGTGTCGATTCGCTTCACGCCGGGACGCACGCTCAGAGCTTGGAAGACCCGTTCCTGGGTGGCAGAATCGTCCGTCATCTCTGCGAGCATATCCAGATGCTTCGGCGGTGAGGCAACAGGCTAACCTTTAGAGTCGGATCGGGGCGAGTCCTTGACTTCCGTCAAGGTCTGTCGTCGGCTGCGTGATGTTTTCCCGCCTTGAGCAGGATCAAGCGTTCCGACAAAAGGCGGCCTATCCTGACCGGCAAGGAGAATTCCGATGCCCATCAAGGATGTCTTTCTGCCGCTTGTCGGCCAGCCGCGCGGACCGGCCCTCGTGGCGATCGAGAAATGCGTGGCTGTCGCCGCCGACCTCGGCGCCAGGATCACCGCGCTCGCGCTGGAAGACGAGGTTTTCGTTCGTCCGGCGGTCGTGCTCCCGACTGATCTGGAATCCGCCGAGGCTGCGGGCGCGCGCGACGTGGGCGACATGCAGCAACTCCTCAACGCCTTCACCCACGCGGCATCCCGCGCCAACATTCGGGCCCAAAGCCGTTCGGGCAAGGTGCCGGCGGACCAGATGGCGTCGATCCTGGCCGAGCAGGCGCGCTTCAGCGATCTCACGCTGATCCCCGTGAAGCCGCACGACAGTCGAACGGAGCACATCATCGAGACATTCCTGTTTGAATCCGGCCGGCCGCTGCTGCTGTGTCCGGAACAGCGTGCGGACGAGCTGCGAGGTGAGTTCGAGAACGTCATGATCGCCTGGGACCATTCCGCCCGTGCCGCGCGGGCGGTCGGCGACGCGCTGCCCATTCTTCAGGCTGCGGCATCCGTCCGGGTGGTCACGGTGGCGGACGACAAGACCGATGCGATCATGAAATCGGGAACCGCGCTCGTCGACCATCTGCGGGAACACGGGGTCTACGCCTCGTTCGAGACCGTGAAAGGCGGCGGCAGCTCGACCGGTAAGGTGCTCGGAAGTTGGGCGAATTCCCATGCTATGGATGCGATGGTGATGGGCGCCTACCATCATTCGCGCCTGAACGAGATCGTCTGGGGTGGTGTGACAAAGACCATCATTGGCCAGCCACCGTGCTGGGTTATGATCTCGCACTAGGCGCATTGCCGATTTATCGGCCTGATCGTCAACCTTCGGAACCGCCACCGACCGGGCGCATTTGTTGTCATGTCAACCTATCGCTTGAAGAATCTGTTGTCGCCGCATTCGGTTGCGCTCGTCGGCGCGAGCGCCCGCCCACTCTCCGTCGGACGCGCCGTTCTCGAGAACATTCGCAAGGCCGAATTCAAGGGGCGGTTCGGCCTCGTCAATCTACGCCATGCCGAGGTCGGCGGCCTCGCTGCGGTGAAGAGCCTGGACAGGCTGGACTTCGTGCCCGAGCTCGTGGTCATCACCGCGCCGGCGCGAGAGGTTCCCGGCATTATTGACCAGGCCGGACGTCGCGGCTCGGCCGGCGCGCTGATCGTTTCGGCGGGCCTCGGTCATGGACCGGGATCCCTGCACGAGGCCGCAATCGCTGCGGCACGCAAATACGGCATGCGGCTGATCGGGCCGAATTGCCTCGGCATCATGATGCCCGGTGTCAGCCTCAATGCCAGCTTTGCCGCGCACATGCCGGGGGCGGGCAACCTCGCGCTCATTTCGCAGTCGGGCGCGATCGCGGCCGGAATGGTGGATTGGGCCGCACAGCGCGGCGTCGGGTTCTCCGGCATCGTCACGATCGGCGATCAGATCGACGTCGATATTGCCGACCTGCTCGACCATTTCGCGATGGATCACAAGACCCGCGCGATCCTGCTCTATATCGAGGCCATCAAGGACGCACGCAAGTTCATGTCGGCGGCACGGGCCGCGGCGCGCGTGAAGCCCGTCGTCGTGGTGAAGTCCGGCCGCATGGCGCAGGGTGCCATGGCCGCCGCAACGCATACGGGCGCGCTCGCCGGCGCCGACGCCGTCTACGACGCCGCGTTCCGCCGCGCGGGCGTCCTGCGGGTCTCCGATCTGGGCGAGCTGTTCGATTGCGCCGAGACGCTCGGTCGCGTCGAATCGCCGACAGGAAAGCGTCTCGCCATCCTCACCAATGGCGGCGGCATCGGCGTCCTGGCTGTGGATCGGTTGGTGGAGCTTGGCGGCATTCCGGCGTCCATCTCGGCCGAGGCGCGCAAGAACCTCGATGCAGTGCTGCCGCCGACCTGGTCCGGGGCAAATCCCGTCGACATCGTCGGTGATGCCGATGCATCGCGCTACGCGGCGGCGCTGAAGGTGCTGCTCGCGGATCCTGATAATGACGCAGTTCTGGTCCTCAACGTGCAGACCGCGATCGCCCCGGCTGCCGACATCGCGGCAACCGTAACGGAACTCGTCGGCAAATACCGTAAGCAGCACGGCCGATGGGCAAAGCCCGTATTGGCCGTCTGGGTCGGAGCCGATCAGGACATCATTCAGGCGCTCTCCGGCGCCGGCATTCCGAACTACCCGACCGAAGGCGATGCGGTGCGCGGTTTCATGCATCTGGTTCGCCACCGCGAAGTCGTGGAGGAGTTGAGCCAGGTTCCTCCCGCGATGCCCGATACATTCGTGCCTGACGCCCGGGCTGCCAGGCAGATCGTCGCCGCAGCGATCGCGGACGGTCGCAAATGGCTCGATCCCGTCGAGATCAAGCACTTGCTCGGGGCCTATGACATCGCGATGGTGCCGACCCGTGCTGCTAATGATGTCGAGCAAGCAGTCGCCTGCGCCGGCGAGATGTTCGCGCAAGGCGCCACAGTCGTGCTGAAGATCATGTCGCGCGACATCGTCCACAAGTCGGACGTCGGCGGCGTCGTCCTCAATCTGACCACGCCCGAGGCCGTACGCACGGCTGCCACCGACATTCTCGCACGTGCGAGGAAGCTCCGTCCCGAAGCCCGCATTGAGGGCGTTATTGTGCAGGCGATGGTCGTCAAGGCGAAGGCGCGCGAGCTGATCCTGGGTCTTGCCGACGATCCCACCTTTGGCACTGTCGTCGTCTTCGGCCGGGGCGGGACGGCGGTCGAGATCATCAACGACAAGGCACTGGCGCTGCCGCCGCTCGATCTGCAACTCGCCCGCGACCTGATCGGCCGCACGCGTGTATCACGGCTGCTGAATGCCTATCGGGACGTACCCGCGGTCGCGCAGGATGCCGTCGCAATGGTGCTGGTCAAGCTCGCCCAGATGGCCGCCGATATTCCCGAGATCCGTGAATTCGACATCAACCCGCTGCTTGCGGACGAGACCGGCGTGACCGCGGTCGACGCCCGCGTCGCAGTGGGGCCGCCGCTGCGGAAATTCGCTGGCTCCGGCCCGGCCAATTTCGCCGTCCGGGCCTATCCGTCGCAATGGGAGCGTCGCCTGGCGCTCAAGGACGATTGGCGCATCTTCGTACGACCCTTGCGCCCGGAAGACGAGCCGACCATCCACGAATTCCTGCGTCACGTCACGGCGCACGACCTCCGCCTGCGCTTCTTCGCGCCGATGAAGGAGTTCACCCACGAGTTCATCGCGCGCCTGACGCAGCTCGACTATGCGCGCGCGATGGCCTTCATCGCATTCGACGAAGCCACCAACGAGATGGTCGGTGTGGTCCGGCTCCATTCGGACTCGGTCTATGAGAGCGGCGAATACGCGATCCTGCTGCGGTCGGACCTCAAGGGCAGGGGGCTCGGATGGACCCTGATGCAGCTGATCATCGACTACGCGAGATCGGAAGGGTTGAAGGCCATCTCGGGCGACGTGCTCCAGGAGAACACCGTGATGCTCGAGATGTGCCGGCAGCTTGGTTTCGAAGTGAAGCCGGACCCGACCGAGCCTGACATCTGCGACGTCCGGCTCAAGCTCTGAGCGTTCGGCTACGAGCCCGCTTCGGAAGCAGCTGCCGTCTCCTTAGCCGTCTTCTGCAGGTTCTTCACGATGATCGCGATCAGCGGCACCAGCACCGGCATGAGAGTGCTGAGTGGATGATGCACCGCGCCCGATACCTGGGCTTGAAGCGCGCGCGCCTCGATCTGCAGGGCCTCGATGGACGTGCCGTGAATTTCATTGGCGAGCTCGATGTCACGGCCGGAGGGCGGGCGGCCAGCAACGAAGAAGAGGATTCCTGCAATGACGAGGTTGATCGCGCCGAGAGCGGCAGCCGACGCGACTGCACTCCAGATCTGGATCAGTGCGAAATAGGCCGATAGCTCCAGCATTAGCAGGCCGAATGTGGCGATCAGCGCCGCGAAGGCGCGCAGGCCGAGGCCCATCAGCAGATGGCGCAGCCTGATGTCCGCGATGATCCTGTCGGTGCGCCACAGCGCGCGCAGATGTCTGACGACATTTTCGATGTTCACCTAGTGCCTCCTCAGCATGAAGCCGACGACGACGCCGAGCGCGAAAGCGGAGGCGAGCGACGTGACCGGACGGTCCGCAATGAGGCCCTGAAGCTGCTCCTGCTCGTCACTGACGGTTTCGCCGAGCTCGGCCAGCGCGGCCTTGATCTGATCGGCCAGAGCCTCGGCCCGGTCTTTCGAGCTGTCGAACATCTCCTCGCCTGCGGTGCTCAGCAGACGCGTGACGTCAATCTTCAGCGCTCGCAGTTCTTCGCTCATCCTGTCGCTGTCGAACATGGATTTAGGAACTCCCTTGAATGAAACGACCCTAAGATCCGGCGACGCTGCCGCGCTTGACTTACATCAACGGACGGCGCGCGGTCCCGGTCTTGAGGCAGGTCAAGCCGGTCGCCACATGCTGGCCTAAAAATGCCGGCTGAATGGGGACAGATTGTCCCGATGAGGTGGAAGCGTGAACTCCCAACCGCTGTTGCTGGCGACGCCCTCCGGTGATGCGCTGAACTTGTGCCCGCAAGGGCCGTGGACGGCAGCCAACGTGTCGGCGCTCGAAACGCTGTCCCGATCGGTCGGAGCGGACGTCGATCGATCCAGCGCCGTGACGCTGGACATGTCCGGCGTCAGCGCGCTCGACACGCTCGGCGCCTGGGTCCTGGAGAAGTTGTCGCGCAGAGCCGCTTCATCAGGCCGATCGGCAGAATTCGTCGGCGTCGCCGATCATTTCAGCGGACTGATGGACGAGGTGCGTCAGGTCAATCGCCACACGCCGCCGCCTGCGGCCGCGCCAAACCCGGTTCTGCTCAGGCTCGGCGATCTCGGCAAATCCACGGTTGGCGCGCGCGAAGACGTCACGATCTTCCTTCAAATGCTGGGCGCATTGTTCAGCGCCGTGATCGGTGTGCTGCGCCGGCCCCGCTCGCTGCGGCTGACGTCGCTTGTCTATCAGCTCTACCGCATCGGCTGGCAGGCCATTCCGATTGTCGTACTCATTACCTTCCTGATCGGCGCCATCATCGCTCAGCAGGGGTTCTTCCATTTCCGCAGGTTCGGTGCGGAGTCCTACACCGTCGACATGGTCGGCATCCTGGTGCTGCGCGAGCTGGGTGTGCTGATCGTCGCCATCATGGTCGCGGGACGCTCGGGGAGTGCATATACTGCCGAGCTCGGCTCGATGAAAATGCGGGAGGAGATCGACGCGCTCTCGACCATGGGCCTCGATCCTGTCCATGTCCTGATATTGCCGCGGGTAGCAGCCCTGGTCATCGCATTGCCGATTCTCGCGTTCGTCGGGGCGGTTGCGGCGCTCTATGGCGGAGGACTGGTCGCGCAATTCTACGGCGGCATGGCGCCCGCGATCTACATCGCGCGGCTGCACGAGGCCATCTCCGTCACTCATTTCGAGGTCGGCATCCTGAAGGCGCCGTTCATGGCGCTGGTGATCGGGATCGTGGCCTGTAGCGAGGGCTTGCGCGTGAAGGGCAGCGCGGAATCGCTCGGACGGCAGACGACGATGTCGGTGGTGAAGTCGATCTTCCTGGTGATCGTGCTCGACGGCCTGTTCGCGATCTTCTTCGCCTCGATCGGAATGTGACGATGGACGAATCACAAGAGGAGTTCGCGATCCGCGTTCGCGATCTCGTGGTCGGCTTCGGCCGCCAGACCGTGCTCGACCATCTGTCGCTCGATGTCCGCCGGGGCGAGATCCTCGGGCTGGTGGGAGCGTCCGGCGGCGGCAAGTCGGTGCTGATGCGCACCATCATTGGCCTCATCCCGCGCCAGCGCGGGAGCATCGACGTGATGGGACAGCCCATCGGAGGCCGCAAGGAAGGTGCGGCGACGACGTGGGGCATCCTGTTCCAGCAAGGTGCGCTATTCTCCTCGCTGACGGTCCGTCAGAACGTGCAGTTCCCGCTGCGCGAGAATCTGGTGCTGTCGCAGGAGCTGATGGACGAGATCGCGATCGCCAAGCTCGAGATGGTCGGGCTGCGGGCGCAGGACGCCGACAAATATCCGTCGGAGCTCTCGGGCGGCATGACCAAGCGTGTGGCGTTGGCGCGCGCACTCGCGCTCGATCCGCCGATCCTGTTCCTGGACGAGCCGACCTCGGGTCTCGACCCGATCGCCGCCGGCGATTTTGACGCGCTGATAGGGACGCTGCAGAAAACCCTTGGCCTCACCGTGTTCATGGTCACCCATGACCTTGCAAGCCTCACCACGGTCTGCGACCGCGTCGCCGCGCTCGCCGACGGCAGGATCGTGGCGATCGGCCCGATGCGCGAATTGCTGCAATCCGAGCATCCGTGGGTGCGCGCCTATTTCCACGGCAAGCGCTCGCAGATGCTGCAACACGAGATGAGATGAGACATGGAAACCCGCGCTCCCTACGTGCTGATCGGCAGTTTCGTGCTGGCCGCGATCCTCGCGGTGTTCGGCTTCGTCTACTGGCTGAACAACACAGGAGGCATCGGACCGCGCGCGAACTATCACGTGCAATTCCAGGGACCGGTGCCGGGCCTGCTGGTCGGCGCCGGCGTGCTGTTCAACGGCATCCGCGTCGGCGAGGTGACGCAGCTTGGCCTTGCGCCGGACAATCCGCGCTTCGTCAATGCGACGATCTCGGTTGCCTCGACGACACCCGTGCGTGCCGACACCAGGGTCGGGCTCGATTTCCAGGGGCTGACCGGCGTGCCGGTGGTGACGCTGGAGGGCGGCATGATCGTTGCGAAGGCCGGCGAGCCCGTGACCTTGATCGCCGAGGCCGGGGCAGGCCAGAGCATGACGCAGGCGGCGCGCGATGCGCTGCGGCGGGTCGATACCGTGCTGGAGGACAATTCCGGCCCGCTGAAGGATACCATAGCGAATCTCAAGACATTCTCCGACGGGCTCGCACGCAACACCGGCAAGATCGATGGCATCCTGGCGGGCCTCGAGAAGATGACCGGCGGTGGGACGCCGGCGCAGAAGATCACCTACGATTTGCGCACGCCGCAGAATCTCGGGCCTGCCGGCAAGACGCTGTCGGCGTCACTGGCCATTCCCGAACCGACGGCGGTGGCGATGCTCCAGACCCAGCGTATGCTGTTTATGCCCAGTGGCGACAATCCGGGGTTCGCAGACTTCCTCTGGGCCGACAGCATTCCAAAGCTGGTGCAGGCGCGGCTGATCGACAGTTTTGAGAACTACGACATCGCCCACGCGCCGCTGCGGACCACCGATCTTGGACAGGCGGACTATCAGCTCCTGATCGACATCAGGCGCTTCCGCATCGCCACCGAGGGCGAGATGCGGGTCGAGATCGGGCTGTCGGCACGTATCGTCGACAGAAACGGCAAGGTGGTCGCGTCACGCCTCGTCGAGACCAGCGAGAAGCTCGACAAGATCGAGCCGGCCGCAGCCGTCGCAGCGTTCGACGCAGCCTTCGCCCGTATCACGAAGGAGCTGATCGGCTGGACGGTGCAGGCGGTCTGACGCCCTCGCGCCCTACAACAGGGCAAAGCGGCCATCGCTGCCAAAATTGATCTGGGTCAATCGGCTTTGGCGCAGTGCAGTAAAATGCAGCCCGCGCGGTGGACCCGGCCTGATGCGGGGCAGCCGGCGCTTGGAGCGGTCAATGAAGGCTTCCGTGGTGACGATCGAGCCGAACGGGCATTTCTGTAGCGATTGTGCGGTCCGCGACTTCGCAGTGTGTTCGTCGCTGGGCCCGGCCGAGCTCAGGGAGTTCGAGCATCTGGGACGTCGCGTCCATTTTGGCGGGGGCGAGAGCGTCTTCTCCGAGGAGGACATCGCGACCTCGTTCTACAACCTCCTCGACGGCGTCATGCGGCTCTACAAGCTGCTGCCCGACGGCCGGCGGCAGATCGTGGGATTCGGGCTACCCGGCGATTTCCTGGGGATGAATATTTCCGGCCGGTACAATTTTTCGGCCGATGCGATCGGCGGCGTCACCGTGTGCCAGTTCGCAAAAGTGCCGTTTGGCCGTTTTATCGAGGATCGGCCGCACCTGCTCAGGCGGATCAACGAGTTGGCGATTCGCGAGTTGAGCCAGGCGCGCGACCATATGGTCCTGCTGGGCCGCCGCTCGGCGGAGGAGAAGGTTGCCACCTTTCTGCTCGGCTGGCGCGAGCGTCTGGTCTCGCTGAAGGGATCGTCCGACACCGTCCCGCTGCCCATGAGCCGCCAGGACATCGCCGACTACCTCGGCCTGACCATCGAAACCGTCAGCCGCACCTTCACCAAGCTGGAGCGCCATGGGGTGATCGAGATTATTCACGGCGGCGTCAGCCTGCTCGATCCGGCGAAGGTCGAGGCCCTGGCCGCGGCCTGAAGCCTGCTCACGACCCGGCGCGCTCCAATTTTTGATCCCGATCAATGCCGGTGGCCGCGCGCGGCCAATAATGTCCTAACCAATCTCGGGGAGGGCCTCATGCCGACTGACGCGCTGCTGGTGACTATCATCGTCGTGGCCATCTTTGTCGTATTCGCCGGGGCGCTGGCCTGGGCAGACCGGCAAACCAGCGGAAGCCGGCTCGATTCGGACGCCGGGCGCTCCTGAGATCATAATCGCGTGTTGCCCCGGCTGCCGCTGATGCTTCCTTGGCCAGCTCGTGGCCGTTTGGCAGCGTCTCGACGCAATGCCACGTGCGGGGGCTGCAACTCTGCATCGATCGGGGCGCATTGGCTCATCCTTCGGATGCCGCCTTCGCGCCTCACCGCGGCATTTTCGCCGTATTTGGCTCAAACCGTGCGCATGCTTTCCGGTTGAAAAGCCTGCTAACGTTGACTACGCAGGAACTCCAGTGCCTCGCAGTCTTAGGAGCCCAGCGGCGTGCCTCAGGACAAGACCGGCGACCCCCGACAAGCTGCGGGCAACAAATTATCGGTCCTGCGCAAGCACCCGATCTTTGCGGATCTCGAGCCGGACGCGCTCGATCAGCTCTGCCGTTACGCCAAGCACACCACGGTGAAGCGCGGTGCGACGATCGCCGCCAAGGGCGATCCCGGCAACAATTTGTTCGCGGTGATCACGGGAACAGTGAAGATTTCCTCTTCTTCGCCGGATGGCCGGAACGCTATTCTCAATCTGATCGGTCCCGGAGAAATCTTTGGCGAGATCGCGGTTCTCGACGGTGCGCCGCGCTCGGCCGACGCGACCGCCAACACCAATTGCGAGCTCTACATCATCGACCGCCGCGACTTCCTGCCATTCGTGAAGAGCCAGCCGGCGCTGGCGATGAAGTTCATCGAGCTGCTCTGCGCGCGCCTGCGCTGGACCAGCCAGCAGGTCGAGCAGGTGATCCTGCAGAATCTTCCGGGCCGGCTTGCGAGCGCGCTGCTCGGTCTCACCGAAGAGCGCAAGCTCGACTCCGGCAGCGGTACGCTCGCCATCACGCAGCAGGAGATCAGCGAGATGGTGGGCATGACGCGCGAGAGCATCAACAAGCAATTGCGCGCCTGGGCCGGCCGCAACTGGGTTCGCCTCGAGCACGGCGCCATCGTTGTGCTGGATACCGATGCGTTGCGCGACCTCGCCGAGAGCGGCCTCGACGGCGAGTGAGGCCTCAGCCCTGATTGTCGAGGATGGCGACCGCCCGGGTCCAGCCTGCGGACGCTCGCTCGATCTTCACCGGGAAGCACGAGATCGTGAATCCGGTCGAAGGCAGCTTGTCGAGATTGTGCAGCTTCTCGAGATGGCAATAGCCGATGTGCCGCCCCGCCTTGTGGCCTTCCCAGATCAGGCCGGCATCTTTTGTTTCAGCATATTTCTTCGCGGTGAAGACGAACGGCGCGTCCCAGCTCCAGCCGTCGGTGCCGGTCAGCCGTATGCCGCGCTCGAGCAGATACATGGTGGCCTCATAGCCCATGCCGCAGCCGGAGTTGACGTAATCGGCCTGGCCGAATTTTGCGCCGGCGCTGGTGTTGACGACGACGATCTCCAGCGGCGCCAACGTGTGCCCGATCCGTTTCAGTTCCTTTTCGACATCGTCGGCGGTCGCCACGTAGCCGTCAGGCAGATGCCGGAAGTCGAGCTTCACGCCGGGCTGAAGGCACCATTCCAGCGGCACCTCGTCGATGGTCCATGAGCGCTCGCCACGATTCATGGTCGGGTGGAAATGCCAGGGCGCGTCGAGATGCGTGCCGTTGTGGGTGGACAGCGAGACCTGCTCGACGGCCCAGCCCTGGCCATCCGGCAAATCCTCCGCCTTGAGGCCGTCGAAGAACTGCAGCATGCGCGGCAGGCCCTGCTGGTGATCGATATACTGGATCGTCGGGTGGTTGCCCGGCGGATCGGCCGTCACGTCGTTTCGGAGCGGCACGGAAATATCGATCAGCTTCCGCGGCATGGGCATTTCCTCGCGATGGTCCGCACTGTCACGGCCCATCTTGAGGGGGCTGGATTGACGGCGTCAAGTAACGCCTCGGTGCGGATTAATTCTGAAAAACGGCAATGTCTGCCAATTGCCGCCCCGGAGCGCGGCGTGATCGATCAATGCAACTCCAGCATCGATCGATGCCGGATTTGGCTTGGACTCAGAATGCCGCCCGCCCTAGGGACGACATTGGCGGCATCGCGCCGCTGCAGCGCGCATCGCACAGGAACGGGGCGACCGTCTCGCCCGAGCCTCCAAGCCGCAATCAATAGCGGTCGAGCACAACACCAGAGGAACGTCCATGGATACGACGAGCGTAACCTCGCATCCGGCATTGGCCGATGGCGAGGCGGGATTACTCGGAGCCGGCCCTTGCCGGCCTGGCGCCGCATCGATCTGCGCTCCGTCATCAGCCAGCCAAATCCGCTCGACTCCGCCGCGCAATCCTACCAAGGTGGTGCGGTTGTGACGCTTGACTTCACACTTGAAGTGGAGCGACCCAAGGCGGCCGGCAGCACTTGCCCAACGACGACATAATCACTCAGGAGGAAAGCCCAGATGAAGACACTGATCGGTATCATCGCTGCCGCTACGCTGGCGGTCTCAGCGCCTTTCGCGACCGCACGCGATTTCCGCTCCGCCGACATCCACCCCGCCGACTATCCGACCGTCGAGGCCGTCAAGTTCATGGGCAAGCAGCTCGCTGCGGCGAGCGGCGGCAAGCTCGGCGTGAAGGTGTTTCCCAACGGTGCCCTGGGCTCCGAGAAGGACACCATCGAGCAGCTGAAGATCGGCGCGCTCGACATGATGCGGATCAATGCATCGCCGTTGAACAATTTCGTGCCGGAAACCATCGCGCTCTGCCTGCCCTTCGTCTTCCGCGATACTCAGCATATGCGCAACGTGCTCGACGGCCCGATCGGCGATGAAATCCTCGCAGCCATGGAGCCCGCAGGCCTGGTCGGCCTTGCCTATTACGACAGCGGCGCCCGCTCCATTTACACCGTCAAGGCCCCGGTCAAGTCGCTCGCGGACCTCAAGGGCCTCAAGATCCGCGTCCAGCAATCCGACCTATGGGTCGGCATGATCCAGAGCCTCGGGGCCAACCCGACGCCGATGCCGTATGGCGAGGTCTACACCGCTCTCAAGACCGGTCTGGTGGACGCCGCCGAAAACAACTGGCCTTCCTACGAGTCCTCGCGTCATTTCGAGGCCGCCAAGTTCTACAACGTCACGGAGCATTCCCTGGCGCCCGAAGTTCTGGTGATGTCCAAGAAGGTCTGGGACACGCTGAGCAAGGAAGATCAGGCGATGGTCCGCAAGGCGGCCAAGGAATCGGTGCCCGTCATGCGCAAGCTCTGGGATGAGCGCGAGCAGGCGTCGCGCAAGACCGTCGAAGCCGCCGGCGTGCAGGTCGTTACGATCGCCAACAAGGCCGAATTCGTCGACGCGATGAAGCCGGTGTACGACAAGTTCGCCGGTGACGAGAAGCTGAAGGGCCTCGTCAAGCGTATCCAGGACACGAAGTAAGGTTACAGCTCGGGGTCCGGTGTCGCCAATCGGCGGTGCCGGGCCCTCGCGAGGGAGACGCTGGAATGACAGACCCACATGTCGCAAGCCACGAGCAGGAGGTTGCCGGACGTCCGTCGACCGGCTTGCTGTCGCGGATTAACGCCGTCGTCGCTCGCTTGGGCATGTATCTGTCAGTGACCGGCCTGCTCGTCATCGTCACCATCGTGTTCTACCAGGTGTTCGGACGTTACGTGCTCAATTCCAGTCCGACCTGGACGGAGAACCTTGCGCTGGTTCTGATCCTGTATGTCACGCTGATCGGCGCCGCCGTCGGCGTTCGCGACGCCGGACACATCGGCATGGACAGTTTGCTGGTGATGCTTCCGGATCACATGCGAGAGAAGATCGAGCTGGTGATCCACGTTCTGGTGGCCGTGTTCGGCATTGCGATGGCCTACAACGGTTGGATCCTCGGGGCGTCGGTCGGAACCGTGAAGATCCCCAATCTCGGACTGCCCGAGGTCATCCGCTACGTGCCGCTGATCGCCTCTGGCGTCCTGATCGTCTCCTTTTCAATCGAGCACATCATTGCTCTCCTCCGCGGCGAAGAGGTCGTCCCCTCATGGAACTGATCATCCTCGGCGCCACGTTCTTCGGCTTCCTGATCCTCGGCGTCCCGGTCGCCTTCGCGATCGGCCTCTCGGCGATCTGCACCATCCTCTATGAAGGCCTGCCGGTCGCCGTCATCTTCCAGCAGATGATGTCGGGGATGAACATCTTCTCGTTCCTGGCCATCCCGTTCTTCGTCTTCAGCGGCGAGCTGATGCTGCATGGCGGGGTCGCCGACAAGATCGTGCAGCTCGCCAAGAATCTGGTCGGGCACATCCGCGGCGGGCTCGGCATGTCGAACGTGGTCGCCTGCACGCTGTTCGGCGGCGTATCGGGCTCGCCCGTGGCCGACGTGTCGGCGATGGGCGCGGTGATGATCCCGATGATGAAGAAGGAAGGCTTCGACACCGACTACGCCGTCAACGTCACCACCCACGCCTCGCTGGTCGGAGCGTTGATGCCGACCAGCCACAACATGATCATCTATGCCCTGGCCGCGGGCGGCAAGGTCTCGATCGGCGCGCTGATCGCCGCGGGCATCATGCCCGCGCTCGTGCTGATGGCGTGCATGCTGGTCGCCGCTTACGCGGTCGCGGTGAAGCGGGGCTATCCGGCCGGCAAGTTCCCGGGCTGGGCCGAGGTTTTCCGCTCCTTCGCGGCCGCGCTGCCCGGCCTCCTGATCGTCGGCATCATCCTCGCGGGCATCCTGTCGGGCGTCTTCACGGCAACCGAATCCGCAGCCGTCGCGGTGACCTACACGATCCTGCTGACGTTCTTCATCTACCGCACCATGACCTTGCCGAACTTCCTGCGGGCCGCGGCCAAGGCGGTGAAGACGACGGGCGTAGTGTTGTTGCTGATCGGCGTCTCCACCATGTTCCAGTATCTGATGGGGCTCTATGAGGTCGCCGACCTCGCCGGCGACATGATGAGCAAGGTCTCGTCGCAGCCCTGGGTCATCTTCCTGCTCATCAACGTCATCCTGTTCGTGCTCGGCACGTTCATGGATATGGCTGCGACCATCCTGATCTGCACCCCCATTTTCCTGCCAATCGCGATGAAGGCGGGCATGGATCCGGTGCAGTTCGGCATGCTGATGCTGATCAACTGCGCGCTGGGGCTGAACACCCCTCCGGTCGGAACGACGCAGTTCGTGGGCTGTGCCATCGGTGGCATCTCGGTGGGCGCGGTGATGCGCACCATCCTGCCGTTCTACGCTGCCCTGATCGCAGCTCTGATGTTCGTGACCTACGTCCCCGCATTCTCGCTGTGGCTGCCCCGTCTGCTGATGGGCTACAAGGGTTAGCAGCAACAGGAGAATCTGTCCGTGACTGACTATCGCAAGCTCTTCGATCTCACCGGCAAGACCGCCGTCGTGCTCGGCGCCGCCTCGGGCATCGGCAAATCGTCCGCGGAGGCGCTGGCGGGCCTTGGCGCGCGCGTCGTCTGCGCCGACCGCGCGCTTGACGCCGCCGAGGCGACGGCGGCCGGCATTCGCGACAAGGGCGGCTGGGCGGAAGCAGCTAGCTGCGACGCCGCGAGCGCTGCGGACGTCAATGCGCTCGCTAGGACCGTGACGCAGAAATTCCCGCGGCTCGACATCGCCGTGACGACGCCCGGGCTCAACATCCGCAAGACGATCCTCGACTACACCGAGGAGGATCTCGACCGTGTCCTGAACCTCAACGTCAAGGGCACCGTGTGGTTCTTCCAGGCTTTCGGCCGCATCATGGTCGAGCAGAAGGGCGGCAGCATCATTGCCTGCTCATCGGTGCGCGCAGTGACCATCGAGCCGGGCCTTGGCGTCTACGGTTCGACCAAGGCCGCCATCGGCCTGCTGGTGAAGGGGTTCGCCTCCGAGGTCGGCCACGCCGGCGTGCGCGTCAACGCGATCGCCCCGAGCATTGCCGAG
The DNA here is from genome assembly GCF_024199855.1 of Bradyrhizobium sp. CCGB20. Classification (NCBI taxonomy): domain Bacteria; kingdom Pseudomonadati; phylum Pseudomonadota; class Alphaproteobacteria; order Hyphomicrobiales; family Nitrobacteraceae; genus Bradyrhizobium; species Bradyrhizobium sp. CCGB20. Next base: position 6,509,696 of record NZ_JANADN010000001.1, on the reverse strand, counting down.
ACCGCGTTGACCGGCCCGTTCAAGCAGCGGCCCGACATCTACAATCTCTACGCTGGTCACACCGTATTCAACCGCTGGAGCAGCGCCGACGAGGTCGCCACCGCCGTGGCCTATCTCGCCTCGGACGCCGCGAGCTATGTCAGCGGCAGCACGCTGTTCGTTGATGGCGGCTGGACCGCCGTCGATGGCCCGCCGACCGGTCTCACCCAATTGCACAAATAGGGTGGTGATCCGCATCTAGCCGGCAAAGCCGACACGCTGGCGCAGCTCCTTCCGGTCTGCGCCAGTCAGCAGCGCGATCAGCGCAGCCGCCTCCTTCGGATGTGCGGCCCGCGCCGTCGCACCGGCCGTGTACATCGTCACGAGCTCGCAGCCCGGCGGCAGCGATCCCGATAATGCGATGCCCTCGGTCGCGATGATCTCGGTCGCTTGCGTGCAGCCGATCGGACGCGTCGCGGTGGACGATGCAAGCTCCCGCATCGCGGTCGCGCCGTTCGGAAATATCTTGAGGCGCGAAGCCACTTCATAGGCGATGCCGAGCTGATCCAGCACTTTTGCGACGTGCTGTCCGGCGGTCGACGCCTTGGTGTCCGGAACGTAGATGGCGTCTGCGGAGCGCAGCACCTCGCGCAAATCGGCTTCAGTTTTCACGGTCACCTTGGGATCGCGGCTGCGGACCGCCAGTGCAGTCTCGACCCGGCCGACATCGGCGATCGAGGAGGGGGTGACGAGCCCTTCCTCGGCGAGCTTTGCGAGGAGAGCCTGCGTCAGGATCACAAGGTCAGCCGGCGTGCTCGCACGCAGCTTGTCGGCCATCACGCCAACCGCGCCGAACTCGCCATCAATGCCGAATCCGGTCTGCGCCTTGAAGGCGCCGGTGATGCCGCGCACCAGTCCTTGCGCCGCGCCGCCACTCAAAATGTTCACTGTCGTCACGATGCAAGCTCCATGGCTGCGATGATTCTGTCGCGCGTGATCGGCAGGTCGCGCACGCGAACGCCGAGGCAATCATGGACCGCGTTCGCGATCGCCGCTGTCACCGGGCCGTGGGCAGCCTCGCCGGCGCCGACGGGTTCGATCTCCGGCCGCTGGATGATCTCGATATCCACCGCCGGCACTTCACTGAAGGTCAGGACAGGATAGTTTGTCCAGGATGTCGAGGTGATGTGGGTCCGGTCGAAGCGGACGCGTTCCTTCAGCACCCAGCTCGTGGCCTGGATCGCGCCGCCCTCAATCTGGTTGATGACGCCGTCCGGATTGATGGCTTCGCCGACATCGACCGCGAGCGTCAACCGCCGGACGCAGATGTCGTCGGTGCCTTCGATCTCGGCAATGGCGGCGCAATAGGCGCCCATGTTCTTGTAGCGGGCGAAGGCGACGCCGTGTCCGATGCCGCCTTGCTTCTGCGGTTTCCACTTCGCGCGTCGCGCCGCCGCGCGAATAACGTCCCTGGCCCGCTCGTCGCGGAGATGGCGCAGGCGGAATTCGACCGGGTCTTCGCCGCGCAGAGCGGCGATCTCGTCGACCAGGGATTCGATGGCGAACACGTTGCCTTGCGCGCCGAGTGTCCGCAGCGCCGAGGTGCGCACCGGCATGGTCAGCAGCCGGTGGCTCATGATGGTCCAGGCCGGGAGATCATAGAGCGGAACCGAGTTGCGGTCGCCGCCCCCGCCATTGGCGGCAGGCGGATTCGTCGAGACCATGCGGGGGTAGGGGTTTGCGATCTCGGTCGCCGCCAGCAGCGCGGGGTGGGTCGCACGCCCGGGCCGCGCCGCGTGGCCGTTGCTCCAGATCGCATGGCGCCAGCCGATGATCTCGTTGTCCGCATCGAGGTCGGCCTCGATCTCGATGGCCATGGCCGCGCCGAACGGCGCGTGAGACATCTCGTCGTGGCGCGACCATTGCACCCGCACCGGGCGGCCGCCGGCGGCTTTCGCCAGCAGCACGGCATCGAGCGCGACGTCGTCGGCCGCATTGTGTCCGTAGCAGCCGGCACCTTCCATATGCTCGACGACGATGTTCTCGGCCGGCAGCGCGAGAACGATCGCGAGATCGGCGCGCAGCAGGTAGACGCCCTGGCTGTGCGTCCAGACATGGACGCGATCGCCGTCCCATCGCGCCATGGCGCAGGACGGCGCGATCGAGGCATGTGCGATGTAGGGACGGGTGTATTGCCGGCGGAGGGTGCGCGCGAACGTGCGCGTCACTGCCGCCGTCCTGCTGTCGATGACGGTCGTTTCGACCGGCTGGCTCTTCAGGAAGCTTGCTAGATCATCTTCATCGGGCAGCGGCTCGCCGCCCGACCATGTCGCGCCCTTGCGCAAGGCTTTCAGTGCGGCTTCCGCCGCGGCCTCGCTGTCGGCGACAACGCCGGCAAAGCCGCCGTCGCGGACGATCGCAACGAGGCCGGAGACGGCGCGCGCCGCCGTTTCATCGAGCGCGCTCAATTTGGCGCCCGAGACGTCCGGCCGCAGCACCCGTCCGTGCAACAGTCCCGGCAGCGCAAGATCATGGATGAAGCGCGGCCGCGCGAATACCTTGTCGGGAATATCGACACGCTGAATCGAATGTCCAGCGAGGCCGCGCCTGTCGACGCTCTTGGCTATCGCATCCGCCGAGGCATTGCAGTCGAGCGAGACGTCGTCTGCGAGCTCCCAATAGCTGGTCCTGACATTGCCGGGGCCCGAGATCGTGCCGTCATCGATATCGAGCAGCGAGGCATCGACGCCGAGACGTTCCGATGCAGCAGTGATGAATCGCTGCCGCACCTCGGCGCAGGCGTGGCGCAGCGCGCGACCGGACTGCTGGATGGAGAGGCTGCCCGAGGTGACGCCCTCGTTCGGGCTGGTGGCCGTGGAAGCGCGGATCATCTCGATCCGGCTAATATCGACGTCAAGCTCGTCCGCTGCGATCTGCGCCAGCGCGGTGACGATGCCCTGACCGATCTCGACCTTGCCGGGCGAGATCGCCACACGGCCTTCGCCGGTGAGCTTCACCCAGGACGATAGCCGTGGATTGGCCGCGAGGCTGACCGGCAGTTTCGGGGCAGGGGACGGTGCACTCATGACGTTACCATCTCCGCGGCAGCGCGCTGCACGGCGCGAACCATGCGGTTATGCGATCCGCAGCGACACAGATTACGATCGAGCGCGGCTCGGACCTCGGCCTCGGTCGGCGACGGATTGCGCTTCAGCAGCGCCGCTGCACTGATCAGTATCCCCGAAACGCAATAGCCGCATTGCATCGCCTGCTCCGAGATGAAGGCGCGTTGTAGCGGATGCGGTGCGTCCATTGTACCGAGGCCTTCCACCGTGACGACGTCCTTGTCCGCGACCGACCACATCGGCATGTCGCAGGAAGCCATCGCGCGGCCGTCGACCATGACGTGACAGGCCCCGCACTCACCGGCGCCGCAGCCGAAATGCGGACCGTTGACCCCGAGCCGTCCGCGCAGCACATCAAGCAATGTCTGGTCAGGATCGGTGTCCACCGCAACGGCGGCGCCGTTGAGCTGGAATTGAATGGTAGGCATTATCGCTCTACAGCCTCAGGATTTGTCGAACTTCTTGACGACGTCGGCCCATTTCTCGATGTCGCCGCGCAGGAATTTGTCGAATTCCGCCGGTGTCATGGACATGGGTACGGCGCCCTGCTCAGTCCAGAGTTTGACGATGTCGGGCCGCTTCACCATTGCGTTTACGGCGGCATTGAGCTTGTCGATGACAGGCTTCGGCGTGCCGGCCGGCGCCATCAGGCCGAGCCAGATCGTCGCCTCATAGCCCGCGACACCGGCCTCGCCAGCGGTCGGAACGTTCGGCAGCACTGCAGAGCGCTGCTTGCCGGTGGTCGCGAGTGCACGAACCTGGTTCTCGCCGATGTTCGGCGCCATCGCCGGCACCGCGTCGATCATCATCTGCACCTGTCCGCCGATCACGCCGCTGCGCGCCTCGCCGCTGTTGCGGTAGGGCACGTGGACGACGTCGATGCCGGCCATGGCTTTGAACAACTCGCCGGCCATGTGATAGGGCGTGCCCTGTCCGGAGGAGGCGTAGTTCAGCTTGCCCGGCTGCGATTTGGCGAGCGCGATGAACTCCTGTAGCGTCTTTACTGGGACCTGCGGGTTCACCACGATGACCAGATCGGAATAGTTCACCGGCGCAATCGGGGCGAGATCGCGCATCAGCTCGTATTTACGCTTGTCCGGCGTCAGCAGCGATTCGTTCGCGGTCTGGGTGTTGGACATCATCAGCAGCGTGTAGCCGTCGGCCGGCGATTTCGCCGCTTCGACCGTGCCGATGACCCCGCCCGCGCCGGTGCGGTTCTCGACCACGAAGGGCTGACCAAAGCTCTCCTGGAGCACGTTGCCGATCAACCGGGCCGCGACGTCGGCCGGGCCGCCGGCGCCGAAGGGGACGACGATCCGGACCGCGTGGTTGGGATAATCTTGCGCCAGGGAGGGGGCCGCGGAGAATGCGGCGAGGAGCCCGGCCGCCAGCGCCAGCATGAATCGTCGGGCCATCATGCCCACCTCCCTGATATCGTTTTTGTTGGCCGGCACTGTAGCGGCAGGGGATGCGGACTGTCGACGCTTCACGAAGCCGATTGTGCCGGGAATATCGCGCCGTTTTCGGCGTGGTGGCGCCCCATTTCGCAGTCGCGGCAGGAACCATTGGCGCGGGCGATTTGAGCAAATCGCATGGGCGTTGCCGGATAAATGCCCTCGGCTGGCCGGTCATTTGGTGTTACGAATTTGACCATGAACCAGCACGCCAAGATCGAAATCCGCCATTCGACCTGTCCGCACGATTGCCCGTCGGCCTGCGCCCTCGACATCGAGGTGGTCGAAGGCCGCAGCATTGGCCGCGTCCGCGGTTCGAAGAAACAGACCTACACGGCCGGCGTCGTCTGCGCCAAGGTCGCCCGCTATGCCGAGCGCATCCATCATCCTGAGAGGGTGATGTTTCCGATGCGCCGCATTGGGCCGAAGGGCTCCGGCCAGTTCGCGCGGATTTCCTGGGACGAGGCGCTCGACGAGATCGCCGATCGCTTCAACGAGGCCGAGCGCGAGTTCGGCGCGGAATCGATCTGGCCCTATTACTACGCCGGCACGATGGGGCTGGTGATGCGCGACGGCCTCAATCGCCTCACGCACGTGAAGAAATATTCGCGCTTCTATCAGACCATCTGCGCCAATGTCGGGCGCATCGGGTTCGCGATCGGCACCGGGAAGATCGCCGGCGTCGATCCGCGCGAGATGGCGCTCTCCGACCTCGTGGTGATCTGGGGCACCAATCCCGTCAACACGCAGGTCAATGTGATGACGCACGCCGCGCGCGCGCGGAAGGAGCGCGGCGCCAAGATCGCGGCGGTCGACATCTACGACAACGAGACCATGAAGCAGGCTGACATCAAGATCATCCTGCGGCCCGGCACCGACGGCGCCTTCGCGTGCGGTGTGATGCATGTCCTGTTCAGGGATGGTCACGCCGACCGCGCCTATATGGACAAATACACGGATTGCCCCGCCGAGCTCGAGGCGCATCTGAAGACGCGCACGCCGGAGTGGGCGTCCGCGATCTCAGGCGTGCCGGTGTCCGAGATCGAGGCCTTCGCCAAGCTGGTCGGCGAGACCAAGAGGACCTTCTTCCGGCTCGGCTACGGCTTCACCCGCTCGCGCAATGGCGCCACGCAGATGCATGCTGCGAACTGCATTCCCGCGGTGACCGGCGCCTGGCAGTATGAAGGCGGTGGCTCCTTCTTCAACAATTACGCGCTGTGGCACTTCAATGAATCCATCATCGAGGGCCATGACGCGATCGACAAGGCCACGCGCGCACTCGACCAGTCGCAGATCGGCCGCATCCTCACCGGCGATGCCGAGGCTCTGCTTGGCAAGGGGCCGGTCAAGGCGATGCTGATCCAGAACACCAATCCAATGACGGTGGCACCGGAGCAGGCGCTGGTACGTCAGGGTTTTGCGCGCGAGGATCTGTTCGTGGCGGTGCACGAGCAGTTCATGACCGAAACGGCTGAGATGGCCGACATCGTGCTGCCGGCGACCATGTTCATGGAGCATGACGATCTCTATTACGGCGGCGGCCATCAGCACATCTCGGTCGGTCCGAAACTGATCGATCCACCCGGCGAATGCCGCTCCAACCACGAGGTGTTGCAGGCGCTGGCGCCGCGGCTTGGCGCCAAACATCGAGGCTTCGAGATGACGCCGCGCGAATTGATCGACGCGACGCTGAAGCTGAGCGACCATGGCGACATCGCCGGCCTCGAAGCCGACATCTGGCGCGACCTGCAACCGGACTTCCGCACCGCGCATTATCTCGACGGCTTTGCCCATGCGGACAAGAAATTCCACTTCAAGGCCGATTGGGCGCATCCCCCGTTCGGCCAGACGATGGGCGATTTCGACAAGATGCCGTCTTTGCCGGACCATTGGGCGGTGATCGAGCGTACCGATCAGGCCCATCCGTTCCGGCTCGCCACCAGTCCCTCGCGCAGCTTCCTCAACACCACCTTCAACGAGACGCCGTCCTCGCAGGCGCGCGAGGGCAAAGCGAGTGTGATGATCCATCCGCTGGATGCCGCCGCGCTCGACATAGCCGACGGCGATGCCGTGACGCTCGGCAACGGCCGGGGCGAGACCACGCTGGCGGCAACGCTGTTCGAGGGCGTGCGTCGCGGCGTGCTGATTGCGGAATCCGTGCACCCCAACAAGAACCACATCGGTGGCCGCGGCATCAACATGCTGACCGGAGCCGATACGATCGCGCCGATCGGCGGGGCGGCCTTCCACGACAACAAGGTCTGGATCAGGAAGGCCGTCGCGGTCTGAGGCGCGCTCGTGCTTCGACCACCGTGCAAATTTGTGTCGAGGCGCTAAAGCCGCGCCTCGCCGCAGATTGCCCTTGCGCCTGCCGCCCGAGCTGCCGCAAATGGCTGCAAAACGGGACCAAGGAAGCGAGCGTGCCATGACCGACACCACAGCCGTCATCACCGAGAAGCGCGGGCAGGCGTTCTGGATCACGATCAACCGGCCGGAGAAACGCAACGCGCTGAACGGCGAAGTGATCGCCGGCATCACCAAGGGTTATCGCGACGCGCATGACGACAAGGACGTCCGCGTCATCGTGCTGACGGGCGCGGGCGACAAGGCGTTCTGCGCCGGCGCTGATCTGCAGAATTCCGGCGCGGCTTTCGCGATGGATCATTCCAGGCCGAATGTCGACTATGCCGATCTGCTGCGACTGTCGCAGAACGCGACGAAGCCGGCGATTGCGCGCGTGGGCGGCGTCTGCATGGCCGGTGGCATGGGCCTGCTCTGCATGACCGATATGGCGATTGCCGCCGATCACGTCATCTTCGGCTTGCCGGAGGTGAAGGTTGGCGTATTCCCGATGCAGGTGCTGAGCCTGTTGCAGTCCATCGCGCCCCCGCGCCTCGTCAACGAATGGGCGCTCACCGGCGAGCCGCTCGACGCGAAGGCCGCGCAAGGAGCGGGCCTCCTGAACTACGTTGTTCCGGCAGCCGAGCTGGATGCCAAGGTCGACTGGCTGATCGGCCGCATCGTCGACAAATCCCCGACCGCGATCCGCCGCGGAAAATATGCCATGCGCGCCATCGCCTCGATGTCGTTCGACGAGAGCATCGCCTACACCGAAAGTCAGATCGCGCTGCTCGCAATGACCGAGGACGCGAAGGAAGGCCTGAAGGCGTTCGGCGAGAAGCGCAAGCCGGTCTGGACGGGGCGGTGAGCGCGAAGCTCCTGGCGCAGGTCGTAGGGTGGGTTGGCCCTGCAGATGCACGAAGTGCATCTGCTCGGCGTAACCCACCACTGTCTGTCGCCGCGGAAGAAGAGGTGGGGTACGACCTGCGGGCCGCGCTTTGCGCGCCCACAGTGCTAACCCACCCTACGGCATCTTAGCCCGCGTTGGCCTTCAGCCCTGCAGCCTGGATGCCCGCCACCGCGCAGGCTTCGTCGTTGTCGGAAGTGTCACCGGAGACGCCGACGGCGCCAAGCAAGGTCGTACCATCCATGATCAGCACGCCGCCGGGAACCGGCACCAGTGCGCCCTTTGCAATCGTGTTCACGGCGTCGATGAAATAGGCCTGCTCCTGCGCGCGCTGAAACAGCGCCCGTGAACCCATGCCCATGGCGAGCGCGCCATAGGCCTTGCCGTGGGCGATCTCGGCGCGCATCAGGCTGGTGCCGTCTTGCGCCGCGGCGCTCTTGAGCACGCCGCGTGCGTCCAGGATGGTGACGACCAGCGGCTTGAGCTTCAGCTCACCGGCCTTGGCCAGGGCGGCGTCGAGAATCTTGCGGGCGGTGTCGAGCGTGAGTTCAGCCATGGCTGGTTTCCTTTGCAGCGAGAGAAGTGGAATTGGTCTCAGTACGATCAAGGCTCATCGCCAGCACGCGCGCGACATGAAGGGCCTCGCGCTGGGTGCCGTCGTGGATCTGGTGCCGGCATGAGGTGCCGTCGGCGACGACGAGTGTCCTCTGGTCCGCGCGCCGCACGGCGGGCAGCAGCGACAGCTCGGCCATCTCGATCGAGGCGTCGTAGGTGTCAGCGCCATAACCGAACGCGCCAGCCATGCCGCAGCAGCTCGATTCGATGGTCTCGACCTTCAGGCCGGGTACTAGGCGCAGCACCTGCTCGACCGGCTTGAAGGCACCGAAGGATTTTTGGTGGCAATGCCCATGCACCACGGCCTTGTCGGCCACGGTGCCGAGCGGCAGTTGCAGCCGGCCGGCCTCGGCCTCGCGCACCAAAAACTCCTCGAAGGTCAGGGCGTGGGCGCCGACGGCCTTGGCGGCATCGTCCTTGCGCAGCGAGGCGAGCTCGTCGCGGAGCGTCAGCAGACAGCTCGGCTCCAGGCCGACGATCGGCACGCCGCGCGCGGCGAACGGCGCAAAGGCGGAGACGAGCCGGTCAAGCTCGGACTTCGCTTCGTCGACAAGACCGGCTGACAGAAAGGTGCGGCCGCAGCAGAGCGGGCGGCTGCCGCTCGCAGGTTTTGGCAGGTGCACCCGATAGCCGCCCGCCGCGAGCACGCGTAGCGCCGCATCGAGATTCTCGCGCTCATAGATGCGATTGAAGGTGTCGGCGAACAGCACGACCTCGCGGCCGGTTTCCGGTCCGACGGCTTCGGCCGGCGGCACGAACACGTCCTTGCGGAAGGCGGGCAGGGCGCGGCGGGCGCTGATGCCGGCAAAACGCTCGAACAGCTTTCGGAGCAGTGGGCTGCGGTTGCGCAGATTCGCCAGCGGCGCGAAGCGTGCAGCAACGCCGGCATAGCGCGGGAGATAGCCGACCAGTCGATCGCGCAGCGTCAGGCCGTGCGAGGCGGCGCGCGCGGCCAGCACCTCGATCTTCATTTTGGCCATGTCTACGCCGGTCGGGCATTCATGGCGGCAGGCCTTGCAAGAGACGCAAAGTTTTAGCGTTTCCATCATCTCGTCGGAAGACAACGCATCAGGGCCGAGCTGGCCGGAGATCGCGAGCCGCAAACTGTTCGCACGCCCGCGCGTGACATCCTTCTCGTTGCGCGTGGCGCGATAGGACGGGCACATCACGCCGCCCTCGAGCTTGCGGCAGGCGCCGTTGTTGTTGCACATCTCGACCGCGCCCTGGAAACCGCCGCCGGCGCCGGGATAAGCCGACCAGTCGAGCTTTGTCTTGAGCTCCGCGACGCGATAGTCCGGCTTGAAGCGGAACAGCGAGCGGTCGTCCATCTTCGGCGCATCGACGATCTTGCCGGGGTTGAGAACGCCGTCGGGATCGAAGCGCTGCTTCACCTCTTTGAAGTCGGCGACGAGGCGCTCGCCGAACATCGTCTCATGAAATTCGGAGCGCACCAGGCCGTCGCCATGCTCGCCGGAGTGCGAGCCCTTGTACTCGCGCACCAGCTCGAAGGCCTCTTCCGCGATGGCGCGCATCGCCTTGACGTCCTTCTCCAGCTTCAAATTCAGAACCGGGCGCACATGCAGGCAGCCTTCGGAGGCATGCGCGTACATCGTGCCGCTGGTGCCGTGCTTCGCAAACACCTCGTTCAGCCGCTGGGTGTAGTCGGCGAGATGCGGCAGCGGCACCGCGCAGTCCTCGACGAAGGAGACCGGCTTGCCCTCTTGCTTCATCGACATCATGACGTTGAGGCCGGCGGCGCGGAAATCGGCGATGCCGCTTTGCAGCGCGGGCTCGGTGACCTCGACCACGCCGCCCCATTTGCGCCTGTCGTTATTCCAGCCGAAACCCAGATCGCTCATCAGCTCGGAGAGCTCCTTGAGGCGTACGAGATTGTCCGCCTGGTCCTCCTCGGCGAATTCGACCACCAGCACGGCGTCCGGATCGCCCTTGATCGCGGCCGAGATAATGGGACGGAACATCGCGATGTCGCGGCCGAGCGCGAGCATGGTACGGTCTACCAGCTCGACCGCGATCGGCTTCAGCTTGACCAGGTACTGGGCCGCATCCATCGCCTCGTAAAAACTGCCGAAATGGCAGATTCCGAGCCCCTTGTTGCGGATCACCGGCCATAGCTTCAGCTCGACCTTGGTGGTGAAGGCGAGCGTGCCTTCAGAGCCGACCAGCAGATGCGCCATGTTGTTGCGCGCGTTGCGCGGCGTCAGGGCATCGAGATTGTAGCCGCCGACCCGGCGCTGCACCTTTGGAAAGCGCGCGGCGATCTCCTCGGCCTCGCGCGCGCCGAGATCGAGCATGTCGCGGAACAGAGCACGCATGGTCTCGCCGCCGTCGCCATCCGAGAGATCGCGCGAGACCTCGCCAAAACGGCTCAGCGTGCCGTCGGCGAGCGCCGCCTCCATCGACAGCGTGTTGTCGCGCATGGTGCCGTAGCGCAGGCTACGGCCGCCGCAGGAATTGTTGCCGGCCATGCCGCCGATGGTGGCGCGCGAGGCCGTGGAGACGTCGACCGGAAACCACAGGCCGTGTTTTTTGAGTTGGCGGTTGAGGTCGTCGAGCACGATGCCGGGCTCGACCACGCAGGTGCGGCCCTCGACGTCGAGCGACAGGATGCGGTTGAGGTGTTTCGAGAGATCGACGACGAGGCCGTCATTGACGGTCTGGCCGCATTGCGAGGTGCCGCCGCCGCGCGGGGTGACCTTGCGGCCCTCGTCGCGGGCGATCGCGAGGGCCCGTAGCGCCTCATCCATGGTCCGCGGCACCACCACGCCCGCCGGCATGATCTGGTAGAACGAGGCGTCGGTGGCGTAGCGGCCGCGGCTGAAGCCGTCGAACAGGACGTCGCCGGTCATTTCCGCGCGCAGGCGCCGTTCGAGCGAGGAGGCGTTCGTCATCCTTGGTCCCGGAGTGATCCAACGAGGGGCTGAGGCCCGGTTGGAGTATTCATTCTTGTTTCTGACCGATTATATTATGAATTCAAAATGAGCAAGCTGGCCGCCCCTCAAGGCGAGGCTGGCGCGCCGTCCTGGGGCTCGGTCAGGTGCTCGATCGCCGCCGTCCGCTTGTTGCGCAGGTGCAGGAACAGGATATCGCTGAGCTCGCTCGCAGCGCGGCGGCGCAGTGCATCGAGGATGGTCTCGTGCTCGCGCATCGCCTCCGCCCAGCGCTGCCGCTTGCGGGCGAAATTGGCGGAGTAGCGGATGCGGCGGATCCGGCCGGCGAAGTTGGCGTAGGCGATCTTTAGCGTCTCGTTGCGCGCGGCCGCGACGATACTCTCGTGGATGCGCTGGTTGGTCTGGAAATAGCCGTGCATGTCGCGGTGCAGATAGTGGCCGTACATCTCGTAGTGCAGCTGCTCGATCGCGGTGATTTCCGCATCGGTAATGGCTTCGCAGGCGAGGCGGCCGGCCAGGCTCTCGAGCCCCGCCATCACGTCGAACAGCTCCTCGAGGTCGCGCTGGCTGAGCTGGCGCACGCGCGCGCCGCGGTTGGGCAGGAGTTCGATCAGGCCTTCCGCGGCGAGCACTTTCAGGGCCTCGCGTAGCGGCGTGCGGGAGATCCCGAGCATCTCGCAGAGCTGCCGCTCCGGAACGCGCGCGCCGTCGGGAATGTTGCCCTCGACCACGTAGTCGCGCAGCCGCAGCAGGATCTCGCCGTGAAGCGAGGCCTCCTGGCGGTCGCCGCCATTTGTGGCGGGCGGGGTGATCGGAACCCCGGTGTCGGGAATCGTGGATTTCATTTGCAGCACAATAGTTTGCTCGTTTGATCGCGTCGACGTCCACAATCGAATACCAAAATTCGATTGAAAGGACAAAAAATGAATGCAAAAATGGCGACCAGAGCCGGCCAGAACCCGCCGACAGGGAGGTTTTCATGCATCAGGGACGCCATTTCCTTCAGATTCCGGGCCCGAGCCCGGTCCCCGAGCGCGTCCTGCGCGCCATGGACATGCCGGTCATCGACCATCGGAGCGCGGAATTCGGTGAGCTGGGCCGCACTGTCCTGGAAGGCAGCCAAAAGATTTTCCAGACCACGGGCCCGGTCATCATCTTCCCCTCGTCGGGTACTGGGGCCTGGGAGGCCGCGATCGTCAACACGCTGTCGCCCGGCGACAAGGTGCTGATGGTCGAGACCGGCCATTTCGCCACCCTGTGGCGCCAGATGGCGGGCCGCTTCGGCATCGAGGTCGACTTCGTGCCCGGCGACTGGCGCCGCAGCGCCGATCCGGCCGTGATCGAGGCGAGGCTCACCGAGGACAAGGCACACGCGATCAAGGCCGTGATGGTCGTGCACAACGAGACCTCGACCGGCGCGACCAGCCGCATCGCCGAGATCCGTGCCGCAATCGACCGCGCCTCGCATCCCGCGCTGCTGATGGTCGACACCATCTCCTCGCTCGGTTCGGTCGACTACCGCCACGACGAATGGAAGGTCGACGTCAGCGTCAGTTGCTCGCAGAAGGGGTTCATGTTGCCGCCCGGTCTCGGCTTCAACGCGATCTCGGAAAAGGCCCGCGCGGCGGCGAAGACCAACAAGATGCCGCGCTCCTATTTCGACTGGGAGGAAATGCTCAAGCCCAACGCCAACGGCTTCTTCCCCTACACGCCGGCGACCAATCTGCTCTACGGCCTGCGCGAGGCGATCGCGATGCTGCTCGAAGAGGGGCTCGACAACGTGTTCGCGCGGCATCAGCGGCTCGCTGCCGCGACGCGTGCGGCGGTCGATCATTGGGGCCTCGAGATCCTCTGCCAGGAGCCCTCGGAGTTCTCGCCGGTGCTCACCGCGGTGCTGATGCCGCCGGGCCATGACGCCGATCAGTTCCGCAAGATCGTGCTCGACAATTACAACATGTCGCTCGGCTCGGGCCTGTCGAAGGTGGCCGGAAAAGTCTTCCGCATCGGCCATCTCGGCGAATGCAACGCGCTGACGTTGCTCGGCGCGCTCACCGGCGTGGAGATGGGCCTGTCGGTTGCGGGCGTGCCGCACCGCTCCGGCGGCGTCGATGTCGCGATGAAGCTTCTGGAGCAGCGCCCGCAGGGCAATGCCTCGCCGCATCTGAAGGTGGTCGGCACTTAGATCGCGGGGGGGCAGGCGGGCGACAATCATAACAACAAATCGGGGAGGATGGAGATGGGAGTTCGATTCAAGGCCACGCATGTCGTGCTGGCGATGCTCTGCGCGATGTACTTCATCACCTATGTCGACCGGGTGAACATCGGCACCGCCGCGAGCGAGATCCAGAAGGAGCTGGGTCTGTCGAACACCCAGCTTGGCCTCGTCTTCTCCGCCTTCGCCTACCCCTATCTGCTGTTCCAGGTGATCGGCGGCTGGGTCGGCGACCGCTTCGGGCCGCGCAAGACGCTGTTCTGGTGCGGCATGATCTGGGCGGTCGCCACCATCTCGACCGGCTTCGTCAACGGCCTTGCCGCGCTGTTCGTCGCGCGCTTTGCGCTCGGCTTCGGCGAGGGCGCGACGTTCCCGACCGCAACGCGCGCGATGCAATACTGGACGCCGGCGAACCGCCGCGGTTTCGCGCAGGGGCTGACGCATTCCTTCGCCCGGCTCGGCAACGCGGTGACGCCGCCGGTGGTCGCGCTCCTGATCCTGTGGCTGACCTGGCGCGGCGCGTTCGTCGTGCTCGGCCTCGTCAGTCTCGTCTGGGGCGTCGTCTGGGTCTGGTATTTCCGCAACGAGCCGAAGGAGCACGCCTCCATCACGGATGCCGAGCTCGCCGCACTGCCGCCGCGCCCGGCCGGCGAGCGCCCGCGCGTGCCATGGGGCCCACTGCTCGGGCGCATGTGGCCGGTGACGCTGACCTATTTCTGCTACGGCTGGTGCCTGTGGCTCTACCTCAACTGGCTGCCGCTGTTCTTCAAGAACAACTACAATCTCGACATCAAGAACTCGGCGCTGTTTGCCTCCGGCGTGTTCTTCGCCGGTGTGGTCGGCGACAGCGTCGGCGGCGTGCTCTCCGACAAGATCCTCGATCGCACCGGCAATGTCCGTCTGGCCCGGTTGAGCGTGACCGTTGCGGGATTTACGGGGGCGCTGCTCTCGCTGTTTCCCATCCTGTTCGTCCACGACATCACGACCGTCGCGCTGTGCCTGTCGGCCGGCTTCTTCTGCGCCGAACTGGTGATCGGCCCGATGTGGTCGATCCCGATGGATATCGCCCCGAAATATTCCGGGACCGCCTCGGGCCTCATGAACACCGGCTCGGCCTTCGCCGCCATCGTGTCCCCGCTCGTTGCCGGCTTCGTGATCGACGCGACCGGCAACTGGTACCTGCCGTTCCTGATGTCGATGGGGCTGCTGCTGCTCGGCGGCTTCTCGGCCTTCCTGATGCATCCGGAGCGCCCGTTCGCGGAGGCCGAGGAGCGCCTGCCGACCGGAAAGGTGGTGGCCGCGGAGTAGGGGGAGCGGGCCAGGGCGAGGGCCGCCGGTAATGCATGGAAGACGCCTTTAGGAGAGGGGACAAGCCGGTCAAATGGTGCTATTCGGCGGCCATCAAAACCAAGGCTAGACGGGAAGGACGCCGATGACCGTGCACACTGGAAGGCATTTCTTACAGATTCCAGGACCGACCAACGTGCCCGACCGGGTGCTGCGGGCGATGGACATGCCGACGCTGGACCATCGCGGTCCGGAGTTCGCCGAGCTCGGTTTCGCGGTCCTCGCCTCGATGCAGCGTGTGTTCCGCACCCAGCAGCCCGTGATCATCTTCCCCTCGTCCGGCACCGGCGCCTGGGAAGCGGCGATGGTCAACGTGTTCGCGCCCGGCGACAAGGTCCTGATGTGTGAAACCGGCCAGTTCGCCGTGCTGTGGCGCGGCATCGCCGACAAGTTCAAGCTCGAGGTCGACTTCATCCCGAGCGACTGGCGCCATGGCGCCGATCTCGCCGAGATCGAGAAGCGTCTTGTCGCCGACAAGCAGCACACGATCAAGGCGGTCTGCGTCGTCCACAACGAGACCTCGACCGGCTGCGTGACGCCGCCGCTCGAAGTGCGCAAGCTGCTCGACCGCGTCAAGCATCCGGCGCTGTTGATGGTCGACACCATCTCCGGCCTCGGCTCGATGGAGTATGAGCACGATGCGTGGGGCATCGACGTCTCGGTCGCGGGCTCGCAGAAGGGCCTGATGCTGCCCCCGGGCCTCGGCTTCAACGCCGTTTCGGAGAAGGCGCTGGCCGTCGCCAAGGCCAACCCCGGAATGCGCTCCTATTGGGACTGGCAGGAGGTCATTAGCTTCAACAAGCTCGGCACCTTCCCCTATACGCCCGCGACCAATCTGCTCTACGGCCTGCGCGAAGCGGTCAAGATGCTGGAAGAAGAAGGGTTGGAGAACGTCTGGACCCGCCACAAGCGCCATAGCGCTGCGACGCGTGCCGCAGCCAAGGTCTGGGGCCTGGAGACACAGTGCGCCGATCCCGCCGCGCATTCGCCGGCGCTGACCGGCGTGCGCGTGCCCGACGGCCACGACGCCGACGCCTTCCGCAAGGTTGTGCTCGAAAACTTCGACATGTCGCTCGGCACCGGCTTGAACAAGGTCAAGGGCAAGGTGTTCCGCATCGGCCATATCGGCCATTTCAACGATTTGATGCTGATGGGTACGCTCGCCGGCGTCGAGATGGGCCTGGATCTTGCAAAGATCCCGCATCGGAGCGGCGGCGTCTTGGCGGCCATGGACGTCCTGAAGGGACGCGACGTGGTGCCGATGGCCAAGGCCCAGGTAGCTTAACGGCCCAGGTGGCTTGATCTATCTAATTTGAAGAAGAAGTGAGCGCGCGATGAACGCACCGACGACCGCCAACGAAGACCTGCTCTACTCCGTCACGGACGGCATCGCGCGGATCACCTTCAACCGCCCCCAGGCGCGCAACGCCATGACCTTCGCCATGTATGACCGCATGGCGGAGATCTGCCAGGAGATCAACGCCGACCGCTCGATCAAGGCGCTGATCCTCACCGGCGCCGGCGACAAGGCGTTCGCCTCCGGCACCGACATTTCTCAGTTTCGTGCGTTCAAAACCGCGCAGGACGCGCTCGACTACGAGGCCCGCATCGACCGCGTGCTCGGCACGCTCGAGCAGTGCCGCGTGCCCGTGATCGCGGCGATCGCGGGCGCCTGCACCGGCGGCGGCGCCGGCATTGCGGCCTGCTGCGACCTTCGCATCGGAACCGAGACGACGCGCATCGGCTTTCCGATCGCACGCACGCTCGGCAACTGCCTGTCGATGTCCAACATCAGCCGTGTCGTCTCGCTGGTCGGTCCGGCCCGCACCAAGGATCTGATCTTCAAGGCGCGCCTCGTCGAGGCGCAGGAAGCGCTGTCGCTCGGCCTGCTCAACGAGGTCGTCCCCGACGTCGAGACACTGCAGCGCCGTGCCGACGAGACCGCAAAGCTCGTCGCGAGCCACGCGCCGCTCACGCTGGAAGCGACCAAGGAGGCGGTGCGCCGCATCCGCCGCACGCTGTCGCGCGAAGACGGCGAGGATCTGATCCTCAAGGCCTATATGAGCGAGGATTTCCGCGAGGGCATGGACGCCTTCCTCAACAAGCGCGCGCCGAACTGGAAGGGCAGATAGCGCGCGCTTCGTCAGCCGAAAGTCATATGCGGCGGAATGTCCGCCGGCTTGAACTCGCAACCTTTAGTCCGCACAATGCATCGATAAATTTCCCGGCATCACAAAGCCAATAATAACCAGGGGACGAAACTCGTGCGAATTCCAGTGAAAGCCGTCGGGGCTGCGACGGCCTTGTTTCTGAGCACGCCGGCCTTTGCCGGCTGGGAACCGACCAAACCCGTCGAGATCGTGGTGGCGGCCGGTGCGGGCGGTGCGTCCGACCAGATGGCGCGGATGATGCAGGCCGCGATCCAGAAGAACAATCTGATGAAGCAGCCGATGGTCGTCTCGCTCAAGGGCGGCGCCTCGGGCGCGGAAGCGCTGATGTACATGAAGTCGAGCGAGGGCGATCCGAACAAGGTGCTGATCGCCTATTCGCTGATCTACATGCTGCCGCTGTCGGCGAAGATCCCGTTCAACTGGCGCGAACTGACCCCGGTCTCCGTGATCGCGCTCGACCAGTTCGTGCTGTGGGACAACAGCGCAGGCCCGAAGACGGTGAAGGAATTCGTCGCAGCCGCGAAGGCGGCGAGCTCGCCGTTCAAGATGGGCGGCACCGGCTCCAAGCGCGAGGACCACGTGCTGACCGTCTTCCTCGAGCAGAAGACCGGCGCGAAGTTCTCCTATCTGCCCTACAAGTCGGGCGGCGAGGCCGCGACCCAGCTCGTCGGCAACCACACCGAATCCAACGTCAACAACCCGTCCGAAAACCTTGAAGTCTGGCGTGCGGGCCAGGTGCGGCCGCTCTGCGTGTTCGACAAGGAGCGCATCTCCTACACCAGCAAGGTCACGGACACGCAGTCCTGGGCCGACATCCCGACCTGCAAGGAGGAGGGCGTCGACGTCCAGTACCTGATGCTGCGCGCGATGTTCCTGCCCGGCAAGGTGACCCCGGAGCAGCAGGCGTTCTATGTCGATCTGTTCCACAAGGTGACGCAGACCGCCGAGTACAAGGACTACATGGAAAAGCAGGCGCTGAAGCCGATCTTCCTCACCGGCAAGGACATGGTGCAATTCCTCGAGGAGGACGATGCCACCAACAAGTCGCTGATGACGGAAGCCGGATTCGTCGCGAAGTAACTGTCTTCTTCGCCTCGCCCCGCTTGCGGGGAGAGGTCGGATTGCACCTGGCGATGCGAAGCATCGTCCAGCGCAATCCGGGTGAGGGGGACTCTCCGCGAGTCCAAATCTCACCGTCCCCGTGGAGACTCCCCCTCACCCTAACCCTCTCCCCGCAAGCGGGGCGAGGGGATCAGCCGCAGCGTTTGTTGTCAGCTCATGTCCCAACCCGATCTTGAAATCGTCGTCGACGACCCGACCGCGCCTGAAGACGACTCGCCCTCCGTGGTCTCCTCCGGCACGATCGAGATATTCGTCTGTCTGCTGTTGCTCGCGTTGGCCGCAACGCTCGGCTACGACAATTGGCGCACCGGCGCCTCCTGGGATTCGACCGGGCCCGAGCCCGGCTATTTTCCGTTCTATCTCTCCGTCATCCTCGGCGGCGGCAGCCTCTATGGCCTCATTGCGGCGTTCGTGGCGCACCGCGCGGCGTCCGAAAGCTTCGTCACGCGTGCGCAGGCGCGCCGTGTGATGGCAGTGTTCGCGCCGACGCTGCTGTTCTGCCTGGTGATGCAGTTCCTCGGCCTCTACGTCGCGAGCTTCCTGCTGATCGCGGGCTTCATGCGGCTCGTCGGCAAGATCGCGCTGTGGAAGTCGCTGCTCACCGCCTTCCTGTTCACGGCGATCATGTTCGTCACCTTCGACATCGCCTTCGACGTCATCATGCCGAAGGGGCCGCTCGAAGCGGCCTTCGGCCACTAGGCGGATCCGCGATGGAAGCTCTCGGTCTCTTGCTTCATGGCTTCGCCGTCCTGCTGACGTGGAAGACGCTCGTGCTGATGATGGTCGGGCTGGTGCTCGGCATCTTCGTCGGCGTGCTGCCGGGGCTCGGCGGCCCCAACGGCGTTGCGATCCTGCTGCCGCTCACCTTCACGATGGATCCGACCTCGGCGATCGTGATGCTGTCCTGCATCTACTGGGGCGCGCTGTTCGGCGGCGCGATCACCTCGATCCTGTTCAACATCCCCGGTGAGGCCTGGTCGGTCGCGACCACGTTCGACGGCTATCCGATGGCGCAGCAGGGCAGGGCGGCGGAGGCGCTGACCGCGGCGTTCACGTCTTCCTTCATCGGCTCGCTGGTCGCGGTGCTGCTGATCACGTTCCTCGCGCCGATGATCTCGTCCTTTGCGCTGAAGTTCGGCCCGCCGGAGTTCTTCGCGGTTTATCTGCTGACCTTCTGCTCCTTCGTCGGCCTCGGCCGAGAGGCCAAGCACAAGACGGTCATCTCGATGTCGCTCGGTCTTTTGCTCGCCGGCGTCGGCATGGATACCGTGTCCGGCCAGTTGCGCATGACCTTCGGCTCGGCCGAGCTTTTGCGCGGCATCAACTTCCTCGTCGCCGTCATCGGCCTGTTCGGCATCAGCGAGATCCTGCTGACGATGGAGGAGCGACTGGCGCTGCGCGGCCACGCCGCCAGCATCTCGCTTCGCGTCGTGCTCGGTGTCTGGAAGGACCTACCGAAATACTGGGTGACGCTGCTGCGCTCGTCCTTCATCGGCTGCTGGCTCGGCATTACCCCGGGCGGTGCGATCGCGGCCTCCTTCATGGGCTACAACCTCGCAAAGCGCTTCGCCAAGGATCCCGAGAGTTTTGGCAAGGGCCGCATCGAGGGCGTGTTCGCGCCGGAGACGGCGGCGCATGCCTCCGGCACCTCGGCGCTGCTGCCGATGCTGGCGCTCGGCATTCCCGGCTCCGGCACGGCCGCGATCCTTCTCGGCGGGTTGATGGTGTGGGGACTCAATCCGGGCCCGCTGCTGTTCGTTGAGCACAAGGATTTCGTCTGGGGCCTGATCGCCTCGATGTATCTCGGCAATGTCGTCGGCCTCGTGCTGGTGCTGACGACGGTGCCGATCTTCGCTTCGATCCTGCGCGTGCCGTTCGCCGCGGTGGCGCCGATGATCGTGGTGTCCTGTGCGATCGGCGCCTATGCGATCCAGAACGCGATGTTCGACATCTGGCTGATGCTGGGCTTTGGCGTCGTCGGCTACGTCTTCAAGAAGATCGGCATCCCGCTCGCGCCGTTCACCCTGGCGCTCGTGCTCGGCAACCGCGCCGAGGATGCCTTCCGCCTGTCGATGATCGGCTCCGGCGGCAATCTCAAGGTGTTCTGGTCGAACGGCCTAGTCGGCTCGATCACAACCTTGGCGATTGTGCTGTTGTTCTGGCCGGTGATCGATGGTCTGCTTTCCCGCGTCGGATTGACACAGGGACTAAAGCGACATCGGGTAAAACCCGAATAATTCGTGGATTCAACGGCGTAAGTTGGTGATGTCGTCGTAGTCCGGAGTGCCACACGCCCCGATTGTTTCCGCTTGTTGCTGGCCTGGCACAGCCCTTCGGCGCCCCTCGGCGTATATTTTGATCGCAGATTTGGGCGGAAGGGGGAATCTCCATGAAGCGGGTAGTGATTGGAATGGCGGCAGCGATGTCGCTGTTCGCGACGGGCGCGCTGGCGGCCGATCTTGCGGCAAGGCCCTACGTCAAGGCGCCGGTCATGGTCGATCCGGTCTGGAGCTGGACTGGCTTCTATGTCGGCGGCAATGGCGGCTATAGCTGGGGCCGCTCGCGCTCCGACGCCTCCTACTTCAACTCGGCAACCGGCGCGCCGATCGCACCTCCGGCCGGGTCCATCACCAATGCCTCGTTCGACATGAATGGCGGTATCGCCGGCGGCCAGGCGGGCTACAATTGGCAGCGCGCCAACTGGGTGTTCGGCATCGAGGGCGACTTGCAATGGTCGGGCGAGAAGGGCAGCACCGCCTTCTCCTGCGTCGGCACTGCCGCCGCGCCGGTCGCCGGCCCCTGTCTTCCCACCTTTACGTTCCTTCCGCCCGGCGGCCTCGCCGGCACCACCCTGGCGATCGACCAGAAGCTCCAGTGGTTCGGCACGGTTCGCGGTCGCGTCGGCATCCTGGCCACTCCGAAAGTGCTGTTCTACGGCACCGGCGGTCTGGCCTTCGGTGAGATCAAGACCACGGGCACCATGTCCAGCTTCAGCACAGTCGCGCCCTTCGGTCCGATTTCGTCGGTCGGCGCGACGTCCACCACGCGCGTCGGCTGGACCGCCGGCGTCGGTGTTGAAGGCAAGATCACGCAGAACTGGAGCGCCAAGCTCGAGTACCTCTACATGGATCTCGGCCGCTTCTCGTCCGGTCCGTTCACGCTGTCGCCGGCCCTGCCGATCAGCGCCAACGTTTCCTCGCACTTCACCGACCACATCCTGCGCGCCGGCATCAACTATCAGTTCGCTGGCCCGGTGGTTGCCAAGTACTAAGTCAACAAAGGCGTCAACATGAAGCAAAGCCCGGCCTCGCGCCGGGCTTTGTCGTTTCTGTCTTCCTCACACCACCTTGCCGTCCCGGAGCTTCGCAATCTCGTCCGCGCCGAAGCCGAACTCCTTCAAGACCTCGTCGGTCTGCTCGCCGAATTCCGGCGGCCGCGCCACCATCTTGCTCGGCGTCCGCGACAGCGTCACGGGTTGACCGACCAGTCGGATGTGACGGTCCTCGTCGTTCGGCACGTCCTGCGCGATGCCGAGATGTTTGACCTGCGCATCCTCGAACATCTGGTCGATGGCGTAGATCGGCCCGCAGGGCACACCCGCGTCGTTGAGATCGCGGACCCAGGTCTCGGTCGACTTCGCGACCGTGCGCTTCTCGATCTCGGCGTTGAGCGCGTCGCGATTCCTGGAGCGGGCCGGCGCCGTCGCATAATCGGGATGGCTGTAGAGCTCAGGGGCGCCGATCGCCTGTGCACAACGCTCCCAGATCCGCCCGCCGGTCGTGGCGATGTTGATGTAGCCGTCCGAGGTCTTGAACACGCCGGTCGGGATGCTGGTCGGGTGGTTGTTGCCGGCCTGTTTGGCGACCTCCTTCTCCATGAGCCAGCGTGCGGCCTGGAAGTCGAGCATGAAGATCTGGGCCTGCAGCAACGAGGTCTGCACCCACTGGCCCTTGCCCGACACCTCGCGCTCGAGCAGCGCGGTGAGGATGCCCATGGCACAGAACAGGCCGGCCGTGAGGTCGGCGACGGGAATGCCGACCCGCATCGGTCCTTCCCCCGGTGCGCCGGTGATCGACATCAGTCCGCCCATGCCCTGCGCGATCTGATCGAAGCCGGGGCGCTTGTGATACGGCCCGTCCTGGCCAAAGCCGGAGATGCTGCCATAGACGATGCGCGGGTTGATCTCGCGCAGGCTCTCATAATCGATGCCGAGCTTGTTCTTCACGTCGGGACGGAAGTTCTCGACCACGACGTCGGCCTTGGCGGCGAGGCGCTTGAACACTGCGAGCCCGCGCTCATCCTTCAGGTTCAGCGTCATTGCCCGCTTGTTGCGGTGCAAATTCTGGAAGTCGGAACCCCGCCGCGGCCCGCCAGGCTGCTCGCCGCCGGCATCCTCGGTCAGCGCGTCGATCTTGACGACATTGGCGCCCCAGTCCGCGAGCTGCCGCACGCAGGTTGGCCCGGACCGGACGCGGGTCAGATCGAGCACGGTGAAGCGCGACAGGGCTGCCGAGGCATGCGGAAAGGGCATCGTGAAAGGCTCCGGGACAGATTGCAGAGCCACCATAGTGCCGAAACATCATGCGGCAAGTCTGCGCCGGCGCGGATGCCGCCTGTCAAAATGCAATGCCTGACGGGGGCCGGCCTGATTGGCTGGCTGCACCGGGTGAAGGGGATCAGCGCGACAGGCGCTTCAGCGCGCTGCGCGCCCGCTCGGCCAGCGGGTCATCGCCATGCCGTGCAATGAAGAGCTCGAACGCCTCCCGGGTTCCCTTCCGGCGGGCGGCTTCGTATTCCTCCGCCACCGCGGCGGAAGGATCGCGGGCCATTGGCATGGAGGAAGCGCGTCCTCCCTCCGTTTGGCTTCCCTTGGCACTTTCCTTGGCGCTGTCGTCCGCCTTGGCTTTCCCGACCATGACAGGCTGTTCTCCGATGGGCATGCGATCCGGCCCGGCGAACACCGCCAGGGCACCGATCAGTCCGGCTGACAATGGGCCGAGTTTCATCATGTCCCTTTATAAAACATAGTCGCAGGCGGAACCTGCGTTGTGTCCGCACGTATGACTATGGAATTTATGGCTTACGGGGTCAGGCACGGACACCAAATTTAAGACAAGCCTCTGAAGCTAGAATCACCCGCCCGCGACCCGCAGCTCGTTTCAGTGTTGGCGGCCAAGGCCCAGCAATTGACGGACATGACGGACGCTCATGTCGTGTTCGACAACGTGTCCGAGATAGCGCAGCACCATGTCGGCGATTATCATCTGATCTGATCGATCGGCGTCCTCACTGCAACTCTGGATTCTCCAGTATCCGTGCACTAGTCTGGCGATGCAGGTAGGCAAGCGGGTGAGATGAAGACCCTCGATCGGGGCTTCGCCGGACGGTTTTGCGGGGACGGATGCGAGGCTCGACACGACGAGGACTTTGGCTGTTGCCGATGCTTGCGCTTGTGCTCGCCGCGCCCGCCCACGCCCAGTCGTTGCGCCAGGGCGTCGCCGCGTTCCAGCGCCAGGATTATGGGACGGCCTCCCGCATCTTCCTTCCGCTCGCCGAGCGCGGCAATCGCGCGGCGCAGACCTATCTCGGCTTCCTGTTCGAGACCGGCCGCGGCGTGCCGCTGAACTACACGGAAGCCGCGATGTGGTACCGCCGCGCGGCGGAGCAGGGCGACACCCGCGCCCAATATTCGCTGGGGCTGCTCTACGACCGCGGCCAGGGCGTGCCGCAGGACATTGTCGAGGCTTCCAAATGGCTCAATCTGTCGACGGCCGCCTCGCCGCCGCCGGCGCGCGAGGCGCGGGCCCGGATCCGCGATGCCGTCACCACCAAGATGACGCGCGGAGAGATCGCCCAGGCTCGCCTGCGGGCGCTGGAATGGGCGCCGAGCCGCGAGCAATGACCGCCGGCGCCTGTCCTTCGACGGATTGTCCGCGCCCCCCCAAAACAAAAAAGTCGAAAACAACCCCATGCACAGTAGAAGGTGACCGCCGGGGCGTCGCCTCGTGCCTGCGCCGGAATGACGATTTATCCAGATATCGTCGTGCCTTGGTGTATCGCACCCCGCAAATGGAATGCCCGGTGCGGCTGTCACGCCCGTCGGGACGATGACCGGCTTTTTTCGGCACTGAAGAATCGATCCGGATCGAAACGCTCATCCCGCCTCGAAGGGGATGCTGCCGGCTGACGGCCAATCGCGGTGAGATCGTTTGATAACATTTGTTATGATATATTTCCTTAATTTGAATGTTAATTTCCATCGCTAGAGACCCGCCTACCGTCGAAACTTCGACCGAGTAGGAACAGGCATTCTTCTATGAGCAATGACGATATCGACCGCGCTGGAAACGATCCTTCCGGCAGCAACAATTCCACGCGCCACGTGATCGATCGCCGCGCGGTCCTTCAGGGCGCTGCCAGCCTGTCCGTGCTGGCGCTTGGTGCCGGCGCGGCAAAGGCGCAGACCAGCAGTCCGTCATTGACCAGTTTCACGATCGCGGTGCTGCCCGACACGCAGTTCTATTCGCGTTACGCGACGACCGACGAGAGCCAGCAATTTCAGAAGGCCTATGGCTCGACGCCCTACGACGCGCAGACTCAGTGGATCGCCGACAACGCCGCCAAATATGGCATCCGCTTCGTCATCCATCTGGGTGACGTGGTCGACCAGCAGAACAAGCCGAACCAGTGGATCGTGGCCGACGCTGCGATGAAGAAGCTGGAAGATGCCAAGGTCCCTTATTCGATCCTTGCCGGCAACCACGACGTCATCGTCGACACCGACTACCATAACGCCTGGGATCAGAATTCGGGTACCGACGCCCAGCGCAGCCTCAACGCCGAGCCCTTTTTGAAGTGGTTCCCGAGCATCCGCGCAGCGCAGCAGTCCACATTCCGCGAGCGCGACAGCAGCGGCTTCCACGAATACCATATCTTCCAGGCCAACGGCGTGAAGTTCATGGTGCTGTCGTTGTCCTGGCGCATTTCGGACGGTGCCATCGCCTGGGCGCGCGACGTGATCGATCGCAACCCGTCGCTGCCGGTCATTCTCTCCAACCACCAATTGCTCAACATCGACAGCGACGGCCTGACGCCGCTGGAGACCGATTACGGCAAGATGCTGTGGGAGACGCTGATCCGCGACAAGGATCAGATCTTCATGACGTTGAACGGCCATTACCATGGCGCGTCGTATCTCGCCAAGACCAACAATTTCGGCAATCCGGTCCACCAGATGGTGGTCGACTACCAGATGGATTATCAGGGCGGCAACGCCATGATGCGGCTCTACGAAGTCGACTTCACCAACAACAAGATCGACGTGATGTCGTTCTCGCCCTGGGTGGTGCAGAAGCCGAAGAACACGCTCAACCAGTTCGATCATGCCGAGCTGACGGCGCCGAACAACAGCTTCTCGATTCCGATCAACTTCAAGAACCGCTTCGCCCGGTTCACGCGCTTCAGCCCGAGCAAGGTGCTGACCGGACCCGCGATCATTCCGACCGTGCGCGCCGACCTGCTCGCCGGTTATGTCGATCCGCCGACGCCGGAGGTCGTGCTGCCCGTGGATACCGAGGACTATCCTCATGTCGCCGATACCGTGGCGCACTGGCGCGCGCCTTCCGCGCTCGTCGACGGTCAGGTCGTCCCGATCGGCGGGATCCTGCCTGACGTCGCCGGCGGCAACAACCTGATGCGTGCGGCGCTCGTCGCATCCGCCCAGCTCGGCGACGTCGTCTGGAGCACGGACAAGCACCGTCTGTCGTCCGCCGCAGGCAGCGTGGTGTTTCTCAACACCGACAACACGGTCGGTCGCCTCAACGCCTTCCTGACGGCGGCAGACGCCTCGCTCAACGGCCGCAGCTTCTGGAACGGATACACGGTCGAGGCCTTCGTGAAGATCCCGGCCGGCTGGACCGCGAACCTGCACAAATGGGGCAATATCCTCGGTCGCGTCGGCAACCGCGGCAACGTCCCCGGTGGCTATCAGGGCGGCGATCCGGAGGCATCGAGCGTCCTGTTCGCCATCTCGAACCTGCGCGAAGTGCAGTGGGAAGTGGTGCCGGCGTCCGTCTCGCATTACGCGCAGACCAACTGGTCGGGCGAGATCATCCGCGACAGCTGGTATCACATCGCGATCGTGAACGACCCGGCGACCCTCACCACCACGCTGTACATCGACGGCGCGCCGGTGTTGCGCAACGTCGGCAATGCGGCGATCGGCATGCGCTCGCAGAGCACGCCGAAGCCCTGGATCCTCGGAGCCGGCTGGTGGGATGGCGTGCTGTCCGACGGCTTCTTCGGGGCGGTCGGAGAGATCCGCATGGTCTACCGTCCGATCGGTCGCGATCAGTGGCTGACCGCGCGCCGGACCTGACCTGATCGCGTCAAGGCGACGCGATCACCGACTCAGACTAAGTGGAGCTCGTTGCAACGAGCTCCACTTTTTGTTTTGCGTCGCTCGTTCGACGCGAGTGCGCGGTCGTTGTCCAAGCGTTGCCGCACGACCCTTGCAGGCGCACTATTGCTGTCCGCACCCATGATCGCATCATTCACATAATACATAACGTATCATCAAAAATATGATAAACTGCGATGCAATACGGACGCTCTCGTAACCTTGCCGTCGGCCAGTGGACGACATCCGCGGCCGGCACAGTTTGAATGAAAGCGATCCACAACTATGGCTGCTCCCGTTGTAAAAGTCGGCTCCGAATTCTCCGTGAACACCAATGCGACCGGCAGCCAGGAGGCGCCGACCGTCACCGGGCTCGCCAATGGCGGCTTCGTGGTCACTTGGGACGACGCCAGCGGAACGCTGGGCGATGCCAGCGGTACCAGCATCAAGGCGCAGGTCTATGCGGCGAACGGCAGCAAGGTCGGTTCGGAATTCCGCGTCAACACCGAGACCGCCGACGGCCAGCTCGCGCCCGTGATCACGGGCCTGTCCAATGGCGGCTTCGTCGTGACGTGGTTCGACAATAGCCAGACGCTCGGCGACAGCGAGGGCACCAGCATCAAGGCACAGGTGTTTTCGGCCAATGGCACGCCGGTCGGGTCGGAAACCCTCGTCAACAGCTCGACCTCCTATTCGCAGTTCGCGCCGACCGTGACGGGCCTAGCCAATGGCGGCTTCGCCATCACCTGGACCGATGACAGCGGCGAGGGCGGCGACGACGACGGCACCAGCATCAAGGCGCAGCTGTTCGGGGCTGACGGCAGCAAGGTCGGCTCGGAATTCCTCGTCAATACCGAGACCGGTGGCAGCCAGGACAACGCGACCATCACTGGGCTGGCCAATGGCGGGTTTGTGGTGACCTGGGAAGATCTCAGCGGAACGCTCGGCGACAGCGATGCGACCAGCATCAAGGCGCAGATCTTTGCGGCCGACGGAAGCAAGGTCGGCTCGGAATTCATGGTCAACACCGCCACCACCTCCGACCAGCTCAAGCCGACCATCTCGGCGCTGCCCAATGGCGGCTTCGTCGTGACCTGGTACGATTTCAGCAAGGTCGGCGGCGACAGCAGCGGCAGCGGTATCAAGGCGCAGATCTACGCGGCCGATGGCAGCAAGGTCGGCGGCGAATTCCTGGTCAACACCACGACGGTCAACTCCCAGTTCACGCCGACGGTGACCGCGCTCAGCAACGGAGATTTCGTCGTCGCCTGGCAGGACTGGAGCGGCGCCGGCGGGGATGCCAGCGGCAGCAGCATCAAGCTGCAAGTGTTCACCGCGGATGGCCGGAAGGTCGGGACCGAACTCCTGGTCAACACCAGCACGACCTCCAACCAGTTGCATCCCTCGATCGCCGCTTATGCCGACGGCCGCTTCGTCGTCACCTGGCAGGATGCCAACGGATCCGACGTCAAGGCGCAGGTCTTCTCGGTCGATACCGTGAAGCCGGTGCCGGTCCTGTCGGCCGTGACGTCCACAAGTCCGTGGATTGCGACGCTCGCCGGTTCAGTGGACGTGGACGCCGCCGGTCAGACCCTCACGCTGCGCGACGGCACATCGCAAGTCGGCGGCTGGAGCACAACGGCAACCGTCGGCAGCAACGGCGCCTGGAGCGCCGACTTGTCTTGGGACCTGTTCAACACCGCCATCGATCTTGTCGTCACCGACGCGGCCGGCAACACCGGTGTGTCGAACTACGTCTACGGCACCGCCAGCGGCCGGACTTTCGAGGCTGGCAGCCATCAATATATCTACGGAACGGCGACCGGCTACGTCATCGGGAACGGCGCGGAACAGCACGTCTATGCGGGCGGAACAGCGATCGGTACGACCCTTAACGCCGGCGGCATGCAGATCAACTGGGGTACGGAGCGCGACACTGCCGTGATCCACGGCGCTACGGATTATGTCTATGGCATCGCGACCGGTTCGACGATTGGCGGCCGGCAAGTGATCGAGGACGGCGGCACCGCCAGCACGACAACGATCGTCGCGGGCGGCGAGCAGGACATCTACACCGGCGGCACGGCGACCGGCACCACTGTCCTGGGCGGGATGCAGGCGGTCTATGGCGGCACCGCCGACCAGACGGTGATCGGCAGCGGCGGCGTGCAAGCTGTCCACGGCACGGCTTTGCACACCACCGTCAACGATGGCGGCGAGCAGCGCGTCTACGCGGACGGAACAGCCATCGGTGCGATCCTGAATGCTGGCAGCGTGCAGATCGACTGGGGCAACGCCAGCGGCACGACCATCGACGGCGGTGTTCAGTACGTCTGGGGCACGGCGAGCGACACCATGATCGCCTCCGGTGAGCAGCATGTCGGTGCCGGCGGCAGCGCCAGCGGCACCACCATCGGTGCGCACGGTCTCGAACACGTGCACACCGGCGGCACACTGACCGATGTTACCTTCGGTGGCGCATCGGCAAGGCTCGTCCTCAACCAGTCGTCGGCTTTCAGCGGGACGGTTGCCGGCTGGCAGGATGGCGTGGAACTCGACCTCGGCGACATCGCCTTCGGCGAGACCACCTCGCTTGCCTACGCGGCAAACGCAGGGAATACCGGCGGCACGCTGACGATCACCGACGGCACTCATACCGCCTCGCTGCAACTGCTCGGCCAGTACAACGCCGCGGACTTCGCCCTCGCGGCGGACGGCCATGGTGGTTCGCTCATCACCAATCCGGTGGATCAGCCTCAGGCCCAGCTTTCCATCTCGCACGCGGCGTAAGCCGAGAGCGAAGCCGAGGCTGATCGGCTCGGCAAACGGAAGCAGATCACGAAGGGGCTTGCCTCATCGGCACGCCCCTTCGGGTTCTCTCCGTTCGTTTTGGCAGAACGGCAGTCGCCGCTTTTGCGAAGCGATCCTAAGGCGTTATCGGTTCTGATTGAACCAGAACCTCAGCTCTGGATTCTTGCTTCGATGCGTTTTCTTCACGCGAACCGGTATCCGCCTCGCTCGAAAACGCTCTAGCCCGGCCAGCCGCCGAGCCAGTTGGCGTACCAGGTCTCGCCCAGCCAGCCGATCCAGATCGCCGGAGCCAGGAACAGGCCGAACGGCAGGAAAGCCGTGCCGCGGAGCCGCTCTCGCCTTAGCGCAGCATTGGCGAGATAAGCCGCGATCGCAGCCAGCGCCGCAAGCTCGATCACCGCGACCACGGTGGCCAGATCGAGCCAGGCGCCGCAGACCGCCCCGAGCTTGACGTCACCGAGCCCAAGCCCGTCGCGGCCGCGCCAGCGCCGGTAGGACACCATCAGCAGCAGCAGCGGCAGCGCGACGGCGGCCGCGCGGGCCACCGGCCAGAGCAGGGCCTCGACGCCAACATCAGGCACGAACGCGCTGGCGCGGAGCAAGGCGAGTGCGAAGGCCGCCGCCGTCAGCTCGTTCGGAATCAGAAAGTGGCGGGCATCGTTCGCCGCGATCGCGAGCATCAGGGCGGCGAGGTACGCACCGAAAATGCCTTCCGCGCCCGGTGCGGTGACGAGGCTTGCGAAGACGCCCAGCAGCAGGGCGACGCTGAGTGCGAGCGCAGGGCCCGTCTCCTCGTGTGCGGCCTCGTCCGTCACGCGGCTAGCGCGCCGCCCTGGGCGGGCTCACGGTGACCACGGGATTGCTGGTCCCGACCAGGCGGCTGTTCATCTTGCTGCGCATCTCCTCGGCGATGACATGCGCATCGACGCCGTCCTTGATCACCGTCGGGCGGATGAACAGGATCAGCTCGGTGCGGCTGCGCGCGTTGGTCTGGTGCGAGAAGGCGTCGCCCACGCCGGGAATGGAATCCAGGATCGGCAGGCCCTGGCGCTGCCGGTTTTCGGTCTCGCTGATCAGGCCCGCGAGCAGCACGGTCTGCCCGCTGGTCACCGCGATCGAGCTCTTGACCCGGCGCTGCGAGATTGTCGGCGTCAGCGAGTTGGCGCTGCCGGCGGCCACGCTCGAGATTTCCTGCTCGATGTCGAGCACGACATTGCCATTGGCGTTGGCGCGCGGCAGCACGCGCAGGATGATGCCGGTGTTCTTGTAGTCGATGGTGTTGACCACGGTGTTGTTGGCGGTCAGCACGGTCGCGGTGCCGGTCGAGAACGGCACCTGGTCGCCGACCTGCAAGGTCGCCGGCTGGTTGTCGAGCACCACCAGCGACGGGTTCGACAGCACCTTGACGTTGGTGATGCCATGCAGCGCGTCGAGCACGACACGCGGCGAATTTTCCGAGCCGATCAGGAAATTGAAGCCGGGCAGTGCGCGGCCGAGCAGGGCGCCGGCGGCGGCATTGACCGCGTTGCTCGTCGGTTCGGTGTTGCTGCCGATCGTGGCGCTGTTGCTGATGCCTGAAATGGTGTTGGAGATCGAGCCTTTCTGGCTCGCCAGGAAAAACTGCACGCCATAGTTCAGCTGGTCGTTCAGCGTGACCTCGGCAATGGTCGCCTCGATCGCGATTTGGCGCTGCGGCCGGTCGATCTGCCGGATGGTCTGCTCGACGATGCGCTGCGCCTCCTGGTTGGCGTAGACCAGCACGGCGTTGTTGGTGACGTCGGCCGTGATCCGCACGTTCTGGAGGATGGCGTTGACGCCGGGTTTTGCGCCGCCCCCCAGTCCGCCGAGGCCGGTGTCCTGCGCCAGCGTCGCGGCCGCCGGAGCGGGGCGGGCGCCGAGCGCCAAGCCGGCCGGGCCGCTGACCGGCGTCGTTGCTCCAGCGGCGGCGGTCGGCATTGCGCTCAGCGAGGCGATGGGATTGGTGGAGGTCGTCGTCGACGGTCCGGCGCCCGGCGCAATCTGGCTCGACGCGCTGTCGAGCGTCGAGTTGCTCATCGAGCTCTGGTTGAGCAGCATGTCGTTGAGCATTGCCACGACCACCTTGGAATTGCCGTAGCGAAGCGGATAGGATTTCAGGTTCACGCCCTCGGTGTCGGAGCGATCGAGCCGCGCGATCCAGGTCTGCGCGCGCTTGAGATATTCCGGCTTCTGGCTCACCACGAGGATGGAGTTGAGCCGCGCGATCGGCTGGAGCTTGATCACGTTCTGGCTCATGCCGCCTTCGCCGGAATCCATGATCTTCTCGATCTCGGAGATGACGGGCTCCGGCGAGGAATTGCGCACCGGGAAGATGCCGACCGACTGCCCGCGCATCCAGTCGGCGTCGAAGGACAGAATGGTGTCGACCGCGGTCGCCCGGTCGCTGCCGCTGCCGCTGACGATCAGCGTATTGCGGGCGCTGTCGGGACGCATGGTCGCGGCCTTCACGCCGAAGGCATCGAGCAGCTTGAAGATGTTTTGCGCCGAGACGTAGCGCAGCGGCACCACGGTGACGCCCTGGCCGGCTGCGGCGTTCATCGAGCGATCGACGCCGCCGGGGCCGGCTTCGGGCGCCGGCAGCAGGCGATAGCCGGTGCGGTCGCGCACCAGTGCCACGCCCGACATGCGCAGCGCGTTTTCCAGCACGTAGAGTGCGTCCGCCTTCGGCACGGCCCGCACCGAGGCCAGCGTCACGGTGCCCTGCACGCGCGGGTCGATCGTGTAGCCGACGTTGAGGACGTCGCCGAGGATGACCTTTGCGACGGTGGCGACCGGCGCGTTCTCGAAATTCAGGTCGTAGCCGCTGCCGCCGGCATCGTCCCGTTCGGGAAGTGCGCCGCCTTGCGGCGTGGTACCATCGCTGAGATAGATCGCGGGTCTCGACGATTTTGCTTGCGCAACACCGCCCGCGCCTGCATCCGAAGGTTGCCGCGGCTGGAGATCGAGGGAGCGGACCTTGTCGGCGACGTCCTGGGCGCGCGGGTCGTTTGGATCGGCTTCGATCGATTGATCGGCCGTGACGATGCAGGACGTCAAAAGAACGGCAGATAGCAAAGGCATCAGCATGCGAGTTGACGCTGAGCGCAGGCGTAGACTCAGGCGGACTACTTTGAACAAAATATGACCGCCGCCGTTGCGAGTAAGCGAAAAATTTGTCGGATCCTTCATAGTTCGCAGGCACTAAAATTTGCGCCGCGACCATTTCTTGCTAGTATTTCGATCGCGGGCTGCACGGTTGCGAGCGGGACAGATGGACGGATTGCTAACAAGCGCAACGTGGTGAACGTTGTGCAGGACGTCACCGCCGACACCTTCGAACAGTACCTTCTCGCAAAGTATCCGTTACCGCCGCGCGCGCTTGTGGGCCTGAATGGTCCGTCGAATGCTGAACGGAGTCGGCCGCTTCGCGAACTGTGGGAAACGATGGCTCTCTCTTCAGCCGAGTTTGCTGACGAGGTCGCAGAATATTTTCGCCTTCCGCGACTGGGTCTTCCGCAGTTGCTGTCAACCACGCCCTGCCTCGACGGCTTTTCACGCAGATTCCTGCGGGAATCGACCATCTTTCCGTTCCGCTCTTCGAGTGGAGGTTATGGACTAGCGATTGCAGATCCTTTGGACGCAGCCGCCGTCCGCGCCGCCGAGATTGTCTTCAGCGCACGTGTCGACATTGTCGTCGCGTCATATGAAGATATTACGACAGCTCTCGACCAGCGGGCTGGCGCTGACGAAGCTGGTGCGAGCGACAGCGCCGGATCGGGGCAGCAGTCCGACGACGACATCGAGAGCCTGCGCGATCTCGCCAGCGGCGCGCCGGTGGTGCGCGCGCTCAACGACCTCCTGGAGCGCGCGGTGGATTTGCGTGCCAGCGACATCCACGTCGAGCCGTTCCGCGCCGGGCTGGTCGTGCGCATGCGCGTCGACGGCCTGTTGCGCGCGCTGCCGTCGCCGCACGGCATCCCGCCTCAGGCGTTGATCTCGCGCATCAAGATTCTCGCCAGCCTCAACATCGCGGAACGGCGCCTGCCGCAGGACGGCGCCGCCCGCGTGCGCGTCGGGCGCAGCGAGATCGACGTTCGCGTCGCGACCATGCCGACGCAGCATGGCGAGAGCGCCGTCATCCGCCTGCTGCCGCGCGACCGCGGTCTTCTGGAAATGAGCAAGCTCGGTCTCGCCGCGCGCGACGAGAGCGTGATGACGCGACTGCTCGCGATGCCGCACGGCATGGTCGTGGTCACGGGCCCGACCGGCAGCGGCAAGACCACGACGCTGGCGACCATGCTGTCGATCCTGAACGAGCCGACGCGCAAGATCCTCACCATCGAGGATCCCGTCGAGTACGAGATCCCCGGCATCAACCAGTCCCAGGTCAAGCCGTCGATCGGGCTGACATTTGCCTCCGCCATGCGCGCCTTCGTGCGCCAGGACCCCGACGTGATCATGGTCGGCGAGGTCCGCGACGCCGAGACCGCGCATATCGCTATTCACGCGGCGCTGACCGGCCATCTCGTGCTGACGACGCTGCACACCGAGACCGCGGCGGCCGCCGTGCCGCGCCTGATCGATCTCGGCATCGAGGGTTTCCTGCTCAAGTCCACGCTGCGCGCGGTGGTCGCGCAGCGCCTCGTGCGCATGCTCTGCGACCGCTGCAAGGTGCCGCACGCGCTGACCGAGGCCGATCTCGCCAGGGATCCGCGCTTTGGGGTGATCGGCTTCAAGTGCGGCGAGGTCGTGCACGAGGCCGGCGGCTGCGAGCGCTGCGGCGGCACCGGCTATCGCGGCCGCAACGGCGTGTTCGAGATCCTGGAAATGTCCGACGAGGTGCGCACGCTGATCGGCCCGCAGACCGACTCCCATTCGATCGATGCCGCTGCGATGCGGAGTGGCATGACGACGATGCTGGAGGATGCGGTCGCCAAATGCCGGGCCGGGCTCACCACCGTGCCCGAGGTCTTCCGCGTCACGACGGTGCGCTAGAAATCATGCCGAACTATCGCTACCGCGCGCTCAACGCCAACGGCGAACTGGTCTCCGGCGCCATCGCCGCGCCCGCGCCAGGCGACGTCTCGCAGCGGATCGAGCGGCTCGGCCTCGTGCTGGTCGACAACGTCACGCCGGAAGAGGGCGGCGCGGCGGGCAGCGTGTTCAGCCTCTTCAACCAGCCGAAGCCGGAAGATGTCACCATCTTCACCCGCGATCTCGCGTTGCTCTTGCGTGCCGGCGCCCGCATCAATGACGGACTGGAGCTGCTCGCGGCGGATCCCGATCTCGGCCGGCTGCGTCCGGTCGTTGCCGACATCCGTTCGCGCGTCGTCTCGGGCGAGAGCTTTGCCGAAGCGCTGGTACGGCACGAGGGGCTGTTCCCGCCGATGTATATCGCGCTGGTGCGGGTCGGCGAGGCCTCGGGTTCGCTGGATCAGGTGCTGGAGGTGCTGGCGGGCGAGCGTGCGCGCAGCGAGGCCTTGCGGCGCCGGCTGTCGGATGCGATCCGCTATCCCCTGTTCGTGCTCGGCGCGGCGGGCTGCGTGCTGCTGTTCTTCCTCACCTTCGTGCTGCCGCAGTTTGCCAGCGTGTTGCAGGATTTCGGCGCCAAGGTCGATCCGGTCGTCGGCGTGTTCCTGAACATCTCCACCTTCCTGCGCGGCAATTCCGATGCGGTGCTGGCTTCTCTCGCGGCCATCGTTGCGGCAGCGTGGCTCCTGCTGCGGCAGGCGCGCGTCCGCCGCGGCATCACCAATGCGATCGTGCGGCTGCCGGCAATCCGCAACGTGATGAGCGCGTACCGCACGGCGCTGTTCTGCCGCAATCTCGGCCTGCTGCTCGGCAGCGGCGTCAATCTCACCACCACGCTGCGCATCCTGATCGACATGATGGCGACGACGGGCCCTTCCGCGGTCTGGAGCGATGCCGCCGACCGCGTCCGCCATGGCTCGAAGCTGTCCGACGCGCTGGCCGAAACCGAGGCGCTGCCGGCGATGGCGGTGCGCATGCTCCGGCTCGGCGACGAGACCGGGCAATTGCCGATGCTGTCCGGACGCGTCGCCGAATTCTACGAGACCAAGTTGCAGCGTACGCTCGACCGCGCCGTCGGCATTGCGGGACCGGCTGCGATCATCGCGATCTCGCTGGTCGTCGGCGGCCTGATCACGTCGGTGATGACGGCGCTGATGTCGGTGAGCCAGATTGTCGGTTAGACAGGTAATGGAGGGTTGGAAGTGACCAAACATCCGTCGTTAAGGCGTGGCCGGCGGCGCGCGCGGCGAGGGGAGGCCGGCTTCACCCTGGTCGAGATGCTGGTCGTCATCACCATCATCGGGATGATCATGGCGCTGGTTGGCCCGCGGGTGCTGAACTATCTCAGCGAGTCCAAGGCGAAGGCCGCAAAGATCCAGATCGAGAGCTTCTCCAGCGCGCTCGATCTCTATTATCTCGATGTCGGCCGCTATCCGTCCGCCAATGAAGGCCTCGTCGGACTGACCCGCACGAACAACCAGGCCGGCTGGAACGGGCCTTACCTGCGCGGCGGCGTGGTGCCCAACGATCCCTGGGGCCACGTCTATGTTTATCGCTCGCCGGGCGCCAGCGCGCCCTACGAGGTCATCTCGCTCGGATCGGACGGTCAGGAAGGCGGCAGTGGAACGGCAGCCGACATCGTCAGCGGCGCGCGCTGAAGCTCTGCGTGAGGCGCGCGGCTTCGCGCTGATCGAGATCCTGTGCGTGCTCGCGATCATCGGCCTGCTCGCGGCGATCATCCTGCCGGCGATCCCGCGCTCGACGACGCGCGCCAGGCTCGAGAGCTACGCGGTCGAGACCGCGGCACTGTTGAAAGCCGACCGCAACGCGGCGCTGCGCCGGCAGCTGAGGGTGGCGACGCAGGTCGACGCGGAGGCGCGCGCGATCCGCTCCGGCGTGACCGGGCGGACCATCCGCTTGCCCGGCGACGTGGTCGTGCAGGCGACGCTGGCGTCGCGCTGCGCCGATCGCGCGACGGGGCGATCGATCGATTTCTTTCCGTCGGGAATGTCGTGCGGCGGGACGATCGCACTGGCGCGGCCCGGCATGGGCTACGAGGTGCGCGTCAACTGGCTGACCGGAGGCGTCGAGATTGTCCCGCAGAAGCTGCTCTGACGCCGCCGGGTTCACCCTGATCGAGGCGCTGGTCGCGCTCGCGATCATCGCTGTCGTGCTCGGGACGATCGGCTCGGTCATCGCCACCACGGCGAAGGGCACCCGCTCGATCGACCAGCATCTGGCGCTGGCGGGCACGGCCGAGCGGTTGCTTGCGGACCTGCCGGCGCGCGGATTGCTGAAGCCCGGCCGGCAGAGCGGCGAACTCGCCGGCAGCCGCTGGCGCCTCGAGGTCGCGCCGATGAACGTCGCAGGCGGCGATCCCGCCACCGACCGCTTCGTGCCGATGGCCGTCAATCTGCGCCTCCAGCGCGCCGACGGCAGCGCGATCCAGGTCACGACCGTGAAGCTGGTGCCGAGGTCGTCGCAATGAAGGGCCTGGCGATGAAACGCCTGCGCCGCGCGCTGGGCAATGAAGCCGGCTTCACCCTGCTCGAGGTGCTGCTCGCGACGCTGCTGATGACCGTCATCCTGGCGGCGCTGGCGACGGTGACGGCGCAATGGCTGCCGAACTGGAATCGCGGAATCGCGCGCGTGCAGCGGGCCGAGCGCCTCGCCACCGGCCTCGACCGCATCGTCGCCGACCTCCAGGTTGCCGAGCAGGTGCCAATCAACAGCGACGCCAGGGCGCCGCTGTTCGACGGTGCCGAATTGTCGGTGACCTTCCTGCGCACCGCGCTCGGTCCAAGCGCGCGTCCGGGACTCGAATTCATCCGCCTGATCGAGAAGGCCGATGCGCAGGGGCTCGCGCTGGTGCGCGAGCGCGCGCCGTTCCAGCCGATGCCGACCGACGGGCAGATCCGCTACGTCGACCAGGTTGTGCTGGTCCGCGCGCCGTTTCGCGTGAGCTTCGCCTATGCCGGGCCGGATGGTCAGTGGCAGCCGATCTGGCGCGGCCAGGCACAGCTGCCGGATCGTATCCGCATCACCGTGCGCGACGGCGCCACCGGGCAGGTGCTGGCGGTCTCGGCCGCGGTGGTTCCGCATATCACGGCGCCGGCGGAATGCGCGCGGGCCAAGAACCCGGCGACTTGCGTGGCCGCGCAGAGCCGGCCGCAACAGGCGGAGAAACAGGAGCAGCAGCTATGAGCGGCGCGAGGCATCACGTCGGTGCGCTTCGCGATGGCCGCGGCTTCATCGTCGTTGTGGTGCTCTGGTTGCTGGCGGCGCTGGCTGGGCTCGCGTTGGTCTACCTGACTTATGTCACCAACACCGCGGTCTCGGTCGCGGTCAACGCAGACCGGTTGCAGGCCGACGCGCTGGTGAACGCCGGCCTGGAGCTTGCGGCTTACCGGCTGACGGCGCAGAACGAGGCCACGCGTCCCACCAGCGGCACCTTCAACGCCCGCGTCGGGGCCGGCCGGCTGAGCGTCACGTTCCGCTCGGAGGCTGCGCGCATCGATCTCAACATGGCGCCGAAGCCGGTGCTCACCGGCCTGATGACGGCGCTCGGCGTCTCCGCGACGGATGCACCCGTCTATGCCGATCGCATCCTTGGCTGGCGTTCGTCGACGGAGTCCGGCCAGGACAATCCGGAGGATTCCTACTACCGCACGCTCGGTGCGTCCTATCTGCCGCGCCACGCGCCGTTCCCGCACAGCGACGAGCTCTGGCTCGTGCGCGGCATCCCGCCCGCCGTCGTCGAGCGCGTGCTGCCCTTCGTCACCGTGTTCAGCAACATGCGGACGGTGAACGTGCTCGACGCCGCGCCGCAGGTGGTGGCGGCGCTGCCGGGCATGACGCCGCAGACGCTGCAACAGTTGCTGCGCGACCGCGCCGATCCCAACATCGACCCGCGATCCCTGGTCGGGCTCGCCGGCAATACCAATGCGACGGTCGAGGGCTCGCGGGCCTACCGGCTCACGGTGGCCGTCGAGGCACCGTCGCACCGGCAGAGCTCGGCCGAGATCGTCATCTTGCTTCTCGAAGGCGGCGAGGAGCCCTATCGTATATTGTCGTGGCACAACGCCTTCGACGGCTCCGCCGGAAAGCCTCTGTGAGATGAGTTCGCTCAATTCCCTTCGCACGATTGTCGATGCCTGGACCGGCGCCGTGGCCGGTACCATCGTCGCCGCCCTGGAACGGATGGTGTCGCCGCGCGTGGTGCGGCTGGTCGAGGGCGAGAGCGGCGCGTTCGCGCTCGAGGCCGCCAAGTCGGAGAACATCCCGAAGGAGATCGCATTCGAGGATGGCAAGTTCGCCACTCCCAATCTCGCGCAGATCGTCCGCGGCAGCCGCGTCGAGATCGTGCTGCGGCCCTCGCGCTTCCTGTTCCGTCCGCTGGAGCTGCCGGCCCGCGCTGCGGATTTCCTCGACGGCATCGTGCGGGCGCAGATCGACCGGCTGACGCCGTGGAGCGCGAGCGACGCCGTGTTCGGTTGCAGCCGGCCATCGCCGGATGGCAGCGAGAGCATCACCACCGAGATCGCAGCCGCGCCGCGCAGGCTGGCGATGGGTTATGTCGAGGCGTTGTCGGCCTTCCATCCGTCCGCGATCGCGATCGCGACGGATGCGCCCGGCGGTGGGCACATCAAGGTGTTCGAGCAGAGGTCGCGCGGCGCGGTCGATCCTGCGCGGCTGAGCCGGACGCTGCAAGCGGTTCTGGCTTTCGCGGCCATCGCTGCGGTCGTCGGATCGGTTGCCGCAGGCTATCTCGCCGACAGCCTCAGTGCGCAGGAGAGCGAGCTCGACCGCCAGATCACCCAGCGCCGTGCGGCGCTCCGAGCGGGCGGGGACGGTGGCGAGCGCTCGCCGCTGGCGCTGCTGGAGCGGCGCAAATACGAGACCGCGGCGAGCGTGGTCGTGCTGGAATCGCTGAGCCGGCTGCTGCCAGACCACACTTATGTCACCGAGATGCATCTGTCCGGCAACAAGCTTCAGATCGGCGGCATCACGCGCGATGCGCCTTCGCTGATTCCCTTGATCGAGCAGTCCCAGCATTTCACCCGCGCGACCTTCTACGCCCCGACCACGCGGAGCTCATCCGATCCCGGCGAACGCTTCCACATCGAGGCGCAGATCGAACCGAGGAACGCGCCATGAGCCGCGCAGCTATCACGGGTGGAAATGCCGTCACACGTGCGCTCTCCGGCTCGCCGCTGATCGCGATCACGCTCTATCTCGCGGTAACGGGCGGGCTGCTGCTGATGGCGGGCCTGTCGATCGCCGATGTCATCGCCCACCGTCAGGCGCTGGCGCAGACCTCCGACCTGCTCGACCAGCTGCGTGGCCGCAAGGGCGGCGCCAAGAATGCCGCGGCAGCCATGGCCGAGCATCCCGGCACGCCGTTCCTGGAAGGGCCGACGGTGACGGTCGCGGGCGCCAATCTGTTGCAGCGGGTCGCGGCGGCGGTCGGCAATGTCGGCGGCTCGGTGCAGTCCTCGCAGGTCGACGTAACAGGCGCGCAGGTCAAGGACGGATTCGTCGGCCTCGTCGTGAGCTGCGAGCTCGACCAGCCCGCGCTTCAGAAGGTGCTCTACGATCTCGAAGCCGGCATGCCGTTCCTGTTTGTCGAGCAGCTCGACGTCCAGGTGCCGCAGACCACCGCGCTGAACGAGGCCGGCACCGGCCGCGTCAGGGTGATCCTGGGTGTCTCCGGCCAGTGGCAGGCGGGGAAGTAGGGCGGCTCGTCAGCTCACCAGGCGTACTTGAACACGCCCTTGCCCGAATAGCTGGTGACGTTGCCGGAGAACTCGCCGTCGAAGGTGCCGGCGATCGAGAAGCCGCTCAGCCATTTCATCTCGGCGCTGGCGCTGACCAGCGCGGAGTCGGCGTCGACCCTGGCGCCGTTCACGACGAAGCTGGTGCCGGGCAGCGTCTGGAACAGCGCGGTGACGGCGCAGCTCGGTCCATCTGCGCTAGGTTCCGGCCCGTTCCGCGTGCAACTTCAATGATCGTGGCTGTTGGGCAACATTTTCATGCGTTGCAACCCGCCGAGGCCGGAAACTCGTGATTGCAGTCGGGTTTGGGATCACATCGGTGCCGGTTGATGGCGAGGCG
Organism: Bradyrhizobium sp. CCGB20; assembly: GCF_024199855.1. Classification (NCBI taxonomy): domain Bacteria; kingdom Pseudomonadati; phylum Pseudomonadota; class Alphaproteobacteria; order Hyphomicrobiales; family Nitrobacteraceae; genus Bradyrhizobium; species Bradyrhizobium sp. CCGB20. The sequence continues at coordinate 6,469,143 of NZ_JANADN010000001.1, read as the reverse complement.
CATCGGAACTAGTCTGGTGGGCAAGGCTTGCCGCGTGCTGGCGTGACAACCATTCGCAAGGGAATTTCGATGTCCGGGGGGCTGAGACCGACGAGATGGGTCATGCTGTGCGTGGCCGCCGTATCATGTCCGGTCTTGAGCGTTGTCTTGAGTGTTGTCCTGGGCATTGCCGAGACCGCGGCTGCCACCTCGTCACGCATGGACATCCTGTCCGACGATGCCGCGCCCAGCGCCGCCGACAGCGTCGATGTCGGCACAATGAGGCCGATCGCGCGGCCGGCGCAGGCTGCGAGCAAGCCGATCCCCCGCGGCAATCCGCTGTGGTCGGTGCCGCTCTCGGCGCTGACCGTGACCCAGGAGCGCCCGATCTTCTCGGCGACGCGCCGGCCGCCGCCGCGCGCGGTCGCCGCATCTCCGGTCGAGGAGGTGAATGCGCCGGCGCCGCTCAAACCGGTCGAGGGACCGCCGCCGCTGCTGCTGGTCGGGGCCGTGGTCGGAGAGGGCGACGCCATCGCGATCTTCCTGAACCGCAACGATCAGAAGGTCGTGCGCCTGCGCCGGGGCGAATCGCTCAGCGGCTGGTCGCTGACCGAGGTTCAGCCGCGCGAGGTGACGCTCAAGCAGGGTGGTCGCAGCGAGGTCCTGGCGCTGCAGCGGCCCGATACTGCGGCCTCCCCCCAGACCCCACCTCCGACCGCGACTGATTCCGCGAGCGTCGAGGGTAAGCTGGTCAGGCCGACCACGAGCGGCACGTCATTCGCCCCCTTCATGCCACGCTCGACGCCGAAGGGCGGCGAGTCGGACGGACTCTGAGCGCTGCCGTCTGGATCCGGTGCCGCCTCGCAAGCCGATTCAGAACCGCGGCCGATGCCATTGCCTAAGCAATTGAACCACCTTATGACCCGTTCAATGCCCAATCCGATGGCACCAAGCGGTCGCGCTTGCGCGCGCGGGGCCGATCGCTTGCCGGGAAGGATGCGGCTTGTCCGACACGCAAATTAACGCGCCCGGCGAGGCCGGCGGTTCGAGCGGACCCGGTGGCGCCGGACGCGCCCGCCGACTGCTTCAGGGCTGGTCGGCGAACCTCGTCCAGATGGTCCTGGGGCTGACCCAGCAACTGCTGCTGGTCCCCGCCTTTCTCCATGTCTGGACCGGCGACATGCTTGCGGCCTGGCTTGCGATCTATGCGGCCGGCAGTCTCGTCGTCGTGGCGGACGCCGGATTGCAGCTTCGCGCGATCAACCGCTTTCTCGCATTCAAGGCCTGCGTCGACTGCGACGGGCGCACGGCGAACTTCTATTCGGCGATGCTGCGGATCTACCTCGCTGTCCTCGTGGTGCTGGGTGTTCTGCTGTGCGTCGCGATATACTTGGCGCCGCCATCGGTCGTCCTGGGTTTTCATGCGGCGCCGACCTTCGACGCCGCGATGCTGGTGATGACGCTGGGCATGCTGCTGACCTTGCCCGCCAATCTCGCCTCCGGCCTCTATCGCGTCCGTGGCCGCTATGGCCGGACGGTCTGGCTGCAAAACGGAGCGCTGCTGCTCGGCCAGATCGCGCAGCTTGCGGCGCTGGCGATGTTCGGCACTCTGCTTGCGGTTGCGATTGCCTTCGTCGCGATGCAGCTTCTGTTCACGATCTTCCTTGCCGCCTTCGATACGCCGCGGCTGTTTCCATTCTTGCGCCGTGCCGGCAGGCCGCTATTCACATGGCCATCGCTGCGCTGGAGCATCGGACAGTTCAGCCGGGCGCTGCCGTTTGCGGTCGCCAACATCACCGAGCTCGCGCTGATCAACGTCCCGGTGCTGCTGGTCTCGGCGCTGGTGACGAATCGCGTCGCGGTGGCGCAATGGGGGCTGACGCGCGTAATCGCGAGCCTGGTGCGCGGTCTCTGCCTTCAGGTGACGCTTCCGATCGCCGCCGAGCTTGGCCATGATTATGCGATCGGCGACAAGGAGCGGCTGCGCCGGCTCTACGCCCACGGCTCGGTATTCGTGACCGGCCTTGCCTACCTGATCATCGCGGGCCTGCTGCCGTTCTGGCCCGACTTCTTCGCGCTGTGGACCCACGGCAGCATCCCCTACGACGCGCCGCTGACGGTGACACTGCTGCTCGGCTCGGCTGCGGTCGCGCCGTCACTGCTGGCGCTGGGCTTTGCCAATCACAGCAATCGCGGTGACCTGCTGATCCGGACCAAGGGACTACAGCTCGCCGTTTTCCTCGTGCTGTCCTTCGTCCTGATCCCGCGGCTCGGACCGCTCGGCGCCGCGCTCGCCGTGGTCGCAAGCGACATCCTCGTCCAGTTCGGCCTGCTCGCGCTGATGATCATGCGGCAGACGCTGCGTGATCCGTTCACGCACATCGCTTTCCTGTTGCTCATGGCCGTCGTCATCGTGGGGACAGGCTGGCTAATCGGGCAGGCGATTATCGCGCTCGTGCCGGGGAGCGGGCTCGTCCACTTCATCGTGGAATGCGCGATCTGGCTGGCCGCCGTCGGCCTGCTCGCAAGCCCGCTGCTGAACGCGACGCTCCGAGAACGCCTGCGCGCGCTAATTCCTGCTTAGCCCGACTTAGCGCGCCATCAGTGCCAGCCGGTGCTTCAGCCGTTCCAAATGGCGGGCGAATTGCTGGTGGCCGGCCTTGGTCTCCTCGGCAAATTGCGCGAGCCTGGCATGGCCGGCGGTGCGCAGGTGCTCGCGCGTGCCGTCGGTGCGGAGAGTGACGATCGCATCCGCGAGTGAGCGCGGATCGTCGTAGTCGAACAGGAGCGCGGCGTCGCCGGCCTGGGCCTTGAAGGCCTCGGGATAGATCACTGGCGTGCCGACCGCCCAGGCTTCCAGCGGCGGAAGATTGGTCGGGCCGAAATAGCTCGGCATCACCAGCGCTGCGGCGCCGCGATAGAGCGCGCCGAGCTCGGCGGACTCGACGAAGCCGATGATGGAGATCTGGTCCGACAGGCCAAAGGTGCGGATCGCCGCATTGATCTTGTCGCGGCCGCCGCGGTCCGAACCGCACAGCACCAGCCGTTCGGTGATGCCCCGTTCGCGCAAGCTTGCGAGGGCTGCGAGCAGCGTCACGTGGTTCTTGTGCGGCCAGAACTGCGCCGGATAGAACAGGTAGCCGGGCTCGAGCCGGTACTTGGCGAGCACCGCCGCGTCATCAGCAGCGGCGGGCGCGGACTGGCCGACATAGGCCGAGGGCGAGAACGGGATGCAGACCGCGCGATCCCGTTCCATGGCGTAGCGGCGGCAGAGGTCGTCGATCAGCTCGGGCGCGTTGACGATCACCACCGCCGCCTTGGTGCTGGCAAGACCGAACAGGATCTCGCGGCGCTCGAACTCGCCGAAGGTCCTCACTTCCGGAAACTCCGGCGCGTCGCGATGGCAGCCGTCGAAGATCGTGATGATGAAGGGCAGCTCGTAGAGCAGCAAGTGCCGCTTCGAGGTCGAAGTGAAGTGCACGACGTCGATGCCGTCGCGGATCAGCGCGCGTTCGAACGGCGATTTCAGCTTCAGCGCGATCTGGACGAGATCGAACGGCCCGCAATATTTCAGGAACAGGAAGACATAGTCGAGCACGCCGAACTTGCGCAGGCGGGCCGCGACGCCGAACTCCTTCAGGATCTCCAGCGTCTTCGGATAGGGCGAGTACACCACGATCTCGTTGCCGGACTTGGCTGCCCAGTCGCGCAGCCAGAGCAGATCGTTGAGCGGCTGCTGAAAGCCGCCGCCGACCTCGAGCGCCTGTTCCAGCATGACGGCGAGCCGCAGCGGTCTCACGGCGTGCCGCTCTTTCTGGCGACGGCGTAGGCCGCCCAGCTCTTCGTGTGTGGGGCGTCCTGCGTCAGCCATGCAGCGTGAGAGGCGGGCTCGAAGCCGCTCGCGGCAAGCGCCGCGTCGATTTCGAACGGAAACCAGTAGCGCATGTGGTGCGCTTCATCGACGCGACGGATCGTGGCGCGCTCGGTGTCCTCGCAGAACAGCGTGTAGTTCACGGTGACGGTCGCGGCCTGCTCGTCATGGTCGGATTGCGCGATGCGGGTGAGGCGCAGCGGCTTCTGCTCGATCACCTTGACCCGCGTCTCGACGCCCTGCGCGAGCACGGCGCCACCATACCAATAGTCGAAGAAGAACGTGCCATCAGGCTTCAGCGCGGCATGCGCGGTGCGGAACATGGCCGTCAGCGCATCGCGGCTGGTCTGGTAGCTCGCGACATGGAATAGCGACACCACCGCGTCGAAGTCGCGTTCAGGGCCCCTCTCGCAGGCATCGCCCTGCCGGAACGGGATCGATAGTCCGGCCTGTTCGGCGCGCGCCTTGGCGCTCGCGATCATCTCATGGCTGAGATCGATGCCGGCAACGCTCCACCCCTGTCGCGCGAAGGCGAGCGCGTGCAGGCCGGTGCCGCAGCCGAGATCGAGCAGCCTGCCCGAGGAAACGCCGTGGTCGCGCAGGCGCGCTTCGACGAACGCCGTCTCTGCGCTGTAGTCCTTGTCCTGATAGAGGAGGTCATACCAGGGCGCGTAGTCGGCGAACACCGTCACGCCAAAATCTCCTTCAGCGCCTGGGCGGAGCGAGCGATCTCGTCGTCGGTCAAGGCAAGTCCGCTCGGCAGGTAAAAACCGCGGCGGGCGATGTATTCGGCGTTCGGATGGCTTTCGTCGAGCATCAGGCCCATCCGGCGCAGCACCGGCTGTTCGTGCATGCACCAGAAGAACGGCCGCGTTCCGATGCCCTTGTCGCCGAGGCGGCGCATCGCTTCCTTGGCGTCAAACGGGACGTCGTCGTTCAGCACGATGCCGTAGACCCAGTAGATGTTGTCGGCATAGGAGGTGCGGGCGACCGGGCGGCGGATGCTGTTGAGGCCGCCGAGATGCTCGTCATAGAGCCGGCCGATCCGGCGCTTGAGCTCGACCGTGCGCGGCAGGCGCTCGACCTGGGCGACACCGAGCGCGGCCTGGAGATTGGTCATGCGCGCGTTCCAGCCGAGCTCCTCGTGGACGAAACGCTGCTGCGGCTGGAAGCAGAGATTGCGATAGCCTTGGAGCCGATCGGCGAGCGCGTCGTCGTCGGTGAGGATCATGCCGCCTTCACCGGTGGTGACGTGCTTGTTGGGATAGAAGCTGAAGGTCGAGACGTCGCCGAAACTGCCGCAGGGCGCGCCGCGATAGGTCTGGCCGTGCATCTCGGCCGCGTCCTCGATCACTTTCAGATCGTGCTTGCGGGCGAGCGCCATAATCGGATCGAGATCGACCGGCAGACCGTAGATGTGAACCAGCATGATCGCGCGCGTGCGCGGCGTGATCGCGGCTTCCACGCCCTCTGCCGTCATGTTCCAGGTCGCGGCGTCGCAGTCGACCCCGACGGGCACGAGGCCGGCTCGCACGATGGCGGCGGCGCAGCTGATGATCGTGAAGGTCGGGATGATGACCTCGGAGCCTTCCTCGAGCCCGAGCGCATGAACGGCGATGTCGAGCGCGACCGAGCCGTTGGTCACCGCGATGCCGTGGCGCCGTCCCGCGGCCTCGGCCATCGCCTGCTCGAAGCGCTTGATGAACGGTCCCTCCGAGGAGATCCATCCGGTGCGGATGCATTCGGCGAGATAGTCGGCTTCGTTGCCGTCGAGCAGCGGCGTGTTGACGGGAATGAACGGCGCGGTCACTGGCCCGGGCCCTTGATCCGGATTTCGGACGGCGAGACTTCGGCGAACCGGGTCTTGTCGTTCTCGCCGGAATAGGGACCCTGCTTGATCTCGAACATCTCGAGCGGTTCGAGCACTTTGAAGCCGTGGGCGCCGCTGCACAACAGGATGATGTCGCCGCCGCCGAGCACGCGGCTTTCGAGATATTCTTCCTCGACGGTGTAGAAGTCGACCTGGAGCTTGCCCTTCTGGATCAGCAGGACTTCCTGGGTGTAGTGCACTTCGCGCGTCACCTTGTTGTGGCGATGCGGCTCGATGCTCTTGCCCTTCGGATGGCTCATATAGGCGAGCTGCTGCGACAGTTCCGGCGACGAAAAGAAGTGAATACCCGGCTCGCGGAACGAGGCGCGCACGATGATCGCGTAGAGCTGGTCGCCGAATCGAACATGTTCGACGTGTTCCATCCTTAGCCTCGACAAAAAATGCTGTAATTAGAGTGACATAGCTGCGCCGCCGCGCACTTTGGCCATTTTGGCCGGGACCGTCAAGGGCGGACCGATTGTGACAAACGGCGTACGCGCGAGCGGGATCTAACCGACGAAAGTCAGGATCTCTTCGACGCGGCGGCGGAAGGTGTGGGCGGCAAATGTTCTGGCCTGTCCCGCCGTCGCGATGGACCTGCGCGCCGTGTCGTCGCCGAGATAGCGTTCGATCTGCGCGAGGCAGTCCTCGACCGTGCGCCAGGCCGCGACCTCGCGTTCGGGCTCGAACAGCGCGTGCAGATTGTCCTTGAAGTCGGTCAGCAGGAATGCGCCGACGCCCGTCGCTTCGAACAGCCGCGCATTGCCGGCCTCGCGGCCCGCCATGTCGATGTGCGAATTGAGCGTGACGCGCGAGGCGCGCAGGGCCTGATACATCTCCATGCCCCACACCTCGCCCTGATAGCAGCGATGCAGGGGCGAGGAGGCGGGAAGGGATTGCAGGCCGCTGCCGAACAGTTTGAGATCGTAGCGTCGTGCCACCGCTTCGAGCTGCGCGACGCGGAGCTGGTGATCCGCCGAGACCGCGCCGACGAAGGTGACGTCGAAACTCTGCGACGGCGGTGGAGGCAGGATGTCGAGGATGCCGGGCTCGAAAGCGAGATGGACGACCTCGGCGCGTGCGCCGTGGGCGCGGAAGAAATCCACCACCGCGGCCATCTGCGAGATCATGAGGTCGTAGACCGACCAGTCCTCGCCGCGCGAGGGCGAGATGCCGACCTGGCCGACCAGGACCGGGCGGCCGATCTGCTTGATCCGGCGCGTCAGGCGCGTGTCGACGTGAAACAGATCCTGGTTGAGGACGAGATCGGGTTTGAACTCCTCGATCTGCGCGAGCAGGATGTTTTCAGCTTCCGCATCGAGCCGCGGGCTGAGTCCGACCTTGCGCGCGAGCGGCCTCAGCACCGGCTTGAACGGCGCGACCGTGCGTTGCAGCCAGCCGGGAACGGCATCGCGCGCGGCCGGCGCGCCGGGCGGCGGCGGCTCGGTGACGGCAAGGCCATGCTCGCGCGCCCAGGCCGCCCGCATCCAGGGATTGTTGACATGGATGTCGGCGGCGATGTGCCCGAGGCCGGCGAAATTGCGCGAGTAGAAATCGGCGACGCCGAACAGGCTGGCGTTCCGCGCCGCCATCTGCACGGCGTAGGGCTCGTTCTCGAGGCCCGGATGGCGCCGGTAGAGCCAGGAGAGGAAGCGCGGATAGTCGGCGTTGAGGATCAGGATGCGCACGGGGTCACGGCTTCGGTTCGAACAGGCTGCGGGGCGTCACGTACCAGAGCAGGACCAGGATCGCGGTGACATGGGTGAGCATGGTGACCGGGCGTGGCACGTTGCCGGGGGGCACGGCCCGCAGAGTGGTATCGGCTATGGCCGTAAACGCCAATAGCGTTGATTTAGGTAATAAAATACCGCCAAAATCCGTGGGGTTCGTGCTGGGACGATTTTCCAGCCAGCGCGGCTTCGTATAGAAGCCGCCTGGAATGCGCGGGAGCGCCTCTCGTTCGGAGCAGGTTGATGAAGGTCGTAATTCTTGCGGGAGGTCTGGGAACCCGAATTGCCGAGGAGACCAGCACGCGGCCGAAGCCGATGGTCGAGATCGGCGGCCGTCCCATCCTCTGGCACATCATGAAGATCTACAGCCACTACGGCTTCAATGATTTCGTGATCTGTCTCGGTTACCGCGGCTACATGATCAAGGAGTACTTCGCGAACTACTTCCTGCACATGTCCGACGTCACCTTTCATATGGCCGAGAACCGCATGGAGGTGCATCGCGAAACCGCCGAGCCGTGGCGGGTCACGCTGGTCGACACCGGCGAGGAGACCCAGACCGGCGGCCGTCTGAAGCGGGTGCTGCCCTATGTCGCGGACGAGCCATTCTTTGCCCTGACCTATGGCGACGGCGTCGCCGACATCGACCTCGCCGCCGAGATCGCCTTCCACAAGGCGCATGGGCGGAGGGCCACCGTCTCGGTGGTGCGGCCCGCAAAACGGTTCGGCGCAGTTGCGATCGAGGGCGACCGGGTGGTCAATTTCGAGGAGAAGCCCAACGACGACGGCGGCTGGATCAATGGCGGCTTCTTCCTGCTGTCGCCGTCGGTTGGCGAGCTGATCGCGGGCGACAAGACGATCTGGGAGCGCGAGCCGATGGAGCAGCTCGTGCGCGGCGACGATTTGCGCGCCTATGTGCATCCTGGCTTCTGGCACCCGATGGATTCGCTGCGCGATCGCAACTTCCTCGAGGCCGAGTGGGCGGGCAACCGCGCCAAATGGAGGGTCTGGTGACGGATCCGGCATTCTGGCGCGGCAAGAAGGTCTTCCTGACCGGGCATACCGGCTTCAAGGGCGCATGGGCCTCGCTGCTGCTGCGTCGCCTCGGGGCCAGCGTCTACGGCTACGCCCTGCCGCCGACGCATCAATCCGCGCTGTTCGTGACGGCACGCATCGCCGACGACATCAAGCACCGCATTGCCGACATCCGTGATCTCTCGGCCTTGCGCGCCGCAATGGCGGAGGCCGATCCCGACATCGTCATCCACATGGCCGCGCAGGCGCTGGTGCGCCCGTCCTATGAGGAGCCGGTCGAGACGTTTGCGGCGAACGTGATGGGCACGGTGCACGTGCTGGAGGCGGCACGGCATCTGCGCTCGCTTCAGGCGATGCTGATCGTCACCACCGACAAATGCTACGAGAACAACGGCACGGGCGAGGCCTTCCGCGAGAGCGACCGTCTCGGCGGCGACGATCCCTACAGCAACAGCAAGGCCTGCGCCGAGCTCGTGACGCACTCCTATCGCCGCAGCTTCTTCAACGCGAAGGGCGCGGCGCGTGTCGCAACCGCGCGCGCCGGCAACGTCTTCGGTGGCGGCGATTTCGCGCGCGACCGTCTGGTGCCTGACGCAATGCAGGCGTTCCTTGCGGGCGAGGCCTTGCGCATCCGCAATCCCAATTCGGTGCGGCCCTGGCAGCACGCGCTCGATCCGGTGCTCGGCTATCTCACGCTGGTCGAGCGGCTCGCGGGCGATGATCATTTCGTCGGCGGCTGGAATTTCGGGCCCGATGCGGCAAGCGAAGTGCCGGTCGGGACCGTGGTCGAGCATCTGATCGCGCTGTGGGGCGACGGGGCGCGCTGGACGGCGGATGCCGGCCCGCATCCGCACGAGGCCGCCTATCTCAGGCTCGACTGCGCCAAGGCGCGTGGCGAGCTCGGCTGGACGCCGCAGCTCGATCTCGCCCAGGGTCTGCGTCTCACCGTCGACTGGTACCAGGCGCTGCGCGAGGGCCGCGATCTGCGCAAAATCTCGCTCGACCAGCTCGATCAGGTCGTCGGCGCGTCGTCGAGGACGGTCGCGTGATGTGACGGCTCGCGGCGGCCGGGGCCGAAGAAAGCGGACCGCCGCGTCTCGACCGATCTTGCGGTGGCGCGAATGCGCAGGAGATCCTTGCGGGCAACCAGGCCGACGAGATGCCCGGTCGCGCGCGCGACGATCGGCACCCGCCCGACGTCCGCCAGAACCATCCGATCGGCAACGTGCGACACGGGCTCGTCGGGATAACCGAGCGTGAGCGAGCGGTCCGACGCGCAGTCGAACAGGGTGTCGCGACCATCGGCGCTTTCCGCGCGCCACCGCAGGACGTCCGAGCGGCCGACGAGCCCGGAGACCCGTCCGCCGGCATCGATCAGCGGATAGGATTTGTGACGTCGTTCCCCGTCGGAGAAGAACGATACGGCTTCGCCGACGGTCATGGCCGCAGGCAGGGTATCGACGTCCTTCACCATTACTTCGTTGACGCGAAGCAGGTCGAATGGGTCGATGCCGTACTCGCGCACGACGTGCTGGCCGCGCCGCGCGATCTTTTCGGTGAGGATCGAGCGCTTGAGCAGCAGCACGGTGAGCGCATAAGCAGCGCTCGTGGCAATCAGCAGCGGACTCAGCATCGCAAAGTCGCCGGTCAGCTCGACGGCGAACAGGATCGCGGTCAGCGGCGAACGCATGGTGCCGCCCATCATTGCGGCCATGCCGATCAGTGCCCACGCGCCATGCGGGCCCGGGAGCAACTGTCCTTCGAGCCAGCCGGCGCAGCCGCCGAAAATGAGAAGCGGGGCGAGGACGCCGCCGGACGTGCCCGATGCCAGGGCAACGATCCAGATCGCAGACTTCACGAACAGGATCAGGACCGTGGCCGATACCGCAATGTGGTCGTTGAGCAGGTCGCCGATGATATCGTAACCCACACCGAGCGCGCGCGGCTCGATCAGGCCGCCGGCGCCGACGAGCAATCCGCCGATCGCCGGCCACCACATCCAGTGAATTGGCAGATGGCCGAAGACATCTTCGGCCTTGTAGAGGAGGGTGGTCAGCAATCCCGATTGCAAGCCCGCCGCGATGCCAATGCCGACGCAGGCCAGCGGTCCCCACCACGGCAAATCGAGCTGGCCGGCGAACGGGAACAGCGGCCCGCTGCCGATCAGCCACGGCCGCAGTGCCGACGAGACCACGCAGGCGGCGATCACGGGAATCAGGCTGCGCGGCTTCAGCTCGAACAGGAGAAGTTCGACGGCAAGCAGGACGGCGGCGACCGGGGTTCCGAAGATCGCCGTCATGCCCGCGGTGGCGCCTGCGACCAGCAGCGCCTTGCGCTCGGCGGCGGTGAGATGGAAGCATTGCGCGAACAGAGAGCCGACGGCGCCGCCGGTCATGATGATCGGGCCCTCGGCGCCGAACGGGCCGCCGGTACCGATCGAGATCGCCGACGACAGCGGTTTGAGGACGGCGACCTTCGGCTGGAGACGGCTGCCGCCGATGAGGATTGCCTCGATCGCCTCGGGAATGCCGTGGCCGCGGATCTTCTCTGAGCCAAAACGCGCCATCAAGCCGATGACGAGGCCGCCGAGGGCCGGGGCTGCCACCATCCAGACGCCGGGCTTCAGGCCCGACAACGAGAGCGCCTGCGTGCTCAGCGTATGCAGCCATACCGCATTGGTGACGATCGCGATGGCATGCAGCAACAGCCACGCCGTCGCCGCGCCGCCGGCGCCGACGAAGACGGCCATGGCGACCAGCATCAGAACACGCCGGTCTGTCGTGAAATCGCCAAGGCGCGGCAGGGAGTTGGCGGGGATGGAGCGGGGCATCTTGGTCCGATCGGGAATGACGCAACTGTAATGATGACGGAGCCGGCCGGTCAGGCCGGACGGCGGCGAGAAGTATATCGTAAGACGATATAAATCAACGATCATTGCTGGCGGGCAGGTAGGCTTGAAAGTCAGGTGACGGACCGTCTAGCGCGGCAGCTCCAGAATCTCGGAGATGCGCCCCTGCGGGGAGATCGCGTGTTCAGGTGCGCGCCCGGCGCAGACCGCGAGACAAGATTTGAGCAGGACGACGAGCGCGAGGATGGCGCGCGCGATATCGGACGCGAGACCGGTTCGGCCCGACCCCGCCGTTTGCGCCTTCACCGACGCATTGAACCAGCCTTGCTGCTCCCATCAGCGCCGGTTTTTCCGACCGTGACAAGCACTCTTCTTCCGAAGAGCGGCGGATGCAGCCGGGCCATCGCTGTCAGAGCCCCACAAAGGCCGGCCCCGAACAGGTACATTCTCATGATTTCCCTACGCCGAAACCGAGATCTGGCTTCCGCCCATGGTCCGTATAATTACGGAATCCGATACATGGCAGGTATTATGACCGAGGTGGCGCCGCGACCACTAAAATTAAACCGAACGTATACCTCTGAGGCTAGAATGAGCATTCTGCGCCTAACGTCGAGCGTGCCTAGCCGCTCTGGAGAGTCCAATGGCCACCGCAGTCACGATCAGCAAGTCCAATAACAGCGATATCGACGGTATGCTGTCAGGCTACAAATGGTCGGGCACCATCACCTACAGCTTTCCGGACGCGCCTGGCGACTACGCGAATCCATACACGGGCGGCGACAGCGAGCCGACGACCTCAGGCTTTGCTTCAGCGCCCAGCCAGATGCAGGCCGCGATCAACTACGCGATCGGGTTGATCCTTGGCTATACCAACGCCAGCATCCAGTACGCAGGGACCAACGGCGCCGACATCATGATCGCGCAGTCGCCGTCGGCCAATCCGACCTCCTATGCCTATTATCCCGGCAACTATGCATCCGGCGGCGATGTGTGGTTTGGAACGCAGTACAACTATTCGCTGGCCAAGCTCGGTAACTACTATTTCACGACCGCGTTGCACGAACTCGGTCATGCCCTTGGCCTCAAGCACAGTCAGGAAACTGGCGGCGTCGCTAACGTCGCAGTTCCCACGGCCCACGACGACAGCGAATATACCGTCATGAGCTATCGCAGCTATGTCGGTGGTTCGACCACGAGCGGGTACACCAACGAGGCGTATGGATATCCGCAGACCTACATGGCCAACGATATCCTCGCGCTACAAACGATGTACGGCGCGAACTACACGACCCAGAGTGGCAGCACGGTCTACAGCTGGAACCCGACCACGGGGCAGGAGTTCATCAACGGCGTCGGACAGCTCGCGCCGGGCGGTGGCGCCGGAGGCTCGGCCAACCGCATCTACGAGACGGTGTGGGACGGCGGCGGCGTCGATACCTACGATCTGTCGAACTACACGACGAACCTGAGCATCGATCTTAATCCCGGTGCGTCGTCACTGTTCTCGTCGGTGCAACTGGCCAATCTCGGCAACGGCCATTCCGCCTCGGGCAACGTCTACAACGCCTATCTCTACAACAACGACGCGCGCTCCTACATCGACAACGCCACCGGCGGGTCCGGCAACGACACGATCATCGGGAATGTCATCGCCAACGCACTCAACGGCGGCTCCGGCAACGATACGATCACTGGCGGCGGCGGCAACGACACCATTATTGGCGGCGCCGGTACCGATACGGCGGTGTATTCGGGCAATAGGGCGAACTATTCTATTTCGTTCAATGCGAGCACGCAGACGTTCACCGTCACGGATTTGCGTGGCGCCTCGCCCGATGGCCAGGATACCGACACGGGCATTGAGTACCTTCAATTCGCGGATGGCACGGTCGCCAGCTCGTCGTTGATCCCTGTCACGATAGAAGCAATGGGCACGACTGCGCTCGTCCAGTCGGGCGGCCTCTATAATCTTAACCCGGTTGGTGGCGGCACAGGGCCAACGCTGAAATATCAGGGCGCGGCTTATGTGGCCGGGCAGTTTGGCAGCTGGACTCCGATCGGAGTTGAGCAGATCGGCTCCGGCTATCAGGTGGCCTGGAAGGTGATTGGCGTCGATAACTATTCAGTGTGGAGCACCGATAGCGACGGCAACTACATCTCCAACGTGATCGGTGGCGTCTCCGGCTCAAGTGCTTCGTTGGCGTCATTCGAAAGCGCTTTTCACCAAGACCTGAATGGTGACGGCATCATTGGTTCACCACCGAGCACGGTGATTGAGTCCTTCGGATCAACAGAGCTGGTCAAGGTGGGTTCTAATTTCTATTTTGGCGACGTCAGCAGCGGCAGCGTAGGCCCGGAGTTGACATACAACGGTTCGCCATTCGTGGACGGGCAGGCGGGCGGATGGACCCCGATCGGCGTCGAGCAGGTCGGCTCCGGCTATCAGGTCGCCTGGAAAGTGGGCGGCGCTGACAACTATTCGGTGTGGAGCACCGACAGCAATGGCAATTACATTTCTAACCTGATCGGCGGCGTGTCGGGCTCAAGCGCCTCGTTGGTGTCATTCGAGAGCGGTTTTCATCAGGACTTGAACGGAGACGGAGTAATTGGAGCGGCGGCAGCACCGACGGCGGTGATCGAATCTTTCGGTTCGACCAAGCTGGTCCAGGTCGGCAGTAATTTCTATCTCGACAACATTAGTAGCGGCGCGGGCCCCGAACTAAAATACAACGGTTCTCCGTTTGTGGCGGGCCAGGCGGGCGGTTGGCGTCCTATCGGGGTCGAGCAGGTCGGCTCCGGATATCAGGTAGCGTGGAAAGTGGACGGCGCCGATAACTACTCGGTATGGAGCACCGACAGCAATGGCAACTACATTTCCAACTTGATCGGTGGTGTGTCAGGAACGAGCGCTTCGTTGGTGTCCTTCGAGAGCAGTTTTCATCAGGACTTGAACGGAGACGGGGTCATTGGTGCGTCGCCAGCACCGACGGCGGGGATCGAAGCTTTCGGTTCGAACAAGCTGGCCTCTGCCAAGTTCTATTTCGGCGACCTTGGAAATGGCGGCGCTGGCCCGGAACTGAAGCATGATGGTTTGCCATCCGCGGACGGTCAGGCGGGCAACCTGATTGGTGGGGTGCTGGGCTCAATAGCTTCATTGGCCGCTTTAGAGGGCAATTTCCATCAAGACCTGAACGGGGACGGTGTTATTGGAGCTCTCCACGGGGCAGTCTTGAATGGGGAGCAGCATTCGGGGTTCTTTTTCTAGTTGACCGTCGTTCGCGTCCTGCGTTCATGAACCGGAACGTCTTGGTGTGCTTGACCCGGGCGACGACAAAATCGCGGCAGCAGGAGGACTCGTGTCACGCGATCGCCATTCACCTTGTCGTCGATAGTGCGGTGTCCATCTTCTGGATCGCCTGAGCAGCAAGGATTGCGCCATTCGTTGTCAGATGACCGTAGTCCCAGGTGACCAGATCGCTGGTTGAGCCTGGAATTTTGGTGAGGCAACCTTCGTCGTTGCAAAACAGCTTGATCAGGGAAATGTACCGCGTCCCGTTCTCTCTTGCGACGCGTTCAATTCCGTTCTCGATGGCAAGTGTCTTGCTGAGGTCAATTTGCAAGCGGCCCGGCAACATATCCGACCTGTGCTGCAGCCAAGATTGCAGCAGGCGCGAGGGAAGGCTCGGATCGAATCTCGGAGCAGGCCCAAGGACAAGTATTTCGGCTACGCCGGCTGCTCTTATCTTGGCGATCGTGTCCTCAAGCATGGCTGCATACGCTGAGCCGGCCTTCCAATCGTTCGGATAGTTCTGCCAGGCACCAAATAAGATGACAGTCTGGGCAGGATGTTTCCGAAGCAGCTCGAAGACCGCCGCATTGCCGTCGCGACATCCCGACGACGCGGGTTCGCCAAGTCCCAGCAGGGGCGCGCAACCATTTCGCGTGAGCTGCGAAATACGGTCCGCACCGAAGACCTCTCGAAGGCCTGGCGAGAGTCGCGCGGCATGCGAGTCTCCCCAGATCACGATGGCGTCGCTGCGATTTGTCTTCAGGCATACCGGCAGCAGCTTGGAAGTATCCTCCTCATTTCCGAGCCAGCACCCTGGATTGAAGGCATCCGTCTTGAAATCATAGCGCTCGTAGGCGAGGGCGGCTTGCAACGCGTCGGGTAGCCGGCTGGGGACTCCATGCGCAAATGCAATTGAAAAGCCGGCCAGTCCGACAACGGCAAGCGACGCGATAGCGCCCCGCGCGAGGGGCGAAAGTCGAAGATGCTTCTTGAGCGGCACTTCGACCGCCAGGTAAGTCAGGATTGCTAGACAGATGCTCGCAACCAAACACGCTGATGCCTGCCACGGCGTGAGTGTCGTCCCATTTTTGATGTAGGCGAAAACCAGGATCGGCCAATGCCATAAATAGAGCGGGTAGCTGATCCTGCCCAGGAAAACCATCAAGCCGCTACCCAGCGTCCGCATCGCAAGTCTCGATGTTGCGCCGTAACGGATCGCGAGCATCGACCCGGCAACGATCACCAGCGCGAACTTGTTCGGCCAGGCCGCCTCGCCGCCGCCAAAGAAGGCGACGAGCGTGATCATCGCCAACCCAGCGATGACACCGATTGTAGAGTTGGCAGGCTTGGCGCTT
This sequence comes from Bradyrhizobium sp. CCGB20, assembly GCF_024199855.1. Lineage (NCBI taxonomy): Bacteria > Pseudomonadati > Pseudomonadota > Alphaproteobacteria > Hyphomicrobiales > Nitrobacteraceae > Bradyrhizobium > Bradyrhizobium sp. CCGB20. Next base: position 6,453,163 of record NZ_JANADN010000001.1, on the reverse strand, counting down.
CCCGTCTTCATCACCGCCAACAGGCCGCCCGCCGACAATTCCCAGGCCCGCGCAAGCGGCGAGTAGAAAGCTGCAGAGGTGTGGCCGAAATGGCTGAGACTCCAGCAGTGCAGAAGTGACAGCAGAGTAACGGCGAGAAGCATCCATTCCATTCGGAGACGGAATCTCACGCCGACAAGCATCAATACCGGCCAGACCAGATAGAACTGTTCTTCGACCCCGAGCGACCAGAGATGCAGGAGCGGCTTTGTCGATGCGGCGAGATCGAAATAGCCCGTTTCAGACCAGAACAGCAGGTTGGGTAGGAATAAGGCTGCGGCGGCCACTTGTTTCCCGAGCGCTTCGAAAAGGCTGGGCGTCAAAAAGACCCAGCCGAAGCTCAGCGCGGTCGTGGTTACTAACAGCAATGCCGGAAACAGACGACGCGCCCTGCGTGCGTAAAAGCCCGCAAATGAAAAATCATTTGTGAGAATGATGCCCGTGATCAAGAATCCAGAAATGACAAAGAAGACGTCAACTCCGACAAAACCGGCGGGGACAACTTCCGGAAAGGCATGAAAACCAAGGACCAGGAATACGGCGACCGCGCGTAACCCATCGATGTCGGGACGGTATATCGTCATAATCTCAACGTTGCTGCTGCCGATTCTTATAGCCCTAACATGCGTGGCGACGATAGGGGCACGAAGAAGCGTGGCCTGTACTTGACCACCGGTCCTGTCGCGAGAAACGCTGGTTTCACTGGGGCGGCGATGATATCGAATGGCACGTTTGCAATGTCGCGGACTTCACTTATAAGGCGACCTACTTTCCCTCCCCGATTTGGAACTGTAGATGGCGCGTACAATCAAAGGCTGTGAGGTGTGCGGCGGATCCGAACTCAAGGATGTTCTGGATCTTGGACGCCATCCGCTGTGCGACGATCTCGTGCCGGTCGGGAATCCGGCGATTCCTGAAACATATCCGATAGATATCGTATTCTGTCCGACCTGCAAGACGGCGCACCAGGCGTATCAGGTTCCGAAACGGACGTTGTTTCCGAGTACGTACCACTACAGGGCGCGGCACACCGCAGACGTGCTGAACGGAATGCGACAGCTGGTGGAGCGATGCGAAAAGCAGGTCGGTTCACTTAAAGATCTGTTGGTGCTCGACGTGGGGTGCAACGACGGCAGCCTGTTGTCGATCTTCAGGGAACGAGGCGCGAGAACCGTTGGCGTCGAGCCGACCGGCGCCGCCGCAGACGCGAAGCAGGCCGGCCACACGGTTTATCAGGACTACTTCGCGCCTGCGCTGGCTGAAAAGATTGCGGCGAGCGGTGGTCTGCCGGACATCATCACGTTCACCAATGTTTTCGCGCATATCGAAGATCTGCGTAGCGTTCTCTCGGCCGTCGGCGCGTTGATGGGGCCGAACACGCTGCTGGTCATCGAGAACCACTATCTCGGCTCCGTGCTCGATCGCTATCAATTCGATACGTTCTATCACGAGCATCCGCGCACCTATAGTCTGACGTCCTTCCGGTACATCGCCAAATCGCTTCAGGCGCGGATCGAGGCACTGGAGTTCCCGGCACGCTATGGCGGCAACATCCGCGTCATGATGCGGCGAGGCGACGGTGAGGAGCAGGCTGCTCCCGAACTCGCCAAGGTGGACGCCGCGGAAGGCGGCTTCGAGCAGCGCCTGCTCGACATGGCGAAGCGGATACCTGCGTGGCAGAAGAGCAAGCGCGCCGAAATCGAAGCGGCCGTTTCTAGCCATGGTCCACTCGTCGGCAAGGCCTTTCCGGGTCGCGCGGCTATCCTGGTGAAGTTGCTCGATCTCGATCAGTCCATCCTGCAAGGGGTCTACGAGAAGCCGGGCTCGATGAAGATCGGAAACTACATCCCGGGCACCCGCATCCCGATTCTTTCCGACGACGACTTCGACAAGCGCCCGAACCGGGATGTGCCGCTTCTCAATCTGGCTTGGCACATCTCCGGTGAAATTCACGGGTACATGCGCAAGCAGGGATATGACGGCCAGATCATCGATCTATTTTCGCCAGAGGAGTTTGAGCGGGCCTAGTGCCGCGCGCGACGGGAATGGCTTTGATGGCTGAAACGACGTCAGGGGTGAATGCCGAATCCGCGAATGGGGGACCTGACTCCTCGAGCAGGCCTCTCATTTCGATCATCGTTCCCGTGTTCAATGAAGAAGACAACGTCGACCGGACCTATGCGGAGCTGAAGCGGGTTACGGGAGAGCTGAAGGATTATCAGTTCGAGTTTTTGTTTACCGACAATCACTCCACCGATACCACCTTCAGGAAGCTCTCCAGCATCGCCGCCCTCGATCCGGCCGTGCGGGTCGCCCGCTTTGCAAGAAATTTCGGTTTTCAGCAATCCGTTCTGACCGGCTATCGGCTGGCGCGCGGAGCGGCGGCAATCCAGATCGACGCGGATCTTCAGGATCCGCCATCGATGTTTGCTCCCTTCCTGCAGAAATGGCGCGAAGGTTTCGACGTCGTGGTCGGCGTGCGGAGAAGCCGGAAAGAGAGCGTGCTCCTGCGACGCGCCAGGCGGGCCTATTACCGCTTCATGCGGCGGATTGGCGGGCCTCATCTCATTCCGGATGGCGGCGATTTCCGGCTGATCGACCGATCCGTGATCGAGCGGCTCCGTCCGATTCACGAGCCGCATATGTATCTGCGCGGTCTCATCTCCTCGCTCGCCAGACGCCAAACCGGCATTCCCTTCGACCGCGCCGCGCGGTTGCACAACGAAAGCAAGTTTCGATTTGGAAGCCTGGTGCGCCTTGCCATGGACGGCATCATCGCGCACTCAAGCCTGCCTTTGCGGGTGTCGTTTTATATCGGCCTGGTGATCGCGCTGGCCGCCGTCTTGCTTGCGAGCTTTTATCTCATAGTCAGGTTGTTTTCTCACCAGGTCGTTCCGCCGGGATTTACGACCACACAGATTCTCATCCTGTTCGGGATAGGGTTGAATAGCCTTTTCCTCGGTGTACTGGGTATCTATGTCGGGCGAATATACGATCAGGTTCGCATGCGGCCGCCGACGATCATTTCCGACCTGATCAATTTCAATGAGCAAATCGACAGCGTCGAACGGAATCTGCTCCGATGAACGGCACCGGCGCCACGTCCGGCTTATTCGCACTGGTCACGTCATCCTCCATGCGCCTCATCCTGCGCTTTGGCGTGTCGGGCGTGACGACCACGCTCGCGTACTTCGTGCTCACGAATGTGTTCGTGCTCTCGCGCATGATGACACCTGTCCTCTCATCGGTGTGCGCGTACGTCATATCGGTCGCCGTCTCGTACCTGATGCAGAGTCGCTTCACCTTTCGGGTCAATGGCGATTCCCTTGATCAGGTCGCGCGCTTTGTGGTCATGTCCCTCGCTGGGCTCGTGGTTTCCTGGTGCGTGATGGCGCTGACCGTCGACCTGCTGCATTGGCCCTACCTGACCGGTGCGATCGGCGTTTGCGTGATCATACCCGCGCTGAATTTCTTCCTGATGCGCGGCTGGGTGTTTGGCACCCGCGGCAGCCGCGAGCGTATTGTTGCGACTGGAGAGTCGGAATGAGCGAACAGAAGAATCCTCAAGTGACGCAGGAACAGGTCGCGGCGGATTTCGACAACGTCGCCGGCGACTACGAGGAAAAAATCAATTCGGCACTTGCCTTTGCCGGGCGTGAGCACTCGTTCTACATCGACGTCAAGCGCGAGCACATCTTGCGGCTCGGCAGAGAGCATTTTTCTGATCTGACAGAGCTGGATGTTCTGGACCTCGGCTGCGGGCTCGGCGCGTATCATTCCGGCCTGGAAGGTAAGTTCCGCGAACTGCACGGCATCGACGTGTCGGCGCAAAGCGTCGAACTCGCAGCGGCGCGGCATCCTTTCGTGCACTATTCGACCTTTGACGGAGTGCGGCTGCCTTATCGCGATGGGCAATTCTCCATCGTGTTCACCGTCTGCGTCATGCATCATGTGCCCCCGCCGCAATGGACGCAGTTCGTCGCGGACATGTTTCGCGTGACGAAGCCCGGGGGGCTGGTGCTCGTGTTCGAGCACAATCCCTATAACCCGGCGACCCAGTACATCGTGAAGACCTGCGACATCGACAAGGACGCGGTGTTGTTGCGGCCCGGGAAGCTGCGGCGAATGTTTGCGGACGCCGGCTTTGCCAAGGTCGAAACCAAGACGATCATTTCGGTGCCGCCGGCCGGCCCATACCTCAGCCGCCTCGACTCGTTTTTGGGGTATCTGCCGTTCGGCGCCCAATATTACCTCAGCGGCGTGAAACCGTCGTCCTGAAGCGGGAGGAACGCATCTGACCGCGATCGCTTTGGAGCTGGCTGACTTCTGGCGCGCGGCGGCCTTGCCTATTCCGCTTGTGATCGTCGGCGGCGGCCGTTGGGGCCGGACCTGGCTTTCGGTCGTCGTCGCCGCGCGCGGCTCTGCGGAAGGCATCGTCCTGGCTGCCCGCAGCCGGCCCGACGAGGTGCGGACATGGGCTGCTGCGCGCGCCGAGCTTGCAGGCCTGACGGTCGTGTCGACGGTTGCCGAGGCCATGCTTGTCGATCGGCAGCCGCAAGCGGCGATCATATCGAGCCGGCCACGCGACCATGTACGCGACGGAATGGACGCGCTCGGCCATGCTCTGCACGTTCTTGTCGAAAAGCCGCTCGGTGTCGATCCGGAAAGCGGCCGGACGCTTGTGGCTGCAACTCGGCAGATGAAGCGTATTCTCGCGGTGGGAACGGAATTCGCCTACCTTCCAGCCTTCCATCAATTGTCCGAGGAACTCGCCGGCGCCGGTACCGCGGATATGACGCTGATATGGGAAGACGTCGAAAACGAAGTGCGACACGGCGCGACAAAGACCCGGCACGAGGAGACAGGGTTGCTGTACGACCTGTTGCCCCATGCCTTTTCGATCTTCGGGGTCTTTGCCCCAAACGCCGGGCTTCGGATTGGCGCAGCACTGGAGAGCCCGGATGGTCGTCAGGGACGCATCGAATTCCGCGACGATCGGGGAGGGCGCCACGAATTTTGCTGTCACACCAAGGCAAAGGCGCGTCGAAGGTTGCTGGATATCCGGACCAAATCCGGTCATGCGTCGGTCGACTTCAGTGGCGTCCACGGGCTGATGACGATCAACAGCCAGCCGCACGCGCTTGATCAGCGCATGTTGGCGATGGAGAGCACGTTGCGACTTGAGCTTGGAGCGTTCTTGTCTCAGGTGACGGGTGCGACAGACGCGGCATTTCTGGGGTGGGACGTTTCGGGCTTGCTAGCGGTGCAGGAGGACCTGAAGCGGGTGCTCGCAACGGCCGGGACTTGATTGGTGCTCCGCTCCACGGCTTGCGGTCCATGGATGCAGGTGTGCTAAGTTCGGTGAAAGGGCCTATGCACGAGGCGATCCCCGCAGAAAAGGCGAACTGAGCGGCAGTTTACGTTCGCCTCCGACGCTCTTGCCTTCAACTGGAAGTCGACGTGACAAAGAACTGTCCATTGCCTTACGCCTGGTCCCGAGCTGACCTGCTGGCAGCCGGCCTGGTAGCGACCTTCGTCGGAATCCTGGGGCTCTGGCCGCACCTGCAATTCGCCGGAGAGATTGGCGAGTTTCGGTATTTTCAAGGTGCCTATGACGAGGACACTTATGTTCTGAGCTGGTTGCTGGGAACGCTGAGGTCGACGCGCGCGCTGTCCGGCTTTGCGCTCAGTACCATCTATCGCATCTGCGCATCCTCGCTGGACGCGACGCTGGCCGCATCGGATTTCGTATTTCCATTCCTTGCGAGCTGCGCCGCATATTTCGCTGTCAGCCAGGTGGTATCCCGCCGGTCCGCAAGGATATTGGCGGCCCTGATGCTCGTTTTCGCGAATGATCTGTTTTCGCTGGGCAATCTGATTCTTTGGACGTCGGGCCAGTTCAATATTTCGCGGTTTTCCCAGATCGTAGGGTTGGTTCACCCCAAGCTTGTCCCGTCCTATGAGACGAGCTTTCTCGCAGTTTTCAGGACGCCGGAGCCGCAGGTGAGCTTTGTGCTCATGTTCCTGACTCTCGGGCTTCTCGCGCGATTCGCCGTCGTCATCGGAATTCGAGAACGGGCAGCTCTTGCGGCAGCGGTCATCACCATCGCTCTGCTTCCGATCGGGTACACCTTCGTGACGCTTCCGGTGGCGGCTATTGCCGGCGGATTCCTGCTGGTGCAGGGGTATTTCCGGCAGGTCTCGGCGATCCCGATTGCAGTCGGGTTGCTGGGAGCCGCATTGGTGTCGCTCAGCGCCGTTTATTGGGACCACAATGGCGGTCAGACAACGACGGGGATGCTCGCCGGCCTTACCTACCCAACGCGTCTGCCGATCATAACGCCTGCTGTCATCGGCAGCCTCACCTTCAGCGTCGCCTTTGGTATCTGGATGATCTTGCGAGGATGCAGGGAGCCATTGGCGTTCCTGGCCCTCGGTTGTCTGGTGATGCCCCTGGTGTTGAGCAATCAGCAGATCGTAACCGGGGTGATGTTCAGCGCGCGGGATTGGGAGCGCACGGTCAGCTATCCGGTACTCCTGTTCGGCGTTGTCACGGCCCTTTCCGTCATGGCGCCGTCTTACACCACGCGGCTGTCGATTCCTGTACCGGTGTTGTGGATATGTTCGGCCGTCATTGCTGTCGTCGTTGTGCAGGCGGAGAAGACCTCGTTCTTGGCCTGGCGGGCCAACAACCTGGAGTCCATCGCCATTGTCCGCGCATTGCAGGCTGTCGACGCCAATACCGCGAGCCAGGCGAGCCTGGTATTGGATAACGCGGGCATTGCGCCGATGCTGCAGGTCAGAACGAACAACCGTTACAACGTCGTTCTGACTTTCTACCGGGTTGCCATGGACTTCATTCCGAACATGGCGCCGGAGGCCAGGAGCGCCGATCCCAGCCGTTACGAGAATGAGCTCTTCGAGCACTGGTTCCGAACGGATGTGAGCCCCGAGATGGCAGAGAAGTTGCTGGGCGCAGAAATCCAGCAACGGGCTGGACCAAATCTGAGCTACCTGTTCAGCTTTCGCGATGCATGGTATCCGGCAAGCGACAACCGCAAGGTGCGTCAGGCAGAACTCGAGCAAAGTGTCGCTCCGATCATCGAACGCTATCGGGGTTATCTCTCGTCTCCTGCACGGTGCAAGGTTTTTGAACGTCCCGCACTGCTGGTGCGAACGCGACCGCCGCGCGAGACCACGCCTGGGCCGCGTATCGACAATCAGTATGTTGCGGAAGGCAGCGCGGGAGGCGTTATCGCCTACGTCTATCGCCAAAGCAGCCGTGAGCCAGAGTGCGGCGCTAGTCACGACTAGTATTCCGAACGGAGAGGGCCGGATCGTTGCGCGAGCTTATTGAACGACTGGATCGCATTCAGGTCGTGCTGCTTTTGGCGGCTCTGGTGCTATTTTCCGTTCCGAGCTTTGTTCTTTCCTTGAGCAAGGCCGGCAAGCTCGAGCATTCCTGGTCGTCCGCCGCCGTTTGGGTGAAAAGCGCCGATTGCGCGCGAACAACGAAGGCCATCCTGGCGATTTGTCAGGGAGACCGTCTCTTACCTATCGCGGACGTCTCGGCCGGTGACGATCCGGGGCTCCCCCTTGTTTTGGATCTCTATGCGGCCCTCAGCGGTGCGGTCGTAACCGAAACTGACGTATCGCGAGTGAATACCATCTTGAACTATGTCGGGATTGTAAGTCTGGCAGGTCTGCTTTTTCGTCTGCGTTTGCCGTTTCTCTCGTTTCTCGTCCTGACCGTCGGAGCCGTGATTGCCAATAAGCTGCATTCGCTTGGGCCGCATCCAGGCCACCTTGGTGTTGCCTGTCTGGTCGCATTGCTGCCGTTGGCCATTCTCGGAATTCCAGCCACCGGCCCGTCGCGCGCAAATTGGTGGCTATGGATGATCGCCGGTCTGCTTGGTCTCGCCGTCGGAATGGTTTTCCGCGAGGCGATCGGGCTTATGGCGGTTTTGATTGCGCTTCTTGCCCTTGGCGTCAGTTATTTTTGTTCGCTCATGAAGATGCGGCTTGTGGGGCTGGCCCACCTCGTCGTTGCCGCCGCAACAGTTCTGACGATCTGGGCGCCATACTCCATCCTTCGCGCGCGCGATGCCGTCTTCGATATCGCGCCGTCCAGCCGGATGGAGCAGCACGGGGCGTGGCACAATCTGTATATCGGGCTGGGGGTCGTCGAGAACCCTTTCGGAATCGTGTGGAACGATGACGACGGCGTACGAGCCGTCAAGGAGGCAAGCCCCACAACGATCTATCTGTCGGCTGAATATTATTCGATACTGAAGCGCAAATATTTCGAGATTGTCCTTCACCACCCGATCGAAGTGGCCGCGATCTATCTGAAGAAGGTGATGAGGGCGCTCGCCACCTATAATATGATCTACCTGCTCATAGTCGTCTCTGCTGTCTTCGCTTGGGCGCGGCGTTCACTTGCGCGGGGCTCTCCAGGCTGGTCGCCCTACGACGCAGTATTCGCCGTGAGCGCCGTATTTGTTGCCGCCTTTCTCGGGCAAGCGGGCCTTTTTCACTACACGGAACTCTATCTTGCCCCGGTCAAGATTTTTCTTCTCTTGCTGTCTGGCGTCGTGGTTGAGCTTCTTTTGGCTCTGGCAAGAGCCGGCCAATTCGTGCCGGCGAGCCGGCCAAGCTAGACAGTCATGAAAATTCTTCTGGTGTCACCGATTTCGCCATACCGAACCGAGCTTGATCCAGTCCGATGCAATCGCTGGAAACCCGGTCCTTCAGGCATCAATCCATGATTCGAAGTTACCGAATCTTCGCCTGAGCCCGAATCCTGCGAAAGCTTGCCGGGGCGAGTTTCATCTCGTCAGCGGGGACCGCAAGCTTTCATCTTTTGGTAGTAATATATTACCACGACGACCATGCTTCATTGTTTTGCAGGGCTACCGAACAGCGTTCGAGGGGTCACGTACCAGAGCAGGAACAGAAGCCAGAGGCCGTGGGTCAGCATCAGCGTGGAGAACGGTACGTTCGTGATGACCTGTGGCATGATGGCCGCAGATATCAGGATGAAACGCGTCGACAGGCCTGCCGAGAGCCGGTTGCCCAAGCCGATGACCAACCCGCAGGCGAACGTCGCGAGGGGGGCTGCCCAAAGACCGACGGATGCGATCCCCTCCGTGGCAAACAGGGAAGCGTTGAGGAAGCCCAAGGGGTAGTTGCTGTTCATCTCAACGGAGAGTGGTTGTTTCAGTGCGCAGGCTATGAAGGGCTTCACTAGCCAGATCTGGCAAAAATGGGTCAGTTCGTGCTGGGCGAAGTACTCGTTGTAGACATCCATCGCCACCGACGGAACGGCCAGCATTCGGGCATTGACGATATCGAAATAGCGCCTAATCGGTTCACCGATTGTGCTGATGAGAAGCACGCCAATCAGAACCGGCAGAAACAGGGACATGATCGTCGCGACCCGTCCGCGCAACATCGAAAGCAGCGTCATGCAAAGCAGCCATGCCGGCGTGAACAGCGCGATTTTGCTCAGTGTGCTCGGATAAAATGAGATCGAGATGGCCAGCATCGCCACTGCCAGCCAGTATCTACGCCGCAGAGCGAAGCATGCGTAGGCGAACGGCAGTAGCACGGTCATGGTCGACGAAATGGCGTAGTTCAGCACGGTGGGAAATTGCAGCTCGCTGCGATATCGGTAGATGTCCTTGATCGCGACGATGCGGAAGCCGTATGTGGCCGCAGCTATCGACGTCGCGAGGCAGAGCGCGACGATGACGTAGAGGATGCGTTCGAAGATGCGCTCCGAGATTTCCGTGGGCTGGCCGATCCGGGAGGTGATGAGCAGGGCAGGCAGCAGGAAAGTCAGGCAAGACAAGCCCGCGGAGATACTTGCCGCGACATGGTCGTACTGAAGCTTCGAGTATGAGGTTAGCCAGAGAAAGCCGGCCACCATGGTGAACAGGTAGAATCCGCAGAAATAGCCGAAGCTGAAGCGGGCAAACACGAAGAGGGGAGCAAGGAGGGCGAAGATCGCGGTCGCCGCTATCGCGTTTGCGAGGCCCGCAGGGTCGTACATCACATATTCCGATCGATAGAACGGAAATGACATGCGAAGTGAGGCGGCGCAGATGACGAGATGAAGACTGATCAGGAGTGCGAGCAGTAGCGGCCGCTTTGGCTCCCGATCGAACAAGGCTGCAAGCCCGCGATGCACGACATTGACGGACTCGGCCATTACTCCTGATCTCACTTGAACAACCCCCAACACCGTACCCTGAGAACAGGAGTAGTTCAACGCATGGGGGTGGATCAAGCCGGTCTGCTCAAGGCGTCGACAGCAGCCGCATAAAGTTGCTGATACTCTGCCGGGATCGCGGCGGTCGTGACCTGCCGAGCAGCATGGCCTATTAAGTTGGTACCGGCACGCATCACGATGTCCGAGCAATCGCGGGTCGACTCCAGCGCTTGCGTCCAGCTGTTCGCTCGACAGTTTGATATGTCGTCCCGCCCGCACCAACCAGGTGTGAGGCAGCCGTTCAAAGAGCGCTCTCGCGCCTGGGATGCTCAAGACGTCGTCCCGATGCCGCCGTTCAACGCTCCTCGCAGCACTTCTCAGCAGCCGGGGTGCCCGGCAAGCACAAGGACTGCATTGGCGGCGCTTTTGGCGGGCCGACCAGGTTGCCATATTCTGACGGCGGTACTCGGTCCGGATGGCAGGCCGGTCGTTCAATCGAGTCTTCGGAGTTCCGGCAAAGTCGCGGGAACTAAATGCCCTTGCTCTGCGGCGCGCGAACCTTGCCGGAGGCCCCTGGGAGCTGGTCTTGACGCTGTATTGCTTGTATAGCCTGACCCCAAATGTCCAACCCATCCACGAAACTGATGCGTCCTGACCTCTCCACCAGACCCAAGCTGATCGTCATGAGCTTTCATCCCGTGACGAGATCATTTGCCGATCGAATCACGGAGGTCTGCGGACCGGTGGACAGCTACTACGATGCGGCGAACCTGCGCAAATTGTCGCCCGTCGCGGCGCTTCGGCAGCTGCGCGGTCTCCGTGCCGATAAGCTGGTCATCGCGCTGGAAAGCGAGGTTTCCACGGCGCTGATTGCACCGCTCTCGATTGCGGCCGCATTGACCCGGGTAGGCTCACTCGCGGTTATCTGGCCCGATTTGCGGGTCGAGGCTCTCGGGCGGCTTGGCGGGCTGCAGAACTTGCTGCAGCTCGGCGCCGATACCCTGTCGTCTCGCCGCGCTCTTGTCCGCCGCTTGCGCAAGGGCGAGGCGATGCGACGGTTGCCGATGCCCCGCCAGGTCCCACCCAGCCGCGGCGCGCGCATTCTCTATCTCGATGCCAACATTTCGCTGGGCGCGGCCGTCGGCGGCTCGGTCGGTCACACGGCCGGCGTCATCGGAGGGTTTCTCGACAACGCCTTCGAGGTGGACTACGCAAGTCTCAAGTCGCTGCCCTCGGATCGCGCGGGCGCGCGCTGGCTGAAGTTGCAGCCCGATGGACTGCTTGCGATGCCGGCAGAGCTGAATTTCTATCCGTATGCGGAGGCGATCGAGGATAGGATCGTTCCGCTGCACAGCTCCAATCCATGGTCGTTCATCTATCAACGATTTTCTCTGCACGATTTCACCGGGCCTCACCTGGGGCGCCGCTTGAACGTGCCGGTCGTCGTCGAATTCAACGGATCCGAGGCCTGGGCGTCCGCAAATTGGGGAACGCGGCTCCGCCTGCATGGCGCCGCAGAGAAGGCGGAAGCGATCGCGCTGGACGCTGCGGATTTGATCGTCACCGTTTCGGACGAGTTGGGGGATGAGCTGAAGCGGCGAGGAATTCCCGATGGCCGGATTCTCGTCTATCCCAACTGCGTCGATCCGGCCGCTTTCGATTCCGCGAGGTTCTCCACGGATGATCTGGCCGATCTGAAGCGGCAGTATGGCATTCCGAAGGACGCGCTGATCGCCGGGTTTATCGGAACATTTGGGCAGTGGCACGGTATCGAGTTTCTCGCCGAATGCATCCGCGATCTGGTTCGCGACGACGTCGCCTGGCTCGAGCGGAGCAAGTTGCATTTCATGCTGGTCGGTGACGGTCTGAAGATGCCCGAAGTGCGTCGGCTGCTCGGGTCGCCCGAGGTCGCGCGCTTTGTCACGCTGACGGGCCTGGTGGCGCAATCGGAGGCCCCCAGATATCTGGCCTGCGCGGACCTGCTGCTCTCGCCGCATGTGCCAAACGCGGACGGATCCGGATTTTTTGGATCGCCAACCAAATTGTTCGAGTATATGGCGATGGAAAAGCCGATCGTCGCATCGGCGCTCGGCCAGATCGAGGATGTCATCGCCGGACGCGGCGCCACGCGCCTGGGTTCGTTGCCGCCGGGGGCGGGGGCGCCTTGCGGCTTCCTTTACGAACCGGGCAATGCGCAGGCGTTCAAGGACACGCTGCGGCGGGTTGTGGACGACATGCCGGCCGCAGCCGGGGTGGCGGAGGCCGCCCGCGCCGAGGTCCTGAATCGCTATACCTGGAAGCGGCATGTCGATGCTATCCTTGCCGCGATGGCACGTAACGGGTTGCTCGTGGGTCGGCCGGATCGCGACGCGGCATGATCTCGTCTCCGAACGAAGGGGATTGTTCTGAATGTGCGGAATAGTGGGTTTGCTGTCTTACGGCGACGCCGGCAGGGTCGATCGCACCGTCCTGGATCGCATGCGCGACGCCATGGCGCATCGCGGGCCAGACGGCGGAGATGGCTGGGTTTCGGAGGACCGCAGAATTGGCCTCGGTCACCGCCGCCTCTCGATCGTCGACCTCAACGTCGCCGCGACGCAGCCGATGCGCAACGAGGACGGGGCCGTCGTCATCACCTTCAACGGTGAAATCTACAATCATGCCAAGCTCAGGCCCGAGCTCGTCGCCTGCGGGCACAAGTTTCGTACCGATCACAGTGACACCGAGGTGCTGGTCCATGGCTACGAGGAGTGGGGTCTCGACGGCCTGCTCGAGCGGATCGAAGGCGATTACGCCTTCGGGATCTGGGACGAGCGCAAGGGGCTGTTGTCGCTGGCGCGGGACCGCATCGGCGTCAAGCCGCTTTATTTCGCCCGGATCAAGGGTTGCTTTGCCTTCGCCTCGGAGATGAAGGCGCTGGTCGAGCATCCCGACTTCGTGCGGGAGATCGACCCCTCCGCGATGTATCACTATCTTTCGTTCCTGACGACGCCGGCGCCGCTGACCATGATGCGCGGCATCTACAAGCTGCCGGCCGGATGCAGCATGACGATCGATCGCTCCGGCAAGGCGACGATATCTCGATACTGGGACGCGGTGCCCGGACGCGGCATCGAGCGGAGCGAGACCGCCAATCTTTCGGATGCGGCGCTCGAGGAGTTCTACGTCAACGGCATTCGCGACCGGCTCCGTGCCAGCGTGGAGAAGCGGATGATGTCGGACGTGCCGATGGGCGTGTTCCTGTCGGGCGGCGTCGATTCGTCCACCAACGTGGCGCTGATGAGCGAGTTTTCAAGCCGGCCCGTCGAGACCTTCACGATCGGGTTCAGCGACTACAAGCATCTGAACGAATACGAGCAGGCGAACCAGATCGCACGTCAGTTCGGCACCAATCATCATGAGATTGGGATCAGCAAGAAGGACATGATCAACTACCTGCCGCAGATGCTGCACTCGCAGGACGAGCCGATCGCCGACTGGGTGTGCATCCCGCTCTATTTCGTCTCCAAGCTCGCGCACGACAACGGCATGAAGGTGGTCCAGGTCGGCGAAGGCTCGGACGAGCAGTTCTGCGGTTACTCAGGCTACATGACGTACCTGAAGATGTATCACAAGTATTGGGCACCGTTCCGCAAGTATCTGCCGCAGCCGGCGCAGCGCCTTGCAGCGGGCACTGCCAATCTGCTTTCGGGCATGCATCCTAAGCTGCCCGTCTATGCCGACGTCATCGATCGCGCGGCCCGAAGCCGCGAGCATTTCTGGTCTGGCGCGATGGTGTTCCCCGATCTCATGAAGAGCCAGCTCGTCGACGCCGCGGCCATCGCGGCAGCCAACGACGATCATGCGGACGCGGCGGGGCTGCTCGATCCCGAATACCTGAAGCTCGACAGCTTCAACATCGTCCGCAGCTTCATGGATCCCCTGGATGCCAAGTTCTCCAACCTTGATCCGCTGACCCGGATGATCCACAGCGAGCTCAGGCTGCGCTTGCCCGAGCTGCTGCTGATGCGGGTTGACAAGATTGGCATGTCGGAATCACTGGAAGCGCGCGTCCCATTTCTCGACCACAAGCTGGTCGAGTTCTCGATGGACATCCCCGAGGAATGGAAAACCAAGGGCGGCGAGCCGAAATACCTTCTGAAGAAGGCCGTCGAGGGCCTGATCCCCGACAACATCATCTACCGGAAGAAGATGGGCTTTGGCGCGCCGATGAGCGATTGGATGCGCAGCGATTTCGGACGCGCGGTCCGTGCCTCAGTGTTCTCGTCGGGGTTGATGCGGCGCGGCTTCCTGAAGCCGGCTTATATCGAGAAGCTGTTCGATTGGCACTTCACGGGGCGGACCGATACAAGCCTGTATCTCTGGGCGATCTTCAATTTGACCGCCTGGTATGATTTGTGGATCGATCGCAAGGCGGTCGATACGTCGCAGTTGTCCGATGCGGTTGCTTGACGCGGCGCGCCGCGCCAGGAGGATTCTCCGCAAATCCCCGACCTACGTTGCCAAGCGCGCCTTGGAGGAGGGGGAGCGCGAGCTCGACCGCTGGCTCGCACCGATGCGGGAGCGAAGCCTTTCTCGCGGGCGGCTGCTTGCGATGGCGCGGGCCTCCTCCATCGATGAATTGTGGACGCGGCTGCGCCAGCGCCCGTATCCGGCCTGGACATCGCCGATGGATCCCGCGGCGCTCGACCGCGTCGAGCCCGGCGAGAGCGCACGGATTCGCGACGCCGCGCGCCTCGCTTGCGCACGAACGGTTGACCTCCTGGGCACCGGACCGGTGGCGCTGGGCAGGCCGATCGACTGGGCGCACGACTACCGGGTGGGGATGGGGTGGCCGGGCGGCTTCGCGCGATCGATCGACTACGTGAACCGCGATCGTCCCAGCGACGTCAAGGTGCCCTGGGAGATTTCGCGACTGCAATGGCTGATCCCGGCGGGACAGGCCTACCTGCTGGATGCCGACGAGCAATATGCGCTCGCCGCGCGCGATATCCTGCAGGAGTGGATGGACGGCAATCCGCTCGGTTATACCGTGAACTGGTCCTGCACGATGGAAGCCGCGATGCGGATCTTCACCTGGACCTGGCTATTTCATGTGTTCGCGAACAGCACTTCATGGCGCGACGAGGACTTTCGCGCGAAGTTTCTGGGCTGCCTTTACCTCCATGGCGACTTCACGCTCAGGCATATCGAGAAAGCCGACGTCAACGGCAACCACTACACCGCAGATCTTGCCGGCCTGGTGATGGCCGGCCACTTTTTCGACGGCGTAGGGAATGCCGGTCGCTGGCAAGATGTCGGCTGGAGAGGGCTGCAAGAGGAGATCGAAACGCAGGTCTTCGCCGACGGGGTCGATTTCGAGGCGTCGGTGCCCTATCACCGGCTGGTCTTTGAGCTCTTCCTGTGGCCGGCACTGTTCCGCAAGGCCTGCGGCGCAAGCCTGCCGGACAGTTACGTCCAGCGGCTACGCGCGATGGCGCGATTCACCGCGGCCTATTCGCGCCCCGACGGCACCAGCCCGCTGTGGGGCGATGCCGACGACGCGAGAGCCTTGCCATTCGGCGGACAGAAACTCGGCGACCATCGCTATCTGATCGGCCTGACCGCATTCGCATTCGGCGATGCCGATCTGGCGGCGCAAGCGGAAGGGCCCCGCTCCGAACTCGTCTGGGTGATCGGACCCGAACTGGCTGCATCAATCGCGCCAGCCGTTCGCCCGCCGGTGCAGTCCATGGCCTTCCCGCACGGCGGTGCGTATGTCATGCGGGCGGGGGATCATCACGTGTTCATCGATTGCGGTCCGGTCGGCCTCGCCGGCCGCGGCGGCCATGGCCACAACGACGCGCTATCGTTCGAAGCCTGGCTCGCCGGCGCACCGGTCGTCATTGACCGCGGCTCGTTCGTCTATACGGCCTCGTTCGAGAGCCGAAACGAGTTTCGGTCGACCTCGTCCCACAACACGCCCTGGATCGATCGTGCGGAGATGAACCGCTTCGACCCCGGCAATCTCTGGAACCTGCAGGACGATGCGCAGGCCGAATGCACGACCTGGCGGACCGGCGACGAGCAGGACCTGTTTGCCGGCAGACACCAGGGCTACCGCCGCCTCGGCGCCGACGTTGCGCGGGAGATCAGGCTGGACAAGCAATCGGGCCAGCTCGAGATCATCGATACCATCGACGGTGAAGGCGAGCACGACATCGCCGTGCCCTTGCATCTGGCGCCTTCCGTCCGCGTCGACCGCAGCGGCGCCGCAGTCCGCCTCTCTTCGGCGGGACGCCTGTTCTCCCTTTCGGCATCCGGTGACGGTTGGGAGCTGACGATCGAGCCGACGTCGATCTCGCCGAGCTACGGCGTTGTCGAGCCATCGCATCGGCTGGTCTGGCGGAGGCAGGGAGTCCTGCCGGCGAGGCTGGCGGTAACGATCTCGCCGGACGGGAACGATACCTCGTGCCCTCCTTGATCCGCACCTACGCTGAGATGCTGTTGGCGCGGGGCCTCGCCATCCTCGGCTCGTTCGGCGTGGCGATCCTGACAGCGCGCATGCTCGGCCCCGCGGAGCGTGGGCGCTATTACTACATCGTGACGCTGGCTGCGATTGCCCTGCAGATTGCCTCCCTCGGCATTCAGTCGAGCAATACCTACTTGATTGCGCGGACACCGGCGCTCCTCGCCCAGATCATGGCCAACTCCTTGTGGCTTGCGGTTCTGGCCGGAGTTGCGGCCGCGGCGGGCGTCCTCGTATTCGATCTGGCGATCGGCGGTCCCGAGCACAACTTCATGTTCGTTGCCATCGTGATGACGCTGGCACCGTCGCTGCTCTTGTTCCTTTACCTGTCCAACATCGCGGTCGCTCTCAACCGGCCCAGGACCTTCAACGGTCTGATCATCCTCAACGGCGTCGTTGCCATCGGTGCGGCCCTGCTTGCATCCTATCTTGCTCCACGGCTTGGCGGGTTCCTGGTTGCCGCCGTCATCGCCTCGCTCGTCGCCTGTGTCGTCGCCTGGATCGTCCTGGCGAAGGGCGTCGACATTCCGCGGCGCTTCGACACTGCGCTGTTTCGGGACGGTATCGCATATGCACTGCGGGCTCATGTCGCGACTCTGCTGGGCTTTGTCATGGGCCGCATGAGCGTCATGGTGCTCAAGCAATTCGGCGAGTTTGCGGATATCGGCTACTGGTCGATCGCGGCACAGATCGCCGATGCGTTGCTGATCTTGCCCGCGACCATCGGCCTTCTGCTGTTTCCCGCACTCGTGCGTGCGAAAGGTCCGGCGCGCATGCAGCAGTACAAGACCGCGCTGCTTCAGATCACCTTGCTGATGGCGTTGGTCTGCACGGCCAGCGCCGCGCTGGCGAGCCCGATCGTCACAATCATATTCGGGAAAGCGTACGAGCCGGCCGTGGCCATCATCCTCGCGCTGCTTCCCGGTGTGTTCTTCATCGGGGTCGCCTCCGCAGCTTCCCAGCTCCTGTCGGCGAGTGGATTTCCCTGGTCGCAGGTCATGGCCTGGCTCTGCGGGGCAACCCTGCAGGCCGTGCTCTCAGTTGCGCTGTTCGGACAGTACGGTGCGGTTGGCTTGGCGTGGATTCAGAGTGCGAGTGCTGGATTCGTCTGTGTGTGGCTGCTCATCAACAGCCTCAGGTCTGGCCTTCCCGCCGATCTCTGACCCAACAATCTGGAGCCAGGTGACTTCGCCGCCAAACCGCACCGCGAGCAGGATACTCTGGCAATTATTCCGAGGGACGGATCGCCTCAATCATGAGGTAGAGGCCGAGCTGGTGCGCCACGCTTTGCAGGAGCGTTCGCGGCCAAAGGCGCCGGGCGACCGATAGGAGACGTCCACGATGGCGCTGGCCCGTCGCGCCGGAGAGCAAGTCACCCGGGCTCAGCTCGACTTCCATCTTGACCACCCGCATGCCGCTGGCCTCGACGATCGCGGCCGCCTCCCTTGTCGAATAGGCCTTGGTGCCGGGGCTTTCGAGGTGGTTCGCATAGATCGAGGCGAGGCTGGACGAAAAGCGCCCATAGCGAAGCCAGAGCAGGAGGCCGACGATCGACCACTTGTGGTAGATCATCACCCGTGCGGTGCCTCCGGGCTTCAGCACGCGAGCAACCTCCTTGAACGCCTGCGTTGTATCGGCACTGTGGTGCAGAACGCCCCAGCTGTAGACGGTATCAAACGTCGCATCCGGAAAAGGAAGCCGTTCCCCGTCGGCGACCTGGAGCTCGGATTCCAGATGGGCGAGGGCGAGCCGTTCGCGCGTCAGGTCGACGGCGCGCGGCGTCAGGTCAATGCCGCAAAGCCGGGCGGGGCCGCTGCGCGCCCATTGTTCATGGTCCGCACCCATGCCAACCCCGATTTCGAGCACGGCCTTCTGGTGTCCCTCCTCGAAGCGGGCGAAGGGCTTGATGAAAGGCTCGAGCTCGTACCTCATCTCGCGTTGGCTGGAGAAGCGCTTTGAGGCGTCGTTGCCGACGGCATAGGCGGTCTCGCCGCAGGCGGCCTCGTTCCAGAAATCGCGGACAACTCTATTGTTCATGGGAGAGTTCTCATCATGGCGCGACTGTATCCCCGCCACGAGCCTGGCACAAGAAAGGCCGCCAGCGACCTGCTGACTTGCCGGAGTTCCGAAGCCCTCCGGGCCGCGCTATTGAACTCGGCGCCGGAAATGCTATCAGCGCTTGGGCGAAATCAAGCCGGAATGTGGAATGTTTGGGAAACTATGGGAGGATCCCGCGCGCCTCGTCCGTACGGTGCGCCATTTGCGTCCCGAGCAGATCGTCAACCGCATCAAACGGCGAATTTTTCCGCCCAGAATCTCGCATGGACCGGCGCCCAGTTTGCGCATGCCGACGGGGACATGGCGGAATGCTGCGGGACGTCCGGCTGCCATGCTGTCGACCAGGCGCTTCTTGATCCTTGGGCAGGTTGCGGAGCTGCTGGACGGTACTGGCTGGAACAATCCGGCAATGCCGAAGCTGTGGCTGTACAACCTGCACTATTTCGACGATTTGCGCGCTGAGGCATGCGAGAGCCGTGCGTCATGGCATCGCGATCTGATCAAGGCCTGGATCGCCGAAAATCCTCCCATGACGGGAAACGGCTGGGAGCCGTATCCGTTATCGCTGCGCATCGTGAACTGGATCGCGTGGGCGCTCGCGGGCAACGATCTGGACTCCGCCGCACGCGACAGCCTGGCAACCCAGGCGCGGGCGCTGAGCGCTTCGCTTGAGTATCATCTGCTGGGCAACCATCTGCTCGCGAACGCGAAGGCCCTGGTATTTGCGGGCTGCTATTTTTCGGGAGCCGAAGCTGACCGTTGGCGACGCACCGGCCTGGATCTGCTTCAACGGGAGTGGCGTGAACAGGTGCTTTCGGATGGCGGTCACTTTGAGCTCAGTCCGATGTATCACGCTATCCTGCTCGAGGATGTCCTGGATCTCGTTCAGCTGGCGAGGATCTATCCGCACGAGCTTGCTGAAGCGGCGGCGACATGGCCGGCGTTGGCTGCGCGTATGCTGGCCTGGCTGGGTGAAATGGTCCATCCGGACGGGGAAATCGCCTTCTTCAATGACGCGGCGTTGGGCATCGCCAGGACGTACGGGCAGCTTGCGGACTATGCGGCATCGCTGCACGTCTCGCGGAGCGCGGACGACATGACCGGCAGGCTGGCTGACAGCGGCTATGTGCGGCTGCGTTCCGGTCCCTGGCTGGCGATCTTCGATGCGGCCGAAGTCGGCCCCTCCTACCTGCCGGGACATGCGCATGCAGACACGCTCTCGCTCGAAGTGTCGTTCGGCGATCGTCGGTTGATCACCAACTCCGGAACGTCGTCTTACGCCCACGATGCAATTCGAGACGAAGAGCGTTCGACCAGCGCCCACGCGACTGTCGAGATCGATGCAGAGAATTCAACCGAAGTGTGGGCCAGCTTTCGCGTCGGGCGGCGTGCGCATCCATTCGGCAGATCGGTCTCCGTGACCGGCGACGTCCAGTCGGCCTCCGCCAGTCACGATGGCTACCGCTGGCTCCCTGGCCGACCTGTCCACTACCGCAGCGTCACGGTGTCGCCGACTTCGCTGGTTGTCCGGGACCGCGTCACGGGCGAGGGAAACCACACGATCATCGGTCGTTTTCCGCTGCACCCGCTGGTCGGTCGTATTGTCCCGGACGGGCCAGGCTGGTCGATCGAGGTGTCAGGGGAGGCGCGGTTTCGTGTGTCAGCGAGGGGAGCGTCGCAATTCCTCCTGAACGACGGGTACTACGCGCCGAGTTTTGGCCAGCGAATCTTGCGACCGGTCCTTGCCTGGAGCTATACGGGCGGGCTACCGATGGAAGTCGAAACCCGGTTCGAGTTCTGATTTGCGCATACTTTTCGTCACCGATCATTACCCCCCCGAGGCGAGCGCGCCGGCCGTCCGCTGCAGCACGCACGCAAAGCGTTGGATAGCGCGCGGTCACCAGGTCACCATGCTGACCAATTTTCCAAATTACCCGGATGGCAAGGTGTTCGGCGGCTACCGGCAATCGCTCTACAAGCGCGAGACGTACGAAACGGTGGACGTCTTGCGCGTACCGACGCTGGTGTTTCCAAACCGCGGTGCATTCCTGCGCATCCTCGACTACCTGAGCTTCGTCGTGACGGCCAGCCTTGCGTCGCCCTTCGTTGCCCGGCCCGACGTCGTCATTGCGACGTCGCCACACATCTTTGCCGCGGTCGCAGGATGGATTGTGAGCCGCGTTCACCGCAGGCCCTTCGTTTTCGAAGTGCGCGATCTCTGGCCGGACTCGATTATCGCCGTCGGCGCCATGAAGGAAGGGCGGTTGATGAATCTTGTCCGGCGTGTGGAGAGCTTTCTCTATCGGCATTCGGATCTCATCGTCACGGTCACCCATACGACCCGCGACGTGCTGGCGTCGCGGGGAATCGACGCCGGCAAGATCGTCGTCATCACCAATGGCGCAGACACCACGAAGCTCGCCCCGGGCTGCGCGCCATCGTCGTTGCGCGAGAAGCTTGGAGTTGAGAACAAGGTCGTCGTTTCATACATCGGCACAGTCGGCATGGCGCATGGGCTGCAGCTCATCCTCGACGCGGCAGATGAGTGCCTGACCCGCGTTCCCGAGGCGCAATTCATCATCGTCGGGTCCGGCGCGGAGCGCGAGGAGCTGCAACAACAGGCTGAACGGCGGGGGCTGCGGAATGTGCTGTTTGTCGGTCGCGTGTCGCACGATGAGACCATCGACTATTGGCATCTGAGCGACTTCACACTGGTCTTGCTGAAGAACACACCGCTGTTCAAGACGGTGTTGCCGTCGAAGGTCTTCGAGGCCCTGGCGACCGGCACGCCGATCATCACCAATGTGCGCGGCGAGCTGGAGCATCTGCTGGAGCCGCTGGGCGCAGCGGAGATGATCGAGCCGGACAGCGTGGAAGCGCTGGTGAACGCCATTGGGGAACTCGCACGAGATCCGGCGCGCCGACACTTGCTTGCAGCTAACGCCGCTACGGGGGGCAAGCGCTACGAGCGCACGGCGCTGGCCGATAGCATGCTGGAAGCTTTGCAACGGTTGTGCCCCGGGAAACCTGAAGAATCAGACCGACCGGATCGCGGTCTAGCTCAAGACAAGACAGGCTAACTGCGCAGGCTGCCGCAACACCCTTCCAACCATTTGGAATTCAACGTCTTTTTGGAGCGGTCGATTCCGGGCGATTCGTCAGGTTCCGCCCCCGTTTGAGTTTGTATATTTCCGCGCGACTGGTTACACAGCGCCCGCCGGGGCTCCCCGGGTGAGCGTTAAGGCGGACAGCAAGCCCGAAGATGCGAAAAGTCATTGCAATATTTGGAACGCGTCCGGAGGCCATCAAAATGGCGCCGGTCGTGACCGAGCTGCGGCGCAGCCAAAGCCTTGATTTGCGGGTCTGTGTGACGGGTCAGCATCGGGGTATGCTGGATCAGGTGCTGGACCTCTTCGCGATCAAGCCCGACCACGATCTCGACCTGATGTCGCCGAACCAGGCGTTGGACCAGCTTACTGCCAGGCTTCTCACCGGGATCGGGCAGGTCCTTGATCAGGAGAAGCCGAATCTGGTCCTGGTCCACGGCGATACCTCGACCACACTCGCCGGTTCGCTGGCTGCTTTCTATCGCAAGCTGCCCGTTGGGCACGTGGAAGCGGGTCTGCGATCCGGCTCCCTGACCGCGCCCTGGCCGGAGGAGATGAACCGTCGTGTCGCAACCCTTGTAACCCGGTTTCACTTCGCTCCAACGGAGCGCTCGCGGCAAAATCTTCTCGATGAAGCCGTCGACCCATCTCATATCCACCTGACCGGCAACACGGTCATCGATGCGCTGGTGGAAACTGTGGAGCGGCTAAAGGGGGCGCCAACTGCCCGCGCCGAATTTCAAGACCGGTTCAGCTATCTCGATCCCGATCTTCCGCTGATCCTCGTGACCGGACACCGGCGAGAGAACTTCGGCGACGGCTTCGAAAATATCTGCAAAGCGCTGCTCGACATTGTCACTCGGCATAATGTGCAGATCGTCTATCCCGTCCATCCCAACCCCAACGTTCTCGCGCCCGTCCAGCGCTTGCTCGGAGCCGAGAAGCGGATCCATCTGATCGACCCGCTCGACTACGAGCCATTCGTCTACCTGATGGAGCGCTCATACCTCATCATCACCGACTCCGGCGGGGTGCAGGAGGAGGCGCCGTCGCTGGGCAAGCCGGTCCTGGTGATGCGCGACACCACGGAACGTCCCGAAGCCGTCGATGCCGGGACCGTGATTCTCGTGGGCACGTCCCGCGAGCGTATTGTCGAAGAGGCAACCAGGCTGTTGACGAACCGCGATCACTATGGGCGGATGGCGCAATCGATTAATCCTTACGGCGACGGCAAGGCGGCAAAGCGGATTCGCAAGGTGATTGAGGAACAATTGTGAGCGACGTCAAGCTAAGAACGATTTGCGTGGTCGGACTCGGCTATATCGGGCTTCCAACTGCGGTCGTGCTCGCCTCGCGGGGTGTTTCGATCGTCGGCGTTGATGTCAGCGAGGCGGTCGTCGCCAAGATCAACCGTGGCCAGGTTCACATCGTGGAGCCGGACCTCGACGCGCTGACCGCGCGAGCCGTCCAGATCGGCAAGTTGCGCGCGGCCACCAAGCCTGCGCCGGCGGATGCGTTCATCATCGCCGTTCCAACGCCATTTCATGACGGTAAGGCTGACCTGAGCTATGTCGAGGCCGCGGCTGCTTCGATCGCGCCGGTTCTGAAGCGCGGCGATCTCGTTGTGCTGGAGTCGACCTCTCCGCCGGGCACGACGGAGCGGATGGCCGCGCAGCTTGGGGCGCTGCGGCCCGATCTGCGCATGCCGACGTCCGGCGTCGAGGAATGCGACGTTCACATCGCCTATTGCCCCGAACGCGTGTTGCCCGGACGCGTGCTGGTCGAGCTGGTGGAGAATGACCGCGTGATCGGCGGCATCACGGCCAGATGCTCGGCCCGCGCCGAGGAGCTCTATCGCATCTTCTGCACGGGAAGCCTGCTCAAGACCAACGTCCGCACGGCGGAAATGTGCAAGCTGACCGAGAATTCATTCCGGGACGTCGGCATTGCCTTCGCGAACGAGTTGTCGATCGTCTGCGATAAGCTCGACATCAATGTCTGGGAGCTGATCCGGCTCGCCAATCATCACCCGCGCGTCAATATTCTCCAGCCGGGCCCCGGCGTCGGCGGCCACTGCATCGCCGTGGACCCCTGGTTCATCGTCGAGGCCGCCCCTGGGGAGTCCCGCCTGATCCGTACTGCGCGTGAAGTCAACGACGGCAAGCCCGCCTACGTTCTTGAGAAGATCAAGACCGCCGTCGCCGGCGCGCGATCGGTCGGCGCCTATCCGAAGGTGCTGACGCTCGGTTTGGCCTTCAAGCCTGATGTTGATGATTTCCGGGAAAGCCCGGCTCTGGCGATCGCCGAAGAGGTTGCTGAGTGGGATACGTGCGAACTTCTTGTGTCGGAACCGTTTGCCGAACTCTTGCCGGGAAAGCTTGCCCGTCACAAGAACGTCCGCATGGTGCACGACGTCGCCGAAGCAATTGGCGAAGCCCATATCGTCGTGATGTTGGTCAATCATCGTGCCTACAATGAAATCGCGCCGGCCGAACTGAATGGCAAGGTGGTGATCGATACGCGCGGGGTGTGGTCGTGAAGCAGCTTCTGGTCCGGTCGGGCAAGGTCTTCTTGCAGGATGTCCCGGCACCCGTCGCGGGTCCCAAGAATGTGCTCGTCCGGGTGGAACGCTCGTGCGTGAGCGTCGGCACCGAGATGGCAGGCGTCAAGATGTCGGGCCTTCCGCTGTATCGCCGCGCCCTCAAGCAGCCGCACCATGTCAAGCGCGTGCTTCAGCTCATGCGCGATCAGGGTGTTGCGCGCGTCTATAAGCAGGTCAAAGGCAAGCTCGATGCGGGGTTGCCGACCGGTTACTCGGCCGCCGGCACCGTCATCGCAGTCGGATCGGAGGTCGACGGGATCGCGGTCGGCGATCGCGTTGCCTGCGCCGGCGCGGGCGTTGCCAATCACGCTGAGGTCATCGACGTCCCGGTCAATCTGTGCGTTCCCGTCCCGCAGCAGGTCTCCTTCGACGCCGCCGCCACGGTGACGCTCGGGGCCATCGCGATGCAGGGCGTGCGTCGCGCGCAGCCGACGCTTGGCGAGACGGTCGTCGTGATCGGGCTCGGAATTCTCGGGCAGATCACGGCGCAGCTTTTGACGGCCAATGGCTGCCGCGTCATCGGCACCGACGTGGACAACAAGCGCATTGCGACCGCGTTGGAAAATGGCCTCGATCACGGCATCAATCCGAACGACGGCAATCTGGTCGACAACATCGTCAAACTGACCGATGGTTTCGGCGCCGACGCTGCGATCATCACGGCTGCATCCGCGTCCAGCGACATTCTTGCCCAGGCTTTTCAGTCCTGCCGCAAGAAGGCGCGCGTGGTGATTGTCGGCGACGTCGGCCTGAACATGGCGAGATCGGATATCTACACCAAGGAACTCGATGTCCTGATCTCCTGCTCCTACGGACCCGGACGCTACGATCCTGTCTACGAGGAGGAGGGCGGAGATTATCCGCTCGCCTATGTCCGTTGGACCGAGAACCGCAACATGGGCGAATATCTCCGGCTGATCGCAGCTGGCCGCATTCGGCTCGACAACATGCTGCAGGAGCCCTACGCGATCGACCGTGCCGAAGAGGCATATGGCCGGCTGGCGGGCGAGGGCGAGAAGCCGCTGCTGGTCCTGTTGCAGTATCCGCACCGCGAAGAGGCGGTGCGGTCCGTGTTGCAGATCGCGCCTCCGAAACCGGTCGATGGCCGCATCAAGATCGCGGTCGTCGGGGCCGGCAGCTTTGCGCAGGGCATGCACCTGCCGAACCTGAAGAAGCTCGGCGACAAGTTCGACCTTCGCACGGTCGTGAGCCGCACCGGCCTGTCAGCGCGCACGGCCGCCGAGCGCTTCGGCTTCGGCACTGCCAGCACCGATTTTCAGGCTGTCATCGATGACCCGCAGATCGATCTTGTCCTCATCGCAACACGGCATGATCTGCACGCCGAGATGGCACTGGCGGCGCTGAAGGCCGGCAAGCACGTCTTCGTCGAGAAGCCGACGTCGATGACCGAAGAGGGCCTGGACGCGATTGAGGCGTTCTACACGGCCAACCCGAACGGACCGCTCCTGATGACGGGATTCAACCGGCGGTTCGCGCCGGCCGTCAGCGCGGCACGCGAAGCGATCAAGGGGCGCCTGTCGCCGATGATCGTGAACTACCGCATGAATGCCGGATACATTCCCTCCGATCATTGGGTGCACGGCCCACATGGTGGGGGCCGCAACATCGGCGAAGCCTGCCACATCTACGATCTTTTCAATGCGCTCACCGGCAGCCAGCCTGTCGAGGTTCAGGCCCGGTCGATCGTGCCGGCCAGTGGCCATTGGCGTCGCGACGACAATTTCGTCGCCACGGTGCGTTACGCCGATGGCTCGCTTTGCACGCTGACCTATACCTCGCTGGGCTCGAAGGAGTTCCCCAAGGAGCGCTTCGATATCTTTGTGGACGGGAAAGTTCTCGTGCTCGACGACTACAAGCGATTGGACGTCACTGGCGCAAAGGGGGGCTGGAAGGGCCTGACCATTGAAAAGGGACAGCTCGAGGAGTTGGCGGCGCTCGCCGAAGCCTTCAAACCGGGCGGCAAATGGCCGATCTCGCTCGCCGATCAGCTGTCGGCGACGCGGGTCAGTTTCGCGGTCGAGAAACAGCTCGCGGAGTAAGAGTGCCCGGGACATCATTCGGACCATCGATGTATGTCCCGCGCTCTCCAATTTTGGAATTTCGACGACGCTGCCCCTTCTCGTCTAACCTTCGGTCGCGGTCGAAGAAAACGGTGGTCTCTTCAGGGAATGTCTTGAAGCAGGTCGTGCCGGCAAATCACCGCCCAACTGTCGACGCCTCATTCACGCGCCACACCAGGAAAAGGCCAAAGGCCGCTGGATTTGCGCCCTTGCAGGTGCGAAGCCTCGTTGGTAACTATGCGGCCTGTAAGGCCTTTTCCGTCCCACCTGCACGTGCGCTGTCCACTCGGTCGCAAGCGCTCCTCGCCCTGATCTGGAAGGCGAGCACGTCGCGGTAGAGCTTGACCATACCATCCGCCGGATCTGCGCTTCGTGTAGGTCTGTTTTGCAGGGACTTCTTGAGAAGCGTTTTCGAGGTGTGAACGAATGTACGTGATCGGAATAAGCTCCGGCATCAAGCACGGCCACCACGACGGCGCGGCTGTGCTGTTGCGCGACGGCGAGTTGATCGCGGCCGCCGAGGAGGAGCGCTTCACGCTGGCCAAGCATGCGCGCGGAGAGCTTCCGCGCGGTGCCATCGGCTACTGCCTGAAGCAGGCCGGCATCACCATGCGCGACGTCGACTGGATCTGCTCGCCGCTGAAGACCTACACGAACTACACGCAGCGCCTCACCGAATATTTCAGGTACCAGTTCGGCCACAGCCCGAAGATCGAGCTCTACGACCATCACCTCTGTCACGCCGCGAGCTCGTTCTACGGGTCCGGTTTTTCCGAGGCGACGGTCGCCTGCTTCGACTTCTCCGGCGATTCCAGCTCGGGCCTCGTCGCGCATGCGCGCGGCAACGACTTCCGCGTGCTGACGCGCTTCGGCCGCCACAACAGTCTCGGGCTCTATTACGGGATGCTGACGCAGTATCTCGGCTATCAGATGACCAATGACGAGTACAAGGTCATGGGCCTGTCGTCCTACGGCAGCCCCGACTATCTCGACAAATTTGCCAAGCTCCTGCGCCCGGCCGGCATCAACTACGAACTCGATCCCGAGCTCGACAAGCGCAGGCGCGACGCCGAGATCTTCACCAGCGATTTCTCGACGCGGCAGGAGCGCATCTTCACGGAGAAGATGGAGGAGATTCTGGGGCCGCGGCGCCTGCGTGGCGCGCCGCTCGACCAGCGGCTGACCAACATCGCCGCGAGCGGCCAGAAGCAGCTCGAGATCGTCACCACCGAGGTGATCCGGTCCGCGATCGCCGAGACCGGTTGCGGCGACGTCTGCATCGCCGGCGGCGTCGGCCTGAATTGCAAGATGAACATGGAGATCGCGGCCGAGCCGTCGGTGAAGCGTCTCTACGTGCCGCCGGTGCCGCACGATGCGGGCGTGGCGCTGGGCGCCGCGATGATGAAGTGCGCGGAGGCCGGGCACGCGATCGCGCCGCTGACCCACGCCTATTGGGGACCGGAATATTCCAACGACACGATCCGCGAAACGCTGGACAAGATCGGCGCGCGGTTCGAGTTGCTCGACGATCCTGTCTCGCGCTGCGTCACCGACCTGACGGAGCAGAAGACCGTCGGCTGGTTCCAGGGGCGGATGGAGTATGGTCCGCGCGCGCTCGGCAACCGCTCGATCCTGGCCGATCCACGCCATGCGGGCATGAAGGACCGCATCAACCTCACCATCAAATATCGCGAGGAATTCCGCCCGTTCTGTCCGTCGGTGCTCTACGAGCGCCAGGCCGAGTATTTCGAGGACACGTTCGATGCGCCCTTCATGGTGGTGACGTTTCCGGTCAATGAGAAAGTCGCCGAGACCATGCCTGCGGTGGTCCATGTCGACAACACGGCGCGCATCCAGAGCGTCCATGCGGACAGCAATCCGCTCTACAGCCGTCTGATCGGCGAGTTCGCGAAGGCCACTTCATTGCCGGTCCTGATCAACACCAGTCTCAACATCAACGAGCAGCCGACCGTGAACGCGCCGTTGGAAGCTCTGCATACCTATTTTTGCTCCGGTCTGGACGTGCTGTATCTCGGGCCCTACCGACTATCGAAGTAAGCAAGGGAATCGGTCCGACCAGGGGCTCAACGGATCGATGACGCAGTTCGTCCCTTGTGGTTGGGCTTCTCGCGAATTCGCCTGAATTGATGAAGGATCTGACATCGTTTGTCCGACGAATGTGGTGCTAGAGCGATTCATGGGCTTCGGGAAAATGCGACGGATTAATCTAGCCGTCGGTGTGGCGGTCATCGCCTACATCACGACCTCAGGTGCAGCTGCGCTAATTCCATTTCCGGTCGGGCAAGAACAGCTCCACCAATTGTTCTCTCCCCAGGAAGTTCCTTACGCGTGGATGACCACGCTCGGATCTGCGACTTACTGGTTTTTATTCTTGCTGACGCTCGTAGCCCTGCCGATCGCTGCGATTACCACGGAGAAGGTCTTCGCGTCGGCAACCCTCTCATTTGCCGACGAGGTGCCCTTGTGGATTCCGCTGGCATTGGCGGGCGCCATGATCGCTTTCTGTATCTACAGGCTTGCTCAGGCCGGCGGCTTGTCCGCGAGCGAGGCGTGGGATCAGAGTCTGTGCTACGAAGACAAGATCCTGAGGCGGGTCGAATTGTTCGAGCTGCTCGGTAACAAGTACTATTCGTTCCTCTATTCCAGTCTACCCATCGTCGGTTGCTATCTGCTGGCGCGGGGATTGCTCAAGCGTGAGAGGGTCAGTCTCGGAGCCTGCGCGGTGCTGAGCCTGATCGTTCTCTGGCTTGATGTCGCAACTATTCAGAAGGCACCGGCGCTTCTCTATGTGCTGGTGCTCGGATTGACGTTGGCGCTCTCCGGATTCGGCCTCCTGCGCACCGCGATCGCGACCGTCGCGGTAGGAGGAACGATCTACCTGGCCCTGGCTCTGAGCCAATTTTGCGTAATCAAGGACACCGGCCAGTCGGACAAGACTGTCCAGGAATCGGCACCGCTTTCGGGCTTCCCGGGACAGTCGCCCACGATTCCGCTGCCCGGTTCATCATCCGCGGACGGCCCGCGATCATCTATGCCCGGTTTGCCATCGACCGTCGAGGGAGAGCTGTCGAATCGCGAATTCGGCGGAGTGTTGAAGAAGGCAATCTGGATCGTACGAGCGAGTATATTCAGGATGGCGGTCGGGATTCCATACTATGTGCAGATCTTTTCGGATCCCGATCAACGTTGCGGCATAGTGCGGCCGACCTTCAGCGGACTTCTTGCTCCGCAGCCTTGCTATCCGGCCACGAAAGTGTTCGCGGTGATCTATCCCGCCATCACATACACGACGGGTTCGCAGCCGGCCGGGGTGAGCCTGTCAGGCTATGCCGAGGGAGGGCTCTTTTACGCTGTCCTGGCGACCGTGATCGCCGGCTCGCTGATTGGCTTGATTTCGGTCCTTGCGAGAGGCAACGATCCCATGAGCATTGCCATGCAGGTGGCAGGCTGCCTCTACGCGTATTACGTGACCCAGGTTCCTCTCACGGCGACGCTGCTGGATAGCTACGGTCTCGTTTGGTTGATAGCTCCGCTTGCCATCATGCGTGCGCTGACATGGATGATCGGCATCACTCGCCGAAAATGAGTCACCGCACGCCGCGCAAGCTGCTCGATGTCAGTCACCTCGGTGAGCTTGGGCGGCACGCTGGATTTGGGTTGAATCACCCGTCCTCAGCGCAAGGAGAGCGCTTGCCGCACGAACGCTTCGAGGTTTCCGTCCTGAAACAATAGGCCCCGGATGCCCGCAGCTTCGGCCGCCTCCATGTCGCTCGGCTTGTCGCCGATCAGGATGCTTCTGTCGGCTGCCACCGGAAAGCGCTCGAGGAGGTCGGTGATCATGCCCGGCGCGGGCTTGCGACGGTTGCTGACGCGTCGATAGCGCTCGATGGTGGCTTCGGGGTGGTCGGGACAGTATTCAAACGCGTCGATGTGCGCGCCGATCACTGCCAGCTCCTTGGCGATCCAGCGATGGAGAGTCTGGACGTCGCTCTCCTCGTAAAATCCGCGGGCCACACCCGACTGATTGGTGACGACAAAGGCAAAATAGCCCGCGTCGTTGACGAGCTTGACCGCTTCACGGGCGCCGTCGTTCCACTCGAACTTGCTCGCCTCGAAGACGTAGCCGTGATCGTGATTAAGTACGCCATCGCGGTCGAAAAAGACCGCCGGGCGCACCGTTGTCGCTGTCATCTGCCGCCCCTGATAAGTTGTGATCTCTCCTCACAACCCTTCAAGTGGTTTGTCAAGGACCCGAAGCAGAGTAGGGCGCCCTCCCGATGCTGGCGGATGGAATGACAGCCTTAGTTGGAGACGTCCGATTGACTGCGCGATCTCAGCAGTTTTTGGACGCGCCACGAAATAGTGGCGATGATCGCAACGGTCACGATGATCGGCGCAATTGTGAGCTCGACGGGTTTGTCATCGAGTAATGAGGCTCGTCCGGTGGCGCCGAGGAAGGTGAACAGGAAGACCTGCGGTGAACTGAATACCAGGGTGGCCAAGATGAACGACACCAGATGGATTTTTGTAAGTCCGAAAAGATAGTTTTGTAGCGCGCTCGGCACCGGAGCACCCAGTCGCATGAGGGCGACGATGCGCCAACCTTCCTTGTCGACAGCTTCGGCTATCGCTTCCAGTTTGGACCGTTGTTCGAGCTTTCGCCGAAACCACTCGGACGCGACATGGCGGGCCAGCAGAAACGCCAGCGTTCCTCCCGCTGTGCCGGCCACCAGGATGATGGGAGCCGCGCCGATCCCGAATGATGCTCCGGCCGCAACGATAAGGATCGTCCGGGGAAAGACGATCAGCGCTGCCAACCCGAAGAACAGCGCGAGAATTGCACCCGATGCGACGGAAAGGTGCCCCAATCCCTGGAAGGTTTCTATGATGTGATCCGTCATGTGCGGTTGCTTTTTGCGCCATCTGCGCCGATCAATCAACCCGCCCAAAACCCGCAAGCGGGTGCATCCGGACCTTGGCTCTAGACCTGCTTCTGGATTGACCTTCGCTTGGGGCAGGAGTGAGCAGCGCGCGGTAGTATTTTTTGGACAGTAGTGAATTTTAGTGGGTCAGGAATTTTCCCGTGCGTCGCAGGTGCGGCGCGCAGCTATTTATTCGGTTGGGATGGCAGGCGGTGTAGGGCTCGCGCTAATCGCCATTTTTGGCCTTTTCGACGACGCGCTTGCGAAGCGAATGTACAGGAATTGCCTAGCGGGTCATCCGGACAGGCCGTTCCTCTGCCTGACCGAGGAGAGCGCATTAGGGCTTGGATTCTACGTGCCTTGATATCCCCTCCGCCAGCAACGACCGGCGCGCGTCATACCACCGAAGGCGCGCGAAAGCATCTGCCGTCTCGCCTGCCAGTCTGCGCCGGGTTCGCGCAGGATTCCCTGTTACCAGGGAGTTGGGATCTGAGCGCTTACCGCTCGTCCGCGATCACCTTGCCGTCGTTCGGCAGCGCGCCCGGGCTGACCAGCTCGACATTGCCGCCGAGCTTCGTCACCGCACGCAAGGTGCCCGCAATTTCCTCGCGCAGGGCGTCGTTCGCGTCCGCAGTTTCGGCTCGCAGCGTCATCGCATCGGCCTCGCCCTGGCGCATGACGACGAGGCGCAATCGTCCCAGTGCGGCATGGCGCTTGCCGATCTCGGCGACC
The DNA here is from genome assembly GCF_024199855.1 of Bradyrhizobium sp. CCGB20. NCBI lineage: Bacteria > Pseudomonadati > Pseudomonadota > Alphaproteobacteria > Hyphomicrobiales > Nitrobacteraceae > Bradyrhizobium > Bradyrhizobium sp. CCGB20. The sequence goes on along the minus strand of NZ_JANADN010000001.1, from coordinate 6,420,880 downwards.
TGCTCGGGTCGGACGAACATGCCCTTGACCTTGGTGGTCTGGTCGGCGCGGCCCATCCAGCCCTTGATGCGCATGTTGGTGCGCCCGCATTTGCTTGGGCCCGGCAGCGCCGCGGTGAGGTCGCCGAGCGCAAGCCGAATCCAGGGATGGTGCGGGTCGAGCGAGGTCACCACGATCTCGCCGACGTCGCCCGGCGCGACGGGATCGCCGGTGCCGGGCTTGACGATCTCCATGATCAAATCCTCGTTCACGACCATGCCGTCGCGCGCCTCGGTCTCGAAGGCGATGAGGCCGAGGTCGGCGGTGCCGAAGGCCTGGTAGGCGTCGATGCCGCGCGCCTTGATCTCGGCCTGCAGCGAGGGCGGGAACGCGGCCCCCGAGACCAGCGCCCGCTTGATCGATGAGACGTCGCGGCCGGCGCTTGCTGCAGCATCGAGCAATATCTTCAGAAAGTCCGGCGTGCCGCTGTAGCCGACGGGACGGTAGGCCTCGATCAGCTCGAACTGCTGCTCGGTGTTGCCGGGCCCGGCCGGGATCACCGCGCAGCCGAGGGCGCGCGCCGAGGCGTCGAAGATGAAGCCGCCGGGGGTGAGGTGGTAGCTGAAGGTGTTGAGCACGATGTCATCGGGACGGAACCCGGCCGCGAACAGCGCCCGCGCTCCGCGCCAGGGATCGGCCTGCCGGCCCTCCGGCTCGAAGATCGGCCCGGGGGAGGTGAAGAGGCGGGCGAACGATCCCGGGGCTGCCGCCACGAAGCCTCCGAAGGGCGTAGAGGCCTTGTGCAGGGCCGGCAGCTCCGACTTGCGCAGCACCGGCAGGTCCGCCAGCGCCGCCCGGGAGGTCACCGCGGCCGGGTCAACGCCCTTGAGCCGCTCGGCATAGGCGGGCGCGGCCATCGCGCCGCGCAGCACATCCGGCAGGCGGGAGAACAGCTCCGCCTCGCGCACGGCCTGTTCGCGCGTCTCGCGGGCGTCGTAATGGGCGGTCATGGCTGGTCTTTCCGGGTTGGCATCCGTTGCACGCCGCCGCCGGCATGGGTATCAGACGGCCCTGGGCGAGGTTTGAAGAGGACGCGATGGCGGACGAAGGAATGATTGCGGCGGATGTCGTCGCGCGCCTGAAGCGCCGTATGATCGACGAGGCGCTGCCGCTGTGGTCGACCGTCGGCTGGGACCAGACCGCGGGCGGCTTCATCGACCGCCTGCACCGGGATGGCACGGCTGATACGGCAGCGCCGCGGCGTGTGTTCGTGCAGGCCCGGCAGATCTGGTGCTACGCCAAGGCGGCGCAGATGGGCTGGTACCCTGAGGGGCGCGCCATCGCGCTGGAGGGGCTGGAGCACCTCTTGGCCAAGGCGAAGGCGCCCGACGGCAAGCCCGGCTATGTGCACCGGCTGACGCCGGAGGGCGCCGTGCTGGACGGACGGCGCGATGCCTACGACCACGCCTTCATCCTGTTTGCGCTCGCCGCCGTCTACGCGCTCGACCAGGACGCGCAAATTCGCGCCGAGATCGACGCGCTGCTCGCCTTCCTCGACGGCCATCTGCGCTCGCCCCATGGCGGCGTGCACGAGAGCCTGCCGGTCTCGCTGCCGCGGCGGCAGAACCCCCACATGCATCTGTTCGAGGCGATGATCGCGTGCTTCGACGTGACCCACGATCTGTCGTTCCAGAACCGTGCCGGCGAATTCTTCGCGCTGTTCCTCGCCAATCTCTACGACAAGCAGAAGCGGATCCTGACGGAGTATTTCGAGGAGGACTGGTCGAAGATCGAGCCTGTCAGCGTCGAGCCGGGCCACCAGGCGGAGTGGGTCTGGCTGCTGAAGGGGTTTGAACGCATTACGGGTTGCCCGACCGGGCAGCGGCGTGCGGAGCTGCTGGCGACTGCGCTGCGCTATCGTGACGACGCCACCGGCTGTCTCCCCGACGAGGGCGATGCCAGCGGCAACGTCCGCCGCGGCACGCGGCGGCTGTGGCCGCAGACCGAGATGGCGAAGGCGTGGATCGCGCAGGCCGAGTCCGGCGAGGCCGGCGCGGCGGATGAGGCGCGCGCGGCGCTGGTGCGGCTCGAACGGCATTATCTCAGCCATCCCGTGAAGGGCGGCTGGTACGACCAGTTCGATCGCGACGGCAAATCGCTGGTCGACACCATTCCTGCGTCGTCGTTCTATCATGTTCTCTGCGCAGTCACGGAAGCGGAGCAGGTGCTGGAAGGTTAGAGCCACCGTTTGCGCCGCTTGAAGCTCTTGAGGTTCTTGAAACTCTTGCGCTGGTCGCCGGCGCCGCCGAGGTAGAACTCCTTGACGTCCTCGTTGTCGCGCAGCTCGTCCGCAGTGCCGTCGAGCACGACCTTGCCCTGCTCCATGATGTAGCCGTGGCTCGCCACCGACAGCGCGGCGCGGGCGTTCTGCTCGACCAGCAGGATGGTGACGCCGAGGTCACGGTTGATCTTCTGGATGATGGAGAACACCTCTTTCACCAGCAGCGGCGACAGGCCCATCGACGGCTCGTCCATCAAGATCATCTTCGGGCGCGCCATCAGCGCGCGGCCGATCGCAAGCATCTGCTGCTCGCCGCCGGAGAGGTAGCCGGCAAGGCCGGTGCGCTCCTTCAGGCGCGGGAAATAGTTGAAGACCATGTCGAGATCGGCATCGACCTCGCGATCCCTGCGGGTGAAGGCGCCCAGCTTGAGGTTTTCGAGCGACGTCATGTCGGCGACGATGCGCCGGCCCTCCATCACCTGGAAGATGCCGCGGCGGACGATCTTGTCGGGATCGATACCGGCGATAGCGGAGCCCTCGAACAGGATCTCGCCGCGCGTGACCTCGCCGTCCTCGGTCTTGAGCAGCCCCGAGATCGCCTTCAGCGTCGTCGACTTGCCGGCGCCGTTGGCCCCCAGCAGCGCCACGATCGCGCCCTTGGGCACGTCGAGGCTGAGGCCGCGCAGCACCAGGATGACGTCGTCATAGACCACCTCGATGTTGCGCACGCTGAGGAGGGCGGCGGGCGCCACGGCGGTGGGGGGCGGGCGATCGATTTGAGCCGTTTCACTCATGGTCAGTCACTCTCGCGGTGTCGTCGCAACTTCTCGCCGTCATTCCGGGGCGGTCCGCAGGACCGAACCCGGAATCTCGAGGTTCCGGGTTCGATGCTTCGCATCGCCCCGGAACGACGAACAGATAGAGCTCACCAACCCAGCAATTCCGGCTTGCGGGGCAGCTCGATGGTCTTGACCTTCTCGAGCTTGATCGTGCCCTTGGCCATGAGGTCGTTGAGGTCGCCGTCGGTCGCGCCCGCGATCTTGGTGCGATAGAGGTCGACCTTCAGCGTGCCGCGGTGATCCTTGTCGGTCCAGGTCGAGGGATTGCAGACGCCCTCCATGCCTGCCGGCACCCAGTCCTTCTTCTGGTAGAAGCCCTTCACGACGTTGTCGCCGGTGGCGCCGCCGTTCTTGGCGGCCCAGTCGAGCGCTTCCTTCATGTAGAGCGCCGAGCAGACGGCGGCGATGTAGTGCACGGGACGGTAGACCTTGCCGCTCGGGTCGGACATCTTCGAGATCTCCATCACCGTCTTCATGCCGGGTGCATCGCCGCCCCAGCTCACTGCGGTGCGCAAGGGGAAGATCACGCCGTTGGCGGCATCGCCCGCTGTCTTGGCGGCGTTCTCGTCCATGCCCCAGACATTGCCGAGGAACTGGATCTCGACGCCGGCGGTCTTGCAGGCCTTCATCACCGAGATGTTGGAAGCGGCGGTGTTGCCGAGATAGGCATAGTTGGCGCCCGAGGATTTCAGGCTCAGGCACTGCGCGCTGTAGTCACCCGGCGCCAGCGCGAACACCAGCGGCGGCAGCACTTCGAAGCCGAGCTCCTGCGCCATGGCTTCGCCTGCGGCCTTCGGCGCGTTCGGATAGGGGTGGTTGGCGCCCATGTGCACGAATTTCGGCTTGCCGGACTTGCCCTTGGCTTTCCAGTCCTCGGCCGCCCACATCAGCATCGCGCGCAGCGAGTCCGAGTAGCTCGGACCATAGAAGAAATTGTAGGGCGCGGGCTTGGCTTTGCCGCTGACGCCTTCGGGATCGGTGAGCGCGGCAGCATAGGAGCCGGAGAGGTCGGGGATCTTGTCCTGGGCGAGGAAGCCGGTCAGCGCTTCGGTGTCCGCGGTGCCCCAGCCCATGATCGCGGCGACCTTGCTGTCCGGCGCCGACCATTTCTTGTAGAGCGCGATCGCGCGCGGCACCTGGTAGCCGTAGTCGTTGGTGTCGACGTTGAGCTGCTTGCCGCCGACGCCGCCGTTCTTGTTGACCCAGGCGAAGGTGTCGGCGACGGCCTGGCCATAGGGCGTGCCGACGTCGGAGGTGCCGCCGGAATAATCGGCGAGGTGGCCGATCGCGATCTGCGCCTGCGCGCCCGCCGAAAATGCGGCGATCGCCAGTGCGAGCGATGCGGTGCTCAAAAGGGATTTTGTCTTCATTGGTTGCCTCCTCCTGTTTATTTGTTGGTTAGAGAGTTGCCCGTGCTCAGTGCGAGAACGGGTAGAGTTTCCAGTACGCCTTGATCTGCCGCCAGCGATGGGCGAGCCCATCCGGCTCGAACATCAGGAACGCGATGATGATCACTCCGATCGCGATCTCGCGCAGGAAGGTGATGTTGGTGTTGAGGGACAGCGCCTTGTCGATCGCGCCGCCCTTCAGATAGTGGCTGATGAATTCCATCCCCTCGGGCAGCAGCACCACGAAGGCGGTTCCCATCAGCGTGCCCATGATCGAGCCGGTGCCGCCGATGATGATCATGGCGAGGAACAGGATCGAGCGCTCGATGCCGAAACCTTCCTGCGAGACCACCAGCTGGTAGTGCGCATAGAGCGCGCCGGCGATGCCGGCGAAGAAGGCGGCGAGGCCGAACGACAGCGTGCGGTATTTGGTGAGGTTGATGCCCATGATCTCGGCGGAGAGATAATGGTCGCGGATCGCCACCAGCGCGCGGCCGTCGCGGGTGCGCATCAGATTGGTGACGAGGATGTAGCTCGCGATCACATATGCCAGAACGACGTAGAAATATTGCCTGTCGCCGCGCAGGGTGAAGCCGAAGATCGAGAACGGGTTGGCGCTGGCCGGCACCGAGCCGCCGGTGAACCACTCCGCGCGGGAGAAGAAGTCGAGCAGGATGTATTGCGCCGCCAGGGTCGCGATGACGAGGTAGAGGCCCTTCAACCGCGCCGCCGGGATGCCGAAGATCAGCCCGACCAGCGCGGTGACGACGCCCGCGAGCGGGATCGCGAAGAACACCGGGATCGGGGCGTTGTTGGAGATGTAGGCCGAGGTGAAGGCCCCCAGCAGGAAGAAGGCGGCGTGGCCGATCGAGATCTGGCCGGTGAAGCCGACCAGGATGTTGAGGCCGAGCGCCGCGATCGAGAAGATGCCGATCTGGATCAGGATGCTGAGCCAGTACCCGCCGAGGAATTGCGGCACGAGGCAGAGCAGCAGCACGCCGATGATCGCGAAGTTGCGGCTGGTCGTGGTCGGGAAGATGGTGGTGTCCGCCGCGTAAGAGGTGCGGAAATCACCAGCAGGGATGAGGGCAGGACCGGCCATGGATCAGATCCGCTCGATGTCGTGGGTGCCGAACAGGCCGTAGGGCTTGATCATGAGCACGATGATGAGGACGTAGAACGGCGCGATCTCGTAGAGATTGCCCCAGTGCAGATACTCGCTGTCGACATATTGCGCGATGTTCTCGAGCAGGCCGATGATGATGCCGCCGAGCACTGCGCCGCCGACGGAATCGAGCCCGCCGAGGATCGCCGCCGGGAACACCTTGATGCCGTAGGCGGCAAGGCCAGACGACACGCCATTCACGACGGCGACCACGACACCCGCGACCGCCGACACCGTCGCCGAGATCGCCCAGGCCATCGCGAACACGCTTTTCACGGAAATGCCGAGCGATTGCGCGACCTGCTGGTTGAACGCGGTGGCGCGCATCGCAAGGCCGTATTTGGAGGCGCGGAAGAACCAGGCCATGCCGATCATCATCGCGACCGAGACCACGAGGCTCATGACATAGACGGTCTGGATCTGGAGGCCGAGCAGACTGACCGACTGGCTCTCGAACACGCGCGGGAACGGCTGCGGGTTGACGCCGAACATCCATTTCAGCGTGGCCTGGAGCACGGTCGAGAGGCCGATCGTCACCATGATCACCGAGATGATGGGTTCGCCGATCATCGGCCGCAGGATCAGGACCTGGATCGCGATGCCGAATACGAACATGAACACCAGCGTCATCGGCATGCCGATCCAGAACGGCACCTGGTATTTCGCAAGCAGCGCCCAGCACACCCAGGCGCCGACCAGCAGCAGCTCGCCTTGCGCGAAGTTGACGACCTGCGTCGCCTTGTAGATCAGCACGAACGACATCGCGACCACGCCATAAAGCGTGCCGACCACGAGGCCGTTGACCAGGAGCTGGATGAGGAAGGCGGTGTTCATGTTATGCTATCCTTCGCCTCTCCCCGCTTGCGGGGAGAGGCCGACGCGCAAAGCGCGGCGGGTGAGGGGGAGTCTCCGCATGCGAGGTGCCGAAGAGTCCAAGACCGGGCGCGCAAGAAGCTTGCGAGCCGCGTTGACGGATGCGGAAGGAAAACTCTGGTATCGGCTGCGCGCTCGCAGGCTGAACGGCTACAAGTTCGTCCGGCAGGAGCCGATCGGGCCGTATACTGTCGACTTCATTTGCCGCGAAGCCCGCCTGATCGTCGAAGTGGACGGTGGCCAACACGCGGACAGTCCGCACGACGCGGCGCGAGACAAATGGTTGACCGAGCGAAATTATCGGATTCTGCGATTCTGGAATAACGATGTTCTGAGCAATTTGGTCGGCGTTCTCGAGACGATTGTCACCGCCCTCGCGGAGGCTCCCCCTCACCCGGATCGCTGACGCGCTCCGGCCTCTCCCCGCAAGCGGGGAGAGGCGAAGGGCAGCACCCTGCGCGACGATCAGCTGTCTCACTCCGCAGCCTCCGCCATGTGGCCGTGTCCGCCGAGATCCACCACGCGCAGCGTCGTTCGTACGCGCTGTGTGGTGCCGTCCTGGAAGCGGATCACGGTGTCGACGGGGATGTCGGCATCGCCGCGGTAGATCGCGTCGATGATGCCTTCGTATTTCTCGTTGATGACGCCGCGGCGTACCTTTCGGGTGCGGGTGAGCTCGCCGTCGTCGGCGTCCAGCTCCTTGTAGAGCAGCAGGAAGCGCGAGATGCGCTGGGCCGGCGGCAGCGTGGCGTTGACGGTCTCGACCTCCTTCTGGAGCAGGGCGTAGACCTCCGGCCGCGAGGCGAGGTCGCTGTAGGTCGTGAACGAGAGCCGGCTCTTCTCCGCCCATTTCGAGATGATGGAGTAGCGGATGCAGATCATCGCCGCGAGCGCGTCGCGGCCGGCGCCCAGCACCACGGCCTCGGCGATATACGGCGAGAATTTCAGCTTGTTCTCGATGAACTGCGGCGAGAAGCGCTCGCCGCGCGAGGTCTCGGCGAGATCCTTGATGCGGTCGATGACGACGAGTTGCCTGTTGTCGTTGAAGTAGCCGGCGTCGCCCGACAGCATCCAGCCGTCCTTGATGTCGGCAACGCTTGCCTCGGGGTTCTTGTAGTAGCCGAGGAACATGTTGGGATGCCGCACCACGATCTCCCCGACTCCATGGACGTCGGCATTGTCGATGCGGATCTCGACGCTGTCGGCCATCGGCACGCCTGTCGTGTCGGGGTCGACCTTGCCCTCGGGATGCAGCGTGTAGGCTCCGAGCAATTCCGTCTGGCCGTAGAGCGTGCGCAGCGGCACGCCCATGGCCTGGAAGAACTTGAAGGTCTCGGGGCCGAGTGCCGCGCCGCCGGTCGCGGCCGAACGCAGGCGGGTAAAGCCGAGACGGTCGCGCAGCGCGCGGAACAGGATCGCGTCGGCAAAGCCCGAACGTTTGCCGTCTGCAAGCGCGGCGAGGCCACTTTTCGTGCCGATGTCGAACAGGCGCTGCTTGAAGGGCGTTGCGTCCATCACCTTGGCGCGGACGTCGGCGGCGATGGATTCCCAGACGCGCGGCGCGAACAGCACGAACGTCGGCGCGATTTCACGCAGATCGTTCATCATCGTATCGGGCTCTTCGACGAAGTTGATCTTCATCCGGCACAGCAGGCCTTTGCCGAGCACATAGACCTGCTCCATGATCCACGGCAACGGCAGCACGGAGACGTATTCGTCGTCCGGCCCCTTCGGATCGAAGGCGAGATAGGTCGCGCAATGGCCGAGCACGCGGCCGGCGGCGAGCATGGCGAGCTTCGGGTGCGAGGTGGTGCCCGACGTGGTGCAGAGAATCGCGACATCCTCGCCCTTGGTCGCGTCCACCAGCCGATCGTAAAGGTCCGGCTCCCGCGCAGCACGGGCCCGGCCAAGCTCGGCAAATGTTTCCGCCGACATCAGCCGCGGGTCGTCATATTTCCGCATCCCGCGCGGATCGGAATAGATGATGTGCTTCAGCCGCGGCACCCGCTCGGCAAGCGCCAGCAGCTTGTCGACCTGCTCTTCGTCCTCGGCGAAAACGAGCTGCGCCTCGCCATAGTTGAGGAGGTAGGAGGCCTCCTCGTCCAGCACGTCGCGATAGAGTCCGAGGCTGAGGCCGCCGATGGCGTGGGTCGCCACTTCCGCCGCGACCCAGTCCGGCCGGTTGTCGCCGATGATGCCGATGACGTCCTCGCGCCCCAGGCCCAATTCGATCAGGCCGAGCGCAAAGTCGCGTACGCGGGTGTGGTAATCATTCCAGGTGAAGACGCGCCAGAGCCCGAGATCCTTCTCGCGCAGCGCGATCTCGTTGCCGTGCTCCCTGGCGTTGAGGCGGAGCATCTTCGGATAGGTGTCGGCCTGCGCGACGCGGCCTGCGTAATCCATCATGCCGCGCTCTCCTGCGCCGGCGGAGCGTCGTCCGGATCGACCAGCACCTCGTCTTCCTCGCCGAGATAGGCGCGCCTGACGTGGGGATCGGCGAGCACGGCGGCAGGATCGCCCTCGGCGATCTTGCGGCCGAAATCGAGCACCATGACGCGGTGGGAGATGTCCATCACCACGCCCATGTCGTGCTCGATCATCACCACCGTCATCCCGAATTCCTCGTTGAGGTCGACGATGTAGCGGGCCATGTCTTCTTTCTCCTCGAAGTTCATGCCGGCCATCGGCTCGTCGAGGAGAATGAGGCGGGGCTCCAGCGCCATGGCGCGGGCGAGCTCGACGCGTTTGCGCAGGCCGTAGGAGAGGGTGCCGGCTTGCGCCTTTCGCACCGACTGGAGGTCGAGGAAGTCGATGATCTCCTCGACCTTGCGGCGGTGGTCGAGCTCTTCCTTGCGCGCGCCGGTGAGCCAGTACAGGGATCCCGTGAGGAAGTTGTTCTTCAGGAGGTGATGGCGCCCGACCATGATGTTGTCGAGCACGCTCATGTGGTGGAACAACGCCAGATTCTGGAAGGTTCGGCCGATGCCGAGCGTGGGGCGCGCGTTCGGCGTCAGCCCCGTGATGTCGCGGCCCTGGTAGAACAGCTGGCCTTCGGTCGGCTTGTAGCGGCCGGAGATGCAATTCACGATCGAGGTCTTGCCGGCGCCGTTGGGGCCGATGATCGAGAACAGCTCGCCCGCATTGATGGCAAAGCTGACATCGGTCAGCGCACGGACGCCGCCGAATCGCAAGGACACGCCGCGCACTTCGAGACTGGTAGCCACCAAACAAATCCCTCCCGGTGATGGCGCATTCAGCGGCGCTCTTCGTCCGTTCCTCTCGGGCAATCCTAGTACGGCCGTGCCGGTGAGGCCATGCAGCGATTGGTCTCGACCGGAGCCGCGCCACTCTTGCTCCCTGATCGGGATCAAAAGCCGCATCGCCCAAGGTGGCCCTCAATAGGGGAAAGCGCTATTTTGAAATGTCTCCGGCCTGACAATTCTGCGACAAAGTTTTTTCGGGCGGGAGTGGCCTTCATCTTTCGTCGGATGGTGGCCGAAGTGATCTTGCTGCAGTGCAGCAGAGAGATTGGGTGGCGGAACGGTGCGGCTGGCTTCGGGATCATGATTTCAGAGGATCAACTGAAGCGCGTCGCCGCCTGGTCGCGCGAGCTCACGGAAGCGGAGATCGAGGTCGCTCGCGCCGGGATCACGGAACGGTCCTACGGCACCGGCGAGACGGTGTTCATGCGCGGCGATATGTTCGGCTATTGGGCGGGCATGGTGAGCGGCTTGGCGCGGATGGGTGGGGTCTCGCGTGACGGCAAGGAGACGAGCCTTGCGGGGCTCACGGCCGGGGCCTGGTTCGGCGAGGGCAGCGTGCTCAAGAACGAGCCGCGCCGCTACGACGTGGTCGCGCTGCGCAACAGCCGCATCGCGCTGATGGAGCGCAGCGCCTTCATGTGGCTGTTCGAGAACAGCGTCGGCTTCAACCGCTTCCTGGTGCGCCAGCTCAACGAGCGGCTCGGCCAGTTCATCGGCATGCTCGAGGTCAACCGCACGCTGGATGCCACCGCGCGCCTCGCGCGCAGCATCGCCTCGCTGTTCAACCCGATCCTCTATCCGGAATCGACCGCGCACCTGGAAATCACCCAGGAAGAGATCGGGGCGCTCTCCGGCATGTCCCGCCAGAACGCCAACCGCGCGCTGAACCGGCTGGAGAAGGAGGGGCTGCTGCGACTCGAATATGGCGGCGTCACCATCCTCGATGTCGAGCGGCTGCGCGGGTACGGGGACTAAACACCTAGCGTGCGTTGGCGGGCGCGTGCACCGGCCAGAGGTCGGCGCGCCAGCGGATCGCGATCGCCAGCATCGCGACGAAGCCGGCGGCGGCGTAGAGCGAGCCCGTCGCGGAATAGCCGATGATGTCGATCAGGCTGCCGGCCGCCAGCAATCCGATCGGCAGGCCGTAGATCACCATCATGCGGACGCCCATGACGCGGCCGCGCAGATGCGCGCTCGCCGTCCGCATCAGGATCACGGCCGCCGAGATCATCGACATGCTCTGGGCGATACCGGCGAGGACGAGGCAGGCCATTGCCACCGGCATGGTCCTGATCTCGACGAACACCAGCAGCATGGCGTACCAGGCCAGCGTCGCGCCGATGAGAAGCCGGGCAATGCGCAGTCCGCTGACCAGGCTGAGCGTGATCGAGCCGATCAGCGAGCCGACGGCGAAGCTCGCCGAGAGATAACCGAGGCCGGTCTGGTCGGTCTGGAAGATCTCACGCGCGATGTAGGGCAATAATCCGCCGGTGAAGGGGAACGCGGTGAGATTGGCCAGGAAGGCGACGCACAGCGCCGCGCGCATTCCCGGGCCGTTCCAAGCGTAGACGATTCCTTCCTTCAGATCGCCCAGCAGTCTCGAAACGGCGTGGCTGTTGGCCGGAAGATCGCTCGTGATGACGGACCGTTTCGGCCGGGTCAGGCAGAGCATGAGCAGCGCGGCCACGAAGTAGAGGCAGGCGATCGCCACATAAACGAGGCCGATGCCGAGCACGGCGAACAGCCCGGCGCCCGTCAATGCTCCGGCGATGCGCGCGCTGTCCTGGGTCGTGCGCGCAACGCTGATGGCGCCCACCAGTTGCTCGGCCGGCATGATCTCGGCGAGCAACGCGCCCCGGACGCCGAGGTCCGAGGGGCGGATCAGGCCCATGATTGCGACGATGATCATGACGCTCAGCGGCGACAAATGACCGGTCAGTGCCAGAGCCATGATGGTTGACGAGAGCACCGTATAGGCAAGACGCATCACGACCAGGAGATCGCGATGACCCATGCGGTCGCCGATCATGCCGAACACCGGCGCGACCAGCGTCCCGACGAACTGGAGCGAGGCAAGCACGGTGAGCAGCAGCACAGAGCCGGTCTCGACCATGATGTACCAGCCGAGCACCAGCGTCTCGACCTCGAACGCCCAGGAGGTAAGGAGATCCGACGGCCACTGGAAGCGATAGTTGCGGATGCGGAATGGCGCGAGCGCCGAAGGCCGCGCGGCTGCGCTCACGACGCGATGACGCGTGTCACTGCGATTCCCTGCTCTTCTTATTTGTCATTTCTGTTCGGCAGCGTAGTACCGGAGATGCGCGTGTCAATTGACGCCATCGCATGCCGCCATGCTTGCCGGCGGCGTGCCATGTGCCAGCGCATCCGCAGCATCGCCCATTGCGGGGAGGGGTAGACCGGTCGCGCGCTTGCTCTTCTGCCTCGCCGAGGCCATTCTGGCCCACATCCTGGGCCCATTCGGTATGGCCCAGCAGATCGCGCCATCGCGGCTTCCGCGAGGTCTTGAGCCATGCAGTGCTCGGGTTGCGGTTTCGAGGTCCAGAGCGGCTTTGCCTTCTGCCCGAAGTGCGGCACGAAGCAACCGAACGCGTGCCCCGGCTGCGGCTTTCCATGCGCGCCGGATTTCGCCTATTGCCCGAAATGCGGCGTCCTCGTCTGCGAGGTGCCCGCAGGCGGCGGGCAGGGATCGGCGCGGACGAGCCCGACGACGATTCCGATCCGGTCCTCCTCTCCGCCGCTCGTGCCGGCGGCCGAGGTCGAAGCCGCATTTCGACCTCGGTCGGACAAGATCGACAGCGAGGCGAACCGCCGCACCATCACCGTGCTGTTTGCCGACCTCAGCGGTTTCACTGCGATGAGCGAGCGGCTCGACCCCGAGGTCATGCAGGCGCTTCAAAACGAATTGTTCGAGGAGTTGACGGAAGCGGTGCAAAGCTTCGGCGGCTTCGTGGACAAATTCATCGGTGACGCGCTGCTTGCTCTGTTTGGTGCGCCGGCGGCGCACGAGGACGACCCGGAGCGCGCGGTCCGCGCCGCCCTCGACATGATCGGCCGGACGGCGCGCCTCAGCGAGCGCGCGAAGGCGTATGCCGGCTCGCCGCTGCTGCTCCATGTCGGCATCAACACCGGGCACGTCGTCGCGGGCGGGCTCGGTGTGGGCGCTGCCAAATCCTATTCGGTGACCGGCGACACGGTGAATACCGCCCAGCGACTGCAGTCGATGGCGGCTCCGGGCGAGGTGCTCGTCGGGCCGTTGACCCACCGTCTGACGCGGCATGCGTTCTCCTACGACTCGCTTGGCGAGGTCTCGCTCAAGGGCAAGATGGGCAGCGTACTGGTCCACCGTCTGAAGGAGCCGCTCGACACGCCCCGTGCGGCACGAGGCCTCGACACGCTGGGCCTCAATGCGCCGCTGATCGGGCGCGACGTCGAGCTTGCGCGCATGATCGGCAACCTTGATCGCGCGTGCGGCGGCGCGGCCCAACTGGTGCGGCTGGTCGGTGAAGCCGGCATCGGGAAAACGCGCCTGGTCGGCGAATTCGCCACCCGCATCCGCGACGAGGATCGCTTCGCAGGCGTGGCGATCCGGCACGTGGCCTGCTCGCCGCTCGGCGAACAATCCTACGGCACGCTCGCCGCCGTGCTGCGCAGTGCCTATGGCATCGGGCAGAAGGCCGGCGCCCCGGAGGCGGAGGCAAAGGTCGCCGAAGCGCTGTCTGAGCTTGGCCTCGCGGCGGACGAGGCCGACCGCCTGATGCCGCTATATCTGCACGTACTCGGCCTAGGCGACCCCAACGCGGCGCTCAGGCATGTCGAGCCCGAACAACTCCGCCGGCAGATATTCTTCGCGATTCGCACCGTCTTCGAACGCCGCCTGGCGCTGTCGCCGCTGCTGATCATCGTCGAGGATCTGCATTGGGCCGATGCGGTCTCTCTTGAAGCGTTGCGGTTCCTGATGGACCGACTGGAGCGGACGCGGCTGATGCTGCTGTTTACGCATCGGCCGATGCTGGAGTTGGACCAGTTCGGTTCGGCCAGGATCAGTCACACGACCCTTCGGCTGCCCCCGCTTGGCGACGCTGACGGACAAGGGCTGCTTGCGGCCTATTTCGGTCACGGTTGGCGTGAACCGCCGGGACGTCTGTTCAGCCGGATCCTCGATCGCGCCGGCGGCAATCCGCTTTTCCTCGAGGAGATCATACGCGGCCTCATCGAAGCCGGCGCCCTGGAGCGCGACGGCTCGCAGTGGCGGATGAAGTCGGAGGAAGCCGCCGCCGATATCCCGGCAAGCATTCAGGCGTTGTTGCTGGCGCGCCTCGACCGGTTGCCGCATCAGGTGCGCCGCCTGGCGCAGGAGGCCGCGGTGATCGGCCCGCGTTTTGATGCGGCCGTGCTCGGTGCGGCGGCAACCGAGCCGGCAAGGGTCGATGCCGGGCTCGAACTTCTGTGCGACGCGGAGATCATCGAGGAGATCGCGGGCTCGAACTCGATTTCGCTGCGGACCTACCGCTTCACGCAAACCATGCTTCAGGACGTGATCTATCAAAATCTGCTTCTGCAGCGCCGGATCGAGCTTCATGGACGGATTGGTGCCGCGCTGGAGCGGCTCTATGGCAATGAGCCCGAGCGCCGCGAGGATCTCATACTGCTCGGACATCACTTCAGTCTGAGCGCGAGCAAGCCGAAAGGCGCGCGCTATCTGCGCGCGGCCGGCGATCGCGCACGCGCCAGCTACGCCAATGACGATGCCCTTCGCTTCTACCAGCAGTCTCTCGCGGTGCTGTCGACCGGCAGCGGGCAGGAGCCGGAGCGCCTCGTCCTGTACGAGCGCATTGCCGACCTCTGTCGCGTAGCTGGCCGCCGAAGCACGGCCGAGGAGCACTATCAATGCGCGCTGGAGGGATACCGCACGGCGGCGGATCGCATCGGCGAAGCGCGAATTCTTCGCAAGCTCGGTCAATTGTTTTGGGACGCCGGCAAACGCATCAGGGCAGAGACGCACTATGCCGACGCAGCTGAACTGCTTGGCGGGACCGACGCGCCGATCGAATGGGCGCACCTCTTGCAAGAGCGCGGTCGTCTCGCCTTTCGCGTGGGTGATCACGTCGCCGCCGCAAGATGGGCAGACGAGGCGCTCGGCTTTGCACGGTCCGTACCGCCGGACGCGGACGAGCGGGCCGGGATCGAGGCAGCCCGTGCCATTGCGGAGGCCCTCAACACCAAGGGGGGTGCGCTGGCGCGGCTGGGGCGACACCAGGAGGCGGTGTGCGAGGTGGAGCAAAGTGTGGCGGCAGCCGAAGCCGCCGGCCTCCTCAACGTCGTGTGTCGCGGCTACACCAACCTCGGCGTGCTCTACACGATCGTCGATCCGGCGCGCGCCATCGAGGTCTGCCGGCGCGGGCTCGATGTCGCGCATCGTATCGGCGATCTCGGCTTCATGGCGCGCCTCCTTGCCAATTTCGCCGTCGCCTGTTGCACATTCACGGACCGCTGTACCGACGAGGGCGTGCCGGCCGCCGAAAAGGCGATCGAGATCGACCGCGCGCTCGACCAGCGCGAGCATCTCCCGGTACCCTTGATCGTGCTCGGGCAGATCCATCAATGCCACTTCCGGCCCGACCTGGCCGCGCGCTGCTACAACGAGGCCATCGAGGTGGCGAGTGAGACCGGGGAGCCGCAGCAGCTCTTTCCGTGCTATGATGGTCTTGCGACCTTGAACCTTGATCGAGGCGACATGCCGGAGGCCGAGCGTTATTTCGCGCTGGCCCATGATGTCTGTGACCGGCACGGGCTCGATCCCGCAGGGCTGATCGTACTGCCGTTTCTTGACTAGCCAACGTGAGGGAGTTCAACCATGTCAGAGCGTCATGTCGATGGACCGCTTCAACCGGGCGATCGTGCACCGAACGTCGTGCTGGATGCGATCACACGCGATGGAAAGATCGCGCTTCAGGATTTTCGCGGGCATAGTCCGATATTGATCGGCTTGTATCGCGGCCTGCACTGCCCGTTCTGCCGCCGCCATATCGCGGCGCAGGCGCAACTCGACGCGGCCCTGCGCGACAAGGGCGTCGAAAGTCTCACAGTGGTGAATACGCCGATCGAGCGCGCGCGGCTCTACTTCCGTTATCACCCTTTGCCCAATCTGCTCGCCGCGTCCGATCCCGAGCGGGTCTCGCACCGTGCGTTCGGCTTGCCCAATCTCGAGTTCACGGAGAAGGAAACCGACTGGCCGCGCAAGGTGGGCATGGATGTGGTCATGAGCATGCAAGTGGACATTCCCGGAGAATTGCCCGGGCCGATGAATCGTTTGGCGGCAGCCGAGCAGCTCAACAACAAGGATGGCTACGAGATGATGGAAGCCGATCAGCGCATGGCGGCAACCGGCCAGGGCCAGCTGTTCGGCCAGTTCCTGCTCGATCGGGAAGGGGTCGTACGCTGGACCTTTACCGAGGTTCCAGAAGGCGGCCAGCGCATGTTCGGGGCGCCGAGCCCTCAAGAGGTGATGTCGGCCGCCTCGCAGATGGCAAGCTAGGCATCGCCGCCTGGTTGGCGCTGCAAATGCTGCGCCCAACGTGCCGCAATCCGCGGCTTCCTCTCCGCGGGCGTTGTCGCCGTTGCGGATATCGGTGGCCGCGTGAACTGCGCATCAGTCCGAGGCGCAGCCATTCCTGTTCATGACGTTGCAATGACGGAGGCGCACAATGACCAACATCCAGGAGCGGCTCCTGGAAAGCAAGATGACCGAGATTGAGCAGGCCCGATCCTGGAGCCCACGCGTGATCTCGAAATTTGAGACGCTCATCAGGAGCGGTGACGATCTGTCCCTCTACCGGATCAATCCCCTGACGTTCGCGCGTGATCGCGGCATTGCCGAGGCGGATAGCATCGATCTGTTTTTGCATGCCACAAGAAACGGGTTGTTCGAGATGAGCTGGGACGTTGTTTGTCCCCAATCCGGCATGGTGCTCGACAGCTTTGGCGCTCTGCGCACCCTGAAGACCCATTACGTGTGCGGCCTGTGCGACGTCAGCGGTGACACCGACCTCGACGATTTCATTGAGGTTACGTTTACGGTCTCGCCGCAGCTCCGGCGGCTTCCATTTCACGATCCTCATTCCCTCTCGGTCGAGGATTTCCACTGGAAACTTCGTTTCTCGGGCGACGCGCGCATGCCCGGCCAGCCCATTCGATTTCTCGATTTCCTGCATGGATTGGTTCGCGGACTTGCGTTCTTGCCACCGGGCTCGACCACCACTCTTCGCGCCGATCTCGGTCCCGGTGCTCTGGCTGGCGTCAACATTCAAACACAGGCTGCGTTCGCGGTCTCGGTCGCAGGCGAACCCGCAACCGCGCCGACCGTCTTGCGAGTTGGATATGATGGACGGCGCTTTTCGCCGTCGCTGTCCGCCGTTCCGCCTGGCCCGATTGTGATCGACGTGGAGAACTCCGGCGCAGTGCGTGGGTCATTACTCCTGATCAATTGGCCGCCCGAAGTTCTGGCTCAGACGACCAAGCCCGCGCTCGAGTTCGAACCGTATATGTCCGGCGGCATGTTACTCGCGCGGCAAACCTTCCGCCGCCTGTTCCGTTCGGAACGCGTCGATGAGCGGGAAGGGCTCGGCATCCGGCAGGTGACCTTGCTGTTCACGGATCTCAAGGGTTCGACCGCGATGTACGAGCGTCTCGGCGATCTGAACGCCTATGCCCTGGTCCGCGAGCATTTTGCCTTGCTGGGAGCGACCGTCCAGGAGCATTCCGGCGCCATCGTCAAGACGATCGGGGACGCCGTGATGGCGGTCTTCTCCCGCCCGACCGACGCGGTCTCCGCGGCGTTGCATATGCTCCGGGAAACAGAACGCTACAATGGCGAGCATGGTGAGCCGAGCATCATCCTGAAGATTGGAGCTCATTGTGGTCCGTCGATTGCGGTGACCCTCAACGAGAATCTGGACTACTTCGGGCAGACCGTGAATGTTGCGGCGCGCGTGCAATCGTTGGCCGATGCCGGCGAAATCTGTCTCTCGGAAGCGCTTTATTCCGCGCCAGGCGTCAGCGGTCTCCTCGCCGGTCACGCCATCGTTGAGTTTGATGCACCTCTCCGCGGCGTCGAAGGAAATGCATGCGTGTATCGTGTCGTGCGTAGATAGGAATCCTGCTCCGGCATGACCCTGCCGGAGACCTTCACTTCACCGGCACTTTCGGCTTCTTCTCCTCCAGCGCCAGGGCCATCGCCGAGATCAGCGGGCGCATGAAATAGTGATCTTCCGCCGGCGAGACGTCCGTGCGCAGGCCGTGCGCGGCGAGCTCTCCCGAGACTGCAGGGCCCACCGACGCGATCAGCGTCCGCTCCAGCCCTGCGCGCAACTTCGTCTCGCTGCCATGCGCCTTCGCAGCCTCGATCAGCCGGCGGACCTGGCCAAGATTGGTCAGCGCGATGGAATCGATCCGTCCCTCGGCCATGTCGTCGATGGCGGCGACGATGTTGGCATCCGCAGCCTTGGAATCGTAGGCATAAGGCAGCACGGTATCGACATCGGCGCCTTGCGCGGCAAGCGCGCCGGTCAGCGCGCTGTGATCCTTGTCCGGATATAGCTGAAGGCCGAGGCGTCGCCCCTTCAGGTCGAGCTTGCCCAGCATCTCGACCACGCCCTCGGTGGTCGGCTTCTCCGTGGTCTGCTGTGCCTCGAGGCCGACCTCGCGCAACGCCTTTCCGGGCTTCGGACCACGGGTGAATTTTCGCGCCTGGGCGAGAGCTGCCACGAGAGCCGCGTCGAGCCCGCGGGCGCGGGCGAGCTTCATGATCCGCCGCAGGCCTTCGCCGGTCATCAGCACCAGGTCGTCGAGGGGCTCGTCGATGGCGCGGCGGATCCAGGCCTCGACCGGGGCTGGGTCCGGCGCATCCTCGATGGTGAACATCGGGCATTGCACGACCTCGGCACCTTGCTCGGCCAAAAGCTTCGAGAACTGCGCCTCCTCGCGCGTTTCCAGGATCAGGATGCGGGTGCCGTTCAAGCGGTCGGCCATGGGTATGCTCCGGTGGTAAAACGCAATGCTCCGTTCATCCTGACTCCGCGGTCGGGATTGGCGCAAGGGCGGGGTCGGTGATAGAGCAGGGCGCAAATCGCGGGTCGTTCCGCAGTCGCTGCACAAACCTTCATCAAGAGCCATGCCCGATCATCAATATGTGCTGACCCTGTCCTGCCCGGATCGCCCCGGCATCGTTTCGGCGGTGTCGACCTTCCTGGCCCACAACGGACAGAACATTCTCGACGCCCAGCAGTTCGACGACGTCGAGACCAAGAAGTTCTTCATGCGCGTGGTGTTCACCGCCGCCGATCTGGCCGTGGAACTGTCGGCGCTCCAGACCGGCTTTGCCGCGATCGCCGAGCGTTTCGGCATGGAGTGGCAGATGCGCGACCGCGCCGCGCATCGCAAGGTGATGCTGCTGGTGTCGAAGTCCGACCACTGCCTGGTCGACATCCTCTACCGCTGGCGCACCGGCGAATTGCCGATGAATTTGGCCGCGATCGTCTCCAACCATCCGCGCGAGGTCTATGCCGGGCTCGATTTCGGCGGCATCCCGTTCCACTATCTGCCGGTCACCAGGGAGACCAAGAGCGAGCAGGAGGCGCAAATCCTCGATCTCGTCGCCAAGACCGGGACCGATCTCGTGGTGCTCGCCCGCTATATGCAGATCCTGTCGGATGACCTCTCGGCCAAGCTCTCCGGCCGCTGCATCAACATCCATCACTCGTTCCTGCCGGGCTTCAAGGGCGCAAAGCCCTATCACCAGGCTCATGAGCGCGGCGTCAAGCTGATCGGCGCGACCGCCCATTACGTCACGCGCGACCTCGACGAAGGCCCGATCATCGACCAGGACGTCGAGCGCATCAGCCACCGCGACACGCCGGAAGATCTCGTCCGCAAGGGCCGCGACATCGAGCGCCGCGTGCTGGCGCGCGCGATCCGCTACCATCTCAACGACCGCGTCATCCTCAACGGCCGCAAGACCGTGGTGTTCGTGGATTAGGGCGCCGTCATTCCGGGGCGCCTCGAAGAGGCGAACCCGGAATCTCGAGATTCCGGGTCTGGTCCTTCGGACCATCCCGGAATGACGATCGCTCTCTTACCGCACCGCGCCGCCCGACGTCGCGCCCTTCTGCGCCTGCTGTTCCTTCTCGCGATCCGCCGCCGGCTGCAGCCGCTTCTGCTCCCGTTCCTTCATCCATGCGTCGTATTGCGGCGTGCCGGGCCGCGGCGGTGCGTCGGCCGGCAGGCCGCCGGCCCATTGCGGGACATAGTCGCCCATGCCGGCGGAGAGCTTTTCGTTGACGGTGCCGCAGCCGCACAGCCCCGCGGCGAGCGCAACGAGGGTGAGGACAGAGCGGAAGGACTTGAGCATTGTGCGCGCGCGAATTCAGTCGGGTTGGACACCAGGTCAGGCCGGCATCGGAAGAGTAGCCTTCAACAAGGTAAAATAGACTTATTCGAGGTAGGTAATTAGCTACCGACTCCTGCTGGGCCGCAAACTGTGCGGTGTCCGAATTCTGCAAAAGAAAGACGAAATCCTCCATCCACGCGGCCGGTCGCGCTTCTAGACTGCGGCAACGGGCTCGCGACAAACTGCCTTGGTCGGCGGAGGGGGTTTTTCGTTGACAGGTCCATTTTATTTGTACAATCGTACAAATAGGAGCGGCCAAGATCGGGGGCCTCGGGTTACCCCGACGTAACCACGGCACCGCTTCCCGCCGTCGGCAATCGGAACGCGCGGCTTGCGCCGAATGGTCGCCAAACGTCCGATTGACAATGAGGGCGCGAAAGACGCCATGTGACGCGACATCGCGCGTGCGTGAGCTAAGGTTGAGCCAAGGACCGGGCACTCGGTCCGGCGCACAAGAGGTCAGGAATGAAGGGGAGGGACATCTGATGTTCGAACGCAAGATTTTTTCTCGTAAGGTCTCTTGGACCGCAGCAGCGGCCGCCATCGCCGGCCTCGCGGCCGTCGCGCCGGTCAAGGCCGAGGACACGGTCAAGGTCGGCCTGATCCTGCCGATGACCGGCGGCCAGGCCTCGACCGGCAAGCAGATCGAGAACGCGATCAAGCTCTACATGCAGCAGAAGGGCGACACCGTCGCCGGCAAGAAGGTCGAGATCATCCTCAAGGATGACGGCGCGGTGCCGGACAAGACCAAGACGGCCGCGCAGGAGCTGATCGTCAACGACAAGGTCAATTTCATCGCCGGCTTCGGTGTCACGCCGGCCGCGCTCGCCGCGGCGCCGCTCGCGACGCAGGCCAAGATCCCGGAAGTCGTGATGGCGGCCGGCACCTCCATCATCACCGAGCGCTCGCCCTATATCGTGCGCACCAGCTTCACGCTGGCGCAGTCCTCCACCATCATCGCCGACTGGGCGGTGAAGAACGGCATCAAGAAGGTGGCGACGCTCACCTCCGACTACGCGCCCGGCAATGACGCGCTGAACTTCTTCAAGCAGAATTTCACCGCCGGCGGCGGCGAGGTGGTCGAAGAGGTCAAGACGCCGCTCGCAAATCCGGATTTCGCGCCGTTCCTCCAGCGCATGAAGGACGCGAAGCCCGACGCGATCTTCGTGTTCGTGCCGGCCGGCCAGGGCGGTAACTTCATGAAGCAATATGCCGAGCGCGGCCTCGACAAGGCCGGCATCAAGGTGATCGGACCCGGCGACGTCACTGACGACGACCTCCTCAACAACATGGGCGACGCCGTGCTCGGCACGGTCACCGCGCATCTGTATTCCGCGGCGCATCCTTCGCAGATGAACAAGGATTTCGTCGCGGCCTACAAGAAGGCCTTCGGCAACCGTCCGGGCTTCATGGCCGTGAGCGGCTATGACGGCATCCACCTCATCTACGAGGCGCTGAAGAAGACCAATGGCGACACCGACGGCACCAAGCTGATCGAAGCCATGAAGGGCCAGAAGTGGGAAAGCCCGCGCGGCCCGATCTCGATCGACCCCGAGACCCGCGACATCGTGCAGAACATCTACATCCGCAAGGTCGAGAAGGTCGACGGTGAGCTCTACAATGTCGAGTTCGCGACCTTCGAAGCCGTCAAGGATCTCGGCAAGACCAAGAAGTGACCCGCGAAAGCGGGGCATCCCGGGGCGCGCATTAGCGCGAACCCGGGATCTCGAAATTGTTGAAACGAGATTCCGGGTTCAACGCTGCGCGCTGCCCCGGAATGACCGGCGATTACCAGGGTTCAGCCGCTACCGATGACCGCAATCCTCACCAACCTGTTCGATGGCGTTGCCTACGGCATGCTGCTGTTCGTGCTTGCCTGCGGGCTCGCGGTCACGCTCGGCCTGATGAACTTCGTCAACCTCGCCCATGGCGCCTTCGCCATGGCCGGCGGCTATGTCTGCATGGTGCTGGTCAACCGGATGGGCTGGCCGTTCTTCGCTGCGCTGCCGCTCGCCTTCGTTTCCTCCGCGGCGATCGGCATCGCGCTCGAGCGCACGCTCTACCGCCATCTCTATACGCGCAGCCATCTCGACCAGGTGCTGTTCACGATCGGCCTCACGTTCATGTCGGTCGCGGCCGTCGACTACATCCAGGGCTCGTCGCGAGTCTTCATCAATTTGCCGGCGGCGCTACAGGGCCAGTTCGACGTGTTCGGCGTCGGCATCGGCCGCTACCGGCTGATGATCATCGTGATCTGCGGCCTGCTCACCATCGGTCTCCAGATGGTGCTGGCCAAGACTCGTTTCGGCAGCCGGCTGCGCGCCGCGGTCGATGATCCCCGCGCCGCGAGCGGCCTCGGCATCAACGTGCCGCAGGTGTTCGCCTTCACCTTTGCCTTCGGTTGCGGGCTTGCCGGTCTCGGCGGCGCGCTGAGCGCCGAGATCCTCGGCCTCGATCCGTATTTCCCGCTGAAGTTCATGATCTACTTCCTGATCGTGGTCACCGTCGGCGGCTCTTCCTCCATTACCGGGCCGTTCCTGGCCTCGCTCCTGCTCGGCATCGGCGACGTCGCCGGCAAATATTACGTGCCGAAGATGGGGCCCTTCGTGATCTACACCATGATGATCGTGATCCTGATCTGGCGCCCGAACGGCCTGTTCGGCCGCACGGCCGCGCGTTGAGTTCGCCGATGAGCGCTTCCTCCGACGTCGGTTATCACGCCCAGCGCCAGGCGCGCTGGCATTACGGCGAAGTCGCCTTCTGGCTCATCGTGCTGGCCTGCGGCTTTGTATTTCCCACACGCTATCTGATCATGACCGACATCCTGCGGCTGGCGCTGTTTGCGATGTCGCTCGATCTCATCCTCGGCTATGCCGGCATCGTCTCACTCGGGCATGCCGCCTTCTTCGGCGTCGGCGCCTATGCCGCGGGGCTTCTTGCACTGCATGGGATTATCAACGAGCCCGTGCTCGCGCTGATCGTCGCAGGGCTTGCCGCGATGGTGCTGGGTTTTGCCACCAGCTTCCTGGTGATCCGCGGCGTCGACCTGACCCGGCTGATGGTCACGCTTGGCATCGCGCTGCTGCTTGAGGCGCTTGCCGAACGTTTTTCCAACATCACCGGCGGCACCGACGGCCTTCAGGGCATCGAGATGCAGCCGATCTTCGGCGAGATCCCGTTCGACATGTTCGGCAAGACCGGATTCTTCTACTCGCTGGCCGTGCTGTTCCTGTTGTTCCTGTTTGCCCGCCGCGTCGTGCACTCGCCGTTCGGGTTGTCGCTGCGCGCGATCAAGAACAATCCGTTGCGCGCGGCCGCGATCGGCATCCCCGTCAACCGCCGCCTGATCGCGATCTACACGCTTGCGGCGTTCTATGCCGGCATCGCGGGCGCGCTGTTCACCCAGACCACGGCGATCGCTTCTCTCGACGTGTTCGCCTTCGAGCGTTCGGCCGATCTGATGCTGGTGCTCGTCATCGGCGGCACCGGCTATCTCTATGGCGGGCTGGTCGGCGCAGTGATCTTCCGCATGCTCCAGGAAGTCTTTTCGACGATCACTCCGCAATACTGGCAGTTCTGGATCGGCCTCGTGCTGGTCGTGATCGTGCTGGTCGGCCGCCAGCGCCTGCACCGCTGGGTGCTGTACGTGCCGAACCTCGTGATCAAACAGGTTGCCGGACGCAAGGCCGTCGTCGCCGTGCCGGAGAGCGACGCATGACCATCGCGCTCGAAACCCAGAATCTCGAAAAAACCTTCGGCGGCCTGCGCGTCACGCGCGACCTGTCGCTCAAGATCGAGCAGGGCGCTCGCCACGCGCTGATCGGCCCGAACGGCGCCGGCAAGACCACGGTGATCAACCAGCTCACCGGCGTGCTGAAGCCGAATTCCGGCCGCATCCTGCTCGAAGGCCAGGACATCACGGATCTGCCCGTGCACAAGCGTGTGCTGCGCGGCCTGTCGCGTACCTTCCAGATCAATCAGCTCTATCCCGACCTGACCCCGCTCGAGACCATCGGCCTTGCGGTCTCCGAGCGCCTCGGCCACGGCGGCGACTGGTGGCGGCGAATGGGCACGCGCAGCGACGTCAACGGCGAGATTGCGGACCTGCTGACCCGCTTCCATCTGCTCGACGTCATGAACGAACAGACCGTGACGCTGCCCTACGGCAAGCAACGCCTGCTCGAGATCGCGGTCGCGATCGCCGCCAAGCCGCGCGTGCTGCTGCTCGACGAGCCCGCCGCCGGCGTGCCCGAGAGCGAACGCCACGACATTCTCGCCGTCGTAGGTAGCCTGCCGCGCGACGTCACGGTGCTCCTGATCGAGCACGACATGGATCTCGTCTTCTCCTTCGCCGACCGCATCTCGGTATTGGTCTCGGGCGCGTTGCTGACCGAAGGCCCGCCCGACCAGGTGGCACGCGACCCGCAGGTCAAGGCCGTCTATCTCGGCGAGGAGGCGGTCAATGTCTGACCTGCTCGCAATCGACGCCCTTCGCGCCGGCTATGGTGAGGCGGTGGTGCTGCCCAACATGTCGCTGCGCCTCGCCGAGGGGCAGGTGCTGGCGCTGTTGGGTCGCAACGGCACCGGCAAGACCACGCTGATCAACTCCATCGTCGGGGTCACCCGCCGCTTCTCCGGCTCGGTCGCGCTCGCCGGCACGGATGTCACTTCGCTTCGGCCCGACCAGCGGGCGCGCGCTGGCATCGGCTGGGTGCCGCAGGAGCGCAACATCTTCCGCTCGCTCACGGTCGAAGAGAACATGACCGCGGTGGCGCAGCCCGGCCCGTGGACCGTCGAGAAGGTCTACGAGATGTTCCCGCGGCTGAAGGAACGGCGGACCAATTTCGGCAACCAGCTCTCCGGCGGCGAGCAGCAGATGCTGGCGATCGGCCGTGCGCTGACCCTCAACCCGAAGGTCCTGCTGCTGGACGAGCCGACCGAGGGCCTTGCCCCCATCATCGTCGAGGAGCTTCTGAAGGCGATCGGGGCCATCACCCGGGCCGGCGGCATCTGCTCGATCATCGTCGAGCAGAATGCGCAAAAGATTCTGGGGCTCGCCGACCGCGTTGTGATATTGGAGCGCGGAACGATCGTCCACGACGCCCCGAGCGCCGCGCTGAAGGCCGACCCCTCGGTCCTGGAGCGCCACCTCGGTGTCGCAGGGGCGGCGGCCCACTAAAATATCTTGGGAGTCGAAAATGCAGCGAACCAAAGCCCCCTTCCGCGCCGACGAGGTCGGCAGCCTTCTGCGCCCCGCCAAGATCAAGGAAGCCCGCGCAAAGCTCGAGAAGGGTGAGATCTCGGCCGACGATCTGCGCAAGATCGAGGACATGGAGATCGAGAAGGTCGTGCACAAGCAGGCCTCGGTCGGCCTGAAGCTCGCGACCGACGGCGAATTCCGCCGCTCCTGGTGGCATTTCGACTTCCTGGCCAAGCTCACGGGCTGCGAAATGTTTCACCCGGACACGGGCATCCAGTTCGCAGGTGTCGAGACGCGGCATGACGCGGTCCGCGTGATCGGCAAGCTCGATTTCCCCGACGACCATCCGATGCTGGATCACTTCCGCTTCTTGAAGAAGTGTGCGGACCAGGCCCACGTCACCGCCAAGATGACGATCCCGTCGCCCGCGGTGCTGCACTTCCGCGGCGGCCGCAAGGCGATCTCCAAGGACGTCTATCCCGATCTGGACGCGTTCTACGAGGATCTCGGCAAGACCTACCGCAAGGCGGTGAAGGCGTTCTATGACGCCGGCTGCCGCTATCTCCAGTTCGACGACACGGTCTGGGCCTATCTTTGCTCGCAGGAAGAGCTTCAGAAGGCGCGCGAGCGCGGCGACAATCCCGACGGTCTCCAGCAGATCTACGCCCGCGTCATCAACTACGCGCTGGCGGAGAAGCCCGCCGACATGGTGGTGACGACGCATGTCTGCCGCGGCAATTTCCGCTCGACCTGGATTTCTTCGGGCGGCTACGAGCCGGTGGCCGAGACCATGCTCGCCGGCACCAATTACGACGGCTACTTCCTCGAATACGACAGCGACCGCGCCGGCGGCTTCGAGCCGCTGCGCTTCCTGCCCAAGGGCAACAAGGTCGTCGTGGTCGGCGTCATCACCTCGAAGTTCGGCGAGCTCGAGAAGAAGGACGACATCAAGCGTCGTCTCGAAGAGGCCGCCAAATTCGCGCCGCTGGAGCAGCTCGCGCTGTCCCCGCAGTGCGGCTTTGCCTCGACCGAGGAAGGCAACATCCTCTCCGAGGAAGAGCAGTGGGCGAAGCTCAGCCTTGCGGTGGAGATCGCGAAGGAAGTGTGGGGCCAGTAAGGCTTCGCAGGCTCGCTGTCATTCCGGGGCGATGCGAAGCATCGAACCCGGGATCTCGAGATCCCGGGTCTGGTGCTTGCGCACCATCCCGGGATGACAGCGCTATCGCGCCCCCTCACTTCGCCGCCAGATACACCTCGCCGAGCAGCGACGAGTTCGACCACGGCACCTGCTTGTTTTTCGTGCTCGAGACCACCTCCGCCCGCACCCGCGTCAGCATCTGCTGCACCTCCAACCCCGGCGTTCCGAGATGGCGGGAGAGGGCGGCAGAGAACGGCGAGTTGGCGCCTTCGCCGTCGAGTGCGACCTGGCCCGGCGCGGTGGCGAACGCGATCAGCGTGCCCGCGCCTAACGTTGCACCGGCGCCGAGGCTCGTTGGAGCTGCGAGGCCCGAGGCGCCTTCGATGGCACGACTGCTGCCGGTGGACGCCACCTGTTGCGCCATCGGGTTGTTGCGGCAGGCATCGAAGATCAGAATGTTGGTGCGGACCTGGTCGTCGAGGCCGGCCATGATCGTGTCCATGTCGATCATCGCCTCTGTCATGCTGCTGCCAGCCTTCAGCTCGACGTCGATGGGAATGAGATAGTTGCGGCCGTCGACCTGCACGCCGTGGCCGGCATAGTAGACCACTGCGACTTGCGCCCGCGCCGCCTCGCGCAGGAAGTCGAGCGTCACCCTCTGCATCGCGGCGCGGTCGAGATCGACGCCCTCCGACACCGTGAAGCCGATGTCGCGCAAACTCTTCGCGACGGCGCGCGCATCGTTGGCGGGATTGGGCAGTGCCTTGACGTGCGCATAGGCGCCGTTGCCGATCACCAGTGCCAGGCGCTTGCCGAGCACGACCGGGGCAGGCGAGGGCGCCGGCGCCGCGCCCATCTGCTGTGCGGCTGGTTGCGGCGCCGATGACGGCGCGTCGCGCGGGATGGGGGCGAGCGCATCCGTCACCAGCGACAGCCGCACTTTTGCGGTTGCCTGATTGGCTTTGCTGCCGGCGTCGGAAGCCACGATCGCCAGCGTCGCCTTGTAGTCGTCGCGCGCATTGGCGTAGTCGCCCTTGGCCTCGTAGGCCAGCGCGCGATGGATATAGCCGGAGATCAGTACGCTGTTCGGCGGCGTCATGATGTTGACGGGCCGCTTCTCTTTCGCAAGCCGGATCGCCTCGCTGCCGTCGGCAATGGCGCGATCGAGATCGCCCCTGACGCGCCAGATCGCGGTGCGGTTGATCAGCGGCTGCGGCAGCGCCGGGTCGAGCCGGATCGCCTGGTTGATGTCCGCCAGCGCGCCGTCGAGGTCGCCGAGCGCTTCCTTCGCGATGCCGCGGTTCTGAAAGGAGAACGCTGACTTCGGCTCGAGCTTGATCGTGGCATCGTAGTCCGCGATCGCCTTGGCGTAGTCGCCCTTGCCGCGCCAGGCATTGCCGCGATTGTGGAAGATGGTGCCGCTGGGCGGGCCGAGCTTCAGCGCATCGTCGAAATCGGCGATCGCGATGTCATAGTCGCCCTTGTCGTAATAGGCCGATCCCCGGAGATTGTAGACCGCCTGGCTCGGCTGGAGCCGGATCGCCTCGGTGGTATCCGTGATGACCTTCGAATAGTCGCCCTTCTTGTTCCAGCCGACCGCGCGCCAGAAATAGATCATCGCGAGCTGCTCACCTCTGAACACCTTCAGCGCGACGATCTTGTTGCAGGCGTCGATCATCTGGTCCGCCGGCGTGGTGTCGGTGGTGCAGAGCGGCCCGAGCTGGCTGCGCGCCTGCGCGAAGGCGGGCGTGGCCCACAGGGTTGCGGCGAGCAGGCAGAACGCGACGAGCGGGCGGCGCATGACGGTGGTCCCTTGAGGAGAAGCGCTTGTTTGTTGCCCGGCAGTGCGCCGGGGTTCACGCTCGCGTCATCGGGGAGGCGTAAAGCAGGGGTATTCCCTCAGTGGGCAGATTTTGCTAGGAGAGCTGGCCCAACGTTTCTGCCCACCGCGTTCCCACCGATGAAAAACGACGAAATCCTGAGCCAAATCACCGAGTTCTGCCGCAAGGCGGACATGGCGGAATCGACGTTCGGCCGGCGCGCGGTGAACGATGGGAAGCTGGTGCACCGGCTGCGCGAGGGAAAGCGCATCACCGTCGACACGCTGGAGCGGATCCAGGCCTATATGGCCGCATCGACGACCGGCGGCCTGCCGCCGCCGCGGGGGCTTCAGGTGCCCCCGGAAAAGCGCGATCCGCGCGGCAATTTCCGCTTCTTCGAGAACCGGCAGAAATACCTGCTGTTCGTCCACACCTGCAGTGAGAAGCGGGTGGTCGCCGAGCGCGTGGCGCTCGAGCTCTCCAGCATTCATCCGCGCCCGCCGGCGCTGCGCATATTCGACGCCGGCGTCGGCGACGGCACGGTGCTGGCGCGGGTGCTGCGCGCGACCCACCAGCGCTACCCGCACATGCCGTTCTATGTGGCCGGCAAGGAGCTCAGTCTCGAGGATCTGCGCCTGACGCTGGAGAAGGTGCCGGACCGCATTTTCGAGCATCCGGCATCGGTGTTCGTCTTCACCAACATGTTTTACTCGGAGGCGCCCTGGCTCACGCCGGCGTCGCCTGCGGCGGCGGCTGCGACCGTCTGGCACGAGGTTCCACTACGGGGCGCCTCGTCGGGAGAATTCGAGCAGCAGATTGCCGAGCTGCGGCCGTTCCTGGAGCAGAACTGGCGGGCCGCGATCAGCCCACGCACGGCCATGCCGCTGTACGAGCGGCCCGTCGTCCTCGTGCTCTATCGCGAGGACCACCGGTTCCTGCTGGATTCGACCATCCCGCGGCCGGGCCAGACCGAGGCCAATTTCGACCTCGTCATTGCATCCCAGCCCTATCGCGCCCTGTCCTCGGTCAATTTCCGGGCCAAGCGGATCATCGCACCCCTGGCGCGGGCGCTGCGGCCGGGCGGGCGGCTGATCGGAATCCACTCCCACGGCCAGGATCCGGGCATGGAAATGATCCAGGCGATCTGGCCGGGAGAAAATCCTTTCTCGGTCAGCCGGCATGAGCTATTGCGCGCGGTGAAGTATGAACTTGGGTCGTTGGGCCGGGACCTAAATTTTAATGCTTACGCGGATAACCGTTCGATCTTCAGGTATGATATGGAAGCGCTGCCCAACGAGGTCACAGGTACCATCGGAACCTCGACGGCCTTTGCAGCGTGGAATGCGGCGGTGTATGTCGCTCAGATCGAGGACGATCGTTTGACGGAAATGACTCAAAACGGCCGCACTCTGGATGCCGCCAGGGATGTGCTGCGAAAGTACAACGGGCTCTGGTTTCTCGACGAATCCTACGTCATCTCGCGACGGCGTGATTGACATCATCCGAAGGTAAACATCGCAAACGCCCGCCAGCTTAGCGGCGGAACAAGGGGTTACTGATGCGCGCGTCCTATCTCTTCACCAGCGAATCCGTGTCCGAGGGCCATCCCGACAAGGTCTGCGACCGGATCTCCGATGAGATCGTCGATCTGTTCTACCGCGAAGGGCCCAAGGCCGGTATCGATCCGTGGCAGATCCGCGCCGCCTGCGAGACGCTCGCGACCACCAACAAGGTCGTGATCGCCGGCGAGACCCGCGGTCCGAAGTCTGTGACCAACGAGCAGATCGAGAGCGTCGTGCGCGCCGCGATCAAGGACATCGGTTACGAGCAGGACGGCTTCCACTGGGAGAAGGCCGACATCGAGATCCTGCTGCACCCGCAGTCGGCCGACATCGCGCAGGGCGTCGACGCGCTGCAGCCGGGCGAGGTCAAGGAAGAGGGCGCGGGCGACCAGGGCATCATGTTCGGTTACGCCACCAACGAGACGCCCGACCTGATGCCGGCGCCGATCTTCTACGCCCACAAGATCCTGCGCCTCATCTCCGAAGCGCGCCACTCGGGCCGCGAGAAGGTGCTGGGTCCGGACTCCAAGAGCCAGGTCACCGTGCAGTACGAGAACGGCAAGCCGGTCGGCGTGCGCGAGATCGTGGTGTCGCACCAGCATCTGGTCGAGGACATCTCGTCCAAGCAGATCCGCGACATCGTCGAGCCCTATGTGCGCGAGGCGCTGCCGAAGGACTGGATCACGCCGAAGACCATCTGGCACATCAACCCGACCGGCAAGTTCTACATCGGCGGTCCCGACGGCGATTCCGGCCTGACCGGCCGCAAGATCATCGTCGACACCTACGGCGGCGCGGCCCCGCATGGCGGCGGTGCGTTCTCCGGCAAGGATCCGACCAAGGTCGATCGTTCCGCGGCTTACGCGGCGCGCTACGTCGCCAAGAACATCGTCGCGGCCGGTCTCGCCGATCGCTGCACTCTCCAGCTCGCCTACGCCATCGGCGTGGCGCGTCCGCTGTCGATCTACATCGACACCCACGGCACCGGTAAGGTGTCGGAGGACCAGCTCGAGAAGGCCGCCGCCAAGGCGATGGATCTCACCCCGCGCGGCATCCGCAGCCATCTCGACCTCAACCGCCCGATCTACGCGCGGACCTCGGCCTACGGCCATTTCGGCCGCACCCCTGACAACGAGGGCGGCTTCTCCTGGGAGAAGACCGATCTCGTCGAAGCGCTCAAGCGCGCGGTCTAACTGCCAAAATCATTTCGGGGCGCCGCGAGAGCGGCGACCCCGGGATCCCTGATCCATCATGTCGAGATTCCGGGTTCGCCTCGTCGAGGCGCCCGGAATGACCAATTCAACAACAGGACCTCCGCTATGAATGCGAAGCCCGGCTTCACCGACTACATCGTCAAGGACATTTCGCTCGCCGATTTCGGCCGCAAGGAGCTCTCGCTCGCCGAGACCGAGATGCCCGGCCTGATGGCCACCCGCGAAGAGTTTGGCCCGAAGCAGCCGCTGAAGGGCGCGCGCATCGCAGGCTCGCTGCACATGACGATTCAGACCGGCGTGCTGATCGAGACGCTGGCAGCTCTCGGCGCCGACATTCGCTGGGTTTCCTGCAACATCTATTCGACGCAGGATCACGCTGCGGCCGCGATCGCCGCCGCCGGCATTCCGGTGTTCGCGGTCAAGGGCGAGAGCCTGACCGAATACTGGGACTACACCGCCAAGCTGTTCGACTGGCACGGCGGCGGTCACCCGAACATGATCCTCGATGACGGCGGCGACGCCACCATGTACGTCCATCTCGGTCTGCGCGCCGAGAACGGCGACGCCGCTTTCCTCGACAAGCCCGGCTCCGAGGAAGAGGAAGTCTTCTTCGCGCTCCTGAAGAAGCAGCTCAAGGAGAAGCCGAAGGGCTACTTCGCCGAGATCGCCAAGAGCATCAAGGGCGTCTCCGAAGAGACCACCACGGGCGTGCATCGTCTCTATGACATGCAGAAGGCCGGCACGCTGCTGTGGCCGGCGATCAACGTCAACGACAGCGTCACCAAGTCGAAGTTCGACAACCTCTATGGCTGCCGTGAATCGCTGGTCGACGGTATCCGCCGCGGCACCGACGTGATGATGTCGGGCAAGGTCGCGATGGTCGCGGGCTTCGGCGACGTCGGCAAGGGCTCGGCCGCCTCGCTGCGCCAGGCCGGCTGCCGCGTGATGGTGTCGGAAGTCGATCCGATCTGCGCGCTCCAGGCCGCGATGGAAGGCTACGAGGTCGTGACCATGGAAGACGCCGCCCCGCGCGCCGACATCTTCGTCACCGCGACCGGCAACAAGGACATCATCACGATCGAGCACATGCGCGCGATGAAGGATCGCGCCATCGTCTGCAACATCGGCCACTTCGACAACGAGATCCAGATCGCGGGTCTGCGTAACCTGAAGTGGACCAACATCAAGCCGCAGGTCGACGAGATCGAATTCCCCGACAAGCATCGCATCATCATGCTGTCGGAGGGCCGCCTCGTGAACCTCGGCAACGCGATGGGCCATCCGTCCTTCGTGATGTCGGCGTCCTTCACCAACCAGACGCTGGCGCAGATCGAGCTTTTCGCCAACAACAAGGACGGCAAGTACAAGAAGGAAGTCTACGTGCTGCCGAAGTCGCTCGACGAGAAGGTCGCGCGCCTGCACCTCGCCAAGATCGGCGTCAAGCTCACCGAACTCCGCAAGGACCAGGCCGACTACATCGGCGTGAAGCAGGAAGGTCCGTACAAGTCGGACCATTACCGGTACTGAGATCGCCTCCAGTTGCGACACAAAGGCCCCGGAGCGATCCGGGGCTTTTTTTGTTGGCTCCCTCCGTGGTACGCTCGGAGGTAGAGCCAGAACAAGCCCGCCACTTCTGAAGCGGGTGGCCGCGTTTCCCACGTTCATTGTCAAATGCATATGGAGGGAATGCGATGTCCAGCGAAGCCAACGTTCAGTTGCTCAAGGAAGCCTATCGTCGGTGGAACGACAGCAAGGGCGGCAGCGTCGACTATTGGTTCGACAGCGTCATCGGCCCGCAGATCAAATTCGACTCGCTTCCGCAGGGGGCTCCGGCGGTGCCCTTTGCCAAGTGCTATGACGACCGCGTCCAGCTGCGTGGCTATTTCGAGGGTCTGCTGGCTGACTGGAGCATGCTGCACTACACCATCAATGAATACGTCGCGCAGGGCGACGCTGTTTTCGCGCGCGGCTCAACTGCCTGGACCAATAAGAGGACCGGGAAGGTCGCTGAGACCCCGAAGGTCGATTTCTGGCGCTTCAAGGACGGCAAGGCAGTCGAATTCTACGAGTATTTCGACACCGCCCTTGTCTACGGCGCGGCCACCGCCTGACGGTTGCAATTCGGCACGGCGTCGCCCATCCTGTGGCGGGGAGAAACGCCATGGCCGAAACCAAAGAACATTTCGACGTGCTGATCGTCGGTGCCGGCCTGTCCGGCATCGGCGCGGGCTATCACCTTCAGAACAAGTGCCCCGGCAAGAGCTACGTCATCCTCGAGGGCCGCGACTGCATCGGCGGTACCTGGGACCTGTTTCGCTATCCCGGTATTCGCTCCGACAGCGACATGTTCACGCTCGGCTATTCGTTCAAGCCGTGGACTGATCCGAAGGCGATCGCGGACGGGCCGCAGATCCTGAACTATGTGCGCGAGACCGCCACCGAGAACGGCATCGAAAAACACATCCGCTTCCGCCATCGCGTCAAGCGCGCGGCGTGGTCGACGCCGGATGCACGCTGGACCATCGAGGCCGAACGCATCTCGGGTGAGGGCGCGACTGAGGTCGTGCGTTTCACCTGCAATTTCCTGTTCATGTGCTCGGGCTATTACAAATACGAGGCGGGCTATACGCCGGAATTTTCGGGCGTTGCGGATTTCGCCGGCCGCATCGTGCATCCGCAGAAATGGACCGAGGACATCGACTATGCGGGAAAACGCGTCGTCGTGATCGGCTCGGGCGCAACCGCGGTGACGCTGGTGCCGGAGCTTGCCAAGAAGACGGCGCAGGTCACCATGCTCCAGCGTTCGCCGACCTACGTGGTGTCACGTCCCGCGCAGGATCCCGTTGCCAACAAGCTGCGCCGCAATCTGCCGACGCGGCTTGCTTATCATGTCATTCGCTGGCGCAACGTAATGTGGGGGATGTTCTTCTTCCAGCTCAGCCGCCGCCGTCCTGCGAAGGTGAAGGAGCTGGTGCTCAAGGGCGTGCAGATGGCGCTCGGCCCCGACTACGACGTCGCGACCCATTTCACGCCACGCTACAATCCCTGGGACCAGCGGCTGTGCCTCGTGCCTGACGGCGATCTGTTCAAGGCGATCCGCGAGCAGCGCGCCTCCGTCGTCACCAGCGAGATCGACACCTTCACCCGCGACGGCATCCGTCTGAAGGACGGCAGCGAGCTTGTGGCCGACATCATCGTGACGGCGACCGGCCTTGTGCTCCAGGTCGTCGGCGGTCTCGACGTCAGCGTCGATGGCCGCGCCGTCGACTTTGCCAATGCGCTGACCTACAAAGGCATGATGTATGCGGACGTGCCGAACATGGCGTCGGCCTTCGGCTACACCAACGCGTCGTGGACGCTGAAATGCGATCTCACCTGCGAATATGTCTGCCGTCTGATCAACTACATGGACCGGCACAATTTCCGCCAGTGCATGCCGCACAATGACGATCCTGAAATCACCGCGCAGCCGTCGCTCGATTTCACCTCGGGCTATGTCCAGCGCTCGGTCGCCAAGATGCCGAAGCAGGGCTCGAAGCAGCCGTGGCGGCTGTACCAGAACTACGCGCTCGACATCGTCTCCTTGCGCTTCGGCCGGATCGACGACGGCGTAATGCGGTATTCCTGACCGCGCCGCCGCCGCCCGCTTCTATGCCTTGCGCGTGGTGAGCGCGAGGCCAAGATCGATCGCAAGCGCGAGCACCACGGCGCCGCCACCAAGTCCGAACAGGACCAGATAATCGCCGCCGGTCTGCGCGTAGATCCAGGAGAAGCCGTAAGCCGCGGCCGCCTGGAACAGCGCGAAGCTGGTCGTGGCGTGGCTCCATGTGGCGCGCTGCTGCTCGGTCGAATGCGGCACGAGCTCGTGAATGCGTCCGAGCACCAAAGGCACGATGCCGGGCGTGAAGCCGCCGACCACGACACTCGATACGATCAGCGAGAGCGGTGCCGTGCTGACAGTGGGCAACAGCACCGCGGCCGCCTCGATCAGGAACGCCGCGCGCAACGCGGGGCCGAAACCTGATCTGTCGCCGAGATGGCCGGTCACGAGCGGGCCCAAGATCGCGCCGAGGCCGTACAGCACCCAGTAGCGCGATCCGGCGGCAATGCCCTGGCCGAGACCGCGCGCGACGAAATCGACGATGAAGACCATATGCGGAACCAGGGCCACCGCGTTGAGGCCGTACTGGACCAGCAGGGCGCGGACGGCGGGCGAAGCACGGCGATGCTTCGCGTGATCCGGCGCATGAGCGGCGTCATCCTTGGTGTCCGCGGGCCAGTTCCACCAGCTCGTGAGCGTGAGCACGGCGGAGAGCACGCCGAGGCCGTACCAGCTCTGCTGCAAGCCCTGTTGCAGCAGCAGCGGCACCAGCGTGCCCGATGCGGCGACCCCGAGGCCGACGCCGGCAAAGATCACGCCGCCGACGATGCCGCGCCTCGCGGCTGAGACGTGCGGCAGGATGACGGAGGCCGCCAGCACCATGATGATTCCGCCGGTGAGGCCCGACAGAAAGCGCCAGGCGAAGAACCAGGTGAATGACACCGGAGTAGAGCTCGCGAAAAAGGAGAGGGTGGCGAGCAGCATCATCGCGCGCAACGCGTGAACCGCGCCGATGCGGGTGGCCAAGGCGCGTGCCGCGAGCGCACCGGCGAGGTAACCGGCGAGGTTGGCGGCGCCGAGGTAGACGACGTCGGATGCGCTGAACCATTTTGCGGCGATCAGCGCCGGGATCAGTGGCGTGTAGGAAAAGCGGGCGAGGCCAAGTCCGACCAGTGATGCGGACAATCCTGCCACGGCGTATCGCCAGGTGGTTCGCGACGTCGATTCCGGCTGCGGGTGCAGCCGGGTCTCCATATGTTGCTTCGTATTTGCGTTGGTCATCTCATCCTCCTGCGCGCGATTGCGCGCGGATCAGCCTGTCTTTGCGGCGCGGCGGCGCCGGAATTCCTGCACGGGCAGGCCGCCCCAGCCCCAATTGTCGGTGTCGACTTCCTCGATCACGACGAAAGTGGAATCGAGCGGCTTGCCGAGAACGTCGAACAGCAGCTGGCTCGATCCCCTGATCAGCGCGGCCTTCTCCTCCGCGGTGAGCGACGCCGCTCCCGGCGCCGTTCCTTCGCGGGTCACTTGAATGGTGACAATGGGCATCGTGCGTCTCCGCGCTCAGTGACCGGCGCTCTGGCCGCCATCGACATGCAGGATCTCGCCGGTGACGAAGGAGGCGCCCTCGAGATAGAGCACGGCATCGACGATGTCGGACATCTCGCCCATGTGGCCGACCGGGTGCAGCGCACCGTACTGGGCGTGCGTAGCGACCACGTGCATCGGCGACTTGATGATGCCCGGCGAGACCGCGTTCACGCGGATGCCGCGCCTCGCATATTCGATCGCAAGCGACTTGGTCGCGGCGTTCAGCCCGCCCTTGCTCAGCGAGGCCAGCACCGACGGCACGTTCGAATTGGCCTGATCGGCCAGGGTGGTCGTGATCTGGACGACGTGACCCGAACCCTGCTTCTCCATCTCGGCGATGGCGAGCTGCGTGATGTGGAAGAAGCCCGCGACGTTGGTGCCCATCACCGCGGCATAGTCCTCGGCCGTGTACTGGGTGAACGGCTTGGCGACGAAGATGCCGGCATTGTTGACCAGCGTGTCGACGCGGCCGAAGCGAGCGACGGCTTGCGAGACCACGCGCTCCGCCGTGCTGCGGTCGGCGATGTCGCCGGGAATGGCGAGGACATCGTCGTCGCCCGATGGCTTGATGGAGCGCGCCGTTGCGACGACGCGGTAGTTGCGATCGCGAAAACCCCGGACCAGGGCGGCGCCGATGCCCTGCGAAGCACCGGTGACGATGGCGACTTTCTGCTCGATACCCATGATGGGCTCCTGTTGTTGGCTTGTGCCGGCCGATGGCTGGCTTGCGTGATGAGATACGCCGCGGGCCCCTGGCCGCGAATACGCGCCGTCCGGTAGACACTCTTTCGCGGCGCGAACGAATGCCGGATCGGCCTCTGGCGGCGGTTGTCGCGGCGGTGGCAAACGCCTAGCTTGCCACCACAATTTCATGGGGCGACGGGACGCGCATGGATCGTCTGGATGCGATGAAGGTGTTCGTCCTTGCGGTGGACGAGGGCAGCTTGGCTGCCGCAGGGCGCAGGCTCGGCCGTTCGCCGGCGGCGGTCAGCCGCGCCATCGCCTTCCTCGAGGAGCGGATCGGCGCCGAGCTGCTGCACCGGACGACGCGATCGATCAAGCTGAGCGAAGAAGGTGAGCGCTATGTCGCGATCTGCCGCCGCGTGCTCACCGAGTTGGAGGAGGCCGACGACATCGTGGCCGGACCCCGCATGGCCCCCCGCGGGCTGCTGACGGTGACTGCCCCCGTGGTGTCGGGCGAGATGGTGCTGCGGCCGATCCTCGATGCATTTCTCGATGCCTATCCGACCGTGTCGGCAAAGCTCCTGCTGTTCGACCGCTCGGTCAATCTGATCGAGGAGGGCGTCGACATCGCGCTTCGCATCGGCCCTCTCGCGGATTCGGCGATGGTCGCGATGCGGGTCGGCGAGATCAGCCGCGTCGTGGTGGCTGCGCCGCGCTATCTGAAGCAGCACCCGCGCATCGCCGAGCCCGGCGATCTCGCCAAGCACCAGATCGTGGCGATGGCGCACCTTCCCAATTCCTGGACCTTTGCGCCGCAGGCCGGCGCATCGGCAGCGCGGACGGTGCAGTTCACGCCGCGCCTCGTTGTCAACAGCACCTATGCGGCGGTGGCATCCGCGGTTGCCGGGCGCGGGGTGGTGCGGATGTATTCGTACCAGGTGGCCGAACAGGTCGCGCGCGGGGAGCTCGAGATCGTGCTGGCCGGCGACGAGGATCCGGAGATGCCCGCGCATTTGATTTGCCCGCAGGGCCGGCTCTCGGTGCCCAAGGTGCGGGCGTTCACCGACTTTGCCGTGCCGCGGCTGAAGAAGCACTTTGCACTGCTGAAGAAGAGCATCGGTGCGCGCTGAGCATCGCTGCTGCGTCGCGACTGCCAATGCGTTGTTTTGCGTATTCGAGCACCGGGGTGAATCGGCCATGCTGCCCAAACGGTTAACGCCGGATTAACCGCGGAGTCCTAGCCTGTCTCGGCCGGGGTTACTCGCAAGGCCGAGGTGAGCCCAATGGAAGCCCAGAGAATTGCAGTCGACGCCGTCGTCGCGCTGACCGATTGCGACCGCGACGCCGTCATCGCCTTCATCCGCCGGCTCTATCTTGCCGGCGTCACCGACCCCAAGCGCCTCACTTTCAAGGGCCTCCAGGCGCTGTCGCGGGGGTGAACCGGCTTGGCCGGCTTCCCGCGCCGGTTCCGCCCCCCGCGCTCTCCCCAGTGTGATTGCAACCCACCCGTGAATATCTTGCCGCTTCGGCCGGGGCGGGATAAATGACGCCCCGGCTGGGTCACCGGGGGAACGGGGAAATGTTGAAACAGCTTTTTGCGCCGCAACTCGTCATTTTGTATGTGCTTGCGGCCTCGACGATTTACGTTCACTTCCGCGGCAAGCAGCGGCTGCGCTTCGCGCGCCAGCTCGGCGATCACTCGACCTATCTCGCGCCCTACAACGTGCTGATGTATGCGGGCTCGGCCGTGCCGAACAGGCCGGTGATCTCGGTCGAGCAGTTTCCGGAGCTGAAGCCGCTGAGCGAGAACTGGGAAATTATCCGTGACGAGGCGGTGCGCCTGTTCGACGAGGGCTTCATCCGCGCCGCTGCCAAGAACAACGACTGGGGCTTCTACTCGTTCTTCAAGAGCGGCTGGAAGCGCTTTTACCTGAAATGGTACGACGACTTCCTGCCTTCGGCGAACACGCTGTGCCCGAAGACGGTGGAGCTGCTCAAGTCGATCCCGAGCGTGCATGGCGCGATGTTCGCGATGCTGCCGCCCGGCGGCAAGCTCGGCGCGCACCGCGATCCCTTCGCGGGCTCGCTGCGTTATCACCTCGGCCTGGTCACGCCGAATTCGAACAAGTGCCGGATCCTCGTCGACGGCGTCGAATGCGTCTGGCGCGACGGCGAGGCCTTCATGTTCGACGAGACCTTCATCCACAGCGCGGAGAATGCCACCGACGTCAACCGCATCATCCTGTTCTGCGACGTCGAGCGCCCGATGAAGTATGGCTTCATGACCGCGATCAACCGCTGGGTCAGCCACCACGTCGTCAAGGCTTCGGCGACCCAGAACGTCGAAGGCGAGGATGTCGGCGTGCTCAACAAGGTATTCGGCAAGCTCTATGAGATCCATCTCGGCAGCCGCAAGGTCAAGGAGTGGAACCGCAACGTGTACTACACGCTGAAATACTCGCTGACGGCGCTGGTGCTCGGCCTCATCGTGCTGTCGGCGTTGAAGTGAATGTGTAGGGCGGACAAGTCGTTAATCCGCCCTGCGATCCCCAGATTTCATCTGGCCGCGAACGCTACGAGTTGAACGCCGGCAGAGCCGAGGACGGCGGCAAGAATGTAACGCGTTGCCGCTTGCGAGAACCATCGCAAACCAATCGTGGTGCCGACCATCGCGCCGGCGAGTGCACCCAGGGCATATAGCCAAGTCTGGCTCGACGGTACTTGTCCCACGTAGAGCGTGCCAATCAATCCAACTGCAGAGTTACCCAAGATGAATGGCGCGGAAAGCGCCGCGGTCTGCCTGGGTGATGCCCAGCGCATCCCGACCAGAATGGGCGCGAGGAAAACACCGCCACCAACGCCAGTGAGACCGGAGATGAAGCCGACACCGGCGCCCATAGATATCGCGGCCCAGGGCGGAGTAACGCGATCCGGCGCATCGCGACTGCTCCGCCCAACTATCAAGACGACAGCGGCGACGAGGAGCACGAGCCCCGTCACCGCGTGGTAGATGTCTTCGGCCAGCACAATGGATGCGCCAAGCAGGGTGGTTGGCAGGGACGCAATCAGCAGCGGCTTGAGTTTTACCCAGTCGATATGGCTGCCGCGATCGAAGAGCCACGTGGAATAGGTCGCCGCGACGATATTCAGTAACAGAGCCGTTGGCCGCATCTCGTTTGGCGGAAACGAGGCAAAGGCCATCAAGGCAAGAAATGCCGTTCCTCCAGCATGACCTACTGTTGCGTAGAGAAGCGAGACAATAGCGAAGCCTGCGGTCAGCATTTTCTAGTGATGGTGCTTGTGTCCTTCTGGATCGTCGGCGCGCTGGTAACCTCGTAACTCCGCGTATCGCTGCATTTGACGCTGGTCGAGCAAGGCGGCGGTCGACAGATGATATTTGAGGTGGCTTTCACGCAGCTTTGCCTGGGTTTCGGAAATGGCAACGATGGCCGTCTTGAGCGATTCCGACGTCACGACGCGGGCAGAGAAAAGGTGGTCCAACTCCCTCTCTTGCTCGACAAGCTTGTTGCCCAGCGGGACCGCCTCTTGCTTCATGTCGTCAAAGAGACGCTGAACCTGAACGCGTTGATCCACTGTCAAGTCAAGGCGATCACCGAGCTCAAGCACATGGCTCGGACCGGGATATCCATTGAGTTCAGCGGCAAGCGCCAGGCCCATGCCGCGACCGGTCTGGAGATCGTTGATCTGCTGGCGCGAGAGTGCCTTGATGGGGCGCTGCTCAAGGCCAGCATACGGCTGGCTGGACTGCGCGTTCGCAGTGTTGCAGGTTACGACAAGCGCGGCCGCAAGCAGCAGAATGCGTCTCATAAGTCTGCCTCCATGAGATCAGCCCGGCTCGTTGATCAATCTCCACCGGTGCTCTCCAGATATCTTGCTGGACGGTTCGCCCCATGGCAACAAGATTGCCTTGATCGAGCGGCCAAACATGGAGCAGGCAATGGCCCCGTTGCCAGTTGCGAATACCGAGATCGTGCAATTCTTCCGTAAGTGGCTGGAGACCTTCTCAGGCTACGTCCGCGAGGTCGACTATGCTTCGGCGCGGCCGCTCTTCCATCCGGATGTGCTCGCCTTCGGCACGCATAACGATGTCATCCCCGGCCTCGATCAATGGGTCTCATCGCAATGGGACAACGTCTGGCCGAAGACGAGCGACTTTCGATTTGTCATCGAGCAGACATCCATTCTGGCGTCTCCCGACGGCACGATGGCAACCGTGATCGCGCCGTGGACGAGCACCGGCT
This sequence comes from Bradyrhizobium sp. CCGB20, assembly GCF_024199855.1. Classification (NCBI taxonomy): domain Bacteria; kingdom Pseudomonadati; phylum Pseudomonadota; class Alphaproteobacteria; order Hyphomicrobiales; family Nitrobacteraceae; genus Bradyrhizobium; species Bradyrhizobium sp. CCGB20. The sequence continues at coordinate 6,379,556 of NZ_JANADN010000001.1, read as the reverse complement.
ATCATCCCGATGGCAGCGCGTTTCCGCGTCCCGGACGGGCCACGATGGTGTTTTCAAGAGTCGGCGACGGCTGGCTGTGTGTGCATTCCCACATGTCGCTCAATCGCGGCGTGCCGCAGGCAAGCCACGCCAGTCGGCCGGTGAAGGCCTGGTAGATCGAAAACGTCCGCGATCGTGCGCTCGACATGCAAAAGGCCCCGGACAGGTCCGGGGCCTTTCGATATCGAGATGCTTTGCGGCTTACTCAGGCTGGCCGATCGAGACCTTCAGCGAGCCGACGCCGTCGACGCCGCATTCGAGCTTGTCGCCGGGCTGGAGCTGCGACACGCCGGCCGGCGTGCCCGTCATGATGATGTCGCCGGCGGCGAGCTTCACCTGCTGCGAGAGCTGCCAGATCGTCTCCGGCACGTTCCAGATCATCTGCTCGAGGTCGCCGGTCTGGGCTTCCTTGCCGTTGACCGTGAGCCAGATCTTGCCCTTGGAGGGATGGCCGATCTTCGAGGCAGGCTGCAGCGCGGAAGCGGGCGCGGAGCCGTCGAACGACTTGCCGATCTCCCACGGACGTTCCTTCTTGCGCGAGGCGATCTGGAGGTCGCGGCGGGTGAGGTCGATGCCGACGGCATAGCCGTAGACATGGTCGAGCGCCTTGTCGGCGGGGATGTTCAGCCCGCCGCTCTTCATCGCGACGATCAGCTCGACCTCGTGGTGCAAATCCTTGGTCAGCGGCGGATAGGGAATGGTGGCGCCGTCGGGCACCAGCATGTCGGCATGCTTGGCGAAGAAGAACGGGGGCGCGCGCTCGTCATTGCCCATCTCGCGGATGTGCTCGAGATAGTTGCGGCCGACGCACCAGATGCGGCGCACCGGGTAACGGCCGGCCTCACCGACGACGGGAAGCGAAGCCTGGGGCGGAAGCGGAATGACGTAGGAGGCGGCGTTCATGAAGCGGTCTCGCTGCTCTTGAGGTGAAGGAACTCTATGCGGTTGCGCTGATCGGCGCCAGAGCGCCGGCATCGTGATGTTGCAGGCGGAAGAACGAGGCGTAACGGCCGCCGCGGCGGAGCAGCTCGTCGTGCCGGCCCTGCTCGACGATTTCGCCGCCCTCGACCACCAGGATCGCGTCGGCGTGCATGATGGTGTGCAGGCGGTGCGCGATCACGATGGTGGTGCGGTTCTGGCAGAGATGCTCGATCGCCTCCTGCACCTGGCGCTCGGATTCCGAATCGAGCGCGGCGGTGGCCTCGTCCAGGAGGATGATCGGCGCGTTCTTGATCAGCGCGCGCGCGACCGCGATGCGCTGGCGCTGGCCGCCCGAGAGCTGCGTGCCGTGCTCGCCGACCGGCGTGTCGTAGCCGAGCGGGAAGCTCATGATGAAATCATGCGCGCAGGCCGCTTTCGCAGCATCGATGATCTGCTCTTCGGTCGCGCCGGGCTTGCCGAAGGCGATGTTGCTGCGGATGGTGTCGCGGAACAGATAGACGTCCTGGCCGACATAGGCGGTCTGGGCGCGGAGCGATTTGCGCGAGACCGCGCCGATCGACTGGCCGTCGATCACGATGTCGCCTTGCGTCACCTCGTAGAAGCGCAGCAGCAGCCCCAGCACGGTGGACTTCCCGCCGCCGGAGGGACCGACCAGCGCGGTGACCTTGCCGGGCTCGGCGACGAAGCTCATGCGGTTGAGCACGGTCTCGCTGGCGCGGTAGGAGAAGCTGACGTCGCGCAGCTCAATGCGCGCGTCAGAGAGCTTGAGCGACGGCTTGTCGTCGTCGGAATGCTCGCTCGCCGGGCTGTCGACGACTTCGAGCAGCATGCGGGCGCCGACGAGCTGGCTGTTGAGGTCGATGTTGAGCCGCGCCAGCCGCTTGGCCGGCTCGGTGGCCATCAGGAAGGCGGTCATGAAGGAGAAGAACGCGCCGGGCGTGGCGTTGAGCGCGACCACGCTGTAGCCGCCGTAGAGAAGGCAGCCGGCGACGGCGAAGCCGCCGAGCATCTCCATCAGCGGATTGGAGCGGTTGGCCACGCGGGCCATCTTGTTGGCGTTGCGCTCGACGATCGCGATGTTCTCGTCGATACGCCTCTGCATGGTCTCTTCGAGCGTGAACGCCTTGACGGTGCGGATGCCTTGCAGCGATTCCTGCATCGTCTCCATGATGTCGGCGGTGCCTGTGAACTGGTTGTAGGCGAGGCCCTTGATGCGCTTGACCAGCTTGCGCAGCACCAGCATCGCCGGCGGCACCACGACGAGGCCGATGAACGACATCACCGGATCCTGCCACACCATCACGCCGATCATGGCGAGCAGCATCATGAGGTCGCGCCCGACGGCGTTGACCAGCATGTTGAGGACGTCGGTGATGGATTTGGCGCCGGCTGTCAGCCGCGCCAGGAATTCAGACGAATGCCGCTCGGAGAAGAAGCCGACGCTTTCGCGCATCAGCTTGGCGAAGAGCTGGCGCTGGTTGGTGGCGAGGATGGCGTTGGAGATCTTGGTCAGGATCACCATGTGGCCGTAGGTCGCCACGCCCTTGATGAAGAGCAGGATCACCGTGATGCCCGAGAACATCGCGATGCCCGGGATGTTCTTGTCGACATAGGCCTGGTTGATGACCTGGCCGAGCACGTAGGTCGCGCCCGCGGTCGATCCGGCGGCAAGCGCCATCAGCGCGAAGGCGACGAGGTAGCGCCGCCAGTAGATCATCCCCTGTTCCGTGACCAGGCGGCGAATCAGGACCGCTGCCGCATAGGGATCGTCGGTGATTTTCTTTGGAAACTGGGCCATCCGGTGTCCATTGACGGAGCAAGGAAAAGCCTGCTCGCGCGTCAGGGATCGAAGGGCCTCTGTGCCCGCTAAAGCCGGGCTTTTCAAGCCCAATTAAGGGCTTGCGCCGGGATGGAATCTAGGCCGAGGCGGCGTGGCGGAGCTCGCCATGGCGCTCGCGGAACAGCTTGTCCTCCCAGGCCAGCGCGTGGGCCGCGATGGTCTCGAGGTCGTCGTATTGCGGCTTCCAGTCGAGCAGGCCGCGGATGCGGCTGGTGTCGGCGACCATGGTCATGATGTCGCCAGGCCGGCGCGGGGCGTATTGCACGGCGAAGCTGCGTCCCGAAACCCGGCGCACCGCGTCGATGGTTTCCAGCACCGAATAGCCGCGGCCATAGCCGCAATTCAGCGTCGTCGAGGCGCCGCCATTGCGGAGGTAAGCCAGTGCCGAGCGATGCGCCTGCGAGAGGTCCGTGACGTGGATGAAGTCGCGGATGCAGCTGCCGTCCTGGGTCGGATAGTCGGTGCCGAACACGTCGATCTTGGCGCGCTGGCCGGTCGCGGCTTCCACCGCGATCTTGAGCAGGTGCGTGGCGCCGACGGTGGCTAGCCCAATGCGGGCCTGCGGGTCGGCACCCGCAACGTTGAAATAGCGCAAGGTCACGTATTGCATGCCGTAGGCGGCGGCGACGTCGTGCAGCATGATCTCGCTCATCAGCTTCGACGAGCCGTAGGGCGACAGCGGCCGCGTCGGCGCGTGCTCGGGCACCGGCACCTGGTCCGGATTGCCGTAGACGGCGGCGGTCGAGGAGAAGATGAAGCGGCCGATGCCGCGCTTGACCGCGACGTTGAGCAGATTGCGCGCGGTCATGAAGTTGTTGCGGTAGTAGCCGAGCGGGTCGCGCATCGAATCCGGCACGACGACCGAGCCGGCGAAATGGATGATGCTCTCGATGTTGTGCTGGGCGATCACGCCTTCGAGCAAATTCTCGTCGCCGGCATCGCCAATGAACAGCGGTACGCCTTCGGGCAGATAGGCGGAGAAACCGGTCGAGAGATCGTCGATCACGACGACGTCCTCGCCGGCTTCCGCCAGCGCCAGGACCGTGTGACTTCCGATATAGCCGGCACCGCCGGTGACTAGCACAGTCATGATCTCACCCGTCTCCGATCAACGCGCCAAGTTAACGTTTGCGCGGTGAAGAGGGGGTTTCGGCGCGGCTGAACTGGTCACTATGCTTAATGTTGCGTATAGGGGGCCTGCTCAACGGAGTGTGACGTGACGAAATCCCCCGGCGACCTCGATGTGATCGTGCCAAATCTGCACAGGCGCTATTCCGGGGTGACCGCGACCAACCGGATGGTGGCGCCGCGGCTGGCAAGGCTGTTTCGCGCCGGCTGGCTCGGCTCCGATGCACCGGAGGGAATTGTGCGGCTGAGCACTGCGGATTTCCTGAAATTATGGGGCCGCAAGGCGCCGCTGATCTGGCACGCCCGGCGCAACAACGAGATGATCGCGGGCGTCGCGTTGCGTGCGCTCGGCTGGCCATTGAAACTCGTGTTCACGTCGGCAGCGCAGCGGCATCACAGCTGGATCACGCGCTGGCTGATCCGGCGCATGGACGCGATCATCGCGACATCAGATATCTCGGCCTCGTTCCTCAAGGTGAAATCGACGGTGATCCCGCACGGCGTCGACACCGATGTCTATGCGCCGCCGCTCGATCGCGCCGCTGCGTTCGCGGAAGCCGCGCTGCCGGGCCGCTACGCGATCGGCTGCTTTGGCCGCGTGCGCGCGCAGAAGGGCACGGATGTGTTCGTCGACGCGATGTGCCGTCTGCTGCCGCACTATCCGGATTTCACTGCCGTCATCGTCGGTCAGGTGACGCCCGAGCAAACTGTTTTTGCGAGCGACCTGAAGAAGCGCATCGAGGCGGCCGGCCTGCAAGCGCGCATCGTCATCACCGGCGAGCTGCCGATCGAAGCGGTGCAGCGCTGGTATCAGCGGCTGACGATCTACGCCTTCACCTCGCGCAACGAGGGCTTTGGCCTGACGCTGATCGAGGCCATGGCCGCCGGCAGCGCGCTGGTCGCTGCGCGTGCCGGGGCTGCCGAGCTCGTCGTCGAGGATGGCGTCACCGGCGTGCTGATCCCGACAGGTGATGCCGGCGCGCTCACCCTGGCGCTCGAGCCGTTGATGCGCGACGTGGCTGCTGCAACAGTGATGGGTGAGCGCGGCCGGTCGCGCGTGCTCGAGAAGTTCAGCCTCGATGCCGAAGCGGCGCGGATCGGCGAGGTGTATCGTCCGCTGCTCTGAAACGCCGTTTCCAGGGCAGCAAGGCAAAAAACCGCGAAAACAACCCCATGCACAGTAGCCGGGGCCAGCAGAATCAATGACTTGCGGCCGTCGACGATTTATTCTGATTTTACGAAGAAGATTTGACTCGTCGGGCAAAGCACCGGCATGATGTCATCATCGGCACAGCCTCGACGCCGTCGTGGTCGACTTCACATTGGGCAGCGCACATACGGCATTTGCACTGGCACCGGCTCCTTGGAGCTGAGCGTGATGTTATTCTCGCCGGAGAATGTCAGATCGAATGTCACGTCTGAAATCGCGACGCCGTCCGAGCACGACGCGATCAGTCGCATGTTCGGCCCGTCGTCGCGCAATGATTTGACGGTGCATTTTTCAAATGTGCCGGTGATTTGCTTTCCCTGGACGATCAGGCCGCCCGCGTGGAGATCGGCATCTTTCTTGAAGGCAAGCCTGTTGTTCTCTTTGGTGAACATTTGGCCACAGGCCGAGGCGTCGATTGACCAGGCTCCGTTCAAATCCGCAGCCTGTATCGAGGCCGATTGCGTCACGAGAAGTAATGCCGTCACCAAGGGATTGAAGGTCCTCATGAAACTCTCCGACTAAAGGGGCAATGTCGCTGAATCAGCCTCTTCGACGCCGAGAAGGCGCAGTAAGCACTAAGATGTGGTCCTTCGTACCGGTCTTGCGTCGCATTTGGGTGCGACGAACTGGCGAAACTGTTGTTGATCTAGGTCAAAGGACCTGCAGAACGCCCGTCTGCTTGCGGCAGGGCGCAGCGTAACGCGATGGGTCGCCCGGCTTGTCAGAATTCAGACAGGCCACCGAACATGTCCCGCGGCCTCCGCGCTTGCCACGGTTGGGGGAGCGGCGCCCGACTGAGGCGCGATGAGATCAGGATGAACCGTCGTCGCGCCTCAGGTTATCGTTGGAGCATGATCTTCCCGGAAAACCGCTTCGCGCTTTCCGGATCATGCTTCAGAGATCGATGCTGACGGCGATGTTGCGGCCCTGAAGTTCGGCAATCTTCATTCCATCAGCCTGCACTTGCGCGAACTCCGGGTCATTTGCCACGGCTTCCTGCACTTTGCCGTAAACTTCCCAATTGGCGTAGCGCGTCGCAACCAGCAACTCTCCTGCCCACGCGCCAGTATGGAAGCGGGAGAGCCGGAGAAATTCGGCGCCATGCTTCTCAAAGATCTTCTTTGCCTGTCTGACGATCTTGACCATTTCCTCGGGTTTGTCGGTCTTGAATCGGGTGAATTGAACGATCGGCATGGGTTACCTCCATCGTTGTGTAAACTGTTCAAGAGGCATGTATCGAGCGACGTTGAGGAGCTAAACCTCTGTTCGCGTCTCGATGAGGATTCGTCTCGGCCGACGTGATCCTGGTTCACCCTTGGCAAGTGGCACCCGCGCTGCCCTTTTCTGCGCCGTGCGCTTGAATGTCTTTACGCTTGGGTGTGTTCACGACTGTTGACCGGGTGTCGGACCGGCAGGCTCAATGGTCGCCTTTCGGGTGTCGAGCGGTCCCGACTAAAGCGCGATGAGATCAGGATGGATCGTCATCGCGCTTTAGGTTGTCGCTTGAGCGTGATCCCCGAGCACCCGCTGCGCAATTCCCACCACCTCGCTCGCCGCGATATCCCGCATGCAGCGGTGGTCGTTCATCTTGCAGATCGTGCTCTGGCAGGGCTGACAGGACAGCACGCTCTTGTCCTGGACCACGGTTGCAGCAAGGCCGTTCAACGGCGCCCAGAGGTAGGGGCTGGTCGGGCCGAAGATGCCCATGGTGGGCGTGCCCAGGGCGGCTGCGATGTGCATCAGGCCGGAATCGTTGGAGATGGCGACGCCTGCCGCGGCCATTGCCAGCACGCCGTTGCGCAAATCGTTGCCGGTGAGGTCCCGCACGCCCGGGCCGCCGGCCGCGACGATCTCCTGGGCGAGGCCTTTTTCCGCGGGGCCGCCGACCACCCAGACCTCCAGCCCACGTTCGGCCAGCAAGCGGGCAGCCTCCGGATAGTAGGTCCAGCGCTTTGAGACGCCGACCGAGCCGGGGGCCAGCGCCACGGCGGCACGGGCGCTCAGCCCGTTGGCCTGCCGCCAGCGGGCGATGTCGTCAGCCGGGACCCGCAATTGCGGGACCGGCCATTCTGGCGGCAAAGGCGCGCCGTCGGGCTGGGCGAGGGCGGCGTTCTTGTCGATGAAGCGGGGCAGCTTCTTCTCGCCCCAGCGCCAGCGGTTGAGCAGGCCGAACCGGAACTCGCCGACGAAGCCGACCCTTTCAGGGATGCCGGCCAGCGCGGGCGCGATGGCGGCCTTCCAGGTCCGGGGCAGCACCAGGGCGGTGCCATAGTTCCGCTCACGCAGCAGCTTCGCCAGGCCGAACTGGCGCCCCACGGCCAGCCGGCTGCGCGGCAGGTCCCAGACGATCCCCTGACGCACGCCGGGCATGTAATCGACCAGCGGGGCGCATAGGGAGGTGGTGAGGAGATCGACCGGCCGATTCGGCCAGCGCTCGTTCAGGACCCGGACAACGGTATGATTCCGGACGAAATCGCCAATCCACATATAGGGGATGATCAGGATCGGGCGGGTGTCGCTCCGATCTGCATCTCGGCTAAATTGCGAATCTTGGTTCATTCGTTAATAGGACCGGAGGGAGCGTGATGTGGCGGTTCGGTTACCCGCTCCGGGCCGGCAGGTAAAGCCGGGACGGAGCTGACCCAAAACCGCTTACACTTTGGTGGATCATGCGCTAGGGCAGGACCGGGCCATAAAACATCGGGCAGGGTAGGTGGAATGTTGCTGGTGACCGGCGGGGCCGGTTTTATCGGATCGAATGTCGTCGCCGCGTTGAATGACGCCGGCCGCAGCGACGTCGTCGTCTGCGACCTGCTCGGCAATGACGGCAAATGGCGCAACCTCGCCAAGCGCCAGCTTGTGGATATCGTTCCGCCGGCCGAGCTGCTCGATTGGCTGAAAGGCCGCAAGCTCGACGCGGTGATCCATCTCGGGGCGATTTCCGCGACCACCGCGACCGACGGCGACCTCGTATTCGAGACCAACTTCCGCATGTCGATGCGTCTTCTGGACTGGTGCACGGCGGGCGTCGTGCCGTTCATCTACGCCTCGTCCGCGGCGACCTATGGCGACGGCGAGGCAGGCTTTGACGACGACGCCTCGGTCTCCGCGCTGAAGAAATTGCGGCCGATGAATCTCTACGGCTGGAGCAAGCACCTGTTCGATCTCGCCGTTGCCGAACGCGCAGCGAAGGGCGATCGGCTGCCGCCGCAATGGGCCGGGCTGAAATTCTTCAACGTGTTCGGCCCGAACGAGTACCACAAGGGCTCGATGATGAGCGTGCTGGCGCGCCGGTTCGACGACGTCAAAGCGGGCCGTGTCGTGCAGCTCTTCAAATCGCATCGCGAGGGCATCGCCGACGGCGATCAGCGCCGCGATTTCATCTATGTCGACGACGTCGTGCGCGTCGTCATGTGGCTGCTGGCGACGCCATCGGTGTCCGGTCTCTTCAACGTCGGAACCGGCAAGGCGCGCAGCTTCAAGGACCTGATGCTAGCTGCCTATGCCGCGCTCGGCAGCAAGCCGAACATCGAATATGTCGACATGCCCGAGCAGATCCGTGGCAGCTATCAATACTTCACCCAGAGCGAGGTCGATCGCCTGCAGCGCGCCGGCTATAACGGCGGCTTCACGACGCTCGAGGATGCGGTGAAGGCCTATGTCGGGGATTATCTCGACCGGCCCGACCGTTTCCGCTGAGGCTCCAGGACCATGCCGACGCCCATTCTCGATTTCGACGCCCTCGCGCAAGCCATCTCAGGCCGCACGGTCCTGTGCGTCGGCGACATCATGCTGGACGAATTCGTCTATGGCGAGGTGTCGCGAATCTCTCCGGAAGCGCCGGCGCCGGTGATTGCCGCGCAGCGCAGCGAGATCCATATCGGCGGCGCCGGCAACGTCGCGCGCAATATCGCCTCGCTCGGCGCGCGCTGCATCTTCGTCGGCCTCGTCGGCGAGGACGATGCCGGTGCACGGCTCAAGGCCGCGCTCGCTGAGCACGACGGCATCGAAAGCGTGCTGGTGTGCGATCCGTCGCGGCCGACTACGCGCAAGGTCCGCTTCGTCTCCGAGCATTTTTCCACGCATATGCTGCGCGCCGATTGGGAGCATGCGGCGCCTGCCTCCGACGACATCGAGACCGGGCTGATCGAAGCAATCCTGCCGCAGATCGCGCGCGCCGACATCGTGCTGCTGTCCGACTATGCCAAGGGCGTGCTGACCGCGCGCGTGATCCGCCACGCGATCGACGCCGCGCGAAAGCTCGGCAAGCCCGTGATCGTCGATCCCAAGAGCCTGAACTGGGCGATCTATCGCGGCGCCACGCTGCTCACGCCCAATCGCAAGGAGTTTTCAGAGGCGACACGGAGCCGCGCCGACACGCCGCAGAGCATCGTCGACGCCAGTGAGGACGTGATGCGGCTCGCCGATTGCGAGGCGATCCTGGTCACGCAAGGCGAGCACGGCATGACGCTGGTGCCGCGCAACGGCGAGGCCGTTCATGTTCCGGCCGTCCCCGTGAAGGTGCGCGACGTCTCCGGCGCGGGTGACACGGTCGCAGCGGCCCTCGCGGTCTCGCTCGCCGCAGGCGCGGACTGGGACACAGCCCTGCGCATGGCCAATGCCGCCGCTGCCGTCGCCGTCGGCAAGCAGGGCACGGCCAGCGTGAGCGCGGCCGAGCTGCGCCGAAAGATCCTGCCGCAGGCCTATCTCGCTGCGGAGGAGAAGATCTTGCTCGAGCCTGATACGCTCGAGGCGCAGCTCGCCGAGTGGAAGAGGCAGGGCCTGCGCGTCGGCTTCACCAACGGTTGCTTCGACATCCTGCATCCCGGCCACGTCAAGGTGCTGACTGCGGCGCGCGCCGCCTGCGACCGCCTGATCGTGGGCCTCAACAGCGATGCCTCGGTGCGGCGGCTGAAGGGCGCCGATCGCCCGGTTCAGGACGAGCGGGCGCGTGCGGAAGTGCTCGCGGCGCTCGAAGCCGTCGATCTCGTCGTCATCTTCGAGGAGGACACGCCGATCGACCTGATCACACGGATCAAGCCGAGCGCGCTGGTCAAGGGCGGCGACTACACCCGCGAGCAGGTGGTCGGCCATGAAGTCGTCGAAGCCGCCGGCGGAACGGTCGTGCTGGTCGACATCCTCCAGGGTTTCAGCACGACCGCGCTGGTTCATCGCGCGCGGGGAGGGGGCAAGTGACGACGCTTGTCCGGGAGACGACCTTCCAGATGCTGGGGCGGCGCCTGCGCAGCCCGGCTGCCTGGTGCGAGACGGCCGACCTGTTCGCGATCCTGACCGTAGCGTCGCTGCCCTGGTCGACCTCGCTCGCTGCGATCTTCAACGCCGCGTTCCTGGTCTGCATCGTGCCGTTTCTCGACGTCCGCGCATTCCTGCAATCGCTGAAGCGCCCGATCGCAGCGGCGCCGATCGCGCTGGTCCTGCTCGCGCTGGTGGGCACGCTGTGGTCGGATGCGGCCTGGGGCGCGCGCATCTATGCGCTCAGTCCGACCGTCAAGCTGCTCGTGCTGCCGGTCTTCCTCTATCATTTCGAGCGCTCGCCGCGCGGCCAATGGATCTTCATCGCCTTCCTGGTGTCCTGCGCGCTGCTGTCGGTGATGTCGTGGCTGGTCGCTTTCTATCCCGGCCTGACGCTGAAGTCCGACCACCTCGAGCGCGGCATCTTCGTCAAGAACTACATCAACCAAAGCCAGGAATTCACGCTGTGCGCGGTCGCGCTCGCTTATCCGATCGTGATGCTGCTGCGTGAGAAGCGATACTGGCTTGCCGGACTCCTGACGGCGCTGGCGCTGAGCTTCTTCGTCAACATGGCCTTCGTGGTGGTATCGCGCACCGCGCTCGTCACTGTTCCGATCATGTTCGGCGTGTTCGCGCTGCTGCATTTGAGATGGCGCAGCATCGCGATCATCTCTGTCGCGCTGCTCGCCGGCGCGGCCCTCGCCTGGCAGGCATCGCCGCACTTGCGCAAGACTGCCGACACGTTTGTCAGCGACTACACGCGCTATGTGGAAAAGGGCGAGCCGACCTCGATGGGCCTGCGGCTCGAATTCTGGCGGAAATCGCTCGGCTTCTTCGCGGAGGCGCCGATCAAGGGCCACGGCACCGGCTCGACGCGCGGGCTGTTCGAGCAGGCGAAGACGGGAAGCGGCTACCAGGCCTCCGCCGAGGTGATTGGCAACCCGCATAACCAGACGCTCAACGTCGCGGTGCAATGGGGCGTTCTCGGCATCGCCGTTCTCTACGCGATCTGGATCCTGCATCTACTGCTGTTCCGCGGCGACGGGCTGGCCTATTGGGTCGGCCTTCTGGTCGTGGTGCAGAACGTCTTCACCTCGCTGTTCAACTCCCATCTGTTCGACTTCCACGAGGGCTGGATGTACGTCATCGGCGTCGGCGTCGCCGGCGGCATGGTGATCCGGGCACAACAGGCCGGGGCGAAGGTGGGGGAAGCCGGTTCCTGAACGGCCGCGCGGCTGGCAAGTCTTATGCTGGCATGTCTGTGCCAGATGGGCTATCAGCGCGGTCAGGTTGCACCTAACTGGATTTTCATCGGCCGGCGGATGACGCGTCTTTCGCATCTCACCTTGCGCAATTTCCTGATCGCGCTCCACGACCTGCTGGCGACGACGGCGGCGCTGTTCGCGGCTTTCTACCTGCGTTTCGAGGGCGGCGACGGCTTCTTCGACCGCCTGCCGCTGCTGTTCCGGATCCTGCCCTACTTCCTCGCCTTCAGCGTGGTCGTGTTCTTCCTCTCCAACCTGACTACGACGAAATGGCGCTTCATATCGCTGCCTGACGCGCTGAACATCATTCGGGTCGCGACCGTGCTGACGGTTGCACTGCTCGCGCTCGACTACATCTTCGTCGCTCCCAACGTTCGCGGCGCCTTCTTCCTCGGCAAGGTGACCATCGTCCTCTATTGGTTCCTCGAGATCGCCGCTCTCAGCGCCTCGCGCATGGCCTATCGCTATTTCCGCTATACGCGGGTGCGGCGCCATGCCCGCACCGAGGATGCCGCGCCGACCCTGCTGATCGGCCGTGCCGCGGATACGGAGGTGCTGCTCCGCGGCATCGAGAGCGGGGCGATCAAACGCGTCTGGCCGGTCGGCGTCCTGTCGCCGTCGAGGTCCGATCTCGGTCAGCTCATCCGCAACGTGCCGGTGCTGGGCAGTATCGACGATATCGAGGACGTCTTCGCCGATTTCGCCAAGCGCAACAAGGCGATTGCGCGCGTGGTCATGACGCCGTCGGCGTTCGAGCCCGAAGCGCATCCGGAATCGATCCTGATGCGGGCGCGCAAGCTGGGTGTGATCGTCAACCGCATGCCCTCGCTGGAGAGCGGCGATACGCCGCGACTCACGGCGGTCGCGGTCGAGGACCTCCTGCTGCGGCCGAGCGAGACAATCGACTATGCGCGCCTCGAAGCCCTGATCAAGGGCAAGGCGGTGATCGTCACCGGCGGCGGCGGCTCGATCGGCTCCGAGATCTGCGAGCGCGTCGTCGCCTTCGGCGCCGCGCGCCTCTTGATCGTGGAAAATTCCGAGCCGGCGCTCTACGCGGTCACGGAAGCGCTCGCCGCGCACGGCACGGCTGCCGAGATCGAAGGGCGGATCGCCGACATCCGCGACCGCGAGCGGATCATGCGCCTGATGGCGGAGTTCAAGCCGCAGATCGTGTTCCACGCCGCCGCGCTCAAGCACGTGCCGATCCTGGAGCGCGACTGGAGCGAGGGCGTCAAGACCAACATCTTCGGCTCGATCAACGTTGCCGACGCGGCGCACAGCGCCGGCGCCGAAGCCATGGTGATGATCTCGACCGACAAGGCGATCGAGCCGGTGTCGATGCTCGGCCTCACCAAGCGCTTCGCCGAGATGTACTGCCAGGCGCTCGACCACGATCTTGTCGCGGGGAGCGGCGGTGCGAGGCCGCCGATGCGGCTGATCTCCGTACGGTTCGGCAACGTGCTGGCGTCGAACGGCTCGGTGGTGCCGAAGTTCAAGGCCCAGATCGAGGCCGGCGGCCCCGTGACGGTGACGCATCCCGACATGGTCCGCTACTTCATGACCATCCGCGAGGCCTGCGATCTCGTCATCACGGCGGCAACGCATGCGCTCGGAACGCAGCGTCCCGATGTCTCGGTCTACGTGCTCAACATGGGCCAGCCCGTGAAGATCGTCGATCTCGCCGAGCGCATGATCCGCCTCTCGGGCCTCCAGCCCGGCTATGATATCGAGATCGTGTTCACCGGCATGCGGCCGGGCGAGCGCCTGAACGAGATCCTGTTCGCCTCCGAGGAGCCGACCCGCGAGATCGGTGTCGCCGGAATCATGGCCGCGCAGCCGAACGAGCCGCCGATGCAGACGCTGCGCAAATGGATCGCGGCGCTGGAGCAGGCGATCGCGCGGGACGATAGGGCCACGATCAAGACCATCCTGAAGGATGCGGTTCCGGAATTCGGATCGACCGCGGCCTGACCATGCAGTCTCAAGGCAAGATCGTCGTCGCGAGCCAGCATTATCCGCCTGATCCGAGCACGACGGCGGCGATCATGGCCGAAATCGCCTGCCGCATCGCCGGGGATCACGACGTCGTGGTGCTGTCGGGCTCATCGGGCGCATTGCCGGATTCGCAGGTCGGCCCGGGCAAGCCGCACGTCGTTGTCGTCAAGAACAAGATGGCGGGAAAGGCCGCATTGGTCCGGCGCGGCTTGTCCGAGCTGCTGTTCGCGGCGCGGACGTTCTTCGTGTTGACCCGGGCGCTGCGGCGAGGGGACGTCGTGCTCACCGTCACCGCGCCGTTCATGCTTCCTTATGCCGTTGCCGCAGCAGCGAAGGTCAAGGGCGCGCGCTCGGCGCTGATCATGCACGACCTCTTCCCCGACGTGCTGGTGATGGCGGGTCTCCTGAAGCCCGGTTCGATCGTGACGCGGGCGATGCGCGCCGCCAACAGCCTGATGTTCCGCGCGCTCAATGCCGTCATCACCATCGGCCGCGATGCCGAGCGGCCGCTGCTGAGCTATTCCGGGATGACGCGGAACAAGATCCGCTTCATTCCGAACTGGGCGACGCTCGTGCCCGGGGCGCGTCCGATCACATTGGATAATCCGTTCCGCAAGGCAATTTCCGCGCGTTTCATCGTCGGCCTCTCGGGCAATCTCGGCTTCACCCATGATCCGGAGATCGTTTTCGAGGCGGCGCGCCTCCTGAAGGACGAGCCGGGCATTCACTTCCTGTTCTCGGGCTGGGGCATCGGCTTCGAGCGTCTGAAGCAGTTGCAGACCGAGGCGAACCTTGCCAATGTCACCTTCGTGCCGCGGGTCGAGGATGCCGAACTCGAGGCGTTCCTGGCGGCCGCCAATCTCTGGATCATTCCGTACCGGAAAGACGTTGCAGGGGTGTCGGTGCCGAGCCGGTTCTACAACCTGCTGGCAGTCGGCCGTCCGGTCGCGCTGATCTCCGAGCCGGAGGCCGAGGCCGCTTTGACCGTGGTGGAGAATGGGCTCGGCTGGGTGGTGTCGCCGGGCCGCGCCGATCAGCTCGCCGACGCGATCCGCGCGGCGTCCCGTTCCGAGGATGCCGCCATGGCCGAGCGCGCGGTGAAGGCGGCAGCGAGATTCGACCGGACGATTGCGATGAACGCCTATGCCGGCCTGATCGACGAATTGTTGCGCAATCCTGTTCTGGCGGAGCAACGATGAGCGAGCGGAAACCAGTCGTGCTGATCACGGGAGCCAGCGGCTTCGTCGGCCGCCACGTCGCGCCCGCGCTGGCGCGCGAGGGATGGTCGGTCCGGCGGGCGGTGCGCAGCCCGGAAGGGATCGACGACGAGGTCGTGATCGAATCGATCGGTCCCGAAACCGATTGGCAAGCCACGCTCGACGGCGTCGACGCGGTGGTTCACCTCGCCGCGCGCGTGCATCACAAGCACGAGGAGCACGCGGTCCAGCTCTACCGCAACGTCAACATCGCCGGCACGCTGCACCTGGCGCGCTCCGCGGCGAGCGCGGGCGTGCGCCAGTTCATCTTCGTCAGCACCGTTCTCGTGCACGGCCGCAGCAATGAAGGCCGTGCGCCGTTCAGCGAGGACGACATCCTCACGCCGCGTGGCCTCTACGGCATGTCCAAGGCCGCGGCCGAGGCCGGCCTGAAGACGCTGGCGCGCGACAGCGCCATGAAGATTTCGGTGATCCGGCCGCCGCTGGTCTATGGCGCGGGTGCCAAGGGCAATTTCGCGCTGCTGACACGCGCGGTGAATCTGGGACTGCCGCTGCCCTTTGCGGCGATCCGCAATCATCGCGCGTTCCTGGCCGTGCAGAACCTGTCGTCGTTCATCCTGCGCCGGCTCGCGCACCCGGATCCTGCGAGCAATTTCGAGATCTTCCTGGTCGCCGACAGGGAGCAGGTCTCGACGCCCGAATTCATCGAGCGGCTGGCGAAGGCCGCCGGCAAGAACACGCGGATGTTCGGCATGCCGCCGGACCTGCTCTCAACGCTGCTCAGCGTGATGGGCCGGCAGGACACGCATGACAGCCTGATCGGCTCGCTCGAGCTCAACCTCTCCAAGGCGATCGCAACCGGCTGGCAGCCGCAAGTCACCCTCGACGAGGGCCTGCGGCTCGCACTGTCCGCTCAGGAGAATTGAGGGCGGGAGAACCGCCGAAGTACGAAAGCGATCGCGACGGCGCCTGCGACAAGCGCGGGCAATGTGACCGCCATCGAGCCGGCGCGAACGGTGGCGATGGCAAGCACGGCCAGCGCGAGGTTGAGCGCGAAGACCTCGCCGATCACCCGCGGGACCGCAAAACCATTGTCGGTCGCACGCTGATAGAAGTGCGAGCGATGCGCCGACCAGAACTGCTCGCGGCGCGCGATGCGGCGAAACAGGGTGATGGTGGAATCCGCGAGATAATAGGCTGGCAGCAGCAGCGCCGCGGCGGGTTGCCCGTGCCAGGCGAGCTCCAGCAGGCACCATCCGAGCAAAAGGCCGATCGGCAGGCTGCCGACGTCGCCCAAAAATACTCTTGCGACAGGCTTGTTGAACGGCGCAAAGCCGAGCATGGCACCGCACAGCGCCGTGGCGATCAGCACGCTGGGCCATGAGAGGTCACCGAGCCATCCGAGCAGAAGCAGCGCCGCGGTCACCGGCACCACTTCCGCCACCGTCATCAGGTCGAGCCCGTCCATGAAGTTGACGAGGTTCACGAACCAAACACCGGCGAGCAGGATGAGGCCGCGCTCCAGCGCGAGCGGCAGCGCCGGCACGATCCGCGCGGTCTCGGGCGCGGTGAACACGACCGCGCCGACGCAGGCTGCTTGCAGCACCAGCCGCGCCAGCACCGGAAGCGACACGATATCGTCGGCGAACCCGACCAGCGCGATCACGATCGTCGCAACGACGAGCGCGGGCGGGATCGGAACGTTCGCCCAGACCGCCCACGCCGACGTGACGACGAGCGTCGCGGCGATCACCGCGATGCCCGCGCCTTGCGGCGTCGGAATGCGGTGCGAGGAGCGCGCATTCGGCCGCGCCAGCGCGTAGCGCTGGAGCAGGGGACGGCTAGCCCAGGTGATGAGGGCCGATATCAGTGCGGCAATCGCGAGGGCAAGCAGCGAAGGCGCGGCGGCAACGGCATCAGTGACCGGGCTCACTCCGGTACCCCGAGCTGCGCCGACCCCTGCGCGGCCTTTTCCGCGCTCAGGATCCAGACCAGGCCACCGATCGCGCCGACGATGAACAACACCGCGCCGAACAGCAGCGAAATGTTGACGCCTTCGTTGGACGATAGCCCGGCGAAGCCGAAGGCCAGCCCCATGGTCGCCTCGCGCACGCCCCAGCCGGCGATCGAGATCGGCATCAGGGTGATCAGCATGATCGGCGGGATGAGCAGGAAGGTCTGGCCGAAGCTGACCGGTGCGGCGATCGACTGCACCACGCACCAGGCGATGACGACGGCGAGCACGTGAACGAGCAGCGACAGGACCGCGATGATCGGCCCGCGCGTCGGGCTGAAGATCACGCGGTTGGCGATCACGGCGCAGGCGTGGATGTGATGCGTAGCCCACCAGGTCTTCAGCCAAGGCCACTTCAGCGCGCCGAAGATCAGGAAACCGATGCCACCCGCAAGTGCGGCGAGGTCGACGAGCAGCAGCGCAGAGCGCCCGTGCGGATCGGTGATCAGATCGTAGCTCCAGGGCAGGCTTGCGACGACGACGATGGCGAGTGCGACGAGGCCGATCGCGCGATCGACGAAGATGGAATAGGTGGCCGCGCGCCATCCGGCGCCGGCGCGCGCCACCAGCCACAGCCGGACCGCATCGCCGCCGATCGCCGACGGCAGCGTCTGGTTGAAGAACGCGCCGATCACGTTGTAGCGCATGGCGCGGGCGAGCTCGAGCGGCGCGCCGCATGCGGCGCTGACCTCGCGCCAGCGCAGCACGCCGACGAAGATTTGCAGGAACGTCACCGCGATCGCCGCGCCGATCCAGAACAGGCTGGTCGCGGTGAAGCGCGAAAACAGCTCGGTCAGATCGACCTTGCGCAGCGCCAGATAGAGCAGCGCTCCGGAAATCAGGATTTTGGCCGTCGAAAGCAGGATTCGGCGCATCTCGCCCGCATGAACAGGGTTTGCGAAGATTTGAGGCAACCCGACGCAGGGCGCCGAATTCGGCCGCTTTGGTATGGTCTTGGCGCCGATCTTGCAATAGCTGTCTCTCGGGCTATTGCGACCCCCTCGCTGGCGCGGCTAAAGAGGCGCTGCGGGCGAGAGATCCCTTGGGAACAGGATGACGGATCAGGCGATTTTGGTCACCGGTGCCGCCGGGTTCATCGGCTTTCACGTCGCCCGGCAGCTTCTGGCTGAAGGCCGGCCCGTGGTCGGGCTCGACAATCTCAACAGCTATTACGATCCGGCGCTGAAACAGGCACGCCTGGCGCTGCTGCGGAACGATTCCCGCTTTTCCTTCGTCGAGGCCGATCTCGCCGACCGCGACACCATCGCGGCACTGTTTGCGCGACACCGATTTGCCAAAGTCGTGCATCTCGCGGCCCAGGCCGGCGTGCGCTACTCGATCGAGCGGCCGCAAACTTACGCCGATTCCAATCTATCGGGCTTCCTCAACGTGCTCGAGGGCTGCCGCAACAACGGTTGTCGTCATCTCGTCTACGCCTCGTCATCCTCCGTTTATGGCGCCAACACTAAACTGCCATTTGCCGTGCAGGACCGCACCGACCATCCCGTGAGCTTCTATGCCGCGACCAAGAAGGCGAACGAGATGATGGCGCAGTCCTACAGCCATCTCTACCGGCTGCCGGTCACGGGCCTGCGCTTCTTCACCATCTACGGTCCGTGGGGACGGCCGGACATGGCTATGTTTCTGTTCGTGAACGCCATCATGGCGGACAAGCCGATCCGGCTCTTTAACCATGGCAAAATGCGCCGCGACTTCACCTATATTGACGACGTCACCCGTGTAGTGTCCAAGCTCATCGATCGGGTGCCCGCGGATGACCCGGCTGCCGCAAATGCGCCGTCTAAGGTCTACAATGTCGGCAACCACCATCCGGAAGAGCTGATGCATGTCGTCGGACTTCTGGAGC
This sequence comes from Bradyrhizobium sp. CCGB20, assembly GCF_024199855.1. Classification (NCBI taxonomy): domain Bacteria; kingdom Pseudomonadati; phylum Pseudomonadota; class Alphaproteobacteria; order Hyphomicrobiales; family Nitrobacteraceae; genus Bradyrhizobium; species Bradyrhizobium sp. CCGB20. Next base: position 6,360,786 of record NZ_JANADN010000001.1, on the reverse strand, counting down.
AGGAGCTGGGTCGGACGGCAATCAAAGAATTGCTGCCGATGCAGCCGGGAGACGTTTTGGAAACGTTCGCGGATGTCGAGGACCTGATGCGCGATACCGGCTTTGCACCGTCAACGCCGATCGCGCACGGGGTTCGTAATTTTGTCACCTGGTATCGGGACTACTTCAAGGTTTGAAATGACGATGGACAAACGCATTATCCCCCTGATCATGTGCGGCGGTGCCGGCACGCGGCTGTGGCCGGCCTCGCGCGAGGTGCGCCCCAAGCAGTTCCTGCCGTTGTTCGGCACGCGCTCGACCTTCCAGGACACGCTGCTGCGCGTGTCCGATGCCTCGCTGTTCGATCGTCCGATCGTCATCACCAATGCGTCCTATCGCTTCATGGTGCTGGAGCAGCTCGCCGAGATCGGCATCGAGGCCGACGTGATCCTCGAGCCGATGCGGCGCGATTCCGGCCCGGCGATCGCCGCGGGCGCGGTGTTCGCGCAGAACCGCTCCGGTGAAGCGATCGTGCTCGCGCTCGCCGCCGACCACGTGGTGCAGGACAATGCGGCTTTCGTCGCGGCATGCCGCGAAGGCCTCACCGCCGCGAGCGCCGGGCGCATCGTCACCTTCGGCGTGAAGCCGGAGCGGCCGGCGACCGAATACGGCTATATCAGCCCGGGCGAGGTGATCTCCGGCGAGGTGCATGCCGTCGCGCGCTTCGTCGAAAAGCCCGATGCCGTGAAGGCGGCCGACTACGTCAGCTCGGGCTATCTCTGGAACAGCGGCAACTTCATGTTCCCGGCCACCGTCCTGCTCGACGAATATCGCAAGGTCGACGCGGCAAGCGTGGAAGCGATCTCCAACGCCGTCGCCAATGCGGGCCGCGATCTCGGCTTCGTGACGCTGGAGCCCGAGGCGTTCGGCGCGGCGAAGGCGATCTCGATCGACTATGCGGTGATGGAGAAGACCTCGCGCGCTGCGGTCGTGCCGGTGTCCTGCGGCTGGTCCGACGTCGGCTCCTGGCACGCGGTGTGGGAATTGTCGGACAAGGACGCGCAAGGCAACGCGTCGCACGGCACTGCCGTGTTCGAGGACTCGCGCAACTGCAACGTCACCACCGACCAGGCGCTGGTCGCGCTCGAAGGCGTCGACGATCTCGTCGTGGTCGCCACCGCGGATGCGGTGCTGGTCTCGCGCCAGAAGGACGCCAACGGCCTGAAGCGACTCGTGACCAAGCTCAAGACGGTCGCGCCCAAGGTCACCGAGGAGCATCTCAAGGTGCACCGGCCCTGGGGCAGCTATCAGTCCGTCGACAATGGCGAGCGTCACCAGGTCAAGCGCATCGTGGTGAAGCCGGGCGGGCGGCTGTCGCTGCAGAAGCATCATCATCGCGCCGAGCACTGGATTGTCGTGCGCGGCGCCGCCCGGGTCACCGTCAACGAGACCGTGAAGACGGTGCACGAGAACGAGTCGATCTACATCCCGATGGGCGCGGTGCACCGGATGGAGAACCCCGGTAAAATCATGCTGGAACTCATCGAGGTCCAGACCGGAAGCTATCTCGGGGAAGACGACATCATCCGGATTGAAGACGACTATCAAAGGTCGTAACCAGCAAACTCCGAATCACGTGACCCGGGCCGAGAAGGCGGTCTCTTTTCGGCCTAAGGCCCGGGTAACGTGTAATTTTTTGAATCAAATCGTGTCCGGATCGCTAGGCCGGCATTCGCCACAAATGTGGCGCCCGTGCTAGAAGCGGCCCGGGGATTTGTGTTGAATCGGGGTTTACTCAGATGAGTTCCAAAGGCTCTGCACCGGCAAAGGCCGGCTTGCGCGTCGGCGTCATTGGCGCGGGCGTGATGGGCAGCAACCATGCGCGCGTGCTCAGCGGGCTTCCCGGCGTCAGCCTGGTCGGCATCGTCGATCCTTCGCCGACGCACCGCACGCGCACCACCGAGCTTGCCAGCTGCCGGGGCTTCGAGACGCTCGAACAGCTCTTCGCCGAAGGCGTCGATGCCGTCACCATCGCGGCGCCGACCCATCTGCATCACGAGGTCGCGCTCGCCTGCATCGCCAGGAACATCCACGTGCTGGTCGAGAAGCCGATCGCCTCCACGGTCGAAGAGGGCCGCGAGATCGTCGCGGCCGCGCAGAAGGCCGGCGTGACGCTGATGATCGGCCACGTCGAGCGCTTCAATCCGGCGGTCGCCGCCGTCAAGCAGGCGATCGCGGGCGAGGATATTCTCTCCATCGCGATCACCCGCGTCGGCCCGTTCCCGCCGCGCATGTCCAATGTCGGCGTCGTCATCGACCTCGCCGTGCACGACATCGACCTGATCCGCTGGTTCACCGAATCCGACATCGTCGAGGTGCAACCGCAGCTGTCGAGCGCGGTCGCCGAGCGCGAGGACATCGCGCTGCTCCAGTTCCGCACCGCCAACGGCGTGCTCGCGCACATCAACACCAACTGGCTGACGCCGTTCAAGGCGCGCAGCGTCACGGTCGCGACCCGCGGCAAATACGTGATGGGTGATCTGCTCACGCGCCAGGTCACCGAATGCTTCGGCTTCCAGCCGGACGGCAGCTATTCGATGCGGCATCTGCCGGTCGGCCACGACGAGCCGCTCCGCGCCGAGCTGATCGCGTTCCTCAAAGCCGTGCGCGATGGCGAGACGCCGGCGGTCACCGGCGACGAAGGCGTCGCCAGCCTCGAGATCGCGACGCAGTGCCTGGAAACGCCGTCGCGGCCCGCGGCCAAGGCACCCGCCCGCACAGGCCCGCGCCGCGTCGCCGGCTGAACCCTTTCCATGTCGACTTCTCAAACTTCGCAAGAAAATCAGCAAGGCGCCATGAACCAGCATCTGCGTTCCGAACCCATTCCCTTCATCGACGTCGCCTCACAGCGCCGCCGGCTCGGCGACGCGCTCGATGCCGCCGTCAAGCGCGTGCTCGACCATTGCCAGTTCGTCAACGGCCCTGAAGTCGCCGAGCTCGAGAAGCAGCTTGCGGCCTATAGCGGCGCCAAGCATGTGATCGGCTGCGCCAGCGGCACCGACGCGATCCTGATGGTGATGATGGCGAAGAATGTCGGGCCCGGCGATGCCGTGTTCTGTCCGTCCTTCACCTTCATCGCGACCGCTTCGCCGGTGGCGCGGACCGGCGCGACGCCGGTCTATGTGGACGTGGATGAGACCACCTTCAACATGAGCCCGGAGTCGCTCAAGCGCGGCATCGCGACCGCTCGCAAGGCCGGCCTGAAGCCCGTTGCAGTGATTCCGGTTGACCTGTTCGGCCAGCCCGCCGATCACGATGCCATCGCCGAGATCGCGAAGGCCGAAGGCCTGTTCGTGCTCGATGACGCAGCCCAGGGCTTTGGCGCGAGCTACAAGGGCCGTAAGCTCGGCACCTTCGGGCTCGCCACTGCGACCAGCTTCTTCCCCGCAAAGCCGCTCGGCTGTTTTGGTGACGGCGGCGCGATCTTCACCGATGACGATGAGCTCGCGGCAACGCTGCGCAGCATCCGCGTGCACGGGCAGGGTGTCGACAAATACGACAACGTCCGCCTCGGCCTGACCGGCCGGATCGACACCATGCAGGCCGCGATCCTGATCGAGAAGCTGAAGATCTTTGACGACGAGATCGCTGCCCGCAATAAGGTTGCCGAGCGTTATGCGCGCGGCCTGTCCAATGTCGTCACCGTGCCGCGCCTTAGCCCCGGCAACACCTCGGTCTGGGCGCAGTACACCATCCGTCTCCCTGAGGGTACCGATCGCGACGGTTTCGCTGCCGCGCTAAAAGCCCAGGGCGTGCCGACCGCGATCTATTACGGCAAGTCGATGCATCAGCAGACCGCCTACAAGCAGTATCCGGTCGCCGAGGGCGGGTTGCCGGGCTGCGAGAGCCTGTCGCAGGACGTCATCAGCCTGCCGATGCACGCCTACCTGACCGAAGCCGATCAGGAGCGAATCATCGCCGCCGTCCACGGCGCGCTTGCGGCCTGATTTCGCCGTTTTTGCTGTTCTTGCCCTCTCCCCTTGTGGGAGAGGGTGGCTCGCCGCAAAGCGGCGAGACGGGTGAGGGGTCTCTCTCCGCGTGGAAAGTGCCGAGAGAGACCCCTCACCCTAATGAGTTCGTGTCAACTTGCGGCGCTGCCCTCTCCCACAAGGGGAGAGGGCGCAACAACGCGCATCGCAGGGCGCCATCCGACTTCAACCGTCTTTTTTGATCACATCAGACGGCGAAGTCTTATCGATCGACCGATTCGTCTCTAAAACAGACGCATGCTCGGACGCATCTTCACGGTCGGTGGTTACACGCTGCTCTCGCGGCTGACGGGATTTGCCCGCGACATCATGCTCGCGGCGATCCTGGGCGCCGGTCCCGTGGCCGACGCCTTTTTCGTGGCGCTGCGGCTGCCCAATCATTTCCGCGCGATCTTCGCCGAGGGGGCCTTCAACGCCGCCTGGGTGCCGGCCTATGCCCACGTCCATGGCGAGCGCGGGGAGGGGGCGGCAAAACTGTTCGCCGACCGCATCTTCACGCTGCTGCTGGCCTCGCAGGTGGTGCTGCTGATCGTCGCCTGGCTGTTCATGCCGCAGGCCATGAGCATTCTTGCGCCGGGCTTTAGTGAGGATGCCGAGCAGCGCAAGCTCGCGATCGAGCTGACCCGGATCACCTTTCCTTATCTGCTGCTGATCACGCTGGTGACGCTCTATGGCGGCATGCTCAACGTGATGCAGCGCTTTGCCAGCGCCGCGGCTGCGTCGATCTTCCTCAACGTCGCGATGATGATGACGCTGGCGCTCGCCGCCTGGTTTCCGACCGCGGGCCACGCGGCGGCCTGGGGCGTGCTGATTTCGGGCTTCCTGCAATATTTCCTGCTTGCGGGCGACCTCGCGCGTCATGGCGGCCTGCCGCGCTTTGCGCCGCTGAGGCTCGACGAAGACGTCCGCGCATTTTTCAGGGCGCTCGGGCCGGCGACGCTGGGCTCGATGGGGACGCAGGTCGCGCTGTTCGCGGACACCATCATCGCGACCTTCCTGCCTGCGGGCGCGCTCTCGGCGCTCTATTACGCCGACCGCCTCAATCAGCTGCCGATCGGCGTGATCGGCATCGCCATCGGCACCGTGCTGTTGCCGGAAATGTCGCGGCGGATCACCGCCAACGACCATGACGGCGCCATGAAGGCACAGCGCCGCGCATTCGATTTCACGCTGCTATTCTCTCTGCCGTTCGTCGCGGCCTTCCTCACCGTGCCCGACGCGATCATGCGTGCGCTGTTCGCACACGGCGCGTTCTCGAAGGCCGATGCCACCGCCGCCGGCGCCACGCTCGCGGCCTATGCCATCGGCCTGATCCCGTTCGTCCTGATCCGAAGCGCGGTGGCGACTTTCTATGCCCGCAAGGATACCGCGACGCCGGTGCGGGCGTCGCTGACCGGCATCGCGGTCAACGTTGCCCTCAAAGTCGCCTTGATGGGGTCGCTCGCCCAGATTGGCCTCGCGCTGGCCACCGCCGTCGGTGTCTGGACCAATCTCTTGCTGGTGTTGTTCTTCGCCGTGCGGCGAGGCTTTCTCGTGCTCGACCGCGCCTGGCTGATGTCGCTCGCGAAATTCCTGCTGATCGGGATCATCCTCGCCGCCGCCTTCTGGCTGATCGCGCGCTTCGGCGGCACCTATCTTGCCTCGATGCGCTTCCACGACGAATTGACGCTGGTCCTGTTGGCCGTCGGGGGCACGATCGTCTACGCGCTCGCGATCCTCGTGCTGTTCGGCCGGCGCTGGCTGGTTTCGCTGGTGCGCGGCTAGACCATGGAGCTCATTGGTCAACCACCCAAATTGGCCGGACTCATGTGCGAGGCATTCATTTGTGAGGGCTTCGTCTCCAAAGGCCAACTCTTAGCCAATGCCAATGTCGTTTATCTTTGTTTTGACGGTGTTTGGCACAAACTCGTCATCGACTGTGGGGTCATCTTTTGGCGGCCAATTCCGGACGCACCCAACCCCTGGACGATCGAGAGTGAGGGCTCGGAGTATCCTCACGTTGACGTGGGCGCCATCGCTGGCGTTGTTGGCCATCGTCTCGGAGAATACAGGATGGAAACCATCCCGGCCGGCGGCAGTGTGACGTTCTATTTTGAGAACGACCGCACGATCACCATCGACAACGAAAACGATGCTTCAAGTTTCCGGATTGGCTGACATCCAGATTGGACTTGGCTCGCCTTCAGGATGCAGTCGACTTCCCTACATCTCTTGATTTTGCGCGACCACCGTGATATGGATGCTGCTATGTTTAAATGCTCGCGCAACGTCAACTTCTCGAACATGACCCGCTTCGGCTGGGCCGTGGAAGGAGTCGTGCGCTAGCATTTCGACGACGACATCTTTTCCACCAGGCCCCGCCGGCATCGGACGGGGCCTTTTCATTTGGCCACGCTCCCTGCCGGCACAACAGCAGGAGCATGCGATGCCACCCCAACTGACGAACATCTCACCCGGGATTGAGGACGATGCCGCAAGGCGCGGCCTCAACCTCTCGATCGCGCAGGCGAAGGATGCGATCGACCAGGCTTTGGCAGCGCGCCTCAAGGCGTCCGCCGCAGCGCTGGATCATAAGGATGCCGCCGGACCAACGGCTGCATCGACGCGAAGCGTCCTCGGTCTGCTCAAGCGATATTGGCGTGCGTTTCAGGAGCGGCGCCAAGGCCCACGACTCACGCTGCAGTACCTGAGTGACAGGGAACTGGCGGATATCGGCCTGACGCGCGGTGATATCGACTACCTCACGCCTCAGAGAGCGATCGATACGCTGAGAGATCACACGAGATATCTCTTGCATCGGGGTGGGATGTAGATGACCGGCCGCGAGAGGCTGACATACGCTCTGAGAACAAGCGGCGGTCCATGCGGCCGCTTGTTCTCAGGCGTGCGCTGCGGTGCAGAATCATCGATCTTCACAGGGAAATGACCAGGCCGCGCCTTTCCGCGCTCCTCCTTTTGACGGGCGAAGCATGGGGCGATCTTTCGCGGGGCAGGCCCGCCTAAAGCCGTTTGCCTTGCCACTTTTTCCACGGCAATATGCCGGCAAAACAACCATAGGACGGGACAAGAACATGGCGGCTCCCATCAAGTTCGGCGTTGGCCAAAGCGTGCTGCGCAAGGAGGATGACGCGCTCATCCGCGGCAAGGGCCGCTATACCGACGATTACGCGCCGCAGGCCGCTTTGCGCTGCCTGATGCTGCGTTCGCCACATGCGCATGCCAAATACACCATCGATGCCAGCCGTGCCCGCACGCTGCCCGGCGTTACGCTGATCCTGACCGCCGACGATGTTGGCGATCTCGGCAATCTGCCCTGCCTGTTCAATCTCGAGACCGATCCGTTCACCGGCCCGCCTTACCCGATCCTCGCCAAGGACGAGGTGCGCCATGTCGGCGATTCCATCGCCTTCGTGGTCGCCGAGACCATCGACCAGGCCCGCGACGCGATCGAGGCGATCGACGTCAAGTGGAGTCCGCTGCCGGCTGTGACCGGCGTCGTCAACGCCATCAAGAAGGGCGCGCCGCAGGTCTGGCCCGACAAGGCCGGCAACGTGCTGTTCGACGTCTCGATCGGCGACAAGGCTGCGACCGAAGCCGCCTTTGCGAAGGCGCATGCGGTGGCCGAAATCTCCATCGTCAATCCGCGCGTGGTCGCGAGCTTCATGGAGACGCGCGCCGCGGTCTGCGAATACGACGCCAAGAACGATCATTTGACTCTGACGATCGGCAGCCAGGGCAGCCACCGGCTGCGCGACATCCTCTGCCAGAACGTGCTGAACATCCCGACCGACAAGATGCGGGTGATCTGCCCCGACGTCGGCGGCGGCTTTGGCACGAAGCTGTTTCCGTACCGCGAATACGCCTTGATGGCAGTCGCCGCGCGAAAACTGAAGAAGGCGGTGAAATGGGCCGCCGATCGCACCGAGCATTTCATGGGCGATGCGCAGGGCCGCGACAACGTCACCACCGCCAAGATGGCGCTGACTGAAGACGGCAAATTCCTCGCGATGGATTGCGACCTGATGGGCGACATGGGCGCCTATCTGTCGACCTTCGGGCCCTACATTCCGCATGGCGGCGCCGGCATGCTGCCGGGTCTCTACGACATCCAGGCCTTCCACTGCCGAGTGCGCACCATCTTCACCCACAGCGTGCCGGTTGACGCCTATCGCGGTGCCGGGCGGCCTGAGGCCGCCTATGTCATCGAGCGCCTCGTGGACGCCTGCGCGCGAAAACTCGACATGACGCCGGATGCCATCCGCCGCAAGAACTTCATTCAGCCGAAGGCTCTGCCGTACAAGACGGCCACGGGCAAGGTCTACGATTCCGGCGACTTCGCCGCGCATCTGAAGCGCGCGATGGAGATCGGCGAGTGGAAGGAATTTGGAAAGCGCGCCAAGGCGGCCAAGAAGAACGGCCTGATCCGCGGCATCGGCCTTGCGAGCTATGTCGAGATCTGCGGCGTGATGGGTGAGGAGACGGCCAACGTCCGCCTCGATCCCAGTGGCGACGTCACCGTCCTGATCGGCACGCAATCGAGCGGGCAGGGTCACCAGACGGCATATGCTCAGATCGTCGCCGAACAGTTCGGCCTGCCGCCAGAGCGTGTTCATATCCGCCAGGGCGACACCGGCGAGATCGCGACGGGCCTCGGCACCGGTGGCTCGGCCTCGATTCCCACGGGCGGCGTCTGCGTCGAGCGTGCTACGGGCGAGCTGGGCAAGAAGCTGAGGGAGTTTGCAGCCCAGGCGCTGGAAGCGAGCGCGGGCGACCTCGAGATCACCGACGGTGTGATCCGGATCGCCGGCACCGACCGCTCGATCTCATTCGCCGACCTCGCCAAGCGGCCCGGCGCCGATCCGTCGAAGCTGAACGGCAGCGCGACCTTCGCCAGCGCCGACGGCACTTATCCCAACGGCACGCATCTGGCGGAAGTCGAGATCGACCCGGCGACCGGCATCATCAAGATCGTGAACTACGTGATCGTCGACGATTTCGGCAAGACGCTCAATCCGCTGCTTCTGGCGGGCCAGGTGCATGGTGGCGCCATGCAGGGCATCGGCCAGGCGCTGATGGAGCAGGTGGTCTATGGCGCGGGCGACGGCCAGCTCATCACGGCGACCTTCATGGACTATGCGCTGCCGCGCGCGGCAGACGGTCCGGCCTTCGTGTTCGAGACCGCCAACGTTCCCTGCAAGACCAATCCGCTGGGCGTGAAGGGGGCGGGCGAGGCCGGCGCGATCGGCTCCTGTCCGGCGGTCGTCAACGCCATCGTCGACGGGCTCTGGCGCGAATACAAGATCGACCACATCGACATGCCGGCCACACCGGAGCGGGTGTGGATCGCCATCAACGAGCACCATCGCCGTCACAGCCTGTGATCCCTAGCAAACGCGGAACGCGTTTTGCGGGGGCAAACGCGGAACGCGTTTGCCCGGCCAACCAAATCGTCCAAAGCGCGACAATTTAGCGTCGCGCCCTGGATGGAATGAAACCTGCCAAGCGGTGTTGGCCCATTGAGGGGTCAGCACGATCCTGCATCATGGGAAAGGGATTTTGCGAATGAAGCGAGTTTTGGTTGTCGGGAGCGTGCTGCTGCTCGGCATGGGCGCCGTCTGGGCGGAGCAGGCCTCCGTCAAGGAAGTTCAGACCCTCATGAAGGGCAACGGCAAGAACGCCGGCGCGGTGGCGGCGATAGTCAAGGGCGAGAAGCCCTACGACCAGGCCACGGTGGACAGCGCGCTGGCGCAGTTCGAGGATACCGCCAAGAAGCTGCCGAACCTGTTTCCGGCCAGCGCCAAGGGCATGAAGCCCGAGGGCGACTACAGCGCCTCGCCGAAGGTCTGGGAAGACAAGGCCGGCTTCGACGCCAAGATCGCAAGCTTCGCCAAGGTCGTCGGCGAGGCCAAGGGCAAGATCAAGGACATCGATTCGCTCAAGGCGAATTTCCCCGCCGTCGGCAAGGAATGCGGCGGCTGCCACGAGACCTTCCGTGTGAAGAACAGCTGAGGGATTCGTAGCCCGGATTACGCTTGCGCGCCATCCGGGCTACAGGACCGATAGAAACGAAAAGGCGGCCTGCGAAAGCGGCCGCCTTTTTTGTTGCCTCGGCGTCCAGTCTCGTAGCCCGGATGAGCGAAGCGAAATCCGGGACACCTGTACGAGTTGCGAAACCTATCCCGGATGTCGCTTCGCTCATCCGGGCTACGGACCTCGTGACCAGCAATGAGTCGGCCCGCAGGAAATTCTGTTCGCAAGCCCTGACGGATCGCTGCTGGAGCAGCTATCTTTACGCCAACTGCGGCGACGTTGATGTGAGCTATCGGAACGCATCCGATTCTGATTGCTCCATCATCGCGAAAGCTCCAGCGCCGCGAGCACTGAATCAAAACAGCGAGACAGGCCATGGCAAAACCGTTCCCGTCGAAGACGCACATCGGCAACCACATGCTGCATCCCGAGACGCTGATGCTGACCTATGGCTATGATCCGCAACTATCGGAAGGCGCCATCAAGCCTCCGGTGTTCCTGACCTCGACCTTCGTGTTCAAGACCGCGGACGACGGGCAGGACTTTTTCGATTTCGTCGCCGGCCGTCGCGAACCGCCGGAGGGGATGGGCGCGGGCCTGGTCTATTCGCGCTTCAATCACCCCAACAGCGAAATCGTCGAGGACAGGCTCGCGATCTACGAGCGCACCGAGAGCTGTGCGCTGTTCTCGTCCGGCATGGCGGCCATCGCAACCACGATCCTGGCCTTCGTCCGCCCCGGCGATGTCATTCTGCACTCCCAGCCGCTCTATGGCGGGACGGAAACCCTGCTGACGAACACGCTTGCGCGTCTGTCGATCGGCGCGGTCGGCTTTGCCGACGGCGTCGATGAAGCCCTGGTCAGGCAGGCCTCGGAGGAGGCCGTGGGCAAGGGGCGGGTTTCGATGATTCTGATCGAAACCCCGGCCAACCCGACCAACGGCCTGGTCGATATCGCGATGATCCGCCGTGTCGCCGAGGCCATCGGGAAGACTCAGGGACACGTTCCGATCATCGCCTGCGACAATACGCTGCTGGGACCGGTGTTTCAGCGGCCGATCGAGCATGGCGCGGATATTTCCCTGTACTCGCTCACCAAATATGTCGGCGGTCATTCCGACCTGATCGCGGGCGCCGCGCTCGGCTCGAAGGCGCTGATGAAAGGCATCAAGGCGCTGAGGGGCGCCATCGGCACCCAGCTCGATCCGCATTCCTGCTGGATGATCAACCGGTCGCTCGAGACGCTGAGCCTGCGCATGGAAAAGGCCGATGCGAACGCGCGCCTCGTGGCGGACTATTTGCGCGATCACCCCAAGGTGGCCAAGGTTCACTATCTCGGTCATCACGAGGAGGCGTCGCCGGCCGGACTTGTGTTCGCGCGGCAATGCCTCGGGGCGGGATCCACGTTCTCGTTCGACATCGCCGGCGGCAAGGAAGCGGCCGTGAAATTCCTCAACGCGCTGCAAATCCTCAAGCTGGCGGTGAGTCTCGGTGGAACGGAATCGCTCGCGAGCCTGCCTGCAACCATGACCCATTCCGGCGTTCCCGCCGACATCCGCCGGAAAATCGGCGTCCTCGATTCCACGATCCGGTTGTCGATCGGCATCGAAAACCCGTCGGACCTGATCGCGGACCTCGCGCAGGCGCTGAACGCGGCTTGAGGGGGCAGGCCGGAAACTGCCGAAGCGCGCCCATCAATGCCCTGTACCTGGCTCTGACGTGCCGTCTTTGGCGCGACGAGCCACAGCGCTAAACGGTTGGTCCGGCGGGGACCGATTGATCGGTGATGGATCTCGTTTGGCTCCGCACTTGCGCCCCTCGCGAATAGTTCACGATGTCTCGCGGATCGACATCGGGGTTCGAGGCAACGTAGTCGATCTCGCCGCGGGTGGTGCCGATGTCCATCAGCTCCCGGTCATTCAAACCTGACAACGTGGCGCGCAATCGCCGGCGCTCGCGACGTGCCTGAAAGGCATCCCAGTATTGACGGATCAGGCTGGGGACGTGTCGTGTTGATGTCGACCTCCGTTCCAGCCACATTGTACCGTGGATCATGGTCATTTCGGTGCCTCCGGAAGGTGCTTTCCACCTTACAAAGGTGCCCCAAGACCGACGGGCGCGCTTGACCGGCAGCTTACATTTTCCCTACCGGCGGCTTATTCTTGCATGTCCAACAGGCCGAACTTCCACCCGGTCGCCGGGGGGACCTACCCAAGGGATTCGCACCTTGCGCTATCTCTTTGAGGAGTATGCATTCGACGCCGGTCGGCGAGAGCTGCATCGCGGAGCGGATCGGATCTCCGTTGCGCCACAGGCGTTCGATCTCCTCGATTACCTGATCCGCAACCGGGAGCGCGTCGTAGGCAAGGACGAACTTATCGATGCCATTTGGCAGGGGCGCTGCGTGTCCGACGCCGCGCTGACGACCCGCCTCAACAGTGCGCGCTGCGCGATCGGGGATTCCGGCGAAGAGCAGCGGCTGATAAGAACTCTGCCCCGCAGAGGCTTCCGCTTCGTCGGTCAGGTCCGTGAAACGCTTACCGCCGACGGCGGAGCAGTCGCCGACGGCGGGGCCGAGACGCCGAAACCTGCGCTCTCGCTTCCCGACAAACCCTCGATCGCGGTCCTTCCATTCGCCAACCTGTGCTCCGATCCGGAGCAGGACTATTTTGCCGATGGCATGGTTGAGGACATCATTTTGGGCCTATCGCGTTCGAAGTCTCTTTTCGTCATCGCGAGACATTCGACTCTGGCCTACAAGGGCAGGGCGATCGACGTCAAACAGATCGGTCAGGAGCTGGGCGTTCGCTACGTGCTCGAAGGCAGTGTGCGCAAGGCCGGCAATCGAGTCCGAATAGCCGGTCAGTTGATCGACGCGGCGACCGGCCTGCATCTCTGGACGGACCGGTTTGACAGTGAGATCGAAGATATTTTCGACCTGCAGGATCGGCTGACGAGCAGCGTCATCGGCGCAATCTCCCCGCGACTGGAGCGCGCCGAAATCGAGCGCGCCCAGCGCAAACCCACCGACAACCTGCAGGCCTACGATTATTATCTCAGGGCGTTCGCCGCCTTCTTCAAATTTACCGAGGAGGCAAGCATCGAGGCTATCGAGCTCGCAAAGACCGCACGCGAGATCGATCCCGAATTCGCGGCCCATACGCGCTCGGCGCCCGTTGCTACATCCTGAGGAACGTTTTCGACTGGGTCACTGATGCGGCCCGCGAATGCAGTGAAGCCCAGCGGCTGGCGAGGCGAGCGGTCGAGCTAGACCCGAATGATCCGTCGGTGCTTGCGATGGCCGGACACGCGCTCTCCCAGATGGCAGGCGAGGTCGAGGAAGGCGATGCCCTTCTCGTGCGCGCGATAAAGCTGGATCCCAATCTCGTTATCGCAAGACATTGGAACGGTTGGAGCCAACTTTGGCTTGGTCGTGGTGACGCCGCAATCGAGCAATTCAGCATTGCATTGCGTTTGAACCCGCTTCATCCGCACGGGAGCGCCAACGCCCAGACGGGCTTGGCTTTTGGTCATTTTCTTGCTGACCGCAACGAAGACGCCTTGGCTTGCGCGGAAGCCGCCATCAGGCTGATACCGATCTTTCCGCCTGCGCAATTCATTCTGGCGGCATGTCACGCCGCATCAGGCCACGTCGAGGAAGCGCGGCGGACTTGCGCCGACACGATGAAGCTATGTCCCAACAAGCGTATCAATGCGTACACGTGGCGATACACCCGACGGGAAGATGCCGAAAAGCTGACGCAAGCGCTCCGGGTTGCCGGCATGCCGGAATGAGCGTGTGCGGGCCACCTGGCGGCGTGCGGAATCGAAAAGGCCGGACGCTCCCTCCAGCGCCCAGCCTTCGCGTCCGCCTCAGCCTTGGAGCCTACTTCGTCACCTGGCCGCGGATCTCGCCGCCCGGATGGGCCGCGGTGTGGATGTTGACGTAGAGCTTGCCCGCGAGCAGATCGGCGGCCTGTGCGTCGGTCAGCGTCGCCGAGCCCTCGACCGGGCTGGACGTCGCATTCGGGATCGCGACCGCGACGCCGGCGTTCTTGCCGGCCTCGGCGGGCCCGTGGAAATGGGCGGCGGTTGCCGGGCCGGACAGACCGGAATAGCTGAGCTTCCAGGACAGCTTCTTGCTGGCGGCATCATAGTCCAGATCGGCGGTTCCGGTGCCGTTGGTCGTGGTTGCGGGCACCTCGGACTTGCCGTCGAGCGTTGCTTTCAGCTTTTCGGCACCGGCGGGGGCTGCAAAAGCGGCGGCGCCGAGCGCGACCATGGCGATGACGGTCTTCTTCATGACATTCTCCCTGAGGCCTCGCTGGCCTGCCAAACTTCCAACAGTGGCCGTTTCAGTTTATTCCCGTTTCCGGCCGGGGCGGGCTAAATTCTTCGTGGCTGGAGCTGCGTGGACATCGGTCATAAGTTCGCGGCAAGCAATGAATGGATCTGCATGTTGCAACGAACAATTCTCGTCGCGCTGCTTGCCGCGGTCATCGCTGCCGGCGCCTATTGGTGGCTCAGTGCACCGGTGGTGGCGGCCGCCGGCACCGCGCCTGCTCACGTCCCGAACCTCGCCAATGGCGAAGTGATCTTCAATGCCGGCGGCTGCGCCTCGTGCCATGCCACTCCCGACCAACCCGACCGTACCAGGCTCGGCGGCGGCGTCGCGATCAAGTCCCCGTTCGGAACGTTCTACGCGCCGAACATCTCCTCCGATCCGACCTACGGCATCGGCAAATGGACCGACGCCGATTTCGTCAACGCGGTCATGCATGGGGTCTCGCCGGACGGAGAGCATTACTTTCCGGCCTTTCCCTACACGTCCTATCAGCACGCCAGGCGCGAGGACGTGCTCGACCTCTTCGCCTATCTGAAAACGCTGCCGCCCGTCGCAGGCAAGGTGCGTGACCACGACGTGCGCTTTCCGTTCGACATCCGGCGCAACATCGGCATCTGGAAATTCCTGTTTCTGGATGGAAAGCCGTTCGTCGCCGACGGCACGAAGTCGCCGCAATGGAATCGCGGCGCCTATCTCGTCAACAGCTTTGGCCATTGCGCCGAATGCCACAGCCCGCGCAATGCGCTTGGCGGCATCATCTCGGGCCAGCGCTTTGCCGGCGGGCCCAATCCGGAAGGCGAGGGTTGGGTGCCCAACATCACGCAGAAGCGTCTCGGCGAGTGGAGCGCGAAGGACATCGCCTATTTCCTGAAGACCGGCGAATTGCCCGATGGCGACAGCGTCGGCGGCGCGATGACGCGCGTGATCAAGAACACCTCGCATTTGCCGGACGAGGATCTCGCGGCGATGGCCGAGTACATCAAGTCGCTGCCGCCGGTGGACGGGCCGGCACGGCCGAAGCGCAAGGAAAGCGGCACCTGATTTGGCGATCCGCCTCGCATACCTGCGAGGCGCGTCAATTGCGGGCGGTCAGCTCGCGCCAAAGGCCTTGAAGGTGATGATGGTGAGGGTGTCCTGGATGCCCGGCAGCACCTGCACCTTTTCGTTGATGAAGTGGCCGATGTCGGTGTCCTTGTCGACGTAGAACTTCACCAGCAAATCGTAATGGCCAGCCGTGGAGTAGATTTCGGAGGCGATCTCGGCTTCGGCAAGCGCATTGGCGACCGTATAGGACTGGCCGAGCTTGCATTTGATCTGGACGAAAAAAGGAACCATTGCAGTCACTCCGAAGGCGTATCTGGCGGCTAATAGGCCAAAACCGGCCGGAATTAGCAAGCGAACTTGCGAGCCGGCGGGGTGCGCGCTAGGACGGGCCATGGTCCCCAGGAAGCGGAAAATCACCCCATGACGACGCCCGTGGCGCTTACCATCGCCGGCTCCGATTCGAGCGGCGGCGCCGGCATCCAGGCCGACCTCAAGACCTTTGCCGCGCTCGGCGTTTATGGCGCGTCCGCTATCACGGCGCTGACCGCGCAGAACACGCGCGGCGTCACCGGCATCCACGCGGTGCCCGCCGAGTTCGTCACCGCGCAGATCGACGCGGTGTTCTCCGATCTCGAGGTCGGCGCGGTGAAGATCGGCATGGTGGCCCAGGTCGCCAGCATCGATGCGATCGCAGCCGCTCTGTCGCGCTGGAAGCCGCGGCATATCGTGCTCGATCCCGTGATGGTCGCAACCTCCGGCGATCGCCTGCTCGCGGCCGAGGCCGTCGAGGCGCTGCGCACAAAACTGATGCCGCTGGCGTCGGTGATCACGCCCAATCTGCCTGAGGCCGCCGCTCTTCTCGACGAGCCCGTCGCGGCGAGCGAGGCCGAGATCGAAGCTCAGGGACGACGCCTGCTGGCGCTCGGCTGCGGCGCGGTGCTCATCAAGGGCGGGCACGGCGAGGGCGCCGAGAGCACCGACTATCTCGTGGATTCGGGAAAAGCGATCGCGCTCGCTGCGCCGCGCGTCGCTACCCGCAACACCCATGGCACGGGGTGCTCGCTGTCCTCGGCCGTCGCCGCGGGGCTTGCCAGGGGCGAGGATCTCGAGCGCGCCGTGCGCAACGCCAAGGCCTGGATCAGCGCGGCCATCGCGGCCGCCGACCGTTTCAGCGTCGGTCACGGCCACGGGCCAGTCCACCATTTCCACAAGTTTTACTGACGCCGGCCACGAACGCGCCGTCAGCGGTGCGCGGGAGCGCCGCCGTTAACCCATTCAGCCATCCAGTTCCGTCCTTCTTGCGGAGGCCGCTGCGGCGCCATGTCGCCTGATTGTCGCATGCGACTGATATTCGCGGGGAGGGCGAGGCAAGGTCTGATTCGTATCTAAGGGTGCCTCAAAGGTTCAATCTGTCATCCCCCTGTCACGGGACATTTGTTACAGGCTGGCGCATGGGAAGTTACGATGCGAGTGACGAGAGCCCGGAACGGCGCTTTCGCACGTTGTTCATCTCCGACGTTCATCTCGGAGCCCGCGGTTCTCAAGCCGACCTTCTGCTCGACTTCCTGCGCTACCACGACGCCGACACGATCTATCTCGTCGGCGACATCGTGGATGGCTGGGCGCTGAAATCGAGCTGGCACTGGCCGCAATCGCATAACGACCTCGTCCAGAAGCTGCTGCGCAAGGCGCGCAAGGGCGCCAAGGTCATCTACATCCCCGGCAATCACGACGAGTTCCTGCGCAACTACTACGGCACGCATTTCGGCGGCATCGACGTCGTCGAGAACACCGTCCACACCGGCGTGGACGGCAAGCGCTACCTCGTCATCCACGGCGACATCTTCGACCTCGTGGTGCAGAACGCGCGCTGGCTCGCCCATCTCGGCGACAAGGCCTACGATTTCGCGATCCAGATGAATCGCTTCGTCAACTTCTTCCGGCGCATGTTCGGCGTACCCTATTGGTCGCTGTCGCAATGGGCCAAGCAGAAGGTCAAGAATGCGGTCAACTATATCGGCGCGTTCGAGCAGGCGCTCGCCGCCGAGGCGCGGCGCCACGACGCCGACGGCGTGATCTGCGGCCACATCCACTACGCCGTGATCCGCGACGAGGGCGGCATCCGCTACATGAATTGCGGCGACTGGGTCGAGAGCTGTACGGCGCTGGTCGAGCACGACGACGGTCATTTCGAGATCATCACCTGGGCGGATCACGCGCAGAAGCCGGCGCAGGTCCCGCAGGTCGCAGCCAAGGCTGCATAACAAGGGCAGCTTGATGCGCATCCTGGTCGCGACCGACGCCTGGCACCCGCAAGTCAACGGTGTGGTTCGGACGCTGACCAAGCTCGCTGACGCCGCCAAGGGGCTCGGTGTCGAGTTCACGTTCCTGACGCCACAATCGTTCCGCACCTTTGCGATGCCGAGCTATCGCGACGTGCGGCTCGCCATGCCGCGTCCGGCGCGAATCGCGAGGCTGATCGAGGAGGCGCGCCCGGACAGCATCCACATCGCGACGGAAGGGCCGATCGGCCTGATGGTCCGCCGCTACTGCCGCCAGCGCAAGCTGCCGTTCACGACCAGCTTCCACACCCGCTTTCCCGAATATGTCCGCGCCCGTGTGCCGGTTCCGGGCTCCCTGATCTGGCGGGCGCTGCGCCGTTTCCACAGCCCCAGCCGCGCCGTGATGGCGGCGACGCCTGCGCTGGCCCGCGAGCTTGGCGAGCGCGGCTTTGACAATGTCGTGCTGTGGCCGCGCGGCGTCGACACCGAGCTGTTCCATCCTCGCGCCATC
Organism: Bradyrhizobium sp. CCGB20; assembly: GCF_024199855.1. Taxonomy (NCBI): domain Bacteria; kingdom Pseudomonadati; phylum Pseudomonadota; class Alphaproteobacteria; order Hyphomicrobiales; family Nitrobacteraceae; genus Bradyrhizobium; species Bradyrhizobium sp. CCGB20. Next base: position 6,342,548 of record NZ_JANADN010000001.1, on the reverse strand, counting down.
GACCTCTGCCTGCCGGCGCCGGTATTCCTTTCGGTCGGCCGCGTCGCGGTGGAGAAGAATCTCGAGGCGTTCCTCGACCTCGATCTGCCCGGTACCAAGGTGATCGTCGGCGACGGCCCGGCGCGCGCCGGGCTCGAACAGGCCTATCCCGATGCGATCTTCCTCGGCGAGAAGCACGGCGAGGCGCTGGCGGAGATCTATGCAGCTGCCGACGTGTTCGTATTCCCCAGCAAGACCGACACGTTCGGCCTGGTCCTGCTGGAAGCGCTCGCCAGCGGCCTGCCGGTGGCGGCCTTCCCGGTGAAGGGACCCCGTGACGTGATCGGCGATGCGCCGGTCGGCGCGCTCGATCACGATCTGCGCAATGCCTGCTTTGCGGCGCTCGGCGTCTCCCGGCAGGACTGCGTCGAATTCGCCGCCAGCTACACCTGGGAGGCCTCGGCCCGGGTATTTGTGGACAGCATTGAGGCCGTCGGCGCAGTGCTGCCGGGCCGGAATGGGGCGGAACAGCCACGCTTCGTCGCGTAAAGGGGAAATCCTCTCGCGGAGGTGTCTTGCCCGCGCCGAGGCTGCCGCGATAAACTTCGGCCATGACCGAACAGCTCCTCCCGATCGGCCCTGCCGATATCGATGCCGCAGCGCGCGTGATCGCGCCCTTCGCCATCCGCACCCCGCTGTTGTCCTTTCCCGTGCTCAACGAGCGTGTCGGTGCCAAAGTGTTCCTGAAGCCGGAGATGCTCCAGCGGACCGGCTCCTTCAAGTTCCGCGGCGCCTTCAACAAGGTGTTCTCGATCCCGCAGGACAAGCGCGCCGGCGGCGTCGTCGCGTTCTCCTCCGGCAACCACGCCCAAGGCGTGGCGGCGGCGGCAAAGATCCTCGACATGCAGGCGACCATCGTGATGCCCGCGGATGCGCCGCTGTCGAAGCGCGAGCGCACCAAATCCTACGGCGCCGAGGTCGTGCTGTACGACCGCGACCGCGACGACCGCGAGGCGATCTCGCGCGGCATCGCCGAGAAGCGCGGCGCGACGCTGGTCAGGCCCTATGACGATCCCTTCGTGATCGCGGGGCAGGGCACGGCCGGCCGCGAGATCGCCGAGGACATGGCGACGCTCGGCCTTGCGCCCGACATCGTGGTGGCGCCGGCCTCCGGCGGCGGCCTGATCGCCGGCGTTGCGACCGCCGTGAAGGCGCGCTACCCGCAGGCCGAGATCGTGGTGGCCGAGCCCGAGGCGTTCGACGATCACGGCATTTCGCTGACCGCGGGGCATCGCGAGCCGCATGGGCCGGCGGGCCGCACCATCTGCGATGCGCTGATGGCCCTGATCCCCGGCGAGATGACGTTTGCGATCAACAGCAAGCTGCTGGCGCGGGGCGTCACTGCGTCGGACAAGGAAGTCGGCGCGGCCGTGGCGTTTGCCTATCGCGAGCTGAAGCTCGTGGTCGAGCCCGGCGGCGCAGTGGGCCTTGCCGCGCTGCTTGCGGGACGCCTCGATGTTGCCGGCAAGAACGTCGTCATCGTGCTCTCCGGCGGCAATGTCGATGCGGATCTGTTTGCCGAGTTGGTGGCCTGAGTTCCTGATGTTCTGACATGAAGAAGGGGCAGAGCGTTTTCGCTCTGCCCCTCTTCGTTTCGCTTGCCGCGATCAGCGCATGAAGCCGCGGTGATTGTTGCCGCCGTTATTGCCTTGCGCCTGGTTCATCGACTGGCGGAAATTGTTGTTGCCGCCGTTGTTGACGATCCGGTTGGTCGTGTTGAACTGCGGGCGGGTGTTCTGCTGGTTGTTCTGCACCTGCACCTTGTTCACCGGGGTGTTGACGATCTTCACACCGTTGTTGACGCGGATCGGGTGGTTCTGCGTCTGAACGACCGGCTTCGCATCGACGTTCGAGCCGCCCTTGCCGACATTCACCGGCATGCTGACGATCTTGCCTGGCTTGCCATTGTTCGTGCCGGCGTTGTTGCTGCCGCCATTCTGCGTGGTGTTGGTCGCAGGCAGCGTCACGATCTTGCCGATGCCGCCATTGTTGTTGGTCGTGTTGGTCGGTGCGGGCAGGGTGACGATCTTGCCCGGGGTCTGCGACGGCGTTCCGTTTGGTTGGTTCGGCTGGTTGTTACCCGCCGGCAGGTTGACGATCTGGCCGCCATTGCCGGGCTTGCCGATCACATTACCGTCCACCGGCTTCTGCACGATCGGCAGGTTGCCATTGATCTGCGATCCGCCATTGCCCTGCTGCAGCGGCATGTATTTGGGCTGGCCGAGATTGCCAATCTTGAAGGTCGGGTTGATGTTCTGCGGAGCCAGGAACTTGGTTGCCTGCATCAGGGGGATCAGCTTCGGCTGGACCTGCAACTTCAACGCTGACTGCGCATAGGGGCTGTTGCCGTAGCTGTCGTAGAAGGTCTTGTAGCCGAGTGGCGAGTTCGCGAGCACCGCCTTGTGCCAGGCCTGCGAGATCAGGAGATTGGAGAGCAGCCAGCGGATGTGGTCGCACAGCGGGTCGTGCGGGTACATCGTGATGAACTCCTGATAGTACTCCGGCCGTCCCTCGGACACGACGTAGTCGTAGGCTTGGCGCGTCGAGCGGCTCGGCAGGTTGGAGGCCATCTGCACCACCGGCGTGTTGACCGGCGCGCGGTTGGCGGCAACGGCGGTGTCGCCGAAGAAGGTGAAGTCAGAGGTCAGCGACGAGCTCTCCCACGGGATCTGCGCGCCGCTGGTGGTCTGGTTCACTTCGAGACGCACGCGCTTGAACAGCTGCTCGATCGGCACGTTGGGCTCGCGCGCGACGTTCAGGAAGGCCTGCGTATAGGGGCTGTGGCCGCCGGCGCCGTCCTGCGCTTCCGCGCCCGGGGCGGTCGAGTAGCCGACGATCGAGCCGTTCGGGGCGTCGACGATGGCGAGGCCGCGGCCGGCGTCGTTGACGGTGGGGAATGGATTGTTGCGGCAGGCATCGAGGATCACGATGCGCATGCGGCTCGGGATCGTCTCCAGCGTCGACATCACGTCGACGAGGCGCACCGAATTGCTCACGAGCTCGGTGGGGTTCGAAACCTTCGCGTCGACCGGAACGAGATAGTTCTCGCCGGCGAGCTGCACGCCGTGACCGGCGTAATAGACCATCGCCACGGTGTTGGGGCCGCGCGAGGCGACCTTCGCCGAAAAGTCCTGGACGACGCGGAGCATGTCGTTCTGGGTCAGGTCGGTCGCGGCAACCACTTCGAAGCCGGCGGAGTTCAGGAACTGCGACATCGACTGCGCGTCATTGTCGGGGTTCGCGAGCTGCGGCGCGTTCTGGTAGTTCGAATTGCCGATCACCAGCGCGACCCGCTGCTCGGGTCCCTGCAGCGCCGTAGGAGCCGGCTGGACCGGGGCGACTTGCGCCGAAACAGGGCCGCAGGCGAAGCCGAACAGGCTTCCCACGAGGCTGGCGGTCATCAGGAAAGGCTTTAGGCGGAACATGGCGTGCTCCTCTGGCACTGATCTCGATACGAGATTGGTTGCGAGCAAGCCTCGCCGCGTTCGAGCCCTTGGGTCCGTGATCGCGATCACCATGGTAGGCTGCGTGATCTGAATCACGCTCGGAACCTGCTATGGTGAATGGCCGCTTGCCGGCCAGACCGGTTTTCCGGCGCAGGACATGCTTTTTGGGGAAGTTCCGTCACATGCTGAAATCGATCGATCCGATCCTCACGCCCGACCTGCTCTGGCTCCTGGCCTCGATGGGCCATGGCGATGACCTCGTTTTCGTCGACGCCAACCATCCCGCGGCCCGCATCGCACAGAGCACCACGTCGCAGCGCCTGATCCAGCTGCCGGGCATGAGCATGGAGGTGGCCGTCCGCGCCATCATGTCGGTCTACCCGCTCGACGATTTCGATCCCGATCCGGTGCGCGTGATGGCGCCGGTGGACGATCCCGATCGCGTGCCCGACGTGCAGCGCGCCGTGCTGTCGGAGATCGAGCGCGCCGTTGGCCACACCGTCGTGCCCGGCAAACTCGCGCGGCCGGATTTCTATCGCGCGGCGGCGGCGGGCTTTGGTGTCGTGCAGGTCGGCGACAGCAGGGGTTATGGCTGCTTCCTGATCCGGAAGGGCGTGATCTAGGGCGCGATGAGATCAGGATGCATCGTCATCGCGCTTTAGGTTGTTGTTTGAGTATGATCATGCTCTAGCCGCGACCGATGAGATGGATCGCCGAACGCCAGGCGTGCTGCGACAACGCCTCGAGGTTTCGAACCGCCTCGACGCGAAGGAGGGCAGTCTCGGCGGTCAGTGTTCCATTGGCCACCGCACCGAGCGTCGCGCTGCGGTGGGCGCGCAGCATTTCACGGAGCTGTGTCGTACAACGCTCGAACTCGGCGATGGCCTCGTCGGGCGGGTCCGCGCGCGGACCAGCCAAGATGTCGCCGGCATGCGAGGCGGACGCGAAGTGCGTCGATCCATCGACGCGGGGCGCCGCGACGCCGCGCGCAATTGCGGCGGCGCACCGCATGACCTCTGCACATAGCTCTCCGGCGCGGATGTCCTCCGGTCCGCCTGCCACCGCGCCGAAATTGTTTGCTCCATTTGCGAGGTCCGTCAGTCGAGCAGCGTGGTCCAGTGCATGCAGCGTGCTCGTGAGACGGCGTTGCTCGTCGTCGGTATCGGGTGGTCCGGCCACATCCGACAGGAATATTTGCGCCTGGCGCACGGCATCGGCCGCTTCCGGCACGGAGACGGCGTCCTTTCCCAGGCGTATCGGTCCGGCGCGGGCCGCCAGTTTCGCTTCGACCGAACCGCACACCGTCAGGAGAGCGCGCGCGATCGTGCGCCGTACCGCCTCCACCGCCACAATCGGGGTCTCTAGCGCCGAAGGATCGAGACATCTCGTCAGCGGCGAGCCGCGCTCGGGCAGGATCCGTTCGACCAGCCGCGTGAACGGGTTGATCAGCGGGAGCAGGACCGCGACGCCGACGACGTTGAAGGCCGTGTGGTATCCGGCGAGCAGCGTGACGCCGTCGATCGTGTCCGAGGCGCGCAGCAGCAAGGGCGTGACGATGGGAAAAGCTATCAGCGCGATGAGCGCGGCGATCAGCTTGAAAAGGACGTAGGCGATGGCCAACCGCTTCGCGGTGGCGCTCGCGCCGATCGCGGCGAGCGCGGAACTCGTCGCCGTTCCGATGTTCTGGCCGATGATCAACGCGCAGGCCTGGTCCAACCCGATTGCGCCTGCGAAATAGCCGGACAAGGTGACTGCGATGGCGGCCGTCGACGATTGCATCAGCGCGGTCATGACCAATCCGATCACCACCAGCGACAGTACGCCGAGCAGGCCCGACCACCATGACGTCCCGGGACTGCCGAGGACCGCGGGCAGGTCCGCCGGGTGCAAACGTTCCGCCAGCCCGCCCATGCCCTGCTGCAGGGTCGTCAGCCCGAACAGCACGAGTCCAAATCCTGCGAGCGCGGCACCGGCGCCGGAAACTCGCCCTCGGCCGAGAAGCTTGGTCAACGCGCCGACGAAGATCATCGGCAACGCCGCGGCCGTGAGCGAGACACGGACGCCGATCAGCGCGACCAACCAGCCGGTCCCCGTGGTGCCGATATTCGCGCCGAAGACCAGGCTCAACCCTTGCTGGAACGTCAGCAGGCCGGCGCTGACAAGACCGATCGTCGTCATCGTCGTTGCGCTGGAGGACTGCACCAGCAGCGTGACGATGGCTCCCCAAATTGAGCCAAGCAGCGGCGTCGACGCCGCCTTGCCGAGCACCCCGCGCAGCGCGGAACCGGCCAGCGTCTTCAGGCCCTCCGTCATCACGGTCATGCCGAGCAGGAAGAGACCTACCCCGCCGAGCGTCGAGATCGCCGTGGACATGCATGCTCCTCGCGACAACGCACCACGAATAGCGAAGCAGACAGTACAGCAACAAAGCCCCGATGGGTCGGATCAATTGTTACGCGATCGTCTGCCATCACCCCACTCGGGAGGAGCATCGTCAGCCGCGCGAGGTCATCAGATCGGAAGGCCAGCCGATCCGGACGAGAAGACCGTCCGGTCCGTTGATGCCGACCTCGTAGAGACCCCATTCGCGGTGGCGCAGCACGCCGCCCGGCCGGATGATCAGATCGTCGACGCGCGCGGCAATGGCATCGACGTCGGGCGTGCGAATGAAGACGCCGAAGGGATTGTGCTCGGGCACTTGCCACGGGCCGTCGCCGGCTTGCGTGAGATGCACTTCGCATCCCCAACCCCTCATGATGACGTAGTTGGCATCACCGCCTGCGCGCGCAAAACCGAGACGCTCCCAGAACGGTATGGCAGCGGCAAGGTCGTTGCTCGGAATGATGGCGAAGGCGCCGACCGGCGGGGTTTGGGGCATTCGCTCGCTCCGGAATAAGCGGTTGTCCGCGCAGCATTTCGCGGTTACGGGCCTGGCATCGTACAGCCTAACGCGATTGCCCCTATTTGAGCCATCGGAAGCTGGAATGAGTTAGCCGAGGTTCGGTCAATCGGCTCCCACTTGCCCGCCAAATCCGGCTTGCGGCAGAAATTGTCTTCCACGGAACGTTCTCGCGCACCTCCGGTTGAGCCCTCATGGAAGGGAGATTGCCCATGAAGAACGCGGCGGTACTTGTACTTCTCGGATCGTTGATGACGACACCGTTGAGCATGGCCAGGGCCGATCAGCCTGGGCCAGACTGGATGCCGATGGAGCAGGTCAAGTCGAAACTCCTGCAATCGGGCTACACTCAAGTCACCAAGCTTGAGGCTGACGACGGTCATTGGGAAGGAGAGGGCATCAAAAACGGCCAGAAAATGGAGTTTCACGCAGACCCTAAAACGGGCGTAGTGATCTCTGAAAAACACGACGATTAGTCCGGCGATCGATGACTGGCCGCGCCGGGTTTCCCGGCCCGGTCCTCGCAATGATGCCTGTGGGCGACGACGCAGGGGTCCGGGACGGCGTCAGGCGTGATCGAAGGGACCGACCTCTCGGATCACCTTGCAGATCTGCAAGAAGCCGCTGGCATCGGTTGCGATGAACTCTGCACTCGGATTTGAATGGTCATCTTGCAACCGACTGTCTATGGTTGGTGCATGTCGCGAGTCCTGTGTCTATCTGTTGCTATCATCCTGTCGCTGCTGCCGGCCACCGCGCCGGCGGAGTCCATCAAGAAACGGCCAGCGTCCGTCTGGCGCGGTTACGGCTTCCTGCCGGGCTATCGCCAGCCGCTGAGCAACAGCATTCCGCTCTACAAGCAGAAAGAGGCGATGCGCCGCCTGTCGCGCGCCGACCGGCGCCATTGGTACATCGACCCCGTTCCACAATATTACGGCTGGGACGGAGAATGGCGCTATTTCGGCCGGCCCGGCTTCGGCGGCGGCCGCTACAATGGCGGCAGTTTTGGTCCGTGCTGGACACGGACACCGATCGGCGCGGTCTGGAATTGCGGGTGATCGGGCGAGCGCGCCGGGGCTAATCCGTCATTGCGAGCGCAGCGAAGCAATCCAGAATCTTTCCGCGGAAAGATTCTGGATTGCTTCGCTGCGCTCGCAATGACGATGTGGAGAGAGCGTGCTCGACATCTCGCTCTCGCTTGTCCCGGACACGAGAGTGAACGGCGAAGGCGGTCGCCCCTTACGAGAAGAACGCGATCTTCTCGGCCTGGGTCATGCGGCGGATCGGTGCGAGTGGGTCGTTCGCAGCCGCGCGTGGCTTTTGCAGGATGCCGCTGGCGAGGATGGTGGCGCCGAGCGAGGGCTCGGGCACGGAGGCGGGCAGCGGCGAGGGCATCGGCAGTGTCGCGGTCGGTGCTGCGCCGAATGGTGCCGCGGCCGCCATCGCCGGGGCCGGTTGCTCCATCACTTCGGCGGCGGCTTCCGCAATCGCGTTGGTGAGGCGCGCCAGCGACTCCATCGCGATCGGGGCTTCCTCTGCGGGCTCCTCCACGATCGGTGCAGCGGCCGGCGCGGCTGCGACCGGCTCCGGAATTTCGGCGCCAATCGGGGCTGCGAGCTCCGCGGCCATCGGCTCGGGAATGGCCGCTTCCATCGCGACCGGCTCGACGATCTCGTCGAACTCCGGATCGGGGGCGGCCATCTCCAGCGCGATGGCCTCGAGTATGGCTTCGTCCTCGGCATCCGCGGCGGCGTCGCGGGAGAACTCGTCCGTTACCTCCGCGAACGCGGCTGTCTCGGCGATCTCCTCTTCGGGCGCGACGCGATTGTCGGCGACAACCTCCGGCTCGACGGCGACGTCCATTGCCGGCTCGGCAACGGCCAGTGTTTCGTTGGTGCTCGCGGTCTCAACGGCGGCTGCGGCTTCGGGAGCCGCTGCGATGTCCTGCGGCGCCTCCGTAAACGCCACGGGGGCTTCGCTCGCCATCGCGGCAGGCGCGGTCTCGGCAGGCGCAGCATCAGCGACGGACGGCGATGCTTCCTGCACCGGCGCCGGCGACGGACGGGCCTCCGCGTGCGGCGCTGTGTCGCCGTCACCATCGAGCTGCTCGACCCGATCCCTGAGCAAATCGAATGCGGCCTTGAGCTCAACGCGGGGGTCGATGGTCGATAGTTGTCCGCAGGCGGCCTCGATGGAGGCGAGCTGCGAATCAATGAGATCGCAGATTCGGCCGTCGGCGCCGATCTCGCGCCAGCGCCAGGAGATCTCCTTGATGATGCGCACGCCGCGCGGAATCGGCGCGAGGCTCGCCTCGATCGCCGCGGGATCGAAGGCCGCGATCGCGATCGTCTCGGCCTCGCGGATGGCGCGGCGAATCTCGACCAGCGCCTCGGGCAGGCGATCCTCGACGACCGGTTGTCGCTGTGCCGCAAGGGTTTCTTCGATTTTCGCGACCGCATCGAGCACCATGCGGGTATCCGCATTGCGGTTGCGTTTCGCATATTCGCCGAGGAACCAGCGGCCGCGCGCGGTCTCCATGAAGGCTTCGCGGATCGCGTCGTAATCCTGCTCGTTCGGCTCGGCCGCGCGGGCAGACATGGGCGAGAGGGCGAATGCTTCGTTGGCCATATCAATCTCGTCGCGCAAATCACCGCGCGTTACTGTAACGATCACCACGATATCGACCGAATCGCAATTGGTTTGATGCCACCCGAATCACAAATCCCCACGCCAGCCACCGTGAAGCGGCGATTCGCCGTGAGGCTGGCGCTGTTCTATTCGGCGATCTTCGCGGTTGCGGGCACGCATCTGCCGTTCTTTCCGCTCTGGCTGAAGGCGATCGGCATCGACGCGGCGTGGATCGGCATCATCAACGCGCTGCCGGCGATCACGCGCTTCACCACGCTGCCGCAAATCACCGCCCTTGCCGAGAAGCGACACGCCATTCGCGCCGGCATGATGATGTCGGTGCTGGCGACGGCGATCGGGTTCACGGCGGTCGGCCTGCAACAGCAGCCATTGGCGCTGTTCCTGATCTATGCGCTGACCTGCATGATGTGGACGCCGACGACCCCGCTGACCGATGCCTATGCACTGCGCGGCGTCGCCCGCTACGGGCTCGATTACGGACCCTTGCGGCTGTGGGGCTCGGCGGCTTTCGCCGCGGGCTCGCTCGCCTGCGGCTATCTCGTCGACAGCATCGCGGCGCGCGATCTGATCTGGATCATCGTCGCATGGGCCGTCGTTGCGGTCGCCGCCAGCCTGCTGCTTCAGCCGCTCGACGATGTCAGGCGAAGGACGACGGAGACGCATGCGGGCAAGGCCCTGCTGCGCGACGGCGGCTTCTGGGCCGTGATCGCGTCGGCGGCGCTGATCCAGGGCAGCCACGTCGCCTACTACACGTTCTCGGCCATCAACTGGCAGCTCCACGGCTTCGGCGGTCTGACGATCGCGGGGCTGTGGACGCTGGGCGTGATCGCCGAGATCGTGGTGTTCGCGCTGTCGCCGCGCTTCTCGCTGCATCCATCCACGCTGATCGCAATTGGCGGATTAAGCGCCGTGGTGCGCTGGATCGTCACCGCGCATGAGCCGCCGCTGGCGCTGCTCGCGATCGTGCAGCTCGGCCACGGCCTCACCTTCGGCATGACCATCGTCGGCACGATGAATCTGCTGGTGCAGCGCGTGCCATCGCATCAGATCGCGCGGGGGCAGGGCTATTATGCCGCGTGCAACGGGCTGCTGGGGGCGGCGACCTCGATCGCGTCGGGCGCGATCTACGCCCGCATCGGCGATGGCCTCTATTACGTCATGGCGGCGATGGCCGCGGCCGGCGCGGTCGTGATCTGGTCGGCGCGGCACCGGCTGATCGCTCAGCCCCAGAGCGAGGAGTCCGGCGGATAGACCAGGCTGTCGTCATAACGCAGGGCGTGATCGCGATCGCGCGCCAGCAGCAGCGGGCCGTCGAGATCGACGAAGCGCGCCTGCGGCGTCACCAGCATCGCCGGCGCCATCGACAGCGAGGTCGCGACCATGCAGCCGATCATGATCTCGAAACCGAGCGCCTGCGCCGCATCGGCCATGGCGAGCGCCTCGGTGAGGCCGCCGGTCTTGTCGAGCTTGATGTTGACGGCGTCGTAGCGCTCGCGCAGCGGCGCGAGTGAATTGCGGTCATGCACGCTCTCGTCGGCGCAGACCACGAGCGGCCGCTTGATCCGCGCCAGCGCGTCGTCCTTGCCTGATGGCAGCGGTTGCTCGACCAGGGTGACGCCGGCGGCGTCGCAGGCGGCGAGATTGTGCTCCAGATTGGCCTCGGTCCAAGCCTCGTTGGCATCCACGATCAGCTCGGATTCAGGGGCGGCCTTGCGAACCGCCGCGATCCGCTCCGGATCGCCGTCGCCGCCGAGCTTGATCTTGAGCAGGGGCCGGTGCGCGGCCTTGGCGGTCGCTGCCGCCATCGCCGCGGGGGTCCCTAACGAAATCGTGTAGGCGGTGGTGCGCTCGCCCGGGACCGGGCGGTCGAGCAGGCTCCAGGCCCGCAGGCCGGCCGCCTTGGCCTCGAGGTCGATCAGGGCGCAGTCCAGCGCGTTGCGGGCCGCACCGGGCGGCATGGCGGCTTGCAGGGCCTCTCGCGAGAGGCCACCCGCAATGGCCGCCTGCATGGCCTGGATGGCGGCCAAAGTGGCCTCGGGCGTCTCGCCATAGCGGGGATAGGGCACGCACTCGCCGCGGCCGATCAGGCCGTTTTGGCTAACTTCGGCCACGACCGTCACGGCCTCGGTCTTGGCGCCCCGGCTGATGGTAAAACTGCCGGCGATGGGGAAGCGCTCGATTCGCGCGGCGAGAACCGGAACTTTGCTGGAAGTCATTTTGAACTCTGGCGAAATCTGAACCTGCTAGTTACCTCTAACAACTAACATTAACCAGTTGGGGATACCTTCTTCGGGTAAGGGCGCGTGCGCAACCATGTGATTTTCTCCGCCCTGGTACGGGAGCGGACAACTTGAACGGCGATCCGAAGCTGGAACGGATTGCCAAGGGCAACGCGCTGGCACTCTGCGCCACCGGAACCTGGACCGCGAGCTTCGCGCCGGTCCTGGAGCGGATGGTGGCTGACGCCGAGAAGCTCGCCGGCGGTTCGCAAAGCATCTTCATCGACGTCTCCGAAGTCGCCAAGCTCGACACCTTCGGCGCCTGGCTGATCGAGCGGCTGCGCCGCAGCCTGACGCAAGGGCCGGTCGAGGCGCAGATCGCAGGGCTGTCCGCCAACTATTCCAGCCTCGTCGACGAGGTGCGGCGGGTCAGGGCGGCGCCGGTCGTCGACAGCAGCGCGGTCACCATCACCGGCATGCTGGAGCAGATCGGCCGGGCCGTGGCCGGCGTCGCCGGCACGGTTGCGGGCCTCGTCGACATGCTCGGCGCGGTGCTCGCGGCGGGTTTTCGCGTCTTGATCCACCCGCGCTCGTTCCGCCTGACCTCGACCGTGCATCACATGGAGCAGGTCTGCTGGCGCGCGGTGCCGATCATCGTGCTGATCACGTTCCTGATCGGCTGCATCATCGCGCAGCAGGGCATTTTTCATTTCCGCAGGTTCGGCGCCGATATCTTCGTCGTCGACATGCTCGGCGTGCTGGTGCTGCGCGAGATCGGCGTGTTGCTGGTCGCCATCATGGTCGCAGGCCGCTCGGGCAGCGCCTATACCGCCGAGCTCGGCTCGATGAAGATGCGCGAGGAGATCGACGCGCTGCGCACCATGGGTTTCGACCCGATCGAGGTCCTGGTGCTGCCGCGCATGCTGGCGCTGGTGCTGGCGCTGCCGATCCTGGCCTTCCTCGGCGCCATGGCCGCGCTCTATGGCGGCGGTCTCGTCGCCTGGCTCTATGGCGGCGTCGATCCCGAAGCGTTCCTGTTGCGCCTGCGCGACGCCATCTCGATCGACCATTTCATCGTCGGCATCGTGAAAGCACCCGTCATGGCCGCGGTGATCGGCATCGTCGCCTGCGTCGAGGGGCTCGCCGTGCAGGGCAGCGCGGAATCGCTCGGGCAGCACACCACGGCATCCGTGGTGAAGGGCATCTTCTTCGTCATCGTCATGGACGGCGTGTTCGCCATCTTCTTCGCCTCGATCGGGATGTGACGATGGCTGGCGAGATTCAAGATCCGATCATCCGCGTCCGCGACATCACGGTGCAGTTCGGCGCGACGCGCGTGCTCGACGGCCTCAACCTCGACGTCAAGCGCGGCGAGATCCTCGGCTTCGTCGGTCCATCGGGTGCCGGCAAGTCGGTGCTGACGCGCACCATCATCGGCCTCGTGCCGAAGGTCGCGGGCTCCATCGAGGTGTTCGGCGTCGATCTCGATTCCTCCAGCACCTCGCAGCGCCGCAACGTCGAGCGCCGCTGGGGCGTGCTGTTTCAGCAGGGCGCGCTGTTCTCCTCGTTGACCGTGCGGCAGAACATCCAGTTTCCGATGCGCGAATATCTGCGCGTGTCGCAGCGGCTGATGGACGAGATCACCCTGGCCAAGCTCACCATGGTCGGGCTCAAGCCGGAAGTGGCCGATCGCTTTCCTTCCGAACTGTCGGGCGGCATGATCAAGCGCGTGGCGCTGGCGCGCGCACTCTCGCTCGATCCCGATCTCGTGTTCCTCGACGAGCCGACCTCGGGCCTGGATCCGATCGGCGCCGGTGATTTCGACGAGCTGGTCAGGACGCTCCAGCGTACTTTGGGCCTGACCGTTTTCATGGTAACCCACGACCTCGACAGCCTTTACACGGCTTGTGACCGCATCGCCGTTTTAGGGAACGGTAAGATCATTGCGGCAGGGTCGATTGCCGACATGCAGGCCTCGCAGCATCCCTGGCTGAGGCAGTATTTCCATGGCAAGCGCGCCCGCGCGGTCATGGGCTGAGGTGCCGGAGTAGCTGATGGAAACGCGGGCGAATTACGTATTGATCGGATCGTTCACGCTGGCGGTGATCGCCGCGGCGATCGGCTTCGTGCTGTGGTTCCAGTCGCTGCACACCACCAAGCAGCGCAGCCCCCTGCGCGTCGTGTTCGAGGGTCCGGCGGCGGGCCTGCGCAACGGAGGCAGCGTCAATTTCAACGGTATCAGGGTGGGTGAGGTGGTCTCGGTGAAGCTGGACAACCCGCGGCGGGTTGTCGCACTCGCCATGGTCGAGAACAACGCTCCGATCCGCAAGGACACCTTGGTCGGCCTCGAATTCCAGGGCCTGACCGGCGTTGCCGCGATTTCGCTCAAGGGCGGCGAGGAGGCCGCGCCCCCGCCGGCGCTCGACGAGGACGGCATCCCGACGCTGACCGCCGATCCCAACAAGCTGCAGGACGTCACCGAGGCGATCCGCGGCACGCTCCAGAACATCAACAAGATCGTGGCCGACAATCAGGAGTCGGTGAAGAACTCGCTGAAGAATCTCGAGACCTTCACCAACTCGCTCGCGCGCAATTCCGAGAAGATCGACGGCGTGATGGCCAAGGTCGACGGCGTGATGCTCAAGGCCGACAGTCTCATGCTCGGCCTCAACACGCTCGCCGGCGGCAAGGACGGCGGCGAGCTGTTCCAGGCGGTGAAGTCGATCCGCGAACTGGCCGACGATTTCGACAAGCGCTCCGGCGCATTGATGACCGATGGCCGCCGTACGCTGGGCGACATCAGCCGCGCCGTGAACAATTTCGACCGCAACCCGACCCGCGTGCTGTTCGGCGCCAGCAACAGCAGTGCGCAACCGGCTCCGGCGCCCGAGCCGCCGAGGCAGGCGCCGTCGAACGAGCGCCGCCGGTAGTAGGCGCCGCCTCCGGTCTCACCTCCGTCATTGCGCGCGTAGCGAAGCAATCCAGATTGTCTCCGTCGAGGCAGTCTGGATTGCTTCGTCGCTTTGCTCCTCGCAAATGACGGCGTGCGCCGCGCGCTCCGGCGATACGAAAGTATGGGGGTCTGGCCGAGCCAAGGTAGGGGGAGGGGCTGGCCCTGCTTGTCAGCTATATCGCGCTCAAGTCGCGCTCACGAAAAAGCGCGTCGACTTCACTCACAGGGGAGGAGAGCGTGATACGTCTGTTGCTGCTGTTGCCGTTCATCGGCCTGATGATCGTGCCGTTCTACAATGTCCGGGAGCCCTATCTGTTCGGCTTCCCGTTCTTCTACTGGTATCAGCTCGCCTGGGTGCCGCTGACCTCGCTCCTCACCTACATCGTCTACAGGAGCGTGCGCCATGTTGACTAACGTCGATAGCGCGGCGTTCGCCGTATTCCTCGCCTTGTTCGTCCTCGTTACCGGCATGGGCTTCGTCGCCTCGCGGTGGCGCAAGCCGGAGACGCTCGCCCATCTCGACGAGTGGGGCCTCGGCGGCCGCAAGTTCGGGACCTGGATCACCTGGTTCCTGGTCGGCGGCGATTTCTACACCGCCTATACGGTGATCGCCGTTCCTGCGCTGGTCTATGCAGTCGGCGCCTACGGATTCTTCGCGCTTCCCTACACCATCATCGTCTACCCCTTCGTGTTCGCGGTGATGCCGGTGCTGTGGAAGGTCGCCAAGGAACGCGGCTATGTCACCGCGGGTGACGTGGTGCGCGGCGCCTACGGATCGCGCGGTCTCGAGCTCGCGGTCGCGGCCACCGGCGTGCTGGCGACGATGCCCTACATCGCGCTCCAGCTGATCGGCATGGAGGTCGCGATCAAGGCGCTCGGCCTTCACGGCGAAGTGCCGCTCGTTCTCGCCTTCCTGGTGCTCGCGCTCTACACCTATTCTTCGGGCCTGCGCGCACCGGCGCTGATCGCCTTCGTCAAGGACATCATGATCTACATCGTGGTGATCGCCGCGATCGCGATCGTGCCGTCCAGGCTTGGCGGCTACGGCGCGATCTTCACCGCGGCGGATGCGGCATTCGCTGCAAAGGGTTCTGGCGGGATCCTGCTGTCGCCGGCGCAGATCGTGCCCTATGCCTCGCTGGCGCTGGGCTCGGCGCTCGCCGCCTTCATGTACCCGCACACGCTGACCGGCATCTTCGCGTCCTCGGGTGGCAACACCATTCGCAAGAATGCGATGCTGCTGCCGGCCTACACGCTGCTGCTCGGTCTGCTCGCGCTGCTGGGCTACATGGGCCATGCGGCGGGGTTGAAGCTCGCGAGCAACAACGACGTCGTGCCCGAGCTGTTCAAGATGCTGTTCCCGAGCTGGTTCGCGGGCTTCGCCTTCGCCGCGATTGCGATCGGCGCGCTCGTGCCCGCCGCCGTCATGAGCATCGGCGCGGCCAACCTGTTCACCCGCAATTTCTGGAAGGTGTGGGTCGATCCGAAGGTGACGCCCGCGGGCGAGGCGAAGGTCGCCAAGATCACCTCCATGCTGGTGAAGGTCGGCGCACTGCTCGCCATCCTGCTGATGCCGACGCAGTTCGCGCTCGACCTGCAGCTGCTCGGAGGGCTCTGGATCCTCCAGACCCTGCCGGCGCTGGTGTTCGGCCTCTATCTGAACTGGTTCTCGAGCACGGCGCTGCTGGCCGGCTGGGCCGTCGGCCTTGCAGGCGGATCGTGGCTCGCCTGGTCGGACGGGCTGAAGCCGCTGCACAGCGTCGATTACGGCATGGGCCCGGTTGCCATCTATACCGGCCTGCTGGCGCTCGCGCTCAACATCGTGGTTGCCGTCGCGGTCAACCTGGTGCTCAAGCGCATGCCCCAGGAACGGCTGTCCCGCGAGGCGGCCTGAGATGATGCGCCACCGGCGGCCGGAGATCCGGCCGCCGGTCTTCTCCGCAATGAATAGCCTTCCATGTGATTGAAAACGTTCTAGTATCCGCCCGCGCTCCGGAGCCGCTCGTCGCGGGCGGATCGGACGGTTTCGGGTGAGGATGTCTTGCAGGCGTGGTTCGTTCTCGCGGTCGCAGCCGGCTATGTGACCACGCTGTTCCTGGTCGCCTGGTGGGGCGATCGACGGAGCGCCGGTGGGCCGCTGGTCTCGCCAAATTCCTGGGCGGCCGCGATCAGCTATTGCCTGACGCTTGCGGTCTACAACACCTCGTGGAGCTTCTACGGATCGGTCGGGCGAGCCGCCACCAGCGGACTGGACTTCGCCACGATCTATATCGGCCCGACCCTGGTGCTGCTGTTCGGCCAGCCGCTCCTCTCCAAGGTGATCGCGATCGCGAAGGCGCAGAACGTCACCTCGATTTCGGACTTCATCGCCGCGCGCTACGGCAAGAGTCAGGTGCTCGCGGCCTTCGTGACGCTCGCATCGCTGCTTGGCGTGCTGCCCTACATCGCGCTTCAGCTCAAGGCGGTCGGCAAGAGCTTCGACTATCTGATCCTCCAGCCCGAGCGTGCCGGAGGCGAGGCATTGCGGTTCTGGCAGGATTCGGCGTTCGGCGTCGCGGCATCGATGGCGCTGTTCGCGATCGTGTTCGGCGTCCGGCATGTCCATGCCAGCGAGCATCATCGCGGCCTGATGCTCGCGATCGCCTTCGAGAGCGTCGTCAAGCTGGTCGCATTCCTGATCGTTGCGCTGTTCGTGCTGTTCGGCCTCTCGCGCGGGCCGGCCGCCCTGCTGTCGCAGTTCCAATCGGATCCGCAATTGGCCGGCATTCTCGCCTTCGATCCGACGCAGCCGGTTTGGCCCTCGACGATCATCATCTCGGCGATCGCCTTCCTCTGCCTGCCGCAGGCATTTCACGTCGCCGTCGTCGAGAACGAGAGCCCGAGCCACACGCGCACCGCAGCGTGGCTCTATCCTGCGTATCTTGCGCTGTTCAGCCTGCTGATCCTGCCGATCGCCGCGGCCGGTCTCGACCGGTTCGGCGCGATGATGGACCCCGACACCTACGTCATCTCGCTGCCGATCGCGGCGGACGCGAGCACCGTCAGCCTGATCGCCTTCCTGGGCGGGCTGTCGGCCGCTACCGGCATGGTGATCATGACCTCCGTCGCGCTCAGCACCATGCTCTGCAACGACGTCATCATGCCGCTGCTGCTGCGGTCGCGCTTCTTCGGCCTGCGTGCGCAGAGCCGGCCGATGACGTCGGTGTTGGTGGCCGTGCGCCGGCTCTCGATACTCGGCATCCTGCTGCTCGCCTATCTGATGCACCGCCTGGTCAACCAGTCCTATCCGCTCACCGTGATCGGACTTCTATCGTTCGTCGCGGTCGCGCAATTCGGTCCGGCGTTCGTCGGAGGGCTGTTCTGGCCGCGCGCCAACAAGACCGGCGCCTCGATCGGGATCGCAGTCGGGTTTTTCGTCTGGGCTTATACGCTGCTGCTGCCCTCGGCGGCGCCACTCTGGCCCGCGATCGAGGAGATCGTTCGCCAAGGCCCGTGGCAGCTCGCCTGGCTCAGGCCGAACGCGCTGCTCGGCCTCGGAGGGATCGATCCGATCTCGCACGCCACGCTCTGGAGCCTCGGCGCCAACCTCGTCTGTTTCCTCATGTTCTCGGCGTTGGGGCGGCAATCCACCGTCGAGCGCAACCAGGCCGCGGCTTTTGCCGATGGTGTGGTCCGCGAGTCCATTCCGAAACTGTCCTCCCGCGTGGTGGTCCGGCTCGACGATCTCCGCGCGCTGGCGCTGCGGTTTGTCGGCGCGGAGCGCGGCGTGGCGGCCTTCGACGGCTATCTCGCGGCTCGCATCGCCGGCACCGGGCCGCGACTCGATCCGTCGGGGCTCGTCGATCTCGACTCGATCCGGTTCACCGAGAACCTGCTTGCCGGCGCGATCGGTGCGGCATCGGCGCGCGTGGTGATCGCGGCGTCGCTGGAAGGGCACTCGCTGTCGCGGCGGGCGGCGATGGCAATGCTCGATGAAGCCTCGGAGGCGTTGCGCTTCAACCGCAGCCTCCTGCAGAGCACGCTGGAGAGCGTGCCGCAGGGCATTTGCGCGTTCGATGCGGATTTCAACATCACGGCATGGAACGGCCGGTTCATCGCGCTCCTGGACCTGCCGCCGGATTTCGTTCGCGTGGGGCTTCCACTGGCGGAGCTCATCGCCTTCAACGTCGAGCGCGGTGAATATGCCGCGTCCGAATTCGCCGCGCTCCTGGTCAATCGTGACGTCGCCACGCAGCGCTGGCCCTATCTGTACGAGCGCAAGCGGCCGGACGGCACGGTGCTCGAGATCGTCTACGACCGCGTTGCCGAGGGCGGCTACGTTTCGACCTACACCGACGTCACCGAGCGTCACCGTGCCGCGGAAGCCCTGCGGCGCGCCAATGAAGGGCTCGAGCTGCGTGTCCGCGAGCGGACCGAGGCGCTCGAGCAGGCGAAGGCGGAGGCCGAGCAGGCCAATCTCGGCAAGACCCGCTTCCTGGCGGCGGCCAGCCACGATCTGCTGCAACCGCTGAACGCGGCCCGTCTGTTTCTGTCCGCGCTCGACGAGAGTCTGCTGCAGGCCTCGTCGCGAGCCGGCGATGCCGACAAGGGGCGCACCTTGGCGAGCAGCGCGATTGCGGCGCTACGCTCGACCGAGCACGTGCTGGACAGGCTGCTCGACATCTCCTCCTACGATGCCGGCGCCGTTCGCGCCGAGGCCTTCGACTTTCCGATCGCCGATCTGCTCGCGCAGCTGAACGTCGAGTTCTCGGCGATGGCGCACGAGCGGGGGCTCGTCCTCCGCGTCGTCGATTGCCGCCTCGCCGTGCGCAGCGATCCGCATCTGCTGCGTCGCATCTTGCAGAACCTGCTGTCGAAAGCGCTTCGCTACACGCCCGAGGGACGCATCCTGCTCGGCTGCCGGCGGCGCGGCGACGGGCTGCGCATCGAGGTCTGGGATACCGGCGTCGGGATCGCGGCGGGGGACCAGTCACGCATCTTCGAAGAGTTCCAGCGTCTCACGCCCGGGTCGGAGAAGGGATTGGGCCTGGGGCTCGCCATCGTCGATCGTGTGTCGCGGCTGCTGGACCATCCCGTCGACGTCCGTTCGCGCCCGGGGCACGGGTCGTGCTTTGCCGTCACGGTGCCGCTTGCGCGCGGGCCGGGCAGGCCGCTTCAGCGCAATCCCGCGACTGCAGCGCCCGCGGCGGCGGAACGGCCGTTGACGATCCTGTGTCTCGACAATGATGCAACGATCCTCGAGGGCCTGACGGCGCTGCTCGGCGGCTGGGGGCATCGCGTGCTGGTCGCGGCAAATACCGCCGAGGCGATGGCAGCGGCCACAGCCGGTCCGCCCGACGTCGTGTTGCTCGACTACCATCTCGATGGCGGCCGCAGCGGCTTGGACTTTCTCGATGATCTCAGGCAGAAGTCGGGTCGCGCCGTCCGCGCGCTGGTCGTCACCGGCGATCGCAGCGAGGCGGTGCGCAAGGAGGCGAGGGCGCGCGGCTGCGAGATCCTGTCGAAGCCGGTCAAGCCGGCAGCTCTGCGGCGCTTCCTCGGCGGCGAAGCCCTGAGCCGGCAGTTCGGGACTAAACTGGAGGCTCCCTGACGATGCGCATCCTGATCGGCGACGATCATCCGCTGGTACAGGCCGCGTTGCGGAGCGCGTTGTCGAGCGTGCTGCCAGATCTCGACATCGTCGCCTGCCAGTCGCTGGACGAGGCCATCGCCGTCCTGACGGCCCAGTCCGACGAGATCGACCTGATCCTCTGGGATCTGACCATGCCGGGCATCCAGGGGTTTGCCGCGCTGTTCATCCTGTCGGCGCAATTCCCGACGGTGCCGGTGGCGATCATCTCCGCACGGCAGGACGCCGCCACGATCCGCCGCGCCGTCGCCTACGGCGCATCCGGCTACATCCCGAAATCGCTCGGCCTGTCCGAGATGGCGGATGCGATCACGAAAATCCTCGCCGGAGAGATCTGGATGCCGCCCAATGTCGGCGGCCGCGGCTCGATCCAGAGCGCCGATGTCGAGCTCGCGGGGCGAATGGCCTCGCTGTCCGCGCAGCAGCTGCGCATTCTCGCGATGATCGTTGACGGCAAGCTCAACAAGCAGATCGCGGGCGAGCTCGACATCGCCGAGCAGACCGTGAAGGGCCATGTCTCGACGATTTTGCGCAAGCTCGGCGTCGGCTCGCGCACCCAGGCCGCGGTCCTGGCCGAGCGGCTGGCATTCGGTCAACCCGGCGGGGCCTGAGCTCCTGCCGCGAAAAAAACGGAGGCCGCGAGGCCTCCGTTTTCACCGTGCTGTTTGCGAGCTTCGCTTAGCCGAGCCGTCCGGCCGCATGCGCGAGCAGGGTGTAGACCAGACCCGTCTCCGAGGTCAGGTGGTTGCGCAGCTCCTGCGGACCGCGGCCGTCGCGGGCGACTTCGTCGAGCAGGCGTTCGAACTCGGCGACGTAGCGGTCGACGGTGCCTTTGAAGTTGCGGTCGGCGCGGTACTTGCGGGCGACCTCGTCAAAGGCCTTCTGGCCGGCGGGCGTGTACAGGCGCTTGGTGAAGGCCTTGTTCTCGCCGCGCTGGTAGCGGTCCCACATCTCGGCCGCGAGGTTGCGGTCCATCAGCCGGCCGATGTCGAGCGACAGCGATTCCAGCGGATTGCTGCTGGCCTGTGGGGCCTGCGGCTGCGGCTGCGGCGCGGGTGTGGCGCGGCCACGGGGAGCCTCACGACCGGTCGGCGCCCCCTGGTTGGCGTCCGTGCGGTTGAGGAGGTCCGACAGCCAACCATCGCGGCCCTGGTCGTTGCCCGCCGGCGCGACCGGGGGCGCTTCGGTGCGGCGCGAGGCGGCCGGCAGGCCGAGGTCCGGCGGCGGCAGCGTCGAGGCGCTGCCGTTGTCGCGCACGCGCGTCTCGGCGTTGCGCGTGCCGACGGCCGCCAGCATCGGCTCTTCCTGGCGCTGTGCGCCGGCGCGGCCCGCCGTGGAGACGTCGAGGCCGCGGCCGTGCTGGGCCACGATGCGGTTGAGCTCGGCGAGGGCCTCGATCTGGTCGACGATCACCTTGCGCATCTGCGCAGTGCTCTCGGCGGCCTCCTGGGGCATCTCAAGCACGCCGCGGCGCAGCTCGTTGCGGGTGGCTTCGAGCTCGTTGTGCATCTCGAACGCCATCTGCTTCATGCTGGAGACGAGGTTGGTGAACTTCTCGGTCGACTGCTTGAACATCGTATCCGCCTCGTCCGTGGTCTGGCGGTAGATGTCGTGCATGGCCTCGATGGTCTGGCGGTGCTCCTCCTCGGACGCCGCGCGCACCGCCTCGAACTGGCGGGTGATCGCGGCCGAACCTGCGCCGGCGGTCTCCGCGACGACGCGGGCGATGTCGCGGGCGCGCTCCTCGGCGGCCGCCAGCGATTCATCGAGCAGGCCGGTGAAGCGCGACAGACGCTGGTCGAGATCGGTCGTACGCAGGTCGATGGTGGTGACGAGCGATTCCAGCGCCTGCTTGCGTTCGGCGAGGGAAGCGGTGGTGTTCTTGTTGCTCAGCTCGACGACCTGCGCGGCCTCGACCAGGGCCTTGCCGTGCGCGTCGAACTGGGTCGACAGCTCGCCGAGATCCTGGAGCGCCCGCGTGGTCTTCGTATTGAAGACGTTGAGCTGGTCTTCCAGGTTCTGCGTCGCCGCGCCGTTGCGCGAGGTGACGTCGTTCATCGCCGAGACGAAGTCGGCGACGCGCGTCACCAGCGCCCGCTCAAGCGAGTTGAGGTTGTCGTGCGCACCGGTCAGCACCTCCTGGAGGAGGATGTTGCCTTCGCGCAGGCGCTCGAACAGGGCCACCGTGTCGGTGCGCAGGATCTTGCTGGTCTCCTGCATCTCGGTGACGGCCGCGATCGAGACCTGGCGCGACTGGTCGATCGCCGTGCGCGAGGCCTGTTCGAGGTCCTTGAGCGACTTGCCGACCGCGCCGGTGGCAATCTCGCTCGCCGCGTTGATGGTGCGGGCGACTTCCGAGCCGTTGCCCATCATCGTCTGCGAGAACGCATGGCCGCGCGTCTCGATCGACTTCAGCGCGTCCGAGGTGACGCGGTCGATGTCGAGCGTGAGCTGGCTGGTCTTCGAGCCGATCGCGTCGACCAGCGCGCCGCGCTTGGCGTCGATCATGTTCGACAGACGGTCGGCCTGCTGCTGCACATAGGTGACGATCTCGTCGGTCTTGCCGGTCATGGCCTGGCCGAAGCTGCTGCTGGCGGCGAGCACCGAACGCTCGACGTCGGCCGAGCTCGACTTGACGCGCGAGCTTGCCTCGTTGGAGGCGTTGATCAGCGCGTTCTGGGCGTTGAGCGCGCTGGTCTGGATGTCGTTGGTGGCGTTGGTCGTGGCCGTGCTCAATGCGCGCTCGATCTCGGTTGAGATCGTGCGGATCTGGCTTGCGGCATCCGCCGACGTCGAGGTCAGCGAGGTCTGCGCCTCACGCGCGCTGTTGAGGATGGTCGAGGCGGTGTCGGCGCCGACCGAGGTCAGCGTGCGCTCGATGTCCGTGGTCAGCGACTTGATCTGGCTTGCCGCATCCGTCGAGGCGGAGATCAGCGTGCCCTGGGCCTCGCGCACGCCGCTGGTCAGCGCCTCGATGGTGGCGCCGCCGGCGGTCGCCAGCGCGCGCTGCATCTCGGCCGCGAGCGAACGGACCTGGCCGGTCTGTTCGGCCGAGACGGAGAGCAGGGTGCTCTGGGCGTCGCGGGCGCTGGTCGTGATCGTCTCGGCGGTCGACTGGCCGACCTGCGAGAGCGACCGATGCACTTCGGCCGCGAGCGACTTGACCTGGCTCGCCGCATCCGAGGACGCGTTGACGAGCGTGCTCTGGGCTTCGCGGGCGCCGGTCATGATGGTCTCGGCGGTCGAGGTGCCGGCCATCGAGAGCGAGCGCTGCACGTCCGAGGACAGCGCCTTGATCTGGTTGGCGGTCTCGGTCGAGGCCGCGATCAGCGCGCTCTGCGCATCGCGGGCGCCGGCGGTGATCGATTCCGCCGTGGTGGAGCCGGCCAGCGACAGCGAACGCTGCACGTCGGCGGTGAGCGTCTTGACGTGGGTGGCCGCGTCCGAGGACGCCGTGACGAGCGTGGTCTGCACCTCGCGGGCGCCGGCCAGGATCGAGGCTGCGGTGGCGGAGCCGGCCGCCGACAGCGTGCGTTCGACGTCGACCGACAGCGACTTGATCTGGTTGGAGGCATCGCCGGAGGCCGCGACCAGGGTCGACTGCGCCTCGCGGGCGCTGGTCAGGATCGAGTTCGCAGCACCGGTGCCGACCGCGGTCAGCGCGCGCTCGACCTCGGAGGAGGTCATCTTGAGCTGGGCGTTGACGTCGGAGGAGACCGTCATCAGCGACTGCTGGGCGGTACGCGCACCGGTCTGGATCGTCTCGCTGGTGTTGACCACGAGGTTGGTGAGCGAGCGCTCGGCGTCCTCGACATGCGAGCGGATCGCGGTCGAGATCATTTCGGCGCGGGACATCATGTCCTCGCTGGCCTGACGGCCGCTGCTTTCGATGCGGCCGGCGACGGCTTCGACACGCGAGCCGAGCAGGTCCTCGAACTGCGCCACGCGCACGTCGATGTCGTTGGCGACCGAGCCGACCTTGGTCTCGATGGCCTGGTGGATGTCCTGGAAGCGCGCCGTGACCGTGTCGGTCAGATGCGTGCTGCGGCCGTCGATGAGATCGGCGACGCCGGTGATGCGGCGATCGACCGCCTCGATCGCCTGCGCGGTGCCGTCCGTGAGCGTCGAGGTCAGGAGGGTGAGGCGGGTGTCGATCGACTGCACGGCCTGCGAGGCGCCGTTCGTCACCGCGCTCGTCAGGTAGGTGAGGCGAGAGTCGATGGATTCGAGCGCCTGCGAGGCGCCGCCCGTGAGCGTCGTCGTGAGGTGCGTCAGCCGCGTATCGATCGACTGGATGGTCTGCGATGCGCCATCGGTGAGCGAGCTCGTGAGATGGTTGAGGCGCGTATCGATCGTCTCGATGGCCTGCGATGCACCGTCGGTGAGCGACGTCGTGAGGTGGGTGAGGCGGGAGTCGATCGACTGGATCGCCTGCGCGGCACCGTCGGTCAGCGACGAGGCGAGGACGTTGAGGCGCCCGTCGATGGTTTCCGTCACGGACTTGGCGCGGGTGTCGAACGACTGTTCGAGCGCCGCGACGCGGCCGACAAGCTGGTCGTCGAAGGTCCTGATGTGGCCTTCGATCGTGCCGTCGAGGCTGGCGATCTTGCCGCTCAGCGAGGAGTCGAGGTTGTTGACGCGTTCGCCGACCGTGGTCTCGAACTGCACCAGGCGCTGGTCGAGCACGGCCGTGATCGCCCCGCCGTTCGAGGTGAAGCGGGTGTCGAAATTGTCGACATAGGTCTTCAGCGACTCGTGGATGTCCTGGGTACGCTGGCCCATGCGATCGACGATCTCGCCGCCGAACGTCTTCACGGTGCGGTCGAACTCGGAGATGTGGCGGGTGATCAGCGCGCCGAGCGTGCCGGAGTCGCGGGCGAACTTCTCGACCAGCTCGGTGCCCTGGTTCTTCACCAGCTCGTCGAACGCGCTCATCTGGAGCGACAGCGAGTCGTGCGCGGTCTCGGTCTGGCTGACGACCTTGGCGACGAGCGTGTTGACGGTGGCGTCGAGCGCCTCGCTCGCCTTGTCGCCGGAGGTCATGATGTGGCCGGCGAGGCGGTTGCCGGCGTCGTCGATCTTGGCGGAGAGGTCGTTGGAGCGCAGCTCGAGCTCGAGCAGCAGCGAGTCCGACGAGTTCTTCAGCGAGTCGTGCACCAGCTCGGTGCGCTCGGAGATGCCGTCGACGATCGCGGCGGAGCGCTGCTCGAACTCGCCGGTGATGCGGTCGATACGCTCGTTCAGCATCTCGTGGACGCGGTCGGCGAGGTCGACGAACTCGTCGTGGACGTGGCCGGTCTTGAAGTTGAGGCTGGTGGTCAGCCGCTCGCTGGCGTCGAGCACGGCGCGCGTGGTCTCGTTGCTGGCCTCCTCGAGGCGGTCGAGCAGGTCGCCGCCGCGCTCGCCGAGCGCGAGGATCATGTTGTCGCCGGCGTTGCTCAGTGCACCCGTGATGTGGGCGCCGCGCTCTTCCAGCGCGCCGGTGATGGACTTGGCGACCTCGTCGACGCGCGAGGCGATCGCGTCCGAGATCAGCGCGATGTCGTGGCGCAAATCGATCTGCACGCCGGAGATGGCGCTGCGGACCTGCTCGGCCTGGCCGACCAGATTGTCACGCTGATGCGCGATGTCCTGGAGCAGGGCGCGGATGCGCACTTCGTTGTCGGAATAGGCGCGTTCGAGCGCCGCAACCTCGTTGGCGACCAGCGTCTCGAGCTCGCCGGCGCGCGCGATGGCGCGCTCGATGCCGTCGCCCATCGCCGCGACCTCGCGGCGGATGGCCTGGCCGACGGTGACCATGGAATCGGACGCCGAGCCTTCCGGCTCGGAGAAGCGGATCGCGACCTGCGCCATCGCCTGCGCGATCATGCGCATTTCCTGGCCGCGCCAGACCAGGCTCGCCAGGAAGTAGAACAGCATGATCGGCGCGAAGAACATCGCGATCAGGCCGGCGATGACGAGCACGCCGCCGCTCTGGCCCATGGCGGCCTGGATCGAGGGCAGGAAGCCGACCGTCAGCGCGGCGCAGGCCGCGAGCCAGACGCCGGCGAAGATGGTGGCGAAGGTGTAGACGCTGCGGGCAGGGCGGCCCTTCTGAAGCGCCTGGAGCAACTGGCCGATGGTCTCGCGGTCGTCATTGGCGGCGCGGCGCGAGGTGCGCGGCTCCTCGATCGGGTCGAACACTGCCCGTTCGTTGGCGGCAGGACGCGGCTCGAAGCTCGGCTCGTCGAAGATCGGGGGCGGCGGGGGCACCGGCGGCGACGTTTCGTTGCGCATCGAAGCGTTGCGGCTGGTGTCCGCGGCCGTGTCGCTGATGTTCAGAGCTTCCTGGATCGCAGAAAGCGCAACTTCTGTGGGGTCTTTGACCTTCTTCGGAGTGTTCGCCATGTTCAGTCCGAGCCCTTGTTACTTGTACGCGTCCCCCCGCGAGCTCTGCGCGCTTGCGCAAGCCCACAGACCGGATCATGCCGCTTGCGCGGATTTCCGAGCCGTCCCCACCCGGACGGCTTGTCCGCCAATTTCCGCAACATCCTATTGGCAGAGCGTCGCGAATGAAATGCCCGCGATTAAGACAATCTTAATCATCGTTAACAGGATCGGGGCGTAACGCCTTAGCAATAAATGCAATTCTCCACCGGACTCGCCGGATTGCGGCAACTTTTCGTCAATAAACGGGCGGATTTGCGTAAAACAGCCCAAACACTTCGTTAACCATTTCCATGCTTCCGTGGAGGGAACCTGACCGCCGGACCGGCGGACACCGCGCGATGCCGGGGCCTGCGCCATGACGCCTGAACTGCAACGGATGGACTGGATGCCTTCGCCCCCGCTTGCACCCATCGACAGCCCGCTCGACCTCGATCACCTGTCGCGCATGACGCTCGGCGACCCTGAGCTGGAACAGGAAGTGCTCGCGATGTTCGCCGAGCAGGCGGTCCGCCTGGTCGCGGCGATGGCAGCCCTGCCGACGGATGCCGGCGCGCTCGCCCACAAGCTCAAGGGCTCGGCGCGCGGAATCGGCGCCTTCGCGGTGGCGGATGCCGCAGCCAGCCTGGAGACCGCGATCCGGACCGGGCATGGCAGGCCCCACGCCTTCGCCGCGCTGAAAGAGGCGGTGACCGAGGCCCGTGCCGCCATCGCGGCGATCCTGAAGCCCTAGGGCAACAGGGTCAGAACCGTGCTCTAGTCTTTTGTTTTGACGCGTTTTCTTCCCGCAAAGCGGGATTCACGTCGCATCAAAACGCTATGGCGCCGGGCGGATCGACCCGTTATAGGACAGCCCGGACCCTCCTTCATTCGCAACATCGCGGCAGCACGAGCACACATGGCCAAGATTAACTTTGTCGACCACAAGGGCGAAACCCGTACGGTGGAAGTCGAGAACGGCGCGACCGTGATGGAAGCCGCCATCCGCAACAGCATTCCCGGCATCGAAGCCGAATGCGGCGGCGCCTGTGCTTGCGCAACCTGCCATGTCTATGTCGACGAAGTCTGGCGCGAGAAGGTCGGCAGCCCGACGCCGATGGAAGAGGACATGCTCGACTTCGGTTTCGACGTGCGCCCGAACTCGCGGCTGTCCTGCCAGATCAAGGTCTCCGACGAGCTCGACGGGCTCATCGTGGGGACGCCGGAACGGCAGGCCTGATCGTCCCTCGATGGACTAGATGCTCGGCGGCGCGACCTCGATGCCGCGCTTGTGCCAGGGTCTGAGCTTCTCGATGATCTCAGCGGTGAGCGGTGCCGGCCGCCGCGTCGCCTCGTCGAGCATAACGCCGACCGACATCGCCGAGGCGATGCACTTTCCCTGCGAAAACACGACCTGCTCGAAGGTCACTGACGTCCGTCCCAGTTTCACGACGCCGAGGCCGAGCTCGATCGTGTTCGGCCAGTGCAGCTCGGCGCGGAAATGGATGTCGAGGCGCACCATGATCCAGGCCAGTCCCGGCGGGGTCAGGCCGTATTCCGGGCTCTTCATCAGCGTGACACGGCCGGTCTCGAAATAGGTGGCGTAGACCGCGTTGTTGACGTGCTGGTTCGGATCGAGGTCGCCGAAGCGGACGTTGTCGCCGAGGCGATAGGGATAGTCCTCCAGGCGCGGCGTCGTATCGAGGCGGCTTGGTGCGTTCACCGATTGATCTCCGTCATATCGCATCCCGTTACAGCCCAGTTATCCTGGCCCGGCAAGTGGGCGCGGCTGCGGGGCGCTCCCGCTTTTATGCCTTCCCTGATCCATCCCCGTTGGCTAGACAGGCAGGGTCACCTCTGCCCCCGGGCGCCGTCCAACCGATAACGATCGATAAAGAGACGACATGAGCGACGTGATCAAAACCGATGTGCTGATTATTGGCGCCGGCCCCTGCGGTCTGTTCGCCGCCTTCGAGCTTGGCCTTCTCGACATGAAGGCGCATTTCATCGACATCCTCGACAAGGTCGGCGGCCAGTGCGCCGAGCTCTATCCGGAAAAGCCGATCTACGACATTCCCGGCATTCCGCAGGTGTCGGGCCAGGGCCTCACCGACGCGCTGATGGAGCAGATCAAGCCGTTCCATCCGACCTTCCATCTCGGCGAGATGGTGGAGACGGTGGAGAAGATCGGCGATCCCTTGTTTCGCTGCACCACCGACGCCGGCAAGGTGTTCGAATGCAAGGTGGTGGTGATCGCGGCCGGCGGCGGCTCGTTCCAGCCCAAGCGTCCGCCGGTGCCGGGCATCGAGGCCTATGAAGGCACCTCGGTGCACTACGCCGTGCGCAAGATGGAGACGTTCCGCGACAAGAGCGTGCTGATCGTCGGTGGCGGCGATTCCGCGCTCGACTGGACGCTCAACCTGCATCCGCTCGCCAAGCGCATCACGCTGTTGCACCGGCGCGACGATTTTCGCGCCGCGCCCCACAGCGTCGAGCAGATGCGCGCGCTGGTGGCCGACGGCAAGATGGATCTGCGGCTCGGGCAGGTCACTGCACTCTCCGGCACCGACGGCCAGCTGACCGGCGCCACCGTCAAGGGCAACGACAACAGCGTGAGCGACATTTCCTGCGACACGATGCTGCCGTTCTTCGGGTTGACGATGAAGCTCGGTCCCGTCGCGAACTGGGGCATTGCGCTGGAGAACAACCTGGTGCCGGTCGAGACGTCCGCGTTCGAGACCAACGTCCCCGGTATCTTCGCGATCGGCGACATCAACACCTATCCCGGCAAGATCAAGCTGATCCTGTGCGGCTTCCACGAGGGCGCGCTGATGTCGCAAAAAGCCCATCGTTACGTCTATCCGGAGAAGCGGCTCGTGTTCCAGTACACGACCTCGTCCTCCAGCCTGCAAAAGAAGCTCGGTGTCAACTGACGGCACCGGGTGCGGGCAGGCGATGCCCCATGTTCCTGGCGCTGGAACCGTTCGCGAAATCGCCGTAGTCTGCGGCCATTGCAGTGGCGGCTTAGCAAGGTGATCATAATGCGGAATCTTTTTTCCAGCTTTCGGCTGTTCTCGCTCCTCGCGCTCGGTCTCGCACTGACGCTTGGCGCGGCGAGGCCGGCTGCCGCGCAGGCGCAACAGCCAACCGCCGCGGGTCTCTGGCAGAAGGTCGAAGACGGCAAGACCGTGGGGTGGTTTCTCTTCGTCGACCACAACGGCATCTTCGAAGGCGTGATCGCAAAGACCTTCCCGCGCCCCGGCGACGATCCGAACGAGGTCTGCGCGAAATGCACCGACGATCGCAAGAACCAGCCGGTGCTCGGGCTCTCCTTCATCCGCGACATGAAGCGCGACGGCTTGAAGTATGACGGCGGCAACGTGGTCAATCCGCGCGACGGCAACATCTGGAAGGCCAAGATGTCGGTGAGCCCCGATGGCCAGACCCTGACCATGCGCGGCTTCCTCGGCATTTCCCTGTTCGGCAAGGACGAGACCTGGACGCGTCTGCCCGACGCGAACATCGCCCAGATCGATCCCGCGATCGTCGCGAAGTATCTGCCCGCGCAGGCGACCGCGGCGACGAAGCCCGCGCCCGCGCCGGCGAAAAGGGGCGGTGCGATGATGGCGCCGGCCCCGAAGCAATAGGCTCCTTGTAGCCCGCATGAGCGAAGCGATATGCGGGGCCGCCGTTCCCCGGGTGTCGCTGCGCTCACCCGGGCTACGGAACCGTCAATACGTCCGCGCTTTCTTGCAGGGCGCGTAGAACGTGCCGTTGCCGGCGACGACCCGCTCGAGGCATTGCCGGGGATCGGTGATCTCGCCGTCGACCTGGAAATAATACGCCTGCGATCCCAGGCTCAGGACGTAATGCCCGGGTGCAAGCTCAAGCCCTGAATCGCCGGTGTGAAGCTCGTACATTTCGTTCTTGCCCGGAATCGGCGACACCCGGAACGGATAGGCGAAGTTGCGGATGACACCGACGTCGTCGCCGCCGGCCAGCGCCTTGCCCGCGGCATCGGTCGAGAACTCTCTGGCGATTTTCGCCACGACCCGAACCTCGACGCGCTCCGGAATCGAATTCGCGGCGTCGCGACGGAATACGATGAACTTGACGCGGCCGTTCGGCAGATGCGGCCGGTCGGGCTTCTTGAACTCCGGTGAAATCGCGATCCGCATGTCCGGCGCCATGACGCCGGTCGCGTTCAACTCCGCCAGCGACTTGTCGTCGATCAAGGCGTAGATGCCGTAGTCGGTTGGGAGCACGCGCGTTGGGGCAGGCGCGGCGGGCGTCACCATTTCCGGCTTGGCGACCGTGATCGTCGTCTCCGGCTTGGGCACGACCTGCGCGATCTCCGGCGTCTGGGACGAGATCTGCCGGCGCAGCGCGGCGATGTTGTCCCGCTGCGAGACGATCAGGATGACTGTGCCAACGGCGAGCAGGATGGCCGCTGTCCGCTTGATCACCGGTAGAAGCGGGCCCGAGATCGCGGGCAGCTTGCTGCGCGGTCTTCCGATCGCCGATTGCAGAACGGTGCTGTCGCCGGACACCAGAAGGCCGCCTGTCTCCACTGACGATGTGACTTGCTGCGACGGCAAACGCTCCAGCGGCGCCTCGTCACGCGAGAATTTTTCGACCTCCTCGATGGCGATCTCGAGCGCCCGCTTCATCTGGTCGATGTTCCTGGCGTCGGCGTAGGTGAACTGCTCCTGGAGCTTGTAGCGGGCAAGGTCGTAGACCATCTGCCGCCTGGCTTCCGCGTCGTGCTTCACCGTCTCGAGCATGCGCGAAATCACGAGGGCGAATTGCACCTGGTTTGCGGGCAAATCGGCCGGGTCCTGTTGGCCAGGAAGCAACTCTCTCGAACTCATAGCGCTGACGGTCCAATGCCAGTCACGCCAACACCCGATTTCTCTAATTGAAACAGTTGAATAAACGATGCGGCTCGCGTCCGCGGCCGTTTCGTACACGTCCTCGCGGAACAAGGAAAGCCTCCAGAAGAGCCGCGGCAAATCGCCGGTGCATCAGACAGGCGCGGCTTGCGCGCCGGTCGAGGGCAGCGCTTGCGGCAGTAGTTCTCCGGAATGCGTGCTGGCGCCGGATTTGCATAGCTGTCGCAAAGCAGCTGGGGAAACGAGTCGCCGACGCCGCGCCTGTCTCATTGCGCGGAGCGAGGGCGGCATTGTTCGCCCCCAGCGACGATGACTCTGCGGAGACGACATGAGATTTGTAGGATCAAGTGCGGCAGCGTTGCTCGGCCTGGCAACGCTTCTAACGACATCGGCGCTGGCGCGGGACGACGGGCGCTATGCCAACTCGCCGCTAAAGCCCTGGTTCGAGAGCCTGCACAGCGAATACGGGCAATGCTGCTCGGATGCCGACGGCTATGTGGTCGCCGATGTGGATTGGGAATCCGACAA
This sequence comes from Bradyrhizobium sp. CCGB20, assembly GCF_024199855.1. NCBI lineage: Bacteria > Pseudomonadati > Pseudomonadota > Alphaproteobacteria > Hyphomicrobiales > Nitrobacteraceae > Bradyrhizobium > Bradyrhizobium sp. CCGB20. Next base: position 6,310,889 of record NZ_JANADN010000001.1, on the reverse strand, counting down.
TGGCCGATACCGTGTGCATCTCGACGACGAATGGGTCGTCGTGCCTGACGGTGCCGTCATCACGGAGCCGAACAAGATCGGCCGCACCATGGTTTGGAAGCACTATGTCGACGGCCATCCGCGCGTGCGCTGCTTCATGCCGGGCAGCATGACGTAGGGGCGTTCCTAGAATCTGTACGTCACGGTGCCGAGCACCGTGCGGCCGATACCGAGGAAGCAGTCACCGCGCGCCAGGCACGTGGTCAGGTGGCGCTTGTCGAAGAGATTGCTGGCATTGACCTGAAGTCGCCAGGGCCCGTTGTCGTAGCGGACCATCGCATCGAACAGGCGCGATCCGGGGCTTGAAATGCGGGAGGGACGTAATGGTCCCTCAATCATCAGATTTGGAATTTAGTATTCATACAAATCGAGCGCGCGCCGATTGAGATCGGCGCGCGGATGCGTGAAGGAGAGAATGACGTGGTGCGCCTTTTGCCGATCAACGCTGCTCGCTCGCGGCGTTGGCGCTCGCGAGCCGCTTGACGCGCGGCGACAGCACCGAAATTTGCGCGGGGGAGGCGGGCATGCCGGCGACGATCATCGTCGGCGCAGTCGACTGCTCCTCGACGCCGGCACCGCCGAGCACCTGAACTTGCGTCGCCGAGATCGGCAACGACTTCACTTCGTAGGAAGGAAGCTCGCCGGCGAATGCACCGGCCGAGCTCGCAATCATGGCGCCGGCAACGGCCATCATGGAAAGAACGCGCATTGGAAAATCTCCGTTGAAGATATCAATCGGAGGTTTGGTCGCCGCGATGCCGAGACAGGTTCGCTCGTGTGCGAACATTCGATTGGCCGTCGGCGAATAAATTGGTTGCTTGACGCGAAAGGACGAAACGAGGACGAAGTTTTTCGCGCCAATGTTTCGGGACGGTTTCGCGGGAGGGCTCGAAACGCATCGTTAATGGGCCTGCAGATCGGGCTGCGGAGCTTTGGTTGTCGCGGTGGCCTCTGGGAACCGCAAGCTCATCGTCGTGCCGCGGCCGGGTACGGAAGAGATGACGAGCTCGCCGCCGTGGGCGGCCATGATCTCGCGGACGATCGACAGGCCAAGACCGGCGCCGTCGCCCGCGCTGTTGCCGGTCTGGAAAGGTTCGAGCAGCCTGTGCTCGGCGCCGCCCGGCAGGCCCGCGCCGTCATCGTCAATCGAGATGCTGCCGTGCCTGAGCGTGGCGACGATGCGTCGTGCGCCACGGGCGTGGATGATGGCGTTACCGACGAGATTGGCGAGCGCGCTGCGGACGGCGGCGTCGACGCCCTGCACCAGGAACGGTCCCTCCTGCGCGCTCTCCAGCGCCAGCTCGATGCCGACGTCCAGCGCCGATGGGCCGAAATCGGCTAGCACGTCCAGCGTGATCTCGGCAAGATCGATCGGCTGCTTCTCGATCGCGTGGTTTTGCAGCCGCGCGAGATCGAGCATGGCGGAGACCAGCGAGGTGAGGCGGCGGACGTCCCGGACCAGCTCGGCCTTCAGGACCGGCTCGGGCACGTCCTCGATCTTCGCGCGCAGCAGTGTCAGCGGCGTGCGGAGCTGATGGGCGGCATTGCCGAGGAAGCGGCGCTGCATCCGGATATAGGCGTCGATCTCGCCGAAGGCGCGGTTCAGTGCCTCGACCAATGGCTTCAGTTCGCGTGGGACCTCGGACAGCGAGATCAAGCCTTGCGGAGCGGCGGGATCGATCGCGAGCGCGCGATGCGCGACCCGTTCGATGCCCCGTGAGACGAAACGCGCGGCGAGCGCAGAGCCGACGGCGACCGTCGCCGCGAAGGCCAGCGCCAGCAGGATGATCGAGAAAACACTGCGGACGAGGAAGTTCCGCGCAATCCGGCCGAACCGGACCTGAGGCTCGCCGACCATCATCGTGAGCTGCAGCGTACCGCGTTGCACGACGGCGAGGCAGAAGGTGCTCTTCTGGTCGAGCGTGTTGAAGACGGAGGAGCCGATGGGCCCGTGATAGGGAAATGCGAAGGGAAGGGCCGGCCGGCGTTCGCTGCCGTACTCGCTGACCATGTCGCCGGCGGAGACGACGTACCAGAGATCAGGGCTGTCCGCTTTCAGCTCTTCGAGTCCGGGCGTCGGGCGTACCGTCAGGTTCTTCCCTTCAATGACAGTGGCACGTTCGAGAACGGCGACCACGACGCGGCAAGCCCTGAACTCGCGTTCTTCCATCGGATACCGCCAGATGAAGATGCCGAGCATGATCAGGAAAATGGTCGTTGCGGCGATGCCAAGCGACAGTGCGAACGTTCGGGCGATCGACGTCATCTCGGTGTGGCCAGCCGCAGGATGTAACCGATGCCTCGCATGCTGCGGATCTCGACATCGCCTCCGAGCTCGGCCAGCTTCTTCCTCAGGCGCGAGACCTGCGCTTCGAGCGTGTTGGATTCGATCTCGTCGTCAAAGCCGTAGATCTCCTCGATCAGGGCTGCGCGGGTGATGACGCGGTCGCGCCGCATCAGCAGCGCGCCGAGGATCAGCGCCTCGCGCCGCCGCAGCAGCACTTTTGTGTCGGCGACGACTGCCTCGTTGCTGCCGAGATGCAGCTCGACATTACCGAGCGACAGCACGGAAGGTGCGAGCAGCCGGGGCCGCCGCAACACCGCGCGCACGCGTGCAATCAATTCCTGCGGCTCGAACGGCTTTCCGAGATAGTCGTCGGCGCCGCCGTTGAGGCCGTCGACGACGTCCTCCTTGGCATCCTTAGACGTCAGCATGATGATCGCGGGGCGGTCCGGAGACTGGCTCAGCGCCGCGACCACCTGGAGCGCATCGCCGTCGGGCAGCATGCGGTCGACGATGGCGAGATCATATTTGAAATTGTCGAGCGCGAGGCGTGCGTCGGCAATCGAGCCGACCACGTCGACGATTCCGTGTAGCTGTCCGAGCAGGCGGCTGACATAGGCACCGATCTGCGGTTCGTCTTCGATCACGAGGGAGCGCACGCGGGTCGTCCTTGACTCTGCTGGGGCAATAAAACCCTGACCTTGACGCTTCCTGGCCGAATTCCGGCGGTTCGGTTCGTGCGCGGGTTCCGTTTAAGGCAGCGAGCTTGGCGAATAAAAGGCAGGAACCAGCGGGCTGACCGGCATCTGCGGGCAAAGTTTTGGAGGTTGAGTGCGGCCCGGCAATGTTCGGGCAATGTTGGTTTGGCTGCGCACCTCGCGCGCGGAATGTCGCAGGCATGCTTGCCCGTTGCAATCTTGGGGCAATTTTGCCGGACCACATGCTGGGCTCCTGATCACACCAGTCGACTCGGCCAGCAAGGCCGATGGGGCCCCGTAATGAATCATTTTGACGAAGCCGCTCTCCGCCTCACGGCGCATGCGCGGCGGACGACCGTTTGTCTTGCAGCACTCGGTGCAATCATGGCGACCATGCAATCTGTATCGGCGCAGACCGCGTTCACGCTGCCGGCCCCGCCATTCGACGTGCCGATGCTGCCGTCGCCGTCCGGAAACTGGACCGTCATGGTCGGCATCGGCGGCGAGTACACACCGGATTTCGTCGGATCGAAGAACGGCAAGTTTCTCCCGATCCCAATCTTCACCATCCGCCGCGCCGGGTCGGTCGACCAGTTTCGCGGGCCCCGCGACAGCGCCAGCATTGCGCTGTTTGACGTCGGCTATTTTCGCGCAGGGCCTGCGTTCAAATATGTCGCGTCGCGCAAGAGCGACAAATATGCCGAGCTGACCGGCCTCGGCGACGTCAAGGCCGCCTACGAGCTTGGCGGGTTCGTCGAATATTTTCCGGTCGACTGGCTGCGGCTGCGCAGCGAATTGCGCCAGGGCTTGGGCGGGCATACCGGTACGGTGGCCGACGTCTCCGCCGACGTCATCGTGCCGCTGATCCAAAGGCTCACGATCTCGGCCGGCCCGCGTTTCACCTGGAAAAGCACCAAGGCGACCGCACCGTATTTCGGCGTCGATGCCGCGCAGTCCCTGGCGTCAGGGCTGTCGGTGTACGATGCCAAGGGCGGCGCGCACTCGGTCGGCTTCGGCAGCCAGATCTCCTATCGGATCAATCCGCAGTGGGAGGTCCATGCCTATGTCGAGTACGAGAAGCTGCTCGGCAATGCTGCCGACAGCCCGCTGGTGAAGCTGCGGGGATCGTCGAACCAGACGACTGTCGGCCTGGGTGCGTCCTATTCGTTCGACTTCAGGATTCGATAGGGCCATGCGTCGCAGGGTTGTTCTATGTGTCGTCTGCGCGATCGCTTGTGTCGTCCTCGGTGCTGCCGCGGCGTTCGAGACGCGCACGACGCGGCTCCAGGCGATCAAGACCGTCGGTATCGTCTCGGCCATCGGCGAGGAGATGAGCCTGACGCAAGCCGGCCTGGTCGCGCTCGGCAATGCCGGGCAAAGTGTCTCGATCAGCGCATGGGGGCTGGACGAGCTGATCGTCCAGCAGGCGACGAAGCTGCTCGGCGGGCGCTTTCGCGTGCAGGCGGTGAGCTACAGGCGCGCCGCGTTCGCGGCGATCAGGGATTCGGCGGTTGCGCCCGTCAATCTCCTGCGCAGTGATCCCTTCAAGGAGCTGGTCCGCAGCGACGTCACCCCGCAGGGGCTGGACGCCTACATCGTCATCACCCGCGCGAGATCGAAGCTAGGTAACGGCCGTATCGTCGAGGGCGTCGGGCTCGCCCAGTATCGGACGCTGCTTGCAGACTACGGCCTGATCCACGCGCTCTATGAGGTCCGCGTGATCGAGGGCAAGTCGTTCGACGTGATCGAGAAGCGGGCGGCCGCGCCGCTCGACAACACCGGGACCATGCGGCTCGCCGGCCCGAGCGGGACGGTCGACGCGACGTTTGACGGTCCGGCTTCGAGCGAACGGCTGCGCGCGGCGATTGCCGATCTCATCACGCGCAGCCTGCCGGTCACGCTGGGCGACATGCATCTGATCGACGGTCAGTGACCCCAGCTTGCCGCCGTCAGGTGACGGGCGCCGGATTGAACAGCGTGAGGTCGTTGTGGATGCCCCAGCGATCCGACCACGGTTTGGTACGGCCGCTGGCGACGTCGAGGATCAGGCGGAACAAATCCCAGCCGGTTTCCTCGATGGTCTTCTCGCCGGTGGCGATGCTGCCGGCGTCGAAGTCGATCAGGTCCTTCCAGCGACGGGCAAGCTCGGTGCGGGTCGCGACCTTGATCACGGGTGCAGCGGCAAGGCCGTAAGGCGTGCCGCGGCCGGTGGTGAATACCTGCAGCGTCATGCCGGAGGCGAGCTGGAGCGTGCCGCAGATGAAGTCGGACGCAGGGGTCGCCGCGAACAGCATGCCCTTCTGCGTCGCCTTCTCGCCGGGCGAGAGCACGCCGGTGATGGCGCTTGATCCGGACTTGACGATCGAGCCCAATGACTTCTCGACGATGTTGGCGAGGCCGCCCTTCTTGTTGCCGGGCGTGGTGTTGGCGCTACGGTCGGCGCCGCCGCGGGCGAGATAAGAATCGTACCACGCCATCTCGCGCACCAGGGCGCGGCCGACGTCCTCGTTGATGGCGCGGCGGGTGAGGAGCTGGATCGCGTCGCGCACTTCGGTGACTTCGGAGAACATCACGGTCGCGCCGGCGCGCACCAGCAGGTCCGCGGCGAAGCCGACCGCGGGATTCGCGGTGACGCCGGAGAAGGCGTCGCTGCCGCCGCATTGCAGGCCGATGACGAGATCGGAGGCCGGGCAGGTCTCGCGGGTGCGCTTGTTGAGGATTTTCAGGCGGGCTTCCGCCTGGGTCATGATCGCATCGACGATCGCGCCAAAGCCGTCAAAGGCTTCGTCCTGCATGCGCACGATGGCATCGCTGACGCCCTCCGGCACCAGCCGTTCAGGCGCGAGTTTTTCGCAGCCGAGGCTGATCACCAAAATCTCGCCGCCGAAATTCGGGTTGAGCGCGATGTTTTGCAGGGTGCGGATCGGCACGACAGCATCGGGCGCGGTGATGGCGACGCCGCAGCCATAGGCATGCGTCAGCGGCACGACGTCGTCGACATTCGGGTATTTCGGCAGCAGCTCGGCGCGGATGCGCTTCACGGCGTATTCCATCGTGCCCTTGACGCATTGCACGGAGGAGGAGATGCCCAGAATGTTTTTCGTGCCGACCGAGCCGTCCGGATTGCGGAAGCCCTCGAAGGTGAAGCCTTCGAGCGGCGGCAAGGGCGCGGGGACGGCGGTGGAGATCTCGAGCTTGTCGAGGGCGGGGGCCTCCGGCATGCGGATGCGCGCTTCGTCCACCCATTCGCCGGCCAGGATCGGCGACAACGCATAGCCGATCACCTCGCCGTAGCGGATGATCGGTTGATCTTGCGCGATGTCGACCAGCGCCGTCTTGTGCCCTTGCGGCACGAAGGCGCGGAGCGTCAGCCCGCAGGAAAAGCGCGAACCGGCGGGAAGCCCGAAATCATTGACCACGATCGCGACATTGTCGCGCTCGTTGAGCTTGATGTGGCGGGGCTGCTCTTTCGCTGCGACGTCCTGGTCCATGGGAGGACTCCGAAGTGTAGGGTGGGTTAGCGTAGCGTAACCCACCACTGTCTTTAATCCGCGGGGGCAGAAGAGGTGGGTTACGCCAGCGGACTGCGCTTCGCGCAGCCGCGGGCTAACCCACCCTACGATCGTGCATCAACCTGGAAACGTATAAGCCGTCTTCACGGTCGTGTAGAACTCGCGCGCATAGGAGCCCTGCTCGCGGGCGCCGTAGCTCGAGCCCTTCCGGCCGCCGAACGGCACGTGATAGTCGACGCCGGCTGTCGGCAGATTGACCATCACCATGCCAGACTCGCTGTTGCGCTTGTAGTGCGAGGCGTATTTCAGGCTGGAGGTGCAGATGCCGGAGGCGAGGCCGAACTCGGTGTCGTTGGAGATCGCCAGCGCTTCCTCGTAGTTCTTGGCGCGGATGACGGCGGCGACGGGGCCAAAAATCTCCTCACGCGCGATGCGCATGTTGTTGTTGGCTTCGGTGAACAGCGCCGGCTGGAGGTAGTGGCCGGGCGTCTCGCGCTTGAGCAGCTCGCCGCCGAAGGCGAGCTTGGCGCCCTCGTCCTGGCCGATCTTGATGTAGCGCAGGTCCTGGTCGAGCTGGCTCTGGTCGACCACGGGGCCGATATGCACGCCGGCCTTGAGCGCGTCGTCGACCGAGAGGCCGTTCAGTCGCTCGGCCATCGCGGCGACGAAGCGGTCGTGGATGCCTTCGGTCACGATCAGGCGCGAGGAGGCGGTGCAGCGCTGGCCGGTCGAGAAATAGGCGCCGTTGACGGCGACCTCGACGGCGGTCTTGAGGTCGGCGTCGTCGAGCACGACCAGCGGGTTCTTGCCGCCCATCTCGAGCTGGAACTTCTTCATCGGGTTCGACAGCACGCAGGCCTGCGCGATCTTGCGGCCGGTCTGCACCGAGCCGGTGAAGGAGATCGCGGCCACATCGGGGTGATCGAGCAGGGTCTGGCCGACCACGGAGCCGGAGCCGACCACGAGGTTGAACACGCCGGCGGGAATGCCGGAGCGGGTGATGATCTCGGACAGTGCATGCGCCGAGCCCGGCACCAGCTCAGCCGGCTTGAACACCACCGTGTTGCCGTAGCAGAGCGCCGGCGCGATCTTCCAGGCGGGGATCGCGATCGGGAAATTCCAGGGCGTGATCATGCCGATGACACCGACCGGCTCGCGGGTGAGCTCGACGTCGAGGCCGGGGCGCACCGAGGCACCCTTCTCGCCGATCAGCCGCAGCGCCTCACCGGCGAAGAATGCAAAGATCTGGCCGGCGCGGGCGACCTCGCCGATGCCTTCCGGCAGGGTCTTGCCTTCCTCGCGCGCGAGCAGGCGGCCGAGCTCTTCCTTGCGGGCGAGGATTTCGAGGGAAATCTTGTTCAGCGCGTCATAGCGCGCCTGCGGGGTCGACTGCGCCCAGGCAGGGAAAGCGGCCTTGGCTGCCGCGATCGCCTTCTCGGTCTGCGCCTTGTCGGCCTTGGCGTATTCGCCGACGAGGTCGTTGGTGTTGGAGGGGTTGATGTTCTTGGTGACGCCGGAGCCGTCGACCCATTCGCCGCCGATGAAGTTTTTCAGGATCGCAGTCATCGTTTTTCCTCCAAGGAAGGTTTCTTAACGCACGAGGCAAGGACGCTTGTCGTCGAAGGTCCAGCCGGGGATCAGGTCCTGCATGGCCATAGCGTCATCACGGGCGCCAAGTCCATGCTGCTTGTAGAGCTCATGCGCCGCTTCGACGGCGGCGCGGTCGATCTCGATGCCGAGGCCCGGCCGCTCCGGCACGGCAATCTTGCCGCCCTTGATCTGGAGCGGCTCCCTGGTGAGCGCCTGGCCGTCCTGCCAGATCCAATGGGTGTCGATCGCGGTGACCCTGCCGGGGGCGGCGGCGCCGACATGGGTGAACATCGCGAGCGAGATGTCGAAGTGGTTGTTGGAGTGCGAGCCCCAGGTCAGGCCGTTGTCGCGGCAGGTCTGGGCAACGCGCACCGAGCCTTGCATGGTCCAGAAGTGGGGATCGGCCAGCGGAATGTCCACCGCCCCGAGGCGCAGCGCATGGGAGAGCTGGCGCCAGTCGGTGGCGATCATGTTGGTCGCGGTCGGCAGCCCCGTGGCGCGGCGGAACTCGGCCATGATCTCGCGGCCGGAAAAGCCGCCTTCCGCGCCGCAGGGGTCCTCGGCATAGGCGAGGATGCCGTGCATGTCCTTGCAGAGGCTGACAGCTTCGTCGAGCGACCAGGCGCCGTTGGGGTCGAGCGTGACGCGTGCGTTGGGGAAGCGTTTGGCGATGGCCGTGACGGCCTCGATCTCCTGCTCGCCGCGGAGCACGCCGCCCTTGAGCTTGAAGTCGGCGAAGCCGTAATGATCGTGGGTGGCTTCGGCGAGCCGCACCACCGTCTCGGGCGTCATCGCCTCCTGATGGCGGAGGTTGAACCATTCCGCCTTGCCGGTCTCGCCGCTGACGTAAGCGAGCTTCGATTTGCGGCGGTCGCCGACGAAGAAGAGGTAGCCGAGCGTCTCGACGCTGGTGCGCTGCTGGCCTTCGCCAAGCAGTGCGGCGACGGGCAGGTTGAGATGCTGGCCGAGCAGGTCGAGCAGCGCGGATTCGATTGCGGTGACCGCATGGATCATGACGCGCAGGTCGAATGTCTGCTTGCCGCGGCCGCCGGCATCGCGGTCGGCGAAGGCGGTGCTGATATCGGCGAGGATGTTGTTCATCGCGCCGACGGTCTTGCCGATCACGAGATCGCGGGCATCCTGCAGCGTCTGCCAGATCTTTTGCCCGCCCGGCACCTCACCGACGCCGGTGTGACCGGCATTGTCGGTGAGAATGACGATGTTGCGGGTGAAGAACGGCGCATGCGCGCCGCTCAAATTGAGGAGCATGCTGTCGCGGCCCGCGACCGGGATCACCTGCATCGATGTGACGACCGGCGCGCCGGCGACTGACGCGCCTGAAACTTCGACCATCAGTTGCTCCTCCCGTGTTGCCTGTTATTCTGCCGCCTGTTGTGTCGATCGTGCGGCGGACAGATTTTGCACGAGCGCGGTCAGTTCCGCCATCTCCTGCTCGGTCAGGTCGGTGAGCGGCGGGCGGACCGGACCGGAATCGCGGCCGATCACCTTCATGCCGGCCTTGATGATCGAGACCGCATAGCCCTTCTTGCGGTTGCGGATTGCGATCAGCGGCAGGATGAAGTTCTTCAATCCGGCATTGATCGTCTCGTGGTCGCGCTTGCGCACCGCGGCGTAGAACTTGGTGGCGAATTCCGGCACGAAGTTGAACACGGCCGAGGAATAGGTCGTCACGCCCATGTCGAGATAGGGCAGCGCGAAGGTCTCGGCCGTCGGCAGGCCGCCGACATAGGTGAGGCGATCGCCGAGCTTGGTGTAGACGCGGGTCATCAGCTCGATGTCGCCGATGCCGTCCTTGTAGCCGACGAGATTCGGGCAGCGCTCGGCGAGGCGGGCCAGCGTGTCGGGCTGGAGGATGGCGTTGTCGCGGTTGTAGACGATGACGCCGATCTTGACGGATTTGCAGACCGCCTCGACATGGGCGGCGAGGCCGTCCTGCTCGGAATGGGTGAGGTAGGGCGGCAGCAGCAAGAGGCCGTCGGCGCCGGCCTTCTCGGCACCAACAGCGATCTCGCGCGCGGTGGCGGTGCCATAGCCGGTGCCGGCGAGCACGGGCACGCGGCCCTTGGTCTCGTCAACGGCGATCTTGACGACCTGCGGAACCTCGCTCGGCGTCAGCGAGAAGAACTCGCCTGTGCCGCCGGCGGCGAACAGGCCGGCGACGTCATAGCCGCACAGCCAGTCCATGTTGGCGCGGTAGGTGGCCTCGTCGAAGGAATAGTCCGCCTTGAAGGGCGTGACGGGGAAGGACAGGAGGCCCGATCCGATCTTCTGGGCCATTTCCTGCGGGGTCATCTTGCTCATGGGCGCGGCTCCCTTATTGCGTGTTGTGGAGGACGCGCGCTGAAAGCCTGCGCGTCCATGCGCCGTGGTTTAGGAGACCGTTCGATGCGCGTCCAAGCCAAAGCCTATATCGACTGATGCGAAATCAGCATCAATCTTCCAGCAGCTCCGCCGAGGACAATTCGCTCGCGATCTTCACCAGGGCCGAGAGCAGCGGGTTCTCGTCGTCGCGGCGCCAGACCATGAATAGCTCGACCGGGACGCGCGTGCGCAGTTTCAGGGGCCGCAGCCGTACGTCGGAGATTTTCAGGCTCGCTGCCGCGGCCGGCACGATGGCAAGGCCAAGGCCGGCGCGGACCATGGCGAGGATCGAGTGGATCTGGCTCAGATGCTGGACGTAGCGCGGCAGCACGTCCGCGCGGGTGAACAGCGCCACCAGGAGATCGTGGAAATAGCGGCTCTCATAGGGCGAATACATCACGAAGGGCTGGTCGTCGAAGTCCTTGATGGTGATGCTCTCGGCATTCGCCAGCGGATGCTTCTTCGGGATCGCGGCGAGCAGGGGCTCGGCGACGACGCGGCGGCTGGTCAGCTCGGGGCGCGCGATCGGCGGCCGCAGCAGGCCGGCATCGATCTGGCCCGAGGTCAGCGCCTCGAACTGGTCGCCGGAGACCATCTCCTTCAGCGAGAAGTCGACCTCGGGCAGCTTGGCGCGGCAGGCCGCGACGAGCTCGGGAAGGAAGCCGTAGGCGGCGGCGGCGGTGAAGCCGATCTTCAGCGAGCCGGTCTTGCCGAGCGCGATGCGGCGGGCGACCTGCGAGGCGCTTTCCGCAAGCTTCAGGATCCGCCGTGCCTCGGGCAGGAAGCTGCGGCCGGCAGGCGTCAGGCGCACCGAGCGGCTGGTGCGCTCGAGCAGCGGCGCATCGATGATGTGCTCGAGCACCTGGATCTGCCGCGACAGCGGCGGCTGGGTCATGTTCAGCCGCGCGGCGGCGCGGCCGAAATGCAATTCCTCCGCAACTGTCACGAAGCAGCGGAGCTGGTTGAGGTCGAACATCGATACATGCCTTAGATGGATAAGGCGTTTCCCCGGCACTTCTAGCATCGATCACCCCCAAAACAAAGACGGCGGCTGAAGAAGCCGCCGTTGAGTTGCCTGTCCCACTCCGATCACTCGGAGCGCTCAGGAGGAACGTTTGAGCACCACCCGCTCGATCTTGCCGACGATCACGAGATAGGCGAACGCGGCTACCAGCGCGTTGGCGCCGACGAACACCAGCGCGCCGTTGAAGGAGCCGGTGGCCGCCAGGATGTAGCCGATCACGATCGGGGTAGAGATCGAGGAGAGGTTGCCGAAGGTGTTGAACAGGCCGCCGGAGACGCCGCCGGCTTCCTTGGGCGAGGTGTCGGAGACGACCGCCCAGCCGAGCGCGCCGATGCCCTTGCCGAAGAAGGCGAGCGCCATGAAGCCGACCACCAGCGCCTGTCCATCGACATAGTTGCAGGCGATGATCGACATCGACAGCAGCATGCCGCCGACGATCGGGATCTTGCGCGCCATGGTCAGCGAGCCGGTCTTGCGCAGGATGGCGTCGGAGATGACGCCGCCGAGCACGCCGCCGATGAAGCCGCACAGCGCCGGCAGCGTCGCGACGAAGCCGGCTTGCAGGATCGACAGGCCGCGCTCCTTGACGAGGTAGACCGGGAACCAGGTCAGGAAGAAATAGGTCAGCGTGTTGATGCAGTACTGGCCGAGATAGACGCCGAGCATCATGCGGTTGGAGAGCAGCTGGCGGATATGGTCCCATCTCGGGCCGGAGTCCGGCGCGCGCTCGTCCTTGGGCGCGTCGAGGTCGACCAGCGCGCCGCCTTCCTTAATGTAGTCGAACTCGGCCTCGTTGATGCCGGGGTGCTCCTTCGGACCATAGACGGTCTTGATCCAGACGAGGCCCATGACGACGCCGAGCGCGCCCATCACGAAGAACACATAGCGCCAGCCGTAATCGTGCGCGATCCAGCCCATCAGCGGCGCGAAGATCACGGTCGCGAAATACTGTCCGGAGTTGAAGAAGGCCGACGCGGTGCCGCGCTCATTGCCGGGAAACCAGGCCGCGACGATGCGGGCATTGGCGGGAAAGGAAGGCGCTTCAGCGACGCCGACAAGGAGGCGAAGCGCGAACAGCACGGTGATGGCAGCGCCGGCGCTGAGGAAGCCGACCCAGCCCTGCATCAGCGTGAACAGCGACCAGATGATAATGCTGAAGGCATAGACGAGGCGCGAGCCGTAACGGTCGAGCAGCCAGCCGCCCGGCACCTGCGCCACGACATAGGACCAGCCGAAAGCCGAGAAGATCCAGCCCATGGCGACGGGATCGAGATGCAGCTCCTTGGAGAGCGCGGGGCCCGCGATCGACAGCGTGGCGCGGTCGGCATAATTGACGGTGGTGACCAGGAACAACATGGTCACGATGAACAGCCTGACGCGAGACCTTCTCACGTCCGCTGCGGACACCACTGCGCTCATCACGCGCCTCCTTAGAACTCGAAATGTTTCCTCAAGGCGACTCCTAGAGGCGCGCGCGGCAAAGTGTCCAAGTTCAAGGCAGTATCGATCGATGCCGTTTTTGGATTGATGGAACGGCAGGTGAAGGGAACGATAGTGCGGTGACGCGAATGTGCGATGGTGATGCGCGAGATTGTGCCAAGCGCTCCACTGTCATTCCCCGCGAAAGCGGGGAATCCAGTACGCCGCGGCCTCTCGATTCAATCACCGCCGTCACGGCGTACTGGATCGCCCGATCAAGTCGGGCGATGAAACCAAATGTGTGGGAGCAGCGTCGTGCTACTGCTGTGCGCCCGGCAACAGCGGCGCGAGAAGACTGCGCGTGACGCCCGGCGGCACCGCGTCCAATCCGAGCACGCTGCTCGCAGCCGGCAGAGTGGCATCCGCCATCGCGGCGTGACCCTCCGCGCTCGGATGCACGGCGCCGCCATAGACGGCGGAGAGCACACCCCAGGTGGCGTCGTGGATGTCGGTCGGCTGGCTCGCCGCCGGCAGGCCTTGCGGATAGGTCATCGCGGCGAAATAGCTGTCATTCGCATCGCGGATCCACCGTGCGCGCGGCAGATAGGCGCGATACTCCGATGCACCGCGGCCGCACAGCATCGGCTGGCTCGCCGCGCTCACGATATCGGGATTGAAGCTCTGGCCGTTCTCGGCGAAGCAGGTGCGATCGAATTCGGGATCGTTGCCCGAATGCGCGCAAAAGCCGTGATCGGCGAACGCTGCCTGGTGCGAATCCACGAAGGTCATGCGGTCGGCTTCGGGATCGCGGCACAGCGCGCCGCGCGTGCAGGTGGCGAGCCCCTTCAGTTGCGGCAGGAATTCGGTGTCGACGAAGGTCGAGACCCGGGCGAGGCGCTGCGGATCGGCGTTGAAGGACGGGTGGATGTCGAACCCGGCGCGGCCGCCGCGGCAGGGCACGCCGCCATCGGCGAGCGCGGGATTGGCGTAGGACACGTAGACCACGTGCGAGAGGTCGCCGCCGACCAGCGGCTTCAGCGCCTCGCGCAACTTGGCGAAATTCTGCGGCAGCTCGCGTGCCAGCGCATCGCGGGAATCGTCGACACTCGCCATCACGCCGGAGCGGCGGAACAGCGCGCGTTCGGTCGCGGTGTCGACGATGACGTCGGCGACGAGGCCGGAGAAATAGACGTCGTTCGCACCGACCGAGAGCAGCACGAGGTCGAGCGTGCGGTCGGGCTGCCGCTTCCTGGCGGCGGTGAGCGCCTCGCGCAGCTCGGCGACCTGCGCGTTCACGCTGGTGTTGCAGACGCCGGTCTTGCCGGGCGGGCATTCGCGGGCGCGCTGCGAGCCCAGGAGGCCGTCGCCGATGCTGGCGCCGGTGCAGGCGAGCGGCAGAAAGGTCACCGCGATGTGGGTGTAGCGCACCGCGAGCGCCAGCGCGGTGCGGGCCTGGTAGCTGTAGAGCGAACGATGGCAGGGCGAATTGAACCAGAGCGCGCTGTAGCGCTGCCAGTTGGCGAGCGTATCCGGCGCCTCGCAGGCGCGGCCGCCTTTATAGCCGGCCCGGCTCGGCCGGTAATATTGGCCGCCGGCGGCAGTACCGAGATAGGAGCGGAAGCAGAATCCTTCGTCCGACAACGGCAGCGGCCGGTCCGGATTGCCTTCGCCGGAGGCGATGCTGTCCCCGAGGCCCGCAACGAAGATGTCGCGGACCTGGATCTCGGTCTGGACGCGCTGGGTCGGGTCGGAACCGGAGGAGACGTCGACGCTGGCGACCGTCTGCTTGCCGTAGCGAACCCGCAGATTGATCGGCTCGGCGCAATCGAAGGTCGAGGTCTGCGGCCCGTCGCCGTCGTCGAACGACCAGGCGCAGGTGGCGCCGACCGGCACCGCGCCGGTCAGGCGCACGGTCACCGGGTGATCGGTCGGGGTGAGGTAGTTCTCTTTGACGTTGTCGCGGGTGCAGGGCTGGTTGACGCGGCCCTGGAGGTCGATGCAGAGCCGGTTGACCATGTTGCGAGCCCAGCCGCGGCCCTCGCTCTGGAGCTCCAGCGACTGCTCGGCGGCGAGGATGCTGCGGTTACGCGCGTTCTCGACGTGGAGCAGGAAGTCGCGCTCCTCGCGGAACAGGCGGAAGCGGTTGCGCACCTCCCAGGATATCTGCATCGCGCCGGCGTCCTGCGCGGCGGCGCGCTCGGGCGGTAAAGACGTGAGAATGCCGGCAAGCAGCAGGAGGCCCGCGGCGAAGGTACGAAAGGAAAAAGGGATCATGGCCCGCGTGTTCAACGGCAAAGTTGAGGCGGAAATAAGAGAGGATTGCTGCCCCGTCCGCAATCTTAGTCTGACCCGTTTTAACGCTTGCTGGCCTGCCGCAATGATCGCTCGCGCTCCATCGCTGCCACCTGCTTGGGCAGGTTGGCCTGGGCGCAGGCCTCGGCCAGCCGCCGCCGTTCCTGCCAGGGCTGGACCACGTTCATCCACAGCTCGCGCGCGCCCATAATGGAGATGGCGAGGCCGAACGGGATCACGAAATAGAGGATGCGGAAGACCAGCAGGGTCGCCAGAAGCTGCTCGCGGCCGAATTCGGGCAGCGCGACCAGCATGGCGACATCGAACACGCCGATCGAGCCGGGCGCGTGGCTGGCAAAACCGATCAGCGTCGCCAGGATGAACACCACCGCCAGCGACATGAAATCGATCGGCGGATTGGCCGGCATCAGCAGGTACATCGCCGTTGCGCAGAAGCCGAGATCGACCACGCCGATCAGGATCTGGACCAGCGTCAGCGGCGCCGAGGGCAGCACCACCTTCCAGCCCTTCTGGCCGAGCTCGCGGCGCTTCTCGCCCATGCAGAGCCAGACCAGATAGGCGCCGATCGAGGCGAGGCCGCCGAGCCCGATCAGCCGGTTGATCGACGACGGCAGTTGATCCATCGACGAGGCGGCATCCGGATGGATGACCATGCCGATCGAGAGCACGAAGATGTTACCGAGCCAGAAGGTCAGGCCGGACAGGAAGCAGATTTTCGCGACGTCGATCGCGTTCAGCCCGTAGTCCGAATAGATCCGGAAACGGATCGCGCCGCCGGTAAAGACGGTGGCGCCGATGTTGTGGCCGATCGAATAGGACGTGAAGCTGGAGAGTGCTGCGATGCGATAGGGCACATGTTTCTTGCCGATCGTTCGCAGTGCAAAATAGTCGTAAAAGGTCAGCGTACAGAACGCGAAGACGACGCAGATCGCCGCCAGCCCGATATTGCCGCGGGGAATCTCGGTCAACGCGGTCAGGATGACGCCGGTATCGATGTCCTTGAGAGTGCGCACAAGCGTCGTGATCGCGAAGGCGATGATGAAGACGCTCGCGGCAACGCCGAGCCGTCGCCAGCCGATCCATCTCTTGAAGCCGCGTTTCAGCGCGGGCAGCAGTCCGTGCATTCATCCTCCCGGCGGGGGGCAAAACCGACGAGGCCAGACATTGGCCGGTCGGGTGCGATCACTGCCCGAAATGGGCTTCGATCGCTAGGCATGATGTAGCTCATTTAAGGCAAAAACAGCGACTTGTGCAGCCCTTGACAAGGATAGGTTCTGCGTCGGACCGGCCGCTTTTGTCATATCTGGTTCATATCGGCCGCGCGTTAAGCATATGAGTCGAGGCGTCCGCCCGGATCGCGCGTCCGTGTGTTGACATGGTTTCGTATCCGATCGCGATCGGCATTGTTCCAACGCAAGCAATACGGGCTTTTTTGGAACGTCGATGCTATGCGCCGGTTAGCGCTCCATCAGCAATCGAACATGGCGGAATAATCGGCTTTTCGTGCAAGCCGACGCCTCCGTGTTCCCGAAACCGAGAGGATCGGAACGATGGGACTGTTCACAAAAGACATCAAGACCATGAACGACCTGTTCGTACATCAGCTTCAGGACATCTATTATGCCGAGCAGCAGCTCACCAAGGCGCTGCCGAAAATGGCAGATAAGGCCACCGATCCGCAGTTGAAGCAGGGCTTTTTGACGCACCTCGAGGAAACCAAGCAGCACGTCGCGCGCCTCGAGGAAGTGTTCAAGATGCACGGCGCGCAGGTGAAGGCGGTCGACTGCCCGGCCATCGACGGCATCATCGAGGAAGCCGACGAGACCGCCGGCGAAGTCGCCGACAAGGCCGTGCTGGACGCCGCGCTGATCAACGCGGCGCAGGCCGCGGAGCATTACGAGATCGTGCGCTATGGCAGCCTGATCGCCTGGGCCAAGCAGCTCGGCCGCAACGACTGCGCCACCGTGCTTGCCAAGACGCTGGAAGAAGAGAAGGCGACCGACAAGAAGCTGACCACGCTCGCCGAGAGCAAGGTGAATTTGCGCGCGGCAAGCTAGCGGGCGTAGCCGGGAAGTGCCGCGCGGCGATCCGCGCAGCACTTCTGTTCCTGCAGCATCGCCCGCCTGCGCGGGCGATGACACCGCGGATGTGGTGAGACCGGCAAAGCGCACATCCATCATTCGGTCATTGTCGAAGCATGATGGCGGGCTGAAGGCGTATGTTTCGCATGGGGCTGCAAACCGAGGTGGCAGCATGCGAGCGAGTACCATCAAATATGAAACGCTAGCCGGCGCGCCGCGTGCCGGCTCGCGCCTTGCGACCTCCCTCACGCTTGCCGCGATGAGCCTCGGCTATGGCGTGGTGCAGCTCGACGTCACCATCGTCAACACCGCGCTGGATGCGATGGGCAAAACGCTCGGCGGCGGCGTCGCCGAGCTGCAATGGGTGGTCAGCGCTTACACCATCGCCTTTGCCGCTTTCATTCTGACCGCCGGTGCGCTCGGCGACCGCATCGGCGCCAAGCGCATCTTCATGGCGGGGTTCGCCATCTTCACCGCGGCCTCGCTCGCCTGCGCACTGTCCCCCGATGCGGCCGTGCTGATCGCAGCGCGGCTGGTGCAGGGGCTGGCGGCCGCAATCTTGGTGCCGAATTCGCTGGCGCTGCTCAATCATGCCTATGCCGACGACCGCGAGCGTGGTCGCGCCGTGGCGGTCTGGGCCGCCGGCGCGAGCCTGGCGCTTACGGCCGGTCCCTTCGTCGGCGGCGCGCTGATCACGCTGGTTAGCTGGCGCGCGATCTTCCTGGTCAATCTGCCGATCGGTCTTGCCGGCCTGTGGCTGAGCTGGCGCTACGCCAGCGAGACCACGCGGGCACGCTCGCGCGAGATCGATCTGCCCGGCCAGATCGCCGCGATCGGCGCGCTGGGCGCGCTTGCCGGCGCCATCATCGAGGGTGGCTCGCTCGGCTGGAGTGATCCAGCCGTGATCGCGGCCTTCGTTGCCTCAGCCGCGTTGGCAGTGCTCTTCGTCTGGCGCGAGAGCCGCACCGCGCAGCCGATGCTGCCGCTGTCGCTGTTCAGTCACCGGCTGTTTACCCTGACCACGATCGTCGGTCTCCTCGTCAACATCGCGATCTACGGCCTGATCTTCGTGCTGAGCCTTTACTTCCAGAGGATCAACGGGCTGTCGGCATGGTGGACCGGGCTCGCCTTCGTGCCAATGATGGGTGCGGTGCTGCCGGTCAATTTGCTGGCGCCGCGTCTGGCCGAACGCATCGGCTCGTGCCCGACCATCGTGATCGGCGCCTGCATCTCGGCGCTCGGCTGTCTCGGCCTGCTCTGGATCGAAGCCGGGACCAGCTACTTCGCGATCTTTGCGCAGATGATCGCGATCAGCGGTGGACTTGGCCTGCTGGTGCCGCCGCTGACCTCCACCTTGCTCGGCAGCGTCGACAAGGCGCGCTCCGGCATCGCCGCCGGCGTCCTGAACGCGACGCGGCAGACCGGCAGTGTGCTCGGCGTCGCGCTGTTCGGCTCGCTGGTGGCCTCGGACAGTGCCTTCATGATCGGCCTTCACCAGTCGCTAATCATATCGGCGGCCGTCCTGCTGCTCGCCGCCGCCGTGATCGGCCTCGGCTCATATGCAGCCGATGACGCGAAGGCGTGAGGGGACTCAATGTGAGCGATCCCACACATTCCCTGTTCACCATTACTGGAACCGGTACATAGCCGGTTACCGACTGTCCATCTCTGCCGGTTCTAGTGCGGTTGGAATAGGGGCCGGCAATGTATCAAGTTCTTTACTGCCTGACGGATCAGCATGATTGGCGTCTGGTCGCACTCGGCGGAGCGGTGTGTCTGCTCGCCAGCGCAGCGGCGATCAGCCTGTTCCACCGCGCGCGTGCGGCGAACGGGGGAGCCCGCGTATCGTGGGTCGCGCTCGATGCCGTTGTCGCCGGCGGCGGCATCTGGGCAACCCATTTCATCGCGATGCAGGCTTACGGGCCCGGAGCGGGTGGCGCATACAATATTCCGTTGACGATCCTGTCGCTGATCTTCGCGATCGCGGTCACCTTCATCGGGCTGAGCATTTCGGTGTCGGTGACGCGGGGGATCCTGGTTGCGCTCGGTGGCGCCGTCGTCGGTGCCGGCGTTGCCGCCATGCATTACACCGGCATGATGGCGCTCGAGATTCCCGCGCGCATCGGCTGGACGACCGGCACAGTGACGGTCTCGATCGTCCTCGGCGTCGCCCTTGGATCGCTTGCCATGGTCGTTGCAGGGCGACGCGACAGCCTTGCGGGTGCGCTCGGCGCGACGGTGCTGCTGACGCTGGCCATCGTCTCACATCATTTCACTGCCATGGGCGCGGTGGAGCTGACGCCGGATCCTGCGGTCGTCATCAGCGGCCTGTCGATCCCGCCGGCTTCATTGTCCATCCTCACCGCCAGCGCCGCCGCCGCGATCATCGCGATCGCGCTCGCGGCGGCTGTGCTCGACCGCCGCGCCAAGGGCGAACTGGGACGCCAGCAGGTCGTGCTGGACACTGCACTCGAGAACATGTCGCAGGGGCTGTGCATGTTCGATGCCGAGGGCAAGATCCAGCTCTTCAACGAGCGCTACGCCGCGATGCTCGGCCGTACCGACATTCTGCTCACCGGCCGTCTGCTCGTCGACGTGCTACGGGAGGAGCAGGCCAAGGGCCAGTGGCAGGGCGATGCGGGCGAATTTTTCGCGCGCCTCGTCGCCGACGCGCGCGAGGGCCGCACGACCAGCCAGGTTGTAACCCGGTTCGGCCGCTCCATCCGCGTCGTCAACCAACCGATGCAGGGCGGCGGCTGGGTCGCGACCTTCGAGGACATCACCGAATGGCTGGAGGCGCAGGCCAAGATCTCGCACATGGCGCGCCATGACGCGCTGACCAGTCTGCCGAACCGCGTGCTGTTCCACGAGCAGCTCCAGCAGGGCCTGCGCCGGGTGAAGTCGGGCGATCAGATCGCGGTGCTCTGTCTCGATCTCGATCACTTCAAGGACATCAACGACTCGCTCGGCCACCCCATCGGCGATGCGCTGCTCAAAGAGGTCGGCCGCAGGCTAAAGGCCACCGTCGGCGAGAGCGACACCGTGGCGCGGCTCGGTGGCGACGAGTTCGCCGTGGTCCAGATCGGACGGTCGGAGGAAACCGCGGCAAGGTCCCTTGCCGGCCGCCTGGTCGAGGTGATCTCGGCGCCTTACGAGATCGAGGACCACCAGATCGTCATCGGCGTCTCGATCGGCATCTCGCTGTCGCCGCAGGACGGCAGCAATCCCGACGAGTTGTTGAAAAACGCCGACCTCGCGCTGTACCGCGCCAAGGCGGACGGTCGCGGCACCTATCGATTCTTCGAAACCGGCATGGATGCGCGCGCGCAGGCGCGGCGGCTGCTGGAGATGGACCTGCGGGCGGCGGTGCAGCGCGACGAGTTCGAGGCGTACTATCAGCCGATCCGCGACGTCGCCAGCGGTCGCGTCGTCGCCTTCGAGGCGCTGCTGCGCTGGAACCATCCGCAGCGCGGCCTGATCGCCCCCATCAACTTCATTCCGCTAGCCGAGGAGACCGGCCTGATCGTCCAGCTCGGCGAGTTCGTGCTGCGCAGCGCCTGCAGTGACGCCGCCACCTGGCCGGACGATGTCGATGTCGCCGTCAACCTGTCGCCGATGCAGTTCAAGAGCCCGAACCTGATCGCATCCGTGACCGATGCGCTGACAGCCTCCGGGCTCGCGGCGCGACGCCTCGAGCTCGAGATCACCGAATCGGTGCTGCTCCAGAACAGCGAGGCCACGCTGACCACCCTGCACGAGCTGCGCGCCATGGGCGTGCGGATCTCGCTCGACGATTTCGGCACCGGCTATTCTTCGCTGAGCTATCTGCGCAGCTTCCCGTTCGACAAGATCAAGATCGACCGCTCCTTCGTGTCGGAGCTTGCGACGCGCGAGGATTCCATGGCGATCATCCGCGCGGTGACCGGCCTCGGGCGCAGCCTCGGCATCGTCACCACGGCGGAAGGCGTCGAGAATGACGCGCAGCTCGAGCTGCTGCGGCGCGAGGGCTGCACCCAGGCGCAGGGCTATCTTTTCAGCAAGCCGCGGCCCGCATCCGATGTCGCGTTGATGCTGGACCGGCCGCGGCTGCGCGCCTCGGCTTGATGTTAGCCGCGGCGGAGCGCGAAATGCGCGCCGCAGAACGCCATCACGGCGCCAAGGCATAGGGCGGCGAGCCCGGCGAGCACGCCCGAAACGGTCGGGATCGGGCTCGGCGCCGAGGCCGCCTGGCCTGCGCCCGCCAGCAGCAGCACGCCGACCGCGATCAGGAACTGCCGCATCCGCTGCGGGATCTGCCCGGAGACGGCGCTCTGCATCAGCGTTGCCGTGAAATAGCCGCCCGAGAAGCCGACCGTGGCAATCAGCCACCACGCGATCGCCGCGCCCGCCGGTATGAATTCATGCGTGTCGGAGTGCCAGAGCCCGCCGAGGTCGAGCCCGTAGCGCGCGCCCAGCATGTGCACCGCGAGCGCAAGCAGCACGCCGGAGATCACGGCGGCGCCGAGAATCAGGCGGCGTGGAAAAAAGGTCGTCTCAGCCATGCCCAACTTGTAGGATGGGCGAGGGCGATCGCGCAAGCCGATCGCAGGCGGGATTGCGCGGACGGGAATTTATTGTCGAGATGCAGGTTTCGGAAGCGCAAGGCCCGTCGGTCACGAGCTACGCCTACAAGGCGTCGCTGATCGGCTCGGCGCATCGTTTCGAGCTGACGGACGAGGGCCTGTCCTGGCACATCGCCGGCCGCTCCGGTCTGTGGCGCTATGACGAGATCTCGGCGATCCGGCTGTCGTTTCGCCCGGTATCGATGCAGCAGCACCGCTTTCGCGCCGATCTCAGCCACACCAAGGGCGGCCGTATCGCGATCCTGTCGACGAGCTGGCAGACCGCGGCGCTGATGGCGCCGCAGGACAACGGTTTTCGCGAGTTCATTCTCGAACTGCATGCACGGATGGCTCAAGCCGGCAGCCGCGCCGAATTGACCGCCGGCCTCGGCCGCAAGACCTATGCGGGGGTGCTGGCGTTTTTGGCGGTGCTGACGGTGGCCATGGCCGGGCTGTTGATCCGCGCGCTCCTGATCGGCGAATTCGCAGGTGCGCTGTTCATCATCGGCTTTGCCGCGCTGTTCGCCTGGCAGGTCGGCGGCTTCGTGCGGCGCAACCAGCCGCAGAGCTACGGTTTTGACCGCGTGCCCAAGGCCTTGCTGCCGTAGGTGCAATCGGCCGCAATCAAACGTGACTTCGCAGCCTTGCGCCGGTGCCGCATCGTGCCGCCATGCCAAGCATGGATTGCAGCACCCGCCGGCTTGCGGCGGATGAGATCGCCGAGATCAACCGCACGCATCTGGTCGATACGCCACTGCGGCCGGCCGATCTGTTGTTCATGTTCGGTACCCGCGAGGACGTCGCACTGCGCGTCGACGTCGCCGCGAGGCTGTGGCGCGAGGGCTTCTTCCGCTGGTCGATCGTCAGTGGCGGCGTGACGCCGGGCTCGGAGCAATCCGAGTGCACCATCATCAAGGCAGCGATGGTTGCCGCAGGCATTCCGCCGGATCTTGTCCTCGAGGAACATCGCGCGATGAACACCGGCGAGAACGTGATCTTCTCGCTGCCGATCATTGATGCGGCGCTTGGACTGCAAAACATCCGGAGCGTGATCTGCCTTGGCAACACCTGGACGGCGCGCCGCTACCCGATGACGCTGCACCGGCACTGGCCTGAAGTCGAGAAGATGCTGCTCACCGTCGACAGCTTTGCGATACCGCGCGCGCTCTGGCACACGGATGTCGAGTTTCGCCGCCGCGTCCTGCACGAATGGGACAAGATCGAGCCGTACAAGGCGAGCGGATTCATCGCGGAATGGCCGGAGGCCTGAGAGGTTCCGCGCGTTACTCGGTCGAGTCGAAATCCTCTTCCTTGGTGCCGAGCAGCGACACGAGCGTGCGCAGGCCGGAATCGAGCTGCTCGGGCGAGGGCGGGGCGAGTGCGAGCCGCACCGCGTTCGGTGCATGTCCATGCGCAATCGCAAACGTCGAGGACGGCGTCAGCGCGATGCCGCGCCGTGCTGCGGCGGCGACGAAGGTCTGCGAGCGCCAGTGCGGCGGCAGCGTCAGCCAGAGATGATAGGAGCGCGGGTCGGCCGAGAGTTGGTAGCCCGAGAGCAGCCTCGCCGCGGTCTGCTGCCGGCGTCCGGCGTCGGTCCGCTTCAGCCGCGTCAGCTCGGCGACGGTACCGTCGGCCATCAGCCGCTGACCGGACGCCAGTGCGTGGCCCGAGGCGATCCAGCCGCCGGTGCGGACCGCGCTCATCACGCTCTCGCGCAGATGCGGCGGTGTGACGAGGATGCCGAGCGCGAGGCCCGGCGCCACCTTCTTGGACAGGCTGTCGATCACGATGCAGCGGTCGGGGCCGAGCGCCGCCAGCGGCGTGTCGTCGGCGAGGAAGCCGTAGACGGCGTCCTCGATGATGGTGAGATCGAGCTTTTCGGCGACGCGCATGATGTCGGCGCGCCGCGTCGCGTTCATGGTGACGCCGAGCGGGTTCTGGATGATGGGCTGGAGGTACAGCGCCGACAGATGCGCCTCGCGATGCGCTTTCTGGATCGCGTCGGGCCGTGCGCCGAATTCATCCATCGGAATTGGCACCAGCGTCACGCCGAGCCGCGCCGCGATACTCTTGACGTAAGGGTAGGTCAGCGCCTCGACGCCGCAGCGCCCGCCGGTGGGAACGAGAGCGGCGAGCGCGGCTGCGAGCGACTGCTTGCCGTTGGCGGTGAAGACGATCTGCTCGGCCTGCGGCGTAAAATCCTTGCGCGCGAGATAGGCGGCGGCGGCATTGCGGGCGCTCTTGGTGCCGGTGCTGGCCGAGACGCGCAGCGCGGATTCGAGCGCGTCGACGCGCTCCAGTCCCGCAAGACTCTTGGCGATCATCGCCCATTGCTGCGGCAGAAGGGGATAATTGACCTCGAAATCGATGCGCGCATCGCGCGGCTCGCTCAACGCCTCGACTTCGCGTTTGATGTCGCCGGAGATGAAGGTGCCGCGGCCGACCTCGCCGACGACGAGGCCGCGGCGGAGCAGCTCCGTATAAACCCGGCTCGCGGTCGAGACCGCAATGCCGCGGTCGTAGGCAAAATTGCGCTGTGGCGGCAGTCGGTCGCCGGGCCTTAACGTGCCTTTAGTGATATCGGCCGCAATGGCATCGGCAAGCTTCACGTACTCGAACTTGGACATTATTGCACCGAGAGCAATGTTTTACTTGCTCCGAGTAGTGTACTGGAGCATTTAAGTTCCATCAAGTTCCGCGATTGAGCCGAGGTGAGCGAGAGCAATCCGATGGCAAATGAGGTGTAGGCGCTGCCAGCGTCTGCGCCAACGGCACCTGCTTCGCCGCGCGGAACAGCACGCCGGAGAAGAAGAATGACCACGATCTCGCAAACTGCCGGGCGGAGTTTACGCCCATCCTCATCGGGCGGATTTTTCAGCACGCTCGCCACCGCCGCTCATGCGCTGTTCGACCGCCTGGAGCGCCGCTCCGCCGTCAAGACGCTGAACGAGCTCGACGACCGCGCCTTGCGCGACATCGGGATCACGCGCAGCCAGATCGAGGACGCCGTCTACGGGCAGTTCAAGGCCGAGCTGACGCGATATCTGTGAGTTTGCTCTGTTGCCACGCCCGGCAGATCCGGGCGTGGTGACGTACAGCGCCTCTGCATCGTCATTGCAGACACACACCCACGGTGTTTTGCCCGCCGGGCAATGCAACATCTCGTAGCCCGGATGAGCGAAGCGACATCCGGGATTGTTGCGAGCGTGGTCCCGGGTATCGCTTCGCTCACCCGGGCTACGGGCCGCATACGGCGCGGCGCCTTAGTGCCTCGATCAGGCCAGCGCGACCTGGTCCCAGACGCTGCCATAAGCGCGATCATCCTCGGACCGGACGGGCTTGCGGCGGGGCCTTGCTGGCGCGCCGCGCTGGCGCCGATGCCGAACGTCCAGGCGCCGCACATGCGCGACGGTGCTGCCGACGAGCAGGGCGATGCGCGCCGCGGTCTGCCTGACGACGAACAGGATCGTCGTGACGCGGCTCAGCACGCCGAGCAGGAACAGCGCCGAGAAGATGTCGATATAGGCGAGGAAGTCGCCGACCAGCATCAGCTCCGGCGGAATCGGGATCCTGTGGTAATAAGCGAGTACGATGATGGCGACAGGGATGGCGGCTACGATCTTCCGCACCGTCAGCCTGTCTAGCAACGCCGCCAGTTGGACGACCAGCAATTCCCACAACGCATCACCGATCGCGAGCGGGACCTCGTAGGTCCATCGCCGCCACCATTGCTTCATGACATTGCTCCGAGCTTAAAGTGCGATGAGATTGGGCTGCGGCTGCTTCCGCATCGTCATTGCGAGCGCAGCGAAGCAATCCAGAATCTTTCCGCGTCTGCAGTCTGGATTGCTTCGCTGCGCTCGCAATGACGGCAGCACTCAGTGCCTGACCACCAGCACCGAGCACTTGGCGTAGCGCACGACGTGCCCGGCATTGGAGCCGAGGAAATAGGTGCGCATCGCCGGCCGGTGCGAGGTCATCACGATCAGATCGGCCTTCATGTGCACGGCTTCCTCCAGGATCTCGTGATAGATGCCGCCCTGGCGCACCACGCTGGAGATGCGAGGAGCCTCGATGCCGGATTCGCGCGCGACGATGGCGAGCGCTTCTTCCGAGGTCTGGCGCTGCTGTTCGTCGAAATCGGCCGGGACGTATTCGGCCAGCATCACCGGCGTCATCGGCAGCACGTTGAGCAGGCGCACGGTGCCGCTCCAGGTCTGCGACAGCGTTGCAGCGGTCGCGATCGCCGGCTTTGCCAGATCGGTGTCGGCGAGGTCGATGGGCACGAGGATGGACTTGAACATCTGCGCCTCCAGTCTTCCAGTCAGGAAGTCTTGTGACCAGGCTGGATCAACCGGTCGAGACGGCGCCCGCGCGTCTCAACCCGATCGAAGCAGCTTGGGGCTGACGAACAGCACCAGTTTGCCGCGGCGGTAGGCCACGTCATCCCAATCCTTGACGTCAAAGTCGAAGATCGCAAGCCCCGACGTGGGCAGGTTGTGGGCGAGCGCCTTGGCGCCGGCCGGATCGCCGCCGCCCATCAGCATCAGGGCGGCCTCGTGCATGCCGGGATTATGGGCAACCAGCAGCAACTGCTTCGGGTCGGACGGGGCGGTTGCGGTGCGAATGGATTCCAGGATCTGTGCGGGATCGGCGCCGTAGAGTTCCGGCAGGACCTCGACCTGCGGCGCCGGGACGCGGTCCTTCATCGTCGCCCAGGCGATGTCCCAGGTCTGCCGGGTCCGGACGGCATGCGACACCAGCACGGTTTCGGGGAAGGGGGGATGGGCGGCGATCCAGTCCCCGATCTGCGCGGCATCCTTGTGGCCGCGGTCGTCGAGGCGGCGATCCTGGTCACGGCCGCTCGGCGCGTCCGTCTCGGTCTTGGCGTGACGCAGCAGCATCAAACGGCGCATGGCATTCCCGAATCGTTATATGTCCAGAATAATCTACAGGCGGCGGCTGAGGACAAGGTGACAAGCGCCCGATCGGTCCTTTAAAGCGCGATGAATTCAGAGCAAATCGTCATCGCGCTTTAGGTTGTGAGTTTGAGCATGATCTGTTCGGAAAACCGCTGCACACGTTTCCGGATCATGCTCTAAGAAAACGACATGAGCGAGACTTTCACAAGCGTGTCCCAGGAAGAAGCCGGCTTTCGCGACCGCACGCGGCTGTCGTTCGACCTCGACGCCGACATCTGCGTCATCGGGGCCGGGCTGGCCGGGCTCTCCATCGCGCTGGAGGCAGCCCGGTTAGGGGCCAGCGTCGCAGTGCTCGAGGGCCGCCATGTCGGCTGGAACGCCTCCGGCAACCAGCTCGGCACCGTGATGCCGGGCTTTGCGCTGCCGCTCACCGCGCTGATCGAGCGCATCGGCTTCGAGGACGCGCGCGAATTGTGGACGCTGTCGAAGCAGGGCGCCGAGTTTGTCCGGGCCAACGCCACCGAGGCGAACATGCCGGGGATTGCTCCGAGCGATGGCGTGCTGGAGGTCTCCAACGTCGATGGCGGCGACCGGCTGATCAGCCGCCTGCAGATGCTGAACGAGGATTTCGACACGGAGGTCGAGGGCTGGCAGGCCGATCGCGTCCGCGAGGTGCTCAAGACCGACCGTTACTTCCACGGCGTCTACTATCCCCGGGCGTTCCAGGTCGACGGCCGCAAATATGTGCACGGCCTTGCGGCGCTGGCGCGGCGGGCGGGAGCGCGCATCTTCGAGGATACGCCGGTCGTCAGCATCGATCATTCCGGCATCCGCAAGCGCATCGTCACGCCCTCGGCGCGGCTGCGCGCCACCCACATCGTGCTCGCCGGCAACATCCATCTCGGCGCGCCGTTGAGGCGCCTGTCGGAGACGCTGCTGCCGGTCTGGCGCTATGCCGGCATCACCGCGCCGCTCGGCGAGCGCGTGCACGAGATCATCGCCTTCAAGGGATCGGTGATGGATTCCGACGGGGTCGACCATTTCCGTGTCGTGGATGGCGACCGCCTGATGTGGGAAAGCCCCGAGACCACCTGGGCCGCGCGTCCGCAGCGCTTTGCGGGTGCGGTCAGGCGGCGGATCAGATCGATCTTCCCTGAGCTCGGCAATGTCGAGTTCACCGACATGTTCGGCGGCGCCACCGGCCAGACCGTGCACGGCATGCC
Organism: Bradyrhizobium sp. CCGB20; assembly: GCF_024199855.1. NCBI lineage: Bacteria > Pseudomonadati > Pseudomonadota > Alphaproteobacteria > Hyphomicrobiales > Nitrobacteraceae > Bradyrhizobium > Bradyrhizobium sp. CCGB20. Next base: position 6,282,801 of record NZ_JANADN010000001.1, on the reverse strand, counting down.
GCAGATCGGCCAGTTGCGCAAAGGCCTGTGGGTGGCGAGCGGGTTCGGCCGCCAGGGCATGAACACCTCGGCCATGGCCGGACAGTTGATCGCGCGCAGCATCCTATGGGGCGACGAGCGCTGGAAACTGTTCTCGCCGTTCGAACTGGTCTGGGCGGGGGGCGCCACGGGACGTGTCGCGGGTCAATTGGTGGGGGTTTGGGGCAGGGCAAGTTCCGCCGCCGCAGGCTCGCTCGCCCGCTATCGCGAGCGTGCCCGGATCAAGGACCGGGAACGCGAGGCGCGGCTGGCCGAAGCCAACCGGGCCGCCGGCACCGGTCCTCGCCGTCCGCCGCCCGGCGTCCGGCCACGGCCGGCCCCTCCGCCGAAACCTGCGGCTGAGGAGCTGGAACCGGCCTCGCAGGGCGACCCTGTCTCGCAATAAGCCCGAGAAAAATTCCGCCCGGAAGTGTAACGTCGGCCGTTAGAGCCCGTATCTCAGGGCGTGGACTCCCCGCGCACGGAGAATGAGATGTTTGACCGCCGCATCCTGTTGACGACTGTCGCCGGCCTGTTCGGCCTTTCGGCCTTCCGCTGGCTGAGAGGAACGCCGGCCGAGGCTGGAGAGAAGGCCGCGGAAAAGTTCGAGATCCAGAAGACGGAGGCCGAGTGGCGCGCCCAGCTCACGCCGCAGCAGTATGAGATCTTGCGCAATCACGGCACCGAGCGACCGGGCTCCAGCCCGCTGCTCAAGGAGCATCGCAAGGGCACTTTCGCCTGCGCCGGCTGCGACCTGCCGCTGTTTGCGTCCGACACCAAGTTCGAGAGCGGCACGGGTTGGCCGAGCTTCTACCAGCCGATCGAGGGCAATGTCGGCAAGACCGAAGATCGCACCTACGGCATGCTGCGCACCGAAGTGCATTGCCGGCGTTGCGGCGGCCATCTCGGCCATGTCTTTGACGACGGCCCGAAGCCGACCGGATTGCGCTACTGCATCGACGGTTTCGGGCTGGTCTTCCACCCCGCAGCTGCATCGGCAACTTGAGGTTTGGTCCCGGCAATTGTTGCCGGTCCCGGCAATTGTGCCCCGGTCATCGGACCGGGGCTTTTTCATTAAGTCATTGATTCCATAAGAATACCCGCATTGGCATAGCCCTTGCGACTGTCTCCCCGACTGCGGCCATGCGTTGGCGCCGCCGAGATCGGATCTGGAGACAAAGTTATGGGTATCTTCGATGCAATGAACACCTCGGTGGGTGGCCTGCAGGCGCAGTCCTACGCGCTGCAGAACATTTCCGGCAACATCGCGAACTCATCCACCACCGGTTACAAGGGCATCGGCACCAGCTTCGTCGATCTCATTCCCGACTCCTCGGTGCCGAGCAAGCAGGTCGCCGGCGGCGTGACGGCCAACGCCAAGGCCACGATCACGACGCAGGGCACGATCTCGGGCTCCACCGTCGCCACCAACATGGCGATCACCGGCGATGGCTTCTTCTCGATCCAGAAGGCGACGGGCGTCGTCGACAACGTTCCGGTGTTCAGCGGCGTCACCTACTACACCCGCCGCGGCGACTTCCAGCTCAATGCCAACGGCAATCTGGTCAACGGCGCCGGCTATTATCTGATGGGCACCACGGTCGACCCCAAGACTGGCAACCCGACCGGCAACGTCTCCACCGTCCTGAAATTCCAGAACAACTTCATCCCGGCACAGGCGACCACCTCGATCCAGTACGCCGCGAACCTGCCGTCCCAGCCGAACACGGCGGCGAGCTCGACTGCGGTGAGCGGCTCGCTGCTGGCGGCCGGCGGCCTGAACCCGTCCGATTTCGCCGCCAACCCGCTGATCGTCGGCACGCCGCCGCCGCCCTATACGAATGCGACGATCTCCGGCGCAGCCGCTACCGGCAATCTGCGCTCGGCCTATACGGCAACGACCGCGACTGGTTCGGTGGCGCTGATGGACAGCGCTTCGGCGGTGGCGACTGGCAGCACGTCTCTCGATGCCGCCGTGTCCCCGCATCTCAATACCAGCCTGCTCACCAACCTCGCCGGCAAGTCGTTGACCGTCAACGGCCAAACAATCAACTTCGACAACACAGTCTCGGGCGTTTCGACGGCTGCGGGCCCTCCGGTGGTCACCACGATTGGTCTGCAGTCGCCCACCAGCGCAAAGATGTCGGACGTCCTCAACGCGATCGCGACTGGAGCCGGCGTTCCCGCCTCCAGCGTGACTCTGACCGCCAGCGGTAACATCCAGATCACAACCAGCACCACAGCCGACGTGACGATCGGCGGCACTGCGGCAAGCTTCCTCGGCATCAGCAGCGTGACGCGCGGCGGTAACGTGCTGTCCACCCCCGCGATTACGAGTGGTACGCAGCTCGGCGGCACCGCGACGCCTGGCGGGCCGGAAGTCCTCTCGACGCCCTTCGTGGTCGGCAACACGATCCAGGTCAACGGCACGGGACCCGCAAATACGATCACCTTCGTGGCCTCCGGTGCGACCCCTCCGAACCAGATCAACATCACCGACTCCATCGCGACTCTGCTCAACCAGATCGACCAACTCAGCGGCGCGAGCGGTTCTTCGATCAGCAACGGCGTGATCAGCCTGAATACCGGCATCGCCAATCCCACCTTGACGGTGACCAGCAACAACAGCAGCGCCTTCGCGGCGCTCGGCTTCACGTCGTCCATCTCCAAGGACCGCGGCGGTGGCGGCACTGCCGGCACCGGCGGCGTGATCGGCAACGACATCGCCACGTTCACCAAGGAATCGATCAGCGGCGGCGCGGTCACCGCCTACAACGCCGCGGGCACGCCGGTGAACCTGCAGCTGCGTTGGGCCAAGACCGACAGCGCCTCGCTGGGTACCGGCCATTCCGACACCTGGAACCTGTTCTACCAGACCGATCCGAATGCGACGGGCACGACGGTCGGCTGGGTCAATACCGGCCAGGCCTTCACTTTCGCGGCCGACGGCTCGCTGACCTCGCCGAGCGGCTCGGGCATCACCATCAACAATGTCAGCGTCAGCGGCCAGTCGCTCGGCTCGGTCGCCTTCAACATCTCCTCGGGCGGGCTGACGCAATATGCCAGCACCAGCGGCGCGGTGACCATCAACACCATCACGCAGAATGGCTACGCTGCCGGTCAGCTCCGCTCGGTGTCCGTCAACAACAGCGGCCTCGTGGTCGGCACCTTCTCCAATGGCCAGAATCTCAACCTCGCCCAGGTGACGCTGTCGCACTTCAACGGGACCAACTATTTGAAGGCGATGGACGGCGGTGCCTACGCCGCGACCGAACAGTCGGGCACTGCGATCGACGGCGCTTCCGGCAGCATCAGTGGCTCGTCGCTGGAAGGCTCGAACACCGACATCGCCGACGAGTTCACCAAGCTGATCGTGACCCAGCAGGCCTATTCGGCCAACACCAAGGTGATCACGACGGCGAATTCGATGGTGCAGGACCTCCTGAACGTGTTGCGCTGATCGGCGCGTGACGTAACCAAAGGCGGGTAAGTACACATGGGTTTGAGTTCAGCCCTTGCCAGCGCGATGAGCGGTCTGCGTGCCAACCAGGCCGCGCTCTCGATCGTCTCCTCGAACGTCGCGAATTCGCAGACGCCGGGTTACGTCGTCCAGACGGCGAACCAGATCGAGGTCACCACCGGCGACTTCGGCTCGACGGCGATGACGACCGGCGTCAGCCGGGAGCTCGACACCTATGTGCTGAACCAGCTGCGCACCGAGACCGGCGGCAGCGGCTACGCCGACCAGATGGCCAACATCCTGAAGCAGCTTCAGAATGTCTATGGCACGCCCGGCAACGACGGCACGCTCGAAACCGCGCTGAACAATTTCACCTCCGCGCTCCAGGCACTGTCGACCAGCGCAGGCTCGTCGTCGGCGCAGACGGTCGCCCTCGGTGCGGCGCAGGCGCTGGCGCAGCAGCTCAACGTCACCACCAAGGGCATCCAGTCGTTGCGCTCCAACGTCGAGCAGGATCTCGGCACCTCGGCGCAAGCGGCCAACGCGGCGATGAAGCAGGTCGCCGACATCAACACCAAGCTTCAGGGACTGTCGGCTAACGACCCCTCGGCCGCGACGCTGATGGACCAGCGCGACCAGGCGATCAACACGCTGTCGAAATATGTCGACGTCCGTGTCACCACGGACGGTTCGAACCAGGCCAACATCTACACCACCACCGGCATCCAGCTGGTCGGCGCCGGCCTTGCCTCGCAGTTCTCCTTCTCGTCGGCCGGCGCGCTGTCGGCGACCTCGCAGTACAACGTCGATCCGGCCAAGTCCGGCGTCGGCGCGTTCAACATCGTTCTGCCGAACGGCTCGAAGCTCGATGTCGTCGCCAACAACGTCGTTTCTTCCGGCCAGATCGCGGCCGATTTGAAGCTGCGCGACCAGACGCTGGTGCAGGCGCAGACCCAGATCGACCAGCTCGCCGCCGCGATGTCGAGCGCGCTCTCGGACAAGACCACGGCCGGCAGCACGGTCTCCGGCCCGCCGGCCGGTTTCGACGTCGACCTTGCCGGCGCGCAGCCGGGCAACACGGTCAACATCACCTACACCGACACGGCCACCAACACCCAGCGCCAGATCACGCTCGTCAACGTGACGGATCCGGCCGCGCTGCCGCTGCAGAACGCCACCAACGCCAACCCGATGAAGATCGGCGTGAACTTCTCGGGGGGCATGGGCGCGATCGCGTCGGCCCTCAACACCGCGCTGTCAGGCGCGCACCTGTCGTTCTCCGCCGCCCCGTCGCCGGCGACGGCGACGACGCTGCGGGTCACCGACGACAACTCCGGCCTTGCCAAGGTCAATTCGTCATCGAGCACGAAGACGATCTCGTCGCTGACCTCGGGCAATCCGCAGCTGCCGCTGTTCACCGACGGCGGGCAGGCGCTCTACACCGGCGCGATCACGGCATCGGGCTCGCAGATGACGGGCCTTGCCGGGCGCATCGCGGTGAATACGCAGCTGGCCAGCGATCCGACCAGGATGTCGGTCTACAACACCTCGCCGGTGACGCCCGCGGGCGACACCACGCGTTCGGACTTTCTCTACTCGCAGCTCACCACGGCGGTGTTCTCCTATACGCCGCAGAGCGGCCTCGGCTCCGCCAGCCAGCCCTTCACCGGCAGCGTCTCGAACTACCTTCAGCAGTTCCTGAGCGTCCAGAGCAATGCCGCGACGCAGGCGACCCAGCTTCAGCAGGGCCAGAGCGTGGTGGTCTCGACGCTTCAGGCCAAGTTCAACTCGACCTCCAGCGTCAATCTGGACTCGGAGATGTCGAACCTGATCCAGCTTCAGAATGCCTACGCCGCCAACGCCCACGTCATGTCGGTGGTGCAGAGCATGATGAACACGTTGATCCAGGCTCAAGTGTAACCAGTACAGGGCTCTGAAACATGTCGATCAGCAGCATCAACTATTCTTCGTCGATTCTCGGCGCGCAGATCCGCAACATCAACCAGCAGCTCACCGACCTGTCGACGCAGCTCTCGACCGGGAAGCTGTCGCAGAACTATTCCGGGATGGGCGCCAACGAGGGCTTCGCGATCGCCGGGCGCGCGCAACTCTCCAACATCGCCGCCTATACCGACACGATCACGAACGTGAACGTCAGCATCAACCTCGCCAACACCGCGCTCCAGTCGCTCACGACGATCCGCAACACGGTGCAGACCGGCTCCGCAAGCACTGCGCAGGATCTCAACGTCAACGGCCAGACCGTCGCGCAGAACACCGCCGCCGCACAGTTCGGCTCGATGGTCGGTGTCCTCAACACGCAGTCGGGCAACCGCTATCTGTTCTCGGGGACGGCGTTCAACACGCAGTCGGTCGCCAATGCCGGCGACATCATCAACGGGACGACCACGCAGGCGGGCTTCAAGACCGTCATGGCGGAGCGCCAGGCCGCCGATCTCGGCGCCAACGGCATGGGGCGTCTGGTGCAGACGTCATTGCCGTCGGGCGCGGTGCAGGTGTCCGAGGACGTTGCCGGATCGCCATTCGGGCTCAAGATCGCGGCGGTCTCCTCGACGCTGACCGGCGCGACGGTCACCGGCCCGAGCGGCTCGCCGGTATCATTCTCGGTGAATCTCAACGGCACCAATCCGAACAACGGCGACAAGCTCAGCGTCCAGTTCACGCTGCCGGACGGTTCGACCGAGCAGATCGACCTGACCGCGTCGACGGCGACGCCGACGCCGGTCGGGAGCTTTGCGATCGATGCAAGCGTCCCGGTCAACCCGGCCAACACCCAGACCAATCTCAACACCGCGCTGAACACCGCGATCACGAAGCTCGCCAACACCTCGCTGGTGGCGGCCTCCGCGGTCACGGCCGGCGACAATTTCTTCAACACCGCGAGCTCTGCGATCGGCACCCCCGTCAGCAACCAGGCGGCGCCGCCTGTGCCCGTGACCGGCGCGACGGCGCTGTCCGGCACGAACCCCTCGGATTCGATCTCGCCGGGCTTCGTCGCCGGTGACACCATCACCGTCAACGGCACCACGCTGACCTTCGTCAGTTCGGGCGCGACCGGCAACCAGCTCAACGTCGGCGACAGCATCCAGACGCTGATGAGCAAGATCGACCAGATCACGGGAACGTCAAAGCCTTCGACCGTGCATGGCGGTTCGATCACGATCAACACGGACGATGCGGCGAGCCTCAACATCACGACCTCGAACACGGGCGCAATGAACGCGCTCGGTTTCGGCTCGACGCCGGTCACCGCCACGCAGCCGCCGCTGCGCGTCGGCTCTTCGCCGGCGAGTTCGGCGACGACGCTGGTCAACGGCTCGGCCACTACCGTGAAATGGTACACCGGCAATGACGGGCCCGGCTCGGCGCGCTCGACTGCGGTGGCGCGGGTCGACGATTCGGTCACGGTGCAATATGGCGCGCAGGCCGACGAGGACGCGATCCGCCAGCAGTTGCAGGCGATCGCGGTGTTCGGGACGTTCTCGACCTCGCCGACCGGGCAGTATGCGGGCGGGCAGGTCGCCGCGCTGAGCCTGCGCACGACCCAGGCGCTGACGAAGCAGCCAGGCGAGCAGCGCATCGAGGATATCCAGACCGACCTCGCGATGGCCCAAAACACGATGAAGGGCGCAAGCACGCGCCAGACCCAGGCCAAGGCGCAGCTCCAGTCCATCATCGACCAGGCCGAGTCGGCCTCGCCGGACCAGGTCGCCAGCGAGATCCTCGCACTCCAGAACGCGCTTCAGGCGTCCTACCAGACTACCTCGAACCTCGCGCAGCTCTCGCTCGTCAAGTTCCTGTAGGTGCGCATTAAGGCGCCGTTAACCATGCCTCTTTACCTCTTGGTGAGGATTTAAGCGGGGGCGGGGGCCGTCAATGTCGGACAAGATGCAGCTGGTGGTGGCCACGCCGTGTTTCGGCGGGCAGGTCTCGAGCATCTACGCCAGCTCGATCTTCGCGCTCCAGCGCGCCGTGCACGGCATGTCCAATCTCGAGCTCAAGGTGCTCCTGCGCGACGGGGACGCGCTGATCACGCGCGCGCGGGCCAATCTGGCCGCGATGTTCCTGGACGATCCCAAGGCGACCCATTTCCTGTTCATCGACGCCGACATCGGCTTCAAGCCCGAGCAGGTGTTTCGCCTGATCGAGTGCGGCGCGGACGTCGTTGCGGGCTGCTATCCGATCAAGCGGGTCAATTGGGACAAGGCGAAGCGGGCCATTGAGACCGGCCGTGCCGACGTGCCGGCGGCCTCGCTCGACTACGTGCTCGAGATCGAGGACCCCGACCGCATCGTGGTGGTCAACGGCTTTACCCGCGTGCGCTACGCCGGCACCGGCTTCCTGATGATCCGCCGCCACGTGCTGGAGGCGATGTGCCGTCACCCGGACTATGCCAATCTGCAGTTCTTCCGCGAGCATTCGCACGACACGCTGGCGGCCAGCCAGAACCGCTTCGCGCTGTTCGAATGCATGATCGATCCCGCGACCGGCACCTATCTCTCCGAGGACTTCGCCTTCTGCAAGCGCTGGACCGATATCGGCGGCGAGATCTGGGCCGACATCCAGAGTTCGCTGGATCACGTCGGGCCGTCGGTGTTCCACGGCGACATCGCTTCGCAATTCGCCGCCGCGCCCGCGGCGGCGGCCGATGCGGCGTGAGCTTGCCGGGATGAGCGCCGGCGCATCCCGACTGTCAGACCCCGAGCGCATGTCTGAAGGCGGCTCGCGCTACCGCCTGCGCGATCTCTTCACGCCACTGGACACGCTGCTCGTCTCCGGCGGAGATCCGCGGCTGGCGCTCGACGCCAGGGATGGCGTCAACTCCTATGGCTGTGCGGCTTCGCCGGAGCCGGAAATCTGGAATTTCGGCTCCTCGACCGCGTCCACGATCTCGCAATTGGCCTATGACCGCGCCGCACTGGCGCGCGAGGAACTGGTGCACAAATGCCTGTTCGACGAGGTCGAGATCGCCTTCGATGCGCGCTGCGAGGGCATGCGCGAGGAGTTGCGCAGCCATCTCCAGCTCTCGCCGCGCGTCGACGTCGTGTTCTCGCCTTCGGGCACGGACTCCCAGCTCCACGCCCTGTTCCTGGCGCGCGCGGTGCTCGGCGCCTCGCCGGTGACGATCGTGGTCGGCGCCGACCAGACCGGAAGCGGGACAGTCCATACCGCGCGCGGACACCATTTCAGCTCGATGACGGCGAGCGGCTTTACGGTCCGTAAGGACGGCGCGGTCACGGGCCTTACCGGCGACAGCATCGCGGTGCCGCTGCTCGATGCCGCATCCGGCATCGGGATGCGCGCCGATGCGGATGCCGCGGTCATGCGCGCAGTCGAGGACAGCCTCGCGCAAGGCCGACGCGTTCTGTTGCACATCATGGATTCGTCAAAACTCGGCTGGCGCGCGCCGAGTGCTGCCTGCCTCGATGAGATCGCGCGGCGCTGGCCGCGCAAGGTTCAGGTCGTCGTCGATGCCTGTCAGGCGCGGCTCGGCCGCCGCGGGCTGCGTTCCTATCTCGACCGCGGCTACATGGTGCTGATGACCGGCTCCAAATTCTTCGGCGGCCCCGCCTTCAGCGGCGCGCTGCTGGTGCCGAAAGGGCTGTCGCGGTCGCTCGACCGAATCGAGGGGATTGCGCCGGGCTTGTTCGACTATGCCGGCCGCTGCGATTGGCCGATGGCCTGGACCGCGCTGCGCTCGCGCTTCGAGCGCCGGCCGAATTTCGGACAATGGCTGCGCTGGGAGGCGGCGCTCGCGGAGATCGGCACCTACTATGCCGTGCCCGGGGCTTTTCGCAGCAAGGTGCTTGCCGAGCTTTCCGCCGGTATCGCCAGCATGATCGCGCTGTCGCCGTCGCTTCGCGCCGTTCCGGGGGCAATCGAGGAGAGCGCGGCTGACGACGAGGAGTTCGCGCAACGGACCATCTTTCCGTTCACGCTGCTGCGCGATGGCAAGCCGGTCTCGATCGCAGAGACAGGCGCCGTTCATCGGGCGTTGGCACGTGACATGAACGAGGAGATCGGCGGCAGCGCGGCGGACCGGCAGGTCGCCGCGCAGCGCTGCCTGATCGGTCAGCCGGTCCGGCTGGAGCGGCCGAACGAAGCGCCGCAGGCCGCGCTGCGGCTCTGCGTCGGCGCCCGGCTCGTGACCGAGGCCTGGTCGCCGGATATGGCGCAGGCCCAACGCAATGTGCAGCACATCCTCGATCGCATCGCCCATGTCGTGGTGAAGATCGAGCTGCTGCTTGACCGCGGCGCGGCTGCGCCGGGGAAGTTTGTGCTCGAGGTCTAAGATGCTGCATCCTGTTTCCACGCCGAACTATTCCGACCGCATCGGCTTTGCTCAATTGACGCGCCGGGCCTTCGAGGGCGGCGATCTCCATCCGTTGCGCGAGCGCCTCCTGGCGCGGATCGCGGAGGGGACGGCGGAGGCCGGCGAGGGTCTCGATCTGTCGCTGATTGCCCAGCTCCTCGGCGAGAAGGAGGCTGGGCTCGTGATCCAGACCGAGGTGCTGTCCTTTCACCAATTGTTTCGTACGCCTTGCGCGCTCCCGAAACCCCGCCTGCGCGTACTCGCGCTCGCGGCCGATATCGACATGGGCGGCAATACCCCGATCGAGTTCCTGCTCGAAGGCTCCGACATCGAGCTCCTGACACTCTATGTGACCAAGCGGACGGGCCTGCCGGAAACGCTGCCCGATCACGACGTTGCCATCGTGGTCGCCTCCGATTCCGAGGAGTGCCGCGAAGCGCTTGCGCTGATCGAGCGGGCCGCGCCGAACTGGCCGCGGCCGCTGCTCAATCGCCCCGAGTTGATCGGCAATCTCGATCGCGACAAGCTGTATCGGTTGCTGGCAGACATTCCCGGTCTCGACATTCCCGTGACTGCCCACGCGACGCGGACGCAATTGTCGGATCTCGTGCAGGGGCGGATGGCCTGCGCCGACATCACGGGCGAATTGCGTTTTCCGATGATCGTGCGGCCGCGCGGCACGCATGCCGGCGTCGGGCTTGCGAAGATCGACGATGCGCCTGCGCTCGAAGCCTATCTCACCGAGCGGCAAGAGCAGGACTTCTTCGTCGCGCGCTTCGTCGACTATGCGAACCCCGACGGACTTTACCGCAAATATCGTCTCACCATGGTCGACGGCAAGCCTTACGCCTGCCATATGGCGATCGCCGATCGCTGGGACATCTGGTATCTCAACGCCTATATGGCGTTCAGCGAAGAGAAGCGGGCTGAAGAAGCCACCTTCATGGTCGACTTCGACAACGCTTTCGCTGCGCGTCATCGCAACGCGCTCGACGAGATGAGCAAGCGCGTCGGCCTCGACTATTTCATCGTCGACTGCGCCGAGAACCGGGACGGCGAACTGCTGGTGTTCGAGGCCGACAACACCGCCGTCGTCCACAACATGGATCCGCCTGCCGTGTTTCCCTACAAACCGCCGCAGATGCGCAAGATCTTTGCCGCGTTCACCGCGATGCTGTCGCGACACGCAAGAGCGGGCGAGGGGAGTGCAGCATGAACGAGATCATCCGCAACACGCAAAGCTCCGTCACGCAGACCTCGCTCGATCCGCAGGACTGGAGCGAGTTTCGCGCGCTTGCCCATCGCATGCTGGATGAGTCGATCGACAGCATCGCCAACGTTCGTGCGCGTCCGGTGTGGCAGCCGATCCCCGACAGTGCCCGTTCGACAATGAAAGCCGACGTGCCGCGCGAGGCGAGCGATCTTGCCGATATCTATCGCGAGTTCGCAGAACATGTCGCGCCCTATGCGACCGGCAACGTTCATCCCGGCTTCATGGGCTGGGTGCATGGCGGCGGCACCGCGGTCGGCATGCTCGCGGAGATGCTTGCGGCGGCTCTCAATGCCAATCTCGGCGGACGCGATCACATGCCGATCGAGGTCGAGCACCAGATCGTTGCATGGATGCGCGACCTGTTCGCTTTCCCCGAGAGTGCAAGCGGGATCTTCGTCACGGGAACGTCGATGGCCAACCTGATGGCCGTGCTGGTGGCGCGCACCGCTGCGCTCGGCACGCCGGCGCGGCAGCACGGCATCGGCAATGACGGCGCGCTGCTGACGGCCTACACGTCGAAGGCCGCGCATGGCTGCGTCTCGCGGGCGATGGACATTGCCGGGCTCGGCACCGATGCGCTGCGCAAGATCGGTGTCGATGCCGATCATCGCATCGACGTTGCGGCGCTGCGCGCGCAAATCGCGGTCGATCGCGAGGTCGGCTTCAAGCCGTTCCTGGTGGTGGCATCTGCCGGCACGGTCGACATCGGCGCGGTCGACGATCTCAAGGCGATCGCGCAGCTGTGCCGCGAGGAGGGAATCTGGTTTCACGTCGACGGCGCCTTTGGTGCGCTCGCGATCCTCTCGCCCGAGCTCGCGCCAATACTCGGCGGCATCGAGCTTGCAGATTCCATCGCGCTCGACTTCCACAAATGGGGACAGGTGCCCTACGACGCCGGCTTCCTGCTGGTGCGTGACGGCGAGCAGCACCGGCAGGCCTTTGCGCAGCCGGCAGCCTATCTGAGCCGCGAGGCGAGGGGGCTTGCGGCCGGCGCGGTCTGGCCGTGCGATCTCGGTCCCGATCTGTCGCGCGGCTTCCGCGCGCTGAAGACCTGGTTCACGTTGAAGACGTTCGGCACCGACCGGCTGGGCGCGGTGATCGTGCGAAGCTGCGCGCTCGCCAAATATCTGGAGGCGCGCGTGCTGGCCGAGCCGCGGCTGGAATTGCTGGCGCCGGTCAATCTCAATATCGTCTGCTTCCGCTACCGTGCTGACGATGCGGTCAATCGCGAAATCGTCGCCGATGTCCAGGAGTCCGGCCTCGCGGCGCCGTCGAGCACGACGCTGGACGGCAAGTTCGCGATCCGCGCAGCCATCGTCAATCACCGTACCGATGAAACTGATATCGACGCGCTCGTGGCTGCGGTGCTCGAGTTCGGCGCACGGCGGGGCGGCAACGGCGTGATCGAAGTCGAGGCACCGCCGCTCGCGACGCAGTGATATCCAAAACCGCAAACGAAAACGCCCCGGACCAGGTCCGGGGCGTTTTCGTTTGAGATGTGCGAAGCGCTCAGGCGGCCGAGCTGACGTCTTCCTTGACGTCCGCCTTGGGATGGGTGGCCTCGAACTGCTCACGCAGCTTGTCCTCATAGGCGATCAGCTTGCGGGCATCCTTCAGAGCCCGGTAGAGGTCGCCGCTCATGATGTGGTTGTTGATGCTCTCGATGATCGGCCAGGCACTCGGCACCGCGGTGACGATGTCGCGCACCAGGTTGAAGTAGGTGCCGTGCTGGCTCTGCGGATCCGGCGAGATGTACATCAGCTGGACCGCCAGATAGACGAGCTTGGCCGGCGTATCGGCGGTCTCCGGCGTGAGGATGTCGCGCTCGCGCAGGATCGGCACGTTGTCGCCGTCGATCAGAAGGCGGGCGCGCTGGTCGGTGTTGGTTATCACGCAGTTACCGACGATGATGCGTTCGTGCGGTCTGAGCTCGACCTTGAGGGCCATGCCTGTTCTCCATCAACGCTTTCGTAACCGAGCGTGTGTTGCGGCGGATCAGGGCGCAATACTCCATCAAGACTAGTTAACGAGTTGTGAATCTCGGGCAGTCGCGCGGAAAAGCTCAATCTTTTCAACGATAAAATTCCACGGCGGTGCAGCGACGATCGCGCCGCAGTGCCCCGAATCGCGCCGCGACTCAGACAAAGCGCCGTTTTCATTTCATGCTTCGTTAGATTCTCGGAGCCACGGTCCGCCGGTCGCCGGGTCAATCGGGACCCGAGCAGACGCGTCACAGTAGCGTTTACCAGAAAGGTAACAGCGTATGTCCGGTATCGTTCTCTCCGCATCGGTTCGTCAGAACCTTCTCTCCCTCCAGTCCACCGCTGATCTTCTCGCCACCACACAGAACCGTCTGTCGACCGGCAAGAGCGTCAACTCGGCCCTGGACAATCCCACCAACTTCTTCACGGCCCAGTCGCTCGACAACCGCGCCAGCGACATCAACAACCTGCTCGATGGCATCGCCAACGGCGTGCAGGTGCTGCAGGCTGCCAACACCGGCATCACCTCGCTGCAGAAGCTGATCGACAGCGCCAAGTCGATCGCCAACCAGGCGCTGCAGACCACCGTCGGCTACTCCACCAAGTCCAACGTCTCCACCACGATCTCCGGTGCGACCGCTTCGGACCTGCGTGGCACCACGTCCTATGCGAGCGCGACCGCGAGCAGCAACGTGCTCTATGACGGCACCGCCGGCGGCACGCATGCGGCAAGCGGCACTACCACGCTCGGCGCGACCATCGGCACCGTGACCGGTGCGGCGGCAACGGCCGGCGACGGCACCACCGCGTTGACCGGTGCGATCACCCTGATCGCGAACGGTGCGGCAACGGCGACCGGCCTGGTCGGCAACGCCCAGCCCGCCGACGGCGACACGCTGACCGTCAACGGCAAGACCATTACCTTCCGCGCGGGTTCTGCCCCGGCGAGCACTGCTGTTCCGTCCGGCTCGGGCGTCAGCGGTAACCTCGTCACCGACGGCAGCGGCAACACCACCGTCTATCTCGGCACCACGACCACGCCGACCGCGACGGTCAACGATCTCTTGACCGCGGTCGATCTGGCCAGCGGCGTCAAGACGGCCTCGATCACCTCGGGTGCTGCGACGATCGCGACCAGCGTCAGCCAGACCGCCTCGAGCGTTGCTGCGGGCGCCGTCACGCTGAAGAGCTCGACGGGTGCTGACCTCGCCGTCACCGGCCGGGCCGACCTGCTCAAGGCTCTCGGTCTGTCCTCGGCGGTCGGCGGCGGCAATGCCACCGTCAACGTCAACCGCACCACCAGCGCGACTTCGCTCGGTGCGACGATCACCGACGGCTCGACGCTGAACGTCAACGGCAAGGTCATTACCTTCAAGAACGCGCCGACCCCGGGCTCGACCGGTGCTCCGGCCGTTGCCAGCGGCTCCGGCGCGAGCGGTGCGGTCGTCACCGACGGCAGTGGCAACTCGACCGTGTATCTGCAGGCCGGCACTGTTGCCGACGTGATGAACGCGATCGACCTCGCCACCGGCGTCCAGACCGCGACCATCGCAGCCAACGGCACCGCGACGTTTGCGGCTGCCTCCGGCCAGTCGAAGTCGTCGATCAACACCTCCGGCCAGCTCAAGATCTCGACCGGCGTTAACGCCGATCTGTCGATCACCGGCACCGGCAACGCGCTGAACGCGCTCGGCTTCGCCGGCAACACCGGCACGTCGTCCGCCTTCACCGCAGCTCGCACCTCCGGCATCGGCGGCATCAGCGGCAAGACCTTGACCTTCTCCTCCTTCAACGGTGGAACGGCGGTCGACGTCACCTTCGGCGACGGCACCAACGGCACGGTCAAGACGCTCGATCAGCTCAATACCAAGCTGCAGGCGAACAACCTGTCCGCCACGATCGACGCCAACGGCTTGCTGACGATCTCGACCACCAACGACTACGCGTCCTCGACCATCGGTTCGAGCGCCGCGGGTGGCTCGATCGGCGGCACGCTGACGACGTCGCTGACGTTCTCGACGGCCTCCGCTCCGGTCGCCGACACCGTCGCTCAGACGGCGCGTGCCAATCTGGTCTCTCAGTACAACAACATCCTGAACCAGATCGACACGACTGCGCAGGACTCCTCGTTCAACGGTGTGAACCTCCTGAACGGCGACCAGCTCAAGCTCGTGTTCGACGAAACCGGCAAGTCGAACCTGAGCATCACCGGCGTGACCTACAACTCCAAGGGTCTGGGCCTCGCCGCGCTGACGAACGGTGTCGACTTCATCGACAACTCCGCGACCAACAAAGTGTTGTCGAACCTGAACGCCGCCTCGAGCACGCTGCGTTCGGAAGCGTCGAGCCTCGGTTCGAACCTCTCGGTGGTGCAGGTTCGTCAGGACTTCAACAAGAGCCTGATCAACGTGCTGCAGACCGGCTCGTCGAACCTGACCCTGGCCGACACCAATACCGAAGCGGCCAACAGCCAGGCACTGTCGACCCGTCAGTCGATCGCGGTCTCCGCGCTCTCGCTGGCCAACCAGTCGCAGCAGAGCGTGCTGCAGCTGCTCCGCTAATCAGCGGACGACATCGCAACAAGATAGAGCGGCGGGGCTTCGGCCCCGCCGCTTTTCATTTGTGCGGTGTGTGAAGACGTCGTGCCTTCGAGACGAAGATGATGCATTCGAATGCAGCCAATTGCTCACTCTGAGTTATGGTTGACAAGTGGCAAACGCGTCTCGGCTGCCCGAAAAAACATCATCCTATCATGGCGATACACGAGGGCGTGATCCGGCGCCGATCGCCGCTATGGTGAATCCTGGCAAGGACTGACGCGACACGCTTCATGCTTTGTTAGCCCCAAACGTTCACCGTCCCGCACATCGATTAATCCTAATCGAAGTTTGTTGCGTTGCGTACCAGAAGGGTAACAGCTTATGTCCGGTATCGTTCTCTCCTCGTCGGTTCGCCAGAACCTTCTCTCCCTCCAGTCCACTGCTGATCTTCTCGCCACCACCCAGAGCCGCCTTTCGACCGGTAAGAGCGTCAACTCGGCCCTGGACAATCCGACCAACTTCTTCACCGCACAGTCGCTCGACAACCGCGCCAGCGACATCAACAACCTGCTCGATGGTATCGCCAACGGCGTGCAGGTGCTGCAGGCTGCCAACACCGGCATCACCTCGCTGCAGAAGCTGATCGACAGCGCCAAGTCGATCGCCAACCAGGCGCTGCAGACCACCGTCGGCTACTCCACCAAGTCCAACGTCTCCACCACGATCTCCGGTGCGACCGCTTCGGACCTGCGTGGCACCACGTCCTATGCGAGCGCGACCGCGAGCAGCAACGTGCTCTATGACGGCACCGCCGGCGGCACGCATGCGGCAAGCGGCACTACCACGCTCGGCGCGACCATCGGCACCGTGACCGGTGCGGCGGCAACGGCCGGCGACGGCACCACCGCGTTGACCGGTGCGATCACCCTGATCGCGAACGGTGCGGCAACGGCGACCGGCCTGGTCGGCAACGCCCAGCCCGCCGACGGCGACACGCTGACCGTCAACGGCAAGACCATTACCTTCCGCGCGGGTTCTGCCCCGGCGAGCACTGCTGTTCCGTCCGGCTCGGGCGTCAGCGGTAACCTCGTCACCGACGGCAGCGGCAACACCACCGTCTATCTCGGCACCACGACCACGCCGACCGCGACGGTCAACGATCTCTTGACCGCGGTCGATCTGGCCAGCGGCGTCAAGACGGCCTCGATCACCTCGGGTGCTGCGACGATCGCGACCAGCGTCAGCCAGACCGCCTCGAGCGTTGCTGCGGGCGCCGTCACGCTGAAGAGCTCGACGGGCGCTGATCTCGCCGTCACCGGCAAGGCCGACCTGCTCAAGGCTCTCGGTCTGTCCTCGGCGGTCGGCGGCGGCAATGCCACCGTCAACGTCAACCGCACCACCAGCGCGACTTCGCTCGGTGCGACGATCGCCGACGGCTCGACGCTGAACGTCAACGGTAAGGTCATCACCTTCAAGAACGCGCCGACCCCGGGCTCGACCGGTGCTCCGGCCGTTGCCAGCGGCTCCGGCGCGAGCGGTGCGCTCGTCACCGACGGCAGTGGCAACTCGACCGTGTATCTGCAGGCCGGCACGGTTGCCGACGTGCTGAACGCGATCGACCTCGCCACCGGCGTCCAGACCGCGACGGTCGCCGCCAACGGCACCGCGACGCTTGCGGCCGCCACCGGCCAGACCAAATCGTCGGTCAACGCCTCGGGTCAGCTCAAGGTCTCGACCGGCATCAACGCCGACCTGTCGATCACTGGCACCGGCAATGCGCTGAACGCACTCGGCTTCGCCGGCAACACCGGCACCTCGACCGCGTTCAACGCGGCCCGGACTTCGGGCCTGGGCGGCATCGCCGGCAAGACCTTGACCTTCTCCGCGTTCAACGCTGGAACGGCGGTCGACGTCACCTTCGGCGACGGCACCAACGGCACGGTCAAGACGCTCGATCAGCTCAACTCGAAGCTGCAGGCGAACAACCTGTCCGCCACGATCGACGCCAATGGCCTGCTGACGATCTCGACCACCAACGACTACGCGTCCTCGACCATCGGTTCGAGCACCGCGGGTGGCTCGATCGGCGGAACGCTGACCACGGCGCTGACGTTCTCGACGGCTTCCAGCCCCGTCCAGGATACTGTTGCGCAGACGTCCCGTGCCAACCTGGTCAACCAGTACAACAACATCCTGCAGCAGATCGACTCGACTGCGCAGGACTCTTCGTTCAACGGCGTCAACCTGCTGAACGGCGACCAGCTCAAGCTGGTGTTCGACGAAACTGCCAAGTCGAGCCTCAGCATCACCGGCGTGACCTACAACTCGAAGGGTCTGGGCCTCGCCGCGCTGACCAGCGGTGTCGACTTCATCGACAACGCTGCCACCAACAAGGTGCTGACCAACCTGAACACTGCGTCGAGCACGCTGCGTTCGGAAGCGTCGGCTCTGGGTTCGAACCTCACGATCGTGCAGGTGCGTCAGGACTTCAACAAGAACCTGATCAACGTGCTGCAGACCGGCTCGTCGAACCTGACCCTGGCCGACACCAACGTCGAAGCGGCCAACAGCCAGGCGCTGTCGACCCGTCAGTCGATCGCGGTCTCCGCGCTCTCGCTGGCCAACCAGTCGCAGCAGAGCGTGCTGCAGCTGCTCCGCTAATCAGCGGACGACATCGCAACAAGATAGAGCGGCGGGGCTTCGGCCCCGCCGTTTTTGTTTGTCCGGAGAGAGGAGCGGGAGGCTTACCCGTCGTTCGGAAAAGTAACCAGCGGTTATGGTTAATGGAGCGTAAGCGCGGAGAAACGCCAGCAATTTCAGCTTGATTGCCCGCCATGCCAACGTCGTTCGCCGCGTTATGGTGAACCGGTGCTTATGCAGGCGAGGTTCGTTTCACCCTTTGTTAGCCATGTCGCGGCACGCTGTCCCCGTCACTCGATCCGAAGCGATCGAACGAAGACGCGTAAACCAGAAGGGTAAGAGTTATGTCCGGTATTGTTCTCTCTGCGTCGGTTCGCCAGAACCTCCTCTCTCTCCAGTCCACCGCCGACCTCCTCGCCACCACCCAGAACCGTCTGTCGACGGGCAGGAGCGTCAACTCGGCCCTGGACAATCCGACCAACTTCTTCACGGCACAGTCGCTCGACAACCGCGCCAGCGACATCAACAATCTGCTCGATGGTATCGCCAACGGCGTCCAGGTGCTGCAGGCTGCCAACACCGGCCTGACCTCGCTGCAGAAGCTGATCGACAGCGCCAAGTCGATCGCCAACCAGGCGCTGCAGACCACCGTCGGCTACTCCACCAAGTCGAACGTCTCCACCACGATCTCCGGTGCGACCGCGGCCGACCTGCGCGGCACCACGAGCTTCGCCAGCGCGACCGCGAGCAGCAACGTGCTCTATGACGGCACCGCCGGCGGCACGCATGCGGCAAGCGGCACCACCACGCTCGGCGCGACCATCGGCACCGTGACCGGTGCGGCGGCAACGGCCGGCGACGGCACCACCGCGCTGACCGGTGCGATCACCCTGATCGCGAACGGTGCGGCAACGGCGACCGGCCTGGTCGGCAATGCCCAGCCCGCTGATGGCGACACGCTGACCGTCAACGGCAAGACCATTACCTTCCGCGCGGGTTCTGCCCCGGCGAGCACTGCTGTTCCGTCCGGCTCGGGCGTCAGCGGCAACCTCGTCACCGATGGTAACGGCAACACCACCGTCTATCTCGGCACCACGACGACGCCGGCTGCGACGGTCAATGACCTGTTGACCGCGGTCGACCTCGCCAGCGGTGTGAAGACCGTCGCGATCTCGGCGGGCGCTGCGACGATTGCCACCAGCGTCAGCCAGACCGCCTCGAGCGTTGCTGCGGGCGCCGTCACGCTGAAGAGCTCGACGGGTGCTGACCTCGCCGTCACCGGCCGGGCCGACCTGCTCAAGGCTCTCGGTCTGTCCTCGGCGGTCGGCGGCGGCAATGCCACCGTCAACGTCAACCGCGCCACCAGCGCGACTTCGCTCGGCGCGACGCTCACCGACGGTTCGACGCTGAACGTCAACGGCAAGGTCATCACCTTCAAGAACGCGCCGACACCGGGCTCGACCGGTGCTCCGGTCGTTGCCAGCGGCTACGGTGCGAGCGGTGCGGTCGTCACTGACGGCGATGGCAACTCGACCGTGTATCTGCAGGCCGGCACTGTTGCCGACGTGCTGAACGCGATCGACCTTGCCACCGGCGTCCAGACCGCGACGATCGCAGCCAACGGCACCGCGACGTTTGCGCCCGCCACCGGCCAGTCGAAATCGTCGATCAACACCTCCGGCCAGCTCAAGATCGCGACCGGCATCAACGCCGACCTGTCGATCACCGGCACCGGCAACGCGCTGAACGTGTTCGGACTCGCCGGCAACACCGGCAATGCGAACGCCTTCGCCGCGGCCCGGACTTCGGGCCTGGGCGGCATCGCCGGCAAGACCTTGACCTTCTCCTCCTTCAACGGTGGAACGGCGGTCGACGTCACCTTCGGCGACGGCACCAACGGTACGGTCAAGACGCTCGATCAGCTCAACTCGAAGCTCCAGGCGAACAATCTGTCCGCCACGATCGATGCGAACGGCACGCTGACGATCACTGCGTCCAACGACTATGCCTCCTCGACGCTGGGTTCGACCACGGCGGGTGGCTCGATCGGCGGTACGCTGACCACGGCGCTGACGTTCTCGACGGCATCGACGCCGGTCCAGGATGCAGTTGCGCAGACGGCGCGCGCCAATCTGGTGTCTCAGTA
Source organism: Bradyrhizobium sp. CCGB20 (assembly GCF_024199855.1). Lineage (NCBI taxonomy): Bacteria > Pseudomonadati > Pseudomonadota > Alphaproteobacteria > Hyphomicrobiales > Nitrobacteraceae > Bradyrhizobium > Bradyrhizobium sp. CCGB20. Next base: position 6,262,408 of record NZ_JANADN010000001.1, on the reverse strand, counting down.
CAACAACATCCTGAACCAGATCGACACGACTGCGCAGGACTCCTCGTTCAACGGTGTGAACCTCTTGAACGGCGACCAGCTCAAGCTGGTGTTCGACGAGACTGCCAAGTCGAGCCTCAGCATCACCGGCGTGACCTACAACTCCAAGGGTCTGGGCCTTGCGGCGCTGACCGTCGGTGTCGACTTCATCGACAACGCCGCGGCCAACCGGGTGCTCACCAACCTGAACGCCGCCTCGAGCACGCTGCGGTCGGAAGCCTCGGCGCTCGGTTCGAATCTCTCGGTCGTGCAGATCCGTCAGGACTTCAACAAGAACCTGATCAACGTGCTGCAGACCGGCTCGTCGAACCTGACCCTGGCCGACACCAACGTCGAAGCGGCCAACAGCCAGGCGCTGTCGACCCGCCAGTCGATCGCGGTCTCGGCACTGTCGCTGGCCAATACGTCGCAGCAGAGCGTGCTTCAGCTGCTCCGCTAATAACCAGCTGAAATTACGAGATAAAATCCGGCGGCGGGGCTTCGGCCCCGCCGCTTTTTTGTTGCCGAAGAGCCCGTGCGAAACCGGAGGAGGGGGCGCTAACCGCCCATTAACCGTATCCCTTAAGTGGCCGTTAACCATACTTTAAAGGACAGGTCCTAAAACTGGACAAACGCCCGCTTCCAGACCCGAGCGGCCGATTCGTATCCGGTTCAAGAGGAAGACCTGCCAATGTCCAACATCGTTCTCTCGGCGTCAGTTCGCCAGAACCTGTTGTCGCTGCAGTCGACGGCCGATCTCCTGGCCACGACGCAGGAGCGGCTGTCGACCGGCAAGAAGGTCAACACGGCCCTCGACAATCCCACCAACTTCTTCACGGCGCAGGGGTTGGATAACCGGGCGAGCGACATCAGCAACCTGCTCGACGGCATCAACAACGGTGTCCAGGTGCTGCAGGCGGCCAACACCGGCATCACCTCGCTGCAGAAGCTGATCGACAGCGCGAAATCGATCGCCAACCAGGCGCTGCAGACCACGGTCGGCTACTCCACCAAGTCCAACGTCTCGACCACGATTCCCGGCGCGACGCCGGCCGATTTGCGCGGCACGACCTCCTATGCGAGCGCGACCGCCAACAGCAACGTGCTCTATACCGGTGCGCCCGGTGGCGTGACCCCGGTGACGGCCAGCGCCGCACTCGGCGCTGCGCTCGGCGCCAACGCCGGCACGCTGGCTGGCTCCGCCGCCACGGCCGCCGACGGTACGACGGCGCTGGCCGGCACCAACACGCTGATCGGTGCGACGGCTGCGACCACCTTCGGTGCGTCTCCGGCAGACGGCGACTCGATTGCCGTCAACGGCAAGACCGTGACGTTCCGCACCGGCGCTGCGCCTTCCGCGCAGCCCACCGGCTGGGGTCTCGATGCCAGCGGCCATATCGCCACCGACGGCAATGGCAACTCGATCGTCTATATGGGCACGACCGGCACACCGACCGGTACGGTCAGCGACCTCCTGACCGCGATCGATCTGGCGAGCGGCGTCAAGAGCGCAACCATCAGCGCCGGCGCTGCGACGATTGCGACGAGCGGTGCGACCGTTGGTACGGTTCAGACGCCATCGTCCATCGCGGCGGGTGTCGTCACGCTGAAGAGCTCGACCGGCGCGGATCTGAACGTGACGGGCAAAGCCGACTTCCTCAAGGCGCTTGGGCTGACCGCGGCCACCGGTGCGGGCAATGCCAGCGTCAGCGCGAACCGTTCGACGACCACGGGCTCGCTGGGGTCGCTGGTCCAGGACGGCTCGACGCTCAACATCGACGGCCACACGATCACGTTCAAGAACGCGCAGACGCCCCAGTCGGCAGCAAGCGTGACCTCGGGCGGTGTCAACGGCAACGTCGTCACCGACGGCAACGGCAACTCGACCGTCTATCTCCAGAGCGCGACGCTGACCGACCTGCTCAACTCGATCGACCTCGCCACCGGCGTGAAGACCGCGAGCATCTTCAATGGCGCAGCGACGCTCTCGACGACCGCCGGCCAGATCCCGTCGTCGGTGAATTCCAGCGGTCAGCTGGCGCTCTCGACCGGCATCAACGCCGATCTTTCGATCACCGGCACCGGCAACGCGCTCAACGCGTTCGGTCTCAGCGGCAATACGGGAACGGCGACCGCGTTCAGCGCGGCGCGCACCTCAGGCGTCGGCGGCGTCAGCGGCAAGACGCTGACCTTCACCTCCTTCAATGGCGGTACGCCCGTCAACGTCACCTTCGGCGACGGCACCAACGGCACGGTCAAGACGCTGGACCAGCTCAATGCGCAGCTCCAGGCCAACCATCTGACGGCGACCATCGACGCCAACGGCGTGCTCACGGTGACCACCGTCAACGAGTACGCGTCCTCGACGCTCGGCTCGACGGTCGCTGGCGGCGCGGTCGGCGGCACGCTCACTGGCATCCTGGCGTTCACCACGGCCCAGCCGCCGGTGCAGGATCCCGTCGCGCAGACCGCGCGCTCGAACCTGGTCAACCAGTTCAACAACATCCTCGCGCAGATCGACACGACCTCGCAGGACTCCTCGTTCAATGGCGTCAACCTGCTCAACGGCGATACGCTGAAGCTCGTCTTCAACGAAACCGGCAGCTCGACGCTCAGCATCAACGGCGTGGTGTTCAACGCAGCCGGCCTCGGTCTGTCCAACCTCGTCAACGGTGTCGACTTCATCGACAACGGCGCCACCAACAAGGTGCTGGCGAGCCTGAATGCGGCCTCGAGCACGCTGCGCTCGGAAGGCTCCGCGCTCGGTTCGAACCTCTCGATCGTGCAGGTGCGTCAGGACTTCTCGAAGAACCTGATCAACGTGCTGCAGACCGGCTCGTCCAACCTGACGCTCGCCGACACCAACGAGGAAGCGGCCAACAGCCAGGCGCTGTCGACCCGCCAGTCGATCGCGGTGTCCGCGCTGTCGCTCGCCAACCAGTCGCAGCAGAGCGTGCTGCAGCTGCTCCGCTAAGCTCGCCGCGCAGGATCGCAATACGAGATATCGCGGCGGGGCTAATGCTCCGCCGCTCTTTTTACGGAGATCGCTAAGGCCGGATTAGCTGAGATTGATGCGCATCATGCGAGGCGGTTTACAGCGTGCATGTGCGCATCTAGCTTTGCGAGGAAGTACTCTGCGACCCGTAATAATCCGGAGTGCTTCCAAGCACACACGTAAGCAAATCTTAAGCGGTGCTGCCTAGGGTTGGGAAAGAAATCCTTAAGCGCGTTCAACGGGCTAGGTAACCTCCAGGGTGTGATTGATGTCGAATTCTGCTGCCTCGGCCTACGCGCGCGTTGCAACGACCACCGCATCTCCTCGCGACGTTGAGGCGCAAACCCTGCTCAAGGCCGCCAACAAGCTCCAGGACGCGATCAACAACGCCGACCCGTTCAGCGAGCAGACCACGCAGGCGCTGATGTTCAACCGCAAGCTCTGGACGATCTTTCTGAGCGAGGCGATGCGCGACAACAATCCGCAACCGCTCGACGTGCGGCAGCAGATCGCCAACATCAGCGTGTTCGTGCTGAGCCAGACCGCGGCGCTCCAGATGAGCCCGCAGTTCGATCACTTCCGCCCGCTGATCGAGATCAACCGGAATATCGCCGCCGGTCTGTCCGGCCGTCCGTGAAGGGACGGGCTGTCTGCGCACGAAGCTCGCGCTGACCACTATCGGCAAGGCCCAGGCCAAGAACGTCGTGACCGATCTCGCGACCGGTTCGACCTATCTCGACACCGCCGTTACCACGCGCGACACCTGAATGTCAGGCGCTGAGGTCCGTATTGAGCGGACGCGAGGGCTGCGACTTCAGATCCTCTGCATGGAAATAGGCCCGCCGGCGCAGCATCGCTTCATCGGGGAACTGGTTGACCACCGCGTCGGTCTTGTCGTTGACCACCTGAAACACGAAGGATGCAGCCGCCTGGTCGAATACGACCTGGCGCGAGATATTCTCGTTGGTGTGGGGATCCGCGCGTACGGGCGCACTGCTATCGCTTGCAGCGACCGCCTGGCTTACCGGCAAATCGGTTTGCACGGCTTCGTTCGCCGCCGAATTCGACGTCGTTATGATCTGCGCGGGGGCCGGTATCCCCACCGGCCTGATGCTGAAATCTGTACTCATGGCAGCCTCCTGGTTGCCTCACGTGAGTCAAATCCCAACCCCTCTCAATGCGCAACCATGGAACACCAGGATTGAACACCCGGTAAGCAAACGTGCCTAACCGCGCGACGATATCGTCGCGCGGTTTTTCGTAAAATTATCGCTTGTTATGGCGTGCGCTCAGAGCGAGCGGCTGACCGCGAGCGGGGTGATGTGGCGCGGGCCCGGAGTGGCGCGGCGGCCCGCCGCCGTATAGGTGTTCGGCACGTTGCGCTTCTGGATCTCGGCGTTGACGCCGCGCACCACGCTTTCGGAGACCGCGTGTGCGGTCGCGAGCACGGTGAGATTGACCTGGAGCATCGCGCGGAACGCATCGTGGTGCCGATGCAGCGTCGAGAGCAGCTCGGGCGCGGATTTCGCGAGCTGGGCCTGGTTCGCCTTCAGCTCGCTGACGGCGCCGACGTAGTTTCGCGACAGCTCCTGCTTCTTGCTCTCGAGAGTCATCGCCTCGCGGACCTTGCCGGCACGAACCAGCTCGGTCTCGCGCTCGATCAGTCCGAGCAGGGCGCTCATTGCATCCATCAGCTGCTCGGCGACCTTGCGCGCCTCGGCGTTGCCGGGTGCGGTGTTCGGGCGCTGCGCTTGCACCGGCTGACGTGAGGCGTTGAAGTGGTTCATCTCGGTTGACCTTATGCCGTGCGGATCGTTTTCGCCTGCTGCATGATGAGGGTGCGGTAGACTTCGGTGGCGACGCCGACGCCGCCGGCCTTGGCGAAGTTCTTGGAATATTGCTCGGTCAGCATCGAGCGCCACACGCCGGTGCCGGGCGTGTCGCCGAACGGACCTTCGCCCTTCAGGCCCGAAGTCATCTGCGAGAACATGCTGTTGAGGAACATCGCCTCGAAATCGGTGGCGGTCTTCTGCGCCTTGGCTTGCTGCTGCGGCGAGACCTTTTGCAGGGCGCTCGCGAGCTCGAAGTCGGGGCGGCCGTTGCGGCTCTCCACGGAGAAGGCCGAGGAGGCGGCGGCGCGCGGGGTGTTGATCATGCTGGTCTGCATCACATCACCTCGATGTCGGCTTCGATCGCGCCGGCGGCCTTGATCGCCTGGAGGATGCTGATGAGGTCGCGCGGGCCGATGCCGAGGCCGTTGAGGCCGTCGACGAGCTGCTGAAGCGAGACGCCGTCCTTGACGACGGCGAACTTCTTGCCGTCCTCGGTGACGCTGACGCCGGTCCGCGGCGTGACCACGGTGCGCCCCCGCGACAGCGGGTTGGGCTGGCTGACCTGCGGGCTCTCGGAGATGGTGACGGTGAGGTTGCCTTGCGCCACTGCGACGGTGGCGACACGGACGTCGCGGCCCATCACGATGATGCCGCTTCGTTCGTCGATGACGATCTTGGCGGCAAGGTCGGGATCGACCTGGAGCTGCTCGATCTCGGTGAGGAAGGCGACGACGTTGCCCTTGAACTCCGGCGGGATCGAAAGCTGCACAGTCGAGGGATCGATCGGTTCGGCGGTCTTGACGCCGAGATAGTCGTTGATCGCGGCCGCGATCCGCTTGGCCGTGGTGAAGTCGGCGTTGCGCAGCGCGAGCCGCACGTTCGGCAGCCGATTGAGCGCAAACTCGATCTCGCGTTCGATGATGGCGCCGTTGGCGATGCGGCCGACGGTCGGAACGCCGCGCACGATCTTCGCCGCTTCGCCCTCGGCCTGGAAACCGGAGATCGCGAGCGAGCCCTGTCCGACCGCGTAGACGTTGCCGTCGGCGCCGAGCAGCGGCGTGACCAGCAGGGTGCCGCCGCGCAGGTCCTTGGCGTCGCCCAGCGCGGAGACGGTGACGTCCATGCGCGTGCCCTGGGTGGCGAAGGCCGGCAGATTGCCCGTGACCATCACGGCGGCGACGTTGCCGGTGCGGATGGTGGCGCCGCGGATGTTGACGCCCATGCGCTCGAGCATCGCCTGCAGCGACTGCTTGGTGAAGGGAATGTTGTTGAGCGTGTCGCCGGTGCCGTTGAGGCCGACGACGAGGCCGTAGCCGATGAGCTGGTTCTGCCGCACGCCCTCGATGTTGGCGAGGTCCTTGATGCGCGAAGTCGCGCTTGCAGACGTGACCGAGAGCGCCAGCGCTGACAGCGCGGCGCAGGCCACCCCAACAATCCTCACCCAACGAACGCCTGGCATCCTCTGCTCCCCGAGGCTCCTCAAATCCCGGACCAATCCCGACACTCCCATGACGAGCTGGTCCGACGCTTTCCTTGCGAGCGCTGTGCCAACGCGGGGCAGAGGGGTTACGCGATTGAATAGGTTGAATAAATCTGTTTCGACCGGTGTCAGCGAGCGTTCTCCGTGAGGAGCGAAACTGCCGCCTGTCGGCAGATTTTGCCGGGCTGTTTACGCGCCGTTAACCATAAGACGGCGAAGGTGACGGCATCGATCACCCGGATTGCTGCGATGCGCATCTACGGACCGAACGGCACCACGCTTGGAGCGCCGGCCAGCCAGGCCAGGCGGACGAGCTCCGGCACCTTCGTACTGCCCGATACCTCGTCGGCTCAGGAGACGAGGGGTGCTGCCGCACCGAAGGCCGCCGCGAACATCGACGGGCTGCTCGCACTGCAAGGCATCGAGGAAGATCCGGTCGAACGCCGCAAGCGCTCGGTCGCCCGTGGCAAGACCGCGCTCGACGTGCTCGACGATCTCAAGATGGGACTTCTGTCCGGCAATCTCGACGCGTCGACCGTGATGCGGCTGCGCGATGCCGCGGCGAACCTCAAATCGTCCTCGGGCGATCCCGGTCTTGATTCCGTGCTGTCCGAGATCGAGCTGCGCGTCGAGGTCGAGCTCGCCAAGGCCGGGCAGGCTTAGCGCTTACGCCGCTTCATCCTTCTGCTGCGCGTCGTAGCGGCGTTGGGCCGCGAGCACATCTTTCAGATTCTGTTCCGCCCAATCGCGCAGGGGATCGACGGCGCCGGCGAGCGTTACGCCGAGCTGCGTGATCGAATATTCCACCGTCACCGGCACGGTTGCGATGGCGTGACGCTTGATCAGGCCGTCGCGCTCGAGCGACTTGAGAACCTGGCTCAACATCTTCTGAGAAATGCCTTCAATCGTGCGGCGCAACTGATTGAAGCGCATCGGCTCCTCGCGCAACAGCAGCAGGATCAGCACCGCCCATTTGTCGCCGACGCGATCGAGGATCTGGCGCGTGGGGCAGTTCGCTGCATAGACGTCTGGCTTCATCGTCGGGTCCTCTGGATCCGTTGAGTTGCTTGCCGGCTGGCGCGGTGGTGACGCGTACCGGTTACTCGAGCGTAATCAGGTAAGCACAAAGTGCTCTCTTAACACCAGCATTCTTTGAGATATCTAGTCACCATTAGTTACTAGAGAAGCAAAGGAGCCTTCCATGAAAATCGCAGTCGCCGGCGCCTCGGGCCGGGCCGGGTCGGAGATCACCAAGGAACTGTCGCGCCGCGGCCACGCGGTCACGGCCATCGCCCGGAACCCGGAGAAGATCGCGACCCTGTCGAACGTCACGCCGACCAAGGGCGACGTGCTCGACCAGGCCGGCCTCGCCAAGCTGTGGGCCGGGCACGATGTCGCCGTGAGTTCCGTGCACTTCCTGGCCAGCGATCCGCTCAAGCTCATCGGCGCGGCAAAGGACTCGAAGGTGGGTCGCTACCTCGTTGTCGGCGGAGCCGGCAGCCTGGAAGTCGCTCCCGGCGTCAAACTGGTCACAACCCCTGGTTTTCCGGCTCAATACAAGGCCGAGGCCGAAAAAGGCGGGGACTTCCTCGACCTGTTGCGGCAGGAAAAGGACCTGAACTGGACCTTCATCTCGCCATCGGCGCTGTTCATCGAGGGGGAACGGACGGCCAAGTTCCGGCTCGGCACCGATCAGCTTCTCGCAGATGCGAACGGGAAAAGCTGGATCACCTTCGCCGACTACGCCATTGCGCTCGCCGACGAGATCGAACGGCCCGCCCATTTGAGGCAGCGTTTCACGGTCGGCTACTGAGTTCTCGGCCGCCCCCGGGCTTTTCCGGATAAACCTTCCTGTGCAAGGGTTTGGGGGCGGTAACCGAGGGATTAAGGAAATATTGTCTGTCACAGGAGGCCGCTATATAAGGCCCCGCTCAACGGACCTCGTTCCGTTAGCGAGTCGTTGATTAGACAGATAGGCCGCCCTTGGAAAAGTTGAAAAACTACCGACCGACCGAAAAAGAGCCTTTCATGAACGACCGGCAGAAGGAGTACTTCCGTTTGAAGCTCCTCGCCTGGAAGGATGAGATCCTCAAAGAGTCCAAGCTCACCCTGCAAGCCCTGCAGGAGGAGAACGTGAACCACCCCGATCTCGCCGATCGGGCATCGTCCGAAACCGACCGCGCTATCGAACTCCGCGCCCGCGACCGCCAGCGTAAGTTGATCGCCAAGATCGACGCCGCGCTCCAGCGGATCGAGGACAACACCTACGGCTATTGCGAGGACACCGGCGAGCCGATCTCGTTGAAGCGGCTCGAAGCCCGGCCCATCGCGACGCTCTCGGTGGAAGCGCAGGAGCGCCACGAGAAACGCGAGAAGGTCTACCGCGACGAATAGAGTCCGAGCCGCAGAGATGCGGCTCTTTGTTTGTGGACGCAGGGCGCCGTTTCGCGCCGTGATCGGCATTTTGCCTGTCTGCTACCGCCGCGCGCCCAGCGCGTGAGCGCAATCGCGAAAAGTGAATCGCGATCAATGGGCTAGACTCCATTCCTCCGAGCTCACGCAAGTTCGGATGAGAAACAGCCTTCACTTCAGGTGCGGGGGATTTTGCGAGTCGCATCAACGAGATCGACCCGAACGTTGAGACGCGGATCCGGCAGCATCAAGCATCGCTGCAATCAGGCCTCATGCGACGCCGCAAGGCGTGCATCGCCATAGAGCCTGGACCAGCTCAATATTTCCTTAAACGCCGGCAACAGCCCGTAAGCCGCATCCGTCAGCTCGTACTCCACCCGCAATGGCTTCTCCGCGAAGGCGGTTCGCGACACCAGTCCGTCCTGCTCGAGCTCGCGCAGTTGCGTGGTCAGCATGTGCTGGGTGATGCCGCCGATCGATCGCCGCAATGCGCCGAACCGGACTGCGCCGTTCATCAGCGCGAACAGGATCTCGAGTTTCCACTTGCCGCCGAGCGCATGGATCGCCCGCTTGAAGTCGGCGAGCAGGGCAGGGTCGGGGCTGCAATCGCAGTCGCCGTCGCAAACGCTGGTCAGGTTTTCCATACCGGTCTCGAAATCCATTCTACTTGTTCCCCTGGCAGATAGTGACCAGATGCGGCCCTGGGCAGGGTGGCGGAACCAATTCGCCGGCTCGCGCAACGAGGGAATTCGGCAATGAGCACTGTTCTGGTCACCGGCGGGTCCGGCTTCGTCGGCATCCATGTGGTCCTGCAACTGATGGCGGCCGGCTACAAGGTGCGAACGACGGTGCGCCGGCCGGACCGGCGGGACGAAGTGCTGGCGATGCTGCGCGAGGGCGGGGCGGCTTCGCCGGAAAGCCTGTCCTTCTTCACCGCGGACCTCACGGCGGACGAGGGCTGGCGCGAGGCGGTTGAGGGCTGCGACTACGTGCTCCATGTGGCCTCGCCATTGTCGACCAGTGTTCCCAGGGACGAGAACGACATGATCATCCCGGCCCGCGACGGCACGCTGCGGGTGCTGCGTGCTGCGCGCGAGGCCGGCGTCAAGCGGGTCGTCGTCACCTCGTCGCTGGGCGCGATCGGCTACGGCCATCCATCGCGCGAAAAGCCGTTCGACGAGACCGACTGGACCAATCTCGACGGCGCCGACGTGCAGCCCTACATCAAATCCAAGACGCTCGCCGAGCGCGCGGCCTGGGATTTCGTCGCACGCGAGGGCGGCGGGCTCGAATTGTCGGTCGTCAATCCCGCCGGCATCTTTGGTCCCGTGCTGGGGCCGGACTTCTCCGGCTCGATCGAAATCGTCAAATCGCTGCTCGACGGCGCCATGCCGGCGGTGCCGCGGGTCTATTTCGGCGTGGTCGACGTGCGCGACGTGGCCGATCTGCATCTGCGGGCGATGACGGCGCCCGAGGGGAAGGGCGAGCGTTTCATCGCGGTCTCCGGCGAGACGATGTCGATCCTCGATATCGGCAAGGTGCTGCGGCGGGAACTGGGGCCCAGGGCGCGACGGGTTCCGCGGCTCCAGGCCCCGGACTGGCTGGTGCGGCTGGCCGCGAACCGGATTCCGCTGCTGCGCGCGGTCGTGCCGATGCTTGGAAGGGTGCGGCATTCCACCAGCGCCAAGGCGAGGTCGCTGCTCGGCTGGCAGGCCCGTTCCAACGATGAGGCGATCCTCTCGACGGCCGAGAGTCTGATCCGGCTCGGCCTCGTCAAGGGCTGAGGGCGCCCTGGGCCTCCTTCGGCCCGCGCTTGTCACGCCCCCGCGGGGATGCTGAAGTGCCGACCTCGATTGCGTAGCGTGGGAGGCGGCGCCGATGGACAATATGCTCAAAGCCGCAAAGGCGATCGCGCTGGCGCGCCGCAACCATGCGCCGCTCGCGGCGCTGGACCGCCCGCCCGCCGACGAAGCCGAGGGCTACCAAGTCCAGCGTGCGCTGCACGATCTCCTGCTGCCGCATGTCGGGCCGCTCGTTGGTTACAAGATCGGCTGCACCAGTCAGGTGATGCAGGACTATATCGGCATCCCGCATCCCTGCGGCGGCGGCGTGTTCCAGAAGGGCGTGTACGAGAGCGGGGCCAAGCTCGCGGCCGCCGATTATGTCCGTGTCGGCGTCGAGTGCGAGATCGCGGTGCGATTGCAGCGTGACCTCGCCGCCGGCGAGGCGCCGTTCACGGCCGAATGGGTCGGCGAGGCCGTCGAGGCCTATCATCCCGCGATCGAGATCGTCGACGACCGCTATGTGAAGTGGGAATCGCTGGGCGCACCGACGTTGATCGCCGACGATTTCTTCGCCGCCGGCTGCGTGCTGGGTGAGGTGGTGCCGCGCTCGTCCGTCCCGGATCTGAAAGCGGTCAAGGGCCGCGCCATCGTCAATGGCGAAGAGGTCAGCCACGGCACCGGCGCCGACGTGCTCGGCCATCCCCACAACGCACTCGCCTGGCTCGCCAACCATCTCGCCGCCGAGGGCAAGGGCTTGCATGCCGGGCAGCTCGTTCTCACCGGGAGCCTGGTCAAGACGCTGTGGCTGAAGGCCGGCGACAAGGTGCGGATGGAGTTGGACGGGCTGGGAACTGTGGAGGCGGAGTTTACCTGATCTCTCCACGCCGTCATTGCGAGGAGCGAAGCGACGAAGCAATCCAGGCTACCTCCGCGGAGACAGTCCGGATTGCTTCGCTGCGCTCGCAATGACGACATCTGGAGCGTCGCCGCCGCAAAATACATGCGGCCCTCGCCAGGGGAGCTAGCGAGGGCCGCGTAGTACATCGTCGTTCGCGCCTAGGTTCGCGAACACGATGTGGGAGCTCGGGAGAAGCTTAGAAGGGCAGCAGCACGTCCATGACTTGCTGGCCGTAGCGCGGCTGCTGCACGTCCATGATCTGGCCGCGGCCGCCGTAGGCGATACGGGCCTGCGCGATCTTGGTGGAATCGATGGTGTTGTCGCTCTGGATGTCTTCGGGGCGGACGATGCCGGCGACGATGAGCTCGCGGATCTCGTAGTTGACGCGGATCTCCTGCTTGCCCTCGACCACGAGGTTGCCGTTCGGCAGCACCTGGGTGACGACCGCGGCGACGTTGGTCTGCAACGCTTCCGTGCGGTTGACCGAGCCCTTGCCGTCGCTGGAGGCGGTGGAATCGGCGGTGAGGATGCGGCCGGGCAGGATCTTGTTGGCCTGAGTGATCGTCTGGGCGCCGATGAAGTCGGTGATACCCGAATTTTCCGAATTGGTGCGGCTGCGCTGGGTCTCGTTGGCGATGTTGGCCTTGTCGGTGATGTTCACGGTCACGGTCAGGAGGTCGCCGATCTGGCGGGCGCGCTGGTCCTTGAAGAAGGCGCGGCTGCCGTTGCGCCACAATGAGTTCGGGTTGTAGGAGGCGACTTCCGGCTTCGGCATCGGCATCTGTACCGGCTTGTAGCCGGGCTGCGTCGTCGGATTGTCGATCGCCGACAATTTCGGTTGCTCGCCGATCTGCGACAGGCGGTCGATCGAGGAGCAGCCGCTCGCCAGCGCGCAAACCGCCAGCAGCAGGGCAGAGATCGCGACGCGACGAAGACGGGAAGCCGAACTGAACGTGGACATGACTTACTCTGACTTGGCTGGAGCTTGCGAGACGCGAACTTGCGGGATCTGGGCTTGGGCGATTTGAGCTTGAGCGGCTTGCGCCTGAGCGGCCTGGGCCTGAGACGCTGGGGCCTGGGTCAGGCTCCGGGCGAGGGCCGCGGCGGCGGTGGGAGCCGGCGCTTCGTCGCGCTTGAGCGAGGAGGTCTGCTCGACCGCAGCCGCCATCGGCGCGGACTGGCTGGCGCCCTGGACCGTTACCTGGCCGCGGCCGGTGACGACACCGGTCAACGTGCGCTTGGTCTGGAGGTTGAGGACGCTCACCGTGTCGCCCTCCGCGCCGCTCTCGATCGCCTTGCCGCGGGTGGTGAGGTAGATCCCGGGAACCTGGTAGATGACGGTGACGCTCTGGTCGCGCGATACGAAGTCGGGCTTGACGATATCGGCGACGCGGATCGGCGTGCCCGAGCGCATCGGCCGGCGGAGCTGCATGCCGATGCTGCGGTCGCGCGAGGCGGGCTCGCCGGTGACCTCGGCCTTCGGCCGGCGCTCCAGCGTGATGTCGGAGGACTTCAGGAGATCGGCGCGGTCGATGTCGCGCGTCAGCACGGCCACTTCCACCGTCTCGATCGCGGTGCCGGTGAAGCGCAGCTTGGTCGGCGTCGGATTGGTGTCGTTGCTGATCTCGAAGGCGATGTCGAAACGGCCGCTGCGGGCGTCATAGCGGGTTGCGGCCGGCTGGAGCGCACCGGTGTTGGAGGCGTCGAGCCGCATGTCGGCGACGCCGCGGTCGAACGTGACGGCGATGTTGGCGGCGTCCCCAAGGCCGAAGCGGCGCTCGAGCGCCGAGGCCACCGCGGTTTCGAGGTCCTTGTTGGCGAGCGTGCGGGCGAGGCGGGTGACCTGGACTTCCTTGATGTCGCCGGTCATCACGCCGATCACCTGTTTGGCGCGCAGCACCGACAGCACTTGCGCGACCGGCAGCGCGCCGGTGGTGCCGAGATCGGGCGAGCGGTAGACCGGGACGAGTGCGGCCGATCCGGCGTTGTCGATGAGATCGCCGACCCGCACCACGTCCGAGGTGACGGTGACGCTGGCGCGCAGCGTCGGCGTTGCGATGACATCGTCGGCGGCCTCGGCCGGCAGCGCCAGCGCGAGCAGGGCGGAGATGGTGGCAAGGGTGGTGCGGATCATCGTCATCACCTCAGCGGAACAGCGCCGTGGTCGATTGCATCATCTGGTCGGCGGCGCTGATCACCTTGGCGTTCATCTCGTAGGCGCGCTGGGCGGCGATCAGGTCGCTCATCTCCGACACGACGTCGACATTGGCCTGCTCCAGGCTGCCCTGCGTGATCTTGCCGTAGCCTTCGGCGTTCGCGGTGCCGTCCTGCGGCGGGCCGGAGGAGGGCGTTTCGGTGAACTGGTTGCTGCCGACGGGCTGCAAACCCGCCTTGTTGATGAACCGGGTCACGCCGATCTGGCCGATGATCGAGGAAGTCGACGAGCCCGGCAGCGTCACCGAGACCTGGCCCTGCTCGCTCACGGAGATGCCGGACGCGTTATTCGGGATGGTGATGGTCGGCTGCACCGGGTTGCCCTGCGCCGTGACGACGCGGCCCTGATTGTCCATCTGGAAGGTGCCGTCGCGCGTGTATTGATAGGTCCCGTCGGGCATCAGGATCTTGAAGAAGCCTTCGCCCGACATGGCGAGGTCGAGATCGTTGCCGGTCTGCGACAGCGTGCCCTGCGTCATGCTGCGCGGCGTGCCGACGGTCTTGACGCCGCCGCCGATGTCGACGCCGACAGGCAGGATGGTGCCCTGGTCCGAGGCCTGCGCGCCGACGCGGCGGACGTGCTCGTAGATCAGGTCCTGGAACGCCGCGGTCTGCTTCTTGAAACCGGTGGTGCGCAGGTTGGCGATGTTGTTGGAGATGACCTGGACGTTGAGTTCCTGGGCCGCCATTCCGGTCGCAGCGGTGTGGAGCGCTTGCATGTCAGTGATCCCCTAATCAGGCCGGAACGTCGGCGAGCTTCTCGATCGCCGATTTGTGGAGGTCGCTCTGCTGCTGGAGCAGATTGGCGATGGCGGTGTAGCTGCGCATGACTTCGACCATGCGGCTCATCTCGCCGACCGAGTTCACGTTCGACTTCTCGATATAGCCCTGCTGCACGGTCGACTTGGTGGCGGCCTGCTGGTTGGCGGAGCCGGTGTCATAGAGATTGGCGCCGAGCTTGGTCAGCCTGGTCGGATCGTCGAACGACACCATGCGGATCTTGCCGCGGATCGAATCGGTCCTGGCCGTGCCCTCGAGCACCGTGATGGTGCCGTCCGGGGCGACGTTGATGTCGTGGTCGGTCGGCTGGAAGGTGATCGGGCCGCCGGTGCCGAGCACGAGGTTGCCGTCGGAGGTGACGAGCTGGCCGGTGCTGTTGAGCGAGAATTTGCCGTCGCGGGTGTAGCGCTCGCCGCCATTGGCCTGCACCGCGAAATAGGCGTCGCCGGTGATCGCCATGTCGAGCGGGTTCTTGGTCATCTCCATCGGCCCCTGGCCGACGTCGCGGAAGGTGCCGCGGTCCTGCACATAGGAGACCCGGCGGTCGGACGCGATGAAATTGTCCTCACGCGCGTTCGAGTTGAGGAACTCCTCGAACAGCGAATGGTCGGCCTTGAAGCCGTTGGTGTTGGCATTGGCGACGTTGTTGGCGATGACATCCATCTGCCGTTCCAACGTCATCTGCCGTGACAAGCCGATCAGAAGCGCGTTCTGCATCGGAAATCTCCCCTGAGTGAGCCTGCCACCTCGCTCTCCCAAGCGCCTTGGCGGACCCGTGAATGAGGCCGTCAGATTCTCCCAAACCCTCCGGTCTCGGTCCTCTCTCAGCGAAAGCCGTGCCAACTCAGAAAATTACGTAATTTCAATGCCTTGTTGATTTTCGAGGGGCTGGGCGAGGCGGCAGAAAGGTTCTGTTAGCCATGTTTGCCCGGCAGATTTTTCCTAGTGGAGGCCCAATCGAAAGATTCCGTTAACCATTATTACCGTAGCGTTTGCGTGTAAGAGGAGCGCACTGCGCTGGGGCATTTGTATCGCGTCACTGTCTGCCAGGAGGCTTCGCTCTTTCGATTCCTTATGAGATGAGCGAGCCGATCGACCATGGCAGACAATGAAGCGGAAGGCGGCGCAGCCGCCGAAGGCGCGGAAGCCGCTCCGCCGAAGAACAAGCTCAAGCTCATCATCATGGCTGTCGGCCTGCTTGCCGTCCTCGGCGGTGGTGCCGCGACCTGGTTCTTCTTTTTCCGTCATGGCGACGACGAGCATCACGCCGAGGCGGCGCCGCCGCCGAAGCCGCCGGCCTTCGTCGACGTGCCCGACATCATGGTCAACCTCGCCGGCGCGCCCGGTGAGCGCGTGCAATATCTGAAGCTCAAGATCGTGCTGGAGCTGAAGGAAGAGAAGCAGATCGAGGCGATCAAGCCGACCATGCCGCGCATCACCGACATCTTCCAGACCTATGTGCGCGAGCTGCGCTCCTCTGACCTCAACGGGTCCGCCGGCGTCTTCCGCCTCAGGGAAGAGCTGACCAAGCGCGTCAACGCGGCGGTTTCCCCGATCCAGGTCAGCGCGGTGCTGTTCAAGGAAGTCGTGATCCAGTGAGCATGATGGTCTAGGGATCATGGCGGGCAACGAACAAGTCGACCAGGATGCAATTGCCGCCCAATGGGAGGCCTCGCTCGATTCCGAGGATCCCGCGGAGGCCGCGAAGGCTGCTGCCGAAAACGAGCTATCCGAGACCATGGCCCTGCAATGGGCGGCCATGGTCGAGGACGGCAGCCGCGATCTCGGCACCGGCAAGAATTCCGGCGAGCGGGTGCTGTCGCAGGAGGAGATCGACAACCTCCTCGGCTTCACCGTCGGCGACGTCACCCTCGACGACCATTCCGGCATTCGCGCCATCATCGATTCGGCGATGGTCTCCTACGAGCGTCTACCGATGCTCGAAATCGTCTTCGACCGCCTGGTGCGGTTGCTGACGACCTCCTTGCGCAATTTTACCTCCGACAACGTCGAAGTCTCGCTCGACCGCATCACCTCGGTGCGCTTCGGCGACTACATGAACTCGATCCCGCTGCCGGCCGTGCTCTCGGTGTTCAAGGCCGAGGAGTGGGAAAACTTCGGCATGGCGACGGTCGATTCCAGCCTGATCTACTCGATGATCGACGTGCTGCTCGGCGGCCGCCGCGGCTCGAGCCAGCTCCGCATCGAGGGCCGGCCCTACACCACGATCGAGACCGAGCTGGTCAAGCGGCTGGTCGAGGTGGTGCTGGCCGATGCCGAGCAGGCGTTCCGGCCGCTGTCGCCGGTGACCTTCACGATCGACCGGCTCGAGACCAACCCGCGTTTCGCCGCGATCAGCCGGCCCGCCAATGCGGCGATCCTGGTGCGCCTGCGCATCGACATGGAAGACCGCGGCGGCAACATCGAGCTGCTGCTGCCCTATGCGACCATCGAACCGATCCGGGGCGTGCTGCTCCAGATGTTCATGGGCGAGAAGTTCGGCCGCGACCAGATCTGGGAAGGCCATTTCGCCACCGAGATCGTGCAGGCCGAGATCGCCGTCGATGCCGTGCTCTACGAGGCCGACATCCCGCTCAAGCAGCTGATGCGGCTCAAGGTCGGCGACACGCTGCCGCTCGAGATGCGCGCGGATGCCGCCGTGACCGTGCGCTGCGGCGACGTCACCCTGACCGAGGGGCGGATGGGCCGGGTCGGCGACCGCGTCGCCATCCGCGTGACGAAACCCTTGCGCAAGCCAAGTACGACACTTGCGATGTTCGAGAAGGTCGACGAGCAGAACAAGATGATGGAGGCCCCATGAACCACTCCCTGGGAATGGCGATCGAGACGTTGGTGGCTATCCTGCTGATGCTGACGATCGTCTACTGCGTCATGCTCAACAAGCGGCTGACGCGGCTGAAGGCGGACGAGCATTCGCTGAAGGCGGTCATCGGCGAGCTGATCACCGCCACCGAGATCGCCGAACGCGCGATCGGCGGGCTGAAACTCGCCGTCCGCGACGTCAACGAGAACCTCGGCAGCCAGCTTGCGGCGGCGACGCAGATGTCGGACCAGCTCTACAAGCAGCTCGGCGAAGCCGACAACGTGGTGCGGCGCCTGTCCAAGATCGCGATCGCCGCGCGCCCCGTGACGAGCCCGGAAACGGTTGCGACGCCGACCGCCAAGCCCTCGTCGGCGAAGGCGGTGGCGGCTGCGGCCGAAGCCTTCTCCGAGCGCCGACGATCCAACGGTCTTGCCGCATAAAGTCAGGGTATGAAGTCCTTCCGTAACATCCGCGTCATTCCGGTCGTTCTGGTCGCCGTCGCAGGGCTTGCCACGCTCAAGGTCGTGGGCCTCGTGATCAATGGCGGCTATGTGTTCGACTACCAGCCGAGCCAGGTGAAAAAGTCCTGGGCGCAGGAGAATCTGAACTTCCCAAC
Organism: Bradyrhizobium sp. CCGB20; assembly: GCF_024199855.1. Lineage (NCBI taxonomy): Bacteria > Pseudomonadati > Pseudomonadota > Alphaproteobacteria > Hyphomicrobiales > Nitrobacteraceae > Bradyrhizobium > Bradyrhizobium sp. CCGB20. The sequence continues at coordinate 6,244,555 of NZ_JANADN010000001.1, read as the reverse complement.
CGGCCGCGAGGACCCCGACATCACGGGATCGACCCATGGCGCGCCGAAGGAGGCGCCGAAGCCCGCCGCACCCGAGACCAAGCCCGAGGGCACCGTGGTCAAGATGGACGAGGCCCAGCCGCAGGTCTCGGCCTCCGAGCGCGCGATCCTGGAACGCTTGCAGTCGCGCCGCCAGGAGATCGAGGCCCGCCAGCGCGAGATCGACATCCGCGAGAGCCTGCTCAAGTCGGCCGAGAAGCGCATCGAGAACAAGGTCGAGGAGATGAAGGCGGTGGAATCCCGCATCTCCGCGACCCAGGCCGAGCAGAAGGCCGCCGAAGCCCAGCGCATGAAGGGCCTCGTGACCATGTATGAGGGCATGAAGCCCAAGGACGCTGCGCGGGTGTTCGACCGGCTCGAGATGAGCGTGCTGATCGAGATCGCCTCCCAGATCGCGCCGCGAAAGATGTCGGACATCATGGGAGTGATGTCGCCGGAGGCCGCCGAGCGGCTGACGGTCGAGATGGCCCGCCGGGCCAATGGCGGCGGCGATCAATCGGCCTCGGCCGGCGACCTCCCCAAGATCGACGGCAAGCCGACGCAAAAGCCGAATTGAGGGCTCATACTTAAGAAGTCCTTAATTGGCAAAACCTACATTCGAGGGCAGGGGCCGGCACCAGTGCCGGTGCGAGCCGTCGAACCGGAAGACATGCCGCCAATGGCGCAGAAGGCTGCCGATGGATTGTGGTCGCGAGCCAGCGCTTTGGTGCGGGGGCTGTCGCGTCATGTCCGCAAGGCGCGGGTGCTGGCGGCCTGCCTTCTGATCGGCTTCAGTGCACCCGCCCGTTCCGCCGATGCGATCCGGGGCGAGGCGACTTTCTCGGCCGGCGGTGGCTTTGCCCGCCTCGTGATCAAGCTCGGCGAGGACGTTCCCTCCGAGGTGACCACGGCCGGCTCCATCCTCATCATTCGCTTCGACCGGGCGGTCGACGTTCCCGTCGACCGCGTTCCGGAAGGTGCGCCCGATTACGTCAATTCTGCCCGCCGCGATCCCGACGGCGGCGCCATCCGCCTGTCGCTGGCGCGGCGCGTCACCGTCAACACCATGAACGCTGGCGAGCGCACCTTCATCGACCTCTTGCCGGAAGGCTGGAAAGGGCCGCCGCCAAGCCTGCCCATGGACGTGGTCAAGGAACTGGCCGAGCGTGCGCGTGTCGCCGAACGTGCCTTGCGCGCCCAGCGCGCCGCGGCCGAGACCAAGAAGCGTCCGCAGATCCGCGTCCGTGCCTCGGTGCAGCCGACCTTCGTCCGCTTCGTGTTCGAGATGCCCGACGGTGTCGGCGTGTCCTCCGTGCTCAACGAGCAGAAGCTCACGCTCGCGTTCAACGCCAATCTCAATTTCGATCTGGCGGACGCCGTCGTCGCCGCGCCGCCGAACGTCGCCTCGATCAAGCAGAAGGCCGACATCGACCAGACCAGTGTCGAGATCGCCCTGATCGGCGATTCCGACGTGCATTCCTTCCGCGACGACAAGAACTACGTCGTCGATATCTCGTTCCAGCCCGACAAGGGCAAGACCGCCGCAACGGCCGAGTCCATTATCGCGCAGGCCAAGCCTGCCGCCGGTCATGGACCCGCGCCTGAAAAGCCGGCGGCCGAGAAGCCGAAGGACGCTCATCGCGAGGTTACGCCGCCGACGTCGGAGACGATCGCGCGCGAAGCCAAGATCGATGTCAAACCCGAGGTGAAGCCGGAAGCTCCGGCGGCGATGCCGACCGTTGAAGCGCCGAAGCCGGCGCCGGCTCCTGCGGCCGAAGCTGCGGAGGCGCCCAAGGAAGTGTCGAAGCCTGCACCTTCAGCAACGGAAGCTGCGGTCGCGCCCGTCAAGCCCGCGGCGGCCGAAGCGCCCAAGGAGGTCGTAAAGGAGCCGGTCAAGGAAAGCGTCAAGGCTGCGCCTGCGGAGGCTCCGGCCGCGCCGCAGCCCGCTGTCGCCGGCGTCGACGTGCGCCGCGACAGCGACGGCTTGCGCGTGATCTTTCCGCTTCAGGTCGCAACGCCTGCGGCGGCGTTCCGCCGTGGCGATACGGTGTGGCTGGTGTTCGATACGCCGAAGCCGATCGACGTCGAGGCGATCCGCAGCAGGGGCGGCGCGATGATCGGCGAGGTCAGCCGCATGCCGCTCGACAAGGGGCAGGCGGTGCGCATCCGTCTCACCCGGCCGCTGGTCTACTCGCTGACGAGCGAGGAGGTCGGCAAGGAGACCAACTGGCTGCTGACCCTCGCCGACAAGATCCAGGCGACGCCGCTGCCGCTGATGATGTCGCGCAACATCACCGACCCCGCGCTCGCCAATATCGCGATCCCCTTCGGCAATCCGGGCCAGTTGCACAAGCTGACCGATCCCGACGCCGGCGACACGCTCTATGTCGTCACCGGGCAGCGGCCGGTGCGCGGCTTCATCAAGCGGCAGGACCTCGTCGATCTCTCGCTGCTCGAATCCGCGCACGGCATCGCGATCCGGCCGAACTCCGACGAGGTCGGCATCGAGGTCGGATCCGACAAGGTCATTCTCGGCAAGAAGGGCGGACTGACGCTGTCGCCGGTCGACATCTCGGCCGAACGTGCGCCGACCGCGGTGCGGCCGGTCTTCAGTCCGGAAGGCTGGCGCAAGGGCCAGTCGGAGGATTTCTGGACGCGCCAGGGCAGCCTGATCACGGCGATCTCGGCCGTCGAGCCGGCGCAGCGCTCGCTGCCGCGGCTCGATCTCGCGCAGTTCTACATGTCGCGCGCCATGTACCACGAAGCCAAGTCGGTGACCGACTTGATGCTGAGCGATCCCCTCAACAAGGAGGAGAGCGGCGCGCTGATCATGCATGCGATCGCGAGCATCCTGATCGGCCGTCCCGCGCAGGGGCTGAAGGATCTCGCCAATCCCGTGATCGGCAACAGCCACGATTCCCAGCTCTGGAAGGCGCTCGCCTATGCGCGCCAGGGCAAATGGGCGGATGCCCGCGAAAAGTTCAAGAACGTCGAATTCGCCATCGCCTCGCTGCCGATCGACATCCAGCGCATCGTGACGATGGAGGCGATGCGCGCCTCGCTCGAGGTGAAGGACTACGCCGGCGCCTCCAAGCGCCGCAGCGAGATCGAGGTGGTCGGCATTTCGCCTGAGGCGGCGCCCGGTTTTGCCGTGCTGCGCGGCCGGCTTGCCGAGGCGCTCGGGCACGACAAGGACGCGCTCGACGACTACAAGTTCGCGGTCGCCTCGAACGATCGTCAGGCGGCGGCCGAGGCCAAGCAGCTCGAAGTGGCGCTGCGGCAGAAACGCGACGAGATCACCAAGGAAGACGCGCTGCGCGAGCTCGAGACGCTGTCGATGACCTGGCGGGGCGACTCGATCGAGGTCAAGACGCTGCAGATGCTGTCGCAGATCTATGCCGAGAACGGGCGCTACCGGGACGCGCTCAGGGCGGCGCGCACCGCGACAAAGCTCCAGCCGAACGCCGAGGCCTCGCGTCAGGCGCAGGACCTTGCCTCCGACCTGTTCACGCAGATCTTCCTGGGGCCCAAGGGCGACGAGCTGCCGCCGGTCGAGGCGCTCGGGATGTTCTACGAGTTCCGCGAGCTGACGCCGATCGGCCGCCGCGGCGACGAGCTGATCCGCCGCCTGGCCGACCGTCTCGCCTCGATCGACCTGCTCGACCAGGCAGCCGAGCTGCTGCAATACCAGGTCGATCACCGCCTCGAAGGCGCCGCCCGCGCCCAGGTCGCCGCGCGCCTGTCCATGATCTACCTCGCCAATCGCAAGCCCGACATGGCGATCTCGGCGCTGCGCGCGAGCCGCATCAGCGATCTCTCCGGCGAGCTGCGGCAGCAGCGGCTGCTGCTGGAGGCGCGCGCGCAAAGCGACGTCGGCCGCCACGATCTCGCGCTCGACATCGTCTCCAACGTTTCCGGTCGCGAGGTGCTCCGCCTGCGCTCCGACATCTTCTGGGCGGCGCGGCGCTGGCGTGAATCCGCCGAGCAGATCGAGCTTTACTACGGCGACCGTTTCCGCGACTTCAAGCCGCTCAACGCGGTGGAGAAGAGTGACATCATCCGCGCCGCCGTCGGTTATGCGCTCGCCGACGACTCGATCGGCCTGTCGCGCTTCCGCGAGAAATATGCGCCGCTGATGAGCGAGAGCGCGGACCGCGTCGCCTTCGACATCGCGAGCAAGCCGGCCGCGTCCTCCAGCGCCGAATTCGCCGAGATCGCCAAGCTCGCCGCGAGCGTCGACACGCTCGACGGCTTCCTGCGCGAGATGAAGCAGCGCTTCCCCGACGCCACCGCCCGCGCACCGGCCTCGCCGCAGGCCAAGGACGAGGCCGACCACACCGGCTCGCTGCCCACGATCCCCGTCGTGCGGCAGATCAAGATGACGCGGTAGGAACCCTGCTACCTCTGGGCCTCTCGACAGGTGCCGCGCGAGGCGGCAACCTGAGCATCTTTCATGCCGGGAGAGCGTTGAAATGAGCAAGCCTGCCAAGACCGAAGCCGAACTCATCGCCATGGCGCGAGCCGAATTGAAGGCTCATGTCGATGGCCCGGACGACCTCGCCATCTCGATCGTCCGCGACGGCGACAGCTGGGAGTTCCGCGCGGATGCCGACCAGGCCACGCGGGACCGGGCAGGCTTCCCGGAGAGCGTCGCCATGCTGGTGCAGATCGGCGATCACCTCAGCAAGCAGTATGACGTGACGGGGTAGGGGGCGGGCGTAACCGCGCGCAGCGCGGCCCGACCGTTGCCACGCTTTCGGTGTGGAGCCGCAGCTACCCCCCGTAACTCTGCACCAAGCTCCCTGCCACCAGCGACCAGCCGTCGACCAGCACGAAGAAGATCAGCTTGAACGGCAGCGAGATCGTTGCGGGCGGCAGCATCATCATGCCCATCGACATCAGCACGGAGGCGACGACGAGGTCGATGATCAGGAACGGGAGGAACAGCAGGAAGCCGATCTCGAAGGCGCGCTTCAGTTCGGAGATCATGAAGGCGGGGACGAGAATGCGCAGCGCGAGGTCGTCGGGGGTTGCCGGCGGCGGCTCGCCGGAGAGATCCAGGAACAGCTTGAGGTCCTTCTCGCGCACGTTCTTCTGCATGAAGCCGCGCAAGGGGACGGAGGCGCGCTGGAGTCCGTCCTCGACGCCAAGCTGGTTGGCGACCAGCGGGCGGATGCCCTCGTCGTAGGATTTTTGCAGGACGGGGCCCATCACGAAGAAGGTGAGGAACATCGCGAGTGCGATGATCACCGAATTCGGCGGCGCGGTCGCCGTGCCCATCGCGGTGCGCAGCAGAGACAACACGACCACGATGCGCGTGAACGACGTCATCATGATCAGGATCGACGGCGCGATCGACAGCACCGTGAGCAGCGCGATGAGCTGGATCGCGCGCTCGGTGACGCCGCCACCGCCAGCACCGCCGCCGCCGAGATTGATGCTGATGTCCTGCGCATGCGCAGGCATCGCGAGCGAAGCCGCGGCGATCAGGACAGAAAGAAAAACAACTCTACGCGGGAGGGCCGGCAGTCTCACGAAGACGGCTTCGGACGGCCGAGCAATGAGGCCATCTCGTCTTCGAGATTTTCAAAGCTGGTCTTCTCCGCGGCCGGCTTTGCCGGCGGCGCCGGTGGTGCCGGCGGTTCGCTCCGTGCGGCGCGCGGCGGCGGCGGAGCGGGCGGCTCCGGCGCAACCGGAGGTGCGACGGTCTCGCCGGCCGGGCGGCGAAGCGCGGCTTCGAGCCGCTGCGCCATCTCGGCGAGATTTTGCTCGGCGTTCGAGGGCGCGGCAGGAGCGGGGGCCGGCGGCGGGACAGGCGGAGCCTGCGGCACGGGCGGCGGAGGCGGCGGCGCGGCCGCGCGCTCGGTGCGCACCGGCGGAACCTTCACCGGCTCGCTCTGGCGCGGCGGACGCGGCATCAGCGGCGGCTCGTTGCGGGCAACGCGCGGCGGCATCGGTTCGGGGCGTGGCTCGCGCTCGGGGCGCGGCGGCACGAGCGGCTCCGGGTTGAAGCCGGCCAGTGGCGGCTCGTTGCGGCGCTCGGCCAGCGCGGGAGCGGGCCGGCGCACTTCGTCGGCGAAAGAGGGACGTGCGGGCCGCGGCGGCGGCTCGGGCATTTGCGGCTCGGGATGATCGAGCAATTCGGGCCGCGGCGGCGCTTCGTCGGCCCAGCCGCTGGTATCCGGCATCGGCGCAAGGCGCGGCGGCTCGGCGGCATTGGGACGCTGCGGAAGCTGGTCGCGGCCGGACGCGGCGCGCACGATGTTCGGCTCGACGACGATGTCGGTGGGGCCGCCGATCATCAGGAGATGCTCGACATTGTCACGCCGGACCAGCACCAGGCGACGCCGGCCATCGACCGCAGCGGCATCGATCACGGCGAGCCGGGGCATCCTGCCGCGCTGGGTGTTGGCACCGAGCCGGCTGGTGGCGAATCGGCGAACCAGCCATGCAGCAACGCCGATCAACGCCAGAACGACGATGAACGCGACGATGAAGGTGATAGGGCTGCCTTGCATACTTGTCCCCGACAAATGGCGCTTTTCTCGAGCCCATGGTCAGATGCGCCAACCATCGGCGTGGGATGCCCCAAAACTGCGATTTCTTAACGTCCCACGGCAAGTTTTGCCGTCCCCAACTCTTAATAACCCATGAATCGCCCGATCCAAAACGACTTCTTGGCCTGTAGATGGCCCGCCAAACGGTTGGGTTAATGCCACTTTTGGATGCGTAGAATCACGGGGTGGCAAAGTCGTGTCCCGCCAAGAGACATCCCCTGATGCCATCTTTAACCACCTGTTAACCATACACGCGGCAAATTCTGCCTAGCTTCGGGCCTTTGGTCCGAGAGGCGGAAGGAGCCGCAACGATGTCCATCAACGACCTCCCGGTGCTGTCGGCGCTGCGCACCAAGATGCAGTGGCACCAGGAACGCCAGCGCGTCCTGTCCGAGAACGTCTCCAATTCCGACACACCCAAATTCCGGCCGCGCGACCTGGTCGAGCCTAAGCTCGACAAATCAGGCGCCGTCACGGGCTCGATGGGCCCCCTGGCGCTCACCCGCACCAGCGGCTCCCACATGACACCGTCGGGCGCTGCCTCGAGCTTCGACCAGAACAGGAATGCAGGTTTCGAGACCCGCCCCGCGGGCAACGCCGTCAATCTCGAAGAGGAGATGATGAAGGCCGCCAGCAACCAGATGGACTACGCGGCGGCCACCTCGCTCTATTCGAAGAGCCTGCATCTGCTCAAGACCGCGATCGGCAAGGGCTAGAGCTGAAGGAAGCGCATCATGGCGAATGACAGCAGCGACTTTGCCCGCTCTATGGCGATCGCGACCTCCGGCCTGCGCGCGCAGGCCGGGCGCATGCGGGTGATCTCGGAGAACATCGCGAACGCGGATTCGACCTCGCAGACCGCAGGCGGCGATCCTTACCGGCGCAAGGTGCCGACTTTCTCCTCCGCGCTCGATCGCACACTGGACGCACAGGTCGTCACCCTCGGCCGGATCAAGCCCGACCAGTCCAACTTCCGCACCAAATACGAGCCGAACAATCCGGCGGCGGATGCGACCGGCAACGTGAAATATCCCAACGTGAACTCGGTGGTCGAGATGACCGACATGCGCGATGCGCAGCGGTCCTACGAGGCCAATCTCAACATCATCAGTGCGACGCGCCGGATGATCCAGCGCACGCTCGACATCCTCAAGAGCTGAACAGGACAATTAAGCCATGGCATCACCGACAATCGCCGCCAATGCTTATGCCAGCCTCGCCCGCGTGCTGGAGAACAGCGGTGCCGGCAAGGGCAGCGAGGCAAGCGGGCAATCCTTCGCTTCGCTGCTGAAAGACGCTGTCGGCAGCGTCATGGAGTCCGGCCGCAAGTCCGACGCCCAGACGGTGGCGATGGCCGCCGGCAAGGCCAACGTGATGGACGTGGTGACGGCGGTCGCCGACACCGACGTCGCGGTGTCCACGCTGGTCTCGGTCCGCGACCGCGTGATCGCGGCCTACGAAGACATCATGAAGATGCCGATCTGATTTTAGGCACGTCATTCCGGGGCGGTGCGAAGCACCGAACCCGGAATCTCGAGATTCCGGGTTCTCGCTTCGCGAGCCCCGGAATGACGAAAGTTACTGAAAGTGAGAAATCGACAATGACCGGCCCTGAAACCCTCGACGTCGCGCGTGATGCGATCTGGACCATCGTGATCGTGTCGTCGCCGCTGATGGTGGTCGGCCTCGTGGTCGGCGTCGTGGTGTCGCTGTTCCAGGCCCTGACGCAGATCCAGGAGCAGACGCTGATCTACGTGCCGAAGATCTTGGCCATCTTCGCCACCATGCTGCTGGCACTGCCGTTCATGGCCGACGCACTCCATGCCCACATGCTGCGGATCTCGTCGCGAATCATCGGCGGCTGAGGCACAATGCGCCCGTCATGCGCATCGACGTCTCGCTGCTGCCGGCGCTTGCCGCTTCCTTTATGCTCGCCTTCGCCCGGGTCGGCGCGATGGTGATGCTGCTGCCGGGGCTGGGCGAGACGAATATCCCGACGCGGGTGAAGCTGGCGATCGCGCTGATGCTCACGATGATCATCCTGCCGCTGCATCGCAACGCCTACCACGTCGACATGGGCTCGATCGCGCCGCTCCTGGTCCTGATGCTCCATGAGATCGTGATCGGCATCGTGCTGGGGGCGACCGCGCGCGTGACGTTGTCGGCGCTTCAGGTCGCGGGCGCCGTGATTGCGCAGCAGATGGGGCTCGGCTTCGTCACTTCGGTCGATCCGACTCAGGGACAGCAGGGCGTGCTGGTCGGCAATTTCCTGACCATGCTCGGAGTGACGCTGCTGTTTGCCACCGACAGCCATCATCTGGTGATCGCGGCGCTGAACGACAGCTACACGATCTTCGCGCCCGGCGAGACCGTATCGAGCGGCGACGTCGCCTCGCTCGCCACGCGCGCCTTTTCGGCTGCATTCCTGCTCGGCCTGCAGCTTTCCGGGCCGTTCCTGGTGTTTGGCCTCGTCTTCAACATCGGTCTCGGCGTGCTGGCGCGGCTGATGCCGCAGATGCAGGTCTATTTCGTCGGCGTGCCGCTGTCGATCTTCGCGGGCTTCCTGGTGCTCGCCGTGGTGCTCACGGCGATGATGGGCACCTACCTCGATTACTTCATCGGTGTCATGCACCAGATGATGCCGTTGAAATAGGTGATCGATGGCGGAAGACAACGATCCCGAGAGTCAAACAGAAGACCCGACGCAAAAACGTCTCGAAGAGGCGCTCGAACGCGGCGACGTCGCCAAGAGCCAGGAGATCAACACCTGGTTCATGATCGCGGGCGGAACGCTTGTGGTCTCGACCTTCTCGGGCTCGGTCGGCACCGGGCTGATGGCGCCGATGCGCAACCTGCTTGCCAATTCCTGGATGATCAAGACCGACGGCAGGGCTCTGCTCGCGCTGATGCAGCAGATCGAAGTCGCCGTGCTCGCGGCGGTCGGCGTGCCCCTGCTGATGCTGGTGCTGGCGGCGATCGCCGGCAACATGCTCCAGCATCGCCTGGTCTGGTCGGCCGAATCCCTGAAACCCAAATTCAGCAAGCTGTCGCCGGCCGAGGGCCTCAAGCGCATCTTCGGCAAGCAGGCGGCCGCGAACTTCCTCAAGGGGCTGGGCAAGCTGGTCGTGCTCGGCGCGGTCATGACCATGGTCCTGTGGCCGGAGCGGCATCGCATGGAGGCGATGGTCAAGCTGGATCCGATCGCCATGCTGGGCGCCACCACCAGCATGACCATCCATCTGCTCGGCGCGGTGGTCGCGGCGCTCGCGATCATCGCCATCGGCGACTATTTCTTCCAGTATCGCAGCTGGTTCCAGCGGCAGAAGATGTCGCTCCAGGAGATCAAGGAAGAGTTCAAGCAGTCCGAAGGCGACCCGCACATCAAGGGCAAACTCAGGCAATTACGCCAGCAGCGCTCCAAGAAGCGCATGATGGCGGCGGTTCCCAAGGCCTCCGTGATCATCACCAACCCGACCCACTATTCGGTGGCGCTGTCCTACGAGCGCGGCATGTCGGCGCCGATCTGCGTCGCCAAGGGCGTCGACAATCTCGCCTTCAAGATCAGGGAGATCGCGCGCGAGCACGACATCCCGATCGTCGAGAACGTGCCGCTGGCCCGGGCGCTCTATGCCACCGTCGAAATCGACCAGGAAATCCCGACCGAGCATTACCATGCGGTCGCCGAAGTCATCGGCTACGTCATGCGGCTGAAGCGCGGATTCGGCGCCGGGCGGTGATAAAACACCCGAAAATCACCGGAAATGGCCGTAATCTGGGAATCAGAGTACCTTTCAACCGTGCTGCCCTTGCGCCTGCGGGTCCTGATGAGGCAGGGAAGGCCCCGCGCGCGCCGCAGCGCGTTGATTCTGTGCCAACAGGCTGCGCCAGCTTGAGATGACTGCTGAGACCGACCACGACCTCACACGCGAGCCCGTTGCGACGCACGAGCCGTCGCCGCGCTCGGGCAGCATTGCGCTGGTGCTGCTGGTGGCCGCCGGCCTCATCGCCGTCGCCATCGGGCTGATGACGCTCGGGCGTGCGCAGGCGCAGCCCTATATCCTCGGCATCCTCGCCGTGCTGGCGATGGTCGGCCTGTTCAACCTGTTTGCCTTCGCCGCCGGCATCATCCGCTTCGCCGACCGCAATCTCGATGATCCCATCATCGGCCGCATCTCCGATCACTCCTTCGATGGCCTGGCGGTGACCGATCCGCGCGGCCATGTGGTCTATTCCAATGCGGCCTACCTGACGCTGACCGGCGCTACCGGCCCGCAGGAGGTGCGCCCCGTCGAGCGCGTCTTCATCGGCAACCCCGATGTCTCCGAAGCCGTGTTCCGCCTGCTGAAAGCGGCGCGCGAAGGCAAGCGGCAGCAGGAAGAGGTGCGCATTTCCGGTCAGGACGGCAGCCAGGGCCGCTGGCTGCGCATGCGCGTGCGCCCTCTCGGCAGCGGAAAGCGCGAGGCGAAATATGCGGTGTGGTCGATTGCCGACATCACCCGCGACCGCGAGCGCCAGGAGGACGTGTTCCAGGAGCTCCAGCACGCGATCGAATATCTCGACCACGCGCCCTGCGGGTTCTTCTCGGTCAATCCGGCGGGCGAACTCGCCTATGTCAACGCGACGCTGGCGAACTGGCTCGACTACGACCTCGCCGAGATCGGCTCCGGCGGCCTGAAGCTGGCCGACATCGTGTCCGGCGACGGCGCCTCGCTGCTCAGCTCGATCGTGGCCGTGCCGGGCGAGGTGAAGACCGAGGTCTTCGACATCGACCTGCGCATGCGCACCGGCAAGACCATGCCGGTGCGGCTCTATCACAAGCTCGCCTTCGGTGCCGATGGCGCGCCGGGGCCGTCGCGCACGCTCGTCATCAGCCGCGCCCGCGACGAGCGCAGCGATCCCGACCGCGCCGCCGAAGTGCGCTTCATGCGCTTCTTCGATCATACGCCGATGACGATCGCGACCGTCGACCGCGGCGGCAACGTCGTGCGGGCGAATGCGCGCTACGCCAAGCTCGTACAGGGCCTCGGGCTCGACAGCGCCAGCAAGTCGATCTTCCGCGCGGTCAATGCGCGCGACCGGCACCTGCTGATCGCGGCGATCAACCAGGCCGCCGAAGGCCAGGCGGACATCGCGCCGGTCGAGGTGGCGCTGGAGGGGACCAAGGACCGCTGGGGCCAGTTCTTCGTCACGCCGGTCGACGCGGCCGAGAACGACGCGGAAGCCGCCATCGTGCACATGCTCGAGACCACCGAGCGGCGCGCGCTGGAGAACCAGATCAACCAGTCGCAGAAGATGGAGACGGTCGGCCAGCTCGCCGGCGGCATCGCCCACGACTTCAACAACGTGCTTTCCGCCATCATGATGGCGAACGATTTCCTGCTGAACGCGCACAAGCCGACCGATCCGTCGTTCCAGGACATCATGCAGATCAAGCAGAACGCGACGCGCGCCGCGACGCTGGTGCGGCAGTTGCTGGCGTTCTCGCGGCGGCAGACGCTGCGGCCGCAGGTGCTCGACCTCGGCGACGCGCTGTCCGATCTCGCCATGCTGCTGCGCCGGCTGATCGGCGAGAAGGTCAAGCACGAGACCATCCACGGCCGCGATCTCTGGCCGGTGAAGGTCGACGTCTCGCAGTTCGAGCAGGTGATCGTCAACCTCGCGGTCAACGCGCGCGACGCCATGCCCGACGGCGGCAAGCTTATCATCCGCACCGCCAACGTCACCGCGGAAGAAGCCGCCAAGCTCGCCTACAAGGGGATGCCGGCGGCGGAGTATGTGCGGATCGAGGTCGCCGACACCGGCACCGGCATCCCCGCCGACATCCGCGACAAGATCTTTGAGCCGTTCTTCTCGACCAAGGAAGTCGGCAAGGGCACTGGCCTTGGTCTTTCGACGGTCTATGGCATCGTCAAGCAGACCGGCGGTTTCATTTACGTCGACTCCGAGCCGGGGCAGGGCACCTCGTTCCATATCTTCCTGCCGCGCCATCACGCCGAGCCGGAGGTGCAGGAGCAGCCCGCAGCAGTGGTCAGCGCGACCAATGGCGCCGCGAAGGAGACCGCACCTGCGGCGGCGGAGGCCAAGCCGCGCACCGATCTCACCGGGCAGGGCACCATCCTTCTCGTCGAGGACGAAGAGGGCCTGCGCGCGCTGAACGCACGCGGCCTGCGCTCGCGCGGCTACACGGTGGTCGAGGCCGAGAACGGCGTCGAGGCCATGGACGTGCTGGAGGAGCAGAGCGGCGCCATCGATCTCGTCGTCTCCGACGTCGTGATGCCGGAGATGGACGGCCCGACCTTGCTCAAGGCGATGCGCGAGAAGAACCCCGACATCAAGTTCATCTTCGTCTCCGGCTACGCCGAGGACGCCTTCGAGAAGAGCCTGCCCGAGGGGCAGCAGTTCGACTTCCTGCCAAAGCCGTTCACGCTGAGCCAGCTCGTGGCGGCCGTGAAGGAGACGATGGCAAAGGCGGGGTGAGGCGCAAGAGCTCCTCGCGATGACGGGGAGAGAGCCGCACCCTCAACGACAATGACGAGGAAAAAGCGGAATTTCCGCCCCGAATCCGCCGGTACCCCGCGACCGCAGTTCCCCCCGCGCATCCGGCCAAACCCCCGCCAAATATGGGCTTTTGCCACATCCCCGCGACTGAGGGCCGCAGCCATAGGTTCCGAAACCGGCTTCACTTTTCGGGAAGTCTGCCCATGTTAGGGGCACGTCCCCATGCCGGGGATTTGGGAAACGCACATGACTTTCTCGCAACGCTCCCGCACTCTCTTCAAGACCATCGCCGTCGTGCTGGCGCTTGCGCTGCCGACTGCGCTGGCGATCTCGTCCGCTGACGCGCGCGTCGGTGGCGGCATGTCGTCGGGTTCGCGCGGCTCGCGCACCTATTCGGCGCCGCCGTCGACCACGACCGCGCCGGGCTCGACGTCGCAGTTCAACCGCACCTACACCCAGCCGGGTGCAGGCATGAATTCAGCCGCAGCTGCGCCCGCGCGCGGCGGCCTGTTCGGCCGCGCCGGTGGCTTCATGGGCGGCCTTGCGGCCGGCTTCCTCGGCGCAGGCCTGCTCGGCATGCTGTTCGGCGGCGGCCTGTTCGGTGGCCTCGGCGGCCTGTCGTCGATCATTGGCCTGATCATCCAGATCGCGCTCGTGGTGCTGGTGGTCCGCCTTGCGATGTCGTGGTGGCAGCGCCGCCACACGCCGCAGACGGCCTATGCCAATGCTGACGCCGGCGCCGGTCCGGGACCGCAGCCGAACTCGAACTATCGCAGCGGCCTCGGTGGCGGACTTGGCGGCGGCCTCGGCGGCTTCGGCTTCGGCGCCAACAACGCGCCGCTCGAGATCAAGCCTGATGACTACGAGGCGTTCGAACGCCTGCTCGGCGACGTCCAGACCGCTTGGTCGAACGAGGACGTGGCCAAGCTGCATACGCTCGCGACGCCGGAGATGGTCTCCTATCTCGAGCAGGACCTTAACCAGAACCGCGCGCGCAACGTCGTCAACAAGACCAGCAACGTGAAGCTGCTGCAGGGCGACCTCGCGGAAGCCTGGCGGGAAGGCGAGACCGAATACGCCACGGTGGCGCTGCGCTTCGCGCTTACCGACAAGACGCTCGACCGCAACACCGGCGCGGTTGTCGCCGGCAGCGAGCAGCCCGGCGAGGCCACCGAGGTCTGGACCTTTGCCCGCCGTCCCGGCAGCGGCTGGGAACTGTCGGCGATCCAGCAGACCAACTGATCGCGTCCGACATGAGAACCCAAGGCGTCGTGCTTCCAGCACGGCGCCTTTTTCTTTTGGACGTTTCGCATCGCGGCGTCGGAATAAGCGGGCGCGCGTCGGGTTGAATTCAGACGGCCAACGACAAACACAATTGGGAGGACAAGATGATCCGTATCGAGAGATCCGTGACGATTTCGAGCCTCGCGCTCGCCAAGTCCGTACTTCTGATGGCGTTGCTTGCGGCGCCGTCGGCGCAAGCGCAGTCGGCCGACATGACGTTTTTCGTGACCTCGAACGGCCCTGGCAAGGGCGCCGATCTCGGCGGCCTGGAGGGTGCTGATGCGCAATGCCAGAAGCTTGCACAGGCCGGCGGTGCCGGCGCCAAGACCTGGCGCGCTTACCTCTCGACGCAGGCCGCCGACGGCAAGCCGGCCGTCAACGCCCGCGACCGCATCGGCAAGGGACCGTGGCAGAACGCCAAGGGGGCGGTGATTGCCAAGGACGTGGCCGACCTGCACGGCGCGGCCAACAACCTCACCAAGCAGACCGCGCTCAGCGAGAAGGGCGAGGGGATCAACGGCGTTGGCGACCAGCCGAACCGGCATGACATCCTCACGGGATCGCAACCGGACGGCACCGCGTTTGCCGGTCCGGACGATCGCACCTGCAAGAACTGGACGTCGAGCACGCAGGGCGCCGCGATGGTCGGCCATCTCGATCGCCGGGGCCTGCGCGACGACGAGCCGTCAAAGTCCTGGAACAGCTCTCACCCCTCGCGCGGTCCTGACGGCGGCTGCTCGCAGGCCGATCTGAAGAGCACCGGCGGCGACGGCCTGATGTACTGCTTCGCGTCGAATTGAGGCGCTGAGCTCTCGCCTCCGTCGTTGCGAGCGCAGCGAAGCAATCCAGAGTCGCTCCGCGGCGGCAGTCTGGATTGCTTCGCTGCGCTCGCAATGACGGAGTATGCAGAACCGCCGGCCCGTCTCGCACTGACGGAACCTTAGGCTGCATGTTACATTGGCTCCGTTGCTTCCACGCTCACGGACCCACCCATGAAGTACGAGCTCTACTACTGGCCCGAGATCCAGGGGCGCGGCGAATATGTGCGGCTGGCGCTGGAGGAGGCGGGGGCCGCTTATGTCGACGTCGCGCGCGGCCCGCGCGGCACCAGTGCGATGATGACGATGATGGATTCGCACAAGGGCACGCCGCCCTTTGCGCCGCCGTTCCTGAAAGCCGGCAAGCTCGTCATCGGCCAGACTGCCAACATCCTGCTCTATCTCGGCGCCCGCCACGGCCTCGCACCGAAAACGGAAGCCGGCAAACTCTGGGTGCACGAGCTCCAGCTCACCATCACCGACCTCGTGGTCGAGATCCACGACACCCATCATCCGCTCGGGCCTTCGATGTACTATGAAGACCAGAAGTCGGCGGCGAAGAAGCGCACCGCCGATTTCTGGAGCGAGCGCGTCCCGAAATATCTCGGCTATTTCGAAGGGCTTCTCGCGGGCAATGGCGGGGCCTATGTCACCGGTCGTCGCCTGACTTACGTCGATCTCTCGCTGTTCCAGATCGTCGATGGGCTGCGCTACTCCTTCCCCAAGCGCATGAAGGCGTTCGAGGGAGATATTCCGGGCCTCGTCGGCCTGCACGATCGCGTCGCCGCGAGGCCGAATATCAAGGCTTATCTGGCGAGCGAACGCCGAATTCCCTTCAACGAGCAAGGCATCTTTCGTTGCTACAAGGAACTCGATTGCTAAAGCGCTTTCAAGAAGGACTCTAGCCGGTCCGGAGGGAGGCTGGCGGCAGCCTCCGTTCCGGACCGGCCGTTTCGGGCGCGATCAATCGCCCGAAGTCGTCATGGCTTGCGAACGCTTTTGAAGGCTTTGGGGCCAGTCGCTCGTTTGAAGCATCGGGAACGGGAGACTGATCATGCTCGTCGGGGCAGGGGGGCTTGCAGAACATCGTCGCGTCTCCGGTGTGGGTGCGGGTTCCCTCTAGCGAGGTTCGCTTGCGGCGACGTCAGTCGATCGGAGGAGAGCATGTGCTTTTCCGCGCCGTGCACGGGAGAGTGATGCGTTCTCACCACACGCCAGGCAGCAGGCGATAGCGCACGCGCGCGACATAGTCGCTATAGCCCGGCAGGCCCTCGCGCAGCGTGCGCTCCTCGATGCCGATGCGGATCGCAAACAAAACGAGGATGAGCGGCACCATCACAAGGCCCCACCACGAGCCCAGCAACAGCGGCACGCCGGCGAAGAACAGGATCATGCCGCTGTACATGGGATGGCGCACATGTGCGTAGGGCCCGGTCGAAATCACGCGCTGTGCGCGTTCGGCCTGCAGCTTCACCACGGGTGCGGCGAACGAGTTCGCGCGGAACACCCAGAGGATGAACAGGGTCGAGAGCACGAACAGAGCGAGGCCGAGCACCTGGAATGCAACCGGCATGTCGGAGGATTGCGCGCGCCGGTCGAGCCCCATCGCGACCAGCCAGGCCAGCATCGCGACGACGAAGACGGTCATGAACACCTTGTCGGCGGCGGGCTGGTCCTTTTGCAGGACCGGCCGCAGACGTTCGGCGAGCAGCGCCGGATCGACCCGATAAAGCCACCAGCCGCAGAGCGGGCCGAGCAGGGCGCAGGTGGCGAGGAAGACCCAGGCCGAAGGCCAGTGCAAAGTCCCGGCGCAAGCGAACAGCAGCGCGCCCATCGCGACGGTGGTGATCGTGTTCTGCAACAGCAGTCTTGCGATCATGCGCAGGTTCCGCAGTAATCGCGCACGATGTTGAGCCCGCTATCCGGCGAAGATGCGGCCGGACACGCGAAAAGCCCGATCGACCGGATCGGGCATTTCATCTTCGGCAAGGCTGATCAGGCGAGCTGATCGATCCGCGTGCCCTGACCCGGCGGCAGCGGCGCGGGCGGCGGCGGCTTGTAGGTCGGGTCGTTGTCCTTGGTCTTGGTCTGGTCGTCCTGCTGCTTGGTCGTGTCGTAGCTCGGCACCACGATCGCGATCGGCGGCGGCGCAACGGTAGAAACGCTCATCCACAAATCCTCACACATGGAAACAATTGAGCGTGCCCTGCCAGGAGCGAAATTTCCTTCAAGGCAATCGTTAAAATGTGAGGGAATTGGTGTGGTGGGAGAAGGCTGTTCTTGCGTTTCATCCGCGCTGCGAGGACGACGAGACCTCTCCTCGTCATTGCGAGGAGCCCTTGCGACGAAGCAATCCAGTCTGCCTTCGCGGAGACAGTCTGGATTGCTTCGCTGCGCTCGCAATGACGGAATGTATGGAAAGAGCGAGGCCGTCTATTCGTCCTTGCCGCGCGTGATCGCGATGGATGCGTCCGTCTTGGTGCGCGTGCATTCCATGTTGAGCCGGCGGTAGCGCATGACGACCTTGTCGCCGCGGAGCAGTCCCATCCGCTTCAGGCAGCGTGTCGCGCCCGTCGTGGTGTCGTCCTTCGTCACGGTGAAGACGATCGCCGCCATCGACCCCACCAGCGCAAAGAACTCCGGCGTCGGCTTGCGATCGCCCTTGGCATAGAGCTCGATCGAATATTTGTCGCCGCGGCAACCCACGGACAGCTCCTTGGCCGCCGGGTGAGTCAGGTACACGATATTGGCGGCCCGGAAATTCACCTTGAGGCGATCGACCTGGTTTGCCAGCTCCTTGGCGCTGTCGTCGCAGCGGTCGGCCCGCGCGGGCGAGGCCAGGGTCACAAGGCCGGTGATGGCGGCGGCGACCAGGATCGCGCCGCGGACGTTCAAGTTCAATGTCATGATAAAAAGCCCCTTGGGAGGCGCATTCAAGCGTCGGTGAACGCGAAGCGCAAGGGCGGGAACGGGCCTTTCCACGTGCCGTGCCAATGCCCTGCCGAGCCCGCGCCGATCTCTCCCATGCGCGCCGCTCCCTTTCTTTTCCGCCCAAAATGCGCTTAGAACGCTTCTATGCTAGGCCCGCGCAGGGCTCCAAAACCCCGAGATTTGCCCCATGAACGCTCCCACCGCCTTCCCCGATCCGTCAAAGCCCGTTCCGCCCTACAAGCATACCCCGCTGTTCCCGCTGGGCAAGGACGAGACGCCTTACAAGAAGATCACGGCCGAAGGCGTCCGGGTCGAGAAGGTCCTGGGGAAGGACATGCTGGTGGTGTCGCGCGAGGCGCTGCGGGCGCTGTCGGAGGCGGCTTTCGGCGACATCAACCATTACCTGCGGCCCGGCCATCTGAAGCAGCTCCGCGCGATCCTGGAGGACGGCGAGGCGAGCCCGAACGACAAGTTCGTTGCGCTGGACTTTTTGAAGAACGCCAACATCGCCGCCGGCGGCGTGCTGCCGATGTGCCAGGACACCGGCACCGCGATCATCATGGGCAAGAAGGGCTGCAACGTCATCACCGACGGTGACGACGAGGCGGCGCTGTCGGAGGGCGCGCGCGATGCTTATCTGCGCCGCAATCTGCGCTACTCGCAGGTCGCGCCCTTGTCGATGTACGAGGAGAAGAACACCGCCAACAACATGCCGGCGCAGTGCGAGATCTACGCCGAGGGCGATGATGCCTACAAGTTCATGTTCATGGCCAAGGGCGGTGGCTCCGCCAACAAGAGCTTTCTGTTCCAGGCCACGCCCTCGGTGCTGACCAAGGACCGGCTGCTCGCGTTCCTGAAGGAGAAGATCCTCACGCTGGGCACCGCCGCGTGCCCGCCCTATCACCTTGCCATCGTGATCGGCGGCACCTCCGCCGAGCTTTGCATGAAGACGGTGAAGCTCGCCTCCGCCCGCTATCTCGACGCGCTGCCGACGCACGGCTCGCCTGACGGCAACGCCTTCCGCGACGTCGAGATGGAGCAGGAAATCCACAAGATGACGCAGTCGCTCGGCGTCGGCGCGCAGTTCGGCGGCAAGTATTTCTGCCACGACGTGCGCGTGATCCGCATGCCGCGCCACGGCGCCTCGCTGCCGATCGGGCTCGGCGTGTCGTGCTCGGCCGACCGCCAGGTGCTCGGCAAGATCACGAAGGACGGCGTCTATCTCGAGGAGCTCGAGCACAATCCGGCGCAGTACCTGCCGCAGGTCGAGGAATCGCTCGGCGGCGAGGTCGTCAAGATCGACCTCAACCAGCCGATGAAGGATATTTTGGCGACGTTCTCGAAGTACCCGACCAAGACGCGGGTCTCGATGACCGGCACCATGATCGTCGCGCGCGATAGCGCGCACGCCAAGCTGCGCGAGCGGCTGGAGCGCGGCGAGCCGCTGCCGGATTACTTCAAGAACCATCCGGTCTACTATGCCGGCCCCGCCAAGACGCCCGAGGGCTACGCTTCCGGCGCGTTCGGCCCGACCACCGCGGGCCGCATGGATTCCTTCGTCGACCAGTTCCAGGCCGCCGGCGGTTCGATGGTGATGGTCGCGAAAGGCAACCGGGCGCCCGCCGTGCGCGAGGCCTGCAAGAAGTATGGCGGCTTCTATCTCGGCTCGATCGGCGGTGCGGCGGCGAACCTTGCCGAGCACTGCATCAAGAAGGTCGAGGTGCTCGAATATCCCGAGCTCGGCATGGAAGCGATCTGGCGCATCGAAGTCGTCGACTTCCCGGCGTTCATCATCATCGATGACAAGGGGAACGATTTCTTCAAGGAGCTGAACCTCGGCTAGCCCTTCGTCTGTTTCCCGAGGCGGTTCGGCAACCGTGGTCTGGCCGGCGCATCCTGGCGCCGGCTGGGACGTTGTGACGCGCGACGGATCGAGCCGATTGCTGCTTGGGGTTGTGCCGGATTCACCGAACGTTAACCAGCCCGGGTGCTCTTTTTGCATGCAAGCAAAAGTGGAGCAACCGATGCGTGTAGGCGGAGCGGCCCAGATCCAGTCCGAGCTCATTGCACTCCAGATATTGTCGCGCGCATCGGCTGGCGCTCAGTCGGGTTCAGCGGCCCGCTCGCAGTTCTCGGCTTCCCCCGATGATGGCTTTGCCGGATCGAGCCTGAGCGGCGGTGCGGGCGTTCTACAGACCTATTCGGCATCCGGTGCTCTGGCCGACGGCGGCAACGCGATCGCTGCCATCAAGGCAATGGCGAAATCGAGCGTCTTCCGGAATGCCGCCCAGGGCAATGCGGATGATGAGGTCCGCGCCCTCGTTCGTGATGGCAAGCTCGCCGAGCTTCCCGCACTCGACGAGGTGCAATGGGCGAGCCTCAGCAAGAGCGAGCAGAACATCTACGGCGTGGTTCGCACCCTGCAGGGCCTGTACGACGCAATGCCGAAGTCGATCGAGCAGGCGCTTTCGGATCACGTCAAGATCGTGCTCGACTCCTACCCGGACGCGATCGCGCGCATGCAAGACCAGCTTTCTTCGGTCAGTCCGGCGGAGGCAGACCTCATCAAGCAAAACATTGCCGGATACCAGGGGGCGCTCGAGGCGGCCCAACAAGGCCGCATGCAGATCCATGCGGCGTCGGATTCCAGCCTGGTAACGGCAACCGAGGAGTTCAGCGCCAGCGGCGGCGAATTCGGCTGGAGTGGCAGAGGCGTGACGGTGCACGCCGACATCCCCGCATTGCAGAGCGCCTACGGCACCAAGAACGTCCTGCCCGGCGACAGTCCGTATTTCGGGACCTATGTGATCACCTGGTGAGACGGCCGCTCCATCCGCGGCTGCTCACCGGCTGGTTGAGCGAGCGAGACGGCGCGCACATCGCTAACTGCAATTCGTGACCTGGTTCGAGCACAGCGAGCGCCACCAGCCGCGGACGCCGTCATGGCTCTCGACGAGGCCCCAATATCCGCTGCAGGCAAGTAGGCGCTTCGGCCCGCCGTCGCCGTCGATCGGGCCGCCGAGCTCGCTCTGGGCCGGCATCCATTTGGCATCGACGGATGGAGCCTGGAATAGCCCGCCCGCGCGTGTGTAGCCATTGGCGTAATTTGCGCCGACCTTGTTGGACGCGACCCAGCCGCGCCCCGCATAGGGCTTTGGCGCGCTGCGCGGATATCTCTTCTCGTCCTCGTAGTCCTTGCCGGGCGGCTTGGCGCCTTCGATGAGAAACCAGCCGTCTTTGAAGCCGATGATGCGGAATTCGGTGAGCCAGCCGCCGTCAGGCGTGTTCTCGGCGCCGCCGAGCTTGAGCCGGTAGGGCGGCGGCAGCGTGCCGAGCACACGCGCCTTCACTGATGGCTCGGCGCGGACGTTGAGGCCGTTTGGATCCTTGTCGACGGACCAGGCGCCGAAGTCGCAGGGCTCGGTGCCTTCAGGCAAATTTGCGCGCCTGGCGGCGAGATCGGCGTGCAGCTTTGCGAAGTCGGTATCGTCGTTGTCAGGATCGGGCCCGGTGCGCGGCTGCAACGCGGCTGAGACGGCGCGCGTCGCATCCGCCGTCAGCGTGACCACGAGCGTCTGGCGCGCAGCGAACACGCTTGCCGGCGTCTTCGGATCGTTCGATGCCGCGGGATAGATCGCGAGATATCCGGTCGAACCATCGGTTCGATAGGCGGTGCCAGCTACATAGCCCGCTGGCACCATGGCGAGCGCGCTTGCGCGCCACGCCGGCTCGGCGTCATCCGCGCGCGCCGCTTGTGTCGCGACACACAGGATCGCTGCCGCGATGAGACGGAGCACGCGCACGGTTCGCAACGCGAGCTTACGCCTTCGTGCCCGTGAACGGGAAGCTGCCCATCGGGCCGATCCCCATCTCGCCGCTCATGCTGTCGCCGGAGACGGTGCCGATGAACTCGAGCGTCAACGGCATCGGATTGGTGATGGAGACCTTCCAGTTGACGGCATCGCCGCTGATGGTGCCGTCGAAGATCTCGGCGGAATTGCCATCGGCGCCCTGCGTGCCCGTCAGCGTGCCGCCGGAGCTCAGCAGGGTCAGAGTCGCCTGGCGCTCGCCCATCGGGGTCGTCATGGTCAGATTCCAGTTGCCGTCCACGGCCATTCCCGTCTCCCAATTTTTCCGGCGGCTTGCGACACGCAAGGCCTGCCAGAGACGCCTATAGCCTAACTCGCGTGACCTTCCTAACGCTCTCTTTGACGCGGCCTCAAGCGCGCGCGGCAGCGCGCATGCGGCTGCCGACGAGCAGGCGGAAGGCAACGTACTGGATGGCAAACGCGGCGATTTTCGCGCCGATCAGGACTACGGAAATATAGAAGGCCCACAGCTTCATGTCCCCCGTCATGGCGACGGCAACGGTCCCGGCGGCGAGCACGAACATCAGCGCGGCCCATGCATAGCCTGCGACGGTGACGTATTCCGGAATGGTCTCGGTCACGATCGGCGGCAGATAGCGCAGCATCCAGCCGCGCTTGAGCATGATGAGGCCGATCGCGACGTGTCCGATCGCCGGCTTGGCCAGCACGAAGCGCGGATCGTGGGTGAGCAGCGTTGCGCCGCCGAGTACGATGACGAGGCCGAGGCTTGCCCAGGTCATGTAGCCCAGAGTCTGGCCCTTGATCCGCGACCAGGCCACCTGGCCGATGGCGCCGAGGATGGCGACTGCGGTTGCAAGGATGACGTTGTCGGTCGCGAGGTAGATCACCAGGAAGACGATGGTGGAGAGGAAGTCGGAGACGAGCCGGCGGAATACGTCTTTCATCGTCTGTCCTGTCTTCAGTGGGAGTGGGGCAGTGCGCGGGCGGGCGTACCGTACTTGATCTGGCGATACTCGGGATACCACTTTGTGAAGTAGATCGCGCTGTTGCGGGCGGCGAAGGCGACCGCAAGGCTCGACCAGAGCGGCAGGCCGGGGAAGTAGAGCAGGGCGATGTTGGCGGCCGCCATCAGCAGCGCAGCTGCGGTCCAGGCGCCGGTGATGATGTAGTTCGCGGTGAGGAAGCCGGGGATCGCGGCCGTCTCGGCCGGGACCGTTTCAATCGCATATTGCAGCGTGAACGGACGGCGGACCAGCAACGAGCCGAGCGAGATGGCGAAGACGCCGATATCGACCGACAGCTTGACGCCGAGCGTACCCAGCGTCGGGTCGACCAGCGTGAGGTAGAGGCCGATTGCGGCGAACACGATCGCCGAGCCCGCGGCCAGGATCTTCACCGAGCGGCCGCGCGCGACATCGATCGCGATGGTGGCGAGGCAGATCGCGCAGGCCACGAACACGCTTGAAGTGGCCGACGTCACCAGCATCAGGAAGGTGTAGGCGCCGTAGGGCGCGAGGATCAGGAAAATTGCCATGGGCCGCCTCGGTCAGGCCAATCTTTACAATGTCAAGATAAGTAGTTCGGCGGCGTGCCCGGGTCAAGCGAAATCTTTACAGTGTCAAAATAACGTAGGTTGCTTCCAAAAACTGAAGTGCCGCAATGGCTTGGTCGACCGCCTCGTCTGCGAATTCCGACCAGGGCAGGCGTGACAGGAGGGGTAGCGCGCAAACGATCGAGAGGCCGAGGGCGAGCAAGATGCCGCCGTTGAAGATGGCGTGGCTGCTTCGCCGGAGCCGGATCATTCCAAATGCAAGCGCGGTGCAGATCAGGACGAGGACGGCGAGATAGCTCGCGGTGATTGTGGGGACGTGCATGCGAAACTCCTGTTTCCGCGCTGTCATTCCGGGGCGCGCCACCTGGCGCGAGCCCGGAATCCATTTCGCCTCGCGCAATGCCGCCTGACGGCGCTACGCCGCTCCCACCCAGTTGCCGTGGAAGCCGTCGGGCACGCGGTGGCCGAGCTGCACCAGCGCGACGGGACCGGCTTCGACGTCGGTCGCGTTGAACACGGCGAGGTCGCTGCGGTATTCCCGCGCGCGCCACACCACCGCCAAGAGCCAGCCGTCGCCTTCCGCGGCGTCCTTCGCGCGTTCGACGAACACCGGCTCGGAGATGGTATCGCCGGCCGGCAGCAGATAATGGCCGAGCCGTCTGCCGTTGCCGTCGACATGGACGATGCCCGACAGCGCGCCGAACATCGGCAGCCGCGGATTGGCGCAGGCGTACCAGCCGTGATGGCTTTTCAGTCCGGCGCGGCGGTCGTCGATGCGGGGGAATTCGCCGGTAAGATCGTCCAGATAAGTCTGCTGGAAGCGGTCGGTATTTCCCGAGAGATCGAACGTCCAGCGGCAGTGCCGGGCGCGCGATTTTTCCGGATTGGTCGGCCGCCCGTCGGGATGGGGAAACAGCGGCGCTTCCTCGAACTGCATGACGTCGGCGATGATGCGCTCGCCGTCCTCCCAGGCGTTCATGACGTGGAAGACGTAACAGGCCTCGGCACGAAACCAGACGATGTCCTTCGCGGTGCCGCTCCGCTTCATCACGCCGACATAGGCGCCCTTGTCCGGCTCCCAGGCATAGGGCGGCCGTCCGCTCATCGCGCGCTCCATGCTGCCCGTGATCGGCAGGATCGGAAACAGCACATGGTTCTTGGTGACGATGAAGTCGTGCACCATGCTGGCATAGGGCGCCTCGAAACGTTCGAAGCGCGTCGCCTTGCCGGAGGCATCGATCGATCCGTAGGAGAGGGCAGGCGTCAGCGGGCCCGCGGCGTTGTAGCCGAAGAACACCAGTTCACCAGTGATGGGATCGATCTTGGGATGCGCGGTAAAACTGCCGGCGACGCGGCCCTGGTAATTGTGATAGCCGCGCGTTGCCAGCGTGCCCGGCTCGATCTCGGTCGGCAGATGCGCTTCTTCCAGCGCCAGCAGCTTGCCGGCGTGGAAGATGATGTTGGTGTTGGCGACGCCACCGTCGGTGAGGTCTTGTGGCGCATCCGGCAGCTTGCGGCCGAAGCCACCGAACAGGGCGCGGCCGGCATCATGCTCCGCCAGCCATTTCGGCGTGCGGACCCAGCGGTTGCGATAGCTGGCGCGGCCGTTTTCCAGGTGGAAGGCATGCAGCATGCCGTCGCCGACGAACCAGTGCGCGCCGGGCGCCTCGAACTGGGGATTGGGACCGTTGCGGTAGAGCACGCCATTCAGATCGCGCGGCAATTCGCCGACGATCTTGAGGAATGGCGCATCGGCCTCGAACGGAATCGGACCGAGATTATGGCGGCGTTCGGCAACGGCGTCGTGCTGCACGGCGTATCCCTCCCTATCTTTACATCGTAAAGATCAAATAGAGCCGATCGTCGTGCGCGTCAAGTGAAATCTTTACACTGTCAATATTGCGTCATATAGCTTGTCCCATGGCCAAGAGCGACACCAAGAGCGAACCGGCGCGTAGCCCGCGCATTCCGAGAAAGACAGCGTCGGCAGCGAGCGCGCCGTCGCGTCCCGCGCGACGCCCGGCGGCCGCGAAGGCCGAGACGCCCTATCACCACGGCGCGCTGCGGGAGGCGCTGCTTCAGGCCGCCGAGCGGGTGCTGGAGCGCGACGGGTTGTCCGGCTTGACGCTGCGCGCGGTGGCGCGCGAGGCGGGCGTCTCGCATGCCGCGCCGACCCATCATTTCGGCGATCTCACCGGCCTGCTCAGCGAGCTCGCGGCCGTCGGCTTCCGCCAGTTCAACGCGGCGATGGCGTCGTCCTGCGATGCCGCCACCACGCCGCTCGCGCGCGCGCTGGCGCGGCCGAAGGCCTATGTCGCCTATGCGCAGGCCCATCCCGGCATGTACGGCATCATGTTCCGCACCGAACGGCTCGACTATTCCCGGCCCTCGCTGCACGAGGCGGCCGAGGCCTCGTTCGCGGGCCTTGCCAATGCCATCGGCATGATGCGGCAGGAGCAGATCAGCGAAGATGCGCTGACGCTGAACCAGGGCGCCGCGATCGCGCGCGCCTGGTCCATGGTGCACGGTTTCACCATGCTGCTGCTCGATGGCCGGCTCGAGGATATTTTGGGACGGCTGCCCGAGGGCACGACGGCCGAACGGCTGCTCGAGACGATGCTGACGGCACCCATCACGGGGAAGCTGCCAGGCCCGTGAACGCAACCCTTGCCATCGTCAGGCGTTGACGCCGCATGGCAAGATCACCCCGCGCGCCCTGGAAACGTCAGAACCCGCGCAAGCGCGCGGGCAAGGCCTCCAAACATCTCAGTCCGGCACAGAAATCGGCGGCGAAAGCGCGCGCGCGCCGCGCCGGCCGCCGCTATCCCAACCTCGTGGACAACATGCGCATGGCAGCGAAGAAAACGTCGAAGGCGAAAAAATCCGCGACGAAGAAATCAGCGAAGACGACCCGCAAGCGCAAGACGGCGAAGAAGACTGCAAAGACCTCGCGCAAGCGCAGCGCGTCGGCGAAGGAAAAGGATCCGCGCGGCGGCCTGACCGCGGCGGGCCGCAAGGCTTTTGCGCGCAAGCAGGGCGCTCATTTGCGGCCCGGCGTTACCAGGAAAGAGTCCGAGATGACGCCGCAGGAGATGCGGCGAAAGGGAAGCTGGGCCGTCCGCTTCTACGGCCGCGCGAAATTGCCGCCGCTGGTCGACGCCAAGGGGCGGCCGACCCGGCACGCGCTGTCGGCGCATGCCTGGGGCGAGCCCGTGCCGAAGACGGTGGCGGCGGCACGGCGTATTGCCGCGAAAGGTGAGCGGCTGCTGGCGCGCTATCGCCGCGCCAAGGCGAAGAACTAACGCATCGTCGCCAGCTCGACGGCGCGGCCGCGCGTGCCGATGACCTTCACCTCGTCCTTGCCGCAAGTGAAGCCGCGGGCGAACTCGTCCGCGGCCTTGCGGGCCAGCTCATTGGCGGTGGGGTTGGCGATGGCATCGACATAAGCGACGTGGCAGACCGGGCCCGGCGGCAGCCGGGTGACGACCAGCATGGCCTTGGTGTTCGGCCGTCCCTGCTTGTCGGGATCGCTGCCATCGGCGATGTGCCAGCGCTGGATGATCGCGAACGGTTTCGTGCCCGCCGTCCGCCACTCGACGGTGGTTTCGGACGAGTTGAACGGGGCGAACCAGACTTTTGCCGCCGGTTCCTCCGCTGCAACCTTGCGATTGCGGCCGACCGAGACGACCTCGCGCAGATCGTCCTCGGCGATCAGCACCACGAGACCGTCCCTGCCCGGGCAGACCCGCGTGGTGCTGCCGTCGAGCTCGCTGGGCTTGCCGATCTGGCGGCAATCCTTTGGCGCTGTGGAGGAGTAGGTGCTGCCCATGGATTGGGCGGCGGCGCTGTTCAGGCCGATGCAAGCCATCAAGACAGCCAGGCCGATACTGGTCGTCCGGTTCATCATGAGACCTTTGGTGCGGGAACTCTCTCCGTCAGACGTCTTCATTGTGGGCAAGGTTCAAACAGAGGCGGGATATACCTGACAGCGGCGCGGAATCGTTCTAGAAGGGCGCCTTCCGTCGGCGCTTACCGCGCTCCGTTCGCGACATCTCATTCGATCATGCCAGCCATCGCTTCCAGCAAATCCTACCGTGTCGGCCGTTCCAAGACCGGACTTGGCCTCTTCGCCACCAAGCCGATCAAGAAGGGGACCCGGATCATCCGTTATTACGGGCCGATCCTGGACTCGCGGATTCCCGAGCAGGACGACATCGAGAACAAGTACCTGTTCGAGCTCAACGGCCGCTGGACCATCGACGGCTCGGTCCGCAAGAACCTCGCGCGCTACATCAACCATTCCTGCCGCCCGAACGCCGAGTCCGACGTCCGGCCGCGCGAGCGCAAGGTCTTCATCCGCGCCATCAAGAACATCGAGCCGGGCGACGAGATCAACTACGATTACGGCACCGACTACTTCAAAGCCTATCTCAAGCCGATCGGCTGCAAATGCGCCTCCTGCGAGACCAAGCGCAAGAAGCTGCGCGCCGAGGCCCGCGCCGAACGCACCAAGGTGAAGGCGCGCACGGAAGGCAAGGCGGAGAAGGCGGGCGCCAAGAGTCCGAACAAGGCCGCCAAAAAGAAGAAGCTCAACGGTCATGCCGTTGGCAAGAAGAACGGCCGCGCGCGGGCGTAGCCCGAAACTGGAGCCTTCGGCTCAATTGTCGTGCCCCGGCTTGACCGGGGCCTCCAGTGCGTCGCGGCTTATCCGCATATGACGACCGTCTCCGGAATGCGCGGTCGCCCGGTCAAGCCGGGCGACGACTGTTAGTGGTGATGCGGTCGACCTGACGTCTCAGGCCGTCACCACATGTCCGCTCTTCCGCAATCCCACATATTGCAGCTCCGCGAACACGCCGGTCGCGATCGCCTGCGCGACGACCATGAGCTCGCCGGCAAGGTTCGGCGACACCGCGCCCGAGAACAGCAGCGCAATGCTGCCGACCGTCCAGGCCGCGTTGCCGACCACGACCAGCAGCACCAGCGACCTCGCTATGGAGGCGCGCGAGGCAAGCCAGCCGACCAGCGCGGTGTAGGCGATCAAGAACAGGCCGGTCTCGCGCAGCAGCGCTTCGGGCAGGTTGAACAGCGACGCGAACGCGCTTGCGCCGAAGGTGAAGCCTGCCGCGGCGACGCCGCTGAAGATGGCGTCGGCGAGAAGCGCGCGGCGCAGGAAGGTGGATGCGTCGATCATCGTGGTCTCCATGGCTGGGTTGGGCTTGGGGTGAACTCAGTGCCGTCCGCGCCACCAGGCGCGGAGCAGGCGGGCGATGCGGAACGGGCAGAGGCTCTTGCCGACGCTGTGCTCGAAGGCCGTGACCTGCGCGACGACATAGTCGCCGGTCGAGTGCACCAGAGGCTCGGGCATGTTGAGGCTGCGTGCCAGCATCCGGGTCGCGAGCGTCGCGGCCCAGGGAACAAGGCGGTCGGCGATGGTCTGGTAGAGCAGCAGCGCGATCATGGTCATCTCCTGTTGCGACCGAAGATGCGCCGTCGCGGGGACCAATTCGATTACCCCGCAGGTAATGGAAGGTCTGAAATCCGCATGCTAGGTTTTCGACCATGAACGCACATGCATCCACGGCCCACACTGAGCGCAGCCAGCCGGTCCATATCGGCGACCATTTGCGCGAATGGCGGCAGCGCCGCCGCATGAGCCAGCTCGATCTGGCGGGCGAGGCCGAAATTTCCGCGCGGCATTTGAGCTTCGTCGAGACCGGCCGCGCCGCGCCCTCGCGCGACATGGTGCTGAGACTCGCCGAACGTCTCGACGTGCCCCTGCGCGAACGCAACGTGCTGCTGGTCGCTGCCGGCTACGCGCCGGCCTTTCCACAGCGCCCGCTGGAGGATCCCGCCTTGAAATCGGCCCGCCAGGCGATCGACCTCGTCCTCAAGGCGCATGAGCCCAATCCTGCGCTGGCCTATGACCGGCACTGGAATCTGGTCTCCGCCAACCGCATGGTGGCGCCGTTGCTTGACGGCATCCCGCAGCGACTGCTCGGCCAGCCCTTCAACGTGCTGCGGCTCGCCTTTCACCCCGAAGCGCTGGCGCCGCGCACGGTCAATCTCGCGGAATGGTGCGGGCATCTTCTGGAGCGGCTGCACCGGCAATGCGAGGCGACGGCCGATCCCGAGTTGATCAAGCTCTATAACGACCTCAAGAGTTATCCAATTCCGGCGCGCTCGGCGCCGCTGTCGAGCGACAATGTCGCGATCCCCTTCAAGCTGCGGCTCGGCGGGGAGGTACTAAGTTTCTTCTCCACCACCATGGTGTTCGGCACGCCCGTGGATATCACGCTGTCGGAGCTGGCGCTGGAGACGTTCTTTCCGGCGGACGAGCGCACCGCGGAGCGGCTCAGGCAGATGGCGGCCGGCTTGCATTAGCGGCGTTTACAGGCAGAAGCGGTCCACGCATAATCCGCGGATGGATACACACTCGTCCCGGACATTTCGGCCGGCCAATCCTGCCGGCGATCTCCTGCGCGCCTGGCGCATGCGCCGTGCCTTGAGCCAGGCAGAGCTGGCGTTCGAGGCCGACATTTCGGTCAAGCATCTGAGCCATGTCGAGACCGGCAAGGCGGCGGCGAGCCGGGACATCCTGCTGCAACTCGCATCCGCCCTCGATTTGTCGCTGCGCGACCGCAACGCGCTGCTCGAGGCCGGCGGATTCGCGCGACAATATGGCGAGCGCGACCTGGCCGCGCCGGAGCTTGCCGATGCGCGCCGCGCCATCGATCTTCTGCTCCGGAGGCACGAGCCGTTCCCCGCGATCGTCACTGATCGGCGCTGGAATGTGATGCAGGCCAACGGTGCCGCCTCGCGGCTGATGACCATGCTGCTCGGCTCCGAGCGCATGCAGCGGCCGCTCAATCACATGCGCATGTTTCTCGCGCCGAACGAGCTCAAGCCGTTCGTCGAGAACTGGCCGGCCGTTGCGGCTGCGCTCCTGTCGCGAGCGCGGCATGAGGCGATGGCGGCGCCGCTCGATGAGGCGCTGCAGTCAACTTGGCGCGAATTGATGCGGCTGCCGGAGCTTCCGGCGCCCGAGATCGAGGACAGCGCCGTGCCGGGGCCGCTCTGCGAGGTGCGGCTGCGCAAGGGCGATGTCGGCATCGGCCTGATCGGTGCGGTTCTGACGCTCGGCACGCCGCAGGACGTCACGCTTCAGGAGCTTCGCGTCGAGATGTTCATGCCGGCCGATGCCGCATCCGAGGCGACCCTGATCGCGCTTGCGGCTCAGGACGCCTGAGCCTGCACGGCGTCACGCCGCTCGAAGCTCATCGCCTGCATCACTTCCGCAAACGGACCTTTGAGATCGCTCAGCGTCGCCGTCGTGAGGCCCGCGCCATTGGCCCCGACGCGCGTGGCGGCGCGGATCAAGATCCAATCGCCTTCCGGCGGACGGAAGAAATAGAGGCTGATCTCCGGATTGATGAAAGTCCAGCTGCGCATGTCGACGATCTGTGCGACGCCGCTGGCGAAGTCGGCGGCCTGCACGGCCTGGAGCAGCGGCGTGTTCGGCTCGCCCTCGACCAGCGGCGCATCGAGCCGCATCCAGGCGGCGGCCGGACCGGGCTTCTCCAGCGCGCCCTCGATCAGCCGTACCGACACGTTCTGGAAATAGCGGCTCCATTTCTGCGCGAAGGCCGGCGGCGCGGTGCCGGCCTCGGGTGCCCTGTCGATCGCCGCAGGCCTCGCGAAGGGATCGACGGGGGAGTCCCCACCCTGTGCCGTCAGGAGCGCCGTGCAACGGCCGATCTCGGTTTCGCCGTCCATCAACCGCACCTGCGCAGTCTTGGCCTTGCGGCCGTCGCGCAACAATTCGGCGATGGTCCTGAACGCGCGCAGTCCCGCCGGCCGCCAGAGGTCGAAGGTCAGACGCCGCACCGCAAAGCCGGATTCGACGGCGAGGCGCTCGATCTCACGGGTCATCAGGGCGGTGGTGGCACTTCCCTGTAACATGTCCGGCGACCACGGGCCGCCGGCATGCTCCGTGGCCCGGAACTGATGGCCTTCCGGCTTGAAAATGGCGGTCATCGCGGTCTCCCCTCGGGCTTGATCCTCGCCGCGAGTATCGGAGCGGGTGGGAGCAGTCACAATAACCGCAGAGGTGAAGTCCTGAGCCATGCAGGGCCCACGCCTTGCGCCGCCTCTGGTTCGGCTTATCTTGGCACGGACCCGCACCGCCCGAAGGAGGCGCCTGATATGAGCACGCTGAAACCGCTCCAGATCGATGTCGTCTCCGACGTGGTGTGCCCCTGGTGCTATATCGGCAAGCACCGGATCGAGAGCGCGCTGGCGCTCGTGCCCGACGTTCCCGTCAAGCTCAATTTCCGTCCCTTCTTCCTCAACCCGTGGGTGCCGCGCGAGGGCATCAGCCGCGAGGACTATCTCACCACCAAATTCGGCTCGGTCGAGGCCTATAAGGGCATTGCCGGCCGCGTCGTCGCGGCTGCGAGCGAGGAGGGCCTCATCTACAAGCCCGAGCTGGTCGCGCGTCAGCCCAACACGACCGACTGTCATCGTCTGATCCTCTGGGCCGAGACGATCGGCAAGGCGCCCGAGATGAAGCAGCGCCTGATGGAGTTGTACTTCCGCGACGGCGGCGACCTCACCGACGTGAATGTGCTGGTGCAGGCGGCCGCCGATGTCGGCCTCGATGCCGGCGATGTGCGCAAGCGCCTTGCCACCGACGAGGACGTCGCGCGCGTTTCGGCCGACGCGCAGGAAGCTGCCGAGAAGGGCATCTCCGGCGTGCCGACCTACGTGTTCGCGCAGAAATACGCCGTCTCCGGCGCGCAGGATCCGGAGATGCTCGCGCGCGCCATCCGCCAGGTCTCGGCGGAGATCAACGCGCAGGCGGCGGAGTAGCTGTCCTATTTACGAAGCAGGCGAACTGCGCGGCGTGCCGCCGCGTAGGCGATGCCGTGCGCCGCGAGCGCGCCGTGAATGAGCGCCACGACCGGGTCGTTCCGCCGCAGCGGGATCAGCACGTCGCCGATGGCAAAGCGTCCACGCCAGATCGGGTTGATCATGGGATGGTCGGCGCTCGCCGTGGAATCTGCGCTGGCTATGGCGGGATCGGCGCAGAGATGGCGGGTGAGGTCGAGCGTGAGCTGCACGCCCGGCGAATATCTTGCAAAGCGTTCGTCGATACCGAGCTTGAAGAAGAAGGCGCGATCCTGGTGGCGTAGCACGATGCCGGCTGCCACCGGCGTCGTGCCGGCGCGCAGCGTGATGACCTCGCACTGCGCGGTCTCTGCCAGCGCGGGGACCGCGCGGCGAATGAAGGCCGCATCGCCCGCATGCTGGATCAGCGCGGTGCCGCGCTTGCCTTTCCAGCCACTGGCTTCGAGTTGCAGGAATGTTTCGAGGGCTGGCCCAATCTCGTCGGGCCTGCGCGCGACCTCGAAGGCGACGGGTCCGTGCTCTTCGAGGCGATGGCGCTGGCGGCGAAGCTCCTTGAGCTTTTTGGCGCCGAGCGCCTCGTGCAACAGCGTTTCACCATCCTGCGTCGCGTCGAGGCTGGCGCGGATGTAGGAGGAGAGGACACGCGGCTTCAGGCCGTCGCGACTGAGAACCTCGCCGAGCGAATTCATTGCCGCACCGTCGAGCGCGACGTCGTTCAGCACGAGCGCATGCGCGCCGGCCTGCCGCGCCTGCTGCAACAGACGCGTGGCTGCCTCGACCGGCGTGGCGCGGTCAATTAGGGGGCTGCACAGCGTGCCATAGGGATGCGCGCTCACCAGTGCGGGCAGGGGGATCTTCCAGGCGCGCCAGAGCGAGATCACCGGCATCAGCCCGATCAGTCGCGACGATGAACCGTCGAATGCGGCAAGGGCCGAGGCATCGGTGCGGCCCCGCGCGGTGGCGCTCACGGCGAGTTCCCAGTCCGGCAGGTAATAGCCATTCGGCTCGATCGCCTGCTGCGCGAGCGCGCGCCATTGGCCGGCTTCGATCGCCGTGAGCGGGACGAGCGCGCGCGCTGCCGCGGCACCCCTTGCCGATGCCGGATTGATCGCTGCCTGATGCGCGATATCGACCACGTCCCGTCGTCCCCGTTCGCGCGGGCTACGCCCGTGTTACGTGGTCATGCTTAGCGCAAAGATTGGAAAATACCGTTGGGACGCCGCTTCAATTCGAATGGTAATATTAACGTCTCGTTGAGCATTCGGGCGGCAAGCCGCAGGATGTCTGACGGAAGCTCTCGACCTGGAGGATCACAATGATCGCCACACCTTTCACGCCGATGGCGTCGCTCCTTGGTGGCGCGCTGATCGGTCTGGCCGCCGTGCTCCTGATGTGGGCGACGGGACGGATCGCCGGTGTCAGCGGCATCGCGGCGCGGCTGTTTCCGCCTTACGAGGATCGCGAGTTCGCCGGCCGGCTCGCTTTCGTCGCCGGCCTCGTCGCCGCGCCCATCCTGGTGCGCATTGCCGGCGGAAGCCTGCCGGCGCAAACCATCGCGGCAGGAACGCCGGTGCTGATCGTCGCCGGATTGCTCACGGGCTTCGGTGCGGTATGGGGCAGCGGCTGCACATCCGGCCATGGCGTCTGCGGCCTGTCGCGGCTGTCGCTGCGATCGCTGGTCGCGACCATCATCTTCATGGCGGCGGGCATCGCCACTGTCTTTGTGATGCGGCACTGGAGCTGACGCCAATGGCAATCATCATTCAATTCGCGATCGGCCTCGTCTTTGGTATCGGGCTCATCGTCTCCGGCATGTCCAATCCTGCAAAGGTGCTGAACTTCCTGGACATCGGCGGCATTCCCGCCGGAACGTGGGATGCGAGCCTTGCTTTCGTGATGGCAGGTGCGGTCGCGGTAACCTTCATCGGCTTCAGCCGCGTATTGAAACAGGCGCGACCGTTTTTCGCCGACCGCTTCTATGTTCCGACGCGAACGGACATCGATCCGAGAATTATCGCCGGTCCTGCCATCTTCGGCATCGGATGGGGGCTCGCAGGCTTTTGTCCAGGCCCTGCGCTCACCGCGCTTGGATTCGGCTCGGCACCCGCTTTGATCTTCGTCGCCGCGATGTGTGCCGGCATGGTGCTCGCGCGCTTCATCGCGAACCTGCCGTCTTCTGCGCGTGTCGCCACGCCGGCCGATCCGCTCGAAACATGACATGGACAGGACCGGGCGAGTTATCTCGTCCGGTCCTGCCCTACTACAACTTCATTGACTACCAGCGGTCCACACCGACGCCAACGCTGACGCCGGGCGCGCGAATGCCGACGCCGCCGCGCGGACCATCGTCCCAGTCGCGATAGGTGCGGCGCTCGTAGTAGCGGTCGCGCGGCATGGTCGCATAGGAGTCGCGCACGATCACGCGCGAGCCGCCACGGGTGCGATAGCAATTGCCGGCATCGTCGCAAACGAGCCGCACTTCCTGAATGAGATCGGGGCTGGTGTATTCGCTGGTCGTGTAGATGTCCGCGGCTTTCGCGCCACTCGCCGCAGCGAGGGCGCCGACGCCAGCCAGCAGTGCGATCGTGAATGTCCTCATCGTGTCCTCCTCCAAAACTGCCCTTGGCGGTAACAAGAAGGGGAGGCAGCGATCGTTCCGGTCGAATTACAGGTTTTTCCCGGAACCTTTGCGCGTCTCGATGTAATTGTTCCTAGATCGGCTCGTAGCTTTCCGATCCGCAGATGTCGTCCGCTTCCGCGCGGCGGCGATCGACTACCTTTCCGCCTGATATCGTCACGATGTAGATTTGGGTGCCGAGCGCGGAGCCGGTCGCGGAGGTGAGCTGCGCGCGGACGCAGGCCGTCCAGCCCGGTCCCCGCACCTCGCGATGGGGTGGGGCGACGTTCACCTCGCGCGGATAGGACGTGTTGAGGAAGACCACGTTGATCTGCTCGCGTACCACGCGCTTGACGTCAGGGGGCGCTTCGGGTGGCGGCTGCTCGGCCTCCTTCAGGCGCATGAATTCGGGCACCGGCGCGCGGCTATCGGCAAAGCCGCAAGAACCAAGCGCGAGGGCGCCGGCTATCAGCGCCGCATGAGCAATAATCCGCAACATCCGTGGAAGTCCCCTGCGGGCCAACAGATAGGCAGGAATGCGACCGGGCAAAGTCCCGGCCGATCAAGATTTGCTGAAGCCAGGTTCTACCGAAGGCCCGAAACTCGCGGCATTGGCTATTACGGGATTGCAGGCTAGTTTGTACCCCGGATGAGGGGGATTGCGCCAATGAGGATCTTGGTCATAGCGGCCGCAGTGCTCGCACTGACGGCTGCGTCGGTGCAGGCGCAGGGCCGCGGCAGAGGCCAGCCGAATGAAGCCGGCCAGAAGTCGGACAACAAGCCCAAGGTCGACGAGAAGGCCTATAAGGCCGCGCTCGAGCGCATTCCCGAGCCGAAAGAGAAGTACGACCCGTGGAGCGGGGCCCGTCCGGCCGAGCCTGCCAAGAAGCCGAAATAGGTGAGGCGGGCGTTGGCGACCCGCCTGTGCCATTCGGCCGCCGTCATCCTGCTCCTGTTGTTTTCGTTGCGGCCTGCGCCGCTCTGCTTGCGAGAGGCAGTTCGCGGAGGCCCGTAGCAAGGGGGCGTTCGCGCCGCCCTCGACGCAAGGCACGCTGGAGTTTCCGTTCACCGGCGGCCACTCAGAGGCCGGCACCTCGATCACCGACAGCGTCGTTGCGTTTCGCCCGGCACGGCCGGGTGAAGGGCCGTCGCTGTGGTCACGCGCCATCGATCGCCCGGGCGGACGATTTTGCGTGTCCGTCGTCAGCAATTGCGCTCGCGATCATCGCGTTGATGATCACGAGCCTGCGCTGGCATCGTCGACGTCGTATAGAGCAAGCATGATGATGCGTTGTGTATGCGATGCGAACAGTAGTTCACATTGCGCGCGCTATCGTTCGAAAGCGAGGCCGATGCGCCTGTCATTGCGCCAAACGGCGCGGCAATTCCGTACGAAATTGTCGCGTGCGATCGAGAGCTTGAATGATTGCGGCAATGTGACAGGGGAATCGAGGTCGATCGCTGCGCCGCCTTCCGACATGTTTCGCACGGTGCACGCGATTCCACTGTTTTCAAAGGTGATCGTTCCACCCTTGAAAACGCGGTAACGCTGAGCTGTACGTTTCTCGATCATCCGCATTAATCCATAACGACGATTGTAAAGTAGTGCATAGAAATTACGTTGAACTAAACTCAATACTGGCGCTACTTGCACAGCGCTTCAGACTTCGTTTACGACGTTGAAGCGGTGAGTCACTCCGCCGACTTGTCCCACAATCCTTTCTTTTATGGCGTTTCGCGCCGATGGAGATTCCGATGAAGACCACGCTTTCGCTTCTGTTCGCCGCAGCGCTCTCGCTGTCATCGATGCCCGCCCACGCCGTCAAGTGGGACCTCTCGACCATGAGCTGCAAGCAGTTCCTCGAGAGCGGCGAAGACAACATCGCGGTCGTGCTGACCTGGATGGACGGCTGGTACAAGGGCGACGAAGACAACGCGATCATCGACACCGACGTGTTCATCGAGAATGCCAAGAAGTTCGGTGCCTATTGCGGAAAGAATCCGACCGTCAGCGTCGTCACCGCGGCTGACGAGATCCTCGGCAAGTAATTCTTGAAGTGTGCCGACTGAGGCGCGATCGCAATCGCGCCTCGGTCGCTCGCTGCGATACGATCGTCAACGGGAGCCGCGTTGCGCATTGCGTTGACGCGGCTCCCGTGTTTTTTAGATCACCCCGGCAACATTGCGAAGGCACTCGACACCATCGCCACCGGCTTGTTGTCGGTGGCCGAGAGCAGCGTGACGCGGCCGAAGCTCATGGTGCGTCCGAGCCGCACCACGCGGGCGTCGGCGAGCACGTCCGACGAGGAGACCGCGCGCATGAAGTGCGTGGTCTGGTCGACCGTCGTCATCGGACGATAGCCGCGGTTGGCGGCGAGGTTCGCGATCACCATCGCGGTGTCGGCGAGTGCCATCAGCGCCTGGCCGCACACCACGCCGCCGTTGCGGCACAACCGCTCCGAGAACGGCATGCGCAAGAGCGCCGCCGGCTGCCAGTCCGGCGCGTCCGGCGGCGGCAGGTGCTCGATGCGCTCGACCGAGAGGTTGAGATCCTGGACCCAGGGCGCGAAGACCTCGCCGAGTATGCGTCTGGCGTCAGTGATGCCGAACTCGGCTTCTGGCTGCGATGGCATTGCTGTCGTGTCCTCCAATGTTGCCGGATGTTTCGGCCATTCTGCGCGCATCGGCGCGGCAAAGTCACCCGGTCTTCCGCCGGCTCCGTCGGCTTGAAAATGCCTGACTTGGCCCGATATGATACCGGGCTTGGGAGCGGGTGGACGATGTTGCGTCAGTATGTCCTCGTGTTTTGGCTGGTAGCGCTCGGTCTCGCGCTGAACGGGTGCACCAGATGCGGCCCGATCTGGGACGACTGGCTGCATGCGCCGAAATCGTGCCGATCGGACCGGCTCTAGCGCGCCATTCGGCCCTGAGGGGCCGTTGACAGGGATGACAAGGCGCGGTTGATCCGCACCTGTATGGAAATCAAGGAGTCGATGATGAAGCTTTTCCGTATGGCGGCGGTGCTGCTGGCCGTGCTGGCGGGACCGGCCTACGCGCAAATGCCCAATCTCAATCTGCTGCAGGACGGCCCGAGCAAGACCCCCGAGGAGAAGGCCGCGGAAGCCGAGCGTGACAAGGCCTACAAGGAAACGCTGAAGAAGATTCCAGACTCCAAGGGCTCGAACGATCCCTGGGGCGGCATGCGTTCCGATCCGCCGAAGCAGGCGGCCGCGCCGAAGGCGTCGGCCGCAACCAGCGCGCCAAAGAAGAAGTCTGGCACGACCGCCAATTGACCTTCCGCCCGATCGGAGGCGGCTGACGCCTCCGGCCGGGACTCCTCTTCGGCCGGCCTGCTTCCTACATCTTCGGGAGCGTATTGCGTTGAGGAGGAGCGGCATGGCCGATCGTCCGCGGGATCTCGCCGAGCGGATGGCACGCCGGCGCAAGATGGGCGGCAAGCCGGGCGAGGGCAGCGGCGACGGCTATCTGCGCGAGACGTTCACGCTGCCGCGCGCGGCGGCGCGGGCGAGGGCGGAGGCCTTCTTCGCCCGCTACCCGAAGGCCGGCTATATGAGCGCGGTCGAGACCTGGCGCGAGCTGCCGGGCGGCGACATCGAGTTCACCATGCGGCGGCTGCCGAGCGCCGACTAGACCCCAAGCCTATTCGAAGGTTTCCGCGACGATGCGGATTCGGAACACGTGCTCCTTGGCCTCGTCCAGCAGCTCGAGATGCCATTCGGAATTTTCGTTGAGCTTGCGGGCGATGCCGGCGGCCATGTCGGCGCAGACGCTGGTCATCTGCTTCCAGGCCGCATCGCGATCGGTGAATTCCGTCGCCTGGTCCGCGCAGCCGGAATAGCGGCCGTTCCGAATTTGAAAGAAGTAGAGCGGCATGGCTCGCACCGGTCACATCATGGTCCCGCCTCCCGGGCCATGGCGCGCGCAGTCCAGTCCCAAACCAGGGGCAGATCAATTCCGGGCCGCTACGGACGAGACCTCGCGGGGCGCGTGGCCGCGGAACCCGCTTCAGGCGGTTTCTTCATGCGGTCTTGCTCCATCGCCTTCAGCTCCCGATCGATGCGCAGCTGCACGCGCCGGATCGCCAGCAGATCGATCTTCGTCTCGGTCTTGCCGGTCCTGGTCTCGTCACCGATGCGGAACTGCCACTGCCAGATGCCGGGAAGCGCCGTCTTGGCAATGGTGAACTCAACGCCCCTGTGATTCATGGTCACCTCCACGATTCACCCCCATGTCCCCTGAACATGCTGGGCGTCACGATATTCCCGCGACAAGCGAAATTTGCCTGCATGGCGATTCATCCCCCGTCCTGCCGCGCCGCCGTCCGCGCCGAGGAACTCTGTTCATGGTGGGAGAACCACGGACGGCCGCAGGCGAGCGCGATCCGGGTTCCACCTGTGGCTGATGGAACCCGGGCTGCACGCCGCGGCCATTCGAAGCGAACAGGAGTGTTTGACTCTTTTCCACTTTTGCGTGTCATGCATCTATGCTCTGCTGCCGTCGATGGTTGGTTCGAGCGTAATGTCGCGGAAGAGGAAGGCGTGAGCTGGCTCAGACATCTTGTGCTGCGCTGGGGTGCACGGAATTTCTCGCTGACCTGCCCCCATTGCCGGCATCCCGCGTCCTCACCGACGTTCAAGCGCGCGCGCTTCATGCTCGGTGACGATACGCTTTGTTGCGAAGAGTGCGGCGAGACCAGCGTCGTCACGTTCTGGCGTTTCGAAGGACTATCGTGCAGCTCCGATTGCACTGAAGCGATGCGGCGCGCGCCGCTGTCCGATTCGCGGCACTGATTCTTTCTACGCGGGCGCTGCGATCCGGCGCTGTGCCTCGAAGCCCGCGCCATGCGCGCTGCGGCATGTGCCTTGCTTGGCCCCATCACGGCAAACAACATGGGCGCGTCATGCTCGGCATTCCCCGCCGCTATTCTCATTTCGTCTTCGGTGTCATCCAGTCCGGCCTGACCTCGCTGATCGCGGCGGGAATCGCCAGCTTTCCCGCACGGACCGCGACGGTCTTCCTCGCGCACTGGATGGCGTCGTGGCTGATCGCATGGGCCGCGATGCTGCCGATCGTGCTGTTGGCCGCGCCCGCGATCCGCGCCTTCTCGCTGCGGCTGACGCGGGAGGAGAGGGCTCCGTGAACGGGCGGGCAAGCATGAAAAAACCCGCTTGGGGAGAGCCAAGCGGGTGAAAGGTTATTGGAGGCTGAGGTGCTGGGCTGCAACACCATAGCGAGACGACCCTAGCCGGTTGAGCTTACGACAGCCTGACAGGGCCCGGCGGCTTCCAGGGGCCGCGCGCGTCCGTGCCTGCAAACAGAAAACCCCGCTCTGGGTGGAGCGGGGTCCTCGACTGTATGGAGGCCCGGTGTTGGTCCACCGGACGTAGCCAGACTAGGAGATCAGGCTTACGGGTGCCTGACGGCGGCACCGAAATCCGTGTCGCGAAGGCCGCACACTGGCCCCGCACCGGTCCCAATTCGGCCATCTGATCGCACCACTGGAGCCACACCCCTCGGCGAGATTTCGTCGTCTGGTGACGCCATGGGGGAAACGTGGCGCGCCGGCAGCGGGGTGGCATCATGGATAACGTAGAGCGGTCATTCGCCGCCGCGACGGCGGCTGGCTTCGTCGTGCTGGTGATCGGCCTCGTGCTGCTCGCGGTGCTGTAGGGCGGTCCGGCGAGCGTGCCGACAGGCGCTCCGATCCTGGGTGGCCACCCAGGACGCCGACGCGCTCATCTAAAAAATGGAAAACAACCCCATGCACAGTAGGGCGCTGGGAAATTTCAGTGCGCAATCAATGGCTTATTTGAGGTGTTTAGATACCTCAATTGCCCAAAACTGGCTCCGAGGCGACCCGACCGGCTTCCCCGGGTCCTCGACATGAACAGACGGCCGCTCCTGGCGGCCACCCTTTGCGACGCGCATTCCCGACCGGCCGGTGCGGGCGGCTTCTGCCCATCGCCGGCGCAGCGTCTGGTCAGATCCAAAGCCGGTCAGGCTTAGTGGACCTTGATCTCGCCGAGGGGAAGGCGGAGTTCGGCGGCGCGCTCTTCGCGGTCCTTCTTGCGAAACTCGTTCTCCTTCCGCTCGAACTTCACCATCTCCTCCTGCGCCGCCTCGAGGAGGTGATTGCGCCTGACGGCTTCGTTGTGCGTGTCTTCCGTCATGATCCAGATCCCCGTCGTTGCGGTCTCATCCGGGAGAAAGCCGGACACCGCAGAAAGGTTCGGTGCCGCAGGATTGCGGAATTATGACGGCGCTCAGCCAATGCGTCTTTGATGCGCGTCATCTTCAGTCGAAGGCTGACCCGTGGCGGCGATTGAATGCTTGCGAAACCATTTTGGCCGGCTCGCCTGGATGAGAAGCATTGCCCCAAAATACACGTTTAAGTAAGCTTGAACGGTGAGAGGCGCACATGACCGAGCAGAAGGAAGTCGAACACAGCTGCCCCGAATGTGACGGGACGGGTCAGGACACCGGCATGAAACCCATTCGCCTTGGTGAAAAGATCGAGTTTCGTCCCTGCACGAAATGCGGTGGATCGGGCAAAATCAAAAAGGCCGCCAGCTAAGGCGGCCTTGCGTCTTACCTTGGATCGCTTGTTTGCTAGTGGCAGGGCTTGCCCCGCATCTGGGCGTACCTGCTGTGGCAGCCGTCGTGCAATTGAGACTTCTTCGTAATCTTTGCGCCGGCTTTCAGTGTGCCCGATGACGTCGCGGCATTCGAGATCTGGGCGTGCGCCGACATCGATCCGGCGAAGACGGACAGCGCGAGAACGATCCTGAGAATTGACTTCATGATGCCTCCTGAGGTTGTTCGATCAGTACGCTATGTAGCGCTACAAATATTAGCGTTACAAATTGTAGCTTTGAAATTCAAGGTCTCCTTCGGAAGCGGAAGAAGACCCGGCGCCCTCTCGGTGGAGGCTGGAAGATTTCATTTCGAAGATTTTGAAACCTGGGAGGGGCCGCTGTCGCAAAGCAGCGGCCCTTTGCTTGGGATCCGCAGAGGGGCATGAGGGCGCTCAGGGCTGGCCGTCGCCAGGGCGGCCATTCCCGCCGGGGATAGAGGCCGCCGACTGAGGCTGGGTGGTCGTCCAAATCCAAATTCGGACAACCCGGGGGCCGGTGCTGGCCTGATTGGGGCGCCCCGACAATCGATTTAGGACACTGCGTTTTCACATAGGATAACGCGCAGGGCCTCAATCTATGCTTGCATGGGATTTCTTGGCACTCTTGCCAGCCCCGGAGTGCCGGGCAGAAAGCAAAAACGCCGCCCGCTTAAATAATCGCGGGCGGCGGCTTTCCAGCCCCGGGTGGGTTAGCAAAACCCGGTACTGATTAGTCTGCACAAGTTGTGCCAAGGTTTTATGTCGCGTTAAGGGACACCCGCGGACGGGAACTGGGCACCCAAATACCGACAGCCTGTGGTTTCAAATCGTTTTGCCGAGGCAGCCAACTGGGGCGGCCTTACTCCTGTCCTTCTTTGGGAAAGGGCTCTTGTTTGGGAAAGGGCTCTCGGGTTTTGCGGCCCAGGAAGGTGCTGGGCGGTGGCAGTTTTGCAATCGCCCGCTCCAGCTCGGTCGCGATGGCCCGGTAGCGCGTGAGCAGCCTCGCGAACAGGTCGCGCCTGATTTCACTTGTCGCGGAATCATGAAGCCGCTCGCATTCGGCGATCTGCTCGCGAAGCATCGCCAGATGCGCAAGCATTTCCTTCATGAGGCGCGCTCCCCTTTGGGA
The DNA here is from genome assembly GCF_024199855.1 of Bradyrhizobium sp. CCGB20. NCBI lineage: Bacteria > Pseudomonadati > Pseudomonadota > Alphaproteobacteria > Hyphomicrobiales > Nitrobacteraceae > Bradyrhizobium > Bradyrhizobium sp. CCGB20. The sequence continues at coordinate 6,201,777 of NZ_JANADN010000001.1, read as the reverse complement.
ACCATCTTATCGCTAAAGCAAATCAGGGCAGCTTGAAACTGAACTTAGGACACAAGGGGTCGCATACGGACAGCACCAAAATCTGCAAAAGAACATATTGCGAACAGAGAACAGATGGGGTACATTGCTTTTATCGACGAGCCGCCTCGCCAATCGTTTGTCCCTCACGCGAATCCTCGCCATAAGGAGCACGACCCAATGTCCGCCACTGCCCTGCGTATCGTCGAAGGATCTTCCATGGACAAGAGTAAAGCCCTGGCCGCCGCGCTCTCCCAGATCGAGCGCCAGTTCGGCAAGGGATCGGTGATGAAGCTCGGCAAGAGCGACCGCTCCATGGACATCGAGGCGGTCTCCTCCGGCTCGCTCGGGCTCGATATCGCGCTCGGCATCGGCGGCCTGCCCAAGGGGCGTATCGTCGAGATCTACGGGCCCGAGTCTTCGGGCAAGACCACCTTGGCGCTGCATACGGTGGCGGAAGCCCAGAAGAAGGGCGGCATCTGCGCCTTCATCGACGCCGAGCACGCGCTCGACCCGGTCTATGCCCGCAAGCTCGGCGTCAACATCGACGAGCTCCTGATTTCGCAGCCGGACACCGGCGAGCAGGCACTGGAGATCTGCGACACGCTGGTGCGCTCGGGCGCGGTCGACGTGATGGTGATCGACTCGGTCGCGGCGCTGGTGCCGAAGGCCGAGCTCGAAGGCGAGATGGGCGATGCACTGCCGGGCCTGCAGGCCCGTCTGATGAGCCAGGCTCTGCGCAAGCTGACGGCCTCCATCAACAAGTCCAACACGATGGTGATCTTCATCAACCAGATCCGCATGAAGATCGGTGTGATGTACGGCTCGCCGGAAACCACGACCGGCGGCAACGCGCTGAAATTCTACGCCTCCGTCCGCCTCGACATCCGTCGCATCGGCGCGATCAAGGAGCGCGACGAAGTCGTCGGCAACACCACGCGCGTCAAGGTGGTGAAGAACAAGCTGGCGCCGCCCTTCAAGCAGGTCGAATTCGACATCATGTACGGCGAGGGCGTCTCCAAGATGGGCGAGATCCTCGATCTCGGCGTCAAGGCCGGCATCGTCGAGAAGTCCGGCGCCTGGTTCTCCTATGACAGCCAGCGCCTCGGCCAGGGCCGCGAGAACTCGAAAGCGTTCTTGAAGGCCAACCCCGACATCACCGCCAAGATCGAGACCTCGATCCGCCAGAACTCCGGCCTGATCGCCGAGCAGATTTTGGCCGGCACCCCCGAGCGCGACGCCGACGGCGAGGAGCCCGCGGAGGAGTAAGCCGTAACGCGAAAAATTTTCGCGAGGAGCGGGCGCTGAGGACGTTGAGTTGCCGACGTCGTCAGTGCCCGTTTCGTTTTGGAGTAGGGCGCCGGGGCAATGAAACGTGTGATCCTGACCAGCTCGTCCGGCGTTGGTCTCATCCACGCGAACCGTGCCGACATGGTCGTCCCGCTGATCTTTCGGTTCGTTTCGGGAATGTTACCCACCTCGCATCACCTCGATGCCTACCTCGAAGGGGGCTCCTTCAGAGGCGATCCGGCGGTGATGTGGTTCGATCTTGTCGGCCGGTCTTCCCAGATCGGTCTTGCGCACAAAAATGTCGGACTGGTCTGGTTCTGCAAGACCTACGGTGTCGACCTCATCGAGCTGTGGTTCGACCCTGAACCTAACAGTCAGTTGCAGTTGATCTGGATCCTCGACTACCTTCGTTCTCATCCGATTGTCGCAGAGCGTCTGAAATTGTGCCTTGTCGATTTCGATCTGCGTGACGCAGACGCTGCGGAGCTTCGTCAGCGTAGCGTTCGGGAGTGCGATGTCGCGGAAAGCGATTTTGAGATCGCAAGCCTCGCTTGGGAGGCCTACCGCGCGCCAACGCCCGAGCTCTGTTTCGGGCTGCTCGGCAGGGACCTCGGCAAGTTGTCGTCCGTGAAGCCGGCCATGCAAGACCTGCTCGCTGAGCTTCCTTCGCCGACGACGGGACTGGCGGCGACGGAGGCGCGACTTCTCGAACTGATCGCGAGAGGATGCAGCCGTACCGATGAGCTGTTTCGGCCGGGTGCGCTCCGGACACGCGTGTTCGATCAATGGGAGTTGGGCGCTCTGCTCGAAGGGCTCGCATTCGGCCCGGCGCCGGCGGTTGCCGGTCTGGACGGTAAGCTGGCGACACTCGATCCGGACAATGCGCGAGGCCGCAACGCCGCCTTTCGCCGGAGCCGGCTGTCGCTGACCGAATTTGGCAAAGCGGTCCTTGAAGGCCGTGAGGACTTCCGCTGTCACAATCCTGTTCGGCGCTGGTGGGGCGGTACGCTTCTCACCAACGAACGGCTCTGGCGGTGGGATGCGCAAAGCCGTGCGTTGGTGGCACCTGCTTAGTGCGTGCATATTGTTCGACATGTCCTCGTATGCGCATGCAATTTTGAGAGGCGACCGTGTCACATCTTATTTTGGCCACCAACGACCTCGCAGCAAACACGCTTCGCCAGTCAGGTCCGGCAAACGTCGCGCTTGGCTTCTCTCTACGCTTTGTCTCGGGGAAATTGCCCTCCGAGGAGCAACTTTCGATGGGGTTGGAGCGGCGATCGGCAGGGCACTGTAATCCGGGCGATCATTGGCTCGACGACGTTTGTCGCGGCTCGCTGGAAGGTTTCGGCACGCGCGATATTGGTCTCTTCGAGCTGTGTGCGAAGTTCGACTCGATCGAAGTGTGGGTCGATACCCTCCCCAATGATCAGCTTGTGCTGGTCTGGCTGCTCAATCTGCTTCGTCCCTACAAAGAGATCACGACGAAGCTGAGCCTGGTGCATACGGATGACATTGTTGCGAACTACGCTCCACAATCGGTCGCGACATGGAAGCTGCCGGCCTTCAAGGTGACCGACAACCATTTGGTGACGGCAAGCCGCGCCTGGCGGGCCTATCGGGCTGCAACGCCAGAACCGTGTTTCGATCTGCTGATGACGGATCTGATAGTCCTGCCGAGGCTTCGATCGGCGCTGATTGCGCTGCTTGAAGAGCTTCCGGACAGCTTGACGGGACTCGGTGCCAGCGAAATGGATCTGCTGGAGTTTGTGAACGACGGGCACACGGAGCCGAAGCGCGTCTGCGAGGCAAGATGGCTTCGCGATGTGCTCGAACAAGACGAGGCGAGCGATGCCTTGATCGAACTGGCGCAACACTCAGCGCCGCCGGTCCTGTTGGGCGATCCGTCGTTCGACAATGAGGCCCGCTACCGCGGCGAGAGTGAGTGGAAGGTCACGCTGACTGAACTCGGGCGGTCACTTCTGGCCCGCGAAGACGACATGTGGCGCCACAACCCGATCAATCGTTGGTGGGGCGGTACGCTTCTCACCAACGAGCGGCTCTGGCGGTGGGATGCGCAGAGCCGTTCGCTGGTGGCACCTTAAGTCGGGACCGTAGGGTGGATTAGCCCGCGGCTGCGCAAAGCGCAGTCCGCTGGCGTAATCCACCACTGTTTGTCTCTGCGGCAGCAGAAGCGGTGGGTTACGTCGGCGACTGCGCTTTGCGCAGCCGCCAGCTAACCCACCCTACGAAGTTACTCCGCGGCTTCCGCGTAATCGCTGACCGGCGGGCAGGAGCACACGAGGTTGCGGTCGCCGTAGACGTTGTCGACGCGCCCCACCGGGCACCAGTATTTGTCGGTGCGCGAGGTGCCGGCGGGGAAGCAGCCTTCGCTGCGGGTGTAGGCGCGATTCCACGCATCATCCGCGATGTCGTGCACGGTGTGCGGGGCGTTCCGCAGCGGCGAGGCCTCGATCTTGAAGCGGCCGGCCTCGACCTCGGCGATTTCTTTCCGGATCGCGATCATAGCGTCGCAGAAGCGATCCAGCTCCGCCTTGGATTCCGACTCGGTCGGCTCGATCATCAGCGTGCCCGGCACCGGGAAGCTCATGGTGGGCGCGTGGAAGCCGTAGTCGATCAGGCGCTTGGCGATGTCGTCGACGGTGACGCCGGACGTCGTCTTCAGCGGCCTGGGATCGACGATGCACTCATGCGCGACGCGGCCCCTGGCGTTCTTGTAGAGCACCGGGAAGTGCGGCTCTAACCTTGCCGCGATGTAGTTCGCGTTGAGGATCGCGATCTCGGTGGCGCGCTTCAGGCCTTCGCCGCCCATCATCAGGATGTAGATGTAGGAGATGGTCAGGATCGACGCCGAGCCGAACGGCGCGGCCGAGACCGGGCCGACCGGGGCTTCGGCTTGCGTCGCCGGATGACCGGGGAGGAACGGCGCAAGATGCGCCTTGACGCCGATCGGGCCCATGCCGGGGCCGCCGCCGCCATGCGGGATGCAGAAGGTCTTGTGCAGATTGAGATGGCTGACGTCGGCGCCGTAATCGCCGGGCCTGCTAAGGCCGACCTGCGCGTTGAGATTGGCGCCGTCCAGATAGACCTGGCCGCCATGGCCATGGACGATGTCGCAGATCTCGCGGATATGCTCCTCGAACACGCCATGCGTCGAGGGATAGGTGATCATCACCGCGGCGAGGTCGTTCGAGTGCTTCTCGGCCTTGGCGCGGAGATCGTTGACGTCGACGTCGCCGTTCTTCTCGCAGGCGACCACCACCACGTCCATGCCGACCATCGCGGCCGAGGCCGGGTTGGTACCGTGGGCGGAGGAGGGGATCAGGCAGATTTTTCGATGTGTCTCTCCGCGCGCGGCGTGATAGCCGCGGATCGCCAAAAGCCCGGCATATTCGCCCTGCGCGCCCGAATTCGGCTGCAGCGAGATCGCGTCATAGCCGGTGATGTCGCACAGCCATTTCTCCAGCCGCGCGAACAGCGCGTGATAGCCCTTGGCCTGCTCGTGCGGGACGAATGGGTGCAAGGAGCCGAACTCCGGCCAGGTCAGCGGCATCATCTCGGTGGTCGCGTTCAGCTTCATCGTGCAGGAGCCGAGCGGGATCATCGCGCGGTCGAGCGCGAGGTCGCGGTCGCTGAGCTTGCGCATGTAGCGCAGCATCTCGGTCTCCGAGCGATGTGCGTGGAAGACCGGATGCGTCAGGAAGGCTGTCCCGCGCTTCAGCGCCTCCGGCAACGCCTCGCGCGTCGTGGCGTCGATCTCGGCGTAAGCGAGCGTGCCGCCAAACGCGCGCCAGACGGCTTCCACCGTCGCCGGCGTGGTGGTCTCGTCGAGCGCGATGCGCAGTGCGGTGTCACCGACACCCAGATTGATCTTCTCGGCGGCGGCACGCGCGACGATCTCGGCGCGCTTGGCGCCGGCATCCAGGCTCAGCGTGTCGAAGAAGGCCTCCGACTGCGGCGCGAAGCCGAGCTTGCGCAGGCCGGCGGCCAGCACGGCGGCGCGGCGGTGCACGTTGCGCGCGATCTGCGTTAGGCCCTCGGGGCCGTGATAGACGGCGTACATCGAGGCGATCACGGCGAGCAGCACCTGCGCGGTGCAGATGTTGGAGGTCGCCTTCTCGCGGCGGATGTGCTGCTCGCGGGTCTGCAGCGCGAGGCGATAGGCAGGCTGCCCACGGGAGTCCACGGAGAGGCCGACGAGACGGCCGGGCAGCGAGCGCTTCAGCGCATCGCGTACGGCCATATAGGCCGCGTGCGGTCCGCCATAGCCCATCGGCACGCCAAAGCGCTGCGCCGATCCAACAGCGATATCGGCGCCGAGCTCGCCGGGCGAGGTGAGCAAAGTGAGCGCCAGCAGATCGGCGGCAACGATCGCGAGTGCGCCCTTGGCCTTCAGAGTAGCGATCGCGGGCCTGAGGTCGCGCACCGCGCCCGAAGAGCCCGGATATTGCAGCAGCGCTCCGAGCACGTCGGACTTGTCGAGATCGGTGAGGGGATCGCCGACGACCAGGGTCCAGCCCAAGGGCTCGGCGCGGGTGCGCATCACCGCCAGCGTCTGCGGATGCACGTCCTTGTCGACGAAGAAAGCTTTCGCTTCGACCCGCGAGTGCCGCTCGGCGAGCGCCATCGCTTCGGCCGCCGCGGTCGCCTCGTCGAGCAGCGAGGCGTTGGCGACATCGAGCCCGGTGAGGTCGCAGATCATGGTCTGGAAGTTGAGCAGCGCCTCCAGCCGACCCTGGCTGATCTCGGGCTGGTAGGGCGTATACGCCGTGTACCAGGCCGGATTCTCAAGGATGTTGCGCTGGATCACCGCGGGCAAAATCGTGCCGGAATAGCCCTGGCCGATCAGCGAGGTGAAGACCTGGTTCTGTGCGGCGAGTTCGCCCATATGCGCGATCGCCTCGGTCTCGCTCAAGGGCTTGCCGAGATCGAGCGGGGAGGTCTGCCGGATCGAGGCCGGCAGCGTCTCCGCCATCAGTGCGTCGACGCTTCTGGCGCTGACGGTCTCGAGCATGGCGGTGACATCGTGCGCCGAGGGGCCGATGTGGCGGCGAACGAAGGAGGTGGCGGTGTCGCCGTTCGATTTGCGGTGCGCGGTCATCATGGGTCCTCGCTAAATTTCGCTGTCGCTGTCATGCCCCGCGAAGGCGGGGCATCCAGTACACGCAGGCGTCACGGCTTGAGCCGAGAAGCTGCGGCGTACTGGATCGCCCGCCTGCGCGGGCGATGACACCGAATATGAGGTCACAGTTCGCTTCATCTCACGCCGTATGTGCCTTGTAGGCGGCTTCATCCATGAGGCCGCCGAGCTCGCTCTTGTCGGCAATCCTGATCTTGAAGAACCACGCCTTGCCTTGCGCGTCCGAGTTCACCAACGCCGGCTCGGCGGCCAGCGCGTCGTTGGTCTCCAGCACTTCGCCGGAGATTGGCGCGTAGACATCGGAGGCGGCCTTCACCGATTCCACGACGGCTGCGGCTTCCGCCTTCTTCAGCGTGCGGCCGGCTTTGGGGAGCTCGACGAACACGACGTCGCCGAGCTGCGACTGGGCGTAGTCGGTGATGCCGACGGTGGCGACGTCGCCGTCGATGGCCAGCCATTCATGGTCGGAGGTGTACAGCGTCGTGGTCATTTTCTTGTCCTCAGCGTTTGTAGGTGTTTTTCACGAAAGGCATGGCGGCGACCGTGAGCGGCAGCCGTTGGCCGCGCACTTCGGCGAAAACTTGCGTGCCGAGCGCGCTCTGGCTGGTGGGCAGATAGCCCATCGCGACCGGCGCATTCAGGCTCGGGCCGAAGCCGCCCGAGGTGACCGCTCCGATCGGCTCGCCGCCCGCGCTATCAGCAAACAGCAGCGCGCCCTCGCGCACCGGGGCGCGGCCCTGGGCGAGCAGGCCGACGCGGCGGCGGGATGCGCCGTTGTCGAAGTGGGCGAGGATCTTTTCGGCACCGGGAAAGCCGCCGGCGCGGGCGCCGCCGGTGCGGCGGCTTTTCTGCACCGACCATTCCAGTCCGGCCTCGACCGGCGTGGTCCCGGTATCGATGTCGTGCCCATAGAGACAAAGACCGGCCTCCAGCCGCAGGCTGTCGCGGGCCCCCAAGCCGATCGGCATCACATCGGGGTTGTCGAGCAGCGTCTTCGCCAGGTGTTCGACATCGGCAGCAGGGACGGAAATCTCGAAGCCGTCCTCGCCGGTGTAGCCGGAACGCGAGACGAAACAGTCGATGCCGGCAACCCGGTGCGGGCCGGCATCCATGAATTTCATGGAGGGCGCCTCTGCACACAATTTCGCCAGCACGGATTCCGCTTTCGGGCCCTGCAAAGCGATCAGGGCGCGGTCGGCAAGCGAATCGATGACGCAGTCGCCTGCGAGATTTGCACGCAGATGCGCCTCGTCCTCGGCCTTGCAGGCGGCGTTGACGACCAGGAAGAGGTGATCGCCGAAATTGGCGACCATGAGATCGTCGAGGAGCCCGCCATCGGCATTGGTGAACTGGGCGTAGCGCTGCCGTCCCGGCGCAATCGCCACGATATCCTGCGGTACCAGCCGCTCCAGCGCGCGGGCGGCGTCCTCGACCTTGCCCGACTTCGGCCGGAGCGCGATCTGGCCCATATGGGAGACGTCGAACAGGCCGGCGGCGTTGCGGGTCTGGAGGTGCTCCTTCAGGACGCCCGCGGGGTACTGCACGGGCATGTCATAGCCCGCGAACGGCACCATCTTGCCGCCGAGCGACACATGAAGGCTGTGGAGGGGGGTACGTTTCAGGGATTCTTTGTCGTCACGCACTGACATCACAGGGGCCCTCGGCGGTTCCCCGGGAACGATTTCCCGTGGACACCAGTCGAAGCCCCATCTGTCGCTGTGCCTGAGAGTATTATCCCGTCGGCGGACGTCGTCCGGGACTAAGCCCGTCGGCGCCTCTTTCCAGATGTCGTCAAAGCCACGCGGTCCTTTTGCCTGAGAGTTTCCGGGGCGGTTGCTCCTTCGGCGCCGGCTGCCTAAAGCCGGTCTCTCCCGACGTGGCCGTACGATACAGATGGGTACAGACCACAGGGCAGCCAAGCCTGTCAACGCGGCAACGGCGCCTTTCAACGGGATTGAGCGCCTGCGGCAACCCACTGATCCGTCTGCACAGTTTCTGGACAGCGAAGCTGGCCTTGTCTAAAAGCGCTTTGGCCCGCAGATATCAGCCCAAACTCAGCGGTTTGGATGGCTGGGAAGCGGGTCCAAGCACACCCGATTGGATGAACATGAGCGGCGTCAACGAGATCAGGTCGACCTTTCTGAACTTCTTTGCCGAGAACGGCCACGAGATCGTGTCGTCCTCGCCATTGGTGCCGCGCAACGATCCGACGTTGATGTTCACCAATGCCGGCATGGTGCAGTTCAAGAACGTCTTCACCGGCGTCGAGAAGCGGCCCTACCAGCGCGCCACCACGTCGCAGAAATGCGTGCGCGCCGGCGGCAAGCACAACGACCTCGACAATGTCGGCTACACCGCGCGCCATCTCACCTTCTTCGAGATGCTCGGCAACTTCTCGTTCGGCGATTATTTCAAGGAGCGCGCGATCGAGCTTGCCTGGACGCTGATCACCCGCGAGTTCGGGCTCAAGAAGGACAAGCTGCTCGTCACCGTCTACCACACCGACGACGAGGCGGCCGGCCTGTGGAAGAAGATCGCCGGCTTCTCCGACGACCGCATCATCCGCATCCCGACCTCGGACAATTTCTGGGCGATGGGCGACACCGGCCCGTGCGGCCCGTGCTCGGAGATCTTCATCGATCGCGGCGAGCACATCTGGGGCGGACCTCCCGGCTCGCCGGAAGAGGACGGCGACCGCTTCCTCGAATTCTGGAACCTCGTGTTCATGCAATACGAGCAGGTGACGAAGGAGGAGCGCGTGAATTTGCCGCGTCCCTCGATCGACACCGGCATGGGCCTCGAGCGCATGGCCTGCATCCTCCAGGGCGTCGAGAGCGTGTTCGAGACCGACCTGTTCCGTCACCTGATCGACGCGACCTCGTCCGCTCTCGGCACCGGGCCGAACGAGCAGACCGTGGCCTCGTTCCGCGTCATCGCCGACCATCTGCGCTCCTCGGCCTTCCTGGTCACGGACGGCGTGCTGCCCTCGAACGAGGGCCGCGGCTATGTGCTGCGCCGGATCATGCGCCGCGCGATGCGCCATGCGCAGCTGCTCGGTGCGAAAGAGCCGCTGATGCATCGCCTGGTCTGGGCGCTGGTGCGCGAGATGGGCCAGGCCTATCCCGACCTGATGCGCGCGGAGAATCTGATCGAGGAAACGCTGCGGCTGGAAGAGACCCGCTTCCGCAAGACCCTTTCGCGCGGCCTTGCCATCCTCGACGAGAAGAGCGCAGGTCTCAAGAAGGGCGACATGTTCGACGGCGACGTCGCCTTCACGCTGTACGACACCTACGGTTTCCCGCTCGACCTGACGCAGGACGCGCTGAAGTCGCGCGGCATCGGCGTCGACCAGGCTTCGTTCACCGACGCGATGGAGCGCCAGAAGGCCAAGGCGCGCGAGTCCTGGAAGGGTTCGGGTGAAGCTGCGTCCGAGGCGATCTGGTTCCCGCTGCGGGAAAAGCTCGGGGCCACCGAATTCCTCGGGTACGACACCGAAACCGCTGAGGGCGTAGTTACGGCGATTGTTAGAGGCGGTGAGGAAGTCTCCGAACTTAAGCCCGGCGAAAGCGGGCAGGTCATCTTGAATCAGACGCCATTCTACGCGGAATCTGGCGGTCAGGTTGGCGACACCGGTGTCATGAGGCGTGGACCGGATGACGCCAAAATTCTCGCGCGTGTTTTGGATACGCAAAAGAAGGTGGGTGGAGATCTGTTCGTCCATCACATCGCGGTAGACAACTATGGACTGAAGGTTGGGGATCCTGTTCTTCTAGACGTCGATCATTCGCGGCGATCCTCGATCCGCGCGCACCATTCGGCGACGCATCTCATCCACGAGGCGCTGCGCCAGGTGCTTGGCGATCACATCGCCCAGCGCGGCTCGATGGTCGCGCCGGACCGCCTGCGCTTCGACTTCGTGCATCCGAAGCCGATCACGGCGGAAGAGCTCGCGCGAGTCGAGGACATCGCCAACGACGTGGTGCTGGAGAACGACGAGGTCACCACCCGCGTCATGGGCGTCGATGAAGCACGTGAGGCCGGGGCGCGCGCCCTGTTCGGCGAGAAGTACGGCGACGAGGTCCGCGTGGTCTCGATGGGCAGGACCGCGCGTGAGCGCGGCGCCAATGCGCTCGGCTGGTCGGTCGAGCTCTGCGGCGGCACCCATGTGCGGCGCACCGGCGATATCGGCCTGATCACGCTGACCGGCGAGAGCGCGGTCGCCTCCGGCGTGCGCCGCATCGAGGCGCTGACCGGCAATTACGCGCGGAGGCATGCCAACGAGACCATGGCGCTGGCGAAGACCGCGGCTAGCGAACTGCGCACCTCGATCGACGACGTCCCGGCGCGCATCGCCGCGCTGATGGACGAGCGCAAGAAGCTCGAGCGCGAACTCTCCGACGCCCGCAAGAAGCTCGCGATGGGCGGGGGCGGTTCTTTCACCGGGAACGGCGCAGCCGCGGGCGTGCGCGATGTCGGCGACGTCAAGCTGATGGCGCGCGCGGTCGAGGGCATCGAGATGAAGGATCTCAAGAGCCTAGCGGACGACGGCAAGAAGCAGATCGGCTCTGGCGTGGTCGCCATCGTCGGCGTCACCGAGGATGGCAAGGCCGGTGTCGTGGTCGGCGTCACCGCCGACCTGACCTCGCGCTTCAATGCAGTCAATCTGGTGAAAATCGCTTCCGAGGCGCTCGGCGGCAAGGGCGGCGGCGGCCGGCCCGACATGGCGCAGGCCGGCGGCCCCGACGGGGCCAAGGCGCCCGAGGCGCTCGCGGCGATCGAAAAAGCGATGGCAGGCGCTTAAATTGCGATGCGCCTCGTTCCGCGAGGACATGGGCTTCGCGATCCGAACTTGAGGGATCGCCTCTACGAATTGCTGGAGCACGATCCGCTGGCCTACTCGGCCGGATCGCGCTTCATCCAGCTGATCATCGGCGTCATCGTGCTCAATGTCGCGGCGATGGTTCTCGCCTCGGTGCCGGAGCTCGATGATCGGTTCGGCACGCTGTTTTCGGCGATCACCATCCTGTCCGTGATCGTGTTCGCGCTGGAATATGCCGCGCGAATGTGGACGGTGGCGGGCCATACGCCGCGCACGGGCTCCGCGCTCGCCGACCGGCTCGGCTATGCCTTCTCGGCGCTCGGCATCATCGATCTCATGGCGTTCCTGCCCGCCGCGATCGTGCTGGCCACGGGGCGGCACGCGACGCTGGCCGCGCTCGGCGTGCTGCCGTTCTTCAAGCTGATACGTTATTCGCCGGCGATGCGCTCGCTGCTCGCCGCCGTGCATGCCGAGCGGCGGGCGCTGATCGGCTGCATCGTCATCCTGATCGGCGCAGTCCTCACGTTTGCCTCGCTGCTCTACGCCATCGAGCGCGACGTGCAGCCGGACAAGCTCGGCACCATCCCGCAGGCGATGTGGTGGGCGATCGTAACCCTCGGCACCGTCGGCTATGGCGACGTCGTGCCGGTGACGCCGCTCGGAAAATTCATCTCGGTGTTCGCGATCATCTCAGGCTTCGCCATGATCGCGCTGCCGGTCGCGATCATCTCCAGCGCCTTCGCCGAAGAGGTGAGGCGCCGCGACTTCGTCGTGACTTGGGGCATGCTGGCGCGGGTGCCGCTGTTCTCGCATCTGTCGGCAGCTGAAATCGCCGACATCATGCGGCTGTTGCGGGCGCGCACCGTGGAGCAGGGCGAGATTCTGGTGCGGCGGGGCGATGCGGCATCCTCGATGTATTTCATCACCGCCGGCGAGGTCGAGATCGCTCTGCCGAGCCAGCAGGTGCGGCTCACCGACGGGACCTTCTTCGGCGAGATCGCGCTGCTGCACAAAACCAAACGCAGCGGCACGGTGACGGCGACGCGCAAGACGCGGCTGCTCGTGCTCGACGCCCAGGATTTTCACGCCCTGATCGCGCGCATGCCGACGCTCGCTGCCCACGTCCAGATGACCGCGAAAGCGCGGTTGGAGGAGAGCGGCGATCTCGCGGCGGCAGAGCTGGCGCAGGCCGAGCGCGAGGTCACCGACCGCTGAGCGGTCAGCCCTTCTTCAGGAAGACATACTCCGCCGAATACGGCGCGCTTTTGAACTCACCGGCCTTGTCGCAGGCGCCGTCGAGCTTGCCGCCATGGGTGTTGATGCGCTGGACCGTGGTGACTGGAGTGAGCACGCCGCTGCCGCGGCGGGAGGCGACCTCCAGCTTCAGCCAGGGGATGTCGGCGGGCGTTGCGCCCGGCGCGTTGCCGATGGCCTTGCCGACCACGGCGCTGCTGTCGGCGAGCTCCCAATTCGGGCCGGCATAGTGGCGGCCGACGGTCTTGCCTTCGGCGAGCAGCGTTGCGATCGGCTCGCGAAAAGCCCAGGCGAGCTTGCCGTCGGTGCCGGCCTTGCACTCATAGACCTGCGCGCCCTCGGCGTGGACGCTGAGCACGACGGTTTCGCCGGGCGCGGCGATGGTATCGGGAAGTGGCTCGGCGGCGGCCGGGCCGGCCATCGCGGCAAGCAACATCAGGCAGGGGACGGCTGGCTTGATCGACATGGTCGCATCTCCGCGCGAGGGGTCTCAAAAAAAGGGGCCGCGCTTTTGGCGCGGCCCCTGATGATGTCTGGCCCAGTCGGGCGAAATTGCGGATGGCAGCTCAGGCCGCCAGCGCCTTCGTCAGGTTCTCCGAGACCTTGTCGAGGAAGCCGGTGGTCGAGAGCCAGCGCTGGTCGGCGCCGACCAGCAGCGCGAGGTCCTTGGTCATGTAGCCGGCCTCGACGGTGTCGACGCAGACCTTCTCCAGGGTTGCCGCGAACTTGGCGAGCTCGGCATTGTTGTCGAGCTTGGCGCGGTGCGACAGGCCACGGGTCCAGGCGAAGATCGACGCGATCGAGTTGGTCGAGGTCTCCTTGCCCTTCTGGTGCTCGCGGTAGTGGCGGGTCACCGTGCCGTGGGCGGCTTCGGCCTCGACGGTCTTGCCGTCGGGGGTGAGCAGTACCGAAGTCATCAGGCCGAGCGAGCCGTAGCCCTGCGCGACCGTGTCGGACTGCACGTCGCCGTCGTAGTTCTTACAGGCCCAGACATAGCCGCCGGACCATTTCAGGGCCGAGGCCACCATGTCGTCGATCAGGCGGTGCTCGTAGGTCAGGCCCTTGGCGTCGAATTCCTTCTTGAATTCGCGGTCGAAGACGTCCTGGAAGATGTCCTTGAAGCGACCGTCATAGACCTTCATGATCGTATTCTTGGTCGAGAGATAGACCGGGTAGTTGCGCAGCAGGCCGTAGTTCAACGAAGCGCGGGCGAAGTCGATGATGGAGTCGTCGAGATTGTACATCTGCATCGCGACGCCGGAGCCCGGGGTCTTGAACACTTCCTTCTCGATGACGGTGCCGTCCTCGCCGACGAACTTCATCGTCAGCGTGCCCTTGCCGGGGAACTTGATGTCGGTGGCGCGGTACTGGTCGCCATAGGCGTGGCGGCCGATGATGATCGGCTTGGTCCAGCCGGGAACCAGGCGCGGCACGTTCTTGCAGATGATCGGCTCGCGGAAGATCACGCCGCCGAGGATATTGCGGATGGTGCCGTTCGGCGACTTCCACATCTGCTTGAGGTTGAACTCCTTCACCCGGGCCTCGTCCGGGGTGATGGTGGCGCACTTGACGCCGACGCCGACCTTCTTGATGGCTTCGGCGGCGTCGATCGTGACCTGATCGTTGGTGTGGTCGCGGTACTCCATGCCCAGGTCGAAATACAGCAGCTCGACATCGAGGTACGGGTTGATCAGCTTGTCCTTGATGTACTGCCAGATGATCCGGGTCATCTCGTCGCCATCGAGTTCGACGACGGGTTGGGACACCTTGATTTTTGCCATGATCGGGAAAGCCTTCTTGGGAACGGCGCCGCCGGCGCCAAATTGAATATCCGCCGCCTCTTAGCACCTGACCGCGGCGGGTGAAAGCCAAGTGATTATGCACTTTTAGCTCATCCAGCTTCCACAGATGGGGGGCGGGATGGGGCCCGGCCGGAGGGGCGGACGTCAAGTTTCAGACGAGATTCAAAAACCGAATCTAACCCCGTTATTTTCCTTGAGAATTCTGTCAGGACAGGCAAACGACAGGCGAACCGGCAAAGTCGGCCCCTTGGCCGCTTTGAATCATTTCCTAAGAAGGCCCTGCCAAGGCCTTGAGAACCAGTGTGAAAGCGAAGCGAGATGTCGGGGACTGACAAGAGCAAGGCGGGCCTTTCCCTCGACGGTCCCATCGTGATCCTGGTCGAGCCGCAGCTCGGCGAGAATATCGGCATGGCCGCGCGCGCCATGGGCAATTTCGCGCTTGGCGCCTTGCGCATCGTCAACCCCCGCGACGGCTGGCCGAATATCGCCGCCCAGCGCGCCGCGGCCGGTGCCGACCATATTCTGGAAAAGGTCGAATTGTTCGACACGGTCGAGCAGGCGGTCGCCGACCTCGACCTGCTGTTCGCCACCACCGCTCGCCCCCACGACCAGGCCAAGCCCGTGGTCGGGCCGGAGGCCGCCGCCAGCGAGATCGCCGGGCACGTCGCGACCGGCGGCAAGGCGGGCATCCTGTTCGGCCGGGAGCGCTGGGGTCTGACCAACGAGGAGGTCGGGCTCTCCAACCGCATCATCACCTTCCCGGTCAATCCGGGCTTTGCTTCGCTGAACCTCGCCCAGGCCGTGCTGCTGGTCGGCTACGAATGGTTCAAGCGCGCGACCTCGGGCGAGCTGCCGCACGCCATGCCGGAGCGCTCCGAGCGCGCCTCGCAGCACCAGATGCAGGCCTTCTTCGACAACCTCATCCGCGAGCTCGACCGGGTCGAATTCCTGCGCCCGGCCGAGAAGCGCGACACCATGCTGGTGAACCTGCGCAACATCTTCAGCCGGATGGAGCCGACCAAGCAGGACATGCACACCCTGCACGGGGTGGTCATGGCGATCGCGGAGGGGCGCAAGGGCCCGGCCAAGGGCGGTGTGCTCGACGGCGAGCAGGCCACGCGCCTTCGCGCGCTCCTGGCCGAGCACGGACAGGGCGGCGGCGTGCCCGACAGCGGCTCCACGGTGCGCGGCCTCGCGCGCCTGCTCCGCCGCAACCCGACCGATGCCGAACGCCTGCTCTGGCACGCGCTCACGCGCGACCGCCGCTTTGCCGGCCAGTTCAAGCGCCAGACCCCTGTGGGTCGCCACATCCCGGACTTCGTTTCTTTCCCGCACCGGATCGCGATCGAGCTGGTCAATCCGGGTGAGGGCGAGACCATCGCCGCCGACCGCGCGTCGCGGCGGGCGTGGCTGGAGGCGCGGGATTATCGCGTGATCGACATTCGCGCGTCGGATGTGGAGCGCGATCTCGAGGCGGAGCTGGTGCGGCTACAGGGGATGGTGGAGCAGGCGACGTAGCCTCGGGCGCGTCGCGGTTCTTGAGCGCCGCAACCAAGGGCTGTGCAAGAGTGCCGTTGGTTGATAATGTGGTCCCTGGGAATTGACTTGGGGACTGCATGTTTGGAATGACAGGCCGCGCACTCGTGTATGCGGCAGCAGGCGCGAGCGCTTTTGCACTGACGACCTTGCTCGAAGTGTCAGGCGCCCGCGCGGAAATGCCCTTGACCGCCAAGTGCAACGCGGTCGGAAATTTCAGTGTCGATGACCGCATCGCCGGCTGCACCGCTATCATCCAGGCGCCGACGGGCATGCAGCAAGGCGTGATCATGGCGCGCTTCCGCCGCGCCATGTTCTACCGCCAGAAGGGCGAGATCGACCTTGCGATCGTCGACTACAGCCAGATCATCGAGCACGATCCGGGCAATCTGAACGCCCGTATCGCGAGGGCTTCTGCGTTTATCCAAAAGCGAGAGCCCGAGGCCGCGCTGCCAGACTACGCCAAGGTGATTGAGCTCGATCCGAAGAGTACCTACGCATATCTAGGGCGCGCCCAAATCTACGGGGAGAGGCGCGACTTCGTCCGCGCCATCGTCAACTACGATCAGGCCCTTCTGATCCATCCGGATAATCTCAAAGCGCGTGTCGAGCGAGGTCTTGCTTACATCGGCAATGGGGATTTGGTCCGTGCCATGGCCGACTGTGACCGAGCGGTTGGGATCAGCCCGCAAGACGGCGGTGGCCAGTTGTGCCGCGTCCGGGTTTACTTGGCCAAGGGTGACAGAGAGAGGGCATTGGCCGAACTCGATCAAACCATCCAGATCAAATCAAGGAACGAGTCATTCTACTACTTTCGAGCCGAATCCTTGGTTCAGCTGGGCGAGTTCGACCGCGCTATCGCTGACTATGACGAGATCATTCGGCTGACCCCCAAGAATCAGCGCGCATACTACAGCCGCGGAGTTGCGTACGTGAAAAAAGGCGATCTCGATCGGGCCATTGCCGACTATACCAAGGCGATCGAGTTCAAGCCCGATCCGTCCCAGAGTAAGGGTAGCACAGAAGCTCATTACCGGGGCCGAGAGCCAGATCCCGCCTCGTCCAATCAGCAGCTCGGTTCGACGTACAAAGCCGCTTATCTGGCGCGCGGAGCAGCGCAGAGCAGGAAGGGCAATACCGATAGCGCAATCTCGGATTATGGGCAGGCAATACAGATCGATCCGACCTATCGGGCTGCGTTTGTCTACCGTGCGGCTGAATACAGGGCCAAGCGTGATCTCACGTTGGCGATGGCCGATTGCGACCGCGCGGCGTTGCTCGAACCCAGAGACGAATACGCCCTCATTTGTCGCGGCATGACCTATCTTGCGATGGGCGATCCGCAGCAAGCTATCGCGGCATGCGACCGTGCCATCGAGCTCACCCCGAAAACGGCAGAATCCTACCGTTCGTGCGTCATGGCACATCTCCAGGCTGGCTCGCCCGTACAAGCGGTTACCTATCTCGACCGGTTGAAGGAGCTTGATCCCAAGGATTCCTACAACGCGATATGGCGCGAGATCGCGGGCTGGCGCAGCAACACGCCGAGTATTCTGTCGGATGCGATTGCCAGGCTCGACATGACCAAATGGCCTGCGCCTGTCATTCAATTCTTGCTGGGGACGACGACAGCTGACGAATTGCTGCGCGCAGCCGACGATCCCGATCCGCGGAAGAAGAAGGGCCAGGTGTGCGAGGCGAATTTCTTCACCGCCGAACTGAATTTGCAGCGCGGCGCGAAGGAGGAGGCTCGGCGGCTTTTTGCTCTCGCGCTTGCCGACTGCCCGCCGACCTTCGTGGAAACACAGGCGGCTGCGGCCGAGCTCAAGGCGTTAGGCGTCAATCCCTGACGGGATAACCGCGTATCGCCTTGGTGCACAAAGCGACTTGTCCGCCATAGCTCAAAGAGCGAAGGCGGAAGCGTACCCACCATTGCGCATCGAGCCAACGGAGAGATGGTGGGCACGGCGCTTTGCACCTTTGCCCGCCTACGAACTTGCGTCAGGCAGCGCCTGCGACCGGGCCTTTCTGACTGCTCTGCTGGAGGCGACGCAGCGCGGCGAGGTTGGTCTCGACCGAGGCGAGGCAGCAACGCGACTTGCCGCTCGACTTCGCTTCGTAGAGCGCGGCATCGGCGACTGCGAGCAATTCGTCGACCTCGGCGCCATGATCCGGCGACATCGCAATGCCGACGCTGGCGCCGACACTGGCGCGCACCTCGCCGCCCAGCTCATAGGAGACGGCAACCTCGCGGATGAGACGGTATCCGGTTTCCTGCGCCATTTCGGCGGTAACGCCGTCGACGAGCACGACGAATTCGTCGCCGCCCATCCGGGCGACCACCGCGCCGTCCGGCAGCGCCCGGCGGACGCGCCCGGCCACCGCTTTCAGCACCTCGTCACCTGCCGCATGTCCGAACGTGTCGTTGATCGGCTTGAAATTGTCGAGATCGAAGAACATCACCGCGAACCGCCGTTCGGCATGAACCAGGAGTCGCGCACTGAGCGCCTCGACGAAGCCCGCGCGATTGAGCAGGCCCGTGAGGGCGTCATGATGGGCGCGATGGCTGTTCTCGCGTTCGGCACGCATGGTGGTGACCAGCATCCGGTTGAGGCGGAAGGCAGCGGCCGTCATTGCGGCCAGATACATCGGCACCTGCAGGTAGACGATGTAGAACAGCGGTTCGGCCGAGAGCGCAGCGCCCGGGACGATCGGACCGAGGCTCAGCAGGATCATGGTCCCGGCCAGCCGCGGCGCGCCGAAATTGCGGAAGCAGATGCCGCCGACCATCGCTGCCGCCGACAGGGTCGCCAGCATGGCGACGACCCAGTCGCCGCTGGCGAGGCTGACAATGACGCCAAATCCGACGCTGGCGCTCCAGGCGATCGCGAGCAGGAGATGAAGGTCGGTCGGCGTCGGGCGATGGGCACGTGCCCTGCGCTGCGCGAGAACCAGCACAATCAGGCGGGCCAGGCAGATCGCGATCTCCATGACCAGCCAGGCCATGAACGGTGCAGTCTGCTTCCGGGCCGCGATCACGGCGGCGACGGCAATGGTGTTGACGGCGCCCGCGGCAAAAACCGGCAGCGATCCATAGAGCTGCGCAATGAGTGCTGCGCGGATGTCGTCGGGCACGCTGGGCCCCGGCTCGGCCAGCCAGCGCGTCAGGCGCCAGCGCGGCGCACTGTAGAGTCCCTTGTCCGATTGCATGGCAGAGCGTCCCCGTATTCCGGGCGCCAACAACGATGACCGCTCCTAACAGCCTTTTAAGGCGGTTGTCGAATGCTTGCCGTGCTTGACGCAAGGTAAACCGCCGCCAGCGCGGCCGTGCTGGTGCAGGCGAATGCGGATCGATGCAGGATGGCGAGGATCACTGATCGAACGCTCCGTAAGTTGGGTTGGCCGAAGGCGCAACCCACCAACTTCGTCCTGCGTTTGCTGAAGCATGTAGATTACGCCGGCGGACTACGCTTCGCGCAGCCGCGGGCTAATCAACCCTAAGCACCTATCGCCCGAGCTGCACGTCGCGTTCGACGGCAATCCATGTTGTCCTCGCCACCGCCAGCAACTTCCCGGCTTCATCATGGGCCGCAGCGTCCGCGGTGCGCTTGCGGCCGTCGCGGCCGGTGGGCCAGGCCGTGATGATGCAGCGGTCGCCGGGGCGCGGGCGGGCCTCGATCCGTGCCGACATCCGGCCGAGCAGGAGGGGCGTCTTGTCGTAGGTGCCGGCCTGCGGATTGCAATTGCAGGCAAAGCCGGTGGGACAATCGAGTGCCGACCAGAGGAATTCGGGAGCGACCAGGCCGTCCTCGGCGGCCAGGTTCGCATCCGGTATCCAGCTCGCTGCGAGAACGGGAGTCTGTGCATGACGGCTGAGCGGCCCGGCGAAGATACGCAGGCCGTCGCCTTGTGCCCTTGCGGGGCCACATACGAAACAGTTCGGCAGCGGATGCTCGTGCGGCTCGAACAGCGCCAGCAATTCGGCCGCGCGGGCCTTCTCGAAGCTGGCTGTCTCCACGCGTGCAAGCTCGACGCTCGTCGCACGTCCGGTCGCGACGACTTTTGTGCCGTCGCGAAGCTCCCATGTCGCGTCGTTCGTCGCCACAGCATCGAGCGGCGTGCGCAGGGGAGGCGGTGCGCGCAGCGTCACTTCCGCAGCCCCAGGAATATGCCGGGCCAGCCGGCCGCAGACGTAACCGCCGTTGCCGGAGTTCGGAGGACCGCAAAAGCGCTTGTCGATGATGATCTCTGTCATCGGTCTCTTTTCTCCTGCCGTCGGCAGCTCATCTTACCTGATTTTGAGGACAATTCTTCCCTGAACCGTCCGATTGGCTACCGCGTGCATGGCGTCGCCGGCCTCCTCCAAAGGGAGGACGCGATCGATATGCGGACGGATTTTTCCGTCGGCCAGCCATTGCACCAGCTTGTCATTCATGCGCGCGGCCTCCGCGGAGAATTTCTCCGCCCAGGCGCCGGCGAACACGCCCAGGATGGAATAGTTCTTCAGAAGCGGCAGGTTCATCGGGATCTGTGGAATTTCGCCGCTGGTGAAGCCGATCGGCATCAGCCGTCCGCCCCATGTCATCAGCCGGGCCATCTGCTCGAAAATCGCGCCGCCGACATTGTCGAAGCCGATATCGATGCCTTCTCCTGACGTGATCGACTTGATCCGGTCGCGCAGATCTTCGCTGCGATAGTTGACGACATCGCTGGCCCCGTAACTCCTCACCAGGGCAACCTTGTCGTGGGAGCCGACGCCGGCAACGACGCGCAGGCCGAGATGGCGACCGAGATCGACGGCGGCAAGGCCAACCCCGCCGGCAGCGCCGGTGACGAACAGCGTTTCGCCGCGCTGCGCCCGTGCCCGCTCCACCAGCGCATAACAAGCCGTGCCGTAATTGTGCAGCACCGTCGCCGCGGCTTCGAACGCGACGCCGTCGGGCAGCCGCACGCTCTTCGATTCCTTGGCAATCATCCGTTCGGCGTAGCCGCCGGTCCATGCGCTGCACGCGACGCGATCGCCGGGTGCGAATGTCGTGACCTTGTCGCCGACCGCGACGACGACACCGGAGGCTTCCGTGCCGGGCACGAACGGCGTCGGCGGCCGCATCTGGTAGAGGCCGGAGACCAGCAACTGGTCCATGAAGCTGACCGAGGCCGCATGGACGTCGACGAGAATCTCGTCGCCGGCCGGTTTGGGCTCGTCGATCTCGCCGAGGCGCAGGTCTTTCGGCCCGGTGAACGCGCTGCAGAGGATCGCTCTCATCGTGGTGCTCCAGCAGGCCGGCGACCTTCCGTCTCGCGACGACCGAAAAGACGCGGCACCAGCATGGGAACGCGCCGGCGATAGTCCTGGTAGGTCGCGCCGAATTCGGCGATCAGATCACGCTCCTCGAGCTGGAGCCCGACCAGGATGTACGCCGTGTTCGCCATCGCGAACAGCAGATGGCCTGATGTCATCTCGGGCGTGGCCCAGAACGCGAGCAGAAAGCCCAGCATGAGCGGGTGCCGCACGATCTTGTAGAGCAGCGGCGTCCTGAAGGACTGGCCTGATATCCCGGCTCCGCGCAGCGCGACAAAAGCCTGGCGCAGGCCGAACAGATCGAAATGGTCGATCATGGTGGTCGAGGCAAACGCGGTCAGCCAGCCGAGCCAATGCATGAAGATCAGCAACCAGGCCGCAATTCCGCTGGTCTGCCAGACCGGTGCCGGGATCGGGCGCCACTGCCAGAACAGCAACAGCAGGATCAGGCTGGAGAGCAGCACATAGGTGCTGCGCTCGCAGGCCACGGGAAGGATTTTGCCCCACCATCGCTTGAAGGCCGGGCGCGCCATGACGCTGTGCTGGACGGCGAACAGGCCCAGCAGCAGCAGGTTGACGACGATGGCCTCGCTCAAACTGGTTTGGCTGCCGACGTCGATCGACTTCGGCACGACATAATTGCCGACGAAACCGAGCGCATAGAGAAATGAAATCGTGAATACGGCATAGCTTACGATGGCGTAGAGCAGGATTGCGAGGCGCGCGACCATGGTTTTTCCTATTGTGCCTGATACGGCGGTGCCGCATGCAGGAGCCTGAATCGCTCGATGGCTGTCAGGCTCGATCTCGCCCGACCGTTACCGCCGGACCGTCCCCCGTGCGTCCCCCGGGGGACGCCGGCCGGGGAGGGAGGATCTCATGACGGCTTTCTCGCTTGGCACGTTCGGGTTCCCCGAGGTCCACGCTGACGGCCGCCCGATCAAGCTGAACCTGCGCAAGGGCCTTGCGCTGCTGGTCTATCTCGCAGAGGCCAAGGGCGCCGTCGCGCGCGACGTCATCGCCACGCTGCTGTGGCCCGAAACGTCCCGCGGGACCGGTCTCGCTCGATTGCGGCGGCTGCTTCACCGTGTCGAGCTCACGCTCGGCCAGTCGGTTTTCGAGACCGACCGCACCAGCGTGCGATGGTCTCCCGAGGTCGCGTTGAAGCTCGACTCGCAACTGTTCGAGAGCGCCTGCGACCGCGGCGCGTTTGAAGAGGCCTGTCGGATTTACCGGAGTGACTTCCTCGCAGGCTTCGCTCCGGAGGACTGTCCTGAATTCGACGATTGGGCGTTCTTTCGCCGGGAGGCGCTGCGGGGGCGGCTCATGCATGCCTTGGAGCGTCTCGTGCAGGACAGGAATGCCGCCGGCGATCATTTTGCCGCCATCCTGTATGCGGGACGTCTGGTCGAGCTCGATCCGCTCAGCGAAGTCTATGGCCGGCATCTGATCCGCAGCCTGCTGCTGGCCGGCGATCGCAGCGCGGCGGAGCGGCAACACGCAGCGCTCACACAGCGGCTGCGCGACGAGCTTGGCGTTGCGCCGGAAGCCGAGACGGAAGCGCTCATGGCTCCTGCGGCGGCGCCGCTGCGCGATGCAGTGCCGGCAACACGCTACGTGAAGGGCGCCGGCGTGCATCTGGCGTATCAGACCTATGGAAGCGGCGCGCTCGATATCCTGGTCATGCCCGGCTTCGTCTCGCATGTGGAACGCGCCTGGGAGCATCCGGCGAGCCGGACGTTTCTGGCCTCATTGACGAGGCTTGGACGCCTGATCGTTTTCGATCGCCGCGGCATCGGCCTGTCCGACCGGGTCGGGTCGGCTCCTGATATCGACGTCACCGCGGAGGATATCGGCACCGTGCTGCGCGCGGCGGACTCGCGCCGCGTCGTGTTGTTTGGCGCATCCGAATGCGGGCCGGCCTGCGTTAAATTTGCGGTCGATGAATCCAGCCGCGTCGCCGGGCTCATTCTGTTCGGCGCACTGGCAAAAGGCTGCTGGTCGGAGGACTACCCGCACGCGTTGCGCGCCAGCCAGTATGACGCCTGGAGGAAGCATCTCATCGCGCAATGGGGCGGCCCGGTCGGGATCGAAGCTTTTGCGCCGAGCCTTGCCAATGATCCGCAGGCGCGCGCCTGGTGGGCGGGGCTATTGCGCGCGGCCTCCAGTCCCGGCGGCATCTCGGCCGTGCTGGAGGCGTTTCGCGACGCCGATGTGCGGCACCTTCTGCCGCGCATTGCCGTGCCGACATTGGTGCTGCACCGGCGGGACGACAAAGCCGTGCGCATTGCCGCGGGCCGCGATGTCGCGAGCCGCATCACCGGTGCAGAATTCGTCGAGCTCGACGGCAATGATCACTGGTTCTTTGCCGGCGATCAGCAGCCGGTGCTCGATGCGATCAAGCGATTTACGGAGGCTTTGCCACGTGGAGCGAGGGCGCGGGCCTAGAAACCCCAGCCTCTTTTATTGGCACGTTTCGTGCCTCCCAAAGCGGCACGAAACGATGCGCCACAATGTCTAGCCAAGGGAGACCCTGACATGAAACGCGAAGACCTCACCGAAAAGCTGCTCGACATCAAGCGCGAGAAGGGCTGGAGCTGGAAACACATCTGCGAGAAGATCGGCGGCTATTCGGAAGTGCTGATCGTCGGCGCGATCATGGGCCAGATGAAGCTGACGAAACCGCAGGCCGCCAATGCAGGCGAACTGTTCGGCCTGTCGAAGGCCGAGACCGCGATGCTCAACGAGGTGCCGATGCGCGGCACCGGCACGCCGATGCCGCCGACCGATCCGCTGATCTATCGCTTCTACGAGATGGTGATGGTGAACGGCCCGGCGTGGAAGGCGCTGATCGAGGAGGAATTCGGCGACGGCATCATGTCGGCGATCGATTTCGACATGGGAATCGAGCGCGTCGCCAATCCGAAGGGTGACCGCGTCAAGATCACGATGTCGGGCAAATTCCTGCCGTACAAATATTACGGCGCCAGCGGCAACGTGCCGGAGTACGGCTTCAAGGAGGAGTGATCTGGGCGAATGGCGGATTGCGAGTAGCGAACAGGGCTCGGTTCGCTACTCGCCACTTCCCTGTCCGCCTATTTCCCCGCCTTCACCTCGGCCGCCGCCACAGCGATCAATTCGCTCATCTTGGCGCGAATCGCCTGCTCGGTGACGGCCACGTTCTTGGCGGCGAAATCGGCCATGACCTTGCGCAGCACGTCGGCATCGCCGGCTTCCTCGAAATCGGCGGCGACCACCTCCTTGGCATAGGCGGTGGCGGCATCGCCGGTGATGCCGAGCTTCTCGGCTGCCCAAAGCCCGAGCAGCCGGTTGCGGCGGGCTTCCGCCTTGAATTTCTGCTCCTCGTCGAGGGCAAATTTCTTTTCGAAGCCTTCTTCGCGTTTGTCCAACGTGCTCATGCCTTTTCCAATTCCCTCTGACTGGACCCGGCGGCCCTCGTTGCGAGGGCCCCGGCGCATGCCTAGATAGGGGGCACGAATCGGCAAAACAACGAGCCGTTAAGCCGCAGGCAAGACGGTATAAGTTGATGCCGGACGGCCGGATCGATTGTGCTGGGACAGCCAATCGGATAGGTTGCCTGAAGGCTAGGTTCCCGTTCTGTTTCCAATGGTTCCAGATGGGGTTCCCGGCCGTTCACGGCAGCTCCGCTGTGGGTCGTAACCTGGTAACCGGAGCACACCAAATACATGGATTTCAACAAAACACGGTACATCCCCATGAGCCGTCGGCGTCGTATTTATGAAGGCAAGGCAAAGGTTCTTTACGAAGGCCCGGAGCCCGGCACCCTGATCCAGCACTTCAAGGATGACGCCACCGCGTTCAATGCGAAAAAGCATCAGGTGATCGAGGGCAAGGGTGTCCTCAACAACCGGATCTCGGAGTACCTGTTTCAGCACCTCAACGACATCGGGGTGCCGACCCATTTCATCCGCCGCCTCAACATGCGCGAACAGTTGATTCGCGAGGTCGAGATCGTGCCGCTCGAGGTGGTGGTGCGGAACGTTGCCGCCGGCTCGCTGTCGCAGCGCCTCGGCATCGAGGAGGGCACGCAGCTGCCCCGTTCGATCATCGAATTCTATTACAAGAACGACCAGCTCAACGACCCCATGGTGTCGGAAGAGCACATCACCGCCTTCGGCTGGGCCACGCCCCAGGAGATCGACGACATCATGGCGCTCGCCATCCGCGTCAACGATTTCCTCACCGGCCTCTTCCTCGGCATCGGTATCCGCCTCGTCGACTTCAAGATGGAATGCGGCCGCCTGTTCGAGAACGAGATGATGCGGATCATCGTCGCCGACGAGATCTCGCCGGACAGCTGCCGTCTGTGGGACATCAAGTCGAACGAGAAGCTCGACAAGGACCGTTTCCGCCGCGACCTCGGTGGCCTGCTCGAGGCCTATACCGAAGTCGCCAAGCGCCTCGGCATCCTCATGGAGAACGAGCGTCCGCAGGGCACTGGCCCGGTGCTGGTGAAGAGCTGAAGAGGATTTTGACGTGAAGGCACGTGTCACCGTTACCCTGAAGACGGGCATCCTCGATCCGCAAGGCAAGGCCATCGAAGGCGCGCTGAAGTCGCTCGGCGTCGACGGCGTCGCCAGCGTCCGCCAGGGCAAGGTGTTCGACATCGAGCTCGCCGGCGCCGACAAGGCCAAGGCCGAAGCGGCGCTCAAGGATGCCGCCGACAAGCTGCTCGCCAACACCGTGATCGAGAACTATCGGGTCGAGCTGCTCTGATGAAAGCCGCCATCCTCGTCTTCCCCGGAATCAACCGCGAGCGCGACATGGCGCGCGCGCTGAAGCTCATCTCGGGCCATGAGCCCGCGATGGTCTGGCACGCCGAGACATCGCTGCCTGCGGGCACCGATCTCGTGGTGGTGCCGGGCGGCTTCTCCTACGGCGACTATCTTCGCTGTGGGGCGATTGCGGCGCGGTCGCCGGTGATGGACGCGGTGCGCGACTATGCGGCCAAGGGCGGTCTCGTCCTCGGCGTCTGCAACGGTTTCCAGATCCTCTGCGAATCCGGCCTGCTGCCCGGCGTCTTGATGCGCAATGAGCGGCTGAAATTCATCTGCCACGACGTGCATCTGCGCGTCGAGCGCTCCGACACGCCGTTCACCCGCGGCTACAATGCCGGGCAGGTGATCCGCGTTCCCGTCGCACATGGCGAGGGCAATTACGAGGCGGACGAGGAGACCATCAAGCGGCTCGAAGGCGAGGGGCGGGTGCTCTATCGCTACTGCTCCGCCGACGGCGTGGTCGATGAGGCGCATAACATCAACGGCGCGGCGCATTCCATCGCCGGCATCGTCAACGACAAGGGCAACGTGCTCGGCATGATGCCCCATCCGGAAAACCACGTCGAAGACATCATGGGCTGCACCGACGGCCGTGGCCTGTTCGCCGGCCTCACCGCGCATCTGGAAAAGGCCGCGTGATCCCGTTCCTGCTGAAGCGCGCGCTCGCCGCGGTCGCGGTCATTGCGTTCGCGACTGCCGCGTTCGCGCAGGATTTTCCCAAGCGCCCGATCACGATGATCGTGCCGTTCGCGGCCGGCGGCACCTCGGACGTGATCGCGCGCACGGTTGCCGAGCAGATGGGCATCGCGCTCGGCCAGACCATCGTGATCGAGAACGTCGCCGGCGCCGGCGGCTCGACCGCGCTGGCGCGCGCCTCCCGCGCGGAGCCCGATGGCTACACCATCGCGATCGGCAATGCCGGCACCAATGCCGCGACCTACACGATCTATCCAAAGCTGCCGTTCACGCCGGACTCCTTCGTGCCGATCGGGATGGTTGCGAAGACATTCGGCATCATCGCGCTGCGCAAGGATTTCCCGGCGAAGGACCTCAAAGAGTTCATCGCCTACGCCAAGGCCAACCCGGGCAAGATCAATCTCGGCCATGCCGGCGTCGGCTCGTCGAATTACCTCATTTGCAAGAGCTTTGTGACCGCCGCCGGCATCGATGCGACGCTGGTCGGCTATCGCGGCGCCGCGCCTGCGCTGACCGACGCGGTCGGCAGCCAGATCGACGGCGTCTGCGACGCCGCCGCCTCGGTCTCGCAGTCGATCAACGAGAAGCTGGTGAAGGGCCTCGTGGTCGGCTCGACCGTGCGGCTTGCGACGCTGCCCGATCTGCCGACGTCTGCCGAGGCCGGCCTGCCGGATTTCGAGGCGCAGGGCTGGAACGGCCTGTTCGCGCCCAAGGGCACGCCACCGGCCGTCATCGCCAAGCTGAATGCCGCCGCGCGGACGGCGGTGGAAACCGACGCGGTGAAGAAGCGCTTCGCCGATCTGTCGACCGTTGCGCCCGATCCCGACGAGCATACGCCCGACGTGCTGCAAAAGCTCGTGACACGCGACGTCGAAAAATACCGGAAGATGCTGGCGGACGACGCCAAGCAATAGCAGCTTTGGCTGCGATTTCATGAACCTCGATAGCATTTGAAGCGACTGACTCCTCGCCGTCATCAAGGCGCGCGGGTCCGGGGTCGCCGATTTCTGTCGATGTAGACAACTCAAAGTTGTTTCATTGCGTCAGTTGCGATATCAGGAAGCGTGCGCTGTCGTTGTGCTCCTGGATGTCACATGCCCGTCGCTTTGGTCGTTCTGCTGCTGGATATCACGCTGATTTATCACGCGTCGCGAACCGGGCGGCTACGGCCCTGGGCCTTCATCATCCTGCTGGTGCCGATGATGGGGGCGCTCGCCTATATCGCGGTCGAGCTCATCCCGGAATGGTTTTCCAGCCCCGGCGCACGGCAGGCGCGGCAGCGCGTCGCCAATCGCCTTGATCCCGAGAAGCGCTATCGCGAGTTGTCCGATCGGCTGGCGGCCACCGACACCATCGCCAACCGCGCCGCGCTGGCGGAAGAGTGCGCGAAGATCGGCAGATTCAGTGAAGCGGAAGCGCATTACGACCACGTCCTGAAGCTGCCGATGGGCCACGATCCCGCTTATGCGCTCGGCAAGGCGCAAGCCGAGTTTTCAGCCAAGCGTCCGGCCGACGCGCTCGCGACGCTGGACGACCTCCAGAAGCAGTGGCCGGACTTCGACTCCGCCGATGCGCATCTGCTCTACGCCCGCGCGCTCGCCGAGGTCGGCCGGCTCGACGAGGCGCTGGAGGAATATCACGCCGTCTCCGGCTATTTCCCCGGCGCCGAAGCGCGGGTGCGCTACGGCATGCTGCTCCAGATGGTCGGCCGCAGCGCCGAGGCGCGAATGGTCTTCAACGAGCTCCTGATCCAGATGCGGCGCGCGCCAAAATATCTGCGCGAGGCGCAGGCCGAGTGGCTGTCGATCGCCGAGAAGCAGCTCTCGACCTGAAGAGGTGCACCAGCCGAATGGCTTCAGCCTGAGAATCTCACAGAAACACCAGCGATATCCAGGGCACGAAGGTGATCAGCAACAGGCCCAGGAACAGCCAGGCGAGATAGATCCAGATTCGGCGCATGCCGGCGTCCGGCGACACGCCGCCGATGCTGCAGGCCGCGTAGTAGCAGAGCCCGAATGGCGGCGCGAATAGGCCGAGGCCCATGGCGAGGATCACCACCATCGCATAGTGCACCTCGTTGATCCCGAACGTTGCCGCCACCGGGAATAGCAGCGGACCGAACAGCACGATGGCCGGGATGCCCTCCAGCACGCTGCCGAGCACGATGAAGGCGACGACCGAGATCAACAGGAAGCCCCAGGCGCCACCGGGCACGCCGGCCATACGCGCCGCCAGATCATGTGAGAAGCCGGATTGCGCCAACGCCCATGCCATCGCGCTGGCAGCCCCCACGATGAACAGGATCGAGCCGGACAGCGAGGCGGTCTGCACCAGCATCGGCAGCACATTCTTCCAGGCCAGGCTGCCACGATAGATGACCAGGCCGAGCACGAGGCAATAGGCGATGCCGATCGTCGAGACTTCAGTGGCGGTCGCAAAGCCCTCGACCACCGCGCTGCGGATCAGGAACGGCAAGGCCAGGGCCGGCAGCGCCGCCCAGAACGTCTTCGCCACGACAGACATCGGTGCCCGCGCCACCTTGAGCGCGGCGTTCTCCTCCGCGCCCGCCCGGTAGCGCGCGACGAAGGCGAGCACGATCGCCAGCACGATCCCGGGCAGGATGCCGGCGGTGAACAGCGCGGCGATCGAGACACCGGTGACGGAGGCGATCGCGATCAGCACGATCGACGGCGGAATGGTCTCGCTCATCGCGCCCGACGCCGCGAGCAGCGACACCAGTTCGCCATCCTTCATGCCGCGCTTGCGCATTTCGGGAAACAGCACCGGCGCGATCGCCGCCATATCGGCGGTCTTCGAGCCGGAGATGCCCGAAACCAGCAGCATGGCGCCCAACATCACATAGGAGAGCCCACCCCGGACATGGCCGAGCATGGAGGCGAGAAATGCGACCATGACGCGCGCCATGCCGGTCTGCTCGACCAGTTGTCCCAGCAGCACGAACAGCGGCACCGCGAGCAGGATCAGCGAGCTCATGCCCTCGTCGATCCGCCCGACCACGACCAGCAACGGCGTCCGCGTCGTGGTCAGCAGGAAAGCGACGGTCGCAAGACAAAAGGAAAACGCGATCGGCACGCCCGCCATCACGGCGCAGCCGAGCAGACCGACGAAGAAGATCAGCAGGTTCCAGTTGCCGAGCGACTTCAGCGAGGGGCCTGCGAAATAGAGCACGCCGGCAATCGCCGCAAACAGGATTGCGACGGCAAGCAGGTCCTTCGCGGATCGCTTGACGAGGGTGAGGCAGATGCTGGCGAGCGCGATGATGCACCCGACCGGGATGGCGGCCGCACGAACCATGCCGGACCAGCCGAGCGCCGGCGTCTCCACAAAGGCCTGGTCCTCCACATAGTCCAGCGCCGGATGCAGGATGATCGCGAGGAACAGCGCAACCCCGCCGGCCGCGAGCGTCGAGGCCCAGGCCTCCGCACGCGGCGACAGGTACGACGTGAAGAAGGTCAGGCGCATATGCGCCGAGCGCTGCACGGCGATCGCGCTGCCGAGCATCGCCAGCCACAGGAACAGGATGGAGGCGAGTTCGTCCGACCAGATGATCGGCCGGTGGAAGATTCCGCGTGCGACGATGCCAGCGAACAGGATGACGACCTCGGCGACCACGGCGATCGCCGCCGGAACCTCCACCAGCCAGCGCAGCGACTGCTCCAGCCAGCGTCCGCGCAACGGTCGCGCCTCGCCGAGCGTCACCGTTTCCGGCATGCCGATCACCGCGCTCATGCCAGCGCTCCGGCCGCGGCCTCCAGAATCTTCCAATTGTCCTCGCCGAACTTGCCGCGCCATTCCTTGTAGAAGCCGGCGGCCGACAGCCCCTTGCGGAACGCCTCCTTGTCGGAGACCTCGAAGGTGATGCCCTTGGCGGTCAGTTGGTCCTTCAGTGTCAGATTGAGCTTTGCGGTATCCGCGCGCTGCTCCATCGCGGCCTGGTCGAATTCACGCCGTACGATCGCCTGCAACTCGTCGGGCAGTGCCTTGACCGAGCGGCGGTTGCCGAGAATGAAGAATGGATCCCAGATGTGGTTGGTCTCGGAGATGTATTTCTGCACCTCGTAGATCTTGCCGGCCTCGATGGTAACGAGGCCGTTCTCCTGGCCGTCGACGAGATGGGTCTGGAGCGCCGTGTACAATTCGTTGAAGTTGATCGAGGTCGGGTTGGCGCCCAGCGACTTGAACAGCGAGGTGAAGATCGGCGAGACCGGCACGCGGATGCGGTAACCGGCGAGATCGGCCGGCGTCTTGATCGGCTTGGTGAACGACGAAACCTGCCGGAACGTGTTGTCGGCGGGCTTGGCCATCACCAGCGCGCCGGTCTTCTCGATCTGGCTTGCGATCAGCTTGCCGAGGTCTCCGTCCATCGCATTCCAGACCTGGCCGTAGTCCGAGAACGCGAAGCCGACATTGGCGATGCCGGCGATCGGCGCTACCGTCGACAGCACGGAGCCCGCGATGTTGAGGAAATCGACGCCGCCGCTGCGGATCTGGGTCAGGAGATCAGTGTCCGAGCCGAGCTGCGAGGCGGGAAAGAACTTGATCTCCAGCCGGCCGCCGCTCGCTTCCCTGATCCGCTTCACGGCCTGGTCGAGGCGGGTGTTGATCGGCTGCGTCAGCGACTGGCCGGTGGCGAGCTTGTATTCGAATTCCGCGGCCTGCGCCGGCCGGGTGCGGATCGCGATCAGTGGAACGGCCGCAGCTGCGACCATGAAGTTGCGCCGTGAAATCCTGTGGCCCTTGCCCGACATCGTTGGTCCTCCCTGATGATCTTGTGCGGCGCCTTTGTCGGCGCACGTGCTCGTTGCCGCGCGCGGTCCTCGCCGCGCCGGTGTCGTCAAAATCGCTGTAGCTGGTGAAAGGGCCTCGCCCTGCGTTCCTTCCCCCCGGGCGGACCGGCGCTCTACGCCCGTCCTGTTTCCTCTGTCGGCACCCGTCTGCCGCGGGTTGCCTTGAGTCTGAAGCCTAGATCGCTGGTCACGCACGACAATTGAATTATATTCGCCGTCACTTTAGCTGACCTAAAAGGTTTCCTGATGCAGATACCGTTCCGCGCCATCATTGTCTTCCACGCGGTGGCGCGCGCGGGCAGCATTTCCCGTGCGGCGGACGAATTACGGGTGACGCCGTCGGCCGTCAGCCAGCAGATCCAGGCGCTCGAGCTGCACCTCGGCACGGCGCTGACCTCGCGGGTCGGGCGTAACATCACGCTGACCGAGGCCGGTGAGCGCTATTTCGAGATGATCAGCCGCGAGATCGAGCACGTCACCGACGTGACGCAGCATGTCCGCGGCATCCGCTCCGCCACCACACTGACGGTACGCGCAGCCCCGAGCGTGTCGAGCAAATGGCTGCTGCCGCGGCTTGCGAGCTTCGTTGATGCCAATCCGGACATCGAATTGCGGCTCGACGGCACCAACGAGCCGACCGATTTTCGCAAGGAAAATGTCGACCTGGAGATCCGCCACGGCGAAGGCGGCTGGGCCGGTCTGTTCGTCGAAAGCCTGGGCAAGGAGCGATTCTTTCCGCTGTGTGCGCCTTCGTTCTTTGCGGCGGGCAGTCTGTCCGCCCAGGACCTGCTCGAGCACCGGCTGATCCATTCGGTGAAATCGCAGATGCAATGGCCGCGCTGGTTCACGGAGGCCGGCATCGAGCCTGCAGAACGCTGGAAACGCGTGCTGTTCGACCGCAGCCACATGGCGATCGACGCCGCCGTCGACGGCCTTGGCATCGGGCTGGAAAGCGAGCTGCTGGCCTGGCGCGAATTACGCGACGGCCGCCTGGTTTGTCCCGTGAAGAACCCGCCGGAGGTCGCGCTGACCACGCAATGGATCGTCTGCCCGCACGGCCATCTGCGCCACCGCAAGACCCGCACCTTTCTCGACTGGCTGCGCGCGGAGCGCGACGCCTGGAGCGCGCGCTAGCGCATCATCCGGAAAGGTCTGAAGCGGTTTTCCCTGCGACCGACGCGAAACGTTCGCGCGGAGATCATGCGTGCTGAGGGCATGCCGATTGTTTAGCGCGCCTACATCGTTGCGGCAGATAATCTGAATTGCCCTCGGATTCGCCGCTGCCTAACGTTCCGTGCAAGGCGAGCGCGGCCGGACGTCACGGCCGCAACAACGCCGTCACCCGAGGAACGCTTAAGGAAATCCAGATGAATCTCCATCGCATGCTGCTGGAGCGCAAGGCGGCCGGCAAGCCTGTTACCATCGGCCTGATTGGGGCCGGAAAATTCGGCCTGATGTTCCTGTCGCAAGTGCGCCAGACCGACGGCATGCATCTCGTCGGCGTTGCCGACCTGAACACCGCCCGCGCCCGGGCGCAGCTCAAGCTCGGTTGCTGGCCGGAAGAGCAATACGCGGCTGCCACGATCGACGACGCGCTCAAGCATGGCCGCACCGTCGTCACCGACAACGCCGATGCGCTGATCACCCATCCGGCGATCGAGGTTATCATCGAGGCGACCGGCGATCCCGGCGCCGGCATCCGCTTTGCGATGAAGGCGATCGAGAACGGCAAGCACATCGTGATGGTCAATGTCGAGGCGGACGCAGTCGCAGGTCCGATCCTGGCGCGCAAGGCCAAGCAGGCCGGCGTGGTCTATTCGCTGGCCTGGGGCGACCAGCCGGCGCTGATCGCCGATCACGTCGACTGGGCACGTGCCGCCGGCTTCAAGGTCGTCGCCGCGGGCAAGGGTACGCGCTATCACCCGACCTATCACCAGTCGACGCCAGATACGGTCTGGGACATCCTCGACAAATACATGAAGATCAAGGATCGCAACTCGATCAACCCGAAGATGTTCAACTCCTTCGTCGACGGCACCAAGTCGGGCATCGAAATGACGGCGGTGTGCAATGCGACCGGGCTGCATGCGCAGAGCGAGGGGCTGTCGTTTCCGCCGGCAACGCGGTTCGAGCACGCCGAAATCTGCAAGCCGAAATCCGACGGTGGCATGCTGGAGAAGTCGGGCGTCACCGAGGTCACGTCCTCGGTCTATCGTGACGGCAGCGACGTCCCGCAGAGCCTCGTGATGGGCACCTATGTCGTGTTCGAGACCGACAGCGCCTATTCCGAGGAATGCTTCCGCGAATACAGCATGCTGCCGGACAAGACCGGCAAATATGCCTCGCTCTATCGCCCCATCCACATGATCGGGCTCGAGCTCGGTATCTCCGTGGCTTCCGCGGCGCTGCGCAAGGAGCCGACCGGTGCGCCGATCGTGTTCAATTCGGACGTGGTGGCGACCGCCAAGCGCAAGCTGAAGGCCGGCGAGATGCTCGACGGCGAGGGCGGCTTCTGCGTGTGGGGTAAGCAGACCCCGGCCGACGCCTCTCTGAAGCAGGGCTATCTGCCGCTCGGCCTCGCGCACCAGGTCAAGCTCAAGACCGACATCGCGGAAGGCCAGCGCCTGAGATGGGAGGACGTGGAGTACGATCCCAACAGTCTCGCCGTGCGGGTGCGCCGCGAGATGGAAGCGGCCTTCCGGCAACCCAACATGGCTGCTTGATCGGCGCCCGCTACCGCCACTTGAGTCGTTCGGCCGGCACCGTCATCGCGGCGACGCCGGCCATGACCAGCAATAGCCCCAGTGCCAGGTTTGACGGCACGCTCTCGCCGAGCAGCAGCACGGAGAGGCCGACGCCGATCGGGATGCGCAAATAGCCTTGTGCGTTCGTGGTCAGCGTGCCGAGCCGGCCGAGGCAGACGTAGAACAGCATCAGCCCCAGCGCGCTGGAGACGATCCCCATGACGATGGTGGCGACGATCGCCGTTGGTGTCGGGTGCAGCGTCCAGGGCTGGTCGATGATGAGCGAGGGCGGCAGCAGCACAAGGCCGCCGAACAGCAGCGAGCCGGTGGCGACCACCATCGGGTCGTATTCGGAGAGGCGGAGGCCGAAGATGGTCGCGCAGGCAAAGGAGATGGTGGC
Organism: Bradyrhizobium sp. CCGB20; assembly: GCF_024199855.1. Taxonomy (NCBI): domain Bacteria; kingdom Pseudomonadati; phylum Pseudomonadota; class Alphaproteobacteria; order Hyphomicrobiales; family Nitrobacteraceae; genus Bradyrhizobium; species Bradyrhizobium sp. CCGB20. The sequence goes on along the minus strand of NZ_JANADN010000001.1, from coordinate 6,167,127 downwards.
GAGCAGGATCGCGATCTCCGCCACGATCTCGCTGCCGAGGCCGCGCAGCGCATCGAGCCCGACGATGACGATGGTGCCGGCAAGGCCGAGGATCGCGCCCGCGAGCTTCAGCAACGTCGCCGGTTCGTGCCGCGTGATCAGCGAGGTGATCAGGAAGGCGAAGATCGGCGTCGTCGAGGCCAGCACCACCGTGTTCGATGCCGGCACATAGAGCTGCGACCAGGTGATGACCAGGAACGGAAAGGTCGAGTTGATCAGCTGCTGGACCGCGAACAGCTTCCAGGCTTTCACATCCGTCGGCAGGCTGACTCCGCGCATCCACAGGATCGCGAACAGGAAGGCGGCCGCGATCAGCGAGCGCGCCGAGATGAAGGTCACAGGCGGGATGGTGTCGAGCGCGAGCTTGGCCAGCGGATAGGTGGAGCTCCAGCAGCAGGCGAGCGCGAACAGCAGCGCATAGTCGCGCCAGTTGCGTGCGCCGGTGGCGGCCACGGACGGCAACGGCGATGCTACGGAGGCTGCCGTGCGCCCCGCCCTCGATGTGCTCTGCGGCACCTTGGTCTTGCTCCCCGGCGCGACAGCGCTCGGCACAAGTCTGGGCGAGGGGGCGCCAAAAGGGAAGGCGCCGAGCTATGCGTTTGGCTGAGGTTGCGCCTTCCGCTTCACCCGCTTGATCGTCCCGGAAAAGGTGAACAGCTGCCTGTTGCCGGACATCATCTTGCCGCGCAGGAAAATCAGCGAACCGCCGGCCCGGCTCACTTCTCCGGTACATTCGATCAGCTCGCCCTCCCGTGCCGCGTCGAGGAATTCGCAGGTAAAATTGGTCGTCACGGCCCGTCCGTCCAGGACATGGGTGGCGATCGCAAACAGGGAGTAGTCGGCAAAAGCCATGTAGCAGCCGCCGTGGACGTTCCCCGAGCCGTTGAGGTGCTTTTTCTCGACCCGGAAGGCGCTGCGGACGCTGCCGTCCTCCTCGATCCGGTGCCAGAAGGGGCCGACATGGGACTCAAAACTGTCGCGAATCCAGGTCCGCCAGCCCTGGAATTCCCCCTCGGTGGCGATGTGGAGGTCGGGACGGCGGGGCGGGGGCGTTTTGGTGAGTTCGTGCAAGGAAATGGGCCTTCAATTGCGGGTCTTTTGCCCTTAAATCCGATCCTTACGCGCGGTGCAATTCCTGTTCCCGCAGCCCCCCGCCGCAAAACGTGGGACAGCGGGAAAATGCGCCATAAAGGGCTTTTCCAAGCCGTCCGATGTTCCTAAGAACGGCCAACCGCCGCCGAAAGCCTCGAATCCATGAAGAACGAACCCAAGATCACCCCCGAACTGGTTGCCGCCCACGGGCTCAAGCCCGACGAGTATGAGCGCATCCTGAAGCTGATCGGGCGGGAGCCGACCTTCACCGAGCTCGGCATCTTCTCGGCGATGTGGAACGAGCATTGCTCGTACAAGTCCTCGCGCATCCATCTGCGCGGCCTGCCGACCAAGGCACCCTGGGTGATCCAGGGCCCCGGCGAGAATGCCGGCGTGATCGACATCGGCGACGGCCAGGCCGTGGTCTTCAAGATGGAGAGCCACAACCATCCGAGCTACATCGAGCCCTATCAGGGCGCGACCACCGGCGTCGGCGGCATCTTGCGCGACGTCTTCACCATGGGCGCGAGGCCAATCGCCTGCCTCAATGCGCTGAGTTTTGGCGCGCCCGAGCATGCCAGGACCCGGCATCTGGTTTCCGGCGTCGTCGCCGGCGTCGGCGGCTACGGCAATTCCTTCGGCGTGCCGACCGTGGGCGGCCAGGTGCGCTTCCACACCCGCTATGACGGCAACATCCTCGTCAACGCGATGGCCGTCGGCCTCGCCGACGCGGACAAGATCTTCTATGCGGCCGCCTCCGGCGTGAACATGCCGATCGTCTATCTCGGCTCCAAGACCGGCCGCGACGGCATCCACGGCGCCTCGATGGCCTCGGCCGAGTTCGACGACAAATCCGAGGAGAAGCGCCCGACCGTGCAGGTCGGCGATCCCTTCGCCGAAAAGCTGCTGCTCGAGGCCTGCCTCGAAATCATGGAGAAGGGCTGCGTCATCGCGATCCAGGACATGGGCGCGGCGGGCCTGACCTGCTCGGCGGTCGAGATGGGCGCCAAGGGCGACCTCGGCGTCGACCTCGATCTCGACGCGGTGCCGACCCGCGAAACCGGCATGAGCGCCTACGAGATGATGCTCTCGGAAAGCCAGGAGCGCATGCTCATGGTGCTCAAGCCCGAGAAGGAACAGGAAGCCGAGGCGATCTTCAGGAAATGGGGCCTCGACTTCGCCGTGGTCGGCTACACCACGCCGAGCAAGCGCTTTGTCGTCAAGCATGGCGGCGACGTGATGGCCGATTTGCCGATCAAGGAGCTTGGCGACGAGGCGCCGCTCTATAACCGCCCGCATGTCCCATCCGCCGCGCTGCCGGTCGTGCATGCGCGCGAGGTGCCGGCGCCGATGGCTGTCGGTGCCGCGCTGGAGAAGCTGATCGGCACGCCCGACATGTGCAGCAAGCGCTGGGTCTGGGAGCAGTACGATCACGTCATCCTCGGCAACACCTTGCAGCGCCCCGGCGGCGATGCCGCCGTGGTGCGCGTACAGGACGGGCCGAAGGGCCTGGCGCTGACCGTCGACGTCACGCCGCGCTATTGCGAGGCCGACCCGTTCGAGGGTGGCAAGCAGGCGGTGGCGGAAGCCTGGCGCAACATCACCGCGGTCGGCGGCAAGCCGCTCGCGATCACCGACAATCTCAATTTCGGCAATCCTGAACGGCCCGAGATCATGGGCCAATTCGTCGGCTGCCTGAAGGGCATCTCCGAAGCCTGCCGCACGCTCGACTTCCCGGTCGTCTCGGGCAACGTCTCGCTCTACAACGAGACCAACGGCCGCGCGATCCTGCCGACGCCTTCGATCGGCGGCGTCGGCCTGCTCGACGATTTCACCAAATCCGCTTCGCTGGCCTTCAAGGCCGAGGGCGAGGCGATCCTGCTGGTCGGCGAAACCCATGGCTGGCTCGGCCAGTCGGTGTACCTGCGTGACATCTGCGGTCGCGAGGAGGGCGCGCCGCCGCCGGTCGATCTCGCCGCCGAGAAGCGCAACGGCGATTGCGTGCGCGGCATGATCCATGCGGGCACCGCCACCGCCGTGCACGACCTCTCCGACGGTGGTCTCCTGATCGCACTCGCCGAGATGGCGATGGCGAGCGGCATCGGCGCAAAATTGCTGGCGGCACCGACCTCGCTTGTCTCGCAGGCCTACTGGTTCGGCGAGGACCAGGCGCGCTATCTCGTCACCGTGCCGGAAACCGAAGCCGGCCGCGTGCTCGCCAAGATGCGGGGCTGCGAGGTGCCCTGCGTGCGCATCGGTACCACCGGCGGCGGTGCGATCACGATCGCGGGCGAAGCGCCTGTGACGATCGACAGCTTGCGGAAATCGTTCGAGCGCTGGCTGCCGGAGTATATGGGCGGGAAGGCGGCTTAGGGCGCCGCCGCAGTCTCAGTCCCGTAGCCCGGATGGAGCCAACGGGTCGGCGCGAAGCGCCGCCTGATGACAGGCTCCGCGAAATCCGGGCTACGACCATTGCGCTCGCAATGATGGAGACCGTCAGTGTCACAGCACCTTCGTTGCCCCGGGGATCTGGCGCAAGGCGCGCGTTAGCGCCCAACTGAACGCGACTGTCAGCACGAACCCGATCGTTGCCTTGACGATCGCTGGCAGGTCATAGTCGAACAGCCAGTATTGCAGCCAAAGCGCGATCGGGTAGTGCACCAAAAACATGCCGTAGGCATCCGCCTGCATCGGATCGAGTAGCCTGGCCGAGCCTGATTGCTTGAACCTCTGGAAAAAGGCCAGGATCAGAAACATGATGGCCACGCTGAAGACAGCGAAGCAGATGGCGTAGAGCCCCTCATACCAGTTCGGCAGCGGCGACGGATTTCCCAGAATTTCGCGCTTGATGAAGATCAGCACCCAGAGCAGGCAATACGGAACGATCGCCAAGACCATCCAGTCCCAGCTGACCTTCGCCATCCGGCCGTCTGCCGCGAGCAGGCCGCGATCCATATTCGCGACTCCAATGCCGGCACCGAAAAAGAAGTAGCTCGCATAGAGCATCACACGCCCGTGCTGCACCGAGAACGGCCCGAACTCGAACCAGCTGCTAGGTCCATAGTACATCAGCCCGGGAACATAGAACGCTGCGGTGACGGCAAGCATGACCGCGAAGAACAACTCGGGCCGACGGCGACCGTCCAGCGAGAGGCGGTTGATCGGATCGAGCAGGTTTGGTGACAGCCGATGCAGTATGCAGGCCACCACATCGAAGCCGAGCAGGACCCAAAGGAACCAGATCGGCCCGCTCGGCCACGGGCCCTTCGTGACCATATTCCACCAGTATTCCGAAAAGCCGATCTCGGGATGATGTCGGAGCGAGACGGCGTAGTAGGCGAGCGGAATGATCGTGAATGCGCAGATCACGAATGGCAGGCCAAGCCGAAGCAGGCGATCTGCCAGATAGTTCAGCGCGCCCTTGCGGGCGATGCCCGACCACGCAAACAAGCCCGACAGGAAGAAGAACATCGCCATGAAGAAGCTGTCGGTGGCCAGCACGATCATATCGAAGCCGAAGAAGAATTTCGGGTCGGTATGACCGAAGTAAGTATAGGGGATGACGGCATGGTGCAGCAGCACCACCAGCGTCAGGAAGGTACGGGCACGATCGAGCGCCTGGTTGCGCGTCTTGCTCTTTGGCGCAGCATGCGCTTCCGTGCCGATCGTCGCAGAAGGTGAGATCGTGGTCATGGTCGCCCCGGTTGCGTCGTTCTCCCAGCCGGACTGTGCAGCCGGGAACCCGATTCAGCAAGGGCAGTTTCGGTCATTCGTCGCTTCCGACCGGCTCCTCTGGAACCAGTCCCGCGTCGCGAAGTTAGCGTTCGCGAAATGGTTGAGGGCCGCCTGAGGTGGCACCGAGGTCTCGGAGTTGGCTATGACGATCCTGAAATGGGCGCTGATCTTTCTCTTGATCTCGATCGTGGCCGGCGTGCTCGGCTTCACCGGCATCTCGGCCGCCTCGGCCGATGTCGCCCGCTTCCTGTTCTACATCTTCGTCGTGATCTTCCTGGTGCTGCTGATACTGGGGCTCACGATCTTCAGGGCTTAGCCGGGCAGACGATCAAATCGGGACAGCGCGCCGACCTGGAGGCACCGCCCTCAATTGCCTGCGAACTGTCTTACGCGGGCCGCCAACTCCGCCAGAAACTCATCGGGACGGTTGAACGGAATGAAATGATCGCCGCCGCGAATCCAGACAAATTCCTTATGCGGGGCTCTGATCTGGTTGAAATACTGCTCGGCAGGCCCGCCCGGCGTCACGCCATCCGCATCGCCCTCAAAAAAGAACATGGGTATCGAAAATTCGAATCCGATCGAAGCCATGTCGTGCTGAAACATCGGACCGTCTCTCCCGGTCAGATACTTTTTGGAGAAGGCGACGCCTTTGCGCCAGTAGTACCAGTCGAGCAGCGAGAAATCCGGCATGAAGAGCGGCGGGATCAGGCCGGCCGGCTGGAGGCGATCGGCGGGCGGCAGGGCCAACACGCTGCTCCACTTTTCCGCAATCAGGCGATTTTCCTGGGTCATGGTCGGCCGTGCGGCGACCGGCGCCAGCTCTGCCAGCGCCTCGCTGTTTCCAGTGGACGCCGCCCGCGTTTGCAGGCGCGCGATCGTGAGCTCGAATGCCTTCTCGAAGGTCGTCCTGCCAACCACCTGGCCAGTGCCGACATAGGCATAGAACAGTTCCGGACGTTGCTTCGCCATGTGAATTCCCAGGAATGAACCCCAGGAATGGCCGACCAGGATGATCCTGTCCTTGTGCAAATGCGCCCGCAGATATTCGGTCAGCTCAAGACCATCCCGAGTCATTCGCTCCAATGTCATGGTCGGCGCGAGCGCATCTCCAGCGGCGCCGTAAGTGCGGCCGGTGCCGCGCTGGTCCCACTGTACAACGGTGAACTGCTTTTCCCAGCGCCGCCAGCCCGACGTGATCGGCAAGGTGGTGCCTCCGGGCCCGCCGTGGACGAACAGGAGAACCGGATTGTTCCGATCCTCGCCGCGGATTTGAACCCATTGCCTGATGCCGCCGATATCGACGAACTGTCCCTCCTGGACGCCCCTGGGTGAGCGGATTGCAAGGGTGTCCGCTGCAAGATGCTGGCGATAGGCACGAAAACCCAGCCCGGCAGCCGCCACCACAAGGAGGACGCCAGCCAGACCCAGCAACGAGACTCCAATCAGTCTTGCGGGCTTGCGTGGCATCTTGCGCCTTGCGTCACCTGAGAGGAGGCGACCTAACGATCGCCTCGGTGTCACAGCGCCAGGAGCTTACCCCACTTCCTCGATCTTCACCTTGTCCGGATAGAAGGCGAGATGGCCGGAAATCTCCGCCATGGCGGGGAAGGGCGTCTCATAGGTCCAGATCGCGTTGTCGAGCGTCTTGCCGTCGGCTTTGACGCTGTAATAGCTCGCGTCCCCCTTGTAGGGGCAATGGGTGACACGGTCGGTGCGCTCGAGCAGAGCCATGTTGGCGTCCTCCCGCGGCACATATTGCACCGCCGGATATCTGGCCTCCTTCAGCGTCAGCGCCTTGCTGGTCTCGGCGATCACGATGTCGCCAGCCGTGACGCGGACGCGGCGGGGGTTTTGGGTGATGGTGATGGGGTGGTCGGGCCCTGGAAGCTTCATGACTTCACGCCTTTTCGATCAATCTGCCGCGCGCGGCACTTTGTCGTGCCTTTATCCTGGTAGGATCAGGGATATAGTGCCGGAAAGCGTGACGTAGAAGGCCGTTCACGCTAAGTTTGGCCCTGCCGGCGAGGGGACCCCCGGCAGCGATTCGACGACGAGACTGAAAGCCGAGACAAGGAGCACGACCCGAATGCCCATGGACGCCCACGATATCGAGGCGATGATCAAGGCAGCGATCCCCGATGCCGACGTGACCATCCGTGACCTCGCCGGCGACGGCGATCATTACGCCGCGACCGTGATCTCGGAATCCTTCCGCGGCAAGTCCCGCGTCCAGCAGCACCAGATCGTCTATCAGTCCCTGCGCGGCCAGATGGGCGGCGTCCTGCATGCCCTGGCGCTGCAAACCGGGGTACCTGGGAGCCCCGGGGCCTGATCTGATCCGCGTGACGGGGGGATGACGATGGCTGCGGACAATCCTCGCGGCGCGATGTTTCGCGTCATCGCGCCGAACCAGCACAGCCGCGTGACCAATGTCGAGCTGTTCTTCGACCTCGTCTTCGTCTTTGCCGTCACGCAGGTCTCGCACACGCTGCTGCACCATTTCACGCCGCTCGGTGCTGTGCATGTCACGATGCTATTCCTCGCGGTGTGGTGGGTGTGGGTCTACACCGCCTGGGTCACCAACTGGCTCGATCCCGAGCTGACGCCGGTCCGGCTCCTGCTGTTTGCGATGATGCTGGGCGGCCTCGTGCTGTCGACGACGATCCCGACCGCGTTCGAAGGGCGGGGCCTGTGGTTCGCGATCGCCTACGCGACGATGCAAGTGGGGCGCACGGCGTTCTGGCTGTTTGCAACCCCGCACCACCGGACCTTGGTGCGGCACAATGCGATCCGCATTCTGGTCTGGCTGTCGGTCTCCGCGGTGTTCTGGATTCTCGGCGGCCTTGCGCATGACGAGGCGCGGCTGTGGTTCTGGATCGTGGCGCTGACGATCGAATACATCTCGCCGGCGGTCCGCTTCTGGGTCCCGAAGCTGGGCTTCTCGTCGGTCGAGGCCTGGGCCGTCGAGGGCGGCCACATGGCCGAGCGCTGCTCTCTCTTCGTCATCATCGCGCTCGGTGAGGCCGTCGTCGTCAACGGCGCGACGTTCGCCGAGCTGGAATGGACCGCCAGCAACATGCTGGCCTTCGTCTCCGCGCTGGTCGGCGCGATCGCGATGTGGTGGGTCTATTTCCACAAGGGCGCGGAGGCCGGGTCCGAGCGCATCTCGAAATCCACCGAATCCGGCCGGCTGGCGCGACTCGCCTACACCTATCTGCACATGCCGATCATCGCCGGCATCATCCTGACCGCGGTGTCGGACGAGTTGGTGCTGAAGCACCCGACCGGACACTCCGATGTGCGCACTATCGTGAGCACGATCGGTGGTCCCTTGGTGTTCCTCGTCGGCACCATCCTGTTCAAGCATTCGATCCGTGGCTTCCTCCAGCTCTCGCACGGCATCGGCATCATCCTGCTGCTGGTGCTGTGGTGGTTCGCCGCCGATCTCTCGCCGCTCTGGCTGTCGGTCGCGACCAGCGTGATCATGATCGTGGTCGCGGTGTGGGAGTCGATGTCGTTGGGGTCGAAGACGGAAGAGGCCGAGGAGCATTGAACCGCGCGCGCCGGGGTAGCGCCCGAGCGCGCGCCTCGTCCTTCGAGACGACCGCTCCGCGGTCTCCTCAGGATGAGGCTAATCGGCATCGATGCCCGTTGAGACTGCTGCCGCGCACTCCGTCCTCATCCTGAGGAGCCCGCGTAGAGCGGGCGTCTCGAAGGATGGGCCGCAGCAAACCGCTCTGGCCGCGCCGGAGTTTCTACTCCGCCACCTCCAGCGCGTGCACCGAGAACATCTTCGCGGCATCGGTCCAGCTTTCGCGCACCCGCCAGCCTGCGCCCTGCGCCAGCGTAGCAAAACGCTCGAGACTGTATTTGTAGCTGTTCTCGGTATGAATGCTCTCGCCGGGGCGGAACGAGAAGCTGGTGCCGAGCAGGCGCACGGTCTGGCTCTTCTTGCTGATCAGGTGCATCTCGATGCGATGCCGCTCGCGATTGTAGATCGCGCGATGGGTGAAGGCGGACAGGTCGAAATTGCCGCCGAGCTCGCGGTTGATCCGCACGAGCACATTGAGGTTGAAGCGCGCGGTGACGCCGGCCGCATCGTTGTAGGCGTCATAGAGCACGCGCTCTTCCTTCTCGAGGTCGGCGCCGATGATCATCTGCGCACCCTTGCCCAGGATCTTGCGCGCGCTCTTCAGGAAGGCCTGGGCTTCGTGCGGCTCGAAATTGCCGATGGTCGAGCCGGGGAAGAAGCCGACCTTGGGCATAGACGCGACTGCCCGGGGCAGCTCGAACGGCGTGGTGAAGTCAGCCGCCACCGGATAGATGCCGAGCGAGGGAAAATCCCGCTTCAGGCCGTCGGCCTGTGCCGTCAGGAAGTCGCCCGAGATGTCGACCGGCACATAGGCCGCGAACTTGCAGTGGTTGAGCAGCAGGCGGACCTTTGTGGTCGCGCCGGCGCCGAACTCGACCAACGCCGCATGCTCCGGAATGATCTTCGCGATCTCGCTGCCGCGCTCTTTCAGGATCGCAAGCTCGGTGCGCGTCGGGTAGTACTCCGGCAGGCGCGTGATCGCCTCGAACAGCTCCGATCCGGTCGCGTCGTAGAAATATTTCGGCGACAGTTTTTTCGGCTGCTGCGAGAGGTCCCCGATGGCCTCCCGGGCGAAGGCGGTGGTCTGCTCGTCGGGGAGATGGGCTTCGGCCAAAGCGCTGGCGTGCACATTCATGATACTCTCCTGAACGCGCTGTCCGGCGCGCGGTTGTCGTCGGATGAGAACTAGTCGTAGTCGGCGAGCCGCAGTCCGGTGAACTGCCAGCGATGGTGCGGATAGAAGAAGTTGCGATAGGTGATACGGCTGTGCCCTTCCGGGGTTGCAAGCGAGGAGCCGCGCAGTACCAGCTGGTTGATCATGAACTTGCCGTTGTATTCACCGAGCGCGCCCTCGACGGCGCGATAGCCGGGGTAGGGCGAGTAGGACGATCGCGTCCACTGCCAGACGATGCCGAAGGCGTCGTTGAGCTGGCCCGCGCGGGCCGCGACTTCCCATTCCATCTCGGCGGGCAGATGCTTTCCGGCCCAGCGCGCGAAGGCATCCGCTTCGTAATAGCTGACATGGCAGACCGGCGCGTCGGGATCGACCGGCCTGAGGCCGGCCAGCGTCATCACATGCCACTGGCCGTCGATCTCGCGCCAATGGCCGGGAGCGTCCCAGCCCTCGTTGTTCACGGTGGCGGAGCCGTCCATCAGCCACAGCGTTGCGGTCCGGTAGCCGCCGTCGCGCATGAAGGCGAGCCATTCGCCATTGGTGACGAGATTGCGTGCGACCCTGACAGGGCCGACGAGGGCGCGGTGCGCCGGCTTCTCATTGTCGAAATGGAAGCTGTCGTCGACATGGCCGACGGTGTGGATGCCCTCGTTCAGCGCCAGCCAGTCCTCACCCGCGCGCGTCGAAGCCGGGAAGCGCCAATCCGGATCATATGCCGGCGGGATCGGGTTCTGCGCGAACGCGTGCAGGATGTCGGTGAACATCAATTCCTGATGCTGTTGCTCGTGATTGAGCCCGACCTCGATCAGCGGCGCGATCTCGCGAAGCTTGTCCGCGCCGGCTTCCCGGAGGAATTTTACGACGGCCGCGTCGACGTATTTTCGGTAGGCGCCGACCTGCTCAGCGCTAGGACGGGTGATGTCGCCGCGGTGATTGCGGGAATGGCGCGGGCCGGCACTGACGTAATAGGAATTGAACAGGAACGCGAAGTCGGGGTGGAAGGGCCGGTAGCCAGTCGCGTGCTCGCCGAGCAGGAATTGCTCCCAGAACCAGGTGGTGTGTGCCCGGTGCCATTTCGTCGGGCTCGCATCCGCCATGGACTGGATCTGCTGGTCTTCGGGCGACAGCGGCGCCGCCCGGCGCTCGGTCTCGTTGCGGACGGCCAGAAACGCGTCTTCCAGCCTCCGGGCGAGGCCGCCCAAATCGGTCGACAGTGACGAAAGCGGGGCGGTGGCCGTAGCGGAGGCTGGTTTCGTCACGTTTTTCTCCAGACAGGACAAGAGAACGTTGTTGGCGTTGCCCGGTTCCAAAACCTGGGTTTGTCCTAGATAGGGGCTCCGTGACGGTATGAAAGTCCTGCTCGGCGATGATATTCGTTCCATCATGCAATGCGGCCGGCATGGCCTGGACCGGCCGGCCAGGGGCCGTTCGCCGGCTGTTCGCCGCCATTTTACTTTGGATGCACAACGGTTTGGGCTACATATATAGGCAGGTATCGGGTTAGATCGGCTGAGCCGACCCGAAGGAATCGTTGAGGGCTCCGCCCCGGAAGGACACGGATATGAGCATCGAGGAATTCATCGCCAACGAAGTGAAGTCGAACGACGTGGTTCTGTTCATGAAGGGTACGCCGCAATTTCCGCAGTGCGGTTTCTCCGGCCAGGTCGTCCAGATTCTCGACCATATCGGCGTCGGCTATAAGGGCCTCAACGTCCTCGAATCCGCTGAACTGCGTAACGGCATCAAGGAATACTCGAACTGGCCGACCATCCCGCAGCTCTATGTGAAGGGCGAGTTCATCGGCGGCTGCGACATCGTCCGCGAGATGTTCCAGGCCGGCGAACTGCAGCAGCTCTTCTCCGAGAAGGGCGTCGCGGTCGCGGCCTGAGGCTTGACCCGGCTGACGCGCCGGATCGGCGGCGCTGAGCTCGAGGTCATCGTCGCTGACATCACGACACTCGGCGTTGACGCCATCGTCAACGCCGCAAATGCGTCTCTCCTTGGCGGAGGCGGCGTGGATGGTGCGATCCACGACGCTGCCGGCCCTGAGCTTCTGGCCGAGTGCCGGACGCTCGGCGGATGCCCGACCGGCGATGCCAGGATCACCAAGGGCTACCTTCTGGCCGCGCGCTATGTGATCCACGCGGTCGGCCCCGTCTGGCACGGTGGTGGCTGCGGCGAAGCTGAGGCGCTGGGCTCCTGTTATCGCCGCGCGCTTGAGCTCTCCCAGGCCAACGAGCTGAACTCGCTGGCCTTTCCTGCGATCTCGACCGGGGTCTATCGCTTCCCGGCCGACCAGGCTGCGAAGATTGCCGTTCATGCGACCATTGAAGCGCTGCCGGCTGCGCCGCTGGTCGCCCGCGTCATATTTTGTTGTTTCTCGGAGACAAGCGCCGCTCGCCACACGGACGTTTTGGCGCGCTACAGCAGCCCTTGTGCCTGATGGGACGGTCAGTACACTCCGCCGGACCATGTTCCGGGGAGGGGATATGATTTTGCATTTTGGACTGCGCTCGTTGGTCTATGGCGCGTTGATGTCGCTCGGTGCGATGTCGTTCGCGCAGGCGGAAGGCACCTACGAGATTCCCGCCGGCGCGCATTTCAACCAGGACAAGCTCGCCAAGATCGGCGAGTTCTTCAAGAACGAGGTCGCGACCGGCAAGATCGCCGGTGCAACCGTCCTGATCCAGCAGCATGGCAAGCCGGTCTACCACGAAGCCTTCGGCGTGCAGGACGTGGTGAGCAAGGCACCGATCACGGACAAGACCATTTTCCGCCTGTTCTCGATGAGCAAGGCGATCACCTCCGTCGTCGCGGTGCAGTTGATCGAGGACGGCAAGATCAAGCTCGACGATCCCGTCTCAAAGTACATTCCTTCGTTCGCCAACGTGAAGGTCGGCGTCGAGAAGAAGGCCGAGGATGGCTCCAAGTCGCTCGAACTGGTGCCGCCCACGCGGCCGATGACCGTGCTCGACCTGATGCGCCACACCTCCGGCGTCACCTATGGCTTCTATGGCGACAGCCTGGTCCGCAAGGCCTACCGGGACGCCAAGATCTATGACGGCGATTTCGACCTCGCCGAGTTCGCCGAGCGCATCGCAAAGCTGCCGCTGCACAACCAGCCGGGCGCGCTCTGGCAGTACGGCCATTCCACCGACATTCTGGCGCGCGTGATGGAGATCGCGGCCGGCAAACCATTGATCGAGATCGAGCAGGAGAAGCTGCTGGGGCCGCTCGGCATGGTCGACACCGGCTTCTTCGTCACCGCCCCCGAGAAGCAGAAGCTGCTGGCGCAGCCGGTGCCGAACGACAGCGATTTCCGGGTCGGCCGGATCAATGATCCGACGGTCGTCAAGAAGATCCAATTCGCCAGCGGCGGCATGGTGACGACCATGGCCGACTATGCGCGCTTTGCGCAGATGCTGCTCAACGGCGGCAGTCTCGACGGCAAGACCATTCTCAAGCCCGAGACGTTCAAGCTGATGGTGACCGATCAGGTCGGCCCGAACTCCGGCGTCGATCGCGATTATTTCTATTTCCCCGGCGACGGTTTTGGCTTCGGCCTTGGCCTTGCTGTCCGCACCGATCCCGGCAACGCCAAGCCGCCGCCGCCCGGCGATCTCGGTGAATTGAAGTGGGACGGCGCCTCCGGCTGCTATTTCGTGATCGACCCAAAGCAGGACATGTTCTTCGTGCTCCTGGAGCAGACCCCGACCGAGCGCCAGCGCGTGCAGCGGACATTGAAGCAGTTGGTCTATGAAGCCATGGAGAAGTGACAGGTCCAGGCGCCGCGCGATCATCGCGGCGCTCGTTCTTCTGTTCGGCGTCGTCGGTGCCAAAGCGGGCTCAGAGGGGCGCGCGGCGCGCGCCTTCTCGCCCGAAGGCCTGGCAAAGGTCTCGGATTTCATCCGCAACGAGATCGTCACCGGCAAGATCCCCGGTGCCATCCTGCTGCTCCAGCAGCACGGCAAACCAGTCTATTTCGAGAATTTCGGCGTGCGCGACGTTGCGACCGAGATGTCGATGAGCGCGGACACGATCTTCCGGCTCTATTCGATGTCGAAGCCGATCACCTCGGTCATGGCGATGATGCTGGTCGAGGAGGGCAAGCTTTCGCTCGACGATCCCGTCTCGAAATACATTCCGGCCTTTGCCGGGATGAAGGTCGGCGTCGAGAAGAAGGCCGAGAACAGCAAGGTTTCGATGGCGCTGGAGCCGGTGAATCGTCCGGTCACGATCAAGGACCTGATGCGGCACACCTCCGGCCTGTCTTACGGCTGGTATGGCGGGGGCATGGTGCGCGAGCTCTATGCCGACGCGAATCTCTTCAACAGCAATCTCAGCAATGCCGACTTCGCCGCGAGGATCGCCAGGTTGCCGCTGGTGGAGCAGCCGGGCACCGTGTGGGATTACGGCTTTTCCACCGACGTGCTCGGCCGCGTCGTTGAAGTGGTTTCGGGAAAGACGCTGCTCCAGTTCGAGAAGGAGCGGCTGCTCGATCCGCTCGGCATGACCGAGACGGCGTTCTTCGTCGCCGATCCCGCCAAATTCCCGCGCATCGCCGAGCCGATGCCGGAAGATCGCAACATCAACCCGACAACGCCGGTTCGCGACATCAGGCAGCCGATAAAATGGGAATCGGGCGGCGGCGGCATGGTCGGCACGATCGGCGACTACGCCCGCTTCGCGCAGATGCTGCTGAATGGCGGCACCTATGAAGGCCGACGCTATCTCAAGCCCGAGACCATCGCCCTGATGGCGTCGGATCACATCGGCCCCGAGACGAAGATCGCACGCGATCAGAACTATTATCCGGGTGGCAGCTCAGGTTTCGGCCTCGGCTTCGCCGTGCGCACTTCGGTGCCATCGGGTACATCGTGGCCGCTTGGCGAATATCGCTGGGACGGCGTCGGCGGCACGTTCTTCTTCATCGATCCCGAAGACGATCTGTTCGGGATCTTCATGGTGCAGACCCCGACACAGCGCGGCCGGATTCAATTGTCGCTGAAGACGCTGATCTATCAGGCGATGGGGCGGTGATCGCGGTTTGCTTGTAGCCCGGATGAGCGAAGCGACATCCGGGGTCACCGCGAGTGACGTCCCGGGTATCGCTGCGCTCACCGGGGCTACGAGACTGAGCCTTACGCCCCGCGCACGATCTCGCGCACGTGCCCGATCGTCTCCTCGATCTGGCTCGCATTGACGTCGAGATGGGTGCAGGCGCGGATGCGGCCGTCCATCATCGCGAGCGTCACGCCGCGCTGACGAAGTGCGGCAACCATCTTGTCGCCGGGAATGCCGGCGCCGTCGGGCTTGAAGAACACGAGATTGGTTTCGGGCTCCTGCACCTCGACGCCCGCGATCTGCGACAGCCCGCGGGCCAGGGCGCGCGCATTGGCGTGGTCGTCGGCCAGCCGGTCGACGTGATGGTCGAGCGCGTAGATGCAGGCGGCCGCACAGACGCCAGCCTGCCGCATCGAGCCGCCGAGGCGCTGCTTCCACTGCCAGACCGCGTCGATGAAGGCGCGCGAGCCTGCGAGCACGCCGCCGATCGGCGCACCCAGCCCCTTGGAGAAGTCGATCCAGGCGGAGTCCCACCCCGCGGTCATGTCGCGCGGCGAGATGCCGCTCGCCACGGTGGCGTTGAGCAGGCGCGCGCCGTCCATGTGGGTGATGAGGCCATGTTGCTTGGCGATCGCGACGATCTCGTCGAGCGCGGACTTCTTCCAGATCGTGCCGCCGCCGATATTGGCAGTCTGCTCGACGCTGACCACGGTCTGCGGCGGCTGATAGCGCGTGCGCGGGTGCAGCGCCTTGCGGAACGTCTCCGGCGTGAACTGGCCGTCGGGTCCCTTCAATTGCGTGACCTGAAAGCCGCCGATCGCGGCATGCGCGCCGCCTTCGCGGGCGATGATATGGGCGGTCTCGTGGGCGAGGATCTCGTCGCCGGGACGGCAATGCACCAGCGTCGCGGTGACGTTGCACATCGTGCCCGAGGGCATGTAGACCGCGGCCTCCTTGCCGAGCAGCGCGGCGACGCGCTCGCACAGCGCATTCACGGTCGGATCGTCGCCGACCTGCTCGTCGCCGACCTCGGCCCGCGCCATCGCCTCGCGCATCGCAGCCGTCGGCCTGGTCTGCGTGTCCGAGAGCAGATTGATGCGCACCGGCGGCGCTTTGGGATCGATCGGGGGAGGGGTGTAGAGCATGGCTGGTCTCGTCATTTGGCCGAACAATTGCGACGTCTTGCGTGCGTGTCCTGATGAGCTGTACTAGCCACGAGAACGTTGAGCGACGCGCTGTCGCGCGGCGAGGAGGATTTGGTCTGGCGTGCCGGCTGTGAGGATATTGCAATCAGGCAGAGCGAACAGCCCCTGATATCGGCAGATCTGCTCATCGCGGGAGAGGGGCTCCCACGCTCGAAGCGCCGCTTCAGTTGGCGTTGCCGAAGGCAGAGAGTTGGCGAACTGGTCGGCCATGCGAGACATCGATGGCATGTTACCAAACGAAAAGGCCCCGGAAAACCGGGGCCTTTGAAGTCGATCTGCTGAACTATCAGCGCGAATAGAATTCGACGACCAGATGCGGCTCCATCTGCACCGGGAACGGCACGTCGGAGAGGCCGGGGATGCGCGCATACTTCGCGGTCATCTTGCCGTGGTCGACTTCGAGATAATCGGGAATGTCGCGCTCGGAGAGCTGGCTGGCTTCGAGCACGTGGGCGAGCTGCTTGGAGGCTTCCTTGACCTCGATCACGTCGCCGACCTTGAGCTGGTAGCTCGAGATGTTGACCTTGCGGCCGTTCACCTTGATGTGGCCGTGGTTGATGAACTGGCGCGCGGCGAAGATCGTGGAGACGAACTTGGCGCGGTACACGACCGCGTCGAGACGACGCTCCAGGAGGCCGATCAGGTTCTCGCCGGTGTCACCCTTGAGGCGGCTCGCCTCGACATAGATGCCGTGGAACTGGCGCTCGGAAATGTTGGCGTAGTAACCCTTCAGCTTCTGCTTGGCGCGCAGCTGCACGCCGAAGTCGGAGAGCTTGCCCTTGCGGCGCTGGCCGTGCTGGCCGGGGCCGTACTCGCGGCGGTTCACGGGGCTCTTCGGGCGGCCCCAGATGTTCTGGCCCATACGGCGATCGATCTTGTACTTCGCCTCACTGCGCTTAGTCATCGCGTCCTCTTCAGGTACATGGTTTGAGGAAACGCGCCCTCCTGTGTGACGAGCTGGGCTCGGCACCGACAGGTCCGATCCCCAAAGCATAGGGGACAGGACCACGGGTCGCGAAACGCTTCGCGGGCCGAAATCGGCCCGCGAGCAGGCGGCTTTTAGGGGAATGTGGGCCGTTCTGTCAATGCGAATGGCCGCAAAATCAGGTCGCTACGGCCCGGATCGGCTTCGGGCCTGCCGTCCGTAATTCGGCAGCGATTTCAGTGTTCAGGACCTGTTCCAGCCGGGTCAGGACCCGGGCGATCGGGGCGGCGTCGGTGACCCGGTGATCCCAGCGGATGACGACATGGATGGTCTGGTCGGGCTCGACCACCCCATAACTGACGATGTAGGGGCCAGGCGTGACCGGATGGAGCTCGCCACCGCCATAGGCGGCCACCGAGCTCACCGCGAAGCTGCCGAACCAGTTACCCCTCTGCCGGCCGAAATTGAGCCCGATCGCCCAGGACAGGCGCCGCAGCGGCAGCGGCAGGCGGGTCGCCCGCATGATCTTGCGGAACATCGGGACGTCCTCGATCGGCGCCGTCTTGGCGCGCCGGATCTCGGCATCGACCGCGGCCAGCGCCATAGCCTCGGGGGCCGCGATTCGCTGCGGCATCACGCATTCCTCGCCGTCCTCGACCCGGGCGATCGCTACCGACGCCACGCTGTTCGGCAATTCGTAGAGCATCGGCCAGGGCCATTTGGCGTAGACGGTGCGCAGGACCGGCTCGTCCCTGGCCACGATGGCGAAGGCCTTGACGAATATCGCGGCCCAGCCGGCGCGCGTCATCGCGCCCGCGCGGGCCTCCAGCAGGGGGCGGATATCGAGCGAACGGGAGAGCGAAACGAACGGCACGTCCATCGACGCGCGCATGAGGTCGCAAATCAGGCGGCGCGGCAGTGAAATGTTCCTGGCTTTCCCGCGCATCGCTCTCCGGTTCCCGCGGATTAAAATATGTGCAGCGAGCGGGGTTCCGCTCGCCGCCCGCTCTAGCACGAACCAACCCGGTTGGGCCCGGTCGGTTCGCCGCACCATCAAGGCGCCGGCGTGGCCAGCGGCTTGGTTTTGTCGAAAATATAAATACCCATTATTTTCAGAGGCTTATCGCCGTGAGTCTTGGCGTCGTGCACGACGCCCGCCGGGATCACATAGGAATCGCCCGCCTTCAACTGCTTCGCAGGCTGTCCGTCAACAAGCAGTTCGACTTCGCCCTCCAGAACGTAGCCCGTCTCGACGCCGGGGTGGGTGTGCCGGCCGGCGGCGCCGCCTGGCGGGACCTCGGCGATGGCAGTGACAGTCGTATAGCCGTCCGGAAATTCGATCTTCTGCAGCGGGGTGCGCTTGATGCCGGGCTGCTGGGCAAGGGCCGTGAAGGCGAGGCCGGTGAAGGCAAGGCTGGCGAAGGTCAGAGCGAGCAAAGTCTTTTTAGGCATTGTTTCCTCCCTGGAACGGCCGACCCTAGCAGCGCCGCCATTCCCGGCAAGGTGGCAATCGGCCTGTTCAGCGCCTGATGCCGTCGAATGCGGCCATGATGCCGCGCTGGAACAGCGACCAGTCGAAACCGAGGGCGATCGCGCGGTAGCCGCGGTCGATCAGCTGGTTGGCCTGGTCGGCGGTGCGGGCGACGCCGCCGATCGGCACGCCGCTTTTGAGGATGCCGGCCTCGGCGCGGGCGACCAGCTCCAGCAATTCCGGATCGTCCATCTGCCCGCGCTTGTTGATGGATGTCGCGAGATCGCCGGGGCCGATCACCGCGACGTCGATGCCCGGCGTCGCCATGATCTCGTCGATGCGGTTGACGGCATCGACATGCTCGATGGTGATCATGCAGATCATCTCGTCGTCGGCCGCGGCCATGTAGTCCGGCATCGACTGGCCCCAGCGGAACGGCGCGTGGAAGGGACCCCAGAGACGGTCGCCGCGCGGCGGATAGCGCACGCTGCGCACCGCCTTCTCGGCTTCGGCGCGATTGGTGATCATCGGGAAATTGATGCCGAACGCGCCGATGTCCATCGGCGCCTTCGCAAGCCAAGGCTCGTTCGCCGCGATCCGCACCAGGGGTGTGCATGGCGTGCCGGTGGTGGCCGCGATCATCGCATGCGCTTCGGTCAGTCCAATCGGGCCATGCTCGAGATCGACGATGATCCAGTCGAGCGAGCGCGCCATGATCTGCACCATCTGCACGCTCGGGATCGTCGCGATCGCGCCGAAGGCCGGGCGGCCATCGCGCCAGAGCTGGCGGAGACGGTTGAGCGGTAGTGTCGGGACCGACATGGGGAAGACCTGCGCGGAGATGACGACGGCGGAGCCTAGCAGCGCGTCGTGAACCCGAAAAGTCAGGCCGGCACGCGGCCGCCGAAGAACGGCATCAGCGTGGCGCTGAGGCCATGCGCGCGGTTCGAGGTGAAGATCATCTCGGCGCCGGACTGCGCGATGCCGCCGATGCGCGCCCCGAGCAGGTCGGAGACGCGGCGGGCGATGGCCGGCGCCGGATCGATCCAGTCGACCGGCCAGGGTGCCAGCCGCTTCAGCCGGTCGAGCAGCAGCGGATAATGCGTGCAGGCGAGCACCACGATGTCGGTGCGCGCGCCCGCATCCTGGGGATCGCCGACGAAGCAGGGGGTAAGTTCGGCGAGGATGGCATCGTCGCTGACGGAAGAGCCGCTGAGCGCGGCTTCGGCCAGCGAGGCCAGCTCGGGCGAGCCGACCAGCGTCACCTCGCAACCCAGCGCGAAATCGCGGATCAGCGCCTTGGTGTATTCCCGCTTCACCGTGCCCTTGGTGCCGAGGACCGAAACGCGCCGGGTCTTCGACTGCGCACAGGCGGGCTTGATCGCCGGCACGGTGCCGACGAAGGGCAGGGAATAAGCGGCGCGCAAGTGAGATAGGACCAGGGTGGACGCCGTGTTGCAGGCGATGACGACGAGCTCGGGATCGTGCGTGGCGATCAGTTCCCCCATCAGCGGCACGACGCGGGCGATGATCTCGTCCTCGCTGTGGTGGCCGTAGGGGAAGAAGGCGTCGTCCGCGACATAGACGTAATGCGCGTCCGGGCGTGCGGCCACGACCTCACGGAGCACCGTGAGTCCGCCAAGGCCGGAATCGAATACCAGGATCGTCGGAGAATTGGTCACGTCGCTACCTTAAGGGCACCATGGTTACCATTCGGTTTTTGGGGCGGTTTTGCGGCGGGGCCGTTTGGGACCAGTTTGGAACGATTCAATTTCAGGATTACCGCAAGTTCCCGCTATCAGCAGCTGCGCTGCGGACGGGGACATATCCGCAAAACTCCGGAGAGCCGACATGATCAGAAACACCAGTAATGGCTGGGGCAGCATCTCGCGGTGGCTGCACTGGGGTCTGGCCCTGGCCATCATCGGGATGATCGGCTTCGGCTGGTGGATGAACCACATCCCGGCCCGTCCCGACCGCTTCTTCTACCGCTCGATCCACGCCGATATCGGCTATGTGATCCTGCTGCTCACGGTGCTGCGCCTGGTCTGGCGCGCCGTCAACCCGACGCCGGCGATGCCGACCGAGACCTCGCGCTGGCAGAAGATCGCGGCGCATGTCAGCCATGGTGCGCTCTATCTCGCCGTGATCGTCGTCATCATGCTCGGCTGGGCGCATTCCGGCGCGCACACGCCCGACTATTCGGACTTCTTCGGCCTGTTTCACGTGCCGCAATTCACCTCGCCGGACCGTGCGGCGGCGGGGGCCTATGAGGACCGCCACATCCTCTTTGCCTATGTGCTGCTCGCGCTGATCGGAATCCACCTGCTCGCCGCGCTCTGGCACCACTTCATCCGCCGCGACCGCGTCGTGGCGCGGATGGTGACCGACGAGGCGTAGGGAGCACGAGGTCTCGGTGTCGCGGCAGCCCGTTACTATCCGACGCTGTCATGCCCCGCCTTCTGTTTAGTCCGGAGACATAGCTGACACCTGTTCGGACACATCACTGACAGGTTGGGCGTTGGTCAAGTCGATGGATGCGACCTGCCAGCTGGCGAAGAAGATTCCGTAGTGGCCGTCACGATCCAGCGGTCGGATGGCGAGACGTTCGCGTGCGAAAGCCTGGGGAACTTTCCAGAAGCGCCCCTTGAAGGAGATGTAGGGTCTTGTCGATGAGACCCTGCGCACGATCTCGCCGCTGTCATACGCGACGTTCGGAACGCGGGCCGGCATGGCACGGGCACTTGGCCGGAAGCGATCGGCAGGGACGTGCATATCCAGGCCCTCGTGGGGCCGCTCCAGATTGTAGACCGGCCGCCAGGCATCGAAGGCACGCTGGACTTCCGGGAGGGTGCGGAAGCGGCGCATGGCAAAGACCTCGGCCTTCAGGGTGCGATGGAAGCGTTCGTTCTTGCCGCGGGCCTGTGGATGGCACGGCCTGGCATGGACCACCCTGACGCCAAGCTTGAGCAGCCACACCTTCAGTCCGGTCCAACGAATGCCGGACGTGTCGCCCCAGGGTGAGCCGTTGTCGGTGTAGAAGGCCTCCGGCAGGCCATAGCAGCGGAACGTCGCCGTCAGGTGATCCTGCACGGTCAGACGCTGCTCGTCGGCACAGGCCTTCAGGCACAGAACATAGCGCGAGTGATCGTCGACGATTGTGAGCGGATGGCAGCGCGTTCCGTTGGCGAGCGGCAGGTGCCCCTTGAAGTCCATCTGCCACAGCAGGTTGGGAGCTTCCTTCTCGAAGCGGTGCCCCGGATTTGGCGGTGCATTCTCGCTGGGGCTGACCCGGCCGTTCCGGCACAGGATCTGGTGCACCGTTGACGGCACAGGCACCGTCTGCCCGCCCCGCTTCAGGCAATGGGCGATCTTCCGCGCTCCCCAGGCCGGATGCTTGTCGCGCACAGCCAGAACCTGCGTCTCGACCGCGGGCTCACTCCGCCTGGGCATCGCGTGCGGGCGCCGCGAGCGGTCGGCCAGCTCCCGATCACCGGCCTGCCAGCGCGCCAGCCACTTGTAGCCAACATCAGGACTGATGTTGAACCGGCGGCAGAGCTCGCGCCGATTGGCTCCCTCTTGCAAAGCAAGCCGCACAAACTCGTGGCGCTGATCCATTACTGACACCTCATTCCAAGGCATGGACGGCCTCCCGAATCGGACCAATCCAGCCAATGTTGATGTGTCAGCTATGTCTCCGAACACCCGTCAGTGATCTGTCCGGGCTAAACACTTCGCGGGCGATGACAGTGAAGCTTCGCTGCGCGCGCAATGACGGAGTAGGATGAGCCGTCACGGCTTATCCAACTCACGGTCGCAGGAGGCGTCATGCTCACCGTCCATCACCTCGGCAAGTCGCAATCCGAGCGCATCGTCTGGCTCTGCGAGGAGCTGGGAATTCCCTACGAGCTGAAGTGCTATGCCCGCGATCCCGTCACCATGCTAGCGCCTCCCGACTACAAGGCGCTGCACCCGATCGGGGCGGCGCCCGTCATCACCGACGGCGATCTCGTGCTCGCCGAGTCCAGCGCCATCGTCGATTACATCATGGCCAAATACGGCAATGGACGCCTTGCGCTCCGCCCTGACGATCCTGATTTCGCCCGCTTCCTGTACTGGTTTCACTTCGCCAACGGCACGTTGCAGGCCGGCATGGGCCGGCTGATGATCCTGAACCGGCTCAAGCTCGCCGGCGACAATCCGATGCTGGTCGCGACCAGGGGGCGCATCGACCGCGCTTTCGACCTCGTCGATGCGCGCGTACGGGACGCCGAATATCTGGCGGGCAACACCTTCACCACCGCCGACATCATGATGGGCTTCTCGCTCACCACGATGCGCTACTTCCAGCCCTATGATCTCCAGCGCTGCCCGAACGTTGTGAAATATCTCGGTCGTATCGGCGCCCGCCCGGCCTATCGGCGGGCGATGGAAAAGGGCGATCCCGGCATGGCGCTGCTCCTGGACTGAGCGGCGACGCCGGTCACGCGATCCTGTTGGTGGTGGCCGCCCGCTCGGTCGCGAGCTGCTTCTGCAAGCGGTCGATGTTCTGCAACAGGCGCTGGCTGGTCAGCACGAGGAAGTAATAGCCGAACTGCGGGTCCTGGAAATAGATCTCGAGCAACCGGTCATAGGTGATCGTCAGCACCTGGCCGTCTTCGATGCATTCGATCGTTCCGGTGCGGCGGTTATCCGGCGTCAGGAAGCCGAGCTCGCCCATCAGGGCGCCGGGCCCGATCTCGACATTGATCTCCTTGACGAGGAATTTGCCGGTGACCGTGAGCAGCATCTCCTTGGCTGGATCGCCCAGCTTGAAGAGCGTGTCGCCGCGGCGATATTTGCGCTCGGTCATGAACGGCTTGAGCCACTCGATGGACATGTCGCCTTCGGCCGCATGGCGCGCCTTCTTGACGAGCTTGAGCATCTGCCGCAGCCGCAACGCGTTGATCGGAAGCAGCAGAAGATAGAGGAGGAACGTCGAGACGTTGGCCGAGAGCGCGCCGAAAACGGCGAAGAGCGCACAGCCGATCATGTTGGCGACGCGCAGGGGCACCATCGTCCGCATCAAGAGCGTGGCGACGAAGAAGCCGGCACCGACCGCGGCGAACAGATTGGCCAGCGTGATGTTCTGAACAAAGATCTCCAGCAGCCGGTTGAAGATCGCATCGTAGGTGACGTTGTTGGGATCGAGGCCCATCTGGATCAGGATCTTCGCGATCCTGAGATTGTCCGTCGCCGCATCGAGAATGCGGTCGAGGATCGAGGAAATGTCTGCACTGCCGGACGGCATGGTAATGTTCCCGCGTAAGGCCTTCAGTCCCGGTCGATACCCGTATAGCCGAAATCGAATGACGACCGCTTGAATGAAGCCTCAGGCCGTCCTGTCGCAAGAGGCAAATTTTAGCCTGATCGGGCGTTTCGGCAATTGCCCCTTGGTTGTGCGTATGGCCGCGGCGCCCCCGTGATTCGGGGGCGGAGGGGTGCGGGCTTTGGCGTCGTGGACGGACCCGGGCGCACCGGCGACGTGAGGCGCGGGCAATCTCCGCCTTACGGCTTGGCGGCGGGCTGGATGACCTGCTGTTCGACGAGGGTCAGGTGCCCCGGCAGCGCCCCGGCACGCAGCAGCATGGCGACGCTGTTGGCCTCCTCGAGGGTAAAATTGCCGGAGATCTGGCCCGAGCCGCCGGTGATGGGCTCGCGGATCACGGGGGCGGAGATCACCTTGCCGTCGAGCACGATGGCGAAGGGCTTTCCGATGTTCTCCGCGGTGACGTGGGCAAAGCGCCGCGTGCCGCGGCCGTTGAAGCGGAACGAGGCGATCGGGTCCTTCGTGCCGCTGGCAAATCCCGGGCCGGCATAGCTGATGTCGTCGCCGTCCAGTGCGCTGTCCGTGGCCACCAGATAAGGTCGCTTGTCCTTGAAGCCGAGCAGAATTTCCGTACCCGTCGGTGGCGTACCGGATTGCGCCTGCTCCGGCGGCATCGAGAGATCGACCAGGCGGAAGCTGACCTTGACCTTCCGGGCGAAGATCGCGGTGATGCGCTCGGGGTCCGTGACGCCGGGCAGGAAGATGCGGATGCCGTCGGTCCCATCAGGGACGACGCTGACAAGCTTGACGCCGGCGTCCTTGAGGCGCTGCTCGATCATGGCGATGGAATCTTCGACGAGGTCATTCAGCCGTGCGGCGGATGCCGTATCGGTCGGTGCGAGCCTGATCGCTCCGTCGCCGCCGTCGGTCACGGAAATCGCATGCGATGGCAATCCCTCCGCGGCGGAGGCGAGCTTGCGTTCGAGCTGTTCGCGGCCCTTGGCGTCGGCGATTTTCAATTCGACGCCGCCGTCGCGGATCACAAGACCGGAGAAGGCGATCTTGCCCTCGCGCAGGGTCTTGACGACGTCGTCGCGCAAATCCGTGACGACGCTCTCGCGCAAGCCATCAGTATCGACCTTGTAGACGATGCGCGATCCGCCCAGCTTCTCCATCTTGTCGCCGACAAAGGCCACGATCTTGGCGCGCATCTTGTCGAACTGGCTGTCCGCGGCGAGCGTCGCGCGGGGCAGGGCGATTGCCGCTGCCATGGCGAGCACGACGATCAGCCGTGTGATGCGCTCTCGCAGGGGCGTGGTCATGATCACCTCAAGTCTTGCGGCAGGACGCTGGCAGGCGAGTCCAATGCATGTTCTTGGTCCCGGGATCGAGCGCGGAGGTTCAAAGGCCTTTCATCCGGGTGCTACGACCGTAGCCGTTAAGTCATGGACGAACGCTCAATCATCCATCATTCTGTCCGCGCTCGACCGGCCATCGGTCGAGGCCTCGCCGAACCAAAATGTCAAAAGACACCGGGCGGGGACAAGCACTGAGGGAGGACAGAATTCCATGGCGGGCATCCACGCGCTCGATCGCTTTATCGGCAACGACTATCCTGACCTGGCGACCGACGCCGAGGTTCGCACCTTCGAGCAGGTCCCTTACGCCGATCGCGTCGCGGCCGAGAGCACTTATGACGCCGTCAGGTTAGGGGCGGCGCGCAATCCCGACGGGGCCGCGATCCAGTTCCTGCAAAATGCCGATCCGGCCGATACGCCGGTCGTGGTGACGTATCGCGACCTGATCGCGCGCGTCACGCAGGCCGCCAACATGTTTCACGCCCTCGGCGTGGAGAAGGGCGATGTCGTCAGCTTCATGTTGCCGCTGGTGCCGGATGCCTTCGTGACGCTACTCGGTGCGGAGGCCGCGGGCATCGCCAATCCCGTCAATCCGCTGCTCGAGCCGCACCAGATCGCGGAGATTCTCGAAGCCGCGAACACCAAGATCCTGGTGGCGCTGGGGCCGATGCCGGGCACCGACATCTGGCAGAAGGTCGAGCAGATCCGCCCTTCACTCAAACACCTCAAGGCGATCGTGCAGGTGTTCGGTGGCGGCGATCCGGAGAAGGGCATCTTTGCCTTCAGCGACCTGATCAAGCAGCAGCCGTCCGACCGGCTTATCAGCGGGCGCAAGATTCTAGGCAGCGATATCGCTGCCTATTTCCACACCGGTGGCACCACCGGCACGCCGAAACTGGTGCGGCACACCCATGCCAATCAGGTCTACCAGGCCTGGGCGCTCAATCTGCTGCTGAAGACCAGGCCGGGCTCCAATCTGCTATTCGGCATGCCGCTATTCCACGTCGGTGGATCGCTGACGCAGGTGCTGCTGACGCTGTCGAGCGGCGGCTCGCTGGTCGTGCTGTCGCCGAGCGGATGGCGCAATCCAAACTCGGTGAAGAACATCTGGGGGCTGGTCGAGCGCTTCAAGCCCGAGGCGCTGTCGAGCGTGCCGACGGTGCTCGCGGCGACGCTCGCGGTGCCACCGGGTAACGCTGACATCTCCAGCCTGAAATATGCCGCCGGCGGCGGTTCGGCGATCCCCGTCGCCGTCGGCTCCGCGATCCAGGACAAGCTCAAGCTGCCGGTGGTCGAGGTCTACGGCATGACCGAGACGTCGAGCGTGCATACGCTGGCTTATCCGTCACGGCCGATCCGGCTCGGCTCGGTCGGTCTTCCCATGCCCTATGCGCGCGTGCGCATCGTGCAGCTCGATGCCGACGGCCGGCTGATCCGCGACTGCGCGCCTGACGAGATCGGTGTCGTCATCATGGCGGGGCCCGGCGTGTTCGGCGGCTATCTCAACGACGAGCACAACAAGGGCGCCTTCGTCGACGAGGTCTGGGTCAATTCCGGCGACCTCGGCCGGTTAGACGCCGACGGCTATCTCTGGATCACCGGCCGCGCCAAGGATCTCGTGATCCGCGGCGGCCACAATATCGATCCGGCGCCGATCGAGGAGATCATGTTTCGCCATCCCGCCGTCGGCTTCGCCGCCGTGGTCGGCCAGCCCGATGCCTATGCCGGCGAGTTGCCGGTCGGTTACGTGCAGCTGAAGCCGGGCGCCAAGGTCGAGCCGGGCGAGTTGGAGTCGTGGGTGCGCGAGCGCACGCCGGAGCGCGCGGCCGTTCCGGTGCAGGTCATTCCCATCGATCCGATGCCCGTGACCGGTGTTGGCAAGGTGTTCAAGCCACAGCTGCGCTGGGACGCGGCGCAGCGTGTGTTCACCAAGGTGCTGTCGCCGCTCGCCGCGCGCGGCATCGACTGCAAGGTGAAGGTCGGCGCCCACGGCAGCCACGGCTCGATCGCCACCGTGACGCTGGCCGGCCTGCCGGCGGACCAACGCGAGGTGGTGACCGGTGAGGTGCACACGCTGCTCGCGCCCTTCGTGATGCGGCACGAGGTGATTTTCGCCTGACCGGCGTGGCCCAGCCGGTAAGCCCAACGGGGCCGCGCATAGCGCGGTCCCAACTGTCCGATGGGACAAGCATCGCCGCTACCCGCGGATCGCCGCATTGGCTCTTTCGGCCGCGCCCGTCATCGCATCTTTCGCCGATTTCGCACCATTGACCACTTCATTGACGCCGATCATGAAGGCGTCGAGGATCGGTCTCGATTGCGGATGGAAGAGGATTGCCTTGGCACGGTCGACATCCGCATTCTGCAAGTTGGTCAGCGCCGCCTCGGCGGCCTGCGAGCCGAACGCCTTCTTGAAGCCCTCGCTCGACCAGGCCGACACGCGTGTCGTCGCCAGCCCCGCTGCAGCAGTCTGCAGCGAGGTCGCCTTGCTCGTCGCCCAGAGCAGGAACAGGAAAGCCGCCCGCTTGTTTCGAGATTTGGAATTGATGCACGCCTGCCAGTGCGACATGAAGGGGACGGGTCCGCGACCGGCAAGATGTGGAAAGATTGCAAACCCGGCCTGGTTGGCGACACGGCTTTTCGCTGGATTGGAGATGTCGGTCGCGAAGTTGCTGCTGTCGATGGCCATGGCCGTCCGACCCTGCAGGAAGTCATCCAGCACGTGGTACCATTCATAGCTGCCGACGCCGGCAGGCCCGGCCTGACTGAGCAGCTGTCCGTACATCTCGACTGCCGCTATCGCCTGCGGGCTCGCGAAAGCGACCCTGTTGTGCTCGACCATGGCCCCACCGTAGGAGAACACGAAGCCCATCGCCGGTGGGGAGGAATTGCCTCCGGCCTGGGCCCGCATGGCGATCCCCGACATGCCGCTGGTCTTGACCGCCTTGGCGGTGACAAGCAACTCTTCGAAGGTCTGGGGAATCGGCTGGTCCTTGGCTGCCAGCGCATCGCTGTTGATGAACAGGGTCATCGCCTCTGAGGTAATCGGGACGGCGTACCGTTCGCCGTCCGACCACAGCGGGAAGGCTCGGGCCGTCTTGAGCAGGTCGTTCTCGTCATACCAGGCGGGGTCGGTCAGCGACCTGTTGGAATAATAGCCGTTCAGCGGCTCCAGCCATCCGTTCGAGATGCCCTGGCCATAGGTCGTGAACATGAAGACATCGGGCGTGCTACTGCCGCGAGCGAGCCTGATCGGCAGCGCGCCGAGATAGGTGGTTTCCAGCTGGAAATCGATGGTGACGTTGATGCCGGTGAGTATGGTGAACTCCGGCAACAGCGGCGTGATCGTATTCGACCACGGATGGATAGCACCCGAAAGCGCGATCGACTGTCCCGCAAATTGCTTCCAGTCGATCGCGGCGCTGGCGTGGGTCACGGCGGCGCCTTGGGCAAAACTCCACCGCGGCAGCGCGCCAAGGGCCGGCAGCACCGCCCCCGCTGCGCCCAATCCCCTGATGAAACTGCGCCGGCTGGCCGGCATTTGACGGTTCAGTGTGTTTTCACCCTGCGCCATGCCAATGCTCCTTCACCAAGGCAGTCATTCATGACACGTGAGCGGGCCGCCGCACCCTGCGACATCGTGGCCCTCGCCAGACGACTTACGGGGGCCGAAGCCGATGTAACCTGATCAGTTTCCCGGCTCACCCATGCGGGCCTATCCATGCTATCATCCTAGCAATGCTCTGGCCTTGGCACCAGAAGACGCGCCGGTCACGCCAGCATGACCCTAGGCAGATGTCAGCGCCTGCTCCGGCCCTGTCTTCGCGATGGTTTGCGCGTCCGCTGATCCTTGCGGTCGCAGTGCTCGTGGGCCTGTTTGTCGCGACCAGCTTGCTCGGCCTGCAATATTGGCAGGAGCGGCAGGCAGCTCACCACTTCACCGAGCATAGCCGCCAAATACTCGAAACGCTCGATCGGCTGCGGGCGATCATCGCGGAACTGGAGGCCGAAAGACGCGGGTATCTCATGACCCTCGACCCCGCCTATCTCAAGGCCTACGGCGTTTCCGACGAAAGTGTACGACGGGAAGCTCAGGCGTTGCAGACGCTGGTCGCAGAGGATCCGTTGCAGGGCCTTCGGGCCGGACATCTGGCACTGACCGTTGCCGCAACGCTGCGCGAGATCGACGAGCTGCTGAAGACGGCCGGCAAGTCCGGACTGGCCGCGCTGGCAATGATCCGCAGCATGGACGAGATCCGCTCGCAAATCGACCAGATGGTGGATCACGAGCGCTTTCGGCTCGCCGACCGGGAGGCGCGCGCCGAGGCATTCGAGCATCGCTGGACCTCGCTGATCGCCGGGGCCGTCGTCCTCGTCGTCGCGCTGGCCGGAGCGGCGCTGGCGCTCGCGCGGCTCGAGGCGAAACAGCGGAGAAAGGCGACCGAGGAGAACATCCAGCTTCAGAGTGATCTTGCAGCACGGGATATCAAGATCAGGCGCCTGTTCGACGCCAACATCATCGGCATCATCATTTGGGAGGTCGAGGGGCGCATTCTCGAGGCCAATGATGCGTTCCTGCGCATCGTGGGATACGACCGGGAAGATCTCAGCTCAGGGCGCCTGCATCGGACCGACCTCACGCCGCCGGAATGGCGCGACCGCGACTTGCATACCGTGGCGGAACTAAAGCGGCTCGGGACGGCCCAACCATTCGAGAAGGAGTATGTGCGGAAGGACGGCAACCGTGTGCCCGTGCTGATCGGCGGGACCATGTTTGGAGAAGGTACCGATCAAGGCGTCGGCTTTGTCCTCGATCTGACGGCTCTCAAGCGGGCGGAAGCCGAAGCACGCGAACACGAGCGGCGCTACCGTGAAGCCCTGATGGAGCTCGCGCACGCAAATCGCGTCACCACGATGGGGCAACTCACCGCTTCGATTGCCCATGAAGTCAACCAGCCGATCGCCGCGATCGTGGCGAACGCCGAGGCCGGGCTGAACTGGCTGGAGGCTCAACCGCCGAATCTGGAGCGGGTTCGACAGACGTTCGACTGGATCACGGGTGACGGCATGCGAGCCGGCGACGTCATCGGCAGGATCCGGGCGCTCATCAGGAAGGCGCCCCCGCAAAAGGAGGATATGGAGATCAATCAGGCGGTGCTCGAGGTCATCGCGCTGACGCGCAGCGAAGCGTTCAAGAACGGCGTCTCGGTGCGAACGCAACTTGCCGAAGGCCTGCCGCCCATTCAGGCAGATCGCGTTCAACTCCAGCAAGTGGTGCTCAACCTGATTGTCAACGCGATCGAGGCGATGGCCGCGGTCGGCGAGGGAGGACGCGAGTTGCTGATCAGCACCGGTCGGGATGCATCGAACGGCGTGCACGTCACCTTGCGGGATTCCGGTCCGGGGCTGGATCCGAAGAATGTAGAGTGCCTGTTCGAGGCCTTCTACACCACCAAGCCCACGGGGATGGGGATGGGCCTCGCCATCTGCCGCTCGATCATCGAGGCGCATGGCGGACAGTTGTGGGCCGGCGCAAACGAGCCCCGGGGCGCCGTCTTTCAGTTCACCCTGCCTTTCGCGCCAGACGAGACCGCATCTCGCCTGCTTCACTCGGGTGAGCCAGCGGATCTACGCTCTGCAGCCCAATGACGGACCCTGCGTACCCCTTTTTTCGGAGTCTGGTCCGGATGAGCGAAGCATGGTGACGCCTTGCCGCATGGTTATGAGCAGCCTTGAAACACGTTGTGTGATGAATATCACATAGGGGAGAATTGGCATTCGGCAATGATCCGAATAGTCTCATGGAATTGCATCCGGGGGGACGCACGTGATTTCGCTTCGGTTATTTGCTTTGTTGATATTTGCGATGGGCTTGGCTTGCGGACCGGCACATGCCGACCGGCGGGTCGCGCTCGTCATCGGCAATTCCGCCTACAAGAGCGCGCCCAAGCTCGGCAATCCCGTGAACGATGCCACGCTGGTCGGCGGCATGTTCAAGAAGGCCGGCTTCGACTCCGTGGACGTCAGGCTTGATCTCAGCGCCAGCGAGATGCGGCGCATGCTGCGTGAGTTTGCCGGCAGGACGCGCGATGCGGACATGGCGGTGATCTATTACGCCGGCCACGGCATCGAGCTCGACGGCAACAACTACCTCATCCCGACCGACGCAACGCTGGAAACGGACGGCGACGTTCTCGACGAGACCATCCCGGTCGAGCGCGCATTGTTCGCGGTCGAGCCGGCCAAGCAACTGCGCCTGATCATCCTCGACGCCTGCCGCGACAATCCCTTCTCAAAGACCATGAAGCGCACGCTGGCCTCGCGCGCGATCGGACGCGGCCTGGCCAAGGTCGAGCCGACCAGCCCCAACACCATGATTGCCTTCGCCGCGAAAGCCGGCTCGACCGCATCCGACGGCGATTCCAGAAACAGCCCGTTCGCCGTCGCGCTGGTCGAGCACCTGCCGAAGCCGGGGCTCGATCTGCGCAAGGCCTTCGGCTTCGTGCGCGACGACGTGCTCAAGGCTACCGGCTACAAGCAGGAGCCCTATGTCTACGGCTCCCTCGGTGGCGACGACGTGCCCCTGGTCGTAGTCAAGCCGGTCGCGACCGGTCCGCAGGCCAACCCGCAGGACGCTATTCGCAGGGATTACGAGCTGGCGCTCCAGCTGGCCACGCGCGATGGCTGGGAGGCGTTTCTGGCGGCGTATTCCGATGGGTTCTACGCCAACCTCGCCAAGGGCCAGTTGAACAAGATCGGCGCTGAAGAAACGCGCGTGGCGGCCGAGCAAAAGGCCAGGTCGGCCGAGCAGGAAAAGACGAGACTGATTGCCGAGCGCGCCCAGAAAGCCGAGCAAGAGAAGGCGGCCGCGGCGGCAAAAGCCGCCGAGGAGGCGCGGATCGCAGCGGAGAAGCAAAAGCAGATCGAGCAGGCGAAAGCCGAAGCGGCCGAGCGCGAGCGCAAGGTGGCCGAGGCGGCGGCTGCGAAGGCGCTGGCCGAGAAGCAGGCCGCGGAGAAGGCCAAGGCCGAGCTTGCCGCCAAGCAGGCCGCGGAGAAAGCGGAACAGGCCGCAAAGCCGGCGGCCGATCGTCAGATGCCCGAGGTCGAGCAAAAGGTTGCGGCCCTTTCGCCTGCGCCGGCATCGACATTGTCAGCGGCCGATCTGACAAAATCCGTGCAGAGCGAATTGCGCCGCGTCGGCTGTCTGTCCGCTGCTGCTGATGGCGATTGGAACGGCACATCTCAGCGTTCGCTGACGCTGTTCAACAAATATGCCGGCACCCAGTTCGACGTGAAGCTCGCCAGCGTCGACGCCCTCGATGCGCTGAAGGCGAAGCCTGGACGGGTCTGCCCGCTCGTGTGCAATTTCGGTTTCAAGGCCGACGGCGATCAATGCGTGAAAATCACCTGCCGCGCCGGCTATCGCGTCGGTGACGACAACGAGTGCGAGAAGATCCAGGACAAGAAGCCGGTCGCGACGCGCGAGGATTCGAGGAGGCGCGATACGGACCGAAAACAAACCGAGGGCGCGCCATCGACGCCGCAGGCCTCGGGACAGATGATCTGCAACAATGCCGGATGCAGGCCGATTGCCAAGGGATGCCGGCTCGGGACGGCCAATCATCCGTCCAATCCTGCCGCAAAAATACCAGCCGAAATCTGCAACTAGCGACGAAGCAAAACTTTCGGACAGACGACGCGAGGCTTGCACGCCTCGCTGCAAGCGAGCATCATCCCTAAAAAAATGGGGGAAATCGATGCCTCGACTCTCGCGCCGCCGCCACCTTCAGCAATTGTCGGCCGTGTTTGGGTCCGCTGCGCTGTCCGGGTGGTCGAGGTCCGCATGGGCTTCTGAAGCCGACATTCCGCCCGAGGGGATCGGCAAGGGCATCAAGCACATCTCCTACAGCGACATCGGCGGCCGGCCCGACAGCGTGCAGGTGATGTTCAACCGGCAGCACGTTTATGTCGGGCACATGTTCAGCGACGGCGTGACGATCCTGGACGCGTCCGACCCGCGTGCGCTGAAACCGGTCAATTTCTTCACCGCGGGACAATACACCCGCACCCACCATCTCCAGGTGGCGGAAGACATGCTGCTGCTTGCGAACGGCGCCAACATCGTCGCGATGCAGTCCTACGACAACATGCGCGGCTATTTCGAGAACACGCTGGCCGACAGCATCACCAAGGCCAAGAAATTCCGCTGCGGCCTCTCGATCCACGACATCTCGAAGCCGGGCGAGATGCGCGAGATCGCGTTCCTCGAAATGCCCGGCTTCGGCATCAACCGTCTCTGGTGGCCGGGCGGCCGCTATGCCTATGTGTCGGCGCATTTCGACGGCTTCACCGACCACATCCTCTGCGTGGTCGATCTCAAGACCATCACGAAGCCAGAGATCGTCGCGAAATGGTGGCTGCCGGGCATGAACCGCGCGGCCGGCGAGCCGGCGACACCCAAGGGCAAGCGCTTTGCGCTGCATCACATGATCACGGCGGGTGATCGCGGCTATGCCGCCTGGCGTGACGGCGGCTTCACCATTCATGACATCAGCGATCCCACCAATCCGAAGCTGCTGTCCCACATCAACTGGTCGCCGCCGTTTGCCGGCGGCACGCATACGCCGCTGCCGCTGCCCAAGCGTCAGCTCGCGATCGTCGCGGATGAAGCCAATGCGGACCAGTGCGCCAAGGGCCTGTTCCACACATTCGTGCTCGACGTGCGCGCGCCGCAAAACCCGGTGCCGATCGCGACGCTACCGACCCCGCGCGATCGCGACTTTTGCGCGAACGGCACCTTCGGTCCGCATAATCTGCACGAGAACCGTCCGGGCGCATTCCAGAGCGAGGAGACGATCTTTGCGACCTACAACAATGCCGGCGTCAGGGTGTTCGACGTCAAGGACGCCTTTGCGCCGAAGGAGATCGCGTATTGGGTGCCGCCGACGCCGAAAAAGCTGATCGATCCCCGCCCGAACGTCGCGCTCGCAGCCAAGACCTGTGACGCCTATGTCCGGCCGGACGGGCTGATGTTCGTCTCCGACTGGAACGCCGGGATGCACGTGCTGCAGTATGAAGGATGAGCGTACTCGTAGCCCGGATGAGCGTAGCGATATCCGGGACCTGCTGTGACCTTGGCGAAAGTTGTCCCGGGTGTCGCTTCGCTCACCCGGGCTACAAGTTCGGCTAACCCACCCTGCGAATGCCTATGCCGGCATCCGCGTCTCGACCAGGCGCGCCCAGAACGACGCGCCGTGGCCGAGGATGTTGTCGTTGAACACGTACGCCGGATGGTGGCACTCGTTGCCGTCGCCCATGCCGACCAGCACCATCGCGCCGGGACGCGCTTCCAGCATGAACGAGAAGTCCTCGGCGCCCATCATCGGAATGAACCTGTCGTTGACGCGCTCGGCGCCGACGATGTCGCGGGCGACGTCGGCGGCAAGGCCGGCCTCGCGCGCATGGTTCATCGTCACCGGATACATCCGCGTGTACTTGGTCTCGGCCGAGCCGCCATAGGCACGGGCGACGCTCTCGGCGACCTCGCCGATGCGGCGCTCGACGAGATCGCGCACCTCGGGATCAAGCGTGCGCACGGTGCCGCCGAGCTCGGCGACTTCAGGGATGATGTTGAAGGCCGTGCCGGAGTGGAATTGCGTGATCGAGATGACGGCCGATTTCAGCGGATCGACGTTGCGCGCGACGATCGATTGCAGCGCGTTGACGATCTGCGAGCCGATCAGCACGCTGTCGACGGATTTGTGCGGACCGGCGCCGGCGTGGCCGCCCTTGCCGCGGACGATGATCTGGATGTTGTCCGAGGAGGCGAGCATCGCGCCGGGCGTGGTCGCGAAATGGCCCTCGGGCAGGCCGGGCATGTTGTGCATGCCGTAGACCTCCTCGATGTTCCAGCGCGTCATCAGCCCGTCCTCGACCATGGCCTTGCCGCCGCCGCCGCCTTCTTCGGCGGGCTGGAAGATCATGATCGCGGTGCCGTCGAAATTGCGCGTCTCGGTGAGATATTTGGCGGCGCCCAGCAGCATGGCGGTGTGGCCGTCATGGCCGCAGGCGTGCATCTTGCCGGGGACCTTGGAGGCGTAGGCGACGCCCGACGTCTCCATGATCGGCAGCGCGTCCATGTCGGCGCGCAGGCCAATGGTCTTGCCGGAGGCGGACTTGCGGCCGCGGATCACGCCGACGACGCCGGTGCGGCCGATGCCCGTCACCACCTCGTCGCAGCCGAACTCGCGCAAGCGATCGGCGACGATGCCGGCGGTGCGGTGGACCTCGTAGAGCAGCTCCGGGTTCTCATGGAAGTCATGGCGCCAGGCGGCCATTTCGTCGGAGAGGGCGGCAACGCGGTTGACGATGGGCATGAGGGGATCCGTTTCTGATGTGCTGTAGCCCGGATGAGCGAAGCGACATCCGGGTCTGTGCGAGTGAGGTCCCGGGTATCGCTGCGCTCACCCGGGCTGCGCAAGCGACGCTCAGCTCTCGCCGAACACGCGCTTGAAGATCGTATCGACGTGCTTGAGGTGGTAGCCGAGGTCGAACAGCTCCTCGAGCTCGGCGTCGTTGAGATACTTCTTCACTTCAGCGTCCTTCTTCAAAAGAACGAGGAAGTCGCCTTCGCCGCGCCAGACCGGCATGGCGTTGCGCTGCACGAGCTTGTAGGCGTCCTCGCGGCTCGCGCCCTTCTGGGTCAGCGCCAGCAGCACGCGCTGCGAGTGCACCAGGCCGCCGAGGCGGTCGAGGTTCTTCTGCATGTTGGCGGGGTACACCAGCAGCTTGTCGATCAGGCCGGCGAGGCGCACCAGCGCGAAATCGAGCGTCACGGTCGCGTCCGGGCCCATCATGCGCTCGGCGGAGGAATGCGAGATGTCGCGCTCGTGCCAGAGCACGACGTTCTCCAGCGCCGGCGTCACATAGGCGCGCACCATGCGGGACAGGCCGGTGAGGTTTTCCGACAGCACCGGGTTGCGCTTGTGCGGCATCGCGGAGGAGCCCTTCTGCCCTTCGGAGAAGAACTCCTCGGCCTCCAGCACCTCGGTGCGCTGCATGTGGCGGATCTCCACCGCGATGCGCTCGACCGAAGAGGCGATGACGCC
This sequence comes from Bradyrhizobium sp. CCGB20, assembly GCF_024199855.1. NCBI lineage: Bacteria > Pseudomonadati > Pseudomonadota > Alphaproteobacteria > Hyphomicrobiales > Nitrobacteraceae > Bradyrhizobium > Bradyrhizobium sp. CCGB20. The sequence continues at coordinate 6,131,053 of NZ_JANADN010000001.1, read as the reverse complement.
AAGCACCGAGAAATACATCGCGTGCCGGTCGCGCGGGATCACCTGCGTCGAGATCGGCTCGGGCACGAGACCCATCGCCTTGGCGACGTGCGCTTCGACGCGCGGGTCGATCTGCGCGAAGGTGCCGACGGCGCCGGAGATGGCGCAGGTCGCAACCTCCTTGCGAGCCGCGATCAGGCGCTCCTTGGCGCGGGTGAATTCGGCGTATGCATAAGCGAGCTTGAGGCCGAAGGTGACGGGCTCGGCATGGATGCCGTGGCTGCGGCCGATGGTCGGCGTCATCTTGTGCTCAAAGGCGCGCTTCTTCAGCGCGGCGAGGACCTTGTCGAGATCGGCGAGCAGGAGGTCGGCGGCGCGGGTGAGCTGGACGTTGAGGCAGGTGTCGAGCACGTCGGAGGAGGTCATGCCCTGGTGCACGAAGCGCGCTTCGGGGCCGACGATCTCGGCGAGGTGGGTGAGGAAGGCGATGACGTCGTGCTTGGTCTCGCGCTCGATCTCGTCGATGCGGGCGACGTCGAAAGTGGCATCCTTGGCCTTGGCCCAGACCGTCCTGGCGGCCTCCTTGGGGATCGTCCCGAGCTCCGCGAGGGCGTCCGCCGCATGCGCCTCGATCTCGAACCAGATCTTGAACCGGGTCTGCGGCTCCCAGATCGAGGCCATTTCGGGACGGGTATAGCGGGGGATCATGGGACGGCTCCAGGAAAGGTGGGCGGGCGGCCCGAAGGGGTGCGACCTGCCAAAATGCTTTTTACGCCGTGATTTAACAGAGCGGGCGGGGCGAAACAAACAATCTGGGCCGGGGAAGATGGGGATCGCCGAGCTATCCACCGGGCCGGCCAACCGGGACGACCGCGGCTGGAGCGATCCGTCCGCAAAAATCAGCTGTCAATCACGGATCATTGACTGACAGATATTGAAATCTGTCAGCGAGACGTGTATATCCGTTCCCGGACGCTCCGATTGGGCGTCCCGTGGTCATCCCGCCCGGGGAGCCCGAGGTCCGAAACACTTGTGGATCGCGGGACGTAATTCGGAGGTGGGGACCGCGGACGAATGGAGACTTAAGACAATGACGACCGAAATCATCAACTTCACCGGGACGATTGGGCATTGGCTCAATTTACTGGTGGCGCGCCAGATCGCGGCGCAGGCTGCAAAACTGCCTCATTAAGGCGAGAGCTTTCCGAAACGACCGGCAGGGGCGCTTCGGAAGCAGCTCGATCGCCGGGTGAACCCTGAACGGGAACAAGGTGCTGGCATGAATGAAGCCGTTGTCCTGACGCCGGAGCGGATCCTCGAAGTCACCGAGGACGTTCTGCGGCGCTACGGACTTGCCAAAGCCACCGTGGTTGACGTTGCCCGTGCGCTCGATGTGAGCCACGGCAGCGTCTATCGCCATTTCCCGAGCAAGGCCTCGCTGCGCGAGGCTGTTGCCAAACGCTGGCTGGACCGCATCGACGCGCCGTTGCGCCAGATCGCCGAGGAGAAGGGCGCCGCGCCCGACAGGCTCGATCGCTGGCTGCGCACGCTGTTCGCCGCCAAGCGTTCGCGCGTGCTCGACGACCCCGAGATGTTCGAGACCTATCTGACCCTGGCGCGCGAGGCCTGCGCAGCCGTCAGGTGCCACAAGGACACCATGATCGACCAGATCTCGGCGATCCTGTCCGACGGCGTCAAGCAGGGCGTGTTCGAGGTGGGCGACATCAAGGCGACAGCGCGCGCGCTGTTCGACGCGACCTGCCGCTTCCATCATCCCGCCCATGCCGACGAGTGGAAGGACGCAGATCTGCCTGCGCGGGTCGATGCGACGCTCGCGCTGGTGCTGCGCGGGTTGAAGGCGGCCTAGACCGATACCCTCCCTCCAGAGCGCGTAAGAGCCGATTCAGCCTTTCGCCTTGCGCAGCAGGGTCTCCTCGCGAAGGGGCGCCGAGGGGGCAGATTGTCTCCTCGCGTGAAAAGCGGCACCGGACGCTGGGACAACCGGCGGGCTCTGCGGATATGCATTCACCGCGATTTCGACGGCGTCCTTTGACCGCCTCCGAAGGCGGTAGAAAGTCAGCTCCTGATCGAGTGCGGGGCAGTGGAAGTGGACGACGGCCGTATCCGGTAAGCGGCAGAGTTCGTCGATGAGCTCACCCACCGTGAGGAGCGGATGATCGACGACCGTTCGGTGCATAGCCTTACTCATGGCGCAACTCCTTCACTCTGCTGCTAACCAAAGCGCGACGGTGTCGGTTCCATTCCGCTCGCCCGAAGCGCTGGATAAAGATGCGAATTGCGCGCTACAGCGCGGATCCCGACCGCAAGCTGCGCGACCGCAATATGCCGAACGGGTCTTGGCGCCCGGCCAGTCTGCGATACGTTGCAAGGTCGTCAAGCGTCGGACCCTCCCCACGTCTGGCATTCCCACTCGTTCCAACCGAAATCGACGTGCCGAGGCCGGCATAGAGATAGTTGTCGCCGAACGCCTTCTTGAGCGCGGCAAAAGTCGGCTCACCGGTGCAATGTCCTGGTGCTACGGCGTCGACCTTGAACCTGTCCTTCAGAGCGCTCACGACTTTTGCGATGGCCTCGTCAGGTGCGACGACCAGATGAAATCCGCCTGCGATGAGATGAATCCTGGGATTGATGATGCTTGCCGCCTCGACGATGCGCTCGATCCCGGGGTGCGAACAACCGACCAGAAGGATTACACCGTCTGCCGTGTTGACAGCCAAGGACAGCTCCTTGAGCTCTCTTGTCCCGGGCGCGTCGGAGATCAGCGAAATGAGCGTGATACCGGGAGCAATCTCGGTCGTCTGATCGATCAGCTCGAAGTTCGCGTTGGCCCATGCCGAGCCAAACTTCATCACTGCCGGGGGCTTGCCTCCATAGTACCGCATCTCCGGCGGCAAGGCCTCGTCCTTCCGGTAGAAGCCGGAAGGCAGCGAAGAGCCGTAGATGCCAAACCCTTCCTTCGGCGCGTAGATCTTGACGGTCGGATTGACGCTCAGGACGTAGGACAGACCCGCCATGTGATCGGAGTGGCGGTGCGAAAGAACGACAAAGTCGAGGCCCGAGAGATCGACGCCCTTGGCTTTCACGTTTGCCGCGAAGATTTCGGGATCGTTACCCGTATCGAACAAGATGCGTTTTCCCGCGACTTCGACGAGGGCGGAAAAACCCCAGTCCTTTGTCATCGCGTCATTCGTGCCGAAGGCGTCGTAAAGAATGGTGATCTGGTCTTTCGCCTCGGTTGCTGCGCATTCGGTGGTTCCGGTCGCGAAAACGGTGAAGGCGATCAGTGCCGCAAGAAGACTGTCCCTGATGGTCATGGAAGCGTCTCCTGCTGTTGTGCGAAACATACAACGGGAACGAGGGGGCTTCGATGCCGTGCCGGCGATCGAGCCTAGCACAATCTGAGGGAGGCTGCAGACCTTCGTTGGGGCAGCAGAGCTTTGATGAGGGGCCTTGGGAACTTATGCGAGCAGGCCGTCGCTAAGCTTTAAATCCTCGTCAGCCCGCAGCTCGCCGCCAGCCGCACGAGCTGCGCGTCGGTGCGCGCGCCGGTCTTGGTCTTGATCAGGTAGTGATAGTTCTGCACCGTCTTGACGCTGAGATTGAGATGCGCAGCAATCTGCTCGGTGGTCGCGCCGCCCGCGAATTGGCGCAGGATCTCGATCTCGCGCTCACCCAGCTGATCCAGCGCCGAGCCTGCCGACAGGCTGTCCTCGGCCAGAATATGGGCGATGTCGTCGCTCATGGCACGCTCGCCGCGCGCGACGCTGCGGATCGCGGTGACGACCGCGGATGGCTCGCTGCTCTTGGTGACGAAGCCACTGGCGCCCGCGCCGAAGGCGGCTTTCACCAGCACGGCTTCGTTGTGCATGGTGAAGACGAGGATGCGCGCCCGCGGGCTGCGCGCGCGGATGTTGCGGATCGCCTCCAGCCCGCTCGCCCCGGGCATCGAGATATCAAGCACGACGACGTCGGGGTCGTGCGTCTTGAAGGCGCCGTAGGCGTCCGCCGCATTGTCGGCTTCCGCCACGACATGGAGATCGCCCTGACTCTCCAGCACGCGCCGGTAGCCTTGCCGCACGATCGGATGGTCGTCGACCAGCAGCACGGAGATGCCTGTTGCCGCAACCTCGCTCATGCCTTCCTCACGCGGCAAGCGGAATGGTGGCGGCGACGCTGAGGCCGCGATTGGCGGGGAGGATCGACAAGGATCCGCCTGCTGCCGCGACCCGCTCGCGGATGCCGGTGAGACCGAAGCCGGCCGACTGCGCCACGCGCGCCGCATCGCCGCCGCCGTCGTCCTCGACGCGGATCAGCAACGCGTCGTCGTCACCGGCGCGCCGCTCGATGCGCAAGGAGATCTCGCGCGCCGAGCTGTGGCGCAGTGCGTTGGTCAGGCATTCCTGGGCCACGCGATAGGCGGTGGTGGCGGCCGGGCCGCTGATGTCGGTGAGGTCGCCCTTGACGTCGAGCCGGATGGTCGGCTGCGCCGCGCTTTGCGAGCGCCAGCTGTCCACCAGATTCACGAGGCTCGCTTCCAGCCCGAGCTCCTCGGGCAGGGGATTGCGCAGGCGTTTGAGCGCATCGCGCAGCGAGGCCATCAGATGATGGGTGGCCTGAGAGATCATGCGCGCGTCCTGCGCGATACCGTTGTCCTTGCTCTCCTTCGCGCTCGCCATTTCGATCGTGTTCGCGAAGGCGAGGATGGCGGAGAGATTTTGGCCGAACTCGTCGTGCAGCTCGCGGGCGAGCGCACGGCGTTCGTCGTCGCGGATCTCGATCAGCCGCCTTGTCAGCGCCGCGCGTTGTTCGGTGGCTTCCTCCAATCGACCGCCAAGCTCGCCGACGGCGCTGCCGATCATCGCCAGCTCCATCGAGCGGAAGCGCGGGAGCTTGGTGCGATACTGGCCCCGTGCCATGCGCTGGAGCGCGGTGACGATGGTGCGCGCCGGCGCCAGCGCGTGCGCGATCGCAACCGACGCCAGGAGCGCGATCGCCGCCGCCATCAGCAGCGCGACATCGACCACGTTGAGGAGATACTCCCAGGCAAGCGAGATGGCCGCTGCGGCATCCGGCGTCGCGACGACCGTTCCGGCAGATGCGGCGCGGGGGCTGACGGGCCTTATCACTTCGGCATGGCTGCCGAGGAAGACGGGGACTATTGCGGCGAACCAGTGCGGCGGCGTCTTGCCCAGCCCCACGCTCTGGCCGCAGAGCGGCCTTTCGAATGCGATGGCCGGCTGGAACTCGACGCAGACGCCGGGCGAGATCAGCTTCATCGTCTCCAGCGTGCGCCACTCCGGAACCGGCAAGAGCTGCTCGCGGGTTCTGCTGCTGCGCAACAAGAACTCGTGCCAGTACAGTGCCTGAAGCGCCTGCGCGACCCGCTGCGCCGAGGCCGCAGTCGCCCGGTCGACGCTGCGATAGGCGTCGAACGTGGCCCAGACAGTCGCAGCGCCAAGGCAGAGCGCGACGATGAGAAGCAGACGGGCGACAAGCTGAAGCACGAGGCGCATGCGATCATCCCCGACGTTTGGTAAGGTCAGCCTAACAACGCCGCCGCGCCTTGCCAATTGCGGGAGCGGCAGGATTTGCTGCTCGGGCAAATTTCCCAAGCCGGATTGGGCATGGCTCTTTGGACCGGGCGCGGCGGCTTTGATCTAATGGGTGAGGAATCGTTGCAGGCGAATCCCTGCAGGTCAGGAGCAGTGCAGCATGAGTTCGATGACGATTGGACCGATCGCGGGCCAGGCTGCCGACCCATCCGAGCGTAGCGCGCTGCTGTTCTGGATGATCTTCACAGGGCTGTCGATCTTCGCCGTCGTGCTGCTGTGGCGGTTCGGCCTGATCCGCTTGATGCTGACATCGGACCGGACCTACATTTCCAGCGTCATCGCGCTGCTCTATGTCCTGACCTGCGGCCACTGCTTCCTGCGGACGCGGGCGATCGCCCGTGAAGGCGCGGCGGCGCGGCGTTGCCGCGAGGCGCTCGCGGCGCCCGGCGGCAGCAAGGTGCTCGATGCCGGCACGGCGAAGCTGCCGCGCGGGCTGGTGCGGGACCATATCGAGAGCCTCGTGACGAAAGCGGCCGCGCAGGACTACCGGCCGGTCGACCAGACGCTGCTGCTGCGGAATCTCGCCGACCGGCTGCGCGGCTCCAACGGGTTCGGCGCCTTCGTCTCCGACACGCTGATGAAGCTCGGCCTGCTCGGCACCATCATCGGCTTCATCATCATGCTGGCGCCGATCGCGGGGCTGGACGCCGCCGACAAGGTCGCGATGCGCTCCTCGATGGGGCTGATGAGCGACGGCATGGCGGTCGCGATGTACACGACGCTGGCGGGCCTCGTCGGCTCGATCCTGGTCCGCATCCAGTATTACATGCTGGATTCCGCGACCCAGCGAGTGTTCTCGGATGCGGTGGTGCTGACCGAGACCTATGTGACGCCGGTGCTGGAGCGTAAAGGCGCCGGAACATCGTCATGATGGATGATTTCGGTCTCTATCCGCGCGAGGAGCCTTTCGACCCTTTGGGCGTGATGCTGTTCAAGGCGCTCCAGGTGATCGCCTTCCTGTTCTTTCTCGCCCTGCTTGCGGTCTCGCCCGATGCAAAGGACGGCAAGATCGACTCCAAGGCCGAGTTCATGATCACGCTGGACTGGCCGGACAACCACCCCGACGATCTCGACCTGTTCGTGCAGGACCCTGCCGGCAACGTTGCCTGGTATCGTCACCGCGAGGCCGGCTTCCTCACGCTCGACCGCGACGATCGCGGCGGGGCCAACGACTTCATCATGGTCGCCGGCAAGAAGATTGCCTCGCCCATCCGCGAGGAGATCGTCACGCTGCGCGGCATCCTCGCCGGCGAATACACGGTGAACGTCTCGCATTTCGTCGCGACGACCGGCGAGCCCGTGACGGCCAATGTGAAGGTGCAGAAGCTCAATCCGACGGCGCAGGTGGTCTTCGACAATAAGTTCACGCTCGACCACACCGGCGATGAGAAGACCGCGGTGCGATTCCGGCTCGACACGGAGGGCAAGGTCGTCGATGTGAATCAGCGGCCGAAATCGCTGCTCGAGACGTTCCGCAGCAGCTGGCGCAACGGCGCCGATCTCGACCCGAGGACCGGTGTGAGCAGTAACGCCAAGAGGATACGCCGTGACTAATCTGCCAACGGTCATCCTCACGCTGTCGGTCGCCTATGCCGTGATCGGCGCACTGCTGCTGGTCGTGCTGGTCTATGCGCGGCTGCACTGGTCGCTGAAGGCGGTCGCGGTGGTCGTGACCAGCGCCTTCTATGTCGTCAGCTTCACGGAGATGCGCGGGCTGCTTGGCTGGGCCAGCACAGACAGGCTGCCGGCCACCTTCAAGCTGCTGAAGGCCCGCATCGTCGAGCCGCATTCGCTGGAGGGCGATCCCGGCTCGATCTATCTCTGGGTCGAGCAGCTCGACGAGGACAATCGACCGAGCGGCATCCCGCGCGCCTTTCGTGTGCCCTACAATGACCGGCTGGCCGACAAGACCCATGCGGCGGAGAACGAGATCGCATTGGGACATCCGCAAGGCGGCCGCGCCGCCGATTTCGGCGGCGGCGACGGCAGCCTGATCGATATGGTCCGGGAATATGTGACGCCGAAGACCATTTTGGAGACCACCGGCGGCGATTCCTCGACCGGCGAATTCCTGGCACCGCCGGCCGGCGCGCAGGGCGCCGTGTTCACGCCGATCCCGCCGCCCCGGATGCCGCCGAAGGACGAGCAATAGGCCCTTCACCATTGCGTCAGGCTAGCGCTGGAAAACGGACCGGCGCTGGCGCATCTTCTTGACGTCCCTCAATTTGGCCTTATCGGCTCCCGATAAGGTTTGAGGGTGGAGGGTGCGTGCTTCTCGCTGTCTTCTCGGATATCCACGGCAACCGGCAGGCGTTCGAGGCCTGTCTGAAGGTGGCCCGCGCGAAGGGCGCGGAGCGGTTCGTCCTGCTCGGCGACTTCGTCGGCTATGGCGCCGACCCGGAATGGGTCGTGGATACCGCGATGGAGCTGGTCGGGGAGGGCGCCATCGCCGTCCGCGGCAATCATGACGAGGCGGTCAACACCACGACCGAGGCCATGAATGCGGAGGCGCAGATCGCGATCGAATGGACGCGCGGGCGACTCGACGTCGCGCAGCGGCGGTTCCTCGCCGAACTGCCGATGCTGGTGGAGGACGCCGATCTCCTGTTCGTGCATTCGGAAGCCTCCAGCCCGCAGCGCTGGCACTATGTCCGTTCGACGGCGGATGCCGCCAAGAGCCTGATATCGACGCCCGCCCATGTCACCTTCTGCGGCCACATCCACCGTCCGGCGCTTTATTCGATGTCGGTGACGGCGAAGATGACGGGCCTCGTGCCCAAGACCGACGTCTCCGTGCCGCTGCTGCGCGGGCGGCAATGGCTGGCCGTGCTGGGCTCGGTCGGCCAGCCTCGCGATGGCGATCCATCCGCGGCCTTCGTGCTGTTCGACACCGTGTCGTGTCAGATCACCTATTGCCGCGCGCCCTATGACATCCAGACCGCTGCGAGCCGCATCCGCGAGAACGGCTTGCCGCATTGGCTGGCCGACCGGCTGTCGCAGGGGCGCTAGAGGCCGATGCCGCAATCCCTGGTCAAATCGGGCGCCGAGATCGACGGCTACACTATCGGCGAATGCGTCCATGCCGGCGGCATGGCGACGCTGTGGACCGTCACCCATCCCGGCATCGACGTGCCGCTGCTGATGAAGATTCCGCGGGTGTCGGAGGGCGAGGATCCCGCCGCGATCGTCTCCTTCGAGATGGAGATGATGATCCTGCCGCGGCTCGCGGGACCGCACGTTCCGTCCTGTTTCGGCACCGGCGATTTCGCCCATCAGGCCTATGCCGTAATCGAGCGTATCGTCGGCACCACGCTCTACAAGCGGCTGCCGGACCTGCCGCTGCCTTATGACGAGGCGCGGCAGCTCGTCGCCAAGGTCGCGACCGCGCTCGCCGATCTGCACCGGCAGAACGTGATCCATCATGACATCAAGCCGAGCAGCATCATGTTCCGCGACTCTGGCGAGGCGGTGCTGATCGACTACGGCCTGTCGCATCACGACCACCTGCCTGATCTGCTGCAGGAGGAATTCCGCCTGCCTTACGGCACCGCGCCCTACATGGCTCCCGAGCGATTACTGGGGGTGCGCGACGATCCGCGCAGCGATCTGTTTTCGCTCGGCGTGCTGCTCTATTTCTTCACCACCGGCGAGCGGCCGTTCGGCGAGGGCGAGACGCTGCGCGCGATGCGGCGCCGGCTCTGGCGCGATCCGCATCCGCCGCGCGGCCTGCGCGCGGACTATCCGCCCTGGCTCCAGGAGATCGTGCTGCGGTGTCTCGAGATCGAGCCGGTGTGGCGCTATCCGACCGCCTCCCAGCTTGCCTTCGATCTGGCCCATCCGGATCAGGTCAAGCTCACCGCGCGTTCGGAACGGTTGAAGCGCGATCCCCTCAGCGTGGCCTGGCGGCGGCGCTTCAACCAGGGCGTGATGGCGCCGCGCGCGAAATCGGACGTCGCCGCGCAAATCGCCTCCAGCCCGATCCTCGCGGTGGCGCTCGACACGGTGGAAGGCGCGGGCGAACTGAACGAGGCGCTGCGCGTGACGACCGAGCGCATTCTCGCGACGCTGCCCTCGGCGCGGCTCGCCTGCGTCAACGTGCTCAAGCTCAACCGCATCGCGATCGACCGGACGCTCGACGAGCAGGGCTCCAACAAGCATATCGACCGTCTGGTCGCGCTCAGGCATTGGGCGACGCCGCTCAAGCTGGATGAGAGCCGGTTGTCGGTCCACGTGCTGGAAGCCGTCGACCCCGCCGCGGCGCTCCTGGAGTTCGCCGAGGTCAACCAGGTCGACCACGTCATCATCGGCGCGCGGCAGAGCTCGTTCCGCCGCACGCTGCTGGGCAGCGTCTCGGCGAAGGTAGCCTCGGAAGCCGCCTGCACCGTCACCGTGGTGCGGCCGCCGCGGATGGCTGGGGATGCGGATGAGGCGGCCGGATAGGGCCGCGCCCCTGGATCTTGGAAGAGATCAGGCCGCGTGGGCGGCGTGGACCGAACGCTTGCGGCGGATCGGCCAGCAGAATTGCGGGCCGGGCTCGCCGTGATCCGCGCTGCCGCCGAAATACTGGATGATCTCGCGGCAGGGCTCGCAGTTGAAGAGGTTACGCGACGCGGATGCCTTGGTCATTTCCTTCAGGCAGTTCGGGCAGTGCGGTTTCATCAGGCAAGAGTCCGATCAAGAATTTCAATACCGGCGCGGTGACCGGAACGGGTAGTCCGGGTCCGCCGTCTCGGGCCCGGTGTCGTCGCGCATCTCGCCTTCGGTGCGTTCGAGCTGACCGAAGAAATAGTCGAGGTCAGGATGCGGGCGCCGCGGGATGCGACACCTGCGCTTCGGCTGACGTTTCACGAGCGCGATCCGCACGGGCTCACGCCCGGTGCGGGTTGCGACGGACGATGCGGGCCGAACGTGCCGGGACCTGCACCGGTCCGGCCGACGGGCCAAACACAACAAACGCACAAAAACCAAGCCACAACGCCACGCCAGTCCAAACCAGGGTCGTCGTCATGATGTGCTCCCGCGAAAACAGGCAAGAATCACTAGCAGTGATTTGCGCGAATCAGGGAAGTCCGGAGGAGTACGGACTGAGGTTGCAATCTTAACAATTGCGCGCTGCTGCGACCGTAAGAGCCGCAGTTTTTCGCGTGTGCTGCATCTTTCCCGTGCGCGCGCCTTCGAGAATATCCCGAACGCGCGGAGCGTCTCGAACACAGCGAAACCCGTAGCGGCCAGTGTAGTCGGTATAGGGCGAACGGGTCGATCGCCCCGACGCGAAGTTGAGGTGGCCGGCGCCACGGCCGATGTCGAGGATTTCAAGGACTGCGTCCATGGCCTCGAACGGCGTCTGGCTCACCGTCCGTCTGCCCCAGGCCGTTCGCAGGATCAGCGCGCGGCGATCGGTGATCAGATAGAGCGTCTGCAGGTCTTGCAGCAGCAGCACCAGCGGAGCCGCAACCATCGCAACTCCGAGCATCGCGAGAGGATGGGCCGCCTGGTCGATCCAATCGTTCCTGACGGCGACGACGGTCAGCAACAGCCAGGGGAACCCGATCCACCACAGAAATCGCCACATCATCATCCGGGCGACGCCGTCGGGCCGGCCCTGCCAGACCACGTGCTCGCCGTCCTGCAAGGCCTCGGCGAGCAGGCGCCGCAAGCCTGCGGAAAACGGAGTGGCGCGGATTTCATCCATTGCCATTGGTCGCAGCGGCCACAAGGCCGGTTCGGACCGCGAATGGCCGTCAGATGGCCTCGCCGCGCGCCCCTAGCGCCGCGTTGCGGATCGCGGCGATGTTGGTCTTGTAGGCGTCCTGCGTGCCGCCCCTGAACACGGAGGTGCCGGCGACGAAGGCGTTGGCGCCGGCTGCGGCGAGGGGGCCTGCGACGTCGGGGCCAACACCGCCATCGACCTCGATGTCGATCGGCCTGCCCGCCGTCATCGCGCGGATGTCGCGGATCTTGGAGATCGCGGAGGGGATGAAGGCCTGACCGCCGAAGCCGGGATTGACCGACATCACCAGCACGAGGTCGACGAGGTCAATGACGTATTCGAGCACGCTAATCGGCGTGCCCGGGTTGAGCGAGACGCCGGCCTTCTTGCCGAGCGCGCGGATCGCCTGCAGCGAGCGGTGCAGATGGGGACCCGCTTCCGCATGCACGGTGATGTGGTCGCAGCCGGCCTTGGCGAAGGCCTCGAGATAGGGATCGCAGGGCGAGATCATCAGATGCGCGTCAAAAATCTTCTTGGTGTGCGGGCGCATCGCCTTGATGACGTCGGGGCCGTAGGAGATGTTGGGCACGAAGTGCCCGTCCATCACGTCGAGATGGATCCAGTCGGCGCCGGCGGCGTCCACCGCGCGCACCTCCTCGCCGAGCTTTGAGAAGTCCGAGGCCAGGATCGAGGGCGCGATTGCCAGGGGGCGGGGGGCGAAGGCTTGGGTCATGGCGCGGTTTCCCGTGGCGGCCGTGAAGGATGGACCTCGCCTAACATGGGCCTCCACGCCGGGCAATGCAGGGGTAGCGTGCTTCCTGTGGGCGGAAATTTCTGCCGCGACCGGCATGAATTGCCGGTGTTCCCTCGCCGCGCCAAGCGCGGCGAAGTCGGATTTCATTGAGCTTTTTACGCTGGCACGACGCTTGCTGACTTCATCTCCAGAACCTTGGCCGCGGCGTGCCGCATCGGTTGGAGTTGTGCAATGTTGTTTGCCCTTGGCGCCGTATCGAGTGCGCTCGATGCGATCCAGTCGCTGACGAACTCGAAGTCGTCCTCGTCGACCCAGAAGACGGGCTCTTCGCAAGGCGCGACCAATCCGTTCGCGATCGACAGCGGCAGCAGCAGCACGACCAGCGGTGCGACCTCGTCGGTCAATGCGGGCAAATATCCGCAGATCTCGCCGGAGACGATGAACGCGCTGTTCGCGGCGCAAAGCCAGTCGACGGACAGCGCCGGCAGTGCAACGACCTCGTCGAGCTCGAGCTCCTCGACGTCAACGAGCCGTGACGCAGCGCTCAAGGATCTGTTCTCGCAGATCGACGCGGACGGCGACGGCAGCATCACTAAGTCCGAATTCGAGAACGCGCTCGGCGCCGGCGGCACCAACCTCGCGCAGGCCGACGACGTCTTCTCGAAGATGGATTCGAATTCGGACGGCAGCGTGAGCCTGGACGAGATGTCGAAGGCGCTGAAGAGCGGCCATCACGGTCACCACGCGCAAGGCGCGGGCGACTCCGGCGATGGATCGGATTCCTCGTCGAAGTCCGGCGGCGGATCGACCTCGACCACGACGACCGCGGCCGACGGCTCGACCACCACCACCGTCACCTATGCCGACGGCTTCAAGATGTCGACGACGGTCCCCGGCGCTTCTTCTCGTAATTCGGCCTACGATCTGTTCGCGCAGTTGATGCAGCAGCAAGGCGGGCAGGGACAGGGCGCCTCAACGGCAGCCGGCTCGTCCATGTCGATGAGCGTTTGAGCGAGAGTTCTCTCCACACATGAAGCTGTCCTGCCCCGGCTTGACCGGGGCATCCAGTACGCCGCGCCCTCTCGGTTCCATCACGCCCGTCTCTGGAATACTGGATCGCCCGGTCTTCGCCGGGCGATGACACGCGTTGCGTGGCAGGAGGCGAATGCCCCTTACCCGCCAAACCGGTCCTTCCACGCCGGCAGCGCGCCGGGGAACGGCAGGGCTGTCGCGCTGTAGACGCCGCGTGCGACCGCGCGCGCGACCACGTTGGCGGCGACCGTGCCGAGCTCGGTGAGGCCGACCAACGGCTCGATCGGCTTCTCGCCGGTCGCGGCCGCGAACAGCACGTCGCCGTCGGTTGGGGCATGCACCGGGTAGATGGCGCGGGCAAAGCCGGTGTGCGCGATCATCGCAAGCCGCTTGGCCTGGGGTTTGGTCAGCACCGCGTCGGTGACGACGGCGCCGATGGTGGTATTTTCGCGCGCGCTCGCAGCGGGACCACCCTTGATGCGCATGCGGAGCATGTCGTCGGTGAACTTGTCGGGCAGGCCGCGCCCGCCGAATTCGCCTGCTACCTCGAACGGCGCCGCCCAGAACCACGGCCCGTTACCGACCGTGACGGTGCCCACCGCGTTGACGGCGACGATCGCCGCGACCTTGACGCCATCAGGTGTCACCGCCGAGGCCGAGCCGAGCCCGCCCTTGAACGTCGCAGTTGTGGCACCGAGGCCGGCGCCGGCGCTGCCGAGCGCGAAGTCGGCGCCGGCTGCGGCCGCCGCTGCGTAGCCGAGGTCACGGTAGGGCGAGAAGCGTCCCCAGGCCTTGTCACCGCCGTTGAGGAGATCGAACAGGATTGCGCCTGGCACGATCGGGATCAGCGCTTCGCGAACCCGGTGGCCGCGGCCCTGCTCGGCGAGCCAGGCCTGCACGCCGCCGCCGGTATCGAGGCCAAAGGCGGAGCCGCCCGACAGCGCGATCGCGTCGACACGCTCGACGGTGTTGGCGAGATCGAGCAGCGCGTCCTCGCGCGTGCCGGGCCCGCCGCCGCGAACGTCGATCGCCGCGACCGCGGGGGCATCGAAGATGATCGCAGTCGCGCCGGAGGCAACTTTGGCATCCTCGGCATGGCCGACGCGGACGCCGGCGATATCGGTGAGCAGATTTTTCAAGGCCGGCACTCCATGCGCTTCACGCACCAGCGATAGCGCACTGATGCAGCAGGCTCAACTCGCCAGCGCGGTCCTGAGCATCTTGGCAAGCTCGGATTTGCGGTAGGGCTTGGCCAGCAGCAGCACGCCGGAATCGAGCCGGCCGTGATGGACGATGGCGTTCTCGGTGTAGCCCGAGGTGAACAGCGTCTTCAGGTCGGGACGCCGTCGCGCCGCCTCGTCCGCGAGCTGGCGGCCGTTCATGTGGCCCGGCATGATGATGTCGGTGAAGAGCAGGTCGATCCCCTTGTCGGCATCGATGATGGTGAGGGCTTCGGCCGCGTTGGCGGCCTCGAGCGCGGCATAACCGAGGCTCTTGATCTGGGTCACGACGTATTGCCGCACCAGCGCGTCGTCCTCGACGATCAGGATCTTCTCGTCGCCGCCGGTGATGGGCACGTTCTGGAGCGCCTCGAACTCGGCCTCTTGCGCGCCGCTCGAGCGCGGCAGGTAGATCTTCACGCTCGTGCCGTGACCCTCCTCGCTGTAGATCTTGATGTGGCCGCCGGACTGCTTGACGAAGCCGAACACCATGCTGAGCCCGAGGCCAGTGCCCTTGCCGACCTCCTTGGTGGTGAAGAACGGGTCGAACACCCGCTCGACCAGGTCCGGCGGAATGCCCGTGCCGGTGTCGCTGACCGCGATCATCACATAGCTGCCGGCGACGACATCGGGATTCATGCTGGCATAGCCGTCGTCGAGGAAGATGTTGCGGGTCTCCAGCACCAGGGTGCCGCCGTCCGGCATGGCGTCGCGCGCGTTCAGCGCGAGATTGAGGATCGCGGTGGAAAGCTGGCCCGGGTCGACCAGCGCCGGCCAGGCATCCTCGGTGAGCTGCGGCATGATGGTGATCTGCTCGCCGAGGGTCGGGTGCAGCAGCTTGGCGGCCTCGAGCGCCAGCGCATTGACGTCGATTTCGCGCGGCTGGAGCGGCTGCTTGCGGGCAAAGGCGAGCAGGTGCTTGGTCAGTTGCGCGCCGCGCTCGGCGGCGTCGTCGATCAGCTTGGTGATGGCGGCGAGCTCGGGACGGTCGGCCACCGCATCCGCGAGGATGCCGATCGTGCCGGTGATGACGGTCAGTACGTTGTTGAAATCGTGAGCGACGCCGCCGGTTAGCTGGCCGATGGAGTCCATCTTCTGGACCTGCCTGAGCTGGGCTTCTGCGGCCTGCTTCTCGGTGAGGTCGCGGCCGATGAAGAAATGGCGCTTCACCGGCTCCGACCAGGTGCCCATCCAGTTCAGCGTCACCTCGTGACCGTCGTAATGGTAGTAGCGCGCCTCGAAGCTGCGCTTGACGGCGCCACGCCGCGCCGCGCGCATCTCGCCCCGCGTCTTGTCGAGGTCATCGGGGTGAATGAACTCGATGGCGCTGTGCCCGATCATGTCCTCCGGCTTGAACCCGAGGATGTCCTTCACGCTGGGGCTGATCTGGATGAAATTGCCGTAACCGTCCGTGACGAGGATCAGGTCCTGCGAGGTCTCGAAGATGCGCTGGCGCTCCTCGATCTCGCGGTTGAGGGCGGATTCCGCCCGCTTCCGTTCGGTGATGTCGCGGGCGACCTTGGAGGCGCCGATGATCTTGCCGTCGGTCGATCGCAGCGGGACCTGGCTCAGCAAGACGTCGATCGGCTGGCCGTTCTTGTGCAGCCGCACGGTCTCGTGCTGGTCGATGACCTCGCCGTTGCGGGTGCGGGCCAGCATTTCGGCGACTTCCTCGCGCTGCCCCTCGGGCATGATGATGTCGACCTGGCGGCCGATCGCCTCGTTGGCGGAGTAGCCGAAGACGCGCTCGGCCGCGTTGTTCCAGGACGTGATGGTGCCGTCGAGCGACTTGGTGATGATGGCGTCGTTGGAGGATTCGACGACGGCGCTGAACAGCCGCTCGCGCTCGGCATAATAGTTCCGCTCCGAGCTCGACTGCCGCTGCAGCGCGCCGACCATGCCTGCCGTATTGGCCTGAAGGCGCACGTTCTCGATGAGCAGCACCGCGAGCACGAAGCTCGACGCGCCGAGGCCGTAGAGCCGGCCGGCATAGAACCCGAGGTCGAAACGGGCGACGTTGACGATCGCCGACAGCGCGATGTCGAACAGCCAGGCGCACATCGTGACCATCAGCCAGACGTCGATCACCGTGTGCGGCTTGCGAAACCACAGCGTGACCAGCGCCGCGAAGCTCAGGGACCACACGAACGACACCACGCCGATCATGGTGGTGGTGTAGTGGCCGTCCTTGAGCAGCACCGGCAGCAGGCCGTGCTGCGCAGTCACCAGCCAGGCGAAGACGGTCATCGCGACGATCACGCCGGCCACGGAGAGTGCTATCGCGGAAGCTGTCGAGCCTTCAATCCTGCTGCCGCCATTGCCGTCCTTCAGCCAGGCATAGGACAGCACGAACAGCGGGAAACCGCCGTGCCAGATCATGTAGAGCCAGACGGTGGTCTGCGGGCCTGCACCGAACAATCCGGCCGGGGCGAACAGTCCGGGGAAGGTGAGGGCATGGGTCACCGCGGCGGCCGCGGTGAACAGATAGCCGGTCGCCAGCAGCAGCAGCCCGCGGCTGCGCAGTACGGCGAACTGCGACAGCAGCAGAACGGCGGTGATGATGTCGCTGACGGCGAGCGCCGACTGGTAGCTCGCCACGAAGGCCGGCACCTGTACGAGCGGCATTCCTGCAAAGGGTACCGCCAGCGCGAACAGGATCGCGCTGACGCCGACGATTGCCAATGCCGCGGTGCGATCGCTCCGCGTAGCCGGCAAGGTCGACAGGAATGTGCTTCGGTCGTTGGGCGCTAGCACGTCGATCTCTCGTAAGCCGGCATGATGACCTCCTACGTCAATCCCTTCCGGCCGGGAAGCCGTTACCTTCATGGTAGCGCGCTCCGGGCGCGCATCCTGACAGAAAGCGGGTGCGACTCAACCGACGGTTACAGCTTACTTAACCTGGAGGGGGACTCGGAACGGGTAATCGGTAAGAGGTGCTTTACTAGGATCGACTCATACTGCCTTGCCGTCCCTTTGCGGTGAATTGAACCAAATAATGATATGAATCCGGGAGTTGTTCCCTATGCCCCGTGTCCTCATTGTCGACGACCAGAAGGACGTCCGCGCCATGGTCGCGATCGTGCTTCGGGTCAACCGGTTCGACGTGGTCGAGGCCGATAGCGGCGCGGCGGGCCTGAAGGCCTTCAGCGAGGACGCCTTCGATGCTGCGATTGTCGACATTTTCCTGGCCGATACGAGCGGCGTCGACGTCATGGTGGCCATTCGCGAGCGAGTTCCCGGGTTTCCGATCGTCGCGGTCTCCGGAATGACCGCGCTGGATTTCATGGGCGAGGCGCCTGGTCTGGCCGACGTGGTATGTCTGCAAAAGCCGTTTCGGCCGAACGATCTCCTGCAAGCACTGCGGAAGGCTCAGGCTGCGGCGGGCGGCGAGCTCTCCGCAGCGGTCTGACCGTACGGCAAAAGAAAACGCCCCGGCGAACCGGGGCGTTGGGATCGATCTGGTTAAAAGGTCAGGCATCCTGTCTCAGGTGCCGTTGCCCTTGATCTCGGCGTAGCCGCCCTTGGCGTCCCACTTGTAGACGACATAGTCGAGCTGCTTGATGTCGCCCTTGGCGTCATACTCGATCGGGCCGATCACGGTGTCCCACTTGCCGGCCTTGATCGCCGCCATGACCTTCTTGGCGTCAGTGGTGTTGGCCTTCTTCGCCGCCTGCGACCAGACCTGCATCGCCGCGTAGGTGTAGAGCGTGTAGCCCTCGGGGTCGATGTTCTTGGCCTTGAAGGCGTCGACGATCTTCTTCGCGGTCGGCTTGTTGCGCGGATCGGGGCCGAAGGTGAACAGCGTGCCTTCGCCGGCCGGGCCGGTGATGGAGGCGTACTCCTTGTCGGCGAGCGCATCGCCGGCCATCAGGATCGTCTTGAGGCCCTGGTCACGCATCTGGCGCAGGATCAGGCCGCTCTCCTGATGGTAGCCGCCGACATAGACGAGGTCGATGTTGTCGCGCTTCAGGCGCGAGACGATCGCGTTGAAGTCCTTGTCGCCCTTGTTGTAGGACTCGTACATCTTCTCGGTGATGCCGGCCTTGTTGAGCGCCTTCTTGGTCTCATCGGCGAGACCCTTGCCGTAGGTGGTCTTGTCGTTGAGGATGGCGATGTTCTTGCCCTTGTAGTTCTTGGCGATGTACTGCGCGGCAACCAGGCCCTGCTGGTCGTCGCGGCCGCAGACGCGCGCCACGTTCCACAGCCCGCTATCGGTGAACTTCGGGTTGGTGGAGGCCGGCGTGATCTGGAGTACGTTGCCGTCGGCATACGCTTCGGAGGCGGGGATCGACGACGACGAGCAATAGTGCCCGGCGACGAACGGGATTTTCGCGCCGGCGATCTTCTCGGCGATCGAGCGTGCCTGTTTCGGGTCGCAGGCGTCGTCCTCGACGGTGAGCGCGAGCTTCTTGCCGTTGACGCCGCCGGCGGCGTTGATGTCAGCCACGGCCATCTCGGCGCCGTTCTTCATCTGGCGGCCGAAGGCGGACTCGCCGCCGGTCATCGGGCCTGCGACTGCGACGGTGACATCCTGCGCGAACGCCGCGCTCGACAGCGCGAGCGACGCGCCGAATGCCAGACCGATGAGCTTCAGTGATTTCATGAGATACCTCGCGGGTGGTCGCCTGTGGAAGTTGCCGGGTTCGCCCCGGTTCAAACCGGCGCCATTCTTGAATGAATCCTGGGAGAAGTCACCGGCAAAATACGGGCATTGGCGGAGATATCTCGCCACATTCGGCCGCACGTGCTCCGCACCGGGGGCCGCTCTGGGCAGCCTCAGCCGTGCCGGCCGCCTTCCAGGTATGCGGCGCGAATCTCGGGGCGCTGCAACAACTCGGCGCCGGTCCCGGCCAGCGTGATCAGGCCGTTGACCATGACGTAGCCGCGATGGGCGAGCTTCAGCGCATGGTTGGCGTTCTGCTCGACGATCAGCACGGTCAGGCCGTCCTGCCGGTTGAGGGTGCGGATCGCATCGAAGATCTGGCGGGCGATCAAAGGCGCCAGGCCGAGAGAGGGCTCGTCGAGCAGAAGCAGGCGGGGACGGCTCATCAGGGCGCGGCCGATTGCCAGCATCTGCTGCTCGCCGCCGGACAGCGTTCCGCCGCGCTGGGCGTAGCGCTCCTTCAGGCGCGGAAACAGCGTGAACACGCGTTGCAGCGTGGCCTCGCGTTCCGCGTCCGTGCATCCGGTGGCGTCCGCCCCCATCTGGAGGTTTTCCGCCACGCTCATGCGCGGGAAGATGCGGCGGCCTTCCGGCGATTGCGCGATTCGCAGATGTGCGATCTCATGGGTCGGAACGTCGGTGATGTCGCGGCCTTCGTACAGGATCTGGCCGGAGCGGGCGCGCGGCTTGCCGAAGATCGTCATCATCAGCGTCGACTTGCCGGCGCCGTTGGCGCCGATCAGGGCGACGATCTCACCGGCATTGATCTCGACGTCGACGCCTTTCAGCGCCTCGATCTTGCCATAGGCGGCGCGCAGCCCGCGGATCGCGAGCAGGGGAGCCGGCGACGTCACGACCCGCTCTCCATCACTGCTACGGCCTCTTCCTCGTCGGTGCCGAGATAGGCCGCGATCACCTTGGGATCGTCGCGGATCTCGCGCGGCGAGCCTTCCGCGATCTTGACGCCATGGTCCATCACCACGATCTGGTCGGAGATCTCCATCACCACCGACATATCGTGCTCGATCAGCAGGATCGAGGTGCCGAGCTCGTTGCGGATCGAGAGCAGGAGCTCGCTCAAGGCGGCGCTCTCGCGCGCGTTGAGACCTGCGGCGGGCTCGTCCAGGCACAGCAGCGCGGGCTCGGTGCACATCGCGCGCGCGATCTCGAGCCGGCGCTGGTCGCCATAGGCGAGATTGCCGGCCGCGTCGTCGGCCCGATCGAGCAGATGGACCCGCCTGAGCCAGTCGGTGGCGAGATCGATCGCGCGCTTTTCGGCCTCCCGGTAAACCGGGGCGCCGACGAGGCCCAGGAAGGTGAAGCCGGAGGCGCGCATCAACGCGTTGTGCTGCGCCACCATCAGGTTTTCCAGCGCGGTCATGCCGGGAAACAGGCGGATGTTCTGGAAGGTGCGCGCCACCCTGGCCTGCTTGGCGATTCGGAAATCGTTGAGCCGCTCCAGCGCGACCACCTTGCCGTCGTCATGGGTGAGGCGAATGGCGCCGCCGCTCGGCTTGTAGAAGCCGGTGATACAATTGAACACGGTGGTCTTGCCGGCGCCGTTCGGTCCGATCAGCGCGGTGATCTTCTTCCGTTCGGCCGCAAACGACAGGTCCTGCACGGCAACGATGCCGCCGAAACGCATGGTCAGCCGGTCGACGCCAAGAATCTTGTCGCTGGTCTTGTCGCCGCTCATCCGTGCCCTTCCTTGACGAGGTCGGAGGAGATCGCCTGCGCCTTGGTCAGATACACGGTCGGTGCGCGATGGCCGATCAGGCCGCGCGGCCGCCAGATCATGATCAGCACCATGGCCATGCCGAACACCAGCATGCGGTAGGTCTCGAGGCTGCGGAACAGCTCGAAGCCGCCGATCATGGCGAGCGCAGCGAGCGCGACGCCGAGCTGCGAGCCCATGCCGCCGAGCACGACGATGGCGAGCACCAGCGCCGATTCCTGGAAGGTGAAGGATTCCGGGCTGATGAAGCCCTGGCGCGTTGCGAAGAACGCGCCGGCGAAGCCGCCGAACATGGCGCCGGTCGCGAACGCCGTGAGCTTGGTGGTCGTGGTGTTGATGCCGAGCGCGCGGCAGGCGACCTCGTCCTCGCGCAGGGCTTCCCATGCGCGGCCGATCGGCAGGCGACGCAGCCGGATCGTCACCCAGTTGGTGAGCAGCGCGAGCGCCAGGATCAGGTAGAACAGGAAGACGATGCGGTGGGTCGGCGAATATTCGATGCCGAGTTTTGCCGCGAGCCCGTTGTCGCTGTTGTCGAGCGGGATGCCGAAGAAGGAGGGGCGCGGAATGCTGGAAACCCCGTTGGGCCCGCCGGTGAGTTCCTGCCAGTTGATGATGACGAGGCGGATGATCTCGCCGAAGGCGAGCGTCACGATGGCGAGATAGTCGCCGCGCAGGCGCAGCACGGGGAAGCCGAGCAGCACGCCCCAGAACGCGGCGAGGATGCCGGCAAGCGGCAGGCAGACCCAGAACGACCAGCCGAAATTGGTCGCAAGCAGCGCATAGGAATAAGCACCCACCGCATAAAAGGCGACGTAGCCGAGATCGAGCAGGCCGGCGAGCCCGACCACGACGTTGAGGCCCCAGCCCAGCATCACGTAGGTGAGCACGAGGATCGCGAGATCCAGGATGTAGCGCTGGTCATAGAAGATGACCGGCACCAGCAGCGTGAAGATCAGGAGCGCGGGTGCGAGGTAGCGGCCGACGAACGATATTCCGCTCTGCACCGCCGGCGGCACCAGCTTCTCTGCGCCGGTCGGGCCGATCCATTGCCTGAGCAGTTCGATCACGATCGAGCCGCCGAACACGGCGGCCACGAGGGAGGCGACCTCGCCGAAGCGCGTCCAATAGGTGAGCTGGCCGTCGGAACCCGCTTCGGTGCGGATGCCGACCATCAGCGAGAACAGCACCAGCGCGATCAGGGCGTTGATGAAGGCCGTCTTCAGGAGAGCGGGGATGCCCGTTGCAGGTTTGGCCGTGTTGGTCGAGGGAGCTGTCACGCGTGACCGTCAGACTTTTTCGACTTCGGGACGGCCGAGCAGGCCGGTCGGCATGAAGATCAGCACGACGATCAGGATCGAGAACGCCGCGACGTCCTTGTACTCGACCGAGAAATAGGCCGACCAGAACGTCTCGATCAGGCCGATCGCGAGACCGCCCAGCATGGCGCCAGGCAGCGAGCCGATGCCGCCGAGCACGGCCGCCGTGAACGCCTTGATGCCGGCGACGAAGCCCATGAAGAAATCCACCAGGCCGTAATAGAGCAGGTACATCAGGCCCGCGACCGCGGCGAGCGCGGCGCCGATCACGAAGGTCATGGAGATGGTGCGGTCGACGTTGACGCCGAGCAGCGCCGCCATGGTCTGGTCCTGCTCGCAGGCGCGCATGTCGCGCCCGAGGCGGGTGCGCGACACCAGCCAGGTGAAGAGCGCCAGCAGCACGATGGTGGTGACGACCACCATGATCTGGATGTTGGAGAGCTGGATGACGAAGCCGTCCGTGCTCTCATGCAGGGTGTAGCCGCCGGTGATGAAGGGCGGGATCGGCTTGACGCGCGCGCCCTGCGCCACCTGCGAGTAATTGGTCAGCACGAAGGACATGCCGATCGCCGACAGCATCGGGGCGAGGCGGAAGGAATGACGCAGAGGCCGGTAGGCGATGCGCTCGATGGTCCAGCCATAGAGCGCAGTGATCGCCATCGCGACCAGCAGCACCACCAGCAGGATCACCGGGATCGCAGTCAGGCCGAGCGAGACCAGGATCAGGAAGGTGATCAGGGCGATGAAGCCGCCGATCATGAAGACATCGCCATGGGCGAAATTGATCATGCCGACGATGCCGTAGACCATCGTATAACCGATGGCGATCAGGCCGTAGATCGAGCCCAGAACGAGACCGTTGATGAGCTGCTGGGCGAAATAATCCATGGGCTGCCGTTACCAAACCTGACGCGGCTCAAAGGGAGCTATTCGAGAGAGTGTGCTTGAGTTTCTTCTCGGGCCCCGGCAGCCCCTAAGCTTTCTTCTCGTTTTGTAACAGGAGGGAACTGGCGGCTGCAACTGGCCGGGCATCGACATAAGGGCTTGTACAGAGGTCATTTCATTACGAATGTCATCTCCGGGGTTCCGCAGCTGCGAGGAACCGGGTTCCGCACAGCAACCAAAGTGGATGGCGGCCGTTGTCTCCCCTCTGACGTCTAACAAGGGAGTTTCCCCCATGACGAAGCAGCAGAACCAGAATCCGGGCCAGCAGTCTCAGAACCCCGGCCAGCAGCGCCCCGGGCAGCAGCAGGGCGGCGGCCAGAAACCCGGACAGCAGCAGCAGGATCCGCAGCGCCAGAGCGAAAAGCCCGGCCAGCAGCAGGGCGGCCAGCACGGTCAGGACAATTAGTTTGGGAGCAAAGGAGGGCGGGGCCCGCCGAAAGGCGGGGCCTTTTTTCTTTGGACAGGCCCGCCCGGCGGGCCGGTTAAGGTAAACAAAGGGTTTAAATTGCCGCCATAGTCTGATGCGAGTTAGCTCCCCGCAAAGCCTTCCCATTGAAGGCGCGTAAGCTGGCGAAGCGGGAAGCGGCATGTTCAGGAATTGGCGGATCGGCTCGGTCAACGGCGCGCTGCTGGCGGCCTATTTCATTCCGGCCTGGACCCTGGTCGCCTTCAACATCTTCATGGCACCGGTGCACGGCCTCTATGAGCGGCCGAGTGTCGCGGTGGCGCTGTTCCTCAGCGACCATCTCCAGATGGCGGGGATGGACACGGTGCGAGCCGCCTGGCTGCTGGCGCTGGGCCGGCTGACGGTCGTTGCGTTCTTCGCCATCTATCTGGTGCTGCTGTGCATCCCTCGTGTCCGCAAGAACGGCGGCAGCGACGAGGCGCTCGGCATTGCGCTGGCAATCGGCAGCATCATCTCGTTCGCGAGCATGGTGATGGCCTCGAAGGTCGGCGAGCTGGCCGCACTCCGCCTGCACGCCACCGAGCTGCTGCTCTTGCTCGGTGCCGCCATCGTCGTGGTGATCGAACGGCCGGACCCGGCGCCCAAGATCGTTCAGGAGACCGTCGAGACCGCAGCGCCGCTAGGTCTTGAGCAGGCCGAGCTCCTGCACAATCGCTGAGGCTTCCTTGACGGCGTGGTTCACCGCCGGCACGCCGCAGTAGATCGCCTGCTGCAGCAGGATTTCCTTGATGTCGTCGGGGGTGAAGCCACCCTCGGCGAGCGCCGCGCGCACATGCAGACGGAATTCGTCCCACTGCCCCAGCGCGACCATGGTGCCGATCACGAGCACGCGCCGCGTGCGCTCGTCGAAATGCGGCCGTGTCCAGATCTCACCCCAGGCATAGCGCGTGATCATGTCCTGGAAATCGGTGTTGAACGCGTTGCGACCCGCGATCGACTTGTCGACCCAGGCATTGCCCAGCACTTTCCGGCGCACGTTCATGCCGGCATCGCGGCGCTTCTGGTCGTCCATGGTCTATCCTCCTCTCCGTCATTGCGAGGAGCGTAGCGACGAAGCAATCCAGTCTGTCACCGCAGAGGGATTTCTGGATTGCTTCGCTGCGCTCGCAATGACGACGTTGTGTGGTCAGCGTTGCGTCAAAAAGCCCACCACCGCGTCAGTGAACGCGTGCGGCTGCTCGACGTTGGAAATGTGGGCGGCGTCGATGATGGTCATGCTGGCGCCGGGAATGTTCGAGCGGATCAGCTCACCCGCCGAGATCGGCGTCGCCATGTCGTGGCGGCCGGCGATCACCAGCGTCGGGCTCTTGATCTTGGCGAGCATCTCGCGCTGGTCGAGCGTCGACAGCGCCTCGCAGCAGGCGAGATACCCCTCGACCGGGGTGGCGAGCAGCATCGACTTCATCCTGGCGGTGATATCAGGCTCGCGCTCGCGGAAATCCTGCGTCAGCCAGCCCGCGATGACGGCGTCGGCAACCGCCGCGATGCCGCCCTTCTTCACGGCGTCGATGCGTTCCAGCCATTTGGTCGGCTCGGCATAATAGCAGGAGGTGTTGGCGAGGATGAGCTTGCCGAATCTTTCAGGCGCATTGGCGCCCAGCCATTGCCCGACCATGCCGCCCATCGACAGGCCGCACCAGTGCACCTTCTCGATGTTGAGGTCGTCGAGGATCGCCAGCACGTCGCGGCCGAAGCGCTCCATCGTATAGGGGGCGGGCGGCACGTTCGACTTGCCGTGGCCGCGGCGGTCGTAGCGGATGACGCGAAACACCTGCGTCAGCGCCTTCATCTGCGGCTCCCACATCTGAAGCGTGCAGCCGAGCGAGTTCGACAACATCAGCGTCGGCCCGCCGTCGCGGCCCTCGACGGAGACGTTGATCAGGCAACCGTCGGCATCGATCATGGGCATCGTGGCGTCTCCGTCGTATCTGCGGTTTTTATTCGCGATCGAGGCTGTTGAGCAGCCGGTCGATCAAAGCTTGCGATGCCCCTTGATAGGCCATCGGCTCGAACAATGCCGCAATTTTTTCCGGCGTCAGATGCGCGGTGACTTGCGAATCGGCCGAGAGCACCTCGCGCAGATGCTTCTTCTCGGCAACCGCGCGCTTGCTCGCGGCCTCGACTAGATGATGCGCATCGCTCTTGCCGATCTTGTCGGCGAGCGCAAAGGTGACCGCTTCCGCCATAATCAGGCCGTGGGTCGCATCGAGATTGCTGCGCATGCGCGCGGCATCGACGTCAAGGCCCTCCGCGATGTCGACGATGGCGGCGAGGGCGCCGGAGGCGACCAGCATCAATTGCGGCAGCGTCGGCCATTCCGCGTGCCAGGGCCCGGCGCTGCGCTCATGGTCCTGCACCTGAGCGGCGAACAGTGTCGCAGCGAGTTGCGGGGCCATGGTCGCTGCGCCCAGCGCGCTGGCGGCCGCGACCGGGTTGCGCTTGTGCGGCATGGTCGAGGAGCCGCCGCGGCCTTCGCCGGCGGGCTCGAAGGCTTCGCCGACATCGGTCTGCATCATCAGCGAAACATCGCGCGCGATCTTGCCGCAGCTTCCGGCGAGAATCGCAAAGCATGATGCGGCTTCCGCGATCCGGTCGCGATGGGTGTGCCAGGGCGCTTCCGGCAGCGGCAGGTTCAGCTCCTGCGCCAACCGCTCTGCCACCGCGAGGCCCTTGTCGCCGAGCGCCGCGAGCGTGCCGGCCGCGCCGCCAAATTGCAGCGCAAGGCCCTCGCGGGAGAGCCGCCGCAGGCGGCAGCGGGCGCGGGCGAGGCTTGATGCGTACTCGGCGGCCTTCAGCCCGAACGGCATCGGCAGCGCGTGCTGAAGCCAGGTCCGCGCCACCATCGCGGTGTTGCGATGGCTGCGCGCCAGCGCCGCAAAGCCCCTGATGGCGCGGCTGAGGTCGGCGTCCAGCACCTCGATGCCGGCGCGCAATGTGAGCATGGTCGCGGTGTCGATGACATCCTGGCTGGTCGCGCCCCAATGCACGTAGCGCGCGGCCTCGGCGTCAGCCTTGCCGACACTGGCGGTCAGCGCCTTGACCAGCGGAATCGCAAGATTGCCGGATCGCGTCGCGGCCTCGGCCAGCGCGGCCATGTCGAAGGTATCCGCCTTGCAGGCGGCCTCGATCGGGCCCACCGCGGATGCGGGAATCACGCCGGTGGCGACCTCGGCCCGTGCCAAAGCTGCCTCGAAATCGAGCATGTTCTGGAGGGTAGACCGGTCGTCGCAGACCGCGCGCATGGCTGCGCTCGACAGCATCGGCGCGAGCAGGGGGGAGAGGGATGTGCTCATATCGTGCGGGACCTAACCACCATGCCCCGCCTGTGCCAATCCCAAACCATCAGCGCAAGCTTTTTGCAGTTGCGAATATGCATTGCACGTGACCCAGGGCCGCCCTTTCCTTTGCGGCCTCCGTGCGTTACTTGATCAGCATTATAGTGACGCATCCCGGGAGGCACCCCATGGCCATGACGATGAACGGCGAAGTCCAGCTTGCGGCGCCGCGCGAGGCCGTGTGGGAGAAGCTCAATAATCCAGAGGTGCTGAAGGCCTGCATCCCCGGCTGCGAGGAGCTGGAGAAAACCGACGACGGCGGCTTTCGCGCGACGGCGAAAATGAAGGTCGGGCCGGTGTCGGCGCGCTTCAAGGGCAAGGTCACGCTCTCCGATCTTGACCCGCCGAACGGCTACAAGATCTCCGGTGAAGGCGAGGGCGGGGTGGCCGGCTTCGCCAAGGGCGGCGCCGTGGTCAAGCTGGCGGAGAAGGACGGCGGCACGCTGTTGTCCTACGACGTCGAGGCGCAGATCGGCGGCAAGTTGGCGCAGCTCGGCCAGCGCCTGATCAACGGCACCGCCAAGAAGCTGGCCGACGAATTTTTCGCGAACTTCGCCAAGGCGGTACAGGGCTGAACCCCGGCTTCAGCACTGCGCCTTTTGGCATGGCCGCTTGCGCCCCGGGCGATGTTGCCCCGGGGCATAATGGCCCATATGATGGGTTGGAATAATTATAAGAACCGCTTCGACGGGACCCGTCGGGGCGCTGACAGAGAGTGCTTATGGCAAAAATCTCCCTCATCGTGAACGGCAATCCTGTTACGGCCAATGTCGATCCCCGCACCTTGCTGGTGCAGTTCCTGCGCGAGAATCTGCGCCTGACCGGCACCCATGTCGGTTGCGACACCTCGCAGTGCGGCGCCTGTGTCGTGCATCTCGACGGTAAGGCCGTGAAGTCCTGCACCACGCTGGCCGTGATGGCCGACGGCCACGAGGTCAAGACGATCGAGGGACTGGCCGCCGACGGAGCGCCGCTGCACCCGATGCAGGAGGCCTTCCGCGAGCACCACGGCTTGCAGTGCGGCTTCTGCACGCCCGGCATGATCATGACCGCGATCGACATCGTCCATCGCAAGGGCAACGAGCTCGACGACCACACCATCCGCGAGGAGCTGGAAGGCAATCTCTGCCGTTGCACCGGCTACCAGAACATCGTCGCGTCGATCTCCGCCGGCGCCAAGGCGATGGCGAAATCCGATCTCGCGTAACCGCGCGCGCATTCTGCGATCAGGACATTCAGATGTACGAATTCAAATATCATCGCCCTGGGACCGTTCGCCAGGCCGCCAACCTCCTGGTGAAGAACGAAGACGCCAAGGTGATCGCCGGCGGCCACACGCTGATTCCCGTCATGAAGCAGCGCCTCGCCAGCCCGCCGCATCTGGTCGACCTCTCCCACATCGAGGGGCTCGACACGATCGAGATGAAGGGTCGCGCGCTCGTGATCGGCGCCACCGCCAGGCACGCCGAGGTCGCAAGCTCCGCGATCGTCGGTGAAGCCATTCCGGCGCTGGCGAGCCTTGCCGGCCAGATCGGCGATCCCGCCGTGCGCCACAAGGGCACGATCGGCGGCTCGCTCGCCAACAACGATCCGACCGCGGACTATCCGGCCGCGGTGCTCGCGCTGGGTGCCACCATCGTCACCAACAAGCGCCGCCTCAAGGCGGAAGAGTATTTCCAGGGCCTGTTCACGACGGCGCTCGAAGCCGACGAGATCATCACCAAGGTGATGTTCCCGCTGCCGAAGAAGGCGGCCTACATCAAGTTCCGCAACCAGGCCTCGCGTTACGCGCTGGTCGGCGTGTTCGTGGCGCGGCGTCCGTCGGACGTGCGGGTCGCCGTCACCGGCGCCGGCTCGGAAGGCGTGTTCCGTGTCACCGCGTTCGAGGAAGCCCTGAAGAAGCGCTTCGCCGCGAAGGCGCTTGATGGCATCGAGGTGCCGGCGGACGGCCTCAACAGCGACATCCACGGCAGCGCCGAATACCGCGCGCATCTCATCGGGGTGCTGACGCGGCGCGCCCTCGATGCCGCCAATGCCAAGGAGTGAGTGAACCTCACGCCTCGGCCATACTTGTCCCCGGTGAGGGCGTAGCGAGACTGGCTTTTTCATGACCTCAGCGGCCAATACGTCCGGTGCCAATACTTCAGTTGTATTGCCGGCATCGGTCGATGCGATGCTCGAACTCCTGACGTCGCGCGGCTACCTCGCCGAGCGGTCCTTGGCGACGGTGACCTATCTGTCGCTGCGCATGGGGCGTCCGCTGTTCCTGGAAGGCGAGGCCGGCGTCGGCAAGACCGAGATCGCGAAAGTGCTGTCGGCAGCTCTCGGGCGGAAGCTGATCCGGCTCCAGTGCTACGAAGGCCTCGACGTGTCCTCCGCGGTCTACGAGTGGAACAGCGCCGCGCAGATGATCGCGATCCGGATGGCGGAAGCCGCCGGCGACACCGACCGCGAGCAGCTCTCGAGCGACATCTTCGCCGATCGCTACATGATCAAGCGGCCGCTGCTCCAGGCGCTGGAGCCCGACGTTGCCGGTCCGCCCGTGCTGCTGATCGACGAGCTCGACCGCGCCGACGAGGCGTTCGAGGCGTACCTGCTCGAAATCCTCAGCGACTTCCAGGTGACCATCCCCGAATTCGGCACCGTGAAGGCCCCGCACCCGCCGATCGTGATCATCACCTCCAACCGCACCCGCGAGATCCACGACGCGCTGAAGCGGCGCTGTCTCTATCACTGGGTCGACTATCCGGCCGCCGAGCGTGAGCTCGCGATCGTCAAGACGCGCGTGCCCGGCATCTCGGCAAAACTGTCGCAGCAGGTCGTGCGCTTCGTCCAGGCGCTGCGTAACCAGGACTTCTACAAGTCGCCCGGCGTCGCCGAGACCATCGACTGGGCGACCGCGCTGTCGGAGCTCGATGCCCGCTCGCTGACCCCGCAAGTGGTCGGCGACACGCTGGGCGCGCTGCTCAAGTACCAGGACGACATCACCCGGATGCAGGGCGATACCCTGCAGAAGGTGCTGAAGGAAGCGACGAGCGAGAATTGACGCTCCGCGTCACGACTGAGCTCGTCATTCGGCGCGCCGCGACGGGATGATGAGTGAGAGTGCTGAACCATGGCCATCAACCACCTGGCGCCCGAGCAAACCGAGCAGTTCGCCGATAACATCGTCGGGTTTGCCCGTGCGTTGCGAGCAGCGAGCATGCCGGTCGGGCCGGGGGCGGTGATCGACGCCATGAGCGCGCTCCAGGTGATCGACATCGGCAACCGCGCCGACGTCTTCACCACGCTGGAGGCGATCTTCGTCAAGCGCCACGAGCATGCGCTGATCTTCAAGCAGGCCTTCAACCTGTTCTTCCGCGCCTCGGAAGAGTGGAAGCACATGCTGGACTCGGTGCCGCTGCCGGAGCAGGCCAAGAAGAAGCCGCAGGCCGGCGCCCGCCGCGTGCAGGAGGCGATGTCGCAGCCGCGCATGACCGAGACGCCGCAGCACCAGGAGCAGGATCTGCGCCTGTCGGTCTCCGACAAGGAGATCCTTCAGAAGAAGGATTTTGCGCAGATGAGCGCGGCCGAGATCACCGAAGCGCTCCGCGCCATCGAGCGCATGCACCTGCCGCAGGCCGAGTTGCTGACGCGCCGGCACCGACCCGATCCGCGCGGGCTGCGCCTCGACCTGCGCCGCACGCTGCGCGCATCGCTCCGCACCGGCGGTGACATCATCGACATCCATCGCCTGGGGCGTATCGAGAAGCCGGCGCCGATCGTCGCGCTGCTCGATATCTCGGGCTCGATGAGCGAGTACACCCGCCTGTTCCTGCATTTCCTGCATGCCATCGGGGACGCGCGCAAGCGCGTCTCGGTGTTCCTGTTCGGCACGCGGCTGACCAACGTCACCCGTGCGCTGCGCCAGCGGGACCCTGACGAGGCGCTGGCAAGCTGCTCGGCCTCGGTCGAGGATTGGGCCGGAGGCACCAGGATCTCGGCCTCGCTGCACAACTTCAATAAATTGTGGGCGCGGCGCGTGCTGAGCCAGGGCGCCATCGTGCTCCTGATCTCGGACGGACTGGAGCGGGAGGCCGATTCCAGGCTCGCCTTCGAGATGGACCGGCTGCACCGGTCCTGCCGGCGGCTGATCTGGCTCAACCCGCTGCTGCGGTTCGGCGGCTTCGAGGCCAAGGCGCAGGGCATCAAAATGATGCTCCCGCACGTTGACGAATTCCGGCCCGTGCATAATTTGAGTTCGATCCAGGAGCTGATCACCACGCTCTCCCGGCCGCTGCCGCCGCATCACCGCAGCCTGATCCGCTCCGTAGCCTGAGAGGCCAAACATGCTCGATCGCGACGAGGATATCCTGAAGGCGGCGGAGGACTGGCAGAAGGCCGGCCGCGGCGTCGCGCTTGCCACCGTGGTGGAGACCTGGGGCTCGGCGCCGCGCCCTGCGGGCTCGAGCCTCGTCATCAACGACGAGGGCACCTTCCTGGGGTCGGTCTCCGGCGGCTGCGTCGAGGGCGCCGTGGTCACCGAGGCCATGGATGTGATCGAGAGCGGCAAGCCCAAAATGCTGGAGTTCGGCGTGGCCGACGAGACCGCCTGGAATGTCGGGCTGTCCTGCGGCGGCACCATCCGCGTTTTCGTCGAGAAGGTCGGCTAGCCGTGAAGCTCGCAATCCTGCACGAACTCAACGCCGAGCGCGCCGCGCGCCGGGCCGCCATTCTGGTGACGGATACCGAGAACGGCGAGCAACGCCTCGTGAAGGCGAATGACTTCGCCAAAGATCCGCTGCGGGCCGAACTGGAAAAGCAGCTTCGCATGGGCAAGAGCGCCAGTGTCGAAGCCGGCGGCAAGAAACTGTTCCTCAATGTCTACGCGCCGACCGCAAAACTCGTCATTGTCGGCGCGGTCCATATCAGCCAGGCGCTTGCACCGCTGGCGCGCTCGCTCGGTTATGACGTCACCGTGGTCGATCCGCGCACGGCGTTTGCGAGCCCCGAGCGCTTTCCCGACATTCCGCTCGTCGCCGAATGGCCCGACACGGCGCTGCCGCCGCTCAATGTCGATGCCTATACGGCTTTCGTCGCGGTGACGCACGATCCGAAGATCGACGATCCCGCGCTGCTGCACGCCTTCGAGCGCAACTGCTTCTATATCGGCGCGCTCGGCTCGCGAAAGACGCATGCCAAGCGCGGCGACCGGTTGCGGGCGCAGGGTGCGAAGGAGAGCGACATTGCGCGCATCCACGCGCCCATTGGGCTGGCGATCGGCGCGGTCTCGCCGTCCGAGATAGCGGTGGCGATCATGGCCGAGATCACGGCGGTGCTGCGCCTGCCACCCAAAGAAAAAGAAGAAGCAGCATGAAGTTCGGACCGGCGAGCCCCAAGGATGCGATCGGCGGGGTGACCGTCCACACCCTGCGCCAGGGACCGCTGGTGCTGAAGAAGGGCACGACCATCGGTCCCGCCGAAGTCGAGGCTCTGGAGCGCGCCGGCATCAAGGACATCGTCGTGGTGCGCATGGAGCAAGGCGACGTCTCCGAGGACGTCGCGGCCGCCGGCATTGCCCTTGCCGTCGGCGGCGAGGGCATCCATGTCGAGCGCGCCTTCACCGGCCGCGCCAATCTGTTCGCCGCGCACCCGGGCGTGCTGGTGATCGACCGCGCCGCGGTCGACCGCATCAACAATATCGACGAGGCAATCACCTTTGCGACGCTCACCGCCTACAAGCCGGTGGTCGAGGGCGAGATGGTCGGCACCGTCAAGATCATCCCGTTCGGTGTCGAAGGCAGTTTGCGCGACGCCGCGGTGAAGGCCGCAGGCCACGACGTGCTGAAGATCGCGCCCTACGTCATCAAGCGCGTCGGCGTGGTTTCGACGCTGCTGCCGGGCCTCTCCTCCAAGGTGATCGACAAGACGCTGCGCGTCACCGCCGAACGGCTCGCGCCGGCCGGCGCCGGCATCATCGCCGAGCGGAGGGTCCAGCACGATGAACGCGCGCTGTCCGCCGCGATCAAGGAATTGCTTTCTCTTAGCGCAGAACTTGTCATCGTGTTCGGGGCGTCCGCGATCGCCGACCGCCGCGACGTGATTCCGGCGGCGGTCACCGGGATCGGCGGCGAGATCGAACATTTCGGCATGCCTGTCGATCCCGGCAATTTGCTGCTGATCGCGCGGGCCGGTGGGGTGCCTGTGCTGGGCGCGCCGGGTTGCGCGCGCTCGCCGGTGGAGAACGGGTTCGACTGGGTGCTGATGCGGCTGCTCGCCGGCATCAAGGTGACGCGCGCCGAGCTGATGGGCATGGGCGTCGGTGGCCTCCTGATGGAGATCGTCACGCGGCCGCAGCCGCGCGCACAGCCCGAAACCGAGGGCAACAGCCAGGTCGCGGCCATCGTGCTCGCGGCGGGACGCTCGACCCGCATGGGCGGGCCGAACAAGCTGCTCGCCGAGCTCGACGGCAAGAAGCTGGTGCGCGTTGCGACCGAGCAGGTGCTGGCCTCGAAAGCATCCGAGGTGATCGTCGTCACCGGGCATCAGGCCGAACTGGTCGAGCAGGCGCTGCAGGGCCTCAACGTGAAGTTCGTGCGCAACCCGGATTTCGCCGGCGGCATAGCAAGCTCGGTCAAGGCCGGCATCGCGGCCGTGTCTGAAGCCAGCGACGGCGCCGTGGTCTGCCTTGGCGACATGCCGCTGATCGATGCCGGCCTGATCGATCGTCTCATCGACGGCTTTGCGCCGGACCGCGGCAACCTCATCGTCGTGCCCGTCAGCGAAGGGCGCCGCGGCAATCCCGTGCTGTGGTCGCGCCGTTTCTTCAAGGAATTGATGACGCTCGACGGCGACGTCGGCGCGCGGCACCTGATCGCCAAGCACACTGAGGCGGTCGCCGAGGTGCCCGTCGATGGCGAGAGCGCCTTCCTCGACATCGACACGCCGCAAGCGCTGGAAGCGGCCCGACGCGGATGACGCTGCCGCAAATGACGGCGCCGTAGGGTGGGCAAAGGCGCGTAGCGCCGTGCCCACCATCTCCCGCCACGCCGTCGTCTACATTTGGTGGGCACGCTTCGCTTTGCCCACCCTACGGCACTTCCCAAGCCTCCGATTTCAACCCTCCGTTCACCATCTGGAAACGACCGCCGCTTACAGTTGGCTCCACCTGCCTTGGGGGGAGGGGTTTTTCCATGGCTTCGAACGTCGTCGCGCGCCGTTGCGCGATGTTTTTCTTTGCGCTGTCGGTTTGTGTTGCCGGCGCCCGTTACATCACCGAAGCCCATGCCGCCGGCGCCTTCGCGGTCGGCAAGTGCGGCGCCTATGGCCAGGCCTTTGACTATCGGGCTGAGCACGAGGCCCGCGCCGCGGCGCAGAAGCAGTGCAAGGGCGATTGCACGACCGTGACGATGAAGCGCGCCTGCGCTGCGATGTCGGTCGATCTGTCAAACCCTTGCGGCGCCTATGGCTATGCCGTCAAGCCGAAGATCTCCGCCTCCCTCAATGCCGCCACGCGCGAGTGCTACAAATACGGCGGCAAGGAATGCGTGATCCGCGCCTGGGCCTGCGACGCGAAGGGTTGATTCCTGAGGGCTAATTCCTCTTGCCGTCATTCCGGGGCGATGGATAGCATCGAGCCTTGAATGACAGTCGGGGAATTCCATGCAGTTCGACACCAAGATCGCCGTCGTGATCCGCACCGATCTTCAGGCCTGGCAGAAGCTCAACGTCGCGTCCTTTCTCACCAGCGGCATCGCCGCGGCCTTTCCGGACTGCATCGGCGAGCCCTATGAGGATGCCTCGGGCACGAAATATCACGCGCTGATCGGCCAGCCGATCCTGATCTACGGCGCCGATACTCCGGCGCTGTCACGCGCGCTCGATCGTGCCCTCACGCGCAACGTCGCGGCGGCGGTCTATACCGAGGACATGTTCAGGACCACGCATGACGCCGCCAATCGCGAGGCGGTGAGGGCGGTGACGCGCACTGACCTCAACCTCGTCGGCATCGCGATGCGTGCCGAGCGCAAGGTGATCGACAAGATCGTCGACGGGCTGAAGTTTCACAGCTAGTGGGCGCGCTCGAGCGCTTCCACGTCGTCATTGCGAGCGCAGCGAAGCAATCCAGAATCTTTCCGCGGAGGCTTTCTGGATTGCTTCGTCGCACCAGCGCAAAATTGCTTCGCAATTTTGTCGCGGGCTCCTCGCAATGACGGAGTGCGTAGCTACCCCGGCGGCATGCCCGCGAATTTCGGCAGCTCCGGATCGAGCCGGTCCCACTCATGCCCGCGCGCCGCATAGGTCACCACCTCAGGCTTGTAGCGGGCGGGCTCGTCGAGGCTGGCGGCGCGGATGGTGAAGATGTCGGGCATGGCCGCGAAGGTCAGGTAGACCGGTAGGCCGCACTGCGTGCAGAAGCCGCGCGTCTTCACGTTGCCGCTGTCGCCGGTCATGTCCCAGTGTTTTGCTTCGCCCGTCAGCGTGACGCCGGCGCGCGCGAAGGTCATGTAGGAGCCGTGGCCGCTGCCGCTTTCACGCTGGCAGTCCCGGCACTGGCAGTGATTGCTGAACAGTGGCTCGCTGGTGATCGAATAACGGATCGCGCCGCAGGCGCAGCCGCCGGTAAAGGGCTTGGTCATCGCGATGTTTCCTCACTCCTCGCTGCTGATCTCGTCGAGCTGACGGACGACCTTCTTCCAGCCGCCACTCATGACCGTGTAGGCGGACTCGTTCCTGGGCATGACGAAGCCCGCGTGGACCAGGCGGATCCGCGTGCCGGCTTCGACCGGGGTGAGGGACCACGTCACGACGGTGTCGAGTGGCGCGCCGTAGCCGGTGTTGCGCTCATCGCCGCCCTTCCAGGCGTAGACGAGGCGACGGTTCGGCACGACCTCCAGAACCCGGCAATGGATCACGCCATCCCAGTTGCCGCCTGGCGTGGTCTGGAACGTGAAGGCGTTGCCTTCGACGGCTTCAAAGCCGGTCGGCTGCATCAGCCAGCGCGCGATGAGCTGCGCGCTGGTGAGGGTTTTCCAGATGGTCTCTGGCGCGTGAGGGAAGACCTCGTCGATGACGATGTCTCTTGTCTCGGCTTTCAACGCGGCTGCACTCACGGATCGATCTCCTTCAAGAGGTCACGCAGGTTCTGGAAGCGCTCGCGCCAGAACACGCCGTAATGGTCCATCCAGGTGACCAGCGGCTCGAGTCCTTGCGGCGCGGCGCGGTAGTAGACGTTGCGGCCCTCGGCGCGCTCGGCGACGAGGCCGGCCTGCTTGAGGGATTTGAGGTGCTGCGAGATCGCGCCCTGGGTGACGCCGCTGCCGCGGGTCAATTCGGCGACGCTGATCTCCTTGCTTTCGAACACGCGCTCGAACACGGCGCGGCGGGTCGGATCGGCGAGGGCGCGCATCACAGTTGTCACGGAATTGGGGGCGGCTTCGATCATGGTCATTCGATTAGTGGAGGCTAATGCATTAGTCAATGCTAATTTATTTGACCAGTTACGTCCGTACTGTTTACTTGACTATGACTGACCGGTCAGTCATAAATTAGGAATGACAATGAAGCCGACCAAAGCCGCCACGCCATCCGCAACTCGCACCGACGCGAAGGGCAAGGCGCCCGATAGCAGCGAAGGGGCACCCGCTTCGAGCCGCGCCGCGCGCGCTGCGGAGCGGCGTGCGGCGATCGTCGAGGCCGCGATGGAGGAGTTCATCGCGCGCGGCTTTGCCGCAACACGGCTCGACGACATCGCCAGGCGCGCGGGCGTGGCGAAGGGCACGATCTACCTGCACTTCAAGGACAAGGAATCGATGTTCGAGGAGCTGGTGCGCACGGTGATCGTGCCTGTCGTGGCGAAGCTCAATGCGCTGCCGCCGCCCACGGGCTCGGTGCGCGATCTCATCGAGGCGTTTGCCGGCAATTTCCTGAAGGAGGTCATCGGCACCCGGCGCGGCGATCTCGTACGCCTGATCGTGGCGGAGGGGCCGCGCTTTCCGTCAGTCGCCGATTTCTACTACCGCGAGGTCGTCTCGCGCGGGATTGCCGGCATGCGCGCGTTGATCGAGCTCGGCATTGCCCGTGGCGAAATCCGTGAAAAGAACCTCGCGCGCTATCCGCAGATCCTGGTCGCACCCGCGATGATCGCGGTGATCTGGCAGAGCTTGTTTGCGCGGCACGCGCCGCTCGACGCGCAGGACATGCTGCGCGTCCATCTCGATTTGATTTTTGGCGAACGGAGGACGACATGAGGTCGTCGCGAACCATCTCTCACCTCATCCTGAGGAGCGCGGAACGCGCGTCTCGAAGGATGCAGGCCCGGCTGCGGCTCCTCGCCCTTCGAGACGCCGCTTCGCGGCTCCTCAGGGTGAGGGTGCGACAGCCCCATCTGCCGCGCCTGTGTGCGATCGCGGTTCTGGCCCTCGCAACCAGCCTTGCCGGCTGCCAGGACAAGCGCGATCCCGGATTTCAGGGCTGGGTCGAGGCCGACATGATCTTCGTCAGCCCGGACGAAGCGGGCCGGGTGACGAAGCTCAATGTCCGCGAGGGCGACGAGGTGAAGGTCGGCGATGCCCTTTATTCCGTCGACGACGACCTCCAGCTCGCCGATCTCAATCAGAACAAGGCGACGCTGGCGAATGCGCAGCAGACCTATGACCGCGCGGCCTCGCTGAACAAGACCGGCTCCGGCACGCAGGCCAATCTCGACTCCGCCGTGTCGGCCTTGCGTGTTGCGGAAGCGCGGGTTGCGACCTCGGAGACGCGGATGGCGCGGCGCAAGGGCTTTGCGCCCGTTGCCGGCACCATCCAGCAGATCTATTTCCGCGAGGGCGAGATGGTGGCGGCGCAGCGGCCGGTACTCTCGATCATGCCGCCCGGCAACATGAAGCTGCGCTTCTTCGTGCCGGAGACCGAGCTGCCGAAACTCACGATCGGCGACACGGTGCGGATCGCCTGCGATAATTGCGCGGCCGATCTCACCGCAAAGATCTATTTCATCGCGACCTCGGCAGAATATACCCCGCCTGTCATCTACAGCCTCGATGAGCGCAACAAGCTGGTCTATCTGATCCAGGCGCGGCCCTCGCGGCCCGATGCCCTGCGGGTCGGCCAGCCGATCAACGTCTACCTCAATCCAAAAACGCCGGTGGCCGACAAGCGATGAACGGCGGCAACGGCATCGCGATCGACGTCAAGGGCCTGACCAAATCGTTCGGCGGACGCGAGGTCGTGCACGATCTGTCGATGCAGGTGAAGCGCGGCTCGATCTACGGCTTCCTCGGTCCGAACGGCTCGGGCAAGACCACGACCATCCGGATCCTCTGCGGCCTGCTCACGCCCGACAGCGGCGAGGGCACCTGCCTCGGCTACGACATCCGCCGCGATGCCGAAAAGATCAAGCGCCAGGTCGGCTACATGACCCAGCGCTTCAGCCTGTATCAGGACCTCTCGGTCCGCGAGAACCTCGAATTCGTCGCGCGGCTCTATGGCCTCGCCGACGCACGCGGGGCTGCGCGCGACATGATCAAGCGGCTCGGGCTGTCGGGGCGCGAAGAGCAGCTCGCGGGCGAGCTCTCCGGCGGCTGGAAGCAGCGCCTGGCGCTGGGGGCCTGCACGCTGCCCAGTCCGAAGCTGCTGTTGCTGGACGAGCCGACCGCCGGCGTCGATCCCAAGGCGCGGCGCGATTTCTGGAACGAGATCCATGCGCTCGCGGCCGACGGCCTCACCGTCCTGGTCTCGACCCACTACATGGACGAGGCCGAGCGCTGCCACGAGATCGCCTACATCGCCTACGGCCATTTGCTTGCGCACGGCACCGTGGAGGAGGTGATCGCGAAGTCCGCCCTGACGACCTACACCGTGACGGGCGAGGACCTTAACGGGCTCCCGGCCGCGCTCACCGGCAAGCCCGGCGTGGACATGGTGGCGCCGTTCGGCACTTCGCTGCACGTTTCCGGGCGCAACGTCGCGGCGCTCGAAGCCAGCATCGCGCCGTGGCGCGAGAAGGCCGGCCTGCACTGGCACAAATCATCGCCCTCGCTCGAAGACGTGTTCATCGAGCTGATGAGCCGCTCCAAGGATAATTTCCAATGAGCACCACTGAGCATCCCGCGCCTCTGCGCGAAATCCGCGAACGCTTCGGTTTCCTGCGGCGTTCTTACGCGATGCTGGTCAAGGAGTTCATCCAGCTCAAGCGCGACCGCGTCTCGTTCGCCATGATCGTGATGCTGCCGGTGATGCAGCTCATGTTGTTCGGCTACGCCATCAACACCACGCCGCACCATCTGCCGAGCGCCGTGCTGCTCCAGGAGGACTCCGATCTCGCCCGCTCGATCCTCAAGGCGCTGGAGAATACGGCCTATTTCCGTTTCCTCTATGAAGTGCACGACGTCGACGATTTCGACAATCTCCTGAAATCGGGCAAGGTGCTGTTCGGCGTCGAGATCCCGCGCGGCTTCGAGCGCGCGGTGCGGCGCGGCGACAGGCCGGCGCTGCTGGTCGCGGCCGACGCGACCGATCCGGTGGCGGCGAGTTCGGCGATCGGCTCGCTCGGCATGGTGGTGCAGACGGCGCTCAAGCACGATCTCTACATCGGCGATCCCCCGGAAATGCCGTTCGAGATCCGCGCGCATGCCCGCTACAACCCGGCGGCAGCCTCCAGCCTCAACATCGTGCCGGGTCTCGTCGGCACCATCCTCACCATGACCATGCTGATCTTCACTGCGCTATCGGTCACGCGCGAGGTCGAGCGCGGCACCATGGAGAGCCTGCTGTCGATGCCGAT
The DNA here is from genome assembly GCF_024199855.1 of Bradyrhizobium sp. CCGB20. Lineage (NCBI taxonomy): Bacteria > Pseudomonadati > Pseudomonadota > Alphaproteobacteria > Hyphomicrobiales > Nitrobacteraceae > Bradyrhizobium > Bradyrhizobium sp. CCGB20. The sequence continues at coordinate 6,091,502 of NZ_JANADN010000001.1, read as the reverse complement.
CAAGCCGGTCGAGGTGATGTTCGGCAAGATCATTCCTTACGTGCTGGTCGGCTTCGTGCAGGCGTTCCTCATCATCGGCATCGGCGTCGGGCTGTTCGGCGTGCCCGTGCTCGGCAACCTGTTCCTGCTGGCGCTGCTCTCGACGCTGTTCATCACCACCAATCTGGCGATCGGCTACACCATCTCGACGCTGGTGCAGAACCAGCTCCAGGCCATGCAGATGTCGATGATGTTCTTTCTGCCGAGCATTCTCTTGTCGGGATTCATGTTCCCGTTCGCCGGCATGCCGGTCTGGGCGCAATATCTCGGCGAAGGCCTGCCGCTGACCCACTATTTGCGCATCGTCCGCGCCATCATGCTGAAGGGTGCGACCATGCAGAATTTGCGCTTCGACGCGCTGGCATTGGCGGCCCTGATGCTGCTCGCCATGACCATCGCCGTGACGCGCTTCCGCCGCACGCTGGATTGAGGCACAATGCCCCGGAATCGAGGGGATGGAATGGTCAGCTTTGCGAGCAGGAGGATGCGGCAGCACGCCGCGCTATCGGAGGATTTCGAGCGCGAGTTGACACGGGAAGTGCTGCGCACCGAGCTGTTGCGCGTGCGGACACTGATCATCACTGGCTGCGTCATAATCTTGTTCCTCACCGCAACCTACCTGATCGACCCTGCTCTCGTGAACCGGGTCTGGCGCGGGACGGAGGGCCTCGTCCACGAATACATCCTCTTGGCGAGCTTCATCCTCTTCGAGATTTGGGTCCACACTCAGATCAGGCGAAACCTCAAGCTCGATCGCGACCTGCCGGTGATCAGGCGCTATATCGGCGCCCTCATCGAAACGTCGCTGCCGACGATCATCCTGATCCTGCAGATTCGCAGCATGGGCGCGAGCGAAGCGCTCGGTTTCGTGCTGCCACTGGTCTATTTCATTTTCGTCATTCTTTCGACGCTGCGGCTCGATTTCTGGCTGTCCACCTTCACGGGATTTGTGGCCGCAGCCGAACTTTTGGCCGTCGCGCTGTATTACAATTCGGCGAACGACGCCGGCGAACCCCTGATCTATTTTCATGTCGTGCGCAGCACCGTCATTCTGATCTGCGGCGTGCTCGCGGGCGCCGTCGGCGCGCGGTTGCGGCGGCAATTTGCGGCGAGCATTGCGGCCACCACTGCGCGCGACCGGGTGACGAACCTGTTCGGCCAGCACGTTTCGCCGCAGGTGGTGGAGCGGCTGATGGCAGAGGGGACGAGCGCAAGCGGCGATCTCCGCCGCGTCGCGGTGATGTTCGTCGATTTCCGCGGCTTCACAGCCGGCGCGCAGTTACGTACCCCGCAGGAGGTGGTCGACCGGCTCGACGGCGCCTTCGCCGTGCTGGTCGACATCCTCGATCGCCAGGGCGGCATCGTGAACAAGTTCTTGGGCGACGGCTTCCTTGCCCTGTTCGGCGCGCCGCTGGAGGCCTCCGATGCCGCGCACCGCGCGGTTGCCGCAGGTCGCGAGATGCTGACCGCGATGGATCGCATCAACGCGCAAACGAGCTGGCGGCTCAGGATCGGCATCGGCATCCATTTCGGCGAGGTCGTCGCCGGCAATATCGGCTCGCCCAGGCGCAAGGAGTACACGGTGATCGGCGACACCGTGAACTTCGCCTCGCGGCTCGAGGCACTCAACAAGGAGCTCGGGTCGCAGCTCCTGATCTCCGCTTCCGTGCGCGAGGCGCTCGGCAAGGACGGCGATGATGCCGTCGCGCTCGGCGAGGTCGAGGTGCGCGGCTACGAGCAGAAGGTCGCGGTGTTCCAGCTGGGATGACGCGCCTTCAAATGCGAGTCGCGTTTCGTTGAAGCGGAGTCGCGGTCCGTTGAACGCGCGTGATGAACGATCTCTGGTAGCTTTCGGATCTCGCACGGTGGAAGCCGAAACATCTCGCCTTCCGTTTGCAATCCGGAGAAAGCCAATGACCCGAATGACCCTTGTTGCGGCCGCGCTGATCGCCGCCGCCGTCACCCAGATGCAGGCCGCATCTGCGCGCCACATTGCCCCGACGCGCGCCGCTGCAACTCAGGCGATGACCGACTCCTGCGTCAGGGCGCCGGCAGAGGGCGCCTATGCCTCTGCGCCCTACAATCAGCCGCCCTGCCTGCCGAATACGGGGTCCTCTTATCCGTATTCGTACGCCTACTAACGATCGTGGCAGACGAAGCCGGGCTGGCGAAAGTGTGCCAGCCTGGCGTCGCGCGCCAATCGTAGTTGTCATGGTGGTATTTTAGTAGCGCTTGACTCGCATTTCATCTAGTCATCTATATGACTATATGAATTCAGCTCCGCACGACGACCGCCTGCCGCGCTACCAGCGCCTGCGTGACGACCTTGCCGCGCGGATCAACCGCAATGAATGGCGGCCGGGCGAGCCGATCCCGTCGGAGGCTGAGCTGGCTGCGCATTACGGCGTCGCCATCGGCACCGTGCGCAAGGCGATCGACCAACTCGTTGCGGATACCGTGCTGGAGCGCCAGCAGGGCCGCGGCACCTTCGTGCGCCGGGCGCGCTTCAACTCCTCGCTCTTCCGCTTCTTCCGCTTCCAGTCCGAGAGCGGCGAGCGGCGCGTGCCGAAGAGCCGGATCATCCGGCGCAAGAGCGCTCCGGCGAATTCGGCCGTTGCGTCGGCGCTGCGCATCCCGGTCGGCGAGCCCGTGATCAGCCTGTCGCGTTTGCGCCTGATCGACGATGTGCCGCTGCTCGCCGAAGAGATCTGGCTCCAGCAATCGCGCTTCGCCCCGATCCTCGAGATCGACACCGCCGAATTCGGCGACCTGCTTTATCCGCTCTACGAGGAGCGCTGCGGGGAGGTGGTAGTGTCGGCCGAGGAAATCCTGACGGTCGAAGCCGCCAACGAGATGCAGGCCCGCCTGCTTCGGCTCGAGGTTCACGCACCATTGATTGTGATCGAGCGCCTCGCGCTCGACCTCGAGCGGCGGCCGATCGAATGGCGCCGCTCGCGCGGGCCGGCCGACCGCTTCCGCTATCACGCCGAGATCCGCTGAAAGCAGCGGTCTTCATCAACAAATCAAGCAACAAGAGTTCAGGGAGTAACAATGTCGAACTGGTACAGCGAAAGCTCGCCGCTGGAGCGGCGCACGTTCTGGGCAAGCTTTGGTGGCTGGGCGCTGGATGCGCTCGACGTCCAGATGTTCGGCCTTGCCATCCCCGCGCTGATCGCGGCCTTCGGCATCAGCAAGGCCGATGCGGGCCTGCTCGGCTCGATCACGCTGTTCTTCGGCGCGTTCGGCGGCTGGATCGGCGGCGCGCTCGGCGACCGTTTTGGTCGCGTCAAAGCGCTTCAGATCACGGTTGCGACCTTTGCGCTCGCGACCTTCGCCTGCGCGTTCGCGATGACCTACACCCAGCTCCTGGTCCTCAAGGCGATCCAGGGTCTCGGCTTCGGCGCCGAATGGGCCTGCGGCGCGGTGCTGATGGCCGAGATTATCCGCCCCGAGCATCGCGGCAAGGCGCTCGGCTCGGTGCAGAGCGCCTGGGCCGTGGGGTGGGGCGCGGCCGTGCTGCTCTCGGCCTTCGTGTTCACCTATGCACCTGCCGACATCGCCTGGCGGCTGCTGTTTGCGCTGGGGATGTTGCCCGCGCTCCTCATCGTCTTCATCCGGCGCGGCTTGAAGGAGCCGCCGCGTGCGGTCGCAGCCGAGAAGACGCCGTTCTTCGCCACGCTCTCGGGCATCTTCCATCGCGACGTGCTGCGCTCGACGCTGATCGGAGGCCTGTTTGGCATCGGCGCCCACGGCGGTTACGCCGCCCTGACCACGTTCCTGCCGACATTTCTGCGCGAAGTGCGGCATCTGTCGGTGCTGGGCTCCAGCGGCTACCTCGCCGTGATCATCGTCGCCTTCTTCTGCGGCTGCGTCGCGAGCGGCATCATCAGCGACCGTATCGGCCGCAGGGCCAATGTCGCCTTCTTCGCCAGCGCCTGCATCATCACCGTACTGATCTACATCTTCGCGCCGCTGACCAATGGCGAGATGCTGCTGCTCGGCTTTCCGCTCGGCTTCTTCTCCGCCGGCATTCCCGCCAGCATGGCCGCGCTGTTCAGCGAGCTCTATCCTGCCGGCGTGCGCGGCACCGGCGTCGGCTTCTGCTACAATTTCGGCCGTATCGTCTCCGCCGCGTTCCCCTTCCTGGTCGGCTATCTCAGCGACCATATCGGGCTTGGACCTGCGATCGGCATCGATGCGGCCTTTGCCTATTCGCTGGTGCTGATTGCGGTCGTGCTGTTGCCCGAAACCCGCGGCAAGGTTTTTGAACAAGCCGCAGCGAGCCGCGCCTGACGCCGGATGGGGAGCAGTCACCATGATGTCCCGGGAGCGCGGCCTGACGCGCCGCCAATTCGGCGCAGGTCTTGTATCGCTCGTGCCGGCCGCGGCCGCCGCGAGCCGAGCGAAGAGTGAGACAAGCTTGCCGACGATCGATACCCATGCCCATGTCTTCCACCGCGGCCTCAAGCTTGCCCCCGGCCGGCGCTATGCGCCCGATTACGACGCGCCGCTAGCGCTCTATCTGGAACAGCTCGACCGCAATGGCATGAGCAACGGCGTGCTGGTGCAGCCGAGCTTTCTCGGCACCGACAACTCCTATCTGGTCGAGTGCCTGAAGACGGCCGGCGGACGCCTGCGCGGCATCGCTGTGGTCGAACCCGCTGTTACCGCGGACGAACTGGGCGCGCTCGATCGCGCCGGCGTAACGGGCATTCGCCTCAATCTCGTCGGCCAACCCTTGCCCGATCTCGCGGCCGGCGAATGGAAGGCGTTGCTCGGAACCGTGAAATCGATGGGCTGGCAGGTCGAGGTCCAGCGCAACGCGTCCGACCTCGCACTGCTTGCGCCGCGGCTGCTCGATCATGGCGTGACCGTCGTGCTCGATCACTATGCGCTGCCAGATCCGAAACTCGGCGTCGGCGATCCCGGTTTCCAGTCGGTCCTGAAGTTAGGGCCGACGCGAAACGTCTGGGTCAAGATCTCGGCACCGTATCGCAACGGCGCGGCAGGCGAGAGTTTCGCCAGGGCGGCCTATCCGCTGCTGCGCGAAGCTTATGGGCTCGACCGCCTGCTGTGGGGCAGCGACTGGCCGCACACGCAGTTCGAGGCGTCGCAAGACTATGCGAAGAACCGTCAATTTCTCGATGCGCTGATCGTTGACCAGAACGAGCGCGCGCAGGTGCTCGCATCGCCGAAACAGCTCTTCCGCTTCTGACTCCTCCTTGCGCGATTGCTCCGAGTGCTCCGAATTTTGGGGCATGACGAGCGATGTTTCCGGCCTGTAGACTGCCGCGCGATGCGCCCGGTCGCGGCCGCGATTGGCATGGGGAAGTGAAGATGCAGCGCCGCTACGTCACCGTCGACGTGTTCACCGATCGCGCCTTCGGCGGCAATCAGCTCGCCGTGGTGCTGGATGCCGGCGGGCTCTCGACCGCGCAGATGCAGGCGATCGCGACCGAGTTCAACTATTCCGAGACGACCTTCGTGCTGCCGCCCAAAAACCCCGGCCACGACGCGGAGGTGCGCATCTTCACGCCGGTGCGGGAGCTTCCCTTTGCAGGTCATCCCAATGTCGGAACCGCCTTCGTGCTGGCCCGGCGCAGCAATGAGCCCTGGCCGCGCCTGCTGTTCGAGGAGAAAGCGGGAATCGTGCCGGTCGAGATCTGGCGGGAGCAGGGCAAGGTCGTCGGCGCCGAGCTGACCGCGCCGCAGCCGCTGGCGCGTCTTGCAAAGTTGACCGCCGCCGAGGTCGCCGCATGCCTGTCTTTGACCGCGGATGACATCAAGACGGATCGACATATGCCCGAGGTCGTCGGCGTCGGAACGCCGTTCGTCGTCGCGGAATTGCATTCGCGCGACGCGGTGCGCCGGGCGAAGCCCGATGCCGCAGCGTTCGGCCGGACGCTGCCGCGCGACGGCGCGTTCGCGATCTATTTCTACACACGCGACATTCCCGCGGCGGAGGCAGGCTGCGATCTCCAGGCGCGGATGTACTTTCCGGGCGCCAGCGGCCTGATCGAGGATCCCGCCACCGGCAGCGCGACAGTCGCCGCCGCCGCCTTGCTCGCCACGCTCGATCGGCTTCGCGACGGCGAGGTGAAGCTCACCATCGGTCAGGGCTTTGACATGGGCCGGCCGAGTATCCTGCGGACGACGGTGGAAAAGCAAGGCGGCGCCCTGCTCGACGCCTATGTCGGCGGCAATTGCATGCAGATGATGGAAGGGACGTTCGAGCTGGCGGGGGAGGGGTAGTTCGTAGCCCGGGCTCACGCAGCGCGCCCCGGAATGACGGCTGCGGCTACACCTGCCGTCCCGCCAGATTCCTCACCGCGACGCCATCGCGCTCCTCGATGATCTCCGCGATCATCTGGCGATGGCAATGGGTGTGGTCGCGCTCGTAGCAGAGCAGGCACACGGGGCCGGCCTTCATCACCAGCGCCGAGAGCTCGTCCATCTCTTCTCTCGCTTGCGGCGTCTTCAAGTGCTTCGCGTAGATCTTCTCCAGCACATCGTATTGCCCGCTGCGCGCGGCGAGGCGGCCCTCTTTGGGCGTGCCGAGGGCGGCGAGATGAACATAGGCGATGCCGCGCTCATCGAGGCCCGCAGAGAGTTGCTTCTTGGAGAATCCGGGCCGCCGCGATGAGGTCACCGCGCGTACGTCGACCACGAGCTTGACGCCGGCCTGTTCCAGCTCGTCCAGCACCGCCTTGGGCGGTGTCTGCTCATAACCGATGGTGAAGAGCTTCTTCGCCTTTGCCATGAACCATCCTCAGCTCACCCGCGCGATCAATTCCATGGCGCCGGCCGGCGCGCGCACCTTGCCCTCGTGGATGACGTAGGCGAACACGTCGCGCGGCTCTTTCTTCGGCTTGGCCTTGTCGACCTTCGGCAGGTCCTCGGGTTCACTTCCCTCGGCCCAGTCCTGAAAGCGCTTGGCCCAGGCATCGAGCTGCTTTGGCGGATAGCATGTCTTCAGCTCGTCGTTGCCCTTCTGCAGGCGCGCGTAGACGAAGTCGCTCGCGACATCGGCGATTGCCGGATATTTGCCGTGCTCGGCGAACACGACGGGCGTCTCGAACTCGCGGATCAGCGCGACGAAGTCCGGCGTGCAAAAGCTGTCGTGGCGGACCTCGACGACATGGCGCAGCGCACGGCCCTCCAGCTTGCGCGGCAACAGCTCCAGGAACTTGCCGAAATCGGCCCCGTCGAACTTTTTCGTCGGCGCGAACTGCCACAGCACCGGGCCGAGACGGTCGCCGAGTTCCAGCACGCCGGAATCGTAGAACCGCTTGATGGAATCACCGGCCTCGGCGAGCACGCGGCGGTTGGTGGCGAAGCGCGGTCCCTTCAGCGAGAACACGAAACCATCGGGCACTTCGCCCGCCCATTTGCGAAAGCTCTCCGGCTTCTGCGAGCCGTAATAGGTGCCGTTGATCTCGATCGAGGTCAGCTTCGAGGCCGCGTAGGACAGCTCCTTCGCCTGCGTCAGCTTCTCCGGATAGAACACGCCGCGCCAGGGCTCGAAAGTCCAGCCGCCGATGCCGATGAAGATGTTGCCGGATTTTTTGGACGCGGTTTTTGCTTTGGCCACGGGAGGATCTCGCATCGACGGGGAGGGACCTCATCCTAATCAAACCAGATGTGATTGGCCAGTTGCCGCGCCCGGTCTAAGCTTTGCGACGGACCCGCGAAAAAGGAGAACAAGAATGCGGATGCTGATGCTGGGAGCGGCGCTCGTCATGATGACATCTGCTGCCATGATATCTTCGGCCACGGTATCTTCGGTCATGGCGGATGACGACGACGCCAAGGGGGCGCAGAAGCTCGCCCAGCAGGGCCGCGACGATTACTGGCATTGCCTGGCGCGGGAATATTCTCGCGACTCCAATCAGGGACTATCGGAACAGGATTTCGGCCGTTCGGTCGCGGGAGCCTGTCCGTCGGAGCGGCAATATTACCGGGTGGCCCTGCTCGACTATCTCACCACGCAATATCCCAACATCGATTCCGGCGCCCATCTCGCCACCGCGAACAGGGCGGTCGAGTCGGCGCAGAAGGACATCGTGACGGCCTTCGTCAAGCACCGGCTGCCGCAGAAGTAGGCCATTCACCGAGGCCGTCCGGGAGCTCTTCCGGCGCCGCGCGCATCCATGGTATCACTGGGCGCATCTGGAACAGGGGTGGGCTTCCATGTCGTCTGAGTCGGTGGGTGGCATTCTGGGCGCGATCGTCGCGGCGGTCGTGCTTGCGGTCGCCATCGTGTTCGGGCCGATCGGCCAGTACGGCAAGCCGCCCAGGCCGGTAAAGGTCGAACCGGCTGCGGCAGCGCCGGCTGTCCCGGCCGCCCCCGTGCCGCGTGGGCCGGTGATCAAGGAAGTCCCGAACTAGCAAGGGTCTGAAAAAGGAGCCTTTTGGCCCTTGCGAAGCGGTTTTGCCGTTCCTATTTAGCTTCTAACGGCGACGTTGAGCGAAAACTCCGGCGCTGGGACGACCTTGGAATAGCCTGGACCTGCGCCGGATGTACGCGCGGTCCGCCGTTCCGGGGTCGTTGGCATTTTAGGGCCCTTTTGGGCCGTTCCCCAGAGAAACCCTCGCTTGGCAGCGCTAGAACTTGGCAGCGCAGGACGCGGCGGATATACGCTCCCGTCATGAATGAAGCGATCAGACCGGGCCCCGACACGTCCCCGCAGGCTCAAGAGGCGCCGGAACTGTCGGTGATCGTCCCGACGTTCAACGAGCGCGACAACGTCACGGTGCTGTACCGGCGGCTGGAGGCGACACTCGCCAACGTCGCCTGGGAAGTCGTGTTCGTCGACGACAATTCGCCCGACGGCACCTGGGATGTCGTGCGCGCACTGGCGCAGCGCGACAATCGCGTACGCTGTGTCCGCCGCATCGGTCGTCGCGGCCTGTCGGGCGCCTGCATCGAGGGCATTCTGGCCTCCAGCGCGCCCTACGTCGCCGTGATCGATGCCGACCTTCAGCACGACGAGACCCAGCTGCCGAAGATGCTGTTGCTGCTCGCGAGCGAGCAGGCCGATCTCGTCGTCGGCAGCCGCTACATCGAGGGCTACAAGAGCGAAGGCTTCAACAAGCAGCGGGCCGGCGCCAGCGCGCTGGCGACCGAGGTCGCAAAGAAGATGCTGCGGGTCGAGATCGCCGATCCCATGAGTGGCTTCTTCATGGTTCGCCGCGACCGTTTCGAGGAGCTCGCGCCGAAGCTGTCGGTGCACGGCTTCAAGATACTGCTCGATCTCGTCGCCTCCGCGCAAGGCACGTTGCGCGCCGTCGAGATTCCCTACACCTTTGGTGCCCGCCAGCACGGCGAGAGCAAGCTCGATTCCATGGTCGCACTAGACTTCCTCGGCCTCGTCCTGGCCAAGCTGAGCAACGACATCGTCTCGCTACGCTTCATCCTGTTCGCAATGGTCGGCGGCATCGGCCTCGTCGTGCATCTGACCACGCTGTTCATCGGACTTGAGCTGTTCAAGGCGCCGTTCGCGGAGGCGCAGGCCGCGGGCGCCGTCGTCGCCATGACCAGCAATTTCGTCCTCAACAACTTCCTCACCTACCGCGACCAGCGGCTGAAGGGCTTCGCGCTGCTGCGCGGCCTGATCGCGTTCTACATCGTGTGCAGCGTCGGCCTGCTCGCCAATGTCGGCGTCGCCTTCTCGGTCTACGACCAGGAGCCGATCTGGTGGCTGGCCGGCATGGCCGGTGCGCTGATGGGCGTGGTGTGGAACTACGCGATGTCCGGACTGTTCGTCTGGCGCAAGAAATAGCTGCAGGATGGGTGGGGCTGACGCGCGGATCGTCCGCAACACCGTACTGGTGATTCTTGCGCTGGTCGGATTGCGGCTGGTTGCCGCCGCGTTCACGCCGATCACCTTCGACGAAGCCTATTACTGGATGTGGTCGAAGAACCTCGCCGGGGGCTATTACGACCATCCGCCGATGGTCGCCTATGTGATCCGCGCCGGCACCATGATCGCCGGCGACACCGAGCTCGGCGTCCGCCTGGTCTCGATCCTGCTCGCGCTGCCGATGAGCTATGCGATCTATCGCTCCGCCGCGATCCTGTTCGGCGGTGCGCGGGTGGCCGCGACCAGCGCGATCCTGCTCAACGTGACGATGATGGCCTCAGTCGGCACGCTGATCGTGACGCCCGATGCGCCGCTGCTGGTCGCCTCCAGCTTCGTGCTGTTCTTTCTCGCAAAAGTCCTGGAGACCGGCCGCGGCGTCTGGTGGCTCGCGGTCGGCGCGGCGGTCGGCGCGGCGCTGCTGTCGAAATACACGGCGATGTTCTTCGGCGCTGCGATCCTGATCTGGCTCGCTTCCGTGCCGAAGTTGCGGCACTGGTTTCTGTCGCCCTGGCCGTATCTCGGCGGCCTCGTTGCCCTGGCGCTGTTCTCACCGGTGATCCTGTGGAATGCGGATCATCAATGGGTCTCGTTCGCAAAGCAGCTCGGCCGCGCCAAGATCGAAGACTTCCGTCCGGTCTTCATCGCCGAGCTGATCCCGACCCAGATCGCGTTCGCGACCCCGCTGGTCTTCATTCTCGGTGCGATGGGTCTGCATGCGCTGACCTGGCGCAGGGCCGGTGCGCTGGCCTCGCGCGTGCTGATCGAGACGATGTTCTGGACCATCGTCGCCTATTTCGTCTGGCATTCGCTGCATGCCCGCGTCGAGGCCAACTGGTTCGCGCCGGTCTATCCGCCCTTCATCGTTGCCGCGGCCGCCGCCGCCAATCTCGTGCGGTGGCAACCGCGCGCACGCCGCCTGGTCGATTTTTGCCTGCGCTGGGCGGCGCCAACAGGCATCGTGATGTTTGCCGCGCTGATCGTGCAGGCCAACACCGGCTGGCTGTCGGGCTATCGCCGCGATGCGACGGTGCGCAGCGTCGGCGTCGGCTGGCGCGAGCTCGCCGCCGAAATCGAAGCCGTGCGCGCGCGCAATGGCGCCACCTGCGTCCTCGCGCCGGATTACGGCACGACCGGCTGGCTCTCGTTTTACTTGCCGCGCGGCACCTGCGTGCTGCAGCAGAACCAGCGCATCCGCTGGGTCAACATGCCCGAGCCCGATCCAAAGCTGCTTGCCGGCAAGCTGATCTATGTCGACGAGTTGCGCTCGGACGGCCGTCCGGCTCTCGAGGATCTCTTCGCCAGCGTGACACAGGTCGCGCAATTGCAGCGCAAGCGCGGCCCGCTCGTGGTCGAGACCTACGGCATCGATCTGCTCGAAGGCCCCAAGGGCGACGTGCTCGATCGCTCGCCGCCGCCGGAGGCACGGTAGTTGTTTGTCGTCCCTGCGAACGCAGGGACCCATACCGCGTGATGCCTCGATAAGTGCAGGTGCTCGTACCGTGCGAAAAGCAGCCGCCCACTAACAGTCTTCGTCGAACTTCTTCTTGGGGGTATGGGTCCCCGCGTTCGCGGGGACGACAGTGGAGTGTGTGGCTCGCAGCAGTGGCCTCAGTCGATCATCTCGACCTTGGTGGCAGGCTGATTGCGCCCATCCTGATCGCGCCAGAACCACACCGTCACGACGCCGGAGCGGCCGCGGACCTGCGTGAGCAGGGGGCCTGACAGAACGCCGTCGGGCGCGCCGTGGAAGTCGGCCGCATCCAGCAGCGTATCGGTCAGCGCGAGCCGCGCATCGTTCTGGGCGGCGACCTCCATCAGCCGGCTGGCGACGTTGACGGTGTCGCCGTTTGCCGTGATGTGCTGGTGGCTCTCGCCGAGACGGGAGGCGACGATCGGGCCGAAATGCGCTCCGATCTTGAAACCGAGACAGCCGCCGATCGCTGATGGCAGTGACGCGATCCAACGCTCGGCGCCGCGGTGCAGGTCGATCGAACATTTCAGCGCGCGCGCCGCATCGTCGGGCATCGCACTCGGCAGGCCGAACAGGATCATCGCGCCGTCGCCGAGAAAGCTGGTGATCATGCCGCCGCAATCGACCGCGGTCTTGTCAATCAGCACGTGGAACGCCTTCAGAATGTCCTGCAGCTCGTCCGGATCGATCCGTTCGCTCAGCGCCGTGAAGCCCGAGAGATCGATGAAGACGACGGCGGCGTCTTGCCGGACCGGTTTCGACAGGAAATTCGGATCACGCGCCAGCCACTCCTGCACGGCCGGCGCCTGGAACTGCGCGAGCGACCGGCTCTTGGCGGCAAAATATTGCGTGCGGCGGCCTCCCGCCCACAATTGCACGCCGGCAAAGACCACCACCGGCGGCACGGCTGCGGCGAGCGTGGTCGCGGCGTTCAGCCAGACGCCGTGCGTGAACGCGAACAGGTTGAGGCCGGCCCAGGCAATCATCGCCGCGGCTGCCGCTGTGATGCCGAGCGCGCTGCGCCGCCAGGCGAGCAGGCCCACCAGCAGCATCGGAAGCAGGATCGCGGTGAGCGCGTCGGCGATGTGGACCTTGCGGTCGCGCACGATGCCGTCGCCGGCGACCAGATGGGTGATTGCGGTCGAGACCACCTCGACCCCCGGCATCAGGGAATCGAACGGCGTCGGATAGAAGTCGCCGCCGCCGGCGACCGAAGCGCCGATCACCACGATCCGGTTCTCGATCGCCGCGCGATTGAGCGTGCCGTCGAAGATGCTCTGGGCGCTGACGGTGCGGATGGTGCGGCGCGGGCCGTAATAGGTGATCGGCAGCGCGAAGTCGGTGTCGGTCGGCACCGCGCGGTCGCCGAGCATGAGATGATCCGGCGCGATCGTCAGCGGCTTGTCGAGCGCGCGCGTCGCAACGCGCAGGGGAAATGACAGCTCGACCTTGTCGCGCGTCCGGAACAGCATCGGCACCGCGAGCGGCGAGCCCGATTGTCCCGTCGCGACGTTGACGACGCCGACCTCGGCATGATCGGCGAACGCCGGCAAGGGCAGCAGGAAGCGCTCGGCCTGCGGGAGAACGGCGAGGGGGCCCTGGCTGCTCGGCTCCACGGTCTCGCTGGCAGACGGGAAGATCGCCGCGGCGGCGAGCACCATGGGACCGGTGGCGAGCGTGTTGGCCAGCGTGGCGTCGCCGATCGCGGCGCTGCGGTCGACCAGCAGAAGATCAATGGCGACGACCTTCGGCTTGAACTGCACGATGGTGTCGACCACGCGGGCGAGATCGGCGCGCGGCAGCGGATAGGTGCCGCCGCGCTTCACCACGGTGTCGTCGATCGCGACGATGGTGACGAGATCGGGCGCAGCCTTCACGCCGCGGACTTGCGTCCGCCAATCCGTCAGCGTCGCCTCGAGCCGATCGAGAAAGCGCAGATGACCGTTGGCGTGGCCGGCATAGATGCCCGCGCCCCACAGCGCGGTGAGGACGAGTGCCACCAGGATCTGAACGCGTCGGCTACTCATGCGGTCGGTCTGCAATCTTCCTGTGTCCAAATCTCATTGGCTGAGCCTTATCGACCCGGCCTCATTGTCCGAGGCGTGCCATCAGCGCGTCGATGCGCGGCTTGCCCCACTGCTTGACGCTCAGAGGGCCGGTCGCTTCCACGTCGACGCCTTCGCCGGGACCTAAAACGACGCCGCGCCCGCGGCTCCTGCGGGTCACGCCGACGCGGCCGTCGGCGACGAACACCGAAGTCTTTGCATCGGCGACGTCGACCGCCCATTTTGTGCCGCGCACGGCGGCGATCGCCTGCGGCGTCAGCACCTTGAAGGGATTGCCGCCGGGCTTCCTGGGCACCTCGACCAGCAGCGCTTTGCTGCTCAACTCCACGGAGTCTATATGTCCGTCGCGGTTGGCGTCCTTAAGTTCAAATCTGGCGCCGTTTTCCGCGACGATGGTGATGCCGTTGTCGCAGCGCCAGGTCTGCGTGCCGGCCGCCGATGGCGATGCCGTGCAGCCCGCATTGAGGAAGGGCTGTGCCGTTGCAGGCCCGATCAACAAGAACAACGCCAGGGCGAAAAACCCGGCGCGCGCGAACCCTCTCATGCCAGCCTCCGTTTGCGTGCTCGGCACAGTTCAAGGCGATGTTGATACGGTACCGTATCACGCGCAGAGGCTGCTGAAAAGTGCCGAGGTTGCAGCTATTTTCTCGGCACCGCCATTTCCAGACGGGCGCGATCAACTTTCAGTCACGGCGCCGTGCAGTGTCAGCGCTCCATGCGCGATGTGTGAGTTGCTTCCGCCGTTCTGCCGACGCCCGCGCGTGGCGAGAGAGGAAGGAGGGCCTGCGCGCACCAGCCCCGCGCAACGCTCCGGCGCTATGGTCGGGCCGATTTGATGACCACGAAAAGGACTTGGTTGGATGCGTTTAGGAAGGCGGCCGGTGAGGTCCGCTGACCGCTCCGATCCGGCCGAGAATTATAGTTAACAGAACCGCCTAAGTCCGTAGTTCTGCGGGCTTTTTTCTCAAAATGGGACAGCGTGAACGTGCTGCCCTATATCGGCCCGAACTTAATCCGCATTTAACTAAAAGTCGCCTTAATGACGCTCCGACCTCCTGCGAGATGCTGGTCCCGGATCGTGACCAGCGGCACTTCGAAGGGGGACTGAGTGACACCGTCCTGGACGCAAGGCGAATGAGTACGAGTATCGCTGCGCAGAGTAACGCGGCACGGAAGTCCAAGAATTCATATCGGAAGCCTTCCCGGAAAATGACTGCGACCAATTGGCTTGGCGCCGCGGCGATCGGCTGCGCCGTGATCGGGGCCGGCTGGACCATCTACAGCAACGTCTTCGGCGCCAGCGTCTATCCAACCGTCGGCAGCATTGGCTACGACGAGCCCGTGATCAAGCGCGCGCCCCGGGTGGCGCTGCGCGAGGCCGGCGAGGCCATCAACGAAACCTTTGCGTTGTTGCCCGACCGGTTGCAGGTCGCCGCTCCGATTTCCCGCGAGATGTTCAACGAGCGCTTTGCCGCGGCTGCGACGCAGGGCGTGGCGTCCAATGCGGCGAGCGCTGCACCCGCAGCCCAGGTTGCTGTGGCCAAGGACGCGCCGAAGCAAGGCGTGATCGCGAAGGTCGCGGAAGTGCTGAAGCCGGCCGCGGCGAAGGTCACTGAGAAGGTTGCGGATGCTGCCAGGGGCAAGCGCGGCGCCGACGCGCCGGTGCAGCTGGCCTCGGCCGACCCGGCCGAGATCGTGCCGGCGCCCGAAGCAAAGCCAAAATCGTTTGCCGATCGCGCCAAGGCCGCGGTGATGTCGATCACCGGACCGCGCCAGTCGATGGTCGAAAAGCTCTGGGGCAAGCGTGAGCCGTCCGGCGGGCTGCTCGCTTACGCCTCCGCCGATGCCAGCGTGACCGCGTCGATCGCCCCGAAGGAGCAGAACCCGATGCTCGGCGGTTCGGCGCCCTATGAACGCGACACCGCGGTCTATGACATCACCGCCAAGACGGTTTACCTGCCCGACGGCACCAAGCTCGAGGCGCATTCCGGCCTCGGCTCCAATCTCGACGATCCGCGTTCCTCGCGGGTCCGCATGCGCGGGGTGACGCCGCCGCATATCTATACGCTGAAGCCGCGCGAGGCGCTGTTCCACGGCGTGCCGGCGCTACGCTTGACCCCGATCGGCGGCGAGAGCGCGATCTACGGCCGCGACGGCCTGCTCGCCCACACCTTCATGCTCGGCCCGAACGGCGATTCCAACGGCTGCGTGTCGTTCAAGGACTACTACGCGTTCCTCGACGCCTACCGCAACAAGGGTATCCGCAAGCTCGCGGTGCTGGCGCGGGTCGAGTGACCTCAGCTCATTCTGGATAATGCAAAAGGGCCGCTCGCAGCGGCCCTTTTCTTCTTGTGCCTCGCTCGCGCGTTTTCAGCCCGGCCAGCACTGTCCGCCGCCGTCGATCCGCAGCACCTGGCCCGAGACGAAGGCGCCCATGGGACCGGCGAAGAACTCGACGACGCGCGCGACCTCGTCGACGGTCGCGATGCGGTCGAGCGTGCCGGTCTCGACCATCCGGCCCGGGTCCACCGCGCGGGTGCCGAGGAAGCGGCCGGTGCGAGTATCGCCGGGCGCGATGCAGTTGACGGCGATGTCGTAGGGGCGGAGCTGGTCGGCCAGGCATCGCGTGTAGTGGGTGACGCCGGCCTTCGACACCGCATAGATCGAGCCCTGGGTGCGCCCCTTGAACGCGGCGACCGAGCCGAGCGTGACGATGCGGCCGCGTTTCCGTTCCATCATGCCTTTTGCGACCGCCTGGCAGGTCAGGATGGTCGAGAGCAGATTGCGCTCCAGCACCGCGCGCACATCGGCCTCCTTGATGTGCACCGCGTCGTTCGGATCGGGTTTGCCGCCGGCGGCTGCGATATCGCCGCCGGCATTGTGCACGAGAATGTCGATCGGGCCGAGCGCTGCTTCCGTCTCCGCAATCACGCGCGCGATATCCTCGCCCCTGGTGAGATCGCCGAGCACGCGCTGGCTGCGCACACCGAACTGCTGGCCGATCTCCGCGGCCACCGCGGTGAGGGTGGTGCCCTCGCCATATTCCGCCGGCCCGTTCTCGCGCATGCCGTGGACGGCGACATCGGCACCGAGCGCGGCGAGCTTCTCCGCAAAGGCGCGGCCGAGCCCGCGCCCCGCGCCGGTCACCAGCGCAACCTTGCCTGCCAGAAGCTTCGCCGTGTCATGCGATGTCATGATCTTGTTCCCGTTTTGAAAGTTCAGTCGGTCACAAGATCTAACCCATTCGGCATCGCCTGTACCAGTGATCCCTTCATGCCGCGCTTGCGGCCATGGCCTTGCGCAGCGCCATCTCGGTCGCGATCGCTTCTCTCACTCTGGGTCGCGCCTGCATGCGTTCGAGATAGGAAGCGAGCGACGGCCATTGCGCGACGTCGACACCTGCGGCACGGAGCAGCAGCAAAGCCCAGGCGAGATGTGCGTCCGCAACGGTGAAGCGTTGGCCCACGAGGAATTCACGGTCCGTCAGATGCGCTGCTGGCACCGACAACGTCTGTGCGATCCTTGCGCGCGGCTTGGCGAGCGAGGCATCGTCCTTGTACCAGAAGGTCGGAAACAGGAAGGCCTTGTGGATCTCGGTGCCGATGAAGCTCAGCCATTCCTGCAGGCGGTAGCGATCGGGATCGCCGGGCGGCGGCGCAAGGCCGCGCTCGGGCTTCAGGTCGGCGATGTATTGCAGCACCGCTGCGCTTTCCGTCAGCCGCTCGCCGTTGTCCAGCACGAGGACCGGCACAGCGCTCTTCGACGAAATGCCGCGAAAATCGCTGTCGTCGTCCGCGACCGTCTTGGTCGCGAGATGCACCAGATGATAGCGCGCATCGAGGCCGGCTTCCATCAGCGCGATGCGGCTCGCAAGCGAGCAGGCCATCGGCGAGAAATAGAGCTGCAGCATCGCGTTGCCCCGCTACGTCAGCGCATCGCCGCGCGCGATGATCGCGAAGCGGTCGGATAGCTCGGCGAGCGCAACCTCGTGGATGGTCCGGGCGTCCAGCGTGCCGCCGCGTCCGTCGGGCAGGTCGCGCGTGGCGCAGGAATCGGCGTCGATCGTCGTGCGAAAGCCGAGGTCGAGCGCGGCGCGCGCCGTGGAGCTGACGCACATATGTGTCATGAAGCCGGCCAGCACGATGTTCTTGCGGTCGGTCGCGTCAAGGCGCGCCTTGAGATCGGTGCCGGCAAACGCATTGGGCAGCTCTTTTTCGATCACCAGCTCGCCGGCACGGGGCGTGAGTTCAGCGACAATGGCGCCGCGCTCGGCGGCGCGATCGAACAGACTGCCCGCTTTGCCGCGGTGGGCGATATGGATGATCGCGGCTCCGCTCTCCCGGGCCCGCGCCAGCAGCGCAGCTGCCCGCGCGACCGCGGGCTTGGCGTCGGGCAAGGCGAGGGGGCCTGTGAGATATTCGTTCTGGATGTCGATCAGCACCAGTGCGGCGTCGCCAAGTCGCGGCGGGTTGAGGTCGGCACCGGCAAGCTGCAGCAGGGTCTTTGCGGTCGTCATGGTCTGGAAATCTCCGGGCAAAAGGCACGACGAGCATAGCCCCATGAGCACCTGCCGATATGCAGGGATATTGCAGCTGGTGGCTGCGATATTGCAGGCTGCGCCCGGCCGATATAACCTCGAGCGATGAACTGGGACGATCTGCGCATCATCGCTGCCGTCAGGGACGAGGGCACTTACGCCGGCGCCAGCGCGCGGCTGCGCATCGACGAGACGACGGTCGGGCGCAGGCTGTCGCGCATCGAGCGTGCGCTCGGCCTGCGTCTGTTCGAGGCCGCCGACGGCGTCCGCAAGCCGACACGGCAATGCGAAGCGGTGCTGGCGCATGTCGAGGCGATGGCGGCGCATGCCGCCGAGATCGGCCGCGTCGGCGAGAGTCTGGCAGGTCCGGTGGGACGCCTGCGCATCGCCTCCACCAACACGGTCGCCGAGGAGGTGCTGTCGCCGCGCGCGAGCGATTTCCTGCGCGCCAATCCCGGCCTGACGCTGCAATTCCTCACCTCGAGCGAGAACGTCAAGTTCTCGCGCTGGGAAGCCGACCTCGCCATCCGGCTGCGCAAGCCCGACAAGGGCGACTTCGCGATCTCAAAGCTCGGTGAGACCCGCATCTATTATTTCGAGCCTGTTGCGAGGGACGGCGAGCCGATGCTGTGCGCCTATCCGGACGAACTCGGTGCCATTCCCGAGATGCAATTCCTGCGCACGAAGCAAGCCCGCTCGCGCTGCGTCACCGACAACGTTCGCGTCATCCGCAGCCTGATCCTCTCGTATCAGGCCGCAGGCGTGCTGCCGGAGTATGTTTGCGCGGATCTGCTCGGCGATCGTCGCCTGCGCGCGACGCTGCTGCCGAAACGGCGCGACGTCTGGCTGCTCGTGCAAAATCACCTCAAGCGCGACGCCGCAACGCGCGTGACGATCGACTGGGTGAGGGCGTGTTTTCAGGACATGTCGCGCAGTTGAGGCGTTGCTGCGGTGTGACGAGCGCGTCACAGCGAAAGGCGCGTGACGAAAAAATCTTGCACTCCCCTCTTGCAACCCGAACGTGCTTCGTCTATTAGCCCGCTCCTTCGCTAGGCCATGGGTTCGGGCTCTCTGAGATCCCGACTGGCGCGGGCCGCCCTGCGGTTTCGTGTTCCGCCGAATGAAGCAGAAACGCAGGACGTAGCTCATGGAGAGCGTCGGGCTTGAACACCCGAAGGCATCGGTTCGATTCCGGTCTCTTGCACAAAGGATAGCTCAGTTTGGTAGAGCAGATGACTGTTACTCATCGTGACGCGGGTTCGAATCCCGCTCCAGCGCTCCGTTTCAGCCTGAAAAGCTGATACCTCTGACGAGGACCGGACGCGCGCTTCAGTCGCCGTCCGGCCGTTTTGCCCAAAAGGCTTCCGACCGAACAACGACACTGTGAAACCGGCTCCGCGCCGCGGTGGATACCGCTTGCGCTGATGCCGGGTGGCTTCGTGCGAACGCCCGACGCGTGTCGGGCGATCGCGCGCGTGCGCCCGTCATCGTGCAAGCTCAAGCCACGGCCCGCCGATTTCTTGGGAAGCGTCGTCCGCGTCCTCACGTCCTTTGCAAACGAAACCTGTTGTCCGGCATCCGGCCGGGCGCAAACGATGGAGGCGTGTCATGACCTGGCACTTGCTGACGACCACGGTCACCGTGAAGGACGGTGAGCGCGCGCTACTCACGCGAAACGGCCGGCTCGAGCGTGTGCTCGCGCCTGGGCGGCATCGCCTGTTCGATCTGCGCAACGAGCTGACGGCCACCGTGTACAACGTCGTGGGGACCGAATTCCCCACGGATCGCTACGCGGTGCTGAAGGCCGCGCGGCCTGATCTCGCCGCCGAGCTGTTCGAGGCGGTCGAGACCAAGGCGGACGAGGTCGCCATCGTCAGCCTCGACGGCCGGCCCGTGCATCTGATGACGCCCTGGCAGGTGCGTGTCTACTGGAAGGTCGCGACCCGCATCGATGTCGAGCGCATCGATGTGTCCAGCGATCCCCGGGTCGATGCGCGGCACCTGACCATGATCGAGCGGAGCCGCTCGACTGTCGTGAGCGAGACGGTGGTCGAGAACCACGAGGCCGGCCTGCTCTATGTCGAGGGCCGGCTGGTGCAGCGGCTCGCGCCCGGCCGGCACGCCTTCTGGACCGTCGGCCGCAAGATCGAGGTGAAGCGCCTCGACCTGCGGCCCCAGGCGGTCGAGATCACCGCGCAGGAGATGCTGACCAGGGATCGCATCGCGCTGCGGGTGACGCTGACGGCGTTCCGCCGGGTGGTCGATCCCGAGCGGACGGTTGCGACCGTGCCCGACGTGGATGCGTGGCTGTACCGCCTGGTGCAGTTCGCGATCCGCGAAGCGGTCGCCGGCCGGACGCTGGACGAGGTGCTGTCCGCGAAGGCGGCGCTGGATGCGGAGCTGCGCGACTATGTGCGGGCACGTGTCGCGGTATCAGGCGTGGAGGTGACCGAGCTCGGCGTCAAGGATGTGATCCTGCCCGGCGAGATCCGGGAGCTGGTGAACAAGGTGGTGGAGGCGGAGCGGGTCGCCAAGGCGAACTTGATCCGCCGGCAGGAGGAGACCGCGGCGACGCGTTCTCTTCTGAACACCGCCCGCCTGATGGAGGAGAACCCTCTGCTGCTGCGGCTCAAGGAGCTGGAGTCGCTGGAGCGGCTGGTCGAGAAGGTCGGCCGCATCGATCTCCACGCCGGCAACGGCGAGGGCCTCGATGCTCTCCTGACCCGGCTCGTGCGCCTGAAGGCGCCCGAGAGCGCATGAAGCGGAAGGGCCGCCCACGGGCGGCCCTTCACATGTCTGTCGTGTTCATTTGGCGTGAACGCGTGAGCGTGCCGGTGCGACCAAGATAACTGAGCGGGATTGCAGGCGCGCGACGGTTGCGTAATCTCGCAAACAGTCTCGATCAAGGCAGGCGCATGACCGCTCTCTCGCAAACCATCCGGCCGTCGAAGGCGCAATCGCGGGAATGGAAGGCGATCGTCGTCCTGATCCTGTTGATCCCGGTGCTGTGGTCGCCGCCGTTCCTGTTTCGCTTCTTCCTGTACCAGCCGTTCAACATCCCTTCGGGTTCGATGGCACCGACGCTGATGATCGGCGACTATGTCTTCGCCTCGAAGTTCGCTTATGGATACGGACCCTATTCGTTTCCGTTCGCATCCTCGCTGATCACGCACCGCGTCTTCGCCGCGGAGCCCGAGCGTGGGGACGTCGTGGTATTCCGGACGCCCAAGGACACATCGGTCGATTACGTCAAGCGCGTGGTCGGACTGCCCGGCGACCGCATCCAGATGCGGCAGGGGCAACTTGTCCTCAACGACAAGCCGGTGAATCGCGTGCCGCTGAAAGAGGTGGACGGCGAAGCCGCCTGCGGCACCGACGACGCGAAGGCCAAAAGCTGGCTTGAGACGCTGCCGAACAGTAGGCCCCACGGCCCGTCCTACACCACCTACGACTGCATCGAGAACGGCTATTACGACAACACCAACGTCTACACGGTCCCGCCGGGCCACTTCTTCGTGCTCGGCGACAATCGCGACAACTCCACCGACAGCCGCGTGATGGCGACGATCGGCTTCATCCCCATGGACAATCTCGTAGGCCGAGTGACGCGGATCATCTGGTCGCTCGACGATGACGGCGAGCCGCGCTTCGAGCGGATGGGGAAGGTGCGGTGAGGCTTTAGTCTCTCCACCCGTCATTCCGGGCTCGCGCCCAAGAGGGCGCGCCCCGGAAGGACTGGGGATAGAGCGTGCCCAAACAAAAACCCCGGCATCGCTGCCGGGGTTTCGTAGGTCTTGAGGTGGTTGGACCTTAGAAGTCCATGCCGCCCATGCCGCCGCCGGGGGGCATCGCCGGACCGGCGCCGCCCTTCTTGGGCAGCTCGGCGACCATGGCTTCCGTGGTGATCAGCAGGGCCGCAACCGAGGCTGCGTTCTGGATCGCGGTACGGACCACCTTGGTCGGGTCGATGATGCCCTTCTTGACGAGGTCGGCGTATTCGCCGGTCTGGGAGTCGAAGCCGTAGGCGTACGCCTTGTTCTCCAGCACCTTGCCGACGATCACCGAGCCGTCTTCACCGGCGTTGATCGCGATCTGGCGAGCGGGAGCCGACAGCGCCTTGCGCACGATCTCGACGCCGGTCTTCTGGTCGTCGTTCTTGGTGCGCAGGCCCTTGAGCTGCTCGGAAGCACGGAGCAGGGCGACGCCGCCGCCCGGGACGATGCCTTCCTCGACAGCCGCGCGGGTCGCATGCATCGCGTCATCAACGCGATCCTTGCGCTCCTTCACCTCGACCTCGGTCGCGCCGCCGACGCGGATCACCGCGACGCCGCCCGCGAGCTTGGCAAGACGCTCCTGGAGCTTCTCACGGTCGTAGTCCGAGGTGGTCTCCTCGATCTGCGCCTTGATCTGGGCCACGCGCGCCTCGATGTCGGCCTTCTTGCCGGCGCCGTTGACGATCGTGGTGTTCTCCTTGTCGATCATCACCTTCTTGGCGCGACCGAGCATGTTGAGCGTGACGTTCTCGAGCTTGATGCCGAGATCTTCCGAGATCGCCTGGCCGCCGGTCAGGATCGCGATGTCCTGCAGCATGGCCTTGCGGCGATCGCCGAAGCCCGGAGCCTTGACGGCCGCGACCTTCAGGCCGCCACGGAGGCGGTTCACGACCAGGGTGGCGAGGGCTTCGCCTTCGACGTCCTCGGCGACGATGACCAGCGGCTTGCCGGTCTGCACCACGGCCTCGAGCAGCGGGAGCAGCTCGTTCAGCGAGGAGAGCTTCTTCTCGTTGATGAGGATGTAGGCGTCGTCCATTTCAACGCGCATCTTGTCGGCGTTGGTGACGAAGTAGGGCGAGATGTAGCCGCGGTCGAACTGCATGCCCTCGACGACGTCGAGCTCGGTCTCGAGCGACTTGGCTTCCTCGACGGTGATGACACCCTCGTTGCCGACCTTCTTCATGGCGTCGGCGAGGAACTTGCCGATCTCCGCGTCACCGTTGGCCGAGATGGTGCCGACCTGGGCGATCTCGTCGTTCGAGGTGACCTTCTTGGAGTTCTTTTGGAGGTCCGCAACGACGGCTTCGACCGCGAGGTCGATACCGCGCTTGAGGTCCATCGGGTTCATGCCGGCGGCGACCGACTTGGCGCCTTCCTTCACGATCGCCTGGGCGAGCACGGTGGCGGTGGTGGTGCCGTCGCCGGCCGCGTCAGCGGACTTGGAGGCGACTTCGCGCACCATCTGGGCGCCCATGTTCTCGAACTTGTCGTCGAGCTCGATCTCCTTGGCGACGGTGACGCCGTCCTTGGTGATGCGGGGAGCGCCGAACGACTTGTCGAGCACGACGTTGCGGCCCTTCGGACCGAGCGTGACCTTCACCGCGTTGGCGAGAACGTCGACGCCGCGCAGCATCTTGTCGCGCGCTTCAACCGAGAATTTGACTTCTTTGGCTGCCATCTGAAATTTTCCTTGAGGTGTTTGACTGGAGGGAGAGAGGGGCTCTTAGGCCGCCTTCTTCTTGGAAGCGGGGACGTCGAGGACGCCCATGATGTCGCTTTCCTTCATGATCAGCAGATCGACGTTGTCGATCTTGACCTCGGTGCCCGACCACTTGCCGAACAGCACACGGTCGCCGACCTTCAGGTCGATCGGGATCAGCTTGCCGGCTTCGTCGCGGCCACCCGGGCCGACGGCGACGACTTCACCCTGGGAGGGCTTTTCCTTGGCAGTGTCGGGGATGATGATGCCGCCGGCGGTCTTCTCTTCTGCGTCGATACGCTTGACCACGACGCGGTCGTGAAGCGGACGGAATTTCATGCAGCTCTCCTAAGCATTTGCACGAGTTGATGATTTTTAGATTGTTAGCAATCGATGCCCGCGAGTGCTAGCACAGGCGAGGTTGAAATAGGACAGGAATTTTGCGGGGGCAAGGGCTTCTAGCAGAAAATTTGGCGCTCAGAAGGCCTCCCTGCCAGAATCTCCTAACCATCGTTAACCGGCGCCGGGACCGTATTAGCACGGAGCCATGTCTGCTGCTAAAGCATTGAATTTCAACAGCTTGTTAAACTTTTGGGCTTGAGATGGGTTGTCAGTTTGCGTCACATTTCTCTCATGTGAGCGCATCAGTACCGGGTGGCTCGTAAAGGCGCACACCGACTAGCCGCCCCTTGAATGCGCTCCTGCAAAGGAGGTTGGCATGGGCTTGCGGAGTGGGGGCGTTTCCGAGGACTTCCGGAAACAGCTTTTGGGTTACGGGCTGACGACCGCGCAAATTCTCTATCGGATGCCGGATCATCCCTCGCTGCTCCAGACTTACGTCTGGCAGAACTACGACATGTTTCCAAAATTTCCGGCGCTGAAGGATTTCCTGGCGTTCTGGCAGGAGAGGCTCGACGGTCCGCTCCATTCGGTGACCGTGGCGCATTCCAAGCTGATCAGGCCGGCCGAGCTGCGCGCGGTGGACGGCGTGTTCCGGCTGCATTGAGAGGGGATGCGTAGGGTGGATTAGCCCGCGGCTGCGCGAAGCGCGGTCGCCGGCGTAATCCACCTCTTTGCTCTCCACGCGTCGAAAGAGAAGTGGTGGATTACGCCTTCGGCTAATCCACCCTACGGACCTTCGTTTTCGTGCTAGCCTCCGCCCATAACAACAACGGGAGGCGGCCCATGGCCAAGAAAGCAAAATCGCGCAGCGCAGCCCAGGCCGCGGTGAAGAAGCGGAGCGGAGCCAAGGCTCCCGCGAGATCATCCGCACGCAAGGCCGTCGAGGCGAAGGCGCGCACGACGCCTGCGAAGTCCTCCACGAAAAAGCCCGCACGTCCGAGACAGCGCATCGCCATCAGCCATCACCGCGAGGAAGATTTCAAGGCCGACGGCCTGCGCGCCTATGCCAAGTACCGCGACCTCGGCATTGCCGAAGCCAGTCACGGCCTCGCGCAAGCGCACGTGATCCGCCTGCAAGGCCCCTGCGATCCCGCCGAAGTGTCGAAGCTCCACTTCCACGACGTCGAATTCCAGATGGTCTACGTGCTCAAGGGCTGGGTGAAGACCTACATGGACGGCCAGGGCGAAACGCTGATGAAGGAAGGCAGCGCCTGGACCCAGCCGCCGAAGATCAAGCACATGATTTTGGATTACTCGGATGACGTCGAGCTGCTGGAGGTGATTTTGCCTGCGGAGTTCAGGACGGTGGAGTTGAAGGCGTAGTCGCTCCGCTCGCAATGACGGGGTGCTTCGTAGCCCGGATGAGCGAAGCGATATCCGGGAAAGTCTCTCCGCGGCGAAGCTGGTCCCGGATATCGCTGCGCTCATCCGGGCTACGGGACCGTCGCTACGCCAACACCCCCACCACCGCCCCCATCAGGCACGTCGTCAGCGTCCCCGACACGATCGACTTCAATCCGAGCGCGTTGATCTCCTCGCGGCGCTCCGGCGCCATCACACCCAGGCCGCCGATCATGATGCCGAGGCTGGCGAAATTGGCGAAGCCGCACATCGCGTAGAGCATGATCAGGCGCGAGCGCGGATCGAGCACGTCGGACGACAACTTCGAGAAGTCGACATAGGCGATCAGCTCGTTGAGCACGGTCTTGGTGCCCATCAGGCTGCCGGCCGTCACGGCCTGGTCCCAGGGTAGCCCCATCAGCCAGCACACCGGCGCCATCGCGAGGCCGAGCAGGCGCTGCAACGAGATCGCGGCGCCGCCGATATCAGGCAGCAGGCCGAGCATGGCGTTGACGAGATAGACCAGCGCCACCAGCACCAGCAGCATGGCGACGATGTTGATCAGCAGTTCGATCCCCGCACTCGTCCCCTTCACGATCGCGTCCATCGTGCTGGCGACCTCCATCTCGGGATCTTCCAGCGCGCCGCCGGTGCGCTTGTCGGATGTCTCGGGCACCATGATCAGGCTGACGAGGATCGCGGCCGGCGCGCCCAGCACGGAGGCGATGACGAAATGCGCGGCGGCGTCCGGAATGAGCGGAGCAAGGAGCGTCGCATAGAGCACCAGCACCGTGCCGGCGATGCCGGCCATGCCGCCGGTCATCACCAGGAATAATTCGCTGCGCGTCATCTGCGCCAGATACGGCCGCACGAACAGTGGTGCCTCGACCATGCCGAGGAAGATGTTGGCGGCGGTCGACAGCCCGACCGCGCCGCCGACCCCCAGCGTCCGTTCGAGCAGCCACGCCATGCCGCGCACGATCGGCGGCAGCACCCGCCAATAGAACAGCAGCGTCGTCAGCACGCTCATGACCAGCACGATCGGCAGCGCCTGGAACGCCAGGATGAAATCGGCGCCCGGCACCTTCGCGTCGAAGGGCAGGGGACCGCCCCCGATATAGCCGAACACGAAGGAGGAGCCGGCGCGCGAGGCCGCGGAGATCGCGCCGACCGCGTCGTTGATCGCCCCAAAAGCCCGTGCGACGACGGGCACTTTCAGGAGGACGGCCGCGGTGACGAAGGTCGCGACGAGGCCGATCGCCGCCTGCCGCAGCGAGACGGCGCGCCGATTCTCCGCCAGCGCGAAGGCTATCAACAGCAATGCGAAAATGCCGAGTGCCGATTGCAAGCGCAGCATGATGTCCCCAAAGCCCCAATGATTATGGCCGCGCCCGCGTTGCAAAGGCAATGCCGGGACATGCGGGAAGCGTCCCGCTGTTGACAAGCAGGTCCGCCTCAGTCACGCGGGGGCACGTCGATATCAGGGGGCGGACGGTCCGGGGTGACCCAAGAGGCGATGCCAGAGCAGCCAACATCAACCAGTCCGCCGGTCAGTGCCCGTGCGCTCCTCGCCCATCGCGCCTTCCTGTTCTTCCTGCTCTCGCGCAGCCTGTCGCGCTTCTCCAGCCAGATCGCGGCGGTCGCGATCGGCTGGCAGATCTACGATCTCACCGGCTCGCCCTTCGACCTCGGCATGGTCGGCCTCGTGCAATTCCTGCCCACCGCGCTGCTCGTGTTCGTCGCCGGCCACGCCGCCGACCGTTTTGAGCGCAAGCGCGTGGTCCAGCTCTGCCAGCTCGTGGAAGCCGCGACCGCGCTCTATCTCGCAATCATCACCTATCTCGGCGCGGTCAGCGAGGTGCAGATCTTCATCGCGACCTTCGTGCTCGGCATCGCCGGCGCGTTCGAGAGCCCGACCACGGCGGCGCTGCTGCCGCTGATCGCGCCGCAGGGATCGCTCCAGCGCGCCACGGCCGTCGCGAGCGGTGCGGGGCAGGTCGCGACCATCACCGGCCCGGCGCTCGGCGGCTTCGCCTACGCGATCGCGCCGCATCTCGCCTATGCCGTGATGGTGCTGTTCTGGATTTTTGGGATGATCCTGACCGGCTTCATCCAGCCGCGCCCGCAAGCGGTCGCCAAGGAAGGGACGGGCTCGGACAACATCTTTGCCGGCGTCCGCTTCATCCGCCGCAATCCGGCGATCCTCGGCACCATCTCGCTCGATCTGTTCGCCGTGCTGTTCGGCGGCGTCACCGCACTGCTGCCGATCTATGCCCGCGACATCCTCCAGACCGGCCCGGTCGGGCTCGGCGTGCTGCGCGCCGCGCCCGCGGTGGGTGCGCTGCTGATGACCATGGTGCTGGCGCGTCACGCCATCTCGCGGCATGTGGGCCTGCGCATGTTCCAGGCCGTGATCGTGTTCGGCGTCGCCACGGTCGTGTTCGCGCTGTCGTCCTGGATGTGGCTGTCGGTGCTCGCGCTTGCCGTGCTCGGCGCGGCCGATACGATCAGCGTCGTGATCCGCTTCTCGCTGGTGCAGCTCGCCACGCCCGACGAGATGCGCGGCCGGGTCGGCGCGGTGAACTTCCTCTTCATCAACGCCTCGAACCAGCTTGGCCAGTTCGAGAGCGGGGTCGCGGCCGCGCTGCTCGGTGCCATGCCCGCCGCAGTCCTCGGCGGCGTCTGCACCGTCGCGGTGGCGCTGCTGTGGATGAAGCTGTTCCCAAGCCTGCGGCAGGTGGAGAGCCTGGAGTAGGGAGCTCTTCTTCGCCTCTCCCCGCTTGCGGGGAGAGGCCGTCACGCGCCGCGTTTTCGTTCAGCCCCGGCCGACGAACGGCATCTTGGTCGCCATGACCGTCATGGTCAGCACGTTGGCATCGAGCGGCAGGCCGGCCATGTAGGCGACGGCATCGCCGACCGCTTTCGCATCCATGCGCGGCTCGTGCTTGGTGGTGCCGTCGGGCTGCAGCACGCCGGGGCCGTTGACCATGCGGTCGGTCATCGGGGTTGCGGCGTTGCCGATGTCGACCTGGCCGACCGCGATGTCGTACATGCGGCCGTCGAGGTTGGAGGCCTTGGTCAGGCCCGTGATGGCGTGCTTGGTCGAGGTGTAGGCCGCCGAGAACGGCCGCGGCGCATGCGCCGAGATCGAGCCATTGTTGATGATGCGGCCGCCGCGCGGGCTCTGGTCCTTCATGATGCGGAAGGCGTGCTGGGTGCACAGGAACGGGCCGGTGAGGTTGGTGTTCACCACCGCCTGCCACTGCTCGAGGCTGAGGTCCTCGAAGTTGACGGCCGGCGCGCCCATGCCGGCATTGTTGAAGAGCACGTCGAGGCGGCCATAGGTCGCCTTCACCTTGTCGAACAGCGCGGCAATCGAATCCGGCTTGGTCATGTCGGCGGTGACGCACAGGCTCTTGCCGGCGGGGCCGAGCTTGGCGGTCTCCTCGAGCATGTCGAGGCGGCGCCCGACCAGCACCACGGTGAAGCCGGTGTTCATCAGCGCCAGCGACGCCGCGCGCCCGACACCGGTGCCGGCGCCCGTCACCACTGCGATCTTTTTTGCTTCACTCATCGTTTCCTGCCTTTTCTCTTGCTGTCAGGTTTTGGGTTCTTTTTCGTTCTTGTAGGGCGGCCGCGGAATGTTCTGGTGCGCCGCGCGCAGCGCCGCCGACCAGCGCGAGCGCAGGTCGTGGAAATAGGGCTCGCCCGCCTCGATGCGGTGGTTGAGATCGGCATCGCAGGCGTCGGCGCGCACCACCAGCACGTCGATCGGCAGGCCGACGCCGAGATTGGAGCGCATGGTCGAGTCCATCGAGATCAGGCCGGTCTTCAGCGCCTCGTAGAGCTCGACGTCGTAATGCATGGCGCGGTCGAGCACCGGCTTGCCGTATTTGTGCTCGCCGATCTGCAGGTAAGGGGTGTCGGTGGTGCACTCGATGAAATTGCCTGCGGTGTAGACCATGAACAGGCGCATCCGCGCGCCCTTGATCTGGCCGCCGAACAGGAAGGAGACGTCGAAGGAGACGTCCTCGGATCGCAACGCCGGACCTTCGGTGGCGTGCACCGCGCGGATCGCCCGGCCGATGCGCTGGGCGGCCTGGAACATGGTCGGCGCGTTCATCAGCGTCTCGAGCTCGCCCGTGTTGGGGTCTTCCAGCCCTTCGGTCAGCGTCGACAGCACCGACTGGCTGATGGCGAGGTTGCCCGCGCTGGCGATCGCCATGATGCGGTCGCCGGGCTTGGAGAAGATGTGGAGCTTGCGGAAGGTCGAGACATTGTCGAGGCCGGCATTGGTGCGGGTGTCGGCGATCATGACGAGCCCGTCCCGAACCAGAATTCCGCAACAATAGGTCATTTCCAGTCCCCGAACGCGTTTGCGCGGAATTACTAGCCAATTTCGGGGGCCGCTCCAACCCCCGATTCCCCGGGGGCGGGACCTCAGTCAGCCGCATCGACCAGAAACGCCTCGTCGACGGGAACGCCGAGCGCCGTGACCAGCCGGTTCGTCTCCGCGGCCATGCCGACGATGGCGAGCAACTCGCCATATTCGGCCTCGGTCATGCCCTTGGCCCGTGCGCCGGCGGTGTGGGAATGGATGCAGTAGCTGCAGCCATGCGCGATCGAAACCGCAACATAGAGCATTTCCTTGACCTTGGGATCGAGCGCGCCCGGAGCCATCACCTCCTTGATGCTTTCCCAGGTCCGCCGCAGCGTCTTCGGATCATGCGCCAGCGCGCGCCAGAAATTGTTGACGAAGTCCGACTTCCGCACCTTGCGGATGTCGTCGAAAACGGCGCGCGCTTCAGGGGAGAGCTCATCGTCGGACAGCAGCTTTACGGTCGCCATGGGGGCCTCGCGGGATCAAATCTGATCCCGCGAGTGTAGCACGGCTCGCGTGGTCAACCGGCATGCCCGGCCGACCGGCGCAAGGCGAGCTTGCCGATGTCAACATATTGCC
Organism: Bradyrhizobium sp. CCGB20; assembly: GCF_024199855.1. NCBI lineage: Bacteria > Pseudomonadati > Pseudomonadota > Alphaproteobacteria > Hyphomicrobiales > Nitrobacteraceae > Bradyrhizobium > Bradyrhizobium sp. CCGB20. Next base: position 6,061,351 of record NZ_JANADN010000001.1, on the reverse strand, counting down.
GTTGCTGCGCGTGAGCATGCTGCGCGCCGATGTGAAGATCGCGCAGGCGCCGCTGCAGCGGCGAGTCGTCGTAGACCGCGCCGCTTCCGGCCAGCGCAAAGCAGGCGTCCGCAATGCCGACGCAGGTGGTGGCGAGCCAGACCGCGGACCGGGCGCCCTCGATCATGACGTCATCGTCCTTCAGCGTTCCCGCCAGCGCGCGGCGCCAATGGCTGGCGACCTGAACCTCGTGGAAGGCCTGCGCGGCCCTGAGGCCGGCGGAAATCCGGCCGAGCTCGTACTGGAAGGTCTCGGACTCGCGCATCGGGGTGGCCGCATACAATTGCTGCTTCCCGGTATGGGCCAGCGCGAGCAGGTCATCGACGGTGCCCTCGGCCATGCTCACCGAGAATGCGCCATGCACGATCGGCAGCCATTGCCGCAGCGCCTGATAGAGCGGGCCCGACAGGCGCGGGGCGGCATCGATATCGAACAAATGTTCCTCGGGAACGATCCTTTCCCGCAGCGTGATGTGATGGCTGCCGGTACCCTCGAGGCCCGCGGCGTACCAGGTGTCCTCGATTTCCCAGTCGCGCACCGGCAGTGCGACGGCGCGAATTTGAGGCTTGCCCTGCGCCCCCGGGACCGGCTTGCCGTTTTCGGTGACGATGCAGAAGGCGCCGATCCAGTCGGCATGCGTGCAACCGCTCGCGAACGGCCAGCGGCCCTTGACGCGATAGCCGCCCTCCACGCGCTCCGCCGTCCCATTCGGCTGGGACGAGCCGCAGATCGCCACGTCAGGTCCGTCCTGATAGATCTGCCGGAATAATTCGGGGCGGGCCGCCGCGGCGATCAGGCTGCCGATTCCGGCGACGATCGAGATCCAGCCGATCGAGCCGTCAAGACGGGTCAGCGCCTTGATGACCTCGAGGCCGGCCGGAAAATCCAGCTCGAGCCCGCCCGCGCTCCGCGGCACGAACATCCGAAAGAGCCCGAGATATCTCAGCCGTTCCACGATGTCGGGCGGAACGCGGCGCGCAGCCTCGATCTCGGCGGCGCGGGCCCTGATCTCGGGCGCCAGCTCCTGGATGCCCGCAAGGATGTCCTCGTGGGGATCACGCAGTGGCACGGAATAGGTCTTGGTCTTTTCTTGAAGCCGCATCTGTCTCAACCTCTGTTGCGGAAACGGATCGCAACGGAGGTTGAAGGGACGGCGCTACGCCGTCGTTTCAGCGCGGTGATCGTCGATTACAGCTGTAACGCTGCGGCCTCGTTGGGCGGTGCGCCTTGCTGGGTTGTCGTCCTATGACTGCGTCTGGCTCTGCCACTGTCCGGGCCGGCCGGCCTGGTCGACCTTGACCGCCACCGTCAGCGTCTCCGCACCGCCGCCATAGCGGGTGCCGCGCACGGGAGCTGCGCCGAGATAGTCGAGCCCGATCGCGACGCGGACATGGGCGTCGGTGGTGCAGATGCAGTTGGCGGGATCGAAGCCGACCCAGCCGAGACCCTCGACGTAGGCTTCCGCCCAGGCATGGCCGGCATCCTGGTGCACCGTGCCGTCCGAGCGCAGGAAATGGCCGGAGACGAACCGTGCCGGCACGCCGCCGCTGCGGGCGCAGGCGATGAAGATATGCGCGTAGTCCTGGCAGACGCCGCGCTTGAGCGTGAACGCATCGGCCGCCGACGTGCCGCTGTTGGTCGGATCCTCGTCGAAGGTCATGTGATCGCTGATCTGCGTCATCAGCGTGTGCAGGAAGCCGAGCGTGTCGCTCTCGGCCTCGCTGCGCAACTGCCGCGCGACCGCCGTCATTGCGGGATTGACCCCGGTAAGGTCGGTGGCGCGCAAGAACATGCCGGCCGGAAAGCGCTCGTCGGCGCCGCGCAGCACGCCGCCGGTGTCGTGGGTCTCGATCAGGCCCTCGGCAGTGATCTTGATGTCGCCGACGGGGCCGCAGGACAGCACATGGGTGACGTTGCCGAAGGCGTCCTCATGGGTGTCGAGCCTGGTGTCGGTCGAGACGTCGATCTGCCACTCCGCCACATATTGCCCGTCATGGCTGCCGGGCGTCATGCGCAGGATCTGGATCACGCTGGTGGCCGGCGGCTCGTAGCGATAGGTCGTGGTGTGCTGGATTCGCAGGCGCATGGTGGACCGTTGTTCTTCCGTCGTCATTCCGGGCTTGCCCTGCGGGCGCCCGGGAATGACCGCAGTATCAGATCAAATACTGCTTCGTGATGATTTCGCCCAGCCTGGAATTGTCCGCGATGAATTCCTGAATGAATTCATGCACGCCGTGCTGGAAGATGTCGTTCATATTGCTGTGTTCCAGCCGGTTGCGGATGCCGCGGGCGTGGCGCTGGGCTGGGCCCTGGCGGCCATAGGCGACGCCGATCTGGTCGAGGTTGCGCGTGAGATTGTCGTAGCAGCTCGCCAGCGAACGCGGCAACGTGCCGTTGAGGATCAAGAGATCCGCGACCAGCCAGGGTTTCAGCGTCTCGCGATAGACCCAGTGATAGGCCGTCAGCGCCGAAACCGAACGTAGGATCGAGCTCCACTGGTAGAAGTCGAGCGGGCCGCCGACGTGCTCTTCCTCGGGCAGCAGCACGTGATACTTCACATCGAGGATGCGCGCGGTGTTGTCGGCGCGCTCCAGGTGCAGGCCGAGCCGCGAGAACCAGTAGGCGTCGTTGCGCAGCATGGTCCGGTAGGCCGAGCCGTCGAAGCGCAGCGAGGTCTCCTGCACGAAGCGCAGGAATTTTGCGAGATCCTCACGCGTTGAAGTGCCCTTGCTCCAGACCTCCTGCAATTCGATCCAGGCCGAGTTGATGGTGTCCCACATCTCGCTGGTGAGGGCTGTGCGCACCGAGCGCGAGTTCAGCCGCGCCGCCTCGATGCAGTTGCGGATCGAGGACGGGTTGTCGGCAGAGAAGGAGAGGTAGTCGACGACGTTGCGCTCATTGGCTTCCTCATATTGCTGATAGAAGCTGGTAGCGACGCCGGCGGTGAGCAGCGCCGAGTCCCATTCATTGGTCTTGCCGATATAGGCGGCGGGAAGCGCGGTGACGCGCAGCGTCGCATCGATGGTGCGCGCGAGGTACTCGGCCCGTTCGACATAGCGGGCGAGCCAGTAGAGGTTTTCGGCGGTACGCGACAGCATCTGACTACTCGTCCAGGATCCAGGTGTCTTTGGTGCCGCCGCCCTGGCTCGAATTCACCACCAGGGAGCCTTCCTTCAGCGCAACACGCGTCAGGCCGCCCGGCACGATGGTGGTACCCTTGCTGCCGGTGAGCACGAAGGGCCGCAGATCCACGTGGCGCGGCGCGAGGCCGGATGCCGTGCAGGTCGGGCAGGTTGAGAGCGCCAGCGTCGGCTGGGCAATGAAACCTTCGGGCTCGCGCTTGAGCTTCTCGCGGAAGGCTTCGATGGTCGCCTTCGTCGCGGCGGGGCCGATCAGCATGCCGTAGCCGCCGGAGCCGTGGACTTCCTTGACGACGAGCTCGCCGAGATTGTCCAGCACATAGGCGAGATCCTTCGGCTCGCGGCAGCGCCAGGTCGGCACGTTCTTCAGGATCGGCTCCTCGCCGAGGTAGAATTTCACGATGTCGGGCATGTAGGAATAGATCGCCTTGTCGTCGGCGATGCCGGTGCCGACCGCGTTGGCGAGCGTGATGTTGCCGGCCGCATAGGCCGACATCAGCCCGGGCACCCCGAGCACGGAGTCGGGGCGGAAGGTGAGGGGATCGAGGAAGTCGTCGTCGACACGGCGGTAGATCACGTCGATCCGCTTCACCCCCTCGGTCGTCCGCATGAACACTTCGTTGTTCTTGACGATGAGGTCGCGGCCCTCGACCAGCTCGATACCGAGCTTGTCGGCAAGGAAGGAGTGCTCGTAGTAGGCCGAGTTGTAGACGCCGGGCGTGAGCAGGGCGACGGTCGGCTCGCCCGAGGCGCTTTGCGGGGCAACCGAGCGCAGGGCGGAGAGCAGCTCGTCCGGATAGCGTTCGACCGGCGCCACCCTGTGGCGGGCGAACAGGTCTGGAAACAACCGCATCATGATCTCGCGGTTTTCCAGCATGTAGGACACACCCGACGGCGTGCGGGCATTGTCCTCCAGCACGATGAAGTCCTCGGCATCGACCCGGACGATGTCGATGCCGGCGATGTGCACGTAGACGTCGTGCGGCACCTGCTGGCCGTTCATCTCGGGGCGGAACACCGGGTTCTGGAAGATCAAATCGTCGGGCACGATCTCGGCGCGCAGGATGTCGCGGCCATGATAGATGTCGCGCAGGAACATGTTGAGCGCGCGCACGCGCTGCTTCAGGCCCTTCTCCAGCAGCGCCCATTCCTTGCCGGACATGATTCGCGGGATCACGTCGAAGGGGATCAGACGCTCGGTGGATTCGGAATCCCCATAGACCGCGAAGGTGATGCCGATGCGGCGAAACAGGAGCTCGGCCTCCTGGCGGCGATATTCGAGCGCCTCGGGAGGCGTCTCCTTGAGCCAGCGCGCCAGCTCCTGATAGGCGGGGCGAAGGTCCCCGCCGGGAATATTCATTTCATCAAACGCGACTGCCATAGATCCCGACTGTCTCTGTCGCCATGCGGCAAGAGTGCATGACTTTCATGTGGTAGCAAGGGGCGGGCCAGCGCGATAAGCATTGATGGAGGGCATTTGCCGGGGATGGCCGGGAGCTTGCCTGAAAAAATGGCTGAGGACTGCTTATTTCGGCAGCAAAACCGCGTGACTTCAACGCGTTACCTCGGCAAAGTCGGGCCGACAGGTGAGGGACTTGAGGTATGAGCGACATCGTCACGGCGGGCATTCTGGTCATCGGGGATGAAATCCTGTCCGGCCGGACCAAGGACAAGAATATCGGCTTCATCGCCGAATATCTGACCAATATCGGCATCGACCTGAAGGAAGTCCGGGTCGTCTCCGACGACGAGTCCGACATCATCGCCGCGTTGGATGCACTGCGGCATCGCTACACTTATGTCTTCACCACCGGCGGCATCGGACCGACCCATGACGACATCACCGCCGACAGCGTCGCCAAGGCGTTCGGCGTCGGCATCGACCATCATCCGGAGGTGGTCGCGCGATTCCGCGAGCGCTGGAGCGAGCAGGACCTCAACGAGGCCCGCCTGCGCATGGCCCGCATCCCCGATGGCGCCGAGCTGATCCAGAGCGCCACCATTCTCGCCCCCGGCTTCAAGATCGGCAACGTCATCGTGATGGCCGGCGTGCCCTCGATCATGCAGGCGATGATGGACATCGTCTCGCCCAAGCTGAAGTCGGGCGTGCGCATGCTCTCCGAATCGGTTCGCGCCAATGCGCGGGAGGGAGACATCGGCAGCCCGCTGCGTGCGATCGCCGCCGCCCATCCCGACACCATCATCGGCAGCTATCCGTTCATGGACGAAGAGCAGAAGCCGAACACCAATCTGGTGGTGCGCTCGCGCGACGCGGACAAGCTCGCATCCGCGATGGCCGCGGTGAAGGAAATGCTGGCGGGATTGAACATCACCCGCTAGCAAACTGCCCGCAGACCAATGGCAGGAGACGACAATGGCTGGTGAAGCACCGGAGCTGAATGCGCAGGAGAAGGCCGGCAGGGCCTTCCCGGTCTCGTGGGACCAGTTCCACCGGGACTGCCGGGCGCTGACCTGGCGCCTCAACGAGGTCGGTCCGTTCCATGCGGTGATCGCGATCACCCGCGGCGGGCTGGTGCCGGCCGCGATCGTGGCGCGCGAGCTCGGCGTGCGCGTGATCGATACGGTCTGCATCGCCAGCTACGACCACAACAAGCAGGGCGAGCTTCAGGTGCTCAAGGGCATCTCGGAGGCCGCGATGAAGCTCGGCAACGGCACTGGCAAAGGGCTTTTGATCGTCGACGACCTCGTCGACACCGGCAAGACCGGCAGGCTGGTGCGCGAGATGCTGCCGGATGCGCATTTCGCCACGGTCTATGCCAAGCCGATGGGACGCCCGCTGGTCGACACCTTCATCACCGAAGTGTCGCAGGACACATGGATCTTCTTCCCGTGGGACACCGCGCTGTCCTACCACCCGCCGCTGCGCGACGGGGCGGCGTAGTTCTTTGCCTCTCCCCGCACGCGGGGAGAGGCCGCGCCGAAGGCGCGGGTGAGGGGGACTCTCCGCGAGTCCGACTCTCACCGACCTTGCGGAGGCTCCCCCTCATCCCGACCTTCTCCCCGCAAGCGGGGAGAAGGAGAAGAGAGCCACATGCCCCTGCAAAACCGCGTCACGCCCACCGGCGACATCATCGCCACCCCGCACCGCGGCCTGTTCACCGGCAATCGCGGCATCATCCACGATCCCGCGACCAAGACGCTGCTGAAGAAGCGCTGGTCGACGCCGGCCTGGCTCACTTGCACTTGCGAATTCCGCGGCCGTCGCCGCGAGGTGATGGCACAGCGGAGCTGGACCGAGCTGTTCTTTCTCGATGAGGCCACCGCGCTCGCCGCCGGCCATCGCCCCTGCTTCTATTGCCGTCGTGACGACGCCAATCGCTTCCGGGCTGCGTGGGAGAAGGGCAACCGCGTGCATGACGTCCGCATGCACGACATCGACACGGTGCTGCACCACGAGCGGCTCGATCACGGCAAGAAGCGGCTGCATGCGCTGCTGGTGCCGCTCGACCAGCTTCCCGACGGCGCGATGGTGCTGCAGGCCGAGGAGAGCTTTCTGGTGACGCAGGGCAGGGCGCTGCTGTGGTCGCCAGCGGGTTATTCCGCGGTCGAGCGTCAATTCGGCGAAGCAACACTCCTGACGCCGCCCTCGACGCTGCGTACGCTGAACGCCGGCTATCAGCCCACGCTGCATCCGACGACGCTTTCCTAGCGCAGCGGCCGTCCCTGTTCGTCCACCGTCGTCCGCGCATCGCGCAGGGCCCATTCGCGGATCACCTGGCGGCAGCGGGTCAGCTCAGCCTCGCTCGCGGTGCCGGCCGCCTTCTCCGCGCGCTCCACCATCGCCTTGCAGTTCAGAAGCACGGAGCGATCCTCCGCGTGCGCGGGCAGCGCGAGCGCCGCAAGAGCGGCTGCGACGAGAAACGGGCGGATCACCATCACCCAAGCTTCTCGCGCGCCAGCGCGGCACCGGCGCCGAGCGCCATCAGCTTGGCTTCGGCGATCTCGCGCCGCATCGGCGCCATGCCGCAATTGGTGGTCGCGATGATGTTGCTCTTGGGCACGAACTTCGACACCGCGTCGATCACCTGCACGACGTCCTCGGCCGTCTCCACTGTGTCGCTGGCGACGTCGATGACGCCGGCCTGCACGATCTTGTTCTTCAAGAGGGAGAGCAGATCGAGCGGGACCTTCGAGTTGCGGCACTCGATGGCGACCTGCTGGATCGGGCTGGCGTCGATCGCCGGAAAGATCTGCTCATACTGCCGCCACTGCGCGCCGAGCGTTTCCTTCCAGTCGGTGTTGGCCTTGATGCCGTAGCCGTAGCAGATGTGAACGGCGGTGGCGCAGGTGAGGCCCTGCGCGGCGCGCTCCAGCGCCTTGATGCCCCAGTCGTTGACCTCGTCCATGTAGACGTTGAAGGCGGGCTCGTCGAACTGCACGAGATCGACGCCGTCGGCCTGCAGCGCCTTGGCTTCCTCGTTCAGGAGCTCGGCGAAGGCAAAGGCCATCTTGACGCGATCGCCATAGTAGCGATCTGCAATCGTGTCGATGATGGTCATCGGGCCGGGCAGGGTGAATTTGAGCTTCTTCTTCGTATGCGTCCGTGCAACGCCCGCCTCGAAGGCATGGACGCGGTCCTTGAGCCGGAGCGGCGCGACCACCTGCGGCACCATCGCCTTGTAGCGATCTTTCCGGATGCCCATCTCGACCTTGTGGGCGAAATCGATGCCCTCGATCTTCTCGAGGAAACCGTGCACGAAATGCTGGCGGGCCTGCTCGCCCTCGGTGACGATGTCGATGCCGGCGTCTTCCTGGATCTTCAGCCAGATCAGCGTCGCGTCGCGCTTGGCGCGGAGCAGCTCGTCACCTCCAGACTTCCAGGGCGCCCAGAGCATGTTGGGCTCGGCGAGCCATTCCGGCTTCGGCAAGGAGCCGGCGATCGTGGTTGGAAACAGCATGGCGGCCCTCCCGGCAGGTTGAGTTGCGCCCCTTCCTGCCATGTCCTAACGTCGAGGTACAGAACAACGAAAGTCGCTCTCTATTCCAGCGGCGGCGACAGGGAAGGCCCAGGAAAGGGCCAGCGGAAAGGCCAAGGGAAAGGTCATGATCGACCTCTATTATGCGCCGACGCCGAATGGCTGGAAAATCTCGATCATGCTGGAGGAACTCGGGCTTCCCTACACGGTGAAGCCGGTCAATATCCGCGCTGGCGAGCAGTTCACCCCCGAGTTTCTGGCGATCTCCCCGAACAACCGCATTCCCGCGATCGTCGATCATGATCCCGCCGATGGCGGCGCGCCGTTCTCGGCGTTCGAGACCGGCGCGATCCTGATTTATCTCGCGGAGAAGACCGGCCGTTTCTTGCCCACCGATCTGCGCGGCCGCTCCACCACCATCCAGTGGGTGATGTGGCAGATGGCGGGCCTTGGGCCGATGCTCGGCCAGCACGGCCATTTCGCGCTCTATGCAGCGGAAAAGATTCCTTATGCGATTGAGCGCTATCGCGACGAGGCCGCGCGGCTCTATGGCGTGCTCGATCGGCAGTTGGCCAGGACCGGCGCCTATGTCGCCGGCGACTATTCCATCGCCGACATCGCCTGCTTCCCCTGGACCATGACCCACAAGGCGCAGGGCTTTACGCTCGACGACCATCCGAACGTGAAACGCTGGTACGCCGAAATGCGGGCAAGGCCGCAAGTGCAGGCGGGCCTGGCGATCGGCAAGTTCGTGAAAGAGCCGTTCGACGAGGAATCACGCAAGATCATGTTCGGTCAGCGTGCGAAGGAAGTATTGGGAAAGACATAGGTCCTCACTCCTCATGGTGAGGAGCGCCGTAGGCGCGTCTCGAACCATGAAGGCCCGACTTTCACCGCGGCCATCCTTCGAGACGGCCGCTACGCGGCCTCCTCAGGATGAGGTCCGTCATAAAAGGAAACGCCATGATCGAATTCTTCTTCGACTGCTCCAGCCCCTGGACCTATCTCGCCTTCCACAACATCCAGCCGCTCGCCAGGGAGGTCGGCGCCGAGATCGTCTGGAGGCCGATCCTGGTCGGCGGCATCTTCAACACGGTCAATCCGAGTGTCTATGCGCAGCGTGAGACACCGGTGCCGCTGAAGGCGCGCTACATGAAGAAGGACCTCGGTGACTGGGCGCGCTCGGCAGGGCTCGCGATCAAGATGCCGCCGACGGTGTTTCCCGTGAACAGCGTGAAAGCCATGCGCGGCTGCATCTGGCTCGGCAAGGACATGGTGCCGTTCGCCACCGCCGTGTTCGAGGCGTATTGGGGCGAGGACAAGGACATCTCGCAGGACGCCGTGCTCGCCGGGATCTGCAAGAAGGTCGGCATCGACGAGCCAAAATTCTTCGCCGGTATCTCTGAGCAGGCAATCAAGGATCAGCTCAAGGCCAACACGGAAGAGGTCGTCGCCCGCGGCGGGTTCGGCTCGCCGACCATATTCGTCAACAAGACCGACATGTATTTCGGCAATGACCGCCTGCCGCTGATCCGCGAGGCACTGATGCGCAGCAAGGCGAGCGCGGCCTGATGGTGCGGGCTGTCGTCTGCCGCGCGCTCGGCGCGCCCGAAACACTGCGACTGGAAGAATTTCCGTCGCACGCCCTGAAGCCGGGCGAGGTGCGTGTCGCGATCCGCGCCGCTGGCCTAAACTTTCCTGACGTGCTGATGGCGGCCGGCGAGTACCAGCTCAAGCCGGAGCTGCCGTTCACCCCCGGCATGGAGGCCGCCGGTGACGTCACCGAGGTGGGCGCGGAGGCAAGCGGCGTTGCCGTCGGCGACAAGGTCATCGTGAAGATGCGCCATGGCGCCTTCACCGACGAAGCCGTGGTGACGCCCGCGCAACTCACGCCGATGCCGTCGACCTTCGACTACGCGGAAGCCGCGACCTATCTCGCCGGCCACGGCACCGCCTATCATGCGCTGATCGATCGCGGCCGGGTCGAGCCGGGCGAGGTGCTGCTGGTGCACGGCGCCGGCGGCGGCGTCGGCCTAGCCGCGGTCGAGATCGGCAAGATGCTCGGTGCGACCGTGATCGCGACCGCGTCCAGCGACGAGAAGCTGGCCATCGCGAAATCGCGCGGCGCCGATCATCTCGTGCGCTACGACCGCGAGCCGTTCCGCGATGCCGTCAAGCGGATCACCGACGGCCGCGGCGCGGATGTCGTGTTCGATCCCGTCGGCGGCGAGGTGTTCGAGAATTCGATGCGCTGCATCGCCTGGGGCGCGCGGCTGCTGGTGATCGGCTTTACCGGCGGGATCGGCTCGGCCAAGACCAACCTCCTGCTGATCAAGGGGGCCAGCGTGTTAGGGGTGCGCGCGGGAGAAGCCGTGCGGAAAAATCCTGATCTCGGCGAGGTGCGCCTGAAGGCGCTGCTCGCATGGGCGGAGGAGGGCAAGCTGCGCCCCAACGTCTCGCATCGCCTGCCGCTGGAGGATTATGCGAAGGCGATGCGGCTGTTGCTCGAGCGCAAGGCGATCGGGCGTGTGGCGCTGGTGATGGAGTGACCTCCATCACTGTCATTCCGGGGCGCCCGAAGGGCGAACCCGGAATCTCGAGATCCCGGGTTCGATGCTTCGCATCGCCCCGGGATGACGCTTCGCGTCACTTGTACTCCCGCTCCGTCCACCACGGGAAATAGTCCGGCATGTCGCTCGACACCTTGTTCTTGAACTGCGCCGGCCGCTTCTCCAGGAACGACACCACGCCTTCCTTCACATCGTCGGAGCGGCCGCGGGCGTAGATGCCGCGGCTGTCAACCTTGTGGGCTTCCATGGGATCGTCGGCGCCCATCATGCGCCACATCATCTGGCGGATCAGCGCGACCGACACCGGTGCGGTCTTCGCCGCGAACTCCTTGGCGAGAGCGCGTGCGGTCGGCAAGAGATCATCGGGGGCGACGACCTTGCTGACGAGGCGGCCGGCGAGCGCTTCCTGCGCCGGGAAGACGCGGCCCGAATAACACCATTCCAGCGCCTGCGCGATGCCGACGATGCGCGGCAGGAACCAGCTCGAGGCGGCCTCGGGCACGATGCCGCGCTGGGAGAACACGAAGCCGAACCGTGCGGCGTCCGAGGCAATGCGGATGTCCATCGCGAGCTGCATGGTGACGCCGATGCCGACGGCAGGGCCGTTGATCGCGGCGATCACGGGCTTCAGGCATTTGAAGATACGCAGGGTCACCTGGCCGCCGCCGTCGCGCACCTGCGGATCGCTGTAGTCGACCTTGCCGTCGGCGAAGCGTTTTACGGGCCCGCGCCGCGCGTCGCGGTCGAACGTATCGGCGCCCGACGACAAATCGGCGCCCGCGCAAAAACCGCGGCCGGCGCCTGTGACGATGATGGCCCGCACGTTGTCGTCCTTGTCGGCGGCGTCGAACGCGTCGATCAGCTCGGCCTGCATCTGCGCATTGAAGGCGTTGAGCTTGTCGGGCCGATTCAGCGTGATGGTGAGGATCTGCTCGGCGACCTCGTATTTGATCGTCTCATACGCCATGGGGTTTCCTTCCTTCTTGAACGCAGTCTCGTTGAAGACGTCATGCATGCACGCCGCCGTCCGTCTTGCGCGGACTGGGCATGTCGTCTCTCCTGAGTATCCAAACGACAATGGCCGGGGCAAGCCCGGCCATGTCGCAGTCTGATGGAATTGAAGCGGTCAGTGTGCCGGCGGGCTCGGCCAGGGCCGCTGCGGGGCGCGCAGGCCCTCGAACGCCTTGGCCATGCCGAGCACGCCGATATCGTCGAAGCGGCGGCCGACGATCTGCACGCCGATCGGAAAGCCCTTGGCATCGAAGCCGCCGTTGAGGGAGACGGCGGGGTTCTCCGACATATTCCACGGCACGGTATAGGCGATGTGCTCGAACGGCTTCATGGGATCGTTGGTCGGCGAGGCCCAGTCCGCGGGGTAGTTCACGTTCGGCGCGGTCGGCGAGATCACATAGTCGAGCTCGCAGAACAGCTTTGAAGCGGCCGCGCGGATCGCCATGGTCTGGTTGAAGCCGCGGATGACGTCGAGGCCGGAGAGTTTCGCGCCGGACTCGCCCCATGCGAAAATGTAGGGCAGCACCTTTGCCTGTTCCGCCGGCGTCAGCTTCGACAGATCGTCCCACATCCGCGCGCGCCAGAAATTGTCGAGGCCGTCGAGCATCTCGCGCGTCAGGATGCCGTCGACCTCGGTGACGACGGCGCCGGCGGATTCGAAGGTTTTCGCCGCCTTCACCGCGACTTCGCGCACCGGTTTCTCCAGCGCCAGGCCGGTGCCGGGATCGAGCATCAGGCCGATGCGCAGTTTGCGCGGCGACTTCTCCAGCCCCTTCCAGTTGAGCGGCTCGGCGGGCAGGCTCATGCCGTCGCGGCGGTCGGGCTTTGCGATCACGCTCATCATCAGCGCGCAATCGTCGACGGTGCGGGTCATGGGACCCGCGACGCGGCCGACATAGACGGGATCGATCGGCACGCGGCCGAAGCTCGGCTTCAGCCCGACGAGGCCGCACCAGCCCGCGGGCAGGCGCACCGAGCCGCCGATATCGGTGCCGAGATGCAGCGGACCGTAGCCAGCCGCCGCAGCAGCACCGGCACCCGCGCTGGAGCCGCCGGGATTCTTCGAGAGGTCCCACGGGTTGCGCGCCAGCGCGTGAAAGCTGGAGAGCCCCGAGGACAGCATGCCGTAATCCGGCATGGTGGTTTTGGCGAAGATGACGGCGCCGGCCTCGCGCAGCCGCGCAGCGGGCGGGGCGTCCTTCTCGGCCGGAACGAGCTTGACGCTGGCGGCGCCCAGCGGCACCGGCACGCCCTTGGTCGCGATGTTGTCCTTCACCGTGACAGGCACGCCGTCGAGCGCGCCTGACGGTTCGCCTCCGGACCAGCGCGCGGTCGAGGCCTTGGCGGCCTCGCGCGCGCTGTCGGGATCGTACGCATAGAGCGCCTTCAGATGCGGTTCCCACGCAGCGACATGCGCAAGCACGTCCTCCAGCACCTCGCTCGGCGAGAATTGCTTGGCCCGATAGCCCGCGATCAGATCGACCGCGGAGAGATCGTGCAGCGAGGTGACCGCCTCTTCGACGCTCTTTTTCTGCATTGCTAGCCCACCGGCATGCGCGTTTCGATGATCCGGGCGAACATGCTGGCGCCGATCGGCAGGATCTTGTCGTCGAGCACGAAGCCGGGATTGTGCACGGGCACCGAGCCGTCATGGCCGACCCAGAAATAGGCGCCGGGAATGGTCTCCAGCATGTCGGCGAAGTCCTCGCTGCCCATCTTCGGCTGGGCGCGGGTGATCACCTTGGCGGGATCGACGATGGTGCGCGCGACGTCCTCGACCACCTTGGACTGCTCGACCTGGTTGACCAGCACGTTGAAGGTGTCGCGGATGTCGACGTCGATCACGCACTGATAGGCGCTCGCGATGCCGGCGCAGATCGTGCGGATGCGTTCGCTGATCAGGGTGCGGACTTCCTTCGAGAAGGTGCGGATGGTGCCGCAGAGATGCGCGTCGCCGGGAATGACGTTGTAGGCGGAGCCGGCATGGATCTGGGTGATCGAGATGACGGCGGCCTGAAGCGGCTCGACGTTGCGGCTGACGATGGTCTGGATCGCCTGCGCCAGCGTGGTCGCGATGATCACCGCGTCCTTGGAGCGCTCGGGCATCGCGCCGTGCGCGCCGTAGCCGGTGATGCGGAGGTCGAAGAAGTCGGCGCTGGCCATCGCGGGGCCGGGCAGGATCGCGATCTCGCCGTGGTTGAGGTCGGGCGCGTTGTGCAGGCCGTAGAGCTCGTCGCAGGGAAATTTCTCGAACAGCCCGTCCTTGATCATCGCGCGCGCGCCGCCGAGGCCTTCCTCGGCCGGCTGGAAGATCAGGTGCACGGTGCCGTCGAAGTTCTTGGTCTCGGCGAGGTAGCGCGCGGTGCCGAGCAGCATGGTGGTGTGGCCGTCATGGCCGCAGCCGTGGAAGCGGCCGGGGATTTTCGAGCTCCATTTCAGATTGGTGTTCTCTTCCATCGGCAGCGCATCCATGTCGGCGCGGAGCCCGATGCGCTTGCTGCTCGTACCCTTGCCCTTGATGACGCCGATCACACCGGTGCCGCCGAGACCGCGATGCACCTCGATGCCCCAGCTCTTCAGCTTGTCGGCGACGATGCCGGAGGTGCGCACTTCCTCGAAACCGATCTCGGGATGGGCGTGGAGGTCGCGGCGGATGGCGGTGAGTTCGTCGGCGTAGCCGTCGATGCGCTCGATCGTGGGCATGTGTTCCTGTCCGGTTAGCGTGAAGGGGGATTGAAAACGGGGCCGTTCGGCTTGATGCGGATGCCCGGCCGCAGGCGCGTCCAGGGCAGGGTGGCGGTGTCGGCTGGCATCGCGCCGGGCGCGGCGCAGATCATCAGCTTTTCCGCGATCGGCTCGAAATCGGCGCGGAAGTGCACCGAGCTCTTGTTGACCAGGATCTTCTGCGCGGTCGGTTCGATGCCGACATAACGATACATCGCCTGATCGGCGAGCTGGGCCTTGTGCGAGCTCACGACCACGCGGACGTCGCCGATGCGCAGGCAGGCGGAGGGGCCCATCTCCATCTCGCGGCCGCCATAATAGGGGCCCGGCGCGATGAAGCGGCCGTCGGAGAGCTTTTCGACGACGAACGTCTCGCGATAGGGCTCGTCGCCGGGAATGCCGGACTTGCCGCCGAGCGACAGCGTCACGGTGGCACCGACGCCGGCCGCATGCGCGGCCTTGGCCGACACCGGATCGTAGATCGCGCCGGTCGCGGCGCTCGCCTTGTTGCGCACCAGCGCGCGCAGCATGCCGGTGGTGTCGGAATCGCCGCCGGCGCCGGGATTGTCCTGGGTGTCGGCGATGATGATCGGCTTGCTCGCGCTCTTCGAAAGTTCCATCGCATGGCGCACGCCGTCGTCGGGCGTCCAGATCTTGCCGTCGAAATCGTCCTCATGGCTTTCGATCAGCTTGACGATCGCATCGGCCGCGCGGTCGGCATCGGCTTGCGTCTTGCCATAGGCGAACACGCTCGGTCCGCAATCGCGGAAATCGGCGGCAGGGAAACCGGGCGCAAAGGACAGCGTCGGAACCGCGTCGCTCTCCAGCGCAGCGAGCTTCTCGTAGATGCCCTTGGTGGGATAGTCGTTGGTGCATTGCCAGCTGATCGCGATCAGGAACGGCAATTGGCGGAACGACTTCGCGAAACGCTGCCTGGTCTTCAGAAGCAAAGCGAGGTGCCTTGCGGAGGCGCGGCCGGTCTCGGCCATGTCGACGTGGGGGTAGGTGCGGTAGGCGATCAGCGCGTCCGCCTGTTCCATCATCTCCGGCGTGACGTTGGCGTGCAGGTCGAGGCTCGCAACCAGTGGAACGTCCTTGCCGATGACGCGGCGCACGCGCGCCAAAATCTCGCCTTCGCCATCGTCGAGATGCTCGGTCACCATCGCACCATGCAGATCGAGATAGACCGCATCGAGCGGGCCGGCGGCTGCGATGCCGTCGACCATGACCGTCACGATGCGCTCGAAGGCATCTTTGGTCACGTGCGCCGACGGGCTCGCACCGCAGGCGATGGTCGGAATGAGTTCCCAGCCGTTGGCTTCGGCGCTGTCGACGAAGCCGGCGAGGCCGACATTGATGCGGCGCATCACCTTCAGCACGTCGGCGCCTTCAGTCATCGCCGGCCAGCCGCCGCCATGCTGGAAGTCCGCGAATGTCGCCTTCGTGGGAGCGAAGGTGTTGGTCTCGTGCAGGAAGCCGCCGACGGCGATACGTGTCATCAACTCAAGTCCAGGCGATTGAAAGTGCGCGACGTTAGCCCCGTGCTTGCGGCGAGAGCAAGCCGGGAAGCAATCGCGCCGTGCATAGGCTCAAGCTGTTTTGGGAATGCTTGCGGATGCGGTGGGTGTAGTGAGCGCTCCGCCAACCACGCTCTCGGTGTCGTCCCCGCGAACGCGGGGACCCATAACCCCAGGGAGGAGTTTGGCGAAGATTGGTCGTTCGGGACTCGTCCCACGCGCTATCGATAGATTCCGCGGTATGGGTCCCCGCGTTCGCGGGGACGACAGCGGAGGATGTCGTTACGCCGTGGCCGCCACGCCCTCCGACACCGGCCGGAAGTTCGCAAAGTCCCAGTTGCGCCCCGGAGCCGCGTCCAAGAGCGCCTTGGTGTAGGCCTCCTTCGGATGCGTCAGGACTTCGGCGGCCGGACCCTGTTCGACGACGCGGCCGTGCTGCATCACCACGACCTCGTCGCAGATTTGCGCTGCGACACGCAGATCGTGGGTGATGAACAGGATCGCGATGCCAAGCCGCTTCTGGATCTCGTCGAGCAGTTCCAGCACCTGCGCCTGCACCGAGACGTCGAGTGCCGAGACCGCTTCATCGGCGACCAGCACGTCGGGGTCGAGCGCGAGCGCACGCGCAATGGCGATGCGCTGGCGCTGGCCGCCGGAGAACTGGTGCGGATAGCGCGACACCGCGTCGGCCGGCAGGCCGACCAGCTCGAGCAGCTCGCGCGCCCGCTTCATCGCCTCGGCATGCGGTGTGCCGTAGTTGATCGGACCTTCAGCGATGCTCTCGCCGACGGTGATGCGCGGGTTGAGCGAGCGGTAAGGATCCTGGAACACGATCTGGATCTTCTGCCGGTGCGGCTGGAGCAGGCGGCGCGAGATGTCGGCGATCTCGCGGCCGGCAAGGCGCACGCCGCCCGAGGTCGGGTCGATCAGGCGGACGATGCAGCGTGCCACCGTCGACTTGCCCGAGCCGCTCTCGCCGACGATGCCGAGCGTGCGGCCCTTGCGCAATGTCAGCGTGACCTTGTCGGCGGCGACGACCTCGCGGCCTTTGCCGAAGAACGCGCGCTCCTTGTAGACCTTGCTGAGGTCGTTGGCCTCCAGCACCACCGGTTCCTTGCTCTCCTCACGCGGAGCGCGCGGCACCAGGCTCGGCACCGACGCCAGCAAATTGCGGGTGTACTCCATGGTCGGATTGCGCAGCACCGTTTCGAGCGGACCGGTCTCGACCAGCCGGCCCTGCCGCATGACGGCGACACGGTCGGCGATCTCGGCCACCACGCCCATGTCATGGGTGATGAACAGCACGGCGGTGCCGTGATCGCGTTGGAGCTCGCGGATCAGGGACAGGATCTGCTTCTGCGTGGTGACGTCGAGCGCGGTGGTCGGCTCGTCCGCGATCAGCAGCTTCGGCTCGAGCACGAGGGCCATCGCGATCATGATGCGCTGGCGCTGGCCGCCGGAGAGGCGATGCGGGTAGGAGGCGAAGATGCGTTCGACCTGGGGCAGGTGGACCTGCTCCATCATGTCGAGGATGCGCTTTCTCCGCGCCCTGGCGTCGAGCTTGGTATGGGCGCGCAGGACTTCGTCGATCTGGCGGCCGACCGGCACCACCGGATTGAGCGCGGTCATCGGCTCTTGGAAGATCATCGCCATCTGCGTCGCGCGAAGCTGGCGCAGGCGGCGATCGGTCGCGGTGAGGATCTCCTCGCCGACCAACTTGACGCTGCCGCCGGTGGGCACCAGCGTGCCCTTCGGCAAGAGGCCCATCGTGGTGAGCGAGGTCACCGACTTGCCCGAGCCGCTTTCGCCGACGAGACACAGCGTCTCGCGCTCGCGCACCTGGATCGAGATGCCGTCGATGATGTTCGCGGCCTTCGGCTTCTTGCCGACGGACACGACGAGGTTGTTGATGTCGAGAATGGTGTTGGTCATCACTTGATCGGTCATTATTTGCCTTCCCGCTGCTTCATGCGGGGATCGAGGGCGTCGCGGGCAGCGTCGCCGATCAGGTTGATGCTGAGGATGGCGATCGAGAGCAGCAGTCCCGGCCAGAAGATCAGCATCGGCTTGAGCTGAAAATACTGGCGGCCCTCGGCCATGATGTTGCCCCAGGTCGGCGTCTCCGGCGAGATGCCGGCGCCGAGGAAGGACAGGATGGCCTCGGTGAGGATCGCAGACGCGCAGACATAGGTGCCCTGGACGATCAGCGGCGCGATCGTGTTCGGCATCAAATGCCGCCACATGATCTTCGGCAGCGACGAGCCGACCGAGATCGCCGCCTCGACGTAAGGCTCTTCGCGCGCGGATAGCACCACCGAACGCACCAGGCGCGCCACGCGCGGAATTTCCGGGATGGTGATCGCGACCAGCACGGTCCAGATGCTGGCGCCGGACAACGAGACCACGGCGATCGCGAGCAGGATGCTCGGCATCGCCATCAGGCCGTCCATGACGCGCATCAGGACCGCATCGACCAGCTTGAAGAAGCCGGAGACGAGGCCGATCGCAAGGCCGATGACGATCGACAGGATCGCCGAGCCGATGCCGATCAGGAGCGAGATGCGGCCGCCATAGATGACGCGCGACAACAGGTCACGGCCATAGGCGTCGGTGCCGAGCAGGAACTGCGCAGAGGCCGGCTTCAGCCGCTGCGAGGGCGCAAGCTGGACCGGGTCGTGCGGCGCGATCAGCGGCGCCAGGATCGAGACCAGCACGATCAAGGTGAGCAGGACCGTGGCCGCCGCGATGATCGGCGTCGAGGTCAGGAATCCGAAGCGCGGCCGCAGTGGCGACGTGATCGGAATGGAGGACTGGGGAAGGGTATCGACCGACATGGGTGTTCTTAATCCTTAGCCCTAGTACCGGATCCGGGGATCGAGCAGCGTATAAGCGACGTCGATCAGGAGATTGACGACGACATAGATCAGCGACGTCAGCAGGATCATCGCCTGGATCACCGGATAGTCGCGCGCCAGCACGGCGTCCACGGTGAGGCGACCGATGCCGGGGATGTTGAACACGCTCTCGGTGACGACGACGCCGGAGATCAGCAGCGCAAAACCGGTGCCGATCACGGTGATGACGGGCACCGCGGCGTTGCGCAGCGCATGGCGCATCATCACCGCGACCTCATTGATGCCTTTTGCGCGCGCGGTGCGGACGTAATCCTCGCCGAGGACGTCGAGCATCGCCGCGCGCGTCATGCGCGCGATCAGCGCGATGTAGATGAAAGAGAGTGCGCAGGTCGGCAGGATGATGCGTTCGAAGAACGGGCCAAAACCGTTCGAGATGCTGCGGAAGCCCTGCACCGGCACCCAGCGCAGGTCGATCGCGAAGATCTCGATCAGGACATAGCCGACCACGAACACCGGCACCGAGAAGCCGAGCACGGAAAGGCCCATCACGAAGCGGTCGATCCAGGTGCCGTGCTTCCACGCCGCGATCACGCCGAGGGGGACGGCGACGACGACGGCCAGGACGATGGTCGACAGCGCGATCGAGATCGACGGCTCGACCCGCTGGCCGATCATCTTCATCACCGGCAGGTTGGAGATCAGCGAGGTGCCGAGATCGCCGTGCAGCAGCTTGTTCACCCAGGTGACGAACTGCACGATCAATGGCTCGTTGAGGCCGAGCGAGGCGCGGATGCGTTCCAGCCGTTCGGGCGTGGCGTTGTCTCCGGCTAGAATCGCGGCGGGATCGCCGGGCGTCAGCCGCAGCAACAGGAACACGAACAGCGCGACGACGCCCATTACGGGCACGGCAGCGAAAATTCGGCGAACGAGATATCCGAGCAAGTTGGATCCGTCAGTTTAGAGTCAAATCGTGGCAACACCTTCAACAGGTTGCCATCAGCCTAACATTTCAGCAATTCCCATGCCATCCGGGCCACAGATTTTGCAGTGCGGCCCCCTTGGTTTTGGTGACGTGGCTCGCCTCACTCCAGCGTCGCCAGCAGCCCCGCCATCAGGCGGCCGCGTTCCACCAGACTTTCGACCTCGATATACTCTTCAAGCGTGTGGCCATTGGCTCCACGCACGCCCAGGCCGTCGAGGGTCGGGATTCCCATCGCGCCGGTAAAGTTGCCGTCGGAGCCGCCGCCGGAACTCGCATGCGGCAGCTCAGCGCCGAGCGATTTTGCGATGCTGCGCGCCTTTTCGTACAGCGCCATGGTGCCGGCATCCGGCTCCCAGACCGGACGCGTGACGCCGCGCGTCACCTTGAAGGCGACATCATTGGTCGTGCCCGACAGCGCCAGCATCCGCTCGACGCCGCGGTCGAGATCGGCCTGGCGCTTGGCCATGGACAGCGCCTCGCCGGTCGCGGTCGTTGCAACGCAATTGACCCATTGTCCGCCATGCACGACGCCGACCGAGAAGGTGCAATCCTCCGTCGTCATCGCATCGATGGCGAGGATCTGCCGCGCCATCTCGCGGATCGCCGAGCGTCCCGCCGACAATGTCGCGCCGGCATGGCTCGGCCGTCCCGTCGCCTCCAGATTGAAGCGCGCGATGGCGTAACGTCCGGTGGTGACGCCGTTGTCCGCGCGGCCGGGCTCGGGCACCAGCACATATTTGTTGCGCGCGGCTTCCGCTTCGATGATGTCGCGCGTCGAGGGGGTGCCGACTTCCTCGTCCGGGGTGAACAGCACGGTGATCGGCAGGGGCGTGGTGAAGGACGCGCGCGCCAGCTGCCGGATCGCTTCGAGCGAGAGGTAGTTGCCACCCTTCATGTCGTAGATGCCGGGGCCGTAGCACTTGTTACCCTCGCGCCGCCATTTCAGCTTCTCGATGGTGCCGACCGGGTGGACGGTATCCATGTGTCCGGCGATCAGGATGCCCGGCTCCCCCTGCTTCGGATGCGGGAAGCGCGCGCGGATCACGCCGCCGAAGCCTTGCCGGCCGGCGATGCGTTCGATCGTCGCACCCATGATCGCCATATCCCGCGCTGCGATATCGAGCATGCGGTTGACCGCATTTGCGTCCCAGGTCGGGCTCTCGCATTCCACCCAGGTGCGCAGGCCCTGGAGCATCGCCTCGGAATCGAAGGGAAGATTGGCTGGATTCATCTGAATGTCTCTCAAGCTGCGAAAGATGGAACGCGCATTGCATCGGCACGGCAGGACTGGTGGAGAGCGTTGTAGAGCCAAACCGAGCTTTGTGGAGCCCGTGCGTGCGCCGCGAGGGGCTGCAGCGAAACCGGATTGACGCGCTCAACGCTGTCTGCAAGTCTCGAAAGATGAAGGCATTGCATGAGGTTAGTTCGCCTAAAGAACGAACCTGATGCTTAATCAATAACCTGCCTTTGAACAGTTTCACGTCAGGAGAAGTTTTTATGTTGAGCTTGATGCGCCGGGGGCGTCGCGCGTTCGCCTCCAAACTTGCGCTGTCGGTCGTTGCGCTAGCCACGGCGATGGCCTCGCCGGTATTTGCGGCCGGCAAGACCATCACCGCGGTGATGCATTCGGATCTGCGCATCATCGATCCGATCTTCACCACCGCCTACATCACGCGTGACCATGGCTACATGATCTACGACACGCTGATCGCGACGGATTCGAACTTCAAGATCCAGCCGCAGATGGCGGACTGGAAGATCTCCGACGACAAGCTCACTTACACCTTCACGCTGCGTGACGGCCTGAAGTGGCACGACGGTGCGCCGGTGACGGCGGAAGACTGCGTCGCTTCGCTGAAGCGCTGGGCCGCCGTCGACGGCATGGGCCAGCAGATGATGACCTTCACGGCCAGCCTCGAGGCGACCGACCCCAAGACCATCACGCTGAAGCTGAAGGAGCCCTACGGCCTCGTGCTCGAGTCGATCGGCAAGCCGTCCTCGCGCGTGGCTTTCATGATGCCGAAGCGCCTCGCCGAGACGCCGGCGGACAAGCAGATCCCGGAGCAGATCGGCTCGGGTCCCTTCAAGTTCGTGCAGTCGGAATTCCAGCCGGGCGTGAAGGCGGTCTACGTCAAGAACACCGATTACGTGCCGCGCAAGGAGCCGGCGAGCTGGACCTCGGGCGGCAAGGTAGTGAAGGTCGACCGCGTCGAATGGATCACCATGCCGGACTCGCAGACCGCCGTGAACGCGCTGCAGTCGGGCGACATCGACTTCATGGAAAACCTGCCGTACGACATGCTGCCGTTGCTGGAGGCGAACAAGGAGATCACGATCGAGGTCTCGAACAAGTTCGGCTTCCAGACGCTCGGCCGGATGAACTTCCTCTATCCGCCGTTCGACAACGTGAAAGTGCGCCGTGCGGCGTTTCTGGCGATGAACCAGAAGGACGTTCTCGACGCGCTCGTCGGCAACGCCAAATATCAGAAGATCTGCGGCGCGTTCTTCGTATGCGATACGCCGCTCGCGACCGAGGTCGGCGCCGAGACCCTGGTCAAGGGCAACGGCATGGCGGAAGCCAAGAAGGCGCTCGCCGAATCCGGCTATGACGGTACCCCCGTCGTGGTCATGGCGCCCGGCGACGTCACGACGCTCAAGGCGCAACCGATCGTCGCGGCCCAGTTGCTGCGCGAGGCCGGCTTCAAGGTCGACCTGCAAGCGACCGATTGGCAGACGGTGGTGAGCCGCCGCGCCAGCCAGAAGCCGCCAAAGGAGGGCGGCTGGAACATGTTCTTCACCAACTGGGTCGCGGCCGACGTATCCAACCCGATCGCCAATCTCTCGATCGGCGGCCAGGGCAAGAAGGGCTGGTTCGGCTGGGCGGAAAACGCCAAGATCGAGCAGCTCAAGGACACCTTCGTCCGCGCGTCCTCGATCGACGAGCAGAAGAAGATCGCCGCCGAGATCCAGAAGGAAGCCTATGAGCAGGTGATCTACATTCCGCTCGGGCAGTACCTGCTGCCGAGCGGCTGGCGCAAATCGCTGAGCGGCGTGCTCGACGGCCCGGCAACGCCGCTGTTCTGGAACGTCGACAAGTCGGAGTAAGGAGAGGGCGCATTCCTGCACCTCTTATCCCGATCAATCACGCGGCGCCGCTGCCATCAGCGGCGCCGCTCGCCAGGAGAAACTTCCCAAGCAATTTCCGAAGAAACGTTCCAGGAGAACTTCAGTGTTCCAACTCATGCGGCGCCGGACGTTCGTTTCCACATTTGCAATTTCAGCTTTGTCGCTTTCAGTCCTGGGGCTTTCGGTACTTGCCTCGCCGGTTCTTGCAGCCGGCAAGACCATCACCGCGGTGATGCATTCGGATCTGCGCATCCTCGATCCGATCTTCACCAGCGCCTATATCTCGCGCGATCATGGCTACATGGTCTACGACACGCTGATCGCGACGGATTCGAACTTCAAGATCCAGCCGCAGATGGCGGACTGGAAGATCTCCGACGACAAGCTGACCTACACCTTCACGCTGCGCGACGGCCTGAAGTGGCATGACGGTACGCCGGTCACCGCGGAAGATTGCGTTGCCTCGCTGAAGCGCTGGGCGGCTGTCGATGGCATGGGGCAGCAGATGATGCTGTTCACCGCGAGCATCGAGGCGACCGATCCCAAGACCATCACGCTGAAGCTGAAGGAGCCGTACGGGCTTGTGCTGGAATCGATCGGCAAGCCGTCCTCGCGGGTCGCTTTCATGATGCCGAAGCGTCTCGCCGAGACACCGGTGGACAAGCAGATCCCCGAGCAGATCGGCTCCGGTCCCTTCAAGTTCGTGCAGGCTGAATTCCAGCCCGGGGTGAAGGCGATCTATGTCAAGAACACCGATTACCTGCCGCGCAAGGAGCCGTCGAGCTGGACCGCCGGCGGCAAGGTGGTGAAGGTCGACCGCGTCGAATGGATTACGATGCCGGACGCTCAGACGGCGTTGAACGCGCTTCAGTCGGGCGACATCGATTTCATGGAAAGTCCCGCCATCGAGATGTTGCCCGCCATCGAAGCCGACAAGGCGCTCAAAATCGAAATTCTGAACAAGTTCGGATTCCAGACGGGTGCACGGATGAACTTCCTTCATCCGCCCTTCGATAACGTCAAGGTCCGCCGCGCAGCATTCCTGGCGATCAAACAGAAGGACGTGCTCGATGCGCTGATCGGCGATCCCAAGTACTACAAGACTTGCGCCGCGGCCTTCATCTGCGACACGCCGTTCGCGACAGAAGTCGGCGGTGAGACCCTGGCGAAGGGGGGCGACATGGCTGCGGCCAGGAAGGCGCTGGCCGAGTCCGGTTACGACGGGACACCCATCGTGCTGATGGCGCCGGGCGACGTGCTGTTGCTGAAGGCTCAACCGATCGTGGTGGCCCAGCAGCTGCGCGAAGCCGGTTTCAAGGTCGACCTCCAGGCCACCGACTGGCAGACGGTGGTCAGCCGGCGCGCCAGCCAGAAGCCCCCGAAGGAGGGCGGCTGGAACATGTTCATCACAAACTGGGTTAGCGCCGACGTGGACAACCCGATCTCCAACGTCGCTGTCGGCGGGCAGGGCAAGAAGGGCGGCTGGTTCGGCTGGGCGGAGGACGCCAGGATCGAGCAGCTCAAGGACGGCTTCGTTCGTGCTGCCTCGCTCGACGAGCGGAAGAAGATCGCGGCCGAAATCCAGAAGGAGGCCTACGATCAGGTGCTCTACATGCCGCTCGGCCAGTATCAGGCACCGAGTGCCTGGCGGAAGTCGCTCTCCGGCGTGATCGACGGCCCGGCGACGCCGGTGTTCTGGAACGTCGACAAATCCGAGTAAGGTGAGGGCGCGCCTCGCGCCTTCAGTCCCGGTCAATCAATCGGCGCCGCTGTCACCAGCGGCGCCGTTTTTCGTTTTGTCAGCCTCGCGTCAGCTTTGAACCCTTCCAGTTTCCAATTGTTGCTATTTGTTTCTGTCCTGAAATAGATGTGCGCAGCTCGCACATCACTTGCCGTCTTTCATTTTGATTCCCTTGCCGATCGATTTTGCATTCCAGGCGATGGCCGAACGGTCCGATCGCGCTCCGGCAGGGTGGCGCCGGCCTTTCCTGCGCTGGCTCGATGGTGTCGAGGCGGGCTGGGCCGCGCCGCTTCTCATCGCGTGCTTCGTTGCGATCTGGACGCTCTATCTCGCCATCGCCTATGCCGGCGGCGGCCTGCATCCCGATACGCTCGAAGCCTGGACGCTGGGACGGAATTTCGCCTGGGGCTATCACAAGCACCCGCCACTGATGGGCTGGATTGCGGCCGGCTGGACCTCGGTTTTTCCGCTCAGCGACTGGTCGCTGCAATTGATGGCGATGGCCAATGCGGGGCTTGCGCTGTTCTTTGTCGACCTGATCGCGCGGCGCTTCGTGACGGGGCACAAGCGCATCCTCGTGCTGCTGCTTTTGATGCTGACGCCGGCCTATCAATTCCACGCCCAGCGCTTCAATGCCAATGCGGTGCTGCTCGCGGTCTGGCCACTGGCGACTTATTGCTTCCTGCGCGCGTTCGAGACCCGCAGCCGGCGGTGGGCGGTCGCGGTGGGATGCACGACGGCGCTGGCGATGGTCGGCAAGTATTATTCGATCTTCCTCGTCGCGAGCCTTGCTTTTGCAGCGCTGGCGCATCCGGCGCGGCGCGCCTATTTCACCTCGGCTTCGCCCTGGATTTCGGTTGTCGTCGGGCTCGCGGTGCTGTCGCCGCATATCTACTGGCTCGCGACCACGGGCGCCTCGACCTTCACCTATGCAATGAACCACGCCAATGGAAACGCCGTCAGCTCGCTCGGTGAGGTCAAGAATTTTCTGTTGGGGCTGGCGGCAGCGATGAGCGTATCGGCCGTGCTCTGGGTGTTCATCGCCGGCACGCGGCTGAAGCAGTTTCCGGCCGATTTCGTCGCGATGAGCCCGGGCCTGCGGCTTCTCTTCTATGTTGCGATCGGCACGATCGCGCTGCCGGTCATGACCTCGCTCGCGATGGGCACGGATCTGCCGTCGCTATGGGCGTTGCAGGGGCTGTTCCTGTTCGCGGTTCTCGTGGTCTGCGGCACGCGCTACCCGATCGAGCGCTTCTACACCGTCAACCTCACGGCGATCGCGGCCGGCGTCGCGCTCGCCGCCGTCCTCGTCGCCGCGCCGATCCATGCCGTCTATCGCAACAATCACGGTTACGAAGAGGGCCGGAATTTCTACGCCCAGGCGGCGAACGAACTGACGCGCGAATGGCGCGAGCTGACCGGCAGGCCGCTAAGCGCCGTGAGCGGCGATGATTCGCTGGCCTTCGCGACGGCGTTTTACAGCCCGGACCACCCGCATTATGCGCGGCCGCTCGAGTACCAGTACACCTGGGGCCTGCCGCGCAAGACGACGCTGGATCGCGGCTGGGCCGCGCTCTGTTTCCGGGACCAGGACCATTGCAATCGGTGGATGGAATCGGTGTCCGGGCGCGCGGGATATTCCGTCAGGCATGAGTTCACGGTGCAGGCGACGCTGTGGGGTCGCGCCGGTGTCACGCGGGACGTGGTCGTGCTGATGGTGCCGCCACGCGGAAACAGCGCGGCGCCCGAGAGCGCGGCCGACGATTTCAGCGCAAGCAGACGTAAGACGGACTAGGCTTTGCACTCAGCAATTGCTGTCGCGCAGTCCTTCGAGCCCTTCGCTTGCGAAAGGCGCGGTGAACGCGTCCTGGTCGGTGTTCGGCGCTGATGGCTCCGTCGCGGGCCGATCCGAGGCAGGTTGGTCTTCGCGGTGTTCCGGTTCCATGGAGCGGCCTTTCGAATTGCTGCAGTACAACATCGCAGCCGCCGCTATGTTCCTCACGCGATGGCGCGATGATGCGGCTTGAACAGCCGTCCCTTTTCCACCACCAGCACGATCGCCAGCGCCACCAGTGTCGACAGGAAGAAGCCGACCGAGAACGGCAGCAGCGTGCCGTCGAAACTCTGCCCAATCGCCATGCCGACGACGATGCCGATCAGCGTCGTGATCGAGCCGTAGAGCGAGGAGGCCGTGCCGGCGATATGGCCCTGCGGCTCCATGGCGAGCGCAGTGAAGTTCGCGACCATCATGCCGAACGAGAACATCATCAGGGCCGAGAGCACCATGAACAGGGAGAGCGGCAGCATGCCGAGGCTTTCCGTCAGCAGCATCACGCCCGCGACCGCGGTGTAGAGCGTCAGTGCGCCGTGCGAGATCACGCGCATGCCGAGGGTCCCGACAAACCTGGCGTTGAGGAAACCGGCAATGGCGGTGCCGGCCGCGATCGCGGCAAAGGCGAGCGGGAAATAACGGCCAAGGTGATAGATGCCGACAAAAACCTGCTGCGCCGAGAACACGTAGGCGAACAGTGCGCCCATGACGCTGCCGGCGGCTGCCGCATAGCCGATGGTCTGGCGATTGCTCACGGTCTGCCAGTAGGCCGCGAGCACGTCGCGCGGCGCGAGCGACCTGCGTTCGCTTTCCGGCAAGGTTTCCGGCAGCCGCAGCACGGACCATGCGAGCGCGAGCAGACCGTAGAGCATCAGCACGACGAAGATGCCGCGCCATTGCGTCACCAGCAGCACCGCCTGTCCGAAGGAGGGCGCGACCACGGGGACGGCGATGAAGATCATCATCGCAAGCGACATCACGCTCGCCATGCGGCGGCCGACGTAACAGTCGCGCACGATCGACGTGGCGATGACCCGCGTCGCCGAGGTGCCGAAACCCTGCAGCGCGCGCGCCAGCAGCAGCGTCTCGAACGACGGCGCGGCAATCGCCAGCACGCTCGCCACGGCGTAGACGGTCATCCCGCCGAGCAGCACGGGGCGCCTGCCAAAGCGATCCGACAGCGGACCCATGATGAACTGGCCCGCGCCGAACCCGATCAGGAAGGTCGACAGCACGAGCTGAAGATGATTGGCGTTGGGAATGTTGAAAGCCGCCCCGATGTTGGGCAGAGCGGGCAGCATCATGTCCATCGCAAGCGGATTCAGCGCCATGATGGACGCGATCACGATGACGAATTCTGGAAAACCCATGGGGCGGTGTCCCGAGGACACCCAATCGTCGGCATTGACGTCGGACAAAGCTCACCTCTGAAATCTGAGGCTTTTCTAACGTTTATGCTGCGACGCACAACCCATGTTTCGGGATGGCTGGCAGGCGGGCGGACAAGAATTGGTGAAGTGGCCGCGGGTCGCTGCTGCGTCGAAGGCGGGCGACCGGTTCATCGGACCCGGGCCGCAGTCAACAACCAGGGATTCACCATAAGACCGGGCACTGCGCCTCGGGGAGATGAATCCGCAACCCATCCTGTCCATTGTGGCCGGACCGGGCGCCCGCGCAGCGCGCCAGAGGAAACTTAGGACTTGAATCCAGACGACAGGTATTTCGCGGTGTCCGACGCTACCGATGCAGCACGATGGGTGGGCCCCTCAGCCGGCATGGCTGGGCGGCGGAACACCTGGCTTGCCTGCCTGATCGCGCTGATTGCGCTGCTGGTGCTCGGCAATCTCGCCAACGACGCCGCGCTCGACGTGAAATATGGCTGGGACGTTCGCGTCAATTGCGCGGCGGTCGATGCGCATGCCGACGGGCTCGATCCCTATTTCGTCAAGAACCTGAAGGGCACCAGGCTCTCTTATCCCTATTTGCCGGTGACGCTCGACGTCTTCCGTCCGCTGTGCGGCGGCACCTTTCTGGTCGATCATTACAGAGGCATCTTTCTCGCTCTCGCCGTGCTCTGCGCGCTTCTGCTGCCCGCTCTCGGCCGAGCGCGCACGAGCGTGCGCGATGTTGCGCTGAGGGTGCTTTGCGCGCTCGGCGCGTTCGTCGGGTTCGAATGGGTGCAGGCGTCGGGCAATTTCGTGATCCTGAGCGGCCTGTTCACTGCAATCGCGCTGGCGCTCCTGCTTGGTCCACCCGCATCCGAAGCGTGGGACGACCGTAGCTTTCCCTTGCGGCTCGCCGGTGCGGCGCTGCTCGGCCTCGTGACCTCATTCAAGCTGGTGTTTTTTCCGGTGCTGGCTGCGCTCTATTTCCTGCCGCTGCCGCGCGGCCGCAAGCTGGTGCTGATCGCGGCGGCGACGTTCGCATTCGCATTGCCGGTCCTGATATCGGGGCTGTTCTACCCCGATCTGTTCGGGAGCTGGCGGCTTGCGATTGCGGGGCAGATTCCCAACCAGCACGCCGTCGATCTCGTGGAGATCAATCCGTCGCTGCTGCTGCTGGCGCGGAGCCTGATGGAACATGCCGGCCTCGGTGACAGCAAGCCGGCGATGTTCGCGACCTATGCGCTCGCGGCGTCCGCGCTCGTGCTCGTGCCGTTCGCCTTGTCCGTCCTGCGCGTGGTCGCGAGCCGGCCGGTGCGGGAAGGGGGATCGTTCTTGACGCGGCTGGATCGCTGGCTGATGCAACATCCCCGCGCGGCCATGCGCATCACGGTGCTTGCCATGTTTGCGCTCTATCTCAGCTCGCCCCGCCTCAAGGAATATGCCTTCTTCGAGCTCGCGGTCTACGCCGCGATCCTCGTCGTCGATCTTCCGGCGCTGGCACTCGCCGCATTTCTCTCCGTCGGTGTCCTTGTTCCTGCACTGATCTCGCTTGTCGGCACGCAGCTCGAGGGCAGTTTCATGCTCCTCATCGTCGCGCTGATATGCTTCTGGATCCTGCTGCTCGACTTCCGTGCCGAGCCGAAACGCCTCGAGATGGAGCTCGCGCAACCATGACGGATATCGCCGCGTCTGCGGATGCCGGAGAACGGACCTTGGCCGCCGAAGCGCCGGGGAGGAGCTGGATGACCCGTTTCATCCTGGCCCTGGCGGTGCTCGTCGCCACGGCCGTCGCCATCGATATGGGGATGGACGACACATTTGGCTGGGACGCGCGCGTGAACTGCGCAGCCGTCGACGCCCATATCGCGGGGCTCGATCCCTATTTCGTCAAGAACCTGAAGGACACCAAGCTCTCCTATCCCTATCTGCCGGTTACCCTCGATGCCTTCCGGCCGCTTTGCGCCGGCGGCTTTCTCGTCGCGCATTACAAGCCGATCTTCCTCGTCCTTGCGCTGCTCTGCGCGCTGCTGTTGCCGGGTCTCGGCAAGACCCGTCCGGCCTCGCGGGACGTCGTGCTGCGCGGCGTGTTCGCGCTCGGAGGTCTGCTCGGTTTTGAATGGATCATGGCGACCGGGAACTTTGCGATACTGAGCGGGCTGCTGACGGCCGTATCGCTTGCGCTGCTGCTGCGTCCCGCCCGGCCGGCGAGCTACGTGCCGCAGCTCGCCGGTGCGGCCGTGCTCGGCCTCGTCGCCTCGTTCAAGCTGGTGTTCGTCCCGGTCGTCGCGGCGCTGTATTTCCTGCCGCAGCCGCGACGTCGCAAGCTCGTTCTGGTCGCGGTGGCGGCCGGCATGTTCGCCCTGCCGATCCTGGCGTCGATGGCGTTCTACCCCGATCTGTCCAGGAGCTGGCTGAGCGCGATCCTCGGCCAGATTCCCGGACAGCATGCGCCGGGGAACGAGGTCAATCCGTCGCTGCTGTTCCTCTCGCTCACACTTGCGGACAGCGTTGGGCTCGCCGGCAGCAAGCCAATCGTTGTCGCGCTCTATGGGGTCATCGCGACCGCACTGGTGCTCGCGCCGTTCACGATCTCCGTGTGGCGCATGATCCAGGCGCAGCGCCCGGCTCGCAGGGGCTTGCGGCTTCGGGTGCTCGACGACTGGCTCATGGAGCACCCTGATGCCGCGATGCGCATCACCGTGCTGACGATGTACGCGATCTATCTCTGCGCGCCCAGGCTGAAGGAATATGCCTTCTTCGAAGTGGCGCTCTACGCGGCCGTTCTCATCGTCAACCTGCCTGCGGCGACGATGGCGGCGGTGCTGACGGTCGGGGTCGCCATCCCGACCCTGGCATCGATCTCGGGCATCACGTTCAGGGGCGGGTTCGGCCAGCTTACGTTCGCACTGATCTGCTTCTGGCTGCTGCTCCCGCGGGAGTCTTCAGGCCGCCTGGCGCCGCAGGAGACTTGATCCTCTACCGAGAAGCGGCCGGTTGCCTGGTGTAGAGGCTCACATAGGCTCCGGTGTATTGCTCTCTCCAGCCTCTCTCGCGGACGAGGAACTGCCTCAGCTGCTCGTGCCCTCTGACCCAGAGCACTGCGTCGATCTTGTATTTGCTGATCACCTTGTCCCAAGTCGCCTCGTCGATTTCCCATCGAACCAGCTTGAGATAGTCGTGCAACAGCTCGTCCGGATAGGCGGTCGCCGCGCGGCCGTCCACGAACAGCGGCACCGAGCCGTGCGTCCGGAAGATCAGGAGCCCGCCGATATTCCAGTGGTTCAGCAGGCGGGCATGCGCAGCATGCGCCTTGAGATAATTGGCGTCGTCTTCCGAGAGCATGTCGGGCAATGCCAGCGCCGGTCTCACCTGCATGAACGTGAGCGGCAGCAACAGCACGCCGACGACGCCGGCTGCCAGCATCGCGCGCTGGACCTCGAACTTCGCAAGCCGTTCGGGCAACAGCCGGTCGATGTGGAGCGCCATCGGAACGCTCGAGAAGATGAAGAAGAATGCGGCGTACCTGAACTGATAGAGTCCCAGGAACAGGAACAGCCACGCCAGCAGGCGCGCCTCCAGCGGAACCCGTGTTGAGCTTCGGTACCACAGCTCGAGCACGGCGAACGTCAATGCATAGACGATGCCGGGAATGCTGCCGGGCATGACCATGTTGTGGAAGTAGGGACGCCACTCGCCGATGTCGGCCTGGACGAAATGACCCAGCGTCGCCCTGACGCCGTCATAGACATGCCATCCGAGCGGATTGACGAAGATCGCGATGAAACACCCGACGCCCGCGAGGGTGTAGTTCCGGAAGTTCACCCAGTCCCGTCGCAGCAGGGCGACGCCGCAGAAGACGCCGATGATGGGAAAGGCCAGCATGAAGCCGCCGTGCAGATTGACCCAGAGCACCATCATGGGCGGCAACAGGAACCATGCGCGCCGTCGCAAACATTCGCCGTAGAAGACGATTGCGAACAGCATGGTCGCGATGTTCGGCGACGCCGCCAGATACATGTTCGGCGAGGCTTCGTAGCAGGGATAGAGCAGACACGCCGCGAAGACCGCGATGCAGACCGCGGGCGCGGATGCGCCGCTGCTCAAGCCGCAGAACGCGAGATATCCGGCGATGGTCACGCCGGAGGCGACGACCATCAGGACGATGCCGGCGAAGCCCGCGTGCTGAAAGACCACGCTGGCAATCACGTCCCAAAGCCACGACAGATTATACCAGCGCTTGTCGCCTAGGGTGAACGCCCAGGGATCCTGAAAAGGGACTTCGCCCCGCTCCCTGATCAGGTCTCCAGCGGCGAGGTGCCAGCCCAGATCGTAATGGCCGAGCAGAAGCGGCCCGTTCGACAAATAGAACACGCCGAGGAAAGCGATCAGGAAGACGTAGACTTCGAAGCCGTGCAGGCGATGTCCTGACGCCGCGGACGCTTCGCCAATCCCCGACCGGGACCAATTCTCGCGCGCGTCCATCGGAGCTCTCACCATCGCAGCCAGCCGCTCCAGGCCCTGCATGTCCTTGGTCTGCGTCGATCGGCGGCAGACATCGCTCGCTTTAGGGGAAGACGGCCTAAAGCCGGGTAAAGGCCGGCTGCGCCGCGCGGGTTCCGGACGGCGAGGGGCGGGTTGGTGAACGAATGGTTGCGTTGAGCGGCGCTGGCATGGACCGGCCAACGATCTTCTCCGATACAATTTGACAAATAAATCGTTTTTTGTCAAAGTGAGTTCGGATAGAACGCAGCCCATGACCAGCAAACTCACCCCGAACGAAGCAGAAGCGCGTCGGCACAAGATCCTGGCGGCCGCGCGCTGGTGCTTCCTCAACTTCGGCTTCTCCAAGACTTCGCTCGACGACATCGCGAAGCGCGCGGGGATTTCGCGCACGCTCCTCTATCGGACGTTCAAGGATAAGGAGGACATCTTCACTGCTGTATTTGCTGATTGGCTCATCTCTCGACATCCTGCGGCGAAGCAAGCGGCGGCGGGCACCAAACCACCGCGCGAGCGTCTCGTTGATGTGTGCAGGCTCATGGTGATCCAGCCCTGGGCCGACATGGTCGGTGCGCCGATGGCAGGCGAGTTCTTTGACGTCTGCGAACGCATAGATCCCGAAATTGAAGCACTTCACCGCGGTGTGGCGGCGGATTGCGTTGCGGCAATTCTTGACGGTGACGAAGCGGCCGCAGAGGTTTTCCTGCTCGCGCTCGATGGACTGCTCAGCGATGAGCCCACCCCAGCGGTGCTGGAGCAGCGCGTTCAGCTTCTCGCGGCGCGCTTCGCGCCGCCTGCCAACAAACGAAAGTAGCGAGTATGAGTAAAGCGTGGACGGTGAAGGACATTCCTTCACAAGTAGGAAAGCGCATCATCGTGACCGGTGCCAACAGCGGCATCGGCTGGCATGCGGCTTTGGAGCTGGCGCGCGCAGGCGCAGAGGTGACAATCGCTTCTCGCAACGAAGCCAAGGCCGCTGAAGCGGCTCGCCGCATCCTCGCCATCGCGCCAAACGCCAAGCTGAAGACAGGTAAACTTGACCTCTCGGATCCGGCGTCGGTGAAGGCCTTTGCTGAAAGCCAACTGGTGCTATCCGGGCCGATCGATGTGCTGGTCAACAATGCGGGTGTCATGGCGCTGCCTGATCGCCGGGAGAGCGTAGACGGCCACGAGATGCAGTTTGCGACGAATGTCCTGGGTCCATACCGGCTGACGGCTTTACTGCTTCCTGCACTGCTTCGATCTGCTGCACCACGTCTCGTTACGGTGGCGTCCGGTACCCACGCGATGGGTGGTCCGGTCCCCATTGCAGACCTCGACTCCAGGCAGGGCTACAAGCCCATTAAAGCCTATGCGAAAACGAAACTCGCAAACGTGCTGGTCGCGAGGGAGTTGCAACGGCGCGCCGGCGACCGGTTGCTGTCGGTCATCTGCCATCCGGGCGCGTCAAAAACGAATCTGTTCGCCGACACCAGCGCGCTGATGCTGCTCTCGGCGTTTGCCATCTATCCGCTGATTCAGAATGCTGCCATGGGGGCGGAGCCGACGCTCATGGCCGCAACCTCGAAGCATGTGAAGCCGGGTGGCTATTACGGTCCCGGCGGCTTCATGAGACTGCGTGGGCATCCCACCGAAGATAAGACCGCCTCCCTTGCGGACGATGTGGAGGCCGGTCGCATTCTCGTTGAGGAGCTCGAACGCATGTCGGGAATTCGCTTCGAGTTCTGACATCGACAATCGGAGGCCTGATATGACCGCTACAACATGCAACGATTTCGTCGGCTTTTTCCGCGCGTGGATTGCCAATCCGAGGCGCGTCTCCGCCATCGCGCCCTCCGGCCAAAGCTTGGCTCGCCTCATGACCGGTGAGATCAAGCCCGGCGACGGACCCGTGATCGAGCTGGGACCGGGCACCGGCGTCTTTACCAAGGCACTCCTGCGCCAAGGCATCGCGGAGTCGGATCTGCTGCTGATCGAATATGGCTCTGATTTCATGCGGCTGCTGCAGCAGCGTTTTCCGAATGCGCGGGTGCTTTGGATGGATGCTTCCCAGCTGAGCCAGTATGCACCGTTTGTCGCGCCGGCCGGCGCTGTTGTGAGCGGCCTTCCGTTGCTCTCGATGACGCCGCGCAAGGTGATGGCGATCCTGGCGGGAGCCTTCCGCCACATGCGGGAAGGCGGCACCTTCTACCAATTCACCTATGGCATGAGCTGCCCGATCCCTCGGCCGATTCTCGACCGCCTTGGACTGAAGGCGAGTCTGGTCGGCCGAACCGCGCTCAATGTCCCGCCCGCGTCGGTCTACCGTATCCGTCGTCGCCAGCCGATCGCCTACACCGCTGAGCCCGGCTGGGATCGGTCATGAAAAAACTTGCTGCTCCACCGTCAGCTCCGATGGTGCGGGCAGCCGGGGTCGAACCGGCACAGCGCTTGCGCGCCGAGGGATTTTAAGTCCCTTGCGTCTACCAATTCCGCCATGCCCGCTTGATCCAACGAGATCAAACACTTAAGTCCCATCCCGGCGGTCTGGAATTGGTGCTTTGCAGGCCGGGTGGGCGGTTCTTCCTTAAGCGAGCCGGCCGCGCAAGGCAAAGCCTCAATCCGGACATCTGTTGTTGCTTTAGGCATTCTCAATCCACGGGGACTATTCATCCGGCATGGCTGTTTCGTTTTCCTATCGCCCGCGCGGCTCGGCCGCGCTTCTGGCGCTGCTCGCGGCGGGCGCTGTGCTGTCCGGCTGCGCCGGCATGAGCGAGACGATCGCTCCGGCCTTTGCCGATCCCGGCGCCTATGAATTGTACGACTGCAAGCAGCTGGAGACCGAGCGCAAGTCGCTCGCCGCCCGAACCGCCGATTTGCAGAAGCTGATGGACAAGGCGGAGACCGGAGCCGGCGGTGCCGTCGTGTCCGAGCTCGCCTATCGCAACGATTACGTCGCGGTACGCGGCCGGGCGCAGCTCGCCGAAGACGCCTGGCGCCGCAACAGGTGCCGGGAGACGCCGCCGGGTGCGCCGACGCCGGCCTCTGCGCCGCAGCGGCCGGACATCAAGCCCGCCCCAAAATCAGGCGGCACCATTCGGTAAGTCAACGCGGCTGCGTCCACCTCAGACGCGCCAGCCGTAGATCCAGTCCTGCCGCGCCAGCATGCGCTCCGGGCCAAGCGCGCGGATCGCAAGGTCGCGCGCGATCGCGAGCGGCCCGTTGAGATGATAGATGCGGCCCTGCTGCCGCGCTGTCCGCTGCACCCGCCGCACCCGCGCCTGCCGCGCGCGGCCATATTGCTTCAGCGCCGCGGTGACGCCGGCCGCGCTCTCGGCGGCCTCAGGGCTCAGATGCTGCGCGAGCACGGCGGCATCCTCGATCGCCATGCCGGCCCCCTGGGCCGCGAACGGCAGCATCGCGTGCACGGCGTCGCCGAGCAGGCCGACCGGTCCCTGGCTCCAGGGGCAGCCGTCGGGCACGCCGAACAGCGCCCATTTGCGCCAATTGTCGACCGCGGTGAGCATCATCCTGGCCGGCGGTGGCCAGCGCGGCGCCGCGAAGGCATCCATCACCTCGAAGGGGTCGCCCGGCGTGCTCCAGCCGGGCCTGTTCCAGGTCCCCGGCAGCACCGCGACCACGTTGATCTGGCGCCCGCCGGCGATCGGATAAGCCACG
This sequence comes from Bradyrhizobium sp. CCGB20, assembly GCF_024199855.1. Lineage (NCBI taxonomy): Bacteria > Pseudomonadati > Pseudomonadota > Alphaproteobacteria > Hyphomicrobiales > Nitrobacteraceae > Bradyrhizobium > Bradyrhizobium sp. CCGB20. The sequence goes on along the minus strand of NZ_JANADN010000001.1, from coordinate 6,025,336 downwards.
AGATGGGCGTTCGGACCCATCCAGAGCTGCACCCGCCGCGCGGTAAACTCCTTCGGCAGTTGCGTGGCATCGAGCGTGCCGCGCCAGGCGATCAGGCCGGAGAAGCGCGGCTGCACCTCGGGAAACAGATGCTGGCGGACCGTCGACCAGATGCCGTCGGCGCCGATCAGTGCGCTGGCGAGATCGCTGCGGCGGATCGTGCCGCTGCGATGGACCACCGTCAGTCCCTTGGCGTGGGGCGCAACGTCCTCGAAGGTCGCCCCTAGCTTCAGGTCGATATCGGGATGGTCGGAGACCGCACCGGCCAGCGCGGATTGCAGGTCGGCGCGGTGCACCACCCAATAGGGGGCGCCGGCCCGCGCGGACGCGGCGTCGCCGAGCGGCATGCGCAGCAGTTCGCCGCCGGCCCGCGCGCTCATGACGCAGAGCGCCTCAGGCGTGACGGCGCGCAGCTTGAGCCGTTCGGTGAGGCCGAGCTCGACCAGCACGCGGCTGGCATTGGGGGAGAGTTGCAGGCCGGCGCCGACTTCCTCGAGCCGCTCGGCCTTCTCCAGCACGACGATGCGGAAGCCGCGGGCGGCGAGCGCAAGCGCAGCCGTCAGTCCACCGATGCCGGCACCGGCGATGACAATCGTTCGGGAGAGCGCCACCCCTGACCGTGAGAGGCGGTCAGGCCACCTTGTCCTTCAGCACGCATTCCGGCGGACGGGCTTCGCCGGCCTTCAGGTCGGCGGCGAAGCGGTACAGCGTCGAGCAATAGGGGCAGATGATCTCGTTGTCGTTGCCGAGGTCCAGGAAGACGTGCGGATGATCGAACGGAGGATTGGCGCCGACGCACATGAACTCTTGCGAGCCGATCTCGATGACGGGGACACCGGCATCGTTATGGAAGTGCGGGACGACATGGTCGGACATCGTAGTTCATCCTGGAGTGGCAATGGCGGCAGACACAATCAAGAACTGACGCGGCATATTTGAGGCGCCGCGGACCATACTGGTGGGTGCTGATGATTGCTAGTCCAGCGGAACCGAAAGGTTCGCAATTGCCCCATGCTCATTTGCTCATGCAAATTCGACACAATCTTGCGGCCAGAGAGAAGCCCTTCTTTCGTCGGGGACGTTGTGTCGCAATTTTGGCATACTATGTCTGTGGACGCGCGGAATTGCGACGAAATGCGAACCATCAGGCGCAGATGATCTCGAGACAGATCTTTGGACCGTCCAGGCTCTTGGCATGAAGTGGCTGCGAATCAGCACGGCGTTGACCGGTATCGCGGCCTGCAGCTTCATGCTCGCGCAGGTAGCGCCGCATGCACGCGAGGCCGGCGCGATCCTCTCGGCCCAGGACGATCCGGCGGCGCTCTCCGAGCTCAAGCTCGATGCGTTGCTGCGGCAGAACGACCACCTGGTTCAGGACAATATCGAGGCCGCGCTCGCCACGCGCGATGCCGATCTCGCCGACAGCTTTGTCGCGCTGGCGCGTGAGCGCAACATCGCGCTGCCCGACGACCTCCTCAACCGCGTGAGTGATGCGGTCAAGGAAGAAAATTCCACCGGGCATTTCGCCAAACGGTTCGCCACCGGCCTCGTCACCGGCAACGCCGACGATGTCGCGAGCCTGTCCGGGACGGTGGCCGGCGATCTCTTCGTGATCGGCGACATCAGGGACGTCGTGCGCGAGGGTAAGCATCTCGCCATGGGCGAGGACACCGATCGCCTGGTGCTGGGACTTGCGACCGCAGGCCTTGCGGTGACGGCCGTGACCTACATCTCCGTTGGCGGTGCCGCGCCTGTTCGCGCCGGGCTGACGCTGGTGAAGGATGCCCGCAAGGTTGGACGGCTCGGCGAGGGACTTGCCGCATGGGCCGGCCGGTCGGCGCGTGAGGTGGTCGATGGGCCGATGCTGCAGAACGCTGTCGCCAAGGGTTCGGTGTTCCGCCCCGGCGAGACCGTGAGCGCGATCAAGGCTGCGTTCCGTGCCGAGAAGGCCGGTGCGCTGGTCCGGTTCGGCAAGGACGTCACCCGCGTTGCTGAAAAGACCGGCACGCGCGGCGCCATGGATAGCTTGCGCATCGCCGAAGGCCCGAAGGACGTCGCACGCGCAGCGCGGCTCGCGGAAGCACAAGGGAGCAAGACCCGCGCGATCATGAAGCTGCTCGGCCGCGGCGCGCTGCTGCTCGTTGGCGGCATGTTCGATCTGGCGCTCTGGCTGTTCGGCGCGGCGTTGACGCTGTTCGGCCTGTTGTCTTCCATCAAGGCGACGACGGAGCGCCTGACCCAGGCCTGGTGCGATCGCAGACGGGCGCGGCGGCTCCGCCGTGCCCAGGTTGCTGCCCAGGCCGCTGCCGAGGCCGCTCTGGCGAACGAAGCCGTCTCGGCTTAAGATCAACCTTCCCCCCTCAAGACCGCGGAACTGCTGATGCCGAGCTTTCACAACGGCGCCGTTGAAATTGCCTATCTCGACGAAGGCGAGGGCGATCCGATCATCCTGGTGCACGGCTTTGCCTCGAGCAAGAACGTGAACTGGGTCTATCCGACCTGGGTCTCGGAACTGCGCAAGAACGGCCGCCGGGCCATCGCGCTCGACAATCGCGGCCATGGCGAAAGCGCAAAACTCTACGAGCCCGCGCAGTACTCGATCCCGACCATGGCCGGCGACGTGCTCGCGCTGATGGATCACCTCGCGATCCCGCAGGCCGACATCATGGGCTATTCGATGGGCGGGCGGATGACGGCCTGGCTTTCCCTGAACGAGCCGCAGCGCCTGCGCTCGGCGATCCTGGGGGGCATCGGCATTGGCGGCCTGATCGAGGGCACCGGGCCCGGCGAGAACGTGGCGAAGGCGCTGGAGGCGCCCTCGCTGGATGACGTCACCGATCCGGTCGGGCGCACGTTTCGCGCGTTTGCAGACCAAACCCGTTCCGACCGCCGTGCGCTCGCGGCCTGCCTGCGCGGCACGCGCGATCTCATGACCAAGGAAGAAGCCGCGCGCATCGACGTGCCTGTGCTGATCGCGGTCGGCAGCACCGATGACGTCGCGGGATCCGCCAGCGCGCTCGGCGCGATCATTTCCGGCTCGGAAGTGCTCGACATCCCGGGCCGCGACCACATGCGCGCGGTCGGCGACAAGGTCTACAAGACCGGCGTGCTCGACTTCCTGTCACGCCGCGGCTGAGGTTTCGTCCGCGTCGTCGCCGAACGAACGGAACAGCGCCATCAGCACCACGAAGGTCGCGACCCACACCATCCGCGCGCCGTAGCGGTCGTGCGGGCCCGAGATCACGCCGCAGATGAAGGCGTTGCCGAGCAGCGCCAGCGTGACGGTCGCCGCGAGCAGCGTCAGATCGTCGAGCCTGCGGTTCGCCAGCGCCTGCGCGAGCAGCACGACCAGCGCCAGCATCGAGGCCAGCGCGACGGGGACGTGCAGCCAGTTGACGTAGTTGAAATTGAGCTCCCAATTCTGCTGGCGCGCCGCGCGCATGTGCGCGACTTGCGCCGGGATGTAGCGCTCGATGATGCCGTAGGTGTGTCCGATCCAGACGCTGGCGCCTTCGCCGGTGGCCACATGCAGCAATTGCTGGCCCATCGCCCGCAGCGCCGCGCCGGCCTGCCAGGCCGGATAGTCGGCGAGCGAATGCACGACGATGATGCCCATCTCGTCGTTCATGCCTTCGAAGCGGCCGAGCGTGTTGAACATGCTCTTGCCCCACAGGAACTCGTCGGCGGTCGCCGGCAATTCGTTGCGATAGGGACAGAGCTTGTAGTGCTCGCGGGGGCAGTGGTCGTTGAGAAAGCGCGCGACGATGCCGTCCTGCATCATGCGGCCGAACGCGACGCCGTAGCCGCCGGGCGTCCAGGCCCATTTCCCTGATAGCGCATGGTTCGCCGACACCAGCATCAGGCCGCCCGCGACGATGGTCAGGCTCGCCTGCGCCAGGCCGGCAACCGGGAGACGACGCCCCAGGAACGGCCGCGCCATCCAGCCGACGATGCAGAGCCCGAGCAGCACGCCGAGCGTGGCGCTGTGGGTCGCGGCGGCAAAGGCGGTGAAGACGAATAGCGAGATCTTTTCGAGCGTTGAAGTTCTGCTTGCACCAACGATCAGCAGGAACAGCGACAGGACCGAGAGCCCGGCAAAGATGTCGGTGAGCAGCATGCTCGCGAGCCAGGGCAGCGCGGTCGACAAGATCAGGAGCAGGCTGATCGCGACGAAGCGGAACGTCTGCATCAGGCCAAGGACGCGCAGGGTGAGCTGCAACAGCCATAGCGTCGCCAGCGACTGGACCGCGAGGTTGATCCAGAAACCAAAATTCTCGCCGTAATGCAGATAGAGGCCGAACACGGTGGAGCGACTCGGGACCAGATAGCCCTCGTACCAGCGCGCCAGATAGCCGCCGGTATCCCATTGCAACAGCGGATAGCGGTTCCAGAATGCCGGCGCGATCAGGAGGAGGGGCAGGGCCCCCGCCGCCAGCCGCAGCCAAAACGAGCCCGCGGCGCGCGCGCGCAATTGTTCGGTGGTGATGCTCAAAACCGCTCCGTCTCGTCCGGACCATGCCCGCAATAGCCGTTGAGACGGAATTCACCAATAGTTTGACGCCGCCCGGCTTGAATTTGGCGAAACTCTGACCACTTTGAAGCGACCTTGCCGCCTGGGGGCGTCCTGAGAAATTGTTGTGTTTCAAGGCGTTGGCGTGCTTTCGCGGGGCAAGGCACTGTTCACTCTCAGGCAAGCCCGTCGGGACTTTGTCACCTAGACTGTGGTATAGAGCCAGCAAAACGAGCCAATTCGAAAGAGCAGATCCTATGGCAGTGCATCAGGTCAATCCGGGAGGAAAGCTCGCAACGCTCGATCCGATCTGGGATCGGATCCGCGGCGAGGCGGAAGACATCGTCCATCGCGAGCCGGAGCTTGCGACCTTCATTTACTCGACGGTGCTGCATCACAGTCGCCTGGAAGATTCGGTGATCCATCGTCTCGCCGACCGGCTCGATCATTCCGCCCTGTCGGGCGATCTCGTTCGCCAGACCTATGACGAAGCGCTGCGCGAGGCTCCCGATCTCGGTAACGCCTTCCGCGCCGATCTCGTCGCCGTCTACGACCGCGATCCCGCGACCTCGCGCTTCATCGACCCCTTGCTCTACTTCAAGGGCTTTCACGCCATCCAGACCCATCGCCTCGCGCACTGGCTCTATCTGAAGGGCCGCAAGGACTTTGCGTATTATCTCCAGAGCCGCGCGTCGGCGGTGTTCCAGACCGACATCAATCCCGCCGCGCGCATCGGCCGCGGCATCTTCCTCGACCACGCCACCGGCTTCGTCTGCGGTGAGACCGCGGTGATCGAGGACGACGTCTCGATCCTGCACGGCGTCACGCTCGGCGGCACCGGCAAGGAGAACGAGGACCGCCATCCGAAAATCCGTCACGGCGTCCTGATCGGCGCCGGCGCAAAAATCCTCGGCAACATCGAGATCGGCCATTGCGCGCGCATCGCCGCCGGCTCGGTCGTGGTCAAGCCGGTGCCGCACAACGTCACCGTTGCCGGCGTGCCCGCCAAGATCGTCGGCGAAGCCGGCTGCGCCGAGCCGTCGCGCACCATGGATCAGATGATCAACGCGATGGGACTTTGAGCTCGCGCGAAGGGCCGGATTCTCCGGCCCTTTTCGTCCCCAAATTCTTTGGCAATTCATGCTGGCGGTTCGTCGCGTCTCGTCCTAAAACCCCGCCAACCCAGATTTCGATTGGAGACTTGCCGTGGACGTCAAGGAAGTAAGGAAGCTCGACGCGTATCTGAAGCGCGTATTCGGCAATCCCAAGATCCGCGTCGTGCCGCGGCCGAAGAAGGATGATTCCGCCGAGGTCTATATCGGCGAGGAATTCATCGGCGTGCTCTTCGTCGACGACGAGGATGATGATCGCTCGTTCCAGTTCCAGATGGCGATCCTCGAGGACGATCTCGTCGATCAGGAATAACGCGGCGATTGTGCCGCCCAAAGGGGCCGCGCGCTGCGCGACCCCTTTTTCTATTTCCTCGCAAGAATACGCAGCCGCGCCGTCGCATCAGCGACGATGATGCTCCCGGCATCGACAAGCTCGGCATGCACGACCATGTCGCGATCCGTCCGCTCGACAACGCGCGCGCGTGCCGTGATCGGCCCGACCGCCGCAGGTTTCAGAAAGCGCGTGTCGAGGCCCCTGGTCACCACAGTCAGATCAGGCGAGAGCGCCGCGAGCGCGCAAATCCCGGTGGCGGAGTCCAGCATCGCGGCGAGAAAGCCGCCCTGGATTGTCCCGTGCCTGTTGGTGAAGGCGAGTTGCGCCTGAAAGCGGATCAGTGCGTGCCCGCCCTCGTCGAAGCCAAGCCATTCCCGCCCCAGCAGCTGGGCACCCGGTGGCAGGTTTGCCGCTGCATCGGTCACGTCGGTCACCGCGTTTGATGTGTTGATGACGAGCCTATCAGGTGGCCGATGTCACGCAAGCGAGATGCAGGCCTGGCCGCGCAGCCCGCGCAATTGCACCATCAGCGCCGGGCCGTCATCGACGTTGCCACCGCGCGAAGCTCGTCGACGAATTCGGCGATCGCCGGGTTACGCCTTTCACCGGTACGGAAGGCCGCGAAGATCCGCCGCGTGATGATCGGCCGGATCTCCTTGAGGCGCAGCGTGCCGATATGATCGCGTCCGCGTAGCCCCGGATTGATCGAGACCGAGCAGCCCGCTTCGACCATGGCCCTGACCACTTCAAAACTGTGGCAGCGGGCATTGACGATGGGATCGAAGCCGGCACTGCGGCAAGCGCCGACGATCACGTCCGAATAGGTGGCGGACGTCGTATCGAGAACCCATCGCTCCGTCGCCAGCTCAGGCAAGGTGAGGTGAGGCCGCTCGGCCAAGGGGTGGTCGCGCGGCAGCATGACGTGAAGGTGGTCGTCCAGAAGATGCAGCGTCTCGACTTGCGTCTCCGAGAGGCTCGCCGACGTGGTGAGGTCGTCGATAATCGCGACGTCCGTCTGCCAGGCACGCAGGGCGGCCAGGCTGTCGTCGGGCTCCAGCTCCTCGAAGATCGTCGCCAGATCCGGGAAGCGCGCCGACATCGCGCGGATCGTCGGCGGAATGAGGGATGCGGCGACCGAGGGGAACGCCGAGACGCGCAACTCGCCGGCGACGGTCTTCTTAAGCTCCGCAAGATCGGTCTTTGCTTCTTCCAGAATGCCGATGACCCGCCCGGCATGATCGACCAGTCGCTGTCCCGCCGGCGTCAGCCGTACGCCGCGGCCCCTGCGTTCCACCAATTCAACCCCGGTCTCGTCCTCGAGCTGCGCGATTTGCTGCGAAACGGCCGATGGAGAGATCAGCAAGGCCTCGGCCACCGCTGCCATTGTTTTTCGCAGCGAAAGCTCACGAAGCGTGCGGAGTCGGGCGAAATCCATCTTTCAGCTCCAACAGATGCCCAGAAGACAATCGTGCATATTCTCTAATGTATATCGCGAAATTAATTAAGTAGACCAGAATTGTTTTGCGACTGTAGCCTCATTCTCCAGAGCAGTTCGGGCCCACAAGAGGAGCACATCCCAAGCCCGGCTGAGATGCGTCGGACGACGACAACAGGCAGAGAGGGGTTTTCGGATGGCTCATTCCAGATTTCTGGTCGCTGCGCTTGCCGCAGCATCGCTGTGGGCGCCGGGCGCATCCGCGACCGTCCTCGACAACGTCAAGCAGCGCGGCATGCTGAACTGCGGCACCGACAACACGGCTCCTGGCTTCGGCTATCTCAACACCAAGACCGGCAAGGTCGAAGGACTCGATGCCGATTTCTGCCGCGCCATGGCAGCAGCCGTTCTCGGCGATGCCAGCAAGGTCAACTTCGTCATCGTCACCGACAAGAGCCGCTTCAACGCCTTGCAGACCGGACAGGCCGACGTCGTCTTTGCACACACGACCGTCAAGCCGGTGCGCGAATCCGCGATCGGCATCGATTTCCTGCCGATCAATTTCTACGACGGCACCGGCATGATGGTGAAGTCAGCGTCCGGCGTGAAATCCGTCGCGGAATTGGACGGCGCGACGATCTGCACGACGCAGGGCTCCGGCACCGAAGCCACGCTCGCCAGCTTCGTCCGCGTGCGCGGTTTCAAGACCACCAAGGTTCTCACCTTCGAGAATCTCGAGAAGCTGTTTGGTGCGCTCCAGAGCGATCGCTGCAACGCGATGTCGACGGACAAATCTGCGCTTGCAGCCTGGCGCGGCAACTCGCCCAAGCCGGACGACTTCACCATCCTGCCCGAGACTCTCAACAAGTCTCCATTCGCGGGCTTCGTCATCGCCAATGATTCCAAATGGCGCAATCTCCTGCGCTGGGCGACGTTCGCGCTGTTCCAGGCGGAGGAGTGGGACATTACGACCGCCAACCTCTTCGACAGGATGAAGGACGAGAGCGCGTTCGTGCAGAAATTCCTCGGCGTGAAGGACGGTTTTGGCAAGGATTTCGGTGTCGCCGACGATTTCGTTGCCAGCATGATCAAGTCCGTCGGCAATTACGGCGAGATCTACGACCGTAACCTCGGACCCAAGACACCATACTTCATCGATCGTGCCGGCACGCCCAATGCGATGTGGACCAAGGGCGGCGCCGAGTACTCGCCTCCGTGGAACTGAGCCACATGGTCCGTGGCGAGCCGACCGGCTCGCCTCGATCCCGAGAGGGCGTCGTGAGCACAGAGATCGCCGAATATCACAGCATCCCGCCGGCGCGTCGCGGCCTGTTGATCGCGTCGAGATGGCTGTTGCAGGCAGCGATCGTCATCGCGGTGGTGGGGATCGTCATCTGGCTCGGCCTCGCTGTCCGTGAGGCACTCGCGCGCAAGGGCATCCAGTTCTCGTTCGGCTATGTCGGCAATGTCGCGAATTTCAGTCTCAGTGAAGGCCTCGTCCCTTCATTTGACGGCAATTGGCTGGTGCTGGAGCCTTTCTCGCCCTCCAACAGCAATCTCCAGGCGCTGTTCGCCGGGCTGTGGAACTCGCTGAAGGTCGCGCTCTCGGCGATCGTCCTCTGTACCATGTTCGGCACGCTGGTCGGCATCGGCCGGCTTTCGACCAACTGGCTGGTGCGCAATCTCTGCTTTGGACTGGTTGAAGCCATCCGCAACACGCCGCTGCTGATCCAGATCGTGTTCTGGTATTTTGCGGTGGTCCTGCGGTTTCCTCCCGCCAACGCTGCGTCGAACTGGTTCGGCGGCCTGCTTGCCAGTCGTTCGGGTGTGTTCTTTCCCGGCCTTGCGATCTCCGAGCGCGCCGGCGTTGTGTCCTGGGGATTGCTCGCCACGGCCTTCGCCCTGGTCGTCGCCTGCGTGGTTCTGCGCGGACTGCGCCTCCGGTTGATCCTCCTGGCGGCAGCGGTCGCAGCCCTGATCGCAACCGCCTTTGTCGGCTTCCCCCTCGGCCTCGACCTGCCGGTCGCAACCCGCTTCGGCGCGCGCGGAGGCTTTGCCATTTCACCGGAAATGACGGCGCTCCTCATCGCGATCGTCGTCAACAGCTCCGCTTATGTCGCCGAGATCGTCCGCGGCGCGATCGAGGCCTTGCCCAAGGGGCAATGGGAGGCGTCTGCATCGCTCGGATTGTCGCGTTCCCACACGCTGCGCGACATCATCCTTCCGCAGGTCTTCCGGATCGTCCTGCCGTCTCTCGCCAACCGATACATCAGCCTGACCAAGGACACCTCGCTCGGGATCGCGATCGGCTTTCCTGATCTGTTCAACGTCTACGGTACCGTCTCGAACCAGACCGGACGCAATCTCGAGGGCGTCGTGATCGTGATGCTGACCTACCTCGCGCTGAGCTGGATCATCAGCGCCTGCGTGAACGGCATCAACGCGCGCGTCAACGGACGGAGGGCGCGATGACCACGATGGCGCTGCGGTGGGTCCACCGCAATCTCTTCGCCAAGCCGTTCGACGCAGCGCTTTCGCTTGTCGTCATCCCGATGCTGGTCTGGGCGGTCTATGCCTTTGCGCACTGGGCGCTGATCGAGGCGCATTGGCAAGTCGTCGGCGGCAGCTTCAAGGTGTTGATGACCGGCATCTATCCCGCCGACCAGTTGTGGCGGGCATGGTTCTCCGTCGCGACGCTGTGCGCGATGTTCGGCGCCGGCCTCGGCCTTTCGGTCCGCCCGGGGCGAGCCGCGTTGACGGTCGTCGCATCGGTCGTGACGTTGACCGGCGTCATGCTTGCGGTCGCGATCAACGTGCAGTCGGGCGTCCTTGCCGCCGGCAGCGCTGCGCTCGGCGTTGCCGTTTGGGTCGGAGCCTATCACTCGGCTGTGGGCCAGCGCATCGTCCTGTCCGGCCTCCTCGCGGGCGTGGTGGCCATCTTCGTCGTGCTTTCGCCGCCGGGTTTCGAGGTCTGGGGTGGTCTGCTGCTCAGCGTCGTCTTGACGATCGCGGTCTCGATCCTGACCCTGCCATTCGGCATCCTGCTCGCGCTCGGCCGGCAAAGCCGCATCACCAGTCTGCGCCTGATTTCAACCGCCTATATCGAGACGATGCGGTCGGTGCCGTTGATCCTCGTCGTCTACTGGATCTGGATCATCGTGCCGCTGCTGGCACCGGACACGTCCGTGCCGGGCCTGCTGCGCGGCATGGCCGGTTATGCGCTCTTCTTCGCGGCCTATGTCGCCGAATATGTTCGCAGCGGACTTCAGGCGGTCCCGAAGGGGCAGATCGAGGCGGCGCGTTCGCTGGCAATGAGCAGCTGGACGCTCAATGTCGACATCGTCCTGCCGCAGGCGCTGCGGGTTGTCGTTCCCTCGCTGGTCGGCCAGATCCTCGACATCTTCAACGGTGCGACACTGGTCTTCATCATCGGCCTGACCGATTTCCTGCGCGCCGGACAGATGATCCTGGCCGATCCGCAAAACAGCGGCCGGACCTACGAGATCTACGTCTTCCTGTTCGCCGTCTATCTCGCCATCGGCGGGGCGATCACCTACGCCTCGCGCCGCCTCGAAGCCCATCTCGCAAGGGGATCACGATGAACGCCATCCAGATTCCGGCGGCCGAGCTGTCGCGCGACGCGATCGTCAGCATCGGCCGTCTCAACAAGTCCTTTGGCGCGTTCCATGTCCTGAAGGATGTCGATCTCGACGTCGGGCGCGGCGAAGTCGTCGTCATCATCGGTGCGAGCGGCTCGGGGAAGTCGACCTTGATCCGCTGTGTCAACGGTCTGGAGACGTACCAGAGCGGGCGCCTGACTGTGGACGGCTTCAACATGCCGACGGAGGCCGATCTCGCGATCGGCGGCGAGAAGGAATTGGCCAGGATCCGCAAGGGCGTCGGCATGGTGTTCCAGCAGTTCAATCTCTTTCCGCACATGAGCGCGATCGACAATGTCGCCATTGCGCCGATCCGCGTGCGCGGTCGCAAGCCTGACGAGGCGAGGGCGAATGCGCTGCGCCTGCTCGAGCGGGTGGGCTTGCGCGACCACGCCCACAAGCTTCCCTCCCAGCTCTCCGGCGGTCAGCAGCAGCGCGTCGCCATCGCCCGGTCGCTGGCGATGGAGCCGCACATCATGCTGTTCGACGAGCCGACCTCGGCGCTCGATCCCGAGATGGTCGGCGAGGTGCTCGACGTCATGCGCGGACTCGCGCGCGAAGGCATGACGATGATGATCGTGACCCACGAGATGGGCTTCGCTCGCGAGGTCGCCGACCGCGTCGTCTACATCGATCACGGACGCATCCTGGAGATCGGCACGCCGGCGGAGATCTTCGACCGGCCGACGCACGAACGAACCCGAACCTTTCTCTCGCGCGTGCTGCGTCACTGACGAAGCCGCCGCCTCGTACAACGATTTCAGAATTCCGATCACCTAGAAAGAGGATGACACATGTCACTTTCGTCGGGCACTGCCCAAGCTCATTCGACCGACGTCAACTGGCACGGCTTTTTCGGCGCCGATGCCCGTCAGGTCGGCGCTGACGTCGTCGCGCTGATCGACCAGGACCGCAAGAGGGAGGCGCTGTCCCTCAACATGATCGCTTCCGCCTCCTATGCGCCGCTCGGCCTGCGGCAGATCGAGGGGACTCATCTCGTCAACCGTGCGCCGATGGGGCTGCCCGGCCGTCGCAGCGTCGCCAATTGCGAGGAACTCGACGCCATCGAGAACCTTGCGATCGATCGGGCGAAGGCGATCTTCGGCGCCGAATACGTCAACGTGCAGGCGCTGTCCTCGACCATTGCCAATGTCGCGGTCTTGCGCGCGATCCTGCCGGCCGAGGGCGCCCGGCTGCTCACCTTCGACGAGCTCGCCGGCGGCCATGTCAGCCACGGCGCCATGCGCCATATCACGGGCGCAGACCGCGAGGTCGTCTCCTTCGGTGTGACCCGTACCGGTGCGGTCGACCTAGACCAGGCCCGCGACCTCGCCCGCAAGACGAGGCCGCATGTCTTGCTCGCCGGCCCGTCCTCGTATCCGCGCGAGATCGACTTCGCGGGATTGAAGGCCATCGCCGACGAGGTTGGTGCGCTGTTCTTCACCGATATCGCCCATGTCGCGGGGCTGATCGCGGCCGGCCTCCATGCCAACCCCGTTCCGTTCTCCGATGTCTCCACGAGCTCGACGCAGAAGACATTGTGCGGACCGCGCAACGGCGCCTTTGTCTTCGCCAAAGAGCGCTTCGGCGCCGCCATCGACGCCGCCGTCTATCCCGGCCTGCAAGGCCCGGCAGCCTCCAACATGATCGCGGCGCGGGCCGTGCAGATGGAGATGATCACTCGCCCGGCTTTTGCGCAGCTCATGCGTGACGTCGTTGCGAATGCAAAGGCGTTCGCTGTGGGCCTGGAGGAAGGCAGCATCGAGCTTTACACCGGCGGCACGGACTCGCACATGATCATGGCTTACGCCGGCGAGAGCTGGACCCAGCCCGAATTGGTTGCGGGGCTCGGTGCTTACGGGGTCATCGGCAACGCCATGCGTGCGCCCGGGCAAGCCGGCGAACCACGTACCGCGTTCCGGTTCGGCAGCGTCGCATTGACGATCCGTGGCTTCGACATAGCCGAGGCGAGGACACTCGGCCGCGAGGTTGCGGAGATCTTGCGCGCCGGCCCAAGCGCTGCCGTCGATCCCGCGCGGCTTCGCAGGCTGAAGGATCTGGCCAACGCCCATCCCATTCCGTCCTTCGTCGATTGATCCCGCGCGCGGGAGCCGACGGACTTCAGGATCGCCCGATGCTAGTCGGTGGCCGCATCGTTCAAGTCGATCGCCCCATCATGACACCATACCCCTGTTTTGCCCGACGGGTCAAATTGACTTCGAAAAATACGAAGTCATGACAGGCGCTTGGCTACTGTGCATGGGGTTGTTTTCGATGTTTTTTGTCGAGAGGCTGCGGCCCGTCCCCGCAAGCCGCTCTCGCGGCGGGGCGGAGAGGCGCCGCTCAGCCCTTTGGCCCGCGCAGCTGCGCCGTCAGGCGGTCCATCGCGTCCGCCGCATCGCGCCACTGCGACAGCCAGCTCCGCGGAAAGCGGAAGGTGAGATCGGCGCCACCGACGCGGCGTTCGGAGAGGCACATGCCGGGCGTCGCCGCATCGCGCGTGCAGCGCGCGCTCAGCGCGGGGTTTGCTGCGGAATAGAAGTCCTCGCTGCCATAGGGCGTATCGCTGCGGAACATCCGCATCGTCAGTCCGTCCTGCGGCATGGTCGCGGCCTGATCGAGATAGCGCGGATAGATCGTGGCCGTTCGCTGCTCGGGCGCGAGCGCATCGCGATGCGCCGCGATTGACAGGAAGATGCGGTCGATCGGCTGCATCGCCTCTTCGACGGTGTCGGCGGTGACGTGTTTGGGCGCGCCCGGCGGCTCCAGGGACGGATAGAGGAAGTCGAGATCGATGCGCTCCTGCGGCCCGGAGTGCCGCTGGATCTTCATCCGGATCGCCGACGTCGGCACGTTGAACAGCGTGCCGCCGACGCTCACCGGCAGCCTGTCCGGAGCGTTCGCGCCGCCCGAGCCCCAGGTCGGCCACAGCAGGTAGGCGACGAGCGCGACTGCGGCCAGCGCAGCAACGCCGCCGAGCACGATCGGGACGACATGCGCCCATGCGCGGGTCCTGCGGGACCGGGGGGAGACTGCTGAAAACATCGTCATGAGCTTGAGTCGAGCCGGGACGTCGGCCGGTGGCCGACGAATCAGGCGCGAATATGCCACGTGGCGGCGAATTCGCGCAGCGGTCCCGGCTGCCGGGATGAGGGAGGGCCCTGCGCGGACCGGCTGGCGATGTTAACCTTCCCTTAAGGATAATGTAGCGTTAACCGGCACTCTTTGTCACAGGAAGGCTCCGGCGTTGCGTAAGGGCGGACCGTTCCGATGACACCTGAGGCTTTCAATTCTCTCTTCTCGATCTGCATCGGATTCGCGCTCGCGGGCGCGCTCGTGAGCGGATACCAGGCGGTCGCGCAGCGCCCCGCCGGCTTCGGCTTGTTGCAGGACGGTGTGGCGCCGAGGACGTTTGCGGCGGTGCCGTTCCTGGTGTTCGCGGCGCCCTTCATCATCATGCGCAACACCCTGCGCGGCATGCGGCTGGAGAGCCGCCGCTTCGAATTCGTGATGATGGCGACCGTCATCGCCGGCTTCTGGAGCATGATGAGCGGCACCTTCTTCCTGATGACGCTGCGCGCGACCGGCGTCCTGGGCTGACGCTCTGCAGGGCTGCGTGGCGCGGCGGGCCTTTGCCTCCGCGCCGCCGTTTCGCTATGGCTGGGGTTGACGCGACAGGAGAACCCCATGGCGATCTACGAGCTCGACGGACAGGCACCCGATCTTCCCGCCGATGGGAACTACTTCATCGCCGAGACCGCGACCGTGATCGGCCGCGTGCGCCTGAAGCCGGGCGCGAGCGTCTGGTTCGGCGCCGTGCTGCGCGGCGACAATGAATGGATCGAGATCGGCGAGGGCGCCAATGTGCAGGACGGCTCGACCTGCCACACCGACCTCGGCTTTCCCATGGTCATCGGCAGGAACTGCACCGTCGGCCACAACGTCATCCTGCACGGCTGCACGATCGAGGAGGGCGCGCTGATCGGGATGGGATCGATCGTGATGAACGGCGCGAAGATCGGCCGCAACAGCATCGTCGGCGCGGGCTCCGTCATCACCGAGGGCAAGGAATTTCCCGAACGCTCGCTGATCATCGGCTCGCCCGCGCGTGTGATCCGCACGCTCGATGATGCCCAGGTGCAGAAGATGGGGAGCGCGGCGAGGTTCTACGTGGCCAACGGCCCGCGTTTCAAGAAAGGCCTGAAGCGGATCGGCTGAGGATAGCTGTAGGCCGCCTCCGGTCCGCGCACCATTGAGCCGGCGGCCTGCGAGATCGCCATGAACCCGCGCGGCGCGTCAGCTTCCCTCGGATTCGCGAGCTTCGCTTGCGCCCGCGACCTTCTCGTGGCCTGCCGACCACAGCGCATGCTCGTCGCTGCCGTCCGAGTAGGGGTTGGCTTCGGCCGGGATGTTTTCGCGCGCGGCGCGTTCGCCCTCTGCAAAAGGATCGCGATCGGTCATCGTGATTTGGCCTTTCTGGCTTTGGAACGCGCAGCCGGCTTGGCAGGGTCCTTGTTGGCGCTGATCGCGCCTGCATCCTCGCTTTCAAGCTGATGTGACGGGTTTTGTTCCGGAACGGCTCCTGGCCGGGACCGTTGACAGCCAAAGGAGCATTCCGATGGCCACATCGCCTGCGACCATTTCAATGAAGACGTTGATGGTGATCCTCAGTCTCGCGGCGATGCCGGCCGTGTCGTTCGCGCAAGCGACCGGCGGCGCAACCGGCTCCAGCGGATCGAGCGGATCGACCGGAGGCGTCGCCAACGCTCCCGCTCCGCCACCCGGCACCAACAGCCTGGGGACGGCCCAATCATCCGGCGCGAACACCGGCTCCGGAGTCACCACCGGCACCGGCACAGGTGAGGCGGCTGATGCCGCCGTCAACACCGAGAACCGGTTGCTCGACAAGAAGATGAAGAGCATCTGCCGCGGCTGCTGATGGCTCGCGCGGAAGTGAGACAGTGAGGCTGTCAGGAAAGCGCGGGTGACGTTAGCTTGGTCCTGCTTTGAAGCGTGGAACGTCTCCACGCGGAGGATCGAGTGATGTTACGCAAGATGATGATGGCGGCCGTGGCCGTTGCGGCGGTGGCGCTGTCGGCACCGCAGGCGGCCCAGGCGAGGGGCGGTTTTGGACATGGCGGAGGCGGCTGGGGCCATGGCGGCGGCTGGGGTCATGGCGGCCACTGGCGGGGCGGCGGCTTTTGGCCGGGCGTCGCGATCGGAGCGGGCCTCGCCGGCGCCGGCTACTACGGCGGCTATTACGGCTACGGTTACCCCTATTACGGCAATCCCTATTACTATGGTACCGGCTACGACGATGGCGGTTATGGTGGATGCTATGTCGCGCGGAAGCGCGTCATGACGCCGTCGGGCTGGCGTGTCCGCCGCGTGGATGTCTGCGAATAACGTCCACAACGCCCGATCAGGCTGCTAGGCCAGACCTACCAAGCCAGACCTGCCAAAACCTGGACCCACTAAAAGAACAAGGCCGTTGACGCAGTATACCGTCAACGACCTTGCCAGCCCCGGACATTGAAATCGGCTCACGCCATCCGGTACCGGAGAGCATGAAGCGGAATCATACGGGGGAATGTGATCCAGTTCACAAGTCAGAAAATTTAAAGGCGCCGGCGGTGACCCGGTTAGCCGCGCGAGCGCTTTCGGGCGCTGGCGTGGACACGGTGCCGCGCCGGTTTCCTGCGGGTAACCGAGGGCGTCTCGGCTTCCGTGGCCCGGGCGCTGGCAAAGGACTGCCGCAGATTGTCGACGGACTCGTTCAGTGTCGTGACCTGCTCGGACAGGCGCTTGGTGTCGGCTTGCTGCGCCGCCATCAGTCGCTTCATGGTCTGGAGCTGGTCCTGCACGAGCTGGAGCTGGTCGATCGATTCCTGCTGAGTCGCCTCCAGCCCCTTGGTCTTCTCGACGAGTTGCTCGGACGCCTGAGCCGTGCGGGCCTGGAGCTGCCGCGATGCCACGACCCGGTCGGTCTCGGGAGCTGAGCCGGTATAGGCGCGCCAGATCGCGATCGAGGTCACGCCGGCGACCAGCAAAAGAAGGGCAGCGGCGGTCAGCGCGATAGGCTGGGCGCCCAAGCGAAGGAGGGGATTGGACGGCGTGTCCCGTGCGAGATCGATCATCGCTGACAAAACCCAAATTGAAACTTGGTGCGTGGCGAAGACCGGCTACCTATGGGCGGCCGGGGGTCCCGAAAACGTTAGATTTCGGCAAGGAATGGGACCAAAAAGAGGCTAAGGGCAAAAAATCCAGCAATCAGCTGGCCTTGAGGCCTCCAGAAGGCCCCAAAGAGGACGTGATCAGGGCTGAAACGGCGAAAACGGCCCGGAATAGGTCTTCGCGCGCGGCGCCGCGTAGGGCCCGAGTCGGGACGTCTTCAGCCCCAGCCGCACGGTTGATTCTGCCAGCGTGACCGCTGCGGCGACGCCGTCGACCACGGGCAGGCCGTGTGTGGCGGAAAGCTCGGCGGCGAGGTCAGCCATGCCGGCGCAGCCGAGCACGATGGCCTCGGCACGGTCGTCGCGGATTGCGGCCGTGATCTCGGCGGAGATCTTGTTGAGCGCATCAGTGTTGCGCTCCTCGAGCGCGAGCACCGGCACCTCGGCGGCGCGGACGCGGGCGCAGCGCTCGGCGAGACCGTATTTCCGCAAATTATGTTCGATCGGCACGATGGAGACACCGAGCGTCGTGACCACGGCAAAGCGCGCCGCGATCAGACTCGCCATGTGGAAGCCGGCTTCGCCGATGCCGATCACCGGCGCTTTCGCAGCGGCGCGCGCGGCATCCAGGCCGGTGTCGTCGAAGCAGGCGATGATGTGCGCGTCAGCGCCGTCGCGGTCGGCGTCGCGGATGCAGCCGAGCATACCGGGGACGGCGAAGGCCTCGTCGTAAAATCCCTCGATCGAGACCGGGCCCATGCTGGGCTGACGTGCATCGATCACGGTGTCGGGGAGCGCAACCGCTCGCGCGGCGGCAGCGATCTTCGCCGTCATCGACGCGGTTGTGTTGGGATTGACGACGTGAAGTCGCATCGGATCAGACGAGTCCTTGGCCGGCGTCCGAGCCCTTGGCCGCCTGCCGCTTGTTGAGCACGTGGATGGTGCCGAGCGCAAGCGTGATCACCGTGAACGAGACCGCCGAGATCACGGTGCCGAGCGCATAGATGTCGGGGTTCGTCACGGTGGTGGTGAGGCCCTGGAGATCGAGCGGCAATGTATTCACCGCCCCGATCGCCTGGCTGGAGCGGGCAAGCTCGTCCCAGGACAGCGTGAAGCCGAACAGGCCGATGCCGATGACCGAGGGCAGGATGATCGGCAGCACGACATGGCGGAAAGCCTGCCACGGCGTCGCGCCGAGATCGCGCGCGGCTTCCTCGAGCCTGGGATCGAAGCGGTTGAAGATCGCGAACATGATGAGCAGGCCGAACGGCAGCGTCCAGGTGAGGTGTGCACCCAAGCCTGACGTGAGCAGGCCCATCGAGGTCTCGAAGTTCTCGTTCCAATGCGCCTTGATCAGGTCGTCGATGATGCGGAATTCAAGCGAGATGCCGAGCGAGGTGATGATCGAGGGCACGATCAGGCTCGCGATCGCCGAATAGAACAGGATGCCCTGCGCCGTGAACTTGCGGCGGAAGGCCATGCCGGCGGCGACCGACAGCACGACGGTGACGATCATCACGATGATGCCGAGCAGCAGCGAGCGGCGGAAGGCCGCGCCAAGATCGACGATGCCGGTGCCCTGGAACAGTTTTGCGATCCAGAAGGTCGACACGCCGTTCATCGGGAAGGTGAGGCCGCCCTGCGGCCCCTGGAACGACAGCACGTAGATCGCGATCATCGGGCCATAGAGGAACAGTACATAGGCCGCGAAGAAGGTCGCGAGCACGTAGAACGAGCGCGGGCGTCCTTCCTTCATGCTCTAGAGCTCCTTCTTGATGTCGACGATGCGCGACATCATGGTGATGATCAGGAAGGTGATCGCGAGCAGGATCACGGCGTTGGCCGCTGCCGCGGGGAATTGCAGCGCGTTCACCCGCGTCTCGATGATCTTGCCGGCAGCGGCGATCTGCTGGCCGCCCATCACGCCGATGGTGATGAAGTCGCCCATCACGATGGTGATGACGAAGATCGAGCCGATCACGATGCCCGGCTTGGCGAGCGGAATGATGACATTGACCAGCGTCTGGAAACCGGTGGCGCCGGCGTCATAGGCCGCCTCGATCAGCGCCTTGTCGATGCGTATCATCGAGTTGAAGATCGGCACCACCATGAAGAAGGTGAAGAGGTGGACCAGCGCCAGCACCACGGAGAATTCGGAGAACAGCAGCCATTCGATCGGGTGGTTGATCAGCCCCGCTTTGACGAGGCCGGAGTTCACCAATCCGTTGCGGCCGAGGAGGGGAATCCACGCGATCATGCGGATCACGTTGGAGGTCCAGAACGGGATCGTGCAGAGCAGCGACAGCCCCATCTGCCAGGTCTTGGACTTGACGTGGAAGGCCAGGAAGTAGGCGACCCAGAAGCCGATGAAGAGCGTGATGACCCAGACCAGGAAGCACAGCTTCAGCGTCTTCAGATAGGTCTTGGCGATGGTGCAGAGCTCGGGGAGCTGCGCGATGCAGCCTTCGAACGTGTCGGTGTAGCCACGGCCGGAGAAGGCCGGCAGCAACTGGTATTCATTGTAGTCCCAGAACGAGACGATGACGACGAACACCAGCGGGATCAGGAAGAAGGCGAGAAACACCAGCATCATCGGCCCGGCCTGAAGCCAGGAGATGAAAGAGGGCGACAGGCGCGTCACTTTCGCGGCGCGCGCTGTGCCCGACCCCGGGATCAAGCCCGGGGACGCCTGTTGCAGGATGTCCTCTGACGTGTCCATCAAATTACGCCGCGATGAACTCGTTCCACTTGCGGACCATGTAGTCGTTCTCGTCCATCACGGCGTTCCAGCAGGCGACACCGCCCATGCGGTCCTCGTAGGAGCCGCCGTCGCGCACCGCACCGGCCTTCTCGAGCAGCGAGCCGTCGGGCGCCTTGATGTCCTTCTCGGCCGGCTTGCCTTCCATCCAGTACGCCCACTCGTACGGCTCCATGTGCGCCTTCGCGGTGGAGAGCACGGCGGAGTAGTAGCCCTGGCGGTTGAGATAGGCGCCCGCATAGCCGGACAGGAACCAGTTGACGAACTCGTAGGCCCATTCGAGCTTGGCACCCGAGACGCCCTTGGAGACGCAGAAGCCCGAGGCCCAGGAGCGATAGCCTTCCTTCAGCGGCTGGAAGGTGCAGGGGATGCCCATCGAGCGCACCTTCGTCACCGCCGGCGACCACATCGACTGGATCACAGTCTCACCTGAAGCCATCAGGTTGACGCTCTCGTTGAAGTCCTTCCAGAAGGCGCGGAACTGACCGGCCTTCTTGGCTTCGGTCATCACCTTCATGGTGAGATCGATCTCTTCCTTGGTCATGTTGCCCTTGTCGGCATATTTGTACTTGCCGGTGGCTTCCACGACCATGGCGGCATCCATGATGCCGATCGAGGGGATGTTGAGGATCGAGGCCTTGCCCTTGAACTCAGGATTGAGCAGCTCGGACCACGAGCTGATCGGCCGCTTGATCAGGTCGGGGCGGATGCCGAGCGTGTCGGCGTTGTAGACGGTCGGGATCAGCGTGACGAATTCGGTCGCCGAGGTCGCGAACTTCTTGGAATCCTTGCCTTCGAGGTAGAGCACCTTCCAGGGTGCCGTGCCCTGGCCGCCGATCTTCTTGCCGCCGGGCGTCTCACCCTTGGTGAAGACCGGCGTGATGTTGTCGAATTCCTTGATCTTCCTGGCGTCGAGGGCAAGGATGTTGCCCGACGGCACGATCTTCTTCAGCGAGAAATATTCGGTGTCCAGCACGTCGAAGGAGTTGGGCTGGGTCATCACGCGCTTGGTCACGTCGTCGGTGGTCGCGGTGATGTATTCGATCTTGATGCCGGTGTCCTTCAGGCACTGCTTGGAGATGTCGTCGCCCTCGTTCACCGCGGTGCCGAGATAGCGCAGCACCTTGGTCTCTGCCGACTTCACATAGGGAAAGCCGGTGATGGCGCCGGAGCCGGCGGCGAGGCCCGCGATACCAGCGCTGCCCTTGAGCAGGGTGCGGCGGCTGAGGCCCTTCTTGGTCGTCTCGGTCATATCAGTCACTCCTCTGTTGCGCATTCCACTGATCGATCGGCGCTATTGCAGACGTTGCGCCTTGGCGGGATCCCAGGTGGCCAGCACGCGATCGCCCGGACGGAACGGGTGGACGTCGAAGGCGGCCTCGGGAAGGTGGGAGAACAGGGCGGTGCCGTCGTCGAGCGTGAGCGAGACGGCGATGTAGGAGCCCTGGTACTCGGTCTGGGTCAGCAGCGCCGGCGCGCCGAACGCGCCCTCGGCGAACGGTACGATGCCGAGCTGATCGGCGCGCACGGCGATGCGGTTTCCGGCGTCGGTGAGGACGTTGTGGCCGCCGATGAAGCGCGCCACGAATTCGGTGCGGGGGTGGTGGAAGATGTCGCGCGCGGTGCCTTGCTGCTCGATCCTGCCCTGGTTCATCACCACGATGTGGTCGGCGAGCGCCATCGCTTCTTCCTGGCCGTGGGTGACCTGGATGAAGCTGATGCCGAGCTCGCGCTGAAGCCGCTTCAACTCGCCGCGCATCTTCACCCGCAGGAACGGATCGAGCGCGGAGAGCGGCTCGTCGAGCAGCAGGATCTGCGGCTCGGTGATCAGTGCGCGAGCCAGCGCCACGCGCTGCTGCTGGCCGCCCGAGAGCTGCGCCGGGAGACGGCCCGCATAGGGTGTCATCGCCACCAGCTCCAGCAATTCGCCGGCGCGCTTGTGCCTGATGGCCCGGTCGACGCCGCGCATCTTGAGGGCAAACGCCACGTTGTCGAGCACGGTCAGATGCGGAAACAGCGCGTAGGACTGGAACATCATCGCCGTGCCGCGCTTGGCGGGTTCGAGCTCGGTCACGTTCTGCGCACCGAGGATGATGTCGCCTTCGCTGACCGCCTCGTGGCCCGCGATCATCCGCAGGGTCGAGGTCTTGCCGCAGCCGGAGGGGCCGAGCAGGCAGCAATAGGTGCCGGCCGGGATCTTCAGGTTGACGTTATCGACCGCCAGCGTCGTGTCGTAGCGCTTGCTGACGGCGACCAGTTCGATAGCGGCGGGAGTGGCCATGGCGTGTCCGAGGGAGGGGCGATGCTCCCGTCTCTCCGCAAGGTCCGTGCCAACCGCCCTTGGCCGGCAAAATTCCCAAACTGTGCAGCGGTGTCAGATTGTTAGAGCGAATCCGGCGCATTCTGGACGCTCGCCGCGTTCGCGGTCATATGCACACAAAATGTGCGCAGATTGTATAAAGTTTCGTCTGTGATTGGATACAGCTCCTCGACTAACATTCCAAGCCGAACGTCGCCGATCGAGCCCTCGCACCCATGGCCGCCAAGTCCCGTCCGAAATCCGATGCGCCAGATGCGAGCGATCGCGTCAGCCGTATCAGGGAGGGCGTGACCGCCGCGATCCTCGAGCATCGCCTGCTGCCCGGCACGAAGCTCGGCGAGGACGAGATCGGCGAGATCTACGGCGCCAGCCGCACCCTGGTCCGCACGGCGCTCCAGCAGCTTGCGCATGAAGGCATCGTCAACATCGAGAAGAACCGCGGCGCCTTCGTCGCGCGTCCGACGCCCGCCGACGCCCGCGAGGTGTTCGAGGCGCGCCGCCTGATCGAGCCAACCATCGTCGATCGCGCCATCGATGCGGTGTCGCCGGCGTGGCTCGGCCGTCTCGGCCAGCATCTCTCCGAGGAGCGCGAGGCGGAGCTGCGCGGCGACGCGCGGGCCTCGGTCCGGCTCTCGGGCGAGTTTCATCGTCTCGTCGCCGAGATGAGCGGTCACAGCATCTATCTCGGTTTCCTGAAGGAGCTGATCGCACGCTCCTCGCTCATCATCCTGCTCTATCGCCGTCACGACACGCCGGCCTGCGGCACCGACCACCACGCCGGCATCGTCGCCGCGATCCGCAAGCGCGACAGAGAAGCCGCGCGCGCGCAGATGCTGTCGCATCTGAACGAGATCGAGGCCGAGCTGTTCCTGAAGGATCCCGCCGCCGACGAGTTGCGGCTCGCCGACGTGCTCGGTGCGTGAGCGAGACGCGCGTGCCGGTCAGGCCAGCGGCGGTCCCTGGTTTCGCCTGACGATCTTCAGCACCAGCAGAACGGCGCCGAGCGCAAGAAACAGCACGCCCAAAATCGTCGTGCCGGTGGATTCGTATGTCACGCCGACGGCGGTCAGCAGGCATCCGAAGATGATTGCAAGGAGCCCGCCGAGCTTCTTGGTCAGCAGAATGTGTCCGTCACTCGTCTGTGCCACCATGTTGCGCCTCGTTCACTTGTGTCAGTCTGCTTCGATGCTGCCACGCGCCCCATGCTCCCGTGTCGCAGAACGGCCGAGATCGTACTCTTGTTGAGAGTCGTTGCAATCTGTCGTTGACGTTAGCTTCGAAGCGATGTCCGCCTTTTGATTTGAGTTCGATGCAAGCGGGACAGCAACACTTACGTGATTGCTGAAAATTCCTGACGATTTGTCGCAGCCCTCCGAACTCTCCTGAAGTCGTATGGCTGGGCTGCAGAATCTCCCTATGGTTGCAAATTGACTCCGCCTGGGCGCCAGCATCAACTGACGCGCAAGCGTCGAGTTCTAGAACGGAGCCGACATGCGTTGAATCCGTTCTGCGGAGTGGTGCCATGGCGCGACCTCTGGCTGACGAACGAGAGACGGCTTACGTCTCGACCGGCCACTTGCCCGGCCCGGAGACCGTGCAGTCGCTGGTGAACGAAGCGCAGCGACGGTTTCAATCAAATCGCGACGGAAGCAACTCGCAGGTCTATCCCGCGCTCGCGCGTGTGCCGAGCGAGCTGTTCGGCGTCTGTGTCGTCGCAACCAGCGGGCAGGTCTATGGCGCCGGCGAGGTCGACTACGAATTCTCCATCATGAGCGTGTCAAAACCGTTCCTGTTCGCACTGGTTTGCGAGACCATCGGGCCGGAGGAGGCACGCGCAAAGCTCGGCGCGAACGCCACCGGGCTCCCGTTCAACTCGCTCGCCGCGATCGAGCAGGGCAGCGGCCGTACTAATCCGATGGTGAATGCCGGTGCGATCGCCACGACCAGCCTCGCGCCGGGCGCCACCGCCGCGGACAGATGGGCATTTATCCATGACGGGCTGTCGCGCTTTGCCGGCCGCAAGCTGCCGCTCAACGAAGAGGTCTACGCATCGGCCTCGGAGACCAATTTTCGCAATCGCAGCATCGCGCGGCTGCTGGAGAGCTACGACCGCATCTATTGCGATGCAAAGGAGGCGACCGATCTCTACACGCGGCAATGCTCGCTCAATGTGAGCGCCCGCGATCTCGCCGTGATGGGTGCGACGCTGGCCGACGGCGGCGTCAATCCGGTGACGAAGCAGCGCGTGGTCGATGCGTCGGTTTGCCACTACGCGCTCGCCGTCATGATCACGGCCGGCCTCTACGAGACTTCGGGCGACTGGCTCTACGACATCGGGCTGCCCGGGAAGAGCGGGATCGGCGGCGGCATCGTCGCGGTGTCGCCGGGCAAGGGCGGCTTCGGCACCTTCGCGCCGCCGCTCGATGCCGCCGGCAACAGCGTGCGGGGGCAGCTTGCCGCAAAGTTCCTGTCGCAGCGGCTGGGGATGGATCTGTTCGTGTCGCAACCGGAGCAATGAATGCCCGAGAGGTCGGTGGGCCGGGCGGCCTAGCCGATCGCAACACCGATCAAGCCGGAGGACGTCATGGTCACGCAAACAATGTCGATCGGCGGTATTCACCAGGAGGAGCGCGCGTCATGGGTTCCCATGATCGCAATCGCACTCGGCCAGATGATCATGTCATTCAATGTGGCCTCCTTGCCGGTGGCGATGGGCGGCATGGTTGCGAGCTTCGGCGTGGCGCCGACCACGGTCGCGACCGGAATTGTCGCTTACTCGATGCTGGTCGCGGGCTTCGTGATGCTCGGCGCCAAGCTCGCCCAGCGTTTTGGCGCGTTGCAGGTGTTCCGCGGCGCCGTGGTGCTGTTCTTCGTGTCGCAGCTCATGATGACGTTCAGCCCCTCGGCCACGGTCATGATTTCGGCGCAGGCACTCTGCGGCGCTGCCGGCGCGGTGATCGTGCCATCGCTCGTGGCGCTGATCGCCGAGAACTATGCCGGCCGGCAGCAGGCGACCGCACTGGGCGCGCTCGGTTCGGCACGCGCAGCCGCGGGCGTTTTGGCCTTCGTCATCGGCGGCGTGCTGGGAACCTACATCGGCTGGCGGCCGGCCTTCGGCGTCCTGATCGCGGCCTCCGCCATCGTTTTCCTGATGAGCTTCCGCCTCAAGCCCGACCGCGGCCGGCCGGATGTGGAGATCGACCTGGTTGGCGTCGTGCTCGCAGCGAGTGCGATCATCCTCATCAGTTTCGGCTTCAACAATCTCAATGGATGGGGTCTGGCGGTTGCGACGGCGAACGCGCCGTTCGATCTGCTCGGTCTTTCACCCGCGCCGGTCATGATCGTGCTCGGCGTGGTGCTGGGTCAGGCGTTCCTGATGTGGACGCACCGGCGCCAGGCCGCAGGCAAGACGCCGCTCCTGGCACTCGCGGTGATCGACTCGCCTGAGGAACGCTGCGCGGTCTATGCGCTGTTCGCGGTGGTCGCGCTCGAAGCTGCCTTGAACTTCACCGTGCCTCTCTACATCCAGATCGTGCAGGGACGGACGCCGCTTGCGACTGCGATTGCAATGATGCCGTTCAACCTCACGGTCTTCTTCTCGGCAATGCTGATCGTCAATGTCTACGAGCGGCTGACACCGCGCCAGATCGGCCGCTACGGCTTCGCGTTCTGCACAGTCGGCTTGGTCTGGCTTGCTTTCGTCGTGCGTAACGACTGGAGCGAGGTTCCCGTGCTGTTCGGGCTCGTCCTGTTCGGGATCGGCCAGGGTTCGCTGGTGACACTGCTGTTCAACGTCCTGGTGACGTCGTCGCCGAAGACGCTCGCCGGCGACGTCGGCTCCTTGCGCGGCACGACGCAGAACCTGGCCTCGGCGGTCGGAACCGCGGTGGCGGGCGCGCTCATGGTCGGCCTGCTCAGCACCATCGCGCTCGGCAAGATCACGGCGAGCCCTGTGCTGACGCCGGAGCTTCAGGCCCAGGTCGATCTCGACAACATCACCTTCGTCAGCAACGACCGACTGCGCAGCGTGCTGGAAGGCACCAGCGGATCGCCGCAGCAGGTCGCGGAGGCCGTGCGGGTCAACACCGAGGCGCGGCTGCGCGCGCTCAAGATCGGGCTGCTCATCATGGCGGGTCTCGCGCTGATCGCGATCATCCCGGCGGGACGGCTTCCCGGCTATCTGCCGGGTGAGATTCCCAGCGATGAGCCAGCTGCGAAAACCTGAATTGAAGAAAAGGGCGCGGACTTCGTGAAGGAGAGCTGCGGCTGGCGCTGGAGATAAAATGAGGAGGATATCATGACGACTTACGACCATAGTTCGCCGATGGGCGCGACCGGCCTGCCGCAACCGCGGCGCTGGGTGTGCGTGCTGCTGGGCCTGTTCATGGTGTTCGCGGGACTGATGGTGCTGGGCGACATCGCGCTCTTCACGGTGGTCAGCGCGTTGTTCATCGGCTGGATGGCGATCGCCGCGGGCGCCTTCGAGATCTTCCACGCGTTCTGGACCAAAGGCTGGGGCGGCTTGGTCTGGCAGATCATACTCGGCGCCCTCTACATCGCCTTCGGCATCATTCTCGTCAGCCAGCCGCTGACCGGCGCCCTCCTGCTCACCTATGTGCTGGGCATCGCGCTGCTGGTCTCCGGTGTCGTGCGTATGCTGATCGGCATCGGCCGCTGGCAGCAGGGCGGCGGCATCATGGTCGCGTCCGGCCTGTTCGGCGTTGTAGCGGGTCTCATCATCCTCACGGGCTTTCCGATGACGGGACTCTGGGTGCTGGGATTGCTGCTTGGCATCGACCTTCTGTCCCACGGCATCGGGTGGCTGACCTTCGCCTGGCTACCTGTGGCCAAACCGGCATAAGTGCAGCGGAGACTGAACATGTCGAGTTGGGGGACTCCAATGGCGCTCGTGCGAGCCGCCACGTTGCTTGGTATCGCCGGAGCGGTCTTCGGTCTCTTTTCACCGGCATTGGCGCAGCAGGACTCTGCTGTGCTGTTCCGCAACATCAGGATATTCGACGGCAAGACCGCGTCGCTCTCCGCGCCGTCCAGCGTTCTTGTCCGGAACAAGATCATCGAGAAGATCTCGGCTGGCGACATGACCGCCACCGCGCAAGTGATCGACGGCGGTGGCCGCGTGCTGATGCCGGGGCTGATCGACGCGCATTGGCACGCGATGCTGGTGCGCCCCACACCGATGGCTGCGCTCGCAGGCGATGTCGGCTACAACAATCTGCTCGCGGCGGCCGAGGCGACTGCGACGCTGATGCGCGGCTTCACCACCGTGCGCGACATGGGCGGACCTTCCTTCGGGTTGAAGCAGGCCATTGACGAGGATCTCGTCGCCGGTCCCCGCATTTATCCCTCCGGCGCGATGATCACGATCACCAGCGGCCATGGCGACTTCCGTCAGCTCTCTGATCTGCCGCGCACGATCGGGGGAATGCTCAGCCGCATGGAGCAGATCGGCGGCAGCATGGTCGCCGACAGTCCGGACGAAGTCCGGGTTCGCGCGCGCGAGCAATTGATGCGCGGCGCTTCGCAGGTCAAGCTCACGGCGGGCGGCGGCGTCGCTTCGCCGTTCAGTCCGCTCGATGTCTCCACCTTCACCGAGCCCGAGTTGCGCGCGGCGGTCGAAGCCGCCGACAATTGGGGCACCTATGTCGCGACCCACGCCTACACGCCGGTCGCGATCCAGCGCTCGGTCGCAGCCGGCGTCAGATGTATCGAGCATGGCCATCTCATGGACGAGGCGAGCGCCCGGCTGATGGCGGAGAAGGGGATCTGGCTCAGCACGCAACCATTTCTTGATCTCGCCGGAGCTGCTGCGCTCGGCCCCGCAGAGCAGGACAAGATGCGGCAGGTGGTTGCCGGCACCGACCGGGTCTATGGGCTGGCGAAAAAGTACGGCATCAAGACCGCGTTCGGCACCGACGTCCTGTTCTCGAAGGCGCTGGCGGACAAGCAGGGCTCAATGCTGGCCGCGCTGACGCGCTGGTACACGCCGGCCGAAGCGCTGGCCATGGCGACATCGACGAATGCCGAACTGCTGAACCTCTCCGGCCTGCGCAATCCCTATCCCGGCAAGCTCGGCGTGGTAGCGGAGGGCGCGCTCGCCGATCTCCTTCTGGTCGACGGCAATCCGCTCGACAACATCAAGCTGGTCGAGGATCCCGCTAAAAATTTTCTGGTGATCATGAAGGACGGCAAGGTCTACAAGAACACTCTCGCGCACTGACGCACCGGCGCCATCCCTGGATCGCTTCTAGTCCCGTTCGCCCGCAACTGGATTTTTGCGCCGTGAACCGGACTCGGCCTCTGGAACCGCAGCCGGCTGCGCAGGGTTCGTCACGATGCGGCTTGTCACAATTTCGGGGCTGTCATCGTCCGCGTGACTTCTAAGCGTCTCCAAAACCAGAAAGAATTTTTCGGCTAGCATGAGTCAAGCTCGCTGACGCGTTCATCTCGGTTTCGAACAATGCGAGATTCGCTATCAATTCGATCACTTACTGTACGTCGCGGCAATTTAATTCGTGACGCCAAGCGAATTATGACAGTCCTCTTCGATGTCCGGCGTGCGCCATGTGCATGTGGACCATGATGTGCTGCGACGTAACGTGACTATTCCTCGCGGGCCTGACCGGCTATATGCTGCTGCTCTGTCATAGAACTGTCATGTCACCGGAAATGCTAAAATCAGACGCTACACCGGCTCGCAAAACGATGAGCGCGCCGGACGGGAATCCTGTCCCAAAGGATAGTAAGAGAACGCAAATCGTCGCCGGCTTCCTCAGGCCGCGTGAACCGGCCGAGCCCCGCGCGGAACCTGCGATCGAGGGTGCTGTGATGGATCAGACGCCATCGCAAGAGGTGATGCCCGCACCGGAGCCACCCCAGTCGAACGCTGCCGCGCGTCCCGTCGGTGAAATCGAGCTCAAGCTTCTCGTCGATGGCGATCGCATGGCGCATTTCAACGCTGCGCCGGTCATCGCGGCGAACGCGCGCAACAAGGGCACGCGCAAGCACCTCAAGTCGGTCTATTACGACACCCCCGAACGCCTGCTTCGTCGCAACGGTCTGAGCCTGCGCGTCCGCCAAAGCGGCGCGCGCTTCGTGCAGACCGTGAAGACTGACGCTGTGGACGATCCGCTGCGCCGCGGCGAATGGGAGGCGAGCGTGCCGTCGCTCGCGCCCGATCTCGCTCTGGCCATGCCTTTCATTCCGGAGAAGCTTCGCAGTCGCCTTGCAGTGCAGCCGCTCGAAGCCGTCTTCACCGCCGATATCCATCGTCATGCGCGGGTGATCGACCTGCCGTCCGGCTCGGTCGAAATCGCCTTCGATCAAGGCCAGCTGACGGCCGGCGATCGGGCGATGCCGGTCAGCGAGATCGAGCTTGAGCTGAAGAGCGGCAGCGCCGGCACGATCTACGAAGTCGCGTTGCGGCTCGCCGAGCAGGGGGCGGTGAAGCCGTCCATCCGTACCAAGTCGGCGCGCGGCTTTGATCTTGCCGCCGACACGCCGCCGGCGGCGGGCCGCCCGCGAAAACTTCGCCTCGATGCATCGGTCACGCTGGATGAGGCCTTTTCGACGATCCTGCGGTCGTGCTTCCTGCATTTGCTTCAGTCGCTGCCGGCGGCCGAGGACGGCCGCAATCCGGAAGGCGTGCATCAGCTTCGCGTCTCGCTGCGCCGGCTGCGATCGGCGCTCGACCTGATGCGGTCGGTCGGCGCGCTCAGCAATCTCGACGCGCTGCGCTCGGAAGCAAAATGGCTGGCGCAAGACCTGTCGGCCGCGCGCGACTGGGATGTGTTCCAGCTCGAGACCTTGCCGACGATCGCGAAGGCCTGCCCGTCGATCGCCGGCTTCGATGCGCTGGGCCGGGCTGCGGGCGAGCGCCAGTCGGACGCCTATCGCAAGGCGCATGATGCGCTCGACGATCGCCGCTGCGCCGTGTTTCTGCTCGGCCTCGGAAACTGGATCGAGACGCGCGGCTGGCGCAACGACGTTGCCGCCGAAGATCTCGGCCAGCTCGCCGATCCCGCCGTCAACTTCGCGCAGCGGATCCTGTCGGAGCAATATGCCAAGGTGCTCAAGCGTGGCCGCCGCTTCAAGTCGCTTCCCGCCGAGCAACTGCACCGGGTGCGTCTTGCGACCAAGCGGCTGCGCTATCTCAGCGAGTTCCTGCTGCCGTTGTTCGAGGATCGCAAGTCCGCCAGAAAATTCTCGCGCAGGCTCGCCGGTCTGCAGGAGGAGCTTGGCGCCTTCAACGACATGGCCGTCACGGCATCGCTGCTCGACGGGCTCGGTGCCGAGCCCGACAGCGCCATCGCCGCGGCCGCGATCGCTGGCTGGCAGGCCCGCGCATCGGTCGGCGTGCAGCCCGCCCTGCAAGGCACGTGGCGCGATTTCACCGCCGCGCGCGTGCCCTGGTCGCGGCAAGCTCAGCAGGATTGATCGCCTCTCGAAGCCCCAAAAAAGTTGCGGCCAGCCATTGGGGGATGGCTGGCCGCGCGCGAACCGGTCTGGGACGGGGAGGGGTGGGGATGTGACCGGGTCGCGTAACTCGTTTTCCTGCTAGTTCTTGGCGCTGGCGGTGGAGACCGCCGGCTTGGTGTCGCCGAGCGAGACCCAGATATTGGGATCGCTCTGTGACTGGCGCTTGACGAAGCGGTAGCCGGTCTCCGTCCAGGCAACGACGTTCTCGTTCTGATTGTCGAGAACGAACTCGCCCTTGTCGGTCTTCACCGTCAGCACCGCGTGTCCTTCGCCCTTCTTGTCACGCACGACGGTGATGAGCAGGGCCTCGCGCGGCCATCCGGCATCGATCAGCATCTTGCGCTTCAGCAGCACGTAGTCTTCACAGTCGCCGTAACCATCGGTCGGCAGCGACCACTTCTCGATCACGCCCCAGTGCTCCTGGTCGGTCAAAGGCTTGACGGTCTCGTTGACCCAGCGGTTGACCTTGGCGAGGTCGCGCCATGCGGCCTGCGACATCACGATGTCGCGCGGTTGCGTCGGCGCGCCCTGGCACTGGGCGGCATTATCCGCACAGAACTCGACCCAGCCGATCGGCGCACGCGTGGTGTCGCCGAGGCTCGCGTAGAGCAGACGGCCTTCGCCGGCCTGCGCTGCCGCGCTGATCCCGAAGAGCATGGCGGCCAGCGCCAGTCCCTTCCCCTGTCCCCTGAAATCAAACATTGCGGCCCCCGTTTCTTGTTGAGACCACGTTTCGCACGGAGCTTTTGAGTTGCCGCTAAGTCGGCCAAGTCAAGTCGAGACGAATGCAAGTAAAAGGCGCAGCGAATTCGATCTATACTTGAGGAAAATTTGAGTAAAATCTGAGAATACTGCAATTGATTCAAACTTTATCGATTAACGCGGAAACACTGGCGGAACCGCCGTTTCCACGCGCAAAGAGCTCTCGCGTTAACCCGCGCGCGACCGACCAAAACGCATGAAAAAGGCGGCATCCGCATCGCGGAGGCCGCCTTCAGGGCTGGAAATACAGTGGTTTTGACGCCGTCGCGCTTTACCGCGCGGTAACGCTCTCTTCGAGTGTCTCGATCGGCTGCTCGTGCATGAACTCCAGCGCGAAGCCGTCTTCGAGGTTTCGGACCACGCGGCCCTGGACCCGGCCGAGCAGAACCGTCGATTTCAGCGGCGGCCGGTTCTCCGCGGCGATGGCCGCGCCTGATAGCGACAGATCGATGATGCGGCAGGTCATCTTGGTGCCGTCCTCGAGCGTCAGCACCGCGATCGGGTTGCGCGGCACGATACGGTCGTGGCGGCGGTCCTCCGGCAAATTGAGGATGTCGCGGTTGGCGAGCCAGGTCAGCTGGGCCGCGAGCTTGTCGCGCTTGCGCGGCGTCGCACCGACCGTCATGGCGAAACCATTGTCGATGATGCGGGTGATCTTGCCCTCGACGCGGCCGATATGGTCGAGATAGGCGACCACGCGGTCGCCGACATTGCCGATGCCCGGAGCGAGCAGCGCGAGCCCGCCCGGCGACATGTTGATCACCTGGCAGGGGAATTCACGGCGATCCGGCAGCATGTAACGGCCGAGCAGGTGCACCTTCACCCGCTGGAAACGCCGACGTTCCTCGGCGGCCGGAAGAAATTTTTTGTTCGCCAACGCCATTTTCACAACCCGACTCCCCGCCTGGCGGAGTCCGCGACGACCCTAAGGTGCACAGGGTTAACGCCGCGTTAGGATTGGGCGCGCCGGTCACGGACAGACACAATGCGCTCGAAAAGCCACATCAGGGGCGGGCAGGCCAGCACCGTCAGCGCGCCGAGGTCGAGCGCGACCGCGGCGGTCCCGGCCGATTTGGCGAGCCGGCCCGCCACCGCCGGCCCCAGCATCATCGCGGCATAGAAGACAGTGTAGAACACGCCCATCCCGATCGCCCGCGTCTCCGGCGCGAGCACCCGGGCGGCCAGGCTCATGATCGGGCCGGCCGGGTGGCCGCCGATCAGGCCAATCAGGACGAGGATCGTGATGACGGCGTCCGACCTCGGCAGCCAGGCCAGCAGCAGGGCGACGACGAGGCTGGCCGCGATCGCCAGTATAAAGGGTCGCTTGAAGCGATCGGCGAGATAGCCGCCCGCGGGCACCGAGATCACCGAGAGCCACATCACGACGCTGATCGCCGAGCCTGCGGCGGCGATGCTCCAGCCGCGCTCGGCGAGCAGGGACGGGCCGAACGAGAAGATCATGGCGAAGCCGACATTATAGAGGCCCCAGATCGCGCCCGCGACGATCACCGCCAGCAGTGCCAGGGGATCGAGCCGGCCCGAGCCGGCCGGGCCGGCCGTTGCTGCCGCCGGGGGCTGGTAGAATGCGATCAGCACAATGCCGGTCGCGGTTAGCGCGGCTGCGGCAAGGAATACGCTGCTTGCGCCATAGGTAGTGCCGAGCGCCGGCAATAGCAGTAGAGAGATCCCAACGCCGGCCGGCCAGGAATTGACGAAGATCGCCATCGCGGTCGCGATCTCCTTTCCTGCGAACCAGTCGGTGGCCATCTTGGTGAGCTGCACCGTCAGCAGCACGCCGCCAGCGCCGGAGGTAAGCCGGCCTGCCATCTGCCAGCCCCAGATGTCGGTCGAGGCCATGACGAGGCTGCCTGCCGTCATCAGCAGCAGCGCGGCGATCGTCGTCGGCTTGTCGCCGAGAAATCGGCCGATTGCGCCGCCTGGCAGCGCCAGGACGATACCGGGGGTGAAGTAGAGCCCGATCAGGATGCCGATATCGGCGATGCCGACGCCAAAGCTCTGTTGCAGCAGCGGCGCGACCGCGGCCACGCTTTGGAATTGGAACGCGATGGTGAGGCGAACCAGGAACAGGATCGCAAGAATGCCCCAGCGATTGCGCAACGGCTCATCTCCCCAGGCCCTCAGCCGAGGGTGCGGTCGGGAGAGGCCGGAGTCAACCGGCTGCCTTCCTCGTCGCGCGCCCATAGAGAACACACAGCAGCGCCAGCAGCACCGCGGCCGAAAGCCCGAGGGACCAGTGAATGCCGATCGCCGCGCCGAACAAGCCGACGGTGATGCCGCTGAAGGCCCGCATCCCGAGCCCGGCCATGTTGTAGAGGCCGACGACCCGGCCGCGAATGTCGGACGGCGCGTTCAACTGCACCAGTGCCTGCGCCATGGTGTTGAAGGACAGTTCGAAGAAGCCGGCAAAGAACAACAGCACGATCGCAACCGGATAGATCCGCACCACGGCGAAGCCGAGCAGCGCCACGCTCCAGAGCATCGCGAGCGTGATCGCGGTGCGCGGCGTGCCCTTGAGCCGTCCCCAGGATTCCAGCGCGATGCCGGCGAGCAGTGCGCCGGCCGCATCGGCCGCGAGCAGCACGCTGTAGGACACGCCGGGATCGCCATGGCCGAGATCGCCGGCAAAACCCGGCATCTGCGCGTGATAGGCATTGCCGATCATGAAGGAGGTGAGGCCGGCGAGCCATGTCATCGCGGTCAGCACCGGCTGCGTGCCGATGGCACGCATCGTCAGCATGATGTCGGCAAAACCGCGTACGGCGAAGCGCCGCACGGCGACACTCTTGTCGCGGACCGGCGCCCGGAACAGCCAGAGCAGCATCGGCAGATAGAACAGCGTGTTGAAGATGATGCCGTGCGAGGTGCCGAGCGTCAGCATGATGATTCCGCCGACGGCGGGGCCGACCAGGATGCCGAGATAGCGCGCCATCGCGTTCAGCCGCACGGCGCTCGGCAGGTCGGCCGGACCGACGAGGTCGTAGAGCAGCAGCTGGTTCGGCGTCTGCCACAGCACGCCGGCGCAGCCGTGGATCACCAGCAGCAGCATCGCGTGCCACATCTGGATCGTGTCGGTAATGAAGAAGTAGCCCCAGCCGATTGATGCCACGATGAACAGCAGCATGCCGCACTGGATGATGCGGCGCGGATCGAACCGGTCGGCGAGCCCGCCGACGGCGACGGAGAACAGCAGGAACGGCAGCCAGTGCGACAGCACGGCAAAACCCGCCAGCGCCGGCGAATGGAATTTCTGGAACACCACCCAGTAGCTGATCACATGTTCGATATTGTCGGCCATCATCGCCAGCACGTAAGCCACGAACTGGAGGCGGTACGGCACGGACTTCATCGCCGCGAACGATCCGGACGCGGCCACGGGATTTTGGGGGAGGGGGTTCAAGGGATCACCTGGGTAGGACCCTTGCGGCCTTACACGGTCGCTGCGGGCGGCTCAAGACAATTGGGTGTGGGCGAGGGCTCCCGTAGCCCGGATGAGCGAAGCGATATCCGGGGTCTTTGTGGACGGAGTTTTCCCGCATGTCGCTTCGCTTATGCGGGCTACGAAGCGGCACGTCACCCAACCACTGTTTCAAGAAACGACCTGACCACGGCTGCAAACTCTTCCGGCCGGTCATATGGAAGTCCATGGCCTGCGTCCGGTATCAGCTCATAGCGGACGTGTTGATTGAGCCGTTGCAGCTCTCGCGCGGTCTCGACGGAAACGACGCCATGGTCTCCGATGACAAGGAGAGTTGGGACGGACACGGCGCTCATCAACGCGCGATAATCCGGATTAGGCGGTGTGAGAACTTCGAAAGCGCTGATGCCGGTCCGCAGCCTCGCATCGACGATCAGCTCGAGTAGCTCGGGCGAACGGTGCGGTTGCCGCGCCTTCGTCTCGGTCAGCACCTCATCTTTGTTACGACCGAGCAGCCGGCGATGCTGCTCGGCAACGTCGCTCTCGTAGACTTCGCGCTGGCGCTCGGGGCTCAGGAACGTCGGGTCAGCCAGGATGACACCACGAATGGCCGTGTCCACCTCGCTAGCAACCACTGCCGCCGTCATGCCGCCCATGGAATGGCCGAGCAGCACTGGCGCGACAAGCCCGAGCGCTTCGATGAGGCCGATGACGTCGCTCGCGAAGTCACCATACAGATATCCGCCTGATGGCGCGCTCGACGCGCCATGTCCTCTCGCGTCGGGCATGATCACGTCGTAGCGATCTTCAAGCGCGCGCGCCAACGGCGTCCAGCAGGCGCCGCTTCCGGTCAATCCATGCAGAGCAATCAACGGCGGCTTGTCTCTGCCGGTTCGGAGATAATGGATGTCGATGCCGTTGGCGTGGATATTGCCGTGAATCCAGTTTGTCATTTGAGCCGACCGCCAAAGAGGGAGCGCGATTAGACGAACGCCAGTCCGGCCGCGACCAGCACCATCAATCCGAGTGTAACGTTGAGCACGCGTTCGCCGTTTGGCGACAGCATCAGTCCTCGCAGGAAGACCCCGACATAGAGCCAGACGATGTCCACCACGATCATCACCACGACCAGCAGGAACCATTTCGCGAGGGTGTCGTGCTGCGCGCTTTCCTTGATCAGGGTGTATGACGCGAGCAGGGACGCAAATGCCAGATAGGCCTTCGGATTCGTCATACCCAGGAGAAATCCGGCCGCCGGGGAGGCGTGCGCGCCGTTGCTTCCCTTGGCGGTGTCACCGACCGGGGACGACGCAATCTTCCAGGCGAGATAGACGAGGTAAACCGTGGCGGGGATCGTCATGACGCGCAGGGCCGACGGAAATGTCGTCAGCAGCGAGAACAGTCCCGCGGCGGTGACGCCTGCGGCGATGGCCAGACCCAGTTGAAGTCCGAGAAAATACGGCAGCCCGCCAACGAAGCCCCGGGCGCGACCGACCGCGATGAGCGCCGCGATCGCCGGCCCCGGCGATCCCAGCAATCCGACGGCCGCAGTCAGGAATATACCGAGTGCGACCATGTCCATTGCGAAGCCCCCTCCGACTCTGTGGCGGGGTGAGGACTAGCCGGCTCGCCTCGAATAGAGAAACCAATTATTTCGATGGGCGGGATTGATTTTCTGAATTGCGGGACCGGGGCTGATTGTGCGTCGAGTCCGTAGCCCGGATGAGCGCAGCGAAATCCGGGGGCTCTCGCCGCGGGAAGACTTCTCCCGGATTACGCTCCGCTCCATCCGGGCTACAAGACAGCACCTTGGCACGACCGCGCATCTCACATACGCTTCGCCTCACCCCGCACCACAAATCATAACAAGCGGGCCTGAGGAAACAGCCATGGAACAGATTCGCGTCTGCACCCACGCAGGGCCGGGCAGCGAGCCCGTCATC
Source organism: Bradyrhizobium sp. CCGB20 (assembly GCF_024199855.1). Lineage (NCBI taxonomy): Bacteria > Pseudomonadati > Pseudomonadota > Alphaproteobacteria > Hyphomicrobiales > Nitrobacteraceae > Bradyrhizobium > Bradyrhizobium sp. CCGB20. Next base: position 5,988,359 of record NZ_JANADN010000001.1, on the reverse strand, counting down.
CGCACAGTGCCGTGGCCGAAGGTCGGCCGCAAGGCCGCGCTGATCAAGGTCGGTGCCTGCGGCGTCTGCGGCACCGATCTGCATATCCTCAAGGGGCATTGGCCGAAGCCGCTGCCCTGGCCGTTCACGCTCGGCCATGAGCTCGGCGGAATCATCGTCGAGTGCGGCGAGGAGTTTACCGAGGACTTCATGAGCAAGCCGCTCAAGGTCGGCTCGAAAGTGATGATCCCTCCGCTGATGCCCTGCGGCCACTGCTATTACTGCATTCATTACCCTCAGACCGCCAACAAGTGCCTGACGCCGGTCTATTACGGCCGCTATCTCGGCTTCGACAAGGCGCCGCACATGTGGGGTGGCTGGGCCGAATATGTCTATGTCGATCTCGACATGCTGCCCGGCACCAAGATCTACAAGCTGCCCGACGACATGTCGCTGCGGCTTGGCGCGTTGTCTGAGCCGCTGACGTCCTGCATTCGCGCCTTCAACCGCGCGAGCCGCGCCGGCGGCTTCAGCTGGGGCGACACGGTGGTGATCCAGGGCTCGGGCCCGATCGGCATCCTGGCCGTCGCGGCCGCAAGGGAGATGGGGGCAGGGCGCGTGATCTGCGTCGGCGCGCCGGAGGAGCCGCGGCTGAAGCTCGCGCGCGAGTTCGGCGCGGAGGCGACCGTGAACATCGAGGAGATCAAATCGCCGCAGGAGCGCATCGCGCGTGTGCGCGAGATTGTCGGCGGCTTCGGTGCTGACCTGGTCATGGATTGCTCGGGCCATCCGACCGCTGGCCCCGAAGGCATCGAGATGCTGCGCGACGGCGGCACCTATGTCGAGATGGGCCAGTTCACCGACGCGGGCTCCATCGAGACCTCCTGGCACCGCATCTGCACCAAGGATCTCAACGTGCTGGGATCCTGGGGCTTCACCGGCAACGACCTGCCGCTCGGCGTCGATATGCTCTACCGCACGGCGGGCAAGTACCCCTGGCTGAAGATGCAGACGATCTATCCGTTCACGGAAGCGGGCGTCGCGCAGGCGGTGAGGGATGCGATGGCGATGAAGACGGTGAAGTCGACCATCGTGCCGTGGCCGGAATTGGTGGAATAGTTGATGCCATCCATCCCCCACGACCTTGCGGCGTTTCTGGTCGAAGCCAAGCGGCGCACCTATGCGGGACTGGACGACGACGCGACGGTGCCCGCGCCGCTGCTCGCTGGCTCAAAACAGCTCGAGCATCGCGCGCCCCCTTATGCCTATCGCGACATCTACTTCGGGATGGGATTTTTCGTCGGGCAGGAGACGGTGTCACGAGATGACCGCGCCGTCTGGTCGATGAGCTACAGCGGCGGCGCCCGCGCGGAGATCACGGATCGGCCCACGCAGCTCGAGGTCTACAAATTCCTGCGCCGCGCCCTGCTGGGCGTGAGCGCCGCGGAGCCTTACCGGGGGCCGCGCCTGTTCGAGCAGGCGGGCATGGTCTACCGCAACGAGGTCGAAGGAGGCCTCGATCGCTTCAACGGCATCGAGACGATCTCCCGGCATGATGGCGCACCGCTCTACGAGCTGCGCTATAGTGGCGGCTTGCTGCGGTAAGGCTCCGGTCTTGTAGCCCGGATGAGCGCAGCGATATCCGGGTGTTTGTGGATGAAGCGTTCCCGCATGTCGCTTCGCTCATGCGGGCTACGGGTCCGGGTTTGGAATGAAGGACGAGATGACAAACCAACAAACACCCGGACCCAACCCCCGCGCCCGCTCGCCCTTCCACGCTATTCGCGCGATCGACTACACCGTCATCTTCGTGCGCGACATGGTGGCGATGCGCCGCTTCTACGAGGACGTGCTTGCCTTTCCGCTGCAGCGCGAGCTCTCGCCGAACTGGATCGAGTACAGCCTGGGCAGCAACACGCTGGCGCTGGCACGACCGAGCCGGACCGCGGCTGACGCGCCGACGCCGGCGGGCAGCGCCTCGCTGCAACTGGCCTTCAGGGTGTCCGCGGCCGAGGTCGATGCCTGCGCCGACGAACTCGTGCGGCAGGGCGTGGCGCTGCTCTCAGCGCCGACGGACCAGTCGTTCGGGCATCGGACGCTGTTCTTCCGCGATCCCGACGGCAATCTTCTGGAGGTCTACGCGGAGATCTGAAACGCGGTGACCGGCGATGCCCAAAAAGTTCCACCGGGAATCCGCGACTTATTCACGCCGAGGTGAAACTTAGGCCCCTGGTTTCGGCTTACAGTTGGCGGGAGAGGTATCGTGAAGCGAATCCTGAAACCCGTCACTTACATCCTGGCCGCCATCTACTTCCTGGTGGATGCGGTCTTCATGACCGTGGCGAGGCCGGTAGCCCGCTGGATCGGCCGGCATTTCGAATTCAGGCGCTTGCGCGCCTGGATCAGGTCGCTTTCGCCTTATCCCTCGCTCGCCCTGTTTTCCGTACCCGTCATCATTCTGGAGCCGATCAAGCCGGTGGCAGCATACCTCGCCGCAACCGGTCAGATCGTAGGCGGCGCTGTGACCTTCATCATCGGCGAACTGCTCAAGCTCGTGCTGGTCGAGCGCCTGTTCCATCTCACGCGCGACAAGCTGATGAAGATTCCGGCTTTCGCCTGGGCGTACGGCAAGTTCACCGAGATGAAGGCATGGCTACAGGCGACCGAGGCCTGGCGCGCCATCCGCGCTCTGACCCGCGCGGCGAAGGACGCTGTTGCGCGGGCGAGAGCCAAGCTGGTCGGCAGCTTCAGCAGGCTGGCTACGTCGAGGGATTAGATCCGGGCTATGCGCGTTGCCTCTACGCGAGCTTTCGCGCTGCGGCAGTGGCCTTGTCGCCAGTATTCGGCGTGCCGGTCGGCTCGATCAGCATGAGGTGAACCTCTTCGCGTGCCACCGGGCGATGCTCGACACCCTTGGGAACGACGTAGACCTCGCCCGGACCGAGCGTCACGGTGCGGTCCCGCAACTCGATGTCTAGGCGGCCCTTCAGGACGAGAAAGAAATCGTCGGTGTCGTCGTGCTTGTGCCAGGTGAATTCGCCCTTCACCTTCACCACCATCACGTCGCAATCGTTGAAGGTCGTGACTGTGCGCGGCGACCAATGGTCCTCGAAGGTCGCGAGCTTGTCGGCAAGTGATATGCTGTCGGCCATGTTTCCCCCGTTGCTCTGTCGTGAGCACGATTTGGGATCGAATGGCCGGCGCGGCAAGGCCGGCTATTTGACATGTCCGGATAACATGGCCTGCGCCCAATCCGGACGGCCGTTGGCGAGCGCCTGCGCCGATGCGGCTTTCCAATCGTATTCCAGGGCCAGCATCTCGACCTGCCAGCCCCTCATTCGTTTCGTGATGATCGCATAGCGGGCGTGAGGCGAGCGGTATTCCAGCTTTGCGGCAAAAGGAATGTCCGCGAACACGGGGCAACCAACACTCCCCGGATTGAGAACCAGACACTCGCCCGGTCCATGAACAGCCGCCTGGCGGTGGCTGTGACCACACAGGACGACACGCGCCGTTGGCTCGCTCTTGAGGCGCGTTGCCAGCACGTCGCGGCCCGCTGGCACAAAGCGGCCGTCGTCGAGCGATTCTTCCAGCAGGCACGTCGTATCGTCATCGGGCGTGCCATGGCAGGCCAAAATCCCGTCCTCCAGCCGCAGCTGGGCAGGCAAGCTGTGGAGTGCGAGACGTTGCTCCGGAGTCAATGCGTGACGCGCAAACCGGCCTGCCGACGAAAGCCTGTCTTCTGGAAATTCCTCAATCCAGCGGTCATGGTTTCCGCGCACGGTTGGTAACGATAGCGATTGGAGTGCCTCGAACGTCTCTCGCGGCCACAAAGGGCTGGTGACGCAATCACCCAGATTGACCGTGCTATCGACGCCACGCACCTTGATGTCGGCCAGCACGGCCTCCAAGGCAGCAAGGTTGCCGTGGATATCGGAAATGACTGCCAATCGCATCGTTGTGCTCCCACGACCCTCGGCCTGAACTTCGTCCAATTGCGCTTCAGGTTAATCGAGGTGGCCAAAAAAATCCGCTGCAACCTCTGAGGCGCGGCTCTTTTCGCCAAGCCATGCATCACAGGTATGGTGATTTCAGAGCACTTGGCGTAAAGAGCGCCCTGATCAATCCAGCGTGCGGCCGGGCCGTTTGCCGCGCATGCAGCTCAGGTCTGCCGGTTCACCGTTCCGCGCCTGAATTAACCAAGGTTTTCCATCTCGTGTCTTTCCCGGCCCTGACCCCGCCGCTCGCCCGAGCTTTGGCCGAGCGCAACTACGATTCTCCGACCCCTGTTCAGCTCGCCGTGCTCGCGGACGATGCCGCCGGCCGCGACCTGCTGGTTTCGGCCCAGACCGGCTCCGGCAAGACGCTCGCTTATGGTCTGGCCATGGCCAAGGATCTGTTCGGTGACGCCGAGCGGTTCGAGCAGGCCGCAGCGCCGCTTGCCCTGATCGTCGCGCCGACCCGGGAGCTTGCCTTGCAGGTCCAGCGCGAGCTCGCCTGGCTTTACGGACATGCGGGCGGCCGCGTCGTCTCCTGTGTCGGCGGCATGGATCCGCGCCGCGAGCAGCGCGAGCTTGCGGCCGGCGCTCACATCGTCGTCGGTACGCCCGGCCGGTTGTGCGATCATTTGCGCCGCGGCCGTCTCGACATCTCGGAATTGAAGGTGGTCGTCCTCGACGAGGCCGACGAGATGCTCAATCTCGGTTTTCGCGAGGACATGGAGTTCATCCTCGAGACCACGCCGGACACGCGTCGCACCCTGCTGTTCTCGGCGACCTTTCCGCGCGGCATCGTCGCGCTGGCCAAGCAGTACCAGCAGCAGGCGTTCCGGATCGAGGTCGCCGGCGACGAGGGCGGTCACGCCGACATCGAGTACCGCGCGATCCGGATCGCGCCCGCCGATGCCGAGCACGCGGTCGTCAACGTGCTGCGCTTCTATGAGGCGCCGAGCGCGCTGGTGTTCTGCAGCACACGCGATCACGTCAGGCATTTGCAGGCGGCGCTGCTGGAGCGCGGCTTCTCTGTCGTCGCCTTGTCGGGTGAATTGACCCAGAACGAGCGCACCATGGCGCTGCAGTCGCTGCGGGACGGACGCGCCCGCGTTTGCGTCGCGACCGACGTTGCCGCCCGCGGCATCGATTTGCCGAGCCTCGATCTCGTCATTCATGCCGACCTGCCCAACGACGCCGAGGTCATGCAGCATCGCTCGGGCCGCACCGGGCGTGCCGGCCGCAAGGGGACAAGCGTCCTCCTGGTGCCGCCCGCCCGGCGGCGGCGCGCGGAGCTGCTGCTCAATCTCTCGGGCATCGACGCTGTCTGGGGCACGGCGCCGCAGGCGGAGGAAATCCGCAAGCTCGATCACGACCGCATGAAGGACGTGCTGTTCACCGAGGAGACCACCGCCGACGATCTGGCGCTGGCGCAGGCATTGCTGGCCGAACGGTCGGCTGAGGACATCGCCGCCGCGCTCGCGCGGCTCTATCGCGCGCGGCTGCCGTCGCCCGAGGACATCATCGATCCCGGTGAGCGAAGCAGCCGGCCGCGCGACGATCGCGGCCGTGACAGGTTTCAGGGCGAGGGCGGCGACGATCGTCCCGGGAAGGTGCGACCGAAGTCCGGCAAAGCGTCCTCGAAACACGGCATGGCGGAGGCGAGCGTCTGGTTTCGCGCCGCGATCGGACGGCGCAAGAATGCGGAGGCGCGCTGGCTGCTGCCGATGATCTGCCGCCGCGGCGGGATCGACAAGCGCGACATCGGCGCCATCAAGATCATGGACACGACTACCGAGTTCGAGATCTCCGAGCGGGTCGCGGACTCCTTCGCCGTCAAGATCAAGCGACCGGACAAGGAAGACAGCATTCGCATCGAGCCGATGGCGGATGCGCCGCAGCGGCAGGCGCCGTCAGAAGAGCGGTTCGAGGCACCTCGGCGCGAGGCCCGCGACAGCGACCATCGTGAACGTCAGGGCGATCGCACGCGCGACGCGGGTGGATTCAAGCCACGCGGCAAGCCTCACGGCGAGCGCGCGCCGAAATTCGACGATGCCCCGGCGTTCGGAAAGAAAAAGAAGCACAAGAACAAGCCGGGCCACGCCGAGCCTTCGGTCACGCCGTGGCCGGTGAAGGGCGCGCCGGGAAAGAAGCCGAAGAAGAAAAAGCATCGCGGCTGAACTGCCGGCGATCAACGTCGACAACAATGATGCCGCCGGATCGCACCGGCGACATCATCGGAAAAATCAGGTGCGGGATCAGCGGCCACCGCCGCCACCACCACCACCACCGCCGCCACCACCGCCGGCATCACGCATCGCCGAGCTGTAGCGGGGATCGGTCTGCTTCATGTAGGTGGGTGAGGTGTCGTGAGTGAGGTTGACGCGGCTTCTGCCAACCGGGGTCGGCATCTCGATCAGAAGGCCGCAGCCCTCGAAGAAAGCGGAATCGCAGCCGTAGGTCCGGAACTGCGCAGCGTTGGCACTGGTTGCGCTGAACGCCGTCGTCGCAACGAATGCAATCAAAGCAACTTTCGACAATGTGAGTTTCATGGAAATTCTCCAGTCTCGTTTGGCGAGACCAGAACGGTCCGCACAGTTCTTCGACGGAGGCTGGCTAAAACCGGTTCGAGTGCCACGCTTCACGCCCGCGTGAGCCGGGGCGCAGGGCAGGGGGCGTTACGTCGCAGCGAGGTCGCGGAGCATGTAGGTCGCGCCTTCGCCGTAGGATGCGAGCTTTGCGCGCAGTTCCGCGTCCGCCGTGACGGGCTGGAAGCCGAGACGTTCCCACAACGGCCGCGTGGCGTAGACCGAGACCAGCGCGAGCGTTGCGATGCGTGAGGCGCGCGCCAGCTCCTCGGTCGTTGCAACATAAGCGCGCGCAACGCCGCCGCGGAAATCAGGCAGCACGGCAACGTCGTGCACGTAGAGACAATCCGCATCATCGGGCAACCGTTCGAGGAAGCGGTTGAGCGGCGGAATCCGGTGCTGCTTCCAGGGATGCGCCAGTCCGTAGCCGGCGATCTCGTCGTCGGCGATGAGCACGCGGCAGCCATCGGGATAGAGCCGCATCTTCTCCGCGAACACGTCGGGGCTCTCAGGAAGATCAGGATGGATCCGCGCTGCTATCGCGCTGATCGCCATCAGGTCGGAGGCGCGCGCGGAACGCCAATGCGGCTTGCTCATGTCAATCTGTTGGTCGGTCTCAATCATTCCAGTTTATTCCGCCGCGACGCTGCGCGCAGCGAAAAATATCTTTGCCGCCGTCCGAGGAATACGAAGCGTCGCGCGGCGTCCTACCCCATGCAAGCCAATTGCATGACAGGAGATACCATGACGTCCTCGATCCGCCTTGCGCTCTCGCTCGCGCTATCGCTCGCGATCGTTCCCGCCGCCTACGCCGCGCCGCCGACCAAGACCGGCAAGACCGACAAGGGCAACGTGCTCACCGACGCCAAGGGCATGACGCTCTACACCTTCGACAAGGATGCGGACGGCAAGTCGGCCTGCAACGGACCGTGTGCGACAAACTGGCCCGTGCTGAAGGCCGAGGCGAGCGATGCCGCGGCCGACGGCTACACCGTCATCACGCGCGACGACGGATCCAGGCAGTGGGCCTACAAGGGCAAGCCGCTCTACACCTTCGCCAAGGACCAGAAGCCCGGCGACATCACCGGCGACGGCTTTTTGAACGGCGCCTGGCATCTGGCGATGCCGTGAGCGGACAATCCGCCGCGGGAACGCGAGGTGGCGTCTGACATTCGACGAGACGCCACCGGTCTCGTGCCCCGGACGCAGCGCAGCGCTTTGTGGCGATACGAAGTATCGTTCAAGGCGGTGCGCTGCAAGCGGTCCATCAACTGCAGCCAACCAGCAACAGGGGCGCTATCTGGAAACGGGCAAGTCCTGGCCGCGCAACCGGAGGAAGCTACGGATACCGGCGTCTCCGAAGCTGATCTCAAGTTGGTAGAGGTCATTGCGGCAACTTGAAAGACGTAAATACGCCGCCTGTGTCGCTTCGTCGCTTGAGTCGAATTTATTCAAGTCGAGAGTCCGAAAGCGAACCGAAGGCCCGACTTTAGTTGGTCATAGTTGGCTCCGGCGGGGGCGAGAGCATCACATCGGCAACAGCATCCCTCCGTTTTGAGAGTAGGGGCACTGGTTTCCCGGTGCGGCCCGCACCAGGGAGCTTCGGGGAGTCTTCAATCCATTATCTGGTTTCGCGTGAAAGGATGAATGACGATGAACGATGCCAATGTGAAAGCGGAGACGAATGCCACTCCGCCGAATGGTGATGCAAAGCTCAAGTTCGGTATGCCATTTTTCAACATCCAGGCGATCTTCGGCGATCTCGCCGAGCAACGCGCCGCGCGGGCCAAGGCGAATTTCGAGCAGATGAAGGTGGCTTCCGAGGAGATCAGCGAAGCTCTCCGCGAAGCCTGGTCGACCAGTGCCACGCGTGCCGCCGATTACGGCACCAAGGTCATTGAAATATCGAACGTCAATACCAGCTCCACGCTGGAATTCCTGTCCCAGCTGGCGAATGCGAGATCGTTTGCCGATGTCGTGAACCTCTCCACCACCCACAGCCGCAAGACCTTTGAAGTGGCTTCTGGCCAGAATCGGGAGCTTTGGGACCTTGCCCAGAAGGTCGCGACCGAAACGGCCGAGCCGATCAAGAAGAGCTTCAACCGGGTTCTGCATAGGGCTGCTTGAATCGAGGCTAACGGCCGCGTGGATCGGCTGGACGAGCGTCTTCGTCAGAAGAGACGCCGTCCAGCCGGTGGCGGCCAGACCTTGCCGCGAGCTGATGCCAAGCTGGAGGAAATCAGATGGGTATGGTGATGATCAAATGCCCGGAAACGGGCCGCGCCATTTCGACCGGGATCGAGATGGATCGCGAACGATTTCGATGCAGTGCAGTGTTCTTTTCGCGCACATATTGCGGGATGTGCGCGGCGACGCACGAGTGGTTTGCCAAGGAGGCCTGGGTCTATGAATCGGTCTTGGCGAACGGGAAGTCCGGGGGCGGGCAGCCGTTGCGGGCCGGCGCGGCGTGAAGCAGCCTGACGGCATCCTGCGAAACGATCCGATCGATCCGGCGGCTCATCACCTTGTAGCACTCGCATGCGACGATCTCGAGCCGCTGCCTGTCGATTTCGAGTTGGCCGCGCCGGCTGGATTTCAGGGCCCTTGACGCGCGAAGTGCGCTCACGATGTGCGTGACGGTGGTGCGCCGGACGCCGAGCAGTTCCGACAGCGTCTCCTGCGTCAGGGGCAGGGCATCACTGCTGCCCTCCGTCCGATCGTGAATGTGAAGCAGCCAGCGGGCCAGGCGGGCTTCGACGGAGTGCAGCGCGTTGCAGGCCGCGACGTGCTGGACTTGGGTCATCAGCGCCCTGGTGAGAATCTGAACCAACCTTCTGATGGCGGGACTGCGTTCGAGCGCCGTCTGAAACCGCGCGGGCGAGACTTGCAATGCGGTGCCGGCGACGCGGACGACCGCCGTCATGGGTGAGCGGAGGGGGCCGAGCGCCGTCATGAGGCCGACGGCACCATCGTTGCCGATGACGGCGGTTGCGGCCGTCTGTCCGTTCGGCAACTCCATGATGAAGGCGACCGCGCCGCTGCAGGGAAAGTAAAGGTGTTCGATCCGGTCGCCCGACCGGACCAGGACTGCGTCGTGTGGAAGAGGCACTTTCCGCAGATGCGGTGCGAGCAAGGCGAAGTCGGCCGGCGGTAACGCAGCTAACAGGCGATTACCAACTCTGGTCGCGTGCTCCATCACGGGGAATGGTCCCTCGACGGAGGCCCGGCGGCGAGCGAATGCATCGTCTCCGGCCGAGCCGCGTTGCCGTGCAGACACTTGCCCGGCAGACAGGAAAACGCACGATAGCAGTTAAGGTTCCACTGGTGGATCGCAAGTCAGCGCGCCGGCGCGCTGATCCGAGATCTGATCGGGCGAGAATGATCGGGCCGTTTGCACGCGCTGCGCGCACGGCACGAGCGGTGCTCTTCCTCAACCCCTCATGCACCATCAGCCCGCGTGCGATTTGCAGCGGGCAGATGGCTACGCGATCAGCCGGCGCTGCAAGCCTTGCTCACGCAGCCGGTACCAGTCCGTAGCGCAGCATCGTCTCTTTCATCTTCGCGGGATCGGGTGGCGCGCCGGCCGACAGGAGTGCGGCCATCTCCGTGAAATATTGCGGGCCCAGCACCCCGGGGCTCAGGATGCACAGGCATGTTGCCGGTCCCGTCGAACGGTTGGTGAAGCCGTGCACGATGCCGCGCTTGATGAAGACCGATTCTCCGGGGCCGAGATCGTTCTGCTTGCCGTCGATCGTCCAGGTCGATACGCCGGACAGCCCGTAGATGGTTTCGTCCCAGCGGTCGTGATAGTGCGGAATCGGCATGCGCGCATTCGGCTGCAACGTCATTTCGAAGATGTCGACGCTGCCGCCGGTGTCATCCTTGCTGTGCAGGAAGCGGAGCTGAAGCGTACCGAAATCGATCATGTCGGACATGGCTGTGTCATCCGGTGAGAGGCTGCATCCAGGTCGCGCCGTTCGCCCACATCGGAGCGAAAATTACCTCAGCCCCTCATACACCATCAGCCCGCGTGCGATCTGCAATTTGCGGATCGCGCGCGGCAGCAGCTTCTCCGGCTGGTGCAGATAGCGCCAGGAGGTGAGGGCGAATGCAGACAACGCGCCGCATTCGTCGTCGAACGGTGCGAGCACGCCCGTGACACTCACCGGCGTATGCGGGCGGGCGTTGAAGGGCAGCAGCAGCAACTCGAGATGCGCCTTGCTGCCGTCTTCGCGCGCGGCGGTGATGCCGGCGATCGCACCTAACGTCTCGTCGGCGACGATGGTGGTGATCTCCTCGATCTCGCTGCGGCTGGCCTCGGTGAACATCGCCGCGAAGCTCTGGTCCTTGAGGTCGAGCCCCGCGAGCGCGCAGACGCGCGTGCCGGCGACGCGGAACGGGAAGCCGAGGTTTTGTTCGCAGGACAGCACGAAGATGTCGCCGAGCAGGCCGCGGACCGCGGCCGGATCGATATCGGCCCGATCAGGGGCCCGCGCAGTGCCGCGCTTCTTGTCCCAATAAGCGAAGAATGCGCGGCTCGACGGATGTTTCATGACTGAACGCTTACCCCGGGGCGCTACTTCACGGGACAAACCTGTCCCGCTTCAGTGCACCCGCGATCCCTTTCGTTGTTGTGCAGGAGGGGATTTGCAGCGTCCATGCCGTGGAGGCGTTTTCGCACCCCTGGAGGCCGTCTTTGCGTCGTTAACGTTAAATTAACTATGGGCTTTCCGTCCCAAGCCCCGCTGGTATGGTGATCGCGGTCGCAAGCCTCGCCGCTTTCATCCAGGTTCTCGGCGGGGCCTGTACACGGGCGTCAAACAGTTTGGTCACGGGCCGCGGGGAGGGGTGGGGATACACCTTATTCCTCTGGGTACCGGAAGACCGACACGGACAGGCAGGGCTTTCCCAGGGCCCTGCCTTTTCCTTTTGTGCACTTGCGCTAGGCCGGCAAAGGCGACTATCTCCAAGACCTGTCGTTAAGCCCGTCGCTCCGATCGCGCCTGAAAGCGAAGCTGCCTTGGATTCCCCGCAAGATTCTCCGCCGCAAGATCCTCGACCGGACATGCCGGCTGTTGTCGGGGAGCCTCCGCGCGAGCCGATCCTGACGCTGCCGGTCGCGCTGACCGCCTACATCATCCTGCTGGCGGTGATCCATCTGCGGATGCTGCTGCCGCCGGAGATCGAGAACTGGACCGTCGACGTCTTCGGCTTCATCCCGAAGCGCTACGATTCCTCGCTGCTCAATTTGCAGATCCCCGGTGGGGCCGGCGCCAAGGTCTGGACTTTCGTCACCTATTCGCTGCTGCACGCCAATCTGACCCATCTTGGCTTCAACGTGCTGTGGCTGCTGCCGTTCGGCAGCGCGCTGGCCCGGCGCTTTGGCGCGATCAGGTTCTTCCTCTTTCTGGCGGTGACGGCGGCCGCCGGCGCGCTCGCCCATCTCGTCACCCATGAGCACGCGGTGGCGCCGATGATCGGCGCCTCGGCCTCGGTGTCCGGCGCGATGGCGGCGGCGATCCGCTTTGCGTTTGTTCGCGGCAGCTTCCTGTCGTTCAACCGATCGGACGCCGATACCGCCGCGCGGGTTCCGGCGCTGCCGCTGTCGCGCGCGCTGCGCGACGGGCGCGTGGTCGGCTTCCTCGCGGTCTGGTTCGGCGTCAACATCATCTTCGGCGTCGGCGCCATCGGCGTGGACTCCGAAACCACGAGCGTCGCCTGGCAGGCCCATATCGGCGGCTTCTTCGCAGGCCTTCTGCTGTTCGCGCTGTTCGATCCCGTGCCGCGCGTGCGAAACGATGCTGCGGATGCGTCATCACAGGACGTTTCAGACCGAATTTGAAGCGGCGCTTGCGACGCCGCCCGAATTCATCCATCATTCCCGAGAAGAATGTTCCGAAGCGACAAGCCGCTAGCGGCAATGCTTCGCAAAGCGCCCGAGCGCGAAACCGGCGCCTAAACTGTTAGTTGAAGACTCGAAGAACAAGTCCGGACCGCGAAGAGCGGACGGATCCGATTCAGGAGGCGACAATGACGGTACGTTCCATTCTCAACGCCAAGGGCCACCAGATCATGAGCGTCGAGCCCGACGCCAAACTGGCTGCTGCGGTCAAGCTGCTCGGCGAGAAGAAGATCGGCGCAGTGCTGGTGATGAACCAGAGCCGCCTCGAAGGCATCCTGTCCGAGCGCGACATCGTGCGCGTGATCGGCGAGCGCGGCGCCGGCGCGTTGGAGGAGCCAGTCTCTCAGGTCATGACCCGCAAGGTCGTGACCTGCAAGGAGACCGACACGGTCGCCGAGCTCATGGAGACGATGACCACCGGCAAGTTCCGCCATCTGCCCGTCGTCGACAACGGCAAGGTGGTCGGCCTGATCTCGATCGGCGACATCGTCAAGCGCCGCGTCCAGGAATACGAGAACGAGCAGGAAGCCCTGCGCGACTACATCAAGACCGCCTGACCGGCGTCACTCGTTCGCTGTCGGCGCGGTGCCCGCGGGCGCCGGCGCCAGCACATGGATTGCCTCCTGGATCGATTCCAGCGCGCGCTCGGCGGCGCGCGTACCGTGCGCGATCAGATCCTCGGAGCGGTGGAAGTCGAACCAGCCGAACTGGCCGACCCGCGGCGTGATCAGGAGATCGGGTGGATCGCCGGCAAGGCGGGCGCGGGTGATGCGGTCCTGCATGATGTTGAAGGCGTCGACCATCACCGAGGAGATGCCGGGCCGTCCGGCCCCGCCGAAGAACTCGCGCTTCATGGTTTTCTCGGGCGAGAACAATCGCGGAAAGCGCCGCTTTGCCGGTGCCGCCGCGACCACGGGCGCGTCCGGTTCGGGGACCGTGCCGTGCGCATAGATCGTCGTGGAATGGGTGAAGATGTCGCTGGAAAGATTTGCAGCGATGACGATTTCGGCGCCGAGCGCGCGCGCGGCCGAGACCGGCACGGGATTCACCAGCGCGCCGTCGACCAGCCAGCGGTCACCGATCAGGACGGGCGAGAAGATGCCGGGCAGGGCGTAGGAGGCGCGCATCGCCTCGACCACGCGGCCGCGCGTCAGCCAGATCTCGTGGCCGGTGCGGACTTCAGTCGCGACGGCGGCGAACTTGATCGGAAGGTCTTCGATCAGGGTCTGGCCGACTGCCTCCTCGAGCCGGGTGGCGAGCTTTTCGCCGCCGATCAAGCCGGAGCCGTTGAGGCGGATGTCGAGATAGCCGAGGATGTTGCGCATGCCTTGCAGGCTGCGCCCCCAGTCCTCGAGCGTATCGAGCCGGCCGGCCGCATGAAGGCCGCCGACCACGGCGCCGATCGAGGTGCCGACCACGACGTCGGGTACGATGCCATTGGCAGCCAGGGTCCTGAGGATGCCGATATGGGCAAAGCCGCGCGCCGCGCCACCGCCGAGTGCAAGGCCAATAACCGGCCGTCGGACGCTGCCAAGACCGACCTTCTCGCCATTGGAGCCGTTCACGCCCCGACCCTTCAAGATATCAAGCACCGAAACCCTCCTACTCCGGGCCAGCCCTCACACCAGAGTAGGCGCCGTACTTCCACTCCGCCAGAACAGGGGCAAAGCATGGTTTATACCGTTCGGGACGCAGGGGGCAGGAGTGTGGCGAGCTCCGGCTGCCTCTGCTTTAATCATGCGGGCGTGAAGCGGGTTCCAAAGAACCTATCGGGGCCGTATTTCCTGGGGGGTCGGAGGCTTGAATTTGCCGCGTTTTCGGTGAAAAGCAGGTGGCATGACTCTCGGGGGTGACGGCATCATCGGATGGCGGCGCAGCGTATCGCTGCTGCCGACGCTGATCGTTGCTGCCTGCCTCTATACCCTTGGCCAAAACGCTGCGCAGGCGCAGCTTTTTTCCGATCGTCCGCCGCCGGTGCCGCCCGCCTCGGTGCCCGATCCCGGCGGCGCCGTCAGCCTGGCGCCCCCCTCAGGCCCGGGCGCCGGGCCACCGAGCCTGCCGCCGACCCTGATGCAGCCGAATACACCCAGCATGCCGCCGCCCGCGGTCTCGACCGTGCCGGCGGCCCCGCCGCTCAACGCGGCCGTGCCGGGCCAGGGCGTGCTATCGCTGACCGCAAAATACGGCAAGGATTCTCCCGCGATCAGCAGCGGCTTGGTCTGGCGCGTGTTCGCCGACCGTCCCGACGAGAACGGCACCTTCAAGCTGATCCGCGAGGACCGCAACGCCACGCCGAACATCGTGCTGCCGCCTGGCAATTACGTCGTGCACGTCGCCTTCGGCCTCGTCAGTGCGGTGCGCACCGTCAGCCTCAAGGCCGAGACCGACCGCGAATCCTTCGTGCTGCCGGCTGGCGGCCTGCGCATCGAGGGCCGCGTCGGAACCAGCCGCATTCCGCAGAACCAGATCTCGTTCGCGATCTACAAGGGCAGCCAGTTCGAGTCCGGCGAGCGTGCCTCGCTGGTGCCGAACGTCGCCGCCGGCGACGTCGTGCTGATCCCGGAGGGCACCTACTACATCATCTCCAACTATGGCGACGCCAATTCGGTGGTGCGCTCGGACATCCGCGTCCAGGCCGGCAAGCTCACCGACGTCACCATCACCCACCGCGCCGCCGTGATCACGCTCAAGCTCGTCAGCGACAGGGGCGGGGAGGCGCTCGCCAACACCGCCTGGTCGGTGCTGACGCCGGGCGGCGACGTCATCAAGGAATCGATCGGCGCCTTCCCGCGCGTCGTGCTCTCCGAAGGCGAATACCGCGCCATCGCCAAGAACGAGGGCAAGGTCTACGAGCGCGGCTTCAACGTCGTCAACGGCGTCGACGGCGAAGTGGAAGTCGTCGCGCGCTAGCGCCCGCAAGCCTTCTCACTTCCGATACCGCAGCGCCTCCACCAGCACGGCGAAGGCCGGCGTCGGCTGTCGCCGGCTCGGGTAATAGAGGTGATTGCCCGCGAACGGCGCGCACCGTACCGCGCTTCTCATCCAGCGCACGCAAATCAAACCAGACGCTTGTCGAACTGCTCGGCGAGATCGCAGCAGTGAAGAAGGTGACGCCAGCACAGATCACGCTGGCCTGGCTGCTCGCGCAGAAGCCGTGGATCGTGCCGATCCCCGGCACCACCAAGCTGCATCGGCTCGAGGAAAATCTCGGCGCGGCCGCAGTGACGCTGTCGGATGCGGATCTGACTGCAATTGCAGGGGGGCTGGCCAAGGTGGCCGTGCAGGGCGACCGCTATCCCGCGCATCTCCAGGCGCGAGTCGGCCGCTGAGCGGTGTCGTGAACGCCCGGTGAGCGTTCGCTTACCGGGCGTGCCCGACTTGTGTTCTGACTTGAATACCTTTGCGAGCGCTACCAGGCAGCATTCGAAGCAATAAGAAACACCGGCGGCGCGTGCTTATTCCACAAGCGTCGCGACTTCGTCACAGCCGGTGCAAGATACGCATTTCCGATAATCAATTTTATTCTCTTTCCATCCTGCTGCGTTATATGTCGGACATCCGTCTAACGGGGGAGGCCGGAGCAGGCGTACGCGCTTTGCGAGACCGGCAAGAGCAGGGGACCAAGCCCGTCGGCATGTTCGAAGTGATCCTCACCAGGCGTAAGCGGTTTGGCTGGCGATGGCAGGTGTGCGACCAGTCCGGCAAGATATTCGCCGGCGGCTTCGAGCGCACCCGGCCGTCCGCGAAATATCATGGCGAGCGCGCATTGTTCTTCCTGTTGTCGCAGGCCTATCTGCGCAATCGCTCCGCGGCGTCCAGCGAGGACTAGCCGCGTTCGCGCTCCGGGCTACCAGGCCAAGCTCAGACATCGACGACCAGTTTCGTAGCCCGGGTGAGCGAGGCGATACCCGGGACAGCTCTTGCGGAATCCCGGATGTCGCTTCGCTCATCCGGGCTACAGCTTCGATCTCAGATATCCACCACCAGCTTGCCCTTTGTGGCGTGATCCCTGATCAGTGCATAGGCATCGCCCACACTCCCAAGCGTGAAGCGCCTGTTATCGACCAGCGGCACCAGCTTGCCGGCCTCAACGAGGCGCGTCGCCTCGGTCATGATCTCACCGTGATGCGCGCGGCCTTCGCCTGACAGCAGCGGCAGCAGCGTGAACACACCGGAATAGCTGGCGGCGCGGAACGAGAGCGGCGCAAGCGCATGCGTACCCCAGCCAAGCGCGCTCACGACATGGCCAAAACGGCGCACGGCTTCGAAGGATGCATCGAGCACCTTGCCGCCGACAGTGTCGTAGACGACGTCGAAGCCGCGCCCGCCGGTATGCTCTGCAACGTACGCTTCGACCGCAGTGCCGCGGTCGATGAATACAGCGCCAAAGCCTTCGATGGTGGCGCGCTGCGCTGCCGAGCCGGTCGCGAACACCTCTGCCCCGAGGGCGCGCGCGATCTGGATCGCGACATGGCCGACGCCGCCCGCACCGCCATGAATCAAAACCTTCTGGCCGGCCTTCAGCGCGGCGCGATCGATCAGGCCCTCCCAGGCCGTGATGAAGATCAGGGGCAGGGCGGCTGCCTCGCGCATGCTGAGATTGGCGGGCTTGGGCGCCAGCAGGTCGGCATCGACGGCTGCGAATTCGGCCAGCGATCCCTGCACGCCGCCGACGCCGCCGGTCATGCCATAGACTTCGTCGCCCGGTTTGAACCGCGTCACGTCGCGCCCGGTCTGTTCGACCACGCCGGCAAGGTCGATCCCGGGGATCGCGGGCAGCGGATGGCGCGCATGCGCCGCAGCACCCGCGTGGATCTTGGTGTCGAGCGGATTGACCCCGCTGGCGCGCACCCGCACCAGCACCTCGCGCGGGCTGATGTCGGGTGTGGCGATGGTTGAAAGCCGCAATGGCGCGTTGTGGGTCTCCAGGATGGCTGCGCGCATCGTCGATGGCCTCGTCATGATCGTCTTGCTCCGTCGTCGGCCTCCAATATGCTCATGAATTTTTGCATGGGAAGGAACAAGAGTGTACGATGATCGTGCATTTATGTATGAAGAGGGTGGATGGACTGGAGCGATCTGCGCATCTTCCTGGCAATTGCGCGCGAAGGCACGCTCGGGGCTGCCGCGCGAAAGATCGGCCAGACCCAGCCGACGATGGGACGGCGGCTTCGCGCGCTCGAGACGGCGTTGGGACAGACGCTGTTCCAGCGCACCGCCGATGGTTTCGTGCTGACCGATGAGGGCACCGCCGTGCTGCGCCACGCGGAGCGGATCGAGGAAGAGGCGCTTGCGCTTCAGCGTCACGCCTCCGGCGCGGAGACGCAGCTCGACGGTGTATTGCGCCTGTCGTCGTCGGACTGGTTCGGGACGGTGATGCTGTCTCCGGTGATCGCCGCGTTCGGCAAGCGCCATCCCAAGGTGACCGTCGAGCTCCTGACCGATGCGCGCCTCTACAGCCTGCCGCGCCGCGAGGCCGATCTCGTCTTCCGTATCAAGCCGTTCAACGAGCCCGAGGTGATCTCCCGCAAGCTGCTGCACATTCCCTACGCGCTCTATGGCAGGAAGGGCAGCAAGCCGCCGCGGGCCGGCGACGGCAGCGGCATCCGCGTCGTGGCCATGAATGCCGAATTCGCCGACATGCCCGATGCCGTATGGCTGAAGCGCACGCTGCCGCATGCGGAGATCGCTTCGCGCAGCAACAACAGACAGGCACAGGCCGAACTCTGTGCGAGCGGCGGCGGGTTCGCCGTGCTGCCGCGTCCGCTCGGCGACAGCGACCGCCGCCTCGTCGCGCTCGACATCGGTGCGATGCCGCCCGGCCGCGACACCTATGTCGGCTATCACCGCGATCTCAGGCGGCTTGCACGCCTGAGCGCGCTACTCGATGTCGTGATCGAGAAGCTGGCGTGATGGTCTCGTAGCCCGGGTGAGCGAAGCGATACCCGGGACCGGCGTGCCGTGGAACCCCGGATGTCGCTTTGCTCATCCGGGCTACGAGATATCGCGTTGCCCATCGGGCAAAATAGCTCAACACTCGATCAACCCGCGCCGTGCTGGGCGGCTCTGCGCCGCAACGCCAAGCGCGTTGCAGCGCGTCCGGGACACGAGAGGGACGGACGCCTTTGCACAATCGTCATAGTCTCTAACGCGCACTAACCAACGCCTGACTTAAAACTGTCATAATCGCTGAATTGGAACCACGCCTGCGTCCTTTTTACACGCCATTAATCGCCTCTGCATTGGATACGCGGGGAAAGTGCGTTGGGGACTGCAATGAGTGCCGCGAAGAAAGCGTCGGGAAAACCGGCCACCGAAATGTTTGACGACATCCCGGTGCTTCAACGCAAATGGCGTGCCGCGTTGAAGCCGGGTGACCGGCTGCCGCGCTATGAGGACGTGATGCTCGGCAGTCTTGGACGGCTCGCCGACCATATCGCGCTGCTGAAGAACGATGGCGCGCTCGAGCTGTCGCGCAGCGGGCGTTACGTGCAGAAATGGCTCGGCGAGGAGCGCTGGGACATCCCGGTCGCCGAGCTCTCGCCCGATTGCGCCACGGCGCTGTCGGAAGCCGTGGCGAGCGCGCTCGAAAACGGACGGCCGCACCAGGCCAGCGCGCATTGCGTGCGCGACGGCATGGTCAGGACCTACGATCTGCTGGCGCTGCCGACCGCCTCGCGCTGGGGGGCCACGCTGGTTGGCGCCTACATCAACGAGCGGGGTGCGCAATACAATCTCCTGGACGCAATCTTCTCTTCGACCGATGACGCCGTGATTTCGCTGGCGACGCTGCGCGATGCCGCGGGCAAGCCGTTCGACCTCCAGATCGTGCACCACAACAAGAGCGCCGGTGCGCTGCTGAAGGTCGCGAGCGCGGGCCTGTTGTGGCGGCGGATCGGCGAGGGGAATACGCTCCTGGCCTTGCCCGAAGTCATGGATTTCCTGCTCAAGGCGGTCTCGGGCGGCCGCGGCGAGCAGCTCGAGATCGAAAAC
Organism: Bradyrhizobium sp. CCGB20; assembly: GCF_024199855.1. Taxonomy (NCBI): domain Bacteria; kingdom Pseudomonadati; phylum Pseudomonadota; class Alphaproteobacteria; order Hyphomicrobiales; family Nitrobacteraceae; genus Bradyrhizobium; species Bradyrhizobium sp. CCGB20. Next base: position 5,968,908 of record NZ_JANADN010000001.1, on the reverse strand, counting down.
GACGGACGTTACCTTCGCCTCAGTGCCACCGCCTTCGCCGACGTGGTCTCGCTGACGATCTCCGATGTCACCGCATTGAAGCGGCGCGACGCCTCGTTCCGCCTGCTGTTCGACAACAACCCGATGCCGATGTGGGTGTTCGAGGCACAGACCAAGGAATTCCTCAGCGTCAACGATGCCGCGGTCCAGCATTACGGCTACAGCCGCGCCACCTTCCTGCGCATGAAGCTGCACGAGATCTGGCCCGAGGACGAGTGGGACAGCCACGCCGAGGCGCTCGAACGCATCGGCGACACCTATCACTCCTCGCGCAACTGGCGCCATCTGCGCGCCGACGGCAGCGAGATCGAGGTGCTCACCTTCGGTCGCCGCGTCGTCTTCGACGATCGCGACGGCTATCTGGTCGCGGTCGTCGACATCACCGAGCGGCGCAAGGCCGAGGCGCGGATCGCTCACATGGCGCACCATGACGGGCTCACCGACCTGCCGAACCGCGAACATTTCCAGCAGCGCTTGAAGCAGGCGCTCGACCAGGCCGGGGGAAAACGGGTCGGCGTACTCTATATCGACCTCGACCTGTTCAAGAACATCAATGATTCCTTCGGGCATCCGGTGGGTGACCGCCTGCTGAAGCAAGTAGCCGAACGCCTCAATACCGCGGTCCGCGGCGCCAATCTCGCGGCCCGGCTTGGCGGCGACGAGTTCGCGGTGATCCTGGCGGCCGAGGTCTCGCCGAACGAGGCCAGCGCCTGCGCGGCCCTGCTGATCGACATGCTGAAGGCGCCCTACGACCTCGACGGCCAGGAGATGGTGATCGGTGCCAGCATCGGCATCGCGCTGTCGCCCGGCGATGGCACGACGTCGGAAGAGCTGATGCGCAATGCCGACATGGCGCTGTACCGGGCCAAGTCGGACGGCGGCGGCGTGCATCATTTCTTCGAGCGCGAGATGGATCTGCAGGCGCAGAAGCGCCGCGACATGGAGCTCGACCTGCGCCGCGCGTTTGCCAATGGCGAGTTCGAGCTGCACTACCAGCCGTTGGTGTCGATCGCTTCCGACCGCATCGCCGGCTTCGAGTCGCTGCTGCGCTGGCGTCATCCCGACAAGGGCATGATCTCGCCGGCAGAGTTCATTCCGGTCGCCGAAGACATCGGCCTGATCACGCAGCTCGGCGAGTGGGTGCTGCGCGAGGCCTGCGCCGAAGCGGTGAAATGGCCCGTCGACGTCAAGGTCGCGGTCAATCTGTCGCCGGCGCAATTCCGCAGCCGCAACCTGGTGCAGGTCGTGATTTCCGCGCTTGCGCAGTCCGGCCTGTCGCCGAAGCGGCTCGAGCTCGAGATCACCGAGTCGATTTTCCTGGCCGAGACCGATGCCAATCTCGCCATCCTGCATCAGCTGCGCGAGCTCGGCGTCAGCATCTCCATGGATGATTTCGGCACCGGATATTCCAGCCTCAGCTATCTCCGCAGCTTTCCGTTCGACAAGATCAAGATCGACCGTTCCTTCGTCAAGGACCTGGCGCGGCGGCCCGATTGCGGCGCGATCGTCCGAGCGATCTCCGGCCTCGGCCGCAGTCTCAACATCACGACGACCGCGGAGGGCGTCGAGACCGAGGATCAGCTCGACTGGCTGCGCGCCGAAGGCTGCAACGAGGTGCAAGGCTTCTTGTTCAGTGCAGCGCGGCCCGCCGCCGAGATCGCAAAGCTGCTGGCCGATTTCGGCCAGCGCGCCTCACGGGCGGCGTAGCCCCTCCGGATAGCAGCCGTAGACCAGCTCCTTGAAGGCGGGCGTGATGCGGCTGCGCTCGTTCTGGGTCTGCTGCATCAGGAGGTAGACCATATCGAGCTTGGGATCGACACCGAAATAGGTGCCGCTGCCGCTGTCCCATTTCAACTCGCCGATCGAGCCGGCCGGGGGCGGCTTTGCGTTGCCGGGATCGGTACGCACGCCAATGCCGTAGCCATAGCCGAAGCCGTCGCCCGGAAAGTAGAAGTAGTCGCGTCCGACGCCGGAGCCTGGTCCGACGTGATCCGTCGTCATGGCCTTGAAGGCGGCGGGGCTCAGGTAGCGCCTGCCCTCGAACTCACCGCCGTTGAGCAGCATCTGCGAGAAGCGCTGATAGTCGGTGATGGTCGAGAGCAGGCCGCCGCCGCCGGATTCCCATTCGGGATGGGCGAGGCGGTCCTGCTCGCCGGCGAGCAGGACCGGGTCGTTCGGCAACGGCCGTGCCATCCGTGCGTGCTCCTCCGGAGTCTTCAGCACGAATTTGGTGCTGCTCATGCCGAGCGGATCGAGGATGCGTTGCTTGAGGAATTGATACAGCGTCTGGCCAGAGATGATCTCGATGACACTGCCGAGCACGTCGGTGGAATGGCCGTAGCGCCACAGCGTCCCGGGCTGGCGTGTCAGCGGCAGCCTGGCGATGCGGTCGGCGAATTGCCTGTTGTTGAAGGGGCCTTCGAAGATATTGGCGGCCTTGTAGACCTGCATAACCCATGGGGCGCCGATGTATTCGTAGCTGATGCCCGAAGTTTGCCGCAGCAAATCCTCAATGTTGACAGGACGGATCGGCGGCTCGAGTTCGACAGTCGATGTGCCTTCTGGCTCGATGCCCACCTTGGTGCTGGCAAAGAGCGGGATGTATTTCGACACGGGGTCGGTGAGCGCGAGTTTGCCCTCGTCGATCAGCATCATCGCGCCGAGGCACGTGATCGGCTTCGTCATCGAGTGGATGGCGAAGATCGTGTCGGGCGTCATCGCAAGGCCCGTCCTCGTGTCGCGCACGCCAAAGGTCTTCAGATAGACCGGCTTGCCGTGCTGCTGGACCAGGATCACCGCACCCGGCAGCCGGCCGAGCGTCACCTCGTTGTCGAAGAATGCGGTGATGCGGTCGAGGCCGTCGGCCGACGGAGCAGGGATGTCGGCGGCGCGGCCTCGCGCCATGGTGCCGGCCAAGAGCGCGGCCCCGACCAGAAATTCGCGGCGTTTCATCCAGGCTTCCTCCCTCACCGGGAACAAAGCCGCAAGACGTCGGAGGCGTCAACAAGCCTTCGATTAAAATCGCGTCACGATTTCCGAAAGGAACGGCCGCGGACGGTCTTCGCTCGGCTTGGTCGGCGTGCCGATATGGACGAGGCCGGCGAGCTTTTCGTCCGGCTTGAGGCCGAGGCCGTCCAGCACGTCGCGATCGAACGAGAACCAGCCGGTCAGCCAGCAGGCGCCGTAGCCGAGGGCGGTCGCGGCCGTGACGATGTTCATGACGCTGGCACCGGCCGACAATTCCTGCTCGAACGCCGGCACCTTCGGATGCGGCTTGGTGAAGCTGACGATGCCGATCACCAGCGGGGCGTCGGTGAGGCGTCTGCGCTCAATCTCGACGTTCGCCGCCGGCGCGTCCGGATTCTTGCGGGCGAAGACCTTCGCGATGACCTCGCCGGCACGCTCTCGAGCGTCACCCTCGAAAATGATGAAGCGCCAGGGCGCGAGCTTGCCGTGGTCGGGCACGCGTGCACCGATGGTGAGGATGGTTTCGAGCTCGGCCGGGGAGGGGCCGGGCCCCGTCATCTCGCGCGGCTTGACCGAGCGGCGGGTCTTCAGGAGTTCGATGGCGTCGGGCACTGCGATGTCCTCTTCGGCTGGTCGTCGGGCGTGCCATGCCGAGATAAGCATGCACGCCCGCAACCGAAAGCGAGTTTAGATCGATTTCAGGACTCAGGCCGCCTCGCGCGCCCGCCGGACGTCCGGCGGGGTGGCCTCGTCGACGAGGGCGGCGAGCGCCTCCACCGTCGTCATCACCTTCTGGCCGTCGCTGCCGAGCCGGCGGACGGAGACCGACTGCGTCTCGGCCTCCTTCTTGCCGACCACGAGCAGCGCCGGGATCTTGGCCAGCGAATGCTCGCGGACCTTGTAGTTGATCTTCTCGTTGCGCAGATCGATCTCGGCCCGAAGCCCGGCGCGGCGGACCTGCTCCAGCACCTGCTTGGCATACTCGTCGGCCTCCGAGGTGATGGTGGTGACCACCACCTGCACCGGCGACAGCCAGAGCGGGAAGTTGCCGGCATAGTGCTCGATCAGGATGCCGATGAAGCGCTCCATCGAGCCGCAGATGGCGCGGTGCACCATGACCGGCGGCTTCTTGCCGCTGTCATGGTCGATGTAGAACGCGCCGAACCGCTCCGGCAGGTTGAAGTCGACCTGCGTGGTGCCGCACTGCCAGTCGCGGCCGATGGCGTCGCGCAGAACATATTCGAACTTCGGCCCGTAGAAGGCGCCTTCGCCGGGATTGATCTCGGTCTTGATGTGATTGTTCTGCGTCTGGATCTCGCGCAGCACGGTGGCCATCACGCGTTCGGCGTGATCCCACATCGCATCGGTGCCGACGCGCTTCTCCGGCCGCGTCGAGAGCTTCACCGTGAGGTCGCCGGTGAAGCCGAAATCGGCGTAGGTCGACAGGATCAGATCGTTGATCTTCAGGCACTCGTCGGCGAGCTGATCCTCCATGCAGAAGACATGCGCGTCATCCTGGGTAAAGCCGCGCACGCGCATCAGCCCGTGCATGGCGCCTGATGGCTCGTAGCGATGCACCACGCCGAACTCGGCAAGGCGCAGCGGCAGGTCGCGATAGCTCTTCAGGCCATGCTTGAAGATCTGCACGTGGCCGGGGCAGTTCATCGGCTTCAGCGCAAACCAGCGCTTGTCCTCGGCCTCGTCGCCGGCCGACTGCGCCGCGAACATGTTCTCGCGGTACCAGCCCCAATGGCCCGAGGTCTCCCACAGCACCTTGTCGAGGATTTGCGGCGCGTTGACCTCGCTGTAGTCGGCGGCGAGGCGCCGGCGCATATAGGCGATCAGCTGCTGGAAGATGGTCCAGCCCTTCGGGTGCCAGAACACGACGCCCGGACCTTCCTCCTGGAAATGGAAGAGGTCGAGCTCGCGCCCGAGCTTGCGATGGTCGCGCTTCTCGGCTTCCTCGATTTGCTTGAGGTAAGCGTCGAGGTCCTCCTGCTTGGCGAAGGCCGTGCCGTAGATGCGGGTCAGCATCGGGTTGTTGCTGTCGCCGCGCCAATAGGCGCCAGCCACCTTCATCAATTTGAAGGCGTTGCCGACCTTGCCGGTCGAGGTCATGTGCGGGCCGCGGCAGAGATCGAACCAGTCGCCCTGGTAGTAGATCTTGATCGGCTCGTTGCCGGGAATGGCATCCACGAGTTCGACCTTGAAGGCCTCGCCCTTGTCGCGAAACACCTGCTTGGTCTTTTCGCGATCCCAGACTTCCTTGGTGAAGGGTTTGTCGCGCGCGATGATCTCGCGCATCTTCTTCTCGATCGCGGCAAAGTCTTCCGGCGTGAACGGCTCGTTGCGGAAGAAGTCGTAGTAGAAGCCGTTCTCGATCACGGGGCCGATGGTGACTTGCGTGCCCGGCCACAGCGTCTGCACGGCTTCGGCGAGCACGTGCGCGCAGTCATGGCGGATCAGCTCGAGCGCGCGCGGATCGTCGCGGTTGATCAGCTCGATCTTGGCATCGGCTTCGATGGGATCGTCGAGGTCGGCGACCACGCCGTCGAGCGCCATTGCAACCGTGCGCTTGGCCAGCGACGGCGAAATGCCCTTGGCGATATCGAGGCCGGTGATGCTCTTGTCATATTGGCGCTGGGCGCCGTCGGGGAAGGTGAGGGTGACTTTGGCGGCGGGGGACACGGGCTTGAGATTGCTGAGGCTGTATTGGAAACCGGATTCGGATTTGGGCTGTTCGGACATTGCATTTCTCCTGAAGCTCACTCCTGCGAACGAGCGCAGGTAAGCGGGAACGAGCGATATATCAGGCGATTCGGCCTGCGCAATCCGGCTTTTCCAAGAAAAGGCAGCGTGGCCCATCATCCGGGACGCTGGAGCCCCGGTTGCGCTGAAATATGCCGCACCGCTCGATCCGGCCTGTTCGATCAGGCCTGGCCCCGGAACAGGCGGGGCGGATCTATCGGGATGGCGGCTTCAGGACCTTTTCGCGCGTCTTCGGCGGAGGCGTTGACGTCTCCTCCGTCAGCTTCCAGCCCTCGGCGTCGCCAAGAGCCTTGCTGATCGCCCGCGGCGCGCCGGCGACCAGTAACATGTTCGGTTGTTGTTCTACGATCTCCAAGCCCTCGGCGCGCAAGCGCTTCACCACGCTCTCGCACGCCTCGGATTTGGGATCGGCACGAAAGACCACGGTGCGTTCGCTCATCGTCTGCCATCCGTCAATGAGCCGGGCCTTCCGAGCGCTGCCCTATGGAAGGGGTAGTCCGAACCCTTCATAGTCGCGGCCGAAATTCTCCGGCTTGCAAGCAGCATATAGGGCGTCCTTGAGGGCGCGAGAACGGTTGGAACCGCTTTTTTGCTTCAATGCCGGATCCTTGGCAAGGAGATAGGCCGCAAACCCCGCGACGGCCGGGCACGCCATCGACGTTCCGCTCATCGAGCCGTGGCCGGTTCCAGGCAGCGTGGAGACGATCTCGACGCCGGCTCCGGTGGTATCGATCTCGGGGCCGAAATTGCTGAAATCAGCGACGAAATCCCCTGTGTGCGGACTGCCTTTCGGAGCGGCGACATTGCTGCTCCCGATCGAGGTCTTCGGAAAGGTGCCGACCCGCCCCATGGCCGACACTGCGACGCACTCGACGTACGCGGCGGGAAACGAGACCGGGCTTCGATCGTCATTGCCAGCGGCTGCGACCACCACGACGCCGGCCGCGATCGCACGGTCGATTGCCGCGCGCGTAAGGTCATCCTTGGGACCGCCACCAAGGCTCATGTTGATGATATCGCACTTGTCTGCGACGGCCGTGTCGATCGCCTTGGCGATGTCGAAGTTGCTGGCGCCGTTGTTCGGCGGCGGTCGCGGGTGATCCGGGAATACGCGGTAGCTCCGAAGCTTGACCCCCGGAGCAACGCCGCGGAATCCGCTCGCCGGTCCACGACCGCCGACGATGCCCGCGACGTGCGTGCCGTGCTCGCCCTCGGTCAACGCCGGTCGCCAATTCTGCGCGGCCGCGGGATTGGCACGAACCTCGTCGCTCACGCAATTCAGGCCGCCCGTCACGTTGGTCAGGTCGGGGTGCGTGCCGTCGACGCCGCTGTCGATGATTCCGACGGTGACGTCAGCGCCGGCATTCACGGGGAGCCCGGCATAGAGCTGGGTGAGCAGCAACGTTTGATCGCGCACGTCGATGGACGTCAACTTGATCTGCGCAAGGTTCGCGCCGGTTGTGTTGATGGCAAAAAATCCCCAGTAGCCGGCCGGCGCATAGACATAGACGCGTTCGAGAGGCTGGCTCGGCGGGAGCAGGTTCAGCGTGGCGCTGCCGTTGGCGCCCGTTGTCGCCTCGGCCCCCTGACGCGCTGCGAAGTCCGTGAAAGCGACGATGTGAGCGCCTTCGACCGGAGCGCCGCCTGACCGAGCCACGACCGAGACGGTGAAGCTGGTTGCCGAGACGCCTGCCACGGTGGCCAATCTGACCCGGCCCGCGGCGGCCTTTTTCGCGTTTTTCTTGCCGGCCGCCTTTTTGGCGGTGGTTTTCTTCGCGGCTGCCTTCTTGGCCGCGGGCCGGGGAGGACGCTGATGAACGCGGAAGCGCTCCCACTGCCGGTGATAAAAGACTTCCGGGATGATCTTCAGGTCCGGTGAGCTGAGACGAAGGCTGAGCTCTCCCTCGGGAGCCATTTCGACCAGCTTGGGGCCGTTCTCGTGAAGCGAATCCAGCACCCGCATTTGCGGGGCCGGCGCGACGGCGCGCGCCCGCGTGGCAAGCATTACCGTGCCGGCACTCGGTTGCAGGTTCGCGGTATCGAGCGGCGCCGCAAGATATCCATCCTTGCTCATGACGATGTAACGGCGGACGCCTTCGGGTTTGCTCGGCATCGATGTTTCCTCAAATGTGCAATTAAAAATAGCAATAATATCCCCAACAAACCTCTGGAAGACAAGTGGCTTCGTGTCCCGCGGGCCGGATTTGGAGTTGTGCGGCGCTTTCAATCGGCGTGCACATCCACTACATGCACGTGCATGAAATCCCTGTCCCCCGCCGCCTTTCGTTTCACGCCAACTGCCCTGATGCTCGGCAATCTCGTCACCGGCTGCTCGGTGCTGGCGCCGGCGGGCATGCTGCCGGAATTGTCGACGGGGCTCGGCATCAGTATCCATGCAGCCGGGCTGCTGATCACCTTCGGCGCGATCACGCTGTGCATCGGCTCGCCGCTGACCGCGTGGTTGACCAGCCGCATCGAGCGGCGGACGCTGCTGACGACGACGCTCGCGGTGCTCGCCCTTGGCAATCTCGCCTCGGCATTTGCCCCTGACTACACGAGCCTGCTCGTCATCCGACTGGTGATGCTCGCGGTCGGCGCGCTCTACACGCCGCAGGCCGCCGGCACGGCGGCGCTGATCGTGCCGGTGGAGCGGCGGGGCAGCACGATCGCCTATATCTTTCTCGGCTGGTCGTTAGCTGCCGCCGTCGGCCTCCCGCTGATCACCTTCATCGCCAGCCGCTATGGCTGGCGCGCCGCCTATGGCGGGATCGGCGCGCTCGGCTGCATCAGCTTCCTGTTGTTGCTGCTGCGGCTGCCGGCGGGCCTGACGGGCGCGCCTGTTGACCTGAAGACCTGGAGCGCGGTCGGGCGAAGCAGGGCGATTCTGCTGCTGCTTGCGATCACGATGCTGCAGATGTCCGGGCAGTTCGTGGTGTTCACCTTCATGGGCCCGCTGCTCAAGAAGCTCACCGACGCCAGCCCCGATGCGATCGGCATGGTGTTCGGCATCTACGGTGTTTGCGGTTTCCTCGGCGTTGTCATCGCGACCCGCATCGTCGACACCTGGGGACCTTTTCGGACCTCGCTGCTGTTCACCTGCCTGCTGCTTGCGGGCATCACCACCTGGGCATTCGGTGCGGGGAGCCTGGTGTTGATGGCGATCGCGGTCGCGATCTGGGGCCTCGGCTTTGCCTCGACCAATTCGATGCAGCAGGTGCGGCTGGTCGCGGCGGCGCCGCAGCTTGCATCGGCAACCGTCGCGCTCAACACCTCTGTCCTCTATATCGGCCAGGCTGTCGGCTCCGCCATCGGCGGACTGCTGTTCGCCCGCGAGCTCCTGCATCCGCTCGGCTTCGTCGCGGTCGGCTTTGTCGTGCTGGCTTTGGTCCTGGTGGTCCTGACCCGGCCGCGGCCGGCTGTGGCCGCCACAGCCTGAATCCCGTGTTTTCGTGTGCGCAAGGTGCTTGGCAAACCGCGCGCGGGAGCGCTAGAAGGCGAGGCATGGGGACCAAAGAGAGTTGACTGAGATGAGGATGATTCTGGCGGTTGCCGCGGTGCTCTATTCAGCCTCCGCGTTTGCGCAAGCCGACAAGCCACCGATGGTGGGGGACAAGCCGCTGGTGCAGGTTAAGCCCAAGGGGACCAAAGAGGCGGCGGCCAAGCCGGCCGCAGCGCCGAAGGGCAAGCCGCAATCGATCGCGGCGCGGCTCCAGGCCTGCCTCGATCTCGATGACGGCACCAAGGACCGCCTCAACTGCTACGACGCCATTATCCCGCCGACGCCGAAGCCGAAGCCGGCGAAGGCCAAGGGCTACGCCGATTGCCGTTTCTTCAAGGAAGAGGACGAGCGGCTGGCCTGCTTCAACGGCTTTGCCGAGAGCATTCCGAAGCTGCCCAAAACCTGAAGATCAAGAGCTGAGGTCTGGAAGCCGGACGGCTAGTCGCTGATCCGGCTCAGCACGGCCCTGAAGGCAACGCCGGGCACTTGCAGCGCGGTGCCTTCGAACTCCGCCGTGTCGCCGTCCTCACGGCCGGCGAGCGTCAGGGTGATCCGGTCGTTCCCGAACAGCGGCTTGAAGGACGGATCATCATTGTAGCGCTCGGTCGAGATCTTGACCTTGATGCTGTCGCCTTCGCCCGCATAGGTGCCGATGAAGGCAAAGGCGGAATTGCCGCCGCGCATCTTGCCCTCAGTCACATAGACGACGCCGCAACCGGTTCCGTGAACCGTGTGGAAGTCGACCTTGTACAATCCCTGACGCACTGCTTGTCCCTGCGGAATTTCAACACCAACTTCGCCGGCAAATTATGATCCTTGCCGGCGGAAGCAATCCGGTCGGCCCCGGGGATATCGGCCAATCAACATCACATTTTGATCAAAGCCTGAGACAATTGCAGGCAGCGCGGCCAAATGCCGGCGCGCGCAATATCGGTTAGCGGCTTGATGCAGGTGGATTGGTGGATGCCACGCGCGTCAGCGCAAGCGACGGCGTCGCCGACATCTTCACCAGCACGTCCTTGAGCGGGTCCCGCGTCCAGGCGCGCGTCACATAATCACGATGTGTGATGCCGTCGCCGGTTTCGACGAACACCACGCTGCCGGGACGCAAGGGCCCGTCCATGTCCTCGGAGACGCTGATGCCCTTTTGCCGCAGCATGCTCATCAGCTCGCGGTCGCGCCGCGCGGTGTAGCGGGTGTAGGAGCTGACGAAGAACCCGGAGCGGTGGCTCTCGATCCAGGAGGCGAACTTGTCCATCTCGCCATACACGGCATCGAGCAGCACGACGCCGCGGACGCGGTCACTGATGCCGCCGACCTCGAGGCTCCAGGCCGTCGGCAGGAAGCCGCCGCTGTAGCCGACGATCACGATCGGCATGTTGGCGAAGGCGCGTGCGTTGTTGGGATCGCCGGTGACCTGAGCCAGATGGTTGGCGGACTCTTCCATGAAGCGCTTGAAGCCGCCGGGCTGCCAGAATTTGCCGGCGCTTGAATCGGCGGCATCGACCGCCATCTGCGGCGCCAGCAGGATGGCATTGGCGCCGGAATCGGTGACCTGCCGCGGCACGAGTTGGCGATCGCGTACGTCGCGCTCCAGCGTTGCGCCATTGCCGTGGAAGAACACCACGATCACGCCCGGCTTGCGTACGTCGAAATGCTCGGGCACGTGCATCAGCACACGGCTGTCACTGTAGGTCTCGTCCTGCCAGTAGACGCGACCGGAATAGCTGCGGTGGCCGCGGCGGTCGCCCTTGGAGATGTTGAGGAACGGCGCGTCCGAGGCAGGGTTGTTGCCGAAATAGGGGAAGGCCGACGATTTCATGCTGACGAGCGTCGTCAGGTCCTCGCGCGGCGGACGCTGGTAGGGGACCTGCGGCGCGAGCGAGGCCAACTTGTAGGGCGCCTGCTCCGACTGAGGCTGCTGCTGCACGGCGCGTTTGGGCGAGAAGTCCGACATCTGCCGTTGCAGAAAACTCTCGCTCGCCGACGGGAAGCGCTCCCCGAATTGCGGGGCCGGGAAGCGATCCTCGAACGTGTCGGCGCTTGCAACTTGCGGATTGGCGGCTCGCGGATTGGTCTTGGCGACCACCTGGACGTTGGCCTGCGAGTTCGCCGCGAGCGCCGCCGGGTTGGGCGCCCGGCCGCATTGAACCAGCGCCAGCGACAGCGGCACCAAGGCCGAGATCAGCGCGATCCGGAGCGCGCGACCGTGCGCAACGGACAGCGTCCGATCGGCACGAGTGTCAGCTCTCAGTTTCGGAACGGCCCCGACCATCCACCCATGACCCCAAGTCACGACCCAAGTCACACGTCCATCGGCAAGCATTTAAGACAATTGAGCCGACTGGCGTTTAGGCGACGTTAAGTGTCCGGAGAAACTTCCCCACATCCGGAACGCTCGAAGGGACCATGCAATCGTGTCCTGATTGTGGGGGCGCGAAACGGGATTCTCCGGTGTCTGCGGTGGTTTATTGCCCAGGACCATGCGCAAAAGGTGCGGCAGTACCGATTTCGCATGCCTCATTTAACCCTTGTTAACCCTGCTTGAATTGACTGGACCGAACGGCACGATGCTTCCCACGAGGCGGTGACGCCTCAGGTTTGAGGACCCCGATGACGGCATCAGATGCGGGATCTGCGCCCTGGACTGGCCGGCTGACCGGAAGCGGGTCGGGGGTCTCCGTTCTGGTCGCAACCGCCATCGTCGTGGCCGACATGATCGGGGTCGGCGTCTTCACCAGCCTCGGCTTCCAGGTCAAGGACATCCCGTCCGGCTTCTCGATCCTCTCGCTCTGGACCATCGGCGGCATCGTCGCGCTGTGCGGGGTGTTCTCCTACAGCGAGCTCGGCGCGATGTTTCCGCGCTCGAGCGGGGAGTACAATTTCCTCGGTCGCGCCTACCATCCCGCCTTCGGCTTTCTCGCCGGCTGGGTCTCGGCGACAGTCGGCTTCGCCGCGCCCGTCGCGCTTGCGGCGATGGCGTTCGGCGAATACGCGAAATCGGTCCATCCCGGGCTGCCGCCGATCCCGCTCGCCATCGCCGTGGTGTGGCTGGTCTCGATCGTGCAACTGACCGGCGTCAGGCACTCCTCGACCTTCCAATTGATCTCGACCATCTTGAAGGTCGTGCTGATCGTCGCCTTCCTGGTCGCCGGCTTCGTCATCGGTGTGCCGCAGCCGATCGCCTTCACGCCGCAGCCGGGCGACTTGGCGCACATCGTCAGTGCGCCCTTCGCGATCGGACTGGTCTTCGTGATGTACTCGTTCTCGGGCTGGAATGCTGCGACCTACATCATCGGCGAGATGAACACGCCGCAGCAGAGCCTGCCGCGCGCGCTGCTCGCGGGCACGCTGATCGTGCTCGTCCTGTACGTCGCGCTGAATGCGGTGTTTCTCTACGCGACGCCGGTCGGCGCGCTGGCCGGCCAGATCGATGTTGCCAGCGTTGCCGGCAGCGCGATCTTCGGCAGTCTCGGCGGCCGGATCGTCGGCGCGATGATCTGCGTCGGCCTGATCTCCTCGATCAGCGCGATGATGTGGATCGGCCCGCGCGTGATGATGACGATGGGCGAGGACATTCCGGCCCTGCGCGTGTTCTCGAAGCGATCGGCGAGCGGAGCGCCGGCCTATGCCATCCTGTTTCAGCTTGCCGTCGCCAATCTGCTGCTGTTCACGCGCAGCTTCGAGGCGGTGCTCGACTTCATCCAGTTCGCGCTGCTGTTCTGCTCGTTCTTCACGGTCGCCGGCGTCATCAAGCTGCGCATCACCGATCCGGGCCTGCCGCGACCCTATCGCGCCTGGGGATACCCGTTCACGCCGCTCGTTTTCCTGCTCGTGACCGGGTTCATGATGTACTACCTGTTGACCGAGCGGCCGGTGCAGTCGTTGTCGGGAATGCTGCTCATGCTCTCGGGCCTGTTGATCTATGCTGTTTTCCGCAGGCGGCCGGTCGCCGCTGGCACGTCACACAATCGCGAATAGACATGTTCCGACCCATGAGAATTGCGGCTGTCGCGCTTGCCCTTCTGGCTGCGGCCGTCTCGTCTGCGCGTGCCACCGAGGTCACCTTCGATGATACCGCGCGCTTCCTCGCGGGCATGCAGCCTTCGGCGGACTCGCCGCTGGTGCCGCTCACCAGGGACCCGGGCTGGCAGCGCCACGCAAAATTCTTCGACGGCGCCTTCGCCCAGCTCGAGCAGCGGCAGCTCTCGAAGATCCGCAATTGGGCCGAGGTCAACCTGGCCGCGCCCCGGCCGACCATGTTCTACTTGTTCAGCGGCCCGGATTTCCTCTACGCCGATGCGTTCTATTCCAAGGCCAGCACCTACGTGCTCGGCGCGCTGGAGCCGGTCGGCGCGGTGCCTGACCTGACGCGGCTGCCGCGCGGCTCGGTCGGTGCCGCGCTCTACAATGTCGAGCGTTCGCTCAGCTCGATCCTGAGCTTCTCCTTCTTCATCACCAAGCACATGAAGGTCGACCTGCACGCCAACCAGGTCAACGGCACGTTGCCGATCCTCTATGTCTTCCTCGCGCGCTCCGGCAAGACCATCCGCAACGTCGAGATGGTCGCGCTCGATGACAAGGGCGGGATGCACGTCGGCAACGACAATCCGGGACGGAACGCCACGCGCGGCGCTCGCATCACCTTCGTTGGCAGCGACGGCGAGGTCCGCACGCTGTATTATTTCTCGACCGATCTTTCCAATTCCGGTGCACGCGCAGCCGGCTTCCTGAAGTTCTGCGGGATGCTCGGCCCCGGCAACAGCCTGATCAAGAGCGCGTCCTATTTGATGCATTCCGGCAACTTCACCGTCGCGCGCGACTGGCTGCTCGCCAACAGCGCGACCATCGTCCAGGACGATTCCGGAATTCCGCTTGGAAACTACAATGCGCGGCAATGGCGGTTCTTCCCGTTCGGGCGCTATCTCGGCCCGATCGACGAATTCCCCGGCCGTTATCAGGAGCGTTACGCCGAACTGTTCACGCGCGCGCAGCCGATCGATTTTGGTGTCGGTTACCGCTGGCGCATGCACGAGTCGAACTTGCTGCTGGCGGTGAAGGTGCCGGGAAGCGAGATGGCGCCGGCGGCGGAGACCACGTCATCCGCCGAACCGCCGCCAAAGCCGGCGCGTCCGAAGCGGCTGCGTCCGCCCGAGCCGATCCCGCCGCCGCCCGGACGCTTTTTCTGGTTTCGCTAGCTACCAGTGCACGCTCTGACTAGGCACGATGAACGCCGTCGAGCTCGGCGGCGTGGCAAGGCTCGTCGCCAGATACCAGCCGGAGCCGGCCGCGAGCGCCAGCAGTGCGATGATGGCGAGCATGTCGATGGTTCTGGGGTCGTGATGCCCTTTGGAACCAGGATGAGGACCAAGCTTGAAGTGAAAATGAGGGCTGATTTTCCAGCGCATTGTTCTTTCCTCCCGCGGGAGCATCAAAACAACGCGACGGGAAAGTTCCGGTTCCATCCAAGGCAGCGATGCGGGAAGCACCGCGGCGCTTCTGGTCAGCATGCTCAGGAAGCGTTGACGCCGCGCCAGCGGGCGTAACGCCAGGGAAAGTACCAGCGCGCGCCCTGCGGTGCGGTGAGGGGCACGTTGTCGATTCCCGAAGTGCCGAACGGGTTGCAGCGGAGCAGGCGCGCCAGTGTCATCCAGCCGCCGGCCCAGAGCCCGAACCGTTCGATCGCCTCGTCGCCGTATACGGAGCAGGTCGGCAAGTGCCGGCAGTTGTAGCCGACCAGCGGCGAGAGCGTGTGACGATACAGCCAGATCAGTCCGCGGCCGAGATTACGAGGCTGCCGCCGCAGTGACGCAGCGATTGTGGAACCGACACCGGAGTCTGGATGCTTCATGTGCGCTCTGCTTCAAACCTTGACGTCACTTGCGCGGTTCCTGCGCAGGGAACAAGACCTTGTTGCGCGCGCGCCATATTTTGCATGTTTTTAGGGAGCAGTGCAGCAAGTACGTGGACGAGCTGTATTCCTCCGGATACCATTTTTGTGACACTCGTGGAAACATACGTCCGTATGATCGACTCATCGAGCGCGAAGCGGGGATAATCGCGCAAATGGGGCTTGGGGAAGGGACCAGTTTGAAACTTCTGAAGTCGCTCAATCTTCGCGGCTGGTTGTTGGTGGGGACCGCCGCATGTGGAGTCGTGCTGGCTGGCGCCGTCGCGACATTCGGGTCGTCGGCCCGGGCCGGTGCTGCCCTCGAAGAGCGCAAGCTGCCGATGAAGTTCAACTGGGTTGCCTGCGAGCCGAACTGCCGCGGCTGGGTCAGCGCAGTCGGCATCATCACCGCTGACACACCCAGGGATTTCGAGGAGTTCTCGCGCGGCCGCCAGCTTGGCGGCGCCACCGTGGTGCTCGATTCCAGCGGCGGCTCCGTCAACGACGCGATCACGCTCGGCCGGCGCTTCCGCAATCTCGGACTCCTGACCACGGTCGGCATCAGCGTTCAGAACCGCGGCGGGCAGGCGGCCCGTCCGGCGATTGTGCCCGAGGCCTATTGCGAATCCATGTGCGCGTTCCTGCTGCTGGCCGGCAAGAAGCGCTACGTGCCCGAGGCCGCGCATGTCCGGGTCCACCAGATCTGGATGGGCGATCGTGCCGACGATGCCAAGGCGGCGAGCTACAGCGCGCAGGACCTGATGATCGTCGAGCGCGACATCGGCCGGCTCGCCAAATATACGTTCGACATGGGCGGCGCCGGCGACCTTCTCTCGCTCGCGCTCAGCGTGCCGCCGTGGGAAGATCTGCACGAGCTGGATGCTGGCGAGCTGAAGCTCACCAATCTCGTGACCACCAACGTCATGGCCGACGTGCTGCCGCATGTCGACGTCGCGGCGCCTGCGGTGGCGGAACTTGCGCCGAAGACGCAGGCAAGGTTCGGCGCGGAAGCCGAACAACAGCCGCAACCCGTCAAGTCGACCAAGACGGCGGAGGCCGTGGTGCCGACGGGCACGGCGCCGAGCGCAGGCTCGCAGAAGTAACGAAAGTCCTTGATGGTCATTCCGGGGGGCGCGCGTCAGCGCGAACCCGGAATCTCGATCGGCAACCGGCTGGATTCCGGGATCGATGCCGTGCATCGCCCGGGAATGAAGGGAGGGGGTCAGCCCTGCGCCGCGGCAGGCTGCTTGGCCTTGGCCTCGATCTGGCCGATCGCGTCGACCACGGCATCGAAGGTCAGAAGGGTCGAGGCGTGACGCGCCTTGTAGTCGCGGACCGGCTCAAGGAATTTGATCTCTTCCCATTTGCCTTCAGGAGGCGCGCCGTTCTCCTTGAGCATCTTGCGAACGGTTTCACGTAACTCACGGAGTTCGCTCGCGGTCGAGCCGACGACGCGACTTGCCATGATGGATGAAGAGGCTTGTCCAAGAGCACAGGCCTTCACGTCATGGGCGAAGTCGGTGACCTTGTCGCCCTCCATCTTGAGGTCGATCTTCACAGTCGAGCCGCACAATTTGGAATGGGCGGTGGCGGTGGCGTCGGGGTCCTGCAGCCGTCCGAGGCGCGGAATATTCCCAGCCAACTCGATGATCCGCTTGTTATAGATGTCGTTCAGCATGTGATGGAGTCCAACACTTCCGCACCGGATCGGCCTTGGCGGGCGCCGTCCAGGGTCCTATATAGGGTTGGAACTGGCGGAAAAACAGTCCAGCGGTGCGGCAGCGGTGATCCAGACCTGCGCTGCCGGCGCGATGACCCGGGGCCCTTTTTCGTCAAAACTGTTCTCTTCAGGCGTCCGGCGGCTTGGCCGCCCCGTCTGCCGGTGACACTCCGGCCGCAAGGCCGTCGAACGGAGTAGACATGGACGCTACCATCAAATCCATCCGCCCTAACAAGCCTTCCGACCGCCAGCCCGAGAGCCGCCCGGCGGAGCTTGATCCTGCCGAATTCCTCGCGGCGGCCGTTCGCGCCGACCAGCCCCGCCCGGCGCGCGCCGAAGCGGAAGCGGCGGTGAAGACGCTGCTGGCCTATATCGGCGAGAACACCCAGCGCGAGGGTCTTCTGGATACGCCGCGCCGTGTCGTCGAGGCCTTCGACGAGCTCTATCAGGGCTACCACCAGTGCCCGGCCGAGGTGCTCGACCGCACGTTCGGCGAGACTGCCGGCTACGATGACTTCGTGCTGGTGCGCGACATCGAGTTCACCTCGCAGTGCGAGCATCACATGATGCCGTTCTATGGCAAGGCGCACATCGCCTATACCCCGGTGGAACGCGTCGTCGGCCTGTCGAAGCTTGCGCGCCTGACCGACATCTTCGCCCGCCGGCTCCAGACCCAGGAGCATTTGACGGCGCAGATCGCCGCCGCCATCGACGAGATCCTCAAGCCGCGCGGTGTTGCCGTTCTGATCGAGGCCGAGCATACCTGCATGTCGGTGCGCGGCGTTGCCAAGCACGGCGCCTCGACCTTCACAAGCCGCTTCACCGGCATGTTCCGCGACAATCCGGCGGAGCAGGCCCGTTTCCTGTCCCTGGTGCGAGGCCTGCAGCGCTGACCTCGCAAACAACTGGCGAGGTTTGTCGTGTCCGCTCACTCCCATGAGATCGAGGAAGGCCTCGCCTTCCTGCCGAGGTTCGATGCCGCGGGCCTCGTGACGGTCGTCGCGACCGACGTCGCGACTGGCGACGTGCTCATGGTCGCGCATATGAACGACGAGGCGCTGCGCAAGACGATTGCGACCGGGGAGGCCTGGTACTTCAGTCGCTCGCGCAATGCCTTGTGGCGAAAAGGTGAGACCTCAGGTCAGACCCAGCGCGTCGTCGAGATGCGCACCGATTGCGACCAGGACGCGGTCTGGCTTCGCGTCGAGCAGATCGGTGCGGCGTGTCACACCGGCCGCCGGTCCTGCTTCTACCGCAAGGTCGAGGCCGAAGGCGGCGGCGCCAAGCTCGTCTTCGTCGATGCGGACAGGCTGTTCGATCCGGATGCGGTGTACAAGAAGTAGCTCTCTGTCATTCGGGCTCGCACGGTACGCCCGGGAATGACGGCGAGGTCAAATTAACCCCGCGTTAACCATACCTGTCCCACGGTGAGACGACAGGCGCCAAATTGCCGGCGCTGCTCAACGCCGCACGGGGCGGGCACTTCATCATGTCGGTCGACAATTCCAGTGCCTCGCAGACGGCGGTTCTCGATCCGTCGCGGGCGCGCGTCGCCGGTGCGATCAAGCAGGCCTCGAACATCAGCGGCGTCAGCTTCCAGTACATGCTGACCACCGCCAAGATGGAATCGGATTTCGATCCGGCGGCGGGGGCCACCACGTCGTCCGCGCACGGGCTCTACCAGTTCATCGACCAGACCTGGCTCGGTACCGTGAAGGAGGCGGGCACCCAGCTTGGCTATGGCAATTATTCCGACGCCATCACCAGGACGCCCTCGGGCGGCTACACCGTCGATGATCCCGTGATGAAGCGGTCGATCATGAAGCTGCGCGACGATCCGGAAGCCGCCTCCACCATGGCGGCGGCGCTGACGCAGTCGAACAGTTTCAAGCTCACCGGCCTGCTCGGCCGCAGGCCGTCCGACAGCGAACTCTACATGGCGCATTTCATGGGCGTCGGCGGCGCCGCGAAACTGATCGCCAATGCCGAGGACAATCCGCAAGCGGTCGGCGCGCGGCTGTTTCCCAATGCGGCATCCGCCAACCGCTCGATCTTCTACGCCAGGGACGGCCGCGCCCGCAGCGTCTCCGAGGTCTATTCGGTGCTCGACGCGCGTTATGCCAGCGCGGCGAATTCGAAGACGACCCGCAGTGCGATGGCGATGTATGGCGGCACGCCGTCGACCACGCAGGTCGCGAGCGCCAACGGCGTGCAGCCCACCGCGCCTGTCATCGACAATGCCGCCTACCTCCAGACCTTTCCGGATGCGCGCGGCGTCACGCCGGTGAGCGCGACATCGTCAACGACGGTCGCGGACAGCGCGCCGACCACGCCCGCATTCCGCTCGATCTATCAGCCCGGCGACGTGCAGCCGGTCTCGACGACCGTGCAGAAATTGTGGGGCAACAACGCCTCGCTCACCTCGGTCGCATCGGCGCCCGAGGTGCGGCCGCCGCAGCCGCTCGATCTCTTCAGCGATCGCAGCGGCACGTTCTCGAGCTGATCCTCACGCTCGTGTCCAGGACGCGGTGCGGCGCGAGGCGGAATCCCGCCGCTCAGCCGATTTGGTTCCCTTAACAAAACGTCAATAAAACCAGCCGGTTATGGTGAACGCTTTGTTAAGCGTCGTGGTTTATTTTGTGTTGCAGGTGACGAGCCGTCACCGCCTCGTCTTCGTTGCGTAAGCCGGAAGCACCATGATCGTTCGGCAGTTCATCAATTGGATCAGGACGGCGCCCGCTGGCGAGCGGGCCGAGGCAACACGGGCGTTGGCCCGGGCCTGGCTGATCTCAGACCTTTCCCATGACGACCGCGTCGCCGCCGAAGGCGCGCTGCTGATGCTGCTCGACGATCCCTCGCCGCTGGTGCGGCAGGCGATGGCCGAAGCTTTTGCACGCAGCACCGATGCCCCGGCATCGATCGTGCGGGCGTTGTCGGGGGACCAGCCGACCGTCGCGCTGCCCGTGCTCGAACATTCTCCGCTCCTGATCGATGCCGACCTCGTCGACATCGTCGCAACCGGCAATGACGAGGTGCAGTGCGCGGTCGCGCGCCGCATTGCGTTGCCGGTCTCGGTCTGCGCCGCCATCGCCGAAGTCGGCTGCGCGGCGGCGGCCCTCGAGCTGATCGAAAATCCCCACGCCGAGCTGGCGCCGTTCTCCTGGGACCGCATCGTCGAACGTCACGGCCATCTCGCCGCGATCCGCGAGGCGATGCTGGTGCTGGAGGATCTGCCGGCCGCGACGCGTGTCGCGCTGGTGGCAAAACTCTCCGAAACTCTCGCGCAGTTCGTGGTGGCGCGGAACTGGCTGAGCGCCGACCGCGCCGAGCGCATTGCGACCGAGGCGCGTGACCGCTCCACCATGAACATCGCGGCGCGTTCGCGCGGCGAGGACATGCAGGGTCTGGTGCGGCATCTGCGCATCACGGGCCAGCTCACCGCGGGTCTGATCCTGCGCGCGCTGCTGTCGAGCAATCTCGATCTGTTCGACGCGGCGCTCGCCGAACTCGCGGACCTGCCGCTCGCGCGTGTCTCCGCGCTGCTGCACGATCGCGGCGGCAACAGCCTGCACGCGCTGCTCCGCCGCGCCGGGCTGCCGGAGGCAACCTTTGCGGCGTTCCAGGTTGCGCTCGATGCCTGCCACGAGCAAGGTTTTGTCGACAGCGACGACGGCGCGGCGCGGCTGCGCCGGCGCATGGTCGAGCGCGTGCTCACCCATTGCGAGACCGACCGTGGCGCCACCGAGCCGCTGATGGTCCTGCTGCGGCGCTTTGCGACCGAGTCGGCGCGCGAAGAGGCGCGACTGTTCTGCGATGAGCTCGTCGCGGATGAGGCGATCGATCCGGTGTATGACGATCTGATCGCGGCGTGATGGGATGCTGTAGGGTGGGCAAAGGCGCGAAGCGCCGTGCCCACCATCTCTCAGCACGATCAAGTTCGATTGGTGGGCACGCTTCGCTTTGCCCACCCTACGATGCTGATCGTGGTGACAGAGCCGGAAGCCCCGAACTGCGCTCACAATGACGAGGGAAGACTACTCCGCCGGCACGATGCTCGGTGCCAGGATCACTTCGAGATGCTCGGGGCGGTCGCGGTTGACGTCGGCGAGATAGTCGTCGGCGACCTTGCGCAGGCGGCGGCTGAGCTCGGCGGAGACGCTGATGCTGTCGAGCTTGGTGTTCTCGTGCACGATGGCGAGGATGGCGTTGATGTGGTGCGTGAACAGTTCGACCGGCACCTTGTCGAGATCGGGCGCGTGCTCGATGACGCGGCACAGGCTCTCCGCAATTCCCGCCGCCGCCGGATAGCCGAATGTCGCGGCGTCGCCCTTGATGTCGTGGGCGGCGCGGAACAGTTCGTCGCGCCTGTCCTTGGTGAAGCCGTCATTGCGGATGGCGACGTAGGCGGCGGACAGCCGGTTCACTTCGGTCGTCATCCAGTCCTTGAACTCGCCGGAGAGGCCTGCCAGCGCCTGCTCGGCGCGGCCGACCGGATCGTCCATGTCCTTTTCCTCGACACGGCGCAGAACCTTGCGCAGCGGATTGGGCTGCGTGATGACATGATGCGTGGCGAAGGCCGTGACCTCGATGTCCTTTGCGCTGTTCTTCGCCATGATGCCTGCCTCGCGTGAGACGCTGCGCTAGATGGAGGACCGCGCCTTGTCGAGCAGCGAGGGCTGTTGCATCACCTCGTGCTTTTCGCCGACTCGGCGTTCGGGACCCATATAGGCGGAGTTGGTGTTGCGGCGCCGGTCCGGACCAAAATAGGTCTTGGTCTTGATGAAGGGGCGGGGACTGGCGACCACGTTGAGGATGCGCTGGTAGAGCCCCTTGGCCGAGATCGGCTTGGCGAGGAATTCGGTGACACCGGCATCGCGCGCCACCGTGACGCGGCGCTTCTCGGAATGACCGGTCAGCATGATGATCGGCGCGTAGGGATTGCCCTTGGATTCCGGCTGCCGGATCATCTGCGCGAGCTCGAGCCCGTCGAAGATCGGCATCGCCCAGTCGGTGATGACGATGTCGGGGACGTAATGGCTGTACATTTCCAGCGCGGTTGCGCCGTCCTCGGCTTCATAGACCTCGCGCGCGCCGAAGGAATGCAGCAGCGTCCGCAGGATGCGGCGCATGTGCGGATTGTCGTCGCAGACGAGGAAGCGCAGCTTGTTGAAATCGATGCGGAACATGGCGCCCGGGCGGAAGCGGTCAACTTTCGTTAACCATATCGCGCCGGGGGTTAACGAAGGGTTGCCGCGGCCTTCGGTGGCGCTTCGGAGGACGGGAATTTAGCATATCGTAATTCTGCCATTTTTTATTGTAAAACAATAAAAAATTCGATTGAGCGGGAGTTGTTTCGATGAGCGTGATCGCTTTTCCTTATCCTGTCCCGGCCGAGCCGCGGCTCCGGCGGATCGGGCGTGTCGTGGCCGTCGGCGCGCTCGTCTGCGTCGCCGGCGCGGTGCTTGCGGTGCCGCTGCTCTGGTCGAGTGACGAGGTGCTTCGGCACTGGATCGCGACAGGGTCCCCGCTGGGGGCGCGGCCGTTCACCCTCAATTTCGGCACGCGCTTCGCCGGCGGGCTGATCAGCCTGATCGGCCTTGCGCCCGTCATTTACGCGTTGTTGCAGCTCTCGATGCTGTTCTCCCGTTTCGCGCGCGGCGAGGTCTTTGTGACCGGGAACGCCTGGCGTATCCGTCGCATGGGCCTCGCGCTGATCGTCAATGCGTTGATGTCGCCATTGGTGCAGATGCTTACCACGATCAACCTGACGCGGGCCAACGAACCCGGCCAGCTCGTGGTCATGTTCGGGATCGAGCAATCGCATGTGCTGTCGGTGCTGAGCGGCCTGGCGCTCGTCGCCTTCGCGACCGTGATGGCCGATGCCGTCCGCCTGTGGCACGAGAACAGTGAGATCATCTGACCATGCCGATCGTCGTCAATCTCGACGTCATGCTCGCCAGGCGCAAGATCAGATCGCGCGAGCTCGCGGCGCGCATCGAGCTCACGGAGGCGAACGTCTCCCTGCTGAAGTCCGGCAAGGTGCGCGGTATTCGCTTCGACACGCTGGAGCGGATCTGCGCCGTGCTCGACTGCCAGCCCGGCGATATCCTGGAATACGTCCCTGATGGCGCGGACGACGCGTTGGAGCCTCGCACGGCCGGTCGGAAATCGGCCTAGCCAAGCCTCGTTCAATCCAAGCCTCTTTCAATCTTGAACCGGAGATGCCTGCGATGAACCGCCTCGCGCGCGTTCTTGCGAGCGCGGCTGCGCTCGCGCTTGCCGGATGCAGCGCGGTGCCGCTGACATCGATCCCGCCGCTTGCCCGCATCGACGCCAAGACGACCGACCTGTCGATGCTGCGCGTCGCTGTGCAATTGCCTGATGCGTTGCGGCCACGCGCGGGCGGCGTCAAGCTCGACGTTGTCACCAGGGTGGTAGGGGAGGCGGAGGCCAGGACGAGCTTCGCCATGCTGGAGATGAGCGCGCGCGAGCGCCCAGGCCTGCCGGCCTCGCCGCAGGGCTCCTCCATGTACGCCTATCGCTTGTCGTCAGAAGATGCCGCGCGCTTCGAGGCGCTGCGTACCTCGATGATCGAGCAGGGGCAGAAAGGCAAGCGCGGTTCGATGGGGCTCGGCGTGGCAGCCAAGGAATTCTGTCGCGCCAACGCGGCGCCGCAGGCATCGCTACTCGTAACGATCTATCTCATGACGTCGGAGACGAAGAGCCTCGTCCCAGTCGTCAGGGATTTTGATCTGCTTGGCGATCCCGCAATGGCGGGAGGCCTGGAATCGATTCAGCGTTGCGGCCAGTGATCCGCGCCTTGGCTCAGGAACCAAATTGCTCGCGCAGGATCCGCTCTTCCAGGCTGTGGCCGGGGTCGAACAGCATGCGCATCGAAATGGTCTTGTCGGACAGGACCTCGACGCGGCGGACATCGCGCACCTCGTCATGGTCGGCCACCGCCGCCACCGGCCGCTTGTCGCCCTCCAGCACCTCGATCACGACGTAAGCGGTATTGGGCAGCAGCGCGCCGCGCCAGCGGCGCGGTCGGAAGGCGCTGATCGGTGTCAGCGCCAGCAGCGCGGCGTTGATCGGCAGGATCGGTCCCTGCGCGGACAGATTGTAGGCGGTGGAGCCGGCCGGCGTCGCCACCATGATGCCGTCGGCGATCAGCTCGGCCATGCGCTCGCGCTCGTCGATCAGGATCCGCAGGCGCGCGGCCTGGTAGGTCTGCCGGAACAGGGCGACCTCGTTGATGGCGTGATGCAGGTGGACGCGGTCGTTGACGTCGGTGGCCCGCATCAGGAGCGGGTTGATCTCGGATTCCTGCGCCGCCTCGAGACGGGCGCGAAGGTCGATCGTCGAGTATTCGTTCATCAGGAAGCCGACGGTGCCGCGGTGCATGCCGTAGATCGGCTTTCCCGTATGCATGTTCCGGTGCAGCGTCTGGAGCATGAGCCCGTCGCCGCCGAGCGCGACCACGACGTCGGCGTCCTTCGGGTCGCAATTGCCGTAGTCGCGGGAGAGCTGGCTGAAGGCGGTTTGTGCCTCGCTGCTCGGGCTGGCGACGAAGGCGATCCGGTCGTATCGCGCTGGCTTGGTCATGGCTTCCGGGCAGGGCCGCTGGCTGGAGAAAGTTCCGCCGGGCTCGTCTATACGACCTGGGCCTCCATTGTCGAGAAGGACCGCTCTTCAAGGCAAACAGCGTCCATCCGATTCAGGGCAAAACCGGGTCGATTTGCGCCCGCCCGGCTTCTTCAGGGCCGAGGGGCCGGCAATCCCCCAAACCGTCGCAATTTCTCGCTAGGCTTTCGATACTCGCCGGCTCTCATCGCCGGACAAGGAGAACGATCATGGTCATGCGTTTGCCGGCGCTGCGCCGCGCGACCCTGGTACTGGCGGTGTCGACTTTCGCGCTCGCGGGATTTGCGCGCGCGGACGATCCGTCGCAGCCGCGCGCCGAGACGACGGCACCCGCCGGACAGAAGGGTGGGCGCGGCGGCAACGCGCCAGGCGCGCCGCAGAATTCATCGTCCGCCGCCGAGCCGCATCGTCTGCCGCCGGATTCGACCACGAAGCAGACGCTCGATCTGCCGGGCCGCGCACTCAACTTCAGCGCGACGGCCGGCTCGATCCGCGTGTTCGACGGCAAGGGTGAGCCGCTCGCCGACATCGCCTACACGTCCTATGAGCTCGATGGTGCCGACCGCGCGACGCGGCCCGTGACGTTCCTGTTCAACGGCGGTCCCGGCGCGTCCTCGGCATGGCTCCAGTTCGGCGCTGCCGGTCCGTGGCGGCTGCCGCTCGATGGCGAAGCGCTGTCGCCGTCGGCCTCGCCCGAGGTGAAGCCGAACGCGGAGACCTGGCTCGACTTCACCGATCTCGTCTTCATCGATCCCGTCAGCACCGGCTACAGCCGTTTTGTTGCGAGTGGCGACGACGCGCGCAAGTCCTTCTATTCCGTCGACGGCGACGTCAATGCGATCGCGCTCGTGATCCGCCGCTGGCTCGAGAAGCACGATCGGCTGACTTCGCCGAAATACGTCGCGGGCGAAAGCTATGGCGGCATTCGCGGGCCGAAGGTGGTGCGCCAGTTGCAGCTCCAGCATGGCGTCGGCGTCAGGGGACTGATCCTGGTGTCGCCGCTGCTGGATTTCCGCGAGTTCACCGGCACCAGCGTCCTGCAATATGTCGCGACGCTGCCGAGCTATGTTGCGGTCGCGCGCGAAGCGAAAGGATCGGTCAAGCGCGCCGATCTCGCCGACGTCGAGGCTTACGCGCGCGGCGAGTTCCTGGCGGACCTCATCAAGGGCGAGGCGGACAAGGAGGCCACCAACCGTCTCGCCGACAAGGTCGCCGAGCTCACCGGGATCGACCAGGCTGTGAGCCGCAGGCTCGCCGGCCGCTTCGACGTCGGTGAATTCCGCCGCGAGTTCGACCGCAAGAACGGCAAGGTGACGGGGCGCTACGACGCCTCGGTGCGCGGCTTCGATCCCTATCCGGATTCGAGCAGCTCGCGGTTCGGCGACCCCTCAGGCGATGCGCTCCAGGCGCCGCTGACGAGTGCCGCGGTTGATGTGCTGACGCGCAAGCTCAACTGGCGGCCCGATGGCTCCTACGAGGTCCTGAACGGCGCGGTCGAGGGCCACTGGGATTTCGGCCGCGGCATCAACCCGCCGCAGTCGGTGTCGGAGCTGCGCCAGATCCTCGCCACCGACGCGAAGCTCAACGTGCTGGTCGGGCACGGCCTGTTCGATCTCGCCACGCCCTATTTCGGGACGAAGCGGGTGCTCGACCAGTTGCCCGCGTTTGCAACACAGCGGGTCAAGTTCGTCGTCTATCCCGGCGGCCACATGTTCTATTCGCGCGACGGCTCGCGGCAGGCGTTTCGGAGCGAAGTGGAGGCGTTGATCAGGGAGTAGGCCGCCGCTTGCGCGGCTTGTATCTGCGCTCAATTTCCTTCGCCACGACGCTCGCAGGTTTCACGTTGGCGCCGGCGATCCAGATGTCGCTGACCTTGCCGCGCGCGTTGCGGATACGGCGCACCGGCTCGCCGTGGCTGGAGTAACCGGCTGCCCAGGCGAGCTTGCCGGTGTCGCGGCCGGTGACCTCGATCTCGGCGGCATCCATGAACGGATTGTTGAACTGCGGATTGGCGACCAGCACGCGATTGCCTGCAGGCACCAGGTCGCTCGCGCCCCAGATTGTCCACCAGCGGCCGGTCCAGTCGCGCACGCGGCGGTCGGGCGCACCACGTGTTCTGAACACGCGTAAAATCTGCATCGCGCCGTCCATCCAGAACGGTGCTGCGCCGTCGATGGAATTGCTGAGGATGCTGATCGCGAGCTCGCAAGCGGGAATCGAGCAGGTCCTGGAGATGTAGCCCTGGAAGCCGCCGCCATGGCCGAACCAGTCCCAGCCGTCGGTCTTGCCGGCGTTGACGCCGAGGCCGTAATACCCCTCGAAGCTTTGCGGGATGCGCCAATGGTTTCGTGTCATCTCGCGGCGGCTTGCCACCGACAGAACGCTCTTCCTGGCATTGGGCGCGAGCTGCGCGAAGAAGCGGGCCGTGTCGCCGGCGGTGGCGACGAAGCCCGCGGCGGACGCCATCGCATGCGCGGGATTGTCGCCGGGGACCACACCGCGCTCGCCGAACGGCAGCTTTCGCGTGTGGCCGCGCGCAAAAGGCGCCCCCTTGGGAAGCGGCGCGTTCGGCTCGGTCTCGCGCAAGCCGGCCGGCTCGATGATCTCGCACTTGATCCAGAGCGGGTAGGGCTCCTTCGTTACGGCTTCGATGACGAGGCCGATCAGGCCAAAGCCGTGATTGGAGTATTTGAAGCGTGTGCCGGGCTCGATCGCGGTCGGCAGTTTCAGCTCCGCGAGCAGCTCCTTGGCGTTGAGGTAGGGACGGCTGTCGATGAACTGGCCGGAATCGACGCCGTCGCGCGTCAGCCCCGCGCTATGCGAGAGCACCTGCGCAATCGTCGTCTCGGCGACGCGCGGATGCAGGCCGCCGACATATTGGCCGACGGGGTCGTCGAGCCGGAGCTTGCGCTGCTCGCGCAGCTTCATGATGCCCGCGGAGGTAAAGCTCTTCGAATGCGAGGCGATGCGGAAGCGGTGGCGCGGGGTGAGCTTCTCGCCGGTGTCGAGATTGGCAAGGCCGAACGCATGCTCGGCGACGACCTCGCCGCGATGGACGAATGCGACGAGGACGCCCGGCTGCTGGTATGTCGTCTGTTGGAATTCGATCCAGGAGCCGATGTAGTCGATCGCGGATCGCAGCCACGTGTCCATTGCGCTACCAGTTTGCGGGGAAAGATTTGGTGCGCGAGGCTAACCGAGAAAGCGGAACGGGCACAACCTGAAAGGTTGTGCCCGTTCGTTTCGTTCGAAGGCGCGTGTCTTAGTAGACGAGCGTGGCGCCGGTCGGCTTGTCGAGCGCGGCGGCGAGCGAGCGATACTCGGAGCTGTCGGTGCCGGCGAGCGAGGCGATCTTGTTCAGATGATACTGCGCCTGCTCGCGGTTGCCCTGCTCGAGCTGCCAGAGGCCGTAATACTGCCAGGTGCGGACGTGGTTCGGATCGTCCTTCAGCGCCAGCTCGTAATAGACCTTCGACGACTGGTAGTCGCCGAGCTTGCGATAGGAGTAGCCGATCAAATTGGCCACGTCGGCGACGTCGTCGCGCTTGAGCGACTTCAGCTGGTCGATCGCACTCGTGTAGTCGTGACCGTCGTAGATCGTGGTGTAGGCGGTGCGATAGGCCGCGAGGAATTTGGGATCGCTGATGGAGGAGCTCTTCTTCTTCCCCTTCTTGGCCGAGCTGTCCGACTTCGGCGGCGGCGAGGGCTCGTCGCTGCCCGCGGCATAGGCGCTGGTCAGCGCCGGTCCGGCGGCCAACGCCATCGAGACAAGCCCCGGTACCAGAAGCATGGAAAGTCTGCGCATCTATCTTCTCCCGTATGGAACGTGGCGATCCTACACGATTGCCCGAAGACCGGAACACCCAACGGGCAAAAACATTCCAGCTTCGCACGATCTATTCGCCCAGGGGCAGATGACAAACTTGTCATCGAGATGAACGGAAGCTGGCAGCCGGCTTCAGAATGGGTTCAGCGCGCCGCGCCTAGGCTCACACCCACGATCGAAGAGCTGGCGAGAGGGCGCCGCCTCAAGATCCTTCCAAGAGGAGACACACCATGTTGAAGACCATTTCCGCAGCCTTGCTCGCAGCTTCCGTGATCGCAGCCCCGGCCTTCGCCGCTGAAGCCGGCAAGACCACAACGACCGCGCCGGTGATCAAGGCGGACCAGGCCCAGACCAAGGTATCGACCCCCGCCGCGAAACCCGAGGCCGCCATCAAGGCCGACGCCAAGGCCACCGACGCGAAGGCCACCGACGTCAAGGCGGATGCCAAGGTGGATACCAAGGCGAAGGCGATGAACGCCAATGCCGCGGTCACGCCCGACGAGCACAAGACCGTGCGCACGCATCGTCACCACAACAAGCATCTGTCGGCCAAGAAGTCGCTGAAGGCGCAGCCCGACGTGACCAAGCCGGCGACCGTCGACAAGCGCAGCTAAGACTGATCCCGCGCGGCGGCATCCAGCATTGCCCCGCCGCCGCGTGCGGAATTCAGGCCAGGCCCGTCGTCATGCCTTGTGCGAAAGCGCGAGGTGTTGGCGGCGGGTCGGTGCGCCGATGCCGGGCCGCAAGCGAATTCCATTCGTTTCGCGACCGCAAACAAAAATCTCGAAAACAACCCCATGCACAGTAGCCGCCGATAGATGAATCAATGGGTTGACGGGCGGTGCGTTGCTCTACGGATTTTACGAATCGTTTGACTCGTCGGGCAAAACACCTCTAGACGTGTATCATTGCAACCTTGGGGCTGGAACATCTCCGAGTCTGATCGAGCGGAGAGCGTGACCTGTGGGGCATCTTGTGAAACGTGCGGTGATTTTGGCATTGCCGTTGGCGCTCGCGGCATGTTTCGGCAGCGATGGTG
The DNA here is from genome assembly GCF_024199855.1 of Bradyrhizobium sp. CCGB20. Taxonomy (NCBI): domain Bacteria; kingdom Pseudomonadati; phylum Pseudomonadota; class Alphaproteobacteria; order Hyphomicrobiales; family Nitrobacteraceae; genus Bradyrhizobium; species Bradyrhizobium sp. CCGB20. The sequence continues at coordinate 5,939,515 of NZ_JANADN010000001.1, read as the reverse complement.
ACCGCCCGACCGTGATGGGCGGGGCCCAGGCCGGAGGGCCGCAGCCGTTTCCCGACAATTTCCGCAGCGATACACTCGCCTTGATGCGCTCCTATCTCAACAATCCGGTCGGCGTGCGCGAGGCCAGCATGGCCGAGCCGGCGCAGCGCGAGGTTGGCGGCCGCCAGTTCTATGTCAGCTGTTTGCGCTTCACACCACGCGAGACCGACGGTAGCTACAAGGGCACGCGCGAGCGTGCGGTCATCTTCGTCAACGGCCGGGCGGACCGCGTCGTCGACCGCGCCGGCGAGCTCTGCGCCGGTGCGGTTTACGCTCCCTTTCCGGAACTGGAAAAGATGACGCGGTAGGGCAAAGCCCGCCTTCATCGCTTGCTGCTAGGACAGAAGCCACCGGAGCCGCTGGATCACATTTTGGCGAGCTTTGAACGGGGCGGTTTCGCCTTGCGACAGATTGTTACGGCAGGCCTTGCGCCAATGACAAAATTGGTCAGCGCAAGCAGGTGTGACGGAACAAAATCGCGTTGTTGCCACCCCGTCACAGTCACGAACGATCAACGTTCCGGCATCGCTGCGAAGCAACCAAATTCACGCCACGTTGTTTGCTGAGGGTCGATTTTGAAAGAACGGGGATGACAATGAAGACGATTTTGCTGGGCGCTGTCGCTCTGCTTGCGCTGGCCGCGCCGGCCGCAGCGGCCGACATGCAGCCGCGCACCTACACCAAGGCTCCGGCCTATACGCCGCCTCAGGTGATCTACAACTGGACCGGCTTCTACATCGGCGGCCATGTCGGCGGCGCCTTTGCCGGCGACAGCAGCTTCCAGTCCAGCGACGCCCGCTTCCTGGGCGGCGTGCAGGGCGGTTTCGACTACCAGTTCGCGCCGAACTGGGTGGTGGGTATCGAGGCCCAGTACTCCTGGCTGCCGACCAACAACAACGGTGTCACGTTCCCGCTGGGCACGCAGGTGACGTCCAACACCGACCAGCTCGGGTCGGTGACCGGCCGCATCGGCTATACCTGGGGTCCGACGCTGCTCTACGCCAAGGGCGGCTACGCCTGGCGCAATGGCGGCCTCGGCGTCAACGTCGCCGGCGTCGCGCAGCCCTTCACCGCCACCGGTAACAGCAAGGACGGCTACACCGTCGGCGCCGGCCTCGAATACATGTTCGCCCCCAGCTGGTCGGCCAAGGCCGAATACCAGTACTACAACTTTGGCAGCACGACCTTCACCTCCGGCCCGGCCGACATCGTCGGCGTCCGGGGCCGGGAGGACGAGCATACGGTCAAGGTCGGTGTGAACTACCGCTTCGGCTGGGGCGGTCCGGCAGCCTCGCGCTACTGACGCCCGGCAGCGACCACGATCTGACAAAGGCCGGCTCACGCCGGCCTTTCGTTTGCCAGCCCGTTGTTTGCCAGCCTGTTGTTTGCTTTACGTGAACCATCTGGCGCGTCATTTGCAAGCAAATGGTCGGGCGCGCACCTTCTCACGCGCGTCATGGGACTGGCGTAAAGCAAAAATAATTATTGCCGCTTACGGAACTCGCGCTCCGGAAGGCGTTATATGACAATTACCGGGCTGGTGGGACGACGGACATGCGTATCTTTGTGTCGGCAGTAGTGCTCTCGTGCTTCATCTCCCTGCCGTGCGCTGCACAGACAATCCTCAAATCCGAGCCTCTAATGCTGGCACCCTATGAGGTGGCCTTCGTCAAGGACGCTTCCTGCCCATCCGGCAAGGTGCTGAAGGTGACAGGCGCGATCCGCGGGCTGCACCGCCGCAAGGCCTGCGTGGTGCTGGCCGGCGAGCAGGCCTCGCTGGCGACCGCGACCCCCTGAGATCCCTTCCTGAGATAGCTTCCCGGGACAGCCTGGGCTTCCTGCCGAACCTCAAGAATTCAGCTCGAGCTCCATCCGCGACTGCCGTTCGGCCTCGGCCTTGTTTCTGGCGGGATCCTCGCCTTGGGCGGCCCGGCAGGGCTTGATCTCGTAGTCATTGTCCAGGACCCGGCGCGGCCCCTGGCGCTCGTCGTCGGCGCTGATGTCCACGACGAGGCCGCTCTGTTGCGCGAGCTTCCAGACATCGGCATCGCTGGGATAGGCCTTGCTGATTTGGGCGTCGTGGCAGAACAGGGCGTAGGGCATGCTTCCCGCTCCTGAAAAACGCTTAACGGCCTGACGGGCGAGGGGTTCCGGCCAGCTGTTCGATCACGGGGGCGTGATCAGGGCCGCCGGGCCCTGAGTCCTTAACGAGTCCTGAATCCCCAAAAAAAGAAACCTTGGGACTCGTTTGCCGGAATCAGCGGATGTTTCCGGCCATGACGACCGACCTCAAAACCTGCTGCGGGCACATGCTGCTGCCACTGACGCTGGCATTGTTCGGCGCCTGTGCGGCCAATCTCTGGCTGGTGTGGTCCTGGTTGTGAGGCGGAAGCCGCCTCACTTCTCCGCCGGCGGGCGGGGGGAGATGTCGCCGATGGCGGCGCGCAATTTGGTCAGGGTGGACGCGCAATACTCCTCACGCTCGCGTTCGAACCGCTCCTGGTGCTTACGGAAATTGGCGATGCGGGTCTGCATTTCAGAGCGGAAATCGCCGCTCGTCCGTGCAGGCGGGATCACGACGGGCGCGGGCGGCGGGACGGCTTGCGGCGGCTCGATCTCGACCGCGAGGGCCTCGACGGTCAAGGTCTCGACCGTGACGATCCCCACCGGCACAACCGGTGTAGGCGTCGGAATCTCCGGCGGATGGACGTCATCCTTTTTGCCGGTTACCGATTGGACGAAGGCCATTGTCTGCGCGATCAGTGCGTCGCGCTCCCTGATCCACTTCATGGTCCACCTCTCTTGGAGCTATTCCAGCAAAGCTGGCGGGCCGAATCAAGAAGGTGTCCGGTTGGGGATTGCATATTTTTCCCGCTCGCCCGACAGTGAGAGATGGACGCCAAAACAGACCAGTCGGACGAAGCGCAGGGCCTGAGGCTCGTCCGCGCGTTTCTGTCGCTGCCGCCCGACAAGCGGGCGGAGGTGATCGCGTTCGTCGAGGAATTGGCGCGGGCCCAAGGCCAGCCTGAGGCGGGCTCGGAGGCGTCGCCGACGTGAGCGCTATCGCTCGCGCGGGTTGACGTTGGGCTCGAACGGCGCCCCGACCACCCGGACCGGAGTCGGAGCGGTCACGTCGATCGGCGCGCGTTCGGCGACTTGCGTTGCCGGAGCCGGCCCTTGTGCCAGATCGAACAGCGCAACGGTGCTCGCCACGGCGACACAGCACAGCGTCACCGTTGCCAGCAGAAACATGTTTCGGTTTTCTTCCTTGATCCGCATGGGCGGACAACGACTGAGGCCAGCGACCTGTTCCGGCCGGCCTTGCCTGGATCGTGCCCCGGAAACAGGCCGAAGCTTACGTGAAGCTTACGCCGCCACCCAAAATAGTTATTTTTCCGTAAGACTACCCGGCGCATTTGGTATCAAATCTTAACGTCCGCCGGTTCCAATGCACCATGCTGGGATTATGCGTTAGCAGGAATCATTGGGACGGCTGCGATGAGCTTTTTGAACAATCTGAAAATCGTGTGGAAGGTCGCGCTGATCGTGGCCGTGATGGGCTGTGCGATGGTTGCCGTCGCTGGCTTCGGCACGCAAGAACTCTCGGCGACCGTCGACGGTTTTGCCGAGCTCTCCGCCGCGCAATCCTCGGCGCTCAACCTGACGCGGGCCCAGCGCCGTGCCGAGACCTATCATGCCGCGCTCTACGCGGTCTTCACTGAGGCGACGGAGGCGGGCAACGCCGGCCGTCTCAAGACCGCGACGCAGAACCGCGACGAGATCCGTCAATTCCTGGATGCGGCGGAGCAGGACGATCCGGCGCGCGCGAACCAGATCAGGAGCATCGGCGACCAGTTGAAGGCAGCGTTCGCCGGCTGCGATCCGGTGCTGAAGGCCGGCTCGCAGGCGAGCAGCACGGAAGAGAATGCCAAGGCTGCCGACCGTGCGCACAAGGAGTGCGATCCGGTGCTGGATGCGGCCCTCGCACGCATCGTCCAGTTTGTGACCGAGACCGCGCAGACGGTCAGCAAGCGCAAGGAAGCCATCAACCGCGACGCCAGGTCGGCGACATGGACCGTGATCGGCGTCAGCGCCGGTGGCCTGGTCCTCGGCATCGCAATCGCGCTGTTCATCGGTCTCAATGCGATGTCGCGGCCGATTGCCCGCCTCAAGCTCGCCATGGAGGGGATCGCCCGCAACGATCTCAAGACCGAGGTGCCCGAGAAGGACCGACGCGACGAGATCGGCGACATGGCCAAGACCGTCGAGGTGTTCAAGACCAACGCGCTCGAGGTCGAACGCCTCAAGGCGGCGCAGGTCGAAGCCGAGACGCAGGCCGCAGCGCAGCGCAAGCGCGACATGGTCAACTTGGCCGACGGCTTCGAGCGCGCAGTCGGCGAGATCATCGAAACCGTCGGATCCGCGTCCACCGAGCTCGAAGCGTCGTCCTCGACGCTGGCCACCACGGCGCAGCGCGCGCAGGAGCTGACCTCTGTCGTTGCGGTCGCGTCGGGCGAAGCCACCGGCAACGTGCAGTCGGTTGCAACCGCCACGGAAGAGCTGTCCTCCTCGGTCAACGAGATCAGCCGGCAGGTGCAGGAGTCCGCGCGCATGGCGGGCGAAGCCGTCACCCAGGCCCGCACCACGACCGAGCGCGTCAGCGAGCTCTCGGTCGCGGCGACGCGCATCGGCGACGTGGTCGAGCTGATCAACACCATCGCCGGCCAGACCAATCTGCTGGCGCTCAACGCCACCATCGAGGCGGCACGTGCCGGCGAGGCCGGCCGCGGTTTCGCCGTTGTCGCCTCCGAGGTGAAGACGCTGGCCGAGCAGACCGCGAAGGCGACCGGCGAGATCAGCCAGCAGATTTCCGGCATCCAGACCGCGACCCAGGAATCCGTCAACGCGATCCGCGACATCTCCGCGACGATCGAGCGGCTGTCGGAGGTGTCGTCCACCATTGCCGCCGCCGTCGAGGAGCAGGGCGCCGCCACCCAGGAGATCTCGCGCAACGTGCAGCAGGCCGCTCACGGCACCCAGCAGGTCTCCACCAACATCACCGACGTGCAGCGCGGCGCGGCCGAGACCGGCTCGGCGTCCTCGCAGGTGCTCTCGACCGCCAAGATGCTCGCGACCGACAGCAACCGGTTGAAGGACGAAGTCGGAAAATTCCTCCGCACCGTGCGTGCGGCGTAAGTCGGCGCGACGGCATCGGCCCGTCGCACCCTCTATCGCGCCAGCAGGAAACCGAGCGCGAATACCAGCAGCACGGCCGTCATGACGACGGCCGTCACTGCACCGGCGGCGATCCTGGCCTTCTCTTTGGCGGTGGTCGGGCGCATCGGATACGGAGACTACCTCATGTTGAGCTCCGATCCAATCTGTGGTCAGTAACGGTGCGCGCGATGCGCGCGGCCACGATCCATTCCCGAAGGTCGACCCATGAACGAGGATGTCAGCGACGGCTGGGCCGCGTCCGCGGCCGCCTGGATCATCGAGCAGGGGGAAGACGGCGACTATGGCCGCCGCTTCGTGCTGGATGCGCCGATGCGGGCGCGGATCGAAGGGCGCGGCTTTCGCAACGCGCTCGACGTCGGCTGCGGGGAGGGGCGCTTCTGCCGCATCATGCAGCGCGCGGGCATCCGCACCACCGGCATCGATCCGACCGAAGCGCTGCTTGCGCGCGCCAGCGAGCTCGATCCCAGCGGCGACTACCGGGTCGGCCGCGCCGAGACGATGGATTTCGACGCGGAGTTCGATCTGGTTGTCAGCTATCTCAGCCTGATCGACATACCCGATCTCGCGACGGCCATCGCGAAAATGGCGGCGGCGCTACGGCCGGGCGGCACGCTGCTGATCGCCAATTTGACCAGCTTCAACACCGCCGGCCCGCCCGAGGGCTGGACGCGTGACCGCGACGGCGCCCTGCGCTTCACCATCGATCACTACATGGATGAGCGCGCGACCTGGGTGAGCTGGAGCGGCGTCCGCGTCCAAAACTGGCATCGTCCGCTCAGCACCTACATGACGCTGCTGCTCGATCACGGCCTCCAGTTGCGCCTGTTCATCGAGCCGCAACCCATCGGCGGTGATCCCGACAGAATTGCCCGTCATCGCCGGGTGCCGTTCTTCCACATCATGGAGTGGCAGAAGCCGGCTTGAGGGAAGAGGCTGGCGATTTCGGAGGCGACGCTCGCCCTGTATAGTGGACCCGCGACGGAATCTTGACGCGAGTCCCGCCCGATGATCGCCAAACGTCCACCCGTGCTCGCTCACGAACGCTTCGTCGCCGACCGCGACAATTTCGCAGGCCTCGATCTCGCCGCGCGGTTCGAGCGGATCGAGCAGACGAACCTGTGGGGTGCCGCCAGCTCGGTCTCGGGCCTCGGCTCGGAGGATCCGGCGACCGCCGCGCTCCGGGAGGCGCTTCCTCCCCTGTTGCAACGGCTCGGCGCCCGGTCGCTGCTCGATGCGCCCTGCGGCGATGCCGGCTGGATCGGCCGCATCAAGCTCGATCTCGATTACACCGGCGTCGACATCGTGCCGTCGCTGATCGAGTCCAATCGCCGGCGTGTGGCCGGCGGCGAGTTGTCCGGCCGTTTTCTCGTTGCCGACATCACGCGCGATGCGCTGCCGCGCGCCGATGTCATTCTGTGCCGGGACTGCCTGGTTCATTTGAGCTTCGACAACATCGCCCGCGCCACGGCCCGTTTCCGCGAGAGCGGCGCGCGCTTCCTGCTGGTGACGACATTTCCGGAATGGAACGCAAATCGCGATTGCGAGGATGGCGACTGGCGCGCGCTGAACATGGAGAGGGCGCCTTTCCACTGGCCCTTGCCGCGCGCCCTGATCAACGAGCGATGCGAGGAGGGCGGTGGCGGCTGGCGCGACAAGAGCCTCGCCCTGTGGCGGCTGGATGAGCTGCCCGATCGCGTCGGCATTGCCACGGATGTGTGACAGGCGCGGGCGGAACGTCCATTGCTTCCGGGATCGCTCCAGCGCTACACTTTGGGTTGTGTGCCGCCATCCCCGGGGCGCGGTGACATGTCGGAGCCCACCATGAGAGCAAGTGCCATCCTGGCCGCTTTGTTGATCTGGTTCTCCGCGCCGGCGCTGGCGCAGCAGGATGGCGCCGCGCTCTACGCAGCGCACTGCGCACAATGTCACGATGCCGGCGACGCCCGCAGCCGCGCGCCCGCGCGCTCGGCCATGCAGGCGATGTCGTTCGATCATGTGCTGGGGACGCTGACCTCCGGCAGCATGGCCGCGATGGCGAAGGAGCGCAGCGACGACGAGCGCCGCGCGATTGCTTCCTTCGTCACCGGCAAGGCCGCGATCAACAGCGCGTCCGACGCGCAGGGCCGCTGCACGCAGCAGATCAGCGGCTTTCCGCAACCGCTCGACGGTCCTCGCTGGAACGGGTGGGGCGTGGACCTCAACAACAGCCGCTTCCAGCCGGCCGACATGGCGGGCCTGACCCCAGCGCAGGTGCCGAACCTGCGGCTGAAATGGGCCTACGCATTTCCAGGCGCCTCGGTGTCGTTTGCGCCGCCGACGATCGTCGGGGGCCTGTTGTTCATCGGCGGCACCGACCGCAAGGTCCACGCGCTCGACGCGCGAACCGGCTGCACGCTGTGGACCCTCGCGACCGATGGCGCCGTGCGCGCCGCGATCACCTTTGCACAGCTTCCGGGCTCTGATCAGTTCGCGATCTTCTTCGGTGATTTGCGTGCCAACGCCTATGCCGTGAACGCGCTGACGGGTGCGCTGATCTGGAAGACCAAGGTCGAGGAGCATTCGGCCGCGCGGATCACCGGGGCGCCGGTGCTGCATTCCGGCGTTCTCTACGTGCCGGTGTCATCGCTCGAGGAAGCCGCAGGCTCGCAAGCTTCTTACGAATGCTGCACCTTCCGCGGCAGCGTGGTGGCGCTGGAGGCCGCGACCGGCAAGCTGGCCTGGCAAGCCTATACGATCCCCGAAGTGCCGCATCCGACCGACAAGAATGCCAGGGGTACGCAGCTCTTCGGCCCGTCCGGTGCCGCGATCTGGTCGGCGCCGACGATCGACGCGAAGCGCAGCGCGATCTATGTCGCGACCAGCAACTCCTATTCGAACCCGCCGGCCGCGACCGCCGATGCGGTCCTCGCTTTCGATCTCGGAAGCGGAAAGTTGCTCTGGAAACAGCAGGCCACGCCGAAGGACGCCTTCGTCGTCGCGTGCTTCACCGCAGACAGGACCAATTGCCCTGACGATCACGGGCCCGACCACGATTTCGGCCAGTCGCCGATCCTGGTGACCTTGCGCGACGGCAAGCGCGTGCTTGCTATCGCGCAGAAATCCGGCGTCGTGCACGCGCTCGATCCCGACGACGGCGGCAAGATCCTGTGGCAGACCCGGATCGGGAAGGGCGGTGCGCTCGGCGGCAGCGAATGGGGCTCGGCCGCGGACCAGGAGCGCATCTACGTCGCGAACTCCGACGTGCGTTTCCTGCGTGACGGCACCAGACGTCTCGACTCCACGCAAGGGGGCGGCCTGTTCGGCCTCGATCTCGCCAGCGGGACGGTTGTGATGGAGGTGCCGCCGGTCGCCTGTGGCGATCGTCCCCAATGCAGCCCCGCGCTTTCGGCGGCGGTGAGCCTGATCCCCGGCGTCGTGTTCTCCGGCGGCGTCAGCGGTTTCCTGCGCGCCTATGCCACCGACGGCAAGCTGCTCTGGGAGTTCGACACCGCGCAGGATTACAAGGCCGTCAACGGCGTCCCCGCCCATGGCGGCGCGATCGATGGTCCCGGACCGGTCATCGCCGGCGGCATGCTCTACACCAATTCCGGCTATGGCCAATGGAGCGGCGTCGCCGGCAACGTGCTGCTGGCGTTCGAGGCGCGAACGGAGTGAAGCTTCATCGTCGTTGCGACCCGATTGACAGATCGCGTTGCAGGCACGGCTTCTCACGGCGTAGTTCGCGCCAGCTTTGCGGTCTCTTCCCTCCAGGAACAGTGCTCCATCCGGGCGACCAGACCCGTCGACGAACGAGGAGTGAGTTCGATGCTCGACGCCAGATGCAGTTGCGGCGCTGTTGCGCTTTCGCTTCCGGGGCCGTCCCGCCTTGTGGCCGCTTGTCACTGCATCGCGTGCCAGCGGCGAACCGGAGCGCCGTTCGGCGTCGGTGCCTTCTATCCGATTGAGGTCGTCACGATCTCGGGAACGCCGAAGGAGTATGTTCGTGCGGCCGACAGCGGTAGCAGCGTCCGGTTCTATTTTTGTCGTGACTGCGGGTCGACGCTCTATTGGAAGGCCGACAATCTGCCTGACATGATCGGCGTTGCCGTCGGCACGATCGCGGACCCGAATTTCCCGGCGCCGCTCAGATCGGTTTTCGAGCAGTCGAAACATGGCTGGGTGGAGGTCAACGGCGCCGGCGTCGAGCACTTCCGGCAAAGCAGCGCGCACAAGAATTCGAGCTAAGAGACCGCGCGTCGAGCAATGGTGCCGGCTGAGGGGATTGAACCCCCGACCTTCGGTTTACAAAACCGCTGCTCTACCGCTGAGCTAAGCCGGCCACGCTGGGATGTGGGAAGAGACCGGCACGTGCCGGGGCCGTCCACCCGCGCGTCGCAATATCAGACTTGGTTGGAAAGTGCCAGAACCGGTGCAAGCACTGTCGGAATGAAACAGGCGGCCCTGGGGCCGCCTGAATCGCTTCGCCAGATCGTGGCTTATTGGCAGATGTGCTGGAGGCCGTCCGCGCCCTTATACCAAGTGCCGGGCCGGCAAACGATGCCGTTGCGAGCCGCGTAGGTATCCCAATTGCCATACCAGCCCATTTCGCCACGGTTGTAGTTGCCGTAGCCGCCGGAATTGTCATAGGCGTACGAGTTGCCCCAGCCGCTGAACGGTGCTGCGGCAACGGCTGCTGCGGTGCCGACGGCGGCGCCTGCAACCGCGCCCGCGGTCGCTGCTGGCCAGAAGCCGCTATTCGTTCTGTTCACATCGTTGTAGCGGTTCGGGTTGCGATAGGCTGCCCGCTGATATTGTCGTTGCTGACGGCTGGTGGCGTAAGGGCTGCCGGCGCCGGCGTTCAGGCAATTGGCGCTGGCGAACATGGATTCGCAGGCGGCGGGATTGGTGATGGATGCTTGACCCATTGCAGGGCCTGCGAGCGCGGAGGCAACGATCGAAACCGCGCCGATCAGTTTCAGGCTCGTCATGGCAGATCTCCATGTGGTTGGAACGGTTGCTAAGTTCCTCAGTCGCGGAGACGTTCCCATCGTTTCGCGCAAACGAGGTCACATCGCTGTGAGCACGCGGAGGATGTGCAGTTTGTGCCATGTATGCGGCTTGTCGGACGATGGCGGCATCGCGAGCGGGGCCAAGTGTTAACGCTTCGCTAGTGCGCTCGGTGCATTCGAAAGACGACCGATCCTTACGCGTTAGGCTTACCGGAAATTGGTGAAGCGGCCTTAACTCTCTCGGCGGAGCGATCGGTTAGGTTGTAGCCCGGACAATTCGGGATCCTTCCATGCGCGCTCTCGCGCTCGCAGCCTTTCTGATCGGACTGCCCGCGACGGCGCTTGCCGGTGGCGGCTTCGATATCGTCGTTCCCGGCCGCCCGGGCGTGCCCATCATCATCAACAACATCGACGCGTCCTACACCGTGGTCGAGGGTGTCTGGGGCCTCGGGAAGAACATCCAGGTGCAGCCGACGATCTATGGCGGGCGCTATATCGCCGAGCGGCAGCCCGAAGATGTCGGCCATTATTATCCGACGCTGGGCTTGCGGCCCGGCTACGGCCGGCTCGAGGTCGAGCCGCCTGCGAACCGCAGATTGCCCAAGCCCGCCGAGAGCTATCACCAGAGCTGGGGCGCGCAATCGGCGCCGCTGCCGCCGCAGATGGACGTGCCCGTCAATCCGCCGCCGGTGATCTTCGCGCCTGAGATCAACGACCGCCCGCGGCGTCCTCGGCCGCGGCCGCACGCAGAAATACCCGGCAGGCCGCCGGGTTAAGAAACGTCAAAAACCAAAGATACGAAATTCAACAGGAGAGAGTAATGCGTCAGATGATTTCGGGACTGGTCGCGGCGGCGGCCGTGATGTTCGTCGGGGCCGCGCCGGCCGCGGCTTGCGGCTTCAACGGCTGCGCGCCGGTTGCGCCGGTCTATAGCGGCTGCAACACGGGTTGCGGTAGCTGGGGTTATGGCCCGGGTTATGGCGGTTGGGGCTTTGAGCAGCTCGCCGAGCCGGCTACGCAGTACTATTACGTCAACCAGGGGCCGACCTATACCGGCCCGGGCGCGTTCGCGCCGTATCCGACCTATCGTGAGGACGCGGTCGTTGCGCCGGCCAACTACGGTTACGGCTATGGCTATCGTGCTGCCGCGATCGCAGCCCCAGGCGCCTATCCCTATCGCCGCCCCTACTATCGTCCGTATCGCTACGGCTACGGCCCGCGCTACGGCTATCTGCCGCGCACGCACTACGGCTACGGTCCGCGCTACGGCTACCGCCCGGCGCCGTACTATTACGGCGGCCGCCGCGTGCTGCGCCGCTATTACTGATCGCTTGATCGGCTGAGCTGACGAGACGCCCGTCCGCGAGATGCGGACGGGCGTTTTGTTTGCTAGCGCTTCATCAGCCCCAGGCGGCTTGCGCCGACATAGAGCGAGAGCACGGCGGCGTTGGAGACGTTGAGGCTCTTGATCTCGCCGGGCATGTCGAGCCGCGCCACGACGCTGCAGGTCTCGCGGGTCAATTGCCGCAGGCCCTTGCCTTCCGCGCCGAGCACCAGCGCGAGCGGCTCGCGCAGAGTGACCTCGGAGAGATCCGCGCTGCCCTCACTGTCCAGCCCAACAGTCTGGAAGCCGCGCTCGTTCAGCGCGGTGAGCGCGCGGGCGAGGTTCTGCACCGTCACCATGGGCACCAGCTCCAGCGCGCCGGAGGCGGCCTTGGCGAGCACGCCGGTGGCCTCCGGGCTGTGGCGCGCGGTAGTGACGATCGCCTTCACCGCGAAGGCCGCGGCGGAGCGCAGGATGGCGCCGACATTGTGCGGGTCGGTGATCTGGTCGAGCACCAGCACCATGCCCTCCTGCGCCAGGGTCTCGATGTCGGGCGAGGGCAGGGCATCGGCCTCGGCGAGCAGGCCCTGGTGCACGGCGTCGGGCGAGAGCAGCCGGTCGATCTCCTGGGGCCGGACGATCTCGGGCGCGACGCGGGTTTCGATGTTTTCGTCCGCAAGGCGCCTTGCGGCGTTCTCGGTCAGCGTCAGCTTGCGGATCCGCCGCTGCGGATTGGCGAGCGCCATGGTGACGGTGTGCCAGCCATAGAGGATGACAGGCCCGCCGGGGTCCGAATCACGGTCGCGCCAGGCCGGACGGCCGGCCGATTTCCCGGGCCTGTTGAAGGGCTTAGCCCCGCCGCGGGGGCCCCTCGGGGCGAATTTCTTGTCCTTCATGGGCTCGCTTGTGTCACGGGTGCCGGAATATGGCAATTTGGGTGCGAATGGGGGCCATTTTAGCTGTTCGCCTCGGTTGACTTTGCCCCACCGCTTCGCCCATAAACGCGCCCGGTCGCGCCCCCATCCGGGCTGTCGCGGCCTTCACGTTCCATGGCCGTCTTCGGTCGCCGGCAAGGTCCGGCCCGATTGTGCTGCCGTCGAGCGGGGGAGTGTCCCGAGTGGCAAAGGGAGCTGACTGTAAATCAGCCGCCTCATGGCTTCGCAGGTTCGAGTCCTGCCTCCCCCACCAGCCTTGTTGATCAAGAGTTTTAATCAGACGCGGGATCGGCCCGGCGGTGCCGGACGAAGGGTTGGCTCCCGGACGTACGGTGGCTGAAGGGGCGCTCGCGTAACGGACTTCTTCCAGGCTTGATAAGAATGCTCCGCTTTGGCACCTTGTTGGAGTATTCGGAGAAAAGTCATGTATCGTTCATGCTTCATGGCAATTGCCGCCGTCATCTGCATGAGTGGAGCGTCCGCTGGCGCTCAAGCCAGTCCGTACCCATTCGGAGATGAGCCATATCGGCTCAATTGGTATTCCGATCCAGAGATCGCGAATGGTTGCTGGAAGTGGAATTGGCAGCAATACCAGTGGGACAATTATTGCCCCGTCTACGTCCACCCCAAGGCCTTTATGTATCCTCGGGCGAGACCGGTCGTCGTTCGCACCAAAGGCTAACAAGCGAGGCGAACAGTCGGCGCCCCTGTGGGGCGCCGACCGGGCACGTCACCTAGTAGTTCTCGATTGTGCAGGCGACCTGGCTGTGCTTGCCAAAGTTGAGCAACGCATTGCCACGGAAGCCATCGACCCAAACGCCGGCGCCGGCATAGCGATATCCGACGCCCATCGGGACCAAGCGCACGTGCACGCCGCCGGAGCGGCCAGTATGCAGCGACGCAGTCACGACCTCGCCTTCGACCGATACGGCTATCGGGCACAGCGGATACTGTCTTCCGTTCTCGCAGGTAAAAACCAACTCCGAGCAACTTCCGATCGCGCCGGGAGAAGCCTGCAAGGCCATGTCCGCAGCGACTGCCCTACCGGGGTCACCAGCCGCTCCCGCTCCGAAAAGGACAACTGCCGTCAGATACCTGAACATCGAATTGCGCATCGCCGCCCCCAAGAGAAAATTTTTTAATCACGGGGCCCAAGAGAGCAAAAATCGCAAACAGCGTCAAACCACGGCGTTGCCGCGAGGGTCCTTCAGCCGCCGCTGCGTCGCGACAAGGCCGGGCGCGTCCAACCGCGCAGTCGCATAGTATATATAGAGTCTGTTCAGCGAATTCGCCCCGGTAGCCGCAGGAAGCGTGCCGAGGGGGCGCGAAAGCGCACTTCGCGCAGCGTCTTCATCGGCCTGATTTTGCAGCAACGTAAGAGTGCCGCGGCTAGATTTTCTGCTGCGCGCCAGGGCCTGAAACGTTGACCGTGATCTTCTGAATTTCCGTTCGCCCGCCAGCGTATTTGACTTCGATCGTAAGCACATCGTCGCCGACAAAGTCGGGCTGCGATTTGTAGAATGCAACGTAGGCCGGTACTTCCAGCGCGAGACAGGATTTGTAGTTGGTCGCTTTCACCTTGGCCGACTTCATAGTGACTTTCCCGGACGCTGGCGGATTGACCAGGCGGATCGTGGGCAAGGGCCCGGATGTGCAGTCGGGCAGTACGTTGAGGTACAGGCCGATTCGCGTGTCCTTGTTGGGGGCGGACTTCACCATTCGCTCGACCGGGATATTTGTGTCCTCAGCCCATACCGGGCCGCCAAATCCGCTCAGCGCAACGATCGTGGCGTAAAATAATACCTTTTTGGCCGCTCGCGAGCCCGCTTTGCCGTTCCAGTCGATACGCCGCAAGGTGTTCATTTCTCGTGCCTTTTTTGGCGTCATTGGCCAAAAATTGATCTATTTACCACGCTCGGCCGAAAACTGCTTGTTAACTAGTTGATTTTGTTGACCCATCGTGCGGTTAACAATAGCTTAATGCCTAAGTTTTTCGGCTTACTTTCTGTTTTTTCCAGTGCAAGTCTTTGGCAGGGGCAATTCATGAATGCTCAATTCCAGGTGGCGCAAGCCACCGGTACGGCTGTTGCGACCAATTCAACCCCTGTTCGAACCTTCTCACTAACGAAGCCGCTGACCGATCAAGCCGTGGTGCTAAACCTCGGATATGATCAGAAGGTCAAGCTCGATTTCTCGGCAATTGCCAATGAGAAGATCACGCTCGTCCATGTCGGCGAGAAGCTGATCATTCTCTTTGACAACAAGTCGACGATCACCGTCGATCCAGTCTTCGACTCCCGGCACGACGGCCAGCAACTCCTGTCGATCGAGCTCGCGCCTGGACGCGACGTCAACCTGCAGGAATTCGCGAGTCTCTTCCCCATTACAACCGATCAGTCGGTGCTGCCCGCTGCCGGTGACGGCAACGGCAACGCGCAAGGGAGCGGCGCCAACTTTACGAGCAGCACCGTCGACGCGTTGAGCGCCGGCGATCCGCTCGATCTGCTCGGACAGGAAGAACTTGGAACCTTCCAGACCGGCGATCCGCAGTTCCTCGCGGTCACGGCTCCTACAGTCAGCGTGACCGGTTCGATCGAACTTGTGGTCGACGAAAGCTTCATTCCGCTCAACGCCACGAATTCGGCCGGTTCGACGACCGGCCCGGCCGGGTCCAGCATCAGCACCCAGGCCCTCCAGGCCGTCTTCACGGTGAACTCGCAGATCGGCCTGCAGTCGCTGACCTATGTACTGAAGGTCGACAATCCGAATACCAATTTGATCGACTCGCTCAGCGGCAAACCCGTTGTCCTGGTCCAGAACGGGACCGGCGAAGTCGACGGAGTCGTCACGATCGATGGGCAGCAGGTCACGGTCTTCACGCTGACGGTGAACGGCAACGGTCTCATCACGATGACAGACCTGCGCGGCGTTCACGAGAACGATCCGCACGACAACAATGAGAGCATTCATCTCGATGCAGGTCTCGTCTCCGTAACGGCGACGGCGGTCGACGTCAGCGGCAACTCAACGAGCGGAACCTTCGACCTTGGTCCGCACATCACAATCAACGACGACAGCCCGAGCATCGACGTGGCGCAGGGCGAGGGCGGAGAAGAGGGGCCGCGGCTCCCGTTCCTCGGTCCCCTCGAAGTCGACGAGAGCGCGCTGCCGGACGGCACGCAGCCGGCATCGTTCTCGACCGTCGCCAAGCAGAACTTCAGCGGCGCCTTCACGCATGTCGATGGCGCCGATGGCGCCACCATCACCTTCGCGCTGTCCGTTACAGCCGGCGGCGTCGATACGCACCTGATCGATTCCCTGACCGGGCACGGGGTGTTCCTGTTCAACGAGAACGGCACGATCGTCGCGCGCGTTGGCGGGGAGGGCACCACGCCTGACGCCAATGGTGCGGTCGTTTTCACGCTCGAGGTGGATTCGTCGTCCGGCCAGGTGACGATGACGCTTGAGCGCTCGGTGCACGAGCTTGCGCCTGAAGCGAATGTCCCGAGCGACGAGCCGATCCAGCTCTCGGGTGTCCCGATCACGCTGACCGCGACGATCACGGACAATGACGGCGATACGGACAGCGCCAGCATCGATATCGGCACGACGATCATCATTCATGACGATAGCCCGACCATCGCCGTAGTGCAGGGCGAGGGTGGCGAAGAGGGTCCGCAGCTCCCTGTCCTTGGTTCCCTCGAAGTCGACGAAAGCGCGCTGCCGGACGGCGCGCAGACGGCGTCGTTCCCGACCACGGCCACCCAGGACTTCAGCGGCTCATTCACGCACGCCGCCGGTGCTGACGGCGCCACCGTCACTTATGCGCTGTCCGTTGCAGCCGGTGGTGTCGACACGGGTCTTGTGGATTCCCTCACCGGGAACAAGGTGTTCCTGTTCAGCGTGAACGGTGTCATCTCGGCCCGCGAGGGAACGGACGCCACCGCTGCGGCTTCGGGCCCCGAAGTTTTCAAGCTCGAAGTGGATTCCACGTCCGGCGAAGTCAAGCTGACGCTGGAGCGCTCGGTTCACGAGCTCATTCCTCAAGCGAATGTCGACAGCAACGAGTCGATCCAGCTGACGGGCGTCCCGATCACGCTGACCGCGACGATCACGGACAATGACGGCGATTCAGACAGCGCCAGCATCGACATCAGCTCGACGATCGTCATTCACGACGACAGTCCTTCGCTGACCCTGTCAGCCAGCGAAGGATCCGTCACGATCGACGAAACGGCCGGTCAGCAGGCCGGCACCGACGAAGTCCAATTCACCGGCCTCTCGACCGCGGCGCAGACGGCGTTCGACGGCGTTGCAAACAAGGGCAGCGATCCCGACTTTTCGTCGGGTCAGAAGGACCATGGCGCGATCGGCTATGCCGTGAATTCGGGCCTTGTTTCCGCCAGCATCAATTTCGGCGCAGATGGCGCCGATGGTATCCAGTCGAAACTGTATGAACTGACGCTGGCCAAGAGCGGCGTCGATTCGGGCCTCCAGACGACTTCGGGCCGCGAGATTTACCTGTTCCTCGAGAACGGTGTCATCGTCGGCCGCTATGACGCACCAAATGACGGCAATACGGTTGTCAACGGAAGCGATCCGGCTGCTTTTGCGATCACGATCGATCCGGCCACCGGCGAGGTCTCGGTCGCTCAGTATGTCTCGCTCAATCAGCCGGACCACGCGACGGCCGCCAATAGCTACAACAGCTACAACGAGGCGATCTCGCTCGCGACGGGCAGCGTATCCATTCAACTGACGGTAACGGATGCCGATGGCGATACCGCCAGCGATCGTGTCGATATCTCCGGCAAGATCCAGTTCCTGGATGATGGCCCGAGCATCACAGGCAAGGCGATCAATGAGAAGGTCGCCGAGAATGACATCGACACACAATATGCGTTGGGCACCAGCCCGAACGACGGCAACGCCGACGGCTCCTGGACCAACAGTCCCGACAACGAGAGCCCGGGTCCGGCCGACGTCTTCGGTACGCTCGCGGGTCATGTGAACTTCGGTGCCGACGGGCCGGGGGCGAACGCCTTCACCTTCGCGAGCAGCTATGCGACGACGCTGAGCAATCTGAACCTCACGTCGCACGGAACGGCGCTGACCTATCAGGTCAACGGCGACACGCTGACCGCCAGCGCCAACGGTCACACAATCTTCACGCTGCAGGTCAATGCCGCGACGGGGACCTATGCGTTCAAGCTCTACGATAGCCTTGACCACGTCACTGACAATGGCACCAATTCCGATCTGAAGTCGGGTAACAGCAGCATTTCCAGCATCGACTTCGGTTCGGTGCTGGTGGCGACGGACGGCGACGGCGATACGGTCGGCATGACCGGCCAGCTGAAAGTGACTATTGTCGACGACGTCCCGCACGCGCACGATGTCACCGCCCAGAAGATCCTGGACGACGAAGCGCAATCGCTGTTCACGCCGGTGAACTTTGGCGGCAATGGCGACGTTTCTCCGAGCGTCAACTCGACCTCGGGCGGAGCTGGCTCGCTGTTTGCTCCGGGTGCCGATGACGTCAAGACCATCAGCTTTACGACGCCTTCGGATATTAAGGCCATCTACAAGCTGCAGAGCGGCTTGGCCGGGCAGGAGACGCTCGACTATACGACCACGACGAGCAACGGCCACACGATCCTGACCGCGACGGGTCACTCCTCGGGCAACGTCGTCTTCACGCTCGACGTCGCCGCCGACGGCTCCTACACCTTCAAGGTCAGCGAGCCGCTGGTCCATCCGACCAACAGCACGACGGAAGAAAACATCTCGGTGAAGATCGGCTTCACCGTGACCGACGGTGACGGCGACAAGGACACGGGCTCGCTGACCGTGAAGGTCAACGACGACACGCCCACGGTCGAAGTCGATCAGGCCCAGAATAACCAGCATCAGAATATCACGCTGGCGACGCTGACGCTCGACGAGTCGATCGGCACCACCGCCGGCGACTCGAACGCGACCAGCGACGATCGTGCCGGGGTCACCGCTCCCTCGCTGCTGACACTCGCCGATGCCACCAAGGCGATCGGCATCGTAAAGACGCCGACGTCCGGCGGGACCTCCGTGGCCGACTTGTTCACCACCGACGTCAGCTTCGGCGCCGACGGTGCCAAGTCCAATCCGACATCGACCTACAGCCTCACGTTGAAGGACGATCACGGCAACACGGTTTCGAACGGCTCCTCGACCGGCGTGGAAACCAACCTCGTCGTGACCGCGCTCGCCGGAACGGCTCTGGCGAACCTCACGGATGCGCAGCGCACGATCTACCTGTTCAAGGAAGCCGACGGTTCGATCGTCGGCAAGATCGGCATCGGCGGTGGCGGCAATGTCAGCGATTACGTTGCCGTGCACGTCGTCATCACCGGCACGCCCCCGCAGATCTCGATCGAGCAGTACCTGCCGATCGAGCACAGCAACACCGCGTCGAGCGACGAGGCCGCCTCCCTGACATTCGCGGATCGCGACGCCAGCCTTGGCGTCACCTTGACCGTCACCGCGACCGACGGCGACGGCGATGTCGCCTCGGACTCGAAAACCGTCACGCTGGTCGGCTCCGACGGCTCCCTGATCAAGATAGAGGATGACGGCCCGACGGTGACGCTGGCCACTACCTCTGCAAAGGTCGTCGAGGACGAGACGCCGGGCGTGCAGACCTCGCCGGATCCGAACGCCGCGAACGACGTGAGCAGCAGCGGGCTGCCGACCGGCGTGCTCGCCAAGTTCGACGCCATCTCCAACAAGGGCGTCGACAACGACGTTCCGTCCGGATCAAAGGACCATGGTGCGATCGGCTTTGCGGTCAGCACGTCGTCGCTGGTCTCCGTCACGGCCGATTACGGCACCGACGGCAAGGCCCTCACCAATTCGCAGGTGCTGGCGCTCGCCATCAATGGGGGTAACGGAGCGGATTCCGGCCTGAAGACTACCGATGGCCGCGAGATCCATCTGTTCATGGACAGCAATGGCCTGATCGTCGGCCGCTATGACGCGAACGGTGGAAACATCACCAGCAGCGATCCCGCGGCGTTTGCCATTGCGATTTCGCAGGACGGTAAGGTCAGCATCGCGCAGTACGTCTCGCTGCAGAATCCGACCGGTGGCCCCAGCTATGACGAAGCTGCCACTGGACTGAAGAATGTACTCGCCAGCGTGACCGTCACGGATGGTGATGGTGACACGGCGACCAAATCCGTCGACATCTCCGGCCAGATCCAGTTCCAGGATGACGGTCCGAGCATCGCGGGAACGGCCATCAGCGAGAAGGTCGCCGAGAACGACATCGACACGTCGTATGCGCACGGCACCAGCCCGAACGACGGCAACGGCGACGGCTCCTGGACCAACAGCCCCGACAACGAGAGCCCGGGTCCGGCCGACGTCTTCGGCACCCTCGCGGGTCACGTGAACTTCGGTGCGGACGGGCCGGGAGCGAATGCCTTCACGTTCGCGGCGAGCTATGCGACGACGCTTGGCAATCTGAACCTCACCTCGCACGGCACGGCGCTGACCTATCAGGTCAACGGCGACACGCTGACCGCCAGCGCCAACGGTCACACCGTCTTCACGCTGCAGGTCAATGCCGGGACGGGAAGCTATGCGTTCAAGCTCTACGACAGCCTCGACCATGTCACCGACAATGGTGCCAACACCGCGCTGAAGTCGGGCAATGGCAGCATTTCCAGCATCGATTTCGGTTCGGTGCTGGTGGCGACGGACGGTGATGGCGACACCATTGCCATGACCGGCCAGCTGAAGGTGACCATCGTCGACGACATTCCGAATGCGTACGATGTCACCTCCCAGAAGGTCCTGGACGACGAAGCGCAGTCACTGTTCACGCCGGTGAACTTCGGCGGCGACGGCGACGTCGCGCCGAGCGTCAACTCGACCACGGGCGGAGCCGGCTCGCTGTTTGCGCCGGGTGCGGACGGCATCAAGACCATCAGCTTTGCGGCACCCTCGGACATCAAGGCGATCTACAAGCTGCAGAGCGGCCTGGCCGGACAGGAGACGCTCGACTATTCGACGACGACGAGCAACGGCCACACGATCCTGACTGCGACGGGTCACTCCTCGGGCAACGTCGTCTTCACGCTCGACGTCGCCGCCGACGGCTCCTACACCTTCAAGGTCAGCGAGCCGCTGGTCCATCCGACCAACAGCACGACGGAAGAAAACATCTCGGTGAAGATCGGATTCACCGTGACCGACGGCGACGGCGACAAGGACACCGGCTCGCTGACCGTGAAGGTCAACGACGATACGCCCACGGTCGAAGTCGATCAGGCCCAGAATAACCAGCATCAGAATATCACGCTGGACGCCGTGAAGATGGACGAGTCCATCCACGTGCTCGCCGGTGATACCAACGCGGCCGCCGACAATGTCAGCGGTGTCGCGGGCCCGACCGTGACGTCCACGCTCAATCCCGCACTGGCGATCGGCATCCTGTCGACGCCGGCGTCGAGCGACGGCACCTCGGTGAAAGAGCTGTTCGATCCCCAGGTCAGCTTCGGCGCCGATGGCGCCAAGGCGAATGCCACCTTCACTTATAGCTTCACATTGAAGGACGATAACGGCCAGACGGTGAACGGGCCGACGTCGCATGGCGTCGAGACCAATTTGGTCGTGACCGCATTGACCGGTACCTCGCTGGCCGGCCTGACCGACGCCCAGCGCACGATCTACCTGTTCAAGCAGGCCGACGGCTCGATCATCGGCCGCGTCGGTGACAATCCGAACGGAGCGATCGCGCTGCATATCGTGCTGTCGAGCTCGGCCGATCCGCAGATCACGGTCGAGCAGTATCTGCCGATCAAGCACAGCAACACGGCTTCGAGCGACGAGCCGGCGTCGCTGACCTTCGACGATCGCGATGCGAGCCTGGGCGTCACCCTGACGGTGTCGGCGACCGACGGCGATGGCGATACCGCAACGGACTCGAAAACCGTCACGATTGCCAGCCAGAGCTCGTCGTTCCTCGTCATCGAGGATGATGGTCCGACCCTGACTGTGACAGCGCCGGCCGCCATCAACGGCCTCGACTTCGGTACGTTCAATCTCAACAACAACGAATGGGGACTGGGAAGCGGGACCGCGACCGGCACCAACGGCGGCTGGACCATTTCGGATACCAACAGCGGCCATTCCGGTGGCGATCTGGTCGCCAATCCCGGCGGCGGCACCGTTCAGCTCGAGCGCGTCGGTGACGGCTACCAGGGCATGCATTCGTCGACCGGCAGCTACATGGTCGACCTCGATGCGTCTCCGCACGACGTCAAGATCAGCCAGGTCGTCAACGGGCTGACGACGGGGCAGACCTACGACCTGAGGTTCGAGGCGGGCGCGCCGTACCCCAATTCGGCCCATCTCGAAGTGTGGTTTGGCGGCGTCAAGATTGCCGACATCTCGCCCACCGGCCAGATGCAGGAATACACGATCCAGGTGGTGGCCGGGTCCGGCCCGAACCATGACAATGTTCTCGAATTCCGCGAGACCGGCGCGCCGGACAATCAGGGCACCTATCTTGCCAACGTCTCGGTCGGCACCCTTGTCATCGACGAGACTGCCAACATCCAGGCGGATTCGAACGAAGTCAGCTCGGCAACCCTGTCTCCGCTGTTCGCCGCGGTCGCCCTCCAGGGCACCGATCCGGACATGGCGGCGCAGTACGCGCAGGGGACGACGGCGGCGGTCAGCGTCACCGCGGATTACGGCGTCGACGGCAAGGCGGCCACCAACGCGATGCTTTTCGCGCTGAGCACTGCCGTCAATCATACCGACTCGGGCCTGCAGACCACGGACGGGCACGAGATCTACCTGTTCAACGAAACCTATAACGGCGTCGGCTATGTCGTCGGCCGTTACGACGCGGCCAATGGCAGCGTCGATGGTAACGATCCCGCCGCCTTCGCGTTCACGATTGATCCGGCGACGGGCAAGCTGTCGGTCGCGCAATTCGTCTCGCTGCATCAGCCGAATACGCACAGCAACGACGAGGGCGTGTTCCTCGGCACCGGCACGCTCTCCGTCACGGTGACCATCAAGGACGGCGACAACGACACGGCGTCAAAGACCGTCGATATTTCCGCCAACATCCGCTTCGACGATGACGGTCCGACCGCGGCTTTGGTCGTGACCGAGACCAGCGTGACGATCGACGAAACGGCCGGGCAGGACGCCGGCACCAACGATGTCGCGCATCTGTCCGACTATACCGGACTGTTCAGCTCGCTTCCGGGGACGCCGATTGAGATCGCACGGAGCGGCGTGGCCGTCGTTTCCGCGGCTGCGACGGGCTACGGCGCAGACGGGCAGGGGGCTGCCCCGGTGTTCGCGCTGAACGTCTCCACCAGCGGAGTCGATTCAGGTCTCGATGCGACCGACGGGCGTAGTGTGTTCCTGTACAAGGAAGGCAACCTCATCGTCGGCCGCGAAGGCATGGCGGATGGCTCGGCTGACTCAAGCGGCAAGGTCGCCTTTGCAATCTCGATCGACAGCGCGACCGGCGTGCTGACGGTCGCCGAGTATACGGCGCTCCATCACAACAACCCGCTCGATCCGAACGAAGCGTCGAGCCCGCTCTCGATCGCCACCAACGCCATCCAGGCGAGCGTGACGGTGACAGATGGTGACGGCGACACCTCGGTCGCCTCGGTCGGCATCGGCGGCCAAATCCGTTTCCTGGACGATGGTCCGACGGTGGCCGCGGCTCCTCTGAACCAGATCGTCAACGGCGACTTCTCGCAAGGTGTCTGGTCTGCACCGGATTGGTGGGGTTCGGTCTCCTACAACGTGACGGGCTGGGCTCTCGCTCCGTCGCCGATCAATCCTGGGACGGTCGATCTCGAAAGGGCGCCTGACGGTCTCTATGGCCTGCACAGCTCGACCGGCGGTTACATGGTCGATCTCGGCAGCTCGCCGGGCAACATGCAGATCACCCAGGACTTCCAGCCTGGTGCGCTCGCGCCCGGCCAGACCTACGCGATCCAGTTCGAAGCCGGCGCGCCGTTCCCGGAGACGGCCAAGCTCGAGGTGATCTGGGACGGCCAGGTGATCGGCACGATCGATCCGACCGGACCGATGACGTCCTACAACTTCATCGTCACGGCGAACGGAACGGCCGGCGATACCCTGACCTTCCGTGAAATTGGCACCGGCAATGCTCCGTTGGGCTATGACTCGCAGGGCCACAATCTCCAGGACGAAGGTTACCAGGGCACTTACCTCGCCAACGTCAAGCTGGTCGCGACCTATGTCGTCGACGAAGACGGCCTCTCGGCCGGCAACCACGACCTGCCGACTCCGTCGCAAGGCGATACTGCTGGAATCGCGACCTCGGTTACCGGCGCGCTCGGCATCAACTGGGGTGCCGACAATTACGATCCGTCGAACGACGGCACTCACGCCGATGGTTCGTTCGCGCAGGACAACAACGGATCCGCGCTCACCGGCCGCTACCTGACCTTCACTGACGCCACGGTCGGTGCCAGCGGCATTGCGGGCCCCGACCTGATGTCGAATGGCCAGGTCGTCAAGTACATGCTTGCGGACATGGGGACCACGCTGATCGGCTATGTCGGCGACCTCAACCACAAGGTCTTTGTGGTGTCGCTGTCCGACGACGGCACAGGTGCGTTCAAATTCAGCCTGCTCGGTCGGCTGGACCACGCGCCGAACGGCTCCGAGAACGATATCGACCTGACCTTCCACTTCACTGCGACCGACTCCGACGGCGATTCAGCCACCGGTAGCTTCATGGTCGGCATCGACGACGACGTGCCGGTCGTGACCGCCGCGGGCGATACCGTCAATGTGAACGAAGCCAACCTGCTCGACGATCGCAATCCAAATCCGGTTGCGCTTCCGGGCGGCGGCTTCGCCGGCGAGGCGCAGGCCGCGACCGGCTTCTTCCACATCAACTGGGGCGCCGACAACGGCGATGCGAAGCATCTTGCCTTTGCCAAGGATTCCCAAGGCCATGTGATCGGTCCGCAGCTCAAGTCCGACGGCGTGCAGCTCGACTATGTCGTCCGCTTCCCCGGCGACTCGCCCGACAACGAGCAGATCATTGCCTACAAGCATGGCACGGACCCCGACGTTCAATCCAACGTGGTGTTCTCGATCACGCTCTACGAGCAGGGTCACGGCTACTACAGCTATGTTCAGTACCAGAACATCGACCATCAGGGCTCCGGCACCGATGTCGCTCAGCTGAACTTCAACGTCATTGCGACGGACAGCGATGGCGACAGCGTCCAGACCTCGCTGACGGTCAACGTGACCGACGACGTGCCGCAACCGGTCGTGACCGCGCCCACAACGCCGGTTTTGATCGTCGACGAAACCGCTGGCGAGGACAGCGGGACGAACGACGTGGCGTCGACCCCGGCCTTGCAGGCGCTGTTCACCGGTGTCTCCAGCTCGCCGATCATCCAGTTCGCGCAGAGCGGCGCGGCGCTGTTCTCGACCACGGGCTCGACCTATGGCGCCGATGGCGCCAACGGTTCTGCCTTCGGTCTGTCGGTCACGAGCGGGACCGATTCCGGCCTGACCGCTACCGATGGCCACAAGATCTTCCTGTATCAGGAAGGCAATCTGGTGGTCGGCCACGAGGATAACGCGGCCGGCAAGGTTGCGTTCGCGATCGCGATCGATGCGGCTACGAGCCAGCTCAGCATCGCTGAATACACGGCGATCCAGCATCCGAACCACAGCGACGCGGACGAGGCGGCCTCACCGCAGACCATCGCGAGCGGTGTCCTCAAGGTCACTTATTCGCTCACTGATGGCGATCACGACACGGTGGCCGCGTCCGCCGACATCGGGAGCCTGATCCAGTTCCGCGACGACGGCCCGGCCGTCACACCGCAGACGAACCTGATCGTCAACGGCAGCTTCGAGGAAGGGCACCCTGAACTCGGAACCAGCGGATGGTCGATCTTCCATTCGATCCCCGGCTGGACCACTGCGGACATCGGCGACGAGGGGCCGGCTGGCGACGTTCCTTTCGAGATCCAGGTCGGCGGCGTCGGCGGTACTCCGGCGCAGCACGGAAACGCGCTCGTCGAGCTCGATGCCGACCTCACCAGCGGCACCGTTCCCGGAGATACGACCCAGCATTTCAATGATTCCGGCCAGCTCAACGCGACGATCCAGCAGGTCGTGAACGGCACCACCGATGGTCAGACCTATGAGCTGACCTTCTGGTACGCCCCGCGCATCGGCGAGGGCGGCAACGACAGCGGCGGCCTGAACGTGCTGTGGAACGGGCAGATCGTGAAGACGATCAACTCGGACGGCATGACCGAAGGCCAGTGGCAGCAGATCACGGTGTTCGTTGAGGGCACCGGGGCAGACACGCTTGCATTCCAGGGCACGGGGCAGGCCAACCAGCTCGGCGCGCTGATCGACAATGTCAGCCTCATCGCTGCGACCGTCGTCGACGAGGACGGCCTGACGAAGGGCCATCACGATATGCCGACCGCGTCGGCGGGCGACATTGCCGTTCCCGATGCCGATGGCGACCATAGCGAAGCCACCGCAACCGGTCTCCTCAGCATCAAGTGGGGCGCCGACAATGCGGACGCCGGCGTCGATACGACCGGCGCCATGGGCGCATTCGTTCAGGATCATCCCGGCGGTGCCGGCAATCGCAGCGTCACCTTTGCCGACGGCGCGCTCGCCAGCTTCAGCGGCACCCTGACGTCGGGTTCGCTGACCTCGGACGGCCAGACGATCACGCTGTCCTACAACGCAGACCACACCGTTCTCACGGGCATCGCAGGCACCGGCGAGAACGCACGCGCGGTGTTCGAGGTTTCGCTGTCGGACGAAGGCACGGGCTCCTACCGCTTCATCCTGCTCGATCGCCTCGACCATGCGAGCGGCAACAACGAGAACAACATCGTTCTCAGCTTCAACTTCGTCGCGACGGATTCCGACGGCGATGCGGCGCCGGGTACGTTCACGGTCGTCGTCAATGACGACGTTCCGGTGCTTACGGGCCAGACCGCGTCCGGCACGGTGTACGAGGCCAACATTCCGGTCCCGACCACGACCGGCTTCAATTTCTCGTTCACCAGCGATACGGTGAACCAGGCACCGAACCTCGGCACCTCGCATCTGCACGTGACAGGAAGCTACGTTGCGGATGTCAGCGGACAACATGTCCTGTTCGGACCGGATGCGCCCGGAGGCGTCGGCGCCTCGCCGTTCAAGCTGACGGCCGATGCCGGCACCACCTTCACGGTGGATAGCGTCAAGCTCAGCCTTTGGGGCTCGGGCACGACGACCGCAACGGTCATCGGGATCGACGCAAACGGCGTGCAGCACACTGCCCAGGTGTCGCTGCACAACACGCTGACGCCCGATACTCTCTTCACGGCGTTTGCGGGCCTGCAACTGACGAGCCTCGAGGTCGATCCGGCCTCCGGATTTGCGGGACGTGTGATCCTCGACGACCTCGGCGTTCACACCACCACTACGCCCGCCACCAACTACACCCAGTCCATCGTCGACCTGACATCGCTGGTCGACGTCGGTCCGGATCAGCCCGGCACCTGGTCGCTGGCCTCGTTCTCGACGCCGCAGAACGTGGGTACGCTGAGCTACAACGGCACCCAGATCACGATGACGTCCGATGGTCACACGATCACCGGCGTTGCCGGTGGCGCGACCATCTTCACGCTGACGGTCGACCCGGCAACGGGCAAGGCCACGTTCGATCTGTTCAAGCCGGTCGATGGCGGCCTGGAGAAGCAGATCGACTTCGCGAATCTGGTGAAGTTCACCGACTATGACGGCGACAGCGTCACGCTCGGCACCGGTGAGCTCATCATCAAGATCGATTCACCGACGGACAAGCTGCCGACGGTGTCGGCGTCCTCGATCACGGTGAACGAGGCTGGCCTTCCGCCGCATGGCGGCCTGCCGGCCGGTTCGGCCGAAGCTGCCGACGGCAACCCGAACAACGACAGCAACCAGAGCGAGAAGCAGACGGGCACGATCGCAATCTCGCTCGGCGATACGCCGTCGGTTGTGACCGTTGCCGGCCACGTCATCGATGCGGGCTTCGTCGGTCATACGATCGACGGCCAGTACGGCACGCTGACGATCACGAGCTTCAGCTCGACCTCGATCGGCTACAGCTACACGCTGACCACGAACGTCACCACGAATCCGTCCGCCAACGACGGCGCGGTCGTGTCCGGCCATGACGATTTCACCGTCAAGGTCACGGATGTCGACGGCCAGTCCCAGACCGCTACACTCTCGGTCAGCATCGTGGACGACGTCCCGGTCCTGATTGCATCTGGCAGCGTGACGGGAGAGGTCGACGAGGACGGCCTGGCCTCACCGAATCTGTCCACCGGAAACGCCGATGCCGGCCGGACCGGTGAAACCGCCGGCACCGAACATGCGACCGTCTCGGGAGATGCCGGTTCGCTGAAGGCACTGGTCAATTTCGGTGCGGACGGTGCGGGCGCGCATCCGTTCCAGCTCGTCGACCAGACCACCGCGTCGGCCTGGATCAACGGCCTGCATCTGACGTCCCAGGGCAAGGCGGTCGACCACGCCACGGTTTCCGGCAACACCGTCACGGCGCAAAGCCAGGATGGTCGCGACATCTTCTCGCTCACCGTCAACGACGATGGATCGTGGACCTTTGCTCTCAACGACCAGCTCGATCATCCGAAGCATGATGATCCCAGCACGCAGCCGGTGGAGAAGGAGTTCGAGGATACGATCTCGGTCAGCCTCGGTGGACTGATCAATGCGGTCGACGGCGATGGTGACGTGACCTCGCTGAGCTCCGCGAATTTCTCGGTCACGATCCGCGACGACGAGCCCTATTTCGGGACGATCAGCACGGGCTCGGTGACGCAGCTCCATACGGCCACGACCGGAACGTTCGATTTCCACGTCGGTGCCGACGAGCCGGGGCACATCTCCGTGACGGCGCCGACC
This sequence comes from Bradyrhizobium sp. CCGB20, assembly GCF_024199855.1. Classification (NCBI taxonomy): domain Bacteria; kingdom Pseudomonadati; phylum Pseudomonadota; class Alphaproteobacteria; order Hyphomicrobiales; family Nitrobacteraceae; genus Bradyrhizobium; species Bradyrhizobium sp. CCGB20. The sequence continues at coordinate 5,910,998 of NZ_JANADN010000001.1, read as the reverse complement.
ATCAGCGGCGTCAATGTCTCGACGTCCACTGACAGCAATGGCGTCACGACCGTCACCGGCACGTTCAGCGGCACCGGGCTGACCTACTACGTCCTCACGGTCAATCCGAACGGTACCTACAGCTTCGAGATCGACAACCTTCCGACGTCGACAACGCCGCTCGCCCCGGTGAGCACGCTGGGGGCGTTTGGTCCCACCCCGGTGAAGGATTTTGGTCTGTTCACGTTCTCGTCGGATCAGGACGTCAACGGTTCGGCCAACGGCGTCGGCGTCGCCAGCAATGGACTCGAGGGCGGCGAGCACCTGACAGTGACGTTCGACAACCCGATGACGGTTGCGAACGTCGGCATCAATCTGAACGGCAGCGGGAGTCTGACCCTCGTCTGGAAGGCGATCGACAGCGCAACGCACCAATACGAAACCGGCACAGCGACGTTGAACGCTGACGGTACGCTGACGGTCGACATCCTCGGCAATAATGCTTCAACCGACGGCGATCCGAATACGACGGATATCCTGCATTTCGACACGCTCGAAATCTCGGCCAGTGGTCCGAACAGTATCCACGGCAGGATCGTGAGTGTTGGAGGAACACAGCTGACGCAGAGCGGCCAGGTTGCCCCGTTCGAGTTCACGCTGACCGGCAGCGACGCCGACGGAGACGTTGCGACTGGCACGATCCACATCAACGCCAACATCGGCGTCAACAACCTTCCGTCGATCATGTCGACCGACTCCGCAGCGCTGAACGATGCCGACGGCAACGATCACGCCACTGGTCCGACGTTGCATGCGTTCGTTGCCCAGTCTGTGACCGGCTCCCTGCACATCGACTACGGCCAGGACGGAGCGGGTTCGCCGAAGTTCACCGCGGTCTATGACGGCGGGCTGGGATCTGCCGTCTCGCAGACATCTGCGGCCGGCGTGACGACGATCACGACCGCGTCGTGGGCGCTGACCATCAACGAGACCACGGGCGACTACACGTTCAAGCAGACCGCCGCGTATCACCATGACATCGGCGCGGACACCGATAGCGGACAGGTCACCGTCACGGTGAAGGACGCCAGCGGTGACACGGTCACGGGTACGCTGACGCTGACGATCAACGACGACCTCCCGGCTGCGTATGCGGACAGCAATTCGGCCCAGTCGGCTGCGATTGTTTCCGGCAACGTCGAGAGCAACGACGTCGGCGGCGCCGATGGCATCGCGTCGATCGCCTGGAGCAATGTGTCGGCCAACCACACGGTGGCGGGCGCGCATGGCGTGCTGACGGTCGGCACGGATGGTTCCTACAGCTATCATGCCAATCCGAACGCTCCGACCGGCTCCGACCAGTTCAGTTATACGATCACCGATGGCGACGGCGATACGTCGACAGCGACGCTGACGATCAATGTCACGAACGGCCAACCCACGATCAGCGCTGCAGTCGCGACGGTCGACGAGGCCGCGCTCGACACCACGAAGGACACCGGCGATCTCGCGTTGAGCGCTTTCACCGGCTCGCATCCGATGTCGGGTGCGGAGACGGCGACGGGAACGCTGTCGATCACCGATGCGGATGGCGCCACTGTCACCGGCGTTGCCGCCGGCAACAGCGGTGCCGATGTCAGCGGCCATGTCGGGACCCTGGTTCAGGGCACCTATGGCGTGCTCGAGATCGACTCCGCGGGCCACTACACCTACACGCTGACGAAGCCCGTCACGGAAAGCCCGGCTGCCGATAACAGCACGGACACCGTCAATGGCGCGGATGTGTTCACCTTTACGGTGACGGATGCGCTCGGAAACACGTCAACTTCGACGGTTACCATCAACATCAAGGATGACGTTCCGACCGCGAACAGCGATGCCAAATCGCTCGAATCCGGCGCAATCGTTTCCGGCAACGTCGAGAGCAACGACGTCGGCGGTGCCGACGGCATAGCGTCGATCGCCTGGACCGGCGCATCGAGCGGCTCCATCACCGGCTCCTACGGCGCGCTGACGGTCGGAACCGACGGCTCGTACAGCTATCATGCCAACACCAACACCGCGGGCACCGATCACTTCACGTACACCATCACCGATGGTGACGGCGACAAGTCGACGGCGACGTTGACCATTGATGTCGCGAACGGTCAGCCCACGATCGCAGCTGCGGTCGCGACGGTCGATGAGTCCGCGCTCGACACCACGAAGGACACCGGCGATCTCGCGTCGAGCACTTACACCGGCTCGCATCCGACGTCGGGTGCGGAGACGGCGACGGGAACGCTGTCGATCACCGATGCGGATGGTGCCACGGTCACCGGCGTTGCCGCCGGCAACAGCGGTGCCGATGTCAGCGGCCATGTCGGGACCCTGGTTCAGGGCACCTATGGCGTGCTCGAGATCGACTCCGCGGGCCACTACGCCTACACGCTGACGAAGCCCGTCACGGAAAGCCCGGCTGCCGATAACAGCACGGACACCGTCAATGGCGCGGATGTGTTCACCTTTACGGTGACGGATGCGCTCGGAAATACGTCGACCTCGACAGTTTCGATCAACATCAAGGACGATGTTCCGACGGCGCAAGGCGAGACGGCGAACGTAGCCGAGGCTTCGGCGACCAACGTCGTGTTCATGATCGACACGTCGGGCAGCACGGACGGCACCGCTCTCGCGCGCGAGAAGCAGGCTGCGGTCAATCTCCTGAATGCCGGCATCAACGGCGGTCAGGTCCTGGTGGTCGATTTCAGCGACTCCGCCCACGCGTCGGGCTGGATGAGCGTTTCGGACGCGATCACCTACATCAATCAGCTCAGCGCCGGCGGCGACACGAACTACGATCTCGCCCTGAGCACCACGCAAACCTACATCAACACCCACACGACGCCGGACGCTGGCCAGACCATCGCGTACTTCCTGTCCGATGGTCAGCCGAACGAGCCGTCGGGCAGCGTCGGCATCAACGGCACCGAACAGGCCGCGTGGGATTCGTTCCTGGCGACCAATCACATCAGCGTGGTCTACGGCGTCAACGTTTCCTCGAGCAGCGGCGACTCCGACATCGCGCCGATCGCGTACCCGAGCTCGGGCAACAATATCGGCATCGGCAGCAACGCCAACGGACTGCTCAACACGATCCCGGCGTCCGTTCACACCACGTCCGGTAACGTGCTGACGAACGACACGTTCGGCGCGGACGGCCACGGCACCGGCGCGGGGATTCTGTCGATCAAGGTCGGCAGCACGACCTACACGTTCGACGGGACGAACTTCAATGACGGGCAGGGACACACAACGTCAGGTGCCGTCCTGACGGCAACGACGTCTCTCGGCACGCTGACGTTCAACTTCTCGACCGGCGCGTATTCCTACTCGACGTCCGCGTCAGTCAGCGCCAACCAGACCGAGACCTTCCACTACACGCTCGTGGATCGTGACGGAGATCAGTCCGGCGCGGATCTGTCGATCATCATCAAGAATGCGCCGCATGCGCCGACCGGGCTCGATCTGGCCTCGGCGGATGACAGCGGAACCAACAGCGACAACGTCACCAATCACACCACCGGCCTCACGATCTCGGGCGTGGCGGAGAACGGGACCACGGTGACGCTGTACGACGACGCCAACAACAACGGCAGCCAGGACTCCGGCGAAGCCACGCTGGGCTCCGCCAATGTCAGCGGCGGCACGTTCAGCGTCGACGTCGCGCTGGCGGAAGGTGTTCATCACGTTCGCGGCTTCGAGACCGACGGCTCCGGCAATGTGAGCCCGTCGTCCTCGCCGCTCGACATCACGGTCGATACGACGGCGCCGGTGGTGACCTTCACCAACATGGTCAACGACACCGGTCTCTCGTCGAGCGACTACATCACCAATGACGACAACAAGCTGACGTTCAACGGCACCGGCGAAGCCGGGGGCACCGTCACGCTCACCCGGGGAAGCACTGTCGTCGGTTCCGCGACCGTAGACGGCACGGGCCACTGGACCATCGCGGACGGCGACAGCTCCATCAACGACGGGACTTACACCTACAAGGCGACCGAGGTCGATCTGGCCGGCAACACCGGCAGCGCGACGGTCAATGTCACGGTGGATACGGTTCGGCCGACGGAAGACGTCAGCATCAAGTCGATCTCGCAGGACACGGGTGTTTCGTCGACGGACTTCGTCACCAATGACACCCAACTGACGGTCTCGGGCACCAACGATGCGCTTGCCGCGGGAGACAGGGTGCAGGTCAGCAGTGATGGCACCAACTGGGTCGATGCGACCCAGGTGGATGCGACCCACTGGACCTATGCCGATCCGGCCACACACACGACGGACTTCACCTACTACGCGCGGGTCGTCGACACCGCGGGGAACGTCAGTTCCAGTTCCCATCAGGACAGCGAAGAGGTCGATATCGACCTCACGGCGCCAAGCACGACCGTGGCGATCTCCGGCATCCAGAACGATACCGGTGCAAGCTCGTCGGACTTCATCACCAGCGACCGCACGCTGACGCTGAACGGCACGTACGGCGGGAGCCTTGGCAGCAACGTCATCCAGGTGAGCACAGACGGCGGGCAGACCTGGAATAACGCCAGCGCCTCGTTCGGTTCCTGGAGCTACTCGGATCCGGCCACCCATGCCGACGGCACGTTCATCTACCAGGTTCGTGTCATCGACGTTGCCGGAAATGTCGGCAATACGACCTCGCATAGCGTGACGGTCGACGGTACCGCACCCACGATCGCAATCGCGACGACGCTCGCGGGAGACAATGTCGTCAATGCAGCCGAGGATGGCTCGCTCGTGATCTCCGGCACCACGACGGGTGCGGAGGATGGGCGGACCGTGACGGTGACGCTGTTCGACGGCTCGCATAGCGTGACGAAGACGGCGACCGTGTCCAACGGTGCCTGGTCGACGTCCGGAGCCGATATCAGCGGTTTCACCAATGGCAACGTCACCGTGCGCGCCGACGTCTCAGACGTCGCCGGGAATGCGGCTACGCAGGCCAGCAAGACCATTACGCTGGACAACGTGGCGACGATCTCGATCGCATCGACGATTGCCGGTGACAACATCGTCAATGCCGCCGAAGACGGCTCGGTGGTGATTTCGGGCACCACGACGAGCGTTGAAAACGGCCGGACGGTTACGGTGACATTGTCCGACGGCGTGCACACCGCCGTGACCACGACCGCTACGGTCAACAACAACGCATGGACCGCGACCGGGGCCAATATCAGTGGCCTCAACAATGGCAGCATCACGGTAAAGGCGGACGTGTCCGACGCCGTGGGCAATCAGGCGACCCAGGCCAGCAAGACGATCGCGCTGGACAATGTGGCGCCCAACGCGCCTTCAGCGCCCAACATGACAACGGCCAGTGATACCGGAGCGTCGAACTCCGACAATATCACCAGCGACCAAACTCCGACCTTCACCGGCTCGGCGACGACCGGCACCACCGTGACGATCTATTCTGACGGTGTCGCCGTCGGGTCGGGTACCGCGAGCGGCGGAAGCTACTCGATCACCACCAGCACGTTGCCCGATGGACAGCACACCATCACGGCAACGGCGACTGACGCGGCCGGTAATGTGAGTGTGGCCAGCAGCGGCCTTTTGGTGCGAATTGATCATACGGCGCCGACAGTGGCCATCACGACGGCCAACTCCACCTCGGATGTCATCGCGGGCACGGTCAGTGACTCCGGAAGTGGCGCCGTCTCTGTAGAGGTGACCAGAAACAGTACCTCGCTAGGGAACGACACGTCTTTCCCGAGCGGCAATTGGAGTATCTCAAGCAACAACTTCAATTCGGGGAACACGGTCACAGCAACGGCGACCGACCTGGCCGGCAATACGGCCACCGCATCGCTGAAAGCTGTCGCCCCCGCCGGCACCTCCGGCGAGGCGATCAACCTTGCTCTCGCCAGCACCGTCGCCGCCTCGCATGTCGGCCCGGTCTCGCTGACCATCTCCGGCGTGCTGGAGGGCTGGACCCTGAACGACGGCACACGTAATGCCGACGGTACGTGGTCTGTCCTGTCCAACGACGTCAGCAGCCTGTCGGTGACCTCGCCCGATGGTTTCACCGGCGCGCTGGTGTTCAACGTCATGGAGAGCTGGACCAACGCGGACGGCAGCGTCGGCACGGCCTATGTCCTCGACAACGTCGAGGCCTATGCCAAGGGCGCGCCGATCTTCGCCTGGTCCGGCGACGACACGCTGACTGCGTCGAGCGGCGACGATACGCTGGTCTTCGCCAACCGTATCGGTACCGATGTCGTGCACAAGTTCGACGTTGCGCATGACAAGATCGACCTGATCGGCTTCGACGGCTTCTCGAGCTTTGCCGACGTTCAGGCGCATCTTTCGACCGATGCGGCCGGCAATGCCGTCCTCACGCTTGGCGACGGCCAGACGATCACTCTGGTCGGCGTCGACGCGAAGACGCTGACCGGCGACGATTTCGCCTTCAATGAGACGCCGGTGATCCACAATACCGGCGATATGGTCCTGGGCGACGGCGCGATGTTGCCGCTGAGCGGCATCGTCGACAATTCGGGCAGGATCGAGCTCGGCTCGGCCGGTTCGACCACCGAACTCGAGATCATCCAGCATGGTGCGACGCTCCAGGGCGGCGGAACGATCGTGTTGTCCGACAATTCGGAGAACCTCATCGTCGGCAGCCAGGGTGATGTCACGCTCACCAACGTGGACAACACCATCATGGGTGCGGGCGAGATCGGCGACGGTCAGCTCACGCTCGTCAACGAAGGCACGATCGTGGCGACCGGCGTGAACGCGCTGGTGATCGACACGGGGACGAACGTCATCACCAACTCCGGCACGCTCGAGGCTGCCGGATCAGGCGGCCTGATCATTCACGGGACGATCGACAACGAAGGCCTGCTGTGGGCCAACGACGGCGATCTCTCCGTGTCGGGCGATGTCAACGGTGGCGGCTCGGCCCTGATCTCGGGCCACGGCCTGCTCGAACTGGCCGGCGCGTTCAGCGGCGAGATCAAGTTCGACGCCGCCGCGTCCGGAACGCTCGTGCTCGACAATCCCTCGGATTTCCACGGGATTCTGTCCGGGTTCGACGGCAACGACACGCTGGATCTCGAGGGCTTCCTCGGTGGCAGCACGACCATGAGCTACAACGAAAACGCGCAGGGCAATGGTGGTGTTCTGACGGTAACGGATGGAAAGACGACCGCGAATATCGCCTTCACCGGCGAGCATGCGGCGTCCGATTTCCATCTCGATACGGGCGGCTCGGCGAACCAGGTCCTGGTCCATCTCGAGAACCAGGCCCAGCAGCAGGCGGCCGCGATGGTGCACGCAGCGTAGTGGGCTGACGAACCTCCACAAAGAAAGGCGTCGGTTCCTCCGGCGCCTTTTTTCTTGTTTTATAGCATTTGTCCGCGAGCGGTGCTGGCGATCACAGCAGGAGCGGCAAGGAGCCGAGGCCGCCTTGGCCACCGCTACCGAGTGTCTCCTCTCCGGTCCATTCGACACGGTCGGTGCCTTCGGCCGCCGGTGCGGCCGCGATTTCGCCGGTGAGAGGCTGCCGTTTCGCGTAGGGCGCCGCGAACAGGTGAACACCGTCATGATTGATGGCGAACAGCGGAGTGAGGCTTGTTGCTTCGCCATCCTCGATCAGGCTGTTCCGCCGATTGTCGAGAATGAGCCAGCGGCCATCAAGGCGTGCGGCGAGCACCGCATGATCCTGGCGTACGGCGCGGTCGCGCACCAGCACGAGCCGCATGTCCTCGCTCGGAAATCCAGCCTCGTTCAGCGCCAACAGTTTCGCGATGGCATAGTCCTCGCAATCGCCCTTGGTCGTGGCGAAAGTCTCGAGCGGCGAGCTCCAGCGGTCGGCCTCGCCGTGCTGCGCGAAGTCGCTGACGTAGCGAACGACCATGTTGACGGCCCAGTTCGCCTCATCGAGGCGGTCCCGCCCTGATTTTGATTTGACGGAGGCGATCAGCCGCAGGAACTGCGCGGCATAAGCGGGGCAATTGGCGGCGTCCGCCTGGCACTGTTTGAGTGTCTCGGCGTCCTTTGTGAGCTTCGCCTCGAGGCCACGCCACTTGTGCCACAGCAGCCCCTCGGGCGCGCGGAAGGTGAACAGGCCGAACGGTTCGTCGCCCTTGGCGGGTGCCGGTTTGGGTTCTGGTGCTGCGTCGGTCACGGTACCGGAAGGCGTGAGGGCGGCAAGGCGGACCGCCTTCGGGCCGCGACCTCGCATTGCGTCGAGCTTGGAGAGCACATCGTTGATGCGGAAGAACGTCGCCGGCGGACGTGAGGCGGCGTCAATGCCGGGCGCGAAGGCTTCCTGAGAGTCCGACGCCATGGAGCCCGAAGCAATGGCCTCATCGGCCCGGGAGGGCGATGTTGCACCGGTCGCGATCAATGCAATCAGGCCGACGCCAAGCGCGCGCAAGCCTGCTCGCTGCAATTCCAATTGCAGTGCCATAAACGACGTCCCCTGCCGGGAGCGTCGTCAACGTCTATTGCGTCGATCCACGCCCCGATCCTGTTGTTGGATCGAGACTGCGACCTGGGACGCTTAGGTGAGGTTAAATCGCGGAAGGAGCGGGGTGATTGTCGCGAAGGCGGTCAATCGCATGCTTCGAGCGGCCGCCAAATTGCCGCACCTGACTTTGCGCTTTATTAACCGTACCGCGGCTCAGCGCTCGCGCAGCGCTTCGTCGCGCAGGGTGCGGGCCGGCTTGACGATGTAATCCAGAACCGATTTTTGGCCGGTGAGGACTTCGACCGTGGTGACCATGCCGGGAATGATGGGGAGTTGCTTCTCCTCCGTTCCCAGATGGTTCTTATCGGTCCGGATCATGACCCGGTAGAAACTCTCCTGTCGCTCCGGCGTCTTTTCCGCCTTGTCGTCGACGATGGTATCGGCGCTGATGCGCTCGACCTTGCCTTTCAGCGAGCCGTAGACAGAGGAATCGTAGGCCGAGATCTTCACGACGGCATCCTGGCCGGGCCGGATGAAGGCGATATCCTGCGGCCGAATGCGGCCTTCGACCAGGAGCGTATCGTCAAGAGGAACGATATCCATGACGTTGGCACCAGGCTGGACGACAGCGCCCAGGGTGGTGATATTCAGCTTGTTGACGATCCCGTGCACTGGCGCCCTCAGATCGGTTCGCTTGACCCGGTCCTGTGCCGATTTGATGTTTTCGTCGAGCACGGCGAGGTCGCCCTTCGACTTGGCAAGGTCTTCGTCCGCCTGGGAACGGAAGGAAGAGACCGTACTCGCGATCTTGGATTGAGCCTCTGCGAGTTGCCCCCTCATTTCGGTCGCCTGGCGGTCGAGGCGCAGCATCTCGATCTCCGGCACGACCTTCTGCTCATACAGCTTCCGTGTCAGAGCCAACTCCCGATCCAGCAGCTTGAGCGTGCCGGTCAGGCGCGTGACTTGCTGGTTCAGCACGTCCACGTCCTGCGCCAGCTTCTGCGAGCGCATCTTGAACACGCTGGTCTCTGTGGCCACGGCCGACGGTACGACCTGGTCGAGTTGATCGGGAAATGCCAGCTCGGTCTTTCCCCTCGCTTCGGCCTCCAGCCGGGTGACGCGTGCGGCCATTGCGGCGCGTCGCTCCCTGATCTCGCCGAATTCGGATGCGAATTTCGTATCGTCGATGCGCATCAGCGATTGTCCCCGCTGGACGATCGCTCCTTCCTGCACGAGGATCTCGCCGACGATACCGCCTTCGAGTGACTGCACCACCTGGATCTGGCGCGCCGGCACGACACGCCCGTTGCCGCGCTTGACCTCGTCCAGGATGGCGAAGTGCGCCCAAGTCACAAACACCGCCAGCATGGCGAGGAATGTGATCAGGAGCATGCGCGAAGTTCGCGGCGTGCGCGTGAGCGCGGCAGCGCGGACATCATTGGCGAAAGCAAAATCGGATGACGCCATGGTTCAGCCCTGCGATTGAGCTCGGGACATGGTGGGGTGGGGCGCATTTTCGGCCGAAGGCCCACTCGGCCTTCCCTGAAGCAAGGCGAGGACCTTGTCGCGTGGCCCGTCTGCGACGAGGCGGCCGCTATCGAACAGCAGCAGCCGGTCGACCGCATTGAGCAGCGAGAGGCGGTGCGTCGAGATGATCAAGGTCATGCGGTCGCCGTGGATCGCCTTCAACCGCTCGAGAAACTCGGCTTCGCTGCGCACGTCGAAATGCGCCGTCGGCTCGTCCATGAATAGAATCCGCGGATTTCGGATCAGGACACGCGCGAGGCCGATCGCCTGCTTTTGACCGCCCGAGAGGCTGCGACCGCCTTCGGCGATGGGCATGTCATAGCCCATCGGATGGCCGGCAATGAACGTTTCAACGCCGGCCAGACGGGCCGCGTGAAGCACTTCCTCGTCAGTCGCCTCCGGCTTGCCGAGGGCGATGTTGTCACGCAGTTTGCCGAAAAAGAGATCGGTATCCTGGAGGGCAAAGCCGATGCCGGCGCGAAGATCGGCGGGATCGTATTGACGTGAGTCAACGCCGTCGACGAGGATCCGGCCTTCCTGCGGCTCGTAGAAGCCCAGCAGGAGGCGGCCAACTGTCGTTTTCCCCGATCCGACGCGTCCGATGATGCCAACACGCTCGCCACTTTCGATTTTGAACGTGACCCTTTCGAGCGCCTTGCCCGGCGCATTGGGGTAGGCGAAGCTGACGTTATCGAAGCTGATGCGCCCCTGGTCGATCTTCCTGGATATATAGGTGCGCTGGGGTGACCGTTCCCGTTCCAGCGACATGATGCGATCGATCGACTTCAGCGAGGATAGCGTCTGGGTGCCGCGCGTGATCACCGAGGCGATACCGGCGATCGGAGCCAGCACGCGACCAGCCAGCATGTTGGCTGCGACCAGCGCACCCATCGAGAGCTTGCCGTCGAGAATGAGGAGCACGCCGATGACGATGAGGAGGAGGCTCGTTGCCTGCTGGGCTGCGTTGGTGGCGGTAAGAGCCATCGAGGACCAGAAATGCACATCCTCGCCCGAGCGGGCGGTGGCCGCGACAGAGCGCTCCCAGGCCGTCTGCATCCGAGATTCTGCGCCAGTGGCGCGCACAGTCTCCATGCCGGACAGCGATTCCACGAGCACGCCGTGCCGTGCGGCAGATTCTGCCTGGAGCCGCTTCATGGCACGGCTCAGCGGACGCTGTAGCCCCAGACCGATGACGATCATGATCGGCAACATGGCGAGCGGTATCCAGGCAAGCGGACCCGCGATCGTGAACAATACGCCGATGAAGATGATGGCAAAGAACAGATCGGTCGCCGAAACCACGCTGCCGGATGTGAAGAACTCACGGACCGAATCGAAATCACGAAGCTGGTTGGCGATGATGCCGACCGACGATGGCCGCTGCGCCATCTTGACCGACATGACGTGCTCGAAAATGTTCGCGGCCAGTACCACATCCATGGTCTTGCCGGTCGTGTCGATCATTTTGCTTCGTACCATCCGCAGCACGAAGTCGAACAGGATGGCAAGGCCCATTCCGATCGACAGCGCGATCAACGAGGGAACGGCGCCGTTCGGCACGACGCGGTCGTAGATGCTCATCGTGAACAGCGGCGTGGCCAATGCGAGCATGTTGACGAGCAATGCGGCGAGCGCGATGTGCCCGTAGCTGCGCCAATGCACTTTGGCGGTCGACCAGAACCAGTGACTACGCGGCAGATCGCCGGCGGCTACGACACGCTCGTTGCTCTCGGCTGCAGCCCTGACGAAGAACGCATATCCGGTGTAACCCGGCGAGAGAGTTTGGACGGAGTGTACTTCCGGGCTATTCGGCGTCAGGGACGGATCGATGACCCTGATGTCGCGTCCGGAGTTTTCGAACTCCAGGAGAATGAGCGTCGTCCCGTTTTTCATGATCAGGACGGCAGGCAGCACAAGTGCGGGTATGTCCGCGATCTCGCGCTTGACCGCTTGGGTCTCGAGTCCTGCGCGCCGAGCTGCGCGGTCGTAGAGCGGGACCGACAATCGCCCGTCGAGGATCGGCAGTCCTCCGAGCAGCGCCTCTCGACTGACGGCGCGGCCGTGATAGGCGGACAAGTACATCAGGGATGATGTGAGCGGGTCACCCTGATGGGGAGCGGCTTCTGCTTGCTCGGGTTCGGGCGCGGCTGTCGTTACCGCAGCGGAGCGGCCATGCGTGCGCGTTGGCTCGGTTGATCGAAACAACAATTGCAAATGCCCAAAATGAAAATGACGTGTTTCGTTAACAAGTTCGTCATTCCAACATAGCCGAAAACGTCGAGGAATCATTTAGTTAATAGGTTGAAGTCCGACTAAAGGTTAATCGTCCAAGAGATTTTCGTCGTTTGGCGCCCCGCCAACCGCACCCTTCTCCCTGGATTACATTCCGGAACCGGAACTATCTCTGGACCGGGTCAAATGCTGTCGCCAGCCAATGTGGCTTCTTGTCTGCCGCGTAAGCGGCAACAGGTGAGGTCTGCAACGCAACCGGGCCGTCTGTGCTTAGCTGCTGGGTAAGCCACGCGTTTGCTCCCGCCGAACTCGGCAGGGCGGACGATCTTGGCCACCTGTCCTTGAACATATCGGCGTCGGGTGCTTCACGCGCATAGCCTAGACGTTGCGGCGCCGCTTCAGGTGCGGGCACCGGAACATTGAGTGGCTCAGAGCCGGTCTGTGGCAACTTCAAGCGAGGCGTAGGCAACTTGTAGCTCGGCGTCCCAAGTAGCCCGAGATCCACCGGTGCGGCATCAACCGGTGGCGGAGCCTTCAGGTATTCGAGTAAGGTGCCCGTAGCCGCCAGGAGTTGATAGTCGGCAAATACCACGACGCCACGTGCCGAAGTCAACGAGACCAGCCCATTGAAGTACTGGTTCTGCGCGTTCAAGAGGTCGATCAGCGAGCGCTGGCCAAGCTCATATTCCTTCTGAAAGGCCGCAATCGTCTTCCGACTGGCGTCGTTCTCACGTATCAGCGTCGTTATTCTGGTCGCCGTGACCGTGCGCGCCGCCCACGCCTTGTCGATCGACTCGATGGCGTCGCGCTGGAGGCGTGCATGCCGCGCCGTGCTCTCGACATAGCGTTCGGCCATCTCGGACCGACGCCAGACATCCTGACCGCCCCGGAACACATCCCAGGACATCACGACCTTGCCGCTGTAGTCGTCGTGAGTGACGCCTAGGTAGGGATAGGTGTTGTCGTTGTGTGTCGCGCGGCCCTCGAGTGAGAAGGTCGGCACAAACGCGCCGTCCGTCACGCGATACGCATGCTTTGCCGCATCAACGTCGGCCTGAGCGGCCTGAATTGTGGGGTTGAACCGGACAGTGGTCGCGAGCGCCTCGTCGCGGCTCGACGGCAGGCCGGCCAGCGGGGCCGGGAAACGAAGATTGATGGGTTCGAGTCCAACGACCTTGCGGTACTTGGCGCGCGACTCCTCCAGGCTGCGGCGGAATTCGATGAGCGTCGCACGCGCACTTTCAACCCGTTCGCGGGCCTGTTCGAGATCGCCTTCGCCGGCCCGTCCGCCGGAAAAGCGCGTGTTGACGTTGGAGAAGATCTTCTCGTGATTTGTGACGTTCTGCTCGCCAAGCTGAACCAGTCGCAGATAGCGCACGACGTCGACATAGGCTTCCGCCGCGTCCAGGGCAATCAGTTCGGTGCGTTCGCGCACTCTGAATGCGGCTGCATTGACACGGGCTGTCTGCCGCCAGATGTCGTGGATCGAAGCGAAGCCATCAAACAGAAGTTGTCGGACGACCACGGACTCCTGCGATCCGTTCCGCCACAAGCCATTGCCCGCGACCGGGATGGGCAGGGCGGTGCTGCTCGTGACGGCAGCGCTCTGATCGAACTTTTCGGGCCCCCACCGTGCTTCGACACGCACCTGCGGCAACAGCGTGCTCTGGGTTTGCCGAAGCTCGCTCTCCGTGGCGCGACGGTTGGCCGATGCCTCGCCGACGCCCGGGTTGGTTTTGACGGCCTGCTTTAGCGCGTCGTTGATCGAGAACGGCTCCGCCATGGCGGTTCCGCACGGAACGAGAAGCAAAGCACTAGAAATCAGAATTCGCCCAAACAATTTAACCTCCACCCGTGTCGGTTGCGACGAACGCGGGGCCCCCGGAAATAGCGATCAGCTTTGCAAGGACTGGAATGATAATCTAGGCCGAATGAGTAAAAGGTGGGCAAATGGAGAAGAGCTGTCGCATTTTCGCCACTTATTTGCGAAGAAAGGTTCTATATTACCTCTTGTGAGAGATTAGAACGTCCCGCCCTTACGATTTGTTTACCTTGTCCTCCGTCAGGGATGCCCGATTCTCGTGCGCCGAATGAGAATACAAGCCATTCGTCGATGCCTTTAAGAATTGCATGTCTCTTTTACTGGAGGCGGGGATTGCAGGTTTGCCATCTTCATTTCCCGATACTTCGTCAATCTTGATCGAGCCGGCGCGGGCCATCTCGCATTCAGCCCATGATCTCCTGCACCATCGGCACCACCTTGCGGCCGTAAAGCTCGATGCTCTTCATCAGCTTCTCGTGCGGCAGCGGTCCCGCCGAATATTTCAGCTGGAAGCGCGCAATGCCGAGCGCTTTTGCGGTCTTGGCGATCTTGCGGGCCACCGTCTCCGGCGAGCCGACATAGAGCGAGCCGTGCTCGGCTTCGTTGACGAACTCGTCGCGGCCCATCGGCGGCCAGCCGCGTTCCTTGCCGATGCGGTCGCGCATCGCCTTGTAGTCGGGCCACAGTTCTTCGCGCGCCTGTTCGTCGGTCTCGGCGACGTAGCCGGGTGAATGCACGCCGATCGGCTGCGCGGTGCGGCCGAACTCCTTGAACGCGCGGTGATAGAGATCGACGAAGGGCGCAAAGCGCGCGGGATCGCCGCCGATGATCGCGAGCATCAGGGGCAGGTCATAATGCGCGGCGCGCACCACCGATTGCGGGCTGCCGCCGACGCCGATCCAGGTCTTAAGCCGGCCGTTCTCGACCGGCGGATAGACCAGCTGATCCCGCAGCGGCGGACGCAGCTTGCCTTCCCAGGTCACCGGCTTCTGCGACAGCAGCGCGGCGAACAAATCGAGCTTTTCCTCGAACAGCGCCTCGTATTTGCGCAGGTCGAAGCCGAACAGCGGAAAGGATTCCGTGAACGAGCCGCGGCCGAGGATCACCTCGGCGCGCCCGTTGGAGAGGGCGTCGAGCGTGGCGAAGCGCTGGAACACGCGGATGGGATCGTCGGAGCTCAGCACCGTTACGGCGGAGCCGAGATGGATGCGCTTGGTGCGCGAGGCGACCGCGGCGAGCACGGTCTCCGGGGAGGAGATCGAGAAGTCGGCGCGGTGATGCTCGCCGAGCCCGATGAAGTCGAGGCCGAGCTCGTCGGCGAGCACCGCCTCGTCAACGACGTTGCGGATCACCTGCGCATGCGGGAGCATATCGCCGGAGGTGTTCCTGGTGACGTCGCCAAAGGTGTCCAGTCCGAATTCGAGCGGTGCGGTCATCGATCATATCTCTGTGGGATGATCGCTCAGATTTAATGGATGGCCGCGATGCGACAAGTCGGCTTCCGGAAATGCTCGGTTTCCGTTTGGAAGCCTATCAGGAGATCCGCACGACCATCTTGCCGAGTGCCCCGCGGGTCTGCATCGTCCTGAACGCCTCGCGAAAATCATCCAGCGCGAAGACGCGGCCGACCGCTGGCTTCAGCTTGCCCCCGGCGAGCCAGCCGATCAGCTGCGCCATCAGGCACTTCTGTACTTCGGGCTCTCGTGTCGGAATCTGCGCGAGATCGACGCCGAGCAGGGCGCCGCCCTTCAGCAGCGGCAGATTGAAAGGCAGCGCGGGAATGGCGCCGGCGGCAAAGCCGACCACGAGATGACGTCCGCGCCAGGCGATGGATCGGAACGCCTGCACCGAGATCTCGCCGCCGACGGGATCGAAGATCACGTCGGCGCCGTGTCCTCCCGTCAGCTCCTTGAACGTCTCGCGCCAGTTCGCCTGCGTGTAATCGATCACCGCGTCGGCGCCGTGCGCCAGCGCGAACTCGCGCTTCTCCGGGGTCGATGCCGCCGCGATCACGCGGGCGCCGAGCAGCTTGCCGATCTGAACGGCCGCGGTCCCGGTGCCGCCGGCCGCGCCCAGCACCAGAAGGTGCTCGCCCGCGATCAGCATCGCGCGCGCGCTCAGCGCATAGAGGGCGGTGAGATAATTGGCACGAAACGAGGCCGCGACCTCAGCCGTGACGCCGTCCGGAAGCGGATGGAGCGCTTCGGGCCTGACGACGATCTCTTCAGCGAGCGCGCCCGACCGAGTCATGCCCATCACGCGCATGCCGGCTCGATAGCCTCCCGGCTCGCCCGGGGCTTCGATCACGATCCCGGCGAACTCCGTCCCGGGAATGAAGGGCAGGGGATCCTTAGTCTGATAGAGCCCTTGAATCTTCAAGCCGTCGACAAAGCCGATTCCCGCGGCTTCGACCCGGATGCGCAACTGTCCGGGCTCCATGGGCAGGCGTGGAATGTCCTTCAGCTCGATGTGATCGATGGACGCGTATTGCTCGACGACGACGGCTTTCATGTCGGACCTCTGTTGGTCTTGTTGTCCGAGTTCCGAGAGTAGTCTACCGCCACATCCCCCATTCTTGCACCGATGTCGATCGTCGGCTTCTACGTCGGGTGCCGCCCAGCCGGCTGACGAAGTGTTGCGATACGATGCGTGCTGTTCGTTTCGATGGGAAGAAACCCGACATTTTCTTTGTGAGCTAATCCAAATGGCAATTGAGAACAAAATGAGAACGTGCTAGCCAAGACAGTTGGGTGTTTCGAATCGGTTGGGGTTGGAAGTGAAGGTCGCGGGCTTATTCGCAGGCATCGGGGGACTGGAGCAAGGATTGGCTGCGGCTGGACATGAGCCGGGCTTGCTTTGCGAGATCTGGGAGCCGGCTCGCGCGGTTCTTGCTGCCAGAATGCCCGATGTTCCCTGTAAACGCGATGTTCGCGAGCTCAAGTCCCTTCCAAGAGAAACCGAACTGATAGCGGGTGGTTTTCCTTGCCAAGACCTGAGCCAAGCAGGTCGAACCGCAGGTATCGGTGGCGCCCGCTCGGGACTGGTCGGCGAGATCTTTCGGTTGCTCGATCGTCGGCGAGTGCCTTGGGTTGTCTTAGAGAACGTGTCGTTCATGCTACAACTCGACAAGGGAAGCGGAATGCGCACCCTCGTCGAGGCGTTTGAAGAGCTTGGCTATCGTTGGGCTTATCGAGTGGTGAATAGCCTCTCGTTTTTGCCCCAACGCCGTGAGCGAGTGCTTTTTGTCGCGACCACCACCGAGGTTGATCCCGCGTCGGTGGTTCTTACGGACGAAGCAGAGCCAGCATTGGCACGAACCGATCTCGACGCTCATGCCCACGGATTCTATTGGACCGAGGGGATTCGGGGGCTTGGCTGGGCGCCAGATTCCATTCCCACGTTGAAGAACGGTTCTACCGTTGGGATCGCGTCCCCCCCCGCTATCTTGCTTCCTACGGGGGACGTGATCACGCCGGATATCCGAGACGCTGAGCGCCTCCAGGGTTTTCCGGAGAACTGGACCAGTCCAGCCGAAGAAGTCTCGCGCACGTCGCTTCGTTGGTCTCTCGTGGGGAACGCGGTTTCGGTGCCTGTTGCCAAATGGCTGGGTTCGCGCTTGGCTCATCCAGGCGTGTATGAGGTTGGCCGGGACGGCGAGTTGCCGGCGAATGGCCGATGGCCTAAGGCCGCGCGATTTGATGGCAAGCGGCGACATGCCGTTCACATCAATGCTTATCCGAAGTGGGAACAGCGTTCGTCTTTGACCACATTTCTTCGATATGACGGAAAGCCCCTTTCAGTGCGGGCGACGCGCGGCTTCCTTTCGAGAACCGAACGGGCCAAGCTTCGATTTGCGGATGGCTTTCAAGATCGGCTTCGCGGGCATCTTGCTCGAATGGAACGTCGTGTTGATTCGAGCAGTACGAATTTTGCTGTTGCTGCGGAATGAGGATTGTTCGTCCTGACGCAGAAACGTCCGCACGGATGGCGCGGATTAGGCAGAGGGATACAAAGATCGAAGCTGTGGTCGCGTCGGTGCTGCGTGATTTAGGGCTGCACTATCGCAAGAACGTTCGAAAGCTCCCTGGTAGTCCGGACTTTGCCAATAGGTCGAAGCGGTGGGCTGTATTCGTGCATGGTTGTTTTTGGCATCATCACGGGGGGTGCCACAAGGCGACGGTACCAAAATCCAATCGGCGATTTTGGCTCGACAAGTTCCGCGACAACAAGCGCAGAGACGCGCGAAGCGTACGGCTCCTTCGCAAGGAGGGGTACCGCGTCGTAGTAATCTGGGAATGTCAGGAACACCGCATCCGAGACAAATTAGCCAAGATCCTTGAACCGGGTGGCATATATTCCTGAAAGCCGGGCTATCATGCTTTCGTAGTTATAGATGTCACCCCTGGGCGGAGCGGGAGGCGTCTCAAGGAGTTGAACGGGACTACCGTCGTTTGCCATATCAATTACCACGATGGAAATCGCATCGTAGCCGACGTCCCCGACTCTTGAGCGACGCGGCAGTTGTCTTATCTTGTCGATTGCAAGCTGAGCATCTTTCGGTTGCTTGTGTCGACTCCATTCTGGGTCGGATGTTCTGTTCTTCTTGTTTAGATCTGGGCTGAGATAGGTCTCTGCGACGTTCACCATCGTGAAGGCGACTGCTATCGCTTCGTCAGTCGCTCCGTGCACGGTGAGATGGGATGAATTGAGCTCGTCATATAGACGGGGAAGAGCTCGCTGATGAGCTGTCATACAGGCCTTGGCTTCCAGAGCCATCAACACGGCGCCGACCGGAGCCCGAGCAAGTCGTGGAAGTTTCCCGAATGTCGCTTGCTCCTCGGGAGTCAGTTCGATGCCGTATCCTGCTGCAATGCTGGCTAAGGTCTCTGAAGTGGCAGGCCCACCCGGTGTACAAAGCACCAAATCAAGATTCTTCTTTCGATCATGGACGAAGTCGCGCATTTCATGATTGATGCCAAAGCAGACTGTTCCAGCCTCCACATGTCGCTTCAGAAGTGGGGTCGACGTCAATAGATCGAAAATCACTCCCCAGCATGCGATCTTGGAATGGCGGTCACTCCTCGAGTGGTACTGCCACGAGTTATGGTAACGATCGCTAATATTCGTGTTCGACAACGTTCGTACGAGGATTGTGGGCCCGTGCATTCGCGCCTCGATTGTCCTGATTATCTGCCTGTTTACATGCTCGACGATGGAGACCACAAGGCTGACAGAGCCCGGGAATGCTTGGTTTTCTGTTTGTCGGTCTACCGCCACATCCCCCGCATCCGCGCACCGATGTCGACCTTGGGTCCTTGCGCGGCGGTGCGCGCCCCGGCCGCGCCTGCCTTCGGCCAGGCGGTGCGCTCGAACAGATAGACGAGGGATTCCGGGATGAAGCGGGTGCGCGAGGCGTAGACGTGGCGGTCGCCCTTGGCGGCCTGGCCGTGGACGAAGAAGCGCTGGGGCACGACGAGGTGCAGATCGTCCTTGGCGCGGGTCATCGCGACATAGAGCAGGCGGCGCTCCTCCTCGAGCTCGGCGCTGGTGCCGGCGCCGAGATCGGAGGGCATGCAGCCGTCGACCACGTTGAGCACAAACACCGACTTCCACTCCTGGCCTTTTGCGGAGTGGATGGTGGAGAGGATGAGATAGTCCTCGTCGCGCAGCGGCGGCCCGGATTTGTCGCTGGTCGCATCCGGCGGGTCGAGCGTGAGCTCGGTCAGGAATTTTTCGCGCGAGGCATAGCCGCTGGCGATCTGCTCGAGCTGCATCAGATCGGCACGGCGCGTCTCGGAGTCTTCGTGGATGCGGTCGAGATGCGGCTCGTACCAGAGCCGCACGCGCTCCAGATCCGCCGGCCATTCCGAGTAGCGCAGATTTTCGACCGTGCGGACGAAGTCGGTCCAGTCTGCACCGGTGCGCGCCGGTACCGGGAGCTGGCCGAGCGCGTGCAGCGGGTCCATGCTCTCCGCCATCTGATCGAGTACGCGCTGCGCGGTCGCGGGGCCAATGCCTGGCAACAGGTGCAGGATGCGAAAGCCGGCGACGCGATCGCGTGGGTTCTCGGCGAAGCGCAGCAGCGCCAGCACGTCCTTGACGTGCGCTGCGTCGAGGAATTTGAGCCCGCCGAACTTCACGAACGGGATGTTGCGGCGGGTCAGCTCGATCTCAAGCGGACCGGAATGCGAGGAGGTCCGGAATAGCACTGCCTGGTGCTTGAGCAGCGCGCCTTGCTCGCGGTTGGCCAAGACCTCCTCGACGATGTAGCGCGCCTGGTCGGCCTCGTCGTGCACGGTGACGAGCTGCGGCTTCTGCGACGCGTTGCGGTCAGTCCAGAGGTTCTTGGTGAAGCGCTCACGGGCAAGACCGATGACGCCGTTGGCCGCCGCCAGCACGGTTTGCGTCGAGCGATAATTGCGGTCGAGCGTGATCATTTCCGCGCGCGGCGAAAAGCTCTGCGGGAAGTCCAGGATGTTGCGCACGGTGGCGGCGCGGAACGAATAGATCGACTGCGCGTCGTCGCCGACCACGGTGAGGCCGCGTCCATCCGGCTTCAGCGCCAGCAGGATCGAGGACTGCAGGCGGTTGGTGTCCTGATATTCGTCGACCAGCACGTGATCGAAGCGGCCGCCGATCTCTTCGGCGATCAGCGCATCGCTCATCATCTGCGACCAGTAGAGCAGGAGGTCGTCGTAATCGAGCACGTGCTGGGCCTGCTTGGCTTCGACATAGGCCGCGAACAGGCCTTTCAGCTCGGCGGCCCAGCCCGCGCACCAGGGATAGTGCGCCCCCAGCACCTTCTCGATCTCCATCTCGGCATTGACGCAGCGCGAGTAGATCGACAGGCAGGTGCCCTTGGCCGGAAAGCGGCTCTCGGTTTTCGACAGGCCGCGCTCGTGCCGGACCAGGTTCATCAGGTCGGCGGAATCCTCGCGGTCGTGGATGGTGAAGGCGGGATCGACGCCGATCCGCTCGGCATATTCGCGCAGCAGTCGCGCGCCGATGCCGTGGAAGGTGCCGGCCCAGGTGAGGGCGTCGCGCATGATCGCGGCATTGTTCTCGCCCAGCACCTTTCGCGCGATGCGCTCGACGCGGCCGGCCATCTCGGACGCGGCGCGGCGGGAGAACGTCATCAGCAGGATGCGGCGGGGATCGGCGCCGGCGACGATCAGATGCGCGACACGGTGGGCCAGCGTGTTGGTCTTGCCGGAGCCGGCGCCGGCGATGACGAGCAGGGGGGCGCCCACGGTCGCACCGTCGGCCACGCCATGCTCCACGGCGCGGCGCTGCTCCGCATTGAGCGTGTCCAGATATGTCGCCACGAATCGCCCCGGTGAAAGGGTGAGAATCGGCGATCCCGGCACGAATCGCAATGCGGCTGGACGGAGCCGGTGTTAAGACCTAGGGACAAGACGGCCCAAAGTTCCAGCCCGAAAAGCGCACCCGGCATGACCGAGCTCAAGCCCGACCAGTTCGAGATGCGACGGCTGGAATCGCTCAGCAACACCATCTTTGGCGTCGCCATGACGCTGCTCGCCTACGACCTGCCGAAGGCGGCGGTGTTCACCAGCGCGCCGGACTGGAATGATCTCGCGCGGGTCTATTCCGGCAAGCTTGCCGGCTTTGCGCTCAGCTTCATCATCGCCGGTGTGTTCTGGATCAGCCATCACCGGCGGCTGGCGCGCCAGCCCGTAGGCAGCCGCGGCATGGTGATCCTCAACCTGTTCTTCCTGCTGTCGATCGTGCTGCTGCCTGTCACCAACGGCCTCTACACCAATTACGGCATGAGCAGCGCGGTCGCGGTGCTCTACGGCCTGCACCTGACTGCGATCGCCGGCCTCAATGCCTGGCTGTGGCGGAGGATTCTTGGCGGCTGGAGCCAGGAGCTCATGGCGTCGCTGTTTCCGCTGCTGGTGTTCATCCCGGGCACGATCGTTGCGGCCTTCGCGCCGCATGTCGCGCCCTTCGTGTGGTTCATCGCCTTCGGCGGGCTCCTGATCCAGCGCTTCTATGTCGCGCCGAACCCGTCGGCCGGCACGTAAAGCTTGACCGGGCGGATTTCGTAGACCGCGCTCGGATTGACCTCGCGCAGCTTCCGCGCCGCCGCGATCGCCTCCTCATCCGTGTCGTATTCCACAAGGTGGAAGCCCAGAAGCTGCTCCTTGGTCTCGGCAAACGGTCCGTCCAGCACGATGCCCGCGCCGGGGCCACGCAGGGTGCGGGCCTTTCGGGTCTCATCCAGACGGGCGGCCGGTCCGAGGTGTCCGCTTGCCCGGAGCGGCTGCTGAACCTCGATGACTTTCGCCACGACCGCGGCGTCCTTCTCCGGAGTCCAGGACAGGATCTCGTCTTCCACGTGATAGGCCAGGATGGCGTAGAGCATCATTACCTCGTTGATTTTGCTGCGCGCGCCCCAAAGGACGTATCACCCCAGCCGCTCCCGACAATGGCGGCGCGGAAAATATTGCGCGGCGGGAGCGGCGACGAAACCGTTCTGAAACCCGATTGCGGCCCAAAAGTGTGAACGCCGCCCTAAACCGGCGCGACTGATGGCCACTGAGAATAATGAAGCCATTCGGAGGCGGCCATGTCGACCATCAAGATCATCTGCGACGCGCGTCGGGCGGCACAATCGGTGCCTGCCGATCTGCACGACCAGAGCGGCCATCACCGCTATTACGGCAGCTCGGTCGAGAACGGCGGCGAGCGGATCGTCGAAAGCCGCCGCGGCAAGCAGCCGCGCGCACTGAACGTCTG
The DNA here is from genome assembly GCF_024199855.1 of Bradyrhizobium sp. CCGB20. Taxonomy (NCBI): domain Bacteria; kingdom Pseudomonadati; phylum Pseudomonadota; class Alphaproteobacteria; order Hyphomicrobiales; family Nitrobacteraceae; genus Bradyrhizobium; species Bradyrhizobium sp. CCGB20. The sequence goes on along the minus strand of NZ_JANADN010000001.1, from coordinate 5,888,196 downwards.
CGGCTTCTGAGCCCTGCGCGGCGAACCGGGGTGCGACAATGAGCGTGCTTCACATATTGATCGCCACGATGCCGTTCCTGCTCTCGCTCGCGAGCCGGTCCAGCAAGGTGATCGCCCCGTGCCTGTTCGCCAGCATCTTCACGGTCCTCCTCGGCGATGATCCGCCGCGCGCCGCCATGGCCTGGTGCATCGGTCTGCTGATTGCCGCCGTTGCCCTGCGCGAGCGGCTGCGTGCGGGTTGAGCCCGGTGCAGTCACTGCGCGCTCAGGACCCGTTTGACCAGCGCCTCGCGCAGCGTTGCCAGCTCGCCGCTCGCTTCCATCTGCGCGATCACCTTGCCGACCTTCGGCACCAGATCGCGATGCCGTTCGTGCAGATAGTGGTAGATGTGGATGCGCTCCATCGGTGGCGAGAGCGGATGGATCCTGGTCTGCAGATCGAGTTTCCTCACCGCGACGAGCCCGCTGAAGAGGTCGGTGACCATCACGTCGAAACGGTCGGCGTCGAGCATCCTGACCATGTTCTCGAGGCTCGTGGTCGCCGTGACGCGGGCCATGCCGCGCGTGCCGGCTTCCGAGGAGCCGACGCCGCGGACGATGCCGATGCTGTAGTCTTTGATCGAATTCCAGCCATCGACGTCGAAACGGAGTTTCGTCGCGAAGACCGCCGGCTCGATATAGTTGATCGCCGGCGTGACCTGAATCAGCGTCGGGTAGTCGCGGGAGAGCGTTCCGATCCGCTGGATCTCGCCGTCGACCTCGCCGGCGCTCGACAGTGCCAGCGCGCGCTTGCCGGGGACGTCCTCGAACTCCAGCTTGATGTTCAGCCTGGCGTAGACGGCCCGCAGCATCTCGCCGCCGACATATTGATCGGGGATGTCGGCGATCCGCGCCAGCCGGATCAGCTCCTGCGCCGGCGACGGACCGGGTGCGAGCAATGCCAGGCAGGCGACGATGATCCGCCACATGAGGCGTCTCCTTCGATCGTGTGTTGCTACCACTGGATTCTGATGCCCGTGCGATCTACCGGTGGTGGCGCCTGTCGCGGCCGCAGCGCTCACCGCGCCCGTCATGCAGGACTTTACCCAATGTCATTCCAGGACGTGAAGTGATAGTTTGCGCGAGAATCCTGCTGCTGGGCGCAAGATAAGACCCCGCCAAGGCGCCCATGGGCCGGCAGGATCATCACGCAGGTCGCGTGACGAGAGAATCTCAACTGTCGAATTGCTCGCGGCCGCGACCGGCCGTCCGGAGCAGGGTGTCGCCATTCCGGGGACGTGGTGCATGGGCAATGCAGGCGACGAGGACTCTAAGCGCAGCCGCCGTGCCGTTGCCCCGGCGGCCGCGAAGCAGGATTTGAGCGGGATCGGCCCCGCACTTGCGCCAGCGATGACCGGGACACTGCTGTCGCGGATCTTCGACTGGTTGCGCAGCGGCGTCGGACCGCGCCTGCTGGCCGCCGTGCTGCTGTTCTCCTCGATCGTCACGCTGATGTTGACCGCGCTTCAGCTCTATCTCGACTACCACCGCGAGGTCGGGCTCATCGATACGCGGCTCGACGAGATCGGCCGCAGCTCGACCGGCAGCCTTGGCGAGAGCCTGTGGAATCTCGACCAGAACCAGCTCAAGCTCCAGCTCGAAGGCATCCTGCGGCTGCCCGATATCCGCGCCGCCGAGGTGCGCGAGATCGCCGATCGTCCCAATCCGATCCGTGTCGCGGTCGGCGAGAAGGGCACCCGTTCGGCGGTGACACGCGACTATCCGCTGAACTACAGCGTCCAGGGGACGGCACGCCCGATCGGCGTACTCCATGTCGAGGCGACGCTGAGCGAGGTCTATCAGCAATTGCTGAACCGGGCCCTGATCATCCTGGCAAGCCAGGCAGCGAAGACCTTTCTCGTCTCGCTGTTCATCATCTACATGTTCCACCTGCTGGTGACGCGGCATCTCGTCGCCATCGCCGAGTTCGTCAGCAAATACAGCCTGGCGCGGCCGCCGCCGCCTTTGCAACTCGAGCGCCGGCCGCCCAGCGATCCCGACGAGCTGGACAAGGTGATCGACGCCTTCAACGCCATGTGCGCGAACCTCGGGCGGGCCTATGGCGAGCTGCGCGAGGCCAATGCGAATCTGGAGCGCGACCTGAAGATCCGTCGGCGCGCCGAAGAGGACGCGCGCGCGAGCGAGCAGCGTTTCCGCGACTATGCCGAGACCGCCTCCGACTGGTTCTGGGAGACCGGACCGGATCACCTGTTCACCTACATCTCGGAGCGGGTCGGTGCCTTCGGCATGGACCGTGCGGCCCTGATCGGCAAGCGCAGGTCCGATGGCGCCTTCGACCGCGACGCCGAGCCGGAGAAATGGCGCGCGCACAATGCGACGCTTGAGCGCCACGAGCCGTTCCGGAAGTTCGAGTATCGTGGCCGCGATACGGCCGGACGCGTACGCCATTTCAGCGTCAACGGCCACCCGGTGTTCGACGCCGACGGAGCCTTCATGGGCTATCGCGGGTCGGCCACCGACCTCACCGTGCAGCACGAGACCCAGGAGCGGCTGCGCCAATCCCAGAAGATGGACGCGATCGGCCAGCTCACCGGCGGCGTCGCGCACGACTTCAACAACGTCCTCACGGTGATCACCGGCACCATCGAGATCGTCCAGGAGGGGCTTGCGGACAAGCCCGAGTTCGCCGCGATCGCGCAGCTGATCGACGATGCGGCCGCGCGCGGCGCGGAGATCACCTCGCAACTGCTGACCTTCGCGCGCCGCCAGCCGCTCGAGCCGCGCGAGATCGACGTCAACGCACTCGTGGTCGAGACGGCGAAGCTGCTGAAGCCGATCCTCGGCGAGCATATCGAGATCGTGACCCGGCTCGCGGACGACGCCTGGTTCGCGATGGCGGATCCGTCGCAGCTCTCGTCCGCGATCGTCAATCTCGCCGTCAACGCCCGTGACGCGATGCCGGGGGGCGGCAGGCTCACGCTCGAGACCGCGAACCGCGACCTCAACGGCGCCAGCGGTGCCGGCGACGGTGATGTCATGCACGGCGCCTTCGTGATGGTCGCGGTCACCGACACCGGCCACGGCATTCCCGCCGACATCCGCGAGCGCGTGTTCGAGCCGTTCTTCACCACCAAGGGCGTCGGTCGCGGCACCGGGCTCGGGCTGAGCATGGTCTACGGCTTCGTCCGCCAGACTGGCGGCACCGTCGCCATCGAGAGCGAAGAGGGCCATGGCACGGTGATGCGGCTGTTCCTGCCGCGCTCGGAGGGCGAGGCGCCGGACAGGACGGCACCGGTGCAGGCGCTCGCCGCGGCGCGCGGGCACGAGACGATCCTCGTGGTCGAGGACGATCCGCTGGTGCAGGGCTATGTCATCGCCCAGCTCGGCACCCTCGGCTATCGCACGCTCGCCGCCGGCGACGGCGCAGCCGCGCTTGCGCTGGTCGACCAAGGCGCCAAATTCGATCTGCTGTTCACGGACATCATCATGCCCGGCGGCATGAACGGGCGTGAATTGGCCGACGCCGTCCGGATTCGCCGCCCGGGGGTGAGGGTGCTCTACACCTCCGGCTACACCGACGACACCGTCGTCCATGAAGGCCATCTCGATCCCGGCGTGGCTCTGCTCGGGAAGCCCTACCGGAAGTCGGAGCTGTCGCAGAAAATTCGCGAGGTGCTTGCGGGCGAGCCACCGGCCTGACGGCGCGGACTTCAAGAAAAAGGCGCGGCGGGGAAGGCCCCGTCGCGCCCGATTTCTTGCTCGCTGGTCCAGGGCTGAGAGCGCCCCGATGCCAAGCCCTACTTAAAGCTCAGCGGGCGATCCCAGCGAGGTGACAGCGCTTGGTAAAAGACACTGGATCACCTCCTTTCGTTGGTTTCGGAAGACCTCAATATAGGGGCAAACCCTGCCGCCGTTAAGGGGGGCGCCGGAGGCGGGAACAGGCCTGTCCGCGAGGCGGGAAAGACCGGTCCTGAGCAGTTGAGACTGCCGCCCGGGCGTGTTAGGTGATCGCCCGACGCGGGTGTAGCTCAATGGTAGAGCAGCAGCCTTCCAAGCTGAATACGAGGGTTCGATTCCCTTCACCCGCTCCAATGATTTCAATAGTTTAGTGCGTCAAGTTCTTTTCATTCTGACAAGTCGAGCGTTTTCATTCTGACAAGCGTTCACTTTCCTTTCGCTCGTCTTGCTCGGCCCTTGATGCGCTTCATTTGCGCATCTTGCTTGGCTTCGTCATCATCATGCAGATCGCGCGCCATGGCCGCTGTTGACGACCATTTTCCGTGAGCCCTGATGTGCTTGCTTCGGTCGTGCCGCCATGGCGACGTACGGCAGCCAATCGCGCAATGAAGACCGCTCGTAACACCTCTTTGAAGAGGAGCTTATCGAAGAGCTGATCCACAAAAGGGGCGTCGATGCTTGTGACCCGGCGCGTTCCCAGTCGTCGGCCGTCCTGCAACGCGTACTCGCAAATCATCTGATGCCTGTCTCATGAACACCGCGTTGGCCGGGGCTTAAAGGTTGAAGTCGCTTCGCAGTTTTCTGGGACCAAGTTTGCCGCGCTCTTGGAGTATGCACTTCAGTGCAGAGTCGGGGTCTGCTCTCTCGATCGATTCAGTTTTGAGCGATTCTGATTTGCGCCACTTTCGTGCGCCGCTTGGTCTCCGTAGAAGGGACCGAAGGATTTTTGACGGACGAATAACGGGTGACCACACGAACGATGGCGGGGGAGGCGGGCCGCGGGAACGAGCGGCTCCAGATGCTTGCCGGCGCGATGATCCTGTCCGCCGGTATCAACCGCTTCGAGCAGCCCAAGCGGGTCAATACGGCGCTCACCGCGGGCATCAAGACGGTGGTGTTGCTCAGCGGCCGTCTTCAGATCAGCGTCGGCGGCGGGCGCGAGCGCGAGGTCTGCGGCCGGCCGTTCTGTTGATCCGCAGCTCGGCGGAGACCGAGCGCGACCAGGTCTTCGCCGCCAACGTGCCGATCCGCTATCTGATCGTGCAGATGAACGAAAGCGTGCTCGGCGCCGCGATGACGAACGCGCTCGACCGCTCCTTCGAAGCGATCGACAGTAAGGGCGCCAGCGGCGCGCAGCTGGCCTCCTGTCCCGCCGGCCGCGATCTCCAGGCGCTGGTGTTCCAGATCAACAACTGTCCGATCCAGGGGCCTGAGCGCGAGCTCTACCTCTGCGGCAAGGCGATGCAGCTTGTCGCGCTCGCGATCTCGTCCTGCAGCACCAAGGCGGGCGATGCCGACAACCGGCTCGCGGCGCGCGACGTCGAACGCATTCGCAAGGCGCGTGATCTGCTTGTGGCATCCGTGCGCGAGCCCCCAAGCCTCGATGCGCTGGCGCAGCAGGTCGGCCTCAACGTGCGAAAACTCTCCGCGGGCTTTCGTCAGGTCTATGGCGCCAGCGTGTTCGGCTTCCTCCAGGAATACCGGCTGGAGCAGGCGTACAAGCTGATCTCGACCGGCGAGATGAGCGTGTCGGAAGCGGCCTTCCATGTCGGCTACGGTGCCGCTCATTTCGCCACCATCTTCCGCAAGCGCTTCGGCGTCTCGCCGAGCAGCCTGCGTTGACGGCAAGAAGCGCGACACCATTCGCGGCATCCTGACCCAGTTTTTAGGTCTCCTAACTTTGAACGAAAGCGAGAGTCCGGCGAACGAAAGTCGGCCCCTAGGTCCTATTCCCCCATCGTGCAACACCGATTGCGGCGCGGCGCGGGGTGCCGCGGCAAATGTCGGACTTTGGGGATGATGAAGATTTCTCGCGGTAGATGGATGCTCTACGCTTCGGCGTTGGTTGTTGCGGGCCAGTGGCCGGATGCCGTCCAGGTCGCCCATGCGCAATCGGCCAATGGGACGAACCTGCCGCCGGTGGTGGTCGAGCGGTCGACGCCGAGGACAGTGCGCCGTCCGGCGCGAGCCACGCCTGCCGCTCCGCGCGCCGCCGCGGCAACCCAGCCGACGCCGACGCTGGCCGCAGGATCAAGCACTGCGAAGGAGACGGCGCGCGGACCCGTGCGCGGCATCGTCGCCCATCGCACCGGAACGGGGTCGAAGACCGACAGTTCGATCCTGGAGACGCCGCAGTCGATCACGATCGTCACCCGCGAGCAGATGACGACGCAAGGCGCCCGCTCGGTCGCCGAGGCCCTGCGCTACGAGCCGGGCGTCGTCGCGGAGAGCCGTGTCGGCGACCGTTTCGACAACGTCTTCATCCGGGGCTTCGGAGGCTTCGGTGCGAACGCCAACTATCTTCATTTCTGGGACGGCCTGCGGGTGCCACGCGGCGTGTCCTATGCGATGCCGTCGATCGACCCGTATCTGCTGGAGCGCGTCGAGATCCTGCGCGGCCCGGCCTCCGTGCTCTACGGCCAGAACAATCTCGGCGGCATGGTCAATCTGATCAGCAAGAGCCCGTCGGCAACGCCGCAGGGCGAGGTGTTCACCCGCTTCGGCGACCACAATCGCATCGAGGGCGGCTTCGACGTCAGCGGTCCCATCACCCAGGACGGGCAGCTGCTCTACCGGTTGATCGGACTCGGCCGCAAGGCCGACACCGACGTCAACTACACCACCACCGAGCGCGAATTCATCGCGCCGATGATCACGTGGCGGCCGACGATCGACACCACCTTCACCGTGCGCGCCGTGCACGATCGCGATCCCTCGAGCTACCAGCCGAACTGGCTGCCGGCGCTCGGCACGCTCCAGATCAATCCGAACGGACAGATCCCGCGCAACTTCTTCGCCGGCAATCCGAACTACAACAGCTACGACCGTACGCAGGATTCCATCGCCTACGAGTTCGAGCACCATTTCGACGAGACGTGGACGGTCCGGCAAAATCTCCGCTACATGACGGTGTCCAGCGACTTCAAGGCACTCTCGGTGACAGGCTTCGGCGCGGGCGCGACCTGCGGCGCGGGCGCCACGACCAACCTCTGCATCGGACGCACCAGCACGCATTACATCGAAACGCTCAAGGCCGGCGCGATCGACAATCAGGCGGAGGCGAAGTTTGCGACCGGCTGGCTCCAGCACACCGTGCTGATGGGCGTCGATTTCCAGAAGACCACGGCGGACGCCACCTTCGGCAACGGCACCACCACCTATGTCAACTACCTCAATCCCAATTACGGCACGATCGCCGCGCCGGCCATCACGACACAGACGCTCCAGGATCGCGAGCAGACCGGCGTCTATCTCCAGGACCAGATCCGCCTCGGCAAGCTCGCTGCGGTGATCGGCGTGCGCAACGACTGGGCCAATGCCACTTCGGACACGCGCACGATCGCTACCGGTGTCTACACCAACCGCAGCCACCCTTCCGACTCCGCAACGACATGGCGCACCGGCCTGACCTATCTGTTCGACAGCGGTTTGGCGCCCTATGTCAGCTATGCGACCTCGTTCGAGCCGACCATCGGCACGGACTACACCGGCGCGGCCTTCGTGCCGACCACCGGCCAGCAATACGAAGTCGGCGTGAAGTACCAGCCCAACGGCTTCAACGGCTTTTTCATGCTGTCGCTGTACGACATCACGCAGAACAACGTGCTGACCACGGACACGACGCATCTCTATGCGACCTATCCGGCGTGTACCCAGTCCGGCGTCAACTGCCAGATCCAGCAGGGCCAGGTGAACTCCAAGGGCATCGAGTTCGGTGCCAAGCTGACGCCGATCCCCGGTCTCGACATCATCGCGGCCGCTGCCCACAATGACATCGAGATCACCAAGAGCACGCAAGTGGTCAGCGGTATCTCGATCCAGGGCAAGGCGCCGGTCGGCGCGCCCGCCAACACGGCTTCGCTGTGGGTCGACTACACCATCCAGAGCGGCCAGATGGCGGGCTTCGGCTTCGGCGGCGGTGTTCGCTATGTCGGCGAATCCTTCGGCGACAACATCAACTCCATGGCGATGATCGTGCCGGCCTACATCCTCGCCGACGCCATGCTGCACTACGACCTCTACGGCCTGTCGCCGCAATTGAAGGGCTGGAAGCTGGCGCTGAACGTCACCAACCTGTTCGACAAGACCTATGTGTCGGCCTGCGCCTCCGCGACCCAGTGCTTCTATGGCAACGGCCGCTCGACCATGGGGACGATCCGATACCAGTGGTAGCGAACGATAAGTCTCCGATGATCGATGCCGTGCTGCCCGGTGCGTCGGTGCGCGACATGCGCTCGAACGCCGGGCACGACTATCGGATATTCGTCTGGCAGCCGGAACCGCGGCCGCGCGGGCCGCTGCCCGTGCTCTATCTGCTGGACGGCAACGGGATGTTTCCGATCGCGGCGGCCGCGCTGGCGCTGCAGTCGCGCCGCGCCGAGCGTACCGGCGTGGCGCCGTCGATCATCGTCGGCATAGGCTATCCGGCCGCGCACTGGATCGATGCCAGGCGGCGGACCTGCGATTATACGCCGCCGGTCGCCGGAGGTCGCCTCGCGCAGCGGCCGGGCAATCGCGAATGGGGCGAGACCGGCGGCGCCGACCACTTCCTCGACTTCATCCAGCACGAGCTGGCGCCGGCGATCTCGAACGAATTCCCCATCGATCCCGACCGCACCGCGCTGTTCGGTCATTCCTTCGGCGGCCTCTTTGCGCTCTACGCGCTCTTGACCCGGCCGGCGCTGGTCCGTAGCACCATCGCGGCCAGCCCGTCGATCTGGTTCGCACCCGATGAACTCAGGGAGCGGCTGGCAAACTTTGAGCCGCCGCCGATGGCGCGGCGGCGCGTGCTCGTTACCGTCGGCAGCCTCGAGCAGGGCGGCATGTCCGGCGACAATGATGCCGACGATTACGGATCATGGATACGGCGCAACCGGATGGTGGACAACGCCCGCGAATTCTCGACCGAACTTGGGCGCGCAGGCGACGCCTCGCTCGATGTCTCCTTCCGGATGTTCGAGGACGAGAATCATGCGTCCGTGGTGCCATCAGCCATCAGTCTCGCGCTTCGTTTCGCGCTGCCGCCGAAGTGACCCCATGCGCCGCCTTGTGATCATTATCCTCGCTGTGATCGCGTCCGCGTATGTCACGCTTGCCGCTCTGCCGGCCGCGGCGGACGAAGGCGTCGTCGTGACTGATATCACGGGCCGCACGGTCACCTTGCCGCGCCCCGCAAAGCGCGTGTTGCTCGCGGAGGGTAGGCAGATCATCGCGCTGTCGCTGCTCGATCCAAAGCCGGTCGATTTCCTCGCGGCCTGGCTCGGCGACTTCCGCCGCAATGACAGCGAGAGCTACGCGCAATACCGCCGGAAATTCCCTGAGATCGATCAGGTCCCGGTGCTCGGCATCGGCAGCGACGGCACCTTTCCGGTCGAGCGGGCGATCGAAATCAAGCCCGACGTTGCCGTCCTCGGGATCTCCTTCGCACCTGGCGGCAGAGCCAATGACGTGGCGCGGCAGCTCGAAGCCGCTGGCATCCCGGTCGTGTTCACCGACTTCTTCGTCGCGCCGTTCGAGCACACGGTGGCGAGCGTGCGTATCCTAGGCCGGGTGATCGGGCGCGATGCGCGGGCGGGTGAGTTCGCCGAATTCTACGAACCGCGCATGAAGCGCATTGCCGACCTCGTCGCGCGTGCCAATGGGCAGCGTCCGCGCGTACTGCTGGAGACGCACGCGAGCGTCGGTGACTGTTGCCACGCGCCGGGCGCCGGCAACATCGGCCGCTTCATCGCATTCGCCGGTGGCGACAGCATCTCGGCCTCCGTCGCGCCTGGGCCGACCGCGCAGCTCAGCCTCGAATATGTCATCGCGGCCAATCCCGACATCTATATCGGCACAGGCGGGGCACATCTGAAAGCGTCAGGCGGTCTCGTCATCGGGCCCGGCTTCGACCCTGCGGCCATTCGTGAGCGGCTCGCCGCGGTGGTGGCGCGGCCGGGCTTCTCCGGCCTCAGCGCCGTCCGCAACGGCCGCGTCCACGGGCTGTTCCACAACATCATCTCGACCCCGCTCAATCTGGTCGCGGCCGAGGCGCTGGCGCGCTGGATCCACCCGGAAGCCGCGCGCGAGATCGATCCCGATGCGACCATCTCCGAGCTCAACGCCCGCTTCCTCGCCGTGCCGTTGCAGGGTGTCTACTGGATCGACCTGAAATGAGCGCCGTGTCGCCGCAGGCCGGCCGGGGGCAGGGGGATGCGTCACCCGATCTGCTGGCGCGCACGGAAGCCGCGTATCGTGCATTGGTGCGGCGCAGGATGATCTGGCTCGTGCTGGTGGCGCTGGTCGCACTCGCCGCGTTTATCGCCGATCTCGGCACCGGGCCTTCGCGGCTCGGGCTTGGCGGCGCGCTCGGCGGCATCCTGCGACCGGACTCGCTCTCGGGGGCCGAGGCCGCGATCCTCTGGGAGGTCCGTCTGCCTCAGGCCGTGCTCGCCGTGCTGGTTGGCCTCGCGCTCGCCACAGCGGGCGCCGAGATGCAGACGATCCTGGACAATCCGCTCGCAAGCCCCTTCACGCTGGGCGTGTCGTCCTCCGCTTCGTTCGGCGCGGCGCTGGCGATCGTGCTCGGCATCGGCATCCCCGGCGTGCCGCAGACCTGGCTGATTTCTGCCAATGCCTTCGTGTTCGCGACCATCGTCGTGCTGGTGTTGCAGGCCGTGGTGCGCTGGCGCGGTTCGGGGACGGACATCCTCGTGCTTTGCGGCATCGCCCTGTTCTTCACCTTCAACGCGCTGGTCGCGCTGACGCAGTTCCTGGCGAGCCAGCAGGCGCTCCAGCAATTGGTGTTCTGGACCATGGGCAGCCTGTCGCGGGCGAGCTGGGACAAGGTCCGCGTGCTCGCGCTCGTGCTTCTCGTTACCTTGCCGTTCGCCCAGCGCGCAGCATGGCCGATGATGGCGCTGCGGCTCGGCGAGGATCGCGCCCGCAGCCTCGGCATCAACATCGCACGGCTGCGGCTGATGGCGCTGTTGCGCGTCAGCCTGATGACGTCGACTGCCATCGCTTTCGTCGGAACGATCGGATTTGTCGGGCTGGCCGGCCCGCATATCGCGCGTCTCCTGCTGGGGGAGGATCACCGCTTCCTGCTGCCCGCGAGCGCCCTGACCGGCGCCGCCATCATGTCGCTGGCCTCGGTCGCTTCCAAGACGATTATTCCCGGCGTGTTGATCCCGATCGGAATCGTGACCGCCATGGTAGGGCTGCCTGTGTTCTTCTCGCTGATTTTCAACAGGCGCGGGACGGTCTGAGTGATGACGGGTCTCGAGATCGACAATGTACGGGCGGGCTATCGCGGGCGTGAGGTGCTGACGGGACTGACGCTGCCGCCGATCGGGCAGGGGCGCATCACCGCGCTGGTTGGCCCGAACGGTGCGGGCAAGACTACGCTTCTGCGCGCGCTCGCGGGCCTGCTTCCGGCGAGCGGCACGATCCGACTGGATGGAGTGAACCTGCTGGGCATTTCTGCCGCCGAGCGGGCGCGTCGGATTGCGTTCATGCCGCAGTTTGCGCCGCAGCGGCTATCGCTCACGGTGGTGGAAGCAATCATTGCGGCGCTCCGTGCCTCTCCCGTCGATGCGCCGGCTGATGGACACGACGCACGGCAGCGCGCGCTCGAAGCGCTGGACCGGCTCAAGATCCTCGACCTCGCGCTCCAACCGTTCGACACGCTCTCTGGCGGTCAGCGGCAACTGGCCAGCCTTGCCCAGGCCCTGGTGCGTCGTCCACGGCTCCTGCTGCTGGACGAGCCGACCAGCGCGCTCGACCTGCGTTACCAACAGAAAGTGATTGCCAATGTTCGCGAGACAGCAAGCGCGGGCACGATCGTGATCATGGTGCTTCACGATCTTCAGGCTGCGGCGTCATGGGCAGATTCGGTCATCGTGTTGAGCGACGGCAGGCTGTTCGCTCACGGCGGCCCGGGAGAGGTGATCACATCGTCGATGCTGGGAAAGGTCTACGGGATCGATGCGGTCGTGGAGCATACGGCCGGAGGCGGACTACATATTCAAGTCGGCTGAGCGCGGCAGCTCAACCGGTCAGGTACCCTGCTGAACCGCTAAGCCGACAATTTATGTAGCAGAAACTCGAAGAATTTCGGGTTGTCGGCCCGTGAGACGTTGATGCGGATAGCTCTGGCGAGCGGGCTCTGCTTGTTCAGGCAGAACAGGCTTCCGGGCGCGATGAAGATGCTCTCCTTCGCGCCGTCGCGTGCGAGCTTCATGTCGTCCACGCCTTCCGGAAGCAGCAGGTAGACGTAATAGCCTGCCTTGGCGGTAGAATAAATCTGATGACCCGCCCGTAACAGATCGGCCTGAACGCGGCTTGCCGCGGCTTCGGTCCGCTGCCCGAGCCTCTTGAGGTGCCTGTCGTAGTGGCCATCGACGAGCAGGCGATGCAGCAGGCGCTCGACATGTCCGGAGCTGTTCACCGTGGTGAGCATCTTGAGCTCCGCGAGCGTCGCGATGCGGTCGATGTGGGCCGCAATGAAGCCGGACCGTAGGCTCGCCGATAGCGTCTTCGAGAAGGTTCCTATCGATATGACGTTGTTGAGCTGGTCGAGCGTCGCCAGTCTGTTGGCCGTACTCATGGGAAGATCGGCGAACGGATCGTCTTCGACTATCACGAGGTTGGATCGTGTTGCCGCCTTGAGCACGGCATGCGCCACGGGGAGGGTGATCGAGCCGCCAGTCGGATTATGGCCAAGCGACTGCGTGAAGAACAACTTTGGGCGTTCAGCATCGATCTTGGCCATGAGGTCGTCGACATCGGGGCCATCGGGCGTGCGGCGAACGCCGACAATCCGGACCTGCGCCAGCGTAAGCTTCGCGAACAGCGGATAGTAGCCGGGTTCGTCCACGAGGACGGTATCTCCCGGCGACAGCATCGCCCGGATCACCAGGTCGAGGGCGTGGTTCGCGCCGAACGTGAGCAGCAGGCTGTTCTCCTTCACTGCAACCTGCTGCGCTTGCAAGCGTAACGCGATTTGCTGCCTGAGTGGAAGGAAGCCCAGCGCGGACCCATAGGCGTCGGCATCGGCCGGCAGAATCCGTCCGTTGCTGCTCAGGTAACGCTTGATTTCCGAATGCTCGGTCCAAGACGCGGGCGGCCGACCATCGCCGACGCGGATCTCGAAATTCTGCGAGAGCTGGGCGCTCAACAGCGATGCGATGTCGACGGCTTCCGAGACGTGTCTCGGTCGGCCCCCATCGTCGCCACGATAGATGATCACGAAGCCGGAACCTGCCCTGGCGGCGATGAGCTGGTCGAGCACCAGCCGGTCGTAGGCTTCGACCACGGTGTTCTTGGACACCCCGAATTCTGCAGCGGCTTTTCTGATCGAGGGCAGGCGGCTGCCTTCGGGCATCGCGCCGGACAGGATTTGCGCACGCAGTCGATTGGCCAGCCCGCCCGCTAGCGTTGCTCCATGATCGCGTTTGTCGGGCGCTCGCGCCAAGCAGCCCCTCCAGTCGGGTACGGTGTAGGACAGTTGTTCGGAAGTGTATCCTGAATTGACAGTAATCAGATGCTGTCGGAGGGTTCAATGGGGCGGCGGCCGACTTGTCGCGTGACCTCTAACCGCACAAGCTGGAGTTCCGCCCGAGAAAGCCGTCCGATCTTCCCGCTCATGCGTGGGTACAGTTGTGGACAGTATTTTCAAATTGTCCCTTTTGACCGCGGTGCGATGCTGCCTAACGTCGCCCCAACCGAAAAATTCGTGGTGGGAGACGCGGCAATGGCCGGACCCGAGGCGGGGCAGCTGTCCCGAAACATCAATTCGCGCCTGGAGAATCTGCGTAACCTGTCGCCCGCGCAGCGGATGGGGCGCGTGACTGAGGCGACCTCGCTCGGCGAGGCCGAGAGCAAGGCCTTTGGTGCCGGAACGCTGCCGGTCGAGCTCGCCAATGGCATGATCGAGAACGTCATCGGCACGTTCGAGCTGCCCGTCGGTATCGCCACCAATTTCACGGTGAACGGCCGCGACTATCTGGTTCCGATGGCGATCGAAGAGCCCTCGGTCGTCGCTGCAGCCTCCTACATGGCGCGCATCGTCCGCAAATGCGGGGGCTTCCACACGTCGAGCACTGGGCCGATCATGCGGGCACAGGTGCAGGTGCTGGGCGTAACCGACGTTCACGGTGCCCGTGCACGGGTGCTGAAGCAGCGCTCGGGCATCATCGAAGCCGCCAATGCCAAGGACAAGGTGCTGATCTCGCTCGGCGGTGGCTGCCGGGACATCGAAGTCCATATTTTCGAGGAGACGCCGGTCGGCCCCATGCTCGCCGTGCATCTCATCGTCGACGTCCGCGATGCCATGGGCGCCAACACGGTCAACACGATGGCCGAGACGGTCGCGCCGATCATCGAGCGGATCACCGGCGGCACAGTGCGCCTGCGCATCCTCTCGAACTACGCGGATTTGCGCATTGCACGCGCCATGGTGTCGGTGACCCCGGAGGCGCTGAATACCAACGAGTACAGCGGCGAGCGCGTCGCGCGCGGCATCGTCGAGGCCTGTGCGTTCGCGATCGTAGATCCCTATCGGGCGGCGACCCACAACAAGGGCATCATGAACGGCGTTGATCCCGTCGTCGTGGCCACTGGCAACGACTGGCGTGCGATCGAGGCTGGTGCCCATGTCTGGGCGTCGCGCTCCGGTCGCTATACGTCGCTCTCCAATTGGGAACTCGACGGCAAGGGCAACCTTGTCGGCACGCTGGAAATGCCGATGGCGCTCGGTCTCGTCGGCGGCGCCACCAAGACACATCCCGCCGCGCGCGCGGCGCTGAAGATACTGGACGTGCAGAGCGCACAGGAACTGGCGGAGGTCACCGTCGCGGTCGGGCTCGCCCAGAACATGGGCGCGCTCCGCGCGCTTGCGACAGAGGGTATCCAGAAGGGGCACATGGCGCTTCACGCCCGGAACATCGCGATCGTTGCAGGGGCCGCCGGCGACGAGATCGAGAAGGTCGCCGCTGCGCTCGCCGCCGATCACGACGTACGCGTCGATCGCGCCAAGGAGGTTTTGGAGAAGCTGCGTTCGTGAGGTGCCGATGCCTGCATGACGTGCAGGCATTTCGCCGCCTCGACGCGCGAGCTCGAAAATGTATGTTCGGCGCTCACCCCCTGAGCGAGATTGCGCGCCATGCCGGCGGGCGTTCAACGGGGGAGGGAGAATGATGTGAAAAAAGAAGAAAACATGGGCGGGTTGGCCGCGCGCAGCGGCCCTCTCAAAAACGTCGTGGTTCTCGACATCACGCGTGTCGTCGCAGGACCGTTCTGTTCGATGCTGCTAGCCGATCTCGGCGCCACTGTGATCAAGATCGAACATCCCGGTGATCCCGATTATGCCAGGACGTTTCCGCCCTTCGTCGGCGACGAGCAGCTCAGCGCCTTCTTCACGCAGTTCAACCGCAACAAGCAGGGCATCACGATCAATCTCAAATCGGATGACGGCAAGGCACTGCTGAAGAAGCTCGTCCGCAAGGCCGACATCCTCATCGAGAATTTCCGCCCCGGCACGATGGACAAGCTCGGCCTCGGCTACGAAGTGCTGCGCGCCGAGAATCCAAAACTCATCTACACCGCGATCAGCGGCTTTGGCCGCACCGGGCCCAACTCGTCGAAACCCGCCTATGACAATACCGGGCAGGCGGCGGGCGGATTGTGGTCGATGAACGGCTACGCCGAGATGCCGCCGGTCCGCGTCGGCACCATCATCGGCGATCTCGCGGCCTCGCTTTATGCGGCGATCGGAACGCTCGCGGCGCTGCGCGAGGCCGAGACATCAGGCGTCGGCCAGGTCGTCGACGTCTCGCAGCAGGATTCGGTCCTGACGCTGACCGAGAATGCGGTGGTCCGCTACACCGCCGAGAAGGACGTCGCATCGCCGCTCGGCAATGATCATCCGTTCGTGCGGCCCTATGGCCAGTTTCCCTGCAAGGACGGCTACGTCTTCTTCGGCGGCTACACCGACAAGTTCTGGGCGATCACCTGCGCCCTGTTCGGCGAGCCCGAGCGCGCCAGGGACCCTGATATCGACACGATGGAGAAGCGGTTCGACCGCGTCGTCGCCGAGACGAAAGTGAAGCCGCTGCTGGAGCGCTGGTTCAGCCGCTACACCAAGGCCGAGCTCGAGGAGATGGCGGGTGACAAGATCCCGCTCAGCGCGATCAAGACCATCGCCGAGGTGGTCGAGGACCCCCACATCGCCGCGCGCAACATGATCGTCAACGTGCCCGTTGCCGGCAAGCTGATCGGCATGTTCGGCCAGCCGATCAAGCTGTCCGGTGCCGAGCAGATATCCTTCGAGAGGGCGCCGCTGCCGGGCGAGCACAATGCGGACGTGCTGGCGCGTCTCGCGGACGTCTCGCCCGAAGAGCTGGCGCGCCTCAAGGCGTCGGGAGCGATTTGATGTCGATCGATTTTACCAGGGACGGCCATATCGCGACGGTCAGGATCAACCGGCCGGACAAGCTGAATGCGCTGACGCTCGCGATGTATGACGATCTCGGCCGCGCCTTCTTCGAGATCAGGGACGATGACAAGATCCGCGCCGTCGTGCTCACGGGCGCGGGCGAGCGGGCATTCTGTGTCGGCGCCGATCTCACGGAATCGATTCCGGCGCTGGCCTCCGATCGCTTCGATATCTCCGAGTGGGATCCGGCGCACATCAAGTTTCCCGGCTTCTTCAAGCCGGTCGTGAGCGCCGTCAAGGGCATGTGCATGGGCGGCGGCTTCGAGATCATGCTGGCAACCGACATCCGCATCGCCGCGCGCAATGCGGTATTCCAGCTGCCCGAACCGAAGCACGGCTTCGTGCCGGCCGGCGGCACGCTGGTGCGGCTGGTCCGCCAGATCGGCTATGCGCACGCGATGGAGATCATGCTGACTGCGCAGCGCTTCTCCGCGGACGACATGCAGGCTAAGGGCGTCGTCAACCACGTCGTCGACGCCGACAAGGTCGAGCCGCTCGCGCACGAGTTTGCCGAAAAGATCGCCGCGCTCAGCCCGGTCGCGATCCAGACCATCAAGGAAGCCGCGCTGACGCTGCAGGACCTGCCGCTCACCGAAGCGTTCCGCATCGAGGCCAAGCTCGGCCAGCGCACCTTCACCAGCGAGGATGCCAAGCGGGGCCTTGCCGCATTCGCGAACAGGGCCGGCGACAAATGACGTCACGGCCGCTTCGGTGGCCGCAAACAAGAAGACTTCATTGGAAAGGGGTAGGGCTATGAGGCGATCGGAATTCAGGATGTGTTATCTGGCGGGCGGGGCCGTCGGCCTGTTGCTGTTTGCGGCGCCCGCTGCGGCGCAGAACGAGAAGGTGTCCGACGGCGTCGTCCGCATTGGGCTGATCGAGGACATGTCGGGCGTCTATGCCGACATCACCGGCAAGGGAGCCGTCACTGCCGCGCAGATGGCCGTTGAGGAGTTTGGCGGCAAGGTGCTGGGCATGCCGATCGAGATCGTGTCGGCGGATCACCAGAACAAGCCCGACATTGCCGCCAACGCCGCGCGCAAATGGTTCGGCACCGAGAAGGTCGACGCCATTCTCGACGTTGCGTCGTCCTCGCCCGCGCTGGCCGTCCTCGAGATTGCCAAAGAGAAGAAAAAGATCATCACACTGAGCTCGCCAGGCTCAACGCGGATCACCAACGAGGTCTGCGGTCCCTACGTCGCCCACTGGGCCTACGACACTTTTGCCATCGCCAACAGCACAGGCAAGGCTCTGGTCAGCCAGGGTTTCGATACCTGGTATTTCGTGACGGCCGATTACGCCTTTGGTCAGGGCCTTGAGAAGGATACTGGCGAGGTCGTCACGACGCTCGGCGGCAAGGTTCTGGGAAGCACGAAGCACCCGGTCGGGACGGCCGATTTCGCCTCCGTTTTGCTGACCGCACAGGGTTCCAAGGCGAAGGTTGTCGCGCTGGCCAACGCCGGCGGCGACACCATCAATTCGATCAAGCAGGCTGCCGAGTTCGGCCTGACCTCAGGTGGCCAGAAACTCGCTGCGCTCGCCGGCTTCATCAACGACGTCCATGGTCTCGGACTGAAGGAAGCCAAGGGCCTGACGATCACCGAAGCGTCCTATTGGGACATGAACGACGATACGCGGAAGTGGTCGAAGCGCTTCTATGCGACCATGAACGCGATGCCGAACATGCTGCAGACCGGCACCTATTCGTCGGTCCTGCACTATCTGAAGGCCGTGCAGGCCGCGGGCACCGACAAAACCGAAGACGTCATGCAGAAGATGCGCGAGCTGCCGGTCAACGACGTCTTCTACAAGAACGGCAAGATCCGCGAGGATGGCCGCATGGTCCATGACATGTATCTGTTCGAGGTGAAGAAGCCGGAAGAGTCCAAAGCACCTTGGGACTACTATAAGCTTCTCGCCACGATCCCGGCCGATCAGGCCTTCCAGCCCTTGGCGCAGTCGCGCTGTCCCTTGATCAAGAAGCCGGGATAACGTGACCGTCTGACCGTGGTTGTCAAAGCCAGGCTCATGGCGGCAGAGGGCGAGCGCAAATGAGGGAGCGTACGCGTACCGAGAGACGGGCACGCGCGCTCCCGTGCAGTCGCGGCGATTAGCGCAGCACGACTTCTTGATCGGTCCAGCGGAGGTAATGCCGCGGTGCCGCACCAAGCTCACGTTTGAACATGGCGGCGAAAGCGCTTGGGCTATCGTAGCCGACATCCAGCGCGACGCATGTCACGGGTTCGCCCGCACCCAGGCGTGCCAGGGCTTCCAAAAGCCGCACGCGCTGCCGCCACACCGAAAAGCTCTGGCCGGTCTCGCGACGGAACAGTCGGGTCAACGTTCGCCGGCTCAGGCTGCACTTGTCGGCCCAGTCATCGAGCGTGAGGTCTGAGGCCGGATCGCCGAGGACCGCCTTGCAGATAGCCGCAAGCCTTGGGTCTGGCGGCACCTGCACGTGCAGCGTCACCTCCGGCATGCGCGCGATTTCGGTCAGCAGGAACTCGACGAGCTTGCCATCGCGTCCGCTCTGATCGTAGGTCTCTGGCATGCGCACCGCTTCGTCCATCAGCGCTTCCACCAGCGACGAGGCACGGACCAGGCGGCACATATCCGACGCCTCGCGTTCGCGGTCGGGCGTAACGTAGATCGACTGCGCCTCGACCTCGCCCCAGGCGCGCGACTGATGCACAACGCCGGCCGGAATCCACAATCCATGGCCGGGCGGGATCACGAAATGGCCGCGCTCCGTCATCATGGCGGTGACGCCCGCGATTTGGAGGACGAATTGATCGCGCCGATGCGCGTGCCGCGTGCTGGTGGTCTCGTTCGGGTAGATTGCCGTCATCGCGGCCACCGGTCGTTCGACCTTCTGAAGCTGGCCGGCATAGCGTGCCACTTCTGCGGGGCCCACCGGCTTGTGGCTGGAGCGCAATTCGCCGGTGTCATTTCGCCGCGCTACGATTCTCACGTGTCGTGAACTCCCGATTTAAGTCCTTTTCGCAAGGCTCTTATGCATCTTCCAGGCCAGTTATGGCCCGATCGCGATGGTTATTGTCCCCGATCAGGTAGCGCGGGACAGGACGTTTGGCAACAATGCACCCGCCCGCGACATTCGCCGAACCCCGAATGCGAGGCTTGACCAAGTCGATATGCGACCACGGAGAGCTCGATGAACAGACGCGAATTCACCCAGGCCATGCTGGCGGCGGGTGCAGCGATTCCCCTTGGCATCACACGGGCGGTGGGCCAGACCCGTGGTGGCACGCTCAATGCCATCATCCAGCCCGAACCGCCGGTGCTGGTGACCGCGATCAACCAGCAGCAGCCAACGCTGACGCTCGGCGGCAAGATCTACGAGAGCCTGCTGAAATACGGCGAAGACTTGAAGCCGATGCCGGGCATGGCGCAGTCCTGGGAGATATCGCCCGACGGCCTCACCTATACGTTCAAGCTGTTTCCCAACATCACCTTCCACGACGGCAAGCCGATGACGTCGGAAGATGTCGTCTTCAGCTGCAGGAAGGTGCTGACCGAGACGCATCCGCGCGCACGGCAGAATTTTGCCCGCGTCGCTTCCGCCGAAGCGCCCGATCCGCTCACCGTAGTGTTCAAGCTCAAGCAGCCTTTCTCACCGTTTCTCGGTTGCTTCGACTGCACCTCGGCGCCGATCGTGCCCAAGCACATCTACGAGGGCACCGATTTTCGCAAGAATCCGATGAACGACAAGGCGATCGGCACCGGGCCGTTCAAGCTGAAGGAGTGGGTGCGCGGCTCGCATGTGCATCTGGTGCGGCATGAGGGCTACTACCTGAAGGACCAGCCCTATCTCGACGAGATCGTCTATCGCATCATTCCGGATTCGGCCTCGCGCGCGCTGGCGCTGGAGAACGGAACGGTGCAGCTCACGCAGTGGTCAGATCTCCAGTTCTTCGACGTGCAGCGCTTCAAGTCGCAGAAGAATCTCGAAGTGACCACCAAGGGGTACGAATATTTCGCGCCGCATTCGTGGCTCGAGATGAACAATCGTATCGCGCCGATGAACGACAAGCGCTTTCGTCAGGCCATCATGCACCTGATCGACCGCGACGCGCTGAGCAAGCGGGTCTATTTCGGGATGGCCAAGCCCGCGACCGGCCCGATCTCGTCGAAGACGAAATTCTACGACGGCAAGGTCAAGCGCTACGACTATTCGATCGAGAAGGCCAAGGCACTGCTCGACGAGATGGGACTGAAGCCTGACGCCAACGGCAAGCGTGTCGAAATCAAGTACGTCGTACCGCCCGTGGACGAATCCTACCAGCGTGCCGGCGAATTCTTCCGCCAGAGCTTTGCCCGCGTCGGGATCGATCTCGTTTTGGTCGGCACCGACATGGCCGGCTGGGCCGAAAAGGTCGGCAACTGGGACTACGAAATGACCCAGAACCTGCTTTACCAACTCGGTGATCCCGCGCTCGGCGTCTCCCGCACCTACGTCTCCTCGAACATCAAGAAGGGCATCCTGTTCTCGAACACGCAAGGCTATTCCAACCCCGAAGTGGACAAGCTGTTCGACGAGGCCGCTGTGACGCTCGACGAGGCCAAGCGTCAGGAGCTCTATTCCAAGGTGCAAGCCATCCTGGTCGAAGACGTGCCGGTCGCCTGGACGCTGGAACTCGAATATCCCATCATCTACGACAAGGCGTTCAAGAACATCGTCTCGACTGGCATCGGCTCGCACGAAACCTTCGGGTCGGTCTACAAATCGTGATCCGTCTCGGCAGCGCGGTGACGATCGGGCTGATGGCGCTGAGCCGGATCGCCCAGCTCGTCGCCGTCATCCTCGTCATCGCCACTTTCAACTTCGTGCTGGTGCGGGCCGCCCCCGGCGACCCTGCCCAGGTCATGGCCGGGCAATCCGGCGCGGCTGATCCAAAGCTGCTCGAGGATCTGCGCAAGGAGTACGGGCTTGACAAGCCGTACGCCGTGCAGCTCGCCAGCTATCTCGGGCGTGTCGTCAGGCTCGATCTCGGCTATTCCTATCGCCAGCGTCGTGCCGTGGTCGATCTCATCCTCGAACGTCTCCCGGCGACGCTGTTGCTGACGGTGACGGCCTTCTGTCTTGCGCTGCTCATCGGTACGATACTTGGGGCGCTCGCGGGGCTCGCGGCGGGAAGCGTGCTCGACACGGTCTTCACCGTGCTTTCGCTGGTGCTCTATGCGACGCCGGTACTCTGGCTCGGGCTGATGCTCGTCCTTGTCTTTTCGGTGACGCTCGGCTGGCTGCCGCCGTTCGGCTACGAGACCATCAACGTAAAAATCTCGCCGTTCGAGCACGTGCTCGATATCGCCAAACACATGATCATGCCGGTGACCTCGCTCGCGGCGATTTATCTCGCGATCTATGCCCGGCTGATGCGCTCCTCGATCATCGAGGTCGCCCAGCAGGACTTCATCAAGACCGCACGTGCCAAGGGCCTGTCCGGCCCCAGCATCGTGGTCGGCCACATGCTGCGGAACGCGCTGGTGCCCGTTGTCACGGTCGCCGGCATGCAGGCCGGCGCGCTTGTCGGCGGCGCCGTGGTGATCGAGACCGTGTTCGCCTGGCCGGGGCTGGGGCGGCTCACTTTCGATGCCTTGCTGCAACGCGATTATCCCGTGCTGCTTGGCATCTTTCTCATCCTGTCGGTCGTGGTCATCGTGCTCAATCTGCTGACCGACCTGATTTACAGATTGATCGATCCCCGAATGACGACGGGGGCCGCATGATGGATGCAATCCGCGCCTTCCTGCGTCATCCCTCCGGCATGGTGGGTCTCGTCGTGTTGCTTGCCGTGGTGATCGTTGCGATCATCGCGCCCATCGTCTTTCCAGTCTCCCCCTGGGAAATGGTCGGTGCCCCTTTCACGCCGCCCGGTGAGGACGGACTGCTGCTCGGCGGCGACACGCTCGGTCGCGACGTCGCCGCCGGCGTTGCCTACGGCGCCCGTGTGTCGCTGGTGATCGGCATAGCCTCGGCCATGGCCGCGATGGTGATAGGCGTCACGATCGGCGCGATCTCCGGCTATTTCGGCGGCAAGGTCGATATGGTCCTGATGCGGACGACCGAGCTGTTCCAGACGATCCCGGCCTTCGTGCTCGCGATCCTGCTGGTCGCGACCTTCGCTCCGTCGCTGCTCACGATCATCTTGACCATCGGTGCGGTGAGCTGGCCGCCGTTGGCACGCCTCACTCGTGCCGAGTTCCTGCGGCTGCGCAACCGGGAATTCGTCGAGGCAGCGCTGTGTCAGGGGGAGGGCACGTTGCGCATCGTGCTCGGCCACATCCTGCCCAACGCGATCTCGCCAATCCTGGTCGTGACCTCGCTGACGGTCGCAACCGCCATCCTGCTCGAAAGCGCGCTGTCCTTCATGGGTCTCGGCGATCCCAATCTGATGTCCTGGGGTTTCATGATCGGTGCGGGCCGCACCGTCATGCGCAACGCCTGGTGGATGAGCGTATTTCCCGGGCTTGCCATCCTCATCACCGTGCTGGCGATCAATCTGTTCGGCGAGGGCCTTTCCGACGTCCTCAATCCGCGTGTGTCGAGGCGCCGGTCATGAGTGACGCCGTGCAAGCCAATGCCCCCGTGCTGTCGGTCCAAGGCCTCTCGATTGGGCTGCCCGAAGGTGGCGATCGACCGTTCGCGGTCGAGAACGTCTCTTTCGAGGTCAGGCCGAATGAGGTCGTCTGCCTTGTCGGCGAGTCCGGCTCGGGCAAGTCGATGATCGCGCACGCGGTGCTGTCGCTCCTGCCGAAGGGCGTTGAGGTCGCTTCTGGTGCAGTGACGGTCGCGGGACAGAACCCGGCAAAGCTGGACTGGCGTACGCTGCGCCGCCTGCGCGGCGGCGAAGCGGCGATGATTTTTCAGGAGCCGCTGTCCTCGCTGAACCCTCTCAAGCGCGTCGGCAAGCAGGTCGAGGAGATGATCCTCACCCATCAGCGGCCGACGCCGTCAACGAACGAAGTGCGTGAGCGCGTGCAGCAACTCCTTACACAAGTTGGTCTGCCCAATCCAAAGCTGCTCGAAAGGAGCTATCCGTTCGAGCTCTCCGGCGGCCAGCGCCAGCGCGTCATGATCGCGATGGCGATGGCCAACCGGCCTGCGCTCCTGATTGCGGATGAGCCGACCACGGCGCTCGACGTCACCACCCAACGTCAGATCCTGCGCCTGATCGACGATCTGCGCCGTGACCGCGGCATGGGCGTGCTGCTGATCACCCACGATTTCGGTGTCGTCGCCGATGTCGCCGATCGCGTCGTGGTTCTGCGCCATGGCAAGGTGGTTGAGCAGGGCACCGTCCAAGAAGTCCTGCGTCATCCCAAAGCAGACTATACCCGCGAGCTGATCGACGCCGTGCCGAAGGCGCGGCTCGACGAGATTCGCCGCGCCGCGGTCGACCCCGCACCGCTGCTCCAAGTGATCGGCCTAGAGAAGACGTTCCGGGTCAAGCGTGGCTTCCTGCAGCCGCCGCGCGAAGTCGTCGCCGCCGACGGCATCTCGCTGACCCTGCACGAGGGCGAGACGCTCGCTGTCGTCGGCGAATCCGGTTCCGGAAAATCTACGCTCGGGCGCATGATCATGCGTCTGACCGAACCCGACGGCGGTGCGATCCGCTTCAACAATCAGGATCTCCGCCAACTCCGCGGCGAGGCGCTGCGTCAGGCGCGAAAGCAGCTCCAGATCGTGTTCCAGGATCCTTTTGCGAGCCTCGATCCCCGCCAGAAGGTCGGCGATGCCGTTGCACGCGGGCCGATGGCCTATGGCACGTCGCGCGCGGACGCGATGGAGCAGGCGAAGAAGCTGTTGGTGCGAGTTGGCCTCAACGCCAATGCCGCAGATCGCTATCCTCACCAATTTTCCGGCGGCCAGCGCCAGCGCATCTGCATCGCGCGGGCGCTCGCGCTCAAGCCCCGGGTGCTGATCGCTGACGAGGCGGTGTCAGCGCTTGACGTCTCCGTACAAGCCCAGGTGCTGGCACTGCTCGCCGAGCTGCGTCAGGAGATGAAGCTCGCGATGGTCTTCATCACCCACGATTTGCGCATCGCCGCTGAGATCGCCGACCGCGTCATCGTGCTCCAGAAGGGCCGTATCGTGGAGGAGGGGGCGACCGCGGACGTCTTCAGCGCGCCGCAAGCGGCCTACACCCGCGATCTGCTCGACGCGATCCCGGGCCGCGACTTCTTCGACCAGCCGGGCTTTGCCGGTGCGGCCGGTGCAACTCCGAAAGCAAGGATCAGTTCATGACCGACAACCTCCCGCTTCCAGCCGGTGCCCGTGAGCGCATCGAAGCCGCCGTGGATGCCGCCTTCGACAAGCAGATCGACACTACGATCGCGTTTACGGCCATCCCGAGCACGCGCGCGGCGGAAGCCCCTTGTCAGGACATGTTCGCAAAGCTGCTGCGCGAGCGCGGCTATGAGGTCGACGATTGGGTCATCGACCAGGATGATCTGAAGTCGCTCCCCGGTTACGGGCCGGTTGAGACCGAGTTTTCCCGCGCGCGTTCCGTCGTCGGCACCTATCGGCCGGCGAAAGAGGAGGGCCGCTCGTTGATCCTCCAGGGCCATTGCGACGTCGTGCCCGCCGGGCCGCTCGACATGTGGGAGCGGCCGCCGTTCCAGCCCGTGGTCGAGGATGGCTGGCTCTATGGCCGCGGCGCCGGCGACATGAAGTCCGGCACCATCTCGGCGCTCTACGCGCTCGATGCGATCAAGACCGCGGGCTACAAGCCCAAGGGCCGCATTCATCTGCAGTCGGTGATCGAGGAGGAGAGCACAGGTCTCGGCGCGCTCTCGACGCTCCAGCGCGGCTACCGCGCGGACGCCTGCATCCTGCCCGAGCCGACCGACGAGAAACTGATGCGTGCCCAGGTCGGCGTGATCTGGTTCCGCCTCAAGGTGCGCGGGATACCGGTTCATGTCGCGCGCGCCGGCACCGGCTCGAACGCGATCAAGGCTGCCATCCACCTGATCCAGAAGCTCGAAGGTCTCGAGGCCGAGTGGAACGAGCGCGCCAAGACGCATCCTTCCTTCAAGTCGGTGGATCATCCGCTCAATTTCAATCCGGGTATCATCAAGGGCGGCGACTGGGCCTCCAGCGTGCCCGCCTGGTGCGATGTCGATTGCCGCATCGGCGTGCTGCCCGGCTGGAAGATCGCCGACGCCCAGGCCGAGATCGTGGATTTCGTCGCCAAGGCGGCGCGCTCGCATCCGTTCCTCGCCAACAACCCGCCGCAGATCGTCTGGTCCGGCTTCCTGTCGCCGGGCTACGAGGCCACCGAGATTCAGGAGAGCGAAGCGGTTCTGGCTCCGGTCTACGAGCACGTGTTCGGCCGCAAGCTGACCAGCTTCTCGTCAACCGCGCTGACCGATGCGCGCTTCTATGGTCTCGATTTCGGCGTTCCGGCGTTCTGCTTCGGCGCCACGATGGAGGGAGCGCACGGCTTCAACGAGCGCGTCGATCTCGCCTCGGTGAAGCGGGTGACCAAGGCGCTTGCGTTGTTCACCGCGAGCTGGTGCGGGATCGAAGCCAAGTAGTCGAGAAGGAAACTCACCACAAAACGGAGGTTCGCGAATGGACAGCCAGGGTGCGGGCGGCAAGCCGCCGGTCAAGACGCAAGAGGATCTGCGGGCCCATTTCGGGCAGCTCAGCCCGCTAGCCGAGAAGAAGGTTCTCCACCATCTCGACAAGTTCTGCCGCGACTTCATCGCGCTGTCGCCGTTCCTTGTCCTCGCCACCAGCGACGGCAATGGCCACGCCGATGCCAGCCCCCGCGGCGACGCGCCGGGCTTCGTCGCCGTGCTTGACGACAAGACGCTGCTGATCCCCGACCGGCGCGGCAACAACCGCGTCGATACCTTCGGCAACATCATCGCCTCGCCCGGCATCGGCCTGATCTTCCTGGTGCCGGGGATCAACGAGACGCTGCGCGTCAACGGGCGCGCCGAGATATCGCAGGATGCCGAGCTGCTGACGCCCCTCGCGGTGCAGAACGTCGTCCCTGTCATCGGGCTGAAGGTTCAAGTCGAGGAAACCTATTTCCACTGCGGCAAGGCATTGATGCGCTCGAAGCTGTGGAACCCGGCCGCGCAGGTCGAGCGCAACAGCTTTCCGACGCTCGGCCGGATCATTGCCGAGCAAACCGCGGCGATCGCGGTCGAAGAGGCCGAGAAGACGATGGAAGAAGGCTACCGCACGAGGCTCTACTGAGAGTAGCAGATCTGACGTCTTGGCGGCAACGAGCCGGCACACTCTTCGATTGCGAGAAGAGCCCGCAATTTTGAGTGCTAAACGATGGTTTTCAGATAGAGACCCGGATCAAAATATTTCGAAGCCGGCGTGAAGTCCTTGATACCGGCATTAGCCATGAAGAAATCCGTCGATTGCTGCAGCCAATTGGTGACCGTGCCGTCTGAATACATGCGCTTCCAGTCCTTCGAAGTGAACATCTTCTGGGCCTTGAACGACTCGTTGATATCGGCCATCGGGGTTTGGCTGTAATGGCCCTTCTGCAGCCTCTCCATTGCTTCGGTACTGTTGGCGACAATGTAGTCGTTGGCGTCTGCCCACCCACGGATCAACTTCGCAAGTGTTTCCTTGTTTGGCTCGTAATAGTCGTTGGCTGCCGCCCAGCCGCCGATGATCGCTGCCTTCGGATAATAGGCTGACGCATCGGCGAGCTTGACCGCGCCCGGTACTTTGTCGCGCACCGTCACGTTGAAGGGCACCCAGAGCGCGACGGCAGGCACTGCGCCGGAAATGAAGGCGGTTACGGCGGCTGGCATGGTCTGGTTGACGAGCTCGACCTCCTTGGGATCGACCTTGTTGGCGCGAAGCGCGGTATCCAAGAACACATGCGCAGTGGTGCCGGTCGCGGTCGCGATGCGCTTGCCCTTCAAATCCGCGAACGTCTTGATGCCCTGGTCACCGCGAACCCACAGCTGAGCGGTTGCGACCTCGATGTCGTTGATCAAAAAAACCTTGCCTTGGCCGCGGGCAGGGAAGTTCGAGAGCACGGCGCCCGTCGCCAGCACGTCGAGGCTGCCGCCGATCAGCGCTTGGAAGATTTCGAGGCCGGTGTTGAATTGTCGCAGCTCGAGATCGAGGCCCTGCTTTTCGAAGGAGCCGCGGTCCATGCCGGTCCAGATCTGGCCGTCGACGGCGACGGTGTGGAGGTAG
Source organism: Bradyrhizobium sp. CCGB20 (assembly GCF_024199855.1). NCBI lineage: Bacteria > Pseudomonadati > Pseudomonadota > Alphaproteobacteria > Hyphomicrobiales > Nitrobacteraceae > Bradyrhizobium > Bradyrhizobium sp. CCGB20. The sequence continues at coordinate 5,860,565 of NZ_JANADN010000001.1, read as the reverse complement.
CCGACGCGAACTTTTGTCTTGGCCTGCGCGATCGCGGGCGCTGCGGCGGTGAACGTGCCGAGTGCAAGGCCTGCCGTCGTGGTCAGAAATTGCCGCCGATCCATGATGTGTCCTCCGTTTTGCTTGTTATTCCGAGAATGAGACTGGACGCATCTGCGCCTGCTGGGCGCGGTACTCGTCCATCACGAGCTGCTTGATGTAGCTGCGCAGTTCACTGAATTCGGGCCGCTCCTGGATCGATTCGTCTCGCGGATAGGCGAACGGCACGTCGATGATTTCCCGGATGCGCGCCGGTCGCGCGGTCACCACCACGATGCGGGAGGCGAGGTAGATCGCCTCTTCCACGGAGTGGGTGATCAGCATCACCGTCTTGCCCTCGGTAGCGAGCACGTTGAGCAGGAGGTTCTGCATGTTGGAGCGGGTCTGCGCATCGAGCGCGCCGAACGGCTCGTCCATCAGCAGGAACTGCGGCTTGACGGCATAGGCGCGCGCGATCGCGAGCCGCTGGCGCATGCCGCCGGACAGATGCTTAGGATAGGAGTTGGCGAAGTCCGATAGCCCCATCAGGCCGAGATAATGGTCGCAGATCGCGTCGCGCTCGACCGTCGGGACATGGTTGGCGCTGAGCGTCAAGCCGAAGGCAATGTTCTTCTTCACCGTCAGCCACGGGAACACTCCATATTCCTGGAAGATGACGCCGCGCTCGGGACCGGGGCCGACGACGGGGCGCCCGTCGAACAACACGTTACCGGTCGTCGGCTTCTGGAAGCCGGCGAGCATGCTCATCATCGTCGTCTTGCCGCAGCCGGATGGGCCGATCACGGCGATGAAATCGCCGTCGTTGATGTCGTAGCTGACGTTCTCGACGACGTTGAGGCGCCCCTTCGCTGTATCAAAGGACAACGAAACGTTTTCGAACTGTGCACGCTTAATCATGCGACGGCCCGATCCTGCCAGACCAATAGCCGCGCCGTGATCTTGCGCAAGATCACGTCCATGATCAGCGCGATCAGGCCGATGCAGATGATGCCGACGTAGATAACGTCGAGCAGGAAGTAGGTCGAAGCGTTCTGAATCATGGCGCCGAGTCCACGCTGGGCCGCGATCAGCTCGGATGCGACCAGCGTTGCCCAGGCTACGCCCAACGCGACGCGCAGTGCGGTGAGTATATGCGGGACGGTGAGGGGAATGATCACCTTGCGGAAAATCTCCGCCTGATTGGCGCCGAGCGTCTGCGCCACGCGGATGTAGAGCGGCGTGATCTGCGAGACGCCCTCATACATCACGATCACGCCGGAGAAGAACGAGGCGTAGAACAGGATGACGAGCTTTGCGACCTCGTCGACGCCGAAATAGACGATCACCAGCGGGATCAGCGCGATCGGCGGCAGCGCGCGGAAGAAGTTGATCATGGGATCCGCGAAGGTGCGCGCCGGGCGATACCAGCCGAGCAGGAAGCCGACCGGGACGGCGACGAGTATGCCCAGCGAGACGCCGAAGAAGACGCGACGGGTCGAGGCGAAGACGTCGATCAGCAGGCCTTCCTTGGTGAGGAGCTCAACAAACTTTGCCGCAACCTGATGCGGTGCGGGGATCAGCGTGACGTTGACAAAACCGCTCCAGCGTACGGCGTACCAGAGCAGGATCGCACCGATCCACGGTGTCAATCCGAGAACAAAGCGTCTCACGCCAGCTCCGTCCATTCGACGCGTCCACCCAGATAGCGATTGATGTTTTCAGAGGTCATATTATAAATAGGATGACCATACAAGAGGCGCCTTTGGTCGTAGGTGCCGCAGGCTTTTCGCGCATGACATCGCCTCCCTTCACCATCCGCAGCGTTGAAGCCTTCGGCTTCCGATACCCGCTGAAGACGCAGGTCATCACCTCGTTCGGGCGGATGGCGGACCGGCCGGCCGTTTTCGTCCGGGTCGAGGATACCGACGGTTACGTGGGCTGGGGCGAGGTATGGTGCAACTTTCCAGCGCCGGGCGCCGAGCATCGTGTTCGCCTCGTCAACGAGGTGTTGGCGCCGGCCCTTGTCGGATTCAAGGCGGAGCGGCCTTCGGATACGTTCGCACGCCTGACGCAGGGAACCGCGGTGCTCGCGTTGCAATCCGGCGAGGCGGGGCCGTTCGCGCAGTCGATCGCCGGCATCGATCTCGCGGTCTGGGATCTCCACGCGCGTCGCCAGAACGTTGCGTTATGGAAGCTGCTCGGCGGATCGCGGAACCAGATCAAGGTCTACGCCAGTGGCATCAATCCAATCGGGTCGGAGCAAGCCGCTGAAGCCGCGCTCGGCCGTGGCTACCGCGCCTTGAAGCTGAAGATCGGCTTCGACCCGGCGGCCGACCGCGCCAATCTCACAGCGCTGCGCCGGCTTGTCGGCGATGGGATGCTCGCAGCCGACGTCAATCAGGGTTGGACTATCGCGCAGGCGCTCGAGCTTGCGCCGCAGCTCGCGCATTTCGGACTTGCCTGGCTCGAGGAGCCGCTTGTCGCCGACCGCCCGCGGCAGGAATGGCAGCAGCTGTACGAAGCCATCCGCTTTCCACTCGCGGCCGGCGAGAACATCGCAAGTCACGCGGGCTTTGCCGAGGTGCTGGGCGAGCCGGTTCTCGGTGTCGTTCAGCCCGATATCGCCAAGTGGGGCGGGCTGTCGGCTTGCGTGGGCATTGCCCGCGACATTCTGAAGTCGGGCAAAATGTTCTGCCCTCACTATCTCGGTGCCGGCATTGGCCTCTTGGCATCGGCGCATCTTCTGGCCGGCGTCGGCGGCGACGGCCTGCTGGAGGTCGATAGCAACGAGAATCCGCTGCGCGATCTCTTCTGCGGGCCGGTGCTTGATGTCCGGGACGGAATGATCGAGCTTGGCGACGAGGCTGGTCTTGGCATTACGCCCGATCTTGCGTCGATCGAACAGTACCGGACGCTGTGATGTCCAGGCAAAGCTACGACTACATCATCGTCGGCGCGGGATCGGCCGGCTGCGTGGTTGCAAACCGGTTGTCGGCCGATCCGACCTGCCGCGTGTTGCTGCTGGAGGCGGGCGGATCGGATCGGAACTTTTGGCTGAAACTTCCGGTCGGGTACTACCGGACTATCTACAATGAACGCTTCTCGCGCCTGTTCAGGACCGATCCGTCGGAAGGAAGCGGCGGGCGCGCCATCGTCTGGCCGCGCGGGCGCGTGCTCGGTGGATCCTCGTCGATTAACGGGCTGATCTTCATCCGCGGCCAGCACGAGGATTTTGATGATTGGGAACGCCTCGGCGCCGATGGCTGGAGCTATCGCGAAGTGCTGCCCTACTTCCGGCGCTACGAGCGCTATCGTGGCGGCGAGAGCCAGTTTCACGGCGGCCTCGGCGAGTTCGAGGTCTCTGATCTCCGCAACGACAATCCGGCATCACACGCCTGGGTCGAGGCGGGCGTGCAGTTCGGCCTGCCGCGCAATCCCGACTTCAACGGCGCGACGACGCTCGGCGTGGGCACCTATCAGCTCGGCATCGGGCGGCATTGGCGGACCAGCTCGGCATCCGCGTTTCTTCGGCCCATCGCCGACCGGCCCAATCTTTCCATCACCACGCACGCACAGGTGAGCAAGGTTACCTTTGCCGGCCGCGTCGCGACCGGCGTCGAGTGGATCAGCAATGGGCAGGTGCACAACGCTGCGGCCGATCGCGAGGTCATCCTGTCCGGTGGCGCGTTGCAGTCGCCGCAGATACTCCAGCTCTCCGGCGTCGGTCCGGCCGATCTGCTCCGCAAGCACGACATTCCCGTCATCGCCGACTCGCCCGAAGTCGGCGCCAATCTGCAGGACCATTATCAGGCCCGGCTGATCGTGCGCCTGAAAGAGCGCATCTCGCTCAATGACCAAGTCCGCAATCCCGTCGAGCTTGCGAAGATGGGGTTGCAATGGATGCTGGCGGGCAGGGGGCCTTTGACCGTAGGAGCGGGGCAGGTGGGTGGCGCGGCCTGCACCGAATTCGCGCTTGATGGCCGTCCAGACGTGCAGTTCAACGTGATGCCGCTCTCGGTCGACAAGCCCGGCGAGCCACTGCACAGCTATTCCGGTTTCACAGCCTCGGTCTGGCAGTGCCACGGACAGTCGCGCGGGCAGCTTGCGATCAGCTCGGCCGATCCGTTCGAGCAGCCGCGGATCGCGCCCAACTATTTTGCCGAGGAGATCGATCGCAAAACCATGGTTGCGGGCCTAAAGATCTTGCGCGAGATATATCAGCAAAAGGCGTTTCGTCCGCTCTGGGACGTCGAAATGGTGCCGGGCGAATCCGCAAGCAACGACGCCGGGCTGTGGGATTTTGCGCGGACCACCGGCGGCACCGTGTTTCACTGCGTCGGGACCTGTCGCATGGGCCGAGACGAGGCAGCCGTGCTCGATCCGCAACTGCGCGTGCGCGGCGTTGAACGGCTCCGGGTGATCGATGCCTCGGTGATGCCGCAGATCACCTCGGCCAACACCAATGCGACCAGCCTGATGATCGGCGAACGCGGTGCAGCCCTTGTCATGGCCTAATTGGGCCGCCTGATTTCTGGAGGACGAGATGGAATTGAGTTCCGATAGTCACGTCCCCAAATACGCGCAGATTGCGGATATCTTCCGCCAGCGGATCGCGCGCGGCATCTGGACCCAGGGCTTTCGCCTGCCGGCCAACGAGGAGCTGGCGACCGAATTCGGCGTGTCGCGAGTCACGATAAGGCAGGCCGTCGAGCTGCTCGCCCGGGACGGCGTCATCGAGGCGCAGCAGGGCCGCGGCACCTTCGTCACCGGGACCGTGCGGCAGGATCGCTGGCTCAAGGTCGAGACTACTTTATCCGACCTCGCGGACATGTATCGCGACACCTCGCCGGAGATCATCAATATCTCGGAAAGCCGCAGCGATGCGCCACTGCTTCCCGAAGACGGCAAGCCGGCCGAGAAGTACGTATTCATGCGCCGCCTGCATTCGCGCGAAAAGCAGCCTTACTGCGTCATTTCTATTTATCTCGACGAGAAGATTTTTCGCAGGTCACCAAAACGCTTTCGCAACGAGACCGTGATTCCAATTCTCAATGATCTCAGGGATCCCGCCATCGCCAGCGCCCGTCAGACCCTGACGATCGGCACCGCGGATATCGAAGCGGCGCGGCTGCTGCGCGTGCCCCTGAACTCGCCGGTTGCCGAAGTCCGCCGTGTCTTCACAGCCAGGGACCGTACCGTGATCTATCTCGGCGAAGTGACCTATCGAGGTGATTTCGTGCGGATCGACATGGACCTGCGGCCGTAACGGGTTTACCGGGAAAACAGCTCCTGGTTCCGGCGCTCGAGCTCCTCTCCGTAAGTCCGTAGCACATGCGACTCGCTCAAGGTGCCGATCGCGGCGCGATGGTCGGCTCGGTCCACGACGGCGAGAACGTCGGCCTCGCTCCGTTCGAAAGCCTTCAAGATCTCGCGGACCGAGGTGGTCGGCAGCAGGCATTCGTCCTGCTGCTGCGCCAGCGATCCCAACGGTTCGTCGTCCTGGTTGGCGACGGAATGCAGCGTCGCGGCCGCGACGATGCCGGCATAGATGCCGTTGGCATCGCGCAGCACGACTTGGCGGACCTGCGCCGGGGAAAACAGCTTTTGCGCTTCGCCGATCGGCATTGTCGTCAGCGCGTTCTCGAAGTCGGTGCGCATCAGCGAGGCTGCGCTCATCTGCCGGACCCAGCCGATGTCCTGCGGGCCGCGGATCGCCTCGCCGCGCAGATGGAAGCGCCATGTCGCGAAGCTGTAGCCGAACAGCTCCCGGACGATCAGCGCGCAGACCGTTGACGCAACGACGGCCCCGACGGTCACGGAGAAATCGCCGGTGATCTCCAGTGCGAGACAGACCATGCTGAATGGCGCTCCCAGCACGCCGGTCCCGAGCGCGGCGAGCGCTGCGATGGCCGCCGTGCCGGGCTGGAGGGCGAGCGTGGGAAGCGGGCCGCTCAGCGCGACGCTGTAGAGCTGCCCGATCAGCGCGCCGAGCAGCAGCGAAGCGAAGAACAGGCCGCCACGAAAGCCGGAGCCCAGCGAGATGGCGGAGGCCAGGATCTTGAGCACGATGGTCGTCGTGAGCAGGAGCCCGGTCGGATTGCTGACCAGCAGGATCTGCATTGCGCCGTGGCCGGCGCCCAGCACGGTCGGGGTCAGCAGAGCAAAGCCGCCGAGGAGAAAGCCTCCGAGGATTGGCCGCATCAATCCCTTGAACAGCGTGACGCGCTGGAAGCAGCGTTCCGAGAACGCGACCGCGAGCATGACAAGGATGCTGACGAACGCGCAGATGATGCCAATCAGTACGGTTTGCCCGATCATCTCGACCGACACGGGCGAGGGGAAGCCGGGTACCATCAGAAAGGACTGGTGTGTCAATTGCCGCGCGACCAGCCACGCGGTGACGGCGCTTGCGATGACGGGTACGAGGGCGGCGGAAGTGTAGGCACCCAGCACGACCTCGAAGGCGTAGAAGGCGCCGGCCAGCGGCGCCGAGAACGCCGCGCTGATGGCGCCCGCAGCGCCACAAGCCACCAACAGCCGCATGTCGTTGCGCCGCGCGGCCAGGCGTTGGCCGACGTGCGAGCCGAACATCGAGCAGATCTGGGTGTAGCCGGCTTCCAGTCCGACCGATCCACCGAACCCGTTGGACAGCAGGGTCTGGATCGAGATCAGAAGGCTGCCCCGAAACGACACCCGGCCGCCGTAGAGAGCGTTGGCCTCGATGGCGTCGGCGAGTTGCTGGCCCTTCACCCTTCGCGCGAAATACAGTCCTATCAACGCGAGCACCAGGCCGCCAAGCATCGGGATCAGCAGCGTGCGCTGCCAGGAAATCACGCCGGTGGCGCTGAGATGCGCGTCGAAGGGAATGTCGAACAGCAGTGCGTGCGAAACCTGGCTAAGCTGGAAATCGCAGCGACCAGGACGCCGCTGAGGCATCCGACGACGATGGCGACCAGGACGAGGCCGGTCTCGCGATTGCGCACGAAATTGCGCAGAAAGAGCGGCAGCAGACGGATCCCGGGAGCTTGGGTCGGCTTCGAGGCATGCGGCGCCATCCTATGCCGGATCCCGCAGCGGTTCAGCGCGCACGACACGGAAGCCGATATTGCTCGACGAGGAGTCGGGCGTGTTGGAGCTTCGCGCCGCAACGCGGTAGCGGTTGCAGTAGGACTCGTGGCAGAGGAAGGACCCGCCGCGCATCGATCGGTTGGGAGCTGGCTCGTGGTTCAAGGGGTCTCGTGATGGCGTGAGGCGGTGATAGCTCGGCGAAAAATAGTCCTCGCACCATTCCCAGACATTTCCGGCGACATTGTGCAGGCCATAGCCGTTCTGCGTGAAGACGTGAACGGGCGCCGTGCCGAAATAGCCGTCGTCCATGCTGTTACGATCAGGAAAATCGCCCTGCCAGATGTTGCATCGATGCTCGCCGCCGGGCTGCAGCTCATTGCCCCAAGGGTAGGTCGCCTGATCCAATCCGCCGCGCGCGGCCATCTCCCATTCCGCTTCGGTCGGCAGGCGCGTGCCCGACCATGCGCAATAGGCCTGCGCATCATTCCAGGAGACATGGACCACCGGGTGATCGAGCCGTTCGAGGACGCTACTCGACGGCCCCTCCGGCTGCGCCCAATAGGCATGCAGTACCTGGATCCACCACGGTGTTTCCTGGACGCGGGTCGTGTGCGCCGCTCGCGTCACCTTCGGCAAAAGTCCGTCGAAGACAAAGCTCCAGCCGTAGCGCTCAGCTTCTGTGATGTAACCCGTTGTACGGACGAAGTCGCCGAATTGTAGATTGCTCACGGCGTGGCAAGAAATCGCAAAGGACGACAACGTGACTGATCGCGCCGGGCCTTCGCCGTCTTCGACAAAGCCCTTGTCAGCCGATCCCATGTGGAAGGTTCCACCGATCAGTTTGCTCCAGCGGCGCGGGATTGCGGTCGGACTGGGAAGGATCGCTGCTTGCGCATCATCGATCGCCGCCGGTGCCCTGTCGGCGGCGCCTTGAGTGCAGCAGTGCGACCGATCCCTCGTCATGTCCTATTTCTGCTTCTCTTCCTCCCAAAAGGCTGTCCCGCCTTCCGCCTTCATCAGCTCGAGAATCTTTTCGCGCGGGATCACGCCGCAACGGCTGGCCCATTGCTGATACTGCGCGGTCATCTCGCGGACGCGATCCGGATGCTGCGCGGCCAGATCGTTCATCTCGGTCCGGTCCGTTTCCATGTCGTAGAGCTCCCACGGTCCTGGATATTTCCGCACCAGCTTCCACTTGCCGACGCGCACGGCCGCATTGCCCTCGTGCTCCCAGAATAGCGGGCCACGGTTGCCATAGGCCGCCGCGAATGACGGCACAAGGCTCTCACCCTCGCAGGGCAGGATGGCGTTGCCGTTGTACTCCTTGGGGTAGGTGGCGCCGGTGACGTCGAGGATGGTCGCCATCACGTCGGTGAGCTGGCTCGGATTGTGCCGCAGGCCGCCCTTTTCGGAGATGCCGCGCGGCCAGTGCACGATGAACGGCGTTGCGATGCCGCCTTCGTGGATCCAGTGCTTGTAGAGCCGAAATGGCGTGTTGGAGAGATTGGCCCACGCCGTGCCGTAGCTCTGATAGGTGTCTTCGGCGCCGGGCATCAGGGTTGGATCATTGCCGAAGCGCACTGGCTTGCCGTCGCGCGTTTTGGCCTTGGCGATCATCAGCTGGTCCACCAGCTCCTTTGCGGTGACGCCTTCCGGAATGTCCTCGGCGCAGGCGCCGTTGTCGGACAGGAAAATGATCAGCGTGTTGTCCATCTGGCCGGTCTCTTCCAGCGCCTTCAGGATGCGGCCGATACCCTGGTCCATGCGGTCGATCTGGGCCGCATAGACCTCCATGCAACGTAGCGTCCATTCGCGCTGCTCGGCGTCGGTCCACGGCGGCTGGGTCGGGTCGCGATCGGTCAGGCGCCAGTTCGGATGGATGATGCCGTCATCGACGAGGCGCTTGAGGCGTTCTTCCCGCAGCTTGTCCCAGCCCGCATCGAAACGGCCTTTGTATTTGGCGATATCCTCGTCATGGGCATGGAGCGGCCAGTGCGGCGCCGTGTAGGCGACATACTGGAAGAACGGCGCGTTAGGCTTCTCCGCCTTGTGCTGGCGGATGAAGGCGGCGGCCTGGTCGCTGATCGCGTCCGTATAGAAAAACGATGGATCTTTTTCAGCCTCGTGCTCGATATTGTCGTTGCCGCGCGTCAGCGTGTTTGGATGATAGAAGCTGCCGGCGCCGATGATGGTGCCATAGAAATGGTCGAACCCACGCTGCATCGGCCAGGCGTCGGTTGGTTCGGTGAGGCTGCTGGCGATGTGCCATTTGCCGCTTAGATAGGACGTGTAGTTCCGGCTCTTCAGCGCCTCGGCGATCGTCACGCAGCTCTTGTTGAGGTTGCCGGCATAGCCCTCGGGTCCGTTGCTGTAGGTGAGGATGCCGATACCGGTCTGGTGCGGGTGCAGGCCGGTCAGGAGCGAGGCGCGCGAGGGGCTGCAGCGGGCGGTGTTGTAGAACTGCGAATAGCGCAGCCCGTTGGCCGCGAGTCGGTCGAGGTTCGGCGTCTGGATCTCGCCGCCGTAACAGCCGATGTCCGAAAAGCCCATGTCGTCGTTGAGGATGAGCAGGATGTTCGGACTTTCCGGGGTCTTTGCGCCGTTCGGCATGTTTGTGTCCTCGTGATTGACGTGTGGCGTAGTTAGTGGCGGCGCGTCAGGCTGATGCTGAGGCGGAAATATTTCGGCAGATAGACGGCGCGCAGCAGCTCCAGCGCCCGTCCGTCCTTGCCGAAGGTGACGCGCTCGATGGCGAGCAGCGGCGAGCCGACTTTCACGCCGAGCAGCTTGGCGCTGCTGGCGTCGGCGAGATCAGCGCTGATGGTCTGCTGCGCATCCTTGATGGCGAGGCCAAGCTCGTCCTCGAAGACGCGGTACATGATGATCGAGATCAGATCGCGCTTCTCGAGCTCGAGACCGATGTCCGGCGGATAGAAGGCGTGCTCGATCGCGATCGGCGTGTCGTCCGCGAGCCGGAGGCGTCGGAGCTGCCAGACGGCTCGTTCGCGAAGTTGCTCGCGAACGGCGGCGTCGTGCCGGTTGGTCATGCCCTGCTGCAGGATCCTTGCACCGGCCTGGTAGCCAGCGTCGCGGATCGTTTCCGAGAATCCCATGAGGTGGCCGACCCAGTTCTCGGGCTGGTTCGAGCGCAGGAAGGTGCCGCGGCCGCGCGAGCGGTCGAACATGCCTTCATTCACGAGGGGCGCGATGGCGTTGCGGATGGTGATGCGGCTGACACCGAAATGACGGCCGAGCTCGGCTTCGGTCATCAGGCGGCCGGTCCCGTCGATCAGCTTGCCGTCGCGCACCTGGCTGCGAATGGATTCGCGGATTTGGATATGCAGGGGCGTCGAGCCTTCCGCGACGACGTCGCTGCCGAGCGGTGCCGGTTTCTTCTTGCGCGTTTGAACAGCCATGGTGTCAGAGCCGCATGCGTGTCGCTGGATCGAACAGGTGAATGTCTTGCGGTCGGGCCGTGATCGAGATCGTGTCGCCTTCGCCGGGAATGTTGCCGTCGGCGACGCGCATGCGGATCATGGTGCCGGCGCAGTCGAGATCGAGCACGGCGGTATCTCCGAGGTCCTCGATCAGGTCGACGCGCGCGCCGAGACCGCCCTCCGTCATGCGCAGGGCGCCGGGGCGAAGCCCGACCACCACGTCGCGCTCACCCGCGGTCGTGGTCGTCGTCTTGAGACGATGGCCGCCGGCGACAATGACGTCGCCATTCACGTAACGGGCGGGGACGAGGTTCATTGGGGGATTGCCGATGAAGCCGGCGATGTCGATCGAGTTCGGGCGCGCGAACACTTCCGCGGGCGTCCCGACCTGCTGGATCTCGCCGGACATGAACACCGCCATGCGGTCGGCGAGCGTCATGGCCTCTTCCTGGTCGTGGGTGACGTAGACTGCGGTGACGCCCAGCGAGCGCTGCAGCTTCTTCAACTCGGCGCGGGTCTCAAGCCGCAGCTTGGCGTCGAGGTTCGACAGCGGCTCGTCGAGCAGGAACAGGCGCGCCTTGCGCACGATGGCGCGGGCCAGCGCGCAGCGCTGCTGCTGGCCGCCCGAGAGCTGGCCGGGCTTGCGGTCGAGCAGGTGATCGATCTTCACCTTGCGTGCCGCATCCTTCACGGCGGGCGTGATCTCGGCCTTCGGCAGCTTGGCCATCTCCAGCGGGAAGGCGATGTTCTCGGCCACCGTCATGTGCGGGTAGAGCGCGTAGCTCTGGAACACCATCGCGATGTCGCGGTCGCGCGCATCGGTCGAGGTGACATCCTTGTCGTCGATCAGCACGCGGCCGGCGGTCGGCGCATCCAGGCCCGCGAGGATGCGCAACGTGGTGCTCTTGCCCGAGCCGGAGGGGCCGAGCAGAGCGAAGAACTCGCCCGGCTTGATGTCGAAATTGACGCCCTTGAGCGCGGCGAACTCGCCGTGCATCTTGACGATGTTGCGAAAACTGACCTGACCCTGGCCGCTCATCGTCGCCCCCCGCCCTTGACTGCACCGACCGTCAGGCCCTTCACGATATGCTTCTGTGCGACCACGCCGAGCACGACGACAGGCAGCATGGCAAGGACCGAGACCGCTGCGAGCTTGGCCCACAGCGTCTGCTCGACGGAGACGAAATTGAACATGGCGACCGTGACCGGACGCACCGTGTTGCCGCTGAGCACGACGGCGAACAGGAACTCGTTCCACGCATTGAGGCACACGAACACGACGGTCACAGCGATGCCGCCGCGGACCTGCGGAATGATGATGCGCCACAATGTCTTCAGTCGGCTAGCACCGTCGAGATAGGCGGCTTCCTCCATCTCGAAGGGAATGTCCTCGAAATAGGAGACAAGCAGCCAGATCGCGAAAGGCAGGGAGAACGACAGGTAGATCAGGATGATGCCCTGATAGGTGTCGATCCAGCCAATGTTCCGCAGCACCAGGAAGTAGGGGATGATGATGCCGACCGGCGGCAGCATCTGCGTCGCCAACACGTAAAAGCCCGCGAACTTCTTGCCGCGAAAGCGCAAGCGCGCCAGCGCATAGGCCGCTGGCACCGCCATCAGCATGGTGACGATGGTGGTGCCGACCGAGATGATGACGCTGGAGAGGAGGTTCGGCAGGATCGATCCCGAGCCGAACAGCACGTCGCGATAGGCTTCGAGTGTCGGTGCGAACACCAGCTTGGGCGGATAGGCCAGCACGTCGGAGTCGGTCTTGAGCGAGTTCAGCACGCTCCAGATGATCGGGAATGCCCAGGCCAGCAGGAAGACCATGGAGATCGCGAGCAAGGCGATAACGCGAAAGCGCTTTGCAGTCATTTCGCCCTCCGCATCGCAAACAGGATGCCGGAGATGATGATGGTCACGATCAAGAGCGCCACCGCGAGCGCCGAGCCGTAGCCGATCGACAGCTCGGTGAAGGATTTCCGGTAGGCATAGAGATTGAGGATCTCGGTCGCCGTGCCGGGGCCGCCCGCGGTGACGGTGAAGATCGCGGCGAACGCGGTCAGCGCCACCATCGTCCGCATGATGATAACCATCACGATTGCGGGGCGCAGCAAGGGCAGGGTGATGCGACGGAAACGCTGCCAGGCGGAGGCACGGTCGAGCCGCGCGGCCTCGTAGATGTCCTCGGGCAGAGAGGCCAGCGAAGCCAGCAGCACCATGAACGCGAACGGCGTCCACTGCCAGGTATGGATCGCGATCACCGAGACCATCGCGAGCGTGGGATCGCCGAGCCAGTTCTTGCTGCCGAGCCCCGCATTGATCGCTAGGAAATCGACGATGCCGAATTCGGGGGCCAGCATGAAGGTGCGCCAGATCATGCCGACCACGGCCGGCGACAGCACCACAGGCAGGATGGCGATAACCCTGAACCAGCCCTGGCCGCGCTTCATGTCCATGACCAGCAAGGCGAGCGCCAGCCCGATGATGACCTGGAGCGCGACGGTCGAGCCGGTATAGACGAGGCTCACCAGCAGCGAGGTCCAGAAGCGCTCGTCGGCAAGCAGCACCTGGTAGTTCTCGAACCCGACGAAGCCGTTGGTGAACGGCATCGCCAGATCCATCCGGAACGCGCTGGTATAGACCAGGAAGAGAAGCGGAAACGTCGTCGTGGCGAGCAGGGCGAGAAACGCCGGTGCAAGCAAAGCTGCTGCAAACCGGCGCTCGCGCTGCGCCAATACGCGGCCGAAATCGCTGCGAGGCGCCTCACTCGCAATGTCGACCGATGTCACCGCTGTCGTCGCCATGGCTCAGCCGCGCATCATTGGCTCGATGCGGCGCTGCGCATCGTCCAGGGCGGCCTTGATCGTGGCCTGGCCGGAGAGGGCCGACTGGATCGCGGTCGCCATGGTGTCGCCGATCGCCGGCCATTGCGGCACGCGCGGACGCCAATCGACATCGGTGTCGTCCTGCAAGGCGCCCATCGTGGCCTCGACGAAGTTCTCGCCAAAGCCGTTCATCAGCTTGATGTAGTCAGCATCCTTCCAAACCGAGGTGCGGTTGACGCCGGAACGCTTGGTGGGACCAGCGAAACGATGCGAGGTGCGCGCCTGGGTCTCGGCGCTCGCGGCCCACTGGATGAACAGCCAGGTGGCCTTCCGCTTCTTCTCCGGCAGCGCGGAATTGATTGGGAAACCCCAGTTCCAGATCGAAGTGGTGCGCTTGCCCGAGGGCCCCTTCGGCCAACGGGCATAGGCGACCTTGCCGATCACTTTCGACTTCTCGGGATTGTTGATCACCGAGGCCGACGAGTGCGCATCGATGTAGCTGGCAACGGTGCCTTGCGAGAAGGCATCCGCGATATCCGGCCAGTTCCAGTTCGCCGCCGCGGTCGGCGCGTATTTCTTCATAATATCGACGTACCAGGCGAGCGCCGCCTCGGCCTCGGGGCCGTTGACGGTGAGCTTGCCGCCCTTCATCCAGTCGCCGCCGAATTCGCGGAAGATCGACGGATAAATGTACATGTTCTGGCCCGCGCCGGCGACGCCGCGCAGCGCCGCGCCCCAGACGCGATCGTTCGGCGTGTTCAACGCTGCGGCATTAGACATATAGGCTTCAAGCGTATCGGCCGGCTTCAGGCCCTTCGCATCGTAGAGATCCTTGCGATAGACCTGGATTGTGACCTCGCCGTCATAGGGCATGCCGTAAAGCTTGCCGTCGATGCCGTTGGCGCTGCGCCAGGCCGGAATGATGTCGTCGAGCTTGAACCAGGCCTGATCGGTCAGCGCCTTGTCGTTCAGATAAGTGTCGAGCGGCTCGACCCATTTGTTCGCGGCGTAGAGCGCATAATACATGGGGTCTGCGGCGTGGGTCGCGTAGGTGCCGGTCTTCGAGGTCAGGTCGATGACGCTCTTCTGCCGGATCTGCGCCGGCGGAATCTTTTCGAAGCGGACGTCGATGCCGGTCAGCGCCTTGAACTGCGGCGCCAGCGTGATCAGGTTTTCGAAATAGCTCGCCGGGATCACCGCGACAGTAATGGTCTCGCCGGAAACCTGTTGCCAGTCGATCTGCGCGGATTTGTAGGGCGCGAGGTCGGCGTCCTGTGCGGATGCGTGCCGTAGGATGCCAGGCCCAAACGTCGCCAGAGCCGCAGCCGCGGTTCCGGTTTTGAGTAGTGTTCGTCGCGTCGGCTTGAATGACGTCATGCTGTCCTCCCGAAAATCCGGATTTTTCCGGTTAGTAGGGACATTTGCCTAAATGTTATAACAAGTCAATCGGGGGGAGGTTCGGTCGAGGAACCGGCGAATGACGGCGGTGAGGAGTGACGCCGGCGGAGCTGGAGCCCACCGTGCTAGATCCAGACGGCATAGGCGCATCTATCGTGCGCGCAACGAGATCGTATCAGTTGGGGTTTTCCAGGCTGAACCTGTCCGACTGCTCGTCATAGGCGAACAGCTGGGCATAGCGCCCCAAGACACCACCGTCCTCAGCGTCTCCTCCGCATAGTCCTCGGACATGTAGTCCTCGAGCTTGTTGCGGAACCGCGCCGAACGGGCGGTATGCGAGGGACGCTCGTCGAGCACGCGACGAATCAATCCCGTCAGAGGCACGTAAGCGACGAGATGTTCTTTCCGCTCTTGCGTGATCGCCAGACATCGCAGCGAAGCGGAGATCTTGAACCCGCTGCGAGCCCGCGATCCCGAAAGTCAGGTTGGCGAGTTTTGGGGCGTCCCTTCGGGAACGATGGTGCGGACGATACTCTGATCAAGCGCTTCGTAGTCCGAATATCCGATGGTGCGATAGAGCTCGGCGCGGGTCTGCATCGAATCGAGCATTCCGTGCGTGCCATGGTCGCGCTTCAAGGCAGCGTAAAGGTTTTCCTGCGCGCGCGCGGCAACGCGCAATGACGAAACCGGCCAGATCACCATCTTGTAGCCCATCGCCTCGAATTCGGGCGCCGTAAAGAAGGGCGTTCGACCGAACTCCGTCATGTTGGCCAGCAAGGGGACGTCAGGCATGCGGCGCGAAAATTCCCTGAACATCTCGGAGGTGGTCAGCGCTTCCGGGAAAATGGCGTCGGCTCCTGCCTCGATATAGAGCCGGGCGCGCGCAACAGCCCCTTCAATCCCTTCTTCCGCTGCGGCGTCCGTGCGCGCCACGATATAGAGATGGTGGCGGGCCTTTGCGGCCGCGGCGATCTTCGTGGCGAAATCGCGGGGATCCGCGAGCTTCTTGTCGTTGAGATGCCCGCACTTCTTTGGCAAGAGCTGATCCTCCAGCTGTACCGCAGCCGCGCCCGCGTCTTCGAACACGCGCACCATGTGCATGACGTTGAGCACTTCGCCATAGCCGGTGTCGCCATCCGCCAGGATGGGAAGGTCGGCTGCGCGCTTGAGCTGACGTATGAAGAACGCGACCTCATCCACGGTGATGATGCCAAGATCCGGAATGCCCATGGACGCGGTCATCGCTGCGCCCGACAGATAGAGAGCGCCGAAACCGGCCTGCTTGGCCTGCAGCGCTGCCATTCCGTTGTGGGCACCGGGCATTGCCAGAATGCCGGGACGCGCAAGAAGATCGCGAAACCGAAGGCCCGGGGTGCGCGAGTTGGTGTCGGCTGAAGTCAGATAGGTCATTGGTGAGGGCTCCGGTATTGTTACGCGCTGCGCTTCGCAAGTGCAGTCGTTCGGTCATTCCTGTAAAAGACGTTTCCCTCGAACAGCCGTCTCGTGGTGCGGTAGACCGCGCCGTGAATCGCCCGCGCTTTTGCGGGATCGTCAGCGTGCTCGACGGCTGCATCGACCACGGTCGTGCCGGAGGGGTGTGCAATGGTGATCGGGCCATCGCCGGCGCGCGCCATCCGGTTCGCAAGCGTGCCGTTGATGCGTACCGCGATCGCGAGGCAGGTGGCGCCGGTGATCGGGACTGCGCGGTGCGGCTGGCCGATCGAGATCATCCGGATGCCCAGCGACATGTCCGAGGGCTCCAGCCGCTGCCCCGACAAGGTCGTCATCGGGCGCGGTGAGACAATCATCGCGACCTTGGGCACGCTGGGGATCCTGGCTGCTTCTGCCACGCCTGGCGCGAGGCCCATTGCCACGGAGGCTGCGCAGCGAATCGCCTCCATCCGTTCGAGGAAAATTGGATCGCTCTCGAGTGCTTCGGGCATCTCGCCGCCGTCCTTGCCGACCGAGGCGGCCGCAACAAAGACGCAAGGGTTGGCGGCATCGACGAGAGATGCTTCGATCGAGCCGAGGCCGGGAATATCGAAATGATCGCACGGATGCCCGGTCGGGAGCAGACGTCCGGTCCTGGTGCCGCCGGGATCGATGAATTCCAGCCGGACAGGGGGACCGTGTCCGCTGACGCCATCGATCGCCATGTCGCCGTCGGTCTCGATCTCACCGTCGTTCACAGGGAAGCGCGCGACGATGATCTTGCCGGTATTGGTGTTGTGAATGCGCACGACGGCTTCACCGTTCGCGGGCGCCTTCACCAGGCCTTCGCTGACGGCGAACGGGCCCATCGCCGAAGACATGTTGCCGCAATTTGCGCTGTAATCGACCGCGGCGCTCTTCACCGAGATCTGCGCGAACGTATAGTCGATGTCGGCGTCCGGCCGCGTCGGCGCGCCGACGACGCAAACCTTCGAAAGGGATGACAGCCCGCCGCCCATGCCGTCCAGCTGGCGGCCATTGGGATCGGGCGAACCCATCACGGACACGAAGATCGAATCCCATTGTGCAGGATCTGCCGGCAGGTCGCGTCTGTTGAACACAACGGCTTTCGACGTGCCGCCGCGCATGAAAGTGGCTCTGAGCTTGTTCTGGGGCATTAAGTTTGTCTTTTGCATACTGATGTATACGTTGGATACCACTGTATACATTCATCGGGCGGGCTGCTACCCTTATTCTATTCGGTGGACGCTGATTGCCTCGTTCCGGACAGGCGGCGCGACGCCGAATATGTTGCGTCGTTCGCTTGCCTTGTACGGTCAGAAGAATCGGACGCAGATCATTGATGGACGGCTTGGCGCGTCACGCTCGTACGAGCAGCTCCTGCCGAATGAGATCGGGAAGACTTCATGAACGACGAGATGGTGTTGCCGGACCGCACGAAGTTCGCATCTGCTGCCGACTACGCTTACGCGGCGCTGCGGCGTGAGATCGTCGAAGGGCGCTTTGCTCCGGGGCGGCGCATGCGCGAAGTCGAATTGGCGGAACATCTCGGCATCAGCCGGACGCCGACGCGTCAGGCGTTGACGCGGCTCGAGCTCGAGGGCCTGCTCGATCTTCGGCCGCGAACCGGGCTTGTCGTCTCCGTTCTCGATCTGGATGCGGTCGAAGAACTTTACGAGATGCGTGCGGCGCTCGAAGGGACCGCGGCCGCGTTGGCCTCGAAGCATGCAAGCCCGAAAGATCTTGCCGCACTGGCAAGACTTGTCGCCGAAGGTGAAAAGCTCGAGCGCGAGCCGTTCAAGCTCTATCGCCACAACAGGGAGCTGCATGACGCCATCCAGGTCGCGGCCCACAACCGCTATCTCGAAAAGAGTTTGTCGGCTCTTCAAGATGCGATCGCGCTGCTGGGGCCGACAACCTTGGCCGAGAAGGGTCGCTTTGCCGTCGCGCAAGCCGAGCATGCTGCGATCGTGCAGGCCATTTCGCAGAGAGAAGGCGAGAAGGCCGAGCGGCTTGCGCGGGCGCATGTCCTGAGCGCGCTCGAGACCCGCCGGGCGATCCTGGCGAAAGAGCGTGATCTGGAAGCGCGCCGCGAACAGGACGGCGCCTGAATCAACGTGCGAGCTGAACCGTCTTCGTTGCTCGCAGGGCTGTTTCTGATCCTCAGTCAGCCGACATATCCCTCGTAAAATACTGTTCTGGCTCAATTTTCCGTAAAATCCGGAACTGCCTCATTCTGTCTTGCATTCCAATGTATACATTGGTATTCACAAGAATACAGAAACGCAGCGACGAAGGCTTGGCGGGAAGGAACGGAAATGCACGAAGAGTTCGATGTGATCGTCGTCGGCGCGGGAAACGCCGCTCTGGCTGCGGCAGTCTCGGCGAAAGAAAACGGCGCCGATCGTGTCGTCGTTCTCGAGAAAGCTCCCCGCGAAATGCGAGGCGGGAATACGCACTGGAGCGGCGGCGTTCTGCGCTTCGCCTATGACGAACCGCGCGAGATCGGCGCTTTGCTGCCGGGCATCGAAGACGAGTTCGACAATTTCTACGACGGCATTTCTCCCTACACGCAGGAAGACTTTCACGGCGATCTCATGCGCGTCACCAACGGACGCACCGATCCGACCTTGTCTCGTCTTCTCGTGTCGAACTCGCAGGCGACCGTTCGCTGGATGAAGGACACCGGCGGCATCAAGATGGAGCCGGCGATCAGCCTTTCCGCGGTCAAGAAAGACAACGTCATGGTCTGGGCGCGCGGCCTCGTCGTGCGCGCGGCGCACGAAGGCGTTGGTCTTTCGCGCAGCTGGTTTTCGACCTGCGAGCGCATGGGCATCGAGGTGCGCTACGGCAATGCCGTTTCGGAGCTGCTTGTCGATGACCAGGGGCGCGTCGTCGGCGTCAAGACCAAGGACGAGGAGGGCGTTCGCTCGCTCGGCGCGAAGGCCGTCGTGCTCGGCTGCGGCGGTTTTGAAGCGAATGTCCAGATGCGCACGCAACACATCGGTCCGCTGGTCGGCGCTGCGAAGGTCCGCGGGACGCCTCACAACCAGGGCGACGGCCTGCGGATGGCGCTGGCGATCGGCGCCATGCCATGGGGTCAATGGAGCGGCTGCCATGCCACACCGATCAGCGCGGATTGGGGTGACTTCGCGCCGCGCGAAATGACCGACCGGAGCAACCGCCTGTCCTACGTCTATTCGGTGATGATCAATCGCAAGGGCAAGCGCTTCGTCGACGAAGGCGAGGACGGCGCGCTCTTCACCTACGCCAAATTCGGTCGCGCGATTCTGGCCGAGCCGGGCGCCAAGGCCTACCAGCTGTTCGACAGCAAGGTGATCCATCTGCTCGAGCCGCGCTATTCGACCAGCGATCCGATCAAGGCCAATTCGCTCGAGGATCTGATCGCGCAACTCGATATCGACGACAAGGCGCAGGCGCTCAAGACGGTCCTCAATTACAACGACCACGCGCGCTCGGCGGACGAAGGCTTCGATCCCACCAAGAAGGACGGTCTGTCCACCAACGGGCTCGATCTCGAAAAGACCAATTGGGCGCTGCGGCTCGACAAGCCTCCTTACTATGCCTACAGCGCGACAGGCGGCATCACCTTCACGTTCGGCGGCCTGAAGATCAACGAGAACGCCGAGGTGATCGGCACGGATTGGCGTCCTATCAAGGGGCTGTATTGCTGCGGCGAGCTCGTCGGCGGCCTGTTCTACGACAATTATCCCGCGGGTACCGGTCTCGTCTCGGGCGCGACCTTCGGTCGGATCGCGGGCCGCAATGCCGCGAGCCAGCAAAGCGTCGCGCCGGCCGCGGCGGTGGCATCGCGATGAGCGCCGGCGCCATGAGGTCGGGTCCTGATGCCTGGGCCGAAAGCCTGGCGGACAAGATCTCCGCCCGCGATCTACGGTCGCGAGATACCAAAGCGGCAGGAAAAGCCAGGGCGGCGGTCATCACCGCGTTCGGTCGGACACTGTCCGGTGCGCCGGCCACCATCACGAAAGCGCTGCTGGGGACGTCCGGTGTCGCAACGACCGGCGGCCCGTCGCTGATCTTCGGCACCGAACGGCGCACGAGCGCGGTCGATGCTGCGTTGATCAACGCCACGGCTGCCATGGCCGGATCCGAAGCATCGCGTGAAGCCGTGAATTCGGCCTGTATCGTGGCGCTGTTTGGGCTCTGCGAGGAGCGCGGAAAAACCGGGCAAGACTTCCTCGACGCGTTGATGTCAGGCGCGGAGATCGCTCCTTGTCTCGCGCCGATGCTGTCGCCGGCAGGCGGCCAGTTCGGACCAGCCTTGTTCGGTGGCGTCGCGGCGGCTGCACGCGTGCTCGAATTGAGCCGCCCGAAAATTGCAGCCGCGCTGCTCCTGGCAGGAATGGCAAACGTTGACAGTCTTCCGGTCGGACGGGTCGGACCGACGTCGCTCATGGTCGGTCTGAGCTTTCGAAGCGGATTGCTGGCTGCCTTGCTTGCCGAAGCCATGGACGAAGCGTCCTGCGCCGAGATGATCAGGAGCGAAGGGGGCGCGATCGCAACTCTGGCCGCGAACGACAGCGCGCCGAGCGATGTGGCTTTCGATCTTCTTGCAGTTCAATCGCCGCCGTCAGCTGATCTCTGGGATCAATTCGAGCGGCAGGCGAGCACTGTCCTGCCGCGCGATCAGATCGGTCCGCTGTTCGAGCGGCTCGAGACCATCGACAAGGTGACAGACCTCGCGACGGTATCGCGCCTGTTGCAGGGACGCGGTGCCCAAGCGGCTCCAAAGAAGGTCGTCTTCGCCCCGCGGGGAACGCACGAGCCGGAGGAGACGAACTGGGTTCCGTAACCCGCGAGTGAATGCGAGGCGGCCAAGCCGCGATCGCAACGACAAGCCTTACCTGAAAACAAAAGAACAAGGCAGACAAGAGTCACATCTGGGGAGAGATTGGAATGAAGCGTTTTGAGTTGGTTGCCGTACTCGCTGCATCGGTCGTGTGTTCCGCGGCGCAGGCCGAAGACAGTGTCACGATCGGCGTGCACGCCAGTTTTTCCGGTGCCGGCGCTGCGTTTGCCGAGGGCATGCTCGCCGCCACCGATTTTGCCGCCGAAGACGTCAATAAAGACGGCGGCCTCGAGGTCGCCGGCAAACGCTACAAAGTCCTGTTCAAGCAATATGACGACCGCTATCGCGCCCAGGACGCGGTCACGGCCATGGATCGCCTCATGATCCAGGACGGAATCCGCTTCGTGGTGGGTCCGATGGGATCGGCAGCGGCGGTGGCAACGAAGGATCAGACCACCTCTGGAAAAGTCATCACCATGACGCTGGCGTTCACGCCGCGGGCGCTCGGCGCGGATGCGCCGTATGCGTATCGGCCGGTGATCACCACCGGCGAATTCTCCGACCCGCAGGTGGCCTGGCTGATGAAGAACACCTCTGCCAAGCAGGTCGTGTCGCTGCTTCCCAATGACGAGACCGGGCAGCAGATCGGCGTCGCGAACTTCAACTCATACGCCAAGGCCGGCGCGAAGCTGCAGGTCGAATATTTCGAACGTGAGCGCGTCGACTTCGTGCCCATTCTCACCCGCATCCTGATGAAGGCCGACGGTCTCGAGCTTGGCGGCAACTCTCCGACCACCGCCGGGCTCATTCTCAAGCAGGCCCGCGAACTGGGCTATCGCGGTCCGGTGTTCGTCACGGGCGGCGATGTCGCCGCCGAGATGCTCAAGGTGGCGGGCAAGGATGCGGCTGAAGGCACCTATGTCCACCTGCCCATCGATACCGGCCTGCCGGATACGGCGGCCTATGTTGCCCGCTTCAAGGCCAAATACGGCCCGAACATGAACGGGTTCAGCCCGTTCTTCTATGCCGGCCTGCAGATGTTGTTCACGGCCATGAAGAAGGCCGGGACCGTCGACGACACCACGAAGATCGCAACGACGCTGGATGGATTGTCCGACGTTCCCACCGCGATGGGCAAGGCGGGCTGGACCGGCGAGCAGAAGTACGGGATCAAGCACCAGATCGACCTTCCGTTCTATGTGGGGCAGATGAAGGATGGTGTCGTCACCAAGGTGGCCACCTGCGACGTCAACGCCTGCAAATAAGCGACCGCCGGAACAGGCGAGGCGCGCTTGGCGCGCCTCACTGAAGCGATTGGAGTTGTCGTCCCGTGAGCATGGAAATCATTCTAGCCCAGACGATCGTGAACGGCCTCATGGTCGGCATGATCTACGTGTTGATGGCCATCGGCTTCACCATGGTGTTCGGCATCATGCGCATCGTGAATTTCGCGCATGGTGAGTTCTACATGGCCGGCGCGTTCCTGTTCGCGATCCTCTATGGCAGCAACGATGTGCCGTTCTCCATCAGCGTTCTGCTGGCCGTAGGCGCCACGGCGTTGCTGGGCCTGCTGATGGAGCGGATCGTCTTCCGCAAGTTTCGCGGCAACGAGCTGAACGGGATGATCGCTTCCGTCGGCGTCGCTCTCATTCTGCAGAACAGCGCGCTGCTGATGTGGGGGGCGTCGGCACGTACCGTGCCGCCTGTCATATCCGGGGTCCTGTCCGTCGGTGGCGTGGTATTCCCCTGGTCGCGGCTGGTCGTCATCATCGGGGCGATCGTCGCCGTCGTGTCGCTCAACCTGCTGATCGGTCATACGCGAATTGGAAGAGCCATGCGCGCTGTCGCCCAGGACGCCGAGATCGCACAGGTGCAGGGCATTCGCGTCGACGTGATCTTTCCGGTCGCGTTCGTGCTGGGCGTGAGCCTTGCGGCCTTCGCCGGCGTCCTCATGGCTCCTGTGCTGTCGGTCTCGCCCTTCATTGGCCTCGCGCCAACGCTGAAGGCCTTCGTGATCGTCGTCATCGGCGGGCTTGGCAGCGTTCCCGGCGCCGTGGCAGGCGGATTGCTCATCGGCCTGATCGAGAGCTTTGCCGGAACGTTCGTGAGCGCCTCGCTGTCGGAGATCCTCCAGTTTCTCGTCGTCATCGCTGTCGTACTGCTGCGTCCGCAAGGCCTGCTGGGCCGAAAGGAGCGTGAGGCGTGATTGCTCGCACAGCCCAGTTCAAGCCGATGTCCTATGTCGGGGTCGCAGCCGCCGTCGGTCTCGCCGCGCTACTACCCTGGTTCGCACCGAACCAGTTCTATATTCACCTCGCGACGGTCGGCTGCATCAATCTCATGCTCGTGCTGGGCCTCGCCATCATTGCCCGGGCGGGGCAGCTATCCATGGGCCATGGTGGCTTTGCGCTGGTCGGCGGATATGTTTCGGCGCTGTTGTCGATGAGGGGCTGGCCGCCTCTGGTGACCCTGTTCATCGCGGGGCTGGTTGCGGCCGTCATCGCCGCCGCTCTCGGCTGGATCATCCTGCGCTTGCGCGGCGTCTATTTCGTGCTGGTGGCCTTTGCGTTCAGCCAGATCGCGGTGTTGCTGGCGCTCGACATGAGCTCGGTCACGGGCGGCGCAAACGGGCTCGTCGGTGTGCCCCCGATCTCGATCTTCGGCTACGTCCTTCGCACCAAGCCGCAATTCTATCCCTTCGCGCTCGGTTGCGCGCTGGCCACGCTACTCCTGACCTGGCTGCTCTACCGGTCGCCGCTCGGCACGATGATGGCGGCGACCGCCGAGAACCAGCGCCTTACCGAATCGAGCGGCATCGACACGCATCGGGTCCAGGTGATCGCCTTTACGATCGGATCCGGCATCGCGGGTTTTGCGGGCGCATTGTCGACGCACTATCTCCGGTTCATTTCGCCGGATTCATATACGTTCTGGGAGTCGGTCTCCTACCTGACCATGCTGGTCGTCGGCGGGCGTGACGGGGTGCTGGGGCCGGTTGTCGGCGTGCTCGTCCTGACGCCCTTGCCGGAGTTGCTGCGATCCACCGAAGGACTACAGCATATCATCTACGGGGCCGTGCTCGTGCTTTGCCTGATGTTCGTTCCGAACGGTCTGGCGAGCCTAGTCCAGACCTGGCGTTCGCGCCAACGGGTTGCAGGAATCAACGCAGCGCGCGTCGCCGAGGAAGTGCCATGAGCATGCTCGAAGTCGATAGCCTGAAGCGTTCCTTCGGCGGGCTTGTTGCCGTTCGGGACGTGTCGTTTGATGTCAAAGAGGGAGACTTTCTCGGCCTGATCGGTCCGAACGGCGCAGGCAAGACCACGTTGTTCAACGTCATCTCGGGCGTTCTGAGGCCGTCGGCGGGGACCGTCCGGTTTCTGGGCCGCGATATCTCCGGGCAGCCGGCCAATCAGACGGTTCGCCAGGGGCTGTCGCGGACCTTCCAGGCTGCAACCATCTACCCGGAGGCGACGGTCATTGAAAACGCCGCCCGCGGCACGTTGGCTTCGGGCTTGTCCGGCCTGTGGGGTGGGTTGCTTTCGGATAAATGGCGGGTGGCAGCGGAAGAGAAAGCATTTCATGTGCTCGATCTGTTCGGGCTGACCCGTCGCGCAGGCTTAAAGGCTCGCGAGCTGTCCTATGGCGAGCAGCGGCGCCTCGGCGTCGCCATCGCGCTCGCCAGCGAACCCAGGCTCCTGATGCTCGATGAACCGGTCGCAGGGCTCAATCCCGAGGAAGCGGCTGAGCTCGCGTCAGTTCTCCGCCGGGTGCAGGCGGAGCGCGGTGTCACCATGGTGATGGTCGAGCATCACATGCGCACGGTCATGGGCCTGTGCAATCGCGTCGTGGTGCTGGACCACGGCACGCTGATCGCGCAGGGAACGCCTGCGGAGGTCGTATCAAACCCGGTCGTCATCGAGGCGTATCTCGGCAAGGAGGCTGTCCATGCTTGACGTTCGCGGGATCAGCGTTGCCTACGGCCCTCTCACGGCGATCCGCAATCTGAGCCTGTCCGTTGCCGACGGCGCCATTGTCTCTCTCATCGGTTCAAACGGTGCGGGCAAGACCACCACGATGAAGGCCATCATCGGCCTTAAACCCGTGAGCGGCGGAGAGATCTATTTTGACGGCGAGCGCATCGACGGCGCCTCCGCGCCCCAGCGCGTCGGGCGCGGCATCGCTCTGTCGCCCGAAGGACGACGTGTCTTCCCGCAGATGAGCGTGCTCGACAATCTCCTGGTGGGTGGTTATTCGCAGCGAGACAAGGCTCACCAGAAAAAGACGCTGGACCAGATCTACGGATATTTTCCTCGCCTTGTGGAGCGAAGAAGCCAGATGGCCGGTTCGCTGTCGGGCGGCGAACAGCAGATGGTCGCCATTGGCCGCGCGCTCATGGCGAGGCCGCGCCTGTTGCTGCTGGACGAGCCCTCGCTCGGGCTCGCTCCGATCATCGTCGACGAGATCGCGCGTATCATCGTCGAGATCAACCGCGATATCGGCATGTCGATCATCCTGGTCGAGCAGAATGCAAAGCTGGCCCTCAATCTCTGCAACGAGGCCTTCGTGCTCGAAACCGGCGCCGTCGCGCTGAGCGGGAAGGGCAGGGAGCTGCTGGCCAGTGACTACGTGCGGCGCGCCTATCTCGGCATCTGAATAAGTGTCTGTCTGGAAATTCCGGAGTTGTAACATGACTGGATCTTCGACCTTCGGCTTCATCGGTTTGGGCGTCATGGGCGAACCCATGTGCCGGCACCTCGTGCAGAAGACGAAGCAGAAAGTGCTGATTCACGACATCAATGCCGAGCCCGCGGCGCGTCTCGTTCAAGCTGGTGCGGTCGATGTTGGCTCGATCTCGGGGCTCGCGAGGGCCGATGTGATCTTCATTTCCATGCCGAGCGGCGAGCACCTCAAGAAGATATGCGAGATGCCCGGAGGGCTGCTCGAGTTCGCACGCGCCGGCCAGACCATCGTCGATCTCTCCACCAGCCCGTTGAAACTGACGCGCGAACTGGCCGGCGTCTTCAAGGCAAAGGGCGCCGACTATGCCGACGCACCCGTGGCCCGGACGCGGGCGGCGGCGGAGGCGGGGACGCTTGCGATCTCGGTCGGGGCGACGGCGGACGTGTTCGCCCGCATCGAGCCGCTGCTCCGCTGCTTTGCCTCCGAGGTCACCCATTGCGGCGATGTCGGCTCGGGTCAGGTCGTGAAAATCCTCAACAACATGGTCGTGGTCGGGACCGTGACCGCGCTGTGCGAAGCCGTCGCAATCGCGAACTCGGCGGGCGTATCGACAGAGACCTTGTTCGACGCCTTCTCCAAGGGTTCCGCCGACAGCTTTGCGCTGCGAAATCACGGCTACAAGGCGGTCGCGGCGCAGGAATTTCCCGAACGGGTGTTCTCGACCGACTACATGCACAAGGACATGTCTTACGCGCTCGACATGGCCAGGGATGCCGGGATCGAGGCGAGGGAAGCGGCCCTCGGCGCCGGTCTTCTGGCGGAAGCCTCGCAGAACGGCTTTGGGGCGAATTACTGGCCGGTGATCCTGAAGATCATCGCGCGCTCTTCGAAATAGTCGTGATCGACCCATTCGGGCTCAATCAAAAGCAAGAACTGACAACGGGAGGGTATTGTGCGGGTGCTGCTGTTGACCATGGCCTTGCTGCTTTCGCAGTTGAGCGGGGCAGGGGCGCAAAACTATCCCTCGCAGCGGATTACGGTGATCGCGCCGTTCGCGCCCGGCAGCGGGACCGACGGCGTTGCGCGCATCGTGTTTCAGCGGCTGTCGGAGTTGCTGAAAACGGCAATCATCATCGATAACCGCGTCGGCGCGAATGGGGCGCTCGGCGCGACGGCTGCAGCTCGTTCAGTGCCTGACGGATACACGTTGCTGGTCGGCGGAACGTCCACGCACGCAGCCAACCCCAGCATGCTGAAATCGATCCAGTACGATCCCGTCGCCGACTTCGCGCCCATCTCGCAGTTTGGCCTGTTTCCCTATTTTCTGATCATTGATCCGGGCCTACCCGTAAAGAACGTGGCCGATCTCGTGGCGCTGGCCAAGACCAAGCCGGGCTCGCTGACGTTCGGTTACGCCAACGCGCTTGGTCAGCTGTCCGGCGAGGCATTCAAGCGGCGGGCGGGCATCGATATTGCTGCCGTGCCCTATCGGAACAGCCCGCAGGTCGTCACCGACATCATCGCGCAACGCGTGTCCATGACGTTCACGGATATGGCCCCCGCGGTGTCCCAGGTCGAGGCCGGCACGGCACGCGCGCTCGCCACCACAAACCTCGGCCGCGCCTCGCGCTTCCCCGAGATCCCGACCATGAAGGAAGGGGGCCTCGAGTTCATCAACATCTCCGCATGGAGCGGGCTCTTCGCGCCCAAGGGCACGCCGCCGGAGATCGTTGCGAAGCTCGCCGAGGGCGTGCGCGAGGTGTTGGCCGAGCCCGAGATTCGCAGCCGGCTCGCCGATATCGGCTTCGAGGCGCAATGGGTCGGGCCGGCGGAGTTCGGCGAGCACGTCAAGAGCGACATGGAATTGTGGGCCACGACAACGAGGGAAGCTGGCATCGAGCGCCAGTGAACGACGACATGTCCGAGTATGAAATCTATGCGATCCGCTATGCCAGCAAGGATGACCGGCGCTCGTCGGAGAACTTCATCGAGAACGACGCGCCCGATACGCAGATGCCGATGGACTTCTTCGTCTGGGCGCTGGTCAGCCGAGACCGGACGGTGATCGTCGATACCGGCTTCGACGAGAAGGCCGGACGGGCGCGCAACTACGCCGTCACGCGACCGGTTGCCGAAGGGCTGAAGCAGATCGATATCGATCCTGAGAACGTCAAGGACGTCATCCTGACCCACATGCATTGGGATCATGCCGGCAACCACGATTTGTTTCCCCGGGCGCGGTATCACGTGCAGGAGCGCGAGATGCATTTCTGCACGGGCCGGTGCATGTGCGACGCGCAGCAAAGCAAGGCCTACAATGCCGACGACGTCAGCCATATCGTCCGACGGAACTTCGAAGGAAGCGTGACCCTTCACGATCCAAACTCCGATTTCGACGACGGAATATCCTTGCACTGGCTCGGCGGTCACACCGCGGGACTTCAGATCGTCAGGGTCAGGACGCGACGAGGTTACGTGGTGCTCGCCTCGGACGCTTCGCACTACTACGCCAACATTCTCCAGAGCCGGCCATTTCCCGTGTTGTTCGATACGAAGCAGATGCTGAACGGTTTTGCAGTCATCCGGAAACTGGCCGATAGCCCGTCCCATATCATCCCGGGGCATGACCGGCAGGTGCTGTCGCTGTTTCCTGCCGCGCGCGATGGGCTCGACGGCATCGCGCGACTGGATGCCGATCCCCGCGGAAGCCCTGCCTAAACACCAAGCCAAAAGCGAAGGCCGGCGCAGGACGCGCTGTCCGGATCAGAAACACAACAATTCGCCAATTGCGGAGATGATGGATCATGCCCAGGAAGTATGGACTTGCGATTGCCAACGAGACGGTGACCACGCCGAACCAGGAATGGTTCGCCGCCATAAACCCCTATAGCCGCGAGGAATGGGCATTGGTGCCGCAGGCAACGCCCTCGCAGGTCGCCGATGCGATCGCCGCTGCCAGGACCGCCTATGACTCCGTCTGGAGCAAGACCACCGGGCTCGCCCGCGCGACGTTGCTGAACAGGCTGGCCGATCTGCTCGATGCGCAAGCCGAGCGCATGGCCATCATGGAGAGCACCGACAACGGAAAGATCATCCGGGAGACCCACGGTCAGATGCATTTTGCCGCGCGCGCCTATCGGTTCTTCGCGGGCTGCGCCGACAAGATCTTCGGCGATACCATTCCGCTGGACCAGCGCGACGTCTTCGACTTCACGCGCCGGGAGCCGATCGGCGTTGCGGTTCTCATCACGGCCTGGAATTCGCCCATGGGCCTGCTTGCGAACAAGCTTGCCCCGGCGCTTGCGGCAGGCAATTGCGTCGTCATCAAGCCTTCCGAGCATGCATCGGTGACGACGCTGGAATTCGCCGAACTGGTCCGGGAGGCGGGCTTTCCGGCGGGCGTCGTCAATGTCGTGACCGGCGACTACAGGACGGGGCAGGCACTGCTCACGAGTGGCCGGATCGATCGTGTCAGTTTCACGGGGAGCCCCAATGTCGGCCGTCAGATCGCGGCAGAGGCGGGCCGCTCCCTTGTCCCGGTCACGCTGGAGCTGGGCGGCAAGTCTCCCAACGTCATCTTCGAAGACGCCGACCTCGACAAGGCGACCGTCGGGGCTCTCGCCGGCATTTTCGGCGCAACGGGGCAAACATGTATTGCCGGCTCGCGGCTCCTCGTTCAGCGCTCAGTTCACGATGAGATCGTGAAGCGGCTCGTCGCCCGCGCCCGGAAGATCAGGCTCGGCAATCCATTGGAAAAGACGACGGATATGGGAACGGTGGCGAACGAGCCGCAGTTCGACCGAATCCTCAAATGCATCGGCGATGCGCAAGGGGAGGGTGCGGTTCTCGCTTGCGGCGGAAAGCCAGCGACAGGGGATGGTCTGGGGAAAGGCCTGTTTATCGAGCCGACCATCTTTACCGGCGTGGAGAACAAGATGGCGATTGCCCAGGAGGAGGTGTTCGGGCCTGTGCTCTCGATCATTCCCTTCGATACGGAGGAGCAGGCGATCGGCATCGCCAACGATACCAGATATGGCCTGGCCTCCGGGATTTGGACGACGAACCTGTCGCGCGCATTGCGCGTCTCGCGGGCCATTCATGCAGGGACGGTCTGGGTGAATACTTATCGTGCGTCCAGTGCGATGGCGCCGTTTGGTGGGTTCAAGGAGTCGGGATTTGGCAAAGAGCGCGGCGTGGCGGCGCTGGATGAATTCTTGCAGACCAAGAACGTCATGATCGATTTTTCGAACGAAGAGCGCGATCCGTTTGCTCTGAAGATGTGAGGTCTCGTGAACAGAGCGGTGCGAACGTGCCGCTCCTCGCAATCTCTGGAGACACAATCGCTGCCTCCGGAGAACAACGGCGGTCGATGAGATCGCCATCGCCCTCGGGGCGTTTCCTCCCCTGACTCGAGCTCCGTGGCCGGCGCGGCTGCGGAGCTCCTTTTCCCGATAAAGCCGGGCTGCCTCGGCAGGCACGGGCGATATTCGACCGGCAGACGAGAGCTCCGCGAAGCCCGCCAAGCGCTTTGACGAGCGACGCCGTCGCGCAGCCGGTGAACAAAATGCATTATCCTGAGTCGAGTGCATTCCTCCGATTGAGCTTCTGAGGCTGATTTCGCTAATAATTCGACTGTGTTTCCACGTCGATGCAGGAATTTCTGTCAAACGGGGTGTTGACCGCCGCCGAATAGAATGCATTATGCATTTTATGTTAGTCACTGAAGCCCAGGGCAAGGCGCTGCTGCGCGCCGCCGCCATCGCCACACCGTCCAGCCAGGAATTGCGCTCCCTCGACGAAGCGCGGAGCTGTCGCATCGAGCTGCCCGTTGCGGTCAAGGCGCAAGTCGCCGCCGGAGGGCGCGGCAAGGCAGGGGGCATTCGAAAGGCGAATTCGCCCGCCGAGCTGGAAAATGCATTCGATGCGATCATGGGGATGCGGTTTGCCGGTGAGGCGCCGGCGTCCGTGCTGGTCGAATCCTGGCTGGATATCGAGCGCGAGCTCTATCTCGCTGTGGCGATCGATAGTCGTGTCGGCGGCTTCAACGTGCTCTATTCGCCGCGCGGCGGGGTCACCATCGAGGATGGGCCGCCGCCGCTCAGCTATCCGGTCGGGCTCGCACGCAATTTTCGCGCCCACGCTTTTCGCACGCTCCTCGCGCCGGTCGAGAGTGACCCGAAGGTGCGCGAGCGCGTGATCTCCCTTGCGCGTCGCCTGCTCGATATCGCGCAGGCGAATGAATGCACGACGGTAGAGATCAATCCGCTGGTCGTCGCCAGGGGCGGCGCGCTGATCGCAGCGGACGCCAAGGTCGTCCTGGACGAGGCGGCGGCCTTCCGCAAAGCCGCCACGGCGTCGGCCATTGCGGCGTCCCGCGACAGGGCCGAGCGTGAGATCCGGTTGTGCGAAGAGGCCAGCCTGATGCTGGTCTGGCTCGACGGCGAGATCGGCCTGATCTCGGGCGGGGCCGGCATGACGATGGCTGCGATGGATGCGATCGACGGCGCCGGCGCGCAGCCGGCCTGCTTCCTCGATGTGAGCGGCAATCCGACGCCCGCAGGCTTCGGGCTTGCCTTTGATCTGCTTGATCGCGCTCCGAACGTGAAGGGCATTCTGGTCAGCATGTTCGGCGGCGGGCTGCACACCGACCGTGTGGCCAAAACCCTCGTCGAGCTTCTCGCGAGGCGAACATCCTCGAAGCCGGTGACTTTGCGGCTGAATGGCACCCGCAGCGATCTCGCGACGACCATCCTGCGCGACGCCGGCCATCGAAACCATGCGACGTTGGAAGCGGCCGTGACCGACATTGTGAAGCAGGTTGGGGAGGCACGGTCATGAGCATCCTTCTCGACGCGGATGCGCGCGTGCTGATTGTCGGCATCACCGGCAAGTTCGGGACATTTTCAGTCAAGGATCTCGCACAGAGCCAGACCAGGGTCGTGGCCGGCGTGGCGCCGGGGCGCGGCGGTCAGACGATCGAGGGCGTTCCGGTCTTTTCCAGCGTCGCGGCTGCCATGAAGGAAACGCACGCCAATGCGGCGCTGATCTATGTGCCGGCCGCGGTCGCGCTCGACGCGGTGCTCGAGACCATCGAGGCAGGCTGCCCGCTGATCGCCTATCCCGGCGACGGCCTGCCGGTGCTGGACGCGATGGAAATGCGTGCAGCTGCGCTGGAGCATGGAGCACATCTGGTCGGCCCGAACTCGCCCGGCCTGATCTCTCCCGGCAAGGCCAAGCTCGGTTTCATGCCCTCCTTCTGCTACGCGCCGGGACCGATCGGCGTCATCTCGCGCAGCGGCTCGCTCTCCTATGAAGCCTGCTTCCGCCTGTCGTCGGCCGGCCTCGGTCAGACCAGCGTGATCGGCATCGGCGGCGATCCCGTGCGCGGCGTCAATGCCGCCGAAGCGATCGCGCTGTTTCACGGCGACCCGGACACGCGCGCCATCATCTATCTCGGCGAGATCGGCGGCTCCGAGGAATATGCGCTTGCCGAATACGCTGGGCGTCCGGATGCCAAGCCGTCGGCGGCCCTGCTGGTCGGCCGCACCGCGCCCGCCGGCAAAAAGATGGGGCACGCCGCCGCGATGATCGGTTCCTACGCCGAGAGCTGGGCCGCCAAGGTCGAGGCGCTGGATCGTGCCGGCGTCGTAATCGCGCGAGACCTCGACGGTCTCGCCGCAGCCGCTGCTGCGGCACTGGCCCGCGCCATGAAACCCGCAGCCTAGCAAACGTAAACTCATACAGGGATGGAGACGAGAATGTCAGACGTGATGGAAAAAGAGGTCGGTCACGCACCGGCGGAAGGAAAGATCACCGACGAGGCGATCGCGCAGGCGCGCAGCATGATCGGTCTCCAGCTTCGTCCCGAAGGGCCGTATCTCCAGGACGCGACCGAAGACACCATCCGCAATTTCTGCAACGGCATTGGCGATCTCAACCCGCTCTATCGCGATGCCGAGCACGGCCGCCAGAGCCGTTACGGCGCCAATGTCGCTCATCCCATGTTTCCGATGGCGTTCGGCTGGATCGGCCGCACGCGCTGGGGCCTTCCGGGCGTGCACGGTTTTTACGCCGGCAACGATTGGGAATTGTTCCGCCACATCCGTCCGGGCGACCGTATCACCGCGATCGAGCGCGTGGTCGGTATCGAGGAGAAGGAAAGCAAATTCTCCGGCCGCCTCGTGCTGCAATATGTCGAGGCGACCTATTCCAATCAGCGCGGCGACGTCGTTGCCCGCGCGCTCGGCACCTGCACGCGTCACGAGCGCAAGGCCGCGCGCGATGCCGGCAAGTACAAGGACGTCAAGCCCTATGAGTACACCGCCGACGAATTCGCCGCGCTCGACGAGGCGATCCTGAAGGAAGACGAGCGGATGCGCGGCACCGCAGTACGCTACTTCGAGGACGTCAATGTGGGCGACGAGTTGCCGCCGATCGTGCGGGGCCCGCTCTCGCTGATGGACACGATGGGTTTCCTGGTCGGCTGCGGCCGCGGTCACACCCACGGCATCGTGCTGAAGTCCGCCGTCAAGCATCCCGGCCATTTCTTCCGCAATCCGGAAGCGGGCGGCGGCATCGAATATACCGGCATCGGGCACCATCGCGAGTCGGTCGCCAAGGAGGTCGGCGTTCCCGGTACCTATGATTACGGCCCGCAGCGCTCCTCCTGGCTCGCGAGCCTCGTCACGAACTGGATGGGCGACGCGGCGTTTCTGAAGCGCGTGCGCACCGAGATGCGGCGCTTCAACACCATGGGCGATTCCACCTGGTGCAAGGGCAAGGTCAGCAGGAAATACGTCAAGGACGGCTTTGCGCTGGTCGATCTCGAGATCTGGGGCGAGAATCAGCGCGGTGAATTGACCACGCCGGGCCTCGCAACCGTGATGCTGCCGTCGCGCAACGTGGACAACCGCGTGTTCTTCGATGGCGGCCAGCTCGACCTCGAACTGCCGACGATCCGCTAGAGCGGACGCGAACAACGGCCCCGAGAGCATGATGCGGCTTCGCGTCATGCTTTCGGAAAGAGCCGGCCAATGACAAGACGGGGAAACGTTGCCATGATGGACGGGGCCGTAGCGCCGCTGTTGGCGGGAGTGACCGTCGTCGAGATCTCGCGCGGGGTTGCGGCGGCCTACGCCGGCCGGCTGCTCTCCACCCTCGGCGCCGAGACGGTTCTTCTCGAGCCGCCGGATGGCAATCCGCTGCGCCGCGAGCCGCCGTTTCTTCCGCCCGCTCGCGAAGCCAGTGCTCTGTTCGCCTTCCTGGCTGCGGGGAAGAAGAGTGTTACTTGCGATTTCGAAAGCCCGGCCGGGCGAGCCGGGCTGTCTACCCTGCTGGCGGCGGCCGATGTCTTCATCCATGATCTGCGGGCCGACGAATGCGCGCGCCTGGAAGTCGACGAGCGGACAGTCAGGGCGCGTTACCCGAAGCTGATCGATGTCTCGGTGCTGCCGTTCGGCGCGGTCGGGCCGAAGGCCGGCTGGCAGGCCGAGGAAATCAACCTGATCCACGCATCGGGCGAAGGCTTCCTCTTGCCAAACGGCCTTGCCGCCGAACTCTTTCCCGATCGTCCGCCGCTGAAGGTCTACGGTCATTTTGCCGAATATCAGGGCGGCGTGGTGGCCGCGCTCGGTGCGCTGTCCGCGTTGATCGGACGTCAGCAAGGTGATGCCGAAAGCGTCGATGTCTCGGTGCAGGATGCCGCGCTCGCCGTGGGTGCGTTCGCACTCCAGCGTTTCGGCGACGGCTCGCTGGAGCATCGCCGCACGCGGTCGTTCAAATATGGCGGCGTGCTCCAATGTGCCGACGGCTATGTCGAGCTGCTGACGCTCGAGGAGCGGCAGTGGCAGGGCCTGATCGAGCTGATGGGACGCCCCGGATGGATGCTCGATCCTGTCCTCGCGGACTCGCTGGAGCGCAGCCGCCGCGGCGCCGAGATCAACCGCGCCATTCGCGCCTGGGCGCTCGAACAGCAGACGGCGGACGTCGTCGCGCGAGCCCAGGCGCTCGGAGTCCCCATGGCGAAATATGCAAGTCCCGCGGAGGTCCTGTCCGATGCCCATGAGCGCGCGCGGGAGCTGTTTCAGCCGGTCGAGATCCCCGGCGGCGGCTCCTTGCCGCTGTTGTCGGCGCCGTTCCATGTCGATGGTGCGGCACTACGCCTGAAAGCCGGGCCGCCGCGGCTTGGCGAACATCAGCACCTGCTGACGGCCAGCCGCACCCGCAATCAGCCGCTCGTCGCCGCGGAGGCCTCATGAAGCCGCTCGCCGGGCTCCGCATCGCCGATTTCACGCTCCACGCGGCGGGGCCGTTCTGCACGCACATCCTCTCGCAGCTCGGCGCGGAGTGCATCAAGGTCGAGAGCGCGGCGCGCCCGGACATCTTTCGCAAGCCGCACCCGGTCTATGGCCGGATGGGGCCCGCGAGCTTCGATCAGGTCGCATCGAACAAGCTCTCGATCCGCATCAATCTGAAGGACGCCAAGGGCATCGCGCTCGCCAGGAAGCTCGTTGGCGTGAGCGATCTCGTCTGCGAGAGCTTTCGGCCTGGCGTGATGGAGCGGCTCGGCCTCGGCTATGCCGCGCTGGCCGCGCTGAAGCCGTCCGTGGTGATGGTGTCCGTGTCGTCGTCGGGCCAGAGCGGTCCGGATTCGCATTTCGCCGGCTACGCACCACTGTTCGGTGCCTGGGGTGCACTCGGCTATCTCACCGGTTATGAGGACGGACCGCCGGTCGAGATGCGGCATGTGATGGATCACAGCGTCGGCATGAACGCGGCGATGGCCGCAGTCGCTGCGGTGTATCGCCTTCGCCGCACCGGGCGTGGCGGACATGTCGACGTCAGCGCTCGCGAGGTGGCCTGCTCACTGGTCGGCGAGGCGCTGCTGTTCGCCGCCGCCGGAGGGGTCCCCACACGGATCGGCAATGATCATCTGCGCATGGCGCCGCACGGCGTGTACCGCACCCGTGAGGAGGATCGCTGGCTGACCATCGCGGTCCGCACCGAGGCGGAATGGCGATGCCTGGTGACGTTGATCGATGCACCGCATCTGCTGACCGATCCGCGTTTTCAGACCGCGGAGAGCCGACACAAGCACCGGCGGCCGCTACATGGCGAAATCGAGCACTGGACGATGACGCGCGAGGCCGGCGAAGCCGAGCGATCGCTCCAGGCCGCCGGGATCGCGGCGCACGTGTCCTGCGACATGGAAGACGTCGCGCACGACGAGCATCTGCGCGAGCGCGGAACCATCGTCGATGTCGAGGATACGACGGGCCGCAGCCGCGCCGCACTGAAGGCGCCGATCCGTTTTTCCAGATCCGACGTCGGCATGACGCGCGGCACGCCGCGTCTCGGCGAAGACGAGGACTATGTGTTCGGTGAGCTGCTCGGTCTCAGCGGCGAGGAACGCCAAAGCCTGATCGACCAGCGGGTGATTTACTGACCGATTGAAGTGGAGTTTGCCGTCATGAGCGAGAGCACCGTATCGGGCGAGGAAGACTGGCAGGCCTGGGTCGGCCGCAAGGAGACGATCCACGAGCTGATCGCGCCGGATCGCGCCGCAGCGCTTGGCGCCACGCTCGGTCTTGAAGGAAACCGCGCGGCCGGCGCTCCATTGCCGCCGGGATGGCATTGGATCTTCTTCAACCGCGTCGTGCCGCGACAGCAACTGGGGACG
The DNA here is from genome assembly GCF_024199855.1 of Bradyrhizobium sp. CCGB20. Classification (NCBI taxonomy): domain Bacteria; kingdom Pseudomonadati; phylum Pseudomonadota; class Alphaproteobacteria; order Hyphomicrobiales; family Nitrobacteraceae; genus Bradyrhizobium; species Bradyrhizobium sp. CCGB20. The sequence continues at coordinate 5,824,175 of NZ_JANADN010000001.1, read as the reverse complement.
GACGGACATCCCAGGCGCGGTGGATTCCTGCCGCCGGTGTCGCTGCCACGCCGTATGTGGGCCGGCGGCCGGCTCACCTACCACAAGCCATTGACCATCGGCAGGGAAGCTGAGCGCGAGAGCACCATCGTGAAGGTCGAGGCCAAGTCCGGCCGTGCCGGAAAGCTGGTCTTCGTGACTGTCAGCCACAGCATTGGCTGCGACGGCGCGCTGTGCATCACGGAGCAGCAGGACATCGTCTATCGCGAGGCGGCAGCACCGGGCGCGCCAGCGCCAGTGGCCGTTCCCGCTCCGCAGGATGGAGCATGGTCGGAAGAGTTTCGGCCCGATACCGTGCTTCTGTTCCGCTATTCGTCGCTGACGTCGAACGGGCATCGCATCCACTACGATCAGGCCTACGCGCGGGCGGAAGAAAACTATCCCGATCTCGTTGTGCACGGACCGCTGACGGCGACGCTGCTGCAAGGCTTTGCGGAAAGGCACGCCGGCAAGCCGCTCAAGTCCTTCGAGTTCAGGGGCGTCTCGCCGCTGTTCGTGAGTTCGGCGTTCAAGCTGGAAGGGAAGGGCGATGCGAGCGCGCTTGACCTGTGGGCCGGCGGCCCCAACGGCGCGCTCGCGATGCGTGCAGCCGCAGAGGTCTGAGGGCGCGAGCCGGGGCGGAACGGAAACGTGAGACGTGCAGGGGAGGCAAGACGATGAGATCGGCGCACCTGTCTGTTGTCCCTGCGCAAGGTTGCGATGCGCAACGCGTGCCCGCGGTCGAGCTGCGCGGCGTCGGCAAGACCTTCAGCTCGCGCAATGGCCGGGTCGACGTCCTCTGCGGATTGGACTTCTCGCTTCAGAACGGCGAATTCCTCGCCATCGTCGGCCCGAGCGGCTCGGGCAAGTCGACGGTGCTGAACCTGCTCGCCGGCCTCGATCAGCCGACCGCAGGTAGGGTCCTGTGCCAGGGCGCGCCGGTTGCGGCGGTCAATACCGGGATCGGCTACCTCACTCAGCATGACAGCCTGCTGCCGTGGCGGACCGTGGAGCAAAACATCGCAGTCCCGCTGGAGCTTCGCAACGTCGATCGCGCCGAGATCGCCGCGCGCGTGCACGACGTGATCGTGCAGGTCGGCCTCCAGGGCTTTGAGCGGCATCATCCGAGCCAGCTCTCCGGCGGCATGCGGAAGCGCGCGATGCTGGCCCGCACATTGATCTATGATCCGCCGGTTCTCCTGATGGACGAGCCGTTCGGTCCGCTGGACGCCCAACTCAAGCTGGCGCTCCAGGGCGAGCTTTTGGAACTGTGGTCGGCAAGGCGCAAGACAGTGGTGTTCGTGACTCACGACATCGTCGAAGCGATCACGCTGGCCGATCGCGTCCTGGTCTTCTCCGCGCGCCCCTGCCAGATCAGGCTCGATGAGCCGATCGCTATTCCGCGCCCGCGCGAGGTGCACGAAGTGCGCTTCCATCCCGCATTTGAAGAGCACTATCGGCGCCTCTGGGCAGCGCTCGAACCTCCTGCGAGGCGACCATCGTGAGCACACAGGCACTGTCCGAGACGCGGGCCGAACCGGCGCTTGGCCCATCCAGCCGCGTGTGGCTCTACCGCACGCTCTTCGTGGTCGCGGTGCTGACCGCCTGGCAGGCCGCATCGGGAACGCTGCTCGATCCGTTCTGGGTGAGCAGCCCGAGCGCCGTGTTCAACACGCTGGTGGCGTGGACCGCGAGCGGCCTGCTCGAATATCACCTCTTCATCACGTTCAAGGAGACGTTCGCCGGCTTCCTGCTGGGTGCGACGGCGGGCATCCTGTTTGCGCTGCTGGTCGGGGCGGGCGATATCCTGCATCGCACCGTCGATCCCTTCGTCACCGCGGTCTATGGCGTGCCCAAGGTCGCGCTCGCGCCGCTCTTCATCATGTGGTTCGGCATCGGGCTCGCGCCGAAGATCGTGCTCGCCGCGATCAGCGTATTCTTCCTGGTGTTCTTCTCGACTTTGCGCGGCGTGCGCGAGGTCGACCTGAAAATGGTCGATGCGCTGCGGACCATGGGTGCGGGCAAATTCGCGATCCAGCGCATGGTGATCTTCCCGGCCGCGCTGCCGTGGCTGTTCACGGGATTGAAGCTCGGCCTGCCATACGGATTTGTCGGCGCGGTCGCGGCCGAGATGATGGCCTCGAATGCCGGCATCGGCTACCTCACGCAGAATTCGGCGGGCCAGCTCGATACTGCCGGCGTGTTCGCCGCGCTGTTCGCGCTGATGGTCGTCACCACCCTCCTGAACGAAGCGCTCGGACGGCTGGAGAGCTGGATCTTCCGCTGGCGCTGAGGAGACGTCGTCACAACGAAGAAAAGAGGGAGGACATCATGATCACGCGTCGGATGATGCTCGGCGGTATTGCCGGAGGCGCGCTGGCCGGTTCGGCCACGCGAAGCCTGTCGCAAGGTGCGGGCGGCAGGCCGGTCACGATCGCGATCGGCGGCTACACATTCGCCTATCTGCCGCTGCTGGCCGCAACGGCGGCTGGTTTCATGAAGGATGAGGGGCTGGACGTCTCCCTGATCGATACCGGCAGCGGCACCAACAGCATGGCGGCCATCCTCGGCGGTAGCGTCGACGTCGCCGGCCTCGTGATGAGCGACGTGATCCTTGCGGTCGCCAAGGGGCAGAAGATCAACGCCTTCGCCCCGCTGATGTCGCAATATGCGAGCGATGCCGTGATCAGCCGGAAGACGGCGGAGAAGATCGGTCTTGCACCGCAGATGCCGCTGAAGGAGCGCATGGCCCGCATGAAGGGCCTGACGCTGGCGATTTCCGGCCGCGGCAGCGGTACCGACAAGATCTGGCGCTATCTCCTGTCGCTGGGCGGGCTCGATCCGGAGAAGGACGTGAGCCTCACTGTAGTCAAGCTCGACAAGATGTATCTGGCGCTGCGATCCGGCCAGATCGACGGTTTCAACACGACGGCGCCCGCGAACAACCAGGCGGTGGAGGACGGCCTTGCCGTCTGGGCCGCGCGCCCATCCCACGGCGAGGTCCCGGGCATCGAGAATTTCCTCTACACCGTACTGTGCGGCAGGCCGGATTTCCTCGACAAGAATCCCGACACGGTTGCGGCGCTGGTCCGCGGCATGACCAGGGGGGCGGCGTTGATCCGCAACGATCCCGATGCGGCTGGACAGGTTTTGCGCGAGCGCTTCTTCCAGCAGACCAGTCTAGAGCTGATCAAGCACACTGTGTCGGATCAGCGCATGACCGTTTCGGTGCCGCCGACGCTGTCCGAGCAGCAGTTCGCGCACAATATGGAGTTCGAGCTGAAGTTCAGCGATGCCGTGCGCGGTGTCACCTATCAGCAGGCGATCAATCCGCGCTGGCTGGGAACATAGTGCTCTCCCCGCAAGGAGCGGGGAGGGGATAGCTCAAGCGAAGCTCACATCCGCGCTGTTCTTGATCGCGGCGAAGCGGCCGAGGCAGCGCAGGGCGCTGTCGTGCTCGTCGGTCGTGCCGCCGGCGCAGCAATCCTCGAGCACCGTGCAGGCGTAGTCGCGGTCGTGCGCTTCCCGCGCGCCGGTGTGTACCACGCCGTTGGTGGAGACGCCGGACAGGAACAGGTCCGTGACGCCATGGGCGCGCAGAATCGGCTCCAGCGACGTGCCGTAGAACGGGCTCACACGGTGCTTGACGATGTCGAAATCGCTCGCCTCGGGCTTGAGGTCGGGATGAACTTCCGTGCCCCAGGTGCCGAGCTTGAACATGCCGGCGCCGCGGGCGCGGGAGAAGATCGGCGAGTTGGGCGGGCATTCGCGATAATCGGGCGAGAAGCCGACGCGGACATAGCCGATCAGCACGTCGGCGGCACGCGCTTTCGCGATCACCGCCCTGGTGCGGCCAAGCACGTCACGCTCCTTCATCAGCGGAACGTAGGTCTTGGCCCCGCCGCCGTTCTCGTGGACGAGGTCATTGAGCATGTCCATGACGAGCAGCATCGCCTTCATAGCGTCTCCTTTTCAGAGCTCTTCGATTTGACGGAATTTTCGGACCGGGCCGGCAGGCTGTTGCGCAGCTCGTTCCAGCCGGTCTCGATGTGCTGCCGCATCGTCAGCATCGCGCCTGCGGCGTCGCTTTCGATCACGTTCTTCAGGAGCTCGTTGTGCTCCTTGGCGGCGCGCACCGCGCGGCCGCCGATGCGGTTGATGACGTCGAACGGATATTGCGCCCACAGCACCTGCACGAAATGCAGCGTCTTCGGCAGTCGGGCAAAATCATACATTCGCCGGTGGAATCGGTAGTTGATGCCGCGTGCCGCGGTGCTGTCATCGGCGAGCGCGGCCTGCTCGAACTGCCGGGCCAGTTCGCGCAGTTCGGCGATCTCCTCGGCGGTGATGTTGCGCACGGCGCTTTCGACGAGCTGGGTCTCGAGCGTGATCCTCAGTCTCAGAATCTCGGTGGACGCCTCGACGTCGAATGGCGCCACCGTAGCGCCGCGGTAGGAGTCGCTCGAAAGATAGCCTTCGGCCTCGAGCAGCTTCAGCGCCTCGCGAACCGGGGTGATGCTGATCTTGAGCTCTTGCGCGATTTCGGTCTGCTTCAGCCGGGCACCCCGCGGCAGCCTCCCGGAGAGGATGCCCTCGCGGAGAAAGTCGGCGACCTGCTCCTCTTTCGTTCGATATTCCATTGGATGCCGCTGCCCCTGACCGATTTGCCCGCGACTACCATAGACGCGCCTCACCGAGGAGGGTAGAAGTACAAACGATAATGCATTATGCATAATCGAGGTTAATCCCCAATGTCCAGCCTTTTGTCTCGGTCCTTCCTGTTTGTCCCGGCGAACCGTCCCGAGCGGTTCGACAAGGCGGTCGCGTCAGGTGCCCATCAGGTCATCCTCGATCTCGAGGATGCGTCGCGCCCGCCGACAAAGCGGCTGCGCGCCGCTCCGTGATGGAGTGGTCGGGGCGGGCCGATGCGATCGTGCGCGTCAATGGTGCGGATAGCACCTTCTTTGCCGCCGATATGGAGATGATACGCAGCGCCGGCGTAACCAGGCTGATGCTGCCGAAATCCGAGCCCGCAGCGCTCAACCGCCTCGTCGGATCGCTCGACGGACCGTGCCGGATCATCGCGCTGATCGAGACCGTCAAGGGCTATGCGGAGCTCAGGAGTATCGGCAAAAGCGGGCTGGTAGCGCAGCTCGCCTTCGGCAACCTCGATTTCGGAATCGATTCCGGCGTGACCGAGACCGCACAGGAGCTCGATCCCGTCCGGCTCCAGATCGTCCTGGAATCGCGGCTTGCAGGCCTCGCGCCTCCGATCGACGGCGTGACGACGTCATGGGCGGATCCCGTGGCCTTCGGCGCTGCGGTCGGCCGGGCCAGGGCGCTGGGCTTCGGCGCCAAGCTCTGCATCCACCCGGCGCAGATCAAGCTGGTCAACGAAGCCTTCCTGCCGACGACCGAGGAGCTCGATTGGGCGCGTCGTGTGATGGCGGCCGCTGAAGGAGGACGCGGCGCTGCCGTGGCGCTCGACGGCAAGATGATCGACGCGCCCGTCATCCGCCGCGCCGAGCAAATCCTGGGGAATATCGGCGCGACATAATGCATAATGCATTTTATCTTGACCTGATCAGTTCCTCCCTATAGAGATCGACGCATAAAAATAGATATCGGGGAGGGCTCATGAAACGGCGAGATTTTCTAAAACTCTCGGGCGCGGCTGCGTTGGCGTCAGCCTATCCCGGCAGTTCGCTCCTTGCGGACGAGATCGGTGTCGATGCCGCCGCCAAGACCATCACCATCGGCGGGTTCACGCCGGTCACGGGGCCGGTCCCGTTCTACGCGATCTTGACCCATGCGGCGGACGCCTATTTCAAGAGCGTCAACGCGGCCGGCGGCATCAGGGGCTGGAAGATCAACTATGTGACCCTCGATGACGGTTACGATCCCGCCCGCAGCGTCGCCGCGGTTCGCCGCCTCGTCGAGGACAACCACATCTTCGGGTTGGTCGCCGCGGTCGGCACGGCGACCAACGTCGCGGTCATCCCCTTTGCCAAGGAGAGCGGCCTTGCCATGATCGGGCCGATCGGCGGCGCCAGCGCGTTCTTCGCCGAGCCGAACATTTTTCCGCTGCTGCCCGACTACGGCTGGTCCGCGGCCTCGAACGCCGAGTTCGCGGTCAACGACCTCAAGCTGAAGAAGATCGCACTGCTGTGGGAGAACGACGAACTCGGCCGCTCGGCAAAGCGCGGCTTCGATCTCTTCATGGAGGCGAACAAGCTCACGCCGGCGGAGTCGGTTCCGTTCGAGGTGAAGACCACCGACTTCACGCCGCACATCCGCCGCGTCGCCAATTCCGAGGCCCAGGCGGCGATCCTGTTCGGCTCCAACGCCAATCTCGCGGCCGCGCTGAAGGCGGCCGACCGGCAGGGCGTCAAGCTCACCTGGTTCGCGCCGTTCTTCACCGCGGATCCCGCGACCTACAAGCTGACCGGCGATCTCCTCAACGGCGTCTACTTCTCCTCGTGGCTGCTGCCGGTCGATAGCGCCGAGCCCGAGATCAAGGCCTATCGCGAGGCCGTGACCAAATACTATCCGAACGATCCGGTCGGCGTGTTCGGCCTGAACGGCTGGAGCAACGCCGCACTGTTCGGCGCCATTTTCGGCGCGCTGGTCGACAGCGGCAAGCCGATCACGCGGGCCAATCTGATCGAGGCAGGCAACACGTTGAACAATGCCTCCGTTGGTGGCGCGCGCAAGGTGACCTTCACCGGCGCCGATCATCGCGGCACGCGGCAGGAGGCAATCCTCCAGGCGCAGGGCTCCTTCGTCATGGTGCGCGACTTCAAGCCCTATCCTGCGGTGGCGTTCGACGCCAAGCCGGCCTGAGACTCAATCCTTCACCGGGCGATCGCCGGACATGATCGCCCGCTGCTCCTGTTGACGACCAAGAAAAACAAGGAAAATACGACATGGCTGGATCGCCCTTGAGCGGGCCCTCGCGTCTCGACGGACAAACTGCGCTCATTACTGGAGCCGCCGGCGGCATCGGCCGCGCCGTGGTTGCGGCGTTCTGCGAAGCCGGCGCCGACGTCATCGCCACCGACATCGTGGCCGATGGCGGTGCGTTTCCGGCGAAGGCAAGCTATCGCCGCTGCGATGTGACGGATCGTGCGGCCACCGAGAAGCTGATCGACGAGGAGCTGAAGGCGCGCGGCAAGATCGACATCCTCGTGCTGTGTGCCGGCACGATCGCCAACACGCCGTTGCCGCAGTCGACCGACGAAGAGTGGGAGAAGATTCTCGCCGTCAACCTGATGGGCACGGTCAATCCCGTTCGCAAGCTCTATCCCGTGATGGCCGAGCGCGGCTTCGGCAAGATCGTGGCGCTCGGATCGATCGCCGCCAAGATCGGCGGCGTCGCGTCGGGGCCGGCCTATGTCGCGGCGAAATCGGCGGTGCACGGCCTGATGAAATGGGTCGCCAAGAACGGCGCCGGGAAGGGCGTCTATGCCAACATCATCGCGCCGGGCCCGGTGGAGACGCCGATGTGGGCAACCGTCACTGACCGCGCCGCACCGTCGGCGAACGGCAACGTGCCGCTGGGACGGTTCGGTCAGCCCGAGGATATCGCACAGAGCATTCTCTTCCTCTGTTCGCCGGCGTCGAACTGGATCACCGGAACGGTGCTCGACGTCAATGGCGGCATGTTGATGGATTGACACCGATGAGCGCAGTGGAAACCATCGGCTTCATCGGGCTCGGCGTCATGGGCGGACCGATGTGCCGGAACATGGCGAAGAAGCATGCCGGCCGCGTGCTGATGCTCGATCGCGACGCCGCCGCAATGACGGCACTGTCCGATACCAGGGCGGAAGCAGCAACGTCGCTCGAAGCGCTTGCGGCCGCCGCCGACGTGATCTTCCTGTCGCTGCCCGGCGGGCCGCAGGTCGAGGCGGTCTCTGCCGCGATTGCGCAGGCGGCACGGCCGGGGGCGACGATCGTCGATCTCAGCACCACGCCCGTCGCGCTTGCGCGCAGCGTGTCCGGGCGGCTGAAGGCCGAGGGCTTCGCCTTCGCTGATGCGCCAGTGGCGCGCACGCGGGAAGCCGCGCAGCGTGGCGAGCTCAGCATCATGGTCGGCGCCGAGGCGGCCGTGTTCGCGCGGATCAAGCCGCTGCTCGATTACATCGGCTCCGATGTCACCCATTGCGGCGAGGTCGGCTGCGGCCAGGTCGTCAAGCTGATCAACAATGCGCTGGTGTTCGAGAACACGCTGGCGCTGGCCGAAATGATGGTGGTCGGCGAGCGTGCGGGCGTGAAGCCCGAGACGCTGCTGAGCGCGGTGTCGAAAGGCTCGGGCGACAGCTTCGTGCTGCGCAATCACGGCACCAAGGCGATGCTGCCGCGCAATTTTCCGGAAAAGGCGTTTCCACCCGAATACGTGCTGAAGGACCTCGATTACGTGCTTCAGCTCGCCTCGGATGCCGGCGTCCGCCCGGGCGTCGCCGAGCTCGCGCGCCGCTATTATGACGCGGCATGCCGGCAAGGTCTGTCCGGGCGCTACTTCCCGGGCGTGATCGAATTCATCGAGAAGGGCGGGACGCCCGGTGAAGGGCAGGCGTGAGCGTGGCGGGATTCATCAGGGACATCCTGCCGCTGCTGTGGTCCGGCATCATTTCCGGCTGCCTCTACGGCGTCGGGGCCCTCGGCCTCGTCATGGTTTTCAAGAGCTCGCGCGTCGTGAATTTCTCGCACGGCAATCTCGCCTGCCTCGGTGCCTTCGTGGTCTACGGCTTCTCCAGCGGCAGCCTGCTCAGCCTGTCCTGGGGCAGCGCCGTGGCGCTGGCGCTCGGCATCGCGGCCGCGATCGCTGCGATGAGCTATGCCCTGATCGCGCCGATCGTCTTCAAGTCCGATCTCGCCTCCACGATTGCAACGCTCGGCATCGGGCTGATCCTGCAAGGCGCCGTGCAACTCATATTCGGCGCCGACATCGTCAATCTCGACCTGCCGGTGCCGCGCTTTAGTTTCAGCATCGGCGCGATCCGCATCTCCGCCTATGATCTCGCGGTCCTCGCCGTCACGCTCGCGATCGTCGGCGGCCTGTTCGTGATCATCGAACGGACGAAGCTGGGCGTCGCGTTCCGCGCGGTTTCGACCAATCCGTTCGCCTGCGAGGTGTGCGGGCTGAACCTGCGCTCGGTCCATCTGTTCTCCTGGTTCGCGGGCGCCGTGCTCGGTCTCGTCGCGGCGCTTCTGATCGTGCCGACGACATTCCTGAGCTCGACGACCGTGCCGTCCTTCATGTTGCAGGCCTTCACCGCGGCCGTGGTCGGCGGCTTTTCGAGCCTGCCGGGCGCCGCCCTCGGCGGCATCCTGGTCGGGATCGCCATGAACCTGTTCTCGTTCTACGTCGCGCCGGAGTTCATGAACACCTTCCTGCTCGGCGTGATCCTGTTGACGCTCAACTTCTTCCCCAATGGACTGCTGGAAAGGGCGATCGGTGGCCGTGTCTGAGCTCGCGCACGGGTCCAAGGCCGGAGTGTCGGCCCGCGGCGGGAACGTCGATGCCGCACGGCTGTCCATGCTCGCCCTGGTGGCGGTGCTATCCCTGATGCCGCTCCTCGCCGGCGGTTTCCTGCTCTACAGCCTGTCGCTGTGCTTTGCCAACGCGTTGGGGGTTCTCTCCGTCAGCATGCTCGTACGGTACGGCGGCGAAGTGTCGATCGGGCACAGCTTCTTCGTAGCGCTCGGAGCCTATGCGGTCGCGATCGTCGAGCACCGGCTCGGCCTGTCGATCGCGGTGAGCTTGCCGCTCGCGATCCTGCTCGGTGCCGGCGTGGGCTTCGTCTTTGCATTTCCTTCGCGCCGGCTGTCCGGAATTTATCTGGCGGTGGCCACCATGGCGCTCGCACTGGCGCTGCCCGAGATCCTGATCGGCTTCGAGAAGTTCACCGGCGGCTTCGAAGGTCTCTACATCGCACAGGACTTGGTCCCCGGCGTCTCGAAGGCGTTGCAGCGCTACTACGTCGCCCTTGTCGTTCTGGTTGTCGTCTGTCTGGGGCTCATGCATTTCCGCAAATCGGCACAAGGCCTGGCGCTGCTGATGGCGCAGGCGCAGCCGCGTGCGGCCGAGGCCATGGGGATCACGCGGAGCTGGGCGCGCGTCTCGATCTTCACCGTGAGCGCGGCGCTTGCCTCGCTTGCAGGCGCCCTGACGGGCTTTGCATCCTCGACCGTCTCCCCGAACAGCTTCACCTTCTTCAGCGGCGTCTTTCTGCTGGTCGGCTCGGTCGTCAGCCTCAACCGCCTATCGTTGCCGGCCGCGCTCGTCGGCGGTGCCTTCATCACGCTGGTGCCGACCTATCTCGCGAAAGCCGGCGACTGGGTTCCGATCTTCTATGGCGTGGCGCTGGTCGTCGTCACGCTGGTGGCGAATGTCGGCGATCTGCGCCGCTTCCTGCCGCGGAGGAGGAGATGATGACGGCAATGGCCGGCAGCGACGGGCTCGTCGCCGAAAATATCGCGCTCGCCTTCGGTGGGCTTCAGGTGCTCAGTGACGTGTCCTTGACGCTGCGACCCGGCGTCATCACCGGCCTGATCGGACCGAATGGCGCGGGCAAGACCAGCCTGTTCAACTGTCTCACCGGGCTCTACCACGGCCAGCGCGGCAACAGCCGTTTTGGTGGCCGGTCGCTGAACGGCATGGGGCCGGCCGAGCGCGCCGCATGCGGCATCACCCGCAGCTTCCAGAATCTGGCGATGTGCCCGGATCTGTCGTTGCTCGAAAATGTCCTGGTCGGTCTCACCCTGACGCGGCGCTCGGGCTGGTTCAGCGCCTTCGTGCCGACGCCGGCGCAGCGGGCCGAGCAGCAGGACGTCGAACGCCGCGCCATGGCGGCGCTCAATGAGCTCGGCATTGCTTCCGCGGCTCACGACAAGCCGTCCGACCTGCCGCCGGGAACGCTGCGCCTCGCCGAAATCGCGCGCGCCATTGCCAGCGGGCCGAGGGCGATCCTGCTCGACGAGCCGGCCGCCGGACTGAATGCGGTCGAGACGCGAGATCTGATGCGCGCCCTGAAGCGGTTGATGCGGCCCGACCTCGTGCTCCTCGTCGTCGAGCACGACATGGACCTGATCATGGAGCTCTGCGAGCACATCTATGTGCTCGATTTCGGCAGGATGATCGCGAACGGCTCGCCTGCCGAAATCCGAGCGCATCCCGACGTGATCCGCGTCTATCTCGGGGACGACGCCGATGACTGAGCTGTTTTCCGCGCGCGGCCTTTCGGTTCGCTACGGCGCGGCACGCGCCGTCGAAAAGGTCGATCTCTCCGTGCCGGAGAACGGCGTTGTGGCGCTGTTGGGCGCCAACGGAGCGGGCAAGTCGTCGGTGCTGAAGGCCATTGCGGGCCTGGTGCCGGCGGAAGGCGAGATGCGCTTTGCCGGCGAGGACATCGGTGCGCTCGCCGCACGGCAGCGTGTCCGGCGCGGCATCGTCTATGTCCCCGAGGGGCGTCAGATCGTCGGCTCGCTCACGGTCGCCGAAAATCTCCTGCTCGGCGGCTTCTTCCTCGATGCGCGCACGCAGCGACAACGGCGCGATCTCATGCTGGAGCTGTTTCCCGAGATCGCGAACCGTCTGAAGTCACCGGCCTGGATGCTGAGCGGCGGCGAGCAGCAGATGCTGGCGATCGGGCGCGGCCTGATGAGCGCGCCGCGACTTCTGCTTCTGGACGAGCCGTCGCTGGGGCTGGCGCCGCTCCTGATCCGGCGCGTGTTCGAACGCCTCGTGACGATCAAGCAGGACAGCGGCCTTGCCATCATGCTGGTCGAGCAGAACTTCCGCATGACAATGAAGGTCGCCGACGCGCTCTATTTCCTGCGCAATGGCGCGATCGTGGGCCATCGCAGCGCGGCCGATCTCGCCACGGCTGCAAGCCGTGCCGAGGTCGTGGAAGCCTATCTCGGCACGGGCCAGCCGGCGCCGGCCTGAGCACAGGGAGTGACGAGATGCGTCTCGAGGGCAGAGAGATCGCGAGCGGACTGGCCTTTCCCGAAGGGCCGATCGCGCTCGCCGACGGCAGCATCATCGTCGTCGAGATCGAGGGCGGCCGGCTGACGCGGGTGCTTGCTTCGGGCAGGAAAGAGGTGGTCGCGCAGCTCGGCGGCGGGCCGAACGGCGCTGCCATCGGTCCGGACGGCAAATGCTATGTCTGCAACAATGGCGGCTTCTCCTGGCACAGGGACAGGAGCAATTTTGCGCGCCCGACCGGCCGCGCCGAGGACTACACGACGGGCCGGATCGAGCAGGTCGACCTCGACTCCGGTGCCGTTCGAACGCTCTACGACAGTTGCGATGGCGTCCACCTCAAGGGGCCGAACGACATCGTCTTCGACGCCAAAGGCGGTTTCTGGTTCACCGATCTCGGCAAGACCTATGGCCGGTTGATGGACCGCGGCGCGGTGTATTATGCGCGCACCGACGGCTCCATGATCCGGGAAGTGATTTTTCCGATCATGACGCCGAACGGCGTCGGGCTGTCGCCGGATGGACGCACACTCTACGTCTCGGAGACCGAGACCAGCCGGATCTGGAGCTACCCCATCACCGGCGAAGGCGAGGTTGCGAAACAGCCCTGGCCGTCGCCCAATGGCGGCCGGCTGCTGCACGGCTTGCCCGGCTACCAGCGCTTCGATTCCCTCGCGGTCGAAGACGGCGGCAATATCTGCGTCGCCACGCTGGTGCGCGGCGGAATCAGCGTGTTCGCGCCGACCGGCGACCTCGTGGAATTCCACGAGGCGGACGAGATCTATTGTACCAACATCTGCTTCGGCGGCGCGGATATGCGCACCGCCTTCGTCACGCTGTCCGGCACCGGGCGGCTGATTGCGGTAGACTGGCCGAGGCCGGGTCTTGCCCTCAATGATCCCCGCACCGCGCGCAGATAAACGCGCCGACCCCGCTGCAAACCTTACACCCGCGTATGCTGTGACCGCGTTTCATCGCGGTTGCTCGAGCTGATCGAATAGCGGCAAGCTGCGCGCTCGCTCCCGGAGAATTCGCCTGCGCCCGGTCGTACCCGGGTTGACCCGTTTGGCCGATATGTCAAAGAAGGGCGGGTTTGAGGCGGTGCCCGTCGTTGAGTTGCCGCGGAGCAGGTTGATAAAATGGCTGAGCGGATCGCTCTCATCACCGGCGTGACCGGTCAGGACGGCGCCTATCTCGCCGAATATTTGCTGTCGCTCGGCTATGTCGTGCACGGCATCAAGCGGCGCTCGTCCTCGTTCAACACCGCGCGGGTCGACCATCTCTACCAGGACCCGCATGTCGGTAACGTGCCGTTCCTGATGCACTATGGCGACATGACGGACTCGACCAATTTGATCCGCCTGGTGCAGCAGATCCGGCCGACCGAGATCTACAACCTGGCCGCCCAGAGCCACGTCGCCGTCAGCTTCGAGAGCCCGGAATACACCGCCAATGCCGACGCCATCGGCGTGTTGCGCCTGCTGGAAGCGATCCGCATCCTCGGCATGGAGAAAGAGACGCGGTTCTACCAGGCCTCGACCTCCGAGCTCTACGGCCTCGTGCAGGAGATCCCGCAGAAGGAGACCACGCCGTTCTATCCGCGCTCGCCCTACGGCGTCGCAAAACTCTACGGCTACTGGATCACGGTGAACTACCGCGAAGCCTACGGCATGTTCGCGTCCAACGGCATCCTGTTCAACCATGAGAGCCCGATCCGCGGCGAGACCTTCGTCACCCGCAAGATCACGCGCGGCGTCGCGCGCATCGAGGTCGGGCTCGAGGACACGCTCTATCTCGGCAATCTCTCGGCCAAGCGCGACTGGGGCCATGCCAGGGACTATGTCGAGGGCATGCACATGATCCTCCAGGCCGACACGCCCGACGACTTCGTGCTCGCCACCGGCGAGATGCGCTCGGTGCGCGAGATGGTCGAGCTGTCCTTTGCGCATGTCGGCCGCCGCATCGAATGGCGCGGGACGGGCGTCGAGGAGACCGGCGTCGATGCGAAGAGCGGCAAGACGGTGGTGAGGATCGATCCGACCTATTTCCGTCCGACCGAGGTCGATCTCCTCGTCGGCGATGCCAGCAAGGCGCGGGACAAGCTCGGCTGGAAGCCGAAGCGCAGCTTTGCCGAGCTCGTCCAGGAGATGATGGCCAGCGATCTGGCGGAGGCAAAACGGGACGCCGGCCGTGGCAAGCGCACCGTTTGAGCTGAAGGGCAAGACCGTCTACGTCGCCGGCCATCGCGGCATGGTCGGCAGCGCGATTGCGCGCCGGCTGGCGCGGGAGGACGTGCAGCTCGTCACGGTCGACCGGCGCGAGCTCGATCTGTGCAACCAGGCCGCCGTGTTCGACTGGTTCGCGAAGGTGCGGCCGCAGGTGATCTTCCTCGCCGCCGCCAAGGTCGGCGGCATCGTCGCCAACGACACGCTGCGCGCCGAGTTCATCTACGACAACATCGCGATCGCGGCGAACGTGATCCAGGCGGCGCATCGGAACGGCGCCGAGAAGCTGATGTTCCTGGGCTCGTCCTGCATCTATCCAAAACTGGCGCCGCAGCCGCTGCGCGAGGATTCGGTGCTATCAGGCCCGCTGGAGCCGACCAACGAACCCTATGCCATTGCCAAGATCGCCGGCATCAAGATGGCGGAGGCCTATCGCAGCCAGTATGGCAGCGACTTCATCAGCGTGATGCCGACCAATCTCTATGGCCCCGGCGACAATTATCATCCGGAACTGAGCCACGTCGTTGCCGCGCTGATCCGCCGCTTCCACGAGGCGAAGGTCGCGGGCGCGCAGCGCGTCGCGGTGTGGGGCACCGGCACGCCGCGGCGCGAGTTCCTCTATGTCGACGACATGGCGGACGCCTGCGTGCACCTGATGAAGACCTATTCCGGCGCCGGCCTCGTCAACATCGGCACCGGCGAGGACATCACCATCGCCGAGTTCGCGCGTGTCGTGGCTGACATCGTCGGCTACCGCGGCGAGATCGGCTTCGACACCTCGCGCCCCGACGGAACACCGCGCAAGCTGCTCGACGTCAGCCGCCTCAAAGGGCTCGGCTGGCGGGCCACGACCTCGCTCGAGGATGGCTTGAAGCGCGCCTACGAAGCGTACCTGACTGACGCGCTGGTTCCACCGCGAGAGTAGGAACCATCACTTCCAGCACGAGTTGGCCGATCGGGTGGGCAAAACGTCTCACGAGGCTAACCGTGCAAGAAGCTGTGCGCGTGCGCCCCACCGCGCAAATCGCAGGCCATCCGATTCATCCGATGCTAGTGCCGATACCGATCGCGTGCTTCATCGGGGCATTGCTGACCGACATCGCCTATGTCGTCAGCGCCGAGATCATGTGGGCAAATTTTTCGGCGTGGCTTCTGGTCGTCGGCGTCATCTTCGGCGTGCTGGCGGCGATCGCGGGCCTCACCGATTTCCTCGGCAATCGCCTGGTGCGGGCGCAGGCACCGGCCTGGCCGCATCTGATCGGCAATGCCGTGGCGCTGATCCTGGCGATCGTCAATGCGCTGATCCACACGCGCGATGCCTGGACCTCGGTGTGGCCGACCGGGCTCATTCTCTCGGTCATCACCGTCCTGATCCTGCCGGTCACCGGCTGGCTCGGCTGGGCGATGGTGTACCGCCATGGCGTGGGAGTTGCGCGATGACGTCCTTGCTTGTCCGCGCGTTGCTGTGCTCTTCGCTGCTGTGTCTTGCCGGTTGCGATGACGGCAGCGGTGATCCCAGGGCGCAGATTGGCGCCAATCCAAAGCTGCCTGACATACAGCAATATCTGCTGCCACCGATGCACATCGCGCGCATCGTCGGTTGGAAGAAGGATGAGACGCCGACGGTTGCGCAGGGCTTGCAGGCCAAGGCGTTTGCAACCGGCTTGCAGCATCCGCGCTTTATCTACGTGCTTCCGAACGGCGACGTGCTGGTGGTGGAATCCAAGGCGCCGAAGAGCGCCGCGATCAAGCGGCCCAAGGAAATCGTGATGGGATACATCGAGTCCTGGGCGACATCCGGCGGCGATACCGGCGAGAGCAACCGCATCACGTTGTTGCGCGACAGCAACGGCGATGGCGTGCCTGATATGCAGAGCGTCTTCCTCGACCACCTCAACTCGCCGTTCGGAGTCGCGCTGGTCGGCAACGATCTCTACGTCGCCAACACCGACGCAATCGTGAAGTATCCCTACACCGAGGGTGACACCAAAATCACCGCGCCGGGCACGGTGCTGACGCCGCTGCCGGGCGGGCCGATCGACCATCACTGGACCAAGAGCCTGGTCGCGAGCCCTGACGGCTCAAAGCTCTATGCCGGCGTCGGCTCCAACAGCAACATCACCGAGAACGGCATGGAGGCCGAGCACAATCGCGCCGCGATCCTCGAGGTCGACCGTGCCAGCGGCCGCTGGCGCATTTTTGCAAGCGGCCTGCGCAATCCCAACGGTCTCAGCTTCGAGCCGCAGACCGGTGCGCTGTGGACGGTGGTGAACGAGCGCGACGAACTCGGTCCCGATCTCGTTCCCGACTACATGACATTGGTGAAGGATGGCGGCTTCTACGGCTGGCCCTACAGCTATTACGGCCAGCACGTCGATCCCCGCGTCAAGCCGCAGCGGCCCGACCTCGTCGCCAAGGCCGTCGTGCCGGACTACGCGCTGAGCTCACATGTCGCCCCGCTCGGGATGGCGTTCAACACCAGCACGAGCCTGCCGGCGGCTTATCGCGGAGGCGCCTTCGTCGGTGAGCACGGTAGCTGGAACCGGCAGGTGCTGAAGGGCTACAAGGTCGTGTTCGTGCCATTTGCGGACGGCAAGCCGAGTGGCCCTGCGCAAGACGTCGTCACCGGCTTCCTCAACAGCGACAACCACGCGCGTGGCCGTCCCGTCGGCGTCGCCATCGACAAATCAGGCGCGCTGCTGGTCGCCGACGACAGCGGCAACACGGTGTGGCGCGTGACCGCCGCGCATCCGCAGCTCACGCAGCGTTAGACATATCGAGGAGTGTACAATGGGTCTTGCTCAATACGCGATCGTGCCGGTTCAGGACGAGTGGGGCGTGCTGCACGACGGCAACGTCAACGGCAAATACGCTACCAAGGAATCCGCATTCGAATCGGCGGTGGCCGCGGCCTCGCTGGCGTTACGCCAGGGCCATGAGGTCCATGTCAGCGTGCCCGGCCGCGAGGCAGGCGAGAACGCGCTGGGAAGCTAGCGCCGGCACACGATCCGCCGCGCAGCTGCTCGGCGACACGATGACTTTCAATCCGCCTGATTGATTTCCCGCGCCGGCATGTCGAGCCGGTCCGCGCGCCTGCCCGCCGTTCGGAGCTCGCAGCTCCCGCGCAAATAACATCATGTTAGGTTTATCGCATAACTGGGTAATTGTGTTAGCCCGGCGAAGGCCTATTGTCGCGACCAATCAGACACCTATCGGCAGCGACAAGCGCGCGGAAACTCCGCAGAGCGCCCGGAGATTGCTGCCCAATTTTGAGCGAAGCCCGCCAACGGGACGACGTCAGCAAACCAGGTTGGAGGAATTCCCGAGATGGTCACGACCCGCGCGATCCACGACATGAGTCAGTCCAGGAAGGCTGCTGCCAGCGGCTGGATCGGGTCGGCTCTCGAATATTATGACTTCTTCATCTATGCGACCGCCGCGTCGCTGATCTTCCCGCAGATCTTCTTCCCGTCGGACAATCCCACCGTCGCCATCGTCGCATCGCTGGCGACCTATGGCGTCGGCTACGTGGCCCGGCCGATCGGTGCCTTCGTGCTCGGACATTGGGGCGACACTCATGGCCGCAAGACCGTTCTCATCCTCTGCATGTTCCTGATGGGCATCTCGACGATGGCGGTCGGTATCCTGCCGACCTATCATCAGGTCGGCATCCTGGCGCCGATCCTGCTCGTCATCCTTCGCCTCGTGCAGGGATTTGCCGTTGCCGGTGAAATCTCCGGCGCGAGCTCGATGATCCTGGAGCACGCACCGTTCGGCCGGCGCAGCTTCTATGCAAGTTTTGCGCTTCAGGGCGTGCAGGCCGGACAGATCCTTGCGGCTGCGGTCTTCCTGCCGCTGGCGGCCTATATGCCGACCGATGCCTTCAATAGCTGGGGCTGGCGCATCCCGTTCTTGCTGTCCTTCTTCGTCATCGTCGCGGGCTACATCATCCGCCGCGAAGTCGACGAAACTCCTGCCTTTGCCCGAGAGGGCGAGCGCGGAGAAACGCCGCGGGCGCCCATCGTCCAGGCCATCAAGCTGAGCTGGCGCGACATGCTCAGGGTCATCTGCATGGCCTTGATGAATGTCATTCCGGTCGTTGCGACCATCTTCGGTGCGGCCTACGCGGTCCAGCCGGCCTATGGCATCGGCTTTGCCAAGGACGTCTACCTGTGGATCCCGGTCCTCGGAAATATGCTGGCCGTGTTCGTCATTCCCTTCGTCGGCAATCTCTCCGACAAGGTCGGCCGCAAGCCTCCGATCATCGTGGGTGCGCTGCTTTCCGGCCTGCTCGCTTTTGGCTATCTCTACGCCATCAGCATCAGGAACGTGCCGCTCGCGATCCTGCTGTCGCTCCTGATGTGGGGCGTGGTCTACCAGGGCTACAACGCGATCTTCCCGAGCTTCTACCCGGAGCTGTTTCCGACGCGAACCCGGGTGTCGGCGATGGCGATCTCGCAGAACATCGGAACCACCATCACCGCGTTGCTTCCGGCCCTGTTTGCGACCGTGGCGCCTCCCGGCTCCGCCAACATTCCCCTGACGGTGGGGGCGATCGCCTTCGGCATCACGGTCATCGCGGCGCTGGCGGCCGTCACGGCCCGGGAAACCTATCGGATCCGCATCGACGATCTCGGCAATCCCAATGCCGTTCCGATGGCGCGGGCGGACTACGAGCGCCAGCGCGCGGGAGTGGCGAGCGGCGCTGCCACAGTCCCGACCTGACGGGGACGCAGGGAAGCCATGCCGCTGCGATCGATGATGTTTGCAGCGGCAGGGCTCACGCGTTACGTGATTGCCTAGTCGAACTCCTGTGCGCGCAAGCGCGATCATCATGAGGTTGCAGGATGAACCCCGTCGTCGTTGCTGTCGCTATCACCGGCTCCGTTCCGCGCAAGAAGGACAATCCCGCGGTGCCGATCTTGCCGTCCGAGCAGATCGACTCGACGCACGAGGCCTTCGAAGCCGGCGCCACGCTTGCGCATATCCACGTTCGCAACGACGACGAGACGCCGTCCTCAGACCCCGAGCGTTTCGCGCTGGTGCAGGAGGGGATCAAGAAGCATTGTCCCGACATGATCGTCCAGTTCTCGACCGGCGGGCGCGGCCGCGATCCCTCGGCGCGCGGGTCGTCGCTCTATTTGAAGCCCGACATGGCGTCGCTGTCGACGGGGTCGGTGAACTTTCCGACGATCGTCTATGAGAACAGCGCCGCCCTGGTCGAGACGCTCGCCACCGGCATGAAGACGAACGGCATCCGGCCGGAAATCGAGATCTTCGATCTGTCACATCTGCATGGCGCCCGCCGCCTGATCGAGGCGGGGCTCATCGATTCGTGTCCGCACGTGCAGTTCGTCATGGGCGTCAAGAATGCGATGCCGGCCGACGAGCACGTCCTCGACATCCTCCTGGGAGAGCTGAAGCGGCTGATCCCGAAAGCGACCTGGACCGCCGCCGGGATCGGGCGTCACCAGGCCGAGGTCATGGGCTGGGCGCTCGCGCGGGGCGCCGACGCGGTTCGCACCGGGCTCGAGGACAATGTCAGGATCGACAAGACGCGCCTTGCCGCCAGCAACGCGGAGCTCGTGACCATCGCCTGCGAGGCCGTCGCGCGCCACGGCCGGCGCGTTGCGACGGCGGCCGAGGCGCGATCCCTGCTCGGGATTGCGGGATAGAGGCTACTGCCTCCTGCTGACATGCTCCCGGCCGCCTTCTGCCATTCGGCGGCGAGCGTTTCGCTGCGCCAAGACTCCCGCTATGAGGTGCCTGTGCGCGGGCATGCAGCTGGGGCGGGCGACGATCGGAATGCGGTTCTTGAAATCTGACGGCAGGCTCATTGGGGTCCTGCTGGTGCTTGCGACCACCCAACTCATCGGATGGGGCACGATCGGGCTTCCGCCCATCGTCGGACGCGATCTCGCAGCCGATCTCGGCATGAGCCTGCCGATGGTGTTTGCCGGCACCTCCACGCTTTATGTCACCATGGGGCTCTGCGCGCCGTGGCTCGCCAAGGCCTTTGCGCGGCACGGGGCACGCAAGGTGATGATGGTGGGCACGGTCGTGGCCGTGCCGGGCTACGTCGTTCTGTCTGTTGCCCACGACCCGATGCTCTATTTCGTGGCATGGGTCATTCTCGGGATTGGCGGCAGCGCGACGCTGTCCACCGGTGCCTATATCATGCTCAACGAAGTCGCAGGCCGACAGGCCAAGAGCGCGATTGGCGCGCTCATGCTGGTGACGGGACTGTCCGGCAGCATCTTCTGGCCGACCACCTCGTTCCTGAGCGGCCATTTCGGCTGGCGCGGCACCTGCCTCGTCTACGCCGCAATGCTGCTTCTCGTTTCGCTTCCGCTTTATGCTTTCGCAACTCCGCGCCGGGCCGTCGCGAAGGAGGGGGGCACCGCGCCCGCAAAGCCAACCCATGCGCTGTCAATTCCGCGGAGCACGTTCGGTCTCGTCGTCGCCGCGATCACCCTCAATGCCTTCGTCACCTTCGGCCTGAGTGCCGTTTTCATCGAATTGCTGCGGGCCGAGGGGCTGGCGCCGGCGCAGGCGATCGCCTTCGGCTCGATGCTCGGCGTGATCCAGGTCAGCGCCCGCGGGCTGGATTTTCTCGGCGGCGGGCGCTGGGACGGGATCACGACGGGGCTTGTCGCCGGCACGGCGCTGCCCGTGGCCATGCTGCTCTTGATGTTGAGCGAGGGGGCGACCTGGGCGGTCGCGGTCTTCATCCTGCTCTACGGCGCCGGCAGCGGCGCCATGGCGGTGGCGCGGGCGACGATACCGCTCGTGTTCTATGACCAGGCCGAGTTCGCCAAGGCGTCGTCGATGATCGCGCTGCCGCTCAATCTCGCCTCGGCCATCTCGCCGCCGCTCCTTGCCGGCCTGCTCACCCAGTTCGGCAGCCGCGGCGCGCTCGGTCTCACCTTTGTCTTCTCCTGCGCAGCGGTGCTGATCCTTGTCCTGCTCGGCCGGCGGCGGCCGCAGGTGGCTGCGGCTGCGGCGACCTGACCGGATAATATTCGCAGAGCGGAAATTGGCCGGCGCGGGCAACCTCGCTGCGGGGCAGGGGATGGCCGTATGCCCCAGGTGCAGTGCTCAGAACGCCAAAATGGTGTATCCGCAGGGAGCGCGGCCCGCGATCTCGCCGCCGCGCCAATATCCAGTTCCCGGAGGAAATCGACATGTCGGCCCTGCCGCTCTCAGGCATCAAGATCCTTGACCTCACCCGCGTGCTTGCCGGTCCCCTGTCGGCCCAGATGCTGGGCGATCTCGGCGCGGAGGTGATCAAGATCGAGCGGCCCGGCACCGGCGACGACGCGCGCGCCTTCGGGCCGCCTTACCTGACCGATCCCGAGGGCAAGGCCAACAACAACAACTCGTTCTACCTTTGCGCCAACCGCAACAAGAAGTCGGTCACCGTCAACATCGCCAAGCCCGAGGGGCAGGCGATCATCCGCGAACTCGCCAAGGACGTCGACGTCTTCATGGAGAACTACAAGGTCGGCGATCTCAAGCGCTACGGCCTCGACTACGAGACGATCAAGGCGATCAACCCCGGCATCATCTATTGCTCGGTGACTGGATTCGGCCAGACCGGTCCTTACGCGCCGCGCGCCGGCTATGACGCCATCCTCCAGGCGATGGGCGGCCTGATGAGTGTCACCGGCCATATCGACGGCGAGCCCGGCGAGGGCCCGATGAAGGTCGGCCCGTCGATCGTCGACTACATGACCGGCATGAACACCTCGATCGGCATTCTCTCGGCGCTCTATCATCGCGACGCCAATGACGGGAAGGGACAGCACATCGACGTCTGCCTGTTCGACACCGTCATCGCATCGCTGTCGCACTGGCTGCAGATCTACCTCGTCAACGGCAAGACGCCGCCGCGCCGCGGCACCTGGGGCAATGGCGGCATGCCGGCCGGCGTGTTCCGCTGCACCGACGGCGAGCTGATGCTGGTGGTCGGCAATGATGGCCAGTTCCAGCGCACCTGCGCCGTGCTCGGCGAGCCGGAGCTCGCCAACGACAAGCGCTTCATCAAGAACAACGACCGCGTCGTGCACGGCAAGGAGATCATGGCGATCTTCGCCGGGCTGTTCCTGAAGCGGCCGGTGGCCTACTGGCTGGACAAGCTGGAGGAGGCCGGCGTGCCGTCAGGCCCGATCAACAATTTCGAGCAGGTGTTTTCCGATCCGCACGTCCAGTCGCGCGGCATGCGGGTCAAGGTCGACCATCCGTTCGAGCACGACCTCTCGCTGATCCGCAACGCGCTGACCCTGTCGGAGACTCCGATCAAGGACTACCGCGCCCCGCCGCTGCTCGGGGAGCACACCCGGGAGGTGCTCGGCGGCAAGCTCGGCTATGATGCCGGGAAGATCGAGGCGCTGAAGCAGCAGGGGATCATCTAGCTTCGGCGAAGCAGTGCGCGAGCTATCCCTCTCCCCCTGTGGGAGAGGGTGGCTTCGCGAAGCGAAGACGGGTGAGGGCCGGCGCTTGTGGCGCGTTACATTGGGGCATGACATCACATGACATCAGGCAAAACCGTCATCACCTGCGCCATCACGGGCAACCTCACAAAGCCCGAGCAGTCGCCGTATCTGCCCATCACGCCCGAGCAGATCGCGACATCCGCGCTGGAAGCGGCTGAGGCGGGCGCCGCCATCGCGCACATCCATGTGCGCGATCCCGCGACCGGCCGGCCCTCGATGGAGATTGATCTCTATCGCGACGTGGTAGATCGCATTCGCGCGCGCAACAAGAGCCTCGTCATCAATCTCACGACCGGTCCCGGCGGGCGTTTCGTGCCCTCGATCGAGGATCCCCGCGTCGCCGGTCCCGGCACCACGCTGCTTGCTCCCGAGAAGCGCGTCGAGCATGTCGAGCTGCTCAAGCCCGACATCTGCACGCTCGACCTCAACACCATGAATTCCGGCGGCGAGGTCGTGATCAACACCCCGCGCAACGTCCGCATCATGGCCGAGCGGATGAAGGCCGCCGGCGTGCTGCCGGAGATCGAGCTGTTCGATTCCGGCGACTGCCACCTGGCGCGCGACATGTTCGCGGACGGCACGCTGAAGGGGCCGGGCCTGTTTTCCCTCGTGCTCGGCGTGAAATACGGCTTCTCGGCAACGCCGGAGACCATGTTCTATGCCCGCAGCCTGCTACCGCCGGGCGCGATCTGGTCCGGCTTCGGCATCGGCCGTGCCGAATTCCCGATGGTGGCGCAGGCGTATCTGCTCGGTGGCCATGTCCGCGTCGGCATGGAGGACAATCTCTTCATGTCCAAGGGCGTGCTGGCGAAGACCAATGCCGAACTGGTCGCGCATGCGGCTGGCATCTTGCGGAGCCTGGGGGCGACGGTGGCGACCGCTGCGGACGCGCGCGAGATGCTGGGGCTGATGCAATAGTTTGGCGGCAGCAGTGTGACACTGGCGTGGCCTTGTGCGAGGCTTGCGCGAAATCCCCAAATAAACACGGTCCGTACTCGCACAGGCTTTCGCTTCGCGCGCGACTCTGATTCGATCCTCCCCACTTAAGTCGGGAGGGAACGAATGTCCTACACGATCGGGTTTCAGGCCAAGGACCAGAAGGCAGTGCTGGCGACCGAGGCAGCAACGGCCAACCAGGCCGTCGCCATCATTGCCGCGCTGCGGCAAAGCGCCGACGAAATAAAGTTCATCCGTTCGCCCCAGGAAGGCGAGATGGGCATCGAGATGCTGCTGCTGCTCGCCAAGGAAGAGGCCGAGGAGATGCCGCAGCGGGTGTAACCTCGCCCGGGGAGACCACACTTCGATCAGAAGCGAAGCATGCCGGCTGCAGAATGATGTAGTCAGGCGCCAGTCTTGCTCGAACCGAAGGTGGCCTCCGATGAAACGCGAAGCGCTCCGCGTCGAACCGATCTCGACATTCCTCGATCGCGCGAAGGCGCCGACCTCGCCGGTGACGCGCGCCGGCAACATGATCTTCGTTGCCGGCCTGCCGCCATTCGACCCCGAGACGGGCGAGATCGCGGCAGTGCCGATCGAGCGGCAGAGCGAACTCGTCATGGCGCAGATGAAGCTGTGCCTGGAGACGGCAGGCGCCTCCCTCGACAATGTCATGAAGTGCAACGTCTACTGCACCTCGACAAAGCACTTCGCCGCGTTCAACGCGGTCTATGCGCGCTACTTCCCGATTGATCCGCCGGCGCGGATCTTCGTCTGTACGCCGGAATGGTTCGGCCCCTTCGATGTCGAGATCGACTGCATCGCGATGATGTGAGGGGCTAGCGCGCGTCCCGAGCCATTGCGCGGGCCGGCGCCTTCGCCTCACTCCGTCCCGCCGTCAGTGCCATCGTCGCGACGCTGACCACGCGCGCGACGACGTCCTCGACGTCGTCGAGATCGCATTTGCCTTCCGACAGTTTCGTCAGGCGCTCGCTTTCGCGGATGGTGTGATGCGCCATCGCGAGCGCGAAGTTGAGGCCCCAGTAGATATCGACGTCGCTGCGGTCGGGCAGGGCCCGGCGCATTGCGCCGGCAAATTTCCGCAGATGGTCGATCTCGCGGTTCTTGATGCGACGGATCGGCGGCACGGATTCGATCGAGGCGCGGATCATGAAGCGCGCCGCGGTGGAGCGTTGGTTCTCAGGACCGAGGCAGCCGCGCAAGGTCGGGCCGACCAGGGCGTGCAGGATCACCTCGATCGGCGCGCGGCCGCCGCCTTGCTCCTCCGCCGCCTTCAACTCGCGCAGGCGCTCGCGGTTGGTGGCGATCGAGCGGGAGACGAACAGCTCCGCAATCAACTCGTCCTTCGAGCCGAAATGATAGTTCACCGCAGCCAGATTGACATTGGCCTCCGCGACGATGTCGCGCAGCGTGACGTCGCCGAAACCGCGATCGGCATAGAGCCGTTCGGCGGCGGCGAGGATGGAAGATCTCGTATGATCGCTGGCCATGGATTGCCCTCAGGGGAGGGAGTTGCAATTCAAACACTTGTATGAAACTATCGTTTGAAGGCCGGAGAAAGTCAATCCGCATGATGGAATTGCGCCGCATCAAACGCGGCGCGGGTTCCATCAGGTATCTGCGAGCAGCCGGAATGGCGCTTGCGGGTCGCGCGCGGCGGGAGGACAGTCCGGCGCAAAACAGGCTTTCAAAGCGAGAGACGAGGAGCGTCCCATGGATTTCGATCTGTCCCCCAAGCAGAAGGAATGGCTCGACCGCGTGCAGTCCTTCATGGCCAAGCACGTGCGGCCGGCGGTGCCGATCTACAACGAGCAGGATCACAGCGGCGAGCGCTGGAAGGTCATTCCGGTCCTGGAAGACCTCAAGAAGAAGGCGAAGGCCGAAGGCCTCTGGAACATGTTCATGCCGCCGAGCGAGCATGAGGACGATGAATTCCGCGGCGCGGGATTGACCAATCTCGAATACGCGCTGCTGTCGGAGGAAATGGGCCGCATCACCTGGGCCTCCGAAGTGTTCAACTGTTCCGCGCCCGACACCGGCAACATGGAAGTGTTCATCCGCTACGGCTCCAAGGAGCAGAAGCGCAAATGGCTGCGTCCGCTGATGGACGGCGAGATCCGTTCCGCCTTCCTGATGACGGAACCGGCGGTGGCCTCGTCGGATGCCACCAACATCGAGACCCGCATCGAGAAGGACGGCGACCACTACGTCATCAACGGCCGCAAATGGTGGTCGTCGGGCGTCGGCGATCCCCGCTGCAAGATCGCGATCCTGATGGGCAAGACCGATTTCAAGGCGGCCAAGCATCAGCAGCAGTCGCAGATCCTGGTTCCGCTCGACACTCCCGGCATCAAGGTGGAGAAGATGCTGCCGGTGTTCGGCTTCGACGACGCGCCGCACGGCCATGCCCAGGTGCTGCTCGAGAACGTGCGGGTGCCGAAGGAGAATATCCTGCTCGGCGAAGGCCGCGGCTTCGAGATCGCGCAGGGCCGCCTCGGTCCCGGCCGCATCCATCACTGCATGCGCACCATCGGCAAGGCCGAGGAAGCGCTGGAGAAGATGGTGAGGCGGCTCACCTCGCGCACCGCCTTCGGCAAGAAGATCGTCGAGCACAGCGTGTGGGAGCAGCGCATCGGCGATGCCCGCACCAACATCGAGATGACGCGTCTGCTCTGCCTCAAGGCTGCCGACATGATGGACAAGGTCGGCAACAAGACCGCGCAGGCCGAGATCGCCATGATCAAGGTCGCAGCGCCCAACATGGCGCTGAAGATCATCGACGAGGCGATCCAGTCGTTTGGCGGCGCGGGCGTCTCTGACGACGCCGGCCTTGCCAAGGACTACGCCCACATCCGCACGCTGCGTCTCGCCGACGGTCCGGACGAGGTGCACAATCGCGCCATTGCAAGGCTCGAAGTTCGGAAGTATGCAAACTCTCCCAGTCATTAAGAGCGTGAGCGTCGAGGCGCTCCCGATCTGAAGAAACGACAGGGCTGATCCGATTGGGGTGACCGCTTGACGCAAGTGCGTCAGCGGTTACCGATTAGGATCATGCTCGACCTGAATTGGTCAGGACTGAAGAGGGAGCGTCACTGTGGCTGACGGCGTCAGGAAAGACGAAGAATTCTCGGGCACCAAGCCGGTCGAGGAGCGGCATCGCTTCGACGAGCTGCGCCTGGAAGCCTGGATGCGCGACAACGTCGAGGGCTATGAGGGCCCGCTGGTCGTTCTCCAGTTCAAGGGCGGCCAGTCGAACCCGACCTACCGGCTCAACACGCCGAACCGCTCCTACGTGATGCGCCGCAAGCCGTTCGGCAAATTGTTGCCGTCGGCCCACGCGGTCGATCGCGAATATCGCGTCATTGCGGCCCTTGGAAAGCAGGGCTTTCCGGTCGCGCACGCCTATGCGCTGTGCCAGGACGACAGCATCATCGGCGCCGCCTTCTACATCATGTCGATGGAGGACGGCCGGGTGTTCTGGGATCCGACGCTGCCGAGCCAGGATGCCGACGCGCGACGAAAGATCTTCACCAGCAAGATCGAGACGCTGGCAAAACTCCACATGTACGATCCCGTCGCGATCGGGCTCGGCGAGTTCGGCAAGCCCGGCAACTACTTTGCACGGCAGATCGACCGCTGGACCAAGCAATACCGGGCGTCCGAGACCCAGCACATTCCGGAGTTCGAGAAGGTGGCCGAATGGCTGCCCAAGACCGTGCCGGAGCAGGCGCGCGTCTCGATTGTCCACGGCGACTATCGCCTCGACAATATGATTTTCCACGCGACGGAACCGCGCGTGCAGGCCGTGCTCGACTGGGAACTGTCGACGCTTGGCGATCCCATGGCCGACTTCACTTATCTCTTGATGCAGTGGATCATGCCGGGCCTCGAGGGCGCCGACCTCAAGGCGCTCAACATCCCGAGCGTGGAGGAGGCGGCGCAGATCTATTGCAACGTCACCAAGATGACGGTGCCCGACCTCAACTGGTACTTCGCCTACAATCTGTTCCGCCTCGCCGGCATCACGCAAGGAATCGCCGGCCGCGTCCGCGACGGCACCGCCGCCAACGCCAAGGCGCTGGAGTCCGCCAAGCGCACCGTGCCGCTGTCGAAGGCCTCATGGGAATACGCGCAGAAGGCCGGCGCGGTGTAGGTGAGACAAGGGCGCGGCTGATGGCCGCGCTTTTTAGTTTGTGGTTCGCCGAAAACTCTTGTGTCCCGGACGCGGTGCAGCACGAAGTGCTGCTCCGCAGAGCCGGGACCCAGTCATGTCGCCAAAGTATTCAGTTCATCGGTGAGATCGCGCCAATCCGGATTGAGCTCTTCGATGAGCTTAAGCTTCCACGCGCGTCGCCAACGCTTCAGCGAATGTTCGCGTGAGCGCGCCTCGAGTATTTCGAAATAGACTAACAATGTGACGTCATACAGCCGCGTGAAGCCGGGTATCAGCTTGGCTTTGTGTTCGGTCATTCTACGGGCGAGGTCGTTGGTCACTCCGATGTAGAGAGTACCGTTTCGTTTGCTGGCGAGGATGTAAACGAAGAAGGGCATGTCTGCGCAGCCACTGTGTCGATGGCGATACGCTCTAAAGTTGCATGTTTCAATGCCGCCGCCAAGCACTCTGGGTCCCGGCTCTGCGGAGCGTCACTTCGTGCCGCACCGCGTCCGGGACACGAGACCGGATTTTCCGGTGTCCACATCTCTCTCGCCGTAGATGCGGATTAGCGGGGCAGTGTCGCGTCCCGGACGCGCTGCAACGCGTAAGCGTTGCTGCGCAGAGCCGGGACCCAGTCAAGTTACGGATATCGTCTAGCCCTTCACACAATGCGCGATCAGCTTCTCCACAAACCCCGCGCATTTCTCCAGCTCTGCCATCTCCACAAATTCATCCGGCGTATGCGCCTGTGCGATCGAGCCGGGGCCGATCACCACCGACGGGATGTCGGCCATGCTGGCGAACAGGCTCGCCTCGGTGCCGAAGGCGACCTTGGCGTGGTCGTTGCGGCCGGCGAGACTCTTGGCGAGCGTGACGATGGCCGCATCGGCCCTGGTGTCGAGGGCGGGGTAGTCGAGGATCTCCTCGAAATCGATGCCGCACTCCGGATGTCGCGCCTTCATTGCGGGCTCGAGCTCGGCTTTGGCCCAGGCGACGATCGCATCCGTCACCTCGCGCGACTCGGTGATGCCGATGCCGCGGCATTCGAAATCCACCGTGCAGGTATCGGGCACGATGTTGAGCGCCGCGCCGCCATGAACGATGCTGGTCAGCAGCGTCGAGTGCGGAACGTCGTAGAGGCTGTCGTTTGATCGTACGGCTGCGAGCTGGACGGCGCGGCGGCGGATTTCGACGATCAGCTCAGCGGCATATTCGATGGCGTTGACGCCTTCGGGCGCGATCGAGGAGTGGCGGGCGAGGCCGTGGAACGTCGCGCGTACGCCGTGCTTGCCCTTGTGGCCGATGATGACTTTCATCTCGGTCGGCTCGCCGATGAAGGCGCCTAATGGCTTGACCCTCTTCTTCGCGACCTCGTGCAGCATCGGGCGCACGCCGACGCAGCCGATCTCCTCGTCATAGGAGATTGCAAGGTGAATTGGCGTGTTGAGTTTCGCCTCCAGCATCTCCGGCACCATCGCGAGGCACACCGCGACAAAACCCTTCATGTCGGTGGTGCCGCGGCCGTAGAGCTTGCCGTCGCGCTCGATCAGCCTGAACGGATCGTGGCTCCAGTCCTGGCCGACAACAGGCACGACGTCGGTATGTCCCGACAGCACGATCCCCGGCCGATCCTCGGGCCCGATCGTGACCCAGAGCGAAGCCTTCTGCCCGGTCTCGTCGACGATGCGCTCGCTCTTGACGCCGAGCGCGGCGAGATAGCTTTCGATGTGCGCAATCAGGGGCAGGTTGGTGCGGTCGCTGACGGTGTCGAAGCCGACGAGGTCGGCGAGCAATTTGCGGATACGGTCGGGTCTTGAATTTGGCATTGTCACGTTTTGTTTGGAATTGCGGAAGCTGATGTTGTTTGCACGAACCATACCAACGTGGAGCCCTGATGAGCAAATCAACACAGGTTCGTAGCCTGGATGGAGCGTAGCGCAATCCGGGACCACTGCATCCGCTCGCAGGACCCCCGGATTACGCTTCGCTCCATCCGGGCTACAAGGTAGGGCGTTGCTTGGCGGTCTTGCCCGCGATTTGTTCCACCGCAGCGAGATCGCGCGGCAAAACCTGCTTGAACAGCGCGAGCGACCGCTGGCCTTCGGCAGGCGGCAGGACGATCGCATGGCGCACAGCGGCTGCGATCAGCACCATCGTCAATTGTGCGAAAGAGGCGAGGGCGGCCGCAGGGACAGCAGGCGCGACCCGCTTCAATGCATCGCTGAGCAGGCCGGCGAGAAAGGCGACATCCTCCTCGTCGATCTTCTGCAAGCTTCGGTCCGCCTGCGTCGCCTGCCAGATGTGATGCGCCACGGGGTGTTCGCGGAACATCTGCTCATAGCCGTCGGTGATGCGGCACAGTGCGGCGTGCAGGTCGGAGAGCTGCTTCATCTCGGCGAGGTCGCGCTGGACGCAGTCGCGGCCGATGGCATTGCAGCGCTCGGCGAGCGTTGCGATCACGGCGCTCTTGTCCGGAAAATATTGATAGAGCGAGCCGAAGGCGATTCCGGTGCGCTCGACGATGTCGCTCATCCGGAAAGCATCGCCGCCTTTCTCGGCGAGGATCTCGGTGGCGGCCATCAGGATGCGGTCGAACCGCTCCCGGCTCCGCTCCTGCGTCGGCACCAGCGGCGGGCGCCGCCCAGACGCCTGCGTCGCTTTGCCCGTGCGGCTTGTCCGATCCTTCATCCTGGTTCCCGCCATCTGCGCCTGACGCCACAAATAAGAGAGCTTATCGCATTTATCAAATGCGAGAAGTTATCGTGTTTAACGGAGGGCGTGGCATGCGGCAGGTTTTGACGACCGGGTTTCTCTGGTTTTCGGCAATCGGCTGCGGCCTGATGGCCGGAATCTATTTCGCCTTCTCGACCTTCATCATGACCGCGCTCGGCCGCCTCGATCAGGTCGCCGGCATCGCGGCGATGAACGCGATCAACGTCGACATCGTGCGTTCGCTGTTCATGCCGCTGTTCCTCGGCACGACGGTGGCGGGTGCCGCGCTGGTGGTGATGGGCGTGTTGCGCATCAGCGAGCCGGGTGCGGTGAACATGATTGCCGGCGGCGGGCTCTATGTCGTCGGCATGTTCGTGGTGACGATGGTGTTCAACGTCCCGCTCAACAACGCACTCGCCGCGATACAGCCATCCGCGCCGGAGGCTGGCGTGGTGTGGGCGACGTATCTGAAGGAGTGGGTGTTCTGGAACCATGTACGGACGGTCGCGTCGGTGGTGTCGACCGCGCTTTGTATCGCAGCGCTGACTTCGTAGACTTTGTAGCCCGGGTGAGCGGAGCGACACCCGGGACAACTCATGCCGCGAATCCCTACAAGACCGTGCGTTGCCCGTCGGGCAAAACACCCGAGCGGTGGGGCAATCCACTCCGTTAAAAATATTCCACTTTACCGAAATTCGGAAACGGCGTATGTGTTGCCGCAACCCGGCCCAAGGAAGAGGGGCGTATCGCGATCGTCACGAACGCGGGCCGGGCGGCGGTGGACGCAGGCCACATCGTCGCGAAGGGTTTCGCAGGGCGGGCAACCGTGAGCGAAGCCGTCGCGTACACGACCGGTGTGATCGGCGTACGGCCAAATCGTGTCGTCCTGGCGCCCGGGGTCTGTGCGCCAAGTCTTGCGGTGATGTGTGTCGTCCAACCGGGCGCTTACATCCGCCATCCGCAAGGCGACGGGGGCAATAGTGCATCGCTCCCCGGGGAGAGCACGACATACGCCGTTCCAACCACTGCGCAGGGAAGGCCGGTTGCTGAGGCTTCACCTGTATGCCGCTGTGCAATTTCTTGTTGCCACCTTTCGCACAGTGGACCGTGGGTGCCCGGCCGGCACCCGGTCTTCCCTGCGCCCTCTTTCAATCGGGGGTGAGGCGATGAAGCAAAGCTCGGGCGAAACAAGCCGCGAGGATGCGAAGCTGTGTCTGCAATAGAGATGCGAATGAAGAAGCGACGCTATCACCACACGCGCCGTCATTGCGAGCGCAGCGAAGCAATCCAGAAGCCCGCCGCGGAAAGACTCTGGATTGCTTCGCTGCGCTCGCGATGACGACGTGGAGAGAATTTCGCGCCATACTCCCGCTCTCGTGCCCCGGACGCAGCGCAGCGCTCCTTCAGCGGTGCGCTGCAGAGCCGGGGCCCATGTATCAGCGAGTTGTGCGGCCTGCTGTGTCCCGGCCCTGCGGAGCGTCACTGCGTGCCGCACCGCGTCCGGGACACGAGGGAGTGCCACTAAACCGGCTTGCCTGTATACGGCATCGACGCCGTCAGACCGCCGTCCACCGGGAACGCCTGGCCGTTGACATACGAGGCCTCGTCGCTGGCCAGAAACAATCCCATCGCCGCGAGCTCGTGCGGCTGGCCGGGGCGCTTGAGGGGGTTGAGCTGGCCGATCTTGTCTTGGGTGCCGCGCTCCTTGGCGCGGTCGAAGATCGGTTTCGTCATGCCGGTCTCAATCAGGCCAGGGCATACCGCGTTGATGCGCACGCCGGTGCCGGTGAGCGAATACGCCGTGGTCTGCACCAGGCTGATCACGCCGGCCTTGCTCGCCGCATAGGGATGACCGCTCGCGCCGGCCTTGAGGCCTGCGACGGACGCGGTGAGCACGATGGCGCCGGACTGCTGCTTCACCATGTGCGGCATCGCATGCTTCACTGCAAGGAACGGCCCGATCAGATTGACGCGCAGCACCTCCTGCCACTGTTCCACGGTCTGTTCGCCGAGCGGGACGAGCCCGCCGGAGACGCCGGCATTGGCCCAGATCACGTCGAGCCGGCCGTGCGTCTTCACCGCCTTGTCGATGACGGCGATGACGTCCTTCTCGGAGCCCGCATCCGCCATCATGGCTTCCGCGACGCCGCCGGCCTTCTTCACCTCGTCGACGGTCTCCTTCACCGCCTCGGTGCGATCGACCGCGATCAGCTTGGCGCCTTCCTTGGTGAAGAGGAGGGCGGCGGCGCGGCCGATGCCGCTGCCGGCGCCGGTGATGATGACGGATTTGCCTTGCAGACGGCCCATGCGTTTCTCCCTTTGGTGTGCCGCACGACGCTTGCCGCGCGACGGAATTTCAAACAAGATTTCAAACGGTAAAGTGTCTTGAGACACGTTCACACCTGACGTACAGCGACATCAAACGGGATGGAAGAGTTTCGATGGCAACCGCAGACAAGTCCAATGTGGTCACGACACGGTGGTGGTGGGTCCGTCACGCGCCGGTGCGCAATGACGGCGGCAACATCTACGGCCAGAGCGATCTCGCCTGCGACACCAGCGATACCTACGTGTTCAATGCTGTTGCCAAGGTGCTGCCACGCAAGGCGGTCTGGTATTCGAGCAATCTGATGCGCACACACCAGACCGCGGAAGCGATCTGGGCGGCCGGCTTCCCAAGGCCTGCGTCGATGAAACGGGAAGCGGATCTCGCCGAGCAGAACCTCGGCCGTTGGCAGGGCATGAACCGCACCCAGTTCATCGCCAGCCGTCCCGTGGGCACGAGCTGGTTCGCCGACATCAACGAGCCCGCGCCCGGCGGCGAAAGTTTCATGGACCTCTACAACCGCACGCGCCGTACCATCGAGCGGATCAACGGCGAGGCGGCAGGTCAGGACATCATCGCGGTCGCGCATGGCGGCACCATCAAGGCGGCGATTGGCCTGGCACTCGACGGTCAGGTGGAGCGGGCGCTGTCGTTCGACATCGACAATGTATCGATCACGCGGCTCGATTATTTCGCAAGCCCCGAGCGCACGGTGTGGCGGCTGCCGATGGTGAACCAGCAGCCCTGGATCGCCGACGACGCGCACGCGGCAATGCATCAGCCGGCGGGACCGGAAGTCAAGAAGCTCGCCTGAGTTAATAGTCGTTCCGGGATGGTCCGAAGGACCAGACCCGGAATCTCGAGATTCCAGGTTCGATGCTTCGCATCGCCCCGGAATGACATCAAATACGAAGATCAATCTGGGAGAGAAACATGACCTTGTTCGACATGAAGGGGAAAGTCGCCGTCATCACCGGCTCGACGCGCGGCATCGGGCTTGCGATCGCCGAGCGCATGGCCGAGCACGGCGCCAAGGTCGTGATCTCCTCGCGCAAGGCCGACGTCTGCGACCAGGTCGCGAAGGGCATCAACGACAAGTTCGGCAAGGGCACCGCGGTCGCGATCGCCGCCAACATCTCGTCGAAGGAAAATCTGCAAAACCTCATCGACGAGAGCAATCGTGCCTTCGGCAAGATCGACGTGCTGGTCTGCAACGCCGCGTCGAACCCGTATTACGGTCCGCTTGCCGGCATCTCCGACGATCAGTTCAGGAAGATTCTCGACAACAACATCGTCGCCAACAACTGGCTGATCTCGATGGTGGTGCCGCAGATGATCGAGCGCAAGGACGGCTCGATCATCATCGTCTCCTCGATCGGCGGATTGAAGGGCTCGACCATCCTCGGCGCCTACGCGATCTCCAAGGCCGCCGACATGCAGCTCGCGCGCAACCTCGCCTGCGAATACGGCAAGGACAACATCCGCGTGAACTGCATCGCGCCCGGCCTGATCAAGACCGATTTCGCCAAGGCGCTGTGGGACAATCCGGAAAACCTGAAGGCGTCGACCTCGCGCTCGCCACTGCTCCGCATCGGCATCCCCGACGAGATCGCCGGCGCCGCCGTGTTCCTGGGATCGAAGGCCGGCGATTTCATGACCGGCCAGACCATGGTGATCGACGGCGGCGCGACGATCAGCTGAGGCGTTAGAGCGTCATCCCGGGGCGCGCTTAGCGCGAACCCGGGATCTCGAGATTCTCTGGTGCGCAACTGCGCACCAGAGCTCGATGCTTTGCATCGCCCCGGAATGACCCTTCGGGTCAATCCACCGCCGCGTAAACTAGATCCCGCACCAGCGTCCGCGTGTAATCGCGCTGCCCCGGTCCCTGCGACATAAACACGACGAACAGATCCTCCTTCGGGTCGATCCAGAAGAACGTCCCGGCAATGCCGCTCCAGAAATACTGGCCGACGCTGCCGGGGAAGGGCGCGATGCCGGCCTCGCGGCGGACGGCGAAGCCGAGACCGAAACCATGGCCGGGCGATAGCAGCGGGCCGTTGGTCACGACGTGTGGTCCGAGGTGATCGGACGCCATCAGCTCCAGCGTCTTGCGCCCGATGATCCTGACACCGTCGAGCGTGCCGCCGTTGCGCAGCATCAACGCGAAGCGGGCATAGTCCATCGTGGTCGAGACGAGGCCGCCACCGCCGGATTCCATGACCGGCTGCTCCAGCATGTTGAACAGCGCGACCTTGTCGCCGGTCCAGGGATCGGCCGCGAATGGCTCGGCGAGCCTGCTGGCATTGGCCTCGCTGGTCGAGAAGCCGGTCTCGGCCATCTGGAGCGGGGCGAGGATGCGCTCCGTCAGGAACGTGCCGAGCGACTTGCCGCTGACGACCTCGATGATGCGGCCGAGGATGTCGGTGGAGCGGCTGTAGTTGAACTCGTCGCCGGGGTGGCAGACCAGCGGGAAGCTCGCCACCAGCGCGGCGTGCTCCGCATTGGTGATCTTGCGGCTGCGCACCCGGGAGTCCTGGTAGATCTTGTGCACGGGGCCGTCGCCCTGGTGCTCATAGGTCAGGCCCGAGGTGTGGCGGAGCAGGTCCTGCACTGTCATCGGCCGCCTCGGCGGAACCAGTTCCAGCCTGCCGCCGCTGACCAGTCCGACTTTCTGGTCTGCGAACTCCGGAATGAACTTGGCGACGGGATCGCCGAGCAGGAGGTGGCCATCCTCGATCAGCGCCATGATGCCGACCGAGACGATCGGCTTGGTCATCGAGAAGATCCGGAAGATCGAATCAAGCGCCATCGGCGCTGATACAGCCGGGCTCTGCTTGCCGAGCGCCTCGAACCAGCCGACCTGGCCGCGCCGCGCCACCAGCACGGTCACCCCGGGGACGGTTCCCTTGTCGATCTCGCGCTTGAAGGCGTCCGACATCGCCTGGAGGCGGGGGCGCGACAGGCCCAGCGTTTCGGGCTTGGCCTCGGGCAGAGGCGGGGTTTTTGGCGCGGCTGCAGAATTGAGGGCGGCTGTCGCAGAGGCTGTCGCAGTCATGGGCACTCCCGGTTGCTCTTATTATCGGGAACGGACTGTGGCCCAGAAGGCGCGGCACGAACAAGCGAAGCCAGCGCGCTTCACCCTTGCAATCCGTCCTTGCAATCCGGCCGCCCCCTGTGCTTGAAAGCGGCCCTGATCCTGAGCGGCGACGCGAGGGTCCGTAGGAGTGTAGCTCAATTGGTAGAGCACCGGTCTCCAAAACCGGGGGTCGCAGGTTCGAGCCCTGCCACTCCTGCCAGCTAATCCGCAACTATCAGGATCGACAGGCAGGACGGCGCCGGGCCGAAAGCTCGGACCGTGGATCATGTGGACCGGGTAAGCCCTTGATCCGGATCAGGTCCGCAAGGCGGGGCCGCAAGCTGCCCGGCCTGCCAGACCTTGACCTTTGGCCCCATCCGCAGTAGATACCCGGCACTCGCAGCCGGCCCGTTAGACGCGGATCTCCGGCGCGGCTTTGAAATCCCCGAACAATCGAGCCCGGTTTCCGGCTCATCCTTCGAGATAGAGGGCTGGGCCAACGGCGGCTGTTCGGATCCCTGAAATTCATTCGCGTCTGTCGACGGACGTTGGACATCAAACGATGGCAGTCAGCCCGTTCAAGTTTTTGCAGGAAGTGCGCTCGGAGACCGCCAAGGTCACCTGGCCGACCCGTCGTGAGACCACGATCACCACCATCATGGTGTTCGTGATGGTCGCCGTGGCCTCGATCTTCTTCTTCGCCGCCGACCAGATCATCCGTTATCTCATCACCTTCCTTTTGGGCATTCACTGATGGCAACAGCCGCTGCAACCCAATCGTCCGACAAGCGCTGGTACATCGTCCACGCCTATTCGAACTTCGAGAAGAAGGTCGCCGAATCGATCCGCGAGCAGGCCAAGCAGCGCGGGCTCGAGGAGCTGTTCGAGCTGGTGCTGGTTCCGACCGAGAAGGTCACGGAAGTGCGCCGCGGCCGCAAGATCGACGCCGAGCGCAAGTTCTTCCCGGGCTATGTGCTGGTGAAGATGAAGCTGACCGACGAGGCGTTCCATCTGATCAAGAACACACCGAAGGTCACGGGCTTCCTCGGCGCCGAGAACAAGCCGATGCCGATCTCGGAATCCGAGGCCATGCGCATCCTGCATCAGGTGCAGGAGGGCGTGGAACGGCCGAAGGCTTCGGTGTCGTTCGAGATTGGCGAGAACGTGCGCGTGGCCGACGGCCCGTTCGCCTCGTTCTCGGGTGTGGTCGAGGAAATCGACGAGGCGCGCTCGCGCGTGAAGGTCGCGGTGTCGATCTTCGGCCGCGCCACGCCGGTCGAGCTGGAATTCGGTCAGGTCGAGAAGGTCTGACCGGGTAACGCGTGAGACTTCGGTCTCACGCAACAAGAGGCCGTGGGAGGGAGAGGGCGGTTGCCAGCCGCATCCGACCCAGACCACGAACCTGAAACCGCCGGCCCGGCCGGCACAACAGGAGTGATACATGGCAAAGAAAGTGACCGGATACCTGAAGCTTCAGGTCCCGGCCGGTGCGGCGAATCCCTCGCCCCCGATCGGTCCCGCGCTCGGTCAGCGCGGTCTCAACATCATGGAGTTCTGCAAGGCGTTCAACGCCCAGACCCAGAAGGAAGAGAAGAACACCCCGATTCCCGTCGTGATCACGATCTACGCCGATCGTTCGTTCACGTTCGAGATGAAGACCCCCCCGATGTCCTTCTTCCTCAAGCAGGCTGCCAAGATCCAGTCCGGCTCGAAGGCGCCGGGCCGTGACAAGGCCGGCAAGGTGACCAAGGCGCAGGTGCGCGAGATCGCCGAGAAGAAGATGAAGGATCTCAATTGCGATTCCATCGAGTCGGCCATGAAGATGGTCGAGGGCTCCGCCCGTTCGATGGGTCTGGAAGTTGCGGGGTAAGCGGTCATGGCAATCGGAAAGCGTTTGAACAAAGCCCGCGAAGGTGTTGACCGCGAAAAGCTTTACCCGCTCGCGGACGCCATCAAGATGGTCAAGGAACGCGCCAAGGCGAAGTTCGACGAGACCATCGAGGTCGCGATCAATCTCGGCGTCGATCCGCGTCACGCCGACCAGATGGTCCGTGGCGTCGTTACCCTGCCGAACGGCACCGGCCGTACGCTCCGCGTCGGCGTGTTCGCCCGCGGCGCCAAGGCTGACGAGGCCAAGGCCGCCGGTGCCGACGTCGTCGGCGCCGAGGACCTGGTCGAGAAGGTGCAGAACGGCTCGATCGATTTCGACCGCTGCATCGCCACTCCCGACATGATGCCGCTGGTCGGCCGTCTCGGTAAGGTGCTGGGCCCGCGCGGCCTGATGCCGAACCCGAAGATCGGCACCGTGACCATGGACGTCACCGGCGCGGTGAAGGGTGCCAAGGGCGGCTCGGTCGAGTTCCGCGTCGAGAAGGCCGGCATCCTGCAGGCCGGCGTCGGCAAGGCCTCGTTCACCGAGGAGAAGCTGGTCGAGAACATCAAGGCCCTGGCTGACGCTGTCACCAAGGCAAAGCCGGCCGGCTCCAAGGGGACCTACATCCAGCGCGTTGCGGTGTCCTCGACGATGGGCCCGGGCGTGAAGGTCGAGCCGGGCACCATTCTCGGCTGAGGTTTGGAAATTGCATGAGGCGAGGGGCGGAATTGGGCAACCGATTCCGCCCCTCGTCGTTTGTGACGGCGTTCATCGGAAGCAAGAACCGGGAAACAAGAACAATGGCTGACAAGGTCCTGATCTACTCGCGCTTCCCGAAGACGATGATGGCGCGTTTTGCCGAGCGTTTCGAACTGCTCGACACCGGCGGCAAGCCCGCACGCGAGGTGTTTTCGGCCGATGAGCTCGGCGGCATCCGAGCGATGCTGACCGCAGGCGGTACGCCGCTGGGCGCCGAGGCGATGGACCTGTTCCCAAAACTCGGCGCCATCGTCTGCTACGGCACCGGTTATGACGGCGTCGACCTGAAGGCCGCGGCCGCCCGCAACATCGCGGTCGGTCACAGCCCGGGTGCCAATGCGGCCTCGGTCGCCGATATCGCAATGACCCTGATGCTGGCAACGACGCGGCGGATCCTGGTTGCCGACCAATATGTCCGCAGCGGCGACTGGGCGGGATCGAAGCAGTCGCCGATGATGCGGCCGCAGGCCGGCATGCCCGGCCGCCGCATCGGCATCTACGGCATGGGCGAGATCGGCCGCAAGATTGCCGCCCGATGCGCCGCGTTCGAGAGCGAGGTCGGCTATTTCAGCCGCAGCAAATACGATCTGCCCTATCAATTTTTCCCGACGCTGGAGGCGCTCGCCGACTGGTGCAGCGTGCTGCTGATTGCGGTCCGGGCAGGGGCCGAGACCCAGCACGTCGTCAACGCCGATATCCTCAAGCGTCTCGGGGAGCACGGCTACGTCGTCAACATCTCCCGCGGCTCGGTGATCGACGAGAAGGCCCTGGTCGCGGCGCTCTCCGACAAGACCATCGCCGGCGCCGGCCTCGACGTCTTCGAGAAGGAACCGCACGCGCCCGACGCGCTGACGGCGCTGCCCAATGTCGTGTTCGCCCCGCATATCGGCGGCCACACCCTGGAATCGCACGTCGCCATGCAAGGCTGCGTGCTGGCGAACCTGTCCGCGTTCTTCGAGGGCAAGCCGCTGCCCTACGGCGTGAGAGCCGACTAGCGGCCAGCGAACTCTCGGAACCACTCCTGCAGGTCGCGTCGCAGCTTCTCGTCTGGCACGGCCGCGATGCGGACGGCTGCCAGCTGACGCAGCAGGCTGGTCGCCGTGGTCACCGATTTCTCGTCGGGATTGCGGTTCCAGCCCGCGGCAGTGAGATAATCATGTAGCAGCTTGTCGGGTACCCGATCGAGCTGGTGTGCGAAGAATTCGCGTTCCTCATCCCTGCGGAAAAAATAGACTCTCTTGAATGCGATTGCGCGTCGCGTGAACGCGTCGCTCGCATCGTCCTGGACCAAGCGGAAACGCCGCTGCTGCTCGGAGAGATAGTTCTCGGACCCGAGCCGCAGCTGATCGTCGTGCGCGAGACGCAACGCCATTTCGTATTGCCATATCTGAAGATCGCGCCGGGTGGCAAAGATTGCCTCGGCCTGTGGCATGTAGGCCGTAAGCTCTTCGCGGTGCATTCTAATTTGGAAACGCGCCTGGGTGTGGTCGCTGCCGTCGGAGATCGGATTGCTGATGAGCGCAATGATGTCTTCGACGAATTTGCGCTTTTCGTCGCGGTTGAGCCGCGCCCAGAATTTGTAGAGCTTCTGATCATCGCAGCATTGGACAAACCGCGCCGCGACTCCGATGAGCTCGTCATCGACGTATCCGCTGCCTTGAACCTGAAGGGCGATATCGAGCGCGGGGAACGGATTTTTCGTGAGGGCCAGCTGCTGTGCGCGCTGGGAGAGCTCGACATTGCTCGTTTCGACGAATTTCAGTGGCGCTTTCCAGTCAATTCCATAGACGGCGGCGGCGAGATCCTCGCCCGAGAACGCGGGTCCCCCCACTTGAATCGACTGACGTGGCCCGACCGAGGCATACGTCCAGAGTGGCGTTGGGTGAGGGTTGTTGCCAAGAAACGGCAGGTAACTCAGAACGGTTTGGCGGCCGTAGCGCCACGTCGCCGCAACGCGCTCGTCGCCATCCTGTCGGATGCTGATGGTGCCGGAGTTGCAGCAGCCGTCGCCGAGAAGCGGCTCCGCGGGCTGGGTGCGGATCACAAGGCCGTCCGGAATGGCAGCCAAAATGGTGGTCTTCAGGCACTGATTGGTGCGTCCAGAGCTGCGCAGCTGGCTGGAGCGGAGCAACTCGTCTGCATCGCAATCCTTGGTCGCGGCAAGCTGTGTCGCATGAATTGCAGCTACGCGGCCCTGTTTGTCGGTCTGAGCGTGGACGAAGCTGTCGATGGTGTGGTCAACGAGGAGCGTGATGCTTCCGCAGCACGGCTGTCCCGGACCCACGATCGTGAGCGTCCGCGTGCTGCGCAACTCGGCCGGCACCGGACGGCTGGCGAGTGACTGATCCAAATCCCTGGCGAACTCGTGCCGGTTCCAGACCGAAGCGCAGTACCATGCTGCAAAGAACAGGAGCGGAGCGACAGTCAGGCCCGGAAGTTTCCGATAGATCCCGAATATCGCGATCCCGCTGATGGCGACGAGCCAGGGGAAATTCAGGTATCCGGGCATGACGGCGAGAACCAAGACGCCCAAAAGTCCGAACCATCCGCCCATCAAATGCGGTAAGTTCAGCAACAACACGTAGATACCTGCAAGCGCCACGAGACCGAAAAGAAGAGTGGCGGCGTGCCGGATCATTGCTGTCGAACCTGTTCCCCAGAGGAGGTGGGTTCAACCTGTAGCTGAGAGACGTTGCTTGATCCGTAATGCGTGCATTCCGATGTGCTATCGGGCAAAAAGGCTTCGCTAACCTTCTGCCGGAACGCGCCTTCGCGCGGCCTTAAGCCTCGTCGGCAACGGATTGGAACTGGTGTGAATTTTGCTCTTGGCAATCGGGCTCCGAGCGGTTAAAGAACCGCTTCCGGACGTGCCGGCCTCGGCTGGCGCGTTCGTGCACGCATTCCAAAACCCGACACGACAGGAGATCATTCCTTTTCAGGACGTCCGTGAGGATTTGCCCGGAAAAGGAAGGAAAACCCGTCAGTTGGTGGGGTGCGGGCAGAGGTCGGGCGGTTCGCCGGCTGACCTTGTCCTGTCCAAGACTGCAGGCGCCCGCGAGAGAATTCGATTTCTCAACGGCTTAATCGCATGGCCTGCATAGACGGGTGAAGACCGGATTTCACTTCGCACCCAGCTTTAAGGGCTGGCTTGCGAAACGGGTCTGGTTCGGACCTCGACACGCCGTGGGCCTTCAGGGGCTCCCGGAGGGCAGGCTTTGAATTGTCGTCTCGCCCGGCGCGTGTCCGATGGGTTTTGGCCCGGAGGTTCAGGTTTTGGGTGGGACGATGGGTGCAACCCGGCGGTCCCGCTTTCGCGATGATCGCCAACCGGAAAGAGCTTGCTGTGGAACGAGCGGCAAAAAAGGAAGCGGTCGAACAGCTCAATGGGGTCTTCAAGACCACGAGCGTCGCGGTCGTTGCCCAATATTCCGGCCTCACCGTTGCCCAGATGCAGAAGCTGCGCACGCAGATGAAGCAGGCTGGCGCCTCGGTGAAGGTCTCGAAGAACCGTCTCGCCAAAATTGCTCTTGAAGGCACTGACGTCGTTGCCATCGGCCCCATGCTGAAGGGGCCGACCGTGATCGCTACTTCAAACGATCCGGTGGCGGCGCCAAAGGTCGCCATCGAATTCGCCAAGGCGAACGAAAAGTTCGTCATCGTCGGCGGCTCGATGGGGAAGACCGTCCTGAATGTCGACGGCGTGAAGGCGCTTGCCTCGCTGCCGTCGCTTGATGAACTGCGCAGCAAGATCGTCGGCCTGCTTGTGGCCCCGGCGA
The DNA here is from genome assembly GCF_024199855.1 of Bradyrhizobium sp. CCGB20. Lineage (NCBI taxonomy): Bacteria > Pseudomonadati > Pseudomonadota > Alphaproteobacteria > Hyphomicrobiales > Nitrobacteraceae > Bradyrhizobium > Bradyrhizobium sp. CCGB20. Next base: position 5,781,813 of record NZ_JANADN010000001.1, on the reverse strand, counting down.
CCAAGCTCGCTCAGCTCGCCAACGCGCCCGCGGGCAAGCTCGCGCGCGTCATCCAGGCTCATGCCTCAAAGGGCGAAGCGGCCTGACGCCCTTCGCAAAACTCAAACCCGAACCAGACTTACATTCAAGGAAACTGAACAATGGCTGACTTGCAGAAGATCGTTGACGACCTCTCGAGCCTCACCGTGCTCGAAGCTGCCGAACTCGCGAAGCTCCTCGAAGAGAAGTGGGGCGTTTCGGCTGCCGCGGCTGTCGCCGTGGCTGGCCCGGCTGGTGGTGGCGCTGCTGCCGCTCCGGCGGAAGAGAAGACCGAGTTCACGGTCGTTCTCGCCAACGCCGGCGACAAGAAGATCGAGGTCATCAAGGAAGTCCGCGCCATCACCGGCCTGGGCCTGAAGGAAGCAAAGGACCTCGTCGAGGGTGCGCCGAAGCCTGTCAAGGAAGGCGTGAACAAGGACGAAGCCGAGAAGATCAAGGTCCAGCTCGAGAAGGCTGGCGCGAAGGTCGAGCTCAAGTAAGCAACGCTTACTGGCGCGAGATCCCGGGCAAGCATCAGCGAGACCGGGGTCTCGGTCCACGCCTTGAAGGGGTGGGCCAGATGCAAAAGGCGTGCGACGGAACGTCCCGACGCAGGTCGAACACGAAAAAGTGTGGGGATTTGAGGGTTTACCCCTCGAATCTCCACTATTGTCGCCCCATATCGGTTCGGCAGCACGAAAGCGCGGTGGGCAGGGATGCCGGATTTCCCTGTAAGCCGTTGGGAGAGCAGGCTATTTCGGGCTTTTGCAGTCCGTGAAGACGATCGTTGTGACGGGCGGGCGCGCACCAGCGCCCCGCGCGTCGTTTTGCGTTTTGAAGGTCTGAAGCAGATTCAGGACATTCCCGCCTGAAACTGAGTCTCCGGCCCCCAAAGCGGGTTCGAAAAATTCAACCCGGGGAGCGGTGGCAGCCGCGTTCCGGACGGCGCGCCCAGAGCGGGCGACGAAAATGAGAGGCCACGATGGCGCAGCAGACATTCACCGGTCGCAAACGCGTTCGCAAGTTCTTCGGACACATCAAGGAAGTCGCCGAGATGCCGAACCTCATCGAGGTTCAGAAGGCGTCCTACGACCAATTCCTGATGGTCGACGAACCCCAGGGCGGGCGGTCCGATGAGGGCTTGCAGGCGGTGTTCCGCTCGGTGTTCCCGATCTCGGATTTCTCGGGCACCTCGATGCTGGAATTCGTCCGCTACGAGTTCGAGCCGCCGAAATACGACGTCGACGAGTGCCGCCAGCGCGGCATGACCTTCGCGGCACCCCTCAAGGTGACGCTGCGCCTCATCGTGTTCGATATCGACGAGGAAACCGGCGCGAAGTCGGTGAAGGACATCAAGGAGCAGGACGTCTACATGGGCGACATCCCGCTCATGACGATGAACGGCACCTTCATCGTCAACGGCACCGAGCGCGTCATCGTCTCGCAGATGCACCGTTCGCCGGGCGTGTTCTTCGACCACGACAAGGGCAAGACCCATTCCTCGGGCAAGCTGCTGTTCGCCGCCCGCGTCATCCCGTATCGCGGCTCCTGGCTCGACATCGAGTTCGACGCCAAGGACATCGTCTATGCGCGTATCGACCGTCGCCGCAAGATTCCGGTGACGTCGCTGATGTTCGCCCTCGGCCTCGACGGCGAGGCGATCCTGTCCACGTTCTACAAGAGGATTCTCTACAAGCGGACCAAGGAAGGCTGGCGCGTTCCGTTCGACGCCAACCGTTTCCGCGGCTACTCGACCATCAACGACCTGATCGACGCCGACACCGGCAAGGTCGTGCTCGAGGCCGGCAAGAAGCTCACCGTGCGCGGTGCGCGTCAGATGCAGGAGAAGGGCCTGAAGGCGCTGCGCCTGTCGGATGAGGAGCTCGTCGGCAACTACCTCGCCGAGGACCTCGTCAACCCGAAGACCGGCGAGATCCACGCGGAAGCCGGTGAAGAGATCACCGACAAGTCCATGAAGGCCCTCAACGAGCAGGGCTACAAGGAGCTGCCGCTGCTCGACATCGACCACGTCAATGTCGGTGCCTACATCCGCAACACGCTCTCGGCCGACAAGAACATGACGCGCGAGGACGCGCTGTTCGACATCTACCGCGTGATGCGTCCGGGCGAGCCGCCGACGCTGGATTCGGCGCAGGCCATGTTCCAGTCGCTGTTCTTCGACGCCGAACGCTATGACCTGTCCGCGGTCGGCCGCGTCAAGATGAACATGCGCCTCGACCTCGATGCGCCCGACACCCAGCGTACGCTGCGCAAGGAAGACATCCTCTCCGTCATCAAGACGCTGGTGGATTTGCGCGACGGCAAGGGCGAGATCGACGACATCGACCATCTCGGCAACCGCCGTGTGCGCTCGGTCGGCGAGCTCATGGAGAACCAGTACCGCATCGGCCTGCTGCGCATGGAGCGCGCGATCAAGGAGCGCATGTCCTCGGTCGACATCGACACGGTCATGCCGCAGGACCTGATCAACGCCAAGCCGGCGGCTGCCGCCGTGCGCGAGTTCTTCGGCTCCTCGCAGCTCTCGCAGTTCATGGACCAGACCAACCCGCTGTCGGAGATCACCCACAAGCGCCGCCTGTCGGCGCTTGGACCGGGCGGTCTGACCCGCGAGCGCGCTGGCTTCGAGGTGCGCGACGTGCATCCGACGCATTACGGCCGCATCTGCCCGATCGAGACGCCGGAAGGTCCGAACATCGGCCTGATCAACTCGCTCGCGACCTTCGCGCGCGTGAACAAGTACGGCTTCGTCGAGACGCCGTACCGCAAGGTCAAGGACGGCCGCGTCACCGACGAGGTCGTCTACCTCTCGGCGATGGAAGAGGGCCGCTACACGGTCGCGCAGGCCAACGTGCCGCTCGACCCGAAGGGCCGCTTCACCGAAGACCTCGTGGTCTGCCGTCACGCCGGCGAAGTCTTGCCGGTGACGCCGGACAAGGTCGACTACATGGACGTGTCGCCGAAGCAGCTCGTGTCGGTCGCCGCGGCGCTGATCCCGTTCCTCGAGAACGACGACGCCAACCGCGCGCTGATGGGCTCGAACATGCAGCGCCAGGCGGTGCCGCTGGTTCGCGCCGAGGCGCCGTTCGTCGGCACCGGCATGGAAGGCGTGGTCGCGCGTGACTCGGGTGCCGCCATCGCGGCGCGCCGCTCGGGCGTGATCGACCAGATCGACGCGACCCGCGTCGTCATCCGCGCCACGGAAGATCTCGACCCGACCAAGTCGGGCGTCGATATCTACCGGCTGATGAAGTACCAGCGCTCCAACCAGTCGACCTGCATCAACCAGCGTCCGCTGGTGAAGGTCGGCGACATCGTCAAGAAGGGCGACATCATCGCCGACGGTCCGTCGACCGATCTCGGCGAGCTCGCGCTCGGCCGTAACGTGCTCGTCGCGTTCATGCCGTGGAACGGCTACAACTTCGAAGACTCGATCCTGCTCTCCGAGCGGATCGTGAAGGAAGACGTGTTCACCTCGATTCACATCGAAGAATTCGAGGTGATGGCCCGCGACACCAAGCTCGGACCCGAGGAAATCACCCGCGACATTCCGAACGTCTCGGAAGAAGCGCTGAAGAACCTCGACGAAGCCGGTATCGTCTACATCGGTGCGGAAGTGCGCGCCGGCGACATCCTGGTCGGCAAGATCACGCCGAAGGGCGAAAGCCCGATGACGCCGGAAGAAAAGCTGCTGCGCGCCATCTTCGGCGAAAAGGCCTCCGACGTTCGCGACACCTCGCTGCGCGTTCCTCCGGGCGTGCAGGGCACGATCGTGGAAGTGCGCGTGTTCAACCGCCACGGCGTCGACAAGGACGAGCGTGCGCTGGCGATCGAGCGGGAAGAGATCGAGCGTCTGGCCAAGGACCGCGACGACGAGCAGGCGATCCTGGACCGCAACGTCTACAACCGTCTTGCCGAGCTGCTCGAAGGGCGGCAGGGCATTGCCGGTCCGAAGGGCTTCAAGAAGGACACCAAGATCACCCGTGCGGTGCTCGAGGAGTACCCGAAGTCGCAGTGGTGGCTGTTCGCCTCGCCGAACGACAAGCTGATGGCCGAGATCGAGGCCATGCGGAAGCAGTACGACGAGTCGAAGAAGGGGCTGGAACAGCGCTTCCTCGACAAGGTCGAGAAGCTTCAGCGCGGTGACGAATTGCCGCCCGGCGTGATGAAGATGGTCAAGGTCTTCGTCGCGGTGAAGCGCAAGATCCAGCCCGGCGACAAGATGGCCGGCCGCCACGGCAACAAGGGCGTGGTGTCGAAGATCGTGCCGATCGAGGACATGCCGTTCCTCGAAGACGGTACGCATGCCGACATCGTGCTCAATCCGCTGGGCGTGCCCTCGCGCATGAACGTCGGACAGATCCTCGAGACCCATCTCGGCTGGGCTTGCGCCGGCCTCGGCAAGCGTATCGGCCAGACGGTCGATGCCTACCTGTCGAAGCAGGACATCAAGCCGCTGAAGGAAACCTTGAAGAAGGTCTACGGCGAGGACGAGACGATCAAGTCGCTCAACGACAACGAACTGATCGAGCTCGGTCACAATCTGAGCCGCGGCGTGCCGATCGCGACGCCGGTGTTCGACGGTGCCAAGGAAGCCGACATCGAGGAGATGCTGAAGCTTGCCGGTCTCGACGCTTCGGGTCAGTCGACCGTCTATGACGGCCGCACCGGCGATCCGTTCGATCGCAAGGTGACGGTGGGCTACATCTACATGCTCAAGCTGCACCATCTCGTCGACGACAAGATCCATGCGCGTTCGATCGGTCCGTACTCGCTCGTCACCCAGCAGCCGCTGGGCGGCAAGGCGCAGTTCGGCGGCCAGCGCTTCGGCGAAATGGAGGTGTGGGCGCTCGAGGCTTACGGCGCGGCGTACACGCTCCAGGAGATGCTGACGGTGAAGTCGGACGACGTCGCCGGCCGCACCAAGGTGTACGAGGCGATCGTGCGCGGCGACGACACGTTCGAGGCCGGTATTCCGGAATCGTTCAACGTGCTGGTCAAGGAAATGCGCTCGCTCGGCCTCAACGTCGACCTGCACAACTCCAAGATGGGTCCGGCGCCGACGTCGGAAGCGGCCGAGTAATTCGACCTTTCATGCCCGGCCTTCACGGCCGGGCACTGGTGCCCCTCCCGAGGCCTTGAGGGCAGGGCGCCCCGCTTAAGTGATTTTCGAATTTGCGGCCGGAGGCGACCGGCACGCGAGGAGAAGACGATGAACCAAGAAATTATGAATCTCTTCAACCCGACGACGCCGGCTCAGGTCTTCGACCAGATCCGGATCTCGATCGCGTCTCCAGAGAAGATTCTGTCCTGGTCCTACGGCGAGATCAAGAAGCCGGAGACCATCAACTACCGTACCTTCAAGCCCGAGCGCGATGGCCTGTTCTGCGCCCGCATCTTCGGGCCGATCAAGGACTACGAGTGCTTGTGCGGCAAGTACAAGCGCATGAAGTACAAGGGCATCATCTGCGAGAAGTGCTCGGTCGAGGTCACGCTGTCGCGCGTCCGGCGCGAGCGCATGGGCCATATCGAGCTCGCAGCCCCCGTCGCCCACATCTGGTTCCTGAAGTCGCTGCCCTCGCGCATCGGCCTTCTGCTGGACATGACGCTGAAGGATCTCGAGCGGATCCTCTACTTCGAATATTACGTCGTGCTGGAGCCGGGTCTCACCGCGCTCAAGGACCGTCAGCTGCTGTCGGAAGACGAGTATCTGAAGGCGCAGGACGAGTACGGCCAGGATTCCTTCACCGCCATGATCGGCGCCGAAGCGATCCGCGAGCTGCTCAAGGGCATGGACCTCGAGAAGCTCGAGGCGACCTTGCGCCTCGAGATGCAGGAGACCGACTCCGACATCAAGCACAAGAAGCTCGCCAAGCGCCTGAAGATCGTGGAAGCGTTCCGCCACTCCGGCAACAAGCCGGAATGGATGATCATGACCGTGGTCCCGGTGATTCCGCCGGACCTGCGTCCGCTGGTGCCGCTGGACGGCGGCCGCTTCGCGACCTCGGACCTCAACGATCTCTACCGCCGCGTCATCAACCGCAACAACCGCTTGAAGCGGCTGATGGAGCTGCGCGCGCCCGACATCATCATCCGCAACGAGAAGCGCATGCTTCAGGAAGCGGTCGATGCGCTGTTCGACAACGGCCGCCGCGGCCGCGTCATCACGGGTGCCAACAAGCGCCCACTGAAGTCGCTCGCCGACATGCTCAAGGGCAAGCAGGGCCGCTTCCGTCAGAACCTGCTCGGCAAGCGCGTCGACTATTCGGGCCGTTCGGTGATCGTGGTCGGTCCCGAGCTGCGCCTGCATCAGTGCGGCCTGCCGAAGAAGATGGCGCTCGAGCTGTTCAAGCCGTTCATCTATTCGCGGCTTGACGCCAAGGGCCTGTCCACCACCGTGAAGCAGGCGAAGAAGCTGGTCGAGAAGGAGCGGCCCGAGGTCTGGGACATCCTGGACGAGGTGATCCGCGAGCATCCCGTGCTGCTCAACCGCGCGCCGACGCTGCATCGCCTCGGCATCCAGGCGTTCGAGCCCGTGCTGATCGAGGGCAAGGCGATCCAGCTTCACCCGCTGGTCTGCGCCGCGTTCAACGCCGACTTCGACGGCGACCAGATGGCCGTGCACGTTCCGCTGTCGCTCGAAGCGCAGCTCGAAGCGCGCGTCCTGATGATGTCGACCAACAACATCCTGCATCCGGCGAACGGCCAGCCGATCATCGTGCCGTCGCAGGACATCGTGCTCGGTCTCTACTACGTCTCGATCATGCGCGAAGGCCTGCCCGGCGAGGGCAAGATCTTCGGCGACATGGCCGAGCTCGAGCACGCGCTGCATGCGAGGGTCATCCACCTCCACACCAAGATCAAGTACCGGTGGCAGGGCATGGACGAGACCGGCAAGGTCTCGACGCGATGGATCGAGACCACCGCGGGCCGCGTCATGCTCGGCAATCTCCTGCCGAAGAACCCGCGGATTTCGTACGAGATCATCAACAAGCTGATGACCAAGCGCGAGATCTCCGGCGTCATCGACCAGGTCTACCGCCACTGCGGTCAGAAGGAGACGGTGATCTTCTGCGACCGCATCATGGCGCTCGGCTTCTACAACGCGTTCAAGGCGGGCATTTCGTTCGGCAAGGACGACATGGTCGTGCCGCACGGCAAGTGGAAGATCGTCGACACCACCCGTACGCTGGCGAAGGATTTCGAGCAGCAGTACAACGACGGTCTGATCACCCATGGCGAGAAGTACAACAAGGTCGTCGACGCCTGGTCGAAGGCCACGGAAGAAATCGCCAAGGCGATGATGAAGGAGATCTCCGCCACCAAGAAGACGGCGAGCGGAGCCGATGCCGACATCAACTCGATCTACATGATGGCTCACTCCGGTGCCCGCGGTTCGCCGGCCCAGATGCGCCAGCTCGCCGGCATGCGCGGCCTGATGGCCAAGCCGTCGGGTGAGATCATCGAGACGCCGATCATCTCGAACTTCAAGGAAGGCCTCTCGGTGCTCGAGTACTTCAACTCGACCCACGGCGCCCGCAAGGGCCTCGCGGACACCGCGTTGAAGACCGCGAACTCGGGCTACCTGACCCGTCGTCTCGTCGACGTCGCGCAGGACTGCATCATCACGCAGAACGACTGCGGCACCAAGCTCGGCATCAAGATGCGCGCCATCGTCGATGCCGGCACCGTGGTTGCCTCGCTCGGCTCGCGTATCCTGGGCCGCACGGCCTGCGAAGACGTGCGCGACAGCTCGGGCAAGGTGATCATCAAGCGCGGTACGCTGATGGAAGAAAGCCATCTGGATGCCATCCATCAGGGTGGCGTGCAGGAGGTGAAGATCCGCTCGGCTCTGACCTGCGAACTCGTCAACGGCATTTGCGGCATGTGCTACGGCCGCGACCTCGCCCGCGGCACGCCGGTCAACCACGGTGAAGCCGTCGGCGTCATCGCGGCGCAGTCGATCGGCGAGCCGGGCACCCAGCTCACCATGCGCACCTTCCACATCGGTGGTGCGGCGCAGCTCAACGAGCAGTCGTTCGTCGAATCCAACTTCGACGGCAAGATCGTGATCCGGAACAAGGCCATCGCCCGCAACAGCGAAGGTCACCTGGTCGCGATGGTGCGCAACATGGTGGTGGCAATCGTCGATGCCGACGGCACCGAGCGTGCGACGCACCGTATCCAGTACGGCTCGCGCCTGCACGTCGACGAGGGCGACAACGTCAAGCGCGGCCAGCGGATCGTCGAGTGGGATCCCTACACCCGTCCGCTCCTCACCGAAGTCGAAGGTACCATCGGCTTCGAGGATCTGGTCGAGGGACAGTCGATCTCGGAAACGCTCGACGAGGCCACCGGTATCGCCAAGCGCGTGGTCATCGACTGGCGCTCGACCCGCGGCGGCTCGGACCTGCGTCCGGCCATCGTGGTCAAGGGCAAGGACGGCAAGGTGCTCAAGCTCGCCCGTGGCGGCGATGCCCGCTACATGCTGTCGGTCGACGCCATTCTCTCGGTCGACGTCGGAGCAAAGGTCAACCCGGGCGACATCCTCGCCCGTGTCTCGACCGAAAGCGCCAAGACGCGTGACATCACCGGCGGTCTGCCGCGGGTGGCGGAACTGTTCGAGGCACGTCGTCCGAAGGATGCGGCGATCATCGCCGAAATCGCGGGCACCATCCGATTCGGGCGCGACTACAAGAACAAGCGTCGCATCTCGATCGAGCCGATGGACAAGACCGACGAGCCGCGCGAGTACCTGATCCCGAAGGGCAAGCATATCCACCTTCAGGACGGCGACGTCGTCGAAAAGGGCGACTTCATCGTGGAAGGCAACCCGGCACCGCACGACATCCTCGCGGTCAAGGGCATCGAGGAGCTCGCGGCCTATCTGGTCAATGAAATCCAGGAGGTCTACCGGCTCCAGGGCGTGCTCATCAACGACAAGCACATCGAGGTTATTGTCCGTCAGATGCTCCAGAAGGTGGAAGTCACCGACCAGGGCGACACGGACATGATCTCCGGCGAGCAGGTCGACAAGATCGAGTTCGACGCGCTCAACGAGAAGGCCAAGGAAGAGGGCAAGAAGATCGCCACGGGGACGCCGGTTCTGCTCGGCATCACCAAGGCGAGCCTCCAGACCCGCTCCTTCTTCTCGGCGGCCTCGTTCCAGGAGACCACCCGCGTCCTCACGGAAGCGGCGGTCAACGGCAAGGTCGATCCGCTGGAAGGCCTCAAGGAGAACGTCATCGTCGGCCGGCTGATCCCGGCGGGCACCGGCGCCTCCATGGCCAAGATCCGCGAAGTCGCGATGAAGCGCGACAAGCTGATCCTGGACGAGCGCGAGAAGCAGGCGGCCGTCGTGTCGCCCGCACCGGAAGCTGAGCTTCCCGCGCTGCCGCCTGCGGAATAATGGTTCATCCGTAAGAATACGAGGATAACGAAAAGGCCGGCGAAAGCCGGCCTTTTTGCTGCTTTGTTTGCCCTGTTGCGTTGCGGGATCAACCTTTGTTCATCTTTCCTTCAGCCGCAAAAGCGCTTCTGCTAAGGGAACTTAGACCGGTGGTCCCGTGACGGGGGCAGGGCCGGAGACCACGGAACTCACATGCTTGATCTCGCAATCGTAGGCGGCGGCCCCGGCGGGCTGATGAGCGCCTGGTACCTGAAGCGTAAGCTCGGTGATCTCTGCCGCGTCACCATCTATGAGGCCTCCGACCGGCTCGGCGGCAAGATCGTCACGCGCAAATTCGATTCCGCGCCGGCGATGTACGAGGCCGGCGTTGCGGAGATCTACGACTACTCGATGACGGGTCCCGATCCGCTGCGCGAGCTGATCCAGCATTTCGGACTTCAGACCATTCCGATGGACGCCGAGCAGGTCCAGTTCGGCGGCGAGCTCCTCAACGACGTGCCGGGCATGCGCCGCAAATACGGCGACAAGACCGCGGCGGCGATCGAGGCGTTCCGCAAGCGCTGTGCCGAGGCGATGTCGCCGATCGAATATTACGAGGGCGTCGGCGCGCACGACAACGAGAATCCCTGGGCCTACAAGACCGCCGAGCAGGTGCTCGACGAGGAGGTCGAGGACGAAACCGCAAAGCGTTTCTTCAAGGTGATGGCGCGCTCCGACATCGCGACCGAAAGCCACAACACCAACGGGCTCAACGCGCTCAAGAACTACCTGATGGATGTCGACGGCTATATCGGCCTCTATTCCATCCAGAACGGCAATGAGCAGCTGATCGAGTGCCTGCAGTCGGAGGTCAATGCCGACATCCAGCTCAACCATCGCGTGCTCACCGTCGGCAAGGCGCCGACCGGCCGCTACCAGCTGAAGATGATGAACGGCAAGGGGCCGGAGACGCGCGACTTCGACCTCGTGCTGGTCTGCCTGCCGCATTCCTGGCTCGCCACCGTCGGCTGGGAAGGCGAGCAGCTGCGCAAGTCGATGGTCAAGCACGTCTCGTATTTCGATCGTCCCGCGCACTATCTGCGCGTCTCGATCCTGTTCGACACGCCGTTCTGGGGCGAGAAGATTCCCGGCGCCTGGTTCATGTCGGAAGCCTTCGGCGGCTGCTGCGTCTACAACGAGGGCGCGCGCCACGACGTCGGCAAGCACGGCGTGCTGAACTGGCTGATCCCGGGCTCCGACGCGCTGGCCTTCGCCAATCTGTCGGACCAGGAGCTGATCGATGCCGCGCTGAAATCGCTGCCGGCCTCGCTCGGCGATGCGCGTTCGCATTTCGTGGAAGGCAAGATCCACCGCTGGCTGTCGTCGGTGAACGCGATCCCGGGCGGTTTGCCCGTGCGCGACGTCATGACCAACCACCGGCCGGAGCCGAAGGAGCATCCCGGCATCGTGGTGGTCGGCGACTATCTGTTCGACTCCACGCTGAACGGCCTGCTCGACTCCTCGGACGCTGCGACCGACATCATCCTGACCGAGATGATGCGCCTGCGCCGCGAACGTGCCCAGGACGAGGGCCAGCCGGTCTCGGACAAGATCGACCGCGACTATTTCGAGAACTATCGCGGCCTCGGTCCTTACAGCGAGGCGTGGCGGCATTTCACCGATCCCGATTATCTCAGCAAGCTGATCGGCATCGTCTGGGGTAAGGCCAAGGGCGCCAAGCTGCTGGTCGCGGGCTCCGCCAGCGGCGAGCTGGTCGGCGCGCTGCGCGATCGCGGCATCGATGCTTGGGGCATCGAGAACAACCGCGCCATCCACGCCAGGACGCCGAAGGCGCTGAAGAAATACAACAAGCTCGGCTCGATCACCGACATGCCGTTCAAGGACGGCGCCTTCGACTTCGTGTTCGAGACCAGCCTCTGCCATGTTTCCCCGAAGCAGGTGGTCCGCGCGATCCGCGAGCTCAACCGTGTGGTCAGGACCGGCCTCGTGTTCGGCTCGATCACCTCGGACATGGCTTCGGTGGTGATCGACCGCTACGACCTTTTGCGCGGCGTCAAGAAGCTCGGCACCTGGTGGGAATGGTCCGAGCTGTTCTTCGGCAACGGCTTCGACCTGTCGATGCATCGCAAGGACTGCGCGGATGCGCTCTGGGAGGCGACGCTTGCCGCCAACAAGGGCCCGGGCCAGTGGTACGCCGACGCGGATTCCTTGCGCTATTCCTTCTTCGACAAGGTCGAGGACGAGGACGACGACTAGAGGCCGGACCGGCCCGGCCTAGCCAATTGCTTTGCCGAATTCATCATGATCGCATAGAATCGGTGCGATAGCGGTTGCCGCTATGTCCTGCTTTCTCCGCGGTCATGCCGGCCGTCAGCATCGGTTGGTTTCATGGCGTCCAAGCCCCTCCCGCCCGACAAACAGAAGCTCGCCGTGGAAGAGGCGGCCGAGCTCGACGACAAGCTCGTCCCCGCCAAGCCGGACCTCGAAGACGACGAGGACGACGAAGACGAGGAGGATGACGAGCTGGAGCTCGACGACGACGATGAGGACGAGGACCTCGTCGTCTTTACCGCGCGCGAGGCCGCCGGCGCGCTCGCGACCATCCTCGGTTTCGTCAAGCCCTTCCTGTCCAACTACAAGCGGATGCTGTCATTCGTGGCGTTCGGCGTCTTCGTCGAGACGCTGTTCAACGTCATCATGCCGCTCAGCCTGAAGTACCTGATCGACGACGCGCTCGGCGAGGAGGATTTCCAGGCGCTCTACAAGATCCTCGGCGTGCTCGCGGTCGCCGGCATCTTCACCTCGATCGTCGCGGTCTGGTACGAGCGCTGGGACGCGCGGCTGGCCGCCTGCATCATCTCCGACGTCCGCAAGCGCCTGTTCGAGCATGTCCAGGACCTGCCGGCGGCCTATTTCGGCCGCACCAAGCGCGGTGAGATCCTGTCGCGCTTCTCCGTCGATCTTTCGGCCTTCGAGGGCTCGGTCAAGACCTTCGCGAACAGCGCAGCGCTGCCGTTCCTGGAACTGATCGCCGGTATCATCCTGATGGTGTTCCTGAACTGGCAGCTCGCCGCGGTCGCGCTGCTGGTGTTCCCGATCACGCTGATCGGCCCGCGCATCCTCACCCCGAAGGCGGTGCAGGCCAATTACGAGCAGAAGCAGAACGAGAGCGCGCTGCTCGGCATGGTGCAGGAGAACGTGGCGGCGCAGGCTGTGATCAAGGCGTTCAGCCTGCAACGCAAGATGTTCGGGTTCTTCAGATTCCGCAACGACGAGACGCGCAACAAGATCGCCTCGGCCGCGTTCCTGTCGACCATGGTGGAGCGGACGGTCACCATTTCGGTGCTGCTGCTGCACCTCGTCGTGCTCGCGATCGGCGCTTATCTCGCGACCAAGGGCCAGATCACCATCGGCACCTTCGTCACCTTCGAGAGCGCGTTCTGGGAGGTCTCCTACAACATCGCCCACGTGATGCACTTCATCCCGGTGTCGATCTCCTCGGCCGCCGCGATCCGCCACATGCAGGAGCTGCTGGACGAGCCGACGCGCGGCGCCGATCGTCCCGGCGCGCCCGATCTGCCGCGCATCACCAACGACATCACCTTCGACCACGTAACGTTCCAGTACGAAGGCAGCCAGACGCCGGTGCTGGACAATCTCAGCCTCAAGCTCAATGTCGGCAAGCGCATCGCCATCGTCGGCCCCTCGGGCTCCGGCAAGAGCACGCTGCTGAATCTGATCCTGCGGCTCTATGTACCCGACGAGGGGCGCGTCACCATCGACGGCGTCGACGTCCGCAAGGTGACGCTGGAGTCGCTGCGCCGGAGCATGGCGGTGGTGTTCCAGGAAAACATGCTCTTCAACATGTCGATCCGCGAGAACATCCGGCTCGGCAAGGAAGGCGCGACCGACGAGGAGGTGGAGGACGCCGCCAAGAAGGCCGAGATCCACCGCTACATCATGAGCCTGCCGCAGCGATACGACACGCCGGTCGGCGAGCGCGGCGACACCCTGTCGGGCGGCCAGCGCCAGCGCATCGCGATCGCGCGCGCCATCATCCGTAACCCGTCCGTGCTGCTGCTGGACGAAGCCACCTCGGCGCTCGACCAGACCACGGAAGCCGCGATCAACCGCACGCTGCTGAAGGTCGCGAAGGGGCGTACCATGATCTGGTCAACCCATCGCCTGACCTCGGTGGTCGAGATGGACGAGATCATCGTGATCTCAGGGGGCAGGGCGATCGAGCGCGGCTCGCATGCCGAGCTGCTCGCCAAGAACGGCACCTATCGCAAGCTCTGGAACGACCAGATCCACCAGCCGCACGGCGCTGTGGCTCAGGCCGATGACGACAGCGACGATGACGACGAGGACGACCTCGACGAGGATGAAGAGGACGAAGACGACGAGGAGGAATGACCGAGGAAGTTCGGCTCCAGATCGAAGGCTCCTCCCAGCGGCCGCAATAGCCCCTGAACCGACCAGGCAAAGAAGCGCGCCCAGCGCTGCGCCGCCCAGTAGGGGCTCGTCGCAATCGAGACTGAGCGGAAGTCGAACGCCTTCGCTGCCGACCATTCGTCGCAGGCCCGCTTGACCGGGTCGGCGTAGAACGCGGCGATCTTGGCCGCGTCCATCCCGTCGGAGGCGAGCCAATCGGGGATGTAGACGTTGCACAGCCGCTCGACGTCGGTGAAGACCTTGTCGCAGCCGGTGCCGGCGGCGGGGCAGGAGGTCGCGAAGGCGTCGCCCACCAGCACGAGGCCGGGCTGGCCGCCTGCGTCATTCACGTAGAGATCGACCGGGCGGATCTTGATCTCGCCGGGGATGTCGAAGGCGCCGGTGATGCGCTTGAGCCGGGGCAGGGCGGCATTCAGCGTCTCGCTAGGTGCGCGGCGCAGCTCGTGCAGCCAGGGATCGTCGAAGCTGCGATAGACGAAGAGATTGGCGCGCATCCGCGTGCCGACCGGAAACAGCGTGATGTAGGGGATGCGGTCGCTCGGTCGTTCCGAGAAATAGGTCAACGCCGGGAAGTCGAACGAGCTCCGCCCCGTCGGCACCACGTCGAACCCGATCGAGATCGAATGGCAGGCGCTGACGACTCTTCGCGCGATTCCCAGCTGGTGGCGCAGGCCGACATTCAGGCCGTTGGCGAGCACGACGAGTCGGGCCGAGATCGTCTCGTCGTTGGAGAGCGTGATCTTTTGCCGCTCCGGGCTGGTCTCGAGCGAGACCGCCTTGGCACAGATGCGCCCGACGCCGGCGGGGATTTCGTCGCGGATGGCGTTGACGAAGGAATCGTAGAGCATGTTGAACTGCCGGCTCGGCGCCTTGTCGAGCAAATGGCCGAAGCGGGCGATCCAGTTCTCGCCGGCAAAGGTCGCGCGGCGGAGCACCGATTCTCCGATTCCGGTCTTCAGGAATCGCTCGACCTGGACGTGGCCGCTGAGTTTTTCGACCCGAAAGTCCGCCGGATAGCTCTCATGCGGATCGATCAGCACCGTCGAAATGCCGGCGCGGCCGAGCATTGCGGCGGCGGCCGCCCCGGATAATCCTCCGCCGATAATGGCAATGTCGGTGTACCGCATGACGCAATTCTCTGCCGAAGGCGGCAGATTGACGCATCAACAGGAAAAAAAGCCTTAGCAGGAG
Organism: Bradyrhizobium sp. CCGB20; assembly: GCF_024199855.1. Classification (NCBI taxonomy): domain Bacteria; kingdom Pseudomonadati; phylum Pseudomonadota; class Alphaproteobacteria; order Hyphomicrobiales; family Nitrobacteraceae; genus Bradyrhizobium; species Bradyrhizobium sp. CCGB20. The sequence goes on along the minus strand of NZ_JANADN010000001.1, from coordinate 5,766,722 downwards.
TCATAAAAGTATATTTCGCCCGGGTATAATCGTCCCTGGGCTAGCGGAACCAAGGTCCCATCCCCATATCCGCGGGGCGCGGGGAGAGCGGGCAAACAGCGATTTTGACAGATGCCACAAGCGCTTTCTGACTGTCGTTTCGCCTTGACTTGACCGATTCTCACTTATAGAAAGCGCCTCACTTAACGACAGGCGGTGAGCATCGCCAGCGTCGGAACGGGCCACCCGTTTGATCCCATTGGGGTCACCAGGACGGGCACCAACCTCGACGAATGCCGCTCAAACGCTGTCGATCATAGCTAGGCAATGCCAGTGCGATTTTAGGTCTCTTGAGCCCGTTCTCTTGAGGTCGAATTCGGATGCATGACCTCGGTGCGCGGGCCGCGGCTTTACGCTGATCGGTCTCGATACTGCGGTCCTCTGTGGCGTCGAAGCGCTTTCCGCTCGTTGATGGAGTGGTTGGCGCAATTTCGCTTTGTGCGGATTGTTCCGTGCGAGGCACCCCGTCGGGCGGGTTGCTCGAAAGAATTTGCGGTTCCGGCAACGGGCCGCGGCAAGACAGCGGACCCGGAAGGGCCCGCGACAGAACAAAGGGTAAGGCCAGGATGCCGACGATCAACCAGCTGATCGCTCAACCGCGTGAAGTGCAGAAGTCGCGCAAGAAGGTGCCGGCGCTGCAGCAGTCGCCGCAGAAGCGTGGTGTTTGCACCCGCGTCTACACCACGACCCCGAAGAAGCCGAACTCGGCGCTTCGTAAGGTTGCCAAGGTGCGCCTGACCAACGGCTTCGAGGTGATCGGCTACATCCCGGGTGAGGGCCATAACCTTCAGGAACACTCGGTGGTCATGATCCGCGGCGGCCGCGTCAAGGACTTGCCCGGCGTGCGCTATCACATCCTCCGCGGCGTTCTGGATACCCAGGGCGTCAAGAACCGTAAGCAGCGTCGTTCGAAGTACGGCGCGAAGCGTCCGAAGTAAGCGGGAACCAGCTCAATGTCTCGTCGCCACTCAGCGGAAAAGCGCGAAGTCCTTCCCGATCCGAAGTTCGGGAACATCATCGTCACGAAGTTCATGAACTCGGTGATGTACGCCGGCAAGAAGTCGGTCGCCGAAGGTATCGTCTATGGTGCGTTCGGCATCATCGAAACCAAGACCAAGCAGAACCCGCTCGGCGTGTTCGAGCAGGCGCTCGAGAACGTCATGCCGACGATCGAAGTGCGCTCCCGCCGCGTCGGCGGCGCGACCTACCAGGTTCCGGTCGAAGTTCGTTCGACCCGCCGTCAGGCGCTGGGTATCCGCTGGCTGATCTCGGCCGCGCGCGAGCGCAACGAGAAGACGATGACCGAGCGGCTCTCGGCCGAATTGCTGGATGCCTCGAACAACCGCGGCAACGCCGTCAAGAAGCGTGAAGATGTGCACCGGATGGCCGAAGCCAACCGCGCCTTCTCGCACTATCGCTGGTAACGGCGACACACGGAATCTAAGGAACAGCCCATGCCTCGCGTTCATGCCATAGAGAACTACCGCAATTTCGGTATCATGGCGCATATCGATGCCGGCAAGACCACGACCACCGAGCGCATCCTCTATTACACCGGCAAGAGCCACAAGATCGGCGAAGTGCACGAAGGTGCCGCGACGATGGACTGGATGGAGCAGGAGCAGGAGCGTGGCATCACGATCACCTCGGCTGCGACCACCGCATTCTGGGCCGGCAAGCGCCTGAACATCATCGACACTCCCGGCCACGTCGACTTCACCATCGAAGTCGAGCGTTCGCTGCGCGTGCTCGACGGCGCCGTCTGCGTGCTCGACTCGAACCAGGGCGTCGAGCCCCAGACCGAGACCGTCTGGCGCCAGGGCGACAAGTACAAGGTTCCGCGCATCGTCTTCGCCAACAAGATGGACAAGACCGGCGCCGACTTCTTCAAGTGCCTGGCCGACATCGTCGACCGCCTTGGCGCCAAGCCGATCGCGATCCAGCTTCCGATCGGTGCCGAGAATAACTTCAAAGGTCTCGTCGACCTCGTGAAGATGCAGGGCATCATCTGGAACGATGAATCGCTCGGCGCGAAGTTCGACTATGTCGACATCCCGGAAGATCTGGTCGAGCAGGCCAAGGAATATCGCGAGAAGATGGTGGAAGCCGCCGTCGAGCTCGACGACGACGCCATGGCCGCCTATCTCGACGGCAAGGAGCCGGACGAAGAGACGCTGAAGCGGCTGATCCGCAAGGCGGTGCTGACCGGCGCGTTCTATCCCGTGCTGTGCGGCTCGGCCTTCAAGAATAAGGGCGTGCAGCCGCTGCTCGACGCCGTCGTCGACTATCTGCCGTCGCCGATCGACGTGCCCGCGATCAAGGGCACCGACGACCGTGGCAACGAGGTCGTGCGCAAGGCCGACGACAAGGAGCCGCTCGCGCTGCTCGCGTTCAAGATCATGGACGACCCGTTCGTCGGCACCATCACCTTCTGCCGCATCTACTCCGGCGTCCTGCAGAGCGGCACCGGCGTCGTGAACTCGACGCGCGAGAAGAAGGAGCGCATCGGGCGCATGCTGCTGATGCATGCGAACAACCGCGAAGACATCAAGGAAGCCTATGCCGGCGACATCGTCGCGCTGGCCGGCCTGAAGGAAGCGCGCACCGGTGACACGCTGTGCGATCCCGACAAGCAGGTGATCCTGGAGAAGATGGAATTCCCCGAGCCGGTCATCGAGATCGCGATCGAGCCGAAGTCCAAGGCCGACCAGGAAAAGCTGGGCGTGGCGCTGGCGAAGCTCGCCGCGGAGGATCCGTCCTTCCGCGTGTCGACCGACCAGGAGTCCGGCCAGACCATCCTCAAGGGCATGGGCGAACTCCATCTCGACATCAAGGTCGACATCCTCAAGCGTACCTACAAGGTCGACGCCAACATCGGCGCGCCGCAGGTTGCGTTCCGTGAGCGCGTCACCAAGAAGGCCGAGGTCAAGTACACCCACAAGAAGCAGACCGGCGGTACCGGTCAGTTCGCGGAAGTGTCGATCGTGGTCGAGCCGAACGAGCCCGGCAAGGGCTACGAGTTCGAGTCCAAGATCGTCGGCGGTGCGGTTCCGAAGGAATACATCCCCGGCGTCGAAAAGGGCCTCAACAGCGTGATGAGCTCTGGTGTCGTCGCGGGCTTCCCCGTGGTCGACGTCAAGGTTCAGCTCGTCGACGGCAAGTATCACGACGTCGACTCGTCGGCGCTCGCCTTCGAAATCGCATCGCGCGCGGCATTCCGCGAAGCGCTGCAGAAGGGCAAGTCCGTCCTGCTCGAGCCGATCATGAAGGTCGAAGTGGTGACCCCGGAAGACTACACCGGCTCGGTCATCGGCGACCTGAATTCCCGGCGCGGTCAGATCCAGGGTCAGGACATGCGCGGCAACGCCAACGTCATCAACGCGATGGTGCCGCTCATGAACATGTTCGGTTACGTGAACAACCTGCGCTCGATGAGCCAGGGTCGCGCGACCTTCACCATGCAGTTCGACCACTACGCAGAAGCGCCGGCCAACGTGTCGGCAGAAGTCCAGAAGAAGTTTGCCTGATTGTCGTCGGTTGAAAACTGACGATTGAACGGAGAGTCAAATGGCCAAAGCAAAGTTTGAACGTAACAAGCCGCACTGCAACATCGGCACCATCGGTCACGTCGACCATGGCAAGACGTCGCTGACCGCGGCGATCACCAAGGTTCTCGCCGAAGCCGGCGGTGCGACGTTCACCGCGTACGACCAGATCGACAAGGCGCCGGAGGAGAAGGCCCGCGGCATCACCATCTCGACCGCGCACGTCGAGTATGAGACGCCGAACCGCCACTACGCCCACGTCGACTGCCCCGGCCACGCCGACTACGTGAAGAACATGATCACCGGCGCCGCCCAGATGGACGGTGCGATCCTGGTCGTGTCGGCCGCTGATGGTCCGATGCCGCAGACCCGCGAGCACATCCTGCTCGCCCGCCAGGTCGGTGTGCCCGCGCTCGTCGTGTTCCTCAACAAGTGCGACATGGTCGACGATCCGGAGCTCCTCGAGCTCGTCGAGCTCGAAGTCCGCGAGCTGCTCTCGAAGTACGACTTCCCGGGCGACAAGATCCCGATCATCAAGGGTTCGGCGCTCGCCGCTCTCGAAGATTCTGACAAGAAGCTCGGCCACGAGGCCATCATCGAGCTGATGAAGAACGTCGACTCGTACATCCCGCAGCCGGAGCGTCCGGTCGACCAGCCGTTCCTGATGCCGGTTGAAGACGTGTTCTCGATCTCGGGCCGCGGCACCGTCGTCACCGGCCGTGTCGAGCGCGGCATCGTCAAGGTCGGCGAGGAAATCGAGATCGTCGGTCTGCGCGCCACGCAGAAGACCACGGTTACCGGCGTCGAAATGTTCCGCAAGCTGCTCGATCAGGGCCAGGCCGGCGACAACATCGGCGCGCTGCTCCGCGGCACCAAGCGCGAGGACGTCGAGCGCGGCCAGGTGCTGTGCAAGCCGGGTTCGGTCAAGCCGCACACGAAGTTCAAGGCTGAGGCCTACATCCTCACCAAGGAAGAGGGCGGTCGCCACACCCCGTTCTTCACCAACTACCGTCCGCAGTTCTACTTCCGCACCACCGACGTGACCGGTGTCGTGCATCTGCCGGAAGGCACCGAGATGGTGATGCCGGGCGACAACATCGCGATGGAAGTGCACCTGATCGTGCCGATCGCGATGGAAGAGAAGCTCCGCTTCGCGATCCGCGAAGGTGGCCGCACCGTCGGCGCCGGCGTCGTCGCCTCGATCATCGAGTAATTACGAGAATAGGGATCGGCGAGTAGCGAATGGTGACATTCGCTATTCGCTATTCGCCACCCACTGAAGAGAGACCACGGCAATGAACGGCCAAAACATTCGTATCCGTCTCAAGGCGTTCGACCATCGTATCCTCGATACGTCGACCCGCGAGATCGTGAACACGGCGAAGCGCACCGGCGCGCAGGTCCGCGGACCCATTCCGCTGCCCACCCGCATCGAGAAGTTCACCGTCAACCGTTCGCCCCACGTCGACAAGAAGAGCCGCGAGCAGTTCGAGATGCGCACTCACAAGCGCCTGCTCGACATCGTCGATCCGACCCCGCAGACCGTCGATGCTTTGATGAAGCTCGACCTGGCCGCCGGTGTCGACGTCGAGATCAAGCTCTAAGATTTTTGGATCCCGTTCGCGCAAGCGGACAGAAAGAACAGGAAGCAAGCCGATGCGCTCCGGAGTGATCGCACAAAAGGTCGGGATGACGCGGGTCTTTACGGAGGCCGGCGAACATATCCCCGTGACCGTGCTGAAGCTCGGCAATTGCCAGGTCGTAGGCCACCGCACCGAAGAGAAGAACGGTTACGTCGCGCTCCAGCTTGGTTCTGGCAGCCGCAAGACCGTTTACATGCCCAAGGCCGAACGCGGCCAGTTCGCGGTCGCCAAGGTCGAGCCGAAGCGCCGGGTCGAGGAATTCCGCGTCTCCGCGGATGCCATGATCCCCGTTGGCGCCGAGATCCTCGCCGATCACTTCGTCGTCGGCCAGTTCGTCGACGTCACCGGCACCTCGGTCGGTAAGGGCTTCGCCGGCGGCATGAAGCGCTGGAACTTCGGCGGTCTGCGCGCCACGCACGGTGTGTCGATCTCGCACCGCTCGATCGGTTCGACCGGCGGCCGTCAGGACCCCGGTAAGACCTGGAAGAACAAGAAGATGCCCGGCCACATGGGTGTCGATCGCATCACCACGCTCAACCTTCGAGTCGTTCAGCTCGATGTCGAGCGCGGCCTGATCCTCGTCGAAGGCGCCGTTCCCGGCTCCAAGGGCGGCTGGATCCGCGTGCGCGACGCCGTCAAGAAGCCGCTGCCGAAGGAAGCTCCGAAGCCCGGCAAGTTCAAGGTTGCTGGCGAAGCGGACGCCGCTCCGGCTGCGCAGGAGGCGTGAGATGGAATTGAAGGTCACGACCCTCGAAGGTAAGGAAGCCGGCTCGGTCCAGCTTTCCGACGCCATTTTCGGCCTCGAGCCGCGCCAGGACATCATTGCGCGTTGCGTGCAGTGGCAGCTCAACAAGCGTCAGGCCGGCACCCACAAGGCCAAGGGCCGCGCCGAGATCTGGCGCACCGGCAAGAAGATGTACAAGCAGAAGGGCACCGGCGGTGCTCGTCACGGCTCGGCCCGCGTGCCGCAGTTCCGCGGCGGTGGCCGTGCCTTCGGTCCGGTGGTGCGTTCGCACGCCACCGACCTGCCGAAGAAGGTCCGCGCGCTCGCTCTCAAGCATGCGCTGTCGGCCAAGGCCAAGGACGGCGATCTGCTGGTGATCGACAAGGCCGCGCTGGAAGCCGCCAAGACCAAGGCGCTGCTCGGTCACTTCTCGGGCCTCGGCTTGACCAATGCGCTGATCATCGACGGCGCCGAGCTCAACAACGGCTTTGCCGCTGCGGCCCGCAACATCCCGAACATGGACGTGCTGCCGATCCAGGGCATCAACGTCTATGACATCCTGCGCCGTCAGAAGCTCGTTCTGACCAAGGCCGCCATCGATGCGCTGGAGGCGCGCTTCAAATGACGAAGAACATCGAGCCTCGCCACTACGACGTGATCCTGTCGCCGGTCGTGACCGAAAAGGCGACGATCGCCTCGGAGCACAACAAGGTGCTGTTCAAGGTGGCTGCGAAGGCGACCAAGCCGCAGATCAAGGAAGCGATCGAGAAGCTGTTCGACGTCAAGGTCAAGAGCGTCAACACGCTGGTCCGCAAGGGCAAGACCAAGGTCTTCCGCGGCAATCTCGGCTCGCAGTCGAACTCCAAGCGCGCGATCGTGACTCTCGAAGAGGGTCACCGGATCGACGTGACCACCGGTCTGTAAGGTCGTACGACGATGGCACTGAAGACATTCAATCCCACGACGCCGGGCCAGCGCCAGCTGGTCATGGTCGATCGTTCGGCCCTCTACAAGGGCAAGCCGGTCAAGGCGCTCACCGAAGGCAAGCACTCCTCGGGCGGTCGCAACAACACCGGCCGCATCACCGTGCGCTTCCGCGGCGGCGGTCACAAGAAGACCCTGCGCACCGTCGACTTCAAGCGCGACAAGGTCGATGCTCCCGCGACGGTCGAGCGTCTGGAATACGATCCGAACCGCACCGCGTTCATCGCGCTGGTCAAGTATGAGGACGGCACCCAGGCCTATATCCTGGCGCCGCAGCGCTTGGCCGTCGGTGATTCCGTCGTTGCCGGCAATTATGTCGACGTGAAGCCGGGCAACGTCATGCCGCTCGGCAACATGCCGGTCGGCACGATCATCCACAACATCGAGGTCAAGATCGGGAAGGGCGGCCAGCTCGCCCGTTCCGCCGGCACCTACGCTCAGCTCGTCGGCCGCGACCAGGACTACGTGATCATCCGCCTGAACTCGGGCGAGCAGCGCCTGGTGCACGGCCGTTGCCGCGGCACGATCGGCGCGGTGTCGAACCCGGATCACATGAACACCTCGATCGGCAAGGCCGGCCGCAACCGTTGGCTGGGCCGCAAGCCGCACAACCGCGGTGTTTCGATGAACCCGATCGACCATCCGCACGGCGGTGGTGAAGGTCGTACCTCGGGCGGCCGCCACCCGGTCACCCCGTGGGGCAAGCCGACCAAGGGCAAGAAGACCCGCACCAACAAGTCGACCAACAAATTCATTCTCCTAAGCCGCCACAAGCGGAAGAAGTAAGGAACGCCGGACATGGTTCGTTCAGTCTGGAAAGGCCCGTTCGTCGAGGGTTCTCTGCTCAAGAAGGCAGATGCCGCGCGCGCGTCCGGCCGTCACGACGTCATCAAGATCTGGAGCCGTCGCTCGACGATCCTGCCGCAGTTCGTCGGCCTGACCTTCGGCGTCTACAACGGTCAGAAGCACGTGCCGGTGGCCGTCAACGAGGAAATGGTCGGTCACAAGTTCGGCGAGTTCTCGCCGACCCGGACCTTCCATGGCCACTCCGGCGACAAGAAAGCCAAGAAGGCTTGAGGATTAAACGATGAGCAAACCTAAGCGCGAACGGAGCCTCGCCGAGAACGAGGCCAAGGCGGTCGCCCGGATGCTGCGGGTGAGCCCGCAGAAGCTCAACCTGGTCGCCCAGCTCATTCGCGGCCGGAAGGCAGCTGCTGCGCTCGCCGATCTGCAGTTTTCGCGCAAGCGGATCGCGGTCGACGTGAAGAAGTGCCTGGAATCGGCTATCGCCAATGCCGAGAACAACCACGACCTCGACGTCGACGATCTCGTCGTGGCGCAGGCCTTCGTCGGCAACGGCCTCGTGATGAAGCGCTTTGCCGCCCGCGGCCGTGGCCGCTCGGGCCGTGTCTACAAACCATTTTCGCAGCTGACGATCATCGTTCGTCAGGTCGAAGCCGAAGCAGCGGCTTAAGGGACGCAGGAGAAAACGATGGGTCAAAAGATCAATCCGATCGGTCTGCGTCTCGGCATCAACCGGACCTGGGATTCCCGCTGGTTCGCCGGCAAGCAGGAATACGGCAAGCTGCTGCATGAGGACGTCAAGATCCGCGAGATCCTGCACAAGGAGCTCAAGCAGGCGGCCGTCGCCCGCATCGTGATCGAGCGTCCGCACAAGAAGTGCCGCGTCACCATCCACTCGGCTCGTCCGGGCGTGGTGATCGGCAAGAAGGGCGCCGACATCGACAAGCTGCGTAAGCGGGTCGCGGACATCACCTCGTCCGACGTCGTCATCAACATCGTCGAGATCCGCAAGCCGGAGCTCGATGCGACGCTGGTGGCCGAGTCGATCGCGCAGCAGCTGGAGCGCCGCGTGGCGTTCCGCCGTGCCATGAAGCGCGCCGTGCAGTCGGCGATGCGTCTCGGCGCGGAAGGCATCCGCATCAACTGCTCGGGTCGTCTGGGCGGTGCGGAAATCGCGCGCATGGAGTGGTACCGCGAAGGTCGCGTGCCGCTGCACACGCTGCGCGCGGACATCGATTACGGCGTTGCGACCGCGTTCACGACCTTCGGCACCTGCGGCGTCAAGGTCTGGATCTTCAAGGGCGAGATCCTCGAGCACGATCCGATGGCCCAGGACAAGAGAATGGCCGAAGGCGAGACGGGCGGCAGTGGTGATCGTGGTGGCCGTCAGCGCCGCGATACGGCTGCAGCCTAAAGCCGCACAGGAATTTGAGGGCTTAAAGCCATGATGCAACCTAAGAAAACGAAGTTCCGGAAGGCGCATAAGGGCCGCATCCACGGCGTTGCGTCTTCGGGCGCGACGTTGGCGTTCGGCCAGTTCGGCCTGAAGGCGACCGAGCCTGAGCGCGTTACCGCGCGCCAGATCGAAGCCGCTCGCCGCGCGCTGACCCGTCACATGAAGCGCGCCGGCCGTGTCTGGATCCGCGTGTTCCCCGACGTTCCGGTGTCGAAGAAGCCGGCCGAAGTCCGAATGGGCTCCGGCAAGGGTTCGCCGGAATTGTGGGTCGCGCGCGTCAAGCCGGGCCGGGTGCTGTTCGAGATCGACGGCGTCAACACCCAGACGGCGCGTGAAGCGCTGACCCTGGCGGCCGCCAAGCTGCCGATCAAGACGCGCTTCGTCGAGCGCATTGCGGAGTAATGGCCATGGCACAGATGAAGATCGAAGACATCCGCGCGATGAGCCCCGACCAGCAGGATGACGCCATCCTGAACCTGAAGAAGGAGCGCTTCAACCTGCGCTTCCAGCGCGCCACCGGGCAGCTCGAGAACACCTCGCGCCTGCGCGAGGCCCGCCGTGACATCGCCCGGATCAAGACCGTCGCCGCGCAGACGCGCGCGAAGAAGAAGTAAGAGGCTTACGAAGATGCCGAAACGTACTTTGCAGGGCGTGGTCGTCAGCGACAAGCAAGCCAAGACCATCGTGGTGCGCGTCGATCGCCGCTTCACGCACCCGATCTACAAGAAGACGATCCGCCGTTCGAAGAACTATCACGCGCACGACGAGAGCAACGAGTTCAAGCCGGGCGACATGGTGTGGATCGAGGAATCGAAGCCGATTTCGAAGTTGAAGCGCTGGGTCGTGATCCGGGGCGAGCACAAGAAAAGCGCCTGATCTGTTGGCTTTAGCCGACTGACTTCAGGGAAATGTTGAGCGCCGGCTGGGCTGGCGCAATTAGAAAGAGGACGAGGTGCATCAATGATTCAGATGCAGACCAACCTCGACGTGGCCGACAATTCTGGCGCACGCCGTGTCATGTGTATCAAGGTGCTCGGGGGCTCCAAGCGCCGCTACGCCACGATCGGCGACATCATCGTCGTCTCGATCAAGGAAGCGATTCCGCGTGGCAAGGTGAAGAAGGGCGACGTGATGAAGGCCGTCGTGGTGCGCGTCCGCAAGGACATCCGCCGCGCCGACGGTTCGGTCATCCGCTTCGACCGCAACGCCGCCGTCCTGATCAACAATCAGTCCGAGCCGGTCGGCACCCGTATCTTCGGGCCCGTGCCGCGCGAGCTGCGCGCCAAGAACCACATGAAGATCATCTCGCTCGCGCCGGAGGTGCTGTGATGGCTGCGAAGATCCGCAAGGGCGACAAGGTCGTCGTGCTGACCGGCCGCGACAAGGGCCGCACCGGCGAAGTGTTCGAAGTGCGTCCCGCCGCCGGCACGGCGCTCGTGCGCGGCATCAACATGGTCAAGCGTCACCAGAAGCAGACGCAGGCCCAGGAGGGCGGCATCATCTCGAAGGAGTCGCCGATCCAACTGTCCAACATCGCGTATGTCGGCAAGGACGGAAAGCCGACCCGCGTCGGATTCAAGATTCTGGCGGACGGCAAGAAGGTCCGCATCGCCAAGAGCTCGGGAGCTGAGATCGATGGCTGAGGCCGCTTACACGCCGCGCCTGCGCGCGGAATACGATGCGAAGATCCGCACGGCGATGACCGAGAAGTTCGGTTATGAGAACGTCATGCAGGTTCCGCGCCTGGACAAGGTCGTTCTGAACATGGGCGTTGGCGATTCCGTCAACGACCGCAAGAAGGCCGAGAACGCCGCTGCCGAGCTGACCCAGATCGCCGGCCAGAAGGCGATCGTGACCTACTCGCGTATCGCGATCGCGACCTTCAAGCTGCGTGAGAACCAGCCGATTGGCTGCAAGGTCACGCTGCGCAAGGCCCACATGTACGAGTTCATCGATCGCCTGGTGACGGTCGCGCTGCCGCGCGTCCGCGACTTCCGCGGCCTGAACCCGAAGAGCTTTGACGGCCGCGGCAACTACTCGCTCGGCATCAAGGAGCACATCATTTTCCCCGAGATCGACTTCGACAAGGTCACGGAAGCCCGCGGTATGGACATCACCGTCTGCACCACGGCCAAGACCGACGAAGAGGCGAGGGCCTTGTTGACCGCTTTCAATTTCCCGTTCCGGCAGTGAGACGCTGACCTAAAGCCTCTCAAACGCGGATACCCAGGAGCCAAGCATGGCAAAGAAGAGTTCAGTCGAGAAGAACAACCGGCGCAAGCGGATGGTGAAGAACGCCGCCCCGAAGCGCGAGCGGTTGAAGGCGATCATCGCCGACAAGACGCTGCCGATGGAGGAGCGGTTCGCCGCGACCCTGAAGCTGGCGGAAATGCCGCGCAATTCGTCGGCGACCCGCATCCGTCTGCGTTGCGAGCTGTCGGGCCGCCCGCGCTCGAACTACCGCAAGAACAAGCTGTCCCGTATCGCGCTGCGCGACCTTGGCTCCAAGGGCATGGTCCCGGGCCTCGTGAAGTCGAGCTGGTAAGGAGGGTCGTTTAGATGTCTACGCACGATCCAATCAGCGATCTGATCACCCGCATCCGCAACGCGCAGATGCGCTCGAAGACCAAGGTGTCCACGCCTGGTTCGAAGATGCGCGAGAACGTGTTGGAGGTCCTCAAGTCCGAGGGCTACATCCGCGGCTACGCCACGCTCGAGCACTCCTCGGGCCGCAGCGAGATCGAGATCGAGCTGAAGTATTTCGACGGCGAGCCCGTCATCCGCGAGATCGAACGTGTCTCCAAGCCCGGGCGCCGCGTTTACGCCTCGGTGAAGAACCTGCCGCGCGTCAACAACGGGCTCGGCATTTCGGTGTTGTCGACGCCGAAGGGGATCATGGCCGACCACAGCGCGCGCGACGCGAATGTGGGCGGTGAAGTCCTCTTCACGGTGTTCTGAGAAGGATTTTTGATCCATGTCACGTGTTGGCAAAAGGCCTGTGGCGGTTCCGTCGGGTGTTACCGCGACCGTCGATGGGCAGACCGTCAAGATGAAGGGGCCGAAGGGCCAGCTTCAGTTCGTCGTCCATGACGACGTCGAGGTGAAGCTCGAGAGCGGCCAGATCAAGGTCAAGCCGCGGCTCGAGACCAACCGCGCGCGGGCCCTGTACGGTACCGCTCGCGCCCAGGTCGCGAATCTGGTCGAAGGCGTCACCAAGGGCTTCGAGAAGAAGCTCGAAATCACCGGCGTCGGTTACCGCGCCGCGATGCAGGGCAAGAACCTGCAGCTCGCGCTCGGCTACAGCCACGACGTGGTCTACGCGATCCCGGAAGGGATCACGATCACGGTGCCGAAGCCGACCGAGATCACGGTGACCGGCAGCGACATCCAGCGCGTCGGCCAGGTCGCGGCCGAAATCCGCGCCTATCGCCCGCCGGAGCCCTACAAGGGCAAGGGCGTGAAGTATGTTGGCGAATTCATCTTCCGCAAGGAAGGCAAGAAGAAGTAACGGAGCCGGTCATGTCCAAAGCCAAGGTTACGAATGCCCGGCGCAAGCGGAGTGTGCGGCTGAAGCTGCGCCGCTCCGGTGGCGGCCGTCCGCGCCTGTCGGTGTTCCGCTCGTCCAAGCACATCTACGCCCAGGTCATCGACGACCTGAAGGGCGAGACGCTGGCCTCTGCCTCGTCGCTCGAGAAGTCGATGCGCGACGGCGGCAAGACCGGCGCCGACATCGATGCGGCGAAGGCGGTCGGCAAGCTGCTGGCCGAGCGCGCCGCCGAGAAGGGTGTCAAGGAAGTCGTGTTCGATCGCGGCAGCTACCTCTATCACGGGCGCGTCAAGGCTCTTGCCGACGCAGCGCGTGAGAGCGGGCTGAGCTTCTAACAGAATTTGAGGATTGAGGCGCAAGCCTCTGAAGGATTGGAAAAACCATGGCAGCTGAACGCGAACAACGTGGTGGACGCGATCAACGCGGCGGCGGACGTGAACGCAGGGAGCGCGAGGAGCGCGACAGCGAGTTCGTCGACAAGCTCGTCCACATCAACCGCGTGGCCAAGGTCGTCAAGGGCGGCAAGCGCTTCGGCTTCGCAGCGCTGGTCGTGATTGGCGATCAGAAGGGCCGCGCCGGCTTCGGTCACGGCAAGGCGCGCGAAGTGCCCGAGGCGATCCGCAAGGCAACCGAGTCCGCCAAGCGCAACCTGACCCGCGTCTCGCTGCGCGAAGGCCGCACGCTCCATCACGACATCGCCGGCCGTCACGGCGCGGGCCGTGTCTACCTGCGTGCAGCCCCGGCCGGTACCGGCATCATCGCCGGCGGCCCGATGCGCGCCGTGTTCGAGACGCTCGGCGTCCAGGACGTGGTGGCGAAGTCGATCGGCTCGTCGAACCCGTACAACATGGTTCGCGCCACCTTCGACGCGCTGAAGCATCAGGATTCGCCGCGCTCGGTCGCAGCCCGCCGCAACATCAAGGTGTCCACCCTCCAGTCCCGCCGTATCGGTGGTGACGCCGAGGCGGCTGCCGACTAACGGAAGCTTTTCGGAGTAGACTCCCATGGCCAAGGCCGCAAAGACGATCAAGCTCGAGCAGACCGGCAGCGCGATCCGCCGCCATCACTCGCAGCGTTCGACGCTGATCGGGCTCAAGCTCAACAAGATCGGCCGCACCAGCGAACTGCCGGACACCCCGGCAGTCCGCGGCATGATCGAGAAGGTTCACCATCTCGTCCGCATCGTCGACGAGAAGTAAGAAGCGGCGCACGATCCCGAAAAGCGGTCATCGGTTTTCGGTGAAGATCGCGCGCAAGATACAAGGAGAAGGGCGATGAAGCTCAGCGATATCGCCGACAACGCCGGCTCGCGCAAGAAGCGTATGCGCGTCGGCCGCGGCATCGGTTCGGGTAAGGGCAAGCAGTCCGGCCGCGGCGGCAAGGGCCAGACCGCGCGTTCGGGCGTGCGCATCAAGGGTTTCGAAGGCGGCCAGATGCCGATGCATCGCCGTCTGCCCAAGCGCGGCTTCAACAACATCTTCCGCGTCGAGTTCGCCGAGATCAATCTCGACCGGCTCCAGGAAGCGGTCGATGCCAAGAAGATCGACGCCGGCAGCGTCGTGAACGTCGAGGCCCTGGTGAAGGGCGGCGTGCTGCGCCGCGCCAAGGCCGGCCTGCGGCTGCTCGGCCGCGGCGAGCTCAAGTCGAAGCTCAACATCGAAGTGCATGGCGCCACCAAGACCGCGATTGCCGCGGTCGAGAAGGCCGGCGGCTCGGTGAAGATCCTCGCCCCCGCCAAGGAAGAAGGCGAGGCGGCGTAACAACTGCGTCATTGGCCCGCGGCTCGCGGGCCTTTACGCATGCGGGACGTGGACTTATCGAAGCCGAGCCCCAGATAATGTCCGGCGTCCGCTAGAGTAGCCCGGCCGCGGGCATAACGGCGCAAAAGGCGGCGGGAGAAAGTCCAAGATGGCCTCTGCAGCGGAACAACTGGCAGCCAATCTCAATTTCGGTGCGTTTGCCAAGGCTGACGAACTGAAGAAGCGCATCTGGTTCACCCTGGGTGCGCTGCTCGTTTATCGGCTCGGGACCTACATCCCGCTGCCCGGCATCGATCCCAACATCTGGGAGCAGGTGTTCCGTTCCCAGGCGGGCGGCATTCTCGGCATGTTCAACATGTTCGCCGGCGGCGGCATCCACCGCATGGCTATCTTCGCGCTGAACATCATGCCGTATATCTCGGCCTCGATCATCATCCAGCTCCTCACCACCGTCTCGCCGCAGCTCGAGGCGCTGAAGAAGGAAGGTGAGTCCGGCCGCAAGCTGCTGAACCAGTACACCCGCTATCTCACGGTGATCCTGGCCGCGTTCCAGTCCTACGGCATCGCGGTGGGCCTCGAAGGCGCCGGCAACGTCGTCAGCGACCCCGGCATGTTCTTCCGCCTGTCCACGGCGATCACGCTGACCGGCGGCACCATGTTCCTGATGTGGCTGGGTGAGCAGATCACCTCGCGCGGCATCGGCAACGGCATCTCGCTGATCATTCTCGCCGGCATCGTCGCCGAGCTGCCCGCGGCGCTCGCCAACATGCTCGAGCTCGGCCGTCAGGGCGCGATGTCGACCGGCCTGATCCTGGTCGTCATCATCATGGCGGTCGCCGTGATCGCCTTCATCGTGTTCATGGAACGCGCCCAGCGCCGGCTGCTGATCCAGTATCCGAAGCGCCAGGTCGGCAACAAGATGTTCGAGGGCCAGTCCTCGCATCTGCCGCTCAAGCTCAACACCTCCGGCGTGATCCCGCCGATCTTCGCGTCCTCGCTGCTGCTGCTGCCGACCACGGTTGCGAACTTCAACGCGGGCAGCGGACCGGAATGGTTCCAGTGGATCACGACCCAGCTCGGCCACGGCCGTCCGCTGTTCCTGATCATGTATCTCGCGCTGATCGTGTTCTTCGCGTTCTTCTACACCGCGATCGTGTTCAACCCGACCGAGACCGCGGACAATCTGAAGAAGCACGGCGGCTTCATCCCCGGCATCCGTCCGGGCGAGCGCACCGCCGAATATATCGACTACGTGCTGTCGCGCATCACCGTGCTCGGTGCGATCTATCTGGCGATCGTCTGCTTGATCCCGGAAATCCTGATCTCCTATGCCTCGGTGCCGTTCTACTTCGGCGGCACCTCGCTGCTGATCGTCGTCAGCGTCACCATGGACACGGTGGCGCAGGTGCAGGGCTATCTGCTGGCCCATCAGTATGAGGGCCTGATCCGGAAGTCGAAGCTGCGCGGTCGCCGTAGATGAGCAGTGAGCTTGCGCGCCGAATCGCTTTCACGATTGGCGCGCTGCTCCTTTTCAGGCTCGGCACGCAGATCCCGTTTGTCGGGATGGGCCAGCCGAGCCTGTCGTTCTCGGCCAACGAGATGGTCCGCCTGTCGATCTTCGCGCTCGGCATCCTTCCTTATCTGAACGCAGCGATCGTCATTAGGCTGCTCACGCTGGTGTGGCGGCGCCTGAATGCGCTCGAAAGATCCGGCGAGCGCGGCCGGCGCAGCATCGCGCGCTATACGCTGATCCTGACGCTGGTGTTTTCCACCTTCCAGGCCTACGGCTACGCCTCGGCCATCCAGACAATTCCGGCGCTGGTCCCTGATCCGGACGAATGGCCGGTCCTCGCCGCGACCGCGTCGATCGTTGGCGGCGTCTTCGTCCTGGTTTGGCTCAGCGAGCAGATGACCCGCTACGGGATCGGCAACGGCCTGGCTCTGATCTTGAGTGCCAACTTTCTCGTCTCCATTCCGCGCAACATCGCCGGCATCATGGAACTTCTCCAGCAGGGAGCGATCTCGGGCAATCTCGTCCTCGGCCACGTCGTATTCTGGATCGTGACCGTCGTCGTGATCGTGCTCGTCGAAGGCGCGCGGCGAAATATTCCGGTCCAGTTCGGTGCACGCAGCGTCGGCACGCGGCAACTGCCGGTGCGCGATGCAATGCTGCCTATCAAGCTCAACAGCGCCGGGTTCTTGCTTCCGGTTACCGTGGCGCCGTGGATTTTCTTTCTGCCGCTTGCCTTCGCCGGCTTCGTTGTGGGTGGCGATCATCCCCTGGTCGCGGCGGCCTACCAGCACCTCCAGCTGGGGCAGCCGGTGCATATGATCCTCGTGTCAATCGCCGTATTCGTGCTCGCGTTCGTCTACACGGCCTATGTCGTCGATCCCGAATACACGGCCAAATCGCTGGCGCAGCGTAACGGCGCAATTCCCGGTGTAGCGCCTGGCGAGGCGACGGCCGACTATCTCGATCGCGTCGTGTCATTGACGACGGTCGTGGGAGCCGTCTACCTGACTGCGCTGCAGTTGATTCCGGAGGTCTTCGAGCTTTACGGGATGGCTCTGCCTTATAGTATGGTCGTCAGTGGTGGTGCGCTGCTCGTTGTGGTTTGCACCGCGCTTGATATCAAAACACAGGTGCGCGACGTATCGCTCACCAATCCGGGGGGCGTACGCCGATGAGAATTATACTGCTGGGACCGCCGGGGTCGGGCAAGGGGACCCAGGCGCAGCTGCTGGTGCAGCGCTATGGCATCGTCCAGCTGTCGACCGGCGAGATGCTGCGCGCGGCTGTTGCGGCGGGAACGCCGGTCGGTCTGAAGGCCAAGGAGATCATGGCCAGCGGCAGCCTCGTGCCTGACGAAGTCGTGGTGGGAATCATCTCCGACCGCATCGACCAGCCGGACGCCAGGAACGGCTTCATCCTCGACGGCTTCCCGCGCACCGTGCCGCAGGCCGAGGCGCTGGATGAGCTGCTCAGGCACAAGCATCTCAAGCTTGACGCCGTGATCGAGCTCCGCGTCAACGAGAGCGCACTCCTGAGCCGCGTCGAGACTCGCGTCGCCCAGATGCGGGAACGCGGGGAGGAGGTTCGGGTCGATGACACCCCGGAGGTCCTGACCAAGCGGTTAGCCAACTACCGCAACCAGACGGAACCGCTGATTCACTACTATTCCGAGCGGCGGAAGCTCTCGACCATCGACGGCATGATGGCCATCGACGAGGTCACCCGCGCCATTCACCGCCAGCTCCTGGCGCTCGGGGCGGTCGAGCCCAAGACGCACGCCCGGAGCGCGGCCAAGGCGGCGCCGGCCAAGAAGGCCAGGGGAACCAAGACGTCAGCGAAGAAATCGGCCAAAAAGCCGGCGAAAGCAGCCAAAAAGGCTGCCAAATCGGCCAAAACTGCCAAAAAGGCCGCCAAGAAGGCCGTGAAGGGCGCCAAGAAGACAGCCAAGAAAACGGCCAAAAAGGCGGTCAAAAAGACCGCCAAGAAGGCCGTCAAAAAAGGTTCGAAGAAGGGACCAAAAAAGGTCACGAAAAAGCGAGCCAAACGCTAGCAGCGGTTGACGAAAGCCCCCTGAATCCCCTAATAAGCCCCGCATCCAAGTCGGATAGTTTCAGACGATGCCGGGCCCCAGGAAGACCGGGGGTGGGCGTCGTGTTCGCGTTTGTGAACACCTGCCCGAGAACACAAGCACTTAAAGCCCGGTCCTGACGAGGACCGGCGACAGGAGAGAAGGCCGTGGCCCGTATTGCCGGCGTGAACATTCCCACCAACAAGCGCGTGCTGATCGCGCTTCAGTACATCCATGGCATCGGTCAGAAGATCGCCGGTGAGATCCTGGAGAAGGTCAAGATCCCCGAGGATCGCCGCGTCAATCAGCTCAGCGATGCCGAAGTGCTCCAGATCCGCGAAGTGATCGACCGCGACTACCTCGTCGAGGGCGACCTGCGTCGTGAGGTCGGCATCAACATCAAGCGTCTGATGGACCTCGGCTGCTATCGCGGCCTGCGTCATCGTCGCGGTCTGCCGGTGCGCGGCCAGCGTACCCACACCAATGCGCGCACGCGCAAGGGGCCGGCCAAGGCCATCGCCGGCAAGAAGAAGTAAGTTTTCGAATTCAGTCGCGGCGTGCGGCGAACAGGGGATAGCCCGTTCGCCGCGCGCCTTTCGTTCCACAGGTGTAGCCGCTGGCATTACGGCGGCGTTTGAGATCTTCAGGAAAGGTAGTCTATGGGCAAGGAAGCCACCCGCGTTCGTCGTCGTGAGCGCAAGAACATCGCCTCCGGCGTCGCGCACGTGAACTCGTCGTTCAACAACACGACCATCACCATCACCGACGCGCAGGGCAACACGATTGCCTGGTCCTCCGCCGGCACGATGGGCTTCAAGGGTTCGCGCAAGTCGACCCCGTATGCCGCGCAGGTTGCTGCCGAGGACGTGTCCAAGAAGGCGCAGGAGCACGGCATGCGCACGCTGGAAGTCGAAGTCGCCGGTCCCGGTTCGGGCCGCGAGTCGGCGCTCCGCGCGCTCCAAGCCGCGGGCTTCACCGTCACCTCGATCCGCGACGTGACCACGATCCCGCACAACGGTTGCCGTCCCCGCAAGCGTCGGCGCGTTTGATACGGCATTGCGGGCGCATTGGCGCCCGCAATGACTTTTTGCGAAGCCGCGGGAATGATCTGCGGCCTTTCTCCAACGCCAGTATTTGAACTGTCAAATTGACTGGCCTGTATGGGTGAAACAGTGACGATCCAGAAAAATTGGCAAGAACTGATTCGACCGAACAAGCTGCAGGTCACGCCCGGCAGCGATTCGAACCGTTTCGCGACCATCGTCGCCGAGCCGCTCGAGCGCGGCTTCGGCCAGACGCTCGGCAACGCGCTGCGCCGCATCCTGCTCTCCTCGCTCCAGGGCGCGGCGGTGCAGTCGGTGCACATCGACGGCGTGCTGCACGAGTTCTCCTCGATCGCGGGCGTCCGTGAGGACGTCACCGACATCGTGCTCAACATCAAGGACATCTCGATCAAGATGCAGGGCGAAGGCCCCAAGCGCATGGTCGTGAAGAAGCAGGGCCCGGGCGTCGTCACCGCCGGCGACATCCAGACCGTGGGCGACGTCGTCGTGCTCAACCCCGACCTCCAGATCTGCACGCTCGACGAGGGCGCCGAGATCCGCATGGAGTTCACGGTCGCCACCGGCAAGGGCTACGTGCCCGCCGAGCGCAACCGTCCCGAGGACGCGCCGATCGGCCTGATCCCGGTCGACAGCCTGTACTCGCCGGTCCGCAAGGTCTCCTACAAGGTCGAGAACACCCGCGAGGGCCAGATCCTCGACTACGACAAGCTGACCATGACGATCGAGACCAACGGCGCGATCTCGCCGGATGACTCCGTGGCTTACGCCGCGCGCATCCTGCAGGATCAGCTCAACGTGTTCGTCAACTTCGAAGAGCCGCGCAAGGAAGTCGCCCAGGAGATCATCCCGGACCTCGCCTTCAACCCGGCCTTCCTCAAGAAGGTGGACGAGCTCGAGCTCTCGGTGCGTTCGGCCAACTGCTTGAAGAACGACAACATCGTCTACATCGGCGACCTCGTGCAGAAGAGCGAAGCGGAAATGCTCCGCACCCCGAACTTCGGCCGCAAGTCGCTGAACGAGATCAAGGAAGTGCTGGCCCAGATGGGTCTGCACCTCGGCATGGAAGTGCCGGGCTGGCCGCCGGAGAACATCGACGAGCTCGCCAAGCGCTTCGAGGATCACTACTGATCCGCTTTTCACCGTCGCGGCCGGACATTCCGGCCGCGATTTTTATGGGCGAACGCAGGAAGCCCACCTGAGCAACTGGTCCGACGAACCGTCGCGGCAGTTCATACCTAAGGAATAGTCACATGCGTCACGGCAAGGTTCATCGGAAGCTCAACCGCACGGCCGAGCATCGCCGCGCGATGTTCGCCAACATGTGCGCCGCGCTGATCAAGCACGAGCAGATCGTCACCACGCTGCCCAAGGCCAAGGAGCTCCGTCCGATCGTCGAGAAGCTCGTCACCCTCGGCAAGAAGGGTGGGCTGGCCATGCGCCGCCAGGCGATCTCCGAGATGCGCGACAAGGACCAGGTCAAGAAGCTGTTCGATGTATTGGCGCCCCGCTACAAGGATCGCCAGGGTGGCTACACCCGCATCATCAAGGCCGGCTTCCGCTACGGCGACAACGCCGCGATGGCCGTGATCGAGTTCGTCGATCGCGACGTCGATGCCAAGGGGCAGGACTCCGGCCCGGTGCTGGAGAAGGAAGCCGAGGCGGCGTAAGCCGACCCGTACCGAGTTTTCAGAAAGCGGCGCCCCTGGGCGCCGCTTTTTTGTATGGCGCGGCGGCATCTCATGCTGCGCATCGTTTTGTTGGACGCGGTTCCGGCCGGGGAGCTCTCGATGAGGATTGTGTTTGGGATTGCGCTGGCGCTGCTGACGTCGCCGGCCCTTGGCGAGACTATGGTCGAGCGCGGCGCCTATCTCGTCAACAGCGTGATGGTCTGCCACAACTGCCATACGCCGCGCGGGCCGCAAGGGCTCGATCTCTCGCGTGCGCTGTCGGGCGGCAGCCAGGTTTTCGACGAGCCTGCGTTCAAGGTTTCCGGCTCCAACATCACGCCGGACCAGGACACCGGCATCGGCAAGTGGAGCGATGCCGAGCTGAAGCGTTTCCTCGTCAGCGGCATCAGGCCTGATGGCACCAAGGTCGCGCCGATTATGCCGACCGCGTTCTACACCGTGCTCACGGGCCGCGATCTCGACGCGCTCACGGCTTATTTGCGCTCGGTACCATCCGTGCGCCACGAGATGCCGGCGCCGGAATACAAGATCGCGCTGAAGCCGGAGGTGCCGACCTATGCCGGCAAGCAGGCGAGCGAGCAGGAGCTGTCCGATAAGCTCGCGCGCGGCCGTTATCTGTTGACCATCGCCCATTGCCTGGAATGCCATACGCCGGAAGGCCCGTCCGCCGTGCACGATTTCGCCGCGGCGAGCGGCAAGGGCGGCCGGACGTTCAGGGGGCCGTGGGGCGAGTCGGTTTCTCCCAACATCACCCCCGATCGAGCGGTCGGCCTGGGCGAATGGAGCGACGACGAAATCAAACGTGCGATTACGCAAGGCATCGCGCGCGATGGTCACAAGCTCAAGCCGCCGATGGCTTATGCTGCCTATGCCAGCATGACGGCCCAGGATCTCGATGCGATCGTCGCCTTTCTCAGGACGCTGCCACCGCGCAGCTAAATCCTCACGCATCAGTGAGGGACGATTGAAGCTGCAAGTGCAGCGCACGATATCTCCGTCAACATCATTGGAGATAATTCATGAAGATCGACCTTTCCGGAAAGACCGCGCTCGTGACCGGCTCGACCGCCGGCATCGGCCACGCCATTGCAAGAGGCCTTGCTGGCTCGGGTGCGAGCGTCGTGATCAACGGTCGCGGCCAGGACAAGGTCGATGCCGCGGTGCGCAAGCTGGAAGGGACGGGCGCCAAGGTCCGCGGCATCGCCGCCGACGTTTCGACCGCTTCGGGCTGCAAGGCGCTCGTGGCGGCGCTGCCCGAGGTCGACATCCTCATCAACAATGCCGGCATCTTCGAGCCGAAGGATTTCTTCGACATCCCGGACGAGGACTGGAGCCGCTTCTTCGAGGTCAACGTCATGAGCGGCGTGCGGCTGTCGCGTGCCTATATGAAGGGCATGCTGAAGCGCAACTGGGGCCGCATCGTCTTCATCTCATCGGAGTCCGGGCTCAACATTCCCGTCGAGATGATCCACTACGGCATGAGCAAGACGGCGCAGCTCTCGGTCGCGCGGGGCCTCGCGCAGCTCACCCGTGGCACCGGCGTCACCGTCAATTCCGTGCTGCCGGGCCCGACCATGTCGGAAGGCGTCGAGACCTTTGTGAAGGATCTCGCGAAACAGAACGGCCAGTCGGTCGATGAGGCTGCGGCCAATTTCGTCAAGCAGCATCGCCCGAGCTCGCTGATCCAACGCTTCGCCAGCGTCGACGAGATCGCCAACATGGTGGTTTATGTCGCTTCGAAGGAAGCATCCGCCACCAACGGCGCGGCGCTGCGCGCGGAAGGCGGTATCGTCAATACGATTGCTTGAGACTGTGTCTATGCCGGCCTATGTGATCTCCGAGGTCGAGGCGCGCGATCAAGCCGCGATGGAGGCCTATCGCACGCTCGCCGCCCAAACCATCGCGCAATATGGCGGTCGCTACCTCGTGCGCGGCGGTGCTGCGGAAGTGGTGGAGGGCGGCCCGCCGCCGAAGACCATCGTCATCGTGGAATTTCCGTCGATGGCTCGCGCGCGGGAATGGTACGACTCGGCGGAATATGCCGAGGCGCTCAAGCTGCGGCAGACGGCGCTGGAGCGCCGGCTGCTGTTCGTCGAGGGCGTGTTGCCGTCCTAGGCAAGCGTGCGGGGAGGGCTAATCCTCCTTGATCCCCGCGGTCTGAGCAATCTGCTTCATCTCCGCGGTCTCCTTGTTGATCGCCGAGGCCCAGTCGTTGTAGCGCGCGAAGCCCGGCTCGAAGCCGACCTTGGAGAAACGCTCGACCACGGAGGGGTTGTTGATGGTGTCTTCCAACGTGGTGGTCAACTTGTCCCGCACGGCCGGCGGAAGCCCCTTCGGCGTGACGACAGCTCCCCAGGACGAGAAATCGATGCCGGAATAGCCGAGCTCGGCGAGGGTCGGCACGTCAGGTAGGAAGGGCGTGCGCTTGGCCGAGAACGCCGCGAGCACACGCACCGTGCCGGCGTCGAGTTGCGGCTTGACCGCAATCACGGTGTCGACGTGATACTGGATGTGCTTGCCGATCAGATCGTTCATCGCGGGCGCGCTGCCCTTGTATGGCAGATGCACCATCTTGATGCCTGCGCTCGACTTGAACAGCTCGCCTGCGAAGTGCGACACCGTCGCGGCACCAAAGGACGCGAGCGACAGCTTGTCCGGATTGGCCTTGGCTTCCGCGACGAGCGCGGCCAGATCCTTGATCGGATTGTCCTTGTAGGTGACCAGCACCAGCGTGATCTTGCCGACTTGCCCCAGCGGCTCGAAATCCTTGGCCGCATCGTAAGGCACGCTTTCCTTGACGGCCGCCGGCAGGGTGAAGGTCGAGTTGGAGCTGAAGAACAGGGTGTAGCCGTCGGGGGCGGCGCGCGCGACCTCCTTGCCCGCGATCGTGGTGCCGCCGCCCGGACGGTTCATGACGATGACGGGCTTGCCGAGCCGGGCCTCTAGCTCGCCGCCGATGATGCGCGCGACCACGTCGGAGGCGCCTCCAGGCGGAAACGGCACGACCAGTTGCAGCGGTCTGTCGGGATAGTCGTCGGCAAGAGCCAGCTTTCCGTCGAGCATCGCGGCAGCAGCGAAGGCAGTCGCAAGAATCGTTCTTTTCGCCCAGAAGCTCATTCAGCTCGTCCCTCACAATCGTCGCCCGGCTCAGCGGGCGAGCGATCGTAACAGAGAGGGCCGGCCGCTTGGAAGCGGCCGGGTGCTGAAAACTACCACCCCTCCAGCACGATCTTCCCGCGCGACTTGCCGCTCTCGAGCAGCGCGTGCGCGCGCTTGAGGTTGGCGGCACTGATCGTGCCAAAGGTCTGGTCGAGCGTGGTGCGCAGCACGCCCTTGTCGATGAGATCGGCGACGTCGTTGAGCAGATAATGCTGCGCGATCATGTCTGATGTCTGGAACGAGGAGCGCGTGAACATCGATTCCCAGTGCACCGAGATCGCCTTGCCTTTGAACGTGCTCATGGCGAATTCCGGGGGATCGTCGATCAGGCCGAACCGGCCCTGCGGCGCCATGTACTCGGCGATCGCCTTGTAATGCTGATCGGTGAAGGTGAGGCTCGCCACCAGCGCGACCGGCGGCAGCTTCAGCTTCTCGATCTGCTCCTTCATCGGCTTGCCGTGGTCGATCACGGCATGCGCGCCGAGATCGAGGCACCACTTCTGCGATTCCGGCCGCGTCGCGGTCGCGAGCACCGTGAGCCCGGTGAGGCGGCGCGCAAGCTGGATCAGGATCGAGCCGACGCCACCGGCACCTCCGGTGATCAGGAGCGTGCGTGGATCGACACTCTTGCCCGGCACCGCGCCGAGACGATCGAACAGCAGCTCCCAGGCGGTGATGGAGGTGAGGGGGAGGGCTGCGGCCTGCGCGAACGACAGGCTCTTCGGCTTGTTGCCGACGATGCGTTCGTCGACGAGATGGAATTCGGCATTGGTGCCCTGGCGCAGGATCGAGCCGGCGTAAAACACCTCGTCGCCCGGCTTGAACAGCGTGACCTCGGGACCCACGGCATCGACGACACCGGCCGCGTCATAGCCCAGGATCTTGGTCTCGCCCTCGGGCGGCGCGGCGCGCTTGCGCACCTTGTAATCGACCGGGTTGGCCGAGATCGCCTTCACGGCGACGCGAATGTCGCGCCCTTTGGGCTCGGGTTTTGCGGTCTCGAAATCGAACAACGCGTCCTGATCCTCGATCGGAAGCGATTTCTTGTAGCCGACGGCCTTCATGGCTTGTCTCCATCAGATGGCGTGCTCGCCTGCGGTCCTAACTGTCGCTCTAGCTCCGATTTGGCAAGTACTGTAAATTCGGGGATATAGTCCCTGTTTGGATACTATTGGGAAAACACGCATGAAACGGCGCGACTTTGCCCGTCGTCCCGGCTGCTCGGTCGAGGCGACGCTGGATCTGATCGATGGCAAGTGGAAGGGCGTGATCCTCTATCACCTCCAGGACGGCACCCAGCGCTTCGGCGAATTGCGCCGCCGGATGCCCGGCATCACCCAGCGCATGCTGACAAAACAGCTTCGCGCGCTGGAGGAGGACAAGCTCGTCATCCGCAAGGTCTATGCTGAGGTGCCGCCGCGCGTGGAGTATTGCCTCTCCGAGCTGGGCGAGAGCCTCAAGCCGGTGATCGATATTTTGAAGGCCTGGGGCGAGAGCCATCAGCAGCGGCTCTCATGTGCGCCGGCACCGGAGGTCGCGAAGAAGCCGAAGCGCGCGGCGTGACTTTAGAGACGCTGTTGCCAACCTCTCCGTGTCGTCCCTGCGAACGCAGGGACCCATACCGCGTGATCTTGCGGTTGTGATTGGTCGCAGTACCAACGAAGAGTCTTCGCCAAAGCGCTCCCTGTGGTTATGGGTCCCGGGTTCGCGCTTCGCGCGCCCCGGGACGACAGTTGTGTCTCAGAACGCGAACTGCGTGCGCATCGCGACCGCGTCGAAGTTCGAGCCGACATTGGCGGTCGAGACCGGCGAGGCCTGCCTCGACACCGTGCCATGCAGATAGTCGAGCATGAAGCGGACATTGCCGTTGACGTACCAGTTGAGCGCGAGCGTGTAGACCGTCTGCCGTCCGCCGGCGACGCCGTTGGCGGTTGCGAGCTGATCGTTGAGGTCGATCGTCGAGAATCGCCCCGCGATCTCCCAAGCGCCCCAGCCGCCGCCGTCGAGCGAGAACGGATGTGCCGGCTTGACGCCGTTATAAGCCGCATTCGCTGCGTTGTAGGTCCGGCCTTCGCCGGTCAGCACGTAGCCGGCCTGCGCATAGCCGCCCTGGAATTTCAGGCTCGGCAAGCCGGTCGGTAGCACCGATGTATTCGCACTGCGGTCGATATTGTACCAGAAGTACTCGCCCTGAACGATGAGCGGACCGTAGGTCGCCGCCGCTTCGACGCTGTAGACCTGCGCGCCCGAGACATTGGCCATCGCGCCGGTCGAGATCAACGTCGTCGGATCGATGCGCAGCTCCGGACGATCGCTCAGCGTCAGCGTCTGTGTGTTCGCGATCAGATTGCGCGGCGGCTGGATCAGCCATTCCGCATCGACGCCGATATGCACCGAATAGTCCTTGCCGCTGATCGGATTGCCGGCAATGCGCGCCACGGCGCCATATTGCTCGCTGGTGCCCGCCGGTGCCGCGCTCGAGGCGGAATGGATCGCACCGGTCGACGGTCCCGTGACATAGCCGCCGATCCAGAGCTGGTCGTTGTACCAGCGCGTGCCGGCCGCGGAGCGGAAGTCACCGGCGGCGATGTTCGTGGCGATGACGCCGGGCGAAGCACGCTCCATGAACATGATGTCGTTGGAGCTCGTGGCCTCGTCCAGAGTGTAGGGCAGGTCCATGATGCCGGCCTCGATCGCCATCCTGCCGCCGAACGGCTTCAGGCCGGTATAGCTCAGATAGGCATTCTCGACGCCGGAGACGCCGCCGCCCGGCAGCGAGCCCGGGGCCGCGCCGCCAAATCCGTCGGAGGAACCGCCGAAGTCGTAGACCAGCGCGAAATTCCAGTCGTTGAAGAACTTGCCGGCGACGCCGATGCGCGCGCGCCGGACGTTCTCGCCGCTGTCGAGCTTCTGCGGCACGGTGGCTGCGGTATTGGGACGATAGTCATAGCCGCCGACATCCCAATGCAGGCGTCCGGTGATGGCGACGCAGTTGGCCTGGTCGGCAGTGCAGATGGTCGGCCGGTTGTTCGGCATCGTGACGATGACGCCAGGTGCTGGCGGAGCGCCCTTGATCGGGAATGTCGCGTTCGCATTGGCCACGACCGCCTTCGCCTCCGAGCGCGCCTCGGCCTTCGCTTCGGCCTTTGCTTCGGCCCTGGCCTTCGCCGTGGCCGCCGTATTCGCGGCGGTCTGGCTCTGGAGCTTGTCGAGCTTCTGCTCCAGCATCTTCAGCTGCTGCTTCAGCAGCGCGATCTCCTGGTCGCTGCTGCTTGCCGTTTGGGCCTGGGCTTGCGAGGCCGCCAGCGCGCCGGCGAGACCAATCGCCGTGGCTGCAATTCTTGTTCTACTCACGTTACGCCTCCATCGTTAGACGAACTTCCCCAAGTCGCTGGCGGAGAGCCTAGGTGTGATCGATGACTGCCCCGCGACGCTACGCCCAATTGCGCGGTTCCCACTGATGTAAATTCGCCGCAACCGAATCCGCTCGGCACCACCATGCAAGATGACGCGCATCATGCCAATTGGCCGCTCGGGCAAATTGCCGATTCGCACGCTGGGCTTGCATGCCGGTCACACGGGAAGGGGCCTGAAAATGCCGCCTGGCGCCCTTCTATTGGCGGGCGAACGCGCCTATATTCCGGCGTCTTTTCCGAGAGGTAGGAATGTTTCGATCGACCCGGACCGCCGTCGTCACGGCGTTGTGCATTGCGTTTTCAGCTCACTTCAATCCGGCCGCCGCGCAGGACCGCCGAGTTCCGTCCTCACCCGCCGAACTGCGGCTGTCCTATGCACCGATCGTGCAGCGGGTGCAGCCGGCCGTCGTCAACGTCTACGCGGCCAAGGTGGTGCAGAACCGCAACCCGCTGCTGGACGACCCGATCTTCCGCCGCTTCTTCGGCGTACCGGGCCAGCAGCCCGAGCAGATGCAGCGCTCGCTCGGCTCCGGCGTCATCGTCGATGCCTCGGGCCTCGTCGTCACCAATGTCCACGTCATCGAGGGCGCGGACCAGGTGAAAGTGTCGCTGTCGGACAAGCGCGAATTCGAGGCCGAGATCCTGCTGAAGGATACGCGCACCGATCTCGCCGTGCTGCGCCTGAAGGATACCAAGGAGAAGTTTCCGACGCTGGACTTCACTAATTCCGATGAGCTGCTGGTCGGCGACGTCGTGCTCGCGATCGGCAATCCCTTCGGCGTCGGCCAGACCGTGACCCACGGCATCATCTCGGCGCTCGCGCGCACCCAGGTCGGCATCACCGACTACCAGTTCTTCATCCAGACCGATGCGGCGATCAATCCCGGCAATTCCGGCGGCGCGCTGGTCGACATGGGCGGAAAGCTCGCCGGCATCAACACCGCGATCTATTCGCGCTCCGGCGGCTCGCAAGGCATCGGCTTTGCGATCCCCGCCAACATGGTGCGCGTCGTCGTCGCCTCCGCCAAGAGCGGCGGCAAGGCGGTGAAGCGTCCCTGGCTCGGCGCGAAACTCCAGGCGGTGACGCCCGAGATCGCCGAGAGCCTCGGCCTGCGTTCGCCGACCGGCGCGCTGGTCGCGAGCGTGGTCTCGAGCGGCCCCGCGGCCAAGGCCGGTCTGAAGTCGTCCGATCTCATCACCGGGATCGACGGCCAGACCGTGGATGATCCCAACGCTTTCGATTATCGCTTCGCGACGCGTCCGCTCGGCGGCACCGCGCAGATCGACGTGCAGCGCGCCGGCAAGCCGCTCAAGGTCACGATCGCGCTCGAGACCGCGCCCGACACCGGCCGCAACGAGCTCGTCATCACCGCGCGTTCGCCGTTCCAGGGCGCGAAGATCTCGACCATCACGCCGGCGGTCGCCGACGAGCTGCATCTGGACGCCGACACCGAAGGCGTCGTGGTCACCGATCTCGGCGGCGACAGCGCGGCGGCGAATGTCGGCTTCCAGAAGGGCGACATCATCCTGGCCGTCAACAACCAGAAGATCGTCAGGACCGGCGACCTCGAAAAGGCGGCGGGCGAGCGCCCGCGGATCTGGCGCATCACGCTGGTGCGCGGTGGCCAGCAGATCAACGTCACGCTGGGCGGATGAGCCCGAAGCGACCACAGGAGACGCCAACTCTCTTCGCCGCGGCGGGGCTCGACCACGAGGCTCCGCATCCGCTGCCGGACCGGCTGCGCCCGCGCGCGTTGTCGGAGGTCGTAGGCCAGGACCACATCCTCGGCCCCGACGGTGCGCTGACGCGGATGCTGGAGACGCGCACGCTGGGCTCGCTGGTGTTCTGGGGGCCGCCCGGCACCGGCAAGACCACGGTGGCGCGGCTGCTCGCGGATGCGACGGACCTGCATTTCGAGCAGATCTCCGCGGTGTTCTCCGGCGTTGCCGATCTGAAGAAGGCGTTCGATGCCGCACGGGCCCGCCGCGAGATGGGCAAGGGTACGCTCTTGTTCGTCGACGAGGTGCATCGCTTCAACCGCGCCCAGCAGGATTCGTTTCTGCCGGTGATGGAGGACGGCACGGTGGTCATGGTCGGCGCCACCACCGAAAACCCGTCCTTCGAGCTCAACGCGGCGCTTCTGTCCCGCGCGCGCGTGCTGGTGTTTCGCTCGCTCGACGCGGCCGCGATCGAAAAGCTGTTCGCGCATGCCGAGGAGGTCGAGGGCCGCAAGCTGCCGCTCGACGCGGAGGCGAGGGCGGTGCTGGTGCGCATGGCCGATGGCGATGGCCGCGCGTCGCTGACGCTCGCCGAGGAGGTCTGGCGTTCGGCGCGGGCGGACGAGATTTTCAATGCCGCACAGTTGCAGGACATCTTGCAACGCCGCGCGCCGATCTACGACAAATCGGCCGATGGCCATTACAATTTGATCTCGGCGCTGCATAAGTCGGTGCGCGGCTCCGATCCCGATGCCGCGCTGTATTACCTCGCCCGCATGCTCGACGCCGGCGAGGATCCGCTGTTCCTAGCCCGCCGCGTGGTACGCATGGCGGTCGAGGACATCGGGCTCGCCGACCCGCAGGCGCTCGTCATCGCCAACGCCGCCAAGGACGCCTTCGATTTCCTCGGCCACCCCGAGGGCGAGCTCGCGATCGCCCAGGCCGTGGTCTATCTCGCCACCGCGCCGAAATCGAATGCGGTCTACACCGCCTTCGGCACGGCGATGCAGGTCGCAAAGCAGGCGGGCTCGCTGCTGCCGCCAAAGCACATTCTCAATTCCCCGACCAAGCTGATGAAGTCGGAAGGCTACGGCGCAGCCTACGAGTATGACCACGACGCCCCCGACGCCTTCTCCGGCCAGGACTACTTCCCGGAGGCCTTGGGCCGTCAGACCTTCTACGACCCGCCCGAGCGCGGTTTCGAGCGCGAGATCAGGAAGCGGCTGGATTACTGGTCAAAGCTGCGGAAGGAGCGGGGCGGCGCACGCTAGAAACGGCCATTTCGCCGTGACGGCAGCCGGCTTTTAGGGTAGGCAGGCAACCATGAGCCGCCGCATCAAAAGAACCGATCCCAAGCCCCGTTCGCGCGACGAGCGCAAGGAATCGCGCCCGTTCAAGGCGCGCAGCGCGAAGACGGCCGGGCCGCGACCGGGCGGCAAGCCCGGCAGCAAGCCGCCGCGCTTTGCGGGCGAGCGTGCCGAGCGGCGGCTGCCCAAAGCCGAGCCGGAACGGGCTGCGCCGGAGAAGCCCGTCGAAGCCTTGCTGCCGACCAAGGTGCAGACCGTCAAAGTGACGGCCGACGAAAACAACATGCGCGTCGATCGTTTTCTCGAAGCGCGCTTTCCCGGCCTCTCGTTCTCCCACATCCAGCGCGTCGTGCGCAAAGGCGAGCTGCGCGTCGACGGCAAGCGTGTCGACAGCAAGGACCGCCTGGAGGAGGGCCAGAGCGTCCGCATTCCGCCGCTGAAGCTCGACACGCCGAAGACGGCCGGCCCGCTGTCGGAAGCCGCGCAGAAGACGCTGGCCGCGCTCAAGGAGATGACGATCTGGGAGGACGACGACGTCCTCGTGCTGAACAAGCCCGCCGGTCTTGCCGTGCAGGGCGGCTCGGGCATGACGCGGCACATCGACCAGATGCTGGAGGTGATGCGCGATTCCAAGGGCCAGAAGCCGCGGCTCGTGCACCGCATCGACAGGGAGACGTCGGGCTGCCTCCTGATCGCCAAGACGCGCTTTGCCGCCTCGCATCTGACCGGTGCGTTCCGTTCGCGGTCCGCACGAAAGACCTATTGGGCACTGGTGCCGGGGCTGCCGAAGCCCAAGCAGGGCCGCATCTCGACTTTCCTTGCGAAAGAGGAGAGCGAGGACGACACCATCATGCGCATCGCCCAGCATGGCGACGACGGCGCCAGCCACGCGGTGACGTACTATGCGGTGGTCGAGACCGCCGGTAACAAGCTGACCTGGGTGTCGCTCAAGCCCGTGACGGGCCGCACCCACCAGCTGCGCGCCCATATGGAACATATCGGCCACCCCATCGTCGGCGATCCCAAATATTTCAACATCGAGAACTGGCAGCTGCCGGGCGGCCTGCAAAACCGGCTGCATCTGCTCGCACGTCGCATCGTCATTCCGCATCCCCGCGGCGGCGTAATCGACGCCAGCGCGCCATTGCCGCCGCACATGCAGCAATCGTGGAATCTGCTCGGGCTCGACGCAACCCGGTTCGATCCGATCGAGAACGCGCCCGAAGAATAGCCGGGTTGAACAGAGGCGGCCGAAGCACAACATCTGCTCCATGAAACGGATCTCGATCCTCTTCGTGGTTGCGACGGCGCTGCTCGCGGGGCAGGGCGCCCAGGCGCAGTATCTGCTGCCGGGCGCCTCGCGGTACAATCTGCCGCCGTCTTCACCCCCACCGCCGCCGAAGATCGAGGTGCCGAAGGTCCCGCAGTTCGACGCGCCGCCGAACTACAATTACCGGCCGCTCCCCCGCAATTCATTCAGCGACCGCGTCACGAGGTGTCTCGACGATGCCGCGGCCGCGGGGCTGGGTCCCGCCGATCGGGCCACCTATGCGCGCAGTTGCGCCAACTAGCAGGATCTGGACCTGCTCGCGCGCCTCTATCCCCCG
This sequence comes from Bradyrhizobium sp. CCGB20, assembly GCF_024199855.1. Lineage (NCBI taxonomy): Bacteria > Pseudomonadati > Pseudomonadota > Alphaproteobacteria > Hyphomicrobiales > Nitrobacteraceae > Bradyrhizobium > Bradyrhizobium sp. CCGB20. The sequence continues at coordinate 5,734,679 of NZ_JANADN010000001.1, read as the reverse complement.
GCTCCGGGGTGTGGAAGATGCCGCAAGTTCCCTCATACCTGCCGCTCGCTTTATCGGCAGCCGGACTTATCTTAGAACCCCGGCATTCAGCGGCGGAGCCCGAAGACTCAAGATGCGCGAATTGTTCGATGAAGCTGCGGGGCGATCCCCGCTCGATCCGCAGGAATCGGTCCGCCAGGCCGCGCGCGCGCCGCAGCGCAGGCGCTTCTACAAGGAGGCGGGCGTCGCTGATGCGGAGGGCGGCTTCGCCATCACGCTCGACGGCAAGCCGATCCGCACGCCGTCCGGCCGCCAGGTGGTGATCCCGTCGCGCGCGCTGGCCGAGGCGGTCGCCTCGGAATGGGCGGCTCAGGGCGAGACGATCGATCCCGTGACCATGCCGCTGACGCGGATCGCCAACAGCGTCGTCGAGGGGGTCGTCGATCGCGTCGAGCTCGTCAGCGACGACCTCGCAAAATACTTCGAGACCGACTTGCTGTTCTATCGCGCCGGCCATCCCGAAGGGCTGGTCGCCCGTGAGGCCGCGCATTGGGATCCCGTGCTGTTCTGGGCTGCGCAGACGCTGGGGGCGCATTTCATCCTGTCCGAGGGCATCATGCATGTGAAGCAGCCGAAGGAGGCGGTTCAGGCCGCCCGCGCGGCGCTGCCCGGGGATGCCTGGTCGGTGGCGGCGCTCCACGTGGTCACGACCCTGACCGGCTCGGCCCTGCTGGCGCTGGCGCTCGCCCATGGCGTCCGCGATTCCGGCCAGGTCTGGGCCGCAGCCCATGTCGACGAGGACTGGAACGCCGAGAAATGGGGCGTGGACGAGGAGGCAGCCAGCCGCCGGGCCGCGCGCTTCAGGGATTTCGAGGCCGCCGTGACGGTTTTGGTAGCGGCGAAGCCGCAAGCGGCCGAAGGTCCTTAACGAGAGGTTTACGAGGGCGGCCTTAGGGTGGGGCCAGCGTTCCCTGGGCCCCTTCAGATGCCGGCGCCGATAAGCTCGATCATTCCCGTCAGTGCTGCCAGCCCTGTTGCTGATGCGGCGACGCCCGATCTCGTGCTGCAGGCCGGCAGCGTCGTCGATGCCAAAGTCGTCAGCGTGCTCGCCGACAATCTGGTTCGGATCGCGATCGCCAATCTTACGATGGACGTGGCGTCGGAGGTGGCGCTGACATCAGGGCAAAATCTCCAGCTCGCGGTATCTCAGAACGACGGCACCATCCGGCTTGCCGTCATGAGCGGAGCGGGCGAGGCGACTGCCGATCAGATCATGCTGACACCGCGTGCAGCTGCGCTGGTGGAGAGCCCGTCGCTTGCGCCGTCAGCGCGCGCGGCACGCAATACGCTGACGCCATTGGAGCAGGCCGCCGTCACGACGGCGTCGGCCGAGGCCGTCACAAAACAGGGCAGCCAGGCGCCGCTGTTCGCCAATCTGGCCGCCGTCGTCACCGGCAGCGATCTGCCGGCGGGACTGAAGCAGGCGGTCCTGGATGTGCTGGCGCAGCAGACGCCGCTCAACACCGGGCTCGATGGCGGCGACATCGAATCCGCCTTCCAGAAGTCCGGCCTGTTCCTCGAGGCTTCGCTGGCCGCCGGCACGACGCCGTCCGCCGGCACGATGCCTGACCTGAAGGCGGCACTGCTGGTGCTGCGCCAGACGCTGGCCACGCTCGAGACCGCCGGGCCGCAGGGCGCCGCGATTTCGGCTGGCGCCACGGCAACGCCGCAGGTCGCCGCCGCGCCGGCCGCTTCGCCGTCGACCGAACCGGGCATCGCCCAACAGCCGCAGATGCCACGCAGCGCCAATCTCGCGGCCGCCGTGCTCGCCGACATCGCCGGCAACGCCCCGCAGGCCGCGATGCCGCGAACCATGTCCGCCGGCCTGGCGGCGAGCCTATTGCAGGAGATCACGCAGAACCTGCCGCGCATGACGGGCAATGTGCCCGGCTCGAACAAGGCCGTGCCTGACGGACATATCTTCGAGGCCGCCGCGCGCACGACGCCGCCGCCGTTCCGCGGCGCATTGCCGGCGCCTCAGTCCATCGCCTCGCCATCGCTCGCGCCGGATACGCCGCTGACGGCGACCGTGCATCGCCTGCTCGACGACACCGATGCCGCGATCGCGCGGCAGACCTTGCTCCAGGTCGCCTCGCTCCCGGACCGCGTCGACGCCAGTGGCCATCGCATCGACCCGGCCGTGCCGCAGTGGAATTTCGAGATTCCCTTCGCAACGCCGCAGGGCACCGCGATGGCGCAGTTCGAGATCTCGCGCGACGGCGGCAACGAATCCGGCGATCCCGCCACGCGCGCCTGGCGCGCGCGCTTCACGCTCAATGTCGAGCCGGCCGGTCCCGTGCACGCCCTGATTACTCTGAACGGTGACAAGACTTTCGTGCGGATGTGGGCGGAGCGGCCGGCGACGGCGCAGCAGCTCCGCGCCGGCATCGGCGAGCTCAACCAGGCGCTGACGCGGGCCGAGCTCAAGCCCGGTGACATCCTGGTGCGCGACGGCACGCCGCCGCAGCCGGCACCGGCCCGTGCCGGCCACTTCCTGGATCGCGCCACATGAGCGACCCGTCCAAGCTTGCGATCGCGCTGCATTATGAGAAGGGCACCAATGCCCCCGTCGTCGTCGCCAAGGGCAAGGGCACGATCGGCGAAAAGATCGTCGAGATCGCCAAGGCCAACGACATCCCGATCGAGGAGAACGAGATTTTGGCCGGCGCGCTGTCCAAGGTCGAGCTCGGCGAGGAGATTCCGCCCGACCTCTACAAGGCCGTCGCCGAAGTGCTGGTGTTCGTGCTGCGGCTGTCGGGCCGGGGGCGATAGAAACTACCTGTCATCGTTTCACCACGATAGCGGCTGCATGGTCGCGCCGACTCCCATGGCTCAACGGACATCGCCCTTGCTCACCCGCCGTTCCACCCTTGGCCTTCTCGCCGCAACTGCGATCCTGCCGCAGCGTGCGTTCGCCCATGTCGCGCCGCCGCGCAACGAGATCCGCGACAGCCTCGCAAAGCGCTTCACCGACCTCGGCACGTCAGGCACCTTCGTCGGCTACAAGGTCGAGGACTATCTGATCGTCGCCAGCGACAAGGAGCGTTCGGGCGAGGCGAAGCTGCCGGCCTCGACCTTCAAGATCCCGAACTCGCTGATCGCGCTCGAGACCGGCGTGGTCACCGATCCCGACAAGGACGTGTTCCCGTGGGACGGCGTGAAGCGTCCGATCGAAGTCTGGAACAAGGATCACACGCTGCGCAGCGCGATCGCGGTCAGCGCCGTGCCGGTCTATCAGGAGATCGCGCGCCGGATCGGGCAAGAGCGCATGCAAAAATACGTCGATCTGTTCGACTACGGCAATCGCGATATCGGCGGCGGCATCGACCAGTTCTGGCTCACCGGCAATTTGCGCATCGACCCGGTCGAGCAGGTCGATTTCGTCGACCGGCTGCGCCGCCGCGCGCTGCCGATCAGCAAGCGCAGCCAGGATCTCGTCGCTGACATCCTGCCGGTCACCAAGGTTGGCGATAGCGTCATTCGCGCCAAGTCCGGGCTCTTGGGCGCCGAGCGCGGCGAGCCGTCGCTCGGCTGGATGGTGGGCTGGGCCGAGAAGGGCGAGGCCCACACCGTGTTCGCGCTCAACATGGATTGCAAGGAGCCGCGTCTCGTCAGCGAGCGCATGCCGCTGACGCAAGCCTGCCTTGCCGAGATCGGCGCGATCTGACTCTCGCTGGCGCGTCCCGCGGCGCTCGACTAGCATCGTCCCGACCAAACAAGAAAAAAGGTCGGGAGGATAATAATGAACTCAACGCCGCTCTGGTTGTCGTCGCTCACGCTGGCCGCAGCTGGCGGCTGGCTCGCCGCAACGATGTTTGCCGCGCCCGCCACCAGCAAGGAGCCGCGCTTTCCGCAGCTCACCATGGCTCAGTTGGATGCCAAGCAGAAGCCGCTCGGCGAGCAGATCATGAAGGTGTCGAGCGTCGGGATCGGCGGGCCCTACAATCCCATGATCCGCAGCCCCGTGCTCGGCCAGCGCCTGTTCGACCTGTTCTATTATCTGCGCTGGGAAACCTCGGTCCCGACAAAACTCAACGAGTTTGCGATCCTGATCATCGGGCGGCAGTGGCGCTCGCAAGTGGAATGGTTCGCGCACGCGCCGCTTGCGGCCAAGGCGGGATTGTCATCCGATATCATCGCGGAGCTGAAGGCCAACAAGCGCCCGTCGAAGATGGCCGAGGACGAGACGGCGGTCTACGACTTCGTCACCGAGCTCACCACGACCAAGAAGGTTTCTGATGAGACCTACGCGCGTGCGAAGAAGCTGTTCAACGATCAGCAGATCGTCGACCTTACCGCGCTTGCCGGCAATTACGTGATGGTCGCGATGCTGCTGGCGATGGCGGAGGAGACGGTGCCGCCGGACAAGCAGGAGCCGTTCAGGCCGGGCGAGCCGTAAGGCTCGCTCTCCCGACCCGTCATTGCGAGGAGCCCGCGACAAAATTGCGGTCCCGTAGGGTGGGCAAAGGCGCGCAGCGCCGTGCCCACCATCTCTCCGTGATCTGCAATTTGGTGGGCACGCTTCGCTTTGCCCACCCTACGGCATCTCGTCTCGGACCCACTATCCCAGCTTGAACAGCGCCTGCAAGAAATCCTCCACGGCCTTCCGCGACTCCACGGCGGTCGTGGGATTGCCACCGACATGCGGATTCAGCTCGACGCAGGAATCCTTGTAGGTGAAGGGCGCGTTCGTATCGCCATTCATCAGCACGCCGCCGTCGCCTTCCTTGATCCGGCAGTTGCGCACGGTTTGCGCATTGGCCGACACCGCAACGGTGCTGACGCCGAGCAGGCCGCTGTCAAAACCGTGGGCGCTGTCGGCATATTCGGTCAGCACCACGTCGCGGCCGGCCGTCTTGAGCCGTTCGACGAACGCCCTGCAGCTCTTCACGGGATTGTAGTCATCCGGCGTGCCGTGGAAGATGCGGATCGGGCGCGCGGCGACCTCGGCGTCGCTCTGATACGTTGTCGAGCAATCCGGATAGAACGGGATGTAGGCGGCGAACTGGATGCCGGACTTGTTCCAGAGCTTGTTGAAGCGCTCCAGGCTCGCATAAAGCGTCGCCTGACCACCGCGCGAAAAACCCATCAGCACGATGCGGTCGGGATCGACACGCGGATGTTTTGCGAGGATCTCCAGCGAACGGTAGATGTCGACGATCAGGTTGAGCCGGCCGAGCAGCGCCTGGTTCGGCCCGACCACCGTCAGCCCGCGGCCGGTGAAGCCGTCGATCACGAATGTCGAGATGCCCATGGCGTTGAACGCGTGCACCCAGGCCTCGGTGGTTGCGCCGACGCCGCTCGAGCCGTGCATCAGCACCACGACGGGGAGCTTTCCGGTGCCCTGCGCCACGCGGAATTCACCCGCGACCGTCACCGGCTTGCCGGCCGCCGCATCGCCGCTCAGGAATTGCTGGTCGGAGAGGGTGAGCGAGGGGATCGGGTAGATCTCGGCGCGGGTCGCGACTTCCTTGGGAAGGGATTGTGCGTTGGCGCCAGTGAACAGGGCCGAACCGTAAAGCGTGATGAGCGTCGCAACGACGCGGAATGCCGTCGGCATCGGATCCTCCCTTATGATTATTGTTGAGTAGAACGACAGGCTTGCGCGGTGTCAATTTCGCGCCGTCAGCTTCCACAGCCTCAGGCGGTGTCGATCTTCTTCGCCGTCAGCGCCTGGTCGATCGCAAAGCCGCCGATCTCGCTCATCGCCTGTGAGATCACGTCGCCCTTGCGGGCAAAACCGGCGGAGAGGAAATCGAACTGGGTGCGTGCCAGACGCAGCATCTCGGTCGGCACGGAGACCACGGTCTCGTTGAAACTGTCGACGGAAGCGCGCAGCGTCTCGAGCTCGGTCGTGAGCTTGCCGATATGGCTCTCGGCATGTTGCATCAGGCCGAGCAGCTTGTCGCGCTCGGCGTCGAACGCCGTGCGCTCGGCCGCGGCTGCCGCGGTGACCTCGGCAAGCTGGCCGCGCAGCGCATCGAGTTGCTTGACCATGGCATCGGAGGCCATCTCACCGGCCTCGCGCAGCTCGATGTTGCGTGTATTCTCTTCGTGCTCCCGGTGATAGAGGCGTTCCGCCGAGGTCGCCCGATGCGCCAGCGACTCGATCAGGCTCGCGGCGCGCAGCAGCATCTCGCCATTCCGTCCCGACACCATGCTGGCCATGCGTCGCAGGAAGTCGGTCGTTTCGGACGATGAGCTCGGCGGCAGTGGGACGACCGTCGCGGACATGGGGTGATGCTTGCAGCCGGAAATGATGACCGCCGCCGTACCGACTGAGCCCACGCAACATTCGGCGCCTGATCGCTGGGCTTGAAGCAAGCCTGAATCGGCCGGCCCGGTCAACGGGCGAGGGCCGACAAAATGGCGGTCTCCCGCCGCACGAGCGCCGGGATCACGCGTCCTTCTGCCGCCCGATCCGGCCGAGATGGGTGAAGCCGAACCCGGCCGAATATTTCAGGCCATAGCCGAGCGCCCGGTCGAGGCCGATATGGGCGAGCCAGATCAGGGCGATGGACAGGGTGAGGGGGGAGGCGAAGCCGAAGCCCAGCGTCAACAGCGTCACCGGCGCCATGTAGCTGTGGGCGGCATTGTAGACCAGCGCCCCGAATTTGGCGTCGGCAAGGTAGGCCAGGAAGCTCAGATCGGGGACGAAGAAGAGCAGGGCGAATACCAGCCACGAGCCGTCCCAGGACGCGTAGAGCATCACCATCCCCGCGAACAGGGTCAGGCCCTCCAGCCGCAGCAGGATCTTGACGCCGCCGGTCGCCGCGCCCGTCTCGGCCGTTGCCTCATCCATCGTCGTCTCCCAGGCAAAACTTTGTAATTCCTTGCGCTTTCACGCTGCGGCAGGGCAGCCCTGCGACACCGAAAGCCGCTTCCCGGCCCGCAAAATGCCGTGTTAGAACCCCCGGCAATTGCATTTAGGCTAAGAACTGGCGGGAGCAAATGAAACATATCCTGGACGCCCTTGAAGATCGTCGCGCCGGCGCAAAGCTCGGCGGCGGGGAGAAGCGCATCGAGGCGCAGCACGCCCGCGGCAAGCTGACCGCGCGCGAGCGCATCGAGCTCTTGCTCGACAAGGGATCGTTCGAGGAATTCGACATGTTCGTCGAGCACCGCTCCACCGAGTTCGGCATGGAGAAGAGCAAGGTGCCCGGCGACGGCGTCGTCACCGGCTGGGGCACCGTCAACGGCCGCAAGACCTTTGTGTTCGCCAAGGACTTTACCGTATTCGGCGGGTCGCTCTCGGAAACGCACGCGCTTAAAATCACAAAACTCCAGGACATGGCGATGAAGGCGCGGGCGCCCATCATCGGCCTCTATGACGCGGGCGGCGCCCGCATCCAGGAAGGCGTCGCCGCGCTCGCCGGCTATTCCTACGTGTTCCGCCGCAACGTGCTGGCCTCGGGCGTGATCCCGCAGATCTCCGTCATCATGGGCCCTTGCGCCGGTGGCGACGTCTATTCGCCGGCGATGACCGACTTCATCTTCATGGTGAAGAACACCAGCTACATGTTCGTCACCGGCCCCGACGTGGTGAAGACCGTCACCAACGAGGTCGTCACGGCGGAAGAGCTCGGCGGCGCCTCGGTGCACGCGACGCGCTCCTCGATCGCCGACGGCGCCTTCGAGAACGACGTCGAGACGCTTCTGCAGATGCGGCGCCTGATCGATTTCCTGCCGTCCAACAACACCGACGGCGTGCCGGAATGGCCGAGCTTTGACGACATCGGCCGGGTCGACATGTCGCTCGACACGCTGATCCCCGACAATCCGAACAAGCCCTACGACATGAAGGAGCTGATCCTGAAGGTCGTGGACGAGGGCGATTTCTTCGAGATCGCCGACATGTTCGCCAAGAACATCGTCACCGGCTTCGGCCGCATCGCCGGCCGCACCGTCGGCTTCGTCGCCAACCAGCCGATGGTGCTGGCGGGCGTGCTCGACAGCGACGCCTCGCGCAAGGCCGCGCGTTTCGTTCGCTTTTGCGACGCCTTCAACATCCCGATCGTCACCTTCGTCGACGTGCCGGGCTTCCTGCCGGGCACCGCGCAGGAATATGGCGGCCTGATCAAGCATGGCGCGAAGCTCTTGTTCGCCTACTCACAGTGCACTGTGCCGCTGGTCACCATCATCACCCGCAAGGCCTATGGCGGCGCCTTCGACGTCATGGCCTCCAAGGAGATCGGCGCGGACATGAACTACGCCTGGCCGACCGCCCAGATCGCGGTGATGGGCGCCAAGGGCGCGGTCGAGATCATCTTCCGCTCAGACATCGGCGACCCCGACAAGATCGCCGCGCGCACCAAGGAATACGAAGACCGCTTCCTGTCCCCCTTCATCGCCGCCGAACGCGGCTACATCGACGACGTCATCATGCCGCACTCGACGCGCAAGCGCATCGCGCGGGCGCTGGCGATGCTGAAGGACAAGAAGGTGGAGACGCCGGCGAAGAAGCACGACAATTTGCCGTTGTGAGATGGACGTAGCCCGGATGAGCGCAGCGACATCCGGGTTCTTTCTCAAGTCCCGCATGTCGCTTTGCTCATGCGGGCTACTGGTTTCTTCTGATTTGGCATCGATCCAATGACCGAAGACGATCCGATCGACGAAATCTCCGACATCGAAGACCGGATCGAGCGGCTCGCCGAGATCGCCGAACGATGCAGGAAGTATATTCTCGCGTCAAAGATCGCGATCGGCAGCGGGGCCGCGCTGCTGTTGATCACGATCTTCGGCCTGTTCGGGACGGGTCAGACCGCTGCACTCGGGTCGATCGCGCTGGTGCTGGGCGGGATCGTGTCGCTTGGGTCGAACATCAGCACGTTGCGGCAGACGGTCGATGCGATCGGTGCTGCGGAGGCGCGGCGCTCGGCGCTGATCGGAACGTTCGACCTGCGCGTGGTCGCCGATACGCCGATGAAGCTGGTGTGACGCGCCGCCTTACGCGGCGGTCCTGAGCGCCAGCACCGGCAAATCCGTGCGGCACTCGGCTGCGAATGCCTGGAGGCGGTCCGCGGTCTGCTGGTCGAGGATCGCCTTTACGAGACGCTCGGCGCGGGCAAGCTGGTCCTTGAGATAGTCGATGCGGGCCATGTGTCACCTTCCGCCGCCCTGATAATTTGAGGCCATCTGCTTCGTTTCGATGGTCCTGAGCGTATGGCTGATGCCGGGTTAGTTATGTGCGGCACGTCACATTAGGTGCGAGGCTGCGTTGGTGGATTAGCCGAAGGCGTAATCCACCAACGCCTGTTTGCGCGGATGGAGGCGGATTACGCCAGCGGACTGCGCTTCGCGCAGCCGCGGGCTAATCCGCCCTACGAGCGTGCCGCATCCGCCGCCGCGAAATGCGCCATCTGGTCGGCGCGGGCTTTTGCGAATGCCGGGCGAGCCGTAGCGCGCGCGGCGTAGGCGCGGCAGGCGGGACTGTCCGTGAGCCCGTCGAACTTATCGACGACGCGCAGCACGTCCGCCATCAGGATGTCGGCGACGGAGAAAGAGCCCGCCAGCCATTCCCGTCCTGCCAGTACCGTCTCCATGTGCTTGAGGCGGAGCTTGAGGAAGTCGTCGACGAATTTCCACGCCGCCGTGTCGCTCGGATGGCCCATGAACTTCGACATCGTCCAGGGCAGGCTTGCCATCTCCACCGAATTGAGCGCGGCGAATACCCACTCCGTCGCCTCAACGCGACCGCGCGGATCTGATGGCATCAGCTTCGCGCTGAGTTCGCCCAGGTGGAGAAGGATCGCGCCGCTCTCGAAGATCGAGAGGTCGCCATCGGTCAGCCACGGCACCTGGCCGAAGGGCTGGTGCGCGAAATGCGCGGGGCTTCGATCGGCGAACGGCACGCTTGCGACGCGATAGGGCAGGGCGGCTTCTTCCAGGGCCCAGCGCACGCGGAGGTCGCGCACCAAGCCGCGCGGGGGCGGGGGAACCCAGTCGAAGGTGGTCAGAGTGAGGTCGGGCATGCGGTGTCTCCGTGCTGTCCGGCATAGGACGGATGAAGGGCGGGCGATCCGACAGGGGTAAGATGTTTTTTCGTAGGGTGGATTAGCCGAAGGCGTAATCCACCAAGGTCTGTCTCCTCGGATGGAGGCGTTGGCGGATTACGCCAGCGGACTGCGATTCGCGCAGCCGCGGGCTAATCCGCCCTACGGACCGGTGTTATTGCCCAAGCTTCGCCAGCCGGCCTTGCTTCGCCGCCTCGACCGCGCGCTCCGCATCTTCCGGCAGCAGCAACCGCTCCGCCACCTGCCGCGTGGCCTCGCGCTTCACCGCCGCGACATACGCGCCGTCATCCGCATAGCGCTCCGCGATCGACGGCCTGGGATCATGCACTTCCTTGCGCGCGGCTTCCGTCGGCGCGAACGGCACCACCGCGCCCTGCAGCGGATAGAGCGCGGTCGGACCAAAACCCTGCGCGCGCGGATTCCACGCGGTGTAGGTCGCGCGCGGCACCGCGAGCGCAAGCTGGCGGATGCCCGCGATGGCCATGCCGTCCGTGTCCGCCTTGGGCACGAACACGGGATAGCGGCCGATCTCCTTCGGCGGCAGCACGCTCTGGTCGGAGAAGGCGGCGAGCGTGTGGATGCCGGCATAGGGCAGGCCGGGGATGTCGGTCGGCACGGCGCCCTGCGCTGTGACCAGCGTGCCGTGGGCGCGCATGGGGACGCGGCTTGCGGGCGGTTTTACGCCGTCGCTGATCCAGGCGTTGAGGTCGGTGAGCAGCGCGCGCATCGGCATGCCCGCATGCATCGGGTTCTGCGGCAGCGACATCGCGGGCACGCCCTTCTTCATCACGTCGGCGGCTTCCGCGAAATGCGGTGTGCCTGTGATCATGTAGGCGCGGACGTTGTCGGGGAGGTCGAGGTGGTTGCCTGAGAGATCGGTGACCAGCAGCGAGGCATGCGAGGCCCACCATTCGTGCTCGCTGTCGGTCTGCATCACCTTCGGGCAAGTCGCCGAGAGCGAGCAGCGGCGGAGCAAACCATCGGTCTTGCCGGAATAGGGATCGCTCAGGCTGGCATAGGTGAAGGGGAAGAGATCGGCCTGCCACGCCGGATCCTGCGGATGACGCGGGTTGCGGCCGGGCTGGCCGAAGCGGACGTTTGTCGCCATCCGCCGCGTACCCGCGACATGCGGCATCAAGCCGTCGAACACCATGCGGCCCGAGAGGTCCTCGTTGAAGCCGAGATAGAGGAAGTCGCGCAGGAAGCGGCCGGATTGCGAGACGCCGAAGCCGATGGCGCGGCTGACCGACGGATGCAGGCCGTTCAGCAGCGGATTCGCCGGCGTCTCGTCGTGGCGGAGGAAGCTGACGACGTCGCGCACGGCGGCATAGCCCATGCCGAGTGGCACTGGATCGCGCGCGGTGTAGGTGATCTCGTAGAGCGCGCCGGCATCAAAGCCGTCGGGCCGGGTGATCTCAACCGTATTGGCATCGACGAGTTTTGCGGAGAGGCCGGAAGGCGTCTGCCGCGCATCGGCCCAGGCCGCGCGCACGGAGACCTTGAGGTCGGCGGCGGCGTCGGCCGCCGGCCAGGTCAGCGTCGCGCGCGCGGGATTGGTCGTGGTGTCGAAGACGATCTCTTCACGCGCCGGACCGGCGATGTTCTTGATCACCGGTGCCGTCAGCGCGAGTTGTCCGGGCTTGGAGGGGATGTCACCCTGCCAGCCGACCCAGACCATCGTAAAACCCTGGCGATGCAGGAAGCCGATGCCGGCGTCCTCGGCCTTGTCCGCAATGTTGGCGCCCGGCTGTGCGGAATCGTCGAACAATTGCGGCGCCAGCTTGCGGCCGCGATTGGGCACCTCCAGCAGCAGCGTGCCGTTGCCGTGCGTGGGATCGGTAGGCCTGAGGATCACGACGTCGGCGGTGGCCTCGACCTTGCCGTCGGGGCGACGCGGCGCGAGCGCGAGATCGGTGATGACGGCGTTGCGGTCGTCGGACGGGTTGAGCGCGAGGGTCGCGCGCGCCGTGATCCGCTCATAAGTGCCGACATCGCCGAAGCTGCGACCGGCGAAGGCGGGCACGCGTTCCAGAATGTCGAAGCGGACGATTTCGGCGATTGAGGCGGCCGGCCACAGGCATGCGATCGCGACGAGGCCGGTGATGATCCTGCGCATGGCCATTCCTTCCCTTATCGGCGCGACGGCATTGTCCGTCGCGCGGGCTTTTTGTTGCCGCGACTATAACCGTCTATGCTGCGGCCAAACAACAGGAGGAAACACATGCCCGCTGCCTACTTCGTCGTTCGTGCCATCGTCACTGACGCCAGCAAGCGCGCCGCCTTCGACACATGGTACGAGACGGAACATGTGCCCGACGCGGTGAAGGCGTTCGGCGTCAGCAAGGCCTGGCGGTTCTGGAGTTTGGACGATCCCTCGCTGCACCAGGCCATGTATCAGTTCGATGACGAGGCCAAGCTCACTGCGATGCTGAAGGGCGATGCGCTCAAGCAACTCGTTGCCGATTTCAAACGCGACTGGCCCGACGTGAAGCGCACGCGCGAGACGCTGGTGCTGGCGCAGGAGTTTGCGAGCCAGGACGCCGGAGCGTAGCCCGGCCTGAGTTCCGTAGCCCCGACGCTATTCACGAATCTGAAGGGGCGATTCAGCTTTGGTTCATGTCGTGACCGCGACACTCCCTCTGCATCACTTGCTCGATAGCCTAGAGGACATGTCATGGAGCGTCGGAACTTTTTGAAACTCGCATTCGGCGTCGCGGCCGGAGCCGCAACGTTGACTGCGACCGCACAAGCTGCGCCGTTGGCGCCGCAGCCGCTCGGTGACCCCGCGCGCATGCCGCAAGGCAATCCCGACGCCCATCCCGCCGTCACCACCAGTGAGGAAGCTTCCAAGCTGACGCCCGAACAGGTGCACTGGCATGGCCGCCACCGGGGCTGGGGCCACCGTCATTGGGGCTGGCATCGCCGGCGCTGGCACCGCCGCCATCACTGGTAAGCGCGCATCGGCCTTGTCTGAACGGGGACCGCAATTGCGGTCCCCGTTTTGATTCGGTGCGGTCCCTCCACGAGGAGACGCCAGGCGTTCAAAAAAGAAGTGGCCGCGCAGGCTGATCCCGCGCGGCCACTTTGTAACGCGAAAAGACGAGATCAGATCGGGCGGCAGCGGCCGGCGTACCAGCGGAAGCCGTAGGGGCAGACGCGGGCGCGCGGCACCACGACGACCGGCGCCGGGGCGACCACGATGGGGGCGGGACGGACAACAACGGGGCCGCGGATCGGGCGGCAGCCGCCATAGGGACCACGAGCCCAGCCAGGGCCGCACCCCTGCATGGCGCTGGCTGCGTCGCTGAAACCGACGGCCGCGCTGGCGAGCATGACGGCGGCGAACAGATATTTCATTTGATCTTCCTTCTCGTCCTTGGGGGCAAGTCTTTGGGGGCTCGGCGCTTGCGGCGCACAATCAATCAAAACACACGATTCGACATGTTAAATTTTGCAACATGTCGACGCGGCGCGATCCAAACCTGCCAATCATGACCTGAATGCGGCATGAACGTTCCCCGCATGCGGCTTCAGGCGACGCCAATGGCGCTGGAGCCCCGTTCCGATAGAATTGGAAAGGGGGTTCCAGATTCCCTATTTTGACGCGTTTTCTTGACGCGAACTGGGATCCGCTTCGTTCGAAGACGCTCTAGCGGCCGAGAAAGCCCAGCACCAGCTCCTTGTACTTCTCCGGCGCTTCCAGGAACACGAGGTGGCCGGTGTCCGGGACCACCTCGGCCCGCGCATTCGGCATCTTCGCGGCAAGCGCCTTGGCGAGCTCGGCGTTCTGGCCCATCTTCGCGCGCAGCGCCTCCGGTGCGTTCGGTCGGCCCGGCGCGTTGTGATCGTCGGCGCCCATGATGAACAGCGTCGGCTCGGTGATCAGCGCGACCTCGTGCGCCACCGGCTCGCGGTAGATCATCTGGCCGGAGCTGACGAATGCGCGCAGCCAGCGCGGATAGTCGGGGCTGCCCTTGATGTTGAAGCGGGCGTCGATGAACGGGGTGATCGCGTCCGGCGGCAGCTTGATCGCGTAGTTGGTCTGGAGCTGCTTGCGATAGCCCTCGGCGGTGAGCTTGTCCTCGCTTTCGATGATCTTCTCGGTCGGCGTCGGCGGCACGTAGAGGCGGTAGTCTTCCAGCCCGATTGGGGCCGTCAGAACAAGGTGGGCGACGCGGTCCGGATAGGCGCGGGCGATGCGCACCCCCAGCATGCCGCCGAGCGAATGGGCGACGATCTCGGCCTTGTCGATCTTGAGATGATCGAGCAGCGCGATGGTGTTGCGCGCCAGATTGTCGAAATGCAGCTCGCCCGTCGGTTTGGAGGATTTGCCGAAGCCGATCTGGTCCGGCACCACGACGCGATAACCCGCCTCGTTCAGCATCCTGATGACCGGCGCCCAATAGCTCGACGGAAAATTGCGCCCGTGCAGCAGCACCACGGTGCGGCCGTTCGGCTGCTGAGGCGCGACGTCCATGTAGGCCATGGCGAGCTGCTCGCCGTCATTGACAACCGGCAGCAGATGCACGGGATAGGGATAGGCAAAGCCTTCGAGCGCGATGCCGTAGGGCTCGCGCGGAGCGGTGTCGGCAGCGTGGGTGGATGTCAGCGGGGAAGCGAGGAGGGCGGCGGCGAGCGCGGCCGGGAGGAGGCGGTGCATAGGGAAGGGCTCTGGTTAGGATTGGCGCTGCGAGACAAAGTCTCCGTCATGCCCGGGCAGTAGCGCGAAGCACGTCTTCGCGCAGACATCCCGGGCATCCACGTGCCAGCCGCAATAAAGACGTGGATGGCCGGGTCAAGCCCGGCCATGACGACAACAGGAGTTCACACGCAAATGTGCGATCTCATGCGGCGGGCGTGATCAATCTTTCCCGAACAGCGTCGCAAATTGCTTCTCGCCGGTGCGGGTGAAGTTCACCACGCGGCTGCCGGGCGTGGCGTCGCGCGCGGCCCATTTCAGCTCATTGAAGCGCTGCATCATGGCCGCGCCCAGCGTGCCGGCGAGATGGTGGCGGCGCTCGCTCCAGTCGAGGCAGGCCTTGCACACCGGGCGGCGAGGATGGGTCAGCATCTCGGACGAGATCTGCAAATGCTTGGCGAGGAAGCGCTCGCCTTCGGCCGTCAGCTCGATGTCCTGCTTCTTCTGCCGCACCAGGTTTCGCGCGCGCAGGCTGTCGAGCATCTGCACGCCGAGATCGCCGGCGAGGTGGTCGTAGCAGATCCGCGCGCGCCGCAGCGCCGGGTCCTTCGGCCCGGTGCGCACGCGCATGTGGCCAGTCCGCGCGGCAAGCCCCGCAAGCCCTTCGAGCACGCCGGCGACGTCGTCATCGGTGAGGCGGTAGTAGCGGTGGCGGCCCTGCTTCTCAGGCTCGACCAGCCCGCCGGCCTCGAGTTTGGCCAGATGCGAGCTCGCGGTCTGCGGCGTGATGCCAGCCTCCTGCGCCAGCTCGCTCGCGGTCAGCGCGCGGCCGTTCATCAGCGCGGTGAGCATGTTGGCGCGTGCGGGATCGCCGACCAGCGAGGCGACCATGGCGATGTCAGGGCCTGATTTCATGCTTCGATGGTAGCCGAAGCATTGTGGTGGGGCAAGCGCGTAGCTTGTCTCTGCGAACACGTCATTGCGAGCGAAGCGAAGCAATCCAGACTGCTTCAGCGGCGACGGTTTCGTTTTGCCCGTTGCACATACAAATCAGGAGCCCATCATGTCCGTCACCGTCTTCATCCGCTACCAGCTCGATCCCTTCAAACGTGCGCAGTTCGAGGAGTACTCGAAGCGCTGGCTCACCATCATCCCGAAATGCGGCGGCGACCTGATCGGCTATTTCATGCCGCATGAGGGCACCAACAACATCGCGTTCGCGCTGATCACTTTCGAGAGTCTGGCCGCCTACGAGGCCTATCGCGCCCGCCTGCGGCAGGACGCGGAGGGGATGGCCAACTTCCATTTTGCCGAGGAGCACAAATTCATCCTCGCGGAAGAGCGCACGTTCCTGCGCCAAGTGGCCTTGTAAGTGGTATTGTAGGCCATCAACGACAGGAGACGCCCATGATCGCTGTGATCTTCGAGGTCTGGCCCAAGCCCGAACACCGCCAGGATTATTTCGACCTCGCGGCCGATTTGAAACCGATCCTCCAAACCATCGACGGCTTCATCTCGGTCGAGCGTTTCGAGAGCCTGACCGAGAAGGGCAAGATCCTGTCGGTGTCGTTCTGGCGCGACGAGGCGGCGGTTCAGGCGTGGCGCAACACGATGGAGCACCGGCGCACGCAGGCGAAGGGCAGGGCAAAAATCTTCGCCGATTACCATCTGCGCATCGCCAGCGTCATCCGCGACTACGGCATGAATGATCGGGACGAGGCGCCGAAGGACAGCCGCGCCGTGCACGACGCGCACTAGCGCCTCGCGTGAAGCATCCCCATCTCTGCGCGGCCAACAAGGGAGAGAAACATGCACGTGACGACCGCCGACAAGCGCGCGACGTTCAAGAAGATGCACGAGAGCGGCTGCTTCATCCTGCCCAATCCGGTCGATGTCGGCAGCGCCAAGGCGTTGCAGCATCTCGGTTTCAAGGCGCTTGCCTCGTCCAGCGCGGGCTTCGCCTGGACCATCGGCAAGGCCGACAACCACGTCACCGTCGAGGACGTCTGTCAGCATCTGGCAGCATTGTGCTCGGCCGTCGACATCCCCATCAACGCCGATTTCGAGGGCGGCTTTGCCGTCGAGCCGGACAAGGTCGCGGACAATGTCGAGCGCGGTGTGCGCACCGGCGTCGCCGGCCTGTCGATCGAGGATTCCACCGGTGACAAGGACAGGCCGCTCTACGAGCGCGCACTCGCGGTCGAGCGTATCAAGGCCTCGCGCAAGGCGATCGGCGACAGCGGCACGCTGCTGGTCGGCCGCTGCGAGGCGTATTTGTGGGGCGTGACCGACCTCAAGCTCGTCATCGACCGGCTCACCGCTTACGCCGACGCCGGCGCGGACTGTCTCTACGCGCCGGGCCTGAAGACGCGCGAGGACATCGCCGCGGTGGTGAAGGCTGTCGCACCAAAGCCGTTCAACCTGCTGATCGGCGCCTCTGGCCTGTCCTTGCAGGAGGCGGAAGATCTCGGCGTGCGCCGGATCAGCGTCGGCGGCTCGCTTGCCCGCGCCGCCTGGGGCGGCTTCATGCGCGCCGCAAAGGAGATGGCGGAGAAGGGGACCTTTACCGAGCTCGGCAGTGGCTATCCCGGCGGCGAGCTCAACAAGATGTTCAGCTAGCGGCAAAACGAAAGCGGCGGGATGTGAGGTCCCGCCGCAGTCGCACGTCGTTACAAATCTTTACTTCGCGCCGTCAGACGGCGTCTGCGTATCCGGAGCCGGCTTGCTCGGCGCGGCGCCGGTGGTCACGCCGGGTCCCGTGTTGTTGCGCGGCGTCACGTCACGCATGCCGGGAGGGGCGGCCGGGTTAGCTGGTGGAGCCTGCTGGGCGGTCTGTGTCGCAGGCGTATTGCTCGCCTGGTTGCCGGTGCCCGTGTTGTTCAGGCCGTAGAACACGGCACCAAGAACCACCGCAATGGCAACAGCGAACAGCGCTACCTTGCCACTGGAGGCGGGGCCTTCGCCAAGCTCGGGATCGGCCTGAAGCTCGGCATCCCGTCGCGCCGCACGGACATACTCATCATCGGCGAGATTCGGGCGATACGGATCGTTGGGAAAACGGTCGTCAGCCATCGATTGGGTCTCCTCGACTATTGCGGCTGGACAACCCTTAGATGCGAGATTCTGTTCCGCCCTCTTTAGTGCTTTCGTCGCATGTTGCCCTCACGCGAGGAATCGGGAACCTGTTCAGCTTGGAACCGTGCGCCGGTTCCATCGAGGGGAAAAGGGAACAAAGCGATGTGGAGCTTGCCGCCGAGCGATAGCGTGCTGCATCTGTTGTCGCTGATCGCGGTCGCAGCGCAAGGCATGACCGCCGCGCTCGCGGCCGGCCGCCGCAGCATGGACTGGTTAGGGGTCTGCTTCCTCGGCTGCATCACCGCGCTCGGCGGCGGCACCTTGCGCGATCTCTTCCTCGGGCACTATCCGCTGGCCTGGGTCGCAAATCCGATCTATCTCGCGCTGGCGGGCGGCGCCGCCTTCCTCACCATTTTGATCGCGCGACTCGTGCACCGGCTGAAGGTCGCCTTCATCGTGCTCGACGCGATCGGCCTCGTCGTCTTCACCATGGCCGGCTGCGACATCGCCTGGCAGATGGGTGCCACGCTGCCCATCGTCATCGTCTCCGGTATGGTCACGGGCTGCGCGGGCGGCGTGTTGCGCGACGTGCTCTGCAACGACGTGCCGCTACTGTTCCGCTCCGAACTCTACGCCAGCGTCTCGGTCGTTACCGGCCTGTTCTACGCCACCGCCTTCGGCCTCAAGCTCAATGCCGAGCTCTGGACCATCTTGACCTTCGTCCTCGGCATCAGCTTCCGCTTGCTGGCCGTGCGCTACAAATGGGAGATGCCGAAGTTCGTGTTCACGGGCGAGGAGGAGAGGTAGCGGTTCTGTCATCCACGTCGTCATTGCGAGCGCAGCGAAGCAATCCAGAAATCATCCGCGGAGTGATTCTGGATTGCTTCGTCGCTGCGCTCCTCGCAATGACGGAGAGGAGGCCGATTACGGCTCCTCTTTCCTTGCCTTCGCCACCTGCGCCGGTGTCACCAGCGGCGCGGCGTTGCCCCAGGAATTGCGGATGTAGTTCGTCACGGCGGCGATCTCATCGTCGGACAATTGCTTGGCATAGGGCGGCATCTCGCCGGTGTTGGGCGCGCGAGGCGTCGTCACGGTGTGGGCGCCGTCGAGCATGATGCGCAGGGCGGAGGACGGATTGACCGATTGCAGCAGCGCGTTGCCGGGCAGCGGCGGATAGATGCGCGGGCTGCCTGTGCCATCGGCTTCATGGCAGGCGATGCAGAGTTTTGCGTAGACGGCCTGGCCCGCCTTCATCTCGGCATCATCGGGCGGCGTCACGATCGTTTCGCGCCGCGACGACGGGAGGCTCTTCAGATAGATCGCGATCGCTCGCGCATCGGCATCGCTCATCTTCGAGGTCGAGTTGACGACCACCTCCGCCATCAGCCCGCCGGCATGGCTCTTGGCGTTGCGACCGCTCTGCAGATACTCGGTGATGTCCTCGACGCTCCACGACTTCAGCCCGGTCCGCGCGGCGCCGTCGAGCCGCGGCGCGAACCAGCCGCCGACCGCGTTGCCCGAGAGCGCCTGCGCCTGTTTGTCCGCGCCAAAATAGTTCTTCGGCGTGTGGCAGGCGCCGCAATGTCCGAGCCCGGTGACGAGATAGCCGCCTCTGTTCCACGCCGCGCTCTGGCTCTGGTCCGGCTCGAACAGGCCGGGCTTGAAATACATGGCGTTCCAGATCCGCATCAGGCCGCGATAGCCGAACGGCCAGCGCAGTTCCGGCGGCTTGTTGCGACTCGCCACCGGCGCCAGCGATCCGAGATAGGCCCGGATCGCCAGCGTGTCGTCCTTCGTCATCCGCGTGAAGTAGGGATAGGGGAAGGCCGGGTAATAGTTCGAGCCGTCAGGTGCGATGCCGGTGCGCACCGCGCGGGTGAAATCGGCGTCGGTCCAGGCGCCGATCCCGGTGTCGCGGTCCGGCGTCAGATTCGGCGCGTAGATCGCGCCGAAGGGCGTATCGATGCGCTTGCCGCCCGCGAACGGTTTTGCCGGATCGGCGGTGTGGCAGCCCGCACAGTCGCCGGCTTCGACCAGTGTCTTGCCGTAGGCGATCAGCTCGGGCGATGGCTCGGCGGCGCGGGCCGCGCTCGCAACTGCACTGCACAACGCGACAACAGCCAGAATCATCCGCATCGAAAGCCTCTCCTGCGACCAATCGCCCGGATAGGAGCCTCACGTCGTTTCGCGACGGCGGGGGTATGGTGACACAAATTGAAAATGCGTGATGCCTTTGCAGCCACGAAATTGCGATTTTTACCCGGCGCTTCCTTTGGTCCAGATTTGTGATGCGGAGCGTTAAATATCCGACATAGAGTGGCGCAGGTGGTCGGCGCGCCCTAGCTAAAAACAATGGGCTGGCAACGGCTTAAGTGGCAAGACCTGAACAGGGCGTTGAAAAGAGGACAACATGGGCATCAACCAGGGTCCGATCAGTCTCGATCAAAAATACACCCAGGAAACCGGACACGTCTTCACCACGGGCATCCAGGCCCTGGTTCGGTTGCCGATGGCCCAGATCCGGCGCGATCGCGCCAATGGCCTCAACACCGCGGGCTTCATTTCCGGTTATCGCGGCTCGCCGCTCGGCGGCTACGACCAGCAGCTCTTCGCCGCCCGCAAGCATCTCGAGCAGTACAACATCAAGTTCCAGCCCGGCGTGAACGAGGATCTGGCGGCGACCGCGGTGTGGGGCTCGCAGCAGCTCAACCTCTCGCCCGGCGCCAAATATGATGGCGTCGTCGGCATCTGGTACGGCAAGGGCCCCGGCGTCGACCGCTGCGGCGACGTGTTCCGCCACGGCAATGCCGCCGGCTCCGCCAAGAATGGCGGCGTGCTGTGCCTCGCTGGCGACGATCACGGCGCGAAATCCTCGACCGTCCCGCATCAGTCCGACCACGCCTTCATGTCGGCGCTGATGCCGTATCTTTATCCCTCCAGCATCCACGAGATGATCGAGATGGGCCTGCTCGGCATCGCGATGTCGCGCTACTCGGGTTGCTGGGTCGGCATGAAGGTGATCACCGAGACGGTGGAGACCACCGCCGAGATCGACCTCACCGACGAGATGAAGCCCTTCATCATCCCTCCGGATTTCGAGCTGCCGCCCGGCGGCCTCAATCTCCGCTGGCCCGACGACCGCTTCGAGCAGGACCGTCGCCTCCAGGACTACAAGGGCTTTGCCGCGATCGCCTTTGCGCGCGCCAACAAGGTCAACCGCGTCACGATGGACTCGCCGAACGCCCGCTTCGGCATCATGGCGTCGGGCAAGAGCTACGAGGACGTGCGGCAGGCGCTGCGCGAGCTCGGCATCACCGAAGAAGTCGCCGCCAAGATCGGCTTGCGCCTCTACAAGATCGGCATGCCCTGGCCGCTGGAGCCGGAAGGCGTGCGCCAGTTCGCGGTCGGCCTCGAGGAAATCTTCATCATCGAAGAGCGCCGCGAGATCGTCGAGAACCAGGTCAAGCAGGAGCTGTTCAACTGGCGCGACGACGTCCGTCCGCGCATCGTCGGCAAGATGGACGAGCACGACAAGCGCTTCCTGACCTTCTCCGCGGAGCTCAGCGTTGCCTCGCTTGCGACCTCGCTCACCGAGCGCCTGCTTCGACTTAATCTCAATCCCGAGATCGCGGAGATGCTCCGCGCCAAGGCCGACTGGTTCAACGGCCGTCAGGCCAGTCAGATGCAGGCGACAGCGCCTGTCTCCCGCACCCCGTATTTCTGCTCCGGCTGTCCCCACAACACCTCGACCAAGGTCCCTGAAGGCAGCCGTGCGCTCGCCGGCATCGGCTGCCACTTCATGGCGCTGTGGATGGACCGCTCGACCGAGACCTTTACGCATATGGGCGGCGAGGGCGTGCCGTGGGTCGGCATCGCGCCGTTCACCAACGAGAACCACATTTTCGCGAACCTCGGCGACGGTACCTATTTCCATTCGGGTCTTCTCGCGATCCGGCAGGCGGTCGCGTCCAAGACCAACATCACCTACAAGATCCTCTACAACGACGCCGTCGCCATGACCGGCGGCCAGCGCCATGACGGCGATCTCTCGCCGCAGCAGATCACCTTCCAGCTCCACGCCGAGGGCATCCGCGAGATCTACCTGGTCTCCGAAGCGCCGGATGCCTATCCGGCCGACACCATCGCGCCCGGGGTGAAGCTGTATCATCGCGACGAGCTGCAGGACGTGATGAAGATGTGCCGCGACTACAAGGGCACTTCCGCCATCGTCTTCGTGCAGACCTGCGCCGCCGAGAAGCGCCGCCGCCGCAAGCGCGGCCTGATGGAAGATCCGGCACGGCGCGTCATGATCAATCCGGCCGTCTGCGAAGGCTGCGGCGACTGCTCGGTGCAGTCGAACTGCATCTCGGTCGAGCCGCTCGAGAGCGAGTTCGGCCGCAAGCGCGCCATCAACCAGTCGTCCTGCAACAAGGACTATTCCTGCGTGAAGGGTTTCTGCCCGTCCTTCGTCACCGTGGACGGCGGCAAGCCGCGCCACCGCGCGCCGGCCGATCTCTCTGATATCGGCGCGATTGCGGAGCCGGCTTCGCGTCCCGCGCTAGACAAACCCTACAACATCGCCGTCGGCGGCGTCGGCGGCACCGGCGTGCTCACTATTGGTGCGCTGCTCGGCATGGCCGCCCATATCGAGGGCAAGGCCTCGATGATCCTCGACATGTCCGGTCTTGCGCAAAAGGGCGGCGCGGTGCTCAGCCACGTGCGGCTATCAGATCATCCCGCCGAGGTGACGTGCTCGCGCATCGTCACGGGCACGGCCGACGTGGTGCTCGCCGCCGACGAGGTCGTCGCGGTCGCCAAGGACACGATCTCGCTGTGCGACACCAGCCGCACCCGCGGCATCATCAACAGCCACGTCATTCCGACCGCCGACTTCGTCCTCAACCGCGATTTCAACTTCCAGACCCGCAAGCTGAACGGGCTGCTGGAAACGGCGCTGCACAAGGACTCCGTCTTCTTCGACTTCACCAAGCCGGCCGAGCAGCTGCTCGGCGACAGCATCGCCACCAACATGATGATGATGGGTTATGCCTATCAGAAGGGGCTCTTGCCGCTCTCCGCGGAGTCGATCGAGCAGGCGATCGAAGTCAACGGCGTCTCGATCAAGATGAACAAGGAAGCCTTCCGCCTCGGCCGCCTCGCGGTCGCCGATCCCGCCCGCCTCGCCGAGATGCTGAAGGGGACGGACGAGGTGGTCGCGCCGAAGACGCTCGACGCCATGACGCTCGACGAGGTCATCGAGCATCGCGCCAAGCATCTCGCCGCCTACCAGAATGGCCGCCTCGCAAAACGCTATCGCAAGCTGATCGACCAGGTTCGCGATGCCGCGAAGCAGGGCGGTTATGACGATGCACTGCCGCGCGCGGTCGCGGTGAACTACGCCAAGCTGCTGGCCTACAAGGATGAATACGAGGTCGCGCGCCTTTACAGCGACGGCGCCTTCGAGCAGCAGCTCCGCGACCAGTTCGAGGGTGACTTCAAGTTCAGCTTCAACCTCGCCCCGCCGATCCTCGGCGGTGGCCTCGACGCGCTGGGACGCCCGAAGAAGCGCGCCTTCGGCCCGTGGATGCTGAAGGCCTTCCGCGTGCTGGCGAAATTCAAGTTCCTGCGCGGCACGCCGCTCGACATCTTCGGCCGCAGCGCCGACCGCAAGCTCGAGCGCGACCTGATCGTCGGCTACGAGAAGGACGTCTCGACCGTGCTCGGCCTGCTGTCGCCGGTCACGATCGACACCGCGGTAGAATTGCTGTCGCTGCCCGACCGTATCCGCGGCTACGGCCCGGTGAAGGAGAAGGCGGTAGCCGATGCGAAGGCCCGCTACGCCCAGCTCGCCGCCGACCTCGCGAGTCCGCCGCCGGCGCCAAGGCAGATCGCGGCGGAGTAGGGCAGCTTCGTAGCCCGGGTGAGCGAAGCGATACCCGGGACAGTTAGCGAAGTCCCCGATGTCGCTTCGCTCATCCGGGCTGCAGCCACTTCTCCGTCCGTGGAAACCAAAGAGGTGGGTTACGCCAGCGGACTGCGCTCTGCGCAGCCGCTCGCTAACCCACCCTACGATTTTCCCTTGAAAATCAACCGCCGCTCTACTGTGCATGGGGTTGTTTTCGTCAAAAAAGAAATCCGCTTGTTCCGTCGGGCAAAACACCTTTAGGATATTGTTCGTCGCGGCCACCGACGTCAGCGTCTAGACGCCGTCATTGCGAGCGCAGCGAAGCAATCCAGTCTGCTGCCGCGGCGGGATTCTGGATTGCTTCGCTTCGCTCGCAATGACGGTGAGGGAGCGGAGCAAGCTCCACTTGCGCCAAGCCGCTGCTCTCTCGCCCGACGGAATATTTCCGCGCTTGCCAACAAGGCCACCGCGGTTCAGAAAAAAGAGCCAAGAAGAAACGCGAGCGGAGACCTCTGTTTTGACCATCAAGGGCAAGGCCTACATTGCCGGGATCTACGAACACCCGACCCGGCATGCGCCGGACAAATCCACCGCCCAGCTCCATGCCGAGGTCGCCAAGGGCGCGATCGAGGATGCCGGGATCAGCAAGGACGATGTCGATGGCTATTTCTGCGCGGGCGACGCGCCCGGCGGTGCCTGGCCGATGGTCGATTATCTCGGCCTGAACACCAAAAAACTCCGTCATGTCGATTCCACCGAGACCGGTGGCTGTTCCTACATCATCCATCTCGGCCATGCGGCCGAGGCCATCGCGGCGGGCAAGTGCTCGATCGCGCTGATCACGCTGGCCGGCAAGCCGCGCACCGGCGTGATGCCGCCGCGCGCAGCGGGTGCCGAGGTCGATTTCGAGTCCGCTTACGGCGCGACCACGCACAATGCCTATGGCATGTGTGCCATGCGCCATATGCACGACTATGGCACCACGAGCGAGCAACTCGCCTGGATCAAGGTCGCGGCCTCGCATCACGCGCAATACAATCCGCATGCGATGCTCAAGGACGTCGTCACCGTCGAGGACGTCCTGAACTCGCCGATGATCTCCGATCCGCTGCATCGCATGGATTGCTGCGTCGTCTCCGACGGCGGCGGCGCGCTGATCGTGACGACGCCCGAGATTGCGAAGAGCCTGAAGAAGCCGCTGGTCAAGCTGATCGGCCATGGCGAGGCGATGAAGGGCCCGCGCGGCGGCAAGGATCTCGATCTCACTTACTCCGCCGGGATCTGGTCCGGCCCGCGCGCCTTCGAGGAAGCCGGCATCACGCCGAAGGATATCAAGTACGCCTCGATCTATGACAGCTTCACCATCACCGTGCTGATGCAGCTTGAGGACCTCGGCTTCTGCAAGAAGGGCGAGGGCGGCAAGTTCGTCGCCGACGGCAACCTGATCTCCGGCGTCGGCAAGCTGCCGTTCAACACCGACGGCGGCGGCCTCTGCAGCAACCATCCCGTCAACCGCGGCGGCATGACCAAGATCATCGAGGCCGTCAGGCAGTTGCGCGGCGAGGCGCATCCGAAGGTGCAGGTCAAGAATTGCGATCTCGCCATCGCTCACGGCACCGGCGGCCTTTTGGGTGTTCGCCACGCCGCCTCGACGGCCATTCTGGAGCGCGTGTGATGAGCGAAGCGAAGAAGTATCCCGCCCCGGTGACCAATCCGGAAACCGCGGCGTTCTGGGACGCGGCCAAGCAGGGCAAGTTCATGATCAAGCGCTGCACGGCGTGCGGCGAAGCGCACTACTTCCCGCGTTCGATCTGCCCGTTCTGCTACTCCGACAAGACGGTGTGGGAGGAGGCTTCGGGCGATGGCACGATCTACACGTATAGCCTGATGCGGAAGTCGCCGACCGGTCCCTATGCCATCGGCTACGTCACGCTGAAGGAGGGACCGTCGGTGCAGACCAATTTCGTCGACTGCGATCTCGAGAAGCTGAAGATCGGCCAGAAGGTGAAGGTGGTGTTCAAGCCGACCGATGGCGCCCCGCTGCCGTTCTTCACGCCGGCCTGATTGCTTTCTTCCTTCTCCCCTTGTGGGAGAAGGTGGCGCGAAGCGCCGGATGAGGGGTCTCTCTCCGCGGAGAGATTGTTCACTGCGGAGGCAACCCCTCACCCAAACGAGTTTGCCGCACGGCTCTCGCGGCCCTCTCCCACAAGGGGAGTGGGCACATTAACGAGCGCCGCTGCTCGCTGAGAGAAATGCCGGGAGGAAACCAGAAAAATGTCCGCCAGATACGAAGAACTCAAGGGCCTGAAAAACATCGGCCAGAAATACGCTTATGGCGATCGCGAGGTGATGCTCTATGCCTATGGCATCGGGCTAGGCGCCGATCCCATGGACGAGAAGGAGCTCGCCTTCGTCAACGAGGGCACGCTGACGCCGCGTCCGCTCAAGGTGGTGCCGACGTTCGCGTCGGTTGCGGCGTGGGGCTCGGGCCCCGGCGAGATGAACCTCAACCGCGTGATGGTGGTCGACGGCGAGCGCGACATCACCTTCCACCAGCCGCTGCCGGTCGCGGCCAACATCACGGCGGACTCCTCCGTTGTCGAGGTCTACGACAAGGGCAAGGACAAGGGTGTCGTCATCAGCCATCAGACCGTGCTGAAGAACGAGAAGGGCGAGAAGCTCGCAACGCTGGTTGCTTCGCGCTTCGCCCGCGGCGACGGCGGCTTTGGCGGGCCGAACCTGACCCAGCCCGATCCGCACAAGATCCCCTCGCGCGCGCCCGACAAGACCATCGACATCGTCACGCGCCCCGATCAGGCGTTGGTCTACCGCCTCTGCGGCGACCGCAACCCGCTGCACTCCGATCCCGAGTTCGCCAAGAAGGCCGGCTTCCCGCGTCCAATCCTGCACGGCATGTGCACCTACGGCATCACCTGTCGCGGCGTGCTCCAGACCTATGCCGACTACGACGCGAGCGCGTTCCGCCAGCACGTCGCGCGGTTCTCCTCGCCAGTCTATCCCGGCGAGACCGTGACCATGGACCTCTGGAAGGACGGCAACACGATCTCGTTCGAGGCCAAAGTGAAGGCGAGGGGCGTCACCGTGATCAAGAACGGCAAGTCGGTGTTGGGTTAGCCCCCGCTGTCATTCCGAGGCGCGCGAAGCGCGAACTATGGTGCGCAATTGCGCACCTGAGAATCTCGCGCCACAACCTCTGGATTCCGGGTTCAGCGCTGCGCGCTGCCCCGGAATGACAATAATAAAACAGGGAGAAGCCACCATGGGACTACTCGACGGCAAGGTTGCGCTGATCACCGGCGCGGGCGGGGGGCTCGGTGAGGCCTACGCAAAGCTGTTCGCGCGGGAAGGGGCGTCGGTCGTCGTCAACGACCTCGGCGGGCCTCGCGACGGCTCCGGCGCCGACAAGTCGATGGCGCAGCTTGTGGTGGACGCGATCAAGGCCGAGGGCGGCAAGGCGGTCGCCAACGGCGCCGACATCTCCACCATGGAGGGCGGCCAGTCGGTGTTCGACGACGCCATCAAGCACTTTGGCCGCGCCGATATCCTGGTGAACAACGCCGGCATCCTCCGTGACCAGACCTTCGCAAAAGCCTCGGAGTCGGACTGGGACAAGGTGATCAAGGTGCACCTGAAGGGTACCTTTTGTTGCACCATGCCGGTGTTTCGCTGGATGCGGGAAAACGGCGGCGGCGTCATCGTCAACACCTCCTCGACATCAGGGCTGATCGGCAATTTCGGCCAGACCAATTACGGCGCCGCCAAGGGCGGCATCTGGGGCCTGTCCAACGTGCTGGCGATCGAAGGCCGGAAGTACAACATCCGGATCTGGACGCTGGCCCCGGGCGCCCTGACCCGCATGACCGCAGACCTGCCCCGCTATAAGGAGAACCCCGGCGCGGCGCTGGGGCCGGACGGCATCGCGCCGGCCGTGCTATACATGGTCAGCGACTTGTCGGGCGACCAGACCGGCAAGGTGCTGGGCGTGTCCGGGCCCCGCGGCGTGCGCGAAATGCGGATGATGGAAATGGAAGGCTGGAAACCGCCGCATTCGGGCTGGAAGGCCCAGGACGTCGTTGAGCATGCCAAGGAGATCTTCTTCTCCGAGGAGCAGATCAAGATGGGGGCGCGGCGGTTTTAGGCCATGGTCGTTCCGTGGACGGCTCTGCGAGCCGCCCCGGAATGACGAAACAGAGGATACAAGGACTGATGAAACTTACCGCCGACGCCAAGGGCACCTTCGCAATCGCGCCGACGCCGTTCCACGACGATGGCCGGATCGACGAGCGCTCGATCGACCGCCTGACCGATTTCTACGAGGAGGTCGGCTGCGACGGCGTCACGGTGCTGGGCATCCTCGGTGAGGCGCCGAAGCTCGATGCCGCCGAGGCCGAGCAGGTCGCGGTGCGCTACGTCAAGCGCGCCAAGAAGATGCAGGTGATCGTCGGTGTCTCCGCGCCGGGCTTTGCCACCATGCGTTCGCTGGCGAAGGCTTCGATGGACGCGGGCGCGGCCGGCGTCATGATCGCGCCGCCGCCCTCGCTCCGCACCGACGACCAGATCATCGGCTATTTCAAGCAGGCAGCCGAGGCGATCGGCCCGGATATTCCCTGGGTGCTCCAGGACTATCCGCTCACCCTCTCGGTGATCTTCACCCCCGCGGCGATCCGCAAGATCGTGATGGACAATCCGAACTGCGTGATGCTGAAGCACGAGGATTGGCCGGGCCTCGAGAAGATCTCGACCCTGCGCGGCTTCCAGAAGGACGGCTCGCTGCGTCCGCTCTCGATCCTCTGCGGCAATGGCGGCACGTTCCTCGATTTCGAGATGGAGCGCGGCGCCGACGGTGCGATGACCGGCTACGCCTTCCCGGAGCTTCTGATCGACGTCGTGAACCTCTCCAAGGCCGGCAAGCGCGATGCGGCACATGACATCTTCGATGCGCATCTGCCGCTGATCCGCTACGAGCAGCAGCCGGGCGTCGGCCTGACCGTGCGCAAATACGTGCTCCAGAAGCGCGGCATCATCGCCTCCAGCGCCCAGCGCAAGCCCGGCGCAACGATGACGGCGACGGCAAAGGCCGAGGTCGACTATCTGCTGTCGCGCGTCGCCCGTTTCGACAAGCGTGCCAATCTCGGCCCGCAATCCAGCGCTGCAGGTTAACTGAATGCCCGAGACATCAGCATCACGCCCGGCCTCGACGATCCTCCTGCTCCGTGACGGCGCCAAGGAAGTCGAGATCTTCATGATGGTCCGCCATCATCAGATCGAGTTCAACTCGGGCGCGCTGGTGTTTCCCGGCGGCAGCGTCGACGCCGGCGATCAGGAGATCGTCAAGCGATCCGACCTGTATTCGGGCGGCGAAGGCCTGAGTGATGCGGATCGCGGTTTTCGGATCGCCGCGATCCGCGAGACCTTTGAGGAGAGCGGCATTTTGCTGGCGCGCTCGAAGGACTCGAACACGCCGATCGACGCCAGGCGCGCCGGCGAGATCGCAGATAGCCATCGCGTCGCGCTCAACGAGCACAAGGTCAGCTTCCTGAGCATTTTGGCCGACAATGGCCTCCAGCTCGCGCTCGACACGCTGGTGCCTTACGCGCACTGGATCACGCCGGAGGGCATGCCGAAGCGGTTCGACACCTGGTTCTTCCTCGCGGCCGCGCCGTCCGACCAGCTCGGTGCTCACGACGGTCGAGAGTCCACCGACTCGATCTGGCTGTCGGCGCGCGAAGCCGTGGAGGGCGGCGAGAGCGGCCGCTTCAAGCTGCCGTTCCCGACCACGCGCAATCTGATCCGGCTCGCCAAGCAGGGCAGCGTGAAGGCCGCGCTCGACCATGCCAAGGGCATGTCGATCGTCACGGTGATGCCGGTGATGACCAAGACCGACACCGGCCGACAGCTCCGCATTCCCCGCGAAGCCGGCTATGACGGCGAGGTGTTCGAGGTCGGCGCGGTCGGCTAGGACACTTCGACATCGAGCGAAGTATTGCCGCGCGTGGACGCGCTAGGTTCCGTCCCTGACAACGGAACGGAGCGCGCGCCATGGACAACCGGCAGGATACCAGCGTTGCCGTAGAGCTGGCGCTGCTGGTCGCGTTAGCAACGCTCTGGGGCGGCTCCTACACCTTCATCAAGCTCGGCGTCGCCACCATTCCGCCGATCACGTTGATCGCGGCGCGGACGACGATAGCCGGTGTGCTCCTGCTGGTCGTCATGTGGGCGCGGGGCATCACGATGCCGACGGACGTCGCGACCTGGCAGCGCTTCGCATTCCAGGCCGTCCTCAACAGCGTCATCCCCTGGACGCTGATCGCCTGGGGCGAGCGCCATATCGATGCCGCGCTCGCCACCATCCTCAATTCGGCTGGGCCGATCTTCACCTTCCTGCTCACGGCGGTCGTGACCCGGCACGAGGCGACGACCCCGCGAAAACTGTTCGGCGTCGTCGCCGGGATGGCCGGCATCTTGCTGATCGTCGGCGTCGATGCCTTCCACGACATCGGCAGCGGCCTCGTCGCGGAGGCGGCCATTGTCGCCGCGACGATCTGCTACGCCTGTGCCGCGATCTTCGGCCGCAGCTTCAAGGGCCTCGATCCCATGGCGCCCGCGGCCGGCTCGCTGCTGGCGGGCGCGGCAGCGCTGATCCCGGCCTCGCTGATCGTCGAACAGCCCTGGACGCTGTCGCCCTCGCTGAGTTCCGTGCTGGCGCTGCTCGCGCTGGCCGTGTTCTCGACTGCGGCGGCGTTCGCGATCTACTTCCGCCTGATCCAGACCCTGGGCTCGGTCGGCACCACCGCGCAGGCTTACTTGCGCGTGCCCATCGGGGTCGCCATCAGTGTCGCCTTCCTCGGCGAGACCCTGAGCCGGACCGCCTGGATCGGCCTTGCCTGCGTCGTCCTCGGCGTCGCCGCCATGACCATCCCGGCCCGGCGGCCCGTCAGCGTCAAAACGTCATGATCGGGAGGGGAGGAGCGCGGTCGGCCCACAATATTAAGGATATTGGGCGGCCCCAGGCATGTTCCCCCGGGGCCGCAATACGTCGTATATTGGGCTACCAGTAGCCCGGTCCTCAAAGCCAAATGTCCGCCGAATTGACGCCGACCCCTGAGAAAAAGCGAACATTCTCGCTCTCCATCGGCCAGCTCACCTTCGGCAGCTTCCTCCTGGTGCTGGCGGTGATCATCGTCACCTCGACGGCGAGCGTGATCGCGATCCGGCACATCGACACGACCTTTGCCGAGTTGCAGCGGCTCCAGAGCGTCGGCGACCTCGCCGAGGACATCGACCGCCGCATGAACGAGCTGCGCCTCGCGGCGCGCGACTTCGTTACCGACCCCGGTGCCGGCACCCAGTTCAAGCAGGTGGGCGAGGCGGCCTCGACGCTCAGCGACATCCTGAAGAAGACCCGCATCGAGCTCGCGCCCGAGCAGCAGGACATGATCGACGGGGTCACCGAGCGCCTCGCGACCTACCGCAACGGCCTCGAGCGGATCTCGACCCTGATCGACCGCCGCGCCCAGCTGCTCGCCGGCCTGCCGCCGCTGCGCGACCGGTTCGACGTGGCCGTCGGAGCCACGGCGGACCGCGAGCTGGCCTCCCGTCTGTCGGAGGCGCAGAGTCGGATCGCGCTCGGACTGCTCGCGCGCAACCCTTCCGCGGCCGAGCAGGCCGCGCAGAGCATGCGGGCGATGGATATCCCAGACAGCCAGCTGAAGTCGGCCGTCAACGACTACGCCGAGGCGATCATGGCCGTGGCCGTCCGCGAACGGCAGATCGCCGATATCGACCGCGAGGTGCTGGGCACTGAGGGCCGCCTGATCGGCCGCGTCACGGAACTCCTGCGCGAGGTCAGCGCCAGGCGCGGTCACGTGCTGTCGCGCGACTTCGCCCGCACGCTGACGGAGGCGCGGTGGCAGAGCATCGCGCTCGGCTCCATCGGCGTGCTGATCGGCATTCTCGCGGCGGGCTTCGTGGTGCGGCGGACGGTCCGCCCGCTCGCCCAGATCGCACGGTCGATCCGCGCGCTCGCAGCCGGCGAGAAGAACACCTCGATCCCGTCGGCCGACCTCGATAACGAGATCGGCGACATCGCGCGCGCGGCCGAAGTGTTCCGCCGTGCGCTGGAGGAGGCGGACACCGCGCGCGAAGCCGCGGTGCGGGCGCTGACCGAGCAGCGCCTAGCCGAAGAGAGCTACCGCAAACTGTTCGAGGGTTCGGTCGACGGCATCTATGTCACGACGCCGGCCGGCGATCTCCTCAACGCCAATCCGGCGCTGGCGCGGATGATGGGCTATGACAGCCCGCAGCAGCTCATCGACAGCATCAACGACATCGCCCACACCATCTACGTCCATCCCGAGGCGCGCGACGAATATCAGAGGCTGATGGCGCGCGACGGCATCGTGCGCGAGTTCGAGTACCAGGTGCGCCAGCGCAGCGGCAACATCCTGTGGCTGTCCGACAGCGCCACGGGCGTGCGGGACGAGGCGGGCAACATCGTGCGCTACGAGGGTACGCTGCGCGACATCACCGACCAGAAGCGGGCGGAAGACGCCATCGCCGAAGGCCGGCGCCTGCTCCAGCAGGTCATCGACACCGTGCCCGCGGTCATCAACGTCAAGAACCGCGACCTGCGCTATGTGCTGATGAACCGTTACATGGCCGGCATCTTCGGCATCGAGCCCGGCGATGCGCTCGGCCGCACCACGGCGGACCTGATGTCCCGCTACGGCGCGGCCAAGTCCGACGAGAGCGACAAGAGGGTGCTCAAGCTTCGAAAAGGTCTCGGGTTCTACGAGGAGGAGTACAAGGATTCCGGCGGCAACATGCGGCAATGGCTGGTCAACAAGCTGCCGCTGCTCGATGCCGAAGGCGAGATCGAGCGGATCGTCACCGTGGCGCTGGACATCGGCGAGCGCAAGCGCGGCGAGCAGGAGATGCGTAAAGCCAAGGAATCCGCCGAGACGGCGTTGCGCAATTTGCGCGAGACCCAGGCCTCGCTGATCGAGGCGGAGAAGCTCGCCGCGCTCGGACGGCTCGTCGCCGGCGTCGCGCATGAAGTCAACAATCCCGTCGGCATCAGCCTCACGGTCGCATCCGCGCTGGAGCGCAAGACCGCGATGTTCACCTCCGAAGTCGAGCGCGGCGAGCTCCGTCGCTCCACGCTCAACGACTTCCTCAACACCAGCCGCGACGCGTCCTCGCAGCTCGTCTCCAATCTGAACCGCGCCGCCGAGCTGATCCAGTCGTTCAAGCAGGTCGCGGCCGACCGCAACTACTCGGACCAGCGCAGCTTCGATCTCGGCGACCTCACCGAGCAGGTGGTGATGAGCCTGCGGCCGGGCCTGCGCAAGCACAATCTGACGCTCAACGTCGAGTGCCAGCCGGAGCTGACCATGAACAGCTATCCCGGCCCGTACGGCCAGGTGTTGACCAACCTGTTTCTCAATTCGGTGGCGCATGCCTTCCCGGACGGCCGGCCGGGGACCATCGACATCCAGGTGCGGGCGTCCGGCAAGGACAATGTCGAGATCATCTTCTCCGACAACGGCTGCGGCATGTCGCTCGACGTTCGCCGCCGCGCATTTGACCCGTTCTTCACGACGAGACGCGACCAGGGCGGCACCGGCCTCGGACTGCACATCGTCTACAGCATCGTCACCAACCGGCTCGGCGGGCGGCTCGATCTCGATTCCGAGCCGGGCGAGGGGACGCGCATCCAGATCATCCTGCCGCGCACGGCGCCGCTCGAGCAGGCAGCAGAGTAGGCTAGTCAGCCTCTGCGAGCTTGTGCAGGGTGGCGTTGAAAATCAGGCTGGCCTTGCCGACGAGCGCCGTTCCCGTCATCTCCGCGCGAGTATCCGTGTAGGTCCCGCTGACGCCGATGCCGACCGGCGCCGGGCCGCCGAACAGCGGATTGTCATTGCCCCGAGGCGAGGTGTGCCGTTGCACCAGCACCTCGCCCTTGAAGGTGTTGTTGTCCTTCGCCACGTAGCTGCCGGTGTAATAGAGGTAGGCATCGCCGCCAAGAATCTTGCCGTCGCGAAAAAGAATTACGCCGCTGCCCTTGCCGACTCGACCATCGAGCAGGTTCACGTGAATCGAATAGAGGCCGTTCTTCATAACGTCCCACAGGCCGGCCAGCATCGCCCAATAGCGTAACCGGTAGGGCTTTTATGCCAAAGCGCGTTCAAGCGCGCAACGCGGCAGTTTGCCGGCCGCCGGTGCGATCCTGCCGCCGCGAGCCGTAGTTGTCCCGGCTTGTCTGTGACACCACCATGACGGTCTGATCATGACGCGGGGCCAGTCGTTGCGAATCAAGTTGGCCCGCGAAATGCATAACCATTGTTGCACTGGCCGCGGGGTGCTGGAGCAAGACAAACGTGAGCAACTGGATCGATTCCGGCGGCGATGAGCCGCGTCCGTACAGTGTGCGTCCCACGATTTGCGAAACACAACGGCAGACTGGCGCACCAAGCTGGCGAAGCGTGGCGAGCCTCGCTTGCGCCTCGGCCTTGATCGCACTCGCAGCCCCCTTGGGGCACGCGCGCGACCGCGGCCAGTTCGTCAACACCAATGCCGAATTGAAGGCATGGTTCGACGGACTGCGCAGCGGCAAGGGGCCCTGCTGCTCCGATGCCGACGGCTCGGCGCTCTCGGACAGCGACTGGGAGAGCAAGGACGGACACTATCGTGTCCGCATCCCGCGCCTGGGTCATGTGCCCGACGGCCAGCAGCAGGAGCTCGTCTGGGTTGACGTGCCGGAGGAGGCCGTCATCTCGGAGCCGAACCGGGTCGGGCGCACCATGGTGTGGCCGATCTACGGCTACGCGGGCGTCGCCATCCGCTGCTTTATGCCCGGTAGCATGACTTAGCCGGGCGATCGCACGCCCGGCTTGTCGGCGACATCAGATGCGGCGCCGCGTCAGGTGTATTTCTTGTCGCGCTCGAGCAGCTCGATGGAGATGCCCTCGGGACCGCGGATGAAGCAGATGCGCACGCCGGGGCGGATCGTGGTCGGCTCGCGCGTGAAGGTGACGCCCTTGGCCTTGATCTCGGCCGCGACGGCGTCGATGTCCTTCACGGTGAGACCGAAATGGTCGAGGCCCTGATGCGGGTGCGGCGGCGCCGGGTTGACTTCGTTGTCACCCTCGAGCGGCGCGATGAAGATTTTTGCGCCGCCGAGATTCACGTCGATCCGTCCCGGCGCGCGCACGACCTCGCCGCCGAGGATGTCGCGCAGCCACGCCGCAGTGGCCTCCGGATCGGGGCTGCGCAGGTGGACGTGATCCCAAGTGACGACGACTGGCATTTCATTCTCTCCCAACGGGGTCTTCGATGTTGCAGCGCATGTTAGCGGCCCCGGCCGGTGATCGCCACCGTCCTTGCCGATTCGCAACTGCGGGAACCTTAGTTCGTCTCCTGGATTAGGGTAAGCAGTGGCCGAGGCTGTCGTACGAGCGTCGGCCGCGATCGGTGGCGCAACCATGAAAGCCAGGTTTGACCGGATTGGGCTTGGACGTTTCGCCGGGAGCAGCGAGCGCCTCGCGCGGGCCGTGACGATCGCGAGCGTCTCGTTTGGCCGAGGCCTGCTCTGGCTACTGGCGGCGATCGTCGTCGGCTGCGGCGTGTGGATGTTGCTGCCGCTTTCCAAAGGCAACAGCGCCGAGCCGATGAAGTCTGACGTGGCGACCGTCGAACCTGCCACCCCTGGCGATGCGGCAGCCGTGGTCTCGCCCATAACCCAGGCTCAGGCTCCAGCTGCGGCGGAGCTCGATGGCCTCAGAATTTCATCGCAGACCTGGCGCCGTGGCGGGCTCGGCTCGAAGGCGCTGGTGACCTTCACGCTGCGAAACGACAATGACTATGCCGTAAAGGATCTGGAGATTGTCTGCGCGTTCACGCGGCGCGATGGCAGTCATCTCACCGACCGCAGCCGCGTGCTTGCCGACACTGTAACGATGAAGAGCCGCAAGACCTTTGCGCGTATCGCTGTCGGCTTCATCAACGTTAATGCCGATCAGGCGAAATGTTCGGTGGTCGCGGCACGGCGCGCGTAAGGGCCGCAGCCTCCGGTAGCGGAAAAGTTACTGTCCCCGGGGCTTGGTCGAAAAACTTGGCGTTGCCATTTGAACCTAGGGCCGGGTGCAGGAACCAATCAAAGGATCGCCTGTTGAAGGCGAAGAGCCCACGCGGGGATGCGGGGGGCGGAGCGCGGCCAATGCCCATTTTCAGGTATTTCGTTTTCGTCGGTGGAGCCTTGCTCGCACTGCTGTTCGCGGCAGATTACGTTCTGCCATCGCAACCGGTCGCACAGGCCGTTGCCACCGCAAGCAACGACCAGCCCCTGATCCGGATCCGGTCAGATCGCCATTTGCCGGAGCGTGTCGTGCTCGACACCAGCCAGCCGACGATTGCCGCGCCCGCCGTGAAGACAGCCGCGGTCGTTGCGCCGCAGCCGCCGGAGGCGGTGTCGCCGGCGCTGGCCGAGATGTCGGCCAAGGCGCGTGTGCGCGAGACTTTTGCCCAGTTCACGCCGGCCCCGAAGGCCGATGCCGCCAGGAAGACCGACGCCAGGCCGCAAGTCCAGGCACAGGCCCAGCTCCCTCAAACCCAGGTTCCGCAGATCCAGGCGCAGCCCAAGCGCAAGGTCGTGAGGGCCCATCCGGCGCCGCAGCAGGGCCGGCCGATGATGCTGGTGGCCCAGCAGCCGCATTTCGGTCTCTTCAACTCCACCTGGTGAGAGCGGCCTCCGACCCGTCTCGAAACGAGACGGGAGGGCTTTTTATTGGTCAGTCTCTCTGCTAATTCGAACCCATCCGAACGCCGCGGCCCGGTGCTGGCTTGCCCAGCACCGCCAGGTGACGTTTGGTGACCGCCCGTGATCCGGGCCGGGGCGCTCGTAGCTCAGCTGGATAGAGCATCGGATTTCGATTCCGAGGGTCGGAGGTTCGAATCCTTCCGAGCGCGCCACTTGTCAGGCCGGAGCCTCGAGGCCCGGCCGCCTCAATCCGCCGGTTCCCTTACTTGCCCTGGATCTTCAGCCCATTGGGGCCGACATTGATCTGGAGGCCGTCGGGCTGCTTTTTCGCCTGATAGAGATTGTAGCCGAGCACCGCTGCCGTGACGGCCAGAGCGCCGATGATCAGAAACAATAGATTGCGGCTGATGGACATTCTTTTCCCTGAACCATTTCGTTGACGGCGAGAAAAAGCCCCGCGCGTGGATGCGCGGGGCTCTTCGGTGCGCCACCGGGGGCTGGCTGGCGGCACACTTCTCGGACTTGCTAATGCGGTCCGAAGGGACTGGTTCCGTCGCGGCCCGACGCGGGGGTGCAGGCCCGTGCGATCGGCGTTGCGCGCGTGATGTCAGCTTGCGGAGAAACTGGTATGCCGGGCCCGTGCCAGCGTGTCCGACGGTGCCTCGTGGAAGGTCGCGCGGTAGGCGGCGGCAAACTCGCCGAGGTGATGAAATCCCTGGGCGCGCGCGCATGTGGCGACCGTCGCGCCGCCGCCCTTGAGGAGCCGCGAGCGCGTGGCCCACAGCCGCTTCAGCCGGATGTATTGATGCAGGCTCATGCCGCACACCTTGCTCACCGCGCCGCCGAGCGTCCGGACCGAGACGCCGAATTCACCGGCGAGATTGGCCGTGTAGATCGGAGCGGTCGGATAGGCTGCGACGTAATCGTCGATCTGCCGCACGAGCCTGGCGGATCGCGCGCCTGCACTCGGGGCGCTGCGCTCCGACAGCGGGTCGATCTGAAACAGGTCGTCGAAGGCGAGCAGCAGGCCTTCCTGGAGATGCGCGGCGACTTCCGTGGTTTCGAACATGTGCGGCTCGACCGACGCGGTCCGCAGGATGTCTTGCACGAGCTGCCGCGCATAGAGGTGAGCGGCGGGGTCCGCCAGGCGAACCCATAACGCATCGGCGCGATCGAACCAGCCGCGATCCTTGAGCGTGGGCGAGAACATGATCAGCGCGTGGTAATTGGTCTGATGCTCGACGAAATGGCAGTGATGATTGCCGCGCAAGGCGATGAAAATGCGCGAGTCGAGATCGATCCCGCTCGAGCTCGCCCGCAGATCGTCGGTCATCGGCAGGATCACCATGCCGCCCGGTGCGCGGTAGGTGGAATCGAGGATCCGCGCAAACGACCTCGCCACGATGATCCGGCACCCCGGCAGGTTCACGATCGCGCGGGCTGCTGCGAAATTGGCGACGTCGAGCGGAATGCTGCGGGCATCTTCCATCGACTCGGCCGGCCGAAACGCGTCGACATCGGTGAACCGGACC
The DNA here is from genome assembly GCF_024199855.1 of Bradyrhizobium sp. CCGB20. Classification (NCBI taxonomy): domain Bacteria; kingdom Pseudomonadati; phylum Pseudomonadota; class Alphaproteobacteria; order Hyphomicrobiales; family Nitrobacteraceae; genus Bradyrhizobium; species Bradyrhizobium sp. CCGB20. The sequence continues at coordinate 5,696,695 of NZ_JANADN010000001.1, read as the reverse complement.
AACTGGAGGGCGGAGGAGGGAGCGAGGGCGTCGAAGAACATGCTTCTGGCCGGATGCTGAAATGTGACAATTAAATGAATATCGATACATCGCCATCAATGGCGAAACATGATGATTCAGTAAACCGGATTCCGGGCAGTAGTATTGCGGACATCATGCCAAGAGGCTGGCTCGATCGATGTCACCGTCAACGGTCTCGGCTCATCGGCAGCCCGGAGGTGAGGTCGATGAAATGGAGCCGCGTGCAGGCGGGGCAGGCGAAGGACTCGAAGCTCCGCCCTTCCGGCCTCCGCCCCTCAAACCCTGGCTGCTTCTCGAGGTGCGTCTGCACATTCATGCCCGTCTGGGGGCATCGGAAAACGATGAAATCCGCCATCGACGTAGAATGACGGCACGGCGAATTTCATCTTTGATCTAGATCAGTTTTGGAATCGCTCCACGCAAATTGCAATCTCGCAAATGCGAAGGGGCCCGAAGGCCCCTTCAAAAATCACCAGCGGCGATAGCGTGGCCCGTAATAGCGAGGCCCGTAGTAGCGAGGCCCATACCCGTAATACCGGGGGCCGTAGTACGGCCGCGGCCCGTAGTACCCATAGTAGTTCGGGCGCCAGAAACAGCGTCCCCAAGCGTCGCAGACCATGCGGACCTGCTCGACGTCGGAGACCTGCGGCACCGCAGGTGCGGGCGCGATAGGCATGGCGGAGGCCGCCGACGATGCCGCGAGGGCACCGACCAAGGCACCGAACAGGGATGCGGCGACGAGGCCAATCTTAGGATTCATGATGTCTTCCTCTGCTTACGCAATAAAGGATATCGAAGTTGTTCTGATCAAATTGTGGCGGAGCCGAAATGTAATGCTGATGAACAAATCTTCAGCCAGTTTCGCCGCAGGCCTGACCTTTCGCTCCGCCAGACTATCCCAGGTTCGCGCGGGTGACCAATGCTGCGCTTTCGTTGGCGTTGCTTGGCAAGACATCGCCGCCATCCTTGATCCTGCGCAATTCACGGGTCGGGCTTCGTCTCTAATCTTTCCGTTATGGCCAGCCTTTCGAGGAATTCGAAGAGCAGGCTTGCGAAACTGCCTGGAGCTGCGCAATGGACAAGATGAGAATAGACAAGGGTGACTGGCTGGTCGTGTGCGACGGGCGCAAGGCGCTCATTCTGGAAAACCTCGGCGACGAGATGTTTCCGAACCTCCACACCCGGGAGGTGCACGAGCAGCCCAATCCCTCGACCAGTGCGCAGGGGACCGATGCGCCCGGCCGGCTGAATGCCGCCGTCGGCGGCGCGCGCAGCTCGGTCGAGCAGACCGATTGGCACGATGAGGCCGAGCGCGCCTTTCTGCGGAGCCTGGCCGGACGGCTTGATGCCGCGGTCAGTGCGGGCGAGACCTCGGCGCTGACCATGGTGGCCTCACCACGCGCGCTCGGCATGATCCGTGCCGATTATTCGGACGTCGTGCGCAAAGCGCTCCAGGGCGAGGTCGGCAAGGACCTCGTCAAGCTGCCGGTCTACGAGATCGAGAAGCAATTGCTGCTGTCGGGGGCCGCCGGATAGCTGCACCCGCAGAGGACGCGCGGCGCCCCTCAGTAGCAGGGGTGCCGGCGGCGGTCCTGGCCGATGTAGGTGGCCGAGCCCTGGTAGCAATGGTTGGTCGACGGGCCGTCGTAAAGGGCGAAGGTGCCGGGGGTGATGCCGGGGCCGTAATTGTGCAGATAGCTGATCGGATAGGGCAGCGGGTTGGTGTAGTAGCGGTGGTACCGGTGGTGCCCCCGCGCCTCCGCGACGGCAGGGGCGAGGATTGCAGCCGACAGGGCAGCAACCGCGGCTACAAGCTTCAACGTGCTCATCTCGATTCTCCGGAACCCGCGCGAATAGGACAGCTGTTTATAGCCATTTCGGGCCGCCGGGGCACCCGTCCGGCGCCCGGAAATCGGGGGCGATCCCGCAGATTCCCGGGTGGGTGTGACAGAATTGCCCGATATGGGGCCGAAGGCTGCCCATTTTTGGCCTTTTCGGGATGCTTAACGAATTCCCCACACAAGTATGACCAAAGAGAATTCGCTTAAGAATCCTGTTGCCGGCCCTTTGGGGGTCCTTCGAGGCCGGTCCATTCCTGAAGGCATCTGCCGTCACGCACCATGCGCATCACGCTTTTGAGCCTGCTGTTGCTCTCCGTCGCCGCCGCCACGCCGGCGCGCGCCGAGCTGCACATTACCCGCGACCACGGCGGCTATGTCGAGGAGTACAAGGCCAAGTACAAGCGGGTCCGCGAGAAGGGTGAGCGCGTCATCATCGACGGCATCTGCAACTCGGCCTGCACCCTGGTGCTCGGCATCGTGCCGATGAACAAGATCTGCGTGACGCCGCGCGCGAGCCTCGGCTTCCACCAGGCCTATTACGACAAGGCCTTCACCTTCGGCATCAAGGTCACCAGCGCGGAGGGGACGTCCGACCTGATGTCCTACTACCCGGACACGGTGAAGGACTGGATTCGCCGCAATGGTGGGCTCACCACCGACATGAAGAAGATCAAGAACGGTGTCGAGCTCTGGAAGATCATCGACCCCTGTCCGGAAGAATGGTGAGCAGCTGAGCTGAACGCCGTCGTCCGTCGCAGCGCAGCATCGCCGACGACGAAAACGCGTCGCACCTCGCCGAAATTCGCATTGCCGCACAGGCCCCGGTCGGGCAATGAGGGCGGCAATGAACCATAATCAAGAAGCCCTGACCGCCCGCGCCGCGCCGATCCTGTTCGTCGTGCTCTGGAGCACCGGATTCATCGGCACCAAATACGTCATCAACAATGCCGATCCCCTGACCTATCTCGCCATTCGCATGGCGATCGTGGTCGTCCTGATGGCGATCATTGCTGGCGCGGCGCGACCAAAATGGCCGGACCGTATCGACGTCGCGCACAGCGCTGTTGCCGGCATTCTCGTCCACGGCTTCTATCTCGGCGGCACTGCGATTGCGATCGCGCACTCGATTCCGGCCGGACTCTCCGCGCTGATTCCGGGCCTTCAGCCGATCCTGACCTCGACCATCGCCAACCGCTGGCTTGGCGAACGCGTGACGCCGGTGCAATGGGCGGGGCTCGTGCTTGGCCTCGGCGGCGTGGTGCTGATCCTGCACGGCCGTCCCATGACCGGCGAGGCCGGGCTCGGCTGGCTCGCCTCGGTGGTCTCGCTGATCAGCATCACGCTCGGCACGCTCTATCAGCGCCGCTACTGCAACCACATCGACTGGCGCGCCGGCAATCTCGTGCAGTATGTCGCCGTCACCGTCTTCTTCGCGGTCGGCGCCTTCCTGTTCGAGGACCGCGTGGTGCACTGGACGCGGGAGTTCGTGCTCGCGCTTGCATGGCTCGCGGTGGCGCTCTCGATCGGGTCGATCGGGCTGTTGTACTGGCTGATCCGCCACGCCGCGGCGACCTCGGTTGCGAGCCTGTTCTATCTGGTGCCCGCCGTCACGGCATTGATGGCCTATCTGCTGTTCGGCGAGAAGCTCGATGCGCTGGCGATTGCCGGCATGGCGATGTGCGCGGCGGCGGTGTTCGTGGTCAACCGGCGCTTCTAGGTCAACACGTGGTGCGCCGGAATGCATCCCTGACGTGCGGTGCGCGCTCGTGCTAGGCTGGGCTGATTTCAGCTTCCCTTTCACACGGTGATTTCATGAAGAAGGCCAGACGTGCGCTGCTCGGCAGGTCCCTGAAGCCGGTCCGGATTGCCTGCATCAACTACGCGGAAGAGATGATGAGCGATCGGAAGATGGCGAGGCTCACCGCCGCGCTGCAGAAATGCTACGACGAGCATTTCCTCCCCGTATGGGGCTATCCCGTCGATCTCGACGTCACCCGCAGGCCGAAGCCGACCGACTGGCAGCTGGTCTATTTCGACGATGCCACCCACGAGAACTTCCTCGGGCGGCATGAGCTGACGCATCGGGGACAGCCGATCTCGAAGATCTTCCTCAAGGCGCTGAGTGAGGATGAGCCGGTCAGCCTGGCTGCGTCTCACGAATTGTTCGAGATGGTGCTCGATCCCATGGCCAATCTGTGGGCCGACAAGACCCGGCACACCCAATATGCCTACGAGGTCTGCGACGCCGTCGAGGAGGAGGCTTTCCTCGTCAACGGCTTTCCGATGTCGAACTTCGTCTATCCGTCCTGGTTCGAGCCGTTCGAGCATCCCCGCGGCACCAAATTCGACCACATGGGATCGCTCAAGGCACCGTTCTCGATGACCGAGGGCGGCTACGTCATCAAGAAGGTCAACGGCAAGCGGGTGATCAAGCAGTTCGGCTCACCCGAGAAGCGGCGGCGGTTCAATGCCGAAGACCGGCGCGGTCATCGCAGCGAATTTCGCGATCCGCAAGGCGAGCATCACCCGGGTCGGCGCGCCGCAAAACGGCGGGGGTAGGGAGGAGTCTCCGGGTACGCCGGCCCCCGGAGACTCCGAGCGTTGCGCCTCAGCGCTTGGCCTTTTTGGCCTTCTTTTTTGACTTGGTGGCTTTCTTGGCAGCCTTCTTCGCCGCTTTCTTCGACGACTTCTTTGCCGCCTTCTTCGAAGTCTTCTTGGCGGCCTTCTTCGAAGTCTTCTTGGCCTTCTTCTTGGAAGCCTTCTTCGGCGCTACTTTCTTCGCGACCTTCTTGGCGGCTTTCCTGACCTTCTTGACGGCGATGACTGCGGCTTCCTTGGTCGCTTCCACGGCTGTGGTGATCGTCTCCATCGCCTGGTCGGTGATCGGCTTCTCGTCGTCCATATCGTCCCCCACGGTTTGTATGGAGCGATGACGATAGCGGGTTTCAAAATTGTGTCAAAGCAACGCTCAACCTTTGCGGATCTTTGCGTAGGCGGCGAGCGCGCGCTCGCGTCCTTTCGCGTGATCGACGATCGGCTGCGGATAGGTCTTGCCGAGCGCGACGCCGACGCTCGCAAGCTCGATCGGCGTTGCCTGCCAGGGCTGGTGGATCAGCTTGGCCGGTACGTCCTTCAGCTCCGGCACCCAGCGCCGGACATAGGCTCCGTCGGGGTCGAACTTCTCGCCCTGCAGAGTTGGATTGAACACGCGGAAATAGGGCGCGGCGTCGGCGCCGCAGCCTGCGACCCATTGCCAGTTGGCCGGATTGCTGCCGGCGTCCGCATCGACCAGCGTGTCCCAGAACCAGCTTTCGCCGTCGCGCCAGTCGATCAGGAGGTGCTTGACCAGGAACGACGCCACCACCATCCGCACCCGGTTGTGCATCACGCCGGTGTGCCAGAGCTCGCGCAGGCCGGCATCGACGATGGGATAGCCCGTGCGCCCGCGCTGCCAGGCGGCGAGCGCCTTCTTGTCGCCCTTCCAGGGGAAGCCATCGAAATTCGCTTGCAGGTTTTCGGTGGCGAGGTCGGGATGATCGTGGAGGAGATGGCGGCAGAACTCGCGCCAGCCGAGCTCGCTCAGGAACTTCTCGACGCCGGACCCGATCGCGGGATTCTCCGCCGCCGCGAAGCGCGCGGCGTGCCAGACCTGGCGCGGGCTGAGCTCGCCGAACCTCAAGTGAGGCGACAGGCTTGACGTGCCCTCGCGGTCCGGGCGGTCGCGATCGCCGACATAGGAGCGCGCGGTGTGCCTGAGGAAGTCGCGCAGGCGCACGCGGGCCGCGGCTTCGCCCGGCGTCCAGGTCTGGCGCAGGCCGCCGGCCCAGTCGGGCTTTGTCGGCTCGAGCTTCCAGCTCTCCAGCGCGTCGCCGGCGAGCTTCGGCGCGGCGCGCAGCTCCCTCGGCGCAGGCAGAGGCTTGGGCGGATCGCCGAGCGACAGCACCCGCCGCCAGAACGGCGTGAACACGCGAAGGCCGCGGCCCTCCTTGTTGCGGGTCGCCGAGGGCGGGACCAGCAGGTCGCCGGGGAAGCTTTGCGAGTCCACGCCGAGCTTTGCCAGCGCCGCTTCGAGCTGTTTCTCGACGGCCTGATGCGATGCTTGCGCGATCCCGTTCCAGTAGACCGCTCCGGCGCCGCTGTCGCGCGCCACCTCGGCGATGATCCTGGCCGCCGGCCCCTTGCGCAGGATCAGCGATCCGCCGCGCGTGGCGATATCGGCGCCGAGCGCGCGCAGCGACTGCGCCAGCCACCAGCGCGCCGCGCCGCCAGCGGGGCGTCCGGCCGCATCGTCCAGCACATACAGGCAGATCACCGGCGCGCCGGTCTTGGCGGCAGCATGGAGGGCGGGATGGTCGGACAGGCGAAGGTCATCGCGAAACCAGACGATGATGGGCGGCGCGCTCGACGTGGTCAGGGGAGCCTCGTTTACAATTTGGAAAGCATCCTGGGTGAGGTGCTGTGAACCGTCGTTAATGCGGCCGTAAGCGGATTGCATGAATATGCAGGAATTCCGGGGGTGGTTCCATTCATGTCAAACCTTTTCACGGCGAAGTTCCTGCCGCAGTTCAAGCTGGGTACCAAGGCCGTCCTGTGCGCGGTGCTGCTGATCGCCGTGAATACGGCGCTGGTGGTCGGTGCCGGCTACTGGTCGCTGACCTCTGCGTTCAACGATCGTGCGCTGCGCGACATCGAGGTCAATCTGCGCACGCTGGCGCTGGCCTTCGCCGAGATCGTTCCCGACGCCAAAATCACCATGCGGGATGGCGCGGTCGCGCGCATCGAGATCCCGAAGATGCCGGAGTTCAGGGATCACGGCATCGTCGATCGCGCGGTGTCCTATGTCGGCGGCAATGCGACCCTGTTCGTGTTCGATGATGCCAGCGGCCAGTTCGTGCGCCGCTCGACCAATGTGAAGAAGGAAAATGGCGACCGCGCCGTCGGGACCCAGCTTGCCGCCGACCATCCCGGGCAGGCCGTCCTGCGCCGCGGCGAGGCCTACAAGGGCCCGGCCACGCTGTTCGGTAAATCCTTCATGACAGCCTATTTCCCGGTCGCGGACGCCGGCGGCAAGGTCGTCGGCATCCTCTATGTCGGCATCGCCATGGCACAGTTCGAGAGCATGCTCAGCCAGGCGATATCCAGCATGGCGGTCGCCGCGGGACTCGCTGCGCTTCTGGTTCTGGCGCTCACCCTGCTGATCGTCCGCCGCGTCACCAAGCCGCTCAGCTCGGTCACGCACTCGCTGACTGCGCTCGCCAACGGCCAGAGCGATGTCGAGATCGAGTGTGAGGACCGCGCCGACGAGATCGGCGAGATCGCCCGCACGGTCGCGGTGTTCAGGAGCAATTCGCTGGAGCGGGCGCGCCTGCGCAGCGAGCAGACGGCCGCAACCGCTGCCGCCGCCGAGCAGCGCAAGGCAGAGCTGCGAAACTTCGTCGAAGAGTTCCGCGGCAGCGTCGGCGGCATCCTCGACAAGGTGCTGACGTCCTCCGGCGAGTTCGAACGGGCGGCGCGACAGCTGACCGACACCGCACGCTCCACCGCCGATTTGTCGGCGCAGTCCGCAGGGGCATCCGAAAGCGCTTCCGAGCATGTCCGCTCGGCGGCCGCGGCCTCCGACGAGCTGTCCCAGTCGATTTCCGAGATCACCCGCCGGGTGCAGGAGTCGAACGAGATCTCCGCCTATGCCGTGCGGCAGGCCGAGGCGACCGACCAGCGCATCGCGCAGCTCTCCGAGGCGGGCGCTCGCATCGGCGACGTCGTCAAGCTGATCACCTCGATCGCCGAGCAGACCAACCTTTTGGCGCTGAACGCGACCATCGAGGCCGCCCGTGCGGGCGATGCCGGTCGCGGCTTCGCCGTGGTGGCTCAGGAGGTCAAGACACTCGCCGGCCAGACGGCCAAGGCGACGGACGAGATCTCGAACCAGATCGCGAGCATGCAGCAGGCAACCGAGGAGTCGGTCGCGGCGGTCAAGGGGATTGGCCAGACCATCGAGCGCATCAGCGGCATCGCCGGCTCGATCTCGGCGGCGGTCGAGCAGCAACGGAGCGCCACCCACAACATCGCGGCCAGCGTTCGCGCTGCGGCCTCGGGCACGGCTGATGTTGCGGTGAATGTTCGCCATGCCGCCAAGGGCGCGAGCGAGACCGGCGAGACGTCGAGCCGGATGTTTGCCTCCGCCCAGGCGCTGTCAGGCGAAAGCCTGCATCTGAAGGCTGAGGTCGACGGCTTCCTCGACCGCGTGCACGCGGCCTGAGGGCTGACCTGCAACTCAATGTCGTCGTTCCGGGGCGGTCCGTAGGACCGAACCCGGAATCTCGAGATCCCGGGTCTGGTCCTTCGGACCATCCCGGGATGACAGTTGATTATTTAGGCTGCGGCACGATGCGGATGTAGGGCTTCGGTTCCTTCCAGCCCTGCGGATAGATCGTCTTGGCCTCATCGTTGGAGACCGAGCCGGCGATGATGACGTCCTCGCCCTGCGACCAGTCGGCCGGCGTCGCGACGCGATGCTTGGCGGTGAGCTGGAGCGAGTCGATGACGCGCAGGATCTCCTGGAAGTTCCGGCCCGTGGTCATCGGATAGACCAGCACAAGCTTGATCTTCTTGTCCGGCCCGATGATGAAGACGTTGCGGACGGTCTGGTTGTCGGCCGGCGTGCGGGTGAGGGGATCGCCCGAGGTCGAGGCCGGCAGCATCTCGTAGAGCTTCGAGACGTTGAAGTCGGTGTCGCCGATCATCGGATAGTTCGGAGCCGCGCCTTGCGTCTCCTTGATATCCTCCGACCATTTGGAATGGCGGTCGACGGGGTCGACCGAGAGGCCCATCAGCTTGACGCCGCGCTTGTCGAATTCCGGCTTCAGCTTTGCGAGAGCGCCGAGCTCGGTCGTACAAACCGGCGTGAAGTCCTTGGGGTGCGAGAACAGGAGCGCCCAGCTATTGCCGATCCAGTCGTGGAACTTGATCTTCCCTTCGGTGGTCTCGGCTTCGAAGTCGGGGGCGGTGGCGCCGATCGGAAGTGTCATGGTTCTACCTCATCTCATTGAATTTATTTGAGAATTAGTCCCTGTCGTCACTGCCAGTATAAGGTCTCTGCGGTCCCAAGTGAACGCCAAGTGAACCGCCTCAAGTAAAATGTGAATTCCTTCTTTGAAGAGCCGATTTTCTAGCACTTTTCTGTTACAGCCGCGCCTGCGGCGAAACATCTCCACCGGGGCCACACGGTCTCGATTGCCCCGATAAAGCCTTTTATGACCCGCATCACGCCCGCCCGACGCTCTCCGGAACCGAAACGGTCCTCGTAGCGACTAATCGGCAACCATTGAGAAAAGTCGCGATCCCCGTATCGAATCGTTAACCACCCCTTTACGCCCGCATGAAAATGCTGGTCGATCAGAAGAAATCTGGAAGTGAACTATGTCTGCCGCTGCGCATAAGTCTGTTGAGTCGCCGTCCCTCGAACCGTCCTGCCGCGATACCTCGGCCCATGCACTGACCATCGTGCGCGACGGTGTGATCACGGGCGAAGGCCCGACCACCAAGGGCCGGGTCCATTTCTCCCGCTCGCTCGATGCAGACGACACCGCCTGGTGCGCGCGCATCCTGACCACCACCGCCGTCAACGATCAGCCGATCAGCCGGGCCGAAGCGGAGGTCCTGTTCGAGATCAACGAAGCTGCAACCGAGCGCACCGATGGCGGACGGTTCGACGATTTGCTGGCCAAGGCCGTGGCCCATTACGCCGCGAGCGCCTCGGGCCTGAAGGTGCCGCCGCGCAGCGTCGCGCTGTCGGCCGAGTCCGACATCGAGAGCTGGGCGCCGTCCTACGCCTCCAAGGTCAACAGCGAGATGCTGGAGTGGATTGCCGGACAGATGCGCGGCAAGCGCCAGAACAACCGTCGCCTGATGGCGATGGTGGCGACCTTCCTCGGCGCCACCGCGCTGCCTCTGGCGGGCCAACTGCCGAACGTGTTCGACATCGGCATGTGATATCCGAGATGTTCTCGCGCCCCTTGCGAGGCGCGAGAGAAAGCGGCGGGGTTATTTCCCCGCCGTTTTTTGTTTGCCGGCGTCCGGCTCGAGGCCGAGCGTGCGCCCGGGGAAACCGGCGGCGTCGAAATAACGCTGGCTGCCGACGCGCTGGACGTTGAGCACGGTCTCCAGACCGTTCTCGGACTTCTTCTTCGACCTCTCGACGCTCTTGAACGCCTTCGGCACGATGCCGTTGGGCAGGGCCTCCGACATCACGCGGCCAACGAGGCCGCCGTTCTGCGAACCGCGCAGGCCGAGAAGCTGGGCGGCGGTCATGCCGACGTCGGCATTGCTGACCGGGATCTCGCTGACATAGCCGGCTTTGAAGTCAGGGCCGATCGCCGCCATGAAGTTCATGGTGTCGCCCCGGCTGAAGCTGCCATGCATGCCCTGGCCCTGGCGCAGCACGGTGTCGGCGACCTGCACCGAGCAGTTGGTCGGCGCCTCGCCGCAATCGCTGGCATAGGAGCGGAAGTTGACGACGATCGACGGCGTCGGCGTCGCCGACTTGCCGCGCAGGTTGATGCTCGACAGCGGCAGCGTGCCGGGGAAGCGGCCGAGCGAATCCTCGACGAACAGGCCGGAGACGTAGTCCTGCTCGAGCAGCGCCTTGATGGTCTTCGCCGCCAGCTTCTTGTCCTTGTTCGGCAGATAGATCAGGTCCGAGCCGCCATTGGTGGCGACGACGAGATCGGGCTTCTCCGGATCCTTGCCGAGCACGCCGTTGCCGGCCTTGGGGTGCTTGTTGCCTTCGACCTTCGCATTCTTGTCGTTGGGATCGAACAGCGGCAGGTCGAGCGCTTTCGCGAGATCGAGCGCCAGGAAGCCCATCGGCAAGAAGTCCTTCGGCGTGTCGTCATAGCTGACCTTGGCCGAGGGGCTGGTCTTGCTTTCCTTGGAGATCGTCGAGAAGCCGTGGTCGGCCTGGACCATGATGTTGGTGTTGGCGGCCAGCCCGAGCTCGTCCAGCGCCTTGCGGAGCTGGGCGAGGTTGTCGTCGGCGTTCTTGATGCCGGCCATCGAGGTCGGCCCGTTGATGCCGGGCTTGATCTGGTTGAGGCTGTCGCCGGTGTTGTGCTGGCTGCCGTCGGGATCGCGTGACCAGAACACCAGCACGAACGGCTTGTTGCGCGCCTTGAACATCGGCAGCACGACCTTGGTGGCGACGTCGGCGAAATAGGCCTGCTGCGCGACGTTGGCGACAACGGTGCCGGGCGTCTTGGCATCGCCCGCCTTGGAGTTGTCGCCGCGCGGCGGCGTCGCGAGGGGCAGGCCGGCCTTGGTCAGCGCCGCCTTGACCTCGTCCGACAGCGCCACGCTGTTCTTGCCGCCGGTGGAATCGTCGAACACGACCGAATGCAGACCGGGCTTTTCGGGCTTGTCGGTGTGGTCGAACTGGTAGGTCGGACCGACCTTGCCGATCGCCGCCGTGCTCAGGCCCTTGTCGCGGGCCATCTTCAGGATGGTTTCTTCGTTGAGATAATCGCCCTTGAAATGCTCGTCGATGTCGCCGAGCACGGCGTCGTTCTCGATGAAGGGGACCACGGTGTCGCCGGCGGGGACGGAGGTGTAATTCGTCCAGATCGTGTTGGAGAACACGCCGGTATCGCCGAGATAATGCCCGGTCGACATCGCCGAGCCGTTGGCCATGGTGAACGTCGGGAAGAGCGAATGCGGGTTCTTGAAATTGACGCCCTTGTCGCGGACCTCAGCCATCGCCGGCGCCGTCTCGGGTGTGACCTTCAGCGCGCGCAGACCATCCGGAATGAACAGGATCAGGTTACGGGGCGTGTTGTTCTGGGCGGAGGCAAGTCCTGCCGAAAGTCCGGTGGACAAGACTGTCAGTCCGGCGGACAGCAACACCAGTGAACGGCGCATCAAGATCTCCCTGCGGTGAGGCGGCGATGGCCGCGACCGCGGCCCCCGGGCATCGTTTAGTTTTGCTGTATGACAGTTTTGTTACAAGGGCGAAGGGGCGTGCCGAAGTGCCGGAGAGGTGACCGGGCGTCCACGGATTTGTCATTGCGGGCGCAGCGAAGCGATTGAGCAGCGCGCCACGGCGGCAGTTGGAGGCGCTCCCCGATCGAACGGGTTGGACGCTAAATCCCCGAATTCCAATTAAGAGAATTAGTCAATAAAATGAATGTCTTGATCCAGGAGCCGCGCTTGCGGGAGCGGCTGCAGGACGGGCCGTTCGTCATTCCGGCGCGGTCTGCACCTGCGGATTTTGGGCCATTGCCTGCGCCGGTTTCGTCGGTGCTGAATAGCCTTCGGCATTACTGAGATCGCGGCGGTCCGACGGCGGCGCCTGCAGCGCGAAGGTGATAGCGATCTGGGTTCGGTTATGGAGGCGGTATTTGCGCATGATGTTGCCGATATGCGCCCGCACCGTGTTCTCCGAGATTTTGAGCTCGTAGGCGATGTTCTTGTTTTGCATTCCCCGTGCGATCAGCATCATCAGTTCGTGCTCGCGCGGCGTCGGCGTAATCGATTCTTTCAAATCCGGGCTCATGACTTGCTCCTCCCTGGCCTTTGGCTGACGCTTGGTTTGATATGGCCACCCCAGCATGATCTCACTCCGTCTTGAGCGCCTCTATTGGACTGAGTTTGGACGCCTTGTGCGCAGGATAGAAACCAAAGATGATGCCGGTCGCGATCGAGAACGCGAGGGCAAGCCCTATTGCCTGGCCGTCGATCGAGGTGATCCATCCAGCCATGCGGGCGACTGTCATCGAGAGCGTGATTCCGCATGCGACGCCGATGGCGCCGCCAAGCAGGCAGAGGACAAGTGCCTCACAGAGAAACTGCAGGCGGATGTCCCGCATCCTTCCGCCGAGCGCGCGGCGGATGCCGATCTCCCGCGTACGCTCGGTGACCGAGACGATCATGACGTTCATGATGCTGATGCCGCCGACGAGCAGCGAGACCGAGGCGATGGCGACAAGCAGGAGCGCGACGGTGCGGATGGCTCCCTGCTGGGCCTCCATTGCTGCGGCCGGATCCTGGACCTTGAAGTCGTCCTCCTGGCCGGCGGGAATACGGTGGCGCTGCCGCAGCAGGCTTTCGATCTCCGACCGCGCCCCCGGCATCTGTCCGTCCGCCGCCACCTTGGCGATGATGTAGGCGACCGAATCCCGGTTGATGTTGCTCGCGCTGCCGAGGAAGCGCAGCTTGGCCGTGGTGAGCGGCACGAAGGCGACGTCATCCTGCGCCGGTCCCTTGCGGTCGAGAACGCCGACCACTTCGAGCGGCACCTTCATGATCCTGATCTGCGCGCCGATCGGATCCTCACCCGGTGCAAACAGTTCGCGCGCGACCGTGCTTCCGAGGATCACGACCTTGCTCGCGCCGGCCTCCTCGGCGCCGGAGAAATAGCGGCCAGAGGAGAGCTGCCAGTCGCGCACCATGAAGTGTCCGGTCGTCGTGCCGTTGATGGTCGTATTCCAGTTCTTGCTCTCGTGGATGACCTGCGCCGTTCCGGCGATCGAGCCGGCTGCGGCCTGGACTTCCGGGATCTGCTCGAGGATGGCCTGCACGTCGCTCTCGGTCATCGTCAGCTTGCTGCCGTCCTTGAGACGCACGCCGCCCTGGTAGACCGCGCCGGGCGTGATCATCAGCACGTTGGCGCCGATCGAGCGGATCTGCTCCTGCAGGCGAAGCTGCGCGCCGGATCCGATCGCGAAGACCGTCACGATCGAGGCGACGCCGATCACGATGCCGAGCATGGTGAGGAAGCTGCGTAGTGGATTGAGGCGCAAGGCGTGCAGAGCGATCTGAAAGCCCTGGAGCATCGTCATGACGCAGTGCTCCGTTTCGGCAGGATCGGAGCCTGCGTCTCATCGCCGACGAGCTGGCCGTCGTGCAGGCGGATGGTGCGCCGGCACTGGGTCGCGATGCCTGGATCGTGCGTGATCATCACGATGGTCTGTCCGGTGCGGTTGAGCGCAGCGAACAGGGCCAGGATTTCGGTGCCGGTGCGGCTGTCGAGCGCGCCGGTCGGTTCGTCGGCGAGCACGATCAGCGGGGAGGCGATCAGCGCGCGCGCGATCGCAACGCGCTGCTGCTCGCCGCCTGAGAGCTGGCGCGGGAAATGATGGGCCCGGTGCAGCATGCCGACGGCCTCCAGGGACTGCTCGGCGCGCGCCAGCCGCTCCTTGCGGCCGACGCCGCAATAGACAAGTGGCAGCGCGACGTTCTCGATCGCATTGTGGCGGGCGAGCAGATTGTAGGACTGGAACACGAAGCCGATGCTGAGGGCGCGCAACGACGACCGACGATCTTCCGTGAGATCGGCGACATTGGCCCCCTGGAGAAGAACCGCCCCCTCGGTCGGCAGGTCGAGCAACCCGATCATGTTCATCAGCGTCGACTTGCCGGAGCCTGACGGTCCCATGACCGCGACGATCTCGCCTTGCGCGATGTCGAAACTGACGTTACGCACCGCAGCCACCGCGACTCCGTCAGCGCGATAGGTCCTGCTGACCGACCGGAGGCTGATGAGGGGCAGGGAAGTGGTCATGATCCGAACCTGATTCCGAGGAACTCCAGGCCTGCCGGACGGATCGCCTGGCCGACGGCGACCTGGCTGCCCTCGACGAGGTCTCCACTCCTGAGCGCGACCTGCTCGGTGCCGGCCGCGCCGACCGTCACGGCAATGCGCTGGAGCGAGCCGCTTGCAGTGCGCACCCACACGCCGCTGCGTGCGGCGGCATCCGGCCGCGTGCCGGATGGCTGGAAGCGCAACGCGGCGAGCGGCACTTTCAGCACGTCGTCCTGTCGCTCGATCACGATCTTCACCAGGGCGGTCATGCCGGGCAGCAGCGCACCGTCGAGATTGGAGGTCGCCAGGACGACGGTGTAGGTGACGACGTGCTGCTGGTTCTGCGGCGCCTTGCGCACCTGCCGCACCACCGCCTCGAAGCGGCGGTCGGGATAGGCATCCACCGTGAAATGGGCGCGCTGGCCGGGGGCGATGCGCCCGATGTCGGCTTCGTCGACCTGGGCGTGGATCTCCATGTCCTCCAGGCGGCGGGCAACCACGAAGGTGGTGCGCGATTCCAGGCCGACGGCGAGGGTCTGGCCTTCGTTGACGAACCGGCCGACGACGACGCCGTCGATCGGCGAACGGATCACGGTGCGGTCGAGATCGGCCTGGGCTGCGGCGAGAACGGCCGCCTTCTCCGGGACCGCCATCCTCGCCTGTTGCAGCTCCGCCTCGATCCGGCGGACGTCAGCCTGCGCGCCATCTACGGAGTAGGCGTTGAGGGACATCATGATCTCGGCTTCCCGCTCCTGGGCGAGCCGCGCGGTGAACTCAGTCTGCGCGTCGTCGACCGTCGTCGTCGCCACCACGTTTTGGGACTGAAGCGCCTGCTTCCGCTGCAGGGTCTTCTGCGCCGAGCTCTTGACCGCCTGGGCGCTCTCCAGCTTGGCCGCGAGCACATCCCGGCTGCCCTTGGCGTTCTGCAAATCGATCCTCGCGCGATCGAGCTTGGCGCGCGCGATGTCGACCAGTGCATTGGCGACGGCGAGGGAAGCCCTGGCTTCGTCGACCTTGGCCGCAAAGCTGCGCGGATCGATCAGGGCAAGCGGCTGATCCTTGCCGACGGTGTCGTTGAAATCGACATAGACGCGAGCGAGCTGCCCGGACAGTTGGGAACCCACCTCGATCGTCTTGACCGGTTGCAGGGCGCCAGTGACCGTGACGGTCTGCTCGATGCTGCCGCGCTGAATCGCGGCATAGCGGAACACGGGCGCATCCGATCCGAGGGTCGGAGCTTCCAGTCCCGAGGGCGCGAGGAACTTCGTCGTCGATTGGTAGGCGCTAGCGGCGCCGTCCACGACGCGTCCGGCAGCGCCGGTGATGATGTTCGGCCGCGCACCGTAGATCGCGGCGAGGCCACATGCAGCTCCGAACAAGACAACAACAGGTGCAAATCGCATATCAAAAGCCCACCGTCTTAAAATGACTTTGCTGGTGGAAAGGTCGAATATCGCGCTATGGTTGTATTTCGTCGAAGCAGTATCGAACTATCGGCTTTATGTCGCGGTTCTCGGCACGACGGTCGGGTGCGCTTCATGATCCAGAAGTAAAATCCGCAGGTGCGACTTTTCGTGATTTGCGCCGGGTGCATACCGGGCGTATTCCAACCGGAGCGCGCGTTATCAAAATTCGATAGCCGACTGAACGTCCCGTCAGGCTTGCAGGCGATGAATGTTCGATCGGCGTGTGGGCGGCGACGCCATGACGCAGTGGGCGAAATCGCAACGGCAGCATTACACTGCTGCACCCTCCGGATGGCACCTCGCCGTGACGCTGCCCATCGCGGCGTCGAACTCCTTCAATCATGAAGCCCGATATGTGAACGCCTTCACTCGTCTCCACGGGGTGTTGGCTCTAAGACGTGGGATCTGCGGATCGATGCGATTCTCTCGGTCATCGCGCATGCCTCCAAGCACCTTGTTATCAAAGCACCTGGTTATCGCTTGCAAGCACAATGGATGCCTCGTTGCTGGATCATCGAGCGTCAAGTCCGGGAGCATGTTGGAATGAGTTCAAATCAAGCCACAGTTTATGTCGTTGATGATGAAATTCAGATACGAAATGCGATCGGAAGCCTCTGCGAGGAGACGGGGCACCAGGTGAAATTGTTTGCCTCAACCGACGAATTCCTCGCGGAGACACTCACGAACCGACCGTCCTGCCTGGTGCTCGACATCCGCTTTCCCGGAACATCGCCGACCGGGCTCGAGCTTCAGCGCAAGCTGGCGGAGACGGGCGTGCCGATACCGATCGTCTTCATAAGCGGCCATTCGGACGTGCGTGTCTCGGTCGAGGCCATGAAGCGCGGCGCGATCGAGTTTCTGCCAAAACCCTTCCGCGAACAGGAGATCCTCGATGCGATCAGGCACGGTATCGAACGCGATCGCAGGCGGCTTGAGCGCGAGGACAGTGTGCGCGAGGCGCGGCAGCGCGTGGAGACGCTGACAGCGCGGGAGCGCGAGATCATGCTGCTGATGGCGGAAGGGCTTGTCGCCAAGCAGATCGCGGCAAAGCTCGGTGTCAGCGAGGTGACGGTGAAGGTCCATCGCGCACGCATGATGCGAAAGCTGGAGCTGCGTTCGCCGATCGAGGTGGTGCGATTGATCGACAGCATCGGGCTGCAGGCGGAGCGCTTCGACGTCAGACATCCGCAGGTCTAGATCTGCCAGGTGCGATGTTATCGCGCGACGTCTAGTCCGTATCGACTAGCATGAACTGCAGTCTATCGCACGACGCACGACGGGCTCAGAGTCATCCCTACGATGTCGGCCTCCTCCAAAACGGCATCAGAACCCAGTCAGACAAGTTGGTTAGAAAGGGATACTCCATGCGCAAATTGTTTTTTGCTTCGGTTGCCGTGTTCGCTCTGTCTTCCGCGGCTCAGGCCGCCAACACCTCGACCACGGTGCAGCTCGGCATCGTGAACTCCTCGAGCGTCACGCAGAACGGCCTCACCAACGACAGCTCGTCGACCACGCAGGTCGGCATCCTGAACGGCGCGTCCACCATGCAGGGCACCAGCTCTGCCTCGCTCAACAACGTCAGCTCCGTAAATCAGATCGGCGTGCGGAACTCGGCGACCACCGGCCAGGTTGCCTTCGGCAACAACAACAGCGGAATCACTCAGAATTCGTTCGGGCCCGCCGTGCTCCAGAACAATTCCGCCGCCGTCGGACAGCTCAGCGTTTTCGGCGTCAACACGAGCACCGTCTCGCAGACGGCGCACTGAACCAGCCCCGTTTGGCCGGACGCGTCACGACGCGGCGCGTCCGTGCCATTCTCGAAAGCACCGCAATAGGGCGGATCGACCAAATGAGGCATCGATCGCCGGCTTTGGCGGAGGAAATGACATGCGAAGCAGATATCTCATCGCGGCAATCGTCACGTTCGGCGTGCTGACCACCGTTCATGCCCAGGCCGGTAACTCGGCCAGCGTGCTGCAATTCGGTACCACCAACAACTCCTTTATCTCGCAGAGCGGCGGCACGAACAACAGCGCCACCACGATGCAATTCGGCGTCACCAATACCGCGACCACCTTGCAGACGGGCTCGCTCCTCACCGTCAACACCTCGGTGATCGGGCAGGGCGGTACGACCGCGACGTCGTCCAACACGGCGCTGGCCGGCCAGGTCGGAGGCTTCAATTCGAGCCTGATCGGCCAGATCGGCGGCAACAACGCGGCCGGAGTCGGCCAGCTCGGAATCCTGAACGGTTCGACGATTCTTCAGCAGACTCCGTGAGGCCGTCATGAAACGTCTCTTGAAACGTCTCCTGGGAAGTGCGTGCGCCGCAATGTTCGCTCTGTGCTCGGCCGGTGCCGGATCGGCCGGTGCCCAGACCGCTGACATCAAAACCATCGTGTCAGTCGGCGGACCGCCGGTCGTGCTGAACCAGAACAGCCAGCTCAATATGGCGGGTGTGTTCATGATCGGCGGCAGCACCGGTGCGACAGTGACGCAGAACGGCACCAACAATGCCACGGGCGTCCTCCAATTCGGGGGGACGAACTCCGCGTCGATCGGGCAGGCCGGGATGAACAATTTCGCCTTCGTCGGTCAGACCGGCCAGTCGGCGACGAGCCTGATATCCCAGCTCGGCGCCATGAATACGGGGGCGGTGGCGCAGTTCGGCGCGGTCAATGCCTCGACGATCGTCCAGACGGGTCCGTAAGGCGAGCACGAACGGTGCCGTCGAGAGCGAACGGGGAAACGCGATGCGAAGTGGCAGACAAGTCCTGAGGCGCGTGTTCGCCCTGGCGGCATTGCTTGCGGCTGTCGGTACTGCGACGCAAGCGTGCGCCGGATCCGTCCAGCGCAGTGTGACGAACCGGAACGTGAGCATCGAAACGGTCGTGCAGTTCGGCGACAACGTACAGCCGGTCACGATCGAGGAGAACAGCCGCATCAATATCGCGCGGGTGATCCAGATCGGCGGGACCGGTACGGTGGACGCGACCATCATCCAGAACGGCACGCGCAATTATGCTAACGTGATCCAGGTGGGCGGCACGACGAACGCGGCCATCGGTCAGTCCGGCCTAAGCAACACCGCCGATATTACCCAGATCGGCAATTCCACCAACGCGCTCCTGCTCCAGATCGGGGACATGAACACGGGAGCGGTGAGGCAGTTCGGACGTTTCAATTGGCTGGCGATCTTCCAGTTCAGCCGATGATGGAGGTGTGACATGCGGTTGCTCCTGCTTGCATCCGGAATAGGAATCATCAGCGCCGTCGCGATGGCGCCGGCCGGGGCCGGCGACGGCCACACCACAGTGGTCCAGGACGAGAACGGGACGGCGTCGATCACGCAAAGCGGCGATCCCGCGCAGGCCGAGGTCAGGATCGACAAGGAGCCGGGGCGCACCACGATCTATCGTCGCAGCGGCGGCAACACCGCCATCGTGACTCAGGGCACCGGAAATGCGAAGGACATGCTCGACTGGCTGCGCAAGCAGCAGGGCCGCTGACGCACGAAGGCCCACCGCCTGCGCAAGACGGTGGGCCTCGACGCGATCGGGCACTACCAGCTGCGATATCTGCCGGTCAGCGTGCCGTTGTTGTTGCCGTCGGGACCGACGTCGCCCTGCGTCGAACTCGGCGTCGGATGGTTGGTGCCGTTGAGCGCGCCATACGGTCCCGCCGTGCCGGGATAGTACATCGCGCGCGGCTGAACCGGTTCATAGCCGGGGCCGCTCCGCTCCCAACCCACACGCGGTCCGTTCCAATCGTAGCCCTGTGCCGACGCGGCAGCCGTGCCCGCGATAAGGGATGCCGCGATCAGGCTGAGAACCTTTGACTTGTTCTGCATCCGGGATGCTCCTTGCTTTTGGTCGGAGCCAACGGCCGCAGTGCGGGAGCGTTCCGGGCGTCATCGGCTGAAGCGATCAACTCCGATCAACTGGTTATGAAGTCGCGGTCCACGGAACGAAGTGCCTGACATGAGGCGGGAATCCCGGGCGTCTTGCCGCACATTGTTCCGCGTTAATCCCGTGCCTTAACCAACAATTAATTATACGTTTGCGGGTGGGCGACAGCCCGGCCTAGCGTGCGGTGGGGAGCCGCCGAAGCCAAACGAGTTGGTGCGTATCATGATGTCCAGATCATACGGGGCGTTATTCGCCTCACTCAGCGCAGCCGCGCTGCTCCTTGCCCCCAGCGACAGCTTTGCACGGCCCGGCGCCACCGCGGCGCATGGGCTCGCTGTCGGGCCTTCCGGCGGGGTGGCGCGTCCGCCGATGGCGCATGGCGGCAGGTTCCGCGGCCGTAACACGCCCTGGGTCTACTGGCCGGGCGGTGGCGGGTTCTTTTACGACAACGCAGGCTACGGTCAGCCCTTCGCCGATCCCGGGCAGCCGGCCTCCACCGACGTGCGCTACACCTACACCTATGACGTTCCCTGGGATTGGACCCATCGCTTCCCGCCGAACGTGGTGCCGTCAGACCGGCCCTATGTGCCGAGCTGCCCGACGGAGCAGGTGACGGTGCCGGGCCGCGGCGGCGGCGAGCACACCGTCAACATCATGCGCTGCTACTGAGCGGCGTATTGGGCTTCTTGCGCATGATCTCTTCGGAAAACCGCTTCACACTTTTCCGGATCATGCTCTAGCCCAGCTCAAAACTGGTCACGCCGAACACGCGGTCGATCCGCAGCGGCGGGATCGGCCCAGTGTACATCCGCGCCGTCTCGAACACCGGCCTGAGCCCGAACGATTCCGCGAGCGCAATCGCCTCGCGATTGACGGCGGGGACGTCGAGGAAGATGTCGCCGCCACCTGCGCTTGCCAGCAGGGCCTGCACGATCGCTTCTGCCGCTGCGCGGTCGTCGGCGACGAGCGGGCCGATCTTGTGGCCGGTCCGGCAGGGCCGGATCACGCCCCATGCGGCAAGCTGTCCATGACGCAGCAGCGCTGCGCCGAGATGGCCTGGCGTGTTGATCCAGGCGCGCAGGAAAGCGCTTCGCGCGGCTGGGAAGACAGTCGCGTCGTCGGCTTCAACAAGCGCGAACGGGATATTGTCGAGCGCGACGATATCGGCAGGTGGATTCGGCGGCGCGGCGACGATGCCGCCGTAGCGGATATTGGCGTAGGCAAGCTGGAAACCGGATTTTTTGTAATTGTCCTGCTGCGCCACGACGCCGTCGAGGCCGATCACGCGCGAGCCCGCATGTGCGATCGCCGCGTTCCAGATGCGCAGGCCATGGCCCGCGCCGCGAAAGCCCCGGCGCACGATATAGAAGCCGAGGAAGGCGAAGCGATCATCGTAGTTGACGCAGGAGACGGTTGCGACCGGCTCGCCGTCGATCTCGCCGACGAAGAAGCCTTTTGCGTCCGGGGTCGCGAAACAGGCGGCATCGCCGAGGCCCGGATTCCAGCCCTCGGCGGCGGCCCAGTCGACGGCGATGGCGATCTCCTCGGGGCGCAAATTGCGGATCTGCAAATCGCTCATGACGAATGCCTTCCAACGGTGGACCTGCCGGCAGGTCCGGCGGTAGAAGGCCTCATGATAGGCCGGGCCGGCGGCTCGCCTCAACTCCATCGCAAGGGATCACGGTCATGGCAGCACAGAAGGTCGCACTCGTTACTGCGGGCGGCAGCGGCATGGGGGCAGGGGCGGCGCGGCGGCTCGCGGCAGACGGCTTTGGCGTCGCGATCCTGTCGTCCTCCGGCAAGGGCGAGGCCCTGGCGGCCGAGCTCGGCGGTCTCGGCGTCACCGGCTCCAACAAGTCGAATGACGATCTGAAGCGGCTCGTCGACGGCGCGATGGCCAAATGGGGGCGCATCGACGTGCTCGTCAACAGCGCGGGCCATGGACCGCGCGCGCCGATCACGGAGATCACCGACGAGCAATGGCACACCGGCCTCGACACTTATCTGCTCAACGTGATCCGGCCGACCCGGCTGGTGACGCCGGTGATGCAGGCGCAGAAGAGCGGGGCCATCGTCAACATCTCGACCGCCTGGGCGTTCGAGCCGAGCGCGATGTTTCCGACCTCCGCGGTGTTCCGCGCGGGCCTTGCCGCCTTCACGAAGATCTTCACCGACGGCCATGCCGCCGACAACATCCGCATGAACAACGTTTTGCCGGGCTGGATCGACAGCCTGCCGCAGACCGACGCGCGGCGCGACAGCGTGCCGATGAAGCGCTACGGCAAGGTCGAGGAGATCGCGGCGACGGTCGCATTCCTCGCCTCGGACGGTGCGGCCTACATCACCGGGCAGAACATCCGCGTGGATGGCGGGTTGACGCGCTCGGTGTGAGATCGCGCGCGGATTCGAGTCGCCGCTCTCGCGCACTTGTCGTGATGCGACGTTCACTTGCTTCGCGCGCCGCTGCGGCAGCGGCGATGCGTGGCGATCGGGTCACACTCGCCACGCGTCTTGCGCGATAAGTCACTGACTGCGTCACAGTCCATACGAACTGCGCTGCAGACCGAGACGAGTGGGCAGTGCACCTCCTATTCCCAGGCTGCGCCGGATGCCTCCCGTCCGCGCGCATTCCGGAACGCGAGATCAATCGCGTGGGGCAAGGAGACTGGAATGAAGAAGTTTTTTCTGGCGGTCGCTTCGATTGTGTTAGGCACCGCATCCGTGCATGCGGCCGACCTCGCGGCGCAATACACCAAGGCGCCGGTGATGGCGCCGGCCTACAACTGGACGGGCTTTTACGTCGGCGGCAATGTCGGCGGGCAGTGGGGCAGCGCCGATCCGACCACCTCGACGGTCTGGTCGCCGACAGGCTATTTCGCCACCAGCAGCGTCCCCGCCATCAACACGGTCGGCGCCCAGAGCGTCAACAGCTCAAGCGTGACCGGCGGCTTCACTGCGGGCTACAACTGGCAGGTCAATCACGCCGTGCTCGGCCTCGAAGGCGACATCAACTATTTCGGGTTCAAGGGCAGCGCGACCGGTTCGGCGGTCTATCCCTGCTGCGCCCCGACCGCCTTCACCGTGTCCTCGCAAGTCTCGGCCGACTGGCTCGCCACCATCCGCGGCCGCATCGGTTTCCTCGCGGCTCCGACCTGGCTGCTCTATGCCACGGGCGGCGCGGCGATCGCCGAGGTGAAGGGAAATTTCAACTTCACCGACACCTTCTCGCTGGCGACGGAGTCGGCCGCGATCCGCGACACGCGCCTCGGCTGGACCGCGGGCGTCGGCACCGAGTACGCCTTCGGCGGCGGCTGGTCGCTCAAGGCCGAGTATCTTTACGTCGATCTCGGACGCGCCACGGCGACCAGCACCAATCTGGTCGGCTTCGGAGGAGCGGTGCCGTTCCCGAGCAACGTCTACACCCACTCGGTCGACCTCAAATCCAACATCGTGCGCGTCGGCGTGAACTACAAGTTCGGCGGACCTGTCGTCGCCAGATACTGAGCTTTATCCCGTTCCTGATCTGGCGTGGAAAGCCCCGGCTCTGCCGGGGCTTTCTGTTTCGAGGGACGGATTCAGTGCGAGGCCACGAGCTTCGCCAGCGTGGGCAGGATCCTGTAGCGAACGATCTCGTGCGGGTATTCGCCGCGATTTGCGAGCAGGACGAAGCCAATCTGCCGGGCAGGGACGAGGCCGAGATAGCCAGAGGCGTTGTTGAGGCCGCCGGGCTTGTCGATGATGGTGACCCCGGGCAGGCGCACTGTCTCCCAGGCCATGCCTTGTCCGAATTTCTCGTCGACGCGGAAGGTCTCGCGCTGCGTCATCCGCAGCGCCTCGCGCAAGTGCGGATCGACCGAGCGGCCGTCGACGCAGGCCGCAACGAAGGTCGCGAGATCCCGCGGGGACGAAAACATCTGGCCGGTGCCGGGAAAGTCGAAATAGCTCTGTTGATTGCCGGGCGGTCCGATCGCCACGCCCTGATCCGAATAGCCTTGCGCGACGCGCTGCATCCAGGCCGCGTCCATGATGGCGCGGTTGTCCTCGCCGCGCTCCGGCAGCGAGGTCGCATTCATGCCGAGCGGCGCAAGGATGCGCTCTTCGAGCAGGGTTGCGATCGGAGCGCCGTAGCAGCGCTCGAGCACGAGCTGAAGCAGCACGTAACAGGCATGGCTGTAGACGCGCTGCTTGCCGGGCGCTTCGCCGGCCGGCGGCTTCCAGGCGTTGAACATGTCGATGAACTGCGCCTGCGTGAAGGAGTCGTTCGGCCATGGCGGATGGTCGGTCGAAAGCAGCATGCCGGACGTGTGCGTAGCGAGCTGGCCGACGGTGACGCGGCGGACATAGTCTCCGGTGAGCTCGGGCAGATATTTCGGCAGGCGATCGTCGGGCCGCAATTCACTCCTGAGCGAGCCGAGCGCCACCAGCGTCGCCTCGAACGGTTTGCGCAGGGAACCAAGGTTGAACA
Source organism: Bradyrhizobium sp. CCGB20 (assembly GCF_024199855.1). Taxonomy (NCBI): domain Bacteria; kingdom Pseudomonadati; phylum Pseudomonadota; class Alphaproteobacteria; order Hyphomicrobiales; family Nitrobacteraceae; genus Bradyrhizobium; species Bradyrhizobium sp. CCGB20. The sequence continues at coordinate 5,672,420 of NZ_JANADN010000001.1, read as the reverse complement.
GCGTATCCGGCGTGACCGGTCTGCGCGTGGCGTCGTCGGCAAAGCCGTAGCTGAAGAACTCGACATAGCGGCCGGCATAGAGCGCGGCGGCGAGGCCGCCCGGCTGGTCCGGCGTCGCGGTCGGCGCCAACTCGTTGGCGACGATGTCGCGCAGCTGCGCGATCATGTCGGAATCCGCGGATGCGCAGCGTGGCCAGGCGATCGCCGTCGCGAGGGGAATAAGCGCAGCCCGGGCGAGGGCCCGCCGGGTGAGGTGCGATGAGTTGACAACAGACGGCACGGCTCTGACGCATGATGCGATGCGCCCCCGAATCTCTTTTAGCGGGGAGGGCCGCGCCTCCCAATTCACGATTGCGCGTTGTGGGTTCCTCATCGCGGGTCGCGGCTTCGCTCCATCCGGGCGACAAGTCGGAAAAATATAACTTAGCTCATCGGCTAACAATCATTGACGCCGGACGGCGGCGGGCGTATAGTTAGCTTCATGGCTAACCAATTGTCCCGGCTCGACCAGATCTTCGCCGCCCTTGCCGATCCCACACGGCGGGCGATCGTGATGCGGCTCTGTGCCGGCGAGGCGTCGGTCGGCGAGCTTGCCGATCCATTCGAGATGGCGCTGCCGAGCTTCATGAAACACATCCATGTGCTGGAGACGAGCGGGCTCGTTCAGTCGGAAAAATCCGGCCGCGTGCGCACCTGCCGCCTCAGTCCGGACGCGCTCCTCGGCGCGGAGGACTGGTTCCAGCAGCAGCGCGCGATCTGGGAGGCGCGGCTCGACCGGTTCGAGGCCTACGTGATGAAACTGAAGAAAGAGAAGGAAGGCGCGGCCGCCAAGCGACCGTCCCGCACAACCAAACGGAAAGGTTCTGAGTGATGACGAATTCCAATGCCGCCCTGTCGCAATGGTCGCTCGACCGTGAGATCGTGATGTCGCGCGTGATCGACGCCCCGCGCGATCTGGTGTTCGAGGCATGGTCCGACCCAAAGCACCTGCCGCAATGGTTCGGGCCGAAGGGCTTCAAGGTCGAGACCTTCGAGATCGACGTGCGCGTCGGCGGCGTCTGGCGCTTCAACATGATCGGCCCGGACGGCACGGTCTATCCGAACCGCATGCGCTTTCGCCGCATCGAGCGGCCCTCGCTGATGGAGATGGATCACGGCACCGACCAGGATGACGATCCCGGCATGTTTCGCTTCACCGTCACCTTTGCCGAGCAGGCTAACGGCAAGACGGTTCTGATGATGCGGCAACTGGCCTCGAGCACCGAGCAGCGCGACGGCATGATCGGTTTTGGTGCCGTCGAGTACGGCTACCAGACGCTGGACAAGCTGGCAGCGTATGTGGGCGGGATGAAGAAATAGAGTCCCCGCGTTATTCCGGGGGCCTCGAAGAAGCGCCCCGGAATAAGCTCGAAAACGCAGGGGAGAGCAGTCGCCTTCGCGAATATGACAGCGCGCAGGCCAATTATGACAGCGCCATAACGTAGATTTTTGTCGCGTCGTGCTGCCGGAATATGACAGAATTGCTACCGCTAGATGTCATATCGATTACGGCGGAGCGATTCATGTTGCAGTGGCAGGCGCGGTCAAATCCCCTCGCGTGGTGGTGGGGGTCCCTGACGCTGGTCAGTGCCGCCAATATCCTCGTCTGGTTCATGCTGTATCGCGAGTTCTATCCGACGCCCGCCGACAGTGTCGGCGGCGGCTCCGATATCGGACTGATGTTCCTGCTCTGCGCGGGTTATGTGTTTGGCTGCGCGTTCCGCTCGTTCCTGCCGCGCGCCGACGTGCAGCGCATCTGCCTGTTCGATACCTGGCTCTCCAGCGTCTTCGTCGGCCGCACGGTCGCGACCGTGGCCGAACTGTGCTTCGTCGCGCAATGGGCGATCATCCTGCATCAGCTCGGGGGCATGACGGGCGCGGAGACCGCGGTGAACATCGCGCTGGTGATCGTGCCCATCATCATCATCGCGGAGTGCTTCTCCTGGTACGCAGTGGTGACGACCAACTTCCTCTTCAACGCGATCGAGAACTCGCTGTGGGCGGTGACCTTCTTCCTCGCCGGCATCGCGCTGTGCCGGCTGATGCCGGAATTCCAGGGCGTGGTGCGCTGGGCGCTGATGTCAGGCATCGTTGGCATCGCCTGTTTCCTCGCCTTCCTCGTCACCGTCGACGTGCCGATGTATCTCAGCCGCTGGCGGGCAGGGCATGAAGAGGGCAACAAATTTCTCGGCTTCCTCGAGGGCCTGCATGACGTCTCGACGCGCTGGGTGGTGACCCACGACATCGCGCACTGGAAGGGCGAGCTGACCTGGATGTTCCTGTATTTCAGCGCCGCCGTGTGGTCGAGCCTCGCGCTCTGCGCGCTCTACGCGATGGAAGGCTATCTCACGCGTTATCTGGCCTGATTGGTTATTTGCCGACCAGGCTGCACTTGCTGCGGTCGAGCGGGCGGAAGGCCTGGTCGGGCGGGATGGTCGCGACCAGCTTGACGAAATCCCAAGGGCCCTTGGACTCTTCGGGCGTCTTGACCTGTACCAGATAGAGATCGTGCACCATGCGCTGGTCCTCGCGGATGCGGCCATTGGGTGTGTAGGCGTCCGACACGGGTGTCGCCTTCATCTTGGCCATCACGGCCGCGCTGTCGTCGGAGTCGGTGTCCTTCACGGCCTGCAGATAGTGGCGCACGGCGGAATAGACCCCGGCCTGAATTTGCGAGGGCATCGCCTTGCGGCGTGCGTAGAAGGCATCGGAGAACTTCCGGGCTGCGGGCGAGACATCCTCGAAGAACGAGGTGACGATGAGATCGCCGCGGGTGGCCTTCAGGCCGACCGACTCGATGTCGACGTTCTGGAACGACATCGGCACGATCTTCATGCCCTGGTCGGCAAGGCCGAATTCCTCCGCCTGCTTGATCGCGGTGGCGTTGTCGCCAGCGACATTGATCGCGAGGATCTTTGCGCCCGAAGACTGCGCCTGGAGCAGGAACGATGAGTAGTCGGGCGTGCCGAGCTGCGCCTTGACGCTCCCGGCGACCTTGCCGCCGAGCTCGGTGATGCGGGCGCGCGCGGTCGCCTCGATCGAGTGGCCGAAGGCATAGTCGCCGGTGATGAAGAACCACGGCTCCTTGCTGGTCTGCATGATGCCCGAGACCACTGCGGTTGCGGTGGAATAGGCGTCCTGGGTCCACTGCACGCTCGATGGCGCGCAGGCCTCATCTGCGAGCTGGTTGGCGCCCGCGCCGGAGACGAGGAAGATTTTTCCGTTGCCGCGCACCAGCTCCTGCACGGCGAGCGCGGCGCCGGAGCTGCCGCCGTCCGCGATCGCCTGCACGCCGTCGCTGAACCATTTGCGGGCGAGCGAGGCCGCAAGGTCCGGCTTGTTCTGGTGGTCGGCCTGCAAGATCTCGATCGGCTTGCCGTTGATCTTGCCGCCGAATTCCTCCGCCGCCATCCGCGCTGCCTCGACCGAGCCGGGGCCCATGGCGGTCGCGAAAATGCCATTCATGTCGGTGAGGACGCCGATGCGGATGGCATCGCCCTTGATCTCGGCGCGCGCAGTGGTGCCCGCGAGCGCCAGCGTGATCAGCAGGATGGCGGTGGACGTCGTGCGGATTGTGGCCATGGCGTTTCCTGATTTTATCGTTGATTGATCGGTAGCGGTGGTCACGCCGGCTCGGCGATGACCTTGTTGCGCAAAACTCCAATGTCGGAGATTTCGACTTCGACAGTGTCGCCAGGGCGCATCCACAACGGCGGCGTGCGCTTGGCGCCGACGCCGCCCGGCGTGCCCGTCACGATGACGTCGCCGGGGACGAGCGGGCAGATGGTCGAGATGTAGGCGATCAGCTCGGGAATGGCGGTGATCAGCAGATCGGTCGTGGTGTCCTGCACCACGGTGCCGTTGAGGCGTGTCTGCAGGGTGAGCCTGGACGGATCGGGGATCTCGTCCGCCGTCACGAGCCACGGGCCGAAGCTGCCGCTCTCGGCAAACGTCTTGCCGGAGAGGAACTGGCTGGTGTGGCGCTGCCAGTCGCGGATGCTGCCCTCGTTGTAGCAGGAATAGCCGGCGATATGGTCGAGCGCGCGGCTCGCCGGGATGTGGCGGCCTTCCTTGCCGATGACGAGCGCAAGCTCGCCCTCATAGTCGAAATCGTCGCTCACCTTCGGTTTTACGATGGGTTGGAGATGGCCGACCTGGCTGCAGGGGAAGCGCACGAACAGGGCCGGCTTCTCGGTGACGGTGCGCCCGGTTTCGGCGACGTGGTCGCGATAGTTGAGGCCGACGCAGATGATCTTGCCGGGATCGGGGATGACGGGTGCGAAGCTGATCTTGTCGAACAGATGATCGGGCGCCGTGGAGGCGACCAGCTTGGCCGCTTCGGCAACGCGACCCGCTTCAAGCAACTGCCGCAGCGTGGTGCAGGGTGCCATGCGCGTGCCGAGATCGACGACGCCGTTGTCCTTGACGGCCCCGAAGGAGGCGCGGCCGTTGGCGATGAAAGAGAGCAGCTTCATGAGATGTCCTTAAGGGGTGTTCGGTCAGGCCGCGGACGGCACGTGGGTTGGAGGCGTGATTGCGGCGACGAGCCGGTCGAGCTCGGCATCGTTGCGGGCGGCGCCGAGGACGTAGCGGTCGGGGCGGACGAGCGCGGCGGTGATACCGTGCTCGTGGAGCCAGGGCCCGATACCCTCGGCATCGTCGCTGGTCAGGATTTTGATTCCTGCATGCGAGAGCGCGAGACGTGAGGCGAGCGTGGCCGGGGCCTCGACAAGCAGCGCATGGCTGTAGCCGATCCGGTCGTCGCTGCGGCGGCCGTCCTTCAGCTCGAATTGCGGCGCGAGATGCCCGGCGAGAGGCAGGTCGCCCAGCGCAAGGCCGGGGCCGAGCAGGGGCTTCTTCACCTCGAGTTTGACCGGCGCGTTCTCGCGCACTTGCCCGGCGGCGAGGCCCGTCTCGATCGCCTTGGTGTTGATGACGCCACCGAGGCGGATGGCGAGTTCGATGAACTCGCGCACATGCGGCTGGCGTTCGCTCTGATAGGTGTCGAGCAGATCGGCCGCGGCGCCACCGCGGATAACCGCAGCAAGCTTCCAGGCGAGGTTCGCAGCATCGCGAATGCCGGCGCACATGCCTTGGCCGAGGAAGGGCGGAGTCTGGTGTGCGGAATCGCCCGCGAGAAGCAGCCGGCCGCTGTGCCACTGCTGTGCGATGACGGAATGGAAAGTGTAGACCGCCGCACGCTCGAGCTCGGCATCGTCAGGCGTGACCCAACGCGACAGCAGCTCCCAGACCTTTGCCGGCTCCGCGACCTCGTTCGAATTCTCGTCGGGGAGAACCGTGATCTCCCAGCGCCGCCGTGCGCCGGTGCCGCGGACATAGGTTGCCGGCCGCCGGGGATCGCAGTGCTGGAGGCTGTAGTCGCCGAGGTCGTCGCGCTCGCGCGTGAGCAGAACGTCGATCACGAGCCAGCGCTCGTGGAAGCCGAGATCGTCCATGCCGGAGCCGATGAAGCGGCGAACGAGAGAACGCGCGCCGTCGCAGCCGACGACATAAGCAGCGCGGACCTCGGTGAGCCTGCCGTTGGAAAGGTCCTCGTAGCGGACGCGCACGCCGGTCTCGTCCTGATCGAGCGCGAAGACGTCGCAGCGGCTCCGCAAGGTGACGTGCGGCCAGCGCGCAAGGCCGCCGAGCAGCACGTCCTCCAGATCGGGCTGGTGGAAGCGGTAGCTGAGATTCCAGCCCATCGGCGTCAGCGTCTGCGGCCGCGACCAGTCCAGCAGCATCTTGCCGTCGGCGTCGAGGAAGAGCATCCCGGGGCTGAGGATGGTCTGCGGCAGGATCGCATCGGCAAGGCCGATGGTCTGGAATACGCGCATGCATTCGTCGTCGAAATGCACCGCGCGGGGCAGATGATAAGTCCGCGCCTCGCGCTCCAGCGCCAGCGTCCGCACGCCGCACAGGCCGAGCAGATTGGCCAGCGTCGCGCCGACCGGGCCGCGGCCCACGATCACGACGTCAAACTCTTCGAAGGCGGATTTATCTTGCATGGGGCTATCTCTTCCCCAGGTGGTGCCACGCCTTCAACGCCGCCGTGCCAAGTGTCCGCCCAGCGGACGGCCCCTAGACCTCGACCGGAATGGCCGAGGCGGTCTCCTGAAGCTGGCTCGCGAACTGCGCCACCGCTTCCTCGATGCCCAGCGCCGAGCGGATCCAGATGATGGAGATGCAGCCGAACACCGCGCCGTTCCGCACGATGGGGACGGCGATCGACGCCGTCTTCGGATTGTATTCGCCCTCGCTGCGGATCGCGTAACCCCGCGCGGCGGTCTCTGTGATCATTTGGGCGAGGCGGCCCTCATCGAGGAAAGGGCGGTCGTCAGCCTCGTCGATGCGGCGGAGATGATTAACGATCAGATCGCGTTCGCGCGCGGAGCAGGCGGCGAGATAGGCGCGTCCCGCCGACGTCCGCAGCATCGGCAGGCGCTTACCGATCATGCCGCGGTCGATCGAGAGCGGGCTGCGGGAATGGGTGGTTTCCTGCACCACCATCGCGGCGTTCTCGTAGGTCGAGAGGTCGACCGGCCAGACCAGGGTCTTGCTGAGTTCTGCGAGATAAGGTGCGGCCGCCTGGCAGATCACCACGCCGGGATCGTAGCCGTCGCCGAGGCTCAGGGCGAGCCGGGTGACGCGAAAACGGTCGTCGCTGGCGCTGCGGGCGACATAGCCGAGTTCCTCCAGCGTCTCGAGCAGGCGATAGACGGTCGGGCGCGGCAGGTCGAGTGCGCGGGCGACGTCGCCGGCGCGGATGCCTCCGGAGCGGTTGACCTCCTGCAGCACGTCCAGCCCGCGCTTGAAGGCGCGCACACCCTCCGACTGCCGGGGCTGCCCGTTCCGCGTCCGCTCCTTGGACACTTCGTATTTCCTCCCTTGTGGCCGACTGCTGCGCGATTATCGTCTTTGCGAACGCGACGCGATTGCGGGACGCCACCGTAGGAGCGCGCGCGGCCGGTATCAAGTTCGCCGCAGTGCGGCGAACGCGATGCCTTCGGGAGGAATTCGATGGAAATCACCGCGCTCGGCTATATCGGGATCAATTCATCAGAGCTCGACCAGTGGGGCCGGATGGCGACCGGGCTGCTCGGCATGCAGCAGGTCGATCGCGGTGGCAAGATGCGGGCTTTCCGCATGGACGATCGCAAGCAGCGGCTGATCGTCGACGGCAGCAGCGATGCTGGTTTGGCGGTGATGGGCTGGGAGGTTCCGTCGACCGCCGAGCTTGACCAGTTGGCGGGGCGGCTGGAAAGCCATGGCGTCAAGGTGACGCGCGGCTCACGCGCGCTGGCCGACAAGCGGCAGGTGACCGAGCTGATCGCGTTCACTGACCCCGCCGGCAACCGGCTGGAGGCTTTTTGCAAGCCGGAGCTTGCGAGCGAGCCTTTCAAGCCGGGCCGGCCCATCTCGGGTTTCCGCACCGGTGCGCTCGGCATGGGGCATGTCGTGCTCAATGTCGAGGACGTCGAGCCGCTGGTGCCGTTCTATCGCGACGTGCTCGGCTTCCACGTCTCCGATTTCGGCCTCAAGCCCTATGGACTCTACTTCTTCCACGTCAACGGCCGTCACCACTCCTTTGCGATGGTCGGCTCGGGGCGCAAGGCGCTGCATCATTTCATGGTGGAACTCGGCAGTCTGGACGATGTCGGGCAGGGCTACGACCTCGCGCAGATGGACGACGGCCGCATCGCCTACACGCTCGGCCGGCACACCAATGACCACATGACGTCGTTCTATGTGAACACGCCGTCTGGCTTCTTCATCGAATATGGCTGGGGCGGGCGCGTCATCGAGCCTGCGACCTGGCAGCCGCACGAGACCTTTGACGGGCCCTCGCTGTGGGGCCATGAGCGGCTCTACATGCCCGAAGAGCAGCGCAAGCGGCTGCGCGACATGCGGCTCGATGCAGCGGCCCGCGGCGTGCGCGTCGCTGACCCGCGCGTGCCGCCGCTGAACTGCGCGTGGCTGGACCAGGTGATCGCGCGGGAGTGATCCGCGGCCACGCAGCAATCATCTAATACCCAAGGAAAGGACGATATGCTCAAATCCCTCTTGAGGGCAGGCTTCGTGCTGCTCGCGTTCAGCACGGCGGCTTCGGCCGAACCGATCAAGGTGACGCTGCTCGGCACCGGCGTGCCGACGCCGCGGCCGACCAGCTTCAGCGCCTCGACGCTGGTGGAGGCGGGGAATGAAAAGCTGCTGTTCGATCTCGGTCGCGGTTCCACCATGCAGCTCTACAAGCTCAAGATTCCGCTCGGCGCGATCACCGCGAATTTCATCACGCACCTGCATTCCGACCACATCGTCGGCCTTCCCGACATGTGGCTGACCGGATGGCTCGCCACGCCCTGGGCCTCCCGCAAGGGACCGATGAAGCTCTATGGTCCCAAGGGCACCGTGGCGATGACGGAGAACCTGACCAGGGCATTCACTGACGACATCCGCATTCGCATCGATGACGAGCATCTCGATCCGAAGGCGGTGGAGTTCGCCGCGAAGGATATCGAGGCCGGAATTGTCTACGACAACAACGGCGTCAAGGTCAGCGCGATCGAGGTCAATCATGGCGACAAGATCAAGCCGTCGTTCGGCTACGTTGTCGAATATGGCGGCCACAAGGTCGTGCTCTCGGGCGAGACCAAATACGACGAGCGTATCGCCAAGGCCGCTGAAGGTGCCGATCTTCTGATTCACGAGGTCGCGGTGATCGAGCCGGAGCTGCTGGTCAAGAATCCCGTGTACAAGGATATCCAGGCGCACCACACCTCGCCCGAGGAGGCCGGCCAGATCTTCGCGTTCGCCAAGCCAAAGCTCGCGGTTTATTCCCACATCGTGTTCGGCACGGTGAAGCCCGGGCCCGACATTCCCGAGGAGCCACTGATCTTGCGCACGCGCACCGCCTACAAGGGGCCGCTGCTGGTCGGCCGCGACATGATGTCGTTCAGGATCGGCGACGCGGTCGAAGCGTTTGCGCCTGATGGCGCGAAGCTCGAGCCGTAAGACGATCAGACCTCCGTCAAAATCCCCTGACGAAGTGCCAGCCGCACCAGCTCGATGTCGGAGCCGACGCCGAGCTTGTCCTTGATCAGGGAGTGCAGGTTCGCCACCGTCTTCGGGCTGACATGCAGCGTCTCGGCGATCTCCTCCGTCGTGTTCTCGGCGAGTAGCAGCCGCAGCACCTCGAATTCGCGCGGCGTCAGCACGTCGGCGGCGGAGCTTTCCCCGGCGAGGCGGCTCAGCGCAAGCTCGTGGTCGATGTCCGGGCTGATGGCGATCTTGCCGGCGAGCACGTCCATCACGGCGCGCACCAGCGTCTCGGGCGGGCTGGTCTTGGTGACATAGCCCCTCGCGCCGGCGCGGATCGCCTGCACGGCGAAGCCGGCATTCTCGTGCATGGTGAAGACGAGGATTCGTGCGGCCTTGTCCCATTGCCTGATGCGCCTGACGGCCTCGATGCCGCCGATGCCGGGCATGCTCAGATCCATGATGACGAGGTCGGGTGTCTCGGACTTGAAGAGACGGTAGGCTTCCGCGCCATCGGCGGCTTCGGCGACGACGCGAAGCCCCGGCTGCTTCTCGAGCACGGAGCGATAGCCCTCGCGGACGACGGAATGGTCGTCCACCAACAGAATGGTCGCATCGGCCGCGCTCATGCCGCGCGCTCCAATGGCTGCCGATCGGCGGCGGCGAGCGGAATGACCACGCGCAGCGCGGAGCCGCTGTTCGACGCGGCCTCGAAGCTCAACTGGCCGCGCAAGGCCGCGACACGCTCGCGCATGCCGAGCAGGCCCATGCCGGATTTTGCGACGGGATCGTTCGAACGTCCGTCGTCGTCGATCGCAAGCGCGATCTCGTCGGCACGCATGACCAACTCCAGGCTTACCCGCGTGGCACCGGCATGCTTGGCGGCGTTGGTGAGCGCCTCCTGCACGATGCGGTAGAGGCTCGCGCTGATCGTGGCGGGCAGGCTCGCGAACGCACCGTCGAACCGAATCGAAAACCGCGTCTGGCCGCGGCTGCGCCCGTTCCAGCCCGCAACCAGGCCCTCGAGGCTGGCCACGAGCCCGAGCTCCTCGACGTCGGGCGGGCGCAGCCGGAACAGCGCGCCGCGCAGCGTCTCCATCATGCCGGTTGCGGTCCGCGCGATGCCGTCGCACTCGCCAAGCAGGGAGGGGCAGTCCTGCGCGGCGGTCTGGCGGGCGGAGGAGGCCAGCGCACGGATCGCGGCCAGCGACTGGCCGAACTCGTCATGCAGCTCGCGCGCGAGATGGCGGCGCTCCTCATCCTGCAGCGCGATCAGCTTTCGCGTCAGCTCGCTGCGCTCGGCCAAGGCCGTGTCGAGGCTTTCGGCGAGATTGTTGAAGACGTCGCGGATCGCCGAGAGCTCGGCGAGGTCGAAGGGTGGCAGCCGCGTGGTGAGGTCGCCATCGGCGATCCGCTCGAGGCCCGTGCGGATCATGCGGGTGGGGCGCAGTGCGCGCGCCAGCGCAGCATAGACCAGCCCGCACAGCAGCGGCAGCGCGATCGCAAGCGCGAGCATCAGGCGGCCGGCCTCGTGCCAGGCCTCGGCGGTCTGCACGGCTGGATCGACCGTGACCACGGTCTCGCCGAGCCTGGTGCCGCGCACGATCACCGGCCGAGCCGCCTCGCGGCCGGGGTCGAACAGGCTGCGATAGAAGGTGGCGAAGGCCTGCGGCGGCGGGTTCGCCGGGATCGGCGCGCCGCTGCAGAACCGCTGAAGCATGTCACCGTTCACCCCACGAAAACCCAGGCACAGGCCGGGCGTCATCACATAGGCCGAAACGGGGTCGAGGTTGGGAAAGTCCGAGCGGGGGCTCGCCACCCATTGGATCTTGCCCTGCTGCAGCTCCAGCGTCTTCGCCACGATGGCGGCGATATCGTCGATGCGCGAATGGGCCGTGCGGTCGGCCGTAATGAGGAAATAAGCGGAGATCGCGGCGAAGCAGGCGGCCGATATGGCGGCCACGCGCAACGTCAGACGGACCTTGAGATCGAACCTCGGGCGGTTCCACATCGGCGTGCACCTGGCGCGAACGGAATTGTCGCCCGCGTATTAAACGGCAGAACGCAAGCGGCGGAAAGCGCTCCGCTTTGCCGCAGTGCAACGTCGTGAAATTTTCCCGGTGCTCGCCGGGACGGTTACGGCTGCATGGTCTGCGGCTACCATCCAGATTTGCGGCGCCGCTCCATCACACGAGGCCCGCATGCGCCGTCCCTGGTTGATCCTCTCTGCTTTCCTCCTCTTCGTCCTCCCGGCGGCTCATGCGCCGGCCGACGCCGAGGACGCCATTGGCGTTGCCATGGACGACTTCAGCTACACCGACACGTCGGCCGAGCCGGCGAATCAGACCGCCGCCCACGAGCGACGGCTGTCGGCGTTCATGGCCGCGCTCAGACGGGACATTCGCGCGGACCGGCGGTACCGGCTCGTGCCGTCCGCCCAGGACGGTGCGGCGTTCAAGGTCATCGGCGGTATCCAGAAGACGAGCACGCTGGTGCAATGGGCCAAGGTCGCCGTGATCGACGTCGGTGCCAAAAAGCTCGTGATGGACAAGCTCTATACCTTCCGCGGCGACAATGATGAATCATGGGAGCGCGCCGAGATCTTCGTGTCGCGCGAGGTCATGGCCGCGCTCGCCACACCCGCGCCGGTCGCGCTGGCGGTATTTGAATTCGAGCTCGACGACAACACTGCGGCCCCGGCCGCCGGCCTCGCGGCCGCTGATGCATCCTATCTGGCCGAAGTGACCGGCAGCGTACGCGACGCCCTCGGCCAATCCGGCCGCTACCGGATCGTCGACGTCGACAGCGCGGCCGGCGAGGCGGTGAAGGCACGCGCCTTGCGGGATTGCGGTGGCTGCGATGCGGCGATCGCACAAAAGCTCGGCGCCGATCAGTCGCTGATCGGCGTCGTGCGGCGGGTCAGCCGCACCGAGTATACGCTCGGCTTCCAGGTCCGCGACGCCAGGACCGGTGCGGTGCTGGCGCGTGGCGACAGCGGCCTGCGCATGGGCGCGGACTATTCGTGGAAACGGGGCGCCGTGCGGCTGGTCAGCGACCGGCTGATCGAGAGCCAGTAGTTCGGCACCTGGCGCACCTAGAACGTCAGCTGCACCTTCATCGACCGGGAGCGGTCGCTGGCAAGCTCGAATGCCGCGACCGCGTTCTCGAACGGCATCGTTGCCGTGATCAGCGGCTTCACGTCAATCAGGCCTTCGCCCATCAGCCGCACCGCGAGCTCGAATTCGGGATCGAAGCGGAAGGTGCCGCGGAGCTGCAATTCCTTGGCGACGATGGAATTGATCGGCAGCGTCATCTCGCCGCCGAGGCCGAGTTGCACCAGCGTTGCGCCGGGCCGGAGCACGTCGAGCGCGGTGCGGAGCGCCGCCTGGTTGCCGGAGGCTTCAAACAGCGTGTCGAACACGCCTTTGCCGGCGCGCCAGGGATCGAGTGCGGCGGCATCGCTCGCGACATTGATGGCGTGCGTGGCGCCGAGTTTCCTGGCGACCGCGAGCGGCGCGTCGGCGACATCGGTCACCACGATCTCGGACGCGCCGCCGAAGCGCGAGACCAGGATCATCAGCGCGCCGATCGGGCCGCAGCCGGTGATCAGAACGCGCTTGCCGAGGAGGGGGCCGGCCTGCTTGCCGGCATGCAGGCACACCGCGAGAGGCTCGGCGACCGCGGCTTCTGCCAAGGACAGCTTGTCCGCGATCGGCACCGCTTGCGTGGCATCGACCGTGATGAACTCGCGAAAACCGCCCTGCACATGGGGAAAGCGCATCGCGCTGCCGAGGAAGCGCATGTCGAGGCACTGGTTGCGCATGCCTTCCTGGCAATGCAGGCACTGGCCGCACGGTCTGCTCGGATTGACCGCGACGCGCGCGCCCGGCTTCACATTGGTGACGCCGTCACCGACGGCCGCGACCACGCCCGCGATCTCGTGGCCCAGCGCCATCGGCTGCTGAATGCGGACAACGCCGAAGCCGCCGTGATGGTAATAGTGCAGGTCGGAGCCGCAGATGCCGCCATTGGCGATCTTGACGCGGACTTCGCCCGGGCCGGGTGCTGGATCGGGACAGAGGTCGATCCGCAGGTCTTTCGGGGCGTGGATGACGACGGCGCGCATGGCTTGCTCCCTCAGCGTTCCCAGATCACATTGCGGCGATCATGCCGCCATCGACATAGATGATCTGGCCGTTGACGTAGGTCGAGGCGTCGGACGCCAGGAAGATCGCGGCGCCCACCAGCTCGTCCGGCTTGCCCCAGCGCTTGGAGGGAATACGGCCCATCAGCCAGTTGTTGAAGTCGGTGTTGTTGACCAGCGCCTCGTTCATGTCGGTCAGCATGTAGCCGGGGCCGATCGCGTTGGCCTGGATGCCGTGCTGGGCCCATTCCACCGCCATCGAGCGCGTGAGATTCTTGATGCCCCCCTTGGCGGCGGTGTAGGGCGCAATGGTGGGGCGCGCCAGCTCGCTGCCGAGCGAGCCGATATTGATGATCTTGCCGTGCTTGCGGGGGATCATGCGCTTCGCTGCCTCGCGGCCGATCACGAACGCGCTCGTGAGGTTGGTCTCGATCACCTTGCGCCACTCGTCGGTGGTGAATTCCACCAGCGGCTTGCGGTGCTGGATGCCGGCATTGTTGACGACGATGTCGACCGCAATGCCCTTCTTGTCGAAGTCGTTGAAGGCCGCGACGATCGCGGGCTCGTCGGTGACGTTGAAAGCGGCGCCTTCGGCCTGTGCCCGGCGGCGCGAAATTCGGCCACGGCCTGCTCGACGCGCTTGGGATCGACGCCGTTGACGATGATCCTGGCGCCGGCCTTGGCCATGCCCTCGGCAATGGCGCGGCCGAGGCCGCGGGAGGAGCCGGTCACGAGCGCGGTGCGGCCGGAGAGATCAAAGAGAGAAGTGCTCATACTGGTCCTCAAACGTTGGAGCGGCGCACGGTCAGATCGGAGCGCTCGAATACGGCGGGCAGAAGGTCGACGCCGAGGCCGGGACCTTCCATCGGATAGACGAAGCCATCCTTGATCGTGGGCATGGTGGTGACAAGCTCATTGTACCAGCCCTTGTAGAAGGCGCGCACCGATTCCTGGATCAGCGTGTTGGGCTGGCTGAACGACATGTGGATGGCGGCGATGAAGCCGATCGGGCCGATGCAGTCATGCGGTGCGAAGGGACGGTGATAGGTTTCGGCCATCGCCGCGATCTTGCGGCCTTCGGTCAGGCCCCCGGTCCAGCACAGGTCCGCCATCACCACATGCATGGCGTCGCGGTCGAGCATGTCCTTGTAGGGGAAGCGCGAGCCCAGCGTCTCGCTGGCGCAGACCCAGACGTCGGTCGAACGCGCATATTCGGCCAGCGCCTGCGGCGAATTCATCCGGATCGGGTCTTCATACCAGGTCGGCTTGTAGGGCTCGAGCGCGCGCGCAATCTGCTTGGCGGTCGGCAGGTTCCAGAGCGAATGGAGCTCGACCATGATCTCCATCTTGTCGCCGACCGCTTTGCGGATCTTCTCGAACGGCTCGATCGCCTGCTTCATCTGCGCGGCGGTGATGTAGAGGCCCTTGTTCTCCTGTGCCGCCGGATCGAACGGCCAGATCTTCATCGCGGAGATGCCGCTCTCCAGCAGGCTCTCTGCGAGAGCATCGGCGTGATTCATGAAGCCATCGAGGTCTTCATAGGGACCTTTGGACGCCCCGAGATTCCAGTTGGCGACCGGACTGATATTGGTCGAGCGAACATATTGGGTGCCGGCGCAGGTGTTGTAGATGCGCTGCTTGTCGCGGCAGAGGCCGCCGAGCATCTGGTGCACCGGCTGATTGCAGACCTTGCCGAACAGGTCCCACAGCGCGATGTCGATCGCGGAGGCCGCGCGATACTCGACGCCGGTCGAGGACTGCGCCATCGGCAAGTTGAGCATGTCGCGATGGATCGCCTCGATGTGCAGGGGATTACGGCCGAGCAGGCGGCCGGCAAAGGTGTCGTGGATCTGCGCTTCGACTGCGCCCGCACCATAGAAGGTTTCGCCGAGACCAATTACGCCCGTGTCGGTGTGAATGCGCACCCAGATGACGTTGGAGAATTCCTCGGTGCGCAGCGTCTCGATCGACGTGATCTTCACGGCAATTATCCTCCCGTCAGAAGGCGCGCTGCGCCCGTCTTGTTGTCATTCCGCACCGCAACATGGTGCGGGCCATGCGGACGTCTTACGCCTGCTTGTAATATATCACAACATGTTTTAAGGGTGCCACAGATATGGCGCCACGTTTCAACGAGAGCGCGGGCTGACGGGAGAGAACGACATGGCACGGCGCAAGCGTGCGCTCGAGGTGGTGAGAAGCGAGGACGACGGCGAGGGCAAACCCTCCCGGCGCAACCGGCTCAACTTCTTCGAGCTGGCCTATCAGAAGATCGAAGAGCTCCTGGTTCACTGCGAGCTCAAGCCCGGACAATTCATGACGATGCTGGAATTGCAGCACATCACCGGCTTCGGGCGCACGCCGGTGCATCACGCCGTCAATCGTCTCTCTGCCGATACGCTCATCATCATCCGTCCGCGTCACGGCCTGCACATTGCGCCGATCGATCTGGCGCGCGAGCGGATGCTGCTGGCCTTGCGCCGTGACATGGAACGCTTCGTGATCCGTCTTGCGGCCGACCGCGCCAGCCTCTCGCACCGCAATCAGGCGCTGCACATCGAGCGTCTGCTGCGCGAGCGCCGCGCCACACTGACCCTCGACGAATTCAACAGTATCGACCGCCGCATCGACGCACTGGTGCTGGAAGCAGCCGGCGAGCCCTTCCTGGTGCATACGTTGCGGCCGCTGCACACGCTGTACCGCCGCATCGGCTACATCCATCATCGCTTCATGCCGGGGCAGGCCGATCTGTCAGGCACGATCGATCACCATCTCGCCATTCTCAGTGCAGTTGCCGGACGCCACGTCGAGGACGCCGTGAAGGCGAGCGACGCACTGATCGACTACATGGATTCGATGTTCACGGGCATGGAGGCGGGGATCGATCCGCGCCTGCTCGATTGCAGCATCGAGCCGCTGCTCGGCACGTAAAGAGTTTTCAAGAGAGGACCAAACATGTCAACGATGGCGATGCCACAACCGACCGCGAGTGAAGCCGCGGTCCGCTACCTCATCACGAACTACAGTCCCAAGGGCAACAAGGTCGGCTGGCTGATGATGGCCTCGTTCCTGGTCGAAGCCTGGGACCTCTATTCCATCGCCTTCGTGCTGATCTTCATCAAGGAGCAGTACAATCCCACTGCACTGATGCTCGGCCTTGCTGCGGCGGGCACGCAGGGCGGCGCGCTGATCGGTGCGCTTCTCGGCGGCTGGCTCTCGGACAAGATCGGCCGCCGCGTCATGTTCCTGACCACGATGGTGCTGTTCATCGTGCTGGCGCTGGCGCAGGCCTTCGTGTCTGATATCACCTGGCTCATCGTGATCCGCTTCCTGCTCGGCATTCCGCTCGGCTCGGACATCTCGACCGGCTACACCTACATCATGGAATCCATGGCCAAGGGTGAGCGCGAGGTCATGGGCAACCGCTGGCAGTTCATGTTCGCGGTCGGCGAGGTCCTCACCATCGGCGTCATCGTGATCTTCCTCCTGATCGATATGAATCACGAGCTGCTGTGGCGTGTAACGCTCGGCCTCGGTGCGTTGCCGGCGCTGATCATCCTGATCATGCGGCATGACGTGCCGGAGACGGCGGTGTGGCTGGTGCAGAAGGGCCGTTACCGCGAGGCCAAGCAGGTCGCGCGCGAGATGTTCAACGACAATCTCGACATGTTGCCGGACCAGGACGTCGAAGTGCCGAAGGTCTCGACCCGCGCATTCCTCGCCGATCTCAGGAAGGATCCGATCCGCTGGCGTGCGACGATCTACGGCTGGATCGCCTGCTTCGTGCAAGCCAGCGAGTTTTCGACCTTCGCGTTCTATCTGCCGGTACTCTTTGTGATGGTCGGCGTGTCGAGCGTGCTCGGCATCAATCTGGTGACGATGGCGCTGTTCTCCTTCGCCGCCTTGTCGGGTTGGGTCGGTCCGCTGCTGACGCCGAAGATCGGCCACCGCGGCATTTCGATCGCGGGCTTCTCGATCGTGCTGGCGTCGCTGCTGGTCGCGGCGTTCGCGCTCTATACCGACAACAAGATCCTGCTGCCGTTCGCGGCCGCCGCGATGTTGTGGGGCCATTATTGGGACGCGTCGAACTGCATGACGATCCCGACCATGGTCGCCAAGCCCAAGTATCGCGGCACCGCCAGCGGCTTCGCCTACATGTTCGTGAAGCTGCCCTCGTTCCTAGCGATCTTCCTGTTCCCGACGGTGTTCGCGGCGATCGGCCAAGCGAACGCTACGCTCATGGTCGCGATCTTCCCGCTGATCGGATTGCTCGCTGCGATCTTCATCCTGCCGGAAGTCTACGGCTACGAGAACGACTGACGATGCGTGATCCGGTCGCGGCCATCCTGGCCGCGACCGGGACCGTCCTTGGGATGGGCCGCACGAGCGGCTAGGGGCTCAGGAAGACGGGATCGATCCCGATCCCATGGCCGAGCAGGCCGATCGCCTGAAGCTGGGCGCTGTGCAGGTCGATCTCCACGATCGCGAACAGGGCCAGCAACACGACAGCCGAGTAGATCAGCAGCGGGTGCGATGCCTCGGCTCGCCCTTCGCCCGGGGCTTTGAAGCCCTGAAACGAGCGGCGCAGGGAAAAGCTCTGCGGCAATGCCTTGGACTGAATCTTCATGATGGACCTCCGTGCCGCGCCGTATGGGGCCGCGCGACAAGGTGAAGGATAGGTCCGGCTTTGCCGACGACATTGATGCGCCGCAAATTGCGCGCGATTACCAGATCGCAGCCGCGAGCGCTCCGATCAAGGCGGGTGGCGTCACCAGCAGGCCCAGCTTGAGGAACGGCCAGGCGCCGACCTCGATCTTCTCCCGCCGCAGCGCGACCAGCCACAGGATGGTGGCGAGCGAGCCTGTTACCGACAGATTGGGCCCGAGATCGACGCCGATCAGGATGGCGCTGACGACGGGGGCGGGCAGGTGATCGCTGGCCGCGACCGAGCCTGCGACGAGGCCGACGGGCAAATTGTTGGCGATGTTGTCGGCGATCGCGGTGGCAATGCCGACGCTCCAGGCGGCGTTCGTCACGGATTGAGCGACCGCCTGATGCAGCAGCGCACTGAGGTGGCCGATCACGCCGGTCTTGATCAGCGCTTCCACCATCACGAAGAGCCCGCCGACCAGCGGCAGCACGCTCCAGGACACGCCGCGCAGCACCGGCAGCGGCGATTGCCGGCTGATCAGCAGGACGAAGGCGGCCGTCACCACGCCGCAGATGAAAGTCGGCAGGCCCAGCTGCTTGTCGAGCGCGGAGGCTGTGACCAGCACGACGCCGATCGCCACGATACCCACCGCGGTCAGCTTGCCGCCGCGGCCGAGCTCTGGATGCGGCACGCTGCGCGCGATCGTCTCCTCCTTCAGCGCGCGGTGCAGGGTCAGGCGCAGCACGATATAGGTCAGCAGGATCGAGGCCGCCGAGGGCAGGGCGAACAGGCGCAGCCATTCCGTCAAGTGCGGCATGCGCGCGCCGAACACGACGAGATTGGCCGGGTTGGAGATCGGCAGCACGAAGCTTGCGGCGTTGGCGATGAAGGCACAGACGAAGAGATAGGGCAGCGGCTTCGCGCCGGCCGCGCGCGTTGCGGCATAGACGGCGGGCGTGAGCACGATGGCGGTGGCGTCGTTGGAGAGCAGCACGGTGACGATCGTACCGACGATGTAGATCAGCAGGAACAGCCGTTGCGGCGAGCCACCCGCATATTCGACCGCAAGCGCTGCGAGATAATCGAACAGGCCTTCGAGCCGGGCGAGCTCGGCGATCAGCATCATGCCGATCAGGAAGAGGTAGACGTCGATTCCTTTCTCGATGCCGGCGAGCGCATCCTGCCACGGCAGGAAGCCGAGCAACACCAGGGCGCTGGCGCCGACCAGGGCCCAGATCGCCTCGGGCAAGCGAAAGGGCCGGACGATGACGCCTCCGGTCGCGGCGGCGATGATGCTCCAGGCCCAGATGGCGTTAGACGGCACGTTCAGTCCTCGAAATGGAACGGGTTTGTTCGGCAGCGATAGCGGAAGCCGGCGCCGCTGTCTTCCCCCGAGGGCGCGGATCGCCATCGTCGCCTTGCCGCGTCTCGGGCAAAGCGACGATGCAGACGACGGCGCCGATCGCGGCCACGGCGCCGAGTGTCATGAACGCTGCGCTATAGCCGGCGCCGACCACGACGAGGCCGGCCAGTGTCGTCGACAGCGCGGCGCCAATGCTCTGCGCGGTGATGACGGCGCCTTGCGCCACGTTGAAGCGGCCGGTGTTGCGCATGAGGTCGGCGACGATGACGGGGAAGATCGCACCAAAGATGCCGGCGCCGACGCCGTCGAGCAGCTGCACCCCGACCAGCCAGAACGGATTGTCGGAGAGCGTATAGAGCGCCCCCCGAAGCGGCAGGATCAACAGCGCAGCGAGGAAGAAGCGCTTGTGCCCCCAGCGGTCGGCCCTGGCCCCGACCAGCATGGCGAACGGCACCATCACGATTTGCGCTGCGACGATGCAGGCCGACATCAGGCTGGTGCCCATGTTCCTGTCCTGGAGCGCGAGCTTTTGTCCGACCAGCGGCAGCATGGCAGCGTTGGAAAGATGGAAGAGCAGGACGCAGATCGCGAAGACGAGCAGCGGGCGGCAGGTCAACAGCACCGCGAGACCCGAGGGCTGCTCGCGCTGAAGGCCCGCATCGGCCTCGTGCAGGCCGCGGGCGAGGTCATGGTCGATGGCGCGGGCGGGGATCGCGAGGATGCTGACGAGGCTCGCAATCGCCATGGCGCCGAGAAGGTAGAACACGACGGTGGGGCCGAACCAGTAGGCCGAGAGGCCGGCGAGAGCCGCCGCGACCGCGTTGCCGGCGTGATTGAAAGTCTCGTTGCGGCCGATCCGCCGGGTGAACGCGGCATGGCCGAAGATGCCGAGTGACACGGCGGCGATCGCCGGTGGAAAGACCACGGCGGCGGCCTGCGCGATCCCTTGCGAGATCGCGACCGGCAGGAAGCCTGGGAATAACGGCAGCGACAGCGAAGCCAGCGTCACCATGATGGCGGCGATGACCATCACCAGCCGCTTCGCCCGGGTCGCGTCGACCAGCGCGCCGGCCGGCGTCTGCGCCACGATGCCGGCAATGGTCGCGATCGACATCACGAGGCCGATGCGCGCCTCGTCCCAGTGCTGCTCGGTGAGGAGATAGACGGCGAGATAGGGGCCGAGCCCGTCGCGGACGTCGGCGAGGAAGAAATTCGCCGCATCCAGCGCGCGGCCGGCACACCTTGCCTGATCGGGATTTTCGCTCGACATCGCTCTCCCGATCATGGCTGGGAACAGAAACCGATCTCACGCAGCCTTTGTTCCGTCCTAGAATTTTACGGCGAGCAGCACCGCGCCGGCGCCGATCATGGCGATGCCAAGCCAGCCTTGCGCGGTCGGCCGCTCGCCGAGAAAGGCGAAGGCGAAGAGAGCGACCAGCACGACGCTGAGCTTGTCGATCGGCGCAACCAGCGTGGCGGGGCCGAGCTTCAATGCGCGAAAGTAACAGAGCCATGATGCGCCGGTCGCAAGCCCCGACAGCACCAGGAACGTCCATGTCTTCGGCGAGACCGCCGACGGGACGGCGAATTGGCCGGTGAAGAACAGCAGCACCGAGAAAGCGAGCAGCACCACGATGGTGCGGATGAAGGTGGCGAGATCCGGATTGATGTTCTCGACGCCGACCTTGGCGAAGATCGCCGTCAGCGCCGCGAAGCAGGCGGAGAGGAGCGCCCAGGTCTGCCAGGCGGAAAAGAGGGCGGGTTTCATGGAGTCTCTCTTTAGCGCGCTACCGACAGCTTCTCCGTGATCGCCTTGCGCAAAATGCGCGACAGCGACTCCACCGAATACGGCTTCTGGATCAGCTCGAACCCGCGATGCGCATTTTCCGCGAGGACGTTGCTGTAGCCGGAGGTGAGCACGACGGGCAGGCCCGGATAGCGCTCGCGGATGATGCCGGCGAGCTCGACGCCGTTCATCCCGGGCATGATGACGTCGGAGAAGACGAGGTCGACGGAGAATTCGTTCTCGCCGAGGATGGCGAGCGCCGCATTGGCGTTGGCGACGCGGCGGACGACGTAGCCGAGGTCTTCCAGCAGCTCGGTCGAGAACTGGCCGACATCGTCATTGTCCTCGACCACGAGCACGCGATAGCCGCGCCCCGTGGTCGTGGCTTCGCTGGTCAGTGCCGCAGCGTCCTTCTCCGCGGCAGGACTGTGCGCCTGCGGCAGGTAGATGGTGAAGGTCGCGCCTTCGCCGTGCATGCTGGTCACCGCGATGTCGCCCTCGGACTGCTTGGCGAAGCCGAAGGCCTGGCTGAGGCCGAGGCCGGTACCCTTGCCGACTTCCTTGGTGGTGAAGAACGGCTCGAAGATGGCGTCGATGTTCTCAGGCGCGATGCCGCTGCCGGTGTCCGCGACCGAGATCGCGACATAGTCGCCGCCACGCGCCGACTGCGCGCGCAAGCCGGGGATGCCCGCAACCTTGCGTACGGCGATGGTGAGGCGGCCTTCACCGTCCATGGCGTCGCGGGCGTTGATGGCGAGGTTGATCAGCGCGCTCTCGAACTGCGCGATGTCGGCCACCGTGAAGCAGTCGGCATCGTTCACCTCGACGCCGATCTCGATGCGGCCGCCGACCAGCGGCCGGATCAGTTGCGCCACGCCCTCGACCTGGCTGCCGACGTTGAAGATCTGCGGCTTCAGCGGCTGCCTACGTGCAAAGGCCAGAAGCTGTGCGGTGAGCTTGGAGGCGCGCTCCACGGTGTCGGAGATGGCGTCGACATAGCGGCGGCGTCGTTCTTCCGGCAGCTCGCGGCGGCGCAGGAAGTCGGTCGCGGAGCGGATGATGGTGAGCAGGTTGTTGAAGTCATGTGCGACGCCGCCGGTGAGCTGGCCGATCGCCTCCATCTTCTGCGATTGCCGCAGCGCTTCCTCGCCGCGACGGCGCTCGGTGATGTCAACGGCCTCGGGTACCGCGCCGGTGATGTTACCGTGGCGGTCGAGCACGGGACGCATGCCGAAGTCGAAATCGCGCTCGCCGATGGGCAGGCGCAGGCGCATCTCCAGCCGCACCGCTTCGCCTCTGAGCACGGTGTCGAAGGCCTCGCGCACGGTGGCGCTCATGCCGTGGGTGCCGGTGAACCAGGGCGTGTCCCAGAATGGCTTGCCGATCACGTCCGCAGAGCTGGCCTTGATGCCGTCGAGCGCGGTCTTGTTGGCATAAAGCAATTCGCCCTCGAGGTTGACCAGACCCTGATACTGGTTGCTGGTCTCCAGGATGGCGCGCAGCCGGGCCTCGTTGGATTCGAGCTGGGCGGTGCGCTCCACGATGCGCTCTTCCAGCGTCTCGTTGAGTTGCCGCAGCTCGATCTCGGCCTGCTTGGCGACGGTGATGTCGTGGGCGACGCCTATGAAGCCGATATGCTTGCCGGTCGGGTCCCAGCGCGGTTGCGATTCCGAGCGCAGCCAGCGCCATTGGCCGGATGCGTCCTTGTAGCGCGCCTCCAGAACGAACGGTTTCAGCGACGCCTCGCCCTGGACCGATTGCTGGAGCACATGCGGCAGGTCGTCGGGATGCAGCACCTTGCGCCAGTCGAAGGCGATGGCCTGGTCGTAGGGCAGGCCGACGAAGTCGACATAGGCCTGGTTGGCGAAGGAACGCGTGCGGTCGAGTTTTGTGACCCAGATCGGCACTGGCGCGCTGTCGGCGATCAGCCGGAAGCGCTCCTCGCTCTCGCGCAGGGTCTCGCGCGCGAGCGCCTGGGCCGTGACGTCGATATGGGCGCCCACGAGGCGGATGGCGCGGCCGTCGGTGTCGCGTTCGAGCTTGGCGACGACGCGGATCCAGCGGGTCTCGCCGTCGCTGGGGCGGATAATGCGGTACTCGGCTGTATAGTCTTCGCTCGTGCCGGCCAGCGCATCGAAGAAATGCTTGACCGCGGCGTCGCGGTCCTCGGGATGGATGCGGTTGACCCAGTCCTCGTGCGTCTCGTCGGCGGCTTCCGCCGGCAGCCCGTGGATCATCAGATATTCCGGCGAGCGGCGGTTCTTGAAGCCCTGGCGGAAGTCGACCTCGAGGCCGCCGACCTTGCCGATGCGCTGGATGCGCGCCAGCTCCGCCTCGCGCTCCTGGAGCGCGCGGTAGGCCTCGTCGCGCTCGCGCGCGATGTCTTCGAGGTGCTGGCGCAGCCTTTCGGCGGCGGTGGTCTCGGGCAGAGGATCGTTCAAGGTGTCGGCCGTTGTGATGCGAGAGCGCACGTGCCGGGCCGATATTCACACAGACAAAGCGTGATAGCCATTGCTCAAAAGGGGATAAGGATGGAAACGCGCCACCGATCCGGTGTGGATGTGAACGAACGCCGGGTCTGGCTATTTGTTCCGAATATTGGAACGATGAGCCCTCCGCGCGCGTATCTGCGAGGCGCCACAACTCTTATTCATAAAACTCCCTTCCCGAAGAGGCTAAATCTTGAAGCTCTTTGTCTGCCAGGACTGCGGCAACGTCCTCTATTTCGAGAACCGCGCCTGCGAACGCTGCGGCCACCGGGTCGCCTTCCTGCCGGAGAAGGAGACGATGTCGGCGATCGAGCCCGATGGCGAGGCCTGGGCCACGCTTGCCGACAAGGGCAAGGGTCGGATGCTCTGCCGCAACGCCGAGTACGATGCCTGCAACTGGCTGACCGATGCGGGCGATACCACCGGCTATTGCCGTGCCTGCCGCCACAACGGCATCGTGCCTGATCTGTCCGATCCGGTTCAGCTCGCCGGCTGGCGCGAGCTGGAGGTGGCGAAACACCGGCTGTTCTATTCCCTGATCCGCTGGAAGCTGCCGCTCCAGACGCGGCAGGACAATCCTGAACATGGGCTGATCTTCAATTTCCTCGCCGACGATCCGAACAGCGGGCAGAGGATCATGACCGGCCACGACAACGGCCTGATCACGATCGCGCTGACCGAGACCGACGACATCGAACGCGAGCGGCGCAGGCTCGAGATGGGCGAGCCCTACCGCACGCTGCTCGGGCATTTCCGCCACGAGGTCGGCCACTATTTCTGGGATGTGCTGGTGCGCGACGGCGACAGGCTGGAGGAATGCCGCGCGGTGTTCGGCGATGATTCCGCCGATTACGGCCAGGCCTTGCAGCTCCATTATGCCGAAGGCGCGCCGCCGGACTGGCAGCAGAACTACGTCTCGGCCTACGCGACCACGCATCCCTGGGAAGACTTCGCCGAGACCTGGGCGCACTACCTCCACATCGTCGATACCCTGGAGATGGCCTCCGAGTTCGGCATGGAGGTGCGCCCCAAGGTCGACCGCGACGGGGAATTGACGGCGCGCATCCGTTTCAACCCCTATGAGACGAGGAACGTCGAGGCGCTCGTCAACGCATGGCTGCCCTTCACCTTCGCCATGAACAGCGTCAACCGCGCCATGGGGCTGCGCGACCTCTATCCGTTCATCCTGTCTCCGGCGGTGGTCGGCAAGCTGGGCTTCATTCACGGCCTGGTCCGGGACGTGGCCCGGGCCGCGAAGCCGTAGGTCCGCTCAAGGGCTCTCACCAGGCCGGTTTCGGTCTTGCGCTGGTACGCCAGAGGACGCGGATTTAGACCGTTGCCTCCGGCCCATTTTGATGTACCACGGGGGCCACACGGCCCGTCCCCGCAGGCCCCAACGGCCAGGGGAAGGGTCCCGCCCAAGGTCGAGACTCAAGAAAAGCATGTTCAAACGCATTCTGATCGCCAATCGCGGCGAAATCGCCTGCCGGGTCATCAAGACCGCTCGCCGCATGGGAATTCAGACGGTTGCGGTCTATTCCGAGGCCGACCGCGATGCCCTCCATGTCGAGATGGCCGACGAGGCCGTGCTGATCGGCCCGCCGGCAGCCGCCGAGAGCTATCTGGTGATCGAGAAGATCGTGGAGGCTTGCCGCAAGACCGGCGCCGAGGCCGTGCATCCCGGCTACGGCTTCCTGTCCGAGCGCGAGGCGTTTCCGCGCGCGCTGGAGGCCGCCGGCATCGTCTTCATCGGCCCGAACCCGGGCGCGATCGCGGCGATGGGCGACAAGATCGAATCCAAGAAGGCCGCTGCTAAAGCCAAGGTCTCGACCGTGCCGGGCTATCTCGGCGTCATCGAGGACGACAAGCACGCGGTCAGGATCGCCGACGAGATCGGCTATCCCGTGATGATCAAGGCCTCCGCCGGCGGCGGCGGCAAGGGCATGCGCATCGCGCATTCGAAAGCCGAGGTTGCCGAGGGCTTCAACCTCGCCAAGGCCGAGGCCAAGGCCTCGTTCGGCGACGACCGCGTCTTCGTCGAGAAGTTCATCGTCGACCCCCGCCACATCGAGATCCAGGTGCTGGGCGACAAGCACGGCAACGTGATCTATCTCGGCGAGCGCGAATGCTCGATCCAGCGCCGCAACCAGAAGGTCATCGAGGAGGCGCCGTCGCCGCTGCTCGACGAGGCCACCCGCCGCAAGATGGGCGAGCAGGCAGTCGCACTCGCCAAGGCGGTGAACTACGATTCCGCCGGCACTGTCGAATTCGTCGCGGGCCAGGACAAGAGCTTCTTCTTCCTGGAGATGAACACGCGTCTCCAGGTCGAGCATCCCGTCACCGAGCTTGTCACCGGCATCGACCTCGTCGAGCAGATGCTCCGCGTCGCCGCCGGCGAGAAGCTGGCGATCAGCCAGAAGGACGTCACGCTGACCGGCTGGGCGGTGGAATCGCGTCTCTACGCCGAAGACCCGTTCCGCAATTTCCTGCCCTCGATCGGGCGCCTCGTGAAGTACCGCCCGCCGGCCGAAGCGAGCCAGGACGGCATCACCGTGCGCAACGATACCGGCGTGCAGGAGGGCGGCGAGATCTCGATCCATTACGATCCGATGATCGCCAAGCTCGTCACGCATGCGCCCTCGCGCGCGGCCGCGATCGAGGCGCAGGCCACCGCGCTGGACTCGTTCTATGTCGAGGGTATCCGCCACAACATCCCGTTCCTGTCGGCGCTGATGCACCATCCGCGCTGGCGCGAGGGCCGGCTCTCGACCGGCTTCATCGCCGAGGAATTCCCCAAGGGCTTTGCGGTGCGCGTGCCCGAAGGCGAGGTCGCGCGGCGGATCGCCGCGGTCGGCGCCGCCATCGATCACGTGCTCGGCGAGCGCAAGCGGCAGATCTCGGGCCAGATGGGCGGCCGCGTCGTGCAGCGCGAGCGCCGCCGCGCGGTCTGGCTCGACCGCCAGGAGATCCTGCTCGAGGTCGGACGCGAGGGCGATGCGATCGCGATCCGCTTCGTCGATGCCGAAGGCAAGGCCGGCACCGCGCATCTGTTGCAGTCGCCGTGGAAGCCGGGCGATCCGGTCTGGCAGGGCACCATCGACGGTCATTTCGTCGCGGTGCAGGCACGCCCTGTCGCCAACGGCATCCGTCTCGCGCATCAAGGCGTAGAAGTGCCGGTCTATGTCTGGACCGAAACGGAAGCGACCTCCGCGCGGCTGATGCCGGTGACCACGGCTTCCGACACCGGCAAGAAGCTGCTTTGTCCGATGCCCGGCCTCGTGGTCTCGATCGCGGTGACCGAAGGGCAGGAGGTCAAGGCCGGCGAGACGCTGGCGGTGGTCGAAGCCATGAAGATGCAGAACGTACTGCGCGCCGAGCAGGACGGCACCGTGAAGAAGGTCCACGCCAGCGCGGGCGCGACGCTCGCGGTAGACGCGCTGATTCTGGAGTTTGCGTAAGCGCTCCAGGGCACAACAGTCGACCCTCACCCTGAGGAGCCGCGCCTGCGCGGCGTCTCGAAGGGCGAGGCCACCAGTCGGGCCTTCATCCTTCGAGACGCGCGCAAGAGCGCGCTCCTCAGGATGAGGAATTGAGAGTGAGGCACCATGGCCTTTCGTTCCCGCCGCGAAAAACTGCGATCGATCCTGACGGGCTCGGCCTGCGTTCATCCCGGCTCGGTCTATGACGCGATCTCCATCCGCATCGCCGAGGATCTCGGCTTTCCACTCGGCATGTTCGGCGGCTCGGTGGCCTCGCTCGCGGTGCTCGGCGAACCCGATATTACGCTGATCACGCTCACCGAGCTCGCCGAGCAGATGCGGCGGATGTCGCGCGCCGCGGCGCTCCCGGTGCTGGTCGATGCCGATCACGGCTATGGCAATGCGCTCAACGTGCGCCGCACGGTGCAGGAGCTGGAGACCGCGGGCGCCGCCGGCCTCACCATCGAGGACACGCTGCTGCCGGCCGCCTTTGGCGAGGCGAAGACACAGCTGATCTCGCTGGAAGAGGGCGTCGGCAAGATGAAGGCGGCGCTCGATGGCCGCGGCGATCCCTCGCTCGTTATCATGGGCCGCACCGGAGCTGCCTCCGTCACCTCCATCGAGGATGCGATCCGCCGCGCCAGGGCCTATGAGGCGACCGGTGTCGATGCGCTGTTCTTCACCGGCATCAAGTCGCGCGCGGAGCTCGAGGCGATCGTATCCGCTACGCATCTGCCGATCGTGCTCGGCGGTGCGCCGGATGAGCTGAACGCGACCGACTATCTCGCCAGCCAGCGTGTGCGCATCGCGCTCCAGGGCCACGCGCCGATCGCGGCTGCAACGCAGGCCGTCTACGAGACGCAGAAGGCGCTGCGTGAGGGCATGCCACCGAAGAACCTCAAAGGACTGCCATCGTCTGACTTGACCAAGCGCGTCATGCGCGAGGCCGACGTCAAGGCGCGCGGCGCCGACTTTCTCGGACTGAAAACATGAGTCGGGCTATCCTCCAGGTCATGATCCGCGGGCGCGTTCAGGGCGTCGGCTATCGGGCCTGGGTCGAGTATCAGGCGACGGCGAGCGGCCTCGAAGGCTGGGTTCGCAACCGCCGCGACGGCAGCGTGGAGGCTTTGTTCGCGGGCGCACCCAAGCATGTCGCCGACATGGTCGCGCTCTGCCGCCACGGCCCGCCGTCCTCGCGCGTGGACAGCGTCACGAGCGAGACCGCCAGTGAGGATGAATTGAACCTGCGCAGGGCGGGGGATGTGTTTTCGGTGTTGCCGACGGTGTAGGGGAGCTGCGTTCGCTCTTCTCGCACGCGGGGAGTGGCGAAGAAGCCAGCTTCACCGCGGCAGCTTCGAGATCGCCTCGCTCAGTTCGTGGATCTCGTAGGGCTTGCGCAGGATCGGGAAAACGCCGCGGACGTCGGCGGCGGCTTCGCTGTAGCCGGTGGCGAGCAGGATCGGCAGGCCAGGGCGGATTTGGCGCAGATGATGGGCAAGGCCGAGCCCGTCCATCTTGCCGGGCATCACGATGTCGGTGAACACGAAGTCGACGCCGTTCTTCTCGAGCTCGCGCAATGCGGACTCGGCGTCGGCAACCCGGCGCACGCGATAGCCGAGTTGCTCCAGCAGCCCGATGCTGACGATCGCGACGTCCGGATTGTCCTCGACCAGCAGCACTGTGCCGGTGCCGAGAACGGGAACTGTCTCAGGCGGCTCGCTCGCCGGGGCCCCGGTTTCGCGCGGCAGCAGGATGGTGAAGGTCGTGCCCTTGCCGAGTTCGCTTGCGACCTTGACCGTGCCGCCCGCCTGATGCGCGAAGCCGTGCACCTGCGACAGGCCGAGGCCAGTGCCTTTTCCGACGGGTTTGGTCGTGAAGAACGGCTCGAAGATCTTGTCGACGACGTCGGAGGGGATGCCAATCCCGGTGTCGGCGACCGTGATGGCGACGAACTCGCCGCTATGGAGCGGATCGTCCAGGACGACGTTGCGTGCGCCGACCGTCACCGTGCCGCCGTCGGGCATGGCATCGCGAGCGTTGATGACGAGATTGAGCAATCCCGTCTCGAGCTCGGAGACATCGGCCTTGACCGACCAGACCTCGCGGTCGATGTCGAAGGCGAGATGAACGGCGCTGCCGACGCCGGCTTGAAGCACTTCACGGATCGCCTCGATGCGGTCGCCGAAGCGGATCGCCTGGGGATTGACGCTCTGCCGCCGCGCGAAGGTCAGGAGCTGGCTGGTCAGTGCGGCGCCACGCTTGGTTGCCGTCTCGATCGCTGACATCGCGCGCTGAAGCTTGGCCTCGTCGTCGTCGCCCTTCTTCAGGATGTGAAGGCTGCCGCTGATGATCATCAACAGGTTGTTGAAGTCGTGCGCGACGCCGCCGGTAAGCTGTCCGAGCGCATCGAATTTCTGCGACTCCGCAAGCTGCCTCTGCATCGCTTCGAGCTTGAGCTGCGAATTGCGCCGCTCGGTGATGTCGCGAGTGATCTTGGCGAAGCCGACCAGGCTACCGTGCTCGTAGATCGGATCGATGATGACGCTCGCCCAGAAGAACGTGCCATCCTTGCGGACGCGCCAGCCTTCCTCCTCGTAGCGGCCGTGGTCCCGCGCAATGCCGAGGGCACGCGCGGGCTTGCCGTTGGCGCGGTCGGTCTCGGTGTAGAAGCGCGAGAAATGCTGGCCGAGGATCTCTTCGGGCGCGTAGCCCTTGATCCGCTCGCCGCCGATATTCCAGCTCGTGATGATCCCGGTGGGATCGAGCATGTAGAGTGCGTAATCCGCGACTCCTTCCACCAACAGCCGAAAACTGCGCTCGCTTTCGAACAAGTCTCTCTGTTGACTGGACTTTGTCGCCATTCTCAACCCGCCTGGAACCGGGGCAAACGCGCCGATGGGCGTTTGGTTCCCGTTCTCTGGGATGTTTTTAGGCAAATATGACGGACGGTATGCAGGGCGCAAGCGGCGGGGCGCTCTTGACAGTCAGTCGCATTCATCAGATATTTCTGTTATGACAGAAATAACAGGAAAGAAGAAATTGCCTGCCGCCGTCGAGCGCTTCATCCTGCATTGGGGCGACATGGGGGACGGGTGGGGCGTCAATCGCTCGGTCAGCCAGATCCACGGGCTGCTCTATCTCGCCGAGGCTCCGATGACGGCCGAGGACATCGCCGACACGCTCGGCATGGCGCGCTCCAACGTCTCCAATTCGCTGAAGGAGCTGCTCGCCTGGAACTTGATCCGGCGGGTGCCGATCCTCGGCGACCGCCGCGATCATTACGAGGCCGAGACCGACATCTGGGAGGTCGCCGCGAGGATCGCGGCGCGGCGCAAGGAGCGCGAGCTCGACCCGGCGATCACGGCGCTCCGGGCCTGCGTGTCCGATGCCGCCGATGATCCGACCATCAATCCGGTCGCGAGCAAACGGCTGAAGGAGATGCTCGCCTTCACCGAGCTCGCCGACCATTGGTTCATGCAGATGCTGAAGGTGCCGCGGCCGCGGCTCGTCGCCCTGATGCGGCTTGGCGAGAAGATCGCCAACCTGCTGCCGCTGGGCAAGGCCAAATAGTTCTGAGGAGGGTACGATGACGTCGGCTCGATTATCAGGCTCCAGCGCATCTCCCTCCACTCACACCAAACTGCTCGATGATCGCCGCTTCCGTTCGCTGCTGTCGGACGAGGATTGGGGCCGGCTGCCGCTCGCGACCTGGCGGCGCTTTTCCAAGCGCGTCGCCGATGGCGACAGCGTCGTCTATGTCGGCGTGGTCGACGAGTTAGCCTTCAGCGACATCGGCTGGTGGTTCGCGCAAATCGCGCGGCTGATCGGCGGGCCGCTACCCACGGGTCGCGACACCGGCGTGCCCATGATCGTAACCGTCACCGAGGACGGCGCGACCGGCGGCCAGACCTGGACCCGCATCTGCGCGCGCAAGCGTGGCTTTCCGCAGGTCATCCACTCGGCGAAGCGCTTCGCCGGTCCGACCGGGCTGGAGGAATATGTCGGCTTCGGCGTGTCCATGGCGCTCCGCATCGCGGTCGAAGGCGAGACGCTCACTTTCCGCAGCGCCGGCTACGGGCTGCAGCTCGGGCGCCTCTGGATCCCACTGCCGCAATGGCTCACGCCCGGCGATCTCACGGTGACGCATCGCGACCTCGGCGAGGGTGCGTTTCGCTTCACTCTCGACGTCATTCATCCGCGTTACGGCGCGCTGATCCACCAGTCCGCCGTGTTCAGGGAGGCCGTGTCATGACCCCGCTACTGTGGACGCTCATCGCCATCCAGACCGTGATGGGTGTGTTCGACACTTTCTATCACCACGAATTCACCGAGCGCCTGGCGTGGCGCCCATCGCAGCGTTTCGAATTGAAGCTGCACGGCACCCGCAACATGCTCTATGCGCTGCTATTCCTGCTGCTCGGCTGGCTCGAGGTTTACGGCGTGTTGGCGCTCTTGATCGTCGCGGTGCTGGTCGCCGAGATCGTCATCACGCTGATGGATTTCGTCGAGGAGGATTTGAGTCGGAAGCTGCCGCCGAGCGAGCGGATCAATCACACGCTGCTTGCGATCAACTACGGCGCCATCCTGGTGCTGCTGCTGCCGGTGCTGATCGACTGGGCGATGCAGCCCTTCGGCGTGACGGTCGTGTATCAAGGCCTGCTCAGCATCGCCGCAACCGCCTGCGCGGTCGGTGCTGCGCTCTGCGGCATCAGGGATTTTGCCGCGATGCGCCGTCTCGGCCGCATGCGTAGCGTTCCCGCTGCCGGGCTCGTCGAAAAGCTCACCAGTCGCAAGACCGTGCTAATCACCGGCGCGACTGGCTTCATCGGTAGCCGCCTTGCTGCGAGCCTCAGCGGGGCAGGGCACCACGTCATCGCGCTGATCCGCAATCCCGCGAAGGCCGAGATGTTGCCGCCGCCGGTCACGCTGATCACGAGCCTCGATCAACTGGCGGCGGACACGCATATAGACGCCATCGTCAATCTCGCCGGCGAGCCGATCGGCAACGGCCTCTGGACCGAGGCGAAGCGCGCGAAGATCATCGGCTCGCGCATCGACATGACCGGCGAGGTCGTCAAGCTGATCGCGCGGCTCGACCGCAAGCCCGACGTGCTGGTCAGCGGCTCCGCGATCGGCTGGTATGGCCTGTGGGCCGATCAGGTGCTGACGGAATCGGCCAAGTCTCATGCCTGCTTCAGCCACGAACTCTGCGCGGCCTGGGAGCAGGCGGCACGGGCCGCGGAGGAGCTTGGCGTCCGCGTCGTCAATTTGCGCATCGGCCTCGTGCTCGGCACCGAGGGCGGCTTCATTACGCGCATGCTGACGCCGTTCGAATTCGGCCTCGGCGGCCCCATCGGCACCGGGCGGCAGTGGATGTCCTGGATCGAGCGCGACGATCTCATCAGGCTGATCGCCTATGTGATGGCGACGCCCGATCTCGCCGGCCCCGTCAACGCCACCGCGCCGATCCCCGTCACCAACGCAAAATTCACCGAGGAACTCGGCCGCCGTCTGCACCGGCCCGCAGTGTTTCGCATCCCCGGTGGCCTGTTGCGCCGGATCGGCGGCGGCTTTGCCGACGAACTCCTGCTCGGCGGTCAGCGCGTGCTGCCGAACAAGGCGCTGAGCCGCGGTTTTGTGTTTCGGCACGAGACGCTGCGCAGTGCGTTCGAGGCGATTTTATGAGGTGATGTTATGTCCTGCGCTGCTCGTCTTCGTGCGTTCGACGGCTGGTTTCGCGGATGCTTGACTGCGACGGCCGTGCTGGACACGATGATATTTGTCGTCCTGGCTCTGATCGCGCCTGAGCGTAACCCGAAGCAGGTCGTAGATGACACATTCGCGATGGCGGTTGTCGTCGTGCCGCTGACATTCTTCGTGACCTGTGCCCTCACAAGCGTTCCGGCAGCTATCTTGATCTGGCTTGGCGAACGTCTGCGCACCCGCGCCATGGTGTTCTATGCAGGCTCCGGCGTCGTGGTCGGTGCGTCGTTCTGCGCGTTGCTTTTCAAGGACATCGGTTTGCTCGGCGCGGCCTTTGTTCTCGCCGGTGGTCCGGCGGGGCTCGTTTACTGGTGCGTGGCGGGCAGGTACGCGGGAGAAGA
Organism: Bradyrhizobium sp. CCGB20; assembly: GCF_024199855.1. Taxonomy (NCBI): domain Bacteria; kingdom Pseudomonadati; phylum Pseudomonadota; class Alphaproteobacteria; order Hyphomicrobiales; family Nitrobacteraceae; genus Bradyrhizobium; species Bradyrhizobium sp. CCGB20. Next base: position 5,639,329 of record NZ_JANADN010000001.1, on the reverse strand, counting down.
TTAGAGACCACGGGGGCTGAGCGCTAAGCCGTCGCCACGCTCCGGAACGTCGCCGCGACCGCCCGCAGCGCCGCGAGTTTTGCGGGATCGCTGACCTTCGAATGCAGCATCACCTTCGAGCTGCCGAGTTTTGGCAGCTTGTGCGCGGGTCCGACGTCGATAAGTCCTGCCGGAGCAATCCGCCGCGCCAGTGGCGCCACAGCCAGGCCTGCAAGGGCGGCTGCGACCACCGCGGTCACGCCACCGCCGACAAAGCGCTCGCGCCAGGCGGTGCCCGCCTTGTCGAGCGCGCGCACGGCGACGGCGCGGACACCGCAGGGCGGAGCGAGCGTCGCGAGCGGCAGCGCTTCACCTTTCGGCAGCGTGAAGCGTCGCGATGCGAACCAGCCGAACTCGTCCTCGGTCAGCTTCTCGCCGCCGCGGCGGCTGCCTTCCTGACGGACGATCACCGCATCGAGCTCGCCCGCGTCATAGGCATCCTGCATCTCGCGCGAGAAGCCGATGGTGACGGCGAGCGTCAGGTTCGACGACATCGCGTGCAGGCGTTCGAGCAGCGGCACCAGTTCAGGGCCCGCGGCATGATCGGAGATCCCAAGCGAGAGCGACTGCGCGGCTGGTGCCTCACCTGACAGCGCGCGGTCATGCGCCGTCATCAGCGCGCGGGCGCGATCGAGGAAGCTGGCGCCTTCGGCGGTGAGCCGGACCGCGCGTGGCGAGCGCTCGACGAGGCGCTTGCCGAGCAATGTCTCCAGCCGCTGTAGCTTTAGGCTGACCGCCGCCTGCGTCGTGCCGAGCGCTTCGGCGGCGCGGGTAAAGCTCTGAAGGTCGGCGACCAGCAGGAAGGCCTGGACGGTGGCGATGTCGAGGATTGGTGTCATTACGCATGCTTATCACTGGTATCAATAGAGATAAGATACCAAAATGACGAGGGGAGGTCTAGTTTCTCACCAACGCCGTGCAAGACCTGCGCAGCATCTTGAGGAGAACCACCATGCCCCTGATCACCGTGTCCTACACCTCGTCCCGCCAGTCGTCGTCGCTGAAGGCCGACATTGCGAGCGCCGTGTCCGAGCTCACTGCAAAAATCCTGCACAAGGATCCCAAGGTGACCGCCATCATCGTCAAGTCCGTGGACGCCGATGACTGGTTCGCCGGCGGCAAGTCGCTCGCCGAGCAGAAGCTCGCCAGCTACTGGATCGACATCCACGTCAGCGAAGGCACCAACACCAAGGACGAGAAGGCCGCCTATCTCGCCGCGATGTTCAAGCGCATGGCCGAGATCCTGGGCCCGCTGCATCCGGAGACCTACCTGCATGTCGACGAGGTCAAGGGCGACGCCTACGGCTTTGGCGGCCTGACCCAGGAGCGGCGCTACATCGCCGGCAAGCTCGAGGTGTCGCTGAAGGCGGCGTGAGATGGCAAGCCGCGGGTGAGCCATCTCACCCGCGGCCTGATCGTCAGCTCGCCGCGCGGAACTGAACCTCGGAATTGTTCAGGAAGCACGTCTTGTCGAACAGTTTTAGATCCAGCGGATTCGGCAGCCTGACGTCGCCGAGATCAGGGCAGGGCTTGACGGCGGGATCATAGGACCGGTCGATCTGCGAGATGAAGACGACGATCAGCCCCTTGTCTCGCGCGAAGGATTTCAGCGCGAACCTGAACGGTCAGATCAGGGTTTTCCCGCCTCTGGTCGAGCAGTTGCAGATAGTCGATCACCACGACCGTGCCGCGAGGGGCTGCCGCCATCTGCTTGACGATGTAGTCGGCGCAGATCGCGTCGGAGCAATCGACCTCGAACAGCTTGTCGAACTGTGCGGGATCGACGCCGATCGCACGCAAGCGGTCCAGAACGTCCTTCTCGGTGTATTCGAGCGAGAAGAACGCGGCGCGATGACCTGATTTCATGGCCTCGACGGCGAGTTCGAGGCTCATCAAGGTCTTGCCTTGGCCAGGGCGCGCCCCGACCAGCACGAGTTCGCCCGGCTCGAATTGCGGAAACAGGCGATTGGCCGGCGTCAGCGCGGCGGCCTTTGCCGCCAGCATGCTCCAGGCGGAAAACCCTTCGCTCGCAGCAATGCGGTCGAGCGCATCGTGCAGCGGAATGCCTTCCTCGCGCGACAAGCGCTTCGCCTTGCGCTTCAGATGATAGACGGTGCAGACAACTTCATGGAGAGAACCTCCCATTGCGAGCAGAAAGCGCAATCCCTCCTTATGCCTGGCGCTCGAACAGTCGGTCCGATGATCTCATCGCCCGGCATGAACTGTACTTTCCCGGCGGAGGGGGGAGGCGTGGGCGGCACCTGGCTCAAGCATAGCCGATTCCCCGGCGAGCGGAGAGGCGCGCGGTCCGGCTGAAACAGAAAAGGTGCTAGGCGGCCGCTTCGGGCACCAGTGCGCGTGTCGGTCCGAACAGCTCCTCGAACGCCTGCCGGAGCGCGACGTCGACGTCGGCCATGGTCACGAGCTGGCCGAGATCGATCAGTGAGGTGACGCCATAGCGCGGATCGGCAACGCCGCAGGGCACGATGCCTGCGAAATGGGATAGCTCCGGCTCGACATTGATGGCGATGCCGTGGAACGAGACCCAGCGCTTCAGCCGGACGCCGATCGCCGCGATCTTGTCCTCGTGCCCGACGCCCTTGTCGGGCCGCTTCACCCAGACGCCGACCCGGTCCTCGCGCCGCTCGCCGCGGACGTTGAAGGCGGCGAGCGTGCGCAGGATCAATTCCTCCAGGCTCGCGACATAGGCCCGGACGTCCGGCCGGCGGCGCTTGAGGTCGAGCATGACATAGGCCACCCGCTGGCCCGGCCCGTGATAGGTCAGCTGCCCGCCGCGCCCGGTGGCAAAGGTCGGGAATCGCGGATCGAGCAGGTCGGAGTCCTTGCCGGAGGTCCCGGAGGTGTAGAGCGGGGGGTGCTCGAGCAGCCAGACCAGTTCCGGGGCTTCGCCCGCGGCGATCTGTGCGACTCGCGCCTCCATGGCGGCCACCGCCTCCGGATAGGGCACGGGCGCGTCCGAGATTCGCCATTCGACGGGTTCGCCGCCGGAGGTGGAAAACGACGTCAAATCGAGGTCTTGGCGGGGGTTTTGAGGCGAATTAACCATTGGCTAACCATAACGTGGTGATGATCGCAGGCGCAAATGCCAAGTCCTTTGGCTTAAGTCCCAAGTTGCGGCGGTCCTGACAGTGCCCACTCTCGACAAAGTCACCGTGGATCTCATGGTCGTCCTCGGGACGACCACCATGCCGATCCATCAAGTATTACGTCTTTCCCGCGGCGCCATCATCGAACTGGACGCAACCGAGGCCGACGAGGTCAAGGTTCTGGCCAACAACCTGCCGGTGGCCTCCGGCGTCGTGCTGGTCGACCGCAACCGGATCGCGGTTGAGGTCAAGCAGATGCTGCCGCGCACGGCGGGCACGCGGTAGCGGCCCGGGGACCCGGTAGGGCCCGGGGCAGGCGGTTGCGGCTGAGGCACCCGATAGGGCCGATCCGGGGGGAGCGGCAGAATTTTCCTGCAAAGCTTGTGGAATTCGGGGCCTTTGCAGGCTTGTACCCCTCTGATGGATTTGTTAGATCGGCGCCGTTGATCCGGTTGGCCCTCAAGCCTCAAGCCGGCATCCCCTAAGCGCTCGTGGCGGAACTGGTAGACGCGCTGCCTTGAGGTGGCAGTGAGTAAAATCGTGGGGGTTCGAGTCCCTCCGAGCGCACCAAGGGAAGAGAGGCGCGAAGAATCTTTCCGCGATCTTCGACGCCCGCCTTGTTGGCACTGCCGATCCTGGAATGTGCCCCCGCTGATCCCTGATGTTCGATCTCTCGGCCGGGGGGCGCTCCGTCGTCGCGATAAACGTCCGCGACCTGCAGTCACTGCGGCAAGAACACCAGCAGCGAGGCGCCCGCGGCCACACATGCAATGCCGGCAGCACGCGCGATCCATCGTCCGACCGGCGTTAGTTTCTCCAAAAGGACAAGCAGCGCCAAAAGGGCAATCCAAAGCACGTTCATCACCCCGCCTACGAACAAAAGCGCCATCAAAACCCAGCAGCAGCCGACACAATAGCCTCCGTGCCGAAGCCCCAGCAGCAGGCAGCCTCGCAGGTCGCCGCGAAAGCCGCCGTGGCGCATCAGGAACAGAAACGGCGACTGGCATTGGGCGAGACAGACGTCCTTGAGCGGTGTCCATTGATAGACTCCCGCCGCGATCAGCACGATTGCACCGAGCAGGTTGCTGGCGATCGCCATCCGGGAATCGAGCAAGGCGGCCCGCTCGATCACCCATTGCAGAAAGGTGGCTGCCAGCGAAAAGCCGCACCAGGCGAGGAGATAACCGGCCGCAAACCAGCCGGTCGCGGCGAACGGCTTGCCCTGCGCTTTGCCCTGTCGGCCTACGCGGGCGTACATCAGGATCATGGGTGCCGCCGAGGGGGCCATCATTCCGATCATCATCACGGCCCACATCAGCAACACATACGCGAACTCGATCGCTCGCCATGGCTCGTTGGCCGGCAGCATGATGCCGATCCCGGCCGGGATCATGCGGAACCCGGTCATGTCCATGCCGCCCATGTCCATGTCGTTGGCGAGCCAGAGCACATAGCTCCATGCCAGCGCGACCATGACGCCGATCGCGCCGCCGACGACCCAGCGATCGCGCCGGAGCACGGTTTCCAGGGCGCTGTCGGTCATTTGCGATTGACGTTGCCGGCCTCGTCGCAGGACCGGTCGGAGTTGCTTCAAGCCTGGTTCGACCAGCGGATCGGCGCATAGAGGCCGTTCTTGCCGGAATTATCCCAGTGCATGCCGTGATCGCTGAACGTATTGCCGGGGGCGCCGACGGCCATCACCATGGCGTCGGGGCTGACCGGATGACCGATGTTTGCCCACATCTCGCCGCTCGGATGCATGGTTGGTAAGGGATCGACGGACATGTGCAGGATGCCGGGGATTTCCGCGGACCGTGTCTTGCCGTTGATCCGGAACGTGATCGGGACCTTGCGCACGCCCAGGTTCTTGCTGATCAGCGGCGTGAACGCGGCCATCGGACCACCGGCGGCGCCGGTGAAGATCGCAGCTAGAGCCTCGGTCTGCTCATCGTTGGCGCGCTGATCGATATAGGCGGCCACCGACCAATCTCCGTCTGCCATGATCCCAGGTGCGTGGAGGATAACCAGGACATTGAGTCCATCGAGCTCGATGTCGCCATAGCGGCCGCTTTCGACGTGGAAGATCAGCGGTACGTTACAGAAGCCTTCGGTCGGTCGCGCGGTCAGCGGGGGAGCCGCCGACACGAGGCAGGGACACACGATGCTGCAACTGCAATTTTCGAAATAGTCACCGGAAAGGTGCCATGGGACATCTGCCATCGCTCTCTCCCGCTAGGCCGAACCCGATAGTTTGCTTTCGAATGAGCTACGTGTAGTTGAAAGTTACGCTTCGTGGGGAAGCGCCGCAAGCCGATTCCACTATCGAAATACGTTGAGGAAGGTGAGCTAGTGCCGGCAGATTTCAAAGGTGCGCACCTCTACTCGGCGAAGCGGAATGTGAGCCTCGGCCGACTTGCTGGAAGGGCACCTATAAGTGGGAACGCACCTAACTCTTTACCCATTTCCGCAAGCCATTGAAATCGCACCAGATGCGACCGCCCTCCGAGCGCGCCAGCCTCGAAGATCCTGATCTCTCGCGAAACGGCCCCCGTCGGCCGCTCAGCCGTATTCGTCGCCGATCCCGTATTCCCGGTAGATCTCGAGCGGATCTGCCTCCGGAAACAGGCGACATTTGGCCTGGGCGAGGTGCAGGCTCACGGCCGACGGCTCCTTGCCGTTCGCCAGCATTTTGCGGATGTCGTCCATATGCGCGCTCGGCTGGTGCTTCGGCTCGAGCTGCTCGAGCGCGACCAGCGCGGTCGCAAGCGCCTCGGTCAGAACCCAGTCGTCGTGGCCGGTGATTCCCTTTTTCGGCATCGGCAGACCCCACATGCGGTGGCTGTGCCAATCTACCGTAGCTTCCGACGAATCTCCATCGAGCTGCTGGCAACCTCTCGTTCACGTGGAACGCGCAGGCCCCTGTGCTCTCCCTTGCATTATGACCGCGCGTGGCTAAAAGGCGCCCGGCGATCGTATCTTTGTCGAAATTAAGTTGGCGTAGACCGGGTCGCATCGCTCAGGGCTGGAGCCAGCATGGTCTTTCTTAGCTTCGTCTACCGTTTCGTGACCAACTTCGCGTTCATGGCGATGGTCTATTTCAGCCTGAACTTCATGGAGAAATACCAGAACCGGGCGATCCTCGCGATCCTGGTGCTGGTCTATGCCGGCATGCGTGCGGCCTCGACGCTGCGTGCGTTCTACTTCTTCCAGAAGATCGAGAAGCTGGAGGCGGAGACCAAGCGCCTGCAGGCTCCGATCAATGACGGTTCGGGCGGAACGAGCGCGCGCAAGCAGGTCGTGGCCGACGTTGCCCGGCTGCGCCGCGACGGCGAGCTGAAGTCCTATATGGACCTGTTCTTCCTGGCGCTGATCGTGCTGCTCTGCGTCGCCAACATCATGCGGCAGTGATGACGACTTAGGCGCGCTTCTTCACGCCGGTCGCGACGCGGGTCGAATGCGATGCGGGGCCCTTGGGCGCAGCGCTCTTGGCCTGCGCCGTATGCTTCGGTGCGCCATGGGCCGCATGCGAGGCGCGGGCAGCGTGCGGCTTGCCGGCCTTTCCCTTGGCCGCACGGGGCGTCTCGGACGCCATCGCCAGCCGCGTCGCCGCGCGCCGCGACAAGGTCGTCGACAGCAGGACTTCGAGCGAGCCCTCGGGAATGGCAAACAGATCGGGGCCGGGCACGGGCAGGGAGGATGCGACGTCCACCTGCGCCTTGGTCCGGCGCGGCAGCAGCGGCTGATGCTCGGTCTGCGCATTGAGGTCGGCCAGCGAGGGCGCCGGCAGCGTTTTGGTCTGCGTGAACACGAAGCTGGGCACGGAGGGCCAGCGTGCGATCGGCACGGTCTCGGTCGGCGGATGCAGCAGCCATTCCACCGCCGTGGTCGGCGTCGCCGGCCGGTCCGCGGTCGCCGGCACCACATGCACGATGCGATAGCCGCGCGCCTTGAGGTCGCGGATGATCTTCGGCAGCGCCGCGACCGTGCGGGCCTGGATGTCGTGCAGCAGCAAGATGCCCTTGCCCTTGGCCTCCAGCCGCTGCATCGCGAGCTGGTAGACGCGGTCGGACGACACATGGCGCCAGTCGTCGGCCGGGAAATCGGCGCTCCAGACCTGGATGCCGCGCGAGATCAGAAGGTTCTCGACGCCTTCGGCGCGCATCAGGCCGGGAATGCGGAAGAACGGCGCCAGCTTGGACGGATCGGTCATCGCGGCCGAGGTCCACGCGATGCCGCCGTTGATCTCGGCTTCGGCCTTCTCGATCGGCATCCGGTCGAACGTCAGCGGATGGTTCATGCTGTGCGTGCCGACGGTGTGGCCCGCCGCCACCAGCTTGCGCACGCCTTCAGGATTCGCCTTGGCCTGGCCGCCGATGATGAAGAAGGTCGCCTTGATGCACTCGTCGGCGAGCATCTGGAGGATCTGGTTCGAATATTTCGGCAGCGGACCATCGTCGAAGGTCAGGACGACTTCATGGTCTTTCAGCGGCAGCGTCTCGCGGTACTGCATGGTGCCGATGCGCGGATGCTCGCGCGGGTCGACCACGAGGGTGCGGGATGTTCCGAGCGCGTCGGGATGACCGGGGCACTCCGCCGCAAGGGCCGCCGGCGAACCGACGACCAACAGCCCCAGACAGAGGACGATCCACGATCGCGTCCGAAGAACAACGCTACTTCCGATCATGAACCTCGTCTTCCTCCTTACGCGGTTGCCGCCTTAGTAGGTCGGAGATGCCCAGAAACGGTTCAGGCGCAATACCCCCTGCATCTTTGCATGGGGTAGCATGAACAGACTGTTAATGGGGCTCAAATCACCCCATTTTGCGACGCCGTGACATTACGGCATCAATGCGCGTCGGCGTTCTTCTGTGATGTGCCCGCCGGCACCACGTGAACCACCCGATAGCCGTTCTCCCTCAGATACCGCAGGAAGGCCGGCATGATCGCGGCCGTGCGCGCCTTGGGGTCGTGGAAGAGGATGATGCCCTTGCCGGCGGCGGCAAGGCGCTCGGTGACGAGCTTCAATTCCTGCTCCGGCGTCATCTCGTTCCAGTCGCTGGCCCAGAGGTCGGCCCCGAACACGACGATGCCGCGCGACTGGAGCAGGTCGAGCTGCGCTTGCGTGTGTTCGAAATAGGGGAAGCGGAAGAACGGCGTCGAAGGCGTCGTCGTCGACACGCCCTTGAGGGCCATCTCGTCGGCCGCGATGCCGCGGTCGATCTCGCTCTTCGCCTTCTCGAACGGGATCCGCGCCATGAACGGATGCGACCATGTGTGGTGGCCGATGCTGTGGCCCTCGCGCGCGATGCGCTTGACCATCTCGGGCTGCTGCGAGGCGTGCAGGCCGATCAGGAAGAAGGTCGCGCGCACGCATTCCTGCGCGAGCGCGGCCAGCACCTTCGATGTCGTCGGCGGGTTCGGGCCGTCGTCGAAGGTCAGCACGACCTCGTGATCGGCGAGCGGCAGCGTCTGCGGAAAGCTCTTCAGCCCGACGCGCGGCGTGGTCCTGGCATCAACGCTCAGAACGCGTGAGGTGCCGAGCGCGTCCTTGCGCGGGCACTCCGCGGCATCCGCCGAGGCGATGCCGGCGAGGGCCGCGAAGACCGCGCTCACCGAGATCGACGTCCATTTCAGCCGAAGCATCTTTGCCATTGCGCTCGCAGTTCGCTTGTGGGTATTGCCTGACCGTCAGCTCAGACCACTCGTTCCAACCTAGTCAAACGGCGAGGCGCGCCATGGATGAACATATGGACGGTGCCCCATCCGCCGAGGCCTCGGTACTCGACCACGTTCCGATGCGCAATGAAGACGGCGAAATTCGTCACGAATTCGTCGAGGAGATTGCCCATGCGATCGAGGCCGGCGACAGCGCCGCGCTGCGCGCCTGCGTCGCCGAACTGCACGAGGCCGATCTCGGCGATCTGATCGGGGCCCTCGAGCCCGACCATCGCGTTCGCCTGGTCGAGTTGACCGGGCGCGACTTCGACTTCTCGGCACTGAACGAGCTCGACGAGGGCGTGCGCGAGGAGATCCTCGAGGAGCTGCCGCCGGAGACGGTTGCGGAGGGCGTCCGCGAGCTCGAATCCGACGACGCGGTCGAGCTGCTGGAAACCCTCGACCAGGCGGAGCAGGAGGAGATCCTCGAGAAGCTGCCGTTGCCTGAGCGCGTCGCGCTCGAGCGCAGCCTGCTTTATCCCGAAAATTCCGCCGGCCGCCGGATGCAGACCGAGTTCATCGCGGTGCCGCAGGATTTCACCGTCGGGCAGGCGATCGACTACATGCGCGAGACGCCGGATCTGCCAGACCGCTTCTACGAGATCTATGTCGTCGACAGGGACCAGCATTGGCAGGGCGCGGTCTCGCTCGACGTCCTGCTCCGCGCCCGTCGTCCGGTGGCGCTTGCCGAGCTGACCGACGAGGATCGCCGCCGCGTCTCCGTCCTGGAGGACCAGGAGGAGGTGGCGCGCATGTTCGGCAAGTACAATCTCGTCGCCGCGCCCGTGCTCGACACCCAGGATCGCCTGGTCGGCGTCATCACCGTCGACGACGTCGTCGACGTGATCGAGGAGGAGGCGGACGAAGACCTCAAGGCGCTCGGCGGCGTCACCAGCGACGAAGAACTCTCCGACACCGTGTTCACGATTGCGCGCGCGCGGTTCAACTGGCTGCTGGTCAATCTCGCCACCGCCTTTCTCGCATCCTCCGTGCTCGGCCTGTTCGAGGGCCAGCTCGAGAAGATGGTCGCGCTCGCGGTGCTGGCGCCGATCGTCGCAAGCCAGGGCGGCAATGCCGCGACCCAGACCATGACGGTCGCGGTGCGCGCGCTCGCGACGCGCGAGCTCGGCTCCTCCAACGCCTGGCGCGTGGTGATACGCGAAGGCATGGTCGGGCTCGTCAACGGCCTTGCCTTCGCCGTGATCACGGGCATCGCGGCGGTGGCCTGGTTCAAGATCCCGGGCCTCGGCATCGTCATCGGGCTGGCGATGGTGTGCAACCTCATCGCCGGCGCGCTCGGCGGCATCCTGATCCCGATGGCGCTCGAACGTGTCAGGGCCGATCCGGCCGTGGCCTCCGGCACGTTCGTCACGACGGTGACCGACGTCGTCGGCTTCTTCTCCTTCCTTGGCATCGCGACGCTGTGGTTCGGGTTGAGGTAGGGCTCGCTCCATCCGGGCTAAGGGGGCCATCTTTAATCCGAACTTAAGCGACCTGCCGCATCATCGCTCCACTTGGGGGAATGAACATGCGGTTGCGGCTGAAGGCGGACGGACGGGTCGTCGAGTTGCGGGATGGACAGGAATTTCCGGTCCAGCCGTCGGCCAATGCCGCGCAGGGCGACACCAGCTCGCTCGCGGTGCGCGATCTGCGCCGCCGCGCCTGCCTCACCCAGCTGGAGTTCGCCGCCAAGCTTGGCGTTCCCGTCGAGACCATCCGCAACTGGGAGCAGGGCAAGCGTGCCCCGCGGGGACCGGCCCGCGCGCTGCTCGCCGTGATCGCGCATGCGCCGGATACGGTGTTCCAGGCGCTCGCCAAAGCCTGACGTCAAGTGGTGACGTCGAGGTCTGACGCGAACCTCCCGTTAGCATTGCCCTGAAGATCCGGCCCGGCGGCCGGCGTCGTCCGTTGGCAGTGTCACGGGCGGGGTCCATAATGACGCCTGGATGATGATTTGGGGCGATCGCAACAGAGAGGATTCCTCATGCTGTTCGTCGAGGCCAACGGCGCAAGGATACCGGCGATCGGGCTCGGGACCTGGGAGCTGAGCGGGCGCACCTGCGCCCGCGTGGTCGAGCAGGCGCTGCGGCTCGGCTATCGCCACATCGACACCGCGCAGGTCTACGACAATGAGCGCGAGGTCGGTGACGGCTTGCGCGGCTCCGGCGTGCGCCGCGACGACATCTTCCTCACCACAAAAGTCTGGACCAACCATTTCGCACCGCACGATCTCGAACGCTCGGTCAAGGAGAGCCTCGCCCGGATGCGGCTCCCGTCCGTCGATCTCCTGCTCCTGCACTGGCCCAATTCGCATGTGCCGCTGGAGGAGACGTTGGGCGCGCTGTCGCATGCCAAACGCATGGGCCTGACCCGGCACATCGGCGTTTCCAACTTCACCGTGGCGCTGACCGAGCAGGCGGTGGCGCTCTCGCCTGAGCCGCTGGTCTGCAACCAGGTCGAATATCATCCTTATCTCGACCAGACGAAGGTGAGGGCGGCCTGCGACCAGCACGGCCTCGCGCTGGCCGCCTATAGCCCGATCGCCAAGGGCCGCATCAAGACAGATCAGACGCTCGCGGCGATCGGCCGCGCACATCGCAAGACGCCGGCGCAAATCTGCCTGCGCTGGCTGGTGCAACAGAATGTGTCCGCGATCCCGCGCACCTCGCGCGTCGAACGGCTGTCGGAAAACATCGACATCTTCGATTTCGAGCTCCCTGACGACGAGATGGCCGAGATCGCCGCGCTGGCCAATCCCAAGGGCCGCCTGACCGATTTCGGCTTCGCGCCGAAATGGGATTGAGGGGGCACCGCGGTATGCTAACAGCAGGGCGGCAACCCAAGATCGGTCGATGGAACTGCGGAAGATCATACGGACGGACATTGCAGCGTCAGCGATCGCGCATCTGACGCTGGTGGCGCTAATCATCGTGATCAGCGAAGTCCGTCCGTTCCACGCCGCAGCGCCCGAGGCCGTTTCGGTCGACATCGTCACGCCGGAGCAGGTGAAGCAGGAGGAGGAAAAGGCCGAGGAGAAGGCTCAAGAGGAGGCGAAGGAGAAGCCGCCGGAGCCGAAACCCGACCTGAAATTGCCGAAGCTGGATTTCACCGACGAGGACAAGGCGGAAGCGGCGTCAAAGCCTGCGGCCAAGCAGCAGGCGTCGCCTGAACCTGAGAAGCCAACGCAACAGAAGCAGCCGCAGCCCTCACAGGCGCCGAAGCAGCGCGAGGCCAACGTCCAGCCGCAGCCTCAACAACCGCAGCCGTCGCAACAGCCGCAACCGCAATCGCAGACGATGCCGCAACCGCCGCCTCAGGCGATGCAGCCGTCGCCGACACCGCAGCCACCGATGCAGCCGCAGCCACCAGCGATGCCGCAGCCGCAGGCCGCGCCGCCGCCGGCGTATCAGGCACCGGAGCCGGACGTCACCGTCAAATACGGCGTCATGCTGGGCCTGCCGCCTGAATTGCCGACGGATCTGCCGAAAGACGCGCCCAGGGACGATGGCGGCGACGCCAAGGATTCAGTCGCAGCCAAGCTGCCGGCCGAAGTCATTGCCGCGCTTCGTCGCCATTTGCGAAGCTGCGCCAGGCTGCCGGCCGGGGTCAGCCCGACCGACACCGTCAACATCAAGCTGCGCACGCTGTTCGCCACCGATGGAACGCTGGCGCGCGAACCGATCCTGATCGAAGCCCCGCCATCCGCGAAGGGTGTGGCCCTCGTCAAGTCAGCGATGGCCGCGCTCCAGGCCTGCCAGCCCTACAAGATGCTGCCGGCCAATTTGTACGGCGAATGGAAGATCCTGGACCTGCCGTTCAGCCCACGGGATTTCGGCGGGTCGTAGCGCGGATGGAGCGCAGCGCAATCCGGGGTCGCTGTTGCGCCGCGAGGACGCGAAGCTGCGTCTGCGAGTGGAGGCGCGAATGAGCGCACGACGGCGATGCATTTTGGTCCGTCATTGCGAGCGGAGCGAAGCAATCCAGACCGCCGCACCGGAAAGATCCTGGATTGCTTCGCTGCGCTCGCAATGACGAGGAGGAGAGTGAGAGCGCATCAATGACCGCGTCTCTTGTCCTCACCACCATCCACCGCCTCCGGCGCCATCGCCGCCCAGGCACTCGACGCGAACTGCCGTCGCCAAGTCACCACCACCACCGCTGCTGTGGTCACGAACAGCACCCAGGGGCTGACGAACCAGCCGAGATAGCCGAGCGCGAAGAAGAAGGCGCGCTGACCGCGGTTGAAATGGCGGCCGGCGGATTCGAACAGGCGGGAGGTCCGGATGACATGGGCTTCTGCTTCGGGCGTGTCGCGCCGGTCAGCCGGCGGCATGCCGCCGAACAGGATCGCGACATAGTTGAACAGGCGATAGGCCCAGGCGAATTTGAAGAAGGCGTAGACGCAGATCAGCACGAGGCCGACGCATTTCAGCTCCCACAGCGCCGGCGTGGGGCTGAGGTCGATCGGCAGCTTGCTCAGGATCGCGATCGCGTCGTTGGTCGCGTGCAGCAGCGCCAGCGCGCCGCCGAGCGCGAACAGGCTGGTGGAGGCGAAGAAGGCGGTGCCGTTCTGGAGCGAGGCCATGATCTGCATGTCGACCATGCGGGTGTCGCGGTCGAGCAGGCGGCGGACCCAGACCTCGCGATAGCGGTTCATGCGCGCCGACAGGCTGTCGCGGCCATAGGCTGAGTGCTCCAGCGTCAGGGCATAGACCAGCCATTCGATGATGAAGAAGCCGACCGCCGTGATGTCGACCCAATGCCTGCTCATGTCGCTCTCCTCGCGCGGATCGCAACGATTGCCACGCATGCATTGGCACGGCAACGATTGATTGGGGGCAGGTGATGGCGCTAAAAGCAGCCGCATCCAGAGCACGCAGGGAAGGACCAGCGACATGGCAGCGCTCAAGCTCGCGATCGGCAACAAGAACTACTCGTCATGGTCGATGCGGCCATGGCTCGCACTGCGCGCCAACGACATCCCGTTCGTCGAGACCGTCATTCCGCTCTACACCGATAATCCCGCGGACAAGGATCAGATCCTGTCCTTCAGCCGCGCCGGCAAGGTCCCGGTGCTGGTCGACGGCGACATCACGGTGTGGGATTCGCTCAGCATCATCGAGTACGTCGCCGAGCGCTACCCGGAAGTGAAGCTGTGGCCCGATGATATCGCCGCCCGCGCCCACGCCCGTTCGGTGTGCGCCGAGATGCATTCCGGCTTCATGGCCTTGCGCAACGAATGCGGCATGAACCTGCACCGCCCCGTGGGCGCCGTGACGCTGTCGGCGGACGCCAAGGCCAACATCGCGCGCGTGCAGGAGATCTGGCGCGAGTGCCGGGCGCGCTACGGTGCCAGGGGGCCGTTCCTGTTCGGCCGCTTCGGTGCGGCGGATGCGATGTACGCCCCGGTCGTGCACCGTTTCCGTACCTATGCGATCGAGGTCACGCCGGAGACCAGGGCCTACATGGACACGATGATGGCGCTGCCGGCGTTCCAGGAATGGACGCGCGACGGGATCGCCGAAACGCTTCGCATCGCGAAGTTCGAGGACGCCTAACCCGCGAATGTGATCGGGCGCCGCTTGACGATGAGCAAGCCGGCGGCGCTCAATCTTGGCGAAGGGCAACAAGAGGGCACGGCCATGGGAATCCTGGACTCGCTGGAGAACAACCCCGCGCTTCGAAGCGCGCTGGGCCAGCTCGGTGCCGCCGTCTTGCCGGCCGTGCTGAACGAGGTGCTCGGCAGCAATAATCAGGGCGGCCTCAGCGCGATCGTTGCCAAGCTCCAGCAGTCCGGCTTCGGCGACCAGGTCAAATCTTGGCTCGGCAACGGCCAGAACCTGCCGATCTCGGCCGACCAGCTCCGTGCCGTGCTCGGCAGCGATACGGTCCGCCAGCTTGCCGCCCGCTATAACATCCCGGTCGACCAGCTCGGTCAGATCCTGGCCCAGGAACTGCCCAAGGCGGTGGACCACGCGAGCCCGGACGGCCATTTGCCTCATACCGCCTGAAGGGGGCGGTTCCGGCGGCATCATCGGCTAGCCGGTTCGCCGATTATCGTCCTGAAAACACTGCGGGATTAGCCCATTAGCCAGGCCTGCATACCGCTGGCCAAAACGCCGCATCGCGTGCTATAGAGCGGGCCGGGTTTTCAGCCGGTCCGTCGCAGTGGGACCCTGGGCACGGCCGGCGCTGTTTGAGTGATGGAGATGGGCGTTGAAGCATAAATTCCCCGTGGGAACGCGCGTGTTGTTCACTGCCAGCAACGTCGCGCGCCCGGCTGCGAGTGGCGCATACGAGATCATCCGCCTGCTGCCGACGGACGGCGACGACTGCCAGTACCGGATCAAGAGCTCGACCGAAGCCTTCGAACGCGTCGCCAAGGAAAGCCAGCTCGCTCAATCCTGACGGATGACGGTGCCGCGCGTTGACATCGCGGACGAATTTGCTTCGCTCGCCGTCAAAAGGCCCCCTTCGCCTCGACAAGGTGAGCCGGGGGCAGTTGCCGAGTCGCGGTGCTAGCTTTGACCATTCGCGCATTGCTCGCGTGAGGGGACGTCGCGCATGAACTGGGCATCGGCCACTTCGTTCGACCAGATATGGCATTCGCAGGGCCTTGCGATGTGGATGACCTTGGCCGCCGCCGGCTTCTTCGGACTGATTCTCCTGGTTACGGTGCTGCGCGCCGAAAGGTCGGTTGCCAACGGCGCGCTGACTGTCATCGCGCTGCTTGCCATTGCCATCGCGCTGGCCGCCACCGAGCGTGCATACGGTCCGGCGGAGCAGGCCGCCCCGGTCGAGGCGCGCACGCAGACGGCGGTCATCGCCAGCCTGCCGGCGCTGTCCTGTCTCGACGATCTCGCCGGCAACGCCGTGGCGATTGGCTGCGAGAAGGCGCTGTTCGGCTCGCCTGACGCGGCGGCTGCGGCCGTCTCCTACACCGCCGCCCGGATCGACCGGCTGACTGCGCTCGGCGATGCCGCGACCGCCGAGAAGAGCCTGACGCTGGACATGAAGGTGCTGCGCAAGGCGCTGGAGCATGATCGCTACGGCCTCGTCGCGCAGGTGCTGGTCGCGCGCGACGGCTGCACGCAGTTCGACTGCCCCGCCTTCCGCTCCCTGACCGATCAGCAGCGGGTCGCTGCCAACATGGATTCCCATCTCTACGACACGCTGGTCGCGCGCTATGCGCCGACCTGGAACGCGCCCGCAACGGGACCGGCGATGCCAGCGATGCCGGCCACTGCGGCGCTCGCCGGAATGCCGCCGTCGATGCCAACGGGCAAGCCGACCAATGCTGAGTTCCCGAGCGCCTCATCGACGCCGCCGGTGAGCATCATGAATCCGGAGCCGCCCACGGCGTCGGCGCGCCAGGCGGCGCCAGGCGCAGCGTCGGCGCCGCGCGCGTCCGCTCCGACCTCAACGCAGGCCGCAGCTCCAGCGGCGCCGGCTGCGAAGAAGCCGCCTGCGCCGAAGGCCGCGCGTGCGCCGGCCGCAGCACCGGTTCCGCTCGCGCCGCCGCCTCCGGCCCCGGCTCCCGCGGCTGCGGATAACGAATAGTTCGGCATTCCAAATGCGTGGCCGCCCGGCTAATGCTGGGGCATGCCGCTACACCTGATCAAGCTCGCCGTCGGCTGCGACTCCGTCAAGGAATTGAAGGGGTGGGTCGCCGAACGGATGCAGACCGCCAAGAAGAAGGGTCTGCCGCAACATCACATCCACATCACCCGCATGGTGCCCAAGCGCGACGCCGAGATCCTGTCGGGCGGATCGCTCTACTGGGTGATCAAGGGCGAGATCGCCGCGCGTGAAAAGATCATCGGCATCGAGCCGTTCCGCGACAAGGACGGCATCGGCCGCTGCCGGATCGTGATGCAGCCGAAGGTGATCATGGTATCGCCGCGGCCGATGCGCCCGTTCCAGGGCTGGCGCTATCTCACCGACGATTCCGTGCCGTCCGATCTCGGCAAGTCGGCCGCCGGCTCGATCGCGGCGATGCCGGAGCCGATGCGGCGCGAGCTGCGCGATCTCGGACTGCTCTGACGCGGCCGTCTACGGCGGCGTGACGATGTGCAGCCGCGCCCAGTCTGCGGGCGGCATCACGATCGGACGTCCACCTTCGCCAATGGCGTCGACCATGTCGACCAGCTCGGGCTCGAGGCCCATCTCGAGCAGGTACTTGCGATACTGCTCGCCAAAGATCACGGTCAGGCTCTCGCGCTGGTCGGGCGCCACGTTGGGCGCGCGTCGGTTGCGGATGGAGCGGCCGGTCAGCACCACCGTGGCACCTTGCGGGAGACTGCGATGCACGCCGCCGGCGAGCATGAGGACGCATGCGAAATCGCAGGCCGGATCCGGCAACGTCACCTTGGCGTCGAGCGGCCCGCCCGGGCGCTTCAGCGTAAAACAGTCTGCTTCCGGCTTGCCGGTGCAGGCCTCGACCTCGGTCGCACCGACGGTGGCATCCAGGCCGCGGTCGCGCAGGATGCGGCCCATGCTGACCGCAACATTGAGGTTGGAGCCGCCCCAGCTGTGGATGACGAGCGGCAGCTTGTGACCGACTTGGCGATCGAGGATCGCGATCAGCCGCTTGTAGCTGTCCCATTGCACCGTGCCCTCGGCCGCGATCCAGTCAGAGCAGCCCGGTCCGCAGGCACCGGTGGGGCCGTGGGCGACATAGAAGATCATCGCGTCCGGCGGCGACCCATACAGGCCGATCGGCGGGCGCTGTTGTGC
This sequence comes from Bradyrhizobium sp. CCGB20, assembly GCF_024199855.1. Taxonomy (NCBI): domain Bacteria; kingdom Pseudomonadati; phylum Pseudomonadota; class Alphaproteobacteria; order Hyphomicrobiales; family Nitrobacteraceae; genus Bradyrhizobium; species Bradyrhizobium sp. CCGB20. Next base: position 5,621,732 of record NZ_JANADN010000001.1, on the reverse strand, counting down.
TTGCGCGGCCGTGGCGGCGACGAGCGCCAGCACGCCGCTCACGATCATTGTGCGGATGGATGACATGCCCTGCCGGTCGGCTCGCTTCCTCGTGCCGATCATCCATCCGGGCGAGGGGGCGCGCAAGATCGGTGCGGGCGTTCACACCGCGATATTGTCGATCAGCCGGGTCGTGCCGAGCTTGGCCGCCACCAGGATCCGCAAGGGGCCGTCCTTGCGCGAGGTGACCGGCGCCAGCGTCTCGGCATGGCGCGCCTCGAAATAGTCCAGCGCGAAGCCGGCGGCTGTGATCATCCCGGCGCCGCGCGCCATCGCGGCTGCGATCGCTTCGCCGGCGCGGATGCGCCCGGCGCTGTCCTTCATGGCGCGGTAAAGCGTGGTCGCCGTCTGCCGTTCCTCCGGCGAGAGATAGACGTTGCGCGAGGACATCGCGAGCCCGTCGCGCTCGCGGACCGTGCGGGAGCCGGTCACCTTGACGCCGAGATCAAGGTCGCGCGCCATCTGCGTCACCACCCGCAGCTGCTGAAAGTCCTTCTCGCCGAAGATCGCGACATCCGGCCGGCACTGCGTGAACAGCTTGCCGACGACGGTGGCGACGCCGCCGAAGAAGTGCGGCCTGAAGCGGTCCTCCAGGCCGGCCAGCGCCGGTCCCTCCGGCACGATGCGGGTCGCAAAGCCCTCCGGATACATCGCCTCGACCCCCGGGTGCCAGACGATGTCGACGCCCTCGGCTTCGAGCTTGGCGATGTCGGCCTTCCAGGTCCGTGGATAGGCGCCGAAGTCCTCGGTCGGGGCGAACTGCGTCGGGTTGACGAAGATCGACACCACGACGCGACTCGCGCGGCGCTTGGCGAGGCGCACCAGCGACACATGCCCGTCATGGAGCGCCCCCATGGTCGGGACCAGCGCGATCGTGGCCTTTCGCTTGCGAAGATTGTCGACGGCGCGTCGCAGGGTGGGGACCGTGCGGGCGATCAAGGGGCTTCGTGACATCAGGACTCGACTGGGTTGGATTGGGAGGTGGGCGCGTCCCGGCGCCCGGCCGGCTAACCTTAACAAGCGGCGATCGTGGACGCCATGCATGCGGATGCGGCACAGCATCCCGCGCGCGGCCGCGCACGACGTCGCAACGGTGTGGGCCGGATCACGGACGAGAGAAGGCGCCGCGATTCATGTTGAAGAACTGGCGCGCTGCGATTTGCATTTGCTGTCACGCATTTCACTTGACCGCAGACGCGGCCAACTCGAAGATATTCGTCAGGGGTGTTGAGGATCGCAATGCTTGTGCAGGCTAGCCAAGGCCAATCCGGCGCGGCGCATGTCGTCGTGCTCGGCAACGAGAAAGGCGGCTCCGGCAAGTCGACCACCGCCCTGCACATCGCAGTCGCGCTGCTGAAGGCCGGCCAGCGCGTCGCCACCATCGACCTCGACTGCCGTCAGCAGAGCTTTACCCGCTACATCGGCAACCGGTCCGCCTGGGCGCGCCGCACCGGCCTCGGCCTCGAGCTGCCGGTGCATCGCTGCATCAAGCTCGGCGAGACCATGCAGATCGCCGAGAACGAGAACTCCGAGTTCCTGCAATTCATGGAGGCGGTCTCGGCGGTCGAGAGCAGTTTCGACTTCATCGTGATCGATACGCCCGGCACCGACAGCTACCTGATGCGCCTTGCGCACTCGATGGCCGACACGCTGGTCACGCCGATCAACGACAGCTTCCTCGATTTCGACGTGCTCGGCACCGTCGATCCCGCCAACTACGCGGTGACGGGCGAGAGCCACTATGCCGAGATGGTGCGGGACGTCAGGCGCAAGCGGCGCCAGCTCGACGGCTCCAGCACCGACTGGATCGTCGTGCGCAACCGCCTGTCGATGCTCGGCTCCCGCAACAAGCAGCTCGTCGCCGAGGGCCTCAAGGATCTGTCGCTGCGGCTCGGCTTCCGCTACGTCGACGGCTTCGCCGAGCGCGTCGTCTATCGCGAATTTTTTCCACGCGGCCTGACCGCGCTCGACGAGATCGACGAGGCCACGCTCGGCATGCGGCCCAATCTCGGCCATCTCACCGCGCGGGAAGAGGTGACGGGCTTGCTCCGCCAGCTCAAGCTGCCGCTCGACGAGCGCGGCCGCCGCCGTGCGGCAAATCGCGCCGAGTGGTTCAGCCAGGTCGACAAGCCGCTTGAGGTCCACGACATCCTCGGCGCCTGAGGCGGTATAAAGCTACTTTCAGTCGCCTTGAGCGGTCGGTTCGCAGGGGAACCGGGCCGGCGTTCGGTCGTTTTAACCCTGCATTCACTGCGAAATTGAACCCAATCGAGACCGGTTGCGTCGGATGGTGACCTGCACCTCACGTAGCCGTCCGAGAACGGGATGCCCAACAAACGTGTGCGACGCACAATGAAAGGGCTGCCAGTTCACAATATTTGGCCTTCCTGTCACGCCGCTGTGACATATATTAGGGAATAGGCGACCAGGGGCCGAAGAGCCCCGGAACAACACGATTTTCAACAGGGATTCAGGCCGCAAGAGCCTGAGGCTGAGGACGAAAATGAAGCGTGGAATTGCCGTTCTGGTTTCGGTCAGTGCCCTCTGCGGCGTCGCCTATTTCACGGCGAGCAAGTGGGCCATCAAGCACGAGACCATCACCTTCTACGACGCCTCGCGCGACAACCGTCCCGTGCCTGTCGATATCGCGGTCCGCCGCGACAAGGAAATGCAGGCCAATGCCGGCATGATCACGCTGCCGGTCGCCGTGATCAATCACGGCAACACTGTCAAGAACACCGAGTACGGCTTCCTCGCCAACATTTTCGCGGCGCGCGGCTATATGGTCGTGAGTCCGCAGCATGATTTGCCGACCGACCCGCCGATGGTGACCAAGCCCGGCGAGCTCTATGTCGGCCGGCTGCCGCAGATCTTGCGCGGCGTTGCCAACATCCATCTGGCCATGCAGGAGATGAAGAAGGTTCAGCCCAACGCCGACTACGACAGGGTGACGATGGTCGGCCACTCCATGGGCGGCGACATCACGATGTATTTCGCCAAGCAGTATCCGGATGAGGTCAAGAAGGTCGTGACGCTCGACAATCTGCGGGTGCCCTTCGTCACTGCCGGCAAGTTCAAGATTCTGTCGTTCCGTTCGCAGGATCCGCAGTTCAAGACCGACGCCGGTGTGATCCCGACCGATGAGGAATGCGAGAAGGCCGGCATCCAGGTCGTGAAGACCGAATTCCAGCACAACGACATGCGCGATACCGGTCCGGATGCGGCCAAGAACTCGATCCAGGGCATGCTCGACAAGTTCCTGAACGATTCCGACAGCGCGGTGGCGCCTGTCGATACGCGCTCGGCCCCGCCCAAGATCCTGGAGCCTGGTCCGGTTGCTCTGATGGCGCCCGCCAAGAGCTGAACCCGCCAAGAGCTGAGCCCGACGCCGCTCCGATCGTCATCACGACTCGCAAAGCCTCCGCCGGCATCGCCCGCGGAGGCTTTGCACATTGACCGGGCAGCATGCGCTATCCACATTAGTCGCTGATGCAAGAAGCGAGCAGGGATGCCCGGCGAACCCGTCAAACCGCGTGGCCGTGATGCCGTCTCGAGAGAGGCTGGCGGCGCGCTGCCCCAAGCCAGCACTTCGGAGGACATCGCCGCGTTCGTCGCCAAGGCGCGTGCGCTGTCGCCGCATGCCCCTGGGGCGAAGGGGCGGCTGATTTTCGCGCTGGATGCGACGATGAGCCGGCAGCCGACCTGGGACATGGCCTGCGCGCTCCAGGCGGACATGTTCCGCGAGGCCGCAGCCATCGGCAGTCTCGACATCCGGCTCGTCTACTATCGCGGTTTCAATGAGTGCCGCGCCACGGGCTGGATCTCGGACAGCACCAGGCTCGCGACGTTGATGAGCAAGATCAACTGTCGCGGCGGCGACACCCAGATCGGCAAGGTGCTGAGCGACGTCCGGCGCGAGGCGGTCGCTTCGGGCGTGCGTGCCGTCGTCTTCGTCGGCGATGCCATGGAGGAGCAGGTCGACGAGCTCTGCGCCAAGGCCGGCGAGCTCGGCATGCTCAAGGTCCCCGTGTTCGTGTTTCAGGAAGGCGGCGACGCCGTGGCCGAGCATGCCTTTCGCGAAATCGCGCGGCTGACCGGCGGGGCTTGGTGCCGGTTCGATCCCGGCGCGGCAGCGCAGCTCCGTGAGCTGTTGCGGGCAGCCGCGGCCTATGCCGCCGGCGGTCGCGAGGCGCTGCTGAAATTGGCGCAAAGCGCGAGCGGCGCGGCGAAGTTGATCGGCCAGATGAAGTAGCATCGGCGCGGTCTATGCGGAGCGAGGACACCATGCATTTTGACGATCGGGCGACTATAATCCGGCCATGACCCTGATCGCCGGCGCCGTCGCCGTTATCACGCTTTATCTGCTGCTGCAGATGTTCCGCTCCGCCAATCCGGCGGTGCTGGCGCGCACCATCAAGTTCGGTGGTGGCGTGGTGGCGCTCGCGGTCGCAGCGTTCACGGGCCTGCGGGGCGAACTGGCGGTGGCGATCCCGCTCGGGATTTTCGGCGCCGGGCTCCTCGGCTGGACGCCGCTGGCGAACGCCGGCTTCGGCAATATCGGGGGGCTGTTCGGCGGCGGCGCAACGCGTGCGTCCGGACAGGCCTCGCGGGTGCGCTCGCAATTCCTGGACATGCGGCTCGACCACGATTCCGGCCAGCTCAAAGGCCAGATCGTCGCCGGGCCTCACGCCGGGCGCGATCTCGACGAGTTCGATCTCGCCGGCCTGCTGGCGATGGCTCCGGCGTTCGACGCCGAGAGCGTGGCCCTACTTGAAAGCTATCTGGACCGCCGGTTTCCCGCCTGGCGTCAGAACGCGCAGGGCGATGCGGCAGGGCGGCAGCGCCGCACGGCGCCGAGCGGCAAAATGACGGCGGAGGAAGCCTATCAGATCCTTGGCTTGCAGCCGGGCGCGGGACGTGACGACATCAGCAGGGCTCACAAGTCCCTGATGAAGAAACTCCATCCCGACCAGGGGGGCTCGACGTATCTCGCCGCCCGTGTGAACGAGGCCAAGGATACTCTGCTTCGTACGCATAACGGCTAACTCCGGCACTACGCTACAAACGCCCGTACCGCGTGAACTCCGCTTGCTCTGTTTGCCGTCGCCCAGATGCCCGCCATTGTCGGCGTGGTCGATCCCTTGAGTAAAAATTTAACCGTAAATTGTTGACGAGAAGTTGTCGCGGAACTGACTTTGTCTGACCGCGTCCCCAAAACAAAAATGCCCGCGCAAGGCGCGGGCATTTTGTTTGGGGCGGGTCCGATAGATCAGTTGCGGACGGTGATGCAGGAGATGTCGGCGCGCTTGAGGGCGCGGCAGACGGCCTCGGCCTGGTCCCGCTCGAGCCCGGCGAAGCGGGCCCGGTAAAGCTTGCGATTGTCCTTGGCGACGACCTCGGTGAACGGGTCGGCCTTGCTGAGCAGGCCGCGGGCCGAGCTGCGTGCGGCGTCGATACGCTGCTGAGCCTCGTTCTCGCTCTCGAGCGCGCCGACCTGGACGATCCAGCCGCTATGGGTGACGACGGGCTTGGTGGTGGCACTCATCTGGATCGGCTGCGGGGCAGGATCGGCCGAAGCGAGCTTCGCAGTCGCGGGGGCAGGGGCCGCAGCGGTTGTGGCCGGCAGCACGCCCAGGATGCCGTTGCCGGTGCCGAAGCCCGCCGGCTGACGGGGCATCTCGGTGCGGGCGATCTCGGCCTTCGGCGCGTCCGGCTGGCTCGCCGTCTCGGGCCTGTTGATGAGATCGGCCCGGGCGACCACGGCGCCGGAGGTTTCCGCGACGTCGGAGCGGGCCGCAATCGTGCTGGTGACCTGCGGTGCGACCTGAGCCGGGGCGGCGGAGGCGACCTTCACGGCGCCGGCCTTGACCTGAACCGTCTTCACCCGGACCGGCTTCATCGGCTCGGACGAGCCGGGGATGATGGAGAGCGGCTGGCTCGAGATCACGCCATTGGTGAGCGGCGCGGGCTCGATCTTGGATTCAGTCGGCCGAACTTCAGGTTTGGCCTGAGCCGGCGGCATCGCGGCCGTCGCAGCGGCAAGGGTGGACAGGCGCGCAGCCAGACGCGACGGGGCGGCCTCGGGAGCGGCCGCAGCCTGAACCTGCGGAGCGGGGCGGGCCGGGGTCTCCGATGCATCGGCAACGTCGGTATTGGCGTCAGCGCCGTTGCGCTCGGTGACGGCGACGACGGTGTGGGTGGTTGCGCCCTTATCGAGGTTCTCCGCGAGCAGGTTGCGCATGATGGCGTCGCGCGAGCCGCCGCTGCGGCCGCCGAGCACCACGCCGATCAGATGGCGGTTGCCGCGGCGCATCGAGGTCACGAGGTTGAAGCCGGAGGCGCGGGTGTAGCCGGTCTTGATGCCGTCCACGCCCTCGACGCTGCCGAGCAGATGATTGTGGTTCCGGATCGACTGTCCGCGCCAATTGAACGTCGAGGTCGCGAAGTAGCGATAGTAGCGCGGGAAGCGCTCCTGGATGGCGCGGCCGAGCGTGGCCTGGTCGCGCGCGGTCGTGACCTGCTCGTCGTTGGGAAGGCCGTTGGCGTTGCGGTAGACCGTCTTCGACATGCCGAGCGAGCGCGCCTTGCGCGTCATCATCTGGGCGAAGTCGTCCTCGTCGCCGGCGATCGCTTCCGCGATCACAACGGCCGCGTCGTTGGCCGAGCGGGTGACGAGACCCTTGATCGCGTCCTCGACGCGGATGGTCTGACCGGCACGCAGGTTCAGCTTGGTCGGATCCTGATCGGCGGCGTGCTGCGACACCGGCATCTCGGTGTCGAGCTTCATCTTGCCGGACTCGAGGCGCTCGAACAGCAGATAGAGCGTCATGATCTTGGTCAGCGAGGCGGGGTGGCGAATTCCGTCGGGGCTCGTTGCCTGGAGCACGGAGCCGGAATTGCCGTCGACGATGATCGATGCGAATTTCGGGCTGGAACTCTCGGACACATCGCGCTGCACCCGGTGGTGCGCGTAATGGCGGCGGTGACGCCGTGCCTCGGCAGCATCCGTGAAGATGATTACGGTGGTGACCGTAAGAAGCCCGAAAACGCCAACCCGCGCCAAGCGCGAGGAAGACAAGTTTTTACGAAGCATGAAACCCCGTCCCCGTTTCTGACTTGATCACCGGCTCGTGGGGCGAAATTGTGCCCACTGGACCCGGGATCATTACCTGCTCAGGCTGTCCCTCCGCTGGTGTTCGCTGCGGGGGACGTTGGGCCTGAGCCGCTGTTCTGGCTAAGGTGGTGTTCTCAAACGGCTTTTGACCGTTCGCGGAAGATGAACACGTCCAGGGAATCAGGGTAGGGGTCCGCGGTTTCCAAAAGCTTAAGGAACCCTTGCGGGAAACCCCGGGAATCTCCGAGATTTGCATCGAATTTTGTGCGTCGCACAAAATTCTTGACTTTTTTGTGCGTTGCACTATTTTTGGGCGAAGTCAGGGAGCCGGGGCTTCCGGACGAGAGCCAGGGAAAAGGATTCCGAAATGTTCAAGGTTGAAGACTTTCAGAGCTACGGGAAAGAGCAGTTCGAGCAGTGCGTTGCTTCCGCGACCTCGATGCAGCACGGCCTCCAGGCGATCGCCAGCGCGTATGGCGACTACACCAAGAAGTCGTTCGAAGACACCAAGTCCTTCGTCGAGAAGCTTTCCGGCGTGAAGTCGCTGGACAAGGCCGTGGAAGCGCAGACCGACTTCGCCCGTTCCGCCTACGAGACCTTCGTTGCGGAATCGCAGAAGATCGCCGGCCTCTACAGCGACCTCGCCAAGCAGGCGTTCAAGCCGGTCGAGACCGTCGTGTCGAAGTTCACCCCGGCCGCCAACTAACGCTTTCTGGAAGTCCTGGAATCAAAAAGCCCGGCTGATGCAGCCGGGCTTTTTTTTGTTCGTGCGAGCTGGTCTGGATTACTTCGCGACGCGCAGCTTGGAGATCTGCGTGAGGATGTTCTTGAACGCATCGGACGTGTCGGACGACTTCGTGATCATCTGGAAATTGCCATTGGTCGCGCAGTCCTGCAGCACCTGCGATTTGGCGTCCTTGCTGTTGATGTTGACCTGGATCGTGAAAATCGTGACCGGGTTTGCCGTGTCGCCCTTGATGTTCTGGCAAAGGATTTCCTGGCGGTCGTCGATGCTGGACTGGGTCGTGCTCCAGCGGTTCTGGGTGTTCAAGCCGTCGGACAGCAGCACGATGTAATCCTTGTAGACGTAGTTGCTGGCTTTGGGCGGTGCCGCGATCGGTCCGTTGGTTGTACTGAGGGATTGCCATCCCCACGCGAGGCCCACGGCTTGGTTGGTATTGCCGCTCGGGGCCATCGCGGTGATCTGGTCCTTCAGCGTCTGCCACTGGTTGCTCATCGGAAAGACGGTGGCCGGAAGGCAGCCCGACCACTGCTCCGCATAGAATTTCGTAGAGGGGGTTCCGCTGCCCGAGGCCGGGTCAGTGTTCTTGGTGTCGTAGTCCTGATCGCGATCGTTGACGCAGCCGGTCCAGGTGTTGTGCCCAGGGGCTGCTGCCGCCATTGCCGCAGTGCCGTCGCCGCGCCAGAGGTGACAAATCTTGCTCGAGCCGCTGCCCGTGCAGGTGCAGCTCGTGTTCGATCCGCAGCTTGCGCTCGAGCCGGTGACGGTCGTGTAGCAGCCGTTGTAGTAGATACCGGACTTGCCCGCGAGCTTATGGCCGCTGTCCACACTGGGGCAGATATACCCGGCATAGGTGCCGGTCGACGGTATGGTGCTGACGCTGCTGGCGCCGCTCAACGTTGCGGGCCGGTCCATGCAGGTGAAGCCCTGGTTGCTGTTCGTGAAGGGACAGTTCGATCCGCCGACGGCCGAGTTGAAGTTGTTGGACTTGTTGTTGACGAGGATCGGAGGCTCGGCCTCCCACTCGGTCCAGTTGATCCACGACGCGCCGACATTGGTGGTGTCGACGTTGACGTCCTTCGAAAACGGGATGATCGAGATGTAGACGTCGCCGGTCTGCTTGTTGTAGCCCGACAGCGTGTCGATCATGTCCTTGGCCGCGGTCTGCATGGCGGCCATCTTGCCATTCTGGGCCATCGATCCCGTGTTATCCAGGATCATCGCCACGCGCATGCGGGTGTTTCCCCATGCCGATGTCGAGCTTGCGCTGAAATCTAGCGTCGGATAGCCGGCGACCCTCATGAAATCGGTCGGCATGGAGCCGGAGCCGGTGACGACGACGTTCGAGATTCCGTTGGCGTCTTTGGCCGTGTAGGTGGCGTGGATGTCGGCCGTCGACACCGTGCCGGTGTTACCGGTGTAAAGACCGCTGAAATAGGATTTGGCCTTGGCCTCGATATCGGCTTCCGTGATGATGCCGTTGGTCAGGTCTCTGGAAACCATCAAGGCCGCGGAGTCCAGCGCGACCTGCAGCGAGCTGCGCGCTTTGACGCCGCGGCCATAATCGATCGCAGCGCCGACGAAGCCCAGCACCGGGACCAGCGCAATGGCGAAGATCACGGCGATATTGCCTTGCTCGGCGCCGGCAAAGCGGGCGAGCTGTCGACCGATACGGCTGACAACGGGCGGGCGAAACATGGCGATCCCCGAGATCTGTGATTTTGCCCGGTTTGACGCCACGCGATTGAACGGCAGGTAACTGGGACCGTAGAAAACCGGAGGTATCGCGCGCGAAGCCGCCGCAGCCGCCTTGACGGCCGGGTTCCTGGTCAAGAGGTTCTAAACGGTGAAGGCGGAAATTTTTGTCAAATCGGTCTGGATTGATTAACCTTGGCCGGGATCGCCCGGACCGGGAATCGGGACTGCTCCGGCCATATCGGCCAGACCGTTGCACGCTTGCGGCGAGCCGGGGGCAGGCCCATATTCCCCACAATCGATCCGGACCTGACCGGAGCGGTTGGAAGCGGCGATCCAACAAGACGGCGCGCCCGTGCAAAGCTCCGAAGGGCGGGGCCGTGCGGCTGACCGTCACTCGCTTCCGTGGGGAATTTGAACGCCTGAGCCATGCCGCACCTGACTTCCAGACTAGACCTGTCCGCGCCAGCCGCTGCCCACGCTCCTCGCATGAGCAATGACGAGAACCGTTCGGGTGGACCGACGGGTCCGAATACCTCTGTCATCACCAAGGTCAAACCGAAGACCAAACGGCCGAACCTGTATCGTGTGCTGATCCTGAACGACGACTACACGCCGATGGAATTCGTTGTCCACGTGCTGGAGAAGTTCTTCCAGAAGGACGTCGAGGCCGCGACCAAGATCATGCTGCACGTCCATCATCACGGCATCGGCGAGTGCGGCGTGTTCACCTACGAGATCGCCGAGACCAAGGTGACGCAGGTGATGGATTTCGCCCGCAAGCACCAGCATCCGCTGCAATGCGTGATGGAGAAGAAATAATCCTCCGCGCGGCGCGTGACGCAGACGCTCGCTGCGCATGTCGCAGTGTGATCGCCGCGTGAGGGCCGGCCGACCACCGTGCGAAATCCTGTCTCCGCGCCGATCCTGCCCAACTCGGAACGGGTTTTGCATCGAAAATACGGCAGGCATGTCGCCGCCGAGTCGCGGAACCGGTCTTTCGCCGCGATCTTGTATAACTATATGTGACAAAGGTTGTTGTTGCCTGACCGGGCGATGGCGATCATGATGGTGGGGGCCATAGAGGACGCGAATGCCGACTTTTTCCCAAAGCCTTGAACAATCCCTGCATCGTGCACTGGCGATCGCAAACGAGCGTCATCACCAATACGCGACGCTCGAGCATCTCTTGCTCTCCCTGATCGACGATTCCGATGCGGCCGCCGTCATGCGCGCCTGTAGCGTCGATCTCGACAAGCTCCGCACGAGCCTCGTCAATTATCTTGAGACCGAATTCGAAAATCTGGTGACGGATGGCGCCGACGACGCCAAGCCGACCGCCGGTTTCCAGCGCGTGATCCAGCGCGCGGTGATTCACGTGCAGTCGTCCGGTCGCGAAGAGGTGACCGGCGCCAACGTGCTGATCGCGATCTTCGCCGAGCGCGAGAGCCACGCCGCGTACTTCCTGCAAGAGCAGGACATGACGCGTTACGACGCCGTCAACTACATCAGCCATGGCATCGCCAAGCGGCCCGGTGTCTCCGAGGCGCGCCCCGTTCGCGGCGTCGACGAGGAGACCGAGGCCAAGGGCAACGAGGACGCCAAGAAGAAGGGCGAAGCGCTCGAGACCTATTGCGTCAACCTCAACAAGAAGGCGCGCGACGGCAAGATCGATCCGGTGATCGGACGCAATTCCGAGATCAACCGCGCGATCCAGGTGCTCTGCCGCCGGCAGAAGAACAATCCGCTGTTCGTGGGCGAGGCCGGCGTCGGCAAGACCGCGATCGCGGAGGGTCTTGCCAAGCGCATCGTCGACAGCGAGGTGCCGGAGGTTCTGGCGGCCGCGACCGTGTTCTCGCTGGACATGGGCACGCTGCTCGCCGGCACGCGCTATCGCGGCGACTTCGAAGAGCGCCTGAAGCAGGTGCTGAAGGAGCTCGAAGCGCATCCCAACGCCATCCTGTTCATCGACGAGATCCACACCGTGATCGGTGCGGGCGCGACGTCGGGCGGGGCGATGGATGCGTCGAACCTGCTCAAGCCGGCTCTTGCCTCGGGCACGATCCGCTGCATGGGCTCGACCACCTACAAGGAATACCGCCAGCACTTCGAGAAGGACCGCGCGCTGGTGCGGCGCTTCCAGAAGATTGACATCAACGAGCCGACGGTCGAGGACGCGATCGCGATCCTCAAGGGCCTCAAGCCCTACTTCGAGGATTACCACCGGCTGAAGTATACCAACGAGGCGATCGAGGCCGCGGTGCAGCTCTCCTCGCGCTACATCCACGACCGCAAGCTGCCCGACAAGGCGATCGACGTGATCGACGAGTCCGGCGCAGCGCAGATGCTGGTGGCCGAGAATAAGCGCAAGAAGACCATCGGCATCAAGGAGATCGAGACCACGATCGCGTCGATGGCGCGGATTCCGCCGAAGAGCGTGTCGAAGGACGACGCCGAGGTGCTGAAGCATCTCGAGCAGACCCTGAAGCGCACCGTGTTCGGCCAGGACAAGGCGATCGAGTCGCTCGCCGCCTCGATCAAGCTGGCGCGTGCCGGCCTGCGCGAGCCGGAGAAGCCGATCGGCTGCTACCTGTTCTCGGGTCCGACCGGCGTCGGCAAGACCGAGGTCGCCAAGCAGCTCGCGGCGACGCTCGGCGTCGAGCTGTTGCGCTTCGACATGTCCGAATACATGGAGCGGCACACCGTGTCGCGCCTGATCGGCGCGCCTCCCGGCTATGTCGGCTTCGACCAGGGCGGCCTGCTCACCGACGGCGTCGACCAGCATCCGCATTGCGTGGTGCTGCTCGACGAAATCGAGAAGGCGCATCCCGACCTCTACAACGTGCTGCTCCAGATCATGGATCACGGCCGGCTGACCGACCATAACGGCAAGCAGGTCAACTTCCGCAACGTGATCCTGATCATGACCACGAATGCAGGCGCGGCGGATCTCGCCAAGCAGGCATTCGGCTTCACGCGCTCGAAGCGGGAAGGCGACGACCACGAGGCGATCAACCGGCAGTTCGCGCCGGAATTCCGCAACCGTCTCGACGCCATCGTCTCGTTCGGCCATCTCAGCGTCGAGGTGATCGGCACGGTGGTCGAGAAGTTCGTGCTTCAGCTTGAGGCGCAGCTCGGCGATCGCGACGTGACCATCGAACTGTCCGAGCCCGCCAAGACCTGGCTGGTCCAGCATGGTTACGACGAGCAGATGGGCGCACGTCCCATGGCCCGCGTGATCCAGGAGCACATCAAGAAGCCGCTGGCCGACGAGGTGTTGTTCGGGAAGCTGAAGGGCGGCGGCCACGTCCGCGTCGTCCTCGTCAAGGACGAGGCCGACGAGAGCAAGGACAAGATCGGCTTCGAGTTCCTCGACGGCCCGGTCACGCCGAAGCAGGAGAAGCTGCCCGGCACCCGAAAGCGTCCGCCGGGCAAGTCCAAGCCGGGCGGTGGTTCTGGCGGCTCCGGCGGCTCGAAGGGGCCGACCTCGAAGGGCCCGCTGGTCAAGGCTTGATCGCAAGCGATATGAATCGAAAGGGCCGGCTGAAAAGCCGGCCTTTTTGTTTGTGCCGCAGTGCTAGGTGCCGGTGTCAGGCGCGGGCGCAGCCGGTGCCCGCGGTTTCTTCGGCGCGGGCGGGCGGGCGCGGGCTGACGGCTGCATCGTCACGATGACCGGATTCGGCTTGTGATCGGTTGCCGCCCCGGTCGCGGCATCGACGCCCATGCCGACGACGCCGCCCAGCAAAAGATTGCCGGCAAAGCCGGCGGCCCCTGAGGTCGGTACGTCTCGGCTGAGCGGCACGATCTGCGGCTCATAACCTTCCTTTTGGAAGGTGATCGAGATGTCGGCGTTCCGCTTGACGACCACCGAACAGGGTGTCGTGCAGGTGGTTGGAACTTCCATTCCGCTGACCACGGCTTCAACGCCGGACGGTGTCGATGAGATGCTGATATTCTCAGTCGTGCCGCGCGTGACAGACGCGCAGCCGCCCAGCATGACGCTGAGCGCCACAATTCCAAATGAACGCATGAAATGCCCCTTTTCCCCGGCGCCACTGAAGCGCAACCAGGGCGGGAGGGCAATACGTCGTTGGTCCGGATAGTTAAGCCAAGCACAGGTTGTTCAGGAGGACGGCGGAAACCCGGGCGTGGCTCCTGCTATTCGCCGCGCAGGCGCTGGTCGTCCTGCACCCGGACGTGCTCGGCGCCGCGTGCGCCCGCGGGAGACAGCCGCAGCATGCTCAGCACCGCGCCGCAGAGAGCAAATCCCACCCCGACGAGGAGCGCTATCCGTGTTCCCTCTACCGGATAGCGGCCGAGCAGCAGCGCCACCAGCGCCGCACCAGTGGTCTGGCCGAGCAGGCGCGCCGTTCCCAGCATGCCGCTGGCGCCGCCGGCGCGCTCGCGCGGGGCGGCCGCGATCATGGTCCGGTTGTTGGGGGTCTGGAACAGGCCGAAGCCGGCACCGGCAAGCGCCATGCGCCAGATTACGTCGAGCGGGGTCGGGCTTGCGGGCAGGAAGGCGAGCGCGCCGAGGCCGCAGGCAAACAGCGTGAGCCCGATGCCGCCGAGCAGGCCGGCCGGATAATGCTCGACCAGGCGGCCGGCGAGCGGGGCCGCGAACGCCACCGCGATCGGCCAGGGCGTGATCAAGAGCCCCATATGCACCGCCGAATAGCCGAAGCGGCTCTGCAGGTAGAACGGGATCGCGACGAAGGCCAGCATCTGTCCGCAGAACGAGGCGATCGAGGTCGCAATCGAGAGCGCGAACACCGGGATGCGCAACAGGTCGACCGGCAAGAGCGGCGAGGTCATGTGGGTTTCGCGATAGATCAGCAGCGCGCCCGCGACGATGGCGATGGCGAATTGAACGAGACAGGTGATGGCGGCCTCGCCATGACCAACGCTATCGACCGCGGCGATTCCGACACCGAAGGTGATCGCGGACAGCCCCGCGCTCTGCCAGTCGAAGGAACGGGCCGCGGGCGTGGTGTGCGGCAGGCTGCGCAAGCCGAGCACCAGCGTCACTGCACCGAGCGGGACGTTGATGGCGAACAGCCAGGGCCAGGTTCCGACCGCGAGGATGCCCGCGGCGAGCGTCGGCCCGACGGCGGCCGAGAAGGCGACGACGAGTGCGTTGATCCCGATGCCGCGGCCGAGCTGGCTGCGCGGATAGGTGAAGCGCACCAGGGCCGCGTTGACGCTCATGATGCCGGCCGCGCCAAAGCCCTGAAGAATGCGCGCGATCGTCAGCAGCGGCAGCGTATGCGCCAGCGCGCAGAAGGCCGATGCGAGCGTGAACAGGACGAGCCCGGCCAGATAGACGCGGCGATAGCCGACGATCTCGCCGAGCGACGCCAGCGGCAACAGCGAGATCGTGATCGCGAGCTGGTAGCCATTGACGATCCAGATCGAGAAGGCCGGGCTCGCATCGAGGTCGGCCGCGATCGTCGGCAGCGCCACGTTGGCGATGGCGCTGTCCACGACCGCCATGATGATGCCGAGTGCAATCGTCAGCACAGCCTGGTTGCGCTGCGGCTGCGGCAGGCCGTCGGCATGCTCGATCGGGGCAGACGACATGATGGAGGCAAGCTTGATTCGAGCCGTAATTTACCTCCGGATTAGGAAATTGCAGGAATGATCGCAACCCGGCGGGACACGGACAGTTCCTGTTCCGGGGTCCTGCGGGCGCGGCAAACATGGCTCGGCAAGCGCTTTCGCAAGCCGCGCCGAGCGGTCGGTCCCTACACCGCCGGGGGATTGCGGTCGGTGAAGGTGGTGCGCTGGTGCCAGTAGGGATAGGGCAGCGTCACCTTGCTCGCCGCATCGAGCTTTGCGATCTGGTCCCTGGTCAATGTCCAGCCGACCGCGCCTAGATTTTCGCGCAGCTGCGTCTCGTTGCGCGCACCGATGATCAGCGTCGAGACCGTCGGACGCTGGAGCAGCCAGTTCAGCGCAATTTGCGAGACGCTCTTGCCCGTCTCCTTGGCGACCTCGTCGATTGCATCGACGACGCGATAGACGTGCTCGTCCGGCACGGGCGGGCCGAACTCGGCCGTCTTGGGCAGGCGGCTCACGTCAGGCTTCGGCTGGCCGCGGCGGATCTTGCCGGTGAGGCGGCCCCAGCCGAGCGGCGACCAGACCACCGCGCCGAGCCCCTGGTCGACGCCGAGCGGCATCAGCTCCCATTCGTAATCGCGCCCGATCAATGAATAGTAGGTCTGGTTGGCGACATAGCGCGGGAAGCCATGCTTGTCGGCGACGGAGAGCGACTTCATCAGGTGCCAGCCCGAAAAGTTCGAAACGCCGACATAGCGGATCTTGCCGGCGCGCACGAGCACGTCGAGGGTCGCAAGCACCTCTTCAGGCGGGGTGAAGGCGTCGAAGCCGTGAAGCTGGAACAGATCGATGTAATCGGTGCCGAGCCGGCTCAGCGAACCGTCGATGGCCGCGAGCAGATGCTGCCGCGACGAGCCGATGTCGTTGGGTCCGTCGCCGAAGCGGAAGGTTGCCTTGGTCGAGATCAAGACCTTGTCGCGGCGGCCCTTGATGGCCTCGCCGAGGACGCGCTCGGATTCACCGAGCGAATAGACGTTGGCAGTGTCGAACATCGACACCCCGGCATCGAGGCAGATATCGAGAAGGCGCCGCGCTTCGGTCGCGTCCGTCGTACCCCATGCAGCAAGGCGGCCGACGCCGCCGAAGGTGCCAGTCCCAAGGCTCAAAGCGGGCACCATGAGGCCTGATCGGCCCAAGCGTCGGTATTCCATCGATATGCTCCTCGGCTGGCCGCTGGTTGATCGGTGCGGCCTTGGGCAGCGATGGTAATGCAAGCACGCGCGGCGTCCTACTCCGCGCTCACATACCGGCCTTGCTTGGGAATGGCCTAGTCGTGCAGACGCATGTCGTCGAATGCCGTATCGGCGACGCGCGGGCCGACCGTCTTCACCGAAGATTGAGCTGCGCTCTTGATCGCGGGCACGCAGACCGGTGCGCCGTCACGCGCCTGCCGCGGCAGGAGCGTCAGGCCCCAGCCCACCAGCACCAGGACCGCGAGCCGGATCGCGATCACACCCAGCAGCAGCTCCATTCCGCTTATCGTGGCGTGAGTCCTCATGCACGCCAGCCTGATGCAGGCCGAGAGGCAAGACAATCTGGAATTGGCGAGCATTGCCTTCGCGCAGAGCGAAGGCTCGGCGTGATAGCTGACGATCAGTGCCGCAACTGGCTCTGCCGGAAGTCGCGCGGCGACATCCCGAAATGCTCGCGGAAGACGCGGCCGAAATGCGAGAGATCGTTGAACCCCCAGGCGAAGGCGATCTCGCTGACGTGGCGATGGGCCAGCACGGGCGAGGCGAGGTCACGCCGGCATTGGGCGAGACGCTCGGCAAGCACATGACGCTGGAACGAGGTGTCCTCGTCGGCGAGGAGATCGTTCACATAGCGCGGCGAGATGCCAAGTGACGCCGCGGTCTCTGACAGCGAGAGGTCGGGATCGGCAAGGTGCGTCCGGATGTGCGCTTTCAACCGGTAGAGCAGGGCGGAGCGATGGGTCGAGGACGGCAACGACGTCTTGCCGAGCCGCTCGCTCAGCGCCATCGCGAGCAGATCGACGGCCTGTTCCGACAACGCGGCGGCATGGTCCGGAGCAAGCCGGTCCGCGCTCTGGCAGAGCCTGACGATGAAATCGTAAGCCAGCCGTTCGAGCGGCACGTCAGTGCCGAATGACATCGCCGTGAGCGTCTCGGTACCGCCGAGCCGGCGCTGCAACATCTCCCGCGGCACCTTGAAGATGGTCTGCGTGAAGGCGTCGTTGAACTTCAGCTCATAGGGACGCGTCGTGTCGTAAAGCGCGAACTCGCCGGGATGGATCACGGTCTCGCGGCCGTCCTGCACCACTCCGCCGTCGCCGCGATTGCCGAGCGCGACCAGGACGAAATCCTGATCCGAGCGTGCGATGCGGGACGGCGTCCGGAACACGTGCTGGCGGTCGGAGCAGACCTCGGAGCACACGGCCCTGCCGAGCGGCGCCTGCGTGACCGAGCCGCGAAAGGCGCTGCCGAGGTCGGACTTGCAGTCGAGCCCGACGAAGACGTCGCAGACGATGTCCTGCCACAGCGCCAGCCGCCGGTAGCCGGGGCTGCCGTCTGTCGTGAACTGGATTGGCATCAGGACAGCCTCCCTTTCACATCCAGAAAAACCGCATGTTGGCGCAGATCCTGCCCGACCGGAGGCAAATCCCGTACCGGTCGGCGATCCCCTCCAGTCGAGTTTTTGTTCCGCCGCGGTCGAGCGCCCGGCCGCCCGGCTTGGCCAAATAGACTGCATCGGACGTGGCTTCCGATCAACCGGCAATGGAGGCGGGAATGGGCATCGAACATCCGAAATACAAGGTTGCGGTGGTGCAGGCGGCGCCTGCTTGGCTCGATCTCGAGGCCTCGATCGACAAGTCGATCGCGCTGATCAGGGACGCCGCCGAGAAAGGCGCCAGGCTGATCGCCTTTCCGGAAGCCTTCATTCCCGGCTACCCCTGGCACATCTGGATGGACTCGCCGGCCTGGGCGATCGGCCGCGGCTTCGTGCAGCGCTACTTCGACAACTCGCTGTCCTATGACAGCCCGCAGGCCGAGCGCCTGCGCGACGCCGTGCGCAAGGCAAAGCTCACCGCCGTGCTCGGCCTCTCCGAACGCGACGGCGGCAGCCTCTATCTGGCGCAATGGCTGATCGGGCCTGATGGCGAGACGATTGCAAAACGCCGCAAGCTGCGGCCGACCCATGCCGAGCGCACGGTCTATGGCGAGGGCGACGGTAGCGATCTCGCCGTGCATTCAAGGGCCGACATCGGCCGCATCGGCGCGCTGTGCTGCTGGGAGCATCTCCAGCCGCTGTCGAAATACGCGATGTACGCCCAGAACGAGCAGGTGCACGTCGCGGCCTGGCCGAGCTTCTCGCTCTACGATCCCTTCGCGCCGGCGCTCGGCGCCGAGGTCAACAATGCCGCCTCGCGCGTCTATGCGGTGGAGGGCTCCTGCTTCGTGCTGGCACCTTGCGCGACGGTCTCGCAGGCCATGATCGACGAGCTCTGCGACCGGCCGGACAAGAATGCGCTGCTGCATGTCGGCGGCGGATTCGCCGCGATCTACGGCCCCGACGGCAGCCAGATCGGCGACAAGCTCGCGCCGGACCAGGAGGGCCTCCTGATCGCCGAGATCGATCTCGGCGCCATTGGGGTTGCCAAGAACGCGGCCGATCCCGCCGGGCATTATTCGCGGCCCGACGTCACCCGGCTCCTGCTCAACAAGAAGCGATACCAGCGGGTCGAGCAGTTCGCCCTGCCGGTCGATACTGTCGAGCCCACAGACATCAACGCCGCAGCAAGCTGATCGCCGGGATCGAGGGGAGGGCCTGATCATGGAATCCGCAATTCCTCTGCATCTCGAAACTCCGCGTACGCGCCACAAGCGCGTGCCTGATGACTACCAGCCGCCATATCCGTCCTTCGTGGCGCGCTACAAGCCGGCCGTGAGCCGCGTCGTGATGGCCCATTTCGGTGTGCAGTATCGCGGCGCAGCGCCGGCCGCTGCGACGGCGGCACTCGCTGAGATCGCAGCGCGGTTTGCTGCCGAGGGCGGGCCCTCGCATTGGGACCGCGCCCGCTACGCCGACCAGGCCGGCTACGAGAACGTCGTCTCGGTGGCCTACTGGGACGACGTCGCGCGCTTCGACACCTGGTTTGCACCGGCGCGCGAGGTCTGGACCGCAAGGCCGCGCGAGGGTATCGGCACCTTCATCGAGGTGCTGCGTCCTGCGGTCGCGCGGCACGAGACGTTGTTCTCTTCGCTCGACCGACCCGAGGGCGTCGCCGCAATTGCCGATGGAATGAGCGGCGAGGTGCAGGAGCACGCTTATTGGGGCGGCATGCGTGACCGCATTCCGCTGTCGCAGACCGATCCGATGTCGCCGGGCGGCCAACCCGAGCTGATCCGCGACGGCGCGCGGCTGCGCGTAAAGGCGCACGACAATCTCTGCCTGATCCGTTCCGGACAGGACTGGAGCGATACCGAGGCGTCGGAGCGAAAGCTCTATCTCGACGACGTCGAGCCGGTGCTGCGCGAGGGCATGGATTTTCTGCGCGACGATGGGCTTGCCATTGGCTGCTACGCCAACCGCTACATGCAGGTGCTCTCGGCCGACGGCAGCGTGAACGAAAAATCCTACGGCCAGAGCTGGTGGAAGAGCCTCGCTGCGCTGGAGCGCTGGGCGGAGTCGCATCCGACCCACGTCAAAATCTTCGGCGCGGCGATGAGATATCTCTCGACGCTCGGCCCGTCAGCCAAGCTGCGGCTTTATCATGAGGTCACGGTGGCCGCTGCGGACGAGCAGTTCTTCGAATATCTGAACTGCCACCCGAAAACGGGCATGCTGACGGCGGTCGAGACCGTCAGCGCTTAGGCGCAATGTCCGAGCAGCTCGGGATGCGCGGCGCAGATGTGATGCGCGCCGGCGTCCCGCAGTTCGGCCTCGCTGCCATAGCCATAGAGCACGCCGATCGCGGTCATGCCGTTGGTGCGGGCGCCGATCACGTCGTGGCTGCGGTCGCCGATCATGATCGCGCTGCCGGGATCGACCTTCGCCTCGTCGAGCGCGTAACGCAACAGGTCGCGCTTGTCGACGCGCGTGCCGTCGAGCTCGGAGCCGAACACGCGCTCGAAATAGGGCCGCAGGCCGAAATGATCGATGATGCGGTTGGCATAGACCGCAGGCTTGCTGGTCGCGACGAACATGCGCTGATGCGTCGCTGCGATCGCGGTCAACGTATCCTTGATCCCGTGATAGGCTTCGTTCTCGAACAGGCCGACATCGCTGAAGCGCTCGCGATAGAGCAGCAGCGCGCGGTCGGCGAGTTCCGGGCTGCCGGTGAGCTTTTCGAGGCTCGCATGCAGGGGCGGGCCGATGCACCAGACGAGGTCGTCCTCGCTCGGCACCGCGACGTTCAGCCGCTCCAGCGCGTACTGGATCGAGCGGGTGATCCCGGGCTTCGGGTTGGTGAGCGTGCCGTCGAGATCAAAATAGATTGTAACCATCAGGGCGGGACCGGCGTTGATATCGTCGCCCGTTGCTAGTTGGCTGGGCCCTCAAGTCAAGGTCCGATTTGACCGGTATTGTGGACGCCATGCGGATAGCCCGGGTCATTGCTGTGCTGTGCCTCGCCCTCGCGGTGTGGCCGGCGCGCGGCCAGGAAGCGCCGAACCGGTTCGTGCACCCGAGCGTCGAGGAGCTCGCGCATCCAGCGGAGAAGCCCGAAGCGCGCGAGAGCGACACGCGGGAGTCGATCTGCCTGATCATCGAGGCCGCCGCGCGTGACAATAACCTGCCGCTGGAGTTCTTCGCGCGCGTGATCTGGCAGGAGAGCCGTTTCCAGGCCGACGCGGTAGGCCCGATGACGCGCAGCGGCGAACATGCGCAGGGGATTGCGCAGTTCATGCCGGGCACCGCGAGCGAGCGCGGGCTGCTCAATCCCTTCAATCCGGTGCAGGCGCTGCCGAAGTCGGCGGAGTTTCTGAACGAACTGCGCAACCAGTTCGGCAATCTCGGACTTGCTGCCGCTGCCTATAATGCCGGGCCGCGGCGGGTACAGGAATGGCTGGCCGGCACCGGCGGCATGCCGGAGCAGACGCGCAACTATGTTTTCGCCATTACCGGCACCAGCGTCGATGCCTGGGCCAAGGCAGGCAGCACCGGCAAAGGGCCGCGGAGCTCGCCGCCGACCAGCTGCCGCGATCTGATGGCGCTTCTGAAGCGCGCGCCGAATGCCTTTGTCGCCGAGCTCGAACAGCATGTGGAGCTGGCGGCTGCGAAGATCTGGGGCGTGCAGCTTGCCGCAGGCTTCGATCGCAACAGGGCGCTGGCGATGTATTCCCGCGCTGTCACGCGGCTGAGCACGGTGATCGGCGAGCGCGATCCAAGCCTGCTGAGCTCGGTGATGCGCAGCCGCGGTACGCGCGCGTTCTACCAGGTGCGCATCGGCGCCGACACCCGACCCGAGGCGGACGATCTCTGCAACCGCATCCGGAAGGCTGGCGGTGCGTGCTTCGTACTGAAGAACCGCGGTGTGAGCGGGTAGGATGCCTTCGTCATTCCGGGCCCGCGACGTCGTCGCGCCCCGGAATGACGGCGGTGGTGTCGGCGCGACGCATGCCAGCCCCGCCGCGCGCTTCCTTGACGCCAGCCACCGCATTGCCCGTTATGCAGGCACGATTCCTCACCTCGGCCAAAGCTCCCGTGGCGCTTCCTCCGCTCGATTCACCTCAATGGCAAAGTCCCTGGCGCGCCTTTGCGTGGGGGCTGCGCTCGATCACGCAGACGATCCTCACTCTCGTGCTGTTCGCGACCTATCTCGGCATCGGCGCGCTGGCCCATGATACTCATTTCAGCCTGCTCTGGGCGCTCTGCTCGACACTGTTCGTCTGGGCGGGCCCGGCGCAGATCATCCTGATCACCACGCTCGGCTCGGGCGCCACCATCATCCAGTCGGCGATCGCGGTGACGGTCAGTGCCATCCGCCTGTTCCCGATGGTGGTGTCGGTGCTGCCGCTGATGCGCACGCCGACGACCAGGCGGCGCGAGCTGTTCTTCGCCGCACATCTCACCGCCGTGACGCTCTGGGTCGAGTGCCATCGCTTCCTGCCGCAAGTCCCGCGCGAACGGCGGATCGCCTTCGTCAACGGACTTGGCTTCGGTCTGGTCTCCGTGTGCCTCACCGCCAACACGGTCGGCTATTTTCTCGCAGCGAACCTGACGCAGACGCTTGGAGCGGCGATCCTGCTGCTGACCCCGCTGTCGTTCCTGTTCTCGACCGCGCGCAACAGCCGCGAGGTCGCCGACGTCGTCGCGCTGGTGCTCGGGGTTCTGCTCTATCCGCTGGCGGCGAAGATGAATTCCGGCCTGGACATCCTCGTCAGCGGCCTCGCGGCCGGCACGATCGCCTATGGCGTGCATTGGTGGCGCGAGGTGCGCGCATGAGCTTTGCGCAGCTCATCGGCGACTGGCATGCGCTCGTCGTGCTGTTCGTCGCCGGCGTCATTCCCAACCAGATTTGGCGCATGCTGGGCCTGTGGTTCGGCGGCGGCATCGACGAGGGCTCCGAGCTGCTGGTCTGGGTGCGGGCGGTCGCCACCGCCATCCTCGCCGGCGTCATCGCCCAGATCGTGGTCGAGCCCCCGGGCGCGCTGGCCAGCGTGCCTGACGCCTTGCGCTACGGCGCGGTCGGCGCCGGCCTCGTCGTCTTCCTGCTGACTCGCCGCTCGATCTTCGCCGGCGTGGTAGCAGGCGAAGTCTTCATGCTGGCCGGGACGTGGTGGTTGGGCTAAAACCGCCGGCGAACAGCAAGGAACTGGAAATATGGTTCGCGAAAACGAGCTCCGCGAGGGCGAGATCGCCATCGAGCTGCCGCCCGCGGAAGATGCCGGCCTCGTCTTCATCGGCCGCATCCGCACGCCCTGGACGTCGCGGATGGAGACGCCGCGACAGGGGCGTCAGGACGGCCCGATATGCCGGCTCGAGATCTTCGAGCCGTTCGTGCCGGCCATCAAGGGTGTCGATTTCTACAGCAATCTCGAAGTGCTCTACTGGCTCGACAAGTCGCGCCGCGACATCATCCTGCAAAGTCCGAAGAACAACGAGAAGACCCGCGGCACGTTTTCGCTGCGCTCGCCGGTCCGGCCCAATCCGATCGGCACCTCGATCGTCAAACTGGTCGGCATCGAGGGCAATGCCATTCTCGTGCGCGGGCTCGACTGCATCGACAACACGCCGCTGATCGACATCAAGCCGGACCGCTGCGAGTTCACCCCGCTGGCCGCGCCGCAGCCGGGGGATTTCCAGACGGAGTAGTCCGTCATTCCGGGGCGACGCGCAGCGTCGAACCCGGAATCCATCGGGCCGCAGAGATCGTTGTGAAATGGATTCTCAGATGCGCGATTGCGCATCATAGCTCGGGCCAAGAGGCGCGCCCCGGAATGACAGGCTAGCCCGCCTTCAGCGCCGCGATCAGCTTGGTCGCGTTCTCTTCCAGCACCTTGACGTCTTCCTTGCGGCTGGCGGGCGGCAGCATCGCCACGCCGTCGTGGCGCGGCATCACGTGCATGTGGAGATGAAACACCACCTGTCCGCCGGCGGGCTCGTTGAACTGCTGCACGGTGATGCCATCGGCCTTGAACGCCTTCATCGCAGCCGCCGCGATCTTGTGTGCGCCGCGGGCGACGTGGGCATAGTCATCAGGCTTGATGTCGAGGATGTTGCGGGCAGGGGCCTTCGGAATCACCAGCGTGTGGCCGGGCACGCGCGGCATGATGTCGAGGAAGGCGAACACATGCTCGTCCTCATAGACCTTGTGGCAGGGCAGCTCGCCGCGCAGGATTTTTGCGAAGATGTTGTTGGTGTCGTAGGCGGTCATGTCGGCTCCCTGGATTTTACGCTTACTGTCACCAGCCACAGTGAACCGTCAAGGCGCCTCGTCGATGCCTTTGCGGAACGGGCCGAGCTCGGCGAGCTCGCGGCCGGCTTCCGCGACATAGGCGCGCTCGCGCTTGAGGTAATCGTCGATGGCGCGGCGCAGTCCGGGATCGGCGATGAAGTGGGCCGAATGGGTCGTCCGCGGCAGGTAGCCGCGCGCAATCTTGTGCTCGCCCTGCGCGCCGGCCTCCACATTGTCGAGGCCGTGTTTGATCGCGAAATCGATCGCCTGATAGTAGCAGACCTCGAAATGCAGGAACGGATGATGCTCGACCGCGCCCCAGTTGCGGCCGAACAGCGTATCCGAGCCGATGAAGTTGATGGCGCCCGCGATCCAGCGGCCGTTGCGGCGGGCCATCACCAGCAGCACGTCCCGGCTCATGGTCTCGCCGATCAGCGAGAAGAATTCGCGCGTGAGGTAGGGACGGCCCCATTTGCGCGAGCCGGTCTCCATGTAGAAATCGAAGAAGGCGTCCCAGGCATCCTCGGTGATGTCTTTACCCGTGAGCCAGTGGATGCTGACGCCGGCAGCGAGCGCATCGCGGCGCTCACGCTTGATCGACTTGCGGTGGCGCGAATTCAGCGTCGCCAGGAAATCGTCGAAGGTGGCAAAACCCTCGTTGCGCCAGTGGAACTGCTGATCGGTGCGCTGGAGGAAGCCGTGCCGGGCGAGCAGTTTCCACTCCGTCTCGCGCGCGAAGGTGACGTGCACCGAGGAAGCCTTGCTGACGCCGCACAGGGCCACCAGCCCGCTCGCCAGCGCCTCCGTGATGCGTTCGCGATCGACGCCATCGCGGACCAGCAGCCGCGGGCCCGTCGCCGGGGTGAAGGGAACTGAGACCTGCAGTTTCGGATAGTACCGCCCGCCGGCACGCTCATAGGCGTCGGCCCAGCCGCGGTCGAAGACGTATTCGCCTTGGCTGTGCGATTTCAGATAGCAGGGCACGACACCGGCGACGCGGCCGTCGATCTTGGCCACGAGATGGCGCGGGCCCCAGCCGGTGCGGATCGTTGCCGAACCCGATTTCTCAACGGCGGAGAGAAATGCGTGGGAGACGAACGGGTTATAAGCGGGCTTTGAGAGGCCGAGGGAATTGCCTGGAAGGGCGGATGAGGTTCCAGCGCCATGCCCGTTGCAAGCCTTGTCGGGATTGGCGCAGGCGTCCCAATCCTCTGCGGACACCTCGCCAATGGAGGGGACCGCCTCGAGCGTGATTTCAGATGATGCCATCATGCCCAAGATCGTGCATTGCAGCAGCGACTTCAAGAGGCGGGAACTATACCCCCTCGTGCCCCTACGGCACGAACCCCTCAAAGATCATTTGATCCGCATATTGCCCGACCCGCATGCGCTGCTCCGGGGTGCGCACGGTCCAGCCGAGCAGGGCGCAGCCGAACACATTGCGGGCGATCCAGGGGGCGGGGGCCGGCAGGTGGTCGACCTTGAAGGCGACGAAATGCGGCTGGGTCTGGAAGCCGTGGCGCAGGTACAGCATGCTGTCGCGTTGCGCCTGCGTCAGCTTCGCCCAGTACTCGTCCTCATAGGTCCGCTGCGCAACGATGCCGCGCGGGCGGTTGGGCAGCAGCTCGCGCAGCGCCAGCACCTGATCGGGATCGAAGGACATGCCGACAGCCGGGCCCTGATAGGACGACAGCACCTCGGCCATCCGCTTCACCAGCTTGCGGTCGCCGCCAAAATGGCTCTTCACCTCGATCACCAGCGGCACGCGGCCGGCGACCATGGCGCAGAGATCGCCGAGCGACATCATCCGCTCGGCGGTGTCCTTGAACTTGACGGCTCTCAGCTCTGCGGCCGTCTTCGAGACCACCTCGCCGGTGGCCTCGGTGAGGCGGCCGAGCGCATGGTCGTGATGGATCATCGCCTCGCCGTCGGCGGAGAGCTGGATGTCGACCTCGATCGCGAAATTGCCCGCGACCGCAGCCTGCACCGCGCCCGGCATGTTCTCGACGATGCCGCGGGAAATGTCGTGCAGGCCGCGATGGGCGACCGGCCGGGCTGTCAGCCAATCAGGGGCGCGCATTCGCGTCAGGCGACCTCGAACACACCTTCGACCTCGACCGCCGCATCCGCGGGCAGCGAGGCGACGCCGACGGTGGTGCGGGCATGGCGGCCCTTGTCACCGAAGGCGGCAACCATCAGGTCGGAGGCGCCGTTGAGGACCTTCGGCCCGTCCAGGAAGTCGGGCGCCGAGTTGATGAAGCCGCCGAGGCGCACCACGCGCACGACCTTGTCGAGGTCGCCGAGCGCCGCCTTGACCTGGGCCAGCAAATTGACCGCGCAGCCGCGCGCCGCCGCGGCGCCGTCCTCGATGGAGACGCCGGCACCCAGCTTGCCCTTGGCGATCAGCTTGCCATCAGGGGCGAAGCAGACCTGGCCGGAGACGAACAGCAAATTACCGGTGCGCACGAACGGCACGTAATTGGCCACGGGGGTGGGGGCCTCGTGCAACTTGATGCCCTGTTCCGCCAGTTTCTGCTCGACCGTGCCCGCCATGTTCGACCTCATTGTCCAAAAAATCATCGGCCCGGGCATGGAAGGCCGGGCGCGCCCTGTTTCGCCCATCGTGCCGCCACATGCAAGCAACCGGCGGGGACTGCATTTTGTTGAGGCAGGGCAGCAGGTTCAGCGGGAGAGGCGCAACTTTACGTGAAACGGCCTCAGTTGCGACGCAATGGAACGGTCACTAAACTGTCGAATCTGCGCTTTCAGGGATGAGACATGGTGCACCTTTTCCGGACTTCGCTCGGTGTAATGGCGCTCGCAGCGGCTGCTTTCGGTCCCGGCGCAGGGGCGCAGGCCGCCAGCGGCCCGTTCCTCGCGCATCAGGCGCTCTATGATTTGAGCCTCGTCAAATCGCGCTCCAATTCGGTCAACAACGCGCGCGGCCGCATCCTCTACAATTTCACCGGAAGCTCGTGCGAGGGCTACACCTCCGAATTCCGCCAGGTCTCCGAGCTCGACAGCGGCGAGGGCAAGGTCACGCTGAGCGATCTCCGCTCCAACTCCTGGGAGGACGCCGCCGGCAAGAGCTACCGGTTCAAGATCGAGACGCGGATGAACGAGACCGACGCCGGCCGGGTCGACGGCTCGGCCGAGCGAGACGGCGACCACATCAACGTCAAGCTGAAGCTGCCGGCGCCGAAGAGCTTCACCCTCGACGGCAAGATCGTGTTCCCGACCGAGCAGATCCAGCGCATCATCGCCGCCGCCAGGGACGGCAAGTCGCTGCTCGAGCTCTCCGTCTATGACGGCTCCGACGACGGCCAGAAGGTCTACAACACGCTGACCGTGATCGGGCAGCCGATCCCCGCCGAGCGGGCCACCGCGTCCGACCCGTCGACCACGGACGAGCACATGAAGTCGCTCAAGCGCTGGCCGGTCACCGTCAGCTATTTCGATCGCGAGGCCCAGCAGAAGGAAGGCGAGCAGACGCCGGTCTATGCGATGTCGTTCGAGCTCTACGAGAACGGCGTCTCGCGCCAGCTCGTGCTCGATTACAACGATTTCGTGATCTCGGGCGCGATGGGCAAGTTCGACGCGAAGGACAGCAAGCCCTGCAATTGAGGGGCAAGGCTAGCCCTCAAGACCGTCTCCCGCTACGCTCCCTCCCAACCACAAACCTCCGGGAGGCAAGCGCCTTGCCCAAGCTCGACCATCTCCGCCCCAGCGGCCTGCATCACAATCCGGCCTATTCCCACGTCGTGACCGCTTCCGGCGCGCGTACCATCTACATCTCCGGCCAGGTGTCGGTGGACGAGGAGGGGCGGATCGTCGGCGAGGGCGACATTGCCGCGCAGACCACGCAGGTGATGCAGAATCTCGGGCACGCGCTGAAGGCGGCCGGCGCGAGCTACGCCAACATCGTGAAGATCACGACCTTCGTCGTGAACTACAAGCCGGAGCTGCGCCCGATCATCGGCAAGGCCC
The DNA here is from genome assembly GCF_024199855.1 of Bradyrhizobium sp. CCGB20. Taxonomy (NCBI): domain Bacteria; kingdom Pseudomonadati; phylum Pseudomonadota; class Alphaproteobacteria; order Hyphomicrobiales; family Nitrobacteraceae; genus Bradyrhizobium; species Bradyrhizobium sp. CCGB20. The sequence continues at coordinate 5,593,679 of NZ_JANADN010000001.1, read as the reverse complement.
GCTCGGCCTTCTTCGAAGGCATGGAGCCGCCGGCCTCTACCCTCGTCGGCGTCTCCGCGCTCGCCGCGCCGGAATGGCTGATCGAGATCGAGGCGGTCGCGGTTGCGGATTGAGGTCTTGATCCCGGGCTACGCGTGCTTCGCTTTGGACATCTCTTGCAGAACGGCCATCGCCGCATCGGCTCGGTCAGCCGGCACGAAGAGATGATCGTGATGGAAGGCCGACACGGCGTTCACGCTGATGCCGGCTTCCGCCAGACGCGCCGTGATGGCCGCCAGAAAGCCCACCGCATCGAGCGCGGAGTGAACCGTCAAGGTGATCAGGCGCGCAGGGAAAGCGTAAGATAGTCCCGCCGCTTCGGCCTGCTCGCGCAAGATCACCAGCGTTGTTCCCTCGCGTTCGCGGAACGTCAGCACCGGGCTGATGGTGGCGGGAATCGTCGCGCTCGGCGCAAGCGTGCAAAACACGAAGGTGCCGTCCAGCAGCTCCGGCTTCATGGCTCTCAGCAGCGCGTCGAGATCGTGTTCGCCTGTCACGGTGCCAACCCCTGGGCGGGCGGGATCGTTTGAGTCCTTGCGAAGCTATCGGCGCCAGAGGTCGTTGGGGGCACGGCCAACATACCTTTGTATATCTCCTCTAATCCTTCTCATACGCCGATCTTACGCTGGTACAATTGAGCGACAGCGGGAGATTCTTACAATTTGAGTCTACTCGGGTCACTGCGAGGAAGCTCAAATGAACGTCATGATTCGCAAGCTCAACGGCTTGTGGCACCTCATCGTCGGGTCTTGCCAGATCCGAACGCCATTCCTGGAAACTCAGGATCGGCAGTTGGTCGTCCAGTATGCGCGGCGCGTCTATCCGGGGGCACGGATCTTCGAACGCGACTAAGTCGAGCGGGATTCGATCACTCCTGCTGTCCCGTTTCCGGTCCCTCATATGCGATGCCGCGAATGACGGCAGACTTGCCGAACTTCTTGCGCAGACTGTCCACCGCGCGCTCGGCGTGGGCGGCACGGCGGTCGAGCATGTCGGTGTCGTCGGCGGGCGAGCCGTCACGCAGCGCGCTGACGCCGGCGCCCATCAGGCGGAAGGCGGTGCCGTCGATCTCCCTGGCGAGCATCTCGCGGCAGATCGAGAAGATCTTTGCGGCGAGCTGCGTTGGGGCTGCGATCGACTGCGAGCGGGTACGCTGCCGGAAATCGGCGGTCTTCAGCTTCAGCGTGACCGTCGAGCCGGCCAGCTCGCTGCTCTTCAGCCGCGACGACGTCTTCTCGCAGAGCCGCCACAGGATCTTCTCCAGCGCCGCGAAATCGCGGATATCGGTCTCGAACGTGGTTTCGCTGGAAATCGTCTTGGCGCCGCGGTCGGGCTCGACGCGGCGGTCGTCGATGCCGCGGGCGAGCCGCCACAGCCTGCGGCCGTCGCTCGGAAACTGCCGCATCATCTCGATCTCGTCAGCCTTTTGCAGGTCGGCGATGATGCGGAAGCCGCGTTGCACCAAGCGCTCCTGGGTGGCCGGGCCGACGCCGAAGATGAAGCCGACCGGCCTCGAAGCCAGCATCGAGCACGCTTCCTCCTGGTCGAGCGCGGCGAAGCCACGCGGCTTGTCGAGGTCGGAGGCGATCTTGGCCAGGAACTTGTTACAGGACAGGCCGACCGAGACTGAGATGCCGATGTCGCGCTCGATGTTGCGCGCGAACCGCGCGAGCACTTTGGCCGGGATCATGCCGTGAACCCGCTCGGTGCCGGAGAGATCGAGAAAGGCCTCGTCGATCGAGAGCGGCTCGACCAGCGGCGTCAGCGCCTGCATGGCCTGCCGCACCTCGCGGCCGACGCGGACGTACTTCGCCATGTCCGGCGGGATCACGGTTGCATGGGGGCACGCCTCCAGCGCCTTGAACATCGGCATGGCCGAGCGCACGCCATAGGTGCGCGCGATGTAGCAGGCGGCCGACACTACGCCGCGCTTGCCCCCGCCGATGATGACGGGCTTGTCGGCGATATCGGGATTGTCGCGCTTCTCGACCGTCGCATAGAAGGCGTCGCAGTCGATATGGGCGATGGTCAGGCTCGCCAGCGCGCGGTGGCGGATGAGGCGAGGGGAGCCGCAGGCGGAGCAGCGCCGCATGCCCATATCCAGGTCGGCCGAACAATCCCGGCAGAAGCAGCGGGGCCCGGCCGCCTCCAGGGTGCTCACGGCACGTCGCGCTCCCAGGAGGGGTCGCCGAGCGCGTCGCCCAGGACCTGCCGCGCCGCGGCAACGTTGGTCGGATGCAGTTCCACCGTGCTGGCAAAGGCCTTCACGGTGGCGTCATCGCGCATCACGAAGTCGAGCACGCTGAGGAGGAAATTCGGGTCGGAGGCGGCGTTGCGCAGGGTCTCCGGACCGACCCCTGTCTCAGCCAGGAACAGGCCCAGCCGCTCAGGGTCGCCGGCAACGAAAGACAGCGCCTGAATCGCAACGATTTCAGCGACTTCGCGAGGGTTGTGAACAGGCTTTTTCAAGGGTCCGATTTGCCTTTCCGTTAACTTTCGGTGTCTACTTTGAAGTCATCATGCCCGAGTCTCAAGACCGCCGACAAGCAACTGGAAACCACATCGCAGAAAGTCGACCCTCGGGTTTAACGAAACTCAAGCGAATCTGAGGCTAGTTTGAATCCAGTTTTCGAAGCGCCGGCGAGCGGCGCCTGAGGCGTCACATGCATCGGTCTTCAGGACCAAACAGGAGGGCGGGATGGCTAAGACCGTCCTGATCGTGGAAGACAACGAGCTCAACATGAAGCTCTTCCGCGACCTGTTGGAGGCGCACGGCTACCAGACCTCCGGCACCAGCAACGGATATGAGGCGCTCGACCTCGTTCGCAAGATGCGGCCCGACCTCGTGCTGATGGATATCCAATTGCCGCAGGTCTCGGGCCTCGAGGTCACGCGCTGGATCAAGGACGATCCGGAGCTGCGTGCCATTCCCGTCGTCGCGGTCACGGCGTTCGCGATGAAGGGCGACGAAGAGCGCATCCGCGAGGGCGGCTGCGAAGCCTATTTGTCCAAGCCGATCTCGGTCGGCAAATTCATTGAGACGGTCCGGCGTTTTATCGGATAGGAAGTGAGTTCACAGTGTCCGCGCGTATCCTGGTTGTCGATGACGTTCCTGCCAACGTCAAACTCCTCGAAGCCCGCCTGTCAGCCGAATATTTCGACGTGATGACCGCCTCGAACGGCACCGAGGCGCTGGCGATCTGCGCCCGCGCCGAATGTGACATCATCCTGCTCGACGTCATGATGCCCGACATGGACGGCTTCGAAGTTTGCCGCCGCCTCAAGACCGATCCGGCCACGCACCACATTCCCGTCGTGATGGTCACCGCGCTCGACAGCCCGTCCGACCGCAACCGCGGGCTGGAAGCCGGCGCCGACGATTTCCTGACAAAGCCCGTCTCCGACGTCGTGCTGATCGCGCGCGTGCGCTCGCTGACGCGGCTGAAGATGATGACCGATGAGCTGCGCATGCGCGCCATTACCTCGCTCGAGATCGGCATGCAGGCGCCCGAGCGCAGCGCCGTGGCCGACACCGGCAAGGGCGGCCGCATCCTGCTGGTCGACGACCGCCAGTCTTCCTATGAGCGGCTCGCGACGATCCTCGCCGCCGAGCACACCGTGGACGTCGAGCCGAACCCGACGGAGGCGCTGTTCCACGCCGCTGAGGGCAATTACGATCTCCTGATCGTCTCGCTCGACCTCAACAATTTCGACGGCCTGCGGCTCTGCAGCCAGGCGCGCTCGCTGGAGCGCACCCGCCACGTGCCGATCCTGGCGATCGCGGACCCCGAGAACTCGACGCGGCTGCTCCGCGGCCTCGAGATCGGCGTCAACGACTATCTGCTGCGCCCGATCGACAAGACCGAGCTGCTGGCGCGCGCCCGCACCCAGATCCGCCGCCGCCGCTACACCGACCATCTGCGCGACAACGTGCAGAACTCGATCGAGATGGCGATCACCGACGCGCTCACCGGGCTGCACAATCGCCGCTACATGGAGAGCCATCTGGCGACCCTCGCCGAGCAGGCCTCGACCCGCGGCAAGCCGCTGGCGCTGATGATTTTGGACATCGACTACTTCAAGTCGATCAACGACAATTACGGCCACGATGCCGGCGACGACGTGCTGCGCGAATTTGCCGTGCGCGTGCGCAAATCGATCCGCGGCATCGACCTTGCCTGCCGCTACGGCGGCGAGGAGTTCGTCATCGTGATGCCGGAGACCGATCTGCATGTCGCCGGCATGGTCGCCGAGCGCCTTCGCCGCTCGATCGCGGGCGAGCCGTTCTCCGTGCACAAGGGGGCCAAGCGCATCGAGGTCACGATCTCGATCGGCCTCACCACGCTGGAGCAGAAGGGCGAGTCCGTCGCCGACGTCCTCAAGCGCGCCGACACGGCGCTCTATCGCGCCAAGCACGACGGCCGCAATCGCGTGGTGTCGCAGGCGGCGTGAGGCGAGGGGGCGCGCCTCGCACTCCGCTGTCGTCCCTGCGAACGCAGGGACCCATACCGCGTGATCCATCGAGGACGAGCGGTCTTTGTACCGGAAGATAATTTCGAGTCTTCGCCAAACTCCTCCCTGTGGTTATGGGTCCCTGCGTTCGCAGGGACGACAGCGGAGAAAGTTTCGCCGACCAAAAGAAGAACTGCGAAAACAACCCCATGCACAGTAGCCGACGTTAGTCGGATCAAGGACTTATGCGGTTGGCAAAACGGCTTGCGCTGGCCGCAAGGCTGTTTGACTCGTCGGGCAAAACAAGAGTATTATTCTATAATTCCGAATTTGTCCGCAAGCTCCGCTGTCATTCCCCGCGAAGGCGGGGAATCCAGTACGCCGCGGCCCATCGGTTCAATTACAATCGCCTCTGGAATACTGGATCACCCGCTCCAGTGCGCAATCGCGCACAAGGCGGGTGATGACACCGTCTGATGCGGTCACGGCGGTCAGTGTGGTGTGCGTTTGTCTTGCGTCGTTGCAGCCTTCACTGCGTCAGCCGGAATAGCCACCCCCGCATTCCGCAGCAGCACCTTCGCCGCTTCCTTTGCCGCACGCGCCATCGCGGGATCGTCGCGGACGAGGTCCTGCGCGATGGAGCCGTCGACCAGCAACACGAGCTGCGTTGCCAGCGCCTCCGCATCGGCAACGCCGAGCTCGTTCAGCCGGTCGCGAAACCAGAGGCGGCGGCTTTCCTTGAAGGCGATTGCGATCTTCTTCACGGCGCGGTCCGCAGGCCCCAGCTCGGCGACCGCATTCACGAACGGGCAGCCGCGAAAATCCTTGGCCGCAAAGCGGCGCTCCAGCGCATCGAAGGTGCCGAGAATCTGCTCGGCCGGCGGCTTGTCGGAGGGGCGCGCGTGCACGAAGCGGCGCTCCAGATAGGCCGCGATCAGCGCGTCCTTGGAGGGGAAGTGGTTGTAGAGCGTGCGCTTGGAGATGCCGACCTCGGCCGCGATGGTGTCGACGCCGATGGCGCGAATGCCTTGCAGGTAGAACAGCTTGTCGGCGGTCTCGAGGATCCGCTCCTTCATCGTCTGTTGGTTGGGCGGGGGAGCCATGCGGCGGGATGCGTCCTCTTCGCTTGACAGCAGGCGCCTTCCATAGCCTAAGTAAACAGGTCTGTGTAACCAAAATCAACCGCAAAAGCAGACGACGGCACGCGTGCCGCGCCGCCGAGGGAGAAGAAACATGCCCCTGTTGCAGGTCCTGCGTCCGACATTGCCCATCCTGATCGGCGCCTCGATCATGCTGACGCTGAGCATGGGGCTGCGGCAGAGCCTCGGCATCTTCATGCAGCCGCTGACGCATGACATCCACATTTCGATCTCGGACTTCACGCTGGCGCTGGCCGTGCAGAACCTCGCCTGGGGCTTTCTCCAGCCGCTCGCCGGCGCGATGACCGTGCGCTACGGGTTTCGGCCGATCATGATCGTGGGATCGCTGATGTACATCGTGGGCCTAATCCTGATGGCGAGTGCGAACGGGCTCGTCAGCATCATGATCGGCGGCGGCGTGCTGATCGGCACGTCGCTGGCCTGCACCGCGGCGGCGATCGCGATGTCGGTGGCCGCGCGCGCGGTCCCGGAAACGGTGCGCTCCACCGTGCTCGGCATCGTCTCCGGTGCCGGCTCGCTCGGCGCACTGCTGTCGGCGCCGATCGGGCAGATGCTCAATGAGGGCTTTGGCTGGCGCGTCGGGCTCGCCGGCTTCGTCGTCATGTCGGTGCTGATGATTCCCGCCGCCTGGTATGCGGGCCGCATCGACAAGGTGCCGCTGCCCAAGCCTGCTGCCGACGACATCGGTGATGCCACGGCGGCGTCAGTGGCGAAGGCGGCGTTCGGCAATGCGCCCTTCGTGGTGATGACCTGCGCCTATCTCGTCTGCGGCATGCAGCTCGTGTTCCTCACCACGCATCTGCCGTCGTATCTGGCAATCTGCGGCCTCGATCCGATGCTGAGCGCGCAGACGCTCGGCATGATCGGCGGCTTCAACGTGCTCGGCTCGCTGTTCTTCGGCTGGGCCGGCCAGCGCTGGAACAAGCTGGCGCTGCTGGGCGGCATCTACATCCTGCGCTCGCTCGCGCTCGCCTGGTACTTCATGCTGCCGGCGACGCCGTTCTCGACGTTGTTGTTCGGCGCCATCATGGGTTTCCTCTGGATGGGCGTCGGCCCGCTGGTCGCAGGCGCCGTCGCCGAGATGTTCGGCCTGCGCTGGCAGGCGATGATCCAGGGCCTCGCCTTCATGAGCCACCAGATCGGCAGCTTCCTCGGTGCGTATGGAGGAGGGGTGCTCTACGACGCGCTCGGCTCCTACACCATGGCCTGGCGCATCGGCGTCGCGCTCGGACTTGCCGGGGGTATCGTGCAGGTGGCGTTCGCGCTGATCCGGCCGTCGCAGCCGCCGGCGCCGGTGTTGCGGACGGCGTAGGCGGGACACGTCGTCAAGGTCCGGTTTTGGAATCATCTCCGGCTGACTAAGTCCACCGTCTCGACCCCTTCAAAATTCCGAGCTGCGCGCGCATATTGTAGCGGTGGCGCGCCGCGAGGTGGTTGAATGAAACGCCGCGTTCTGGTCACGCTTCTCGGCGCTGCGGCGATGGCCCTGAGCCTCGCAGCCCACGCTCAGCAACCGGCGGTGCCCCGGGTCGGCTACGTCTGGAGCGGCGTTCGCGGGACGGACGTGTACTACCAGACCGGCTTCCGACAGGGACTTGCGGACCTGGGATATGTCGTGGGACGCACCCTGCTGCTCGAAGAACGCTACGCCGAGGGAAAACCGGAGCGCGTTCCTGCGCTGATCGCTGAACTCCTCACGCTCAACGTAGATGTTCTGGTGACCCCAGGCACACCCACTTCACAAGCTGCGCAACGTGCAACATCCACGGTGCCTATCGTCTTCATGAGCGGGGATCCCGTCAGAGCCGGTCTTGTGGCAAGCCTTGCCCGGCCAGGTGGCAATATCACCGGGCTGTCGCAGCTCTCCGGCGATTACGGCGTCAAGTGGCTGGAACTGCTGAAGGAGGCGGCTCCGAAAGTTCATCGTGTCGCCGTGTTGTGGAATCCTGACAATCCGACGACTGCCAACCAACTCGAACTCATGCAAAAAGCGGCACCCGGGCTCGGTCTCGAGTTGACAGCCCTCTCGGTGCGGCTCGCGGACATCGATAGCAGCTTCGCCGCACTGGGAGAGAGCGGCCTCGACGGCCTGGTCGTCACCGACGATCCATCGCTGATACCCCTCGTTCCCCGGCTGATCGTGCTCACCGCAGAGCGGCGAATGCCGGCGATCTATCCGTTCCGCGACTCGGCTCAGAGAGGAGGACTGATGTCGTACTCGGCTGACCTTTTCAAACTATGGCAACGCGCCGCAGGCTATGTTGATCGCATTCTGAAAGGGGCGCGTCCGGCAGAGCTTCCCGTCCAGCAGACGACGGAAGTGACCTTGAATATCAATCTCAAGTCCGCCAAGACGCTCGGTCTCGACATTCCCATGTCGCTGCTTGCCCGCGCCGACGAAGTGATCGAATAGATAATCGCGGTGGTGCATGAGCCCGTGCCTGGCCCCAAGGCTGACATGGAGCCACTCATGTCTCCGCTCGTGCGTGTTGCTTTTGGGGTCCCGGTTCTGGGCAGCAACGCTCCAGCAGAACAACGACGATCGGGAGAGTCACCAGTTAGCGTGACGCGCAACGTACCCTGGACAATTCGAGACGCCATCTCGACGGCGTCTCGATCCGATGTCCACTTGATCCGTTGATTTGCGGCGTTGCGTTACCTGCAAAGACGACGCCTGCCGTCCCGACCGATGTAGGTGCTCGTGGCTGGATCGTAGGATCGATAGCGCTCCGAGCAAGCACGTGAGACAGCGCCATCCGCGCGAGCCAGGGCGTTGTCCACGCCTTGTGCGGGAGCTGCGCCATCCGGCAACTCGAGGCCCAGCCGGCCGGCCGGCGTCAGCGTGCCGTTCAGGTTGCGATTGGGGTTCTCGGCCTCGTACGTATCCGGATGGCTGCTTGCAAAGCCAGATTGCGCGTAGGCAGTGCTTGCGGTCAGGCCCGACAACAAAGCCACGGCAGCAAGAACTTTAAGTCCAGTCATGGTCGATCTCCATCATAACGGCCGGTGCGTCGTGCTGCCGGTGCGTCGGGATGTGGATCGACATTGCGCGCTGGACAAGCTCGCTTGACCCCATACGTGCGACCTGGCGCGATCTCGTCGTTCAAATGCAGAAAGAGTCGTTTGTTTGCGGAACGCGACGAATGGTCCACCGCCGCCATTCGCAGGCTCGTTCATCTGCATCCGAGCCCCACACCGTGCGTCGCAGAACAACATGGTTACCTGCCGAAAGACCTTCGAGCGGAGGATGCACGACGCGGACCTTGGCGGTAGGTTATCTCCAATTGCAACCGTCCATGGTTGCCAGTCGTAGGGGAGGTCATTTTGCGAGGCTGCCACCACGCGGATCGATGTCCGGGTTCGAAGCGACGTAGTCGATCTCGCCGCGCGAGATACCGATATCGTGAAGCTCCCTGTCACTCAGGGCAAGCAACCTGCCTCGTATCTCTCGGCGTCCGTACCATTCGAGCAGGGCAGCGAAGCGGTCGCCAAAAAAGCTCAGGCCGAGCCGAAGCGGCGCGAACGTCTGTCGTGAGGTGGACGCGTTGTAGGTTGTAGCCATTTGACATCTCCCTCGCTGCCTGCCTCCCACTGAAATAGTGCCAGTCCATCGAGGGGGACGCTTGATATCCGGCTTACTTTTTCCTTACCCGCGGCTTATTCTTTGAAATTCAAGGGTGCTCGAGCGCGTCAGGCGATCAATGAGGTAACCAAGGAGGGTAGCATGCGCTATTTCTTCGAGGACTACGCTCTCGACACCGACCGGCGCGAGCTGCATCGCGGCTCTAACGTCGTCCCCACTGCACCGCAGGTTTTCGATCTGCTCGATTACCTGATCCGGAACAGGGAGCGGGTCGTCAGCAAAGACGACCTCGTGAATGCCATCTGGAATGGACGCATCGTGTCCGACGTGGCGCTGACCACTCGTCTCAACGCTGCCCGAAGCGCGATCGGTGATTGCGGCGACGAACAACGCCTGATCAAGACGCTGCCGCGAAAGGGCTTTCGTTTCGTCGGCGCGGTGCACCAATCCGCCGTCACGTCGGAATCAATCGGGTGCGTGGTTTCGCCGAAGCCCGCACCGGCGCTTCCCGACAAGCCCTCGATCGCGGTGTTGCCGTTCGAGAACATGAGCGGCGATCCAGAGCAGCAGTATTTTGCCGACGGAATGGTCGAGGAGATCACGACAGCGCTTTCGCGGTTCAAATGGCTGTTCGTCATCGCCCGGAATTCGAGCTTCACATTCAAGGGCAGGGCGGTCGATATCAAGGAGGTCGGACGCCAGCTTGGCGTGCGCTATGTGCTTGAGGGGTCTGTGCGCAAGTCGTCGGGCAAAGTTCGCATCGCAGGGCAATTGATAGATGCGGTTACGGGCGCGCACATCTGGGCCGACAGGTTCGAGCGCGACCTGACGGACGTTTTTGCTCTCCAGGACGAGGTCGCAGTCGCTGTCGTTTCGGCCATTGAGCCGAAGTTGCTCCAAACGGAAATTGCGATGGCGACGCGGCGGCGGCCGGAAAACCTTACAGCCTATGATTTCTACCTCCGGGCTTTGCCGCAATATTACACCTCGACGCGCGAAGGGTTCGCTGAAGCGATAAGGCTCGCTCATAGCGCCCTGGAGCTGGACCCCCGGTCCGGCTCCGTCGCGGCTTTGGCGAGCCTGTGCCACGCGCTCAACGTGACCATGGGGTTTTCTGCCGATCCCTATTTCGATCGCAGGGAAGCGATCCGACTTTTTCGTCTGGCACTGAGCATCGACGACAGCGATCCCGATGCGTTGGCGAACGCTGCTACCGTCTCGGCCTTCATGGTTGGCGATTGTGAAAGCGAGATCGAGATGGCGGATCGCGCAGTCGCACTCAACCCGAATTCATTCTGGGCGTGGCATGGCAGAGGCTGGGTGTACAGGATAGCGGGGCAGCCGGAAGAAGCGATCAGGAGCTTTGAGCGTGCCATGCGCATGAGCCCGGTCGATCCGCTCCTGCATCGCTCTTTCATCGGCATGGCAATGGCATTCATTGAACTCGGCCGCTTTGACGAGGCCATCGTGGCAGCAAGGAAGGCCGTTCGTCAGAATCCCTCTCATTCGGCATCGTACCGGTGTCTGGCATCCGCTTTTGCCCATTGCGGACGTGACATGGAGGCGCGCGAGGCCGCGGCGGGGGTACTCGAGCACGATCCTTCTTTTACAATATCCACCTACATCGCTCGCGGTGGGCAATCAAAGGCGAAGCTCTTGATCGAGGGGTTTCGGAAAGCCGGGTTGCCGGAGTAGCGCTCCAAGTCGATCAGAGCCGGCATGACCGGTCCTGGCCCACCGCTGACATCGAGCCATCCGACTTCAAGATCGGCTCTGCGCAGCAGCGCGCCCCGGGCCACGAGACAAAATAGAAACGGGGCCGTGAGGCCCCGTCAAAAAGTTCAGTCTATCTCGCGATCTTTCTTGATCTCGGCTTCGCGGGATTGGACGTGCTTGCACCAACCGACGAATGATATTTTGGCTGCCTGCGGCAAGCATGGGCCGACATCAGGGACAAATTCAGATAGGGAGCCAGCGGGCCGTACGACTAGCGACGTCCTGACCGCTTGAGATCGGCGACCTTGAACCTGTTGCCTGCCTGCAGGCTGCTGCAAATCCAGTGGGCCTTGTTTCGATTCTCGGCCAGGAACACCTTCGTCTCGACGCAATTTTCGTAGGACGAATGGGTGATGGTGTCTCGGCACGTTGGCGAGAAAGGTCCATAGTCCAACTGGCCGCCCGACTCGCTACATCCAATCCAGGGCTCGTTGCCGTGTCGGAAGCTTGATGCACAGCCGCCGTTGCAGCTACTGGCGCGTGCCTCCAGGCTGGCAATCCTCGCCATTGGTGAGCCCGGCGCGTACGTAGGCGTGCGCGCGGATGACGTTCCAGCTGTTGACGCAGTCCGACGCGGCGCCGTTGTGCTTGCTCCCCGCTCCGACACGTGCGGCTTTGCCGCCTGTTTCGGCGCGTCGACCGTGATGGGGGGAAGCGTGGCGGCGGAGCCGGTTGGGATTTGCGATGCTGCCGGGGCGCACAGCAAGACAGTCGACAAGGCAGCGATGGTTGAAGGCACGACAAGGCTTGATGACAATCTCATGACCATGTCCTTCCTAATCCGGGACGGAAATGCCGTGCCGGTCAGTACACGGTAACATACATTTGGAGGTGAGCAATCGAGGGTTGAAGAGACGCCTGTCGATCAACGCGCCATCGACATCGCGGCGTGGAGCGTGCTGGCCACCCCTTGGGCACGAGGCAAAATAGAAACGGGGCCGTGAGGCCCCGTCAAAAGTTCAGTCTATCCCACGATCTTACTTGATCTCGGCTTCGCAAGCATGGGCCGACATCGGGGACCAAGTTCAACTGAGACTGAGAGCCAGCGGGCGGTACGACTAGCGACGTCCTGATCGCTTGAGGTCTGCGACCTTGAACCTGTTGCCGGCCTGCAGGCTGCTGCAAAGCCAGTGGGCTCTGTTTCGATTGTCGCCCAGGAACACCCTCGTCTCGACGCAATTCACGAAGGACGTATGGGTGATGGTGTCTCGGCACGTTGGCGACATCGGTCCATAGTTCAGGCCGCCGCCCGACTCGCTACATCCAACCCAGGGCTCGTTGCCTTGTCGGAAGCTTGATGCGCAGCCACCGTTACAGCTGCTGGCGCGCGCCTCCAGGCTAGCAAGCCTCCCCATGTTGGAATCCGGCGCATACGAAGGCTTGGGCTCGGTTGACGTTCGAACGGTTGACGCAGTCCGACGCGGCGCCGTTGTGTTTGCTCCCCGCTCCGACACCTGCGGCCTCGCCACCTGCTTCGGTGCATCGACCGTGACGGGGGGGAGCGTGGCGGCGGAGCCCGCATTGATTTGCGACACTGCCGGGCCAGACAGCAAGGCAGTTGACAAGAGGGCGACGGCTGAGGGCACGACAAGGCTTGACGACAATCTCATGGCAAGTCCTCCCAAATCCAGGACGGAAATGCCGTCCGGATAAGTGCACGGTAACATACATTTGGGATTGGGCAACCGAGGGTTGAGGGAATGTCTGCCTAATGACTCGCCACCGACATGGCGGCGAAGTGAACGCTGAGCGCTTGCCCAAAGCCGTTGCGATGTTTGTTTCCTATCCTCTAGCGGACATCAACGCGGCTGAGCCTTTGTGATCTGCAGCACACCCCACGCGAGAACTGCCAGCGGCTCTTCCGAGTGTTTCAGCATCCCGCCACTTTTAGGAGGACTTGTCGTGCTGGCTCTGTTCGGCAACACTACTCGGATTTCAATGTAGTATTTCAGGAGGGCATGATGCCCGAGGCATTGGAAAGCCTGTTGTGGTGTGCCGCGCTCGCGACGTGGCTGATGCTATTCTTCGGATTCATATCTGAACGCTTGAAGTCGCTCCCAAAATTCGTCAGCCGGCTGCTCGAGGGAGCTTTCAGGCTCAAGGCGAAGTGACGTAGTCACGCCCCGGGATACGCGGCTTGGCAGCTGCCAGGCTCGCAGACCTGCGCGCGCGTTGATGGCGTCGAGACGGACGGTTGAACTCTCTCGCAGATCTGCGAGAGGGCCGACGATGCTTGCACCGTGAGTTAGAGGTGTCATCGCTCGGATATCAGGGGGCGGGAGGCCAAAACAAAGCTGCTATCCCGCCAGCTTCCGATCGAGCGAGAACCGGCCACCGCCGGTGACCAGGATCAGCAGCGCGCCTCCCATGATCGAGATGTTCTTCAAGAAATGATTGTATTGCCCAATCTGCTGCGAACCGACGGGGTATTCCCAGTAGCGATGCGCGATCGCAGTCGCCATCAACACAAACAGGAAAATCAAGACTGCGCAGTAGCGCGTACCAAAGCCGAGTATCAGACCAGCCGACATGATTACTTCCAGTGCCACGGTCGTCGCCGTGAACAGTTCAGGCGCTGGAACGTTCAGCGACCTGAAATAGCTCACCGAGCCACTGAAGTTGGTGATGGCTCCGTACGCGCTTCCGACGAAGACCCAGGCCAGCAGAATGCGGCCGACCAGAATGAGCAGGTTGGCGCTCCCGGCGGCGAACGCGTCGACCCCGGATGTGAGCGAACGAGAGCGGAATAGCATGGCCATTGCCCCATAGTGGTTGTCTACGGGCGGCACTTGGATGCCGATGATGGTACCACTATCGACGAACCGGATGAAGAGTGCTCGCCGGGCCGTGCAATGCGCCGCAAACGCCCGGCTCAGCTTTCGTGCCCCGGGGCGCAGCCCAGCAGCGCAAGGGCGCCGCAGTGCGTCCGGGACACGAGAGGCGGCACAAATAAGAACGGGGCCCGAAAGGGCCCCGCAAAACTCTTCAACGCTGCGCCGATCTTACTTGATCTTGGCTTCCTTGAATTCGACGTGCTTGCGCGCGACCGGATCGTACTTCTTCTTGACCAGCTTGTCGGTCATGGTGCGCGAATTCTTCTTGGCGACGTAGTAGAAGCCGGTGTCAGCCGAGGACACGAGCTTGACCTTGATGGTGACCGCTTTGGCCATGTTCAGAACCTCAGGAATGAAGGGAATCTGGAGCCGGCCAAACGGCCCGCGTTGGCCGGCAACCTAGCCAGAAACCGCCTGATGTCAAGGTTTCGGAGCGTTTTCGAGCGAACTGGGCACCGGTTCGCGTGAAGAAAACGCGTCAAAAACAACAGGCTAGAGCCCCGAATGGGGCTCCGGTCCCGGAAACCACTCAAATCGGGCCCATCAGGCCTCGAAGAACCGGTTTTTCGGCCGCGGCAGGCCCAGATTCTCCCTCAAAGTGGCCCCTTCATACTCTTTGCGGAAAATCCCGCGCTTCTGGAGCTCCGGGACGACCTTGTCGACGAAATCGTCGAGGCCGGCGGGCAGGAACGGGAACATGATGTTGAAGCCGTCGGAGCCGCGCCCGACCAGCCATTCCTCCATCTGGTCGGCGATGGTTTTTGCGGTGCCGACGAAGGACAGCCCGCCATAGCCGCCGACGCGCTGGGCGAGCTGGCGCACGGTGAGCTTGTCGCGCCTGGCGAGGTCGACCATGCGCTGCCGGCCGCTCTTGCTGGCGTTGGTCTCCGGTATCTCCGGCAGTTGCCCGTCCGGATCGAAGCCGGAGGCATCGGTGCCGAGGATGACCGAGAGCGAGGCGATGGCGCTGTCATAGTGCACGCGGCTGTCGAGCAGGGCGCGCTTCTCCCTGGCTTCATCGACGCTGTCGCCGACCACGACGAAGGCCCCGGGGAGGATCTTGAGGTGCTCGGGATCGCGGCCGATCGTCTCCATGCGGCCCTTGATGTCGGCGTAGAGTTTCTGTCCGTCCGCGAGGCTGCCGCCGCCGGTGAACACGGCTTCCGCGGTCTCGGCCGCGAGCTGCCTGCCGTCCTCGGAGGCGCCGGCCTGCACGATCACCGGCCAGCCCTGCACGGGGCGGGCGATGTTGAGGGGCCCGCGCACTTTCAGATATTTGCCGTTGTGGTCGAGCGTGTGCATCTTCGCGGGATCGACGAACAGGCCGCTCTCGACATCGCGCACGAAGGCGTCGTCGGCAAAGGAGTCCCAGAGGCCGGTGACCACATCGTAGAACTCGCGGGCGCGCTTGTAGCGCTCGGCATGCTCCATGTGGTCGTCGAGGCCGAAATTCAGCGCCGCATCCGGGTTCGAGGTGGTGACGATGTTCCAGCCCGCGCGTCCCCCGCTGAGATGGTCGAGCGAGGCGAAGCGGCGGGCGACGTGATAGGGCTCGTCGAACGTGGTCGAGCCCGTCGCGATCAGGCCGATCCGCTCGGTGACCGCGGAGAGCGCCGACAACAGCGTGAACGGCTCGAACGAGGTCACGGTGTGGCTGCGCTTGAGCGCGTTGATCGGCATGTTCAGGACGGCGAGGTGATCGGCCATGAAGAAGGCGTCGAATTTGCCGGCCTCGAGCTTCCGGATCAGCGTCTTGATGTGCCCGAAATTGAAATTGGCGTCGGGCCAGGCCCCGGGATAGCGCCAGGCGCCCGTGTGGATGCTGATCGGGCGCATGAACGCGCCAAGCTTGAGTTGCCGTTGTGCCATCGCGCCCGCTTCCATGTTGGGTGTCGTTCGGAAAGACATAGGCACGCCCGGGAACTCCGCCATTGGGGCAGGCGGGAAGAATTTTTTGTTTTTCGCGACGCCTCCAGCACAATCGCGTCATTCCCTGCCGCTGCGCAGCAGAGAGCCCGGAATGACGGAGGAGGGAGCCATCGAACCGATCCGCCGATCGCGTCGACAAAGCCATGACCCCTAAGGAGAGCTTCCGATGGCAGGCGCAATGACCGTGGATGGCAGCACCGTCCGCATCGACCGTCCCATGCCCTGGGTCGGCCGGCTGCTGTCGCTGCCGTTGCTGGCGGCGAGCTTCTATCTGGTGTGGAATGTCGCGCTCGGCCTGCGCCAGGATTTTTCCGGCTTCGGAAGGCTCGCCGATGACCTCGTGCCGGTGCTGGTGTTCACCGGGCTTGGGCTACTCGTCGGCATCCCCGGAATCATCCTGCTCAGCTACCGCTATTTCGTCGTGCTCAACGAGACGCTGCGCCAGATCGTGATCACCAGGCAGTTCGGGCCGCTGAACATCCGCAGTCAGCGTGATCTCGCCGACTATCACTTCATCAGCATCACGGATGATTACGATACGGATCTGACGACCTACGACGTCAATCTCTGCGGCAACAGGGGCACCGAGCCGATCACGCTTCAGAGCTTCACCAGGCGCGAGGAGGCGGACCAGCTCGCCAGCGAGATCGGCCGCGTCCTGAAGCTGCCGGCGCGCGATTATGTCGGCACCGAGCCGGACGCGGACGATTAGTTAGGCCAAAATATCCTTCTGCATCTTGCCGCCGTAGAAATGGAAGAACGGCACTGGCGCGTCGTGGCGGAGCGGGCCGGTGGCAAGGCGGGTGTCGAGCTCGTTGAGCACGTTGCGCGTCATCGGATGCAGATCGGCGAGCGGCTTCGAGCCGAGCTCGACCCAGACCAGCTCGACCAGCTCGGCATCGGCATGGATCACGCCCTCGACGCGGTGGGTGATCGCGGAGGCGTCCGCCGTGAAGAAGCGCGTGTCGAACCGCTTGACGCGGCCGGGCGGGGTGATCGCGCGCGCAATCAGGAACAGGCTGGAGGGGTCGGGCAGCAGGCCCGCATCCGCAAACGGCTTCCAGGCGCCCTCGAGCTTCGCCTTGCCTTCGCTCTTGCGGCCGAGACAGAGACCGGTCTCCTCGCAGGCTTCGCGGATCGCGGCAATCGCGAGCGATTTTGCGCGCGAGGCCGGGGTCTTCGGACTGCCCTTGGCGAGATTGGCTTCGAGCTCGGCCGTGATCGGTGCCGCGCACGGCACGCGATAATCGTCCTTGTCGACGCGGCCGCCGGGGAAGACGAACTTTCCGGGCATGAACACCACCTTGTCGTGGCGCTTGCCGACCAGGACCTTTGGAATGCTGCCGCTGCGATCGACCAGGATCAGCGTCGCCGCATCCCTCGGGCGGAAATAGGGATGGTGGTCGGCTTCCTTGCCCTCGTGGATCTTGGCCTTTTCGGCTGCCTGCGAAGTATCCGTCATGTCCTCACCCAAACCGCTTTTTGATTATTGCTTAGACCGGCGGAATACCATCCGGAGGGTTGTCGTCAAAGCCGTGCATGCGCAGGGCCCATTGCAACCCGACCACGGCTCCCTTCACCGGCTGCAGCAGCCCGAGCGAGGCGACGAAGGTGAAGGGCAGATAGGCCGCGAAGCTGAGCCAGACAGGCGTCGTGTAATTAGTCTCGATCCACAAGATGGTCGGCACGACGATGTGGCCGACGATGACGATCACGAGATAGGCCGGCAGATCGTCGGCGCGGTGCGGCGTGAAGTCGAGGCCGCATCTGGAACAATTGTCCGCCGTCTTCAGGAAGGCGCGGAATAGCTTGCCCTCGCCGCAGCGCGGGCAGCGGCTGCGAAAGCCGCGCTTCATGGCAGCCCAGACGTCGCGCTTCTCGACCAGACCAGTCTCGCGCGTCCAGATTTTCGGGGCCGTGCTCGTCGTCACCATGCCTTGCCCTTCTGACCCCCGCCTTTCCCCTTGTTCTTTCCCTTGCTCTTCTTCGCCTTGCCGGATTTTGGCTTCGGCGGCTTGCGTTTTCTGTCCGGACTGCGGCCGGGATGCGCCTTGAACGAGGGGCGGCGTTGCGGACCGGATTGCCGGCGGTCGCGCGGCGCGGTCTCACTGTCCGACGACAGCAACTCGAACCGTAGCGCGCCCGCGATGGGGGCCGCTTCGATCAGACGGACGTCAACGACGTCGCCGAGCTGATACATGGTGCGGCTGCGCGTGCCGACGAGGGCATGGCGACCCTCGTCATAGTTGAAATATTCCGTGCCGAGGGATCGGATCGGGATCAGGCCGTCGGCGCCGGTCTCGCTCAGCTTGACGAACAGGCCGGCGCGCGTGACGCCGGAGACGCGGCCCTGAAAGCTCGCGCCGATGCGATCGGCGAGGTGATGGGCGATCAGGCGGTCGACGGTCTCGCGCTCGGCCTTCATCGCGCGCCGCTCGGTCACCGAGATGTGGGCTGCGACCTCGCCCAGGCTCTCCGGCGTCTCGCTGTCGGGCAGGGCGCCTTCGCCGAGCCCGAGCGCGCGGACCAGCGCGCGGTGCACGACGAGGTCGGCATAGCGGCGGATCGGCGAGGTGAAATGCGCGTAGCGGCGCAGGTTCAGGCCGAAATGACCGTAATTCTCGGAGGAATATTCTGCCTGTGCCTGCGCCCGCAGCACCACCTCGCTCACCAGCGGGAAGTGGTCGTGGCCTTCGAGCTGCGCCAGCACGCGGTTGAACAGAGCAGGGCGCAGCGCGCCGCCTTTCGCGAACGGGACGTCCAGCGTCTCCAGAAACTCCGCGAGTGCGTGGACCTTCTCCAGCGTCGGCTCGTCGTGCACGCGATAGATCAGCGGCAGCGACTTCTTCTCCAGCATCTCCGCTGCCGCGACGTTGGCGAGGATCATGAACTCCTCGATCAGCTTATGCGCATCGAGGCGCTCGGGCACCACGACGCGGTCGACCGTGCCGTCGCTCTTCAGGAGGATCTTGCGCTCGGGCAGGTCGAGATTGAGCGGATCGCGCTCGTCGCGCGCACGCTTGGCGCAGGCATAGGCGGCATAGAGCGGCCTCAGGATCGGATCGAGCAGCGGGCCGGTGGTGTCGTCGGGCCGGCCGTCGATCGCGGCCTGCGCCTGCGCGTAGCTCAGCTTGGCGGCCGAGCGCATCAGGATGCGGTGGAACGTATGCGAGCGCTTGCGGCCGTCGGGGCCGAGCACCATGCGCACCGCGAGCGCGCCGCGCGGCTCGCCGGGGACCAGCGAGCAGAGATTGTTCGAGATCCGCTCGGGCAGCATCGGCACGACGCGGTCGGGGAAATAGACCGAGTTGCCGCGGTCGAGCGCGCTACGGTCGAGCGCGGTGCCCGGCCGGACGTAGAAGCTCACATCCGCAATGGCGACGTTGACGATGAAGCCGCCCTTGTTGTTCGGGTCGTCGTCTGCTTGCGCATGCACCGCATCGTCGTGATCCTTGGCATCCGGCGGATCGATGGTGACAAGCGGGACGTCGCGCCAATCCTCGCGCCCCTTCAGGTTCGCGGGCTCTGCGGCTTCCGCCTCGCGCTCGGCGGCGGGCGGGAATTGCAGCGGGATGTCGTGGGCGTAGATCGCGATCAGGCTGATCGCCTTCTCCGACTTGACCGAGCCGAGCTTCTCCTTCACGCGGCCGGAGGCGAGGCCAAAGCTGCGCGTGCGGACGATGTCGACACTGACGAGGTCGCCGTCCTGCGCGCCCGACGTATCGGCTGCTGCGATGTTGAGCTCGCGGTCGGCGGCCTTCTTGTCGACGGGGACGAGCCGTCCGCCGCCTTCGGGCAGGCTGCGGAACACGCCGAGGATGCGGCTCCTGGTCTTGTCGAAGACCTTGATGACGTGACCGCGATAGGCCGGGCCTTCGGTCTCGTTGGTCGGCTCGACGCGCAGCAGCACGCGGTCGCGGACGCCGGCGACAGTACCCGGCTTTGGCCGGCGCGGCATCTGGATGCGGATCTTGGGGGGCTCGCCGCCTTCGACCTCGTCCCATTCGGTGGGGGAGGCGATCAATTCGCCGTCCTGGTCGCGGCCGGTGATGTCGGCGACCAGCGTTGACGGCAGAGCGTCCGGCTCTGAAACCTTGTGGCGCTTTTTCTTGATGGTCCCGTCGTCGGCGAGCTCGCGCAACATGCGCTTGAGCTCGATGCGATCGGCGTTCTTCAGGCCGAACTCGCGCGCAATTTCGCGAGTTCCCACCTTTCCTGGATTTGCCTTGATGAAGGCGACGATGGCTGCCCGGTCGGGAAAGCCACGGTCATTCTTGCGTTTCACTTAACCTCTAATTCTTTCTCTAAGTCTTGCCGGCACTCTTCTTGGCCGGAGCCTTGCTGGCGGCTGCCTTGGTCGGCGACGTCTTTGCCGACGACGACACGGCGGCGCGCGCCTTGCTGGTTGATTCAGTTTTCGATTTGGCCGCGGCTTTCTTCGCGGCCGGTTTCTTCTTGGGCGCTGCGTCCTCGCCGTCCGCAGCCTTCTCCGTAGCCTTCTTGGCCTTGGCTGGCTTGGCCGCCTTCTTTGCCTTGGCCTTTCCGCCGCCCTTGGCCGCGCGCTCGTCGATCAGCGCGATCGCCTGCGGCAGCGTGACGGTGTCCTTTTCGAACTCGGCGGGGATGGTCGCGTTGACGCCGCCTGCGGTGACATAGGCGCCGTAGCGGCCGCTCTTCACGGTGACGGTGCCGAGCGTCGGGTGGTCGCCGATCGCCTTGCCGGGATCGGCGCCGAAGCGGCGGCTCGGGCCCTTGGCGACCTTTTCCGCGATCAGCGTCACTGCGCGGTTGAGGCCGATGTCGAACACCTCGTCGCCGGCCTCCAGGCTGGCGTAGGTCTTCTCGTGCTTCACGAACGGCCCGAAGCGGCCGAGGCCCGCCGTGATCGGCTGGCCGGTCTCCGGATGCTTTCCAATTTCGCGCGGCAGCGACAGCAGCTTCAGCGCAAGCTCGAGCTCGACATCTCCAGGAGAAGTGCCCTTCGGAATGCCCGCGCGCTTCGGCTTCTCGCCTTCCTCATAATCCTTCTGCTCGCCGAGCTGGATATAGGGCCCGAACCGGCCCGCCTTGACCCAGACGTCGCGACCCGTATCCGGGTCCTGGCCGAGCGAACGGTCGGCGGTGGTCTCGCTGTCGGCGGCGAGCTGACGGGTGTAGCGGCACTCCGGATAGTTCGAGCAGCCGACGAAGGCGCCGAACTTGCCGGCCTTGAGATTCAGCCGGCCGTTGCCGCAGCTCGGGCACTGCCTGATATCGCCGCCATCGGCGCGGGGCGGGTAGATGTGCTGCCCCAGCATGTCGTCGAGCACGTCGAGCACCTGCGCGACACGCAGATCCTTGATGTCGTCGACGGCGCCGATGAAGCCTGTCCAGAAATCCTTCAGCACCTGCTGCCAGGAGATCTCGTTGTTGGAGATGCGGTCGAGCTGCTCTTCGAGAGAGGCCGTGAAATCGTACTCGACGTAGCGGGCAAAGAAGCTTTCGAGGAAGGCGACCACAACGCGGCCCTTGTCCTCGCCGTGCAGGCGCTTCTTCTCCAGCTTGACGTAGCCGCGGTCCTTGAGGACCTGGAGGATCGAGGCATAGGTCGAGGGCCGGCCGATGCCGAGCTCTTCCATGCGCTTGACTAGCGAGGCCTCCGAGAAGCGCGGCGGCGGCTCGGTGAAGTGCTGGGTGACGGCGAGCGACTGCCGCTTCAGGGCGTCGTTCGGGCTCATCGCGGGGAGGCGGCGGGAGTCCTCGTCCTCCTCGTCGTCGCGGCCTTCCTGGTAGAGCGCCAGGAAGCCGTCGAACTTGACGACCTGGCCCGTCGCGCGCAGCTCCAGCGTGCGGGAGCCTGCCTTCGCCGTGATGTCGACGGTGGTGCGCTCGAGTTCGGCCGATTCCATCTGGCTGGCGATGGTGCGCTTCCAGATCAGCTCATAGAGCCGCGCCTGGTCGGCATCGAGCTTCCGGCTCATGCTGTCGGGGCGGCGCGACATGTCGGTCGGACGGATCGCTTCGTGCGCTTCCTGCGCATTCTTGGCCTTGGCCTGGTACTGGCGCGGCGCGTCCGGCACGTAGGCGTTGCCGTAATCCTCGCCGATCACCTTGCGGGCCTGGGTGATCGCCTCGGGCGCGATCTGCACGCCGTCGGTACGCATATAAGTAATGAGTCCGGTGGTCTCGCCGCCGATGTCGATGCCTTCATAAAGGCGCTGGGCGATGCGCATGGTGTGCGCCGGCGCAAAGCCGTATTTGCGGCTGGCTTCCTGCTGCAGCGTCGAGGTGGTGAAGGGCGCCTGCGGATTGCGCCGGGCCGGCTTGGCATCGACCGAGGTCACGGCGTAGGCGGCTGCTTCCAACGCCTTCTTGAAGTCTTCGGCTTCCGCGCCGCTGCCGACGTCGAGGCGCTGGATCTTCTTGCCGTCGGCACCGACGAGGCGCGCCTCGAAGGCATCGCCGCGCGGCGTCAGCAGGGTCGCGATCAGCGACCAGTATTCGCGCGGCACGAACTTTTCGATCTCGAGCTCGCGGTCGCAGACGAGGCGCAGCGCCACCGACTGCACGCGGCCGGCCGAGCGGGCGCCCGGCAGCTTGCGCCACAGCACGGGGGAGAGGGTGAAGCCGACGAGGTAATCGAGGGCACGGCGCGCCATATAGGCGTCGACCAGAGCGCCGTCGATCTCGCGCGGATGCTTCATCGCATCCGTGACCGCCTGCTTGGTGATGGCGTTGAACACCACGCGCTCGATCTTCTGGTCCTTCAGCGCGCGCTTCTCTTTCATCACCTCCAGCACGTGCCAGGAGATGGCCTCGCCCTCGCGATCAGGGTCGGTCGCCAGAATCAGTCGGTCGGCGCCCTTCAGGGATTTTGCGATATCGTTGAGCCGGCCGGCCGCCTTGGGGTCGACCTCCCAGATCATCTTGAAATTAGCGTCGGGATCGACGGAACCGTTCTTCGCCGGGAGGTCGCGGACATGGCCGAACGAGGCCAGAACCTCGTAGGACGAGCCCAGATACTTGTTGATCGTCTTGGCTTTCGCCGGCGACTCCACAATGACGATATTCATGTAGTTCCAGTAACTTACGGGGAAATCTTAGGCCGAATTCGACAAGATTCGGGTCGGCCGTTTCGACCCGAACATGGGTGGTGAGGCCCTCGCTGTCAAATCGAAGGGTGTTGAAAGCGCCCTGAATGGGAAAAGTTTCATATCGAGAAAGTTGCAAAATACCACCTTGGAGTTGCGATCAATGTCGGCGTAGAGTCGCCCGGGGCATGGATTCGGGTGGGGTCTGGTGACTAAGCCAGGAAGGAAACGGGCGCGCGCCGCATCAGGCGCGCCGGGAGGCTCGCGCCACGAGGAACCGGGAGAGGGCGGCGTCGATGAGGCGGTCGCCTTCATCGCCGAGCAGGTCGGGGCATTGCGCAAGCTCGCCGAGCGCCACAAGCTCGACGTGCTGCATTATCTCTTAGGGATGACCAAGCTGGAAGCCGACGAGCATCTGCGGCTGCGGAGCAAGCGCAAGCTGTCGTGAGGGGGCGGGAGAGAGTTGGCGGGATACGTCCCCAATGTCGTCCTGGCGAAAGCCAGGACCCCTATCGCGTGATCTCTCCGTGGCGCACGATAGATGTCCCGGCAATGAATCTTCGCCAAACCGCTCTCTGGCGGCAATGAGTCCCGGCGTTCGCCAGGACGACCTACGACGAGACAGCGTGCCCCTTATGGGCGTGCCGAGTCCCGGTAGTTTGAATTTGAGGCTTCACCCTGAGCAGTAAGATACCTCCGGAGTAAAACTGCGTGCCAATATTTGTACATATCGCCGACGAGCGTATGGCTAATTCGATCCGGCGCAGTGGGGTCAATCTCTCACGCTCCAAAATAGCAGAAACGGATATTCGAAAGTTCGGCATCTTCGCTATGCCAGTTACCAGCGACTTCATTGTTACCCACCAATGGCTAAGGGAAATGAAGCGTCGGGGATTTCGTTCTGCTGTCGGTGTCTATTTTCGAATTCCTGATAGCGAACTTGTTTGGTGCGGCCGCTACACCGACAGCAAGAAGATGGTTTGCGCAGCGGTCGCTGCAGATTGGCTTTTACGCGAGCGGGTGATGGGGTTTGAAACTGTCATTCCGCGGTCGATTGGATCTGCTGAAATTGTGGCTATTCGTGCACTCCCTCAGACCGTCGGTTGGCGCTTCTACCCGGAAGCGAAGGGGCAACGTCCCTTTTGCGGCTGCAAGTACTGCGTCGGAGGTCAGATCAAAAGTCGAAGGTTGAGAAGGCAGTGAGCCTCGAAGCATGAACGGCCGAGATGCAGCCGGGCTGTCGCCCCTTGAGGGCCGCTGAAGAAGCGGCCACTTCAGGGGGAGGCGGCCGGTGCGCGCTGCTCTAACGCCGTCATTGCGAGCGCAGCGAAGCAATCCAGAATCTTTCCGCAGTGGCAGTCTGGATTGCTTCGTCGCAAGGGCTCCTCGCAATGACGGCGGGGTGGCAGTGTGCCGCTATCACGCCGACCGCCGCCGCGGCGCCGGTCGCGGCTTCATCATGGTGTCCGCAGGGCTGAGCAAGCGCCCATCCTCGGCGCGCATTTCGAGCTTCTTCACCGGGCGGCCTTTCTCGCGATCGACCAGGATGGTCGCGATCTCCTCGGGGTGATCGTCGAACTCCTCGCTCCATTGGCGCAGCGCCACCAGGATCGGGAAGGTGCCGCGGCCTTTCGGCGTCAGCACATATTCAGAATAGGCGCTGCCGTCGGAGGCGGGGGCTGTCGTCAGGATGCCATGGTCGACGAGCGATCGCAGCCGCACAGATAAAATGTTCTTGGCCATGCCGAGCTTGCTCTGGAATTCGCCGAAGCGGCGCACGCCGAACAGCGCTTCGCGGATGATCAGCAGCGACCACCAGTCGCCGATCGCTTCCAGTGACCTCGCGACCGGGCAGGCATCGCCCTCAAAGCTCGTTCGTTTCACCATCGTGATGGTCTCGTCTTGCCGTGCGTTTTGACATCAATCACGCGCTTGTGTGGTTGCATCATAAAACCATGTGGCCTAGATGGCAACTCAGTTTCATTATGAAACCACTGGAGGCGAGCATGAGACTTCAAGGCAAGACGGCACTGATTACGGGCGGCAACAGCGGCATCGGGTTTGCGACGGCAAAGCTGTTCGTGGCCGAAGGCGCGAAGGTGGTGATCACCGGGCGTAACAAGGAGACGCTGGCGGCTGCCGGCAAGGAGCTTGGCCCGAACGCGCTCGCGCTCGCCGCGGATGCGACCGACATCGCCGCGACGGACGCTGCGATCAAGCAGGGCGCCGAAAAATTCGGCAAGTACGACATCGTGTTCGCCAATGCCGGCATTCCCGGCGGCACGCCGCTCGGCTCGGCGACGCTGGAGGTTTTCGAGAAGGTGATCAGCACCAACCTCACCGGCGTGTTTTTCACCGTTCAATCCGCGCTGCCCTATCTCAACGACAATTCCTCGATCATCCTCAACGGCTCGGTGATCTCCGTGCTCGGCATCCCCGGTTACTCCGCCTATGGCGCGGCGAAAGCGGGCGTGCGGGCGATGGCGCGGATCATGGCCTCGGAGCTGTCGCCGCGCGGCATCCGCGTCAACGTCGTTGCGCCCGGTGCGATCCGCACGCCGATCTGGGGCGCGGCGGTCGCAACGCCGGAAGCGGAGAAGGCGTTCGAGAAGCGCATCGGGCTGTCGACGCCGCTTGGACGTATTGGTGAACCGGATCACATCTCGAAGACGGTGCTGTTCCTCGCCTCCGATGATTCCGCGCATGTGCAGGGCCAGGAGATCTTCGTCGACGGCGGCGCGGTGGCTTCGCCGGCCGGCGCGCCGATCTATCGCGGCTGATCAACTCTTTCGAAAATTGAATCGGTCGGCGCGATCGCTGCGGTTGCGCCGGCCGGATCCTGCACCTCGCGAGCCTTGTTTCGCTGAACCTTCCGTGAGGTGTTGAACCTTCGCATCTGCTGCGCAGACATTTTTACGGGCAGGGGGTCAAAAGACTCATTTTAAAGGAGCCCGAAATGCCGAAAGCAGTTCGCATTTTTTCGTCGATTTCAGCACCGCGTATTTACACCGAACGTTCCGCCATTCCCGCCAAGCGCTCCGACACGTCCGAGCTGATCGGGGTGGCTCTTTTCTCCGGCATCGGCCTGTTCATTTCACTCGTTGCCGTCATCCTTGGCGTTCAGGGCGCCTGGTTTTAGCTCCGTCGATCTGTCAGCCGCCGCCGGAGTCCGGCAGCGGCTGTTGTCGGCGTAAGCGTTACGCCGCACGCAGACTGGTGGCGGCCTGAAGCGCGCCGGCCAGCGCCTTCTCGCGATGCTCAGGGCCAACCTGGATGCCATCTGCGACGATGAACTCAGGGCTCGTGACGCCCATGAAGGCGAACACGCCGCGCAAATAGGTTTCGAGATGCTCGAGCGAGGCGGCCGGCGTGCCCGGACCGTAATAGCCGCCGCGCGAGATCGCGATGATCACGCGCTTGTTGCCGGCAAGGCCCTGCGGGCCGTTGGCGTCGTATTTGAACGTCTTCCCCGCCACGAGGACGCGGTCGATCCAGGCCTTGAGCTGGCTCGGAATCGTGAAATTGTACATGGGCGCGCCGATCACGACGATGTCGGCATCGAGGAACTCGTTCAGCACCGCCGCGCTCGCGGCAAGGTCGGGTCCGAGTTCCGCCGGTGCAGGCGCGCCTTGCGCGGCCGCGAGATGCGAGCCGGAGAGGTGGGCGAGCGGCGTCTGGGTCAGGTCACGATAGATCAGGTCGAGGGAGGGCGTCGCCTGCCTGAGCCGGTCGACGATGGCGGCCGAAACCTGCCTGGAGACGGAGTGGGGTCCGAGGACGCTGGAGTCGATATGGAGGAGTTTCATTGGGGTCACCCATGGTATAGATTTGTAACCCGCACTACATGAGTGACTGTCAAATTCCCCGCAAGAACGCACTTTTTTGAGCCATGGGCACATCATTGAAACCTGCACACACCGATTTGCCTGCTCCGCGGCTGCCGGATCCGGACCATGCCGACTGCCGCGGCGTGGCCTCGGTCCTGTCGCGCGTCGGCGACAAGTGGAGCGTGTTCGTCATCATGAACCTGAGCGACGGGCCGAAGCGCTTCAATGAGCTGAAGCGCATGATCAGCGGCATCTCGCAGCGGATGCTGACCTTGACGCTGCGCGGACTGGAGCGCGACGGCCTTGTCACGCGCACGATCTTTCCGACCATTCCGCCGCGCGTCGATTACGAGCTGACCGATCTCGGCCGCGGACTGCAACAGCCGGTGAAGGCGCTCGGGCAGTGGGCCATGGACCATCTGATGCAGATTGAGGCTGCACGTACGCATTTCGATAAGCGCAACGACACCTGAGGCGGGCAGTTCGCCGGGCGCGACACTGAGCGCGCTCCTCGCCCTTCGAGACGACCGCTGCGCGGTCTCCTCAGGGTGAGGCTAAGTGGCATCGTTGCGCCTTGAAATTGCTGCCACACCCTCCGTCCTCATCCTGAGGGCCCGCCAAAGGCGGGCGTCTCGAAGGATGGCCGCAGAGAAATTAGAGCAGCGACACCAGTCCGCCGCCGTGACGTTCGAGACGGCCGGCAAGCTCGAGCTCCAGCAAAATCGTGCGGACGATCGCGGGCGGGGCGCCGGACATCCGCACGAGATCGTCGATCGTCACAGGGGCGGGGCCGAGCAGGCCGGTGATCTGGTCGCGGTCGTGCCCTTGCGGGTCGCTCTCGAACGGCTCGCTGTCCGGCTCTTCAGCCGGATGCATCAGCGGCCGCTCCATGATCGGCTGAACTGCGTTGACGATGTCGGCGGCTTCGGTGACGAGCGTTGCGCCCTGCTTGATCAGGTCGTTGGTGCCGGCGGCGCGCGGATCGAGCGGCGAGCCGGGCACCGCGAACACCTCGCGGCCCTGTTCGGCCGCCATGCGGGCGGTGATCAGGGAGCCCGAGCGGTGCGCCGCCTCCACCACGACGACGCCGAGCGCGGCGCCCGAGATCAGCCGGTTGCGGCGGGGGAAGTCGCGGGCGCGCGGCTCATGGCCGAGCGGCATCTCGGAGATCGCCGCGCCCGCGTGATCGAGCAGCGAGGCGAGCAGATCGCCATGCTCGGGCGGATAGATGCAATCATGTCCGCCGGCGAGCACCGCGATGGTGCCGCTCTCGACGCTCGCACGGTGCGCAGCCTGGTCGACGCCGCGCGCCAGCCCCGAGATGACGACAAAACCGGCTTCACCAAGCTCACGTGCGAGCTGGCCGGCGAATTTGAGGCCTGCACCAGAGGCGTTGCGCGAGCCGACGATGGCGATCATCGGCCGCATCAGGGTTGCGCTGTCACCGCGTACCGCGAGCAGGGGCGGCGCATCGTCGATCATCGCCAGCCGCGCCGGGTAGCCGTCCTCGCCGGGCGCTAGCCAGGCGATGCCGAATTTGCGGCTCGCGGCGAGCTCGGCCTTTGCCTCATCCGCGCTGCAGATGCGACCCGATCGCTGCGCACCGCCGCGGCGCGCCAGATCGGGCAGGCGCTCCAGCGCCGCGCGCGGGCTGCCGAAATGATCGACCAGCGAACGGAAGGTGCGCGGCCCGACATTGTCGGACCGGATCAGCCGCAGGCGGTCGATCCTGTCAGCCTCGGTCAGCTCAACGCTCGGATTGATGGCGTCCACGGCGTCTCCTTGCAGGCGCAGCATGGAACAACCTGAGGGCGTGGGCAACAGCGGCGTGCGCTTGCACGGCCTCGCCCCGATGCTAAAAGCGATGCCAATAAGAAGGGTTTTGCCATGATCTCACTCGCCGACCTCCAGCGCCGCATTGAAGCGGGGGAGCTTTCGCCCGATGACGCCATCGCCCAGTCGCACGCGGCGATCGAGGCCAGGGAGAAGGACGTCCACGCCTTCGTCCGTCACGACAAATCCGCGAAGGCGCAGGCCTCCGGCCCGCTGCGCGGCATCGCCGTCGGCATCAAGGACATCATCGACACCGCCAATATGCCGACCGAGATGGGCTCGGAGATCTATCGCGGCTGGCAGCCGCGCAGCGACGCGCCTGTGGTGATGATGCTGAAGCGGGCAGGCGCCACCGTCATCGGCAAGACCACGACCACGGCGTTCGCCTCGCGCGATCCGA
Organism: Bradyrhizobium sp. CCGB20; assembly: GCF_024199855.1. NCBI lineage: Bacteria > Pseudomonadati > Pseudomonadota > Alphaproteobacteria > Hyphomicrobiales > Nitrobacteraceae > Bradyrhizobium > Bradyrhizobium sp. CCGB20. The sequence goes on along the minus strand of NZ_JANADN010000001.1, from coordinate 5,564,776 downwards.
CCCCGACGCTCAATCCGCACAATCTCGGCCATACGCCGGGCGGCTCGTCCTCGGGTTCGGCGGCAGCCGTCGGCGCCGGCATGGTCCCGCTGGCGCTGGGCACCCAGACCGGCGGCTCGGTGATCCGGCCCGCCGCCTATTGCGGCGCCGCCGCGATCAAGCCGTCGTTCCGGATGCTGCCGACGGTCGGCGTGAAGTGCTATTCGTGGGCGCTCGACACGGTCGGCCTGTTCGGGTCGCGTGCGGAAGATCTCGCGCGCGGACTTCTGGGAATGACCGGCCGCACCGAATTCTCCGGCATTGCCCCGGCAAAGGCGCCGCGCATCGGCGTGGTCCGCCAGGAGTTCGCCGGCGCCGTCGAACTGGCCGCCGAAGAGGGGTTGCAAGCTGCGATCAAAGCGGCGGAGCGTGGCGGCGCCAGCGTGCAGACGATCGCTGCGCCGGAGTCGGTGGCGGAAGCCTGGCGCATCCACCCGATCATCCAGGACTTCGAGGCGCATCGTGCACTCGCCTGGGAGTTTGACGAGCATCACGACGAGATCGCACCGATGCTGCGTGCCAGCCTCGATGCGACCGTCGGACTGACGCCGAAGGACTATGACGAGGCGCGCCGCATCGCCCGTCGCGGCCGCCGCGAGCTCGGTGAGTTGTTCGAGAATTTCGACGTGCTGCTGACCTATTCGGCGCCGGGCACGCCGCCGGCCAAGGAGCTCGCCTCGACCGGTGACCCCCGCTACAACCGGGTGTGGACGCTGATGGGCAATCCTTGCGTCAACGTGCCGGTGCTGAAGGTCGGCGGCCTGCCGATCGGCGTGCAGGTGATCGCGCGCTTCGGCAACGATCCCGGCGCGCTTGCGGCCGCATGGTTCCTGGAGAACGCGCTGGCGAAATCAGGCTAGCGCCGGCTCGGCCAGCGGCGGGGCGCGTTGGGCTTCGGTGCCAACAGCGCCTTGCCCCAGCCAGCGCTCGGCGGCCTCGCGGCCGCTCCGGTGCAGCGTGCGAATGAAGCCGCGGCCAAGATCGGTGGCCGAGCGCTGCGCAAGTCCGTCAACGGAGTCTTCGGCCGCGATCCTGCAGAGCCGCAGCGAAGGCGCGGCATGTGATTGTGCCCATTCGATCGCCGCGATCTCGGCGTTGAGGGCGGCGTTGGCTGCGATCTGGTCGAGCCTGCGGTCGATCGCGGCGAGCGTGATCGGCACGTAGCTGTCGCGCGTGGGCGTGACCTGGACGAGCAGCAGGTCGGAGGTCGCCGATTCCTGCGCCAGCCGCACCAGCGGTGGATTGCCGCCGAAGCCGCCGTCCCAATAGGCCTCGCCCTCGATCTCGACGGCGCAATGAACCAGCGGCGGACAGGTCGAGGCCAGTGCGACGTCGGCGGTGATGGCATCGTTGCGGAAGATCTGCTGCTGGCCGTCGCGGATGCGGGTCGCCGCGATCAGCAGTTTTGGACAGGCCGCATCGCGCAAGGCGGCGAAATCGATGTCGCGCGACAGCGCCTGGCGCAGCGGATCGAGATCGAACGGATCGAACTGGCCGGAGCGCAGCGTCGGGCCGAATGCGACCGAGCTTCCCGCCGGCGAGAATCCGCCGACCAGCATCAGCGAGCGGAACGAGGCCTCGTGCATCAGGCGGGCCCAGAACCGGTTCAACCGCGAACGCGCGCCTTCGCGTCCGCCTTCGGCGAGGCCGGAGGCGAGCAGCAGCGCATTGACGGCGCCGGCGCTGGCGCCGCTGATGGTGTCGAACTCGATGGTCGGGTGTTCCAGCAGCCGCTCCAGCACGCCCCAGGTGAAGGCCGCGAAAGTGCCGCCGCCCTGAAGCGCCAGCGAGAGTTTTCGCGGCGGCCATTGGTCGGAGCGTGGCTGCGCGACAGGCGTGGGCGTTGGTACGACCTCGACCGCGACAGGAGCGCGAGCGATTGGCTCGGGCTGCGGCGCCGGCGGAGAAACGGGGACAGGCTTTGGCGCCGGAGGCGGCGAGGGCGCATCTGACCAGATATTGGTCATCGACAGCAGCCGGCTTGCCGCGGTGCCGGAAGCACCGTGCGAACCACCCCCGTCATGCGCGCCGACTATCTCTTCGCTCATTCTGAGCAACCGCGTAACGCCATTTCCCCTGTCAGGATGACAGGCATGGAACCTGTTCGCCACTGAAGCCGTAAGTCGGCTGTGAGTTGCGAACAGGATTTGGCATATAATGCGGAGGCCTTGCGGCGGTATCCGTACTTTTTCCGGCTTCAGATTTTGTTTTGACGCGTTTTCTTCACGCGAACCGGTACCCACTTCGCTCGAAAACGCTTCTAAGCCTTTTCGCCGATCCGGCTTTCCTTGCCCGCTTGCAATCGCTTGATGTTCTCGCGATGCGCGTAGAACAGCAGCAGCGTCAGCACGGCCGCTAGCGCGGACAATGCGAGGTGGCCGAACCACCAGAGGAACATCGGCGTGATGAACGCGGCCACCAGCGCAGACAGCGAGGAGTAGCGGCTGGTGAAGGCGGTAGCTAACCAGAGCAGGCAGAACACGACGGCGCCAGGCCAGAACAGGCCGAGCAGGATGCCGATATAGACGGCGACGCCCTTGCCGCCCTTGAACTTGAGCCAGACCGGGAAGAGATGGCCGAGAAACGCGCCGAGCCCGGCCACCATGGCGGCATTGGGCCCCGCGATGTAACCGGCGATCACCACCGCGACGGTGCCCTTGAGGGCGTCGAACAGCAGGGTGCCTGCGGCAAGGCTCTTGCGTCCCGTGCGCAGAACATTGGTGGCGCCGATGCTGCCGGAGCCGATCGAGCGGATATCCTGCGTGCCGGCGAGCCTGGTCAGAATCAGCCCGAACGGGATCGAGCCGAGGAGGTAGCCGATGACGAAGGCCACCGGCAGAAAGGCTTCAAGCCCCATGGCTACAGATTCCTTGGCTGAATCTCCATGTCGAACGACCCCGCGCGTCAGACATGCTCGTACACCGTCCGTCCGCCGACAATGGTGCGCACCACGCGGCCTGTAAAGCGGGCCTCGTCGAACGGGGTGTTCTTGCAGGGCGATTTGAGGTCGGCGGGATCGACCACCCAGGGCACGTCAGGGTCGATCACAATGACGTCGGCCGGGCTGCCGGCGCGCAGGGTTCCACCCGCCAGCCCGAGCAGCTCGGCTGGCCGCGTCGACATCGCCCTGATCAGCGTCTTCAGTTCCATCTCGCCGTTGTGCACGAGGCGCAGGCCCGCTGGCAGCATGGTCTCGAGCCCCACGGCGCCGGGAGCGGCCTCCGCGAACGGCAGCCGCTTGACCTCGACGTCCTGCGGATTGTGGTCGGACATGATGACGTCGACGAGGCCGGAGGCCATCGCGGCGACCAGCGCGCGGCGGTTGTCCTCGGTCCGCAGCGGCGGCGACAGTTTCAGGAACGAGCGATAGGGACCGATGTCGTTCTCGTTCAGCGCAAGGTGGTTGATCGAGACCGAGGCGCTGACGGCGAGCCCGGCGTCGCGGGCGCGCTCGAGGATGTCGAGGGAATCGATGCAGGACAGCGAAGCCGCATGATAGCGGCCGCCGGTCAGCGCGACGAGGCGCATGTCGCGTTCGAGCATCACGGCCTCGGCGGCATTCGGGATGCCCATCAGGCCGAGCCGCGAGGCGAACTCGCCTTCGTTCATCACGCCTTCGCCGACCAGGTCGGGGTCCTCGGTGTGGTGCACGATGAGCGCGTCGAAATCGCGGGCATAGGTCAGCGCGCGGCGCATCACCTGCGCATTGGTCACGCTTCTGTCGCCGTCGCTGAAGGCGACCGCGCCGGCGGCCTTCAGCAGGCCGAACTCGGTCATCTCCTCGCCGCGCATGCCCTTGGTCAGCGCCGCCATCGGCTGGATGTTGACGATGGCGGTGTCGCGGGCGCGGCGCATCACGAAGTCGACGGTCGCCGAGTTGTCGATGACCGGAGATGTGTCGGGCTGGCAGATGATGGTGGTGATGCCGCCGGTCGCGGCGGCCTGGCTCGCCGAGGCAAAGGTCTCGCGGTGGCTGAAGCCTGGCTCGCCGACAAAGGCGCGCATGTCGACCAGGCCGGGCGCCACGATCTTGCCGGAGCAGTTGACGATGTCGGTGCCCTCGGGGACGCCGGCTGCACCGATGCCGCGGCGGGTCTCGCGGATGGTGCCGTCGGCGATGAGGACGTCGCCGACACCGTCGAAATCCCTTGAGGGATCGACGACGCGGGCGTTGGCGAGCAGGATCGGGCGGCGGTCGGTCAGCATCGGCATCACGCGTTCGGAAGGTTACGGGCGAGCGCTTCCAGCACGGCCATACGCACGGCCACGCCCATCTCCACCTGTTCGCGGATCAGGGACTGCGCGCCGTCGGCGACTGCGGTGTCGATCTCGACGCCGCGGTTCATGGGGCCGGGATGCATCACGAGTGCGTCCGGCTTGGCGTAACCGAGCTTCTTCTGGTCGAGCCCGAAATAGTGGAAATATTCGGAGGACGACGGCACGAATGAGCCGTTCATGCGCTCGCGCTGGAGCCGCAGCATCATCACGATATCGGCACCTTCGAGGCCCGCGCGCATGTCGCGCGCGACCTCGACGCCCATCCGCTCGATACCGGGCGGCAGCAGCGTGGAGGGGGCGACGACGCGGACGCGGGCGCCCATGGTGTTGAGCAGGATGATGTTGGAGCGGGCGACGCGCGAATGCAGCACGTCGCCGCAGATCGCGATGACGAGCCCCTCGATCCGGCCCTTGTTGCGGCGGATGGTCAGCGCGTCGAGCAGCGCCTGCGTCGGATGCTCGTGCGCGCCGTCGCCGGCGTTGATCACGGAACCGTCGACCTTGCGCGCCAGCAGTTCCACCGCGCCGGAGGCGTGATGGCGCACCACCAGGATGTCCGGGTGCATGGCGTTCAGCGTCATCGCGGTGTCGACCAGCGTCTCGCCCTTCTTGATGGACGAGGAGGACACCGACATGTTCATGACGTCCGCGCCCAGCCGCTTGCCGGCGAGCTCGAACGAGGACTGGGTCCGGGTCGAGGCCTCGAAGAACAGGTTCACCTGCGTCCGTCCACGCAGGACGGTGCGCTTCTTGTCAACCTGGCGGTTGAGCTCGACATATTCTTCGGACAGGTCGAGGAGGCCGGTGATGTCGGCCGCGGAAAGGCCCTCGATGCCCAGCAAATGCCGGTGGCCGAGGACGAAGGTCGATTTCGATGTCATTAAAGCGAGAGCTATAGGCGCGGATGGCGGAGGGGGCAAGGGCCAATGCCGGGGCGGGGAGTTATCCACGGCGCTTTGCAGGCGAGGGGGCTCCGCCGGCCTGTGTTCGGGGCTGCCGCTTTGCGCTAGGCTCGTGCCATTCGTTGCGTCACGGGCCGGATCATGACGAGCATGCGGTATTTTAATCGACTGGCGCGCAATGTTGCTGCGCTGGCGGCCGTTTGCATTGCCGGCCTTGTGACTCCGGCGCTGGCCGAGAAGCGCGTGGCGCTCGTCATCGGAAATGATCTCTATCCGAACCTGCCGGCTGACCGGCAATTGAAGAAGGCGGCCAATGACGCAACCACCATCGCGGATGCGCTGAGGTCACTCGGATTTGAGATCGTGCTGGGGACCAATCTCGGCCGCCAGGGGATGATCGACCGGCTCGCGGACTTCACGGCGCGGCTCGAGCCGGGCGATACCGCCGCGGTGTTCTATGCGGGGCATGGCGTTGCGATCGCGGGGGTGAACTACCTCGTGCCGAGCGATGTACCTGCCGTCACCGAGGGCGCTGAAGCGAGGGTGCGCGGCGCCTCGATCGCCGAGCCCGATGTGATCGCCGAGGTCCAAGGAAAATCGGTGCGGGTCGCCTTTATCGTGATCGACGCCTGCCGCGACAATCCGTTTCCGCGCGCCGCTGGCCGCTCGATCGGGAACACGCGGGGGCTTGCCGATACCCGGCCTGCGCGCGGAATCTTCACGCTCTATTCGGCGGGGATCGGCCAGACTGCGCTCGATCAGCTCAGCAGCAATGATTCGGCGCATAATTCGGTGTTCACTCGCATCTTCGTCGAGCAGCTGAAACGGCCCGAGCTGCATCTCGGCGATCTCGCAGTCGAGGTGCGCGAGCGAGTGGCGGCGCTGGCGCTGACGGCGAGCGATGGCGCGGGGCAGCCTGCGCCGCACGAGCAGACGCCGGCCTATTACGACCAGACGCTGGGTGGGCGCATTTTTCTCTGGGCGCCGCTGTCGTCGGAACGGCCAGTGGTCGGCATGCTGGTGAAGCCGCAGGCAAAGCCGGCGGTTGCTGAGCGCGCGACCATGCGTCCGCTGCGTCCGTCCGCGGCAGGCGAAAGCTGTGCCCGCAGCGGCTTTGAGACCTATTGCGTCAGCTCGATGCTGAAGCCGCAGTTCGGCAATTCATACGGCGCGGCGAACCTGTTCGACGCCTCGACAGGAACGGCCTGGGTCGAGGGCGCGCCGGGGAATGGCATCGGCGAATGGATCACGGTCGAATTCGAAACGCAGAGACGGGTCAAATCGATCCATGTGCAGAACGGCTACCAGAAGAGCCCCGATATCTTTGCCAAGAACAACAGGGTTCGTCAGATCCGCGTGCTATTCTCCGGCGGCGAGTCGCAAATCTTCATCCTTGACGACAAGCTGTCAGCGCAGCTGCTGACATTGCGGCCGCAGGTTTCGGCCTATTGGATGCAATTCATCATCGACGACGTCTGGGCCGGCAACAAATACACGGACACCGCGATCACAAAGCTTCTGGTCAACTCGGATCCGGTGCAATGACCGCTGGTACGGGGATCGTGGCGCGTGCAGCGCTCGTTGTGCTGCTGACGATATCAATCCTCGCGCCGGCGGGGGCACAAACCTTGCCGGGCGGCTTCGTCCATCTGCGCGATATCGACCCGACCATCATCCAGGACATCCGCTACGCCACCTCGAACAATTTCGTCGGCCGTCCGCTCGCCGGCTATGGTGCCGGCGAATGCGTGGTGAAGCGCGAGGTCGGGCTGCGGCTGAAAGCGGTTCAGCAGGAGCTGGCGGCGCAAAATCTCTCGCTGAAAATGTTCGATTGCTACCGGCCGGCGCGGGCCTCGCTCGACATGGTGAAGTGGTCGCAGAACGGCCGCGAGACGGCCGCCGAGCGGCGCTACAATCCGAAGATCCCGAAGACCGAGCTGTTCCGCCTCGGCTACATCGCGAGCCGTTCGCAGCATTCCACGGGCGCGGCGCTCGATCTCACCTTGGTCGATCTCAAGGCCGACAATTCGGGCAGGTACGAGCCGTCGAAAGCCTATGCCGATTGCACGGCGCCGGTCGAGGCGAGGGCGCCGGAGGCCAGCGTCGACATGGGCACGGGCTACGACTGCACGGACGCGAAGGGGCACACCGGGGCAGCGTCGATCAATCCGGAGCAGCGCGCCTGGCGCAGGCGGCTGGTGGCCGCGATGGCGAAGCAAGGCTTTGTGAACTATGCGAAGGAGTGGTGGCATTTTTCCCTGCCGGGGGCGGGCGGGGCGGCCTATGATTTCCCGATTCCGCCACGGACGAAGTAGATCGTCGTGCGAACGGCCCCGGAATGAGGGTGCCGTCCCAACGAAAGCGCTTGAATGGACTCCCTCAATCCCGAACTCCCGCCGCTCACCGTGACGCCCGCGGTCGATGCACGCGTCTGGAAATTCTGGGGTACGTCGCTCTGGGGCATCGTCATCTTCGCTGCAATGTTCGTCGGGCAGGTCGGTGCCATCGTCTATCTGGCCTGGGTCCGTGGCGATCCCATCGACCTTGCGTCGATGCAGCGCGTCGGTAGCGACCCGGCGGCGCTCGCGCTCTCGGTGACGATGGGCCTGCCGGCGACGCTGGCCGCGGTATGGCTGGCCGTTCGCATCAAGAAGGCCGCCTTCGTCGACTATCTCGCGCTCAATTGGCCGTCCTGGAAGCAACTGCTGTTCGGCGCGGTCGGCCTCATCCTGATCGTCGTCGCCTGGGAGACGATGTCACGCGCGCTCGGCCGCGAGGCGACGCCGGGCTTCATGACCGAGCTGTTGAAATCCGGCCGCGACAAGGGCGCGGCGTTGTTCCTGCTGTTCGCTTTCAGCGTGGCCGCGCCGATGTCGGAAGAGGTTTTGGCGCGCGGCTTCCTCTATCGCGGCTGGTCGGCGAGCTTCCTGCGCGTGCCCGGCGCGATCCTCCTGTCGTCGCTGGTGTGGACGGTCGTGCATCTGCAATACGACATGTACTTCCTCGCCGAGGTCTTCACCATTGGCCTGTGGTTCGGCTACATGCGCTATCGCGCCAATTCGCTCTGGCTCACCATCGTGCTGCACGCGCTGAACAACCTGACCGCGGTGGTGCTGACGATGTGGCTGGGGAGCTAGGCCACCAGCGCGATCGCGATCGGCATCGTGATTGCCGCCAAAATCGTCTGCAGCGTGATGATCTGCGCCAGCAGCGGCGCATCGCCGCCCATTTGGCGGGCCAGCACATAGGCGCTGGGCGAGGTCGGCACCGCCGCGCAGATTGCGACGATCGCGAGGCTGTCGCCCGAGAGTCCGAACCAGGCGGCGAGCGCCAGCGCGAGCACGGGCATCAGCACCAGCTTGAACGCGACGCCGACCGTCGCGCTCACGCTCGGGCGGAGCAAACCCTCGAGCTGCAGGCCGGCGCCGGTGACGAGCAGGCCGATGGCGAGCGAGGACCGGCTCAGCGCGTCCGCCACGTCATGCCAGATCTTCGGCAACGGCAGGTGCAGCAGGTTGATGGCGAGCCCGATCACGCAGGCCCAGATCAGCGGATTGCGGACCACCGTCATGACGATGGCGCGCGCGGACTGCTTCTCGGGCGATGCATAGTGCGCGAGCACGGCGACGCTGAACACGTTGACCAGCGGAATGATCGCGACCATCGCCACCGAGGCCAGCGCCAACCCGACATCGCCGAACATGTTGGCGGAGACGGAGAGCGCGACATAGGTCTGCCAGCGCGTCGCGCCCTGGAAGATCGAGGTGAAGGCGGGACCGTCGATGTCGAGCCGCGCCAGCGCCGGGCGGAGCGCGAGGCAGAGCAGCGACATCGCGAGCACCGACAACAGCAGTGCGCCGCCGACGCCGGCGACCGGCACCCTTGAGAGGTCGGCCTTCACCAGCGTCTGGACCAGCAACATCGGGAACAGCACGAAATAGGTCAGCCGCTCCAGCCCGTGCCATTGCGTGTCGAGCCGCATCAGGGTGCGCCTGAGCACCACGCCGAGCACGATGAGGATGAAGACCGGCAGCAGCGCCGCGATCACGACCGCCATGGATCAGCCGGTCCCCGGGCTGGCGCGAAGATTGGCGAGGCGGTCGAGCGCGCCTTGCAGGATGAAGATCGCGGCATGCTCGTCGATCACCTCGGCGCGCTTGGCGCGGCTGACATCCATGCCGATCAGCTCGCGTTCGACCGCCGCGGTCGACAGGCGCTCGTCCCAGAGGCCGATGGGAAGCGTCGTCAGCCCGGCGAGGTTTCGAGCAAACGCCCGGGTGGATTGCGCCCGCGGGCCCTCGCTGCCGTCCATGTTGATGGGAAGGCCGAGCACGAAGCCGACCGCCTTGCGCTCGGCCGCGATCGCCAGCAACCGCGCCGCGTCCTGCTTGAATGCCTTGCGCTGGATGGTCTCGACGCCGGTGGCGAGGCGCCGGTCCGGATTGGACACGGCTACACCGATGGTCTTGGTGCCGAGATCAAGCCCGACCAACCCGCCGCGTTCGGGCCAATGGGTTGCAGCATCGATCAGGGGCAGGATAAGAGCGGGCATGGTCTAGCGCATATCATGCGTCGCGCTGCGGAGTGAACCCGGAACAATGGATGCGCTGACATTATTCGGCTTGTTCGCCGTCACGGCGATGCTGGTCACTTACGCCCTGGAAGACCGCAGCCACTGGTTCGTGCTGCTGTTCGCAATGTCCTGCGCGCTCGGCTCGGCCTATGGCTTCCTGCAAGGCGCCTGGCCGTTCGGCCTCGTCGAGGCGATCTGGGCCGTCGTGGCGCTGCGGCGGTGGCAGGTGAGACCACAGGCATAGTTCGGGCGAGGGGCCTGACGGATGGCAGGTGGATCCTCGCCCGCAGGTGGATCAGATCAGCGGATCGCGATCGGGTTGATCATTGCCTGCACGCCGCCGGTCCAGCGCGGCTGGCCCAGCACGAACAGGAATTCATAACCCTTGTCCCGCGCGAGCGCGGCCGTGTCCATGTTCTCGAGGATGTAGGTCCCGTTCATCGCGAGCAGGATCTGGTGCACCTCGAACACGTTCTTGGACTCGAACGGCAGTACCTCGAGCGCCCAGGTGTCGGCGCCGATCGCGACGACGCCTTTGCCGGTCAGGTACTTTGCGCCTTCGACGCCGAGCCCGGGCTCGCCCGCCGAGTAGCGCTTGTCGTCCTTGCCGATCAGGCTGAGCCAGCCGGTATGGAAGATGACGACGTCGCCCTGGCGGATCTCGACGTTCTGTTGTTTGGCGGCTTCCTCGATCTCCTTGACGTTGAAGGCGGTGCCTTCCTTCACCACGTCGGTTTTGAAGTAAGCGGCCATGTCGAGCAGCACGCCGCGGGTGACCATCGGCGGCACCTTCTCGATGCCGAGCTTCTTCAGCCCGTTCGGATCGGCGAAGTCGGCGAGCTTGTTGCCGTTGTAATAGACGTGCTCGACGCCGAGATGACCGAGACCGTCGAGCTGGCTGCCGATGCCGACCCAGGTGTCCAGGATGTCGTCATTGTAGGTGGCCTTGTTGGGGCCGAGGCCCGGGCTGCCGGCCTGTCCGGGCTGCACGATGGTGATCTTGAACGTGCGCGGCGGATAGGCGGGCGTCTGCGGCGTGACGGGGATGCCGAGTGCGTAGGTCTTTCCGGTCTTCACCAGAGAGGCGGCTTTTACCACGAGCTCGGGCGTCATGTAGTTGGCGGCGCCGATCTCGTCGTTCGGCCCCCATTTCGATTTGGTCCAGTCCTGAGCGCTTGCAGTTCCTGATATCGCCGAAAACGCGGCGACGCAGCACAACACGAGCGTATTGCGCATCGATCGTCCTCCCGATGTTTTGCCGATGTTTGGGTTGCGTTATGGTTTCGCGCTGGCCAGTCGCTCATCCTAACGTAGAAGGGGCGCGCGCTTCAAAGTTTTTCGCGCGTATACTGCGTCGCGTCGACTGAACGCAGCGCAGTTTGAACGCGATGGATTTGTGACGAATTTCGTCGCGCGGAACGTTGCGTCGCCTCAGGCCGCGATGACGTCGTCGTCTTTCTTAAGGCAGGAGATGAATCCGCCGAGTGCGCTGGTTTGGTGCCCGGCGCGGCGCTGGATGAAGAGCGTCTCGACGCGTGCGTGCGAGGCGCTCAGCGTGTGGATGGTCACGCTGCCGCTCATCGCGCTGCGTTCGACGACAGTGCGCGGCAGCAGCGTCACGCCCATGCCGGCGGCTACGCAGCCGATCATGCCGTCGAGTGTGCCGAGCTCGAAGCGCGCCGCCGACGGCCAGCCGAATTCGACAAAGATCTGCTCGAGACGCTGGCGGTAGGTGCAGCCGGTGCGGAACGCCAGCGCCGTCGGGCCCGATTCCGGCGTGCCGGCGCGCAACTCGGCGAGCGAACTCCAGCGTCGCGCGCTGACCAGCACCAGCTCTTCGCGGAAGGCGCTTGTCGCGGTGAGCTCGGCATGTGCGATGGGACCCGCGACGAAGGCGCCGTCGAGCGCGCCTTCGAGCACGCCGGCGACGAGGTCGGCGGTGGGTGCGGTGCGCAGGCTCAACCGGACGGCGGGGAAGTTGCGGTGGAAATCGGCGAGGAGGGGCGGCAACCGCACGGCGGCCGTCGTCTCCATCGAGCCGATCGCGAGCGGTCCCTTCGGCTCGCCATCGTCACGCGCGGCGAGCACGGCTTCGCGCGATAATGCGGCCATCCGCTGCGCGTAAGGCAAAAGACGTTTGCCGGCGCCGGTCAGCGTCATGCCGCGGCTGTGGCGTTCGAACAGCGGCGTGCCGATCTCTGCCTCCAGCGCCTTCACGCGCTGGGTGACGTTGGATTGCACCGTGTTGAGCTCTTCGGCGGCGCGGGTGATGCCGCCGGTGCGAGCGACCGCGGCAAAGGTCTGGATATCGCTGAGTTCCATGGTGTCGTTTCGTTTTTTGAGATGGCAGCGTTCTCTAGAATTCAATTTTGAAGAATGCTATTCGCGCCTAATGTTCCTGTCCAGAGCGGGAGGACCCATGCCGATCACCACGCCGCTGACGCAGCTTCTCGGGATCAAGCATCCGATCCTGTCGGCGCCGATGGACACGATCGCAGGCAGCCGGCTGACCCGCGCGGTCAGCGGAGCGGGCGGATTTGGGATCCTGGGCGGTGGCTACGGCGACCGGGCGCGGCTGGAGGCCGAGACCAGGGAGCTGAAGGGTTTTGCGCCGTTCGGTATCGGCTTCATCACCTGGAGCCTGGCCAAGCAGCCCGAGCTTCTCGACATCGCGCTCGACGCCGAGCCGCAGGCCGTCATGCTGTCATTCGGCGATCCCGCGCGGTTCGCGCCGCGGATCAAGACGCGCGGCGCGCGATTGATCTGTCAGGTGCAGAGCGAGGACATGGCGAAGCAGGCGCTCGACGCCGGGGCGGAGATCTTGATCGCACAGGGCACCGAGGCGGGCGGCCATGGCGCATCGCGCACCACGGTCGATATCGTGCCGGCGATCGTCGATCTCGCGGCAGGGCGGGTACCGGTCGTCGCGGCCGGCGGTATCGCCGATGGCAGGGGGCTCGCCGCCATGATGATGCTGGGTGCATCCGGCGTGCTGATCGGCACGCGCTTCTATGCCAGCGTGGAGGCCAATGGCGCGGACGAGGCCAAGCAGCGCATTCGCGACGCCGACAGCAATGACACGGTGCGCGGCGTCATCGTCGACTGGTCGCGCAGCCTGTTCTGGCCGGCCCCGTTCACGGCGCGAACGCTGGTCAACGATCATATCAAGAGCTGGACCGGCCGCGAGGTCGAGCTGATGCAGCGCGCAGGCGAGGTTGCTGCCGAGTATGCCGCGGCGAGAGCCGCAGGCAATTTCGAGGTCGCGGCCGTCTTTGCCGGCGAGGCCGTCGGCCTGATCCATGATATTCCCCCGGCGGCCGAGATCGTCGAACGCATCGCGATCGAGGCTGAGCAGTTACTTGCCGGCCGTCGCAATTCGGTGACGGCGGCGCAGAGTTCTTCACCCTCCCCTGGAGGGGGAGGGTCGCTGCGCATGTAGCGAAGCGCAATGCGTAGCGGGGTGGGGTGATCTCTCCACGCGGGCAGCGTCTCAATGGAGAGACCGTCACCCCACCCCGCTCGCGCTTCGCGCGATCGACCCTCCCCCTCCAGGGGAGGGTAAGGACAACAACTAGCGAGACCAAACCATGTGGCCTGACCGTCGACTGATCGACCTCTTCAAGACCGAATTCCCGATCGTGCTGGCGCCGATGGCCGGTGTGATGGATGCGGAGCTGGTGATCGCGGCCGCGCAGGGCGGTGCGCTGGGCTCGCTGCCCTGTGCGATGCTGTCGGCGGAGAAGGCGCGCGAGCAGGTCGGCCTCATCCGCCAGCGCGTGAAGGCGCCGGTGAACCTGAACTTCTTCTGCCACACGCCGGTCGAGCTCACGGCCGAGGCCGAAGCGCGCTGGAAACAGCGGCTCACGGACTATTATGCGGAGCATGGCCTCGACCCGGCGGCGCCCATCAATGCGGCGAACCGCGCGCCGTTCGATGCCGCCTTCTGCGAGGTCGTCGAGGAGCTGAAGCCGGAAGTCGTCAGCTTTCATTTCGGTCTGCCGGAGCCGGCGCTGCTCAAGCGCGTCAAGGCGGCCGGCTGCCTCGTCATCTCGTCTGCCACGACCGTGAAGGAAGCGATCTGGCTCGAGCAGCACGGCGTCGATGCCGTGATCGCGCAAGGCGCCGAGGCTGGCGGCCATCGCGGCATGTTCCTGACCGACAAGATCTCCGAGCAGCCCGGCACGTTTGCGCTGGTGCCGCAGGTCGCCGACGCCGTGAAGGTGCCGGTGATCGCGGCCGGCGGCATCGCCGACGGGCGCGGCATTGCCGCGGCCTTCGCGCTCGGTGCCTCCGGCGTGCAGATCGGCAGTGCTTACTTGCGCTGTCCGGAATCCAAGGTCAGCGCGGGCGGCCGCAAGGCGCTCGCCGAGGCGGGCGACGATTCCACCGTCATCACCAACGTCATGACCGGACGTCCGGCGCGCGGGGTCCAGAACCGCCTGATGCGCGAAGCCGGCCCGGTCTCGCCGGATGCGCCGCCGTTTCCGCATGCCGCGACCGCGCTGGGGCCGCTGAAGACGGCTGCCGAAAAGCAGGGCAGGGTCGATTTCACCAATCTCTGGGCCGGCCAGGCCGTGGCCCTGGGCCGCGAGGTCCCGGCGGCCGAATTGACCCGGGATTTTGCCAAATCGGCGCTGGCCCGGATGAAGGCTCTGGCTGGGTAAGGTGGGAAGCGCCGGTTGCGGCGCAAAACCGGCCTCTGCTATACGGCACATAGGTTTTGCCGTGAGAGGCCTTATATAATGTCCGTCGACGCCGCTACCGTCCGCCGCATCGCGCATCTGGCGCGCATTGCGGTTTCCGAGGGCGAGGTTCCGCATCTGCAGGGCGAGCTCAACGCCATGCTCGCCTTTGTCGAGCAGCTCTCGGAGGTCAATGTCGAGGGCGTGGAGCCGATGACCTCGGTCACCCCGATGCAGATGAAGAAGCGGCAAGATTTGGTCAATGACGGCGAGATCGCCGAGGATATCGTTGCCAACGCGCCCGCGACCGAAGGTCACTTCTTTCTTGTGCCCAAAGTCGTCGAGTAACTTTCAGGACGCCGTCCGATGTGCATGCTTTGCGACGATGAGAAGGCCTATCAGGCCTACATGAACTATCTCGACAAGATGGAGCGGCAGGGCAAGGCTGCCGATCCCAATGTCGCCGTCAATGCCGTGCTCGACGAGCTCGAGGCCGCCGCGAATGCGGCCGCCAAAAAAGACGACCCGGCCAACGACAAAACCCTGTCTCCGTTCTTCTGCAGCCCGATCAATAAATGACCGATTTGACATCGCTGACGCTCGCCGAGGCCCGCAAGGGTCTCGCGGCAAAAACTTTCACGTCGCTCGAGCTGACCGACGCGCATCTGAACGCGATCGAAGCCGCGCGGGTGCTCAACGCCTTCGTGCTTGAGACGCCAGACCAGGCGCGCGCCATGGCGCGCGAGGCCGACGGCAAGATCGCCAAGGGCGATGCCGGTCCGCTCGCGGGCATTCCGCTCGGCATCAAGGACCTCTTTGCGACCAAGGGCGTGCGCACCACGGCGTGCTCGAAAATCCTCGGCAATTTCGTGCCAACCTACGAGTCCACGATCACCTCGCAGCTCTGGCGCGACGGCGCGGTGATGCTTGGCAAGCTCAACAATGACGAGTTCGCGATGGGCTCGGCGAACGAGACCTCGTGCTTCGGTCCCGTCGGCAATCCCTGGCGGCGCGACGGCTCCAACACCACGCTGGTGCCGGGCGGCTCGTCCGGCGGCTCGGCCTCGGCCGTGGCGGCGCTGCTCTGCATGGGCGCGACGGCGACCGACACCGGCGGCTCGATCCGCCAGCCGGCGGCATTCACCGCGACCGTCGGCATCAAGCCGACCTATGGCCGCTGCTCGCGCTGGGGCATCGTCGCCTTTGCCTCCTCGCTCGACCAGGCCGGTCCGATCGCGCGCAGCGTGCGCGACAGCGCGATGCTGCTGCGCTCGATGGCCGGGCACGATCCGAAGGACACGACCTCGGTCGACATTCCCGTGCCGGATTACGAGGCTGCGATCGGCAAGTCCGTGAAGGGCCTCAGGATCGGCATCCCCAAGGAGTATCGTCTCGACGGCATGCCGGCCGAGATCGAGAAACTCTGGAGCGAGGGCGCGGCCTGGCTGAAGGCGGCGGGCGCCGAGCTCGTCGAGGTGTCGCTGCCGCACACCAAATACGCGCTGCCGGCCTATTACATCGTCGCGCCGGCGGAAGCGTCCTCGAACCTGGCGCGCTATGACGGCGTCCGCTACGGGCTGCGCGAGCAGGGCAAGACCATCAACGAGCTCTACGAGAACACCCGCGCAGAAGGGTTTGGCGCAGAGGTGCGCCGCCGCGTCATGATCGGCACCTACGTGCTCTCGGCCGGCTATTACGACGCCTACTATCTGCGCGCCCAGAAAGTGCGCACGCTGATCAAGAAGGACTTTGAGGATTGCTTCGCCAAGGGCGTCGACGCGATCCTGACGCCGGCGACGCCGTCGGCGGCCTTCGGCATCGGCGAGAAGGGCGGTGCCGACCCGGTCGAGATGTATCTCAACGACATCTTCACGGTGACCGTGAACATGGCGGGCCTGCCCGGCATCGCGGTGCCCGCAGGCAAGGACGCGCAGGGCCTGCCGCTCGGCCTGCAACTGATCGGCCGTCCCTTCGACGAGGAGACGCTGTTCTCACTCGGCGAGGTGATCGAGCAGGCCGCCGGCCGCTTCACGCCCGCGAGGTGGTGGTGAATGTCGCCGCGTTCATCGCAAGCCTCGACGGCGCGGCGCCCGCGCCGGAGCTGAACGCGCCGCTCGCCGGTCTCTGGTGGGCCGGCAAGGGCGACTGGGACCAGGCGCACAAAATCGTCCAGGACGACAACGGCCGCGACGCCGCCTGGGTGCACGCCTATCTGCACCGCGTCGAAGGCGATCTGGGCAATGCCGGCTACTGGTATCGCCAGGCCGGCCAGCCGACGGCAAAGGATTCATTGGAGGCAGAGTGGGAGCGGATCGCTGCCACGCTGCTCGGGAGCAAGACATGAGCACGGCCACGCACAAGCTTCTCAAGGGCGCCACCGGTGACTGGGAGATGGTCATCGGCATGGAGATCCACGCCCAGGTCACCTCGAAATCAAAATTGTTCTCGGGCGCCCCGACCGAATTCGGCGGCGAGCCGAACAGCCATGTCTCGCTGGTCGATGCCGCGATGCCGGGCATGCTGCCCGTGATCAATGAAGAGTGCGTCCGCCAGGCCGTGCTCACCGGGCTCGGCCTCAATGCGCAGATCAACCTGCGCTCGGTGTTCGACCGCAAGAACTATTTCTATCCGGACTCGCCGCAGGGCTACCAGATCAGCCAGTACAAGTCGCCGATCGTGGGCGAGGGCGAGGTCGTGGTCGAACTGGACGGCGGCAAGACCGCCACGATCGGGATCGAGCGGCTGCATCTGGAGCAGGACGCCGGCAAATTGCTGCACGATCAGTCGCCGACCATGTCCTATGTCGATCTCAACCGCTGCGGCGTGGCGCTGATGGAGATCGTGTCCAAGCCCGACATCCGCGATGCCGAGCAGGCCAAGGCCTACGTGACCAAGCTGCGCTCGATCCTGCGCTATCTCGGCACCTGCGACGGCGACATGGAGAAGGGATCCTTGCGCGCCGACGTCAACGTCTCCGTGCGCAAGCCGGGTGCGCCGCTCGGCACCCGCTGCGAGATCAAGAACATGAACTCGATCACCTTCATCGGCCAGGCGATCGAGTATGAGGCGCGGCGCCAGATCGAGATCCTCGAGGACGGCGGCGCGATCGAGCAGGAAACGCGGCTCTACGACCCCAACAAGGGCGAGACGCGATCGATGCGGTCCAAGGAAGAGGCGCACGACTACCGCTACTTCCCCGACCCCGACCTGCTGCCGCTCGAGTTCTCGCAAAGCTTCGTCGATGAGCTGAAGGCGGAGCTGCCGGAGCTGCCGGACCAGAAGAAGGCGCGCTTCGTTGCCAATTTCGGCCTGTCGGCTTACGATGCGAGCGTGCTGGTGGCCGAGCGCGAGAGCGCGGTGTTCTACGAGACGGTGCTGGACGCGCTCGGCAACGGTGCCCGCGACGGCAAGATGGCGGCGAACTGGGTGATCAACGAGCTGTTCGGCCGTCTCAACAAGGAAGGACGGGATATTACGGGCTCTCCGGTCAATGCCGAGCAGTTGGCTGCGATCATTGACCTGATCGGCGAAGGTACGATCTCGGGGAAGATCGCGAAGGATCTGTTCGAGATCGTCTGGCAGGAGGGCGGCGATCCCCGCGCGCTGGTCGAAAGCCGCGGCATGAAGCAGGTTACCGACCTGTCGGCGATCGAGAAGGTGGTCGACGACATCATCGCGGCCAATCCCGACAAGGCCGCGCAGGTGAAGGACAAGCCGCAGTCGCTCGGCTGGTTCGTCGGCCAGGTGATGAAGGCGTCGGGCGGCAAGGCCAACCCGCAGAGCGTCAACGACCTCTTGAAGTCGAAGCTCGGCGTCTGACGTCGCGCGTTCGAACGAGGTGACGGACAGGCATCGTCACCTCGCGCTGTGCTCACGATGCGACGTTCGCGCGCATCTCGACGGCAAACTTCATCCCGATCAAGCCACGGCGTAGTTGCGAATCGCGGTCGTGCGATTCGCACAAAGCGGCGACTTCCACGCGCTCCGACGAGCGCCTCCGCCGTTAAGCATGAAAATAATTTCGTTGCCAAAATTCGCGACTCAGAGTCCGCGACTCGCCTCGACGAGACGATCGAGCGCTTTGCAGCGCGCGTCGTCGCTCTGATCACGCGCGATGTGCGCAGACAGAATAATACTTGCTGCATAGGCTTTTCTTGCAATCACTGCACTTGCCGACGTCGATGTTGCGAGAAGCATTTGCAATCGCGGACGCGTGTCTCTGCGCGTCGGCAAATCAAGCGCGGCTGGCGCACGCGCGCTGCGTCGTCAACACTTCCTTAAGTGAGAAGATGTTTTTTTCGTCGTGTTGGTGTATTCGGGGTGAGTGCATTCGATCCCCGACTGCACGCAGCGATTAAAGCCATCTCACACATCGGAGGGCAACATGGCCAAGAAAGCAAAGAAGGCGAAGAAGGCGAAGAAGGCGAAGAGCGCAGTGAAGAAGACTGCGAAGAAGACCCGCAAGGTCGCCAAGAAGAAGTAACTTCGCTTCTGAAGTTGCCGGCTCCTAGAGAGCCGGCACGTCATCAGCGCCTCCTAAAAGGTTCTGGTCGACGATAGAGGGTGTCGGCGAGACATCAGGTCAACGGTCGGATCGTCATCTTTCGCGGGTTCGCTCGCCAAGGACCGGTCCGGCAGAAGAAACAAGTTTTCTTCGTTCGGTGCGGTTCTCCTTCTTGAGGGCTCCGCAATTTCACAACCGGCCTTCGGGCCAACGTGGAATTTGATCCTGACGTGTTCGCCGACGCCCTCGTTCTCTTGAGGCCGGGGTATTGCCGGCATTCCCATTTCCCACATTGCTGATCTGACCGAGACGTGGCCGCGCTGGCGTGGTCGCTCTGCCTTGCCGCAGGCGAGGTCTGCTGCCGGACTGTTGAACCTATCCTCAGGCGTCGTCGCCCGGCTTGACCCGCGATCCGGTACGCCGAGCGACAGTGGCTGAAGCGACGGACCGCGGCGTCCTGGATCCCCCGCGGGAGCCTGTGATCGGGCCCGCCGAAGGCGACGCGCGGTGGGATCACGACAACGCGCCGCTCCCCACAAATAGAGCCGCAGGACACACCTCACCGCGCGCGATGGTTATCGATGTCCCAAAATCCCACGGTAAACCAAATCTGACGAATCGCAGAAGTGCCTGCAAATCAGGGACTTCTTGAATTCCGCGCGCAGACGCCGCGCGCTCGCGTTTACGTCTGCTTCATCGCGATACTTAAACTGCCATTCAAATTTGCCCGCCATCATCCCTCCAACAAGCCGGCAAACGGCTTGGGCAAGAAGACTCGGGGATGAGTTGAACACTTGATTGGACGGGAGCCGCGCTCGGGGGAACGAGGCGGCATAAGAAAAAAGGGGATGCGTTATGTTTCAGGGTACTTTCGATCTGGAGACGGCCACGCCGATCGACGCGGGCGCGCTGTCGGACGTGCTGTTCGAGCGCGGGATCTATTGGGCGAGCGGCCGCTCCGGCCTCGTCGACCTCGTCGCCGCGCATAAATGGTTCAACCTCGCCGCCCTGAAGGGCCGCAAGGACGCCGTGACCCTGCGCCAGGAAGTCGCCGGCCAGATGTCGGACGCCGAGATCTCGGCCGCGCAGCGCGAGGCGAGGGCGTGGGTCTCGGCTCACTGAGCCGGGAATCGCATCCGCGCCCGTGTTTCACGGGTTGAGCCTGGTTGCATTCAATCAAGTTCCTGCGTCGTGCCGCCGCTGGAATCGCGTGGCATGGCCGGTCCGGACAAGAATGAACAACGGTCGCCGATTCAGGTCGCGCCCGACGAATGCGATCTGGAACCCGGACGGCCCTCCGCGCCGCATTGGCGGATCTGGCGATCCCGCCGCGAGATGCGGGCGCACTTATATAAGGAGAGCGCGAATCGGGCTGAGCCCAGCGGCGCTGATCCTTGCGCCAGGCTTTCGCTGCCGCGCCACGGTCGCTTCAGGTGAAAGAACGCGCAGGTCTCTGATTCTGCTGCTGGGTGGCGGAGAGGGAGGGATTCGAACCCTCGATACAGCTTGAGACCGTATGACGCTTTAGCAAAGCGTTGCCTTCAGCCACTCGGCCACCTCTCCGGTGCGAGCCTTATGCATCTATTTGCTTGGGCCGGTCAATTTGTAACCGTGCGTTTGCGCTCGAATGTTCCCAACGATTTTCGTGACAGAGGGCCTGTCCGGGCTTCGAATCTTTCCGTCTCCGCAAACCGGGCTGCCGGCCCCGGTGCCAATAACCCCCACGACCCATAAAGAGTGTCCGTCGTGTGCGCCCTGAGCGCCGCCGTGGTGAGTGTCTGCGCGTGGTGAAGACTCGCCCGAAGCCGGTTGCAGCATCTTCTCGAGTCGCCCTCTGATTCCACGATTCGAATGCGTCAAAGTCCCTTCTGGGTGAGCTCCCGTCCTTGGCGCCTCAGGTGGGGAATTTTGACGGCAAAGGGAACCGTCCAGAAAACATAAACGAAAACAATGTGTTGCGAGGGCGCTTCGATCACATCTGCGTGTTATTTGTGCAACACCCTTCGGAAAACACACGTCATGGGCGCGTTACGGAGCGTTCTGTTGTTGTGTGTGCAAGGACGTTCGGTAATTGTGACTGAGCGACGGAGGGGGGCATCCCGAGGTCGTCCCGTTTTAGGTGGTTCGCTTAAGTCCCTCGCGTTCAGCGGGTGTGTCCGAAGGCGCGAAGCGACTAAGCGGTGAAGTTAAGGGACAAGGGAACCAACCTAGGGTGTTTCACCCAGCGGATCCGGAACCTTCCCTATAGAGCAAACTTGGAGGTTTAACATGAAGTTGGTTAAGAGCCTTTTGCTCGGTTCAGCGGCGGGTCTCATCGCTGTTGGCGGAGCTCAGGCGGCCGATCTCCCCGTGAAGGCCAAAGCGGTCGAATACGTGAAGATCTGCTCGCTGTACGGCGCGGGTTTCTACTACATCCCGGGCACCGATACCTGCATCAAGCTGGGTGGTTATCTGCGCGCTGAAGTCGCGCTGAACACGAACAGCGTCTACGGCGCTCAGAACGGCTCCCCGGCCGGTGCGCGCAACCGCCTGAGCAACTACTACACCGCTCGCGCTCGTGAAGATCTCAACATCGACACGCGCACCGCGACCGAATACGGCGTCGTCCGCACCTTCTTCGATGCGACGTTCTCCTGGACCACCGGCGGCTATCAGGGCACCGGCTCCGCGTTCGGCGGCACTGCCTACAGCAGCACGCTGGCCCTCAACACCTCGGGTGCCACCCCGGCCCTCGTTGGCTCGACGGTCAACCCGACTGACGGCGGTACCTCGGGCGGCTCGCTCGGCGTGTACTACGCCTTCATCCAGTTCGCCGGCTTCACGATGGGTAAGGCCGTGTCGCAGTTCGACGCGCCCTGGACCAACTATCCCGGCAACAACTTCGACGGTCTCGTCGGCGGCTCCGGTACGGTCACCGGCGTCAACCAGTTCACCTACACCGCTGACTTCGGTCAGGGCGTGACGGCGGCGTTCTCGGCGGAAGACGCGACGGCCTACTATCAGGCTGGCAACGTCAACCTCAGTGGTACGTCTCTGGCCGGCCTCTTCGGCGGCACCAGCGGTACCAACGCCATCGGCGGTTCGCGCTCTCCGAACCTCGTCGGTATGGTCCGTGTCGACCAGGCTTGGGGTCTCTTCCAGGCGTCGGTTGCTGCGCATGACAACCACGTTGCCTACTACGGCGCGACCGAGACGACCGGCCACCCCGACGACAAGTGGGGTTGGGCTGTTCAGCTCGCTCTGTCGATCAAGAACATCCCGACCGGTGCGGGTGACGTGATCAACATCTCGGGCGTCTACACCGACGGTGCCACCCGCTACAACTTCCAGAACCTGGCGGGCAGCTCCTTCTCGATGTTCGGCAGCTCCGGCGTTGCCTACCAGAGCGTCGGCTTCGCCTTTGCTCCCGACACGGTGTTCATCACCGGCAGCGGCCAGGAGAGCGTTAAGTCTTGGGGCTTCCGTGGTGCCTACACCCACAACTGGGATCCCTACTGGAACACCGCAATCTACGGTGCTTACGCTGGGCTCCAGTACGGCACGATTGGCAAGACGGCGATCTGCGGCGCGACCGGTACCGGTGGCTTCCTCGGCGGCCTGGCTGGCGTCACGGGTTGTAACCCTGACTTCAACATCGGTCAGATCGGCTTGATCACCCGCTGGACCCCGGTCAAGAACCTGACGTTCTCGGCTGACTTCACCTGGACCCATCTGGACCAGAAGTTCTCTGGCGTCGTTGCTAGCGCTGGTGCTGGTGCTATCGCGAAGCCGGCTGCGGCTTACGAGCTGAAGGATCAGGACTCGCTGACCCTGCTGCTCCGCGCTCAGCGCAACTGGTAAGTTCGGTCTAACGACCTGACAGAGAGCCCCGGCGGGAAACCGCCGGGGCTTTTCTTTTGTCTACCGAGTCCTTCCGTCAGAGCCCGGCGAGTTCAGCTTTCAAGCACTTCAGGGTGACTGAGATCCGCAGATCAAGAAACGTCGATCGCCAGCAGGCGTGCAGCGAGACGGGCGTTCCTGGCGATTGTCGCGAGCGCGGCGTTCAGATCAGCCAGGGTCTTCTCGTCGAGCTCGTTGAACATGGTTGAATTCAAGGCGAGCTTTCGCTTGGACAGTTTCTCGATGCCCGTTGTCGCCTTTGTCGTCAGCGACATCAGGACGAAACGCGCATCGTCCTGTCCCGGCCGCCGCGACAGGAAGCCGGCTTTTTCCAGGCTCTTGGTCTGGTTGGTCACGAAGGCCGGATGGACCCGCAGCTTCTCCGCAATGTCGACTCCTGCGACGCCTTGCCCCTCGTCCAGTTCGGTGATGGCCATCAGGATCAGCCACTGCGGCTCTGTAACGCCCAGCAGTGCGGCCCAGCTCGTATGGATGTTCTCCAGCTGAGCGTGAATTTCGACGACGTTCCAGATGAGGTCCGTAATCGCTCTGTCGAGTTTCTTCTCGAGCATATCGTCCGGCTTCCATCAAAACGATCAGATCATGTCTCATTCTACCGGCATATTTGGCCGGCGTCTCGACTGTCGCAGATCAGCGAGCGTCAATAGATCGTCTAGGGCCGGCGCCATTGGTCGCAGTAGATTCCCTCGCGTGGAGAGCTCTACTCAACGCTGCCGGCGCCGCGGCGCAAATCGGCCTCGATCTGCAAGCGCGTGCCGCCGCCGAAGCGGGCGCGATAGACCTGCAGGTTCTCCATGATCCGCTGCACGTAGTTGCGCGTCTCGGAGAACGGAATCAGCTCGACCCAGTCGACCGCGTCGACCTTGGGATCGCGCGGATCGCCGTAGCGGTCGACCCACTTCTTCACGCTGCCGCGGCCGGCGTTGTAGGCGGCAAAAGTCATGATGTAGGAGCCGCGGTAATCCTCGAGCAGCCCGCCGAGTTCGGCCGAGCCGAGCGTGGCGTTGTAGACTGAATCGTTCTTCAGTCGCCCCAGATCGTAGGTCGCGCCGTGCCGCTTGCACACATAGCGCGCGGCATCCGGCGTCACCTGCATCAGGCCATAGGCCTGCGCCGGCGAGACCACGGAGGGATTGAATGCGCTCTCCTGCCGCGCGATGGCATAGACGATACTGCGCTCGACCTCGGGGCCGATCGGCGTGAACTGCGGGATGCCGTTGACGGGGTAGGCGTAGAAGTCGAACGGCAGGCCGCGGTTGAGCGCGGCCTTGCCGAGCAGCAGCATGCCGCGTGCGTCGCTGTAGCGCTGGCTGAGCTCGCCGAGGCCGGCAAGCGCCTCGGGATCGCCGTTCTCGCCCATGTCGGCGAGCAGGGGCACGGCCATCTCGCGCTCGTCGAGCTCGTAAAGCAGGTGCGCGGCGCGCACGATCTCCAGCCGTTCGGCGCCGCGGCCGCGCGGCTGGCTGTTGAGCTCGATCTGCGGCAGGCCGAGCTTCGCGCGCGCGAGCTGGCCGTAATAGCTCGTGGATTGCTCGGCGGCCCGTGCATAGGCGTTGCGTGCCTCCTGCTGGCGGCCCGCAGCTTCCGCGGCGCGGCCCTGCCAATAGCCGGCGCGCGCCAGCGTGGTCGGATTGACGCTGCCAACGCCGATGCGGGCGAAGTGCTGGGTGGCCGCTGCCGGATCATTGAGGAAGCGCAGCGCGATCCAGCCCGCGGTGAATTCCTGCTCGGTCTTGTAGATGTCGCGCGAGGGCAGGGCGGCATCGCGTGCGATCAGATAGGCGCTGCGGAATTCCTCGGTGTCGATCATCTTGCGCGCCAGCAGGCGACGCTCGATCCACCATTCGTCGAGATTGTAGAGCCGGTTCGGATCCTTCGGTGCCGACAGCATCAGCTGCGCGGCTTCCGCAAACTTCTCCTCGCGGCGCAGGAGCTGGATCTTGCTGAAGATGAAGCCGGGATCATTGTGCAGTTCGCGCGGTACGGCGTCGAGCAGCGCGCGCGCGTTCGGCGCCTTCTTGACGGAGGCGATGCGGGCCCTGGCAAGCGCAACATAGCCGGCGCCGAGGCGCTTTGCGGCGCGGAGCGCGGCCTCGTTCTCGCTGCCGTAGAGCAGCGTGTCCATCCGCGCCTTCTGATCGCCCGGCGTCAGCAGTGCGCCGAACTGGTCGAGCGCATTGTTCTCGGTGTCCTCCGACATCGGATCGCTGCGCCAGGCCTCGCGCACCAGCCGTTCGGCATTGGCGCGGTCGCCGCGCGCCAGCATCGCCTTGGCGAGCGTGAAGCGGCCCTTGGCGGAAACCGGGGATTCATTCTCGAACCACGACCACGCGACTGAATCGTCGCGCCTGTCGTCCCACATCGCGGCTTCGAGGCGCCGGCGCAGGAAGGTCTGCGACGGCCAGCTCGGATTGGCGGAGAGGAAGGCGCGGTAGCGTTCCACGGTCGCGCCATTGTCCTCGCTGCGCAGGATGATCCATTCGGCGAGCTTTCGTGCGACGGGATCCGAGATCGAGGCTGCGTAATTGGTGGCGTCGCCCGACTTGCGCTTGCGCACGAGCTCGATGACGGTCTCGAGCGTGTCCTTGTCGGCTTGCGACGTCGAGGAGGTTGCAGCGACCGCGGCCGGCGTCACCGGCTTGCGCGGCGTGGCGTGCTGGCGCGTCGCCGGCGCAAGCACGGGAGCTGCGACCGGTTTGGCGACGGGCGCCGGGGCGGTGGGTCTGACGGTGGCCGTCACGGCCGGCGCGGGTGCGGCTTTGGGAGCTGAACCGTGGGCGGCCGGGTGCGGTTTTGGCGCGGAGGCAGCCGCCGCAGGCTTGGGCTTGTCCTTCGCAGGTTCCTTGCCGGCGTTCTTGCCGGCATCCTTTCCAGCGTCCTTGGCAGGCTTCTTCGCAGCATCCTTGGGCGGGGCGCTGGCCGCACCCTTGCTTCCACCCTTGGCTGCGTCCTTCGGCGTTTCCTTGCCAGTTCCTTTGGCCAAGCCCTTGGCGGCTTCCTTGGCGGCTGGTTTCGCGGTGTCCTTGGCGCCGTCCGGGGTCGTCTCATTGGACTTCGCCAGGGCGGCGCAGCCGACCGACAGCCCTGCCATCAGGCACACGACCAGACCGGTGGATCGCCATGCGGCACGAGGAAGGGAGATCACGGCGTTCGTCGCCCCGAATCAGTCAAGTGGCCCAAGATCTAGCTGTATTTGATTGAATATGCGGGCAAAATACCAACAGCTACTTACCTTTGCCGGGTTTGCACCATTACCGCGGCAAAATCGCGGCCTAAACGGTGCGTCACACGGAAGCGGGTCTTTTACCGGTGGGATAGACCCGATATGAATGCGGCTTGCTCTCAAGATAGCCGCGTACGGA
Source organism: Bradyrhizobium sp. CCGB20 (assembly GCF_024199855.1). Lineage (NCBI taxonomy): Bacteria > Pseudomonadati > Pseudomonadota > Alphaproteobacteria > Hyphomicrobiales > Nitrobacteraceae > Bradyrhizobium > Bradyrhizobium sp. CCGB20. The sequence goes on along the minus strand of NZ_JANADN010000001.1, from coordinate 5,538,536 downwards.
GGAAGTCCATGGCAGCCAAGACGAAATTCCGGGGATCGTTCACCGCCTTGGTCACGCCGTTCAAGAACGGCTCGCTGGACGAGGCGGCGTTCCGCTCCCTGGTCAACTGGCAGATCTCGGAGGGCACCAACGGCCTCGTCCCGGTCGGCACCACCGGCGAGAGCCCGACGCTCAGCCATGACGAGCACAAGAAGGTCGTCGAATGGTGCATCGCTGAAGCCAAGGGGCGTGTGCCGGTGGTCGCGGGTGCCGGCTCCAACTCGACGAAGGAGGCGATCGAGCTCGCCCAGCACGCCGAGAAGGCGGGTGCGGACGCCGTGCTGGTCGTGACGCCCTATTACAACAAGCCGACCCAGGAAGGGATGTACCAGCACTTCAAGGCGATCAACGATGCGATCGGCATCCCGATCATCATCTACAACATCCCGCCGCGCTCGGTGATCGACATGTCGGTCGACACCATGAAGCGGCTGTGGGAGCTGAAGAACATCGCCGGCGTCAAGGATGCCACCGCCAGCATGGTCCGCGTCTCGCAGCAGCGCGCGGCGATGGGTGAGGATTTCAACCAGCTCTCCGGCGAGGACGCGACCATCCTCGGCTACATGGCGCATGGCGGCCACGGCTGTATCTCGGTGACCTCGAACGTCGCGCCGCGCCTGTGCTCGGAGTTCCAGGCCGCCTGGGCGAAGGGCGATCATGCCACCGCGCTGAAGCTGCACGACAAGCTGATGCCGCTGCACAACAACCTCTTCATCGAGAGCAATCCGGCGCCGATCAAGTACGCGATGTCGCTGCTCGGCAAGCTGGACGAGACGCTGCGGCTGCCGATGGTGCCGGTCTCCGAACCGACCCGCGTTGCCGTGCGCAGTGCGATGGTGCACGCTGGGCTGATCAACTGATGCGTTAGCAAATCGGGGGGAAGCCGTTCATGAGCGCCGACGAAAAGGGCAGGCAGATGCTCAAGGAGTTCCGCGAATTCGCCATGAAGGGCAATGTCGTCGATCTCGCGGTCGGCGTCATCATCGGCGCGGCCTTCGGCGCCATCGTCACCTCGCTGGTCGGCGACATCATCATGCCGATCATCGGCGCCGCGACCGGTGGCCTCGACTTCTCGAACTACTTCGCCCCCTTGTCGAAGGCGGTGACCGCCACCAACTTGGCGGATGCGAAAAAGCAAGGCGCAGTACTTGCTTACGGTAGCTTCCTGACGCTGACGATCAACTTCATCATCGTCGCCTTCGTGCTGTTCCTGGTGATCCGTGCCATGAACACGCTGAAGCGTAAGGAGGAGGCCGCACCGGCTCCGAAGCCGTCGGCCGAAGTCGAGCTGCTGACCGAGATCCGCGATCTCCTCAAGAAGTGACGCGCGCGCTTCAACCAAACTGTTAGCTTACGCGCGCATCTCGATCAGGTTTGTTGTCCAGGTTTTGCAAGTCATGGCCGATAAGAACGAACGTCCTATCAAGGTCATGGCGGAGAATCGCAAGGCCCGCTTCAACTACGCCATCGAAGACACGATCGAGGCGGGCATTGCGCTGACCGGCACCGAGGTCAAGTCGATCCGCAACGGCAAGAGCACGATCGCGGAATCCTACGCCGATTCCAAAGACGGCGAGATCTGGCTGATCAACGCCACCATTCCCGAATATCTCCAGGGCAACCGCTTCAATCACGAGCCCAAGCGGCCGCGAAAGCTGCTTCTCCACCGCAAGCAGATCAACAAGCTGATGGGCGCGGTCGACCGCGAAGGCATGACGCTGATCCCGCTCAAGCTCTATTTCAACGAGCGCGGCCGCGCCAAATTGCAGCTGGCGGTTGCAAAGGGCAAGAAGCTGCACGACAAGCGCGAGACCGAGAAGAAGCGCGACTGGAGCCGGGAGAAGGGCCGCCTGATGCGGGCGAGGGGATAGCGGCAAGGATATTGGGATGACCCAGAAGAGCCTGCTCGAGGTCGATTGGAGTAAGATTCCCGCACCTGCCGATGACGGCGGCACCGCGCATCTCAAGGGCACGACGCTGCCGGAGATCACCCTGCTCGCCACTGACGACACGTCGGTCACGCTGTCGGCGCTGCGCGGCCGGACCGTGGTGTTCGCCTATCCCCGCACCGGCGAGCCCGGCAAGATTGCGCTGGTCGACGATTGGGACATGATCCCGGGCGCGCGCGGTTGTACTCCGCAGACTTGCGCGTTTCGCGACCTGTTCGCCGAGCTGAAAGCCGCCGGCGCCGCCCAGGTGTACGGCCTCTCGACCCAGAGCAACGCGTACCAGACCGAGATGGCATCGCGGCTGCACCTGCCGTTCCCCGTGCTGTCGGACGAGAAGCTGGCGCTCACGCGCGCGCTCGATCTGCCGACCCTGGAGGTCGCAGGCCTGACCTTGATCAAGCGGCTGGCGCTGATCATCGACGATGCCAGGGTCACGCATGTGTTCTATCCGGTGTTTCCGCCCGACCGGAACGCCGGCGATGTCCTGGACTGGCTGAGGGCCAATCCGGCCAAGCTCTAGTCGAGGTCGGCCTTCACCTTCGCGAATACGGACCGGAACATGTCCGTCGTCAGCACGCCGGTGTTCGTGTTGTAGCGCGAGCAATGATAGCTGTCGTAGAGCCTGAACGCGCCGGCCTGATGCACGGCGCCGTGGCCGAAGGGGGCTTGCGAGGCCTTCAGGTTCAGCGGCTTGAGCACAGTGTCGTGCGCGATGCGGCCAAGCGCGACGATGGCGCGCAGGTTCGGCATCGTCGCGAGATTCGCAGCGAGGAACTGGCGGCAGGTGTTGATCTCGATCGGCAGCGGCTTGTTCTGCGGCGGCACGCAGTGCACGCCATTCGCGATCCGGCAGTCGACCAGCTTCAGGCCGTCATCCGGCCGCGCCTGGTAGACGCCCCTGGCAAATCCGTATTCGAGCAGCGTGGCGTAGAGCAGGTCGCCGGCATAGTCGCCGGTGAACGGACGGCCGGTGCGGTTGGCGCCCTGCATTCCGGGCGCGAGGCCGACGATCAGAAGCCGCGCCTTGATGTCGCCGAAGGGCGCAACCGGCGCATTGTGCCACGACGGCTCGCGCGCGCGGTTCGCCTCGCGAAAGGCCACCAGGCGCGGGCAGAGCGGACAGTCACGGTCGGGAACGAGGGTGGGGGGCTGGCGGCTTGACCGTGCCGCTTCACTCCTCGAAGTCGTCATCGCCCCTCGGCGCCATCGTGGTCGCGCGCTGGAGGAACTGCGGGGCGTGGTGGCGTCCCTCGCCGCGCTCGCCGCGGTCACGCGGGGCGGGGCGTTCGGACGGGTCGCGGCCGAGCTTGGATTGCAGCTCGACGAGGTCGGTGAAGACGTCGGCCTGGCGGCGCAACTCGTCGGCGATCATCGGCGGCTGGCTCGCGATGGTGGAGATCACGGTGACCCGAACGCCACGGCGCTGGACGGCCTCGACCAGGGAGCGGAAGTCGCCGTCACCCGAGAACAGCACCATCTGGTCGATGTGCTCGGCGAGCTCCATGGCGTCCACGGCGAGCTCGATGTCCATGTTGCCCTTGACCTTGCGGCGGCCGGAGGCGTCGATGAACTCCTTGGTCGCCTTGGTGACGACGGTGTAGCCGTTGTAGTCGAGCCAGTCGATCAGCGGGCGGATCGAGGAGTATTCCTGATCCTCGATGATCGCGGTGTAGTAGAACGCCCGCAACAGCGTCCCGCGGCTCTGAAACTCCTTCAGCAGGCGCTTGTAGTCGATGTCGAAGCCGAGAGTTTTCGCCGTCGCGTACAGATTGGCCCCGTCGATGAAGAGCGCGATCTTGTTGGTAGCAGAAGGTGACATTCAGTTTGCTCGCGTAGTGGTCGTGATTGATCGTTTATTGTTGGCGCGGCGGCGGCAAGCCGCGCGGTCTTATGGTGCCGCCCAAACCCGTCGAAACCGCAAATCCGGAGAAGTCGGGGCAATCAAGGTATAGTTATGACGGACCTGCGCACGCCCGGCGCCGCCCTCAATGGCAGCCCGGCAAATCACCCATCCCAGCCCCAATGTGGGGGTAGCAGAGCCGTTTGGCGAGGCCAAATCACAAATTGGCCTTGCGAAATCGCCCTGTCCCCTATAACTAGCCCCGATCATCCACATATTTCGTCCCACCCACAACGGAGCGACAGTCCATGGCTCGCGTCACCGTAGAAGATTGTATCGACAAGGTCGACAACCGGTTTGACCTGGTCCTGCTGGCCGCCCACCGAGCCCGCATGATTTCGTCCGGTTCACAACTAACGGTTGACCGCGATAACGACAAGAACCCTGTTGTGTCTTTACGCGAAATTGCCGACGAGACCATCTCGCCGGAGGACCTCCGCGAGGAGCTGGTGCACTCGCTCCAGAAGTTCGTCGAGGTCGACGAGCCCGAGCCCGATACGGTGCCGCTGATCGGTTCCGCCGGCGCCAGCGTCGATGCGGACGATACCGAAGTTGCCGTTGAGCGCATGACCGAAGAGGAGCTCCTGAAGGGTCTCGAGGGCCTCGCGCCGCCGGAAGAGCAGCCCGAGGAGGACGAGTAAATCGTCCCATCGCAGTCGTCGACTTCTTGTGATCTTATCAAAGGCCCGAACCCGTGTTCGGGCCTTTGCTTTTGTTGGCGTTTTCGTGGTTACCATAGCGTTGCTACATCGCGCTGCGCGGCTGTCACCGAATTGATCGGACGCACGCGCGATCGGAGCTAAGATGGATACAACGGGCCACTCAGGGTCCGTTTGAAGGCAGGATGGCATGGTGTATCGGCGCCGGAGATCAACGCAGATGCTGGCCGCAACCGAATCGGTTGCCGTGGCCCCGACTGCGCCGGTGGCTCGCTCGGGCAAGCCTCGCGCGCGCATGATGCGTCAATATGACCTCGTCGAGCGCGTCAGGTCCTACAATCCCAACACCAACGAAGACCTGCTGAACCGCGCCTACGTCTACGCCATGAAGGCGCACGGCTCGCAGACCCGTGCCTCGGGCGATCCGTATTTCTCGCACCCGCTCGAAGTGGCGGCGATTCTCACCGATCTGAAGCTCGACGACGCCACCATCGTGGCCGCGCTGCTGCACGACACGATCGAGGACACCGAGGCGACCCGTGCCGAGATCGACCAGATCTTCGGGGCCGAGATCGGCGCGCTGGTCGAGGGGCTGACCAAGCTGAAGCGGCTGGAGCTGGTGTCGCGCGAGGCCAAGCAGGCCGAGAACCTGCGCAAATTGTTGCTGGCCATTGCCGACGATGTCCGCGTTCTCCTGGTCAAGCTCGCCGACCGCCTGCACAACATGCGTACGCTGGACTTCGTGCCGGCGGAGTCGCGACGGCGCATTGCCGAGGAGACGCTCGACATCTATGCGCCGCTGGCCGGCCGCATGGGCATGCAGGAAATGCGCGAGGAGCTGGAGGATTTGTCCTTCCGCACCCTCGATCCCGAGGCCTATTCGGTGGTGATGCAGCGGCTCGACTCGCTCGCCGAGCGCAACCGCAACCTGATCGGCGAGATCGAGGACCAGCTCTCCAACAATCTGCGCCACCGGGGGCTCGGCGCGCGGGTCTATGGCCGCCGCAAGAAGCCATTCTCGATCTGGACCAAGATGGAGCGCAAGTCGGTCGGCTTCGAGCAATTGTCCGACATCTTCGGCTTCCGCCTCGTCGTCAACGACATCGAGGCCTGCTATCGCGCGCTCGGCATCGTCCACACCAACTGGCCGGTCGTGCCCGGGCGTTTCAAGGACTACATCTCGACGCCGAAGCAGAACGACTATCGCTCGATCCACACCACCGTGATCGGCCCCGGCAACCAGCGCGTCGAGCTCCAGATCCGCACCGAGGCGATGGACCAGATCGCCGAGCGCGGCATCGCCGCGCACGTGTTCTACAAGGAAGACGTGGGCTCGCCGACCGAGTTTCTCAAGCGCGAGTCCACGGCGTTCGCCTGGTTGCGCCACACCATCGGCATTCTCTCGGAGAGCGCCAACCCCGAGGAATTCCTCGAGCACACCAAGCTCGAGCTGTTCCACGACCAGGTGTTCTGTTTCACCCCGAAGGGCAAGCTGATCGCGCTGCCGCGCCATGCCAATGTGATCGACTTCGCCTATGCCGTGCACACCGACGTCGGCAACAGCGCGGTGGGCTGCAAGATCAACGGCCAGTTCGCGCCGCTGTCCTCGGAGCTCCAGAACGGCGACGAAGTCGAGGTGCTGACCTCGGAAGCGCAAGCGGCGCCGCCGTCCGCCTGGGAGACGCTCGCGGTCACCGGCAAGGCCCGCGCTGCGATCCGCCGCGCGACGCGCACCGCCGTGCGCGATCAATATGTCGGTCTCGGCCGGCGCATCGTCGAGCGCCTGTTCGAGCGCGCCAAGATCGAATACGCCGACGACAAGCTCAAGGGCGCGCTGCCGCGGCTGGCGCGGACCTCGATCGAGGACGTCATGGCGGCGGTCGGCCGCGGCGAGATCAAGGCCTCCCACGTCGCGCGCGCGATGTATCCCGACTACAAGGAGGAGCGCATCGCGCGCTACGGCGTCAAGAAGGGGCTCGCCGCCAAGCTCAAGGAGAAGTCGTCGGAGCCGCCGCGCAGCCCGGTCGCGATCCCGATCCGCGGCATCAATTCGGACCTGCCGGTGAAGTTCGCGCCGAACGGCGGCGCCGTGCCCGGGGACCGCATCGTCGGCATCGTCACGCCGGGCGAAGGCATCACGATCTACCCGATCCAGGCGCCGGCCCTGAAGGATTTCGAGGAGGAGCCGGAGCGCTGGCTCGACGTGCGCTGGGACATCGAGGACTCCGCGCCGCAGCGCTTCCCGGCCCGCATCAAGGTCGAGAACGTCAACGAGCCCGGCGCGCTGGCGCAGATCGCGACCGTGATCGCCGAGCACGACGGCAACATCGACAACATCAGCATGCAGCGCCGCTCGCCCGACTTCACCGAAACGACGATCGATCTCGAAGTCTACGATCTGAAGCATTTGAGCGCGATCCTCGCCCAGTTGCGCGCGAAGGCGGTCGTCGCCCGCGTCGAACGTGTTAATGGATAGACGCCTCTCGCATTCGCCTGTCCCCCGATCTCGTGAGTCCTGAAATGCCCGCTACTCCGCTCCGCCTCGGCGTCAATGTCGACCATGTCGCGACCCTGCGTAACGCGCGCGGCGGCCGCAATCCCGATCCGGTGCGCGCGGCGCTGATCGCGATCGAGGCCGGTGCGGACGGCATCACCGCGCATCTGCGTGAGGATCGCCGGCACATCCGCGACGAGGACATGGCGCGGCTGAAGGCCGAGATCTCCAGGCCGCTCAATTTCGAGATGGCGGCGACCGACGACATGATGCGGATCTCGCTCGCGACCAGGCCGCACGCGGTGTGCCTCGTGCCGGAGCGCCGCCAGGAGGTGACGACCGAAGGCGGGCTCGACGTCGTCGGCCAGCACAATGCGCTCGCGCCCTACATCGCGCGGCTGAACGATGCCGGCATCCGGGTCTCGCTGTTCATCGCCGCCGATCCCGCGCAGATCGAGATGGCGGCGCGGCTGCGGGCGCCCGTGATCGAGATCCACACCGGCGCCTGGTGCGACGCCGTCACCGACGGTCATACCGACAAGGCCGAGGCCGAATGGAAGCGGATCGTCGCGGGCGTGAAGCTCGCGAAGGAAGCCGGGTTGGAAGTTCACGCCGGCCACGGGCTCGATTACGCGACGGCGGAGACGATCGCCGCGCTGCCGGAGATCATGGAGCTCAACATCGGCTACTACATGATCGGCGAGGCGCTGTTCGTCGGTCTCGCCGAGACAGTGCGCAGCATGCGCGCGGCGATGGACCGGGGCCGGAGCCGGGCATGATCATCGGCATCGGCTCCGACCTGATCGACATCACCCGCGTGGCTAAGGTGATCGAGCGCCACGGTGAGCGTTTCCTGGACCGCATCTTCACCGCGGCCGAGCGGGCCAAGGCGGAGCGGCGCGCCAAGAACGAGAAGATGGTGGTCGCGACCTACGCCAAGCGCTTCGCCGCCAAGGAGGCCTGCTCGAAGGCGCTCGGCACCGGTATCCGGCGCGGCGTCTGGTGGCGCGACATGGGGGTGGTCAACCTGCCGGGGGGGCGGCCGACCATGCAATTGACGGGCGGAGCGCTGGCCCGGCTCCAGGCCCTGACCCCCGAGGGGTTCGAGGCGAGGATCGACGTGTCGATCACCGACGACTGGCCGCTGGCGCAGGCCTTCGTCATCATTTCCGCCGTGCCGCTGGCCAAGCCCTGACCGGCATCCGGTGGTTTTTATAATTCGTATTAATATTCAATGCCTTATGCAGTTTTGATGCGATCCTTGATTGCGTGGCCCCTGACAACCGTCTAAAAGTCCGCGAACGCAAATCAGGCTGGGCGAATTCGGCTTTACGCCGGAATTGGCCCTCATTATCAGAATCAGGACAATCTCCTTGGGCCGCGAACCGGTGGGCTGTTCGCGGGAGGAGGGCGCTCTGTGATCGCCGGCCGGAATTGAGAGAGCAATGAGCGTGACTTCGGGAACGAAAACTGAGAGCGGCGTCGGCGAGACGATCCGGGTCGTGATCCACGCTCTCCTGATCGCGCTGGTGATCCGCACGTTCCTGTTCCAGCCGTTCAACATCCCGTCCGGTTCGATGAAGGCGACGCTGCTGGTCGGCGACTATCTGTTCGTCTCGAAATATTCCTACGGCTATAGCCACTACTCGATCCCGTTCTCGCCGCCGCTGTTCTCGGGGCGGATCTGGGGCTCGGACCCGAACCGCGGCGACATCGTCGTGTTCCGGCTGCCCAAGGACGACTCCACCGATTACATCAAGCGCGTCATCGGCCTTCCCGGCGACCGCGTCCAGATGAAGGACGGGCTGCTCTACATCAACGACACTCCGGTCGAGCGGCAGCGCATGAGCGAATTCGTCGGCGAGGATCCCTGCGGCTCCGAAGGCGGAGGCATCTCGCGGGTGAAGCGGTGGAAGGAGACGCTGCCGAACGGCGTGTCCTATGAGACGCTGGACTGCGCCGACAACGGCTACATGGACAACACCAACGTCTACAACGTGCCGCCGGGCCATTTCTTCATGATGGGCGACAACCGCGACAACTCCACCGACAGCCGCTTCCTCGGTCAGGTCGGCTACGTGCCGCAGGAGAATTTAATCGGCCGCGCCCAGATGATCTTCTTTTCCATCGCCGAAGGCGAGCATGCCTGGATGTTCTGGCGCTGGCCGTGGGCGGTGCGCTGGAACCGCTTCTTCAAAATTGTCCGATGAAAGACGAAGCCAAGGACATTCCGATCCAATCGCCCGAGCCTGCGGCGGGCGCCGACGGCGAAGCTGCGACCAAGACACTTGCGACCAAGACGCCCGAAACCAAGACGCCCGAAACCAAGACGTCTGAAACCAAATCGCCTGCAAAGAAGAAGCGGGTGCGGAGCAGCAAGGCCAAGAACTCGGATGCGAACGCGGCGCTCGAGGCCCGCATCGGCCACAGCTTTGCCGATCCGAATCTGCTGATGCAGGCGATCACGCATGTCTCGGCGCTGAAGTCCGGGCGCAAGCGCGGCGACAGCTATCAGCGGCTGGAATTCCTCGGCGACCACGTGCTCGGGCTCGTCGTCTCCGACATGCTCTATCACGCCTTCCCGAACGCCGACGAAGGCGAGCTGTCCAAGCGACTTGCCGAGCTGGTGCGCAAGGAGAGCTGCGCCGACGTCGCCAAGTCGCTCGGTCTGCTCGACGACGTCAAGCTCGGTTCGGTCGGGCCGAGCGCCGATGCCCGCCTGCGCAAGAGCGTGCTCGGCGACATCTGCGAGGCCGTGATCGGTGCCGTCTTCCTCGACGGCGGCTACGCGGCGGCGGCGGAGTTCGTCAGGCGCAACTGGACCGAACGCATGCACAAGCCGCGGCGTCCCCTGCGCGATCCCAAGACCGTGCTGCAGGAATGGGCGCAGGGCAAGGGGCTGCCGACGCCGGTCTACCGCGAGGTCGAGCGCACCGGCCCGCATCACGATCCGCAGTTCCGCGTTGCGGTGGATCTGCCGGGATTGGCGCCGGCCGAAGGCGTCGGTGGCAGCAAGCGTGCGGCGGAAAAGGTGGCGGCTTCAGTGATGATCGAACGAGAAGGTGTTGGCGGCGGCAATGACGGCTGAAGCAAGCGGCGAGGCGCCCACTGCTACGCGCTGCGGCTTCGTTGCGCTGATCGGCGCGCCGAATGTCGGAAAATCCACGCTGGTCAACGCGCTGGTCGGGGCAAAGGTCACGATCGTCTCGCGCAAGGTGCAGACCACGCGCGCGCTGATCCGCGGCATCGTCATCGAGAACAACGCGCAAGTGATTCTGGTCGATACGCCCGGCATCTTCCTGCCGAAGCGCCGGCTCGACCGCGCCATGGTCTCGACCGCCTGGAGCGGGGCGCATGACGCGGACCTCGTCTGCGTGCTGCTCGATGCCAAGGCCGGAATCGACGAGGAGGCCGAGGCGATCCTCACCAAGGTCGCCAGCGTGAAACACGAGAAGATCCTGGTGATCAACAAGGTCGATCTGGTCCAGCGCGAGAAGCTGCTGGCGCTGGCGCAGGCCGCCAACGAGCGCATGCCGTTCGCGAAGACCTTCATGATCGCCGCGATCTCGGGCGACGGCGTCGACGACCTCAGGCATACGCTGGCCGAGATCGTGCCGCCGGGGCCGTTCCTCTATCCCGAAGACCAGATGTCGGACGCGCCGATGCGGCAACTGGCGGCCGAGATCACGCGCGAGAAGATCTATCGCAAGCTGCACCAGGAATTGCCCTACCAGTCCACGGTCGAGACCGACAAGTGGGAGGAGCGCAAGGACAAGTCGGTGCGCATCGAGCAGACGATCTTCGTCGAGCGCGAGAGCCAGCGCAAGATCGTGCTCGGCGCGGGCGGCGCCACCATCAAGTCGATCGGCGCGGACTCGCGCAAGGAACTCGCCGAGATCCTGGGCGTGCCCGTGCATCTGTTCCTGTTCGTCAAGGTGCGCGAGAATTGGGGTGACGATCCCGATCGCTATCGCGAGATGGGCCTGGAATTCCCCAAAGAATAACCAAGAAAAGATCGGTTACTGATGAGCGTACCCAGCAACGTCCAGCGCTTCGAAGCGCTGCTCTATGCCTCGTTGATGCTGGATGCCCTGTCGGTCGCGGTGCAGGACCGCACGCCCAATGCGGAGATGACCGAGCAGATGCTCATGACGTCGACCCTGCTCGCCGGCGGCATGATCCTGCTTCTGGTCTACTTCGTCTGGCTCGCCGCGCGTTGGCGCAAGAACTGGCCGCGCTGGGTGCTGGCGGCAGCCCTCGTGCTGTCGGTGATCTCGCTCGGCCAGATCATCGGCGAGAAGGGCATGGAGCTCGACAGCGCCATCGAGATCGTCTCCTGCGTGCTGACGACGATGGGGCTGTATTTCTCCTTCACCGGCGACGCGCAGGGCTGGTTCAACGCGTAGCGTTTTGCGCGGTGCCGTAGGGTGGATTAGCGAAGCGTAATCCACCATTTTGGCGTGCACGGGCAATTGGCGGATTACGCCTTCGGCTAATCCGCCCTACGAATGAACGGCGGAATCCGCTACAGTTCACCCCATGGAATGGACCGACGAAGGCATCGTGCTGGGCGTGCGGCGGCATGGCGAGAGCAGCGCCATCGTCGAGCTGCTGACGCGGACGCACGGCCGGCATCTCGGCCTCGTGCGCGGCGGCGCCAGTTCGCGGCTGCGGCCGCTCCTGCAGCCCGGCAACAGTGTCAGCGCGGTGTGGCGGGCGCGTCTCGACGAGCATCTCGGCACCTATGCCATCGAGGGATTGAAGCTGCGTGCGGCGGCGCTGCTAGGAGCCTCCCACGGGGTCTACGGCGTCACCCATCTGGCCTCGATCGCGCGGCTCCTTCCCGAGCGCGACCCGCACGAGGAGATCTTTGCGCTGCTCGAACATTCGCTCGATGATTTCGACGACATCGGCAGCGCCGCCGTGCACCTGATCCATTTCGAGCTGGCGATGCTGGCCGAGCTCGGCTTCGGGCTGGCGCTGGAGAATTGCGCCGTCACCGGCGAGACCACGGATCTGATCTATGTCTCGCCGAAATCCGGCGGCGCGGTGTCGCGCGGCGCGGGCGAGCCGTGGCGGGATCGGCTGTTGCGCCTGCCGCCATTCCTGCGTCATGGCGAGGCCGCCCGCGAGCTCACCGACCAGGACCTCCAGGACGGCTTTCGGCTCACCGGCCTGTTCCTGTTGCGCCATGTGCTGGAGCCGCGCGGGCAGGGCCATTCCGACGCGCGTGCCGGCTTCATCAACGCCCTGACGCGGCAGCAGGCCAAAGCGGCGCTCCCGGCGCCATAAGGCGGACCCGTCCCGACGCCATGAACCGACCGCGCTCCTGCCTTGCCCCTCGACATGGAGTTCCGCGGAACCAAATCGGGTTGGTCGCATTGGCCAAGCTGGGTTCCACAACGGGGACAGCCAAATATGTTGATCAGGGGATTCGCCTTCTCGGCGGCGCTGCTCGCGTTTGCGCCTGATGCAATGGCCGGCGAGCCGCAACCCGGCGTGTTTCGCCGGGCATCCTGCACCGTCGTCCGGTACTATGTGGCGAAATATTCTGCTGCAGCCGCAGAGACATGGGCGCGATCCCACGGTGCGACGGAGGCCGAGATCGAGGCCGCCCGCCGCTGTGTGACCAATACGCCGGCGCCGGCCCAGGCCAAAACCGAGACCGTTACCGCTGGCTGGGCTGGCCACTAGGCCGTCCACCGGGAACCAATCGATCCTTGCCCGATTCGCTTCCACGGTTTAACCGGGCGGCATGGGAAAACGATTGATTCCGCCGGAGGAACCGGCCGAAATTCACGAGGTGCCGCTGCGTGAGGCGCTGGAAGAGCGCTATCTCGCCTATGCGCTCTCCACCATCATGCACCGCGCGCTGCCGGACGCCCGCGACGGCCTGAAGCCGGTGCACCGGCGCATCCTCTATGGCATGCGCCTGCTCCGGCTCGACCCCGGCACCAGTTTCAAGAAGTCCGCCAAGATCGTCGGCGACGTGATGGGCTCGTTCCATCCGCACGGCGACCAGGCGATCTACGACGCCATGGTGCGCCTCGCGCAGGATTTCTCCTCGCGCTACCCGCTGGTCGACGGCCAGGGCAACTTTGGCAACATCGACGGCGATAATCCCGCCGCCTACCGCTACACCGAAGCGCGCATGACCGATGTCGCGCGGCTTCTGCTCGACGGCATCGACGAGGACGGCGTCGAATTCCGCGCCAATTACGACGGCCAGTCGAAAGAGCCCGTCGTGCTGCCCGGCGGCTTCCCGAACCTGCTCGCCAACGGTGCGCAAGGCATCGCGGTCGGCATGGCGACCTCGATCCCGCCGCACAACGCCGCCGAGCTCTGCGACGCCGCGCTGCATCTGATCGAGAAGCCCGACGCGAAATCCAAGGCGCTGCTGAAATGGGTCAAGGGCCCGGATTTCCCGACTGGCGGCATCTGCGTCGATTCCAAGCAGGCGATTGCTGAAGCCTACACCACCGGCCGCGGCTCGTTCCGCGTCCGCTCCAGATGGCAGCAGGAAGAGGGCGCGCGCGGCACCTGGGTTGTCGTCGTCACCGAGATCCCCTTCCTGGTGCAGAAGTCGCGCCTGATCGAGAAGATCGCCGAGCTGCTGGATCAGAAGAAGCTGCCGCTGGTCGGCGACATCAGAGACGAGTCGGCCGAAGACGTCCGCATCGTGATCGAGCCGAAATCGAAGAACGTCGATCCCGCTTTGATGATGGAATCGCTGTTCCGGCTGACCGAGCTCGAAAACAAGATCCCGCTGAACCTGAACGTGCTGATCAAGGGCCGCGTGCCCAAGGTGGTGGGGCTGGCGGAGTGCCTGCGCGAATGGCTCGATCATCTGCGCGACGTGCTGATCCGCCGCAGCAACTACCGCAAGGCGCAGATCGAGCACCGCCTGGAAGTCCTCGGCGGTCATCTGGTCGCCTATCTGAACCTCGACAAGGTGATCAAGATCATCCGCACCGAGGACGAGCCGAAGCCGGCCCTGATCAAGGCGTTCAAGCTCACGGAGATCCAGGCGGAGGCCATCCTCAATATGCGTTTGCGCAATCTGCGCAGGCTTGAGGAAATGGAGATCCGCAACGAGGACAGGGATCTCCGCAAGGAGCTGAAGGGCATTGAAGGCGTGCTCGCCTCGGAAGCCGAGCAGTGGAAGAAGGTCGGCGAGCAGGTCGGCAAGGTCCGCGACATGTTCGGACCGAAGACGCCGCTGGGCAAGCGCCGCACCACCTTTGCCGACGCGCCCGAGCACGATCTCGCCGCGATGGAGGAAGCCCTCGTCGAGCGCGAGCCGGTGACGGTCGTCGTCTCCGACAAGGGCTGGATTCGCACCATGAAGGGGCACGTCGAGGACCTCTCGGGCCTCGCCTTCAAGCAGGACGACAAGCTCGGCATCGCCTTCTTCGCGGAGACGACGTCGAAGCTCCTGCTGTTCGCGACCAACGGAAAGTTCTTCTCGATCGACGTGGCGAAGCTTCCGGGCGGCCGTGGCCATGGCGAGCCGATCCGCCAGTTCATCGATCTCGAGCCGGAGGCGGCACCCGTCACGCTGTTCGTCAACAAGGGCGGACGCAAATTCCTGGTCGCGAGCCACGAGGGCCAGGGTTTTGTCGTCAACGAGGACGATTGCGTCGGCACCACCAAGAAGGGCAAGCAGGTCCTCAACGTCGACATGCCGAACGAGGCGCGCTCGGTCACCGAGGTGATCGGCGATACCGTCGCGGTCATCGGCGAGAACCGCAAGATGCTGATCTTCCCGCTTGACCAGGTGCCGGAGATGGCGCGCGGCCGCGGCGTGCGCCTTCAGAAGTACAAGGACGGCGGCCTCTCGGACGTTGCCGTGTTCGAGGCCAAGGCAGGCCTGACCTGGAAGGACTCTGCTGGTCGCGAATTCTCCGCGACCATGAAAGAGCTTTCGGAGTGGCAGGGCACCCGTGCGGATGCCGGCCGCCTGCCGCCGAAGGGATTCCCGAAGTCGAACAAGTTCGGCAAGGTGATCGGGTAGGCGCGCGACTGTTGCCGCAACATCGGTGTCATGCTCCGCGAAAGCGGGGCATCCAGTACGCCGCGGCCTATCGATTCAATCACAGCTGTCTCTGGAATACTGGATCGCCCGGTCAAGCCGGGCGATGACACCGAAGGTGTCGCGCGCAAACGCGTGGCAGCTAGCCACGAGCGCATACGTACGGGCACGAACATTGCTTTTTCCTCGCGACTGCGAACGTTTCAGTCAAAAGGCAAAAAGACACCAATGTTCAAACTGAAGGCTTTCATTCCGGCGTTGTTCGGGCTCGCGATTGTCGCGGCCCCGGCGCATGCGGCGGGAAATCTCGTTGCGGTGCTCGAGGCGGAGATCGTCACGCTCGATCCGCATTTCTCCACGGCCTATATTTCGCGCACGTTCGGCTACATGGTGTTCGACACGCTGTTCGCGAAGGATTCCAGGGGCGACATCAAGCCGCAGATGGTGCAGGACTGGAAGGTCTCCGCGGACGGATTGACCTATAGCTTCACGCTGCGCGACGGCCTGAAGTGGCATGACGGCCAGCCGGTCACGGCGGCCGATTGCGTGGCCTCGCTGCGCCGCTGGGGCACCCGCAGTGCGCTCGGCCGCCGCATCTTCGCGATCACGGCCTCGCTCGAGCCGACCGATACGAAAACCTTCGTGCTGACGCTGAAGGAGCCGTCCGGTCTCGTCATCGACGCGCTCGGCAATCCCGTCAGTCCCGTCGCCTTCATGATGCCTGAGCGCATTGCCAAGACGCCCGGCGACCAGCGCATCACCGAGATCGTCGGCTCAGGCCCGTTCGTCTACAGCAAGGCCGATCATCGCACCGGCGACCGCATGATCCTGAAGAAATTTGCCGATTATGTGCCGCGCCCCGAACCGGCCGATTTTCTCGCCGGCGGTAAGCGCGTCAACATCGACACGCTCGAGGTCCGCGTCATTCCCGATGGTGCGACCGCAGCTTCCGCGCTGCAGGCCGACGAAGTCGATTTCATGCAATACGCGCCGTTCGATCTGTTGCCGACCATGGAAAAGAACTCTCGCGTCAAGCTCGTCAATTTCACCGGCGGCAACATGTTCGCGGGCGCCTATCGCCTCAACGCCGCATCGAAACCGTTCGACGATCCCGCCATCAGGCGCGTGCTGTGGAAGCTGGTCGATCAGCGCGAGGTGCTGGATGCGCTCGGCCTCGACGCCAAATACGCCGCGCCTTGCGCGACGTACTTCACCTGCGGCACCACTTACGACAGCAAGGCCGGTACGGAAGCCGCTGACAAGCCGTCGATCGAAGCGGCGCGCGCCGCGCTGAAGGCGACGAAATATGCCGGCGAGCCCGTCGTCGTCATGGAAGCCAACGATCTCGAAGCGCCGCGCGTCTCGGCGCAGGTGCTGGCCGAGCGGTTGAAGCAGGCCGGGTTCAACGTCGATCTCCAGGTGATGGACTGGGCGAGCGTGCTGGCGCGCCGCGCCAAGAAGGAGGGCTGGAGCGTTTACGGCGTTCACGCCGGCGGTTTCGACCTCGGCTCGCCCCTGACCAACGTCATGGTCGCCTTCAATTGCGCCGACTTCACCGGCTGGCAGTGTGACGCGCGCATCACGCCGCTGATGGAAGCCTTCGCGAAGGCGCCGGCCGAGGAGGATCGCAAGAAGATCGCAGCCGAGATCCAGACCGTGATGTACGATCAGGCGCCCGCGATCCCGTGGGGCCAGTTCGCCCAGCCGGCCGCCTATCGCGCCACCTTGCGCGGTCTGATACCGTCCGCCATCCCGGTGTTCTGGAACGTTGAGAAGTAACGCGATGTACGATGTCATTGTTGTCGGCGGCGGCTCCGCCGGCGCCGCTGTTGCGGCACGGCTTTCGGAAGATCCCGCGCGGCGGGTGTTGCTGCTCGAAGCGGGTCTGGACTGGCGCGCTGATGAAGCGCCCTGGGAGGTGATGACGCCGAACCCGATCCCGATCATCCACAAGCGCGAGTACCAGGAGAAATGGCAGTGGCCTGATCTTCTGACGCGCCGGGTGGCCGGGCAGGAGCCGCGCTTCTACTGGCGCGGCAAGGGGCTCGGTGGCTCATCGATGATGAACGGCCAGATCGCGATCCGCGGCGTCGCCGACGCGTTCGACGAATGGGCCGCCAATGGCTGCACCGGTTGGTCGGCGAAAGAGGTGATGCCGCTGTTCTCGGTGATCGAGGACGATCTGGAATTCGGCGACGTCGAGGGGCATGGGCGCGGCGGACCGTTGCCGGTCTATCGCGCGCCGCCGGAAAAATGGGGCCCGATCGATCGCGGCTTGCGCGATGCGGCGCTGGCGAGCGGCTATCCCTGGTGCGCCGACCTCAACGGCCCGGATGGCGAGGGCGTCGCCTGCTATCCCATCAACAGCCGCGACAGCCGCCGCATCACGACCAATGAGGGCTATCTCGAGCCCGCGCGCGGCCGCGCCAATCTGGAAATCCGCGGGCACGCGCTGGTCGACCGGGTGCTGATCAGTGACAGCCGGGCGACCGGCCTTCGTGTTCACATCGAAGGCCAGGGCACCCACGAGATCAGCGCACGCCAGATCGTGCTTTGCGCCGGTGCCATCCACAGCCCCGCGATCCTGCTGCGCTCGGGCATTGGACCTGCGGATGAGCTGAAGGCGATGGGGATTGCGGTCGAGCGCGACCTGCCGGTCGGCCGCCACTTCTTCGACCACCCGCTGTTTCGCGCGACGATCCAGCTCCAGGAAAATCTGAGGCCGACCGATCCGGACACCCGCCACACCAATTGCTGCGTGACCTATTCCTCGGGCCTCGCCGATGGCGGCAAGCGCGACATGATCCTGATCGCCTTCAACCATCGCGGCATCGGCGTGCCCGGTGCGATCGGCGCAGGGCTGTTCAACGCCTATTCGCGCGGAACGCTCAAGCTCGCCTCGACCGATCCCGCGATCGATCCAATCGTCGAGGAGAACATGCTGGCTGATCCCCGCGACATGCTGCGGATGATGGATGCGGTGAAACGGCTGGCCGTGATCACCTCGCAGCCGGCGCTATCAGGCATCGCCGACTGGATCAGGCTGACCGACACCGACCTGACGCTGCCGCAGGCAGCCGCATTGCCGGATCATGAGCTCGATGCGTTGCTCCGCCGCGAGACCGGCGACATCCAGCATGCCGCCGGCAGTTGCCGCATGACTGGGGTCAACGACCCCGATGGCGTGGTCAATCCCGACGGCACGGTGAAAGGAATCTCCGGCCTGCGCGTCGCCGACGCGTCGATCATGCCGTCCGATTGCCGCGCCAACACCCACTTCACGACGGTGGTGATTGGGGAAGCGATCGCGCGGATGATGATGCGTTAAATCACTCCCGCCATTCGCAACACCACGCCGGCGGCGCAGCTGCCGGCGAGGACCGTCAACATCCCCAGCTTGAACCGGAAGATCGCAGTCGCGGCCGCGATGGCCAGCACGAGCGCCGGCACGTCGACGCTCGTCAGGACCGGCCTGTCGAAGTTCAGCGGGAAGGCATGCACCGGCACGGTCTCGCGGAACAGCGTATGCAGCGCGAACCAGATCGAGAGGTTGAGGATCACGCCGACGACCGCGGCCGTGATCGCACTGAGCGCGCCGGCGAGCCCGGTATTGCCGCGCAGGCGCTCGATATAGGGGGCGCCGACGAAGATCCAGAGGAAGCAGGGCGTGAACGTGACCCAGGTCGCGAGCAATCCACCGAGCGTCGCCGCGAGCATCGGCGATAACCCGCCTGGATCGCGGAAGGCCGCCATGAAGCCCACGAACTGCAGCACCATGATCAGCGGGCCCGGCGTGGTCTCGGCCATGCCGAGCCCGTCGAGCATCTCGTGCGGTTTCAGCCAGTGATAATGCTCGACCGCCTGCTGCGCGACATAGGCCAGCACGGCGTAAGCACCGCCGAAAGTGACCAGCGCCATCTTCGAGAAGAACAGCGCGATCTGGCTGAAGACGTTGGCCTGGCCGAACGCGGCGAGCAGCGCGACCACGGGGACCAGCCAGAGCGCAAGCCACAGTGCGCCGACGCGGATCGTGCGGGCGGTGTTGGGACGCACATGCTCGGGCACGGCTTCGCCGAGCATGCTGTCGATCGCGGCATTGTTGCTGCCATGGCCATGACCGGCCGGGGCGAATTCCGGACGGCCCTGTTTGGCGCCGACATATCCGATCACGCCGGCGGCGATGATGATGATGGGGAAGGGAACCGCGAAGAAGAAGATCGCGACGAAGGCGATGGCCGCGAGCGCGATCATGATGCGGTTCTTCAGCGCGCGCTTGCCGACGCGCACCACGGCTTCGACGACGATGGCGAGGACGGCGGCCTTCAGGCCGAAGAACAGCGCCTCGACGAAGCTGACATTGCCGTAGGTGGCATAGATGTAGCTGAGCCCCATGATGGCGATGATGCCGGGCAGGATGAACAGCCCGCCCGCCATCAGCCCGCCGGCCGTGCGATGCATCAGCCAGCCCACATAGGTCGCGAGCTGTTGCGCCTCCGGCCCCGGCAGCAGCATGCAATAGTTCAGCGCATGCAGGAATCGGCCCTCCGAGATCCAGTTTTTCTCCTCGACCAGGATGCGGTGCATCACCGCGATCTGGCCCGCGGGCCCGCCAAAGCTTAAGCAGGCGACGCGGAGCCAGACGCGAAATGCTTCACCGAAGCTGATGCCGTGACCGGCATCAGCTCCTGCTTGAACGTTACGGGTATCCATTACGCCTTCACCTTGTTGGTCGGCCAGTTGTGGGTCTCGGTGGTGGCGTCACGGCACCAGCGGTAGAAGGCGTCATAGAGCAGCATGCCGGCCTCGAGCTGTTCGAGGTCGTCGTCATACATCCGCGACAGCCCGAGCGAGGCTGCGAGCAGGCCGGGCGCCTCCGGTGCCAGATCAGGCCGCGCGGTGTCGGCGCCGCGGACCAGCGTGGCAAGCCGCAGCAGCGGCGGTGTGGCGATGCCGAACTCCTCGATCATGACGTCGAAGGTGCAGAGCTCGCCGCGGTGGCTCCAGAACACGTTCTCGATGTCGAAGGGGGCGGCATTGAAGCGCTCTCCGACGGCGACCACCTCGGACGGTGCCACATACAGGAACACCGCATTGGGGTCGACGAAGCGGCGGATCAGCCAGGGGCAGGCGATACGGTCGACCTTGGGCCGTGCCCGGGTCACCCAGACGGTGCGCCCCTTCGCGTCGCGCGGCGGCAGCTTGCGGGTGTCGAGCAACGGCAGCTTTGCGGCCTTCCAGCCCTCGAAGCCGTCTTCCAGGGTTTCCGCCTCAGCGCCGAGCTGCCTGAGCCAGGCGGCCGTGCCCTGCGCGAGCTTGGCGCCGCGCAAGCAGGAGACGATGGCGGAGCGGCCGGCAAATTCACCGCCCCATTCCGCAACGGACTCGTGGCTGAGCTTGATGGAGCCGGGGATCAGCCGCCGGTCGGCGGCAAAATCCTCTTCAGTCCGCACATCGATCAGGGCAGGGGCGTTCGCCGTGCCGATCAGCCGTGCCAATTTGTCAGATGATATGGTCGTGAACGTTGACATGATGCGTCCTCGCAAAAAACGAACGGGACGCGATACTTGGGCATGTCGCCTCGTGGGGAGATCGCTCAAATCCCCATGCACTGATTACAGCTAAACTAAGGGGAAGTGTCAATCCGCAGAGCGATTGGCCCTTAGAAAATTGCTGTCCGCCGGTCTATAGTGCGCGCCAACAGACCTGAATCTTCTGGAGAATTCGATGCATTCCCACTCCATTGAACAGTGGACCCATGACCATGCCTTCCTCGGCGAGAAGCACGACGAGAACGAGCGGCGTACCTGGTTCGTGGTCGTCCTGACGCTGGTGATGATGGTCGGCGAAATCGTCGCCGGCTCGCTGTTCGGCTCGATGGCGCTGCTTGCCGACGGCTGGCACATGGGCACGCATGCGGCGGCGCTGGGGATTGCCGCCTTTGCCTACCGCTTCGCGCGCCGGCACCTGGGGAATTCTCATTTCACTTTCGGCACGGGCAAGTTCGGCGATCTCGCCGCCTTCTCCAGCGCGATCATTTTGGGATTGATCGCGGTCGAGATCGCCTATGAGAGCGTGCTGCGGCTGATCACCCCGGTGCCGATCGTCTATGGCGAGGCGATCGCGGTCGCCGCGCTCGGCCTCTGCGTCAACCTTGCCAGCGCCTGGCTGCTGCGCGGCAGCCATGATCACCACCACCACGGCCACGACCATGGCCACGCACATGACGAGCACGATGATCACGATCACGACCATGATCATCACGGTCATCACCACCATCATCACGACAACAATCTTCGTGCTGCCTACGTCCACGTCATGGCGGATGCGGCGACCTCGGTGCTGGCGATCGCAGCGTTGGTCGTCGCGATGTATTCGGGATGGGTCTGGGCGGATCCGGCTGTCGGCCTGATCGGCAGCGCCGTGATCGCGAGCTGGGCGTTCGGCCTGATCAAGACATCCGGCGCGGTGCTGCTCGACGTGCGCGCGGACGAGAAGCTGGAGCGGGTGATCCGCGCGCGCATGGAGGTCGGCGACGACCGCGTGACCGACCTGCATCTCTGGCAGGTCGGCCCCGGCCATTGCGCCGTGCTGCTCTCGGTGGTGTCGGACACGCCGCAGCAGCCGGCCGTCTACAAGCGGCGGCTCGCCGGCCTGAAGGGGCTCAGCCACGTCACGGTCGAGGTCGAGGCCTGCCCGCATTGATGTGATCGGCGGGAGCGGAATTCGGCGGCGCGGCCGGGGTTGATCCCCGGTCGCAGCCGATACAACAGGTTGCAAGGAGGGATGATGCCCAGGATGATGAAGATCACGTTGGCTCTCGCCGTCGCCGCGCTCGCTCTGTCCGGACAGGCCGCGCTGGCGCAGTCGGAAAAGACCGGCGTCGAAAAGCTCTACGTCCTCAATTGCGGGGAGGGCACCGCCGGAGACATCTCGCGCTGGACCCCCGGCCTGAACGAGGGCAAGACGATGGACTTCGTCGACAGCTGCTATCTCATCAAGCACAGCAAGGGCTGGTTCCTGTGGGACACCGGCATCGCCGATGCAGTCGCGGCGATGCCTAGCGGCCTTGTGCCCGCCGATCCCAAGGCCGTCACCTGGCGCCGGCCGAAGACGCTTGCCGCCCAGCTCGAGCAGCTCGGCCTCAAGCCTGACGACGTCAAGGCGATGGCGGTCTCGCACACGCATCCCGACCATACCGGCAATGTCGAGCTGTTCCCGCAGGCCATGCTCTACGTGCAGAAGGCCGAATATGACTGGCCCGGCGCCAACAACGAACCGCGCTTCAAGCCCTCGCATCCCGTCGAACTGCTGGCGGGCGACAAGGACGTGTTCGGCGACGGCAGCGTGACCATCCTGTCGACGCCCGGCCACACGCCGGGACACCAGTCGCTGCTGGTGAAACTGCCGAAGACCGGCGCGGTGGTACTGTCGGGCGACGCCGTCCACTTCAAGGACAATTGGGACAACCGCCGTGTGCCCAGCATGAACGCCAACAAGGATCAGAGCGCGGCCTCGATGCAGAAGATCGCCGATACGCTCGCCAAGGAAAAAGGCCAGCTCTGGATCAACCACGACAAGGCGCAGCGCGACAGCCAGAAGATGGCGCCGGAGTTTTACGAGTAACGTCGCGCGTCGTTCCTGCTGCCATGATGGTGGCAGCAGGACCGTGCTAGGCGCCCCGACAAAGCTCCACGAGAGGAGGCGATTGTGGGGGAGTGGCTCGGGGTCGCGATCGCGCTGGCATCGAGCACCCTCGGCGGCACCGCGGCGGCGATCACCCGGTATCTCGTCGGCGGTGCAGATCCGATCATGCTCGCGATCCTGCGCTGGGGGATCGGCTTTCTCTGCCTCCTGCCATGTGCGCTTCTGCTCGGCGTGCGCTGGCCGCAGCGGTCCGACTGGCCGGCCGTGGCGCTGCTCGGCATCTGCTTCTTCGGCCTGTTCTTCATCCTGTACAACATCGCGGTGTCCTACACGACCGCGGCGCGGGCCAGCCTCGCGCTTGCGACGCTGCCGCTGCACACCATGGTGGTCGGCGCGATCCTTGGCGTCGAGCGGCTGACGGCGCGCAAGATCACCGGCGTCGGCATCGCCGTGCTCGGCGTGGCGGCGGCGCTGGCCGCGGGCCTCGCTCAGAGCCCACCCGGCGCCTGGCGCGGCGAACTGATCATGACCGGTGCCGTGTTCTGCATGGCGTTCTACAACGTGCTGTCGCGCCCGCTGATGCAGCGCTCCAGCGCGCTCGGTTTTCTCACCGTCGGCATGGGCGCGGGCGCCGTCGTGCTGGTGCTGGCGGGGGTCGCGAAGGGGAGCTTTGCGGCGCTCGATCACTTCACGACGGGGCAGTGGATTGCCGGCGTCTATCTCGGCATCGGCGGTGGCGCGCTCGCCTTCATCCTGTGGGTCATGGCGCTGGCGCGGGCGACGCCGACGCGGGTCGCCAACACGATGACCGTCAATCCGATCGCGGCTGCCTTGTTGGCGGCGCTGCTGATCGGCGAGCCGATCACGCCCAATCTGCTGGTTGGCCTGGTTGCTGTGTTCGCCGGCATCTGGATCGCGACCAGCGAGGCGAAGCCTGCCTAGCTCCGCGGTGCGGTCACCGGTGGCGGTCCACCTTCCGGCGCCTTCTTCGGCTTCAGCGTGCCGGCGTAGAAGGAGATCAGCCAGACCAGGATAATGGCGAGGAGATAGACACCCCAAGCCTGCGGCGGCGTGGTCGCCCAACGCAGAAGGCCTTTGAACGTGCGGGGCGGGCCGGTGTCGTCGCTCATGGCCTGCTTGTGCGCGAAAGCTCTGGCCCGGTCAATCCGGCCGCCGTTCCGGGCGGACCAGGAACAGCGCCGCCAGCGCCGACAGGCTGAGCGCGGACGAGACGATCAGCACCTTGGCCCCCATGACGTCGATGAGCAGGCCGAAGGCCAGAGGCGCCACGGCCTGCGCCATTCGTGCCGGCGCGCCGATGATGCCGAGGCGGTAGCCGAAATCCTTCGGGCCGAAGATCGACAGCGGCAGCGTGCCGCGTGCGATCGTCAGGATGCCGTTGCCCGAACCGTAGAGCAGTGCAAATGCGCTTGCGGCGGGAGCGCCGAAGAGGGCGACGACGGCCGCGCCGAGCGGATGGGTGACGCAGGCAAGGCGCGTCGACCACAGCGGATGGAAGCGGCTCAGAAAGCCCGCTTCGAGAATGCGCGCGGCCACCTGCGCCGGTCCGATCAGCGCGCCGGCCGCAATCGCCTCGACATGCGTCGCGCCCATCGTCTCCAGCAGGCGCGGAAAATGGACGGCCATGGCGCCGGTGACGGTCCAGACCGCGGCGAAAATGAAGGCGAGCAGCACCATGGTGCGGTCGAGCGGCAAATGCGGCTTTGCCGCCGTCGCCGCGGCCTGCTTGGCGCCCTTGATCGCCGGCAGCATGAAGAAGTTGAGGGGCAGGCCGATCAGGATGTTGGCGGCCGCCCAGGCAAAACAGGTCTCGCGCCAGCCGATATGCGACAGCCCCCAGGCGGTGAGGGGCCAGCCCACGGTCGAGGCAAATCCGGCCATCAGCGTGATGCCGGTGATGGGCCTGCGCGCCTCCGTGCCGTAGATGCGGCTGAGGGCGGCGAAGGCGGCGTCATAGAGGCCCATCGCCATGCCGATGCCGAGCACGAGCCAGGCGAACGCCATCACCGGAACGGAGTGGGAGAAGCCGAGCAGCACGAGGCCGGCTGCGATCGTCAGGTTCGAGGCCGACAGCACCTGCCGGCCCCCCACGAGATCGATCTGCCGCCCGATGCGCGGGCCGAGCATCGCCGAGATCACCAGCGAGGCCGAGAACGCGCCAAAGATCCAGTTGGAGGAGACGCCGAGGTCGCGCGCCATGGGATCGGCGAGCAGCGCCGGCAGATAGTAGCTGGAAGCCCACGCCAGGGTCTGCGTGGTGCCGAGCGCCAGGATGATCGGAAGCTGGCGCTGGCTCATTCGCGCGTGCGTCCGTTTCTGGCCGGCAAAGTCATCATCGCCGGCATTTGCCGCTCGCGCGCCGCGTGCGTCAACCGCGGCCGCGACATATTCGACCTGCAGGGGACGGGAGCCTTGCGCACGGACCGCGCGTGGCTTGCGCCTTTCGCTCGTCACGAATGCACGCCATAATGGCGCATGCAATTGACCTCCCGCCTCGCGCTGATGAACTGGCTGACCGGCCAGGGGCTCACGGGCCTGCCCGAAAACGAACTGCTCCGCGGCTTCTGCGAGCGCTGCCGCGCCGAGGGGCTGGAACTCTCGCGCGGGCTCGTCGTCATCGACACGCTGCATCCGATCTATGAGGGCCGCGGCTTCCGCTGGAGCGACCGCGCCAGCAACGAGAGCGACATGTTCGAATACGGCTCGACCGCCGAGGGCGATGCCGCCAAGAGCTGGCGCCAATCTGTGTTCTTCCATATGCTCGAGCACGGCCACGACGAGATGGTGATCGATCTCGCCGACGCGCCGTCGATGGATTTTTCCCAGATCGGCGAGCTCGCCGAGAAGGGCCACAAGCACTATCTCGCCTTCGTGCATCGCTTCGGCGAGAATGGCGCGCTCGGCCTGATGGACTGTCTCTATTCCTGCTGGACCACGCGCCGCGACAGCGGTTTCTCCGAACCCGAGCTCGAAGACCTGCGCGATCTCGTGCCGGTGCTGGGGCTCGCGATCAAGTCGGCGCAGCAGGTCGACATCGCGCGAACGCTCGGCCGCGTCTATCTCGGCCGCGATGCCTCCGCGCAGGTGCTGCGCGGGCGCATCTCGCGCGGCGTCACCGAGCGTATCAACGCCGTGCTGTGGTATTCGGATTTGCGCGGCTCGACCGGGATCAGCGAGAGCATCGGCCCCGACGAGATCATCCCGTTCCTCAACGATTATGCGCAAGCCGTGATCGACGCGATCCACGATGCCGGCGGCGACGTGCTGAAGCTGATCGGCGATGGCGTGCTCGCGATGTTCTGGGGCGAGGACATGTCGGATGCGCGGCGCGCCGCGCTGCGCGCCGAGCATGTGTTCCGCAAGAACGTCGCTGCGCTGAACAAGCGGCGGGAGGCCGATGGCCGTCCCACCACGTCGGCCTATATCGGCCTGCATGTCGGCGAAGTCTTTTACGGCAACATCGGCAGCGAGGACCGGCTCGACTTCACCGTCGTCGGCCCGACCGTCAACGAGGTCAGCCGCATCGCCTCGATGAGCCGCTCGGTCGACCGCGAGCTGCTGGCATCGTCCGAGTTCTACAAGGGCCTGGATGCCGCCGGCCGCCGCTACCTCGTCTCCACCGGACGCTACGCGCTGCGCGGCATCGGCCGTGCACAGGATCTGTACACGCTGGATCCGGAGGTCGATGCGAGCGAGCCGGTGACGGGCAGCTACGAGCGGTACCTGGCGGGTTAGCAGGATGTCGTCCCCGCGTTCGCGGGGACGACATCCTGGGCTAACACCGCGCCGCCGCTTCGTCTCCCACCATGGCCGGCTGCCGATCCAGTGCCACGGCCGGCGACAGCCAGATCACCAGCGCCTGCACGCCGAACACGGCGGCTGCGAGATAGAGGCACGCCTCCGCACTCCATAGGCCGCCGACGATCGCGCCCAGCGCCGAGCCGAGCGGTCGGGCGCCGTAGCTCATGATGTTGATGGCGGAGACGCGTCCGAGCAGGCGCGGCGGCGTCACGGACTGGCGCAGGGTGGTGGTCGAGATCACCCAGAGGATGGGCCCGACGCCGAGCAGGAAGAAGCTGAGGGCCGCGAGCCAGGGCGAGGGGATCAGCACCGTCAGCGCCATCACCACCGCGGCGACGAAGCCGGTGACCGGGCCGAGGCCGACCACGGTGCCGAACGCGATGCGCTTCATCACGCGGGTGGCGAACAGCGCGCCGATCACCATGCCGATTCCGTACATCGTCAGCACCGTGCCGACACCGGCGGCGGTGAGGCCGAGATGGCGCACGGCGTACGGTACGAACACCGCGATCTGCAGGAACCATCCGGTGTTGAAGATGAACTGGGTGATGAACACCGGCCGCAGCAGGGGATGATGGAACACGAAGGCTGCGCCCTCGCGGATGTCCTGGAACGGATGGCGCCGAGGCACCGGTGCGCGCGCGGGCTCGTAGATGCCGGAGAGCAGCACGACGGCGATGGCCGAAAGCGCCGCGGCAAAGCCGAAGGCCGGGCTTGCGCCCCACCAGCCCACCAGCGCGCCGCCAAGCGCAGGCCCGCTGGCAAAGGCGATGGTGCGGGCGAGCTCGATGCGGGCATTGGCCGACGGCAACAGCTCCGCGCTCACCAGCGAGGGCACCAGGGCCGGCGCCGCCACGCTGTAGACGACGGTGCCGCACACCGCCGCGGAACCGAGCAGCGCCAGCAGCGGCAGATTGAGTGCGCCGAGCGTGAGAAGCAGCACGATGGCCGCCAGCGCGACCGCCCGCAGCGCTTCGGCACCCGCCATCAGCGAGCGGCGCGAGATGCGGTCGGCGAGCAGGCCGGCCGGAATGGCGAACAGGACGAAGGGCAAGGTCAGCGCGGTCTGGAGCAGGCCGGTCTGGCCTTCCGCAACGCCCAGCGTGAGCACCGCGACGATGGGGGCCGCGGCCAGCGCGATCTGCTCGGCCGACTGGGCTGCGAGGTTGGACCAGGCGAGGCGGTTGAAAGTGTCGGGGAGGCGCGGGGGATTTGACATGGCTCATTTCCT
The DNA here is from genome assembly GCF_024199855.1 of Bradyrhizobium sp. CCGB20. NCBI lineage: Bacteria > Pseudomonadati > Pseudomonadota > Alphaproteobacteria > Hyphomicrobiales > Nitrobacteraceae > Bradyrhizobium > Bradyrhizobium sp. CCGB20. The sequence continues at coordinate 5,510,766 of NZ_JANADN010000001.1, read as the reverse complement.
GCGAAGTCGGGCTGGCGCCAATATCCGCCTCCGGGGACGGCCAAACCCACCCGCTTCCCGACAGGACGGCGAACAACGGTCATCCCGGGAACCCATGCGGCTAGATGCAGTTGCAAATGAGTTGCAATAAGCCTCGACTTAGGTATTCTCGCCTCATGGATGCTCGATCGCCTGATTTGACCCCAAATGTCGCCGGCTGGCGCGCTGATGCGCCCGCTACCAAGAGCCTCGCCGAGGTGAACGCCACCATTGCCATCCCCACGGCGGGGGTATGGTGGCGGCGGTTACTTGCCTTTGTCGGCCCGGGCTATCTGGTCTCGGTCGGCTATATGGACCCCGGCAACTGGGCGACCGACCTCGCTGGCGGGTCGAAGTTCGGCTACACGCTGCTCTCGGTCATCCTGCTCTCGAATTTGATGGCGATCCTGCTCCAGTCGCTCGCGGCGCGGCTCGGCATCGTCACCGACCGCGATCTCGCGCAGGCCTGCCGCGCGACCTATTCGCCCGCGGTGAACTTCATGCTGTGGCTCGCCTGCGAGGCGGCGATCATCGCCTGCGACCTCGCCGAGGTCATCGGCACCGCGATTGCGCTCAAGCTGCTGTTCGGCATTCCCCTGATCGGCGGCGCGCTGCTTACCGCGCTCGATGCGTTCCTGCTGTTGCTCCTGATGAACCGCGGCTTTCGCTTCCTCGAAGCGTTCGTCATCGCGATGCTGGTCGTGATCGCGGTCTGCTTCGTGGTCCAGGTCGTGGCCGCCGCGCCGCCGGTGGCGGAAGTTTTGCGCGGCTTCATGCCGAAGACCGAGATCTTCACCAATCCGGAAATGCTCTACATCGCGATCGGAATCATCGGCGCGACCGTGATGCCGCATAATCTCTATCTGCACTCCTCGATCGTGCAGACGCGTGCCTATGAGCGCAACGACATCGGCCGCCGCGAGGCGATCAAATGGGCGACGACGGACTCGACCATCGCCCTGATGCTGGCGCTGTTCATCAACGCCGCGATCCTCATCGTCGCCGCGGCAACGTTCCACAACAGCGGCCATTCGGATGTCGCCGAGATCGGCCAGGCCTTCGAGCTGCTCTCGCCCTTGCTGGGTCTCGGCATCGCATCGACGCTGTTCGCAGTGGCGCTGCTCGCCTCCGGCCTCAACTCGACCGTGACGGCAACGCTCGCCGGCCAGATCGTGATGGAAGGCTTTCTCGACCTGCGCCTGCCGAGCTGGGCGCGCCGCCTGCTCACGCGCGGCATAGCGATCATTCCGGTGATCGTCGTCACCGCGATCTATGGCGAGCGTGGCACGGCAGATCTCCTGGTCTTCAGCCAGGTCGTGCTGTCGATGCAGCTGCCCTTCGCGGTCATCCCGCTGGTCCGCTTCGTCTCGGACCGCCGCAAGATGGGCAAGTTCGCGATACCCACGTACGTCGCCGCGGTGGCATGGATCGTCGCGGGCGTCATCGTGATTTTGAATCTGAAGCTGCTGGCGGATACGCTGTTCGGGTGACCGCGCCACCCCTACTTGCTGTCATCGCCCGCGAAGTGTTTAGCCCGGACAGATCACTGACGGGTGTTCGGAGACATAGCTGACACATCAACATTGGCTGGATTGGTCCGATTCGGGAGGCCGTCCATGCCTTGGAATGAGGTGTCAGTAATGGATCAGCGCCACGAGTTTGTGCGGCTTGCTTTGCAAGAGGGAGCCAATCGGCGCGAGCTCTGCCGCCGGTTCAACATCAGTCCTGATGTTGGCTACAAGTGGCTGGCGCGCTGGCAGGCCGGTGATCGGGAGCTGGCCGACCGCTCGCGGCGCCCGCACGCGATGCCCAGGCGGAGTGAGCCCGCGGTCGAGACGCAGGTTCTGGCTGTGCGCGACAAGCATCCGGCCTGGGGAGCGCGGAAGATCGCCCATTGCCTGAAGCGGGGCGGGCAGACGGTGCCTGTGCCGTCAACGGTGCACCAGATCCTGTGCCGGAACGGCCGGGTCAGCCCCAGCGAGAATGCACCGCCAAATCCGGGGCACCGCTTCGAGAAGGAAGCTCCCAACCTGCTGTGGCAGATGGACTTCAAGGGGCACCTGCCGCTCGCCAACGGAACGCGCTGCCATCCGCTCACAATCGTCGACGATCACTCGCGCTATGTTCTGTGCCTGAAGGCCTGTGCCGACGAGCAGCGTCTGACCGTGCAGGATCACCTGACGGCGACGTTCCGCTGCTATGGCCTGCCGGAGGCCTTCTACACCGACAACGGCTCACCCTGGGGCGACACGTCCGGCATTCGTTGGACCGGACTGAAGGTGTGGCTGCTCAAGCTTGGCGTCAGGGTGGTCCATGCCAGGCCGTGCCATCCACAGGCCCGCGGCAAGAACGAACGCTTCCATCGCACCCTGAAGGCCGAGGTCTTTGCCATGCGCCGCTTCCGCACCCTCCCGGAAGTCCAGCGTGCCTTCGATGCCTGGCGGCCGGTCTACAATCTGGAGCGGCCCCACGAGGGCCTGGATATGCACGTCCCTGCCGATCGCTTCCGGCCAAGTGCCCGTGCCATGCCGGCCCGCGTTCCGAACGTCGCGTATGACAGCGGCGAGATCGTGCGCAGGGTCTCATCGACAAGACCCTACATCTCCTTCAAGGGGCGCTTCTGGAAAGTTCCCCAGGCTTTCGCACGCGAACGTCTCGCCATCCGACCGCTGGATCGTGACGGCCACTACGGAATCTTCTTCGCCAGCTGGCAGGTCGCATCCATCGACTTGACCAACGCCCAACCTGTCAGTGATGTGTCCGAACAGGTGTCAGCTATGTCTCCGGACTAAACAGAAGGCGGGCGATCCAGTATCGCGTATCCCAGAGGCCTTAGTTGGAGAGTTCGCTCTCACCACGGCTGCCGCGGCGTACTGGATGCCCCGCCTTCGCGGGGCATGACGAGAGAGCGTGCGCGCACCATCAATCCTGCGGCTCTGACGCCGCATCCCCCTGCGCGTCGATGCGCAGCCAGCCTGACGGCGCGAGGCGCTGCTGCGGCAGGAAGCGGGCCTTGTAGTCCATCTTCTTGGAGCCCTCGATCCAGTACCCGAGATAGACGTAGGGCAGGCCTTGCCGGCGGGCGCGGGCGATGTGGTCGAGGATCATGAAGGTGCCCATCGAGCGGCTGACCTGGCTCGGCTCGAAGAACGAGTAGACCATCGACAGGCCGTCGCTGAGCACGTCGGTCAGCGCCACCGCGATCAGCTCCTCGCCGCGGCCGGTGATGCCGCTGTCGGGGCCACGCTTGCGGTACTCGATGATGCGGGTCTCGACATGGCTGTCCTCAACCATCATGGCGTAGTCGAGCACGGTCATGTCGGCCATGCCGCCATGGCGATGGCGGGCGTCGAGATAGGCGCGGAACACCGAATATTGCTCGGAGGTCGGCACCGCGCTGCGCTGCTCGCCGATGATGTCGGCGTTGCGCGCGATGACTTTTCGGAAGTTGCGGGAGGGGCGGAACTCATTGGCCACGACCCGGACCGAGACGCAGGCACGGCATTGGTCACAGGCCGGCCGGTAGGCGATCGACTGACTGCGGCGGAACCCGCCATGGGTCAGGAGGTCGTTGAGGTCGCCTGCGCGTTCGCCCACGAGGTGCGTGAACACCTTGCGCTCATGCCGGCCCGGCAGATACGGGCAGGGGGATGGCGCCGTGAGGTAAAATTGTGGGGTGTCGCGCGAGTGCTGGGTCAAGGGACGTCGTGGGCCTCCAAAGTGGGTATCAGCATCGCGCTACGAAGGCCCCCGGTCAATCGGTCTACTCGGCAGGGCAGATCAGTCAGCTTAGTCGGTCCTGGTTGACAGGTCCTTGATCACCAAGTCCTTGATCACCAGGTCCTGGCCGCCTGCGGGACGGGCGCGCGGACCGAGTTGTTGATCACGACGGTTCCCAGCACGAAATCGTGCAGCAGGCGACGGCGGCCATTGAATGGGCCGACCAGCACCACGAAGGGCGTCAGGAACGAGACCGTCACCCAGAACAGCACGGCATGGGTCGCGCCGAGCACGAAATAGCCGGGCGCGCCGTACCAGGTGCGCAGCTCCAGATCCATCAGGCGCATGCCGATCGTCGCGGACGAGGAGCCGCCGATGCAGGCGCCGTAATAGACGATGGCCCAGACCACGGAAGCCGGCCAGGCGATCCCGAACAGAAGAAAGCCGACGCCGAGGGTGACCACGCCGAACACGAAAATGAAGATATAGCCAAGGATCACCGGCACCGAGATGATGACCAGATCGATCAGGAAGGCGAACGCCCGCCGCGTCGCGACGCCGCGGAACAGCTCCGGATGCAGGTCAGGGTCGTAGGCGTGCGGCTGTGCGCCGCCGTCGTTGCGCCAGACGCCTGAACTACCCGAGTCGTACGACATGGTCCGTTCTCCCAGAGGAAACCCTCAAGGCAGGACATGGGAACAGGCCATCCCCGTGCCAAGGGCGCACGGGCGTCAACAAGCCGAAATATTCCGGCGATTCGGGGGCGGGATCGTGAGGTGGCGTAGGGTGGGCAAAGGTGCGAAGCACCGTGCCCACCATCGATCCACGTCACCATTCAAAAATGGTGGGCACGCTACGCTTTGCCCACCCTACGGCACCCCTTACGCTTGGCTCCGCAGCTTCTCCGCCACCTTCGGCGCAAAGTAGCTGAGCACGCCATCGGCGCCGGCGCGCTTGAAGGCGACCAGGCTCTCCATCATCGCGCGCTCGCCGTCGAGCCAGCCGTTGTTCGCGGCGGCTGCGATCATCGCGTATTCGCCGGAGACCTGGTAGGCGAAGGTCGGCATTGCGAAGGTGTCCTTCACGCGGCGCACCACGTCGAGATAGGGCATGCCGGGCTTCACCATCACCATGTCGGCGCCCTCGGCGATGTCGAGCTCGACCTCGCGCAGCGCCTCGTCGGTGTTGGCGCTGTCCATCTGGTAGGTACGCTTGTCGCCCGTCAGCGTCTTGGCCGAGCCGATGGCATCGCGGAACGGGCCATAGAAGGCGGAGGCGTATTTGGCGGCATAGGCCATGATCTGCACGTCGAGCAGGCCTGAACGGTCCAGCCCCTCGCGGATCGCGGCGACGCGGCCGTCCATCATGTCGGAGGGCGCGATGATGTCGCAGCCGGCTTCGGCCTGCACCAGCGCCTGACGCACCAGCACCGCGACCGTCTCGTCGTTCAAGATCTTGCCGTCGGAGATCAGGCCGTCATGGCCGTGGCTGGTGAAGGGATCGAGCGCGACGTCGCAGAGGATGCCGATCTCCGGAAACTCCTTCTTGATCGCGCGCACCGCCTGGCAGACCAGATTGTTCGGATTGGTCGCTTCCGAGCCTTCCTCGTCGCGCAGGGACGGATCGGTGTAGGGAAACAGCGCGAGGCAGGGGATGGTGAGCTTCATCGCGCGCTCGGCCTCACGCACGGCCTGGTCGACGCTGAGGCGCTCGACGCCCGGCATCGAGGCGATCTGCTCGCGCTTGTTGTCGCCGTCGATCAGGAACAGCGGCCAGATCAGATCGTCCGTCGTCAGCACATTCTCGCGCACCATGCGCCGGGCCCATTCGGCCTTGCGATTGCGGCGCGGGCGGACGGTCAGATCGAGGGCAGGGGAGGCCGCAGTGCCATCCCGGCGCGAAACTTCGCGCAATTCGATCGGACGTCCGTATTTGATGGCCATCATTCTTCCTCCGGCTGGAATTATTCTTATACCAGCTCGCATGGTTCCCGCCACCGCGGCTTGACTTGCCGCAAGGGATGGCAGGCGATTGATTTTGCGGGGCGAAACAGCCAGAAGGGGGCCATGTCCGAGATCTCCACCCGCGATGCGGCCCGCGACGGCGCCAGTGCCAGGGACGCTGCCAGAGACAATGCGATGTCGGTGGCGGCGATCTCGTCGGAGCGCCCCGAGTCCGACGACAATGTCTGGACGCGCCGGCTGGTGTTGTTCCTGCGGGTGATGGCGCTGCTCTCGATCCTCAAGGGCCTCTATCACTGGGCCCAGGTCACCGGCTTCGTCGGCGGCGAGGACGAGGCGTTCGAGAACCAGTCGATGGCTTGGCAGGCCGCCACCGTATACTTCGCCGTGATCGAGCTCGTTGCCGCGGTCGGCCTCTGGCTGGCGACGCCCTGGGGCGCGGTGGTGTGGCTGACGACCGTGGTGTCGATGGCGGTGATCGAGCTGATGTTCCCGGGCATCTATGGCGGCAGCCTGATCGTCGTCGGCGTCGAAGCCTTCATGCTCGCTGCGTATCTGGCGCTCGCCTGGATGGCCGCGCGCGAACGGCCGCCGTAGGCGACTTCGTCGCTGACAAGAATACTCTCGTGCCCCGGGCGCCATGCAGCGCGCCACACTTGCGGCGTGATGCGTTGCAGGGCCGGGGCCCATTTCGTTGCGATCTCGCTTTGGGACATCTCGGCTCTGCGTTTCGCTGCGCCTGTCCGGGACACGAGAGTGTCGCACTTGGTTGACCGATGGTTGCGTAAGATTTGCCGTAACTTTTCACTAACCAGCGTGTTCCGCCACAGCTCTTACGCGGCCGTTTCGAAACGGGGCGGGGCTGTTCTGGAATGCGACATCAGGTGCGGACGGAGGGTGAACAGGACCTTGCGAGAGTCAACAGACGGTTGCGAAAAGTGCTTGTGGCACAGGCTTAATCCGCAATTCACTGTCTTAAATTCATGATCTCTTTATTCTCTTATTTAAGCCGATCTTCAAACGAGCCCCTTAAGTTGCACCTATCAGACGGGACACAAGTTTCGTCGAATAAGTGTCGATAAAAACGACAACAGGGGAAGTGTCATGATGAAAGCCGTCGCAACTGCGGCCGATACGGCAGAGCGCGTCTCCGGCCAGCAGGGTTCGGTACAGTCGCTCTATCTGGAAGCTTTGACTCTGGTGGAGCGGCTGCATCGCCGGCTCCTCGACGTCATCAAGGATGAATTCGATCGCCGCGGCCGTGCGGACATCAACTCGGTGCAGGCGCTCCTGCTCTACAACATCGGCGACAAGGAGCTGACCGCGGGCGAACTGCGCACGCGCGGTTATTATCTCGGCTCCAACGTCTCCTACAATCTGAAGAAGCTCGTCGAGCTCGGCTTCCTCGATCATCAGCGCTCGCGCGTTGATCGCCGCTCGGTGCGCATCCGCCTGACGCCGCAGGGCCAGGAAGTCCGCCGCATCGTCGACTCCCTCTACCAGAAGCACGTCAAGACGGTGGAGCAGGTCGGCGGCATCTCGGGCGAGGAGTTCTCGACCCTCAACAAGTCGCTGCACCGCCTCGAGCGGTTCTGGACCGACCAGATCCTGTATCGTCTCTGAGTTCTTTTCGACGGGACTTGGCCAAGCCGGCCCACAACAAGACCGGCAAGCCTCCCGAACGTGCCTAACTTCCCCAAGCGCGCCGGCCCGGCCTTGCCCGGACCGGTGCGTTTTGTCGTCTTCGCGACTGCGAAATAATTACCCGGCCTTCGGAACCAGTTCCCCGCATCGCAGTTACTTCTTCGGATCGGAGGATGCGATGCTGGTCGAGCGCGGGCTTCAGGCAATGAACGTCGAACTCGTGAGCGATGCCTACGCCATCGCCGCGAATTATCTCCGTCGCTCCGGCGCGATCCCCGACACGCTCGTCACCAACGAGAGCCTGCTCGAGATCATCATCAAGCTGATCCAGCACGGCGAATTCAACAAGATCAGGCTGGCCAACAAGGCCATCGCCAGGTTCGAGGCGCAGTCCGAGGCCAGAGCGGTTGCCTGATCAGAACTCCCAAATTTCCAGAGAAGCAGAGGGTGCTATGGAAGCTGCCATCGACCGCATCATGCAGACCTATGACCTGCTCGCCAACCGCACCGCTGCGGCGAGCGAGGAGGCGCGCATGAAGGTGACGAATTACCTCAACACGTTGATGGAAGCCGGCGAGAAGGACACTCACAGGTTGACGGTGTGCGGACTGACCTATCTGCGCCAGCTCGACGGCAGCGTGGATCCTGTGAAGGCGGGGTACACCGGGCTGTAGGGGCGGGCCCGATCGGCCGGCGCCCGCACGGATTATAAGGTCCATATCGGACCCTTCAGGACTGATCGGGGCGGACGGTTCCAGAGAGCCGTCCTGCCGCCCGGATCCTCCGGTCCCCCACCATATCTTGCATAAATATCAGGCCCGACCCGCAAATACTTGGCCGGGGGCGGGCGATGTGGTAGATCGCGCTCGCCGCTTCCGATCGCCACACCAGACCGCCCGTAGCCCGCCAAAAGGCTGCGGCGGTGGAGATATTCGCAAGATGACGTCAGCCAAAACCGCCTCCGCGCCCGATTCGTTTTTCACCGCCTCGCTCGAGCAGGCCGACCCGGAAATCGCCGCCGCCATCAAGGGCGAGCTCGGCCGGCAGCGCCATGAAGTCGAGCTGATCGCCTCCGAGAACATCGTCAGCCGGGCCGTGCTGGAAGCGCAGGGTTCGGTGATGACCAACAAATACGCGGAAGGCTATCCGGGCGCGCGCTACTATGGCGGTTGTGAGTGGGTCGACGTTGCCGAGAACCTCGCGATCGATCGCGCCAAGAAGCTGTTCGGTGCCGGCTTCGCCAACGTGCAGCCGAACTCCGGCAGCCAGATGAACCAGGCGGTGTTCCTGGCGCTGCTCCAGCCCGGCGACACTTTCATGGGTCTCGACCTCGCGGCCGGCGGCCATCTCACCCACGGCTCGCCCGTCAACATGAGCGGCAAATGGTTCAAGGCCGCGCACTACACGGTGCGCCGCGAGGACCAGATCATCGACATGGACGCGGTCGCCAAGCAGGCCGAAGAGGTCAAGCCGAAGCTGATCGTCGCCGGCGGCTCGGCCTATTCGCGCGCCTGGGACTTCAAGCGCTTCCGCGAGATCGCTGACAGCGTAGGCGCGTATCTCCTGGTCGACATGGCGCACTTCGCGGGCCTCGTCGCCGGCGGCGTGCATGCCTCGCCCGTGCCGTATGCGCACGTCACCACCACCACGACGCACAAGTCGCTGCGCGGTCCGCGCGGCGGCCTGATCCTCTCCAACGACGAGGCGCTCGCCAAGAAGCTCAACTCGGCGATCTTCCCGGGCCTGCAGGGCGGTCCCCTGATGCATGTGATCGCGGCGAAGGCGGTTGCCTTCGGCGAGGCGCTGCGTCCGGACTTCAAGGTCTATGCGAAGAACGTCGTCGAGAACGCCAAGGCGCTGGCGGAGGCGATGAAGAGCCACGGCTTCGATATTGTCTCGGGCGGCACCGATAACCATTTGATGCTCGTCGACCTCAGGCCGAAGGGCCTGAAGGGCAACGTCTCGGAGAAGGCGCTGGTTCGCGCTGCCATCACCTGCAACAAGAACGGCATTCCGTTCGACCCCGAAAAGCCGTTCGTCACCTCGGGCCTGCGTCTCGGCACGCCCGCTGCGACGACCCGCGGCTTCGGCGTCGCCGAATTCCAGCAGGTCGGCGGCATGATCGCCGAGGTCCTGAACGCGATCGCGCAATCCGATGACGGCAAGGCGCCGCTCGTCGAAGCCGCGATCAAGGAACGGGTCAAGGCGCTCACTGACCGGTTCCCGATCTATCAGTAAGGTCTAGGGTAAACGGATGCGCTGCCCGAACTGCAACAGTCTCGATACGCAGGTAAAGGACTCGCGTCCGACCGAGGATTCTTCCGTCATCCGCAGGCGGCGCGTGTGCGTCGCCTGCAATTTCCGTTTCACCACCTTCGAGCGCGTGCAGCTGCGCGAGCTCACGGTGATCAAGCGCAACGGCCGCCGCGTGCCGTTCGACCGCGACAAGCTGATGCGGTCGGTGTCGATCAGCTTGCGCAAGCGACAGGTCGAGCCGGAGCGGGTGGAGAAAATGGTCTCCACCATCGTCCGCGAGCTCGAGACCGGCGGCGAGGCCGAGATCTCCTCCGAGGTGATCGGCGAGACCGTGATGGAGCATCTGCGCACGCTCGACGACGTCGCCTATGTGCGCTTCGCCTCCGTCTACCGCAATTTCCGCGAGGCCAAGGATTTCGCCGACGTGCTCGGCGAGCTCTCCGGTGAGGAGGAAGCGCGGCTCGCCGCGATCCGCAAATGATCTTCCGGATCCTGGAGGATCAGTTCGCGCAGAAGGCCCGCGAGTCCAAAGACGCCGATCGCCGCTTCATGCAGCTTGCGCTGGCGCTCGGCCGGCGCGGGCAGGGGCGCACCTGGCCCAATCCCGCCGTCGGCGCGGTCATCGTGAAAGACGGGGTCATCGTCGGCCGCGGCTGGACGCAGCCGGGCGGGCGGCCGCATGGCGAGCCCGAAGCGCTGCGGCGCGCAGGCGAGGCCGCGCGCGGCGCCACGCTCTACGTCACGCTCGAGCCATGCTCGCATTTCGGCAAGTCGCCGCCTTGCGCAGACGCGGTGATCGCAGCCGGCATCACGCGGGTGGTTGCGGCGATCGAGGATCCCAATCCTGAAGTCGCGGGCCAGGGTCATGCGCGCTTGCGCGCCGCCGGCATCACGGTGGATGTGGGTCTGTGCGCGGCAGAGGCCGCGTTCGATCACGCAGGGCATTTTCGCCGCATCCGCGACAAGCGCCCGCATGTGATCCTGAAGCTCGCGGTCTCGCCTGACGGCAAGATCGGTGCCGCTGGCGGCAAGCCGCTTGCGATCACGGGCGAGGCCGTGCGCAACTGCGTGCATTTGCTCCGCGCACAGAGCGACGCCATCCTGGTCGGCATCGGCACGGTGCTGGCGGATGATCCGCAGCTCAACTGTCGCCTGCCGGGCATGGAAGCACGTTCTCCCGTACGCGTCGTGCTCGACCAGAATCTGCGTATTCCGGCCGCGAGCCAGCTTGGTCGTTCCGCGCGGGAGACGCCGGTCTGGGTGATCGGCTCCGAGCTTGCGGAAGCCGCGGCCGCGACGCGGCTCGGGGCGGCGGGCGTTCAGATCATCCGCATACCGCCAGGGAGCGCTTCCGGGTTCGATCTTTCGGCCGTGCTGCACACGCTGGCCGAGAGGGGCATCTCACGGCTACTGGTCGAAGGCGGCAGCCGCGTTGCGGCGTCCTTCATCGCGGCCGACCTCGCCGACGAGATCTGGCTGTTCCGCGGCGCGGAAGAGGTCGGCCCCGGCGGCGTCGATGCGCTCGATGCATTGCCCCTGTCGAAAATCACGCAGTCGCAGGCCTATAAGGTTCATGCTAGCGAGACATTCGACAGGGATACTCTCACCATCTACGAGCGCTCGTAATGTTCACTGGCATTGTCACCGATATCGGCGAGATCGTCGGCTTCACGCCAACGGCGCAGGGCCAGTTGCATCGGTTGCGCATCGCCTGCCGCTACGATCAGACCACGATCGCCGACGGCGCCTCGATCGCCTGCAACGGCGTCTGCCTGACGGTGGTCGCTTCCGGCGTCGAAGCCGGCAGAACCTGGTTCGACGTCGATGCCGCCGCCGAGACGCTGGCGTTGACGACGGCAAGGCACTGGAAGGTCGGGACCAGGCTCAATCTCGAGCGTGCGCTGAAGATAGGCGACGAGCTCGGCGGCCATATCGTCGCCGGCCACGCCGACGGCATTGCGACCCTGGTCAGCCGCGAGGACCTGCCTGATATGGCGCGGTTCGAGCTCTCGACCACGCGGGAGCTCGCGCGATTCATCGCCACCAAGGGCTCGATCACGCTCGACGGCGTCTCGCTGACCGTCAATACGGTGAAGGACGTGACCTTTTCGGTCTTGATCATCCCGCACACGCTGACGGTCACGATGATCGGCGGCTGGAAGGCGGGTGCAGAGGTCAATATCGAGGTCGACCTGATGGCCCGCTACGCAGCGCGGCTGACGGAAATGAAGTGACCGGCGAAGCCGGAACGACAGTTTAAAACTTGGCTTACCAGCCTGCGGCGACTACATAACGCGCCGACCTCTGTAGAACGGATTTTGACGATGGCAGACGCGCGACGCGCACCCCTGAAGGACCAGACCGACATTTCCGGCGCACGCGCGCTGATTGTCGAGGCGCGGTTCTATGACGATCTCCAGGATGCGCTTCTGGACGGCGCGGTGACCGAGCTGAAGGCGGCCGGGCTGACGCATGACGTCATCACGGTTCCCGGCGCGCTGGAAATCCCGGCGGCGATCGCCATCGCGATCGACGCGGCTGCCGCAAACGGCAAGCCCTATGACGCGGTGATCGCGCTCGGCTGCGTGATCCGCGGCGACACCATCCATTTCGAGATCGTCTCGCAGGAATCCTCGCGTGCGCTGATGGATCTCGCGGTGGCGCGGAAGCTGCCGCTCGGCAACGGCATCCTCACCGTCAACAACGAGGACCAGGCCTGGGCGCGGGCGCGCGCCAGCGAGCTCAACAAGGGCGGCGATGCCGCGCGCGCGGCGCTTGCCATGCTGCGCATCAAACGCCGCCTGGCGCGGGCCTGAGCGATGGCCGACAACAACAAAAAACCGGCGGCGGGCGCTCCGGAGAAGAAGGCGAACCGGCGCGGTGCGGCGCGGCTCGCGGCCGTCCAGGCGCTGTACCAGATGGACATCGCCGGCGCCGGCATCAACGACATCTTTGCGGAGTTCGAAAGCCACTGGCTCGGCAACGAGGTCGAGGGCGACACCTATTTGCCGGCGGAAGCCGCGTTCTTCCGCGACGTCGTCTCGGGCGTCGTGCGCGACCAGAAGAAGCTGGATCCCCTGATCGACGAGGCGCTGTCGACGGGCTGGCCGCTGAAGCGCATCGAGGCCATCCTGCGCGCTGTGCTGCGGGCAGGGGCCTACGAGCTCCAGCATCGCAAGGACGTGCCGGGCCGCGTCGTCGTGTCCGAATATGTCGACGTCGCCAACGCCTTCGTCGATCGCGAGGAGACCGGCATGGTGAACGCGGTTCTCGACCAGATCGGCCGCCAGTTTCGTGGCGACGAGTTCGGGCGAGGGTAGACATTCGCGAGGGCGGTGAAGTGATGCAACGCGGCTGCCTCACGCTCCCCTGTCATGCCCCGCGAAGGCGGGGCATCCAGTACGCCGCGACCTATCGATTTCAAACGACTGTCTCTGGAATACTGGATCGCCCGGTCAAGCCGGGCGATGACGGCGAGGGGTGAGGCTGGCGTTGATGGCAAACCCGCACAACCCCTCCGCCGAAGACTCCCTCATCGCGCGCTATTTCAAGCCGCTGGCGACTGACCCCGGCGCGTTCGGGCTGGTCGACGATGCCGCGGTTCTGTCCGCATCCGGCGACGACATCGTCGTTACCACCGACGCCGTCGTCGAGGGGGTGCACTATCTTGCCAGCGACCCGCCCGACACGATTGCGCGAAAAGCGCTGCGGGTGAACCTGTCCGATCTCGCCGCCAAGGGCGCAACGCCGGCCGGCTTCGTGCTGACGCTGGCGCTGCGCAGCAAGGAGGATGCCTGGCTCAGGCCGTTCGCTGATGCGCTTGGCGAGGACGCAAAAACCTTCGCGTGCCCGCTGCTCGGCGGCGACACGGTGTCGACGCCGGGGCCGCAGATGATCTCGATCACCGCCTTCGGCCGCGTGCCGAAGGGACGGATGGTCGGCCGGACCGGCGCGCGGCCGGGCGACCGCATCCTGGTGACCGGAACGATCGGCGATGCCGCGCTCGGCCTCGACGTGCTCACGGGCGGCGCGGTGGCCGGGGCGCTCGCGTCCGAGCAGGAAGCAAAGGAGATGCTGGTCTCGCGCTATCGCGTCCCGCAGCCGCGCAATGTGCTGGCGCAGGCCGTGCGTGACCATGCGTCGGCCGCGATGGATGTCTCCGACGGGCTCGCCGGTGACCTGACGAAACTCTGTGCAGCGTCCGGCGTCTCGGGCACGATCGACGTCGCGAACGTGCCGCTCTCGGCTGCTGCGGCCGGCCTGATCGCGGGCAACGTCGTTTGCGTTGAGACGCTGCTCGCCGGGGGCGACGACTACGAGGTGCTGTGCACCGTGCCGCCAGCACAGAGCGATGCGCTGATTGCCGCAGGTCAGGCGGCAGGCGTGGCCGTCACGGCGATCGGCACGATCGTCGCAGGCCATGAGCGGCCGCGCTTTCTGGACGGGCAGGGCCAGGAACTGGCCTTGACGCGCCTGTCCTACAGCCACTTCTGAATTCAGGTCCGCCTCGAACCTGATCTATCCGCCGGTCTTTCCGGCCGCCGCTTGCCGCAACCTCGGCGAAAGCAAGCGGATGTATCGATGTCCATTGATGCGAAAGCAGCCAATGGATGCGATTCGATGACGGCGGCCGTTTCGAGTGTGAGCAACACGCAGACTGTTCCAGGCAGGGAGTGCGGAAGCTGCACGCTCTGTTGCAAGGTTTACAACGTGGTCGAGCTCGGCAAGGCCGCCGGCAAATGGTGCTCGCATTGCAAGCCCGGCCGGGGCTGCACGATCCACGACAGCCTGCCCAGTGAGTGCGCGGCGTTCAATTGTCTCTGGAAAACCATGCCGTCGATGTCGATGCAATGGAAGCCCGATCAGTCGAAGATGGTGCTGACCTTGCACCCTGGAACCAACAACATTCATGCCGTGGTCGATCCCGGCCAACCATCGGCATGGACCCGGGAGCCTTATCACGGCCAGTTGCGCTTGTTGTCGAAGACCAACATGACGAAAGGCCATCTTGTGGTGGTGTTGGTCAATGAGCAGGCGACGCTCATCCTGCCCGACCAGGATGTGCCGCTCGGCGTCCTCAAGCCCGAGCAGGTTATTTCGGTGACGCTGGAGGCTGGCCCCAATGGCAGCGTCTACGACGTCAAGATCTTCAGCCGGCGCATGACAGCGGACGGGCAGACCTTGGAAATGGCCTCGACATCCCGTCATCCCGTGAGGTCGGCGGCCTAGGCGTGGCCGCGGCACCAAGCCGCGCCCGGTTCGGAGGTCGTCTCCCGGCGCGGCACCAAGCCGGCGGCCAAGCGCTCAGGATTAGGTCTAATTACCTGCCGAGATCGGCTTTTTCGGCCTTATCCGGCGTTGCACCCTCAATTTGATTTTGGCAAGCTTGTGACCGAGCAGGGCCACACCTTCGCGCGAGGGGCGGCCCTGTTCAACATAAGGGCGCCGCACCGCATGACGGAAAAACAAAAGGCGCCGGGGGTACGTACATCAAGGATCTGAGGCAAAAATCACATGACAGCATTATGGTTGATAGTGCTCTGCGGAGTGCTTTCCGTCGTCTACGCGATTTGGGCGACGTCTTCGGTGTTGAGTGCGGATGCGGGGTCACCGCGCATGCAGGAGATCGCGGGAGCGGTGCGTGAAGGCGCACAGGCGTATCTCCGGCGCCAGTACACCACGATCGGCATCGTCGGCATCGTCATCTTCGTGCTGCTTGCCTATTTCCTCGGGCTCTATGTCGCGATCGGTTTCGCCATCGGCGCCATCCTGTCGGGTGCGGCCGGTTTCATCGGCATGAACGTCTCCGTCCGGGCCAATGTGCGCACCGCCCAGGCCGCGACCACGTCGCTGGCCGGCGGCCTCGAGCTCGCCTTCAAGGCGGGCGCGATCACCGGCATGCTGGTGGCGGGTCTCGCGCTGCTCGGCGTGACGCTCTATTTCGGCTTCCTGGTCCATTCGCTGAAGCTCGCACCCGATAGCCGAACCGTGGTCGACGCCATGGTGGCGCTCGGCTTCGGTGCTTCGCTGATCTCGATCTTCGCCCGTCTCGGCGGCGGCATCTTCACCAAGGGTGCGGACGTCGGCGGCGACCTCGTCGGCAAGGTCGAGGCCGGCATCCCCGAGGACGACCCACGCAACCCGGCCACCATCGCCGACAACGTCGGTGACAACGTCGGCGACTGCGCCGGCATGGCCGCCGACCTGTTCGAGACCTATGCGGTGACCGCGGTCGCCACCATGGTGCTCGCGGCGATCTTCTTCGCCAAGACGCCGATCCTCGCCAACATGATGACGCTGCCGCTCGCCATCGGCGGCATCTGCATCATCACCTCGATCATCGGCACGTTCTTCGTGAAGCTCGGGCCGAGCCAGTCGATCATGGGCGCGCTCTACAAGGGCCTGATCGCAACCGGCATCCTGTCGCTGGTCGGCATCGCCGGGGTGATCTACTCCCTGATCGGCTTCGGCAAGCTCGACGGCGTCGACTATACCGGCATGGCGCTGTTCGAGTGCGGCGTGGTCGGCCTCATCGTCACCGCGCTGATCATCTGGATCACCGAGTACTACACCGGCACGGACTATCGCCCGGTGAAGTCGATCGCGCAGGCCTCGGTGACCGGTCACGGCACCAACGTGATCCAGGGTCTCGCCGTCTCGATGGAAGCGACCGCGCTGCCCGCGATCGTCATCATCGCCGGCATCCTGGTCACCTACAGCCTGGCCGGCCTGTTCGGCATCGCGATCGCGACCGCCACCATGCTGGCGCTGGCCGGCATGGTCGTCGCGCTCGACGCCTTCGGCCCGGTCACCGACAACGCCGGCGGCATCGCCGAGATGGCGGGCCTGCCGAAGGAGGTGCGCAAGTCGACCGACGCGCTCGACGCGGTCGGCAACACCACCAAGGCGGTGACCAAGGGCTACGCGATCGGCTCCGCCGGTCTCGGCGCGCTGGTGCTGTTCGCAGCCTACAACCAGGACCTCAAGTTCTTCGTTGCGGACTCTGCGCGCCACACCTACTTCGCCGGCGTCAATCCGGACTTCTCGCTCAACAACCCGTATGTGGTGGTTGGCCTGTTGTTCGGCGGCCTGCTGCCGTATTTGTTCGGCGCGATGGGCATGACGGCCGTGGGCCGTGCGGCCAGCGCGATCGTCGAGGAGGTGCGGCGCCAGTTCCGCGAGAAGCCGGGCATCATGCAGGGCACCGACAAGCCGGATTACGGCAAGGCGGTCGACCTGCTCACCCGCGCGGCGATCAAGGAGATGATCATCCCCTCGCTGCTCCCGGTGCTGTCGCCGATCGTCGTCTACTTCCTGATCTACGCGATCGCGGGCGGCGGCGCGGCCGGCAAGTCGGCGGCGTTCTCGGCGGTCGGCGCGATGCTGCTCGGCGTGATCGTGACCGGCCTGTTCGTCGCGATCTCGATGACCTCGGGCGGCGGCGCCTGGGACAACGCGAAGAAGTACATCGAGGACGGTCACTTCGGCGGCAAGGGCTCTGACGCCCACAAGTCGGCGGTGACCGGCGACACCGTCGGCGATCCCTACAAGGACACGGCGGGACCGGCGGTGAACCCGATGATCAAGATCACCAACATCGTGGCGCTCTTGCTGCTGGCGATCCTCGCGCACTGAGCGGCCTCGACGACCCCAAGACAAAGCCCCGCGGCGCGAGCCGCGGGGCTTTGTCAGGGGCCGCGCAGTCCGGCTGCACGACAAAACAGGGTTCGACCGTAGAGCTTCAGGCTTTCGGCTCCGATCCGTCCTCGGCTCTTTGCGCAAATACCTCCTTCGCTGCGAACAGGCCGTTGAGGGCAGCCGGGAAGCCGGCATAGACGGCCATCTGTATGAGGATCTCGACAATCTCCTCTCGGCCGAGCCCGACATTCAGGCCAGCCTCGATATGCACCTTGAGCTGAGGTGTGGCGTTCCCCATGGCCGCGAGCGCTGCGATCGTTGCGATTTCGCGCGACCGGATGTCGAGCCCGGGCCGCGAGTAGATGTCACCGAATGGAAACTCGAAGACATAGGTGGCAAAGTCTGGGGCGATGTCATCAAGCGCCGCCACGACCTTATGGCCGGCCTCTCCGTCGATCTCAGCGAGCGCGCGGCGACCGCGCTCCAACCGGCTTTCGCCGGCGTTCGGGAAGTGTTGCATCATAATACTTCATCCTCTGTTCCGTTTCGGCATAACCGCCGATCTTGGTGTCGAGGACGAGAAGACAGGCATTCAGTTCGTCGACGTGGGCACGCACGCTTTCACGGTGCCGCTCCAGCAGCGCGCGCCGCTCGGCCTCGGTGCCGCTGCCTCGATCCCGGAGTTCCGCGTAAAGCAGCATGTCCCGGATCGGCATGCCGGTTGTCTTCAGGCGGCCGAGAAACTCGATCCATGCAAGGATCGAGGCGTCGTAGTCACGTCGGCTGGATCGATCCCGGTCGGCGTAGGGCAACAGCCCGATCCGCTCGTAGTAGCGGATCGTGTGGGCCGTCAGTCCGGAACGCTTCGCGAGTTCGCCGATCTTCATGCCTGTCTCTCATCACGACGCGCGGAAACTACGAGTTTGAGCGCGCTCTAAGTCAAGAGACATTCTGGCCCAGACTGTACGAGCGTGGCGCCGTTGGCGGTCGGCAGGTCCGGTCGGGCCATGTGGCGAGCCAGCGACCTACTGCACGTCCATCTGCAGCCCTTCCTTCTGGATGATGCCGGCGAACTTCTTCGTTTCGGCATCCACGAAGGCGGAGAACTGCTCTGGCGTGCCGTAGTCGGCGCGGGCACCCATGGCGGCGATGTTCTTCTTGACGTCGTCGCGCTCCAGCATCGCCTTCACCTGGAGATTGAGCGCCTCGAGCACGGCGGGCTGAACGCCCTTGGGCAGGAACACCGAGAACCAGGACGACACGTCGAAAGCCGCCAGCTCCGGCGCGCTCTCGCGCATCGTTGGCAGGTTCGGCGCAAGGTCGCTGCGCTCGGTCGTGGTGACGCAGAGGCCGTTGAGCGTGCCGTTCTGCACCTGCGGCAGGCTCGGATAGAGGTTGTCGAACAGGATCTGGATGTCGCCGGCGAGCGCGGCCTGGAGCGCGGGACCGGCACCGCGGAACGGGATGTGCGTCATCTTCAGCCCGGTGAGCTGCAGGAACCAGGCGCCGGTGAGGTGAGGGCTCTGGCCGACGCCGGACGAGGCGTAGCTGAGCTTGTCGGGATTGGCCTTCAGATAGGCGATCAGCTCGGCGACCGACTTGATGCCGGTCTTCGGATGCGCCGAGACGATGTTCGGGATCCGGATCATGTTGGTAACAGGCTGGAGCTGGTCCGGCTTGTAGGTGAGGTTCTTGAAAATGCTGTAGGCGATCGCGTTCGGCCCCGGGTTGCCGATCAGGATGGTGTGACCATCGGGCTTGGCGCGGACGACCTCCGCCGTTCCGATCGTGCCGCCGCCGCCGGAGCGGTTTTCCACGACGGCCGATTGGCCCCAGGCGGTTTGCAGATGTGCGGCCAGGAGGCGGCCCATGACGTCGGTCGAACCGCCGGCTGCAGCCGGCACGACGATGCGGACGTTTTCGGTGGGTTTCCAGTCCGCCAGGCTCGATCGCGGCAGGATCGCCGCGGCCGAGAGGCCGGCGGCACCGGCGAGCACGCGGCGGCGGGACAGAAATTTATTGGGCACGAATCCACTCCCTGCTTCTTGTTTTGCAGGGAGCGTAGGGAACCCAACGCGCAACGGCAAGCCGTGCGAGGCGGCACGACGCCGCAGGCTAAAGGCTCAGTTAAAGCTGAGCAGTTTGAAGATCGGCGTGAGGTAACTCATCTCCTGGCCCGACGTCGGTGTCGTGCGGCTGATGAAGTCGAAGATCTTGCCGTCCTGGAGACCGTAATTCGCCAGCCGGCGCACGCGCCGGTTCTTGTCAAAATAGACGGCGATCACGCGCTGGTCGACCACCCTCTGGTTCATGAAGGCGACGATACGCTCCGAGCGTTGCGAGATGTAGTAAAACACCTCACCGTCGAGGGTCGCGACCGTGGAGGGCGTGCCCATCACGATCAGCACCTGGTCCTGGCTCGCGCCGATCGGAATCTGTTCCAGCGCGCCGGGCGGCAGGATGTAACCCTTCTGGAACTGCTCGCCGGTGCAGCCGGCAAGGGCGGCCCCGACCAGAGCGACGGCCGCGAGCATGCGCAGGCCGCGCCAGCGTGCATGAATGCCGCGCCGCTTGTCCGCGCGCAGGCTGGTCTCGTTCGTTATCGTCATAGCGGAACTGATTCCGTCCCCTTGCGTCGCGCGAGGCGCTGAAGTACCGGGCGGAGGCTGCAATTGCAACACGCGCACGCCCGCTTGCGGAACCCACAATGGTTTGGCCGTTCAATCACTTCAGGAAACCCCGGCAAGCCCCGCGCGGCACCATTGAAGCCATCTATGGCATGATCGTGACGCAGGCGCGAGAACCCATGTTTTACCGCGACTTGGGCGTGCCCGATACGGTTAACGGGCGATTCGACCTGTTGCTGCTGCATCTCTGGCTGCTGCTGCGCCGCCTGCGCACGGTCCAGGGCGCCACCGAGCTGTCCCAGGCGCTGTTCGACCGCTTCTGCGAGGACATGGACGACAATCTGCGCGAGATGGGGATCGGCGACCAGACCGTGCCGAAGCGGATGCGGGCCTTCGGCGAGGCGTTTTACGGGCGCGTCCAGGCCTATGACCAGGCCATCGAAGGCGGCGGCGAGGCGCTGGCCGCGGCCATCTGCAAGAATATCCTGAATGGGACCGGCATGGACCAGGCGCGGCAACTCGCGGCCTACGCGCGGGCCACGGAGGCCGATCTCGACCGGACCGACGAGACGGCGCTGCTGGGGGCGTCCTTCAAGTTTCCTCCAGCGCTCAGCGAGGACATCACGCCATGAACCGACCGAACGCAGAATCGAAGCCCGATCCCTGGCGGTCCCCGGTCATCGTCGCGCAGATTCCCGACACCGGACTGCATCGCAAGCTTGAGGCATCAGCCGCCGAACGGCAGGCCATGGCCGAGCTCGCGGGCATCCGCGAGGTCCTTTCCGCCCAGGCCGACCTCGAAATCGTGCCGAAAAGCGGCGGCCGTTACGAGGTCACGGGCCTCGTTCGCGCCCGGATCGGCCAGACTTGTGTGGTCACGCTCGACCCGATCGAGAACGAGATCGAGGAGGAGGTAGACCTGATGTTCGCGCCTGAGGCCGAGGCGCGGCGGCTCGCCGACCTGATCGAGGAGGGGCAGGACGACGCGGAGCCGCCGGAGGTCGTCGATCCGCCGGAGGCCATCATGAACGGCACCATCGACCTCGGCCGGATTGCCACCGATGCGCTGTTCCTGGCGATCGACCCCTATCCGCGCAAGCCGGGCGTCGTGTTCGAGGCCGAGGTCACCGCGCCTGACCCCGAGGACCATCCCTTTGCCGTGCTGAAGGCGCTCCAGGACAAGAAGAAAGACAAATAGCTGGGCATTCCCGGTGAGGATCGCTTTGCGAGGTGGGTGAGCCGCCTGTCTGGATGGTTTGAAGGGCGCTCCTATCTCGTTGATAGCAATGTGCTTATTGTGAATTTCCGCTGCCGCCCACGGATCGCCCCGAATGCAAAAGGCTGGGGGCAAGAGGTTGTTTCGGGATAGCAAAACGCTATTGTCGCGCCCCGGTCCGGGCGCGGCGTGGCGCTAGGCCGGTCGCCATGTCCATGGCGAAGCCATTCTGCGGCCCCGCTCGTTCAAGACCGCACCAGACCAGGTTTCCAGGACTTATGCTAAGCAAGGTGCGCATCGCGCTTGACGCCATGGGAGGCGATGTCGGCCCCGCCGTGGTCATTCCGGGCGCCGCGATCTCGCTTCAGAGGCATCGCGAGATTGAATTCCTGCTGGTCGGGGACCGCGCCAGGATCGAGCCTGAGCTGGAGAAGCATCCCGCCCTCAAGGCCGCTTCGAAGATCATCCATACCGATGTGGCCGTCGGCATGGATGACAAGCCGAGCCAGGCGCTGCGGCGCGGCCGCAGGACCTCCTCGATGTGGCTCGCCATCGATGCGGTGAAGAAGGCCGAGGCGGACGTCGCGATCTCCGCCGGGAATACCGGCGCGCTGATGGCGATGGCGCGCTTCCACCTGCGCACGCTGCCGGGCATCGATCGCCCGGCGATCACAGGGATATGGCCGACCAGGCGCGGCGAGTCCGTCGTGCTCGACCTCGGCGCCACCATCGGCGGTGACGCGCACCATCTGGTATCGCTGGCGCTCATGGGGGCTGCCACGGCAAGCGTGCTGTTCGACAAGAAGCGGCCCACGGTAGGGCTCCTCAATATCGGAACCGAAGAGATCAAGGGCCACGAGGAGATCCGCGAGGCCGGAGAAATCCTGCGGGCGCGGAACCTGCCGGAACTCGACTATATCGGTTTCGTCGAGGGTGACGGCATCGGCAAGGGGCTGGCCGACGTCATCGTCACCGAAGGTTTCAGCGGCAACATCGCGCTCAAGGCCGCCGAGGGAACCGCGCGGCAGATGGCGGAATTACTCCGCAACGAGATGCAGCGGAGCTGGCTGTCCAAGCTCGGCTATCTCTTTGCCCGCAGCGCCTTCCAGGCCCTGCGCGACAAGATGGACCCGAACAAGTCCAATGGCGGCGTGTTCCTGGGTCTGAAAGGACTGGTTGTCAAAAGCCACGGCGGAATCAGCGCCGAAGGCTTTGCCTATGCGATCGATGTTGGCTATGAGATGGCTCACTACGATCTCCTGAACAAGATCAATCAGATGCTCAACCGCGAGGGTAGTGCACTCAATTCCGTGCAGGCCGCGCAGGAGGCTGTTTCGTGACTCAAATTCGTTCGGTCGTGCTCGGCTGCGGCTCTTATCTGCCGGAGCAGGTGGTGACCAACGCCCAATTGGCGGCTCGCATCGACACGTCCGACGAATGGATCGTGCAGCGCACCGGCATTCGCGAGCGGCATATTGCGGCCGAGGGCGAGTTCACCTCGCACTTAGCGGTCAGGGCGGCGCAGGCTGCCCTCAGCGACGCCGGCGTGGACGCCCAGTCGATCGAGCTGATCGTGCTGGCGACCTCGACGCCCGATAACACCTTCCCCGCAACCGCGGTCGCCGTGCAGCACGCGCTCGGCATCAACCATGGCGCGGCGTTCGATCTGCAGGCGGTGTGCTCGGGCTTCGTGTTCGCGCTCGCCACCGCCGACAATTTTCTGCGCACCGGCGCCTACAAGCGCGCGCTGGTGATCGGCGCCGAGACCTTCTCGCGCATCCTCGACTGGAATGATCGCGGTACCTGCGTGCTGTTCGGCGACGGTGCCGGCGCGGTGGTGCTGGAGGCGCAGGAGCAGCCCGGCAATGCGGCGACCGACCGTGGCATCGTGACCACCCACCTGCGCTCCGACGGCCGCCACAAGGCAAAGCTGTTCGTCGATGGCGGTCCGTCCTCGACCCAGACCGTCGGCCATTTGCGCATGGAGGGCCGCGAGGTCTTCAAGCACGCGGTCGGCATGATCACCGACGTGATCGTCGACGCCTTCCAGACGACCGGGCTCAACGCCGACAGCATCGACTGGTTCGTGCCGCACCAGGCCAACAAGCGAATCATCGACGCGTCCGCGCACAAGCTCCACATCGCGCCGGAGAAGGTGGTGCTGACCGTGGACCGTCACGGCAATACCTCGGCGGCTTCGATCCCGCTGGCGCTCTCGGTGGCGCGCAAGGACGGCCGCATCAAGCGCGGCGACATGGTCCTGCTGGAAGCGATGGGCGGCGGCTTCACCTGGGGCTCCGCGCTGGTGCGCTGGTAGTCACAGTCGATAAAATTTTGCCGGAATCAGCGCTCATTATCGATGCGTCTGCATTGATGAGCGCTGTTGACCCGCGTATCGTAACCTCATAATTTCAGACAACAATTGTTCGCCGTGATGTGGGGCAGGGCGATGACCGATCAAAGTAAAACCGTAACGCGTGTCGATCTCTGCGAGGCCGTCTACCAGAAGGTGGGCCTGTCGCGGACGGAATCGTCCGCCTTCGTGGAACTCGTGCTGAAGGAGATCACCGACTGCCTCGAGAAGGGCGAGACGGTGAAATTGTCCTCGTTCGGCTCCTTCATGGTCCGCAAGAAGGGGCAGCGTATCGGCCGTAACCCGAAGACGGGAACCGAGGTGCCGATCTCGCCGCGCCGGGTGATGGTGTTCAAGCCGTCGGCGATCCTGAAGCAGCGGATCAACACCCAGCATCGCGGCAATGGCGACGCCAGCAAGGCTCAACCCGAGGCGTAATCGCCCTTCGGAAAGGATTGGCATTTGGACAAGGCGCCGGATGCGTTCCGAACCATCAGCGAAGTAGCGCAGGAACTCGACATTCCGCAGCACGTGCTGCGGTTCTGGGAGACCCGATTCTCCCAGATCAAGCCGATGAAGCGCAGCGGCGGCCGCCGCTATTACCGCCCCGACGACGTCGACCTGCTCAAGGGCATCCGCCGCCTGCTCTACGGGGAGGGCTATACCATCCGCGGGGTGCAGCGGATCCTGAAAGAGCACGGCGTCAAATCGGTGCAGGGCCTCGCCGACGGCGCGGCCGCGGTCTCGTTCGGAGCCATCGAGGACGCCATCGGCGCGAGCCTGATGGAGCCCGACGACGACGAGGCGCCCATCAAGGGCATCACCGATGCCGACGATGACGACTACCAGGGCGACGAGGAGGAAGGCATCGACTTCCGCTTCACGGAGGTCGACGACGAGGACATCCTCACCACCTTCCGCAAGGGCGGCACTCCCGCCGCGCCCGCCGGCCCCAGCGCGCTGGACCGGGAGCGGCTCGGACGGGCGCTCGCCGACCTCGTGGCCTGCCGGGACATGCTGGATCAGGCAATGAAGGACGGTTAGGGCGGATCGGCCGGCTTTGCGGGCAGTTCCGGTGCTTTCGGCACCGGCCCTCTTCAGGAGAGGCGCCAAAATGGTGTGACCTCGCCTTGCGCAAAGCAGCGATCCTAGCTAATGGAACGACGTTCGGAGCGTGGCGCAGCCCGGTTAGCGCACTAGTCTGGGAGACTAGGGGTCGGAGGTTCAAATCCTCTCGCTCCGACCAAAATTCAGCAACAGGTTCAATTTCTTACAAAGATCGTTCGAACGCTTGGCTTGCCCCACAAAACGGTCCGGGCAAGGAACTGTAAAAGTGTTGCGGGATTTGCCCGCCGAATCGCCCCTTGTGTTCACAGTCTATTTCGATGAGTTGGGTGCACACCGGCGTAGGTAGGCTTCGTGGCGCGCCGAACAAGCGGCTGGCCAAGCCTTGGAGGCACCACGGCTTCGGTTCGCAGCGGAGAGTTTGCCCGCTAGACGAAGGGGCAGTCGGCCTCGTGGCGATCATCAAAGACAAACTGGCCATGACGTTGCCTTGTACGCTGCCGGCATGACCGGTTCATGCAGAGATATCGGACGCCGCCGATTCCGCGTGCTTGGGACATCAGCCAGAGGGGCGCTTGCGGCGGCAACGGGCCGTGTGGATCGACCAGGGTATCGGCGCCGCGCTGAGCAGCAGACGCGACAGTCTGGGAATGGAAGCAGCGTTGCTGCCGCATGCTCTATACTAAAAGATGCACAATTGACGATTGCCACCGTCTATAACGAAGCTGTGAGTCAGTGACGCCCAGGGAGCTGTAATGAACCAACAAGCGCTGTCGGCCTTCATTTGGTCCGTCGCCGATCTGTTGCGAGGCGACTACAAGCCGGCGGACTACGGCAAGGTGATCCTCCCGTTTACGGTACTGCGGCGGCTGGACTGCGTGTTGGCGCCCACCAAGGATGACGTGCTGGCGGAGTTTGAAAAGAGAAAGAAGGCAGGGCTGAATCCCGAGCCGTTCCTCAAGCGGAAGGCTAAGCAAAGCTTCTTCAACACTTCGCCGATGGATCTCAAAAAGCTGTTAGGCGACGCCGCTCACGTTGGACCGAACCTTCTCTCCTATGTCCAGGGCTTTTCGGCTGAGGTTCGGGACATCTTTGAGAAGTTCGAGTTCGCCAACCAGGTGGAGAGGCTGTCGAAGGCCAAGCTACTCTATCAGGTCGCGGAAAAGTTCGCTGGGGTCGACTTACATCCTGACCGAGTCTCGAACAGCCAGATGGGGCTCGTGTTTGAGGAGTTGATCCGGAAATTCGCTGAAGCGTCGAATGAGACTGCAGGTGATCACTTCACGCCGCGCGACGTTATCCGCCTGATGGTCGATCTCCTATTCATCGAGGACGATGATGCCCTGTCCAAGCCGGGTATAGTGCGGACGATCTACGATCCTACGGCAGGTACTGGCGGCATGCTTTCCGTAGCTGAAGAGCATCTGAAATCAGGTGCTAAGGACGTTCAGCTCACAATGTTCGGTCAGGAGTTGAATCCGGAATCGTATGCGATCTGCAAAGCCGACATGCTGATAAAGGGTCAGGATGTCTCGAATATCGTCTTTGGCAATACTCTGTCGGAAGATGGTCACCATGGACGCACCTTTGACTACATGCTGGCTAATCCTCCCTTCGGAGTCGAATGGAAGAAGGTCGAGAAAGCGGTCCGCGAGGAGTATGAACAACAGGGATTTGCTGGTCGTTTTGGCCCGGGGCTTCCCCGTGTCTCCGATGGCTCGCTACTATTCCTGTTGCATATGCTCTCAAAAATGCGTCCGGATGTCGAGGGTGGTTGCCGATTTGCAATTGTGCTGAATGGATCGCCTCTATTCACCGGCGGAGCGGGGTCGGGCGAGAGCGAGATTCGGCGATATCTCTTAGAAAACGATCTGGTTGAAGCCATTGTCGCGCTGCCCACGGATATGTTCTTCAATACGGGCATTGCGACCTACGTCTGGATCGTTACGAACAGAAAAGCCGCATTCCGGCAAGGTCTGCTGCAACTCATTGACGCCTCGGGCTTCGGACAGAAAATACGAAAGCTGCTCGGCGAGAAGCGCAAGGAGTTGTCGGATGAGGGTATCGCAGAAATCACTCGCCTGTTTGGACGATTCGAGGCAGCAGAGATCGCCACTCTGTTCGATGCAGGCGGTAAAGAGGTTAGTCGGATAGTAGTTCACCACGGCGAGAAGACTCCCGAAGCTCCCGAAGGCGGCAAGCGCAAGGTTGCACCTCTCTCCCGTATCCTTCCAAACACTGCTTTCGGTTATCGAACGATCGTGGTCGAGCGCCCCCTTACAGATGAGCAGGGCCGTTGTGTTATGTTCGACAAAGGAAAAAATAAAGGTAAGCCGCAGCCGGATGTTTCGCTGCGAGACACAGAAAATGTTCCCCTGACAGAAGACGTGCAGTCCTACTTCGATCGCGAGGTGAAGCCTTACGCGATAGGTGCTTGGATCGATTCAACCAAAACGAAAATAGGGTATGAAATTCCGTTCAATCGGCAATTCTACACGTTCGATCCGCCTAGGTCATTGGCTGCAATCGACGAAGATCTAAAGCAGGTCACAGAGAGCATTAAACTTCTGATCGCGGGGCTGGCAGCGTGAGCTTTCCACGTTACGAGCGCTTCCGCGATAGCGGTGTGGAGTGGGTAGGACCTATGCCCGCGCATTGGGAGGTCAAGCCTCTTCTTGCGGTTGCTTCAGAATGCTATCGGTCCAATCGCGGGATGATAGAAAGCAACCTGCTCTCGCTGAGTTATGGTCGAATTGTCCGGAAAGACATCAATGAAAACGATGGTCTTCTTCCTGAGTCGTTCGAGACTTATCAAATCGTTGAGTCAAACGATGTGGTTTGGCGTCTTACCGATCTGCAGAATGACAAGCGTAGCTTGCGGACTGCGTTGGTGGGGGAGAGGGGGATCATCACCTCCGCTTATCTAGCGACTACGCCAATATGCATTAATCCTCGATACCTCAGCTTCCTGCTGCGAGCTTACGATCTTCAAAAAGTGTTTTATTCGATGGGGGGTGGGGTTCGTCAGGGGATGAAATTCTCCGACGTAAAACGCCTGCCAATATTGATGCCTAGCCGGTCGGAGCAGGTCATTATCTCCGACTTTCTCGACCGCGAGACAGCGAAAATTGACGCCCTGGTGCACGAGCAGGAAAAGATAATCCAGCTTCTCGACGAGAAGCGGCAAGCCGTGATCTCTCATGCAGTCACAAAGGGACTTGATCCTGCCGTTCCTGTGAACCCGTCGGGTGTCGATTGGCTCGGCGATATACCTGCCCACTGGAGTGTCCGGCAGGCCCGCCACCTAATCAGTAAGTTTGAACAGGGGTGGAGCCCGGAGTGTGACTCTCGTCCTGCTGAAGGAAGCGAGTGGGGCGTACTCAAAGCTGGTTGTGTCAATGGTGGCGTATATAGGGATGAGGAAAACAAGGCGCTTCCAGCCAACCTTGCGCCGGACCCAACCCTTGAGGTGCGGCCCGGCGATATCATCATGTCGCGCGCGAACGGATCGCCCGATCTGATCGGCTCTGTCGCCCGAGTTCGCTCAACACGCGGGCAGCTCATGTTATCTGACAAGTTGTTTCGTCTCATTTGCAAGGACGACGTCCTTCCCGATTTTGTTGTGTGGTTATTCGCTTCCCATGCGTTGCGTTGCCAGATTGTCAATGCGATCAGCGGAGCGGATGGCATGGCCAACAACCTTCCACAAAGCGAGATCAAAGCGTTCCGCGTCTGCGTGCCTCCATTGGAAGAACAGAAGCAGATTGTCGAATACGTTCAGGCGCAATCGCGTAATTTCGAGAAATTGATCGCCGCAGCTAAGAGGGCTGTATCACTCCTTCAAGAACGTCGGATGATACTTGTTGAAGCTGCCGTGACCGGCAAAATCGACGTGCGGGCCATCGGTGCTCTCTCGCAATCGGTCTTCGATAGCCAGCAGGCCCGCCTTTTGGTGGGGGCCGCAATTGTCGAGGCTATAGCAAACAAGCCAAGCTCCGGGCGTACCAAGACACACAAGATTGTCTATTTGACAGAAGTCCACGCGGGTGTACGCGAACTCGCAGGCGTGTATCAACGCGAAGCAGCAGGGCCGCTTGACCCGCGGCTGATCGAGGATATGGAAGGACAATTTCAGAAGATCGGCCACGTATCAGTCGAGCAGCCCGGTGGACATGGACGTCAGGTCACGTACAGGGTCTGCGGTAGACCGGACAGGTTTGGGAGTCAGCTTGATCGAGCGCTCGGCGCTCGCGCAAAAGTAATGCGCAAGCTCATCGCAGATTTGGGAGAACTGGACACGAAGAGTGTAGAGGCAGTCGCCACCCTTTATGCTGTTTGGAACGACGTCCTCTTAGATGGGCAAAGTCCCAGCGATAATGCGATTGTTGCCGGTGTGCTCGATGATTGGCATCCGGAAAAGCGGCAGAAGTTCACTGCCCAGCAGCTGCATATTTGGCTCGGTTGGATGCGACGTCATGCTGTCGTGCCGGAGGGAAGAGAGCCGAAGACGACCAGAGGAAGGCTATTTGCGTGATCGGTCTTCACGAGGAAGTCAACTTCGAGACTGAAGTCTGCACCGCTCTGGCCGCTAAGGGCTGGCTGTATGCTATCGGTGACGCGCAAGGCTATGACCGCGCGCGTGCGCTGTTTCCCAGCGACCTGATTGCTTGGGTGCAGCAAGCTCAGCCGAATGCTTGGGAGGCACTAAAAAAGGCGCATGGCGCGGCCGCAGAAGCCACGCTGCTCGACCGGGTGAGAAAGTCGCTGGACGATCGCGGGACGTTAGATGTGCTTCGCGCAGGCGTGGAGATGATTGGGGTTCGCGCTCCCGTCATAATGGCCCAATTCATGCCGGCAATGCGGATGAATCCAGAAATCGTATCCCGCTACGAGGCCAATCGACTGCGGGCGGTACGTCAGGTTCGCTACTCGCAGGCGAACGAGAACTGTATCGATCTTGTCTTGTTTCTGAACGGGATCCCGACCGCGACGGTCGAGTTGAAGACGGATTTTACCCAAAGTGTGGGCGATGCCGTTGATCAATATCGATTTGACCGATTCCCGCGGCCGAAGGGCGCGACACCTGAGCCTCTGCTGACGTTTCCGTCCGGCGCTCTCGTGCATTTCGCGGTCTCGAACCGCGAGGTTATGATGACTACCAAGCTGGAAGGTCCGGCTACTACCTTCCTGCCGTTTAACCAAGGGGACGAGGGTGGAGCCGGCAACCCGACGCCGCCCTTCGGTCATCCGACCAGTTATCTGTGGGGCGAAGTGTGGCAGAGGGATAGTTGGCTTGAGATTCTCGGACGATATCTCGTCACCCAAAGGGACGAGAAGAAGCGCATCAATCGCATCGTCTTTCCGCGGTATCACCAGCTTGACGCGACGCGAAAGTTACAGGCGGCTGTGCTCGCGGAGGGGCCCGGTAGTAAGTTCTTGATCCAGCACTCGGCTGGATCGGGAAAGACCAACTCTATCGCGTGGTCCGCGCATTTTCTTTCCGAATTGCATGACGCCAACGATGAGAAGCTCTTCTCTACGGTGATCGTCGTTTCCGACCGTCGGGTGATTGACGCACAGCTTCAGGACGCCATCTTTGATTTCGAACGTACCCAGGGCGTCGTTGAGACGATCAAAAACGAAGCGGGCGGAAAAGGGGGACAGCTGGCCCGAGCATTAGCTGCTGGTAAGAAGATAATCGTCTGCACAATTCAATCGTTTCCAACCGCGCTGGCGGCGGTGCGTGAATTGGCCGCGACGCAAGGCAAGAAATTTGCCGTGATCGCTGACGAGGCGCATTCGAGTCAGACAGGGGAGGCGGCAGCAAAGCTCAGAGAAGTGCTGTCCGCGGAAGAAATTGCTCAGCTCACGGACGGCGGCGAGATCGACACCGAGGACCTGCTGGCGGCTCAAATGGAAGCGCGTGCCAGCGATAAGGGTATCACCTATGTTGCGTTCACCGCGACGCCAAAGGCAAAGACCCTGCAGCTCTTCGGTCGCCCGGGGCCGGACGGTATACCAGCGCCATTCCATGTCTATTCAATGCGCCAAGCTATTGAGGAAGGCTTTATTCTCGACGTCTTGAAGAACTACACTCCTTACAAACTGGCCTTCCGACTTGCAGCAGACGGGAGGGAGATGGATGACACCGAGGTAGAACGCAGCGCCGCGACTCGCGGCATCATGCGGTGGGTGCGGCTCCATCCATACAACATCAGTCAGAAAGTGCAGATCGTTGTCGAGCATTTTCGCGAGAATGTGCAGCCGCTGCTCGAAGGCAAAGCCAAGGCTATGGTTGTACTGGCGAGCCGGAAAGAGGCAGTCCGCTGGAAGCTTGCGATCGACAAGTACATCAGGGAGCAAGGTTATCCACTTGGGACCTTGGTTGCCTTCTCGGGTGAGGTAAGCGATCCCGAGTCCGGTGATGCGCCTTTTACTGAGGCGAGCCCGACCTTGAACCCCGACCTGCGGGGACGTGATATTCGTGATGCGTTCGCTGGGCCCACCTTCCATGTCCTCCTAGTAGCCAACAAGTTCCAAACTGGTTTTGATCAGCCTCTTCTGTGTGGGATGTATGTTGACCGCAGGCTTGCGGGCATTCAGGCGGTGCAGACGTTGTCGCGCCTGAACCGCGCTCATCCTGGGAAGGACACGACCTACGTACTCGATTTCGTGAATAGCTCAGAGGAGGTGCTGGCTGCCTTCAAGACGTATTACGAGACTGCCGAGCTGGAGAGCGTAACGGACCCGAACATCATCTTCGACATGCGCGCGAAGCTCGACGCGGCCGGCCACTATGACAGCTATGAAGTGGACAGGGTCGCAGAAGTCCTGATGAATCCTAAGTCGAGACAGGGCGATCTGGTCGCTGCGATCGGTCCAACCGTTGACCGGTTGCTGAAGCGATACGGTGCGGCAAAGGCTTCCTGGGTGGCTGCGCAGGACAGAGGCGAAACCAACATCGCGCAAGCAGCCAAGAGCGAGATGGATGCTCTGCTCCTTTTCAAAGGGGACATGGCAGGCTTCGTGCGCGTCTACACGTTCCTTTCGCAAATTTTCGACTATGGCAATACGGACATCGAGAAGCGCTTTCTGTTCTTCAAGCATCTAGCCAGATTGCTGGAGTTTGGGCGTGAACGGGAGGCAATCGACATATCCCAGTTGGTCCTCACGCACCACACCGTGAAGAGTCTCGGACGGCGACCTTTTGTGCTGGCCGATGGCGATAGCCCGAAGATTCCACCAGTCCGCGACGCTGGCTCTGGTTCGGTTCAGGAGAAGGAGAGGGCCCGCCTCGCTGACATCATCGCAAAGATGAACGACCTGTTTGTCGGCGACCTGACCGAAGGTGATCAGCTTGTCTACGTCAATGACGTGATTAGAGGTAAGCTTTTGGAGTCGCAGGCGCTGGTCACCCAGGCTGCAAACAACACTAAAGCTCAGTTCGCAAGCTCGCCCACACTCGACGACGCCCTCCTTGATGCTGTCATGGACACGCTAGAAGCTCATCAAACCATGAGCCGGCAGGCGCTGGATTCTGCAAAGGTGAGGGCAGGCCTCAAGTCTATTCTATTGGGGCCCGCACAGCTGTACGAGGCACTCAGGTCCCAAGCTGATCGTTCAGTTCACCCGGTCATGCCATTTGCGGAGCACCAGCTGGTGCGAACTAGGAGACCGCTGCTGAGTGGTGGCATCGACATTCCTGCGGGCACAATTGGAGTCGTGGTCGATGTTTACGACGAGGGAATTGCCTACGAGGTTGAGTTCCGCGAAAGGCCGGGTCTGGTACTGACGTTGGATAAAGATGTCTTGGAGCCGGCCAATGAACAATCCTGAGCCGCTGCGCGAGGAGGGCTCGCGGCTTGTCGATCCACATCTGCTTAGGGTGGAGGCGACGAAAGTGACCGATTATCTTCTGTCGTCCGAACATCCTGAAGGTGCAGGGAAAGCAAAGTTCTTCGAGAGCGTTGGCTTTTCCAAGGAGAAGATTGAGGAGTTCGCCACCGCATTGCGAACGCACGCTGCGAACAACAAGATCGCGGAAGTCGTTCCGCATCCGTACGGGGTGAAGACGGTGATCGACTGCTTTATGCCGACTCCGTCCGGGAAGGATTACTGCATTCGGAGCGTCTGGAACGACCACAAGGATGGCGAGCCGCCCAGGCTAATCACCGCCCACCCGCTCTCGACGTAGCAGCCGATGCTGTCACCAGTCCGTAATCCCTAAGCCATTATGCCCCCCGGTGACGCCATGGCGAGAGCGCCCCGAGCGCCAAGATTAAGTGCCGCGAAAGTCGCGTACCACACCAAGCAATTGGGCAAAATGTTCGCGCGCTCGGGCGACATCCCCTTCCTCCAGCTTATCTGGGCTACCGACGCGCTCCAATCGGACCGCGTGGAAGCGGCGGGCGCGTTCATTAGCTATCCCCAGCAGGCCGCCGATTCGAGCATTGGCTCGCCATTTGCGGTCCACCGTTGGGAACTAGAGACGCTTGTCATCCAGCTATTTCTTACGGCAAAGCAGGAAATTCACGAGGGCGCGAACCTCAACCTCAATTGCTCAAAGTTCGCCTCTATCCGGGAAACCGTGAACCGGCTTCGCTCACTGGAGAACGTCGAGGCCGGGCTCTATCTTGCAGATGGCGTCTTCGATATCTTTAGTGAGATGCATCGAATTGCGCAGCGCCAGTTCCACTGGCAGCGCGGTTACCTCAATCTGCCCCAGTTCTATCGGTATCTGTTTGTTTACGGCCAGGGACAATGCGGACAGTACTTCCGGGAGCGATACGGCCTCACGACATCTGAATTTGCACTCGCCGCATTCGCGTACTTCGCGTCTTACCAGCGCACGCCGTGGATCGGCCGCACTGAAGCTCCTGAGATAGGGCTCACGCACGCCATCCTGGAAAGCGCTCTCCCGATGATGTCGATACAAGTCGAAGAGGCGCGCGCACGCAGCGCTGACGACGTGGCACGGATCAACGAGCAGCACGGACGTCCGGTGCCAACCGCCTACTTACCGAGCGTGCTGCGACGCTCGCCGCTCATTTTTCAGCAGGCAAACCCGAATCTCTTCATCGCGCCCATTCCGGAGATCATCCTCATGCGCGCGACTTCCGGCCTATACTACGATCTCATCGGAGGGGGACAGGCGCTCCTGAACGAGGCTAACGATCGCTTCGAGCAGTATTGCACCCAGTACATCTCAACTATGATGCCGCGCTTCGAGGTTGGTCGCGCTTTCCGCTACGGGCCGCACGCTGCCCCGATCGATAGCCCTGACGTGCTCGTGAAGGACACCGGGCGCGTGGTGCTTGTGGCGGAGTGCAAAGCAACAAAGCTGACGTATCTCGCCCAGTTCGCGGAAGACCCCTTTGAGGCTCAGAAGAAGCAGTATCACCAGATTTCGCGGGGCATCTTTCAACTATGGCGCTTCTTTTCGCATGTCCGGCAGGGCATCGTCGATCTTCAGCTCGCGCCCAGCACCTACGCGATGGTGCTTACCCTCGATCCATTCGCGATGATGAGCCGCTCGCTTCGGGCCAGCATCATCGAGGAAGCACGGCGCCTAACCGACCAGGAGGGAAACATAGCCGCCGAGGACCGGCGGAATGTGATCGTCTGCCCCATCGCCGAGCTGGAGCAAGTCCTGCACACCTCGAACGAGGACATTTTCCTGGGATCACTCCAAGCCGCTCAACAGGAGCAATATGCTGAGTGGCAGTTCCGTGAAGTCCATCGCGACACAGAGGCAGGGCGCAATTTTGGACCGTCGCGTCAGTTCCCGTTCGATCTAGGCGAGCTTCTTCCATGGTGGACGGCAACGCAGCAGCTCGCGCAAGAAGGAGCTGGCCCGCAGCCGGGCGTAGAGGGGGCGCCAGCTTTAGCTGGCTAGGCCGCTTATCGGCGCATAGCCAGATGCCACCTGGGCAGGTAGCTTTTAATTTCCGTCAACCGCGGCACGCTAAGACACTGGGAGGGTTTGCCTTGGCTGGACTCACTGACATGGAAGAGCTAGTTGCGACCGTCCCAGAGAAGGACATCGCAAGCTATCTGCGCGAAGCCCTGGTCTGTTACGGAGCCGGAGCGTACCGCGGCTGTGTCGTACTTACTCATATCGCCCTGTTCGATGGCTTACGCCAGAAGCTGCTTGCCCTTGCGCCCGTCAATGCGGTTGCAAAAGCTGTCTCGGCGGCCATCGAGCCGCTGGCGGCGAGCCAAAAGGTCTTCGAGCTTCCACTGATCCATCAAATGAAAGGCGCTGGAATCATCACGCAACTCGAAGCGGATATCCTGGAGCAGCTAAACAAGCAGCGAAATAAGGCTGCCCATCCTTCCGGCCATTTCGTTACCGCGGAGGAAGCGCGCTTTGTATTCTCGGAGGCGATACAGAAATTTCTATCGCAGCCGATCCGGCAAACGTCTGTGGTTGTGTCAGGAATTATCGCTAAGATATCCGGTCCAAACTTCTTTCCAAGCGCGACGATGTCTGACATCAACGCGGTTACCGAGCAGGAGACGCAAACCCTCGATCCAGCCGGCATGCCTCAACTGGTTGCGAAGTTGGTGGAAGTGCTGGAAGGCGCTGACGCCACTGCGACACGGAACGCAAGACGTTTTCTGCTGTCGCTTGCGAGTCGACGTGATCCGAGCACTAGCGCTGTTCTTGTAAAGGGATTTGTAGATCCGAAAGCTTCGAATGACGCACATGCGCAGAACATCGCTATGATGGTTACGGCAGATCCATCGATCTTAAGATCATTATCGGTGGCGACCCGTATGCGGGTCGAGGCCCTGCTGCTCAAGAATGCCAGTGCTGTGGGCCTTGAAGTGCCATATCCTGAGTTGCGAAATCCAGCACGCATATTGGCGTCTTGCATCAGTGTGCTCGGTGAGACGTCTATGATGGCTGGCTATAAGCAGTTTGTTGATTGGGTCATCGATAAGGCTCCATATTCCCCGGAGTTCATACGGGCCCTCAAGACCTCCCCAACGCTGTTGAAGTCACTGACTGGCCATTACCTTGAGAAGGCATCAAACTCTCAATGGGACGTATCGAATCCATTCGCAGAGGCGTTGCCTGCCATGGATAGTGCGTTGGCAGATGTCCTGAGTGATGAGGACGCTTTTCGCTTGGTTGCGGCGGTCGTTAGAGGAGCAGACTGGAATGGCTTCGGCCCCATCGAAATCGCAAAAGGCAAGTTCGTCAACATGCCTGCTGTAAAGGCGAAGGCAATTGCATTTGCTTCGGTCAATCCTGCTGCCGCGCAATCGGCGATGATTGATTTCGACCAGTCATCTGAACTTTCAGATTTTATGACGGATTACTTTTAGAATTGCGGCGGGACCTTCCGAGTCAAACATTTATGCCGCGTACTGGTCCAACGCGCGTTGCCATGCTGTCACCTCATCTTCATACCACGCGATGCGACGAGGCGCGATTTCGCGGGCCTTTGGGAATCGACCTTCCTCCATCTCCCGATAGATGGTCGATCGGCTGAATGGCACGATTTCGAGCACCTGCTTCAGGTTCAGCATTTTGCGAGGGGCCTGGCTATTGTCGTTCACGAGCTTCCCTTTGCGATAAAGGAGTTGGATACAGAGGGTGGTGTATCGACGCGCGAGCAGTCCACGCGAACGAAGCAACAACGCCCCAGCTGAACTGAGCTGAGGGCGTTGTCACACGTTCGAGGGGAGCGGCGCGGGCCTGGGTGCCTTAATTTAGCAGGTCTCTTTCACCGAGCACTTTCAGCAGAGCCGCCGCTTGTTCGTAACTGTCGCTAGGAACGGCGCTCACTCTGCATCGAACACCTGTATTGTTGGCGCTGATATTGCGAAGCATCGCGGCACCCTTGATGATCAGCGTTCCGATGCCGAGAGGCTGATCAAAGTCTTGCCAGACTGCTACGACCACGTCGTTGCTTTCGATGATCTGGCGCACAGGTGCCGTTGTGCCGTCCAACAGTGTCCTGTTTGCGTTGGCCATGGCGACTAGCATCGCTGGTGAAAGTTCAGTCATATTTATCTCCTCACAAAATCAACTGGCACAGTGTGGGGCATCAGTTCTCGGGGAGTCCACGGAACGAAGCAAAAACGCCCCCGGCCAGAGTGGCTGAGGGCGTTGCTAGAGACCTAGCGGGTGGAGCTACGTCGCAAATCCCGGACTCGAGGTCTCCACCTCGGTGGAGTCTCCGTGAAACGCCTGGACATCAATCAAGGTCATGAGAGTTTCCGCCGCCGATCTCGCCGTCTCTCGATCATCTCCACTAACTCGAAACAAGGCTGGTAATATTAATTCGATCGCGGTCTCTACTGGATGGCTCTTCACGGTGATGCTTTCCTTTCAACGCGACCGAACGTCGATCGCGACTCGACCATGATCGATCGGCGTTTGCATTGGAATTTTTATTGACGCAAATGGCGAAAAAATTGCCCGGCCCCGTAGGGCCGAGCTGTTGTGAGAATGCGCCAGCTCATCGAGCAAACGAGGCGACCGGCCGTTGCCATACGTCCTAGCTAACGGCTGGCTCTCTCACGACCTCACCTAGCGGGACAAGGTCAGGTGTACTCAGACTCGCTATCGTGGGCGCGCCAGTTCATCGACTCGTCAACGCGGCGCTGGACCAGCGTGGCGAGAGCTTCCGGGTCGTGGCTGTTCCCGTTGATGTTGATCGTTGCACCACCGCCCGACCGCCGAAGCCACCGCGCATCGGGATACCCGGCTGAGGTGCAGCAGGAACCGCCCTAATTGCGTCAGCAGGTGACGGAACTCCTGCAATGGGATTGCCGCGACGAACCATCAAGCTTTTGTCCGCGTCGATCCAGCGCTCCCTAACTGCGTCACCATCATTGCCGGCCAGCATCTTGATTTGCAGCCGGCCGTTTTGCATGCGGGTCTCGCCGGTCGCTAGGCCAACGTGGCCACCGGGCTGATTGTAGCCGAGCCCGTGCGTCTGAAGCAGAACGTCATTGCGCTTGACGTCAGGCGGGTTGATCGCGGAGCCCCATTTCTGAAAGCTGTTCGCCACCGCGCTGCCTGTGCCCTTGCCGCCGGCATCTGCAAGCGCCCGGTTCACGAAGCGACTGCACCAAGCGTTTGACCGGCCCCTCACATCAGCACCGAGATTGGACGCCAGTACCTTGGTGTCGCTGTACTCGTTCATGCCGAGATACTTTTCACCAGCGCTGACAGCGTCACCGGCACCGGCACTGCCGACGCCACCGGACAGCGCACCCATCTGCTTTCGAACGCCGCCGACCCAGTTGCTATTTTGACCACGGGGATCGTTAGCGGCACCTGGGGGCGCATACACCGCGCCCATCTTACCGAGGCCGCCACCGGCTTCGCGGTAGCGCTTGGCGACGGTGCGCCCAGCAGCATCAATGTCGGCATCGATACTCGGAAACGCGAGTTTGGTTCGTGAACCGGTCTCTGGGTTCATCAGCCCTGCGACGTTATTGTAGCGAACGTTCGAGCCGTTGCCGGTCTCATGAGCGATCACGCCAGCGAGCAATGCGGGTGGGACGCCGTTGGCATTTGCGGCTGACACGACCTGATCGTACTTGCCAGCCAAGGCCGTTCCAGCGAACTTGCGCTCGAATGACGCTCGGTCGAGGCTGCCGGCCACTCCTCCGCTGCCGTTGAAGCTCGGAACGCTGTTTGTGAATGACGAGCGAACTTTCTTCGCGGTGTCTGATCCATCCCATGAACCGCTGGCGCCTCCGGTACTCGGTTCATAGCGCTTGCGGATTTCGCCGGTTGGGGTGAATAGGTCCTGTAACGCCTGCCACCAGCCACGGCCGGCAATTTTCGCGTCGGTCTCACTCTTGAAGCCGCCCTTGATGCCGAGCTTTTCCAACAGCGCCGCGAACAGCGAAAAGATTTTGTCGGCGACCGCGTCGAGCGCCTGCTTCACTGCATACACAGCAGCAACAAACCGAGCGAACGGACTGGCCATCAGAGCCATGGTTCCGGCAAGCAGCAACAGCAGAGGATTGACGACGATCAGAGATGTTGCGAGCTCAGTGAGATTGGCAACCAGCTTGCCCGTACTTTCCGGGTCATTACCGGAGCCGGTCAAGCGCTTGACGATGCTGAAGGCCGACATGAGGCTTTCGCCCCACGACTTGATGCCGGCGGCGAAGCCGCGTCCCCAAGCCTTCCATGACTCAATCGTGCCAGGGCTGAACTGAGCTACCAGCCAGTCGATCGCCTGCCCCCAATCCTTCAAGCCGAATCCTTGGCGCATTCCGTCTACAAGCGCTTCGACGTGGGTCGTGATCGAACTGAAGTCGAAGCTGTCGGCGTGTCGCAGAATCGAATCCGCAATTTGTGTGAACGCCTTATCGAAACCGCCACCGATTTTCTCTTGGGCCAATTTCGCGGTGGCCATGACACTGGCAGCCACGCCGAACATTGACCGGATTGATTTGAGTGCGGCCTTGTCGAGGAACCCCTTGTCCGCCGCGATGTCATTTTCAACCTGCTTCAACTTATCCTTGGCGAGGACGAGTGACAAAATCTCGTCGAACCACATTTCTCCGCCGAGGTCTTTCGCCACGCGGATGCGCATCTCCTCCGGCAGCCTCGCAAGGTTGTCGAGGAGCTTATAGATCGACTCCATCGGGTTGCTGCGTATGGCCTGTGCTATCTGGTCGCGACCACCGAAACCGAGGTAGTCCGCAGCCTCTTGAAGGTCTTTCGCCTTCTGGCCGTGTGCGGTATCTGCGGAGCCGACCGTCCCGACGAGATGCGAGATGAAGTTGCCGCTCTTACCTGGCTGAATGCCAACGTCGATTGCTGTACCGACAAGGCCGGCCAGTTGTTCCGGGGTAAGTTTGCCTCCGGTCGCGAGCGCGGAGAGACCGCGTTTCATACCTTCGATGATATCGGTGCCGCTCGCCTTGGTGTCTTTGTTGGCGATGGCGATCGAATTTGAGATCGAGGAGTATCGGGTCTTGTCGAACGCGATGAAGCTCGCGAGACCGCCAAACAGTTCTGCGGTTTCCTTCTCGGAAATGTCCATCGCAGTTTTAGCCTTGAGCACTAGCTCGGTCGCATCACCCAGGACGTCCTTGCCGATACCGGCCTTGCTCAGCTCGGTCGCGACGCTCAACGTTCCCTGGATGCCGGCCCCGAACTTGATTCCGAGGCGGTCGAGGGAGTTCTTCCGGAGCTTGCGGATTTCCTCGCTGGAAAGGTCTCCGAACACCTCAGCCCCTGTCTCCGCCTTGCTGATCTTGAGCCTTTCACGCAGCGCCGACGCGATACCACGGCTGATGCTCCGCTCTGCGGCGACGACGTCATGACTGTGTTGCCGCACTGCCGATGCAGCACCGACGCCGAGGAATGATCCTGCGGCGATCTTGCCGGCGCTGGGGCCGTTTCCACGCGGGGACGTGCCGGCTGAGCTTCGCTTTGCGACGAGGGCTTGATACTGGCGCTCCTCGCTCATCATCGTGGCGTACATGCGGCGCGCTGACTTCTCTCGGTCCTGGTCGGCCTTCGCCCATGCGTTCTTGTACGATGATGCCGCACGCTCTGCGGTGTTGCTGAGGCCTCGCATCTGATCCGCGGCTGATTTGCTGGCTCGAGTCATGAGCGACTGGAATGCTGATCTGCCGAGGCTAGAAAACTCAGCGTTGAATTTCCTCGCTGTAGCTCTAAGTGCATCGAGATTTTTCTGGAGTCCCTTTAAGACTGGCGAGGCGGTTTCACTTGCCGAGAGCGTTACGCTGACGTGGAGAGTTTCATCGGACATTCAGGGGTCTCTTGTGGTTTCGGTGGGGCAGCGCGAGAGAAGGCCCTTTTGGGCGGTGCGCTGAAAAAGTGGTTTTGAATGGTGCCGTCAAAATATCTGACGGGGTGGGGGTCATCGAAGGCTGGGGCAAGTCGCCTTGTGGAAATCCGAAGTATTCTTGGCTCTGTCACAGCAGGGGCGATGCCGCCCAAAAACTTTCGCCCTTCACTGGCTCCCCGCTCTTTCGATCGCTGGGAAACCTCGCTGGCCCGTGCGAGGGCGAGGACGTTGATGGGGATGGCGATCATGCTCGGTGTGGAGCGACGCAAGGTCTACCGCGGTGACGGGGACCGCGGGGCAGGATGATCCAGGTGACGAACGATCAGCGTCGGATGCCGGTCGTGGCGGGCCAGCGAGGTTTCCCAGCGGATGGCAGTCACCCTGGGGATGCAAGGGTGATGTCGTCACCGGCCCGTGGTGAATCCACGCGAGCGGGGACGCGCTGGCGACGGCTGAGCCATGAGGGACGGCGACCGAAGCAACCACGGCCCCCGCGGTTCGGCAGGCCTCGCCATGGCGCGGCCCCCGGCACAAGGGCCACAAGGGACGCACCAGCCGGCCGGTTGCTGGAGGATTTTCGTTGACCCTCCCAGTTCCATGTCAGAGCAAGAGAAACGCCAACGGAAGCCTGCAATTGGTTACACGCGGACCAGCTCCGCGGCCAATCTTGGTGAGGGCAAGGACTCAGTCCCCCGGCAGCGTCAGGCGATACAGGCATATGCCAATCGCGCGGGTTACAAGATCATTGCTTGGTTCGATGACCCCGCGGTGCAGGGTGATGACACTATCGATTGTCGTCCCGGGTTCGCCGCTGCACTGGAGAAGATCGCCGGTAATGGCGTCAGGACGATCATCGTGGAAACGGCGAACCGTTTCGCCCGTGACCTGATGGTGCAGGAAGCCGGATATTCCCGGCTACGCGCCGATGGTATCGACCTGATCGCGGCGGATAAGCCGGACAGCTTCACCGATGATAGCCCAACGGCCGTGCTGGTCCGTCAGATACTCGGTGCAGTCGCTCAATTCGACAAGGCGATGACCGTTGCGAAATTGCGCGGTGCTCGCGAGCGGAAGCGCCGCACTGGCGTTAAGGTCGAAGGTTGCGGCTGCTCTTGCTGCACGTGGCAAGGTCACGCCATCGGGCATTGCCTATAAACCATCAGCCATCAAGTCGATGCTAGGACTTTCTCGTAAGACAGTCACCGCAGGCTGACGCAGTAGTCGCCATTGCTGACGAATGACCCGGTCGGACATGATTGACCGGGCAGACGTGCAAAGGCCCTCGGCGAGTCCGCATGAAGCGCGACGCAGCACGGCCCCGACGCCAGATAGTCGACGGGGCAAACGCTTCCGGTCTTGGCGATCTGATCGCCACCGTTGGTCGGCTGGCAGTAAGGTCCGGCGATGGCTGGAGGCACGGTAGAGAGAGCCGCGAGCGCCGCGAGCAGGGCCATTCGAGCATCGATCATCTACCGCGCCTCCGTGAACGGGCGAGCCTCCGGGAGTGAGAGGCCGCTACTCGCCCGCCTCAATGTATAGTGGCCTGCCTGTCAGGCGGCCAGCGTTGCAGCGCCGATCTCCGCTTCGATCTCCGCTTCGATCTCCGCGAGCCGTGCCTTAGCGGCTGCTAGAGCAGCTTCGGCCTCTGGCACAAGCGCTACGGCTTCTGCGTGCACCTTCTGAGCAGCGGCGACTTCGTCTTGAGCCGCAGCCAATCGCTGGCCTCGTTCGCGGGCGACGAGATGCAGAGCCCGTTGCTCCCGTGCATCGGGTTGGATTGCTTCGATGGCAACCCTGGTTGAGATTGCGCTTCGCAGTCGTCGATAGGTCATTTCCAGTTCCTTTCGCGTTCGGCCATGTGCGCGGCCGTGGTGCCTGTAGCTTTCGAGCGGAGGGCCAGCCAATCACTGGGTAACGCTCGCTGGCGGCGGTTCGCCGCCACTTCCTGACGCATCTGTTCGGTCAAGTTGCCCGTCGTCGCTTCTGTCTGTCGCTCATCGACGAGGCTGACGAATGCGTTGGGCATCCGGCCGCGCAAGTCGAGAACGAAGTCAGCCATCGAGATGGAGCCTCTGCCGGGCATGTGGAACATCCGATCCTCCGTCAGACTGCTTCCGCAGAGATCAACAACCGCAGTCCTCATGGCTTCTGAGTTCATTGTGAAACCCTGGCGAACCGCTTCAGAGGCGATCAATTCTTCGAAGAGGTCGGTCATCACGCCTCGTTCCGGCGAAGCGCGGCCAAGGGCGCGCCGCATCCAAGATGACTTGGCAATCAATTCGGATTTTGCCTGTTCCTCGATGGCATCGGCGATGGAAACGGGCAGCACGACTCCAATCGTGCGGGTGCGCTCGTATCGAGCGTTGTCTAGATCAATCATGTTGGGTTCCTTGTCACAAACAGATATCGGCCCGGCACACCGCTTGGGCGGTCCAGGCAACTGTTGTAGATCGTGTTGAGGGGGAGGAAACGGCGAAGGCCGTCCGGGGTGATCCTCCGAGACGGCCTTAGCGCATAGTAGGCACTTTCATACTCTCATATGGCCCTGCTGTGTGAGCCAATGTCAAAAAATTCGAGAGACTTTCAGACGAACGATTCGCCCTAGAAAATAAGGGTAAACGGGCCAAATCGACCGAGGCTGACAATTCTCCTAAATAGGCGCGAGGGTAAATCACGATCAGCGGCCGAAGATCATCCAGATCAGCCAGAGGGCGAAAAGACCCGGGACTGCTTTGCCGACTAAGATCGCTAGGCCGACATTCCTTGCCACCCGGACGTCTCCGGCAATCTGCTGCATGTTCTGGTCGACTGTCTTTGGCGCCAAGACCTCAGGGTTCGGCAGCGCCCCGAACCTGATTGCCGGTTCTTCGTCAGGACTTGACGGGTACGGGGCCGGAAGGCCTTTTGCCGCTGCCTCCAGGTTCAGGATTTCCTGCCACTTCTCCAGGTTTGCCACGCTTGAACAGCCTCCCGCTCTTCATGTGAAACGTCGGTTCGAATCAATCTGGCGAGTAATTCTAATTCGTCCGCCTCAGCGCTGCCTTGCGATCACTCACGATGAGCAGCGATAAACGGTCGCGCCTCGTGGCCGCCTGTGCGTTTTGCGTTGT
Source organism: Bradyrhizobium sp. CCGB20 (assembly GCF_024199855.1). Classification (NCBI taxonomy): domain Bacteria; kingdom Pseudomonadati; phylum Pseudomonadota; class Alphaproteobacteria; order Hyphomicrobiales; family Nitrobacteraceae; genus Bradyrhizobium; species Bradyrhizobium sp. CCGB20. Next base: position 5,467,358 of record NZ_JANADN010000001.1, on the reverse strand, counting down.
CGGGGGCTGTAAGGTAGCTCCCCTGTCCTAAAACTCGCTCCACGGTCCTTACCGCGTGTCAGGAAACGGCTGTCTACGCGCCGTCCTCGGTGTCGAAATTTTGGAACGGTCGATACGGCACGAACACCGGCCCGATTTTCCGATCCTCTCGAACCGTGAGCTTGGCGCAAACACCGATCTGGCCGGACGCGGCGAGCATTCCCGGATTGCGGGCACGGCGCATCTCGATCCAGGCGTTGGGGTTCTCGCCCTCGCTGAGCAGTAAGCGGGCGGTGTCCAACAGCGGCTGGCGGGACGGTACAAGCGACCGGCCGTCATCCAGCGTGATTGCGAATGTGCCGTACCGGTTCACGGGGGAGATGATGATCGTTCTTACCGCAGGGGCCGCGGTGGTCTTGGCCGGTCGTGTGGGCCGGCTGATGGTCGTAGCTGTCATAGCAAATGCTTTCGGCCGGTGACGCTCAGGCGGCCGGGCATGGTGATGAATGTGGGTGATGGTGAGCTGGTGGCAGACCTGGGGACGCAGGCACCGGCTGAAAAATAAAGTGACCGGCAGCGGACGTGTGCTGCTGCCGGTCGAGGCCCGTTACTAGATTGCCATACGATGTTCTGTATGGCGGACCCGCTCCCGCGCCTGATCCCTTGCCTTGTCGTTGTCCTTCCAAGGCTCATCGGCCAGCCACTTCACCGGGTTACGGTAATAGCCAGGGTTCTCCATCTTGGACCGTCGCCGAACCGCGCTCATGAGAGACCCGAACGTGACACCGGTCTTAGCGATGGCAAACAGCGCCTCTTCCGTTTCCTCCACGTACTTGCGTTCCGGCGATGCGCGCCAGAACTGGTCGCGCCAGTCCGTCGGCCAGTCAGCCAGTCGGTTGTCGTTACCGGCCTTCGGTCGATCGCTCACCGGAGGCGAAGCCAAATCACCCGACTCATCCTGCCGCGAAGCATTCGGGTTCTTTTCACTGCGTTCCTTCTCTGCGTTCCCTACACTGGGTTCGTCGGTCATCCGTGACCTACCGTCGAGGTCATCAGTGACCGAGCGTGGCGAGCACCCGTGACCTACCGTGGGGTCATCAGTGACCGGGCGCTCGGTTATCCGTGACCTACCGTCATCAGGCTTCGTGATCCACGACTCGGCCTTCTGGAAGTTGATATCGACTTGGCTACTTGTTTGACGCCCCTTGAAGGATCTGGCGGTGGCCTTGATGAAGCCGGCGGCGATGAGCCGTTTGAACGATCGTTTCACGGTAGACTCCGAAACCCCGATCTCACGGGCGATCGTCGCGTGCGAGGGATCGCACTGGCCGGTTTGATTGTTGCGATGGCCGATCAGAGCCACCATGACGAACAGGTCAACCTGCTCCAGTAGTTTCTTGTGCTTCTTGCCCTTGGCTTGCTCCACTGCCTGAGCCTTTGTCAGAGCGGATAGCAGGTCCAACCGATCGGTGGGCGAGATGTAGAATTTGCTTTTACCGTTGTGTTTTTCACGATTTTCAGGCATAATGTTTCGAGTGTTCGATCTCAGCGGGTTGAACAATAGAACGAGATTGAAGCCCATGGCGCAGCGAACGCCATGGGCTTTCTCATTGGGGGCGATGTCTTGGCGGTTGGTGTCTACGCCGCTTCGCGAACGGCCTTTGCTAAAACCTCTCGGGCGAAGTCGCTGCGAGATCGTCCCTGACTCTTCGAGACCCGGTCGATCTCGAACTTGAGTGCCTCCGGCATTACAAAGCTAGTGGTGATGCCGTTCTCGATCACGGATGGACGACCACCCTTGTTTCTTTCCATTCGGTTTTTCTCCATGGTTTGGACGCAAAAAAAACCGCCGGGCGGATTGCCGGGCGGTTTGTACACTTCGGTGATGTTGCGTTTTTCAATAGCTGCATATGGCCGGAGCGTCAATAGGTCGGTCAGCGACGCAGGACGAGCCCGCCCCGGGTTCCTATTCGCTAAGCGGCGGTAGCCTGCACGTCGTTCGTTTGTGCTGGTCCGTCGCCAACGATGCGACGCAGTTCGCGCGCAAGCAGGTCCACGACCTGTCGCTTTTCCTTTAGCATGTCGTATTTATCGTGCACCTCGGTGACGTCGCCGTTGACGTGGTCCAGCAGCGCTTTCACGTCCGGCCGGGGAGCACCGGCACGGCGGGCGATGGTCGCCGCAGTTCGCCGCAAGTCATGCGCGGTGAAATGGTCCATGCCGAGAAACTGCCGGATGCCCATGCGGTCCTCTGCCTTGTCGCCGACCTTCTTCCCGTTCTTCTTACCGGCCAAGGCCTGTGAGAGGGATGCCCGCGCAACCGGAACATCACCATCACTGAACTTCGACGGGAAAACCACGGTCTGGTCATCGTCGCTGATGGCTTCCTTGATCACCTCAACGGCTAAGTCAGACAGCGGGACGATTACCTCCCGGCGTTTCTTCACCCGGTGGCGCGGCATGCTGTATTGAGCGTCATCGCTATCGATCCCGATCAGTTCGGGCCTGATAGGGTCGCACCATGGTCGTCAAGATCGCCTTCGGCGCCAACGCTACCTCACGGTCTGCCGGCAGGTCCGGATGATCGAGTCCCCACCACAACGTCCTGACCTCATCATCGGTGAGGACGCGATCACGTGACTGCTCCTTACCGCCGCGGCGGTCGAGATCAGCGAGTGGGTTCGTCGGCACAAGCTTGCGGCCGGGTTGCTTTGCCCAACTGAACATTTTGTGCAGCACCGACTGCGTTCGGTTTGCGCTCACGGGCGCGGACTCTGCGATCTCATCCAACAGCTCGGCCGCCATGTCATCGGTCACCGTGGCTGCCGGCAACCGTCCCCAGGCCGCCCGGGGTCGCTTCAGATAGTGCTGATCATTCTTCCATGAGTCCTTATTCGGCTTCGCGTATTGCTCAATGTATTGATCGGCGAGCTGGTCAAACGACAGCTCCTCCGCATTGGCGGCTTTCCGTCGTTCTGCGCGCTTCCGTGCGCGGGGGTCTTCGTCGCGAGCGATTTCCTTCCGATGATCCCCAACCTTGCGCTTGGCGTCGGTCAGGGTGATGTCGTCATACTGACCGAGAACGAGCGTCACGGTCTTGGCGAGGATCGGCGACCAGTACTTGAAGGCGAAGGTCTTCGCGCCGTTCTTGGTGACCCTCAGATATAGGCCTGGGCATGAACTGTCGGCGAGTTCAATGCGGTCTTTTCCGGGAGGGCACTTCGCTGCTTTGATCGCGCTGTCTGTGAGTTTTGGCATCTGTGAACATTGCTTGAACTACCGCCCTAGTCCCGTGCGAAAATCCTTGCCCCGGGGCAAGGAATTGTCGGGATAGGGTGGTACGTCATGAGACGTTGAGGGGCATTAAGTGGTTGGATTTACTCTAGAAGTTAATCCTACCACGTCTCTCTTTGTTCTATAAATGTTCTCAGTTTTTCGCCTGGGAGACTAGGGGTCGGAGGTTCAAATCCTCTCGCTCCGACCATTTTGCAATCGCGTTTGCCGCCAGCACGCCGCGGCGCGCGAGGTAGAGATCAATCACCTTCTGCGCCTTGTCGACAGTCCAGGTCAGCACCTCGGCGATCTCCGGCGCAGTCGCGCCGGCCTCGGCGAGCAGCGTCGCGGCTGTGCCGCGATTGACGAAGTCGGGATTGGCGGCGACCGCCTCGGCATTGATCGCATCGGGCTTGTCGCAGTCCTCGCGCCAGTGCTCGTTGAAATAGCGCGCAGTGCGTTGCGGCTAGGGGACGCGCCCGACGACTAGGCGCGTCCCAAGTTACGCTTGGCGTAGGCCTTTCCGGTCGGTGTCAGCATCACCAGCGTGCCGGCCCTATACTCGCTTCATTGGGCTTCGCGAGTGGGTGGGCCATGGGGGCACCTTTTCGGCTACGCAATTAATGGTGCAGACCGCGATTGTTTCCGAATGTTTCTAATTGTGCTAGAGGGAGCACACCTATCAAAAAGTGTGCCGGGCCCACCCGCTATGAACTTCGTCCAGAGAGTGAAACGTAAGTTATTTAAGCCGCGGGAGGTCATTGAGGGGTACGAGAACCCGGAGCTGGTTGAAACCATTTTCCGCAAGACAATCAATTACAAGCCTAGTTGCGACTGGCCGTTAGTCGTGGGCGTAAACACGGTACTCGACTTCGGCGGCGGAGCCGGCCTGCATTACAGAGTTGCCCGCCAGCAATCCCCGGACGTTCGGTGGGCGGTGGTGGAGACGCCGGCGATGGTGCGGCGTGCACAGGAGCTTGCCACCGACAAGCTGATGTTTTTCGAGCGTATCGAGCAGGCCGCCGAATGGCTCGGGAATGTCGATCTCGTTCATTCGAATGGGGCCATACAGTATGTCCCGGACGCCCTTGAAACAGTGAGAGCGCTGTGTGCGGTTCGACCGGCAGCGTTGATGTGGCACCGCGTCCCGATTAGCGAAGAGAGCAGACGAGAGATCCAAACATCGTACCTGAGCGACAACGGACCAGGGTCGCCGATGGCTCTCAAGGAAAAGCTTGTCAAATACGAGCGGAATTGGATTCCGGAGCAGGCCTTCATAAGGGCTCATCAGGGTTTTCTTGTCGCCGAGCAACGCCCGGATCCCAGCGAGCGAGGCACTCAGCAATTCAGGTTTGTGCGTAGCTAGCACAGGGCATGGATTCGGGGCCCGTTTCCAATGTTCTGTCGAAACGTCAATGATCTGCCTGCGCCGGGGAGACTAGAGGTCGGAGGTTCAAATCCTCTCGCTCCGACCATTTTCAGCCGGATTTCAGGGCGTCCGGATTTCTCTCGCGAGTTCGCTCTACCCATCAAGTCAGCAATGCTGTCGGTTAAGCGCCCGCGCCCTCCGTCGCCATCCAATGGGCGATAACGATCGACAACGGCAGACCTACGCGCGGCGTAGGTTGTCGATTTGTCCACGGGCCCTTCCACTTGAAGTCTTTCAACTTTTCTTTGCGGGCATGCCAAGCGTTGGCACCGTTGTTCATGCGTAAAAGTGCGCGATTTGAAGACTAGGCGCCATTTCTCAATCCGCGCATGCAAACATTTTTAATTCATTTGGAACAAAATCCATCCACGCTAGTCTCTAGTCCGTCACACGTCATGGTGAGTTGCATGCGAGATGACCAGCTAGCTCTTCAAGCCGTCAGCGATGCGCAGCGGATTCTTGAAGAGTATTTGAAGCCTCAGCCGCGCAACAACGAGCGCGTCATTCTTGATCAGTTGGTTGAAGTTCTTGAACGGCCCGACCTGATCGTGGCTGTCAGTCGGATGCGGCGCGAGGACTAGCGCGATTAGGAAGCTGTTGCGCGAGCGCTTGCCACTCATCCGCAAGGGCCAGCCAAGCTGCCTCATCAGGCGCCCATCGCGCCTCCGACGCGTGCGCGCGGCAATCTTCGGCGAGCGCAAGATACCTCGCAACTTCACTGATCGTTTCTGAATTGCGCTGCATCCGTTGATCATTGCGGCCATTGGCGATCAACGCAATCGGACTCACGCGTGCAGAGGCAGGAACCGAATCAGTGTGCCGAAACTGCAACGGTTTCGAGGATACCGTTCCATCCGCAGTTACGCCGTTACCTCAAATACCCCACCACCATCCGCGTCGTCTCATCCACCAGCGTCCTCACCATCTTCTCCGACAGCATCTCGGCCTGGTTCAGCACTGTGTTGTGCGCGACGGCTTCGATCGCGCTGACGCAGATGAAGGCTGCGAGCCCTGGATCGATCTTGCGCATTTCCTTGCGGCGGCTTTCGAGATAGGCGCGCACGAGGGCGTGGACCTCGTGGTTGAAGGCTTCGACCTCGGCGAGCCGGCCCGAACGCGGGATCTGCTCGGCGAGCACGCGGTGCAGGTTCGGGTCGATGTGATGGGCCTCGATCGCGACGGTGACGAGTTTCCGCACGGCCTTCTCGATCGGCATATCGGCGACCTCGACGAATGCTGCGCGGACGATCGTCATGATCTCCTCGTTGTGACGGTCGATCACGGCGGCGACGAGCGCCTCCTTGCTGGGAAAATACTGGTAGAGCGAGCCGACGCTGACGCCGGCGATTTCGGCGATCCGGTTGGTGCTGGTCTTCTCAAAACCTTCGCGGACCAGAATGCGAGCAGTTGCCTCGACCAGCGCATCGACGGTGGCGCGGGATCGCGCCTGCGAGGCATTTTTCCGGGGTTTTGTCGGAGGTTTGCGCGCCATGAGATCTGCGATCCGAATGCGAGTATGAAAAGCGAGCGAATGCTCGCATTATATCCGCATGTGGCGGCGGTTGAACAAGCCTTTTCGTCGCCACGCAGAGCCTGGTCTGGCGGAGACGTCACATGAGCGTTGCAAGGATCGCATCGGCCTTTCAGTTTTGTCCGGGCGGCCGATTGTTGGGGATGCGGCCACCCGCCGATCCCGCGCCGAGCTTGCAAAGCCGATGCTTCAACGCGCTGCTGCGGCGGCTTCCCTACAAGCAGCAGCTCGCGTCCGCCGAGGCCGTGCAGGCGCATGTGCAGAAGCTTGCATTGGCGCCAGCCTCGTATGAGCCGACGGGACTTGGCCGCGGCGTCGAGGCGACGCTGACCAAGATGGGCGGATGGCCGGTCTATTACACCGCGCCGTCGTCGGGCCATGAGGGCTGCAACCACGTCATGTTTCTGCATGGCGGCGGCTACATCAACGAGATCGTGCCGGCGCATTGGCGCTTCGTCGGACAGATGACGCGCAAGGCGAGAGTCGTGTGCGTGGTGCCGATCTATCCGCTCGCGCCGCGCGCCACTGCGAAGGACGTCGTGCCGGTGACGGCCGAGCTGCTGCGGATGCTGCTCGAAGACGCGGGGCCCGCAAAGGTCACGGTGGTCGGCAATTCGGCCGGTGCGGGGCTTGCGCTCGCCGCCTGCCAATGGCTGCGCGATCGCGGCCATCGGCAGCCGAACCGGCTGGTGCTGATCTCGCCCGCGGCCGATGCGTCGGTCAGCCGCCCGGAGCAGGTCGAGATCGCAGGCCGCGATCCGATCCAGGACATTCCGGGGATCGTCGAGGCGGGGCGGCTCTATGCCGGCGAGCTCGATGTCGGCCATCCCTTCGTCAGCCCGCTCAACGGCGCCTTCCGCGCGCTGGCGCCGATGACGATCTTCGCAGGGACGCGCGATCTGCTTTACCCCGACAGCGTCGATCTCGCGGAGCGGGCGAGGGCGGTGGGCGTGCCGGTCGAGCTGCATCTGCGCCGTGACCAGCCGCACAATTACGCGCTGATGCCGACGCCGGAAGGGCGGCAGGCGCGTGCGATCATCCTGCGTGCGGTGGCCTGAGGGGAAGCTGTGATCGTCGTCACAAGGCGCGCGCCGCCGCAATGGCGTCTGGCGCTGGCAGTGCCGCGCGGAGAGACCAGACGGCCTCCGGGCGTTTCCTCATCCGTCGTCTTGGTATCAGTAGTTTTGCGGGACCTTAGGCGTGGCCCTTGATCTCGTAGTGACCCGGCACGCATTTGTAGCGCTCGAGGCGCCAGTTGGCGTGATAGATCGGATGCTCGCCCATCCATTTTGCAAGCGGTGCCTGTGCACCGATCGCGCACTGCATCATCGATATCTCGGGAGTCATGTTGCTGTCGGTCACGATTTCCTCGATGCAACTGCCTGAGCTGGCTGCGCTCAGCCGGCAGAGCACGGCAACGACGGTCACGAACATTCCTGTCACCTCATCGGTAGTTTCAGACCACGAAGAGGATGCAAGCGGAGTGCCAGAGCCTGTGACGGAAACAACACGCTGGCCTGGCCGACTCGACCCGGCGTCCAACCCCATTTGATGATTCGGATTGTAAAAAAATTGCCCATAAACCGAAGCCGGGCAAATACGGGGAACCCACAAGGAATCACTGCAGGAATGGCTGCAGGAATGATTGATTGTGGGGGCTGTGCCGCGCGGACGGCCCTTCACAGAGGCTGCACAGGCGATACGCTTCGAGGCGTGCGGATACTCGTCAAAAGAGCGGGACCGGCACAGGACCAAAGGAAACGCGAGGGCAGACCATGAAGGTACGACCGACCGGCGTGATCCCGCCGATGACGACGCCGTTCCGCAAAGACGGCGAGATCGACTACACGCTGGTGGCGCCCCAGGTCGACTGGATGATCGGCGCCGGCGCGCATGGCGTTGCGGCCGGCGGCTCGACCGGCGAGGGCCACACGCTCGATCACGAGGAATATCGCGACCTGATGGAAGCGACGGTCGAGGCGGTGAAGGGCCGCATCCCCGTGATCGCCGGCATCATCGTGGACTCCACGCGCGATGCAATTCGACGCGGCAAGCTGGTGCGCGACATGAATGTCGCCGCGCTCCAGGTCACGCCGGTGCACTACCTGTTCAAGCCGGATGACGAGGCGATGGTGGCGCACTTCCGCGCCATGGCGGATGAGACCGGCATGCCCATCATCATCTACAACGTGGTGCCGTGGTCGTACCTCTCGCCGGCGCTGCTGACGCGGATCATGACCGAGGTGCCGCTGGTGATCGGCGTCAAGCAGAGCGCGGGCGATCTCAAGCTGTTCGCGGATCTCATGATGATGGCGCCGGACAAGCTGATCTACAGCGCGGTCGATGCCCTGATGTATCCGTCCTACACGCTCGGGGCCCACGGCTCGATCGCCGCGATCCTGACGGCGGCCCCGCATGCCTCGGTCGCATTGTGGGATGCGGTGAAGGCGGGCGACCATCCGCGCGCGCTCGAGCTGCACAAGAAGCTGCTGACGCTGTGGAACGCTGTTATCGCCGACAATCTGCCGGCCAGCACGCGCTACGCGCAGACGCTCCAGGGCCTGCCGAAGACCTATCCGCGCGCGCCGATGCCGGAGGCTACCCCCGCGCAGCAGGCCGCAACTCGCAAGGCGCTGGAGGCGCTCGGCGCATTGGGCGGTCAACGCGTCGAAGCGGCCGAATAGTCCGCGCGCCGAAATAATCGATGTCGAACAGCAGCGCCGATCCGCTTTTACCTGCGGATGCGGCGCTGCTACATTTTGCGCGCGCCCGCGCGAACAGCGCAGCGATGAAAGAAACATACCGACAAGGGGAGGGGCCGAAAGTCCCATGAAGGATTTTGCAGGAAAGATCGCCGTCATCACCGGCGGCGGCACGGGAATGGGACGCGAGCTCGCGCGGCAGCTCGTCGCCGAGGGCTGCAATGTCGCGATGTGCGACGTCTCGGAGGCCGCGATGGCCGAGACCAAACGGCTCTGCGAGGTCGAGAAGCTGCCGCAGGGCCTGCGCGTCACGACGCATGTCGCCGACGTCTCGATCGAGGATCACCTGAAGCGTTTTCGCGATGAGCTCGCCGAGCAGCAGAAGACGGACAAGATCCATCTGCTGTTCAACAATGCCGGCATCGGGGGCGGCGGCAGCCTGTTCACCAACACGCGCGAGCAGTGGGAGCGCACCTTCAACATCTGTTGGGGCGGCGTCTATCTCGGCGTCCGTACCTTCCTGCCGATGCTGGTGGCGGCGGACGAGGCCCACATCGTCAACACCGCCAGCGTCAACGGCTTCTGGGCCTCGATCGGCATGGGGCAGGCGCACACCGCCTACAGCTCGGCGAAGTTCGCCGTGAAGGGATTTACCGAAGCGCTGATCAACGACCTTCGGCTGCACGCCCCGCACGTCAAATGCTCGGTGGTGATGCCCGGCCATATCGGCACCTCGATCGTCTCCAATTCGCGCAAGGTGCAGAGCGCCGACGGGTCGGAGCGACTCAATCCCGACGAGGTCGCGCTGACCCGCAAGCGCATGGTCGCGGCCGGCGTGCCGGACGCCGACAAGATGTCGGACGAGGACATCCAGGCGGTGTTCGCCGAGCGCGCCCGCAGCTTCCTCGAGGACGCGCCCACGACCGCGGCGCAAGCCGCGAAGATCATCCTGGACGGCGTGAGGGCGGAGCGGTGGCGCATTCTTGTGGGTGAGGACGCAAAGCGTCTTGACGAGCGCGTACGCGCGGCTCCGGAGCAAGCCTACGACCGCGCCTTCTACGAAAGCTTTACGCAGGAGGTCGGCTGGAAGCTCGGCTGATTTGTTTGGCTGCGACTGTCAACGAGCGTGCGCCGATATAGGTATGACGGCCATCATGGCAAGAGGTGCGCGGCTAATAATCAGTGCCACCTCTTGCCAGTTTCCGCCTCATGACGAATTGGAATGTCATGCATGCAACATATTCCCGCGATCAAGCGATGTTCAAGCGATGGTGATGTTAAAGGGCTCTCATTCGGCGCACCGCAGCTTGGTTGGTGAACCAAAATAGTTTACTCAAACAGGGGTAACGCCATCATGAAGCGTAGCTCCGATGATACCCGCATGCCTCTCCGACGACTGGATCCTCTGCCCGGAGAGAGAGGACATTTCCGCTGAATTCACGCGGCTCCTCACCGCGGCGCAGGAGGGGGGCGCCACCATCGCAGAATGCCTGATGATCGCGCGCCAGCTCAAGCAGGACGGCGAGCAGTCCTGGCATCGCGAGTGGAAGAAGCTGGCGCAGGCCAACCGTCATCGTGCCGAGGCGGCCTTCGTGGAAGGCCACATGGCGACCGCGCAACGCAACTGGCTGCGGGCTCTGAACTACTACGGCGCGGCCGCGATGCCGCTGGACCCGGCGGACGAGCGGCGCTGGGTCGCGGTGCTGGCGATGCAGGAATGCGCGCGGCGTTTCCTCGCAGCGCGCAGTCCGGCCGGCGAGGTTATCACGATTCCCTGGGCCGACGACGGGCACGCCTTGCAGGGCTATTTCCTGCCTGCGCCATCGGCGGGCAAGCGGGCTCCGACCGTGATCTGCATCGGCGAGCCCGGACACCGCAAGGAGGAATTCCTGTTCAAGCTCGCGCCGCATGCGCGCGAGCGCGGACTGTCGATGCTCGCCCTGGATCTGCTCGGCGACCAGCGCGACGATTATACCGACACGCTCTTGCAGCGCCGCGACCTCGAGAGCTCGATTGCCAGCGCCATGGATTACCTGGAGACGCGCGGCGACGTCGATTTCGATCGCGTCGCCATCGTGGCCGACGGGTGGGGCTCTTCCTTCGTCGCGCGTGCGGTGTTGCAGGAGCCGCGGCTCGCTGCGGCCGTCTGCGACGGCGGCCTGTGGGACCTGCACGAGCGATCCTTCTTCGCCAGCCGCTTTGCGATGAGCGACCTCAGCATCGTCCCGGTGCCGCATTCGCCGCTGATGGCCTCCAGCGCCGACTGTCCGGTGCTGATCACGCTCGGCGAGGAGGGCTGGCTCAAGGCCGACCGGGCGCGTCAGATCGTGCAGACGTCGCGGCTCGGCAGCTCCGATATCGTGCTGAAGGTGTTCACCGCGGCCGAGACCGGCGCGGCGCAGGCTCATGCGGACAATCCGAGCCTTGCCAACGAATACATCTTCGACTGGCTGGAATCGCAGCTCGGCGCCGCCGGCCGCCGGATCTGAGCGGAAGCCTCAGAAGTCGAGCGAGATCCTGACGCAGGCCTTTTCGAGCCGGGTCTTCAGCGTCGCGAGCTTGCCGGTGAATTCGGTCAGCTCGTTCTCGTCGAACTCCTGGAAGACGAATTCGCGAATCGTCTTGTACTGCTCGTTGAGGCTCGCGATGTGCTTCTGCGTCTTCTCGACCAGCGAGAGCCGCACCACGCGGGCGTCGGTCGGCGAGGGCCGCCGGCGCAGCAAGCCCTTCTTCTCCAGCAGCTTGGACTGGGTGGTGACGAAAGACGGATCGACGTGGAGCAGCTTGGAGACCACGTTGACGGGCACGCCGTCGTCCTTGTCGAGGTCGGAGATCGCCATCAGGATCAGCCATTGCGGACCGCTGATGCCCAGCGTTCTCGCCCAGAACTGACGCAGCTCCTCCAGATACATGTTGATCGACGATATCTCCCAGGTGAAACGCCTGATGATATCAAGATTGCCGATGGAGCGGAGGCGCGCCCCTTCTTTCCTCGTCGCTGACACAGCGTCACTCCCGTGATCTGATTCTTTCCGGCCGGTGTCTTGCAAGGCAATAGTCCACGCAAGTCTGCCCTGACGCAAGTGCAGAGCAGGGTAATTTTGTCACTAAAACTACAAAGATGATCAACTCAGCATTTTGCCTCACCCCTGCGGTGTTGCGCGCGGGGCACAGGCCCAGGGAAACGAGAAAGCTGAGCAAATAAACTATTTTGATTAGCGAACGGCGCAGGCATATTGACCCTCGACGGTGGGGGGTTCTCGATCGTCCCGTTGCAGGTGGTTCGCTCACGTCCCTCGCGTCTCAAGCGGGTGTGTCCGAAAGCGCGAAGCGGCCGAGCGGATTTGAAGAGACGGGGATGGGGGGGCCTCACGGTCCGGTCTCCGCAAAATGAGCAACTTGGAGGTTTTTAAATGAAAGTGGTGAAGAGCCTTTTGCTCGGCACTGCGGCGGGTCTGATCGCCGTCGGTGGAGCTCAGGCCGCCGATCTTCCGGTCAAGGCCAAGGCGGTCGAGTACGTCAAGATCTGCACGCTCTACGGCGCGGGCTTCTACTACATCCCCGGCACCGACACCTGCATCAAGCTCGGCGGCTATCTGCGTGCTGAAGTCGCGCTCAATGCCGGCGGCAACTACAGCGCCCAGTACAACGGCGTGTTTGCGGCGAACAACCGCCTGACCAACTACTACTCGATGCGCGCTCGTGAAGATCTCAACATCGACACGCGCACCGCGACCGAGTACGGCGTGGTCCGCACCTACTTCGATGCGGTCTTCACCTGGACGACCGGCAACTATACCGGCACCGGTTCGGCCACGGGCGGGACCCAGTACAGCGGCACGATCGGCCTCAACGCGGCCGGCACCGGCCTCACCGGCTCGAGCGGCGGCGCGGTCAACGGCACCGACGGCGGCATCTCGGGCGGTGCGCTCGGCGTCTACTACGCCTTCATCCAGTTCGCCGGCTTCACCCTGGGTAAGGCCGTGTCGCAGTTCGACGCGCCCTGGATCAACTATCCCGGCAACAACTTCGATCAGCTGGTCGGCGGCAGCGGCTCCACCAACGGCGTCGCCCAGATCACCTACACCGCTGACTTCGGTCAGGGCATCACGGCGACGTTCTCGGCGCAGGACCAGACGCAGGTCTTCCAGACCGCCCTCTGGAACACCGCCGGCATGTCCACCACCGGCGTCCTCGGCGGTGCCTACGGCTCGAACAATCTCGGCGGCAGCCGCGCGCCCGACCTCGTCGGTCAGGTCCGTGTCGACCAGGCCTGGGGTCTCTTCCAGGCGTCGGTCGCCGCGCACGACAACCATGTCGGCTACTACGGTGCGACCGAAGTCACCGGTCACCCCGAAGACAAGTGGGGCTGGGCCGTTCAGCTCGCTCTGCAGATCAAGAACATCCCGACCGGCGCCGGCGACGTGATCAACATCTCGGGCGTCTACACCGACGGCGCAAGCCGCTACAACTTCCAGGAGCTGGCCGCGACCAGCTACTCGATGTTCGGCAGCTCGAACGCCGCGTATCAGAGCATCGGCTTTGCCGGCGTGTCTGATGCGGTGTTCGGCCCCGGCGGCGGTCTCGAGCTGACCAAGACCTACGGCTTCCGTGGTGCCTACACCCACAACTGGAGCCCGTACTGGAACACGGCGCTCTACGGCGCGTGGGCTGCGGTCAACTACAGCGGCACGGCCAAGGGCCTGATCTGCGGCAGCGCCGCGTTCGCGACCCTGACCGGCACCTGCAACCCGGACTTCAACATCGGCCAGGTCGGTGTCATCACCCGCTGGACGCCGGTCAAGAACCTGACCTTCTCGGCTGACTTCACCTACAGCCATCTCGACCAGAAGTACTCGGGCGCGATCACGACCGCCGCGCTGACGGGCGTTGCCAAGCCGGCGGCGACCTACGAGCTGAAGGACCAGGACACCTACAGCCTGCTGCTGCGCGCCCAGCGCAACTGGTAAGCTTCAGGACGTTCCGATCTGATAGAGCCCCGGCGGGATACCGCCGGGGCTTTTCTTTGGGGCAGTGGCCTTTCGGAAAAACCGGAGGCCCGTGCAGGCGACGAAGACGAGCTATGCGATTCGATCGCCAGCAAATTTATTTACTTACCTGAGTTAATCAGCTATATAGTCTTCAGTGGTTACGAAAGTAGCGCTCTTAGCTTGATGCTAAGCCTCCAGAAACCTCCGGTAGTGCCCTGCCGGAGGTTTTTCGTTGTGGGATTGCAAAGCGTTTTCGAGCGAAGTGGATACCGGTTCGCGTAAAGAAAACGCGTCGAACAAGAATTCAGCCGCGCATCATGCGGGCGCGTGAATTCGGCCGGTAGGCGAGGCGGCTGTGGCCGGCGCAGTAGGACTGGCCGTCGGGCGCAACATTGCCGCAGAAGCAGAAATCCTCCGCCCCCGGCGTCGAGATGGGCCAGCGGCAGCGGTTCTCGGCAAGCTCCAGCAGCGAGCAGCGATTGGCGTCGTCGATGGGACCTGCGACCACCGGTCCGTCGGTCTCGCCGTAGATCGTGGCGAGCATCTCATATTGCAGTCGCGGCACGGCTCTCCGCGCGCGCGCCGACGCATGGCCCCTGTCCTGAACCTTGCGATCGTCGAGCGTCCGGCCGCGCGTGAGATTGAGGCGCGACAGCTTGCCGATCACCGCGTTGCGGCTGACACCGATGTCGGCAGCGATCTCGCTGCAGGTGAGGCCGGCCTCGAAGTGCTGCTTCAGAATTTCGATTCGTTCGTCGGTCCAGGTCGGTGAGAGAACAGGCATTTGTGACGATCCCAGGTTGCAGATGTCGGCCATCCGCCAGCGAGATCCATCCGCTTCACATTCAGCGCGCGCTCACGTCCTGCCATTGTCGCGGATCGACAAAAGCCCGTCCTTGATGGCGAGACGGATGCCTTCCTCGATCAGTGTGCGAGCGACGCCGGGAACGCTGGTGCCGTGGGTGCCCTGTCTCACCAGCTTCTCCAGGTAGGTGATGGTCGAGAGCGCCAAGGTTACGGGAATGCGGTCAGTCTCGGCTTTTTCGGTGGCCATGCCTAAACGCTAGCCTCTTACGCAGGTACATAAAAGTAACGATTAAGACTCTATTTAGGTTCGGGGGTGGGAGTCAAATCCGGATTGAAGCGGTGGGGCAGGCCATTGGAATCATTTGGAAAATCGGGCATGCGGCGACCCGCCGCGCGAAATGTCGGGCGGCGTTGCGGCGTCAACAGGTCGGGAAAGGCCGTCCCGGCTAGCCGTGCACGATCGCCTTTTCGATCATGCAATGGATGCCCTTGCAGCCGTTGACGGTCTGGGTCACCCGCAGATCGGCCGCCAGGCTGCACAGCGTGTAGGCATCCTCGCGCGACAGGTTTCGCGTCTCGCCGAGCAGCACAATCATGTCGCGCAGCGCGCGCACCACGCACTGGTCGAGGTCGGGGTCCATGGCCATGGTCATGTAATGCGTCGCCGTCTCGGCGCGGGGATAATCGAACCTGAGGTCCTTGCGCAGCGTCAGGCGGAAGCGGCCCTGGAGCGCGGTCTCGATCGCGGTGACGCAGACCTCGCCGTCGCCCTGCACGCCATGGCCGTCGCCGCAGGAGAACATCGCGCCAGGGACGAACACGGGCAGATAAAGCGTCGCACCGGCACCTAACTCCTTGTTGTCGAGATTGCCGCCCATCGCGCGCGGAACGAGCGAGGAGATGCGGCCCCAGGCCGGCGGCGGCGAGACGCCCATCACGCCGAAGAACGGTTTTAGCGGCAGATCGAGGCCCCAGGGCATGCGGCCGACCATCCGCGACCGGTCCAGCGGGATGTTGAGGATGCGCGTCTCGTGGAAATCGTCGGGCAGGGTACCCGACAGCGGCTTGATCATGTTCCATCCCCAATCCTGCCGGAGCTGGACGTCGAGGATCTCGACCGCGAGCACGTCGCCGGGCTCGGCGCCTTCGACGGCGATCGGGCCGGTGAGGATGTGGCCGGGCAGCATGCGCTCGTTCTTGGCATGAACCTCGTGCATTTCCGGCGGAATGTGAAACTTGTCGCGGTCGGGCAGCATGTCGGGCCCGCCGCTGATGGTGTCGACCGTCACCTCGTCGCCGCTCTTGATGGTGAGGACGGGCTTGAGCGCGGCTTCGAAGAAGCCCCAATGGCAGGTTTCGGGACTTGAATGCAGGTGGTGATGGGTCATTTGCCGCGTCCGTTCGGTTTGATCAGAACTCGTCATGAGAACTTGTTATGCCCGGGCTTGACCGGGCGATCGATCCTCTTTCAAGAAGATTTCTGAAGACGGACGGGCCGGTCAAGCCGGCGCATGGCACGATCATTCCAGCGAGGCTCCCCTGTATTTCGTTCTTTCCAAGACCCTCGGCACCGCTCTGCTGCCGATCAATCTCCTGGTCGAGCTCGGAATCCTGTCGCTGCTGCTGATGGCGACGCGCTTTGCCGCGCTCGGTCGCAAGCTTGCCGTGACCACCCTGGTGCTGCTGGCAGTTTGTGCATTTTCGCCACTCGGCAATCTCCTGATTTATCCGCTGGAGTCGCGCTTTCCGGCGTGGGATCCGTCGCGGGGGGCGCCCGACGGCATCATCGTGCTCGGCGGCTCCGTCGACACCGATCTGTCGGCAGCGCACCGCATGCCGGTGGTCTCGCATGCGGCCGATCGCATGTTTGCGCCGGCCGAGCTCGCGCGCCGCTATCCGAAGGCACGCATCGTCTTCACCGGCGGCACGGCGAACCTGGTCGCGACGGAGGCGAGGGAAGCCGACTATTCCGCGCCGATCCTGGAAAGCCTGGGAATTCCGAAGGAGCGCCTGATCCTCGAGCGCGACTCCCGCAACACCTGGGAGAACGCGATCTTCACCAAGCAGCTGGTGACGCCGAAGCCGGGCGAACGCTGGCTTCTGGTCACCTCGGCTTTCCACATGCCGCGCTCGATGGGGATTTTTCGCAAGGCCGGATTTGATGTCGAAGCCTATCCGGTGGATTGGCGGATGGGCGGGCGCGACGAGCTCTTCGCCTTCACCCGGAACGGGGCCGATGGTCTCGGCAAGACCGACCTTGCGGTGCGCGAATGGATCGGCCTCCTGACGTATCGCATCCTGGGGCGAACCGGCGAGTTGCTTCCGGGACCGGGCAAGGACTAAAACGGGAGCCGCAAAACAAGAACACAATACCGGCGCGCGATCGCCGGTCGGGAGGACGCCATGCAACAGCAGAGCGCAGACAGGATCGATCTTGCCGGTCTCGTCGCCGATCTCAACAGCCTGCTGCGGCTGAAAACGACCGTGATCGGCATGAAGCTGTTCGCGCATGCCGCCGACATGGAAGCGATCCCGAAGATCCGGCGCCCGAACGCGGTCCACACCACCGACCAGATCGTCAGCATGGCTGCACGTTTGGGCTGGACGGTCGGCATCACCGCCGATGATCTTGTCGGTGCGCAGTGCCGCGCGGTGATCGGGCTTGCGCCGCAGGATGAAAAATGGCTCGCCGGCGAAAACTATGTCGGGGTCTGGCACGGCACCGCCGAGGACGCGCGCAAACGCCAGGAGGCGCTCGACGTGGTTCCGTTCGGGCGGTATCAGGCGCTTGCGGTCAGTCCGCTCGCGAGCGGCCGGCTCGATCCGCCCGATATCTGCCTCGTCTATGCAACGCCAGGGCAGATGATCATCCTGATCAACGGGCTGCAATATACCGGCTACAAGAAATTCGAATGGGGCGTCGTCGGTGAGACCGCCTGTGCGGATTCCTGGGGGCGGGCGCTCAAGTCCGGGGAGCCCAGCCTGTCCTTGCCATGCTATGCCGAACGGCGCTATGGCGGCGTGCCGCACGAGGAGATGCTGATGGCCTTGAAGCCCTCGCATCTCGCCAAGGCGATCGAGGGCATGAAGGCGCTGGCCAAAAACGGCCTGCGCTATCCGATCCCGCCCTATGGTATTCAAAGCGACGTCCGCGCCGGCATGGGCGTGAGTTACGCGAAGAAGTAAAGGCCGACCATGAGCTCTGCGAAATTCGACATCGTTGTCTACGGCGCGACCGGTTTCACCGGCCAGCTCGTCGCCGAGTATCTGACGGCGCATTACAAGAGCGACAAACAGCTCAAATGGGCGATGGCGGGCCGTAGTCTCGGCAAGCTGAAGGCGGTGCGCGATGCGATCGGCGCGCCAGGGAATACGCCGCTGATCGTGGCGGATGCGTCCGACGCGGCCTCGCTGAAGGCGATGGCGGAGCAGACGATGTCGGTGATCACGACGGTCGGTCCGTATCAGCTCTACGGCGAGGAACTGCTTGCGGCCTGCGTCGCCACCGGGACCGATTATTTCGATCTCTGCGGCGAGCCGATCTGGATGCGGCAGATGATCGACAAGTACGAGGCCGCGGCCAAGGAGAGCGGTGCGCGCATCGTGTTCTCGTGTGGTTTCGATTCCGTGCCGTTCGAGCTCGGTGCGTTCTTCGTGCAGGAAGAGGCCAAGCGTGTGTTCGGCGCGCCGGCCGCGCGCGTAAAGGGCCGCGTGCGCGACATGCGCGGCACGCTGTCGGGCGGCACCGCCGCGAGCGCGAAGGCAACCTTCGATGCGGTCGCCAAGGACATCAGCCTCGTAGCGATCCTGAACGATCCGTTCGCGCTGACGCCGGGCTTCACTGGTCCGAAGCAGCCGAAGGGCAACAGGTCGGTGCTCGAGGAGGACCTGCAATCCTGGGCCGCGCCGTTCATGATGGCGCTGATCAACACCCGCAACGTCCATCGCTCCAACATGCTGATGGGCTTTCCCTACGGCCAGGACTTCGTCTACGACGAGATGGTTTTGACCGGTCCCGGCGAGAAGGGCGAGGCCAACGCGAAGCGCGTGATGGCGGCCAACTCCGAAAAGACCGGCCCGAGCGCGCCGAAGCCGGGCGAGGGGCCCTCGAAGGAAGAGCGGGAGAACGGGCTCTTCAATCTGCTTTATGTCGCGATCGCGCCCGACGGCCGTGCGGTCCGCGCCGGTGTCACCGGCGACCGCGATCCCGGCTACGGCTCGACCTCGAAGATGATCTCCGAATGCGCGATCTGCATGCTGCGCGACGTGACGGATGTCGCCGCCGGCTTCTGGACGCCGGGCGCAGCGATGCAGCACAAGCTGATCAAGCGGCTGCGTGACAATGCGGGGTTGACGTTCGCGGTGGAAGCATAAGGCCCACTGATCCGTGTCCGCGAAGTTCGACATCGTCGTCTACGGCGCAACCGGATACACAGGCCAGCTCGTCGCCGAGTATCTCGCCGCGCACTACGTCGGTGATGGTGCGCCGACATGGGCGATGGCGGGGCGCAGCAGAGACAAGCTCGCATCCGTTCGCGATGCGATAGGTGCGCCCGCGGACACGCCGCTCATTGTTGCGGACGCCGCCGATCCTGCATCGTTACGCGCGATGGTCGATCAGGCGAAGCTGATCGTCACCACGGTCGGTCCATACCAGCTTTATGGCTCCGATCTGCTTGCCGCCTGCGTCGCATCTGGCACCGACTACATCGATCTCTGCGGCGAGCCGATCTGGCTGAAGCAGATGATCGACCGGCATGAGGCGGCCGCCAAGGCGAGCGGCGCGCGCATCCTGTTCTCCTGCGGCTTCGATTCAATCCCGTTCGAACTCGGAGCGTTCTTCGTGCAGGAGGAAGCCCGGCGCGTGTTCGGGGCGCCGGCGCCGCGCGTCAAGGGGCGCGTCCGCGACCTCAGTTGGAAGTTCTCCGGCGGCACCTCGGCGAGCGCCAGGGTCACCTTCGCAGCGGTTGCGCAGGATCTCAGCCTGGTGTCGATCCTCAAGGATCCCTTCGCCTTCACGCCCGGCTTCGAAGGGCCGAAGCAACCGCGCGGCAACAAGCCTGTTTTCGAGGAGGACCTGCAGTCCTGGTCCGCTCCGTTCGCGATGGCGACGCTCAATACGCGCAACGTCCATCGCTCCAACATGCTGATGGGATTCCCCTATGGCAGGGATTTCATCTACGACGAGATGGTGCTGACGGGGGCTGGGGACGAAGGGCACGCCAATGCCAAGCTGGTCATGGCCGCCAACAGCGAAAAGACTGGTCCTGAAGCGCTCAAGCCTGGCGAGGGACCATCGAAGGAAGAGCGGGATAACGGTCATTACGACCTGCTCTATATCGCGATCGCGTCCGATGGCCGTCAGGTTCGCGCGGCGGTCAAGGGCGATCTCGATCCCGGATATGCGTCAACGGCGAAGATGATCTCCGAGTGCGCACTCTGCCTGTTGCGCGATACGCCGGATGTCCCGGCCGGTCTCTGGACGCCCGGTGCAGCGATGCAGCACAAGCTGATCAAGCGGCTGGTCGATCACGCCGGGCTGAGGTTTGAGGTGGAAGGCTAGGCGCATTTGCGCGTCTAAATGACGGTGTCGTCGCCCGGCTTGACCGGGCGAGCCAGTATTCCAGAGACAGTCGTTGTTGAATCGAGAGGTCGCGGCGTACTGGATCGCCCGCCTTCGCGGGCGATGACGCTGAGATTGCCTCACGCCGCCCGCGCGTCATACGCGTACATGAAATCCATGCCCTTTGCGCCGAGCGGCAACAGCCATTTCATCATCTGATTGCGGACCCATGCGCCGGTGGCGCTGAATTCGCGCTTGCTGTTTCCGTTACGGCGCGCGATGGCGACGATCTTCTCGGCGCGCGGGCGCCGCTCGGCCTCGAAGGCCTGGAAGGTGGCGCCGAGCTCCTGGCCCTCCTGTATCAGCCGCGCGAGCCGCATTGCATCCTCGAGCGCGAGCGAAGCGCCCTGGCCCGCGTGGGGGCTGGTCGCATGCGCGGCATCGCCGATCAGCAGCGAACGCTTGCGCGACCAGGTCGGCAAGGTCGCGACGTCGAGCGTGTCGGTGACCACGATGTTCTCGGCCGCTTCGATGATATCGGGGATCGGATCGCGCCAGCCGCGATGAAAACCGCGCAGATGCTGCTTCAGCGTCGCGTGGTCGAGGGCGCGGAACGTCGCCGCGTCCATGCCGCGCGCGGGCTGCGTGCTCCACCACATCACGCCGTCGTTCGGATCCGGGCTGCAATAGCCGTAGCCGAAGAAGCCGCTCTTGCCGAACGTGGTCTCGACGTGCCGGCCGATCGGCCGGCCGTCGAGGACGGCGTGCGGCACGAAACCGCCGAACCCGATCAGTCCGGTGTCGAACGGTTGCGGACCGTCCGGCACGACCTGGCGGCGCACGACCGAGTGCACGCCGTCGGCGCCGATCAGGAAGTCGCCCTCGGCGGTGGTGCCGTCGGCGAAGTAAGCGATGATCTGCTGGTCGCCGCGGTCCTCGATCTTGATCAGGCGCTTTTCGAAATAGAGCGAGACGCAGGCGCACCAGGCCTTGTCGATCAGGATCTCATTCAGCGTGGCGCGGCAGACGTTGACGGCCGGCTGGCCGAAGCGCCGCGCCATGTCGCGGTTGATCGAGCCGAGCCGCTCGCCGCCCTGCGAATAGAAGTCGAAGGACTCCGCGATCGAGCCGCGGCTGATCAACTCGTTCGCAAGACCGATCTCGTCCAGCACATGCATGCCGTTCGGCGCGATCTGAAGACCGCCGCCGATACCCTTCGAATAGGGCCAGGCCTCGTAGATCGCGGACTCGATGCCGGCGCGGCGCAGCAGGATCGCGGTGACGGGCCCGGCGATGCCGGCGCCGATGATCAGGGCCTTGCGGGGACGGTAGGACATGGCTTGCTCCCGACGTTTCCGTGGTGCTAGGAGAAATTACGGTCGCTAAATCTCTTAGTGACTAAGATATATATCGACTAAGATATGAGGTGAGCCTTGTCAAGGACGAAGGCACGCACGGCATTGCTGGGCGAATTGGAAGAGGCGATGCGCAGGTCGTCGGCGCAGGGCGTGCTCTATGGCCAAACCGTTGCGAACGTTGCCGGAATTGCCAATTCCGACCTCGAATGCATGGACATCCTCTATCTCGAGGGCCGTGTCACCGCGGGCCGGCTTGCCGAGGTCACGGGGTTGACGACGGGCGCCATCACCGGCGTGATCGACCGGCTCGAGAAGGCTGGCCTCGTGCGCCGCGAGCGGGACGAGAAAGACCGCCGCAAGGTCTTCATTTCCGTCGTGCCGGAGCAGGCGATGAAGATCGGCCAGCTCTACGTGCCGATGCAGCAGGCGATGGAGAAGGTGTTTGGCGCCTATTCCGACCAGGAGCTGCGCCTGCTGCTGCGCTTTGCGACCGAGGGCTACAAGGGGGTGCTTGCTGCGACCGAGGCGTTGAAGGGCCTGCTCGACACGCCGCCGGAGAAACGTCCCGATCTCAAGCTGAAGAAGCTTCGTCGCTAGAGCGTTTTCAAGCGAAGTGGATACCGGTTCGCGTCAAGAAAACGCGTCAAAACAAAACAAGAAACAGACATTACCGTTCCGATTCCATCGGAACGGTAATGTCTGTCTTGTAGATTTGCGCGGCTGCGATCATGCCCCACATCGCGCCCAGCATCATCCAGAAGTGGCGCCAGTGGTCGGTGTCGATCACGAAACTTTCGCCGACGGTGCCGACGAAGGCGGAGAAGATCGCGAGATAGGCGCGCTGCCAGGGCACGCGGACGAAGATGTGCCGGAAGCCCATGATGACGGTGGTGAAGACCAGCGCGGGATAGCACATGCCGGAGAGCCAGCCGCCGGACATGAAGGCGTTGAGGTAGGAGTTGTGGGTGTCCTCGGGGAAGTAGCGGTGGAACTGCAAGGGGCCGATCCCGAACGGCAGGTCGAGCGCCATCTCGGCGCCGAGGATGTGCCGGCCGAAGCGGCCGAAGCGGCCTTCGTCATAGCTCTGGTCGAAGCTGGCGCGCTGCTTGAACATCTCGGCGGTGGAATCGAATGACAGCAGCACGGCGATCAGCGCCAATCCCAGCACGGCGGCGACGATCGCCATGATGACGATGCGCGAGCGCTGCGCGTTGGTGCGGCTGGTCAGCACCATCAGCGCCAGCATGAAAGCCGACGTCAGCACCAGGCCACCCCAGGCGGCGCGGGAAAAGGCGAGCAGGATTGCCAGCGACATGATGCCGAAGGCGATGACGTTGCGGAAGGCCTTGGCCAGCTTGTCCGAGACCACGCTCTGGAGCGCGAACAGCGCCGGCAGGATCAGGAAGGCGCCGAGCACGTTCGGGTCCTTGAACGTGCCGCGCGCGCGTCCGTACAGCGTGAGCAGGTCGTTTCCGCCGGGAACCAGGTGGAAGTAGCCGGCGACCGCCGACAGTGAGGCGACCATCGCGCCGGCCACGAGACCGCGGCGGAGCATGTCGAGCCGGGCCGCGGTGTCCTCGGACGTGACCATGGCGAAGAAAACCACGGTGATCGCCATGTACCAGGAGGTCGCGATCCAGCTCACCACCTCGGACTGTTCGAACAGCGGGACCGCGCTGATGGTGTAGCCGACATTGAGCAGGACCAGCATCAGGATCAGCGGCATCAGCACGAGCCGCAGGCGCAGGCCGGTCGCGAAGAAGGTGACGGCGGCCAGCAGTGTCACAATCTCGTAGGGGCTCGGTTCGATGAAGACGATGGCGCCGGAGGCGCCGACCAGCCACACCAGCGCGCGCTGGATGGCCAGCACGCCGGGCGCAGCCGGCGCGGCAACGTTCACTCCACCGGCTGTCGCCGCATACGCCATCACACGCTCACGCTACTCGTACGCTACAAACACCGCTGTCATCGCCCGGCTTGACCGGGCGATCCAGTATTCCGCGGCGCGCGTTGCGGAAAACGGCTGCCGCTGCGGAGTACTGGATGCCCCGGTCAAGCCGGGGCATGACGGAGAAACTCAACTCAATACGCGTTCTCGTTCTTGGTCAGCAGCGAGATCGGCGTCTGCAGGAGAATGACGAGGTCAAACAGCACCGACCAGTTCTCGATGTAATAGAGGTCGAACTCGACGCGCTTCTGGATCTTCTCTTCATTGTCGATCTCACCGCGCCAGCCGTTGATCTGGGCCCAGCCGGTGATGCCGGGCTTGACGCGGTGGCGGGCGAAGTAGCCGTCGACGGCTTCGTCGAACAGGCGGCTCTGGAGCTTGCCCTGCACGGCGTGCGGACGCGGGCCGACCAGGGACAGGTTGCCGGAGAACACCACGTTGAAGAGCTGCGGCAGCTCGTCGAGGCTGGTCTTGCGGATGAAGCGGCCGACGCGGGTGACGCGCGGATCGTTCTTGGTCACGACCTTGGAGGCGGTCGGGTCGGCCTGGTGGTGGTACATCGAACGGAATTTGTAGACGTCGATGCGCTCGTTGTTGAAGCCGAAACGCTTTTGGCGGAACAGCACGGGGCCGGGGCTGTCGAGCTTCACCGCCAGCGCCACCAATCCCATCACCGGCAGGGCTGCGAGCAGCGCAACGCCGCCGACGATGCGGTCGAACAGCCACTTCATCACGAGGTCCCAGTCGGTGATCGGCGCCTCGAACACGTCGAGCGTCGGCACCTCGCCGAGATAGGAATAGGAGCGGGGACGGAAACGCAGCTTGTTGGTATGCGCCGAGAGGCGGATGTCGACCGGCAGCACCCAGAGCTTCTTCAGCATCTCCAGGATGCGCGTCTCCGCCGAAATTGGCAGCGCGAACAGCACCAGATCGACCCGGGTGCGGCGGGCGAATTCGACGATGTCGTCGACCTTGCCGAGCTTGCGCGCGCCGGCGCAGGTATCGAGCGCGCGGCTGTCGTTGCGGTCGTCGAACACGCCCAGCACGTGGATGTCGGAATCCTCCTGGGCGTTCAGCGCCTCGACCAGCTGCTCGCCATTGCTGTCGGAGCCGACGATGATGGTGCGGCGGTCGAGCCGGCCCTGGCGTGCCCAGGTGCGCACCAGCGAGCGCAGCACCAGACGTTCGGCGATGAGCGCGGCGAGCCCGAGGAAGTAGAAGGCGGCAAGCCACAGCCGCGACATCTCGCTGCCGAACTTGGCGAAGAAGGATGCGCCGATGAACAGCAGGAAGACGAACGACCAGGACGAGATCATCCGCGTCATCTGCCGGAGCTGGTCGCGGAACAGCTGCACCTGATACATGTCGGCGGCCTGGAAGCAGACCACGGCGGCGCCCGCGACGGCGACGATTTCCGCGGGGTAAACCCAGCTGAATCCGCCGGCCCGCGGCATGACATAGCCGACATAGAGCGCGATGCCGACGAAGCTCAGCAGCGCGAAATCGGCCAGGCGGACGAAGCCCGCGATGACGATCGGCGAATAGGCGCGGGCGACCTTCTGGTTGACGACTTCGAGCGCGGCGGGCGAGAGCCGGCGACGGCGCTCCACAAAGGGTTCGTCAGCCGGCTTCGCCGCGGCGCTTGTCGCGGCATCCAGCATCGAGCGTGCGTTGAGCGGTTCCACGGGCGTCCACGTCCATTCCAAATAACCCGCGGCGCAGCATTGCGCCCGGGCGAGCATCCCCTGGCACCTCGACTATCGGACAAATCGGAAGATTCTCTAAAGCGGTCTTAAGGATGGTTAATGATTGGCAAATGCGTCGCGATAACCCGCGAGCACGCCGTCAACCATCGCTTGCTGGGAGAAATGTGCGGAGATGCGCTCGCGCAGGGAGACGGCGCGCTGCGCGGTGCCTTGCGGATCGTCGAGCGCGGCCGCGATCGCTTCTGCCATGGCCTCGGCGTTGCTCGCCGCAAACAGCGCCGGGCTCTCAGGCCCGAAAATCTCTGGGATGCCGCCGACGCGGGCCGCGATCATGGGAATGCCGGCAGCTCCAGCCTCGATCACGACATAGGGCATGGAATCGCCGCGCGAAGGCACGACCAGCAGCCGGCCCTTGGAGAAGCCGAAACGTGCCTTGGCGTGACCGATGAAGCGGATCGCGTTCGAGAGGCCGAGCTTCTCGACCTGCGCCTTCAGCGCCGCGGTCTCCTCGCCGTCGCCGCCGAGCGTGAGCGTGACCTTCTTGCCGCCCTCGTGCAGGCGCGCCACCGCATCGACCAGCAGATCCGCGCCCTTGATGTGCCTGAACTCGCCGACATAGGCGAGATCGGTGGCATCCTCAGCGATGATGACGGGCTCGAACTCCTCCGGCGTCACGCCGTTGAAGACGCAGTGCACCACGCCATTGGGGGTTCCGACGATGCGCTGATAGGTGTCGCGGGCAAATGCGCTCTCGAACAGGAACAGGTCCGTCGCGTCCATCAAAGTGCGTTCGAGCCGGGCGTAGAACTCGCCCTTGAGCGTGTTGAGCGGGTAGTGCAGCGAGCCGCCATGCGGAGTGTAGATGCGGATGGTGTCGTCGGAGCGCCGCCGCATGCGGACAAAAGCGCCGGCTTTGGCGCCGTGGCCGTGCATGACGTCAGGCTTGAGCTCGCCGATCAGGCGCCGCATCCGCAGCCACACCAGGACATCGTCAGGCGAGGGTTCGCGGCGGATCGCGAGGCGATGCACGCCGAGCTTCAGCCGCGGCGCGAGCTCGGCCAGCGCCTTGTCCGCGCGCTCGCCGCCGGTGAGGCTGTCGGCGAGAATCCCGACATGATGACCGCGATCGACCTGGCCGTTGGCGAGATCGAGGATGTGGCGGAAGATGCCACCGACGGGCGCGCGCACGGCGTGCAGGATGCGGAGCGGCCGGTCGGGAGAGGGGGGCATGATCAGAACCAGCGCTCGACGGCGAATGCTCGAACAATTCTCGAAATATCGAGATGGATTAAGAAGCCCTCGTGGTTAACAAACGGTGACGAGCGCGCGTGCGCCGATCGCCGCACTGCGCGATTAACCCAGCGGCAACCTTAATGGAGTGTAATCGCCCCGGTTGAGGTAGAGTCGCAGCGTTGCCCTGCGGGAGTGTTCGATGCGTTTAGCGTTCTGGCGTGCCGGCAAGGACAAGGCTGTGATCGAGCGGGCGGTGTCGAAGCCCAAAGCCGAAGCCAAGGTGGCTGAGGCTGCTCCCAAGGTTGAAGCAAAGCCTGCGCCCGTTGCCCCGAAGCAGGCACCGGTTGAAGCCGGCGATATCGATCTTCATGCGCTCGGTGGCGCGCTTGCGCGCAAGCGCGGCTGGATCATCGTGCCGACGGTGCTCGCGCTCGTGGCCTCCATCGCCGTCGTCAATTTCATCACGCCGCGCTACAAGTCTGAATCCCGCATCCTGATCGACGGCCGCGAGAACGTGTTCCTGCGGCCGAGCAGCGACCGCAGCACCGAGGAACGGCAGGCGCTCGACCCCGAGGCTGTGACGAGCCAGGTCCAGCTCGTGCTGTCGCGCGATCTCGCGCGCGAGATCATCAAGAAGAACAAGCTTGCGGAGCGGCCCGAATTCGATCCGGTGCTGCAAGGCATTTCGCCGCTGAAGTCACTGGCGGCGCTGATCGGCATCGGCCGCGATCCGTTCTCGATGACGCCGGAAGAACGCGTGCTGGACGCCTATTACGAGCGCCTCCAGGCCTACGCCGTCGACAAGTCGCGCGTCATCGTGGTCGAATTCCAGTCTGCCGATCCGGACCTGGCCGCGCGCGTCGCCAATTCGATCGCCGACGGCTATCTCGTGCTCCAGCAGAGCGCACGCCAGGAGCAGGCCAAGAACGCCAGCCAGTGGCTTGCGGGCGAGATCGAGAGCCTGCGCAAGAAGGTTTCCGACGCCGAAGCCAAGGTCGAGGATTTCCGTTCCAAATCGAGCCTGTTCATCGGCACCAACAACACCACGCTGTCGAACCAGCAGATGGGCGAGGTCAATACCCAGCTCAACAACGCGCGCTCGATGAAGGCCGACGCGGAGTCCAGGGCCCGGTTGATCCGCGAGATGCTCCAGAGCGGCAAGCCGATCGAAGCGTCCGAGGTGGTGAATTCCGAACTGATGCGGCGGCTGTCCGAGCAGCGGGTGACGTTGCGGGCGCAGCTTGCCGAACAGTCGTCCACGCTGCTCGGCAATCACCCGCGGATCAAGGAGCTGAAGGCGCAGCTTGGCGACCTCGACAACCAAATTCGCGACGAAGCGGCCAAGATCTCGCGCTCGCTCGAAAGCGATGCGCGGATCGCCAGTGGCCGGGTCGACGGCCTGACGGCGAGCCTCGATCAGCTCAAGAAGCAGGCGACCTCGACCAACGGTCAGGACGTCCAGCTCCGCGCGCTCGAGCGCGAAGCCAAGGCCCAGCGCGACCTGCTCGAGACCTATCTTGGGAAGTATCGTGAGGCCAGCACCCGCGAGAGCATCGATACGGCGCCGACGGAGGGCCGCATCATCTCGCGCGCCGTCGTCTCGAACACGCCGGCCTATCCGAAGAAGCTGCCGATCGTGCTGATCGCAACGATCGCGACGCTGCTGCTCTCGTCGGGCGTGGTCGTCACCGGCGAGCTGCTGCGCCAGACCGCGCCGCGCGCGGTGGCTGCGTTCACGCCGGTGCAAACGCGGGCGGCGGCGCGCCAAGAGCCGATAGTCGAGCCGATAGTCGAGCCGGTGGTCCAGCCGGCGGTTCAAGCGGCCGTCGAACCGATGGTGGACCCGGTTGTGGAAGACCTCACGCCGCTTCAGCCCGAGATGGCGGCCGATGTCGACGTTACCGAATTCTCCGAGATCGAGCGTCTGGCCGACAGCCTGCGCGCTGCGGGACCAGCGGCCAAGAAGGTCACGGTGCTCGGCACCGCAGCCGGCGAAGCCATCACGCTGTCGACGCTGACGCTGGCCCGGCACCTGGCGCGCGATGCGCGCGTCGTTGTGGTCGATCTCGCCGCGTCCTCGCCGACCATTGCCGCGGTGTCCGTCGATGCCTCGGCTCCCGGTATTGCCGAGCTGATGCAGGGCGAGGCGTCCTTTGCGCAAGTCATCACCCGGGACAGGCTCTCGCGGCTGCACCTGGTCATGGCCGGCCGTCCCGGCTTCGACCGCAGCCTGCTGCAATCGCCGCGGGTGACGCTCGCGATCGACGCATTGCTCCGCGCCTACGACCACGTGCTGCTGGATGCCGGCAGCGCCTCGGATCTTCCGGCGGAGCTCTTGACGGCGAATGCCCGCGCCGTCGTGGTGCCCGATGCGTCGATGGCGGCAGATGCACGCGCGCTGATGTGCGAGCAGCTGAGGGCGGTCGGCTTCAGTGAGGTGACCATGCTGAGCAGGCCGGTGCAGCCGTCGAATGCGGCGGAACCGCCGCGCGTCGTGGCGGCGTGATCTCTCTTACCCTCTCCCCTTGTGGGAGAGGGTGGCTCGCCGCATAGCGGCGAGACGGGTGAGGGGTATCTCTCCGCGAGTCCCATTCGCCATGAGTGCACGCGGATAAATACCCCTCATCCGGCGCTTCGCGCCACCTTCTCCCACAAGGGGAGAAGGGAAGAGCGTCGCAAGTGGATAGAGAGAGCTAAAGAGCTTGTAGGGCTACCCGAACGCCTGTCGCAGCCGGCGCGCCAGGTCGAACAGCATCTGGTTCTGCTTCACCAGCCGTTTGCCGTGGCTCAGCGAGGACATCGCCATCGCCGCGAGTTTTCCGCGCGCGGTCAGGGGCACGAAGCTGTCGAAAATGTCGTCGTCGTCCTTGCAGAACATGCGCTTGTACTCGTCCGAGCCGATGCCGAGGTCGAGCGAGCGGTAGCCGCCTTCGGCACAGCGGTCGATGATGTAGCGCATCAGGATCAGCCCGGGGCTGTAGCGGGCGTGCTCGGACATCGTGTAGGTGTTGAACATCATCGAGAAGCGCTGGCCGTCGGCGACGCCGGCGAAGATCGCGATCACCTCGTCGTCGCATTCGAGCGCATGGATGTCGATGACGCGGCCTTCGCCGCGCGGCGCGAGGCACGCGCTGCGGATGAACGCTTCGACGCCGGGCTCGGCAAAGACGTTGGGCAGTTTCTGTTCGGCCATCCGCGCCGGCTTGACGCGGAAGAACCAGTCGAGCAGGCGGGTGACGTCCGCATCCGTCGTGGCGCGGTGATAGCGATAGCCGGCGAGCGCCTGGAGCTTCTTCTCCTTGCTCTTGAGGCGGCGGCGGAAGGAGTTGCTGATCCACGATGTGGGCGGCCCGCCCGGCTCCATGGCCAGAAGCGGGCAGCCGTTGATCGCACTCTGCCGCGGCAGTAGCGCGAACGGGTTGTTCTGGTCGTGCCAGCGCAGCGGCTGCTGCGTCAGCGAGAGCACGTCGGCATGCTCGCGCAGCGGCGCAAGCAGCGCATCGAGATCGGCGATGGTGGTCTGCGCCGCGAACCCGGCGTTCCACAGGCCCATGTTGAAGGTGGTGTGCTTGCCGCCCATGAAGCAGGCGGTGCGGACGCCGTGGGCCTGGCGCAGCGAAAGCGGCAGCAGCAGGAGCGGCTGGCGCTCGGCGTCGCGGGCAATGACGATGAAGGGCTGGGCGCCTTCATGGTTGCCGACGAGCCGTTGCCACGGGCTGAGCAGATCGAAGCGCTGGTATGGCGTGAAGAGGTGGCCGCTCTCCTCGAACGCGCGCCAGACCGCCTCGGCCTCGGCCAGATCGGTGACGATATCGACATGCGCGATACGGTTCGCTTTCGACCGCGCTGGCGATTCTGCCGTCCGGCTTTGCATCGCCGCAGCCATGGTCATTCGCGAAACCTGTCGAGAAACGAAAATTTGCGTAATTCGGCCTGTGGCCGACCTTTGCAAAGAAATGTCAACAAAGGGTAATGACAATAGGGCGAACGCGAAGGTGGGATATTGGCATCCGACGACAGATGGCTGGAGCGGTTGCGGCTCGAACTGGCCTGGTTCACCGGCCAGGCCGTGCTGCGCAGCCGCGGTGCCGGCGCCATCCTGCGTTTTCAACGCGTGCGGCCAAAGCGGCGCGGCGCGTTCCAGCCACTGCGTGAAAGCGAGATCAGTCCGCAATTTCTCGATCGCGCCATCCGCGCGCTGAAGCAGTGGCAGTATGAATTCCTCGGCATGGACGAGGTTTGCCGGCGCGCGGTCACGCTGCCGGATCAGCGGCGCTTCGTGGGGCTCACCTTCGATGGTGCGAACAAGGACCTGATCAGCTTTGCCTATCCGGTGCTTGCGCGCCACGCCGTGCCCTTCACGGTCTACGTGCCCACCGCGTTTCCCGACGGAGTCGGAGAGGCCTGGTGGCTCGGGCTCGAACAGGTGATCGCGCGCGAGAGCCGCATCAGCCTGATGATGGGCGAGAAGGAGCAGCGCTTCACGGTTACCGGCAATGCCGAGAAGCAGGCGCTATTCTCGCATCTCGAGAGCTGGCTGCGTTCCCTGCCGCCGGCGGAGCTGTCGGCTGCGATCGCCGATCTCTGCACGCGCTACCGGGTCGACCTCGCCGCGCTCTCGCGCGAAGCGTCGATGGATTGGGAGGATCTGGCAAGGCTTGCCGCCGATCCGCTCGTCACGATCGGCAGTGCGACCGTGAACTATCCAATTCTCGCCAACATGAAAGACCCCGCCGCGCTGCGCGAGATGACGATGGGCAAGGCGGTGGCGGAAGCGGCCTTCGATCGCGAGATCAGGCATCTGGCCTTTCCGTTCGGCGATCGCTCTTCGTTCCGGCGCGCCCACGTCGTGATGGCGGAGGAGGCCGGCTTTGCCAGCGCCGTCTCGACGATCCCGGGCATCGTGGATGCGGAGGGGCGCACCAATCTGCGGGCGCTGCCGCGGATTTCGTGGGACGGCCGTGTCCGCTCGCTGCGCATGCTGCGCGTGCTGGCGTCGGGTGTTGCCTTTGCGCCGGTGAAGCCGACGGGCAGCGCTACGAACTAGATTTGGCGCGGTCGGGCCGCTGCATCCAACTCACGATCGGCATCGCCGGCAGCACCCAGCCCATCCCGACCACCACGTAATAGATCGCCTGCCGCCAGCCGGATTCGGCGATCCACGGCATCTGCGCCAGCGCCATGCCGAGCAGGGCCCAGACGGTGGCCAGCACCAGGAGCAGGATGGCACCGAGGAACTTGCGAGTGCGGATCGTCATGGCGGAATACTGCGGCTTTCGCGTAACTTGCGCGGCGGGAGCGGGGGACTATAAGGGGCACGCAGTCCGGTTCAAGCCCTGGTTTTGTTCTGAGATGACAATGATTTCCGCCCCGTCCGAGCCGCATCGCGCCGTGCGCTGGTGGCTGCTCTCCGTGGCCGCGCTGATTGCGCTGATGGTGCTGGTCGGCGGTGCGACGCGGCTGACGGAATCCGGCCTTTCGATCGTCGAATGGAAGCCGGTCACGGGCAGCGTTCCGCCGCTCTCGGAGACCCAGTGGACCGAGGCGTTCGAGGCCTACAAGAAGATCCCTCAATATCGCGAGCTCAATGCGGGTATGAGCCTGTCGGAGTTCAAGGAGATTTTCTGGTGGGAGTGGAGCCACCGATTTCTTGGCCGTTTCATCGGCGTGGCCTATCTCCTGCCGTTCCTGTTCTTCCTGTGGCGCGGCGGCCTGTCGGGTGAGTTGAAGCGGCGGCTGTGGCTGCTGTTCGCGCTCGGCGGTCTCCAGGGCGCTGTCGGCTGGTGGATGGTGGCCTCGGGCCTGACGGAACGCGTCGAGGTCTCGCAATACCGGTTGGCGACGCATCTGGTGCTGGCGCTCCTGATCTTCGGCGGCATCGTCTGGACGGTGCGGCGGCTCGCCGGGCGCCCGCAGATCATTGCGCCCGCGCGGCTGCGGTTCACCAGCGTGCTGCTGCTTGTCGTGACCTTCGTCCAGATCTATTTCGGCGCGCTGGTCGCCGGCCTGCGCGCCGGGCGCGCCTACAACACCTGGCCGCAGATCGACGGTGCGTTCATTCCGTCGGCGGACCGGCTGTGGTTCGAGACGCCGTGGTGGCGCAACATGTTCGACAACGTGCTGACCGTGCAGTTCGAGCACCGCATGACGGCCTATGCGCTTTTCGTGCTG
The DNA here is from genome assembly GCF_024199855.1 of Bradyrhizobium sp. CCGB20. Taxonomy (NCBI): domain Bacteria; kingdom Pseudomonadati; phylum Pseudomonadota; class Alphaproteobacteria; order Hyphomicrobiales; family Nitrobacteraceae; genus Bradyrhizobium; species Bradyrhizobium sp. CCGB20. The sequence goes on along the minus strand of NZ_JANADN010000001.1, from coordinate 5,434,667 downwards.
GCGGCGCTGCATGCGTTCGATGCCGTGCGTTCGCGTGCGGGGGCCGCGGTAAGCGGCGCGCTGTTGGTGCTAGGCGCGGTGAGCCTGCAGGCTGTGCTCGGCATCCTCACGCTGCTCAACCAGGTGCCGATTGATCTCGCGCTGGCGCATCAGGCGGTCGCGATCGTGGTGCTGGCGCTTGCGGTGATGCAGACGGAGCGGCTGGCTGCGCGGCAGCCGGCGGAAGCGCAGACGCGCGCGGTTCCGGTGAGCCAGCCCGGCTGATCAGCAATAGCCGTAGATGCCGCAGGCGTAGGGCAGTCGCCAGAAATAACCGACCTGCGGTCCGCCGTAATACGGGCCCTGATAGTCGTAGTCCCAGGGGCGGCCGTAATAGCCCGGCAGCGTGTTCGATCCCGGCAGCAGCGGTGTGCCCGGCAGGTTGCGGATGTAGCTGCCAATGCCATAGGCCGGCGAGATCAGCGCATCCGGATCGGTCTCGACATAGACTTGTGGCGGCTCCTGCGGCGGCGCAGCGGCCCGCCGCTTCGGCGTGGCCGGAAGGTCGGCGGCAACCGCAGCTGAGACCGTCAGCATCGCCGCAAGGGCAGGCACCATCCAGCGCAGCATCGTCGGCTCCGAATCAAGGGGTGATCCAGAGACGATGTATGAGGCAGATATGGTTAATGACTGTTAATTGCGGCCGCCCAAACAGCTGCTGTCATTCCGGGGCGGTCCGGCAGGACCGAACCCGGAATCTAGAGCTGACCAGACAATATCGAGGTTCCCCGGTGCGCAATTGCGCACCTGAGGTTCGGTGCTTCGCACCGCCCCGGAACGACGGGAAACTACGCCCCCAGCGCCTGTTCCAGGTCGGCGATCAGATCTTCCTTGTCCTCGATGCCGATCGAGAGCCGGACAACGTCGGGGCCGGCGCCGGACTTGACCTTCGCGGCGTCGTCGAGCTGGCTGTGCGTGGTCGAGGCCGGGTGGATCACCAGCGAGCGGGTGTCGCCGACATTGGCCAGATGCGAGAACAGCTGCAGTTTCGACACCAGGCTGACGCCGGCGTCATAGCCGCCCTTGAGGCTGAAGGTGAACACGGCGCCTGCGCCCTTCGGGGCGTATTTCCGCGCAAGCTGGTTGTACTTGTCGCTCGGCAGGCCCGCATAGCTCACCGAGGCCACCGCCGGATGGCCGGCGAGGAATTCGGCGATCGCTTTCGCGTTGTCGCAGTGCTTCTGCATGCGCAGTGGCAGCGTCTCGATGCCGGTGAGGATCATGAAGGCGTTGAACGGCGACAGCGCCGGTCCGAGGTCGCGCAGGCCCAGCACGCGGCAGGCGATCGCGAAGGCGAAATTGCCAAAGGTCTCCTGCAGGCGGATGCCGTGATATTCGGGCCGCGGCTCCGAGAGCATCGGGTATTTGCCGCCGGTGGACCAGTCGAAGGTGCCGGCATCGACGATGATGCCGCCGAGCGAATTGCCGTGGCCGCCCAGGAATTTCGTCAGCGAGTGCACGACGATGTCGGCGCCATGATCGATCGGGCGGATCAGATAGGGCGAGGCCAGCGTGTTGTCGACGATCAGCGGCACGCCCGCCTTGCGCGCGACCGTCGAGATCGCCTCGATGTCGGTGATGCTGCCGCCGGGATTGGCGATCGACTCGATGAAGATGGCCTTCGTGCGCGGCGTCACCGCGCGCTCGAAGCTTGCGATGTCGTCGGGATCGGCCCACACCACGTTCCAGCCAAAGCTCTTGAACGCATGCGTGAACTGGTTGATCGAGCCGCCGTAGAGCTTGCGCGCGGCGATGAACTCGTCGCCGGGCTGGAGCAATTGCTGCAATATCACGACCTGCGCGGCGTGGCCCGAGGCGACCGCAAGCGCGGCGGTGCCACCTTCGAGCGCGGCAACGCGCTCTTCAAGCACGGCGTTGGTGGGATTGCCGATGCGGGTATAGATGTTGCCGAACGCCTGCAGGCCGAACAGCGAGGCGGCGTGGTCGGCGTCGTTGAAGACGAAAGACGTGGTTTGATAAATCGGAGTCGCGCGCGCACCGGTGGTGGGATCGGGCTGTGCACCGGCATGCACGGCGAGGGTTGAAAATCCCGGAAGGCGATCGCTCATTGAGGCGTCCTGTTCTCGTTTGTCTGAAATCGCGCGGCATGCTGATCGGCGCCGCGCCCGCCGTCAAGGCGCCGCGTCACATCGGAACGATCGTGCTGCGCATTGTCGCGTCGGCGAAATGAATCCTTCGCGATTGCGTCAGCTTTGCTCGGTCTTGTTTTTGGCAGCGCGGTCGGAGGCCGCGGTGTCGCCGCCGCCGACACTCATCCGATTGAGGGATAGACGCATGCCTTGCGTCGGCGCCGGCGGGCGCTTGGAGCTCAAGGTGCGCGAATTGACGCCCATCCAGGAGATCTCGGACGACAGGCGGCCATATTCGATCTTGGGGCAGCGGTTCATGACGACCTTGATACCGACCGATTCCGCTTTCGCCGCCGCCGCGTCATCGCGGGCGCCAAGCTGCATCCAGATCACCTTCGGCAGCGGATCGAGCGTCAGGGCTTCCTCGACCACCGGCATGATGTGGCTGGAATTGCGAAAGATGTCGATCATGTCGATGGGATGACCGATGTCGGAGAGCGAGGCCACAAACGGCTTTCCGAGCAGGTCCTTGCCGACATGGCCGGGATTGACCGGGATCATGTCATAGCCGCGCTGCGCCAGATATTTGAACGCAAAATAGCTCGGCCGCACATTGACCGGCGAGGCGCCGACCATTGCGATCGACTTCACGCTGTTGAGGATGCCGCGGATGTAATTGTCGGGATAGGCGTCGTGGTTCATCGTTTTCTTTCGTTCGTCATTCCGGGGCGATGCGTAGCATCGAACCCGGAATCTCGAGATTCCGGGTTCGGCTCTGCGAGCCGCCCCGGAATGACGGTGTCATAAATACAATCTACTCATCCCGTCATTACTCGTCCCGCCATGTCGGCGTGCGCTTCTCGATGAAGGCGCCGATGCCTTCCTCGGCGTCGCGCGCCATCATGTTCTCGGTCATCACCTCTGCCGCATAGCGATAGGCGTCCGCAAGGCTCATCTCGGCCTGGCGGTAGAAGGCCTCCTTGCCGAGCTTGACGGCGTAGGCCGACTTCAGCGCGACCTTTTCGGCCAGCGCGATCGCGGCGGCGCGCTCGGTGCCCGCTGCAACCACGTGATTGACGAGCCCGATCTCGCGGGCGCGCGCGGCCGGAATCGGCTCGCCCGTCAGCAGCATTTCCATCGCCTGCTTGCGCGGCACGTTGCGCGACAACGCCACCATCGGTGTCGAGCAGAACAGGCCGATGTCGACGCCGGGCGTCGCGAAGCTCGCCGCTTCCGACGCGATCGCGAGATCGCAGCTTGCCACGATCTGGCAGCCGGCCGCGGTCGCGATGCCCTGGACGGAGGCGACCACGGGCTTCGGCAGGCGCACGATCGCCTGCATCATCGCGCTGCAGGCGGTCATCATCTCGGCGAAGAAGGCGCGGCCGCGATCCGGGTCGGTGCGGCGCGCGGTCAGTTCCTTCATGTCGTGGCCGGCGGAGAAGGCAGGGCCGTTGGCGGCGATCACGACGCCGCGGACCGCCTTGTCGTCGCGGATCGCATCGAGCTCGGCATGCAGGCCTGCGATCATCGCCTCAGACAGGCTGTTGCGCGCGGCCGGTCGGTTCAGCGTCAGGACCGCGATACTGCCGACGGTCTCGCGCAGCAGGTTCGGCGGTTGCGGGGAGGGGGCGCGGGCGGCCTGGGCGGACATCGAAGCGTTTCCGGTTGAATTATTGCAATTGGATGACCCAGATAACTTAATGTAACAGGGGACGTGAAGCGAGGGTGAGGCGAAGCATGGCGTTAGCGAAAATGAGCGTGGCGGAGGTCGAGCAGTTTCTCCGTGACGAGTTTCCCCAGGCCTTCAGCGGCGACGACATCACGATCGAGAGCGCGGACGGGCAGACCTGCCTTTTGCGCCAGCGCTACAGCGAAAGGATGCTGCGGCCGGGTGGAACCGTGTCCGGCCCGACGCTGATGGCGCTCGCCGATTTCGCGATGTACGTGGTGCTGCTGTCCGCGATCGGGCCGATCGGGCTCGCGGTCACCACCAATCTCAACATCAACTTCCTGCGCAAGGGCCAGCCGGGGCAGGACGTGCTGGCGGAGGCCCGGCTTCTCAAGCTCGGCAAACGCCTGGCGGTCGGGGAGGTCAAGCTGCTGTCCGGCACCTCGCCCGATCCGATCGCCCATGTCACTTCGACCTATTCCATTCCAAATGCTTGAGCTTTTTGCAGGTATCTTAGTACCATATTTTTAAGTCATTGATTTTACTTGCCTAAAATCCGCTTTCGGGCATTGACCGTTGCGCGTCTCTTCTCTAGAAAACCGCGCAGTCCGGTGCGGTGTTCGCGCCGATGCTCCCCGTCCACGGAAACTCTGACATGAAAACCTTTTCGGCAAAGCCGGCTGAGGTGACGAAGAAGTGGGTGCTGATCGACGCCAAGGGTCTGGTCGTCGGCCGTCTCGCCACCATCGTCGCCATGCGCCTGCGCGGCAAGCACCTCCCGACCTACACCCCGCACGTTGATTGCGGCGACAACGTCATCATCATCAACGCGCAGCATGCGGTCCTCACCGGCCGCAAGCGCGAGCAGAAGACCTACTACAAGCACACCGGTTACGTCGGCCACGTCAAGGAGCGCACCGCGCGCCAGATCCTCGAGGGCAAGCATCCCGAGCGCGTGCTCGAGAAGGCCGTCGAGCGCATGATCCCCCGTGGTCCGCTCGGTCGCGTGCAGATGGGCAACCTCCGTGTCTACGGCGGCGCCGATCATCCGCACGAGGCCCAGACGCCCGAGAAGATCGATATCGCCAAGTTGAACCGCAAGAACACGAGGGCCGCATAATCATGGCCGAATCCATCCAGTCGCTCGACCAGCTCTCGCAGCTCAAGACGGCGGCGGCGCCCGACGCGCCCAAGCACGAGAAGAAGGTCGACAAGTTCAACCGCGCCTATGCCACCGGCAAGCGCAAGGACGCGGTCGCCCGTGTCTGGATCAAGCCGGGCGCCGGCAAGGTCACCGTCAATTCGCGCGAGGTCGAGGTCTATTTCGCCCGTCCCGTGCTGCGCATGATGATCGAGCAGCCGTTCTCGGTGGCCGCTCGTTCCGGCCAGTACGACGTGATCTGCACCGTCGCCGGCGGCGGTCTGTCCGGCCAGGCCGGCGCGGTCCGTCACGGCATCTCCAAGGCGCTCACCTATTTCGAGCCGGAGCTGCGCACGGTCCTCAAGAAGGGCGGCTTCCTCACCCGCGACTCCCGCGTGGTCGAGCGCAAGAAGTACGGCAAGGCCAAGGCCCGCCGGTCCTTCCAGTTCTCGAAGCGTTAATCGCTTCGGTCACATTCGCTGCGAAAGCGGCTTCAATGAGATGCAAAAGGGCGCTGATTTCAGCGCCCTTTTTGTTGTTCGTTTGTATGCAAATTGATGGCGTGTTTCAGGAAAACTTGGCCTTGCATGAAAACCTGAATGGAACCCGCGGGACATAGCGTCGCATCTGGAAGGGCGCGCAAGTCGGCTGGGCCGATCGCGTAACTGCTATGTTTTCAAGGGGGCCGACATGATGTCGCTCGATAGCATCACGCTCTATTTGGTTGCCACCATGGTTGCCGCACTGCTCGGCGCCATGATGGTGTTTTTCGGCAAGCAGGAAAACAGTCCTGCACTGAAATGGTGGGGCACCGCGTATCTGCTGGGTGCGGCTTCGGTCGCGCTGTGGACTGCGGCCGGCGACAAGCTCGGCCCGCATCTTTACCTTGCGCTGAACGCGGTCGGCTTCGTGGCCTGCGGCATGGTGTGGAATGCGGCGCGCGTCTTCCACGGCCGCAAGCCGAACTGGCCGGGTCTCCTCGTCGGCGCGCTCGCCTGGGCCGCTGCCGCCTCGCTGCTCGATCCCGCGGCGTCGATGCTGCGCATGATCGTCGGCGCCGGCATCGTCTCGGTCTATGCCGCGCTGACCGCGAGCGAGCTCTGGGTCGAGCGTCGCAAGAGCCTGCAACGACGCTGGCCGGCCTTCGTGGTGCCGGTGATGCACGGCTGCGTGTTGATGCTGCCGATCCTGCTCGGCAGCTTCCTGCGTCCCAACGATGCCGGCTTCTCCGGCAGCATCTGGGTCACGGTGTTTGCCGTCGAGCTGATCCTCTATGCCGTCGGCACCGTGTTCGTGATCTTCATGCTGGTGTCCGAGCGCACGGTGACTGCGCACCGGACCGCCGCGTCCACCGATCCGCTGACCGGCATGCTCAACCGGCGCGGCTTCTCGGAAGCCTGTGGACGCGTGATCGAGCGCGAGGCCAAGGCCGGGCGTCCCGTGACCGTGATGATCTTCGACATCGACCATTTCAAGTCGATCAACGACCGCTTCGGCCATCCTGCTGGCGACGAGATGCTGAAGCTCTTCTCCACCGTCGTCGTCAGCAACCTCCGCATGACCGACATGTCGGGCCGTATCGGCGGCGAGGAATTTGCAGCGCTGCTGCCGTGCTCGCTGGAGGAGGGTGTGCTGGTTGCCGAACGCGTGCGCGAAGCGTTCGAGACCTCCGGCGTCGTGGTCGATGAAGGTCCGGTCGACACCACCGTCAGCATCGGCGTTGCCGGCGGTCCCGCCGGCACCGAGCTCGAGGTGTTGCTGGCCTCGGCCGATACTGCGCTCTACCAAGCCAAGCGCGGCGGCCGTAACCGCGTCGAGGCGGCCGAGGAGCTGCCGCTGTCGCTGGAGAACTGGCGCCGCCAGAGCGCCGCGCGGGTCGGCGCGACGCCGGCGCGTCCGGCCACCGCCTGAGCCATCGGAAGCCTCGCGGTAATGTTCTGTTTACCATTCGATCCCTACCATTGCGGTCATGGAATCGATCCGTCGACAGAACCCGCAGGCTGCCCTGATGTCGCTTGAAGCCGCTGCGGCCTCGGCACGCGGCGGCTTCGCCTGCCTGTTCTCGACTGCAGATGAATACGAGCGCGCGCTGATCACCGAGCGCCGCGCCCAGGGGCGCTATGCGCAGGGCCGCAACTACTGGCCGCTCGCGCTGTTCATCGGTTGCGCGCTGATCGTGGCCGGCACGGCGCTGCTGTTCGCCTGAGAGCGACCGCATTTTTGACCGGTCAGGGCGCCGTTTCGGCGCCTTTTTCTTTGTCCGCGGCTGCGCTAGACACGCCCATCGAGCAAAAAAAGGGTGGAAACCGATGATCACCGAGATCGCGCAAATCGACGTCAAGCCGGGCAGCGAGAAGGACTTTGAGGCCGCCGTCGCCAAGGCCAAGGCCGCTTTCGGCCGCTCCAAGGGCTTTCATCGCTTCGAGCTGCACAAGTCGATCGAGAAGCCGCAGCGCTACCGGCTGATGGTGAAATGGGAAACGCTGGAAAACCACACCGTCGATTTCCGCGGCTCGGAGAATTTCACCGAATGGCGCGGCCTCGTCGGCCAGTATTTTGCCTCGCCCCCCGAGGTCGAGCACACCGAGACCGTGCTGACGACCTGATCCGCTTCATGATGTATTACGCCGCCTCGGCCAGGGGCGGCGCCTCATACGTCTTGAAATGGTCGATCATGACCTTGGCGATGGCGACCAGTGGCAGCGCCAGCGCCAGGCCCCAGATGCCGAACACGACACCGAGCAGGATCTGGAACGCGAACAGCGTCGCCGGCGGGATGTCCAGCGCCTGGCGCTGGAGGATCGGCGTCAGCACATAGCTCTCCATGGCGTGGACGCCCATGAAGAGCAGGAAGGCCGACAGCGCCGCGACCCAGCCCGAGGCGAGGCTCGCCAGCACCACGACGACGCCGGCAATGATGGCGCCGACGGTCGGGATGAAGGCGAGCAGGCCCGCCTGGATCCCCAGGATGAACGAGCCGGGGATGCCGATGATGGCAAGCCCGATCCAGGTCACGAGGCCGACCGCGATCATCACGACGATCTGCGCGATCAGCCAGCGCTCCAGCGTTTCGCTGATGCGGTCGATGATGAGGGTGACGCGGCTGCGATGCTTCGCCGGCGCGAGGAACAGCAGGCCGTCGTGATAGACGCTTGGCTGGGCGGCGAAGGCGAGCCCCAGGAACAGCACGATGAAGATGTTGCCGACGGCGCTGATCGCGCCGAGCAGCACCTTGAAGGTCTGGCTGACGATCGCCCCGCCGCTCGAGGCGAGCGCGCCTGCGCCGCCCGGCAATCCGCCGTGCGGGGCCGGGCTCGGGACGGGCGCTGTGCTGTCCTCGCTGGAGGTGGCGGGCGATGCGTTGCCGAGATCGAACACGCTGGTGTCGATGCCGTGGTTCTCGAGGAAGGACCGGACATTGCTGATCTGCGATTTGATGGTCTTGCTCAGCACCGAGGCCTGCTCGGCGATGGTGGCGCCGCCGAGATAAGCGACGCCGGCGAGCAGCGCCGCAAGCACGATGCAGACGATCGCGAGCCGGATCGCATGGGGCAGATGCACACGCCTCCCGAGCGCGTTGGTCAGCGCATTGAGGCCGACGCCGAGCAGCATGCCGGTGAAGATCAGGAGAAGGGTGGCGGCAAAATACCAGGTGAAGACCAGCGCGGCCGTGAACAGCACGACGCCGATGCCGCCGACCGAGATCGACCAGGCCAGATCGGTGCGGGTCCGGGGGCGTTCATCTCTGGAAATGCTCACATCGGGTCCTTTTCAGCGTGCCGCGAGCCGCACTCTTTCGACAAACGCGCTTCCGATCAAGGCCGCGTCAACGCGCTGGTTTGACGCTGCCGCGCGAACGGTGCAGAGCGATGAGAGAAAACAGGTGGGGGGCGCTTGAGTTTCATCAGCAAATGGGCCGGTCTGCTCGGGCTTCTGGCCGTGCTCGTGATCGGCGATCAGATCCGGATCAACCGCCCCGGCCATAAATATCGCCTCACGGTCGAGGTGACGACGCCTGACGGGATCAGGACCGCATCGGGCATTCTGGCCGTCGTGCCCGACCGCAACTACAACCGCGGCGGCCGCACCACGATGCGCGGGGAGGCCGTGTTCGTCGACCTTGGTCGGGGCAAGAACCTGGTGGCATTGCTGGCGCATCAGCAGGGCGGCAAGCTCGACCTCGACGACATCAACTATGTCGCGCTCCGCGCCTATGGCGCCGCGCGGAGCAATCGCGTCTCGTTCAACGACATCAACCGGCAGACCGGCATTGTGCCGGTGCAGGGGGAGCTGATCCCCGTGCTCGTGAGCCTTGGCGATCCCAAGGATCCGGCGACGGCGCGCCTCGTCGCTGGAGATCATGCGGAGGCGGTGCTGGGTGACGGTTACGCCATCCGCGGCCTTACCGCCGAGGTGGTGCCCAACGGGTTCTGGCCAATCGATTTCGGGGGCGTGCTCGGCGAGCCCGTGACGCGCGGAATCGAGGCGAAACTGCCCTGGCTGGCCGCGCCGGGCGAGGCGGCGGCAACCGCGCTGAAGGCCGCCGGCCTACCCGTCGGGGGCGCCATCGACGCCAGGGAGGCATTTGCGCGAAAATAGCATTGCCGTCCCGCGATCCCTTCTGTTGAATTTGTTCCATCCGAGGGGCATGTTTGGAGAATCTTCTTACGGGGGAGGTCGGAACGGGAGATGAGAAAGCCGGTCGTCGGCGTGATCGGGAACGCCCATCGCGTCGAAAATCGATTTCAGGTCCAGATGGTCGGCGAGCGAAATTTGCGCGCCGTGGCCGAGGTCTCGGGCGGCTTGCCGATGATGTTTGCGGGAGCACCCGACATCACCGATATCGGTGCGCTTCTCGACCTGGTCGACGGGATCGTGCTCACCGGCGCCCGCGCCAACGTCCATCCGACCCGCTTCAATGTCGACCCGTGTGAGCGGCACGAGCCCTACGACATCCACCGCGACGAGGTGGCGCTGGCGCTTTCGGTCGCCTGCGTCGCCCGCGGCATCCCGCTGTTCGGCATCTGCCGCGGCCTGCAGGAGATGAACGTCGCCTTCGGCGGCTCGCTGCATCCCGAGATCCGCGAAATTCCAGGCCGCATGAACCATCGCATGCCCCGGCTCGAGAACGGCGAGATCCATCCCGATCCGACCGTGGTGTTCGCCGACCGCCACGATGTGGACCTGACGCCCGGAGGCGCCTTCGCAACGCTGCTTGGCTGCGAGAAGATCAGGGTCAATTCGCTGCACGGCCAGGGCATCCTCGATCCCGGCAAGCGCGTGCTGATCGAAGGCATCGCCGAGGACGGCACCATCGAGGCGATCCGCATCGCGGAGGCCCCGACCTTTGCGCTCGGCGTGCAATGGCACGCCGAATACGACCCGCAGCGCAATCCGATCAACCGCAAGCTGTTCGAGGCGTTTGGCGAAGCCATGGTGGCGAAGCAGAAGGCGGCGGCGTAGGCGGCTGCAAGCTCGGTCAATTTAGGCACACTCTCGCCACCGTCATTGCGAGCGCAGCAAAGCAATCCAGAGTCTTTCCGCGGAGACGGTCTGGATTGCTTCGCTGCGCACGCAATGACGAGGAGGCGGCACGGTCGCGCTTTCGAGTTGTGCCGGATCAGCCGCGCGCGGTACCTTCCAGCTTGTTTTCGAGATTGGAATTGCACACGATGATCCGCGCCTCGGCCGCCACGTTCCTTGTCCTTTTCGCATCCCCCGCACTCGCCCAGACCGCGCCGCCCCAGGAAGGGCCGATCACCTGCGCTTCACCCGTGGCGCCTGACGACACCGAACGAAGCCTGAAGCAGCGCTTCGGCAAGGACGCCGTGGTGCAGGACCTGCCGGGCGCCGAGGGCGAGCAATACAAGGGTATCGTGCTGTTTCCGAAAGCGAGAGACCGCCGCATCGAGGTCGCCTTCACCGAGGACAAGGGCAAACGCGCCTCCGGCTTGACCTTGCGCGACGCTGGCAAGCCCAGTCTCTGGAACGTCAATGGAGTCACGATCGGATCGAGCCTGGCCGACGTGCAGAAAGCCAACGGCAAGCCGTTCCTCGTCAGCGGCTTTGAGTGGGATTACGGCGGCTTCGTCACCGACTGGAAAGGCGGCGCGCTCAGCCGTCCGCTGGATGGCGGCTGCACCGTCACGATCCGCTTCGGCAAGAAAGCGAGTGCGCCCAAATCGTTGTCGGGTGACGGCGTGAAGGCGGCCTCCGACAGTGCGGCGTTGGTGAAGTTTGCGCCGGTGGTGACGGAGATCGGGGTGAACTTTCCCGACAAGTGACGATGCGCATCGTTGCGTAGGGCGGATTAGCCGAAGGCGTAATCCGCCATCTTGATGTGGCTAGGCGGCTTCAATGCCAAACTATCGCCGTGCATTTGTTCCGGGTGGTTGCTGGTTCTTCACGGTCAATCTGCTCGACCGGAAGCAGAGGCTGCTCGTCGAGCACATCGCGGCGCTGCGCGCGGCCGTTGCAGAGACACGCCGGGATTATCCTTTCACGATCGATGCGTTTGTCGTTCTTCCGAACCACCTCCACGCAGTCTGGACGCTTCCGGACGGCGACGCTGATTTTTCCGTGCGATGGAGATTGATCAAGACGCGCTTCGCGAAGACCTTGCCGAGGACCGAGCCTTTAACTGCGGTGCAGATCGCGGGAAATCAGCGTGGCGTATGGCAGAATCGATTCTGGGAGCATCTCATCCGCGATGAGACCGACTACGCGCGCCATGTCGAGTATTGCTACATCAATCCCGTGAAACATGGGTATGTGAGCCGCGTGCTGGATTGGCCGCATTCGTCATTCCACCGAGACGTACAGGCCGGATTGTTTCCCGGTGATTGGGCGGGAGATAGCAGCGCGGACGGTAAATTTGGCGAACGCGCGTGATCGTCGCTGGCAGTCGGCGGATTACGCCTTCGGCTAATCCGCCCTACGACGACTTCGCTCGTGACGGGAAGGCTGCTGAGGACTGCGCCACGTATTCAAGGTGCACTCCAAAATCTGGGCGAGATAAACGAATCAGTAGGAATTGGCCCGCGCCAATTTTTGCGGCTCTGATTTGTTCTTCGAGAACGAAGTGGAGTCAGATGCAGAACGAAAGCTGACGGCTTCGAGGTGCCTCACGCCGCCCGCTCCATCCGTCGCGCGCGATAGGCCCGCGGCGCATCACGGTCCGTTTCGCATTCTGCTGAGCGAGCAGGCGCGCTCCCGGCGCGAAAGCGCCGGGAGCGGCACCCTCACTTCGTGAGCGCTGCCTTTTCGATGACTTCAGCGACTTGCTTCGCATGAACGACGAGCGAGGCATGGCTGCCGGCGACTTCCGTCGTCTGGGCCTTGATCCTGGCTGCGAACGACTTCTGGGCCTCGGGCGCGAGGACCTTGTCCTTCGTGCTGATGACATAGAACGTCGGCTTGTCATGCCAGGCCGCAATGGTTACGGGGGCCTCGAACGCGACGTGATTCAGCGGAAGCTGCGAGTTGGCCAGGTGCTCGGCGATTTCCGGCGGAAGGTCAGCCGCGACGGCCGACGGAAACACCTTGGGATCGATGTACAAATTGCCCTTCGCGTCGGGATGGATCGCGTTGCCGCCTTCGGTCGGCGGGCCGGCCTTTGCCAGCGCCGCCAAGGATTCACCGACCTCCGGCGCAAAGGCGGAAACATAAACCAGTGCCGAAACCTTGGGATCGTTGCCGGCTTGCGTGATCACCACGCCGCCCCATGAGTGGCCGACCAGAACGGTTCTGCCGTCCTGCTTTGCGAGCGCCTGCTTGGTGGCATCAACATCGGCAGCAAGGGAGGTGAGCGGATTTTCGACGAGCGTGACGTTGTAGCCTTTCTTTGTGAGAATATCGGCAACGGGCTGCCAGCTCGTCTGGTCCACGAAAGCGCCGTGCACGAGCACGATGTTGTGGGCTGCTCCCTTGGGCAGTTCGGCGGAATCGACGGGGCCGACCAATGTCGACCCGGCCAGCAGTATAGCGGCAGCTGAGAGGAGAATATTTCGCATTGAATGTTCCTGTAGGCATGTCGGACGAACACAGTCCGGGGGGAGTGGACAGGCGTTTCCAGTGAGGTCGCGGTTCTTCCATCTGCGGTTGGCGAAATGGTTGCCGCACGTAACGTCGGCCCGCCGCGGCATGACCTATTGCGAGGACCTTCCGGACGATAGGGATCAATCGTCCGGATGTTGTGTCTGATCGTCCATCGGATTAGCTTGGGTGGCATGGATATCCTCACCCAGGTGCTCGATCGCGTGCGTCTCGGCGGGACGCTGCTTTTTCATTTCGAGCTTGGACATCCCTGGCATCTCGAGTTGCCGCAGCGTCCCTACGCTCTGTTTCACTATCTCAGCCAGGGCTCAGCGACCCTCGCGCTCGAACACGGGCAGGAAATCCAGATGACCGAGGGCGATTTCGTCGTCATCACACGCGGAGAGCCGCATGTGTTTTATTCGGATCGCCGGACCAAGCCTTTGCGGATCATGGACATCGATCGATCGTCCCCGCGTCTTGGCGTCGTTCGTCACGGTAGCCGTGCAAAGCCGCTCTCGACCATGATCTGCGGCAATTTCACGGTGTCGCGGCCGTTGTTTGGCAGCGTGCTGGAGCTGCTTCCGCCCGTGCTTCTGTTGAAGCCGGCGGCGGACGGTGGTTGGTTTGAAGCAATCCTGCGCCGCATGGTCAGCGAGTCCGCGCTCGAACGTCCTGGCCAAAGCGTCGCGCTTTCACGACTGACGGAAGTGCTCTTCGTCGAGGTGCTTCGGAGCTGGATCGCGTCTCTCAATCCCGGACAAGGTGGCTGGCTCGGGGCCATATCTGACCCGCACATCGGCCCGGCCCTCAAGTTGATTCACGAAAACCCGGAGCGGCCCTGGGCGCTGAGCGACCTTGGCCAACGCGTGGGACTCGGCCGCTCGGTATTTTCGGCGCGCTTTACCAAGCTCGTCGGCCAGTCCATGCATCGCTATGTGATCGAGCGCCGCATGGCGGAAGCGGCGTTCCTGCTGGAAACCAGCGATGAGCCCATTGCACGGATTGCCAGCCGGGTCGGTTACGAGACAGCAGCGGCATTTTCGAAGCTGTTCCATCGATGTCACGGCCTATCGCCTGGCAGGTACCGAGCCGCTCGACGCTCTGACAGTGGCGAAGGGAAAGCTCAGAAGGCACAAGTAGCCGATTGACTTTGACCAGCTGAAGTTCGTGCCGCTTTTTCAGTCTGCAATTCGCGGGAGTTCGGCCGGCCTCACGCCGCCCGCTCCATCCGCCGCGCGCGATAGGCCTGCGGTGACATCAGGGTGAGCTTGCGGAAGGCCTTGCGGAAGCTGCTCTCGTCCTCGTAGCCGGCCGTGCGTGCGATGGTCTTGATCGGCTGCGTCGTCGTCTCCAGCAGCGTGCGCGCGTGCTCGACGCGGCGGCGCATGATGAAGGCTTGCGGCGGCTCGCGCGTGAGCTCCTGGAACTTCCGGTTCAGCGTGCGCTCGCTGAGGCCGAGCGCACCGGCGAGGCGCTTGACCGTCATCGGGCTCTTGCCGGTGCGGCGAACCAGCAGGTCGGCCCTGGTCAGCAGCGGATCCTGCGAGAGCAGATAGCCGACGGGCATGAAGATCGATTGGCTGCGCTGCGCCGTGTCGATCACGACGTAGTCGGCGCAGAGTTTTGCGGTCTCCTTGCCCTCGACCGTCTCGATCAACTTGAGCAGGAGGTCGACCCACGACATCGGTCCGGCCGCGCAGACGATGCGGTCCGCCACGGTGATGACGGCGTCGGCGGCGAGGTCGATGCTGGGGTGACGCTGCCGCAGCTCGCTTTGCAGCCACCAGGTGATGGTGGCGCGGCGGTTGTCGAGCAGGCCGGCACCGGCAAGCAGGAACACGCCGCTGCAGAACGCGCCGATCAGCCGGCCGCCTGCGTGCTGTTGCCGGAGCCAGGCGCCGGCGCGGGCATATTGCGGTCGCAGCCGCTCCGCCGTGACGTGATCGACGAGGTTGCCGGGGACGATGATCGCGTCGAAGCGAGCGCGTTTGCCGATCGCACCGTCGACCGCGACCATCTGGCCGCCGCCGGCGCGCACGGCTTTGCCGTCCAGCGACAGCGTCTGCCAGGCGAAGCGCGTTTTCGCGCCGCTCTGCTGCATGACATGATTGGCGAGCGAGAGGATGTCGGCGATCCCCGCGATCGCCGAATGCATGCAACCTTCCAGCGCCAGAATTGCGAGCTTCATGAGACCTCCGGGCAGGGACGGCCATCCTAGCCGATCGGCGCGCGGGCGCTATGGCGGAAATTGCCCGATCTCTGTCTTATCCGCCACTGCCGTCTCCGGTAGGTCCGGTTCAATCTCTCAACCGTCGTCACCCGACATGATTGGAGAGAGACATGCCTTACGTCACCATTTCCACCGTCCGCGGCATCCTGGATGCCACACAGAAGAAGGCGCTGCTCGAGCGCGTCACCGACCTCCTGGTCGAGGTCGAAGGGCAGGGCAATCCGGACTTCCGCCGCAACGTCTGGGTCAGGATCGAGGAGCAGGAGCCCTCGCACTGGTCGCTCGGCGGCATGCAGCCGACGAGCGAGATCATCGCGAGCACGTTCGGCACGATCGGCGCGGATGGGGTGCGGGCCCCGCGGCCGTAGCAGCACAGGGGGCGCGGGCGGATCGGCCCAAGCCATGGTCCCAAGGGCATGGTCCGCCACCGCCACGTGCTCGACCGATCTGCGGGGCGATTTCCATTGCGTCGCACAATCGCGACGATGGCCTGCCCGCGCCCACATTGAGGTTCGAGAGACGCGCACCATATGCTCTGCAAGGGAGCCCTGCCGTGCAGACCATGAAGGCGGCCCTCGTTGCGGCGATTGGCGTCGCGGCTTTGATCTGCTGCCTCCTTCCCAGCTCAGCGGAGGAGAGCGGCCGTCTTGCACTGGTTGTTTCGATCGACGGGGCCATTGGCCCTGCGTCGGCCAGCTACGTCAAGGAGGCCCTGGCCAAGGCAAGCGAACGGCGCGCCGAAGTCGTGCTTCTGAGAATGAACACTCCCGGCGGTCTCAATTCCAGCATGCGCGAGATCATCGCGGATGTGCTTGCCTCGCCCATCCCCGTCGTCGGTTACGTCGCGCCCTCCGGCGCCCACGCGGCGAGCGCGGGGACCTATATCCTTTATGCGACCCACATCGCGGCGATGGCGCCAGGCACCAATATCGGTGCCGCGACGCCGGTGCAGATTGGCGGGCCGCTGCCGGGCCTGCCGAGCGGCACACCCGACAAGGATAGCAAAGACAAGAAGGATGAGCCGAAGGACGCGATGACGGCGAAGGTGACGAACGATGCCGTCGCCTTCATCCGCAGCCTCGCCGAGCTGCGCAACCGCAATGCGGACTGGGCGGAGAAGGCGGTCCGTGAAGCCGCCACGCTGTCCGCCAACGGCGCGCTGGAGGCGCATGCCATCGATCTCGTCGCGCGCGACCAGGCTGAATTGCTGAGGCGGCTCGATGGCCGCGAGGTGGAAGTTGCAGGCGGCAGGACCCAACGCCTCGCAACGAAGGATGCGGTCGTTGAAGCCGCCGACCCCGGAGCGATATCCCGCTTCCTGGCGGTGATCACCGATCCGAACGTGGCGTTCATTCTCCTGATGGTCGGCATCTACGGCCTGATCTTCGAGTTCATGTCTCCCGGTGCCGTCGCCCCGGGAGTCGTCGGCGCGATCTGCCTGCTGATCGGCCTCTATGCCCTCAATCTGCTGCCGATCAATTATGCCGGCCTTGCCCTGATGTTGATCGGTATCGTGCTTCTCACCGTCGAAGCCTTCAATCCGACCGTGGTGATCGGTCTCGGAGGGATCATCGCTTTCATGCTGGGAGCGCTGATGCTGTTCCGGGTCGAGGCGCCCGGCTACCATTTGTCGTGGTGGGTGATCGGCATTACTGCGGCGGTGTTCATCGGCTTTGCGCTCGTCGTGCTTGGTTCGCTTCGGCGCGCCGCCAAGGCTCCTGAACGGGTCGGCGCGCAGGCCATGCGAGGCTTGCCCGCCGAGGTTCTCGACTGGAACGGGAGCGAAGGTCATGTCTTCGCCCATGGTGAGCGCTGGCAGGCGCGCGGCGCCGAAACGTTCAAGCCCGGAGAGACGGTCGAAATCGCCAACGTCGTCGACCTGACGCTGCTGATCCGGCGCGCACCAACAGGCGATGGAGGTACATCATGATGCTGGAATATCTGACCTATGCGGCGCTTGCGCTGCTTGTCGTCATGTTTCTGTCCCAGGCCATTCGGATCCTGCGCGAATACGAACGTGGCGTCATCTTCACGCTCGGCCGCTTTACCGGCGTGAAGGGCCCGGGCCTCATCCTCCTCGTTCCGGTCGTGCAGCAACTCGTCAAGGTCGATCTACGGGTGATGGTGCAGGTCGTGCCGCCGCAGGACGTGATTTCGCGGGACAACGTGTCGGTCAAGGTCAACGCCGTTCTGTACTTCCGCATCGTCGACCCCGAACGGGCCATCATCAAGGTCGGCGACTACATGGCGGCCACCAGCCAGCTCGCCCAGACCACGTTGCGCTCGGTGCTCGGCAAGCACGAGCTCGACGAGATGCTGGCCGAACGCGACAGGTTGAACGCCGACATCCAGGAGATCCTCGACAAGCAGACCGACGTCTGGGGCATCAAGGTCACCGGCATAGAAATCAAGGACGTCGATATCAACGAAACCATGGTGCGCGCGATTGCCAAGCAGGCCGAGGCCGAGCGCTTGCGGCGCGCCAAGGTGATCAATGCGATGGGCGAGCAGCAGGCTGCCGAAAAGCTCGTCGAAGCCGGCCGGATTCTCGCGCAGGAGCCTCAGGCGATGCAGCTGCGTTATTTCGCGGCTCTGCACGACATCGCCGGCGAGCGGTCGTCGACCGTCGTCTTTCCGCTACCGACGGGCTTGCTCGACCATTTCATGCCGCGGCGTGACAACCCCTAGCCATAAGCAGCGGGCCGACCCATCTTCGGCCTTAATGGGCGTATCGTATGTCGATCCCTACTTGAACGGGAGGACAATTCGATGATGACGCCTACCGCCAGTGCAGCCGGTCGCCGCCAAAGCTGGATTTCAATGCTCTCCATTCCCCTCTTCGTCCTCACAATTTGGACGTGCGGGGGCGCAGCCGCGCAGGCCGCAGAGCCGGGCAAGGACGCGGCGGCCGGCGGCCTGCCGCGCATTCTCGTGCTTGCGACGGGAGGCACCATCGCAGGCCAGGCCGACCCGCGCGCGACGGGGGCGTACAAGTCCGGCCAGATCACGGGCGAGCAGCTGATGCAGTCGGTGCCGGGCCTCGACAAGCTCGCCAAGATCAACGCCGAGCAGATTTCGTCGATCGGGTCGCAGGACATGAACGACAAGGTCTGGTTCGCACTGGCCCGCCGCATCCAGGATGCCTTCGACAAGAACGAGGCCGATGGAATCATCATCACCCATGGCACCGACACGCTCGAGGAGACCGCGTTCTTTCTCGACAATGTGGTCCGCGGCGACAAGCCTGTGGTGATCGTCGGTTCGATGCGTCCGGCCACTGCGGTCAGTGCCGACGGTCCCGGCAATCTCTACGAAGCGGTGCAGGTGGCCGCCGATCCGCGCTCCCGCGGGCGGGGCGTCATGGCCGTGCTGAACGACAAGATTCAAGGCGCCCGCTCGGTCACCAAGACCAACACCACGAGCATCGAGACCTTCAGTTCCGCCAATGACGGGCCGGTCGGCTATGTCGACACCGCCGGCGGCATCCGCTTCATGGCGCAGGCTCCCGGCTTCAAGCGCGCGAACTATCGGCTTCCGGCCGGCGAGCAATTGCCGCGCGTCGCGATCGTCTACTCGCACGCCAACATGGACGCCGTTCCGATCGAGGACGCCATTTCCCACGGCGCAAAAGGCATCGTGCTGGCCGGCGTCGGCGACGGCAACACGTCGAAGTCGGCCCTCGATGCGCTCGAAGCGGCGGCCAAGAAGGGCATCATCGTCGTCCGCTCCTCGCGGGTTCGATCCGGCTTCGTGACCCGGAACGTCGAGGTCGACGACGACAAGAACGGCTTCGTCGTGTCCGAGGACCTCAATCCCCAGAAGGCGCGCGTCCTCACCCAGCTGCTGATCGCAGCTGGCGTGACGGCGCCGGCCGAGCTGCAGAAGGCTTTTACGGCGACGTGGTAGGGGTCGAGCAGCCTGCAGGATGGGGAGAGCGAGGCCGGGTAGGATGGGTAGAGCGAAGCGAAACCCATCATGGTCGCCAAGCGTGAGATGATGGGTTTCGCAAGGGCTCTACCCATCCTACGACTCCCCAAATGAAAAGGCGCTCCCCTCGGAGCGCCTTTTGCTTGTCGCAAAGAGTTCGGGCCGCTTAGCCCGAATAGTACATTTCGAACTCGACCGGGTGCGGGGTCATCTCGAAGCGGGCGACTTCGGTCATCTTCAGCTCGATGTAAGCGTCGATGAAGTCGTCGTCGAACACGCCGCCGTTCTTGAGGAAGCCGCGGTCCTTGTCGAGGTTTTCGAGCGCCTCGCGAAGCGAGCCGCACACCGTCGGGATCTGCTTCAGCTCTTCCTTGGGCAGGTCGTAGAGGTCCTTGTCCATCGCCGGACCCGGGTCGATCTTGTTCTTGATGCCGTCGAGGCCGGCCATCAGCATCGCGGCGAAGCCGAGATAGGGGTTGGCGAGCGGATCGGGGAAGCGCACCTCGACACGCTTGGCCTTCGGCGAAGCGGTGTAGGGGATGCGGCAGGAGGCCGAGCGGTTGCGCGCGGAGTAGGCGAGCAGCACGGGGGCCTCATAGCCCGGGACCAGACGCTTGTAGGAGTTGGTCGACGGGTTGGTGAAGGCGTTGATCGCCTTGGCGTGCTTGATGATGCCGCCGATGTAGTGGAGGCAGGTCTCCGACAGGTCGGCGTACTTGTTGCCGGCGAACACCGGCTTGCCGTCCTTCCAGATCGACTGGTGCACGTGCATGCCCGAGCCGTTGTCGCCATAGACCGGCTTCGGCATGAAGGTGGCAGTCTTGCCGTAGATGTGCGCGACCTGGTGGATGCAGTACTTGTAGATCTGCATGTGGTCGGCCATCAGCGTCAGCGTGTCGAACTTCATGCCGAGCTCGTGCTGGGCGGAAGCGACTTCGTGGTGATGCTTCTCGACCTTGACGCCCATCTTGGCCATGGCGCCGAGCATTTCGGAGCGCATGTCCTGCACGGAATCCTGCGGTGGCACCGGGAAGTAGCCGCCCTTGGTGCGGACGCGGTGGCCGAGATTGCCGCCTTCATATTCGGTGTCGGAGTTGGTCGGCAGCTCGGAGGAGTCGAGACGGAAGCCGGTGCTGTAGGGGTTGGCGGAGAAGCGCACGTCGTCGAACACGAAGAACTCGGCTTCGGGGCCGACGAACACGCTGTCGCCCACGCCCATCGACTTCACCATGGCTTCGGCCTTCTTGGCGATGCCGCGGGGGTCGCGGTTGTAGGGCTCGCCGGTGGTCGGCTCGAGCACGTCGCAGGTGATGACCATGGTGGTCTCGGCGAAGAACGGGTCGATCGTCGCGGTCACCGGATCCGGCATCAGGCACATGTCGGACTCGTTGATCGCCTTCCAGCCGGCAATCGAGGAGCCGTCGAACATCGTCCCTTCGGCGAAAATGTCGTCATCGATCATGCTGACGTCGAACGTGACGTGCTGCCACTTGCCGCGCGGATCGGTGAAGCGCAGGTCGACGTATTTGACGTCGTTGTCCTTGATCGATTTCAGGACGTCTTTGGCGGTCTTCATGCATACCCCTTTTGGCTCTGCGGGTCGGTTTCCAGGTGAGCAAGATTGTTCTCGCTTTTGGCGAGTTCGCGCGCGACCGCACAAACGAAATCAGGCCGCCGAAGCAGCCTTTTTCTTGTCAGAGTGTCGCAAAATGCGGGATAGCACCCGGCTCAGATAGCGTCCAGCCCGGATTCGCCGGTCCGGATGCGGATCGCCTCTTCGATATTGGAGACGAAAATCTTGCCGTCGCCGATGCGCCCGGTCTGCGCGGCGCGGCGGATCGCGTCGATGGCGCGCTCGACGAGATCGTCGCCGATCACGATCTCGATCTTCACCTTGGGCAGGAAGTCGACGATGTATTCTGCGCCGCGGTAAAGCTCGGCGTGCCCCTTCTGCCGGCCAAAGCCCTTGGCTTCGGTGACGGTGATGCCCTGGAGGCCGACTTCCTGAAGCGCTTCCTTCACCTCGTCGAGCTTGAATGGCTTGATGATGGCTTCGATTTTCTTCACTGCGCGCCTCCCGGCCTTTCGATCAAATAGCAACGTCTTTGTCAGGATGCGCTTTCTTAACGCACGATCTTGTCTTCGCTATGCCGGGATCCCTGACCAGTCCCGGCAACAACGGCCGGCCACACCCTGATAGATTGCCAGTGAGCACGACGAGCCGAAGCGGCTTCCTCGAAAGCAGGGTCTATGCCAAGTTGCAAATGCCCTGATTATTGGAGCGTTATCAGCCTTTTAACGAGCATCTCTGATAGGTGGAGCCGACCGGCTCAAAATACCGCAGACTACGAAATAGGCAAACAGTTCAATATCTGTGCAGATCGACGTTCCGTTGGCCGGATCGGCACGGAAGATGCCTGTTGAAAAGGCGTTAGGACCAGGGAAGTGGCATGGAAGTACTGACCACCGCCGAAATGCAGCGCGCTGACCAGCTCAGTATTGCGGCAGGCACGCCTGGCTTCAAGCTAATGCTCAGCGCGGGCCAGGCGGTCGCCGAGGCCGCCAATGCGCTGGTCGAGGAGGGGCCGATCCTGATCGTGGCCGGCCCCGGCAACAATGGCGGCGACGGTTTTGTCGCGGCCGCCGAGCTCGCCGCCCAGGGCCGCGACGTCTCGGTGATCCTGATGTGCGAGCGCGACCAACTCCAGGGCGACGCGGCTTCCGCCGCGCGCGGCTGGAAACATCCGGTGCTGCCGTTCAATCCGCAGGCGATCGGAAGACCCGCGCTGATCATCGATGCGCTGTTCGGCGCGGGCCTTAGCCGTCCCGTCGACGGCGAGGCGCGGGCGATGATCGAGGCGATCAACGCCAACGGCGCCGTGGTGCTCGCGGTCGATCTGCCGAGCGGCATCAACGGCACCAGCGCGGCCGTGATGGGCGTCGCGGTCAACGCCACCGAGACCGTCACCTTCTTCCGCAAGAAGCCGGCGCATCTGCTTCTGCCGGGGCGGATGCATTGTGGCCGGGTGCGCGTCGCCGACATCGGCATCGAGCCGCAGGTGCTGGACGAGATCACGCCGCAGATCTTCGAGAACGATCCGGATGTCTGGGCCGCCGCCTTTCCGGTGCCGCGGATCGACGGCCACAAATACGCGCGCGGCCATGTGCTGGCGGTCTCCGGCGATATCGCCGCGACCGGCGCGGCGCGGCTCGCCGCGCGCGGGGCGCTGCGCGCCGGTGCAGGCCTCGTGACGCTGGCGACCCCGCGCGATGCGCTCGCGATCAACGCGAGCGCGCTCACCGCCGTGATGGTTCGCGTCTGCGACAGCGCGATCGAGTTCGGCGAGCTGCTGTCCGACAAGCGCTACAACACCTGCATGATCGGCCCCGGCGCGGGCGTCGGCGATCGCACCTGCGATCTCGTCCACGCCGCGCTGACGGCGCAGCGCCATCTGGTGCTGGACGCGGATGCGTTGACCAGCTTTGCCGCGAACCCAGAGCGCCTGTTTGAATCGATCAAGTCGTCTGGGGACAATGCGGTGGTGCTGACGCCGCACGAGGGCGAGTTTCCGCGTCTGTTCTCCGACCTCAGCAACAAGAATCCGGGCCGCTCGAAGCTGGAGCGCGTGCGCGCCGCGGCCGAACGCGCCGGTGCCGTCGTGCTCTTGAAGGGGCCCGATACCACGATCGCCGCGCCCGACGGCCGCGCCACCATCGCCGCCAACGCGCCGCCCTGGCTCGCCACCGCCGGCGCCGGCGACGTGCTCGCCGGCATCATCGCAGGCCTGCTGGCGCAGGGCGTGCCGGCCTTCGAAGCCGCCAGCATCGGTGTCTGGATGCATGGCGAGGCGGGAAGCGAGGCGGGCCCGGGATTGATCGCGGAGGACCTGACCGAGACGCTGCCGGCGGTGTACCGGCGGATCTACAATGCGCTGGGGATCGAGTACTGAACGTTCCGCTGAGTTGGGTAGGACGGGTTTCGCTGCGCTCTACCCATCCTACGCAAGATCACTCTACCACGTACCAGCGGACCAGCCGCGGGGCGGCCCAATCGGTCACGACGGATTCGATCAGCCAGCGGCCGGGTGAGGTCGCGGCGAACGCGATGCGCTGGGTCTGGCCGGGTTCGATTGCGAGCGTGTCGAGCCAGTAGGGCTTCCAGCCGTCGTCGAGCTTGTCGAGCAGGCGGAAATGGTGGCCGTGGAGATGGAAGACGCTCGTTGCCGGTCCGGGGTTCTTGAGGGCCAGCACGACGGTGCGGCCGGTCCTGGCGCGGAAGGCGGGGTTGGAGGAGACGGAGAAACTTGCGGGCCGCGTCCAACCGGCCTCGGGTGCGCCGAGCGCGACATCGAACCGCAGGGCGCCTTTCAGGTCGAGCTTCTCGGGAAGGTCGTTCAAGGGCAGGGGCTGAGGGGGCGGCAACGGCGCGCGCGAGAGCTTGCCGGAGATCATGAGCCTCCCGACCTGACGCGCTTCCTTGCCGTCATGGATCAGGAAAGGGGCCGATGCGGCCGCATCCACGAAGACATCGGCGCGGGCGCCGGGGGCGAGAATCAGGGCGCCGTTGCGTGCCGGGAACGGCTCGGCCGGCTGTCCGTCGAGGGCCATCACCTGGACCTCATGGTTCTCCAATTTGATTGCAAGAACAGACCGTTGCGAGCCGTTGATGAAGCGCAGCCGGAGCCATTCGCCGGCGGCAGCTGAGAGTTCGAATGAAGTCTTGCCGTTGATTGTATAGAGCGGCGCCGTGTCCTTCGGGTCGCGGCCTGGCGGGAGCGCGCTCCCATCCGGCCGCAGGCGCCATTCCTCGATCAACAGGACCTCGTCGCGATCAACTGCGGCCCGGTTGGCCTCGATGGCGATGACGGGAAGCGGGCGCGCGGGCTGCCTCAGGCCATCCTCGAAGAGGCGGAAGTCAGCCAGCAGGGTCCCTGCATTTGGCATTGAAATGATTGACGTTTCAGTCGCGCCCGGCGCGGTCGGCGCGCGCGCCCGGAGCGGATCGGACGCGGCCGGGCCGTTGAGGCCGTACCAGACCGGCGCAAGCGGCACAGGCAAGTCGTTCCGAAACACCACCTCGCAGCGGTCCCCGCGCTTCAGGCGGACGTCCCCAATGTGGCTTACGGCGGCCAGCTCCCAGATCGGTGCAGGCGGCTGGTCCGGCCTGAGCGCCAGGGTTGCCGGCCTTGCCTGAAGGGCGAGCTGGGCGGTTACGGCCGGGGCTGCGCCGCCGGCGATCAACCCGGCGGCTGAGGCTCCAAGTCCGGCGCCAAGGCCTGCGCCTAGCCCGGCCAAAACCTCACGCCGATTGGGGGCAAAGCTCCACGTTTTCATGGCTCGATGCGGACCACGCCGCGCTGGATAAGTCCAGCCATCGTGCCTACTTGAAGTGTGCCTCCAACCGGCCATTTTTTTGCTGCGAACAGTCAGGCACATGCTATAAGCCCGGCCGCCCGCGGCATCGCGGCCGGTCTTGATGCAAATTCACGCGGGCGTGGCGGAACTGGTAGACGCGCCGGATTTAGGTCCTACCTCCAGTCATTCTACGATAGTCGATCTTCTCGCAACTCCTTGAGATAAGCCCAGAATTTGCTGGGCTTTTCTTTTGCGCTGTCACTCTACGATTGGAAGGGGATTGCGGTGACAACGCCCTTTGGTGACAATTCGAGGTGACAATCTGCACTGCCACGAATAGACACTTGCCAAATCATAATTATCTACGATATGTAGGTGACTATGACTGAAGCCGAGATCGACGACTGGCAGTGCAAGCTGCATCTCTGGTCCTGTTACCTCTACGAGGTCGAGGCCAACGCACCACTCAGCGACGAGCAGTACGACCAACAGTGTCAGTTCCTGCTCCGCATCTACGCCCGGCTCCCCGACTGGTATCGCCAGCGGGTCACCGAAGGCGACCTGACCAGTGGCAGCGGAGCGTCCATCGCCCGCTCCATGACCCCCGACGAAATCGCAGCCGCCCGGTGGTGGCGCGATGAACACATACCAGCCATGCGAAAGGAAGCCCATGAACGTCACCTCCGACTGCTCGACGACCAGCGCCGCCGTGATGGAGCGCGAGCACCAGCTCGAAAAGCAGGCGGCCGAAAAGGGCGCGGCAAAGGTCCGCAAGCTGGTCGAGAAGGCCAAGCAGAAGGGCCTCGGGGCTGACACGCCGGGCGGGGTGGCGCTGATGAAGCGGGCCGTCGCGCCGCTCTCCAAGGCCATCGCAGACGCCATCGCAGCCGCCAAGGCGGGCAAGGCGGGTCGCCGCCACAGCGCCCTCGGCACGATGGAGCTGCTCCCGGCCGACGTGCTCGCCTACCTCACGGTGCGCGAGGCGATCCACGCCGCCGTTGACAGCACCTCCGTCACGTCTGCCGCCATCGCCATCGGCTCCATGGTCGAGGAGGAGCTACGCATGCAGTCGTTCGACGATCAGCAGCCGGACCTCTACGCCACCATGATGCGCCGCCTGAAGGAGCGCGGGGCGCAGGCCGGGCACGTGCGCAAGGTGTTCGTCTTCACGGCCAACCAGAACGACATCGAGCTGCCGACGCTGACCAAGACCGAGAAGCTGCACCTCGGCATGAAGATGATCGAGCTGCTGATCGAGAGCACCGGCTTCTGCGAGATGGTCACCATCCGCCAGTCCAGCTCGAAGACCAAGGAGCTGAACATCCTCCGTCCCACCGAAGTGGTCGCGAAGTGGATGGAGGATCGCAACCTCCGAGCCGAGCTGCTGACGCCTGCCTACGCCCCGATGGTGGTCCCACCGAAGGACTGGGAAGGCACGACTGGGGGCGGCTACCTGTCGCCCTCGTTCAAGGCCCTCTCGCTGGTCAAGGGCTGCACCAAGGCGCACGCCGAGCTGCTGGCACGGGCCGACCTGGGCCCCACGCTGCGGGCTCTCAACGCGATCCAGCGCACCCCGTGGAAGATCAACACCCGCGTCCTCGACGTGATGACCGAGGTGTGGGAGCGCGGGCTGGAGATCGCGATGCCGAACCGCGAGGACCGCGAGCTGCCGAACAAGCCGGTCGGCCACCGCATCGCCGAGACCTCTGAGGAGGCATGGGCCAACGTCGATCCCGAGGCCAAGCGGCTGTACATGAAGGAGGCCCGTGCGGTGCACGAGGGCAATGCCTCGTCGCGCGGCAAGCGGCTCGGCATCAGCGTGATCATCAAGACGGCGCAAGAGCTGGCAGGCGAGGAGGCGATCTACTTCCCGCACCAGCTCGACTTCCGGGGCCGCGCCTATGCGGTGCCGGTGGCGCTCAATCCACAGGGCAACGATCATGCGAAGGCCCTCCTGACCGCAGGGCAGGGCAAGCCGATCAACGACGCCCGTGCAGCGGGCTGGCTCGCCATCGACGGGGCCAACCGCTTCGGCTTCGACAAGGCCAGCCTCGACGAGCGCATCGCGTGGGTGGAGGAGCGCGAGGAGCAGATCAAGTACACCGCCGAGAACCCGTTCGGTGACCTCTGGTGGGCCGATGCGGACGAACCGTGGCGCTTCCTCGCGTGGTGCTTCGAGTACGCCGACTTCCTCGCCGAGGGCTACGGCTTCGTGTCCTGCCTGCCTTTGAGCAGCGACGGCACGTGCAACGGCCTGCAACACTTCAGTGCCATGCTCCGCGACCCGGTCGGTGGCGCTGCCGTCAACCTCGTGCCCGGCGACCGGCCGTCCGACATCTATCAGCGCGTGGCTGACCGGGTGCTGGAGAAGCTGCGGGAGGATCAGGACAACTGGCAGTCGCGCGGGTGGATCGACTTCGGCATCGACCGCAAGATCACCAAGCGGCCCGTGATGGTGCTGCCCTACGGCGGCAAGTTCAAGAGCTGCATGGGCTACGTCCGTGATGCCGTTGACGAGAAGATCGCAGGCGGCAAGGAGAACCCGTTCGGCGATGAGCTGCCCAAGGCATCCACGGCGCTCGCCCGCTTCGTCTGGGACAGCATTGGTGATGTTGTCGTGGCCGCTCGGGACGCGATGGACTGGCTCCAGAAGTGCGCCTCGGCAGCAACCGCGAAGGGGCAGGCGATCTCGTGGACTGCCCCGTCAGGCTTCCCGGCCTACCAATGTTACATGGATCGCAAGGCGCGTCGGGTGAAGACCCGGCTGCAAGGCTCGCTGGTCTATCTCTCCCTATCAGAAGAGACCGACAAGCTGGACAAGGCGAAGCAGCGCAACTCGGTGTCACCCAACTTCGTCCACTCGATGGACGCAGCGGCCATGATGCTGACCATCAACCTAGCGCTCGACAACGGCATCACCACGTTCGCCATGATCCACGACAGCTACGGCACGGTGGCCGCCGACATGGACATGCTCGCGGCCTGCATCAGGCACGCCTTCGTGGACATGTATGAAGAGCATGACGTGCTCGCCGAGTTCGTCCTCAGCCAGCCGGAGGAGGTGAGGGCAGAGTGTCCCCAGCTCCCACTGCGCGGAACACTGGACATCCGTCAGGTGCTCGACAGCACGTTCTTCTTTGCCTAGTCACCTTCCAAACATAGACGATCTACGATTAGGTTGCACTACAGCCCCCGAACGTTCCCACTGAAGTTTCCACTGAAAGGTCCCTATGAAAGCTTCCTCCAAACATTCCCTGATCATCCGCATGGGCGCTGCATCTTGGGATGCCACCCTCGCTGACGGTACGCGGTTCGACTTCCGCGCCATGACCACCCCAGACCGCAAGCGTTGGTACGGGGCCTTCATGTCCTCGGTGCGCAAGGTCTACCGGAAGGCGCACTGATGTTCCTGATCCTCATCGGACTTCTGTGCATCTTCGCAGGGCACCCCGGCTTGGGGTGCTTTCTGCTTTTCCTGTGGCTCATCAACTGATGCGCCAGTTCGCAAGGGGCCTCTGGGTCATCCTCCTCGTGATGCGAGGCAAGGCATGACGCCCGATCCCGTCCTCACCCACATCGTTGCGCTGCTCGTCGGTCTCCTGATCGGCAGCGGCGTCACTGCATTCTTCACCATCCGTGCAGCTCTCAAGGACATTCGAGAACTCAGTGCCAAAGCTCAATCGTGACCAGCTCAACAACGCCGACGCAGAGCGCACCGCTCGCGCCAGCATCGACATCCTCGACAGGATGCAGCTCCACCCGCAGCACATTCAGCCCCTCGCTCTGTGCGCTGCTTTCCTATCGCTCTCCGAGCATCTTCGCGTCCCTGCTCAGGACCTGTTCACCGTCACCACCAATATGCTGACGGACGAAGAGAACATCGCGGAGTTCAAGGCGCTGCGCGACTACGTCAAGTACGAGATCGCCCGTGCGTAACCTCGACCTCGCAATCGCTCAGTGGCGCATGGGTCGCCGCATCTCCCTCATCCTCGAAACCAAACTGATCGCCGAAGGCTACGACGTGGCCCGGCTCGAAGCGCGTTACGCGCACTAAGGACAACACTGAATGGCAAACACCAAGCGACCGCAGTCCCCGAAGGGCACCTCGTTCAAGGGCATCTACAAGTGGCCCAAGCTGAACGACCCCGACTACGGCACCAAGGAATACCCGAAGGAGAACGGCGAGTTCTCCGTGAAGCTGGTCGGCGATCTGTCCGACAAGGAAGTGCAGGCGTTCATTGCGAAGTGGCAGCCGATGCACGACGAGGCGATCAAGCGGGCTCAGGAAGAGTTCAAGTCACTCCCCGTCGCCACTCGCAAGAAGCTGGAGAAGGTCACCGTCAATCCGCTCTACACGGAGCTGTATGACGAAGAGACCGAGGAGCCGACCGGCAAGGTCGAGTTCAAGTTCGCCATGCAGTACAGCGGCGTCTACAAGTCGGGCCCGAAGGCGGGCAAGAAGTGGTTCCGTCGTCCGGCGATCTTCGACGCCAAGGGCAATCAGATGCAGCCCGCTCCGTCGATCTGGGGTGGCACCATCGGGCGCGTTGCGTTCGAGGTCGGCCTCAACAAGGAAGGTCTGCCCGGCTACTTCATCCCGGCGACCGGCGCTGCTGGTCTGACGCTGCGGCTTCAGGCTGCTCGCGTTCTCCAGCTCGTCAGCGAAGGTCAGCGTGACGCCAACTCCTACGGCTTCGGCGAGGAGGAGGAGGGTTACGAGTACGATCCGTCGCAGGCTCAGGCGTCGAATGACGGCGAGGGCCAGGACGATCAGACCTCGACCGACGACACCAGCACGGCGGGTGGTGAGAGCAACCCGGACTTCTAAGGTTCGCGCTCTCGTCGAAGGCTACCGCAGCGGTCTTGAAGAAAAGGTCGCTGCGCAGCTCGACGCGCTCGAACTCCCCGCTCAGTACGAGCAGTACAAACTGAACTACGAGGTGCCCGCTCGGGTCGCCACGTACACCCCCGACTTCGTGCTCCCCAACGGGATCATCATCGAGACCAAGGGGCGGTTCGTCACCGAGGACCGGAAGAAGCACAAGCTGATCCAGCAGTGCCATCCCGGCCTCGACATCCGCTTCGTCTTCTCGAACCCGAACACCAAGATCGGGAAGAAGTCCAAGACCACATACGCGATGTGGTGTGACCAGCTCGGCTTCCAGTACGCGAAGCTGCTGATCCCAACGGCATGGGCCAACGAGCCTGCATGTCCGAAGCGTCTCGCTGCCAACAAGGCAGTCCTCAAGTCGAAGTGACCACAACAACACCGGCCTGCTGCGCACCGCAGTGGGCTGGTTCGCATCGTAACCTTCTAAGGATCATCACACATGAACAAGCAAGACCTCCGCGTCGTCGGCGAGAAGCCGCAGGTTGACATGCTGCTCGACCACTTCCAGCAGCGCCCGTCCATTACTGCGGTTGAAGCCGCGGCGCTCTATCGCATCCGCTCGCTCAGCCGTCGCATCGTCGATCTGACGAACATGGGCTTCAAGTTCTCGAAGCAGCACAGCGTTGACCCGACCGGCCAGCGCTACGTCCGCTACCACTTCGTGGGCGTCTCCCTCTGAATCCTTGGTTCTGGTGGTGGGACCTGTCTGTCGATCTATTCGACGCGGGTCTCACCACGCTGTTCGACGCCTACTGGCAAGCTGAATACGAACGTGCTGTTCGCCAGCTAGGTGAGTGACGACGACAGCGTATTCGTCGCGAAGGAGCCGTGCCCAAACTGCGGCTCCCGCGACAACCTCGCTCGTTACTCCGACGGCCACGCTTACTGCTTTGGCTGCGAGCACTACGAGCCGCCAGAAGGTGAGGAACGCACCTACACCCCACCTGAAAGGAGAGTGTCCGGCTTGATCCCCACCGGAGAGTATATCGCGCTGTCGAAGCGCAAACTAACCGAAGAAGACTGCCGACGCACCGGCTACTCCGTCTCGAAGCTGAACGGCATCCCCGTCCAGATCGCGGCAATCAAGGACCCCCTAACCGGCGAGACGGTCGCGCAGAAGGTCCGCTTCCCCGACAAGGACTTCCGCTACCTCGGCGACACCAAAGACGATCCGTTCTTCATGCAGCACATGTGGAAGGACGGCGGCAAGCGTGTCGTCATCACGGAAGGCGAAGTAGACGCCATCACCCTTTCTGCCATTCAGCAGCACAAGTGGCCTGTCGTCTCGATCACCAAGGGTGTGAAGGGCGCGAAGAAGCAAATCCAGCAGCAGCTCAAGTGGCTCGACAAGTTCGACGAAGTCGTCCTGATGTTCGACAACGACGAGCTGCACACCAAGCCTGACGGCACAACGTGGTATCCCGGCCAAGACACTGCGGCCGAGTGCGCCACGCTGTTCAAGCCGGGCAAGTGCAAGATCGCTCGGCTCCCGCTCAAGGATGTCAGCGACATGCACGTGGCGGGGCGTGACGACGAAGTCATCACGGCTGTCTGGCAGGCCAAGACCTATCGGCCTGACGGTGTCGTCACCCTGGCTGATCTCCGCGACCGCATCCTCGCTCCACCGGAGCAGGGCCTGCCGTGGTGGGACGAACGCCTGACCGAGCTGACGTATGGCCGCCGCCTCGGCGAGACCTACGCATTCGGCGCGGGCACTGGCGTGGGCAAGACCGACTGGTTCACGGAGCAGATGTGCTTCGACATCACGAAGCTCAACGAACCCATCGGCATCTTCGCTCTGGAGCAGCCGCCCGACGAAACCGGCAAGCGTCTCGCTGGCAAGTACGCGGGGCACCGCTTCCACATCCCGGCCGCCAAGGCTGGCTGGAAGCAGGAGGAGCTGGTCTCCACGCTCGACACCCTCGAAGCCAGCGGCAAGGTGTTCTTTTACGACAACTTCGGTGCCACCGACTGGCCCATCATCGCGTCCACCATCCGCTTCCTCGCCCACAGCGAAGGTGTGCGGCTGTTCTATCTCGACCACCTCACGGCGCTCGCCGCTGCGGAGGACGATGATCTGGCCGCGCTGAAGCGCATCATGTCGGAGATGGCCGCGCTCGCGAAAGAGCTGCGGATCGTGATCCACTTCATCTCGCATCTCAGCCGACCGAAGGAGGGCAAGCCTCACGAGGAAGGCGGGCGCGTGATGATCCGGCACTTCTACGGTTCATCCGCCATCGGCTTCTGGTCTCACTACATGTTCGGCCTCGAACGTGACCAGCAGGCTGACGACCCCGCCGTGCGCGGCGTCACCACGTTCCGCTGCCTCAAGGATCGCTACACCGGCCAAGCGACCGGCGAGTGCATCTACTACGGCTACGACGACAAGGTCGGACGCCTCGTCCCGATGGACAAACCCCCAGAGCCCGAAGCTGACAACAGCCACGGCTTCAACCGACCGGAGCCCAACACTGACTTCTGACGACATCCATCCGCTTCGCGTTGCAGGCGGCCCCTTCGATCTCATGGTCAAGCATGACCATCGAACCGAGGTGTCCACCATCAGCGCGAAGCGCGGCGACGGCACGCTGGCATTCAGCTTCGCCGTTCCGTTCTTCAAGCTCGCCGAGTTCAGGCTCGCGTTAGAACCCAACAAGTAAGGACACATTGAAGGCTGACTTCGACTGCGAGACGGACGGCCTCCTACCGGAGCTGACCGTCATCCACTCGTTGGTGCTCCGAGATATTGACAAGGGCACCGTTCACTCCTTCGCCAACCAACCGAACTACCCCAAGGTTGACGAAGGTGTCCGCGCGTTGATGCATGCCGACTTCGCCTGCGGCCACAACGTCATCAAGTTCGACATCCCTGCGCTGAAGAAGGTGTACCCGTGGTTTAAGCCACGTGGCCTCGTGCGCGACACGCTAGTCCTGTCACGTCTCATCAAGGCGGACATCAAGGACGACGACTTCGCCTTCGCCAAGAAGATGGATCGTAAGGGGACGCCGCATCTCTTCCCGAAGCACATGATCGGCAAGCACTCGCTGGAAAGCTGGGGCTACCGGCTGGGCGAATGGAAGGGCGACTACAGCGACGCCCGCAAGGCCGAAGCCAAGGCGCTCGGCATCAAGGACAAGGCTGAAATCACGCGCTTCATCTGGGGCACGTGGAATAAGCCGATGCAGGACTACTGCGAGCAGGACGTTGCCGTCACTGCGAAGCTGCGGGAGTTCTTCGAGAAGAAGCTGCTCGACGATTGGGGTGAGCACTGCGTTGAGCTGGAGCACGAGATCGCTTGGCTGATCGCGCGGCAAGAGCAGTACGGCGTTGGCTTCGACGAGGAGCGCGCCGTGCAGTTCTACGCCACGTTGGTCGGACACCGGCAGCGGCTCGAGAACCAGCTTCAGCAGTCCTTCCCGCCCAAGACCGTCGAGACCGTCTTCATCCCGAAGGTCAACAACAAGAAGATGGGCTACGTCAAAGGCGAGCCCTTCATCAAGCGACAGGTGGTCCCGTTCAATCCCGGCTCGCGCCAGCAGATCGCTGAGCGGCTGATGGAGAAGGGCTGGGAGCCGATTGCCTATGGCAAGGACGGCGTCCCAACCGTGGACGATGAGGTGCTGAGCACGCTGAAGATACCCGAGGCCGAAGTGCTGAAGGAGTTCTTCGTCATCGACAAGCGGCTCGGTGCGCTCGCCAACGGCAAGCAGGCTTGGATGAAGCACGTGAAGAACGGGCGCATCCATCCCGAGGTGATCACCAACGGCGCGGTCACCGGCCGCATGACCCACCGCGTGGTCGTGAACGTGCCCGGCGAGATCGACAAGAAGACCGGCGAGAAGCAACTGTACGGCAAGGAGTGCCGCGAGCTGTTCATCCCCAGCAAGGGGAAGAAGCAAGTGGGCTGCGACGCCGACAGCTTGGAGGGCCGCGTCATGGGCCACTTCATGGGCTTCTACGATGGCGGCGCGTACACCCAGTCGCTCCTCTACGGCAACAAGAAGGATGGCACCGACAACCACAGCCGCACCGCTGCGGCGCTGGCTGAATGGAATTGCCACCGCGAGACGGCCAAGACCTTCTTCTACGCCCTGATCTACGGAGCGTTCGATCCCAAGCTGGGTGACATCCTCAGCGCCAAGGGCGGCAAGAAGGCGAAGGAAGCTGTCGGCAAGAAGGCCCGCGCTGCGGTCATGAAGGGCATCCCCGGCCTCGGTACGCTGGTGGAGGCTCTGACCAACAAGGCCAAGGCGTGCGGCTACATCAAGGGCATCGACGGTCGCAAGCTGCGCGTCCGCTCGGCGCACGCGATCCTGAACACGCTCTTCCAGTCGGCAGGCGCGGTGGTCATGAAGGAAGCGGCGATCATCCTCGACACCGAGCTGTGCGGCGTGAAGCCGTCCGTCATCGGCACACAGGGGATCGAGGCCGCAAACAAGATGATCCCCGGCGACGACTACGAGTTCATGTTGAACTACCACGACGAGTGGCAGCTCGACGTGAAGCCGGAGCACACCGAGCACGTCAGCAACGCGGCATGCGAGAGCATCCGTCAGGCTGGCGAGTTCTACAAGTTCAGGTGCCCGCTCAAGGGCAACGCTGATGTCGGCACGAGCTGGGCTGCAACGCACTGACCCGGAAGGGTGGGTGTACATCATCACCAACCCTGCTTGGCCATCCCACTGCAAGATCGGCAAGGCACTCGTCATGAAGGACCGCGTCAAGGTCTATCAGACGGGCTCGCCTTACCGCGACTACCGGGTCATCGCGTCTGCCTTCTTCGACAACAGGAAGGCGGCCGAGGCCGATCTGCACGACCAACTGCGAGGACACCGCGTCGGCAAGACCGAGTGGTTCTTCGTCCACCCAGAAGACGCCAGCGCGATGCTGCGTCGCATCTCCCGAAGAAAGAAGAGAAAGCATGAGCGAGCAAGAGCGAAGCGAGTGGTCAAACGATCTCCGAAACAAGTACGGGATCGCGCAGCCCGAGGCCGACGAAAGCGAAGGTGACGAGTGAAGCTGTTCTTCAAGCAACTGTTCTGCTGGCACGACTGGCAGGCCACCCACAACAACGAGCACTGGTTCATCCTCGAACGCAAGTGCGCCAAGTGCAACGCAGAACAGGTGATCGTATGCTGCTGAAGCGAGAGAAGGTGACGGCCAAGATCGTCTTCCACAACAAGGCCAAGGTGCAGGCGGCGCAGCACGCTGCCCGATACCTGGCCCGCCACGACTTCAACGAAGCGGCCCGCTGGGCTGACGCGGCCAAGGCGCACCGCTTCGCTGCGGACAGTCTCCGAGAGTTGCTGGGTGACTGACAAGCTCGTCGTCCTCATCGACGGAGACATCTTCGCCTACAAGGCAGCGTGCGTGAACCAAGAGGACATTGATCTCGGCGACGGGATCGTGTCCGCTCAGACCAACCCCCAGCAAGCCGCGAGTGACGTGGAGAGCCTGATCGACAACATCGTCGTGAACCTCTCCGATGCGTCGCCTAAGTCTGCCGTCGATGTGCATGTGTGCCTCACCGGGCCGCTGCAAGAGATCAGCGGTCGCAACTTCCGCAAGGAGGTCTATGCGGACTACAAGAACAACCGCGATCCCAAGGCCAAGCCCGTGCTGCTCCCGTTCGTGAAGGAGCACATGCGCAAGGTGTATTCGACGAAGATCAAGGACGGCATCGAAGCCGACGACGTGATCGGCATCCTGATGACGCACCCGACGCTGATGCCCGGCAAGAAGGTCTGCGTCACCATCGACAAAGACCTCCTGCAAATCCCCGGCCGCCACTTCAACCCCGACAAGGATCTGAAGCGCATGGTCAGTGAACAGCAGGGCGACTACTGGTTCATGTATCAGACACTCGTCGGCGATCAGGTTGACAACTATCCCGGCTGCAAAGGTGTCGGCCCGGTGAACGCCGAGAAGATACTGAAGGGCAAGACGACGCTGGCCGAGATGTGGCCTGCGGTGGTCGATGCGTTCCTAAAGAAGAAGTTCTCCATCGAGGACGCCCTCGTGCAAGCGCGTTGCGCTCGCATGCTCCGACACTACGACTATGACTTCAAGCGAAAGGAAGCGATCCTCTGGACGCCAAACTTCTAACCAAGGTGCTCGACGTGGTCGCCACGACCCGCAGCACCATCCCAGCCGGGCAGGGGCAAGGCGCTGCAATCATGCAGGCCGACATCATCCGTCACCTCCGCGAGGCGTTCAGCCCGCGCCCCGGCTTCGACCCGCGCTGCTGCCACCGCACGGTGATCCAGCGGTGCCCCGGATGTCCCTACGACATCGACGATCCCACCCCAACCAAGGACCAATGAGCCGCAAACCCAAGACCACCAAAACCTCCGACATCGTCGTGAAGCCTGCCCACTACACCCGCTGGGCCATCGAGCCCATCACCTTCATCATGCGCAACAAGATGGAGTTCTGGCGGGGCAACATCGTCAAGTACGGGAGCCGCGCTGGCTTCAAGACCTACGACGGCTTGGACGCGGTCGAGAGCGAGATCGCCGATCTGGAGAAGGTCCGTCGCTACGCTGAGATGCGTATCAACGAACTGAAAGGTGAGGTTGAGCTGTAATGGCTCGGATCAACCGTGGAGGGGCCGAAGAGGCCTCTCCCCCAATTAGGTTGCACTACAGCCCCACGAAACCCGTCGAGGTCCCGGTTCCGGACATCTCCGACGACATCATCAATTACCTGAACGCGGTGTTCCCCGATGCGCTTCCTCCTGTCGGTTCTGCCTACAGTGAGGTCGAACGCGCGTGGGGACGGCGCGAGGTCATCGAGCACCTGATCAGGGCCAAGGATCAGATCGAGACAGACAACAATGTGCTTAGGCGGCGGATCATCTCCACCTCCAGCCCAGACGCCGGCGCCACCGCCGCCGCCTCCGGCTGACACCCCCAGCGCTCCCGTCTACAACGAGAGCAACACTGATGCGAAGGACGCGAAGACCTACGTCGAGAACTCCCGGCGCGGTCGCAGCTCGCTCCTCATCAAGCGCAACACGGCATCCTCCAGTGGCGGCGAAAGCGGCCTGAACATCCCCACCTGATGTGTAGTGGAGGAGGAGGAGGGGGCGGCTCAGTCACCGGCCGTGCGATGAGCGCGGTCCAAGCAAACCCGAGGGCTTTCTTCGGAGATGCTTTGCCGAGTGGCAGCAGCGCTGCGCCCACATCAACAACGGGAGGCTCCGCAGCCGTCCCGACAACCCCGAGCGGGGACACCAACGGCACCTCGCCAGAACTGTCCTCAGCCCAGTCATCGCTCCTCATCACCCGTCAGCGCAAGCGTGCCTCCGGCACCGCCTCGGCACCTGGGGGTGGGAGCGGACTGAACATCCCAACCTAAGGAGCGCTCATGTGTATGGGCGGCGGCGGATCATCCGCGCCAGCAACCACTCCGCTCCCGTCGCAGGAAGCGGGCAACCCGAACAACGGCCAGTCGGCGATTGTCAACGCACCGACCACCACGACCGTTGACGACAAGACCACCGATAGCAGCCCCACTGATCGCGGCGTCTCTTCGCTCCGCATCAAGCGCAGCAAGGGTGGCACCAGCGTTCCATCGTCCGGCACCGGACTGAACATTCCGACCTAATGGCCGAACCCGTACAGGGCACGGCGAAGTCGCGCTACGCACAGCTTGAGAGCTTGCGCCTCCCGTTCCTACAGCGGGCTCGGGACTGCGCGACGTTGACCGTCCCATACCTGATGCCGCCCGAAGGCTTGACGCCGGGCATGACCCTGCCGACGCCTTACCAGTCCCTTGGGGCTCGCGGCATCAGGACCCTCTCAGCGAAACTTCTGCTGAGCCTATTCCCGCCGAACACCACCTTCTTCAAGTACAGCCTCGACGACTTCCTGCTCCAGAAACTCACTGGCAAGGAAGGCATGCGGGGCGAAGTCGAGAAGGCGCTCAGCTCACGCGAACGCGCCACGCTCGATGAGATGGAAGGTGCGCAGATGCGCCTCAACGCCAGCACGGCGATGCAGCACCTGCTCGTGTCCGGCAACTTCCTCGTTCACGTGCCACCTCAGGGCCGCGTCCGTGGCTTCCGTCTCGACCAGTTCGTGGTCAAGCGCGATGCCTCCGGCAATGTCCTTGAGATCGTCGTGAAGGAGATGGTCTCTCCGACCGTGCTCCCCGATGTCGTCGCCGATGCCATCAAGGCTGAAGCTGCGAAGAAGCGGGGTGCCACCTCGGAGGACAAGAGCGCCGAACTCTATACGCACATCATCCGCCGCGAAGGTGGCTGGGAAGTGTACCAAGAGAGCGGCGGTGTCAAGATTGACGGCACCGAGGGCTCGTATCCCGTAGACCGCTGTCCGTGGCTCGTCCTGCGTCTCGCGACGCAACCCGGTGAGGACTACGGCCGTTCCTACGTGGAAGAGTTCCTCGGTGATCTGGACAGCCTCGAAGGCTTGTCCGAGACGCTAGTCGAAGGCTCGGCAGCAGCAGCCCGTATCGTCTTCCTCGTCAAGCCCAACGGCGTCACTTCGGTGAAGGTCGTGAGTAAGGCGAAGAACGGTGACGTTGCTGTCGGTAACGCCGAAGACGTGACCGTGATCCAAGCGCAGAAGCAGGCCGACCTCGGTGTCGCGCAGAAGCAAGCGCAGGAGATCGCACAGCGCCTCGCCTACGCATTCCTCCTCAACACCGCCGTCCAGCGGCAGGCTGAGCGGGTGACTGCGGAGGAGATCAAGTACATGGCGCAGGAACTCGACGATGCCCTCGGTGGCATGTACGCGCTCCTCTCGGCTGAGTTTCAGCTCCCTGTCGTGCTCCTCTTCGAGGACCGCATGGAGAAGAACCGTCAGGTCCCGCAGATGCCCAAGGGTGTCGTCAAGCCGACGATCACCACCGGCATGGCCGCCATCGGCCGTGGCATCGATCTCCGCAACCTCCGTGCATTCACGGCGGACATCGTCCAGACGCTCGGCCCCGAGATCGCCTTCCGGTATCTCCAGCCGACTGAGTACATCAAGCGTGCCGCTGCCGCCTATGGCATCGACACAGGTGGGCTCGTGAAGCCCGACACCGTCATCGCTCAGGAAGAGCAGATGGCACAACTCCAAGCGCTCGTCCAGAACCTCGGCCCGCAAGCCCTCCAGCAACTCGGAGGCATGGGCAAGGAAGTCGTGAAGGGCGCAGTTCAACAGCAAGGTAACAATGACCAAAGCAGCTCCCAAGGCTGAGGTCGTCGCAGAAGCCCCCTCGGTGAAGATCGAGGAGGGCACTGTCGATGCCACGGCAATCAACGTGATCGCAGAACCGAAGACCGTCTCGACCGACACCTTCGGCAACAAGATCGAAGAGCTCTGATTTGAGCACCGCTTCGGTTTCTTTCCAGACTGCTCCGACCGGCGCTGAGGCTCCGGCCCCGGCTGCGGACCCGAGCAAGGACATCAATGCGCAAGCAACGAACCCCGCCGCAACTGGTGACGGGTCCAATCCCGCTCGCCCCGAGTGGCTCCCGCAAAACTTCAACTCGGTCGAAGACTTCGTCAAGTCAAGCAACGAAGCCCGAGCAGAACTCACCCGCACCCAGCAGGAACTCGCGAAACTCCGCAAACCCAGCGACGGTGCCAGTGAACAGCCTGCCGAAGGGGCAGCGCAGACTTCGCAGACCGAGGCTGAACGAGCCGCAAACGAAGCCGTAACGAATGCGGGCCTCGACGTTTCGTCGTGGCAGCAGGAGTTCAACAACACCCGCGATGTGTCTGAAGATGGCCGTGCGGCTATCGCCAAGGCACTCGAAGGGCAGTTCGGCAAGGACGCTCGGACGCTGGTCGATGACTTCATCGAAGGCCAGAAGGTCCGCCTCCAGAACGTCGAGACGCAGGTCCACAACGTGGCTGGCGGCAAGGACCAGTACGCTGCGATGATGCAGTGGGCTGGCTCCAACCTGAACGATCAGGAGATCAGCGCCTACAACAAGGCGATGGGCTCCGGCGACTTCAACTCAATGTCGTTGGCAGTCGATGGTCTCAAGGCCCGCTTCGTCAAGGCGAACGGCTCACAGCCCAAGCTGATCAACGGCGACAACGCCGTCAGCAACAGCAGCGCAGGCTTCGGCTCCACGGCCGAGATGACTGCTGCCATGCGCGACCCGCGCTACGCGAAGGACCCGGTCTACCGCAAGTCCGTCGAACAGCGAGCGATGCGCTCCAACTTCTAAGGACAGATGAACGACCACCTTCGCACATCGAAGGCGGGCCTCAATCTCATCCGGTCGTTCGAGGGCCTCTTCCTGACAGCCTATTACTGTCCGGCAGGGGTCCTCACGATTGGCTACGGCCACACGAACATGGATGGTGTCGAACCCCGTGTCGTGAAGGGGATGAAGATCACGCAGGAGCAGGCAGAGGACATCCTCCGTCGCGCCATCGTGCCATACGAGAACGCTGTGAAGCGCCTCGTCAAGGTCCCGCTGACACAGAGCGAGTTCGACGCTCTCGTTTCTTTCGCATACAACTGCGGCATCTACAATCTCGAAAAGAGTACGCTGCTGCGCAAGCTCAACAAGGGCGACTACGATTGCGTCCCCACCGAGCTGATGAAGTACGTCACCGCCAAGACCAAGAAGGGCCGCGTCACGCTGGCCGGTCTGGTGCGCCGACGCAAAGCCGAGGGTGCCATGTGGGCCCTCACGAAGCACCTCGGCATGCTCAAGGGTGCCACCACGGGTGAGCCTGTGGAAGCCGGTGATGAGAGCGACGAAGAGCCGATGGCTCAGGATGTCGCTGCCCCGCCGACTGGCTCCGTCGAGAAGACAATCGCCACCGTTACCTCTGCCGCGCCCGTCCTGTCCTTCATGGCAGGCATCGACTGGAAGATCGTCGCCATCGTGGCGGCCTCTGCCGTCGCTGGCCTCGCGCTCTGGCTCTGGTATCGCCACAACAACCACGCCTGATGTACGAACACCTGTTCGTCGCATGGGCACTCGTCATCTTCGCCATCGCCTGTGCAGGCGTCTTGGAGGGGATCGCCGACAATTACGAGATCGAGTGACGTGCTCCAGAAACTCCTCGGTCTTCGCAGCACCATCATCGCTGTCCTCGTTGCGCTCACCATCGGCTTCGGTGTCGGTTGGAGAGTGTCCAGCGAGTTCAGCGAGGCGAGGGCGCTAAAGCTTGAGGTCGCCGGTCTGCATCGCCAGATCGAAGCCCGTGACGCTGCCGCCAAGGCAGACATAGGCAAGGCCCAGGTTGACGCTGCGAAGATCGCCCAACTCGAAGAAGCAATTCGTGAAGCTGAAAGCAAAACTCCTGCTGCCGTTTGTCTTGATCGCAATGACACTCGGCGGCTGCGTAACCTCTGGAAGTAACGGCGTCAGCCTTGCTCCCATCCCCGGCGACATCGCGGCGTGCTTCAACAGCATCGTCCCCGCGCCGAAGCAGGACACCCTGACCAAGCGCGACATCGTCCGCCTGATCGGTGACCTGAAGAAGTCCGAAGCCTCCAAGCAAGGCTGCGGCAAACGACTGATCAATTACTACGACACCCAACGCGCGGTGTTCGAGAATTGACATGGCTCGCGCCTCTGCCTCCCTCCCGGTCCCATTCCGGTGAAAGGTACGCGCGGGTCCTCCTACCAGTGTGAGAAGAACGTGCTGTCCTATCTAGGCGGCGTTCAGGTCCAAGACCATCGTACATCACGAGACCATTTGGCTCGTCCTCTGGGAGCACCTGCGGGTGCACCGAGGCGAATAACCTTGTGCGTCCTCTGCTGTCGGGTTCGAGGCCATTCCTCAATCCACACTGGAGACTACAATGACCGACACTGTTGTGTCACGCACTGGCCAAGTCAACCACACGGGCGACGCTCTGGCCCTCTT
Organism: Bradyrhizobium sp. CCGB20; assembly: GCF_024199855.1. Lineage (NCBI taxonomy): Bacteria > Pseudomonadati > Pseudomonadota > Alphaproteobacteria > Hyphomicrobiales > Nitrobacteraceae > Bradyrhizobium > Bradyrhizobium sp. CCGB20. Next base: position 5,393,435 of record NZ_JANADN010000001.1, on the reverse strand, counting down.
CCTCAAGGTGTTCTCGGGTGAAGTTCTCACCGAGTTCGAGCGCACCACGCTTTTCACGGATAAGCACTTCATCCGTGCGATCACCAGCGGCAAGTCCGCTCAGTTCCCGCTGATCGGTAAGGCGTCGAGCCGTTACCATACGCCGGGTCAGTGGATCGATGGCACCGTCATCGACCACGCTGAGAAGGTGATCGCAATCGACGATCTTCTGATCGCCGACACCTTCATCGCCAACATCGACGAAGCGATGAACCACTACGACGTTCGCGGTCCCTACTCGCAGGAGCTGGGTCGTGAGCTGGCGCAGGCGTTCGACACGAACGTCGCCCGCGTGATGGCTCTGGCGGCTCGCGCCTCCAACCCGCTCGCTGGCCGCGCCGGTGGCACCCGTATCTCGAACGTGAACATGGACACGGACAAGGATGTGCTCCGCACGTCGATCTTCTCCGCTGCCCAGAAGCTGGACGAAAAGAACGTCCCGGCTGCTGACCGCACCGCGTTCTTCCGCCCGGCCCAGTTCTACATCATGGCTCAGGACACCACGCTGGTGAACAAGTTCTATGGTGATACCGGCGCCGACCTCGGCAAGGGTTCGCTGGAGACTGTCGCTGGCTTCCCGATCGTGAAGTCGAACAACGTTCCGTCCGCGAACGACACCGCGAACACCGCCGTCCACACCAAGTATCGCGCTGACTTCAGCACGACCGTTGGCCTCATCTCCCACAAGATGGCGGCTGGCACGGTCAAGCTGATGGACCTCGCGATGGACGCTCAGTACGAGCCCCGCCGTCAGGGCACCTTCATGGTCGCCAAGTACGCGGTCGGCCACGACTGGCTGCGCCCCGAGTGCGCGGTCGAACTCTACAAGGGCTAATCCCCTTCAACTCCAGCCGGGGGCCCAATCGGGCCCTCGGTTTTTTTCATGAAGGACAACAATGGATACCACTGCGCTCGCTCCTATGACGGAGCTTGAGGCCATCAACGACATGCTCTCACTGATCTCGGAGAGCCCGGTGGCCTCCCTTGACGAGGCATCGCGCGTTGCTGACGCACAGATCGCCATGCAGATGCTCCGGCGCGAGAGCCGGGATGTGCAGACCCGTGGCTGGGACTGGAACACCGAAGAGGACCTGATGCTGTCGCCCGACATCGACGGCAACATCATCCTCCCTCGGAACACCGTCTCTGTCGATCCGATGGACCCGCAGCTCGATTACGTGTCGCGCGGCGGCAAGCTCTGGGATCGCGCGAACAAGACCTACAAGATCGGCACGAAGGTGGCTGTGAAGATCGTCTTCCTGTACCCCTTCGAGGATTTGCCGGAGACCGCGCGTCGCTACATTTCGCAGGCGGCCGGTCGCAAGTTCGAGAACCGCACCATCGGCGATGGCGGCTCACACCAGATCAACGAGATGGACGTGCTGAAGGCGTGGTCGATCCTCCTGCAAGAGGAGTGCGACAACACCGAGAGCAATGTCCTCCAATCCACGACCGTGCGGCGCATCGCCCACGGACGCTTCAGGTAAATGACCAAGCCCGTTACAGGTTCTATCCCCAACCTCGTCAACGGCGTATCCCAGCAGGCCCCAGCGCTTCGTCTGCCCACGCAGGCCGACAGCCAGGACAACTACTACTCGACCATCGTCGAGGGCCTGAAGGATCGCCCGCCGACTGAGCACATTGCGAAGATACTCGAAACGCTCCCGCCCAAGGTCTTCACGCACATCATCAACCGCGACATCAACGAGAAGTATCTCGTCGTGTTCGACCCGGAAGATGGCATCCTGCGTGTGTTCGACTTCGAGGGTGTCGAGCGTGAGGTCTTCTATCCGCGTGGCTTCGGCTACATCGACGGCGCAGACGCCTCGACGCTCCGTGGCATCACGGTCGCGGACTACACCTTCATCACCAACACCACCGTGGCCACCGCGATGGACACCGAGGTCTTCCCACTGAGGAAGCCTGAGGCGCTCGTCAACGTGCTCGCGGGCAACTACGGCAAGACCTACGCGATCTACATCAACGGTGTCGTCGCGGCCAAGTACGAGACGCCGGACGGCGACCAAGCGTCCGAGGCGGCGTACATCGACACGGTCTACATCGCCAGTCAGCTCGACGCTGCGCTGACGGCCAACGGCTTCAACGCCAATGGCTGGCACTCCAACCGCTACCAGAACGCCATCCACATCTTCCATGAGCTGGGCACCGCCTTCAACATCGAAGTGCAGGACGGCTACAACGGAAATGCCATGAAGGCAGCGAAGGGGCGCGTGCAGCGCTTCTCCGATCTGCCGTCGTTCGGCCCTGACGGCTTTGTCGTCGAGGTCGTGGGCGACAAGGGCACGGCGGGCGACAACTACTACGTCCAGTTCCAGAAGGGATCGGACGGGCCCGGCGTCTGGAAGGAATGCCCAAAGCCCGGCGAGAAGCTGTACATCAAGGCGGCCACGATGCCGCACGCTCTGATCTCTGAGGCGGACGGTACGTTCACCTTCGACGAGATCGAGTGGGACCCGCGCAAGGCGGGCGACAGCATCGAGCATCCCGACCCGTCGTTCATCGGCGACTACATCGAAGACGTGTTCTTCCATCGCAACCGGCTGGGCTTCCTGTCGGGCGAGAACTCGATCATGTCGCGCAACGGGTCATTCTTCGACTTCTACCGCACGACCGCGACCGCGATCCTCGACGACGATCCAATCGACGTTGGCGCATCGCACGTCAAGGTCTCGCTGCTGAAGCATGCGGTGCCCTATCAGGACCAGCTCGTGCTCTTCTCGGAGCAGACGCAGTTCTCGGTCGGTGGCAACGATCTGCTCACGCCGAAGACGGTCTCGATCAAGCCGCAGACTGAGTATGTCTGTGACGGCAGGGTGCGCCCCGTGGGCATCGGCCAGTCGATCTTCTTCGCTGCACGGCGAGGGGACTACATGTCCCTCTGGGAATACACCATCGACAAGACCTCGCAGACCGCAGCGGCCTCGGAGATCACGGCGCACGTCCCGGCCTATGTGCCGAAGGGCGCGTTCAAGATGGCTGGCACCTCGAACGAGAGCCTGCTCGCGCTGCTGTGCTCCAGCGACCCGACCCGCCTGTACCTCTATCGCTACTATGTCTCCACTGACGGGCAGCGATTGCAGGCGGCGTGGCAGCGCTGGTCGCTCCCCGGTAACCCCGAGCTGCTCAACATCGAGTTCATCGAGAGCGACCTCTACGTGGTCTGCAAGCGCGAGGACGGTGTCTACCTTGAGAAGATCAGGATGCAGCCGAATGCGTTCGACGAGGGCCTCGGCTTCCTCGTGCACCTCGACCGCCGCATCCACACCGAGAAGCTCCCGGCTCCGGTCTACAGCTCGGCGTTCAACTACACCGTCTACACGCTGCCCTACATGCCGTCCGCGAACATCACGGCGGTCACGTCCCCCGGAGGCAACACGCTTCCTGCCATCGAGCTGCCCGTCGCTGTGATCAGCACGGATGGACTTCAGGTGGCACTGAGGGGCGACACGAGGGAAGCGGAGGTGTGGTTCGGCGAGCCTTACGAGCGGCGCTACCGCTTCTCGCGGTTCTTCCTCCGGCAGCAGTCGGCGAACGGCGGCACCACCGCAGTTCAGTCCGGCCGCTTGCAGCTCAAGCAGATGACACTGGCCTACAACAACTCGGCATACTTCCGTGTCGAAGTCACCCCCGAAGGTCGCTCCATGTACACCTACGACTTCACTGGACGCACCCTCGGCGACGCCAACAACATCCTCGGTCACATCCCGCTCCGAACGGGCAAGATGAACATCCCTCTCATGTCGCGTAACGACAGGGTGAACATCGAACTCACGTCGGACAGTTGGATGCCTTCGGCATTCATCAACGCGGAATGGGTCGGGGTTCACAACGAGAAGGCAAGAGACTTTTAGTGGGCTATGTGCAACGCGCGACCGTTGAGGACGTGACGTTCATCGCCGCGAACCTGAGGCAGGCTGATCGCATGGAGTGCGACGCTACGACGGCAATGCCGCCGGAGTTGATCCTGCCTCAGTCCGTGGGGGCTCGTCGAGACGTGTGGACATTCCACCGCAACGACGGCCTCCCGGTCGGCGTGTTCGGAGCGGACCCAACCCCAATCCCCGAAGTCGGCATCGTATGGATGATGTCCACCGGGGTGGTGAACGACCACAAGCGTGAGTTCCTCACCGAGAGCCGCCCCTTCGTCTGGGCGCTCAACGATCAATACCCGATCATCACCAACATGGTGGATGCTCGCAACACCCTACATCATCGCTGGCTCAAGTGGCTCGGCTTCTCCTTCCTTCGCAGGATCGAGCAATGGGGTGCGCGCAGCGTCCCCTTCTACGAATTCGCAAGGATGAAACAAACATGTGCGTAATGGCCCTTGGAGCGCTCGCTCCGATCTTGGGCATGATCAGCAGCATCGGCTCTGCGGTTGTCGGCTACGCCGCGCAGCAGAAGGCCGCTGACGATCAGAACGCCTACTACGCTGCGAATGCTCGCGCGGCGCAGATGGCTGCTGTCAACCAGTATGCCAACGAGCAGAACGCGATCATCCAGAAGCGCAACGCGGCCTCACAACAGGTCGAGGAGACCCACATCTCAGCGCTGAAGGCGCGAGGCACCGCATGGACTGCGGCAGGCGAGAGCGGCGTCACCGGCCTGTCCGTGGATGCGCTCATCGACGACTACTACGGTCGCGAGGGTCGCCGCGTGGACAGCATCGACCAGAACTACGAGATGGACCGCGACTACATGCGGGCCCAGATGGAAAGCACCCGCGCTCAGGCCGAGCAGCGGATCAACAGCGTGCGGCAGGCCAGTGAGCCTTCGTTCGCTGACGCCGCTATTCGCATCGTCGGTGGCATCGCCAGCGGCATGGGCCAGATGGCCAAGGTCGGCAGCACCGGCCTAGCTCAGGAGATGGCATTCTAATGGCACGTGGACGAGTACAGGCTCCCGAGATCGAGGGGCCGGTTGCGCTCCAACCTCCGGGACTTCCGGGCGACACCTTCACGGGTGCCGCTCAGGCCCCGATCAACACCGACCTGACGCGCCTCGCTGACGCGCTCAGCTCCTTCAACACCTCACTCTCCAGCTTCGGCACCGCCGCCGCTATGGCGCAGAAGAAGCAGCAGGCCGAGATCGACGGCGCTCGCGCGAACAAGATGATCATGGGCATGACCCGTGACGACGCAATCGAGCGGGTGCAGAACGGCACCATGCCCAACTTCGCCGACCCGTTCGCCCGCGCCATGGTCGAGAAGAACGCCGGTCAGGCATACGGCGAGCGCCTCGTCTCCGGCATCCAGCAGCAGATCAAGACGGGTCAGATCGACCTGTCGGCTGAGGGGCCAGGAACGAACATCGAGGACTTCATCACGAAGGCCGTGCAGGATGACATGCAGGGCATGCCGCAGACCTTCCAGCAGTCCAAGGCTGGCATGGCGGGCTACCAGCAGCGCATCGAGAGCGCACGTGACGCGCTCATGAAGGCCCAGCTCGAGCAGCGCTCGGCCGCGTTCACGCGCAAGCAGGAAGGCGTCGCCTACGACCAGTTCAGCAAGATGTTCGGCACGACGGCTGGCGACAGCCCTGAGGTCACACAGCAGAAGGTCCGTGGCGTCTATCTCGATCTCGGCAACGCCAAGTTCCTGAAGAACGACCAGCTCGACCAGCAGCTCATCAACGTGCTCCGCAATCGCGCCTCCGATCCCAACTCGGTTGAGGCGGTGGTGCACGCGCTGGGCGTTGATCGCGTCGGCAAGGATGGCGAGAAGATACCGGCCCTTGGTGCGAACCCGCGCTACGCGCAGGACATCCAGCAGATCAGGGACACGGCTCGCGCCACGCTGACGAAGAAGTACGACGACACGATGGAGACGCAGGCCGTCGCCAATGTGAAGTCGGCCATGGAGCGACAGGACGGTTCGCTGTGGACGATGAACAACGCCACCTACAAGAACCCCTACGACCGCGCGAACGGCGATCGCACCATCAACGTGGACAAGGTCAAGCAGTCGGCCGTCAATGACTGGCTGACGTGGAGCAAGCAGCTCGCGGCCTCGCGCCAAGAGACCCCCGACCTCCAGTATCAGCGCGAGTGGTCTGTCCTGACCGCGAACAACATCGCCAACCCGGCGTGGAAGGAAATGCTCACGGGCCCGCCCAAGGCATTCGCCAACCCGCAGGCTCTGACCAACCCGGCCACCCGGCAGTCCGCGATGGCGGCTGGCGAGAAGTTCATGGAGATGGACACCGCCAACCATCCCTACGTGAAGAACACGCTGGGCTTGGACGGCAACACGATGGACTTCTATCAGGTCTACTCGGCTGCACGCTCGCAGCTCGGCAAGAGCACCGATGAGGCCCTCGACATGGCGGCCTCGGCGATCCGCACACCGGACAACGAGAACGATCTGGCCGTCCGCGCACAGCGGGCCAAGGACGTTGAGGCGAAGGTGAAGTCGATGGACTTCGGCAGTGGCTTCATGAGCTACATGCCGTTCGTCAACAGCGACGCGAAGAACTCCGGCGCGTTGCAGAAGCGCGTCCTCGACGTGGCGACGCTCTACACCCGCATCCCCGGCATGTCGCTGGACGACGCGGTGAAGGCCGCTGTCGATACTGTGCAGAAGCGCTCGGTCTACATCAACGGTCACGTTGTTGCGGACACCGGCTGGCTCCCGCCGCCGCAGTTCAAGGGCAACATCGAGAGCGCTCTGGAGCACTTCACGAAGCAGTACGGTGACGCCAACCACGTCTCGAAGGCGACCGACCTGTCCATCGAACCGATGGGCGGTGGTGTCTTCAGGATCATCGACGCGACGCAGGAGGGCGGCAAGCCGCTCTACGCCCGCGACGCCAGTGGTCGCACGGTGCCTGCGACGATCTCGATGCCCATGCTCCTCGGCTTGCAGAAGCAGAAGGACGCAGCGAAGGCTGAAGAGATACAGCAGGGCCAGCAGCAGAACCAGCAGTCGGCCATCAAGGCTGAGCAGGACACGCTGCGGTCCACACCCGACCGCTTACTCTCGCCCGCCAAGCGAGCAGAGAAGGCGGCCCTCGGCCCCGGCGATCCGGGCATGACGACGGGACCGGCGCTCTCACCGCAAGTGGTGATGCCGCGCTCGATCACCGAAGCAGTCCCGCCGAAGGCATTCGAGGACTTCTTCCAGAACTTGCTGAACCCCGGCAACCCACGCACGGGCGGACGCAAGAAGTAACCATTCAACAGGCGAGGGGGAGCTGAGGCTCCTCCTGCGCCCATTAGGAACCATTCATGGATGAACTGATGATGGACGGCTGGGCACCCGAGGGTGTCGCCGTTCCTCCCGCAACTCCCGTTGTGCAGCCCGATCTGCCGCAGCCCGAGGTGCAACCCGCGCCGTCGCCCGCGCCGCAGCCCGACGCTGTCGTGACGGCACCTGAGGTTGACCCGGCGCTCGCCAAGGGTCTCGAACAGCAGCCCGTCGTGGCGCAGCCCGATGCTCCGAAGGCAGCGAACGAGCAGCAGGCGATGCCTGTTGTGACGACCTCCGTGCAGGCCCTCACGCCATACCTGGCCCCCGGCAAGGACATCTCTCACATTAACGGAATGCAGGACACGTTGGCCGAACGGCTGACGCGGCTCATCTCCGAAGCCCCGCAGGAAATTCGCGACGGGCTCAAGATCAATTCTGGCTTCCGCTCCGTCGGGCGTCAGGCCCAAATCTATAAGGAAGCCGTGGCCAAGTACGGCTCCGAGGCAGAGGCCCGCAAGTGGGCTGCGCCTCCCGGCCGCTCCAACCACAATCACGGCTACGCTGCCGACCTCGGCTACGGCAATCCCGCCGTCTCCAAGTATGTGCACGACAACGCGGCCCGCTACGGGCTGGCGTTCCCCATGGCGCACGAGCCGTGGCACATCGAGACCGCTGAGGCTCGCTCTGGCGTGAAGCCGGTCACGGTCCCCTCGGACATCAAGGGCTACATCGAAGACGCTGCGCAGCGCGCTGGCGTCCCGGCGAACGTGCTCATGAACGTGGCGAAGCAGGAGAGCGACTTTGGCCGCAACACTGCCAACCCGAAGGGCTCCGCGAAGGGCCTCTTCCAGTTCGTCGATGGCACGTGGTCGGACATGATCACGAAGTCAGGCCCGATCTACGGTCTCGCCACCACGACGCCTGTCACCGATAATCGCGCCAACGCCTTCATGGCGGCCGAGTACATGCGCCAGAACAACGCGCTGTTCACGAAGCAGATGGGCCGCGCCCCGAAGGACGGTGAGATGTACATCTCGCACTTCATGGGCGGGCAGGGCGGCGTCAACTTCGTCAAGGCTTACGAGAGCCAGCCGACTGCCAACGCAGCCTCGCTCTTCCCCAAGGAAGCGAGCTACAACCGCAACATCTTCTATGAGAAGAACGGCACGCCTCTCAGCGTCGCTCAGGTCTACTCGAGGCTGTCGGCCATGGGCGAGGGCAACACCAAGTATGCCGACGCGCCCGGCATCGACTTCGGCGCACAGCGCACCCCGCAGGACTTCAAGCCTGCTCCCGCCGCTGCCACGCAGGGCGAGATCATGAGTGCCAACGAGCAGATGGCGAAGCGCGAACGCGAGATGCCTTGGTATCAGACCACGGCCGACGCGATCAGCCAGTCGTCGATCACGGCTCGGCTGTTGCAGAACAACCCGCACTTCACTCCCGACGCATCCTTCGTGATGACACCGGAGTTGCAGACCACGCTCCAGAAGCAGTACGGGCTCGCCCCCGAGATGATGCCCCGCTTCGAGAGCGCGGTGTCCGCCAACCATGCCACCTACATCGCCGAGCAGGCGCAGCGTGACCAAGTCGCGCAGCAGCACCTGTCGGACGCAGGGTGGACCGGCACGGCCCTCCAGCTCGCCACGACGTTGCTCGACCCGGTCTCTCTGGGTGTGGGCGTCGCGTCCGGCGGTCTGGGTGACTTGGCCGCTGTGACAATCGGCGCAGGCCGCGTAGGCCGCGTTGCCATGCAGGCAGGCGCGGGCGCTGCTGCGAACGTCGGGCTCGAACTCGGCGAACGTCGGCTCAACATGAGCGGCGAAGACAGCAGCCTCCTCATGACGGCGGCGGTCGGCGCGATGTTCGGCGGCTCCTATGGTCTCATCTCGCGCAACCCGGCGACGCTCGCCGAGGCGCAGAAGATGGCCAACCTCGGCCAGTCCATGAAGCAGCAGCTCGAAGGCACCAGCTCGCACACCAGCCCCAACTCGATGGGCGCTGCGGGCAACCCCAACGCCAACATGCCGTTCCTCAACGACAAGGCTTTCATCGCCACGCAGGACGCTGACGCGCCCTACACCGTGGACAAGATCGCTGGCGTGAAGGTCGGCCGCAGTGATGCGGTGGGCCAGCTCAAGACCACGAAGGATGCCAACACCCGCCTGATCGGCGGCGCGCTCGGCGAAGACGGCGTGGCCAACGCGGATGGACGCATCAACACCTTCTCGGCCTCCGAGGAGATGGAGCTGTTCCACCGCAAGGACATCGCGCAGCTCAACCAGATGTGGGCTCCGGCTGCATCGGAGTGGGCGAAGGACAACGGCTACAAGCTCGGTCGCCTCACGGGCGGCGCAGAGTTCAACGACCTCGTTACCTCCTTCATCCGCAACACGGACCCGACGCTCGACTGGCACCCCGCTGTGAAGCGGCTCGGTGACCACATCGCTCGCATGAACGAAGAGAAGCTCCTCGACGCGCAGAACCCGCTGCGTCGTGAAGGTCTCGTCGGTCGGCCTGTGAAGGGCTTCGAGGAGACGCCCACCAACAAGAACTACATGATGCGTATCTACGACGCACACAAGATCAACCAGCTCCTCGACGAGGCTGTGGCCCATGGCGTCGGCCAGCGCGGACTGGAGGCTTGGTTCAAGGGCGCGATGAAGTCGGCCCAGACGTGGATGGACGACGAGATACTGGACAAGATCGCCGAGGGCACCGTGAAGCGGTTGCGCAACAAGGCGAACGGTATCGACGAGGCGATGAACCTCATGCACTCCGGCTTCGATGTCGAGCACCTGAAGGACATCCTCCGTGACGTGGATGTGCCTGAGGAGCGCATCGACAAGCTGCTCGGCACCGTCCGCCTCAACGCAGAGACGGGCGCTGACGCTCGCGCGAAGCATCGTCTGTTGCTCGACGAGACGTTCACGCTGCGCGGCTACCGGACCTTCGACGGCTCCACCCGAGACCTGGCACTCAGTGACTTCACCGTCACCGATGCGAAGCTGCTCTCGGACATGTACTTCCGTCACATGAACGGGCGCATCGCGCTGGCTCGTGTGCGTGTGCAGAACCCGACGACTGGCGAGATGCTGATCAACGGCATCACCTCGGACAACGAGTGGGCGACCGTGAAGAACCAGCTCGTCAAGTCGATGGCCGACAGCAAGATGACGCCAGCCGAGATCAAGAAGGCGACTGCCAACCTCGACTTCCTCTACGACCGCACGCTTGGCCGCCCCGATCCGGCGCAGCAGGGCGAGTGGGCGTCGTGGCTGCGACGGGTGCGCAAGTTCAACTTCCTCCGGCAGGGCGGCTCCTTCGGTATGGCGCAGATACCCGAAATGGCGATGATCCCGGCGCAGCTCGGCATGAAGGCGTTCCTTCAGCACGTGCCTGCGTTCAAGCGCATCGTCACTGCGGATGGGCGCTCGATCCTCAACGACGGCCTCGCGGCCGAGTTGGAGGCTGCGTTCGGCGTCGGCACTGACCGGCTCCGTGGGATGCAGTTCTTCAAGAGCGACGAGTTCGGCTTCCACGAGACTGGCAAGCTGGGCAAGCTCGACAACGGCCTCGACTTCGCACAGATGGCGGTGGCTGAGGCGTCGGGCATGACAACCATCAACACGATGCTCCAGCGCACCACTGCGAAGGTGATCGCGCAGAAGTTCGCGGACATGGCGCTCGATCCGACTTCGGTCAACCTGAAGCGGATGGCATCCATCGGTCTCTCCGACAAGATGCTGAAGCGCATCACGCAGGAGGTGAACACCCACTTCACTAAGGAAGATGGGTTGCTGTTTAGCGGGAAGGTCACCCGCATGAACCTCGACAAGTGGACGGACCTCGAAGCCCGCGCGGCATTCGAGAACGCGCTGTTCCGCTGGTCGCGCCGGATCATCCAAGAGAACGACATCGGCAACATGCACCGCTGGTCCTCGGGCCCGCTGTGGCAGATGCTGTTCCAGTTCCGCACCTTCTCGATCAACGCTTGGAACAAGCAGTTCATGTTGAACATGCACATGCGCGACATGACCTCGTTCCACGTCATGACCTACTCGCTGCTCGCTGGCGCTGCCGCCTACGCGGCTCGCATGCAGCTTCAGGCGATTGGTCGCTCGGACAAGGAAGACTTCCTCGCGAAGCGCCTATCGCCCGAAAAGATGGCGCTGGGTGCATTCCAGAACACCGGCTGGTCCTCGCTGCTCCCGATGGCGACGGACACCGCAGCCTACCTCACTGGCAACAGCCCCGTGTTCGACGCACGAACCTCCGGCAACGCTTCGGACGTGATCTTCGGGTCGCCGACTATCGGCCTGATGGATGACTTCGCGAAGGCCGCCAAGGGCGTCGTGCAGCCGATCAAGGATGGCCGCCAGCGTTCGCAGATGGAGAGCAGGCAGATCGCCCGCGTCGCTCCGTTCCAGAACTGGATGCCAGCATCGGCGCTCCTCTCGACGATGATCTCGTCGCAGCCCGAGCGTCCGGCCAAGTAACAACACGCGGGGGAGGGCAACCTCCCTCGCACCTCAGAAAAGGACAATGGCAAGCTACGTTATCTATCCGGGTGACGGTGCACAGACCGACTTCGCTGTGCCCTTTCCCTACCTCTCGACTGACCACGTAAAGGTCTACGCCAGCGGCGTCGCAGTGACACCGGCTTGGCTCAACAGCGCACTCATCCGAGTGGCTCCCGCCGTCGCGTCTGGCTCCGTGCTGCTCATTGCCCGCGAGACCGTGAAGACCCCGATGACGGTCTTTGAGAACACCAACAACCTCACGGCCGAGAACCTGACGCTCGCGGAGACGCAGGCCCTGTTCATCGCCGAGGAGGCGAGCGACCGCGCCGAGCAATCGATCATCGTGAGCGAGGCAACCGGCCAGTACGACTTCGGCAATCGCCGCGCCACGAACGTCGCCGACCCGGTGAACGATCAGGACGCGGTCACGATGAAGTGGGCCACCACCGCCAACACCTCGGTGCTCGCGCAGACCATCGTGCAGGCGCAGAACGCGGCGGCTTCGGCTGCGCAGGCTGACACCGACGCTGGCTACGCTGCGGCCGAGCGGCTCACCATCAGCGGCTGGAAGGACACCATCAGCGGCTGGAAGGACACGATCAACGGTTGGTACACGGCCATTCAGGCTTGGTACAATTCGGTGAACACGTGGCAGGCTCAGGTCTCCGCTGACAAGAGCACCGTCGCCACCGACAAGGCTACGGTCGCGGCCGACAAGGCCACCGTTGCTGCGGACAAGGGCAGCGTCGCTACCGACAAGGGCATCGTTGCGGGCTACAAGTCCGACGCTGCCACCAGCGCCTCGAACGCTGCGACCTCGGCTGCTGCGGCTGCTGCCTCGGCGGCTTCGGTCGATGGCACCAACATCCTCACCAAGAGCGGCAACCTCAGTGGCCTCGCCGACTCGGCGGCTGCTCGCGTCAACCTGGGCCTCGGCAACATCGCGACCGCCAATGGCGTGGTGCTGGCCGACCTCCGCACCAACACGGGGCAGGGTGTCATCACGACCGATAAGGCGTGGTCGGCTGCTGGCTGGGTCGCCCTCGGAAACAGCGGCAGCGGCAACCTGAACATCGACTGCAACCTCGGCTCGCGCTTCACCGCCACGCTCACCGGCAACGTCACGGTCAACCTCCTCAACCCGAAGGACGGTCAGGCGGTCGAGATCGCGCTCGTGCAAGACGCCACGGGCGGACGAACGGTGAGCTGGAACAGCAACATCCGCTTCCCGAATGCGACCGCTCCGGTTGTCGCCACGGCAGCGAACGGATGGGCCGTCGTGTTCTCTGGCGTGTACGTGTCGAGCTATTCGCAGTGGCAGGGTAGCGGCTGGAAGGTCAGCTAATGTTCCTCCCGTTTCTCGTGAGGGGCCTGATCGGGGCCCCTCGACCTCCCGTCACTCCCGGCAATCAAAGCTGGGGCGTGGGAAGTCGCAGCGTTCTCATCCCACAGTACAACACGCTCACCATGCAGATTTGGGGGCCCGGTGGCGGTGGCGGCAACATGCTCGATACCGACACTTCCTCAGGCGCAAACGAACAGTGGGGCGGCACGGGCGGGCAGAGCTACTTCGCCGCGCCCAGCGTCACCCTCATTGCCAACGGTGGCACTGGCGGCGGCAACGGTAACTTCAATGTTCAACAGAACGGCGCCAACGGCTCGCCGGGGACTGCAAGCGGCGGCACAACTAACACCACTGGCGGCGGCAATGCTGGCGGCACTGGTGCCGGACCAATAGGCACCCCACCCGCATACGGCGGCAATGGTGGTCGCGGCGGCTACGTCGCACGCACGTGGAATTGGTACGACCCCGGCGCCCCCGTGCCCGGCTCCAGCTACACGCTCGTGTGCGGCAGCGGCGGCGCCCAGAGCCCCTTCTACGTCTACAACCCTCGGGCCACTGACGGCGCTGCCGCGTCGGCCACCTTGTCGTGGTCCTAAACGAAATCAATGGAGCAACAATGACCGCCTACGTGGTCGTCAAAGAAACCTCTGTCAACGTGTTCGAGGAGATCGCGGAGGGGGCATCGTTCCTCTTCAACGATGTCCTCCACCCGTGGCAGATCACTGAACTCTGGTCCGATGAGGAGCTGGAGTTGATCAACGTCTACCGCGTGCCTTGCGCAGTGGTCCCGGCCGATAAGCTGGTGACCGGATCGACGTTCATTCGCGATGCGAACGGCGATGTTCAACAGGTGCTCAACCTTGTTGACGCGCCGCCCGCGCCGGTCACACCCCGACAAATCCGCCTCGCGCTCACACAGATGGGCCTGCGGCAGGCAGTCGAGGACTACGTCAAGACGCAGGACATCAGCGTGCAGGACAGTTGGAATTACGCCACTGAGTTTCTGCGCGACAACGAACTGATCGTCGCCTGCGCGGGTGCGCTGGGCAAGACCGATGGGGACCTCGACGTGCTCTTCGGTCTCGCGCGGACGCTGTGAACCCGGTTGAGCAAGCAACGAATGCCACGGCGGTGGGAGCAATCTCACTGCCGTTCTGGCTACCTTCGTTGCACTCAGTCTCCGCCACCTGTGCTGAATGGGCTCCGGCCTTCGGTATCGGGTGGATCGTGATCCAAGTCGGCTTCAAGTTCTGGGACCGCTATCGCGGGCACCAAGAGTGAAGCTGCGTATTCGGCAAGTGGACGGCGACAAGAAGGCAGACCTTCTCAACCGCCTCCACGACGAATGCTTCGGCGATAGCGCTCCCAAGATCGAAACGAACTACGGCCACCACTGGGTGGTCTTCGACAAAACAGATCCTGTGGGCTTCGCCTGTCTCGTCCAATCCACACTCGCTCCCGACGTGGGCTACCTGAAGCGTGCCGGCGTTCTCGCCAAGTATCGCGGGCAGGGGCTCCAGAGGAAGCTGATCGCTGTCCGTGAAGCGCAGGCTCGGCGCAACGGATGGACGCAGATGATCACCGACACTGCATTCCACAACGTGCAGTCTTCCAACAATCTCATCCGTGCAGGCTACCGCTTGTTTGAGCCCGGCTGGCGCTGGGGTCTGACGACCGGCCTGTACTGGGTCAAGGACTTGTAATTGGCACAAGGCAAAGCGTCGGCGTCGCTGATGGAGATGCTTCACGGCATCCTCGCATCGGCTCTCGCTGACAAGATCAAAGACGGCACGGCCACTGCCGCAGACCTCTCCGTGGCCCGACAGTTTCTCAAGGACAACGGCATCGACGGCATCGCCACTGAGGCGAACCCGCTCGGTCAGCTCGCTGCCCAACTCCCCTTCACCGACACTGACGAAGAAGAAGAACACGAATGAACCCCGACACGATTGCTGTCGATAGCGCACTCGCGCTCTACAAGGCGGGCCTGCTCAACAGCACCGCACTCCGCTTCAACCTGAACACCGTGGTTGCTCTCGGTGACAGTCGCGTAGCGCAAATCCACGCCGACAGCGCGTACCAGAACAAGAACGCTCAGAACCACTTCACCATGGGCAACGCGCTCGCGGGCAACCGCGCCGTGCTCGTGAAGAACCTTGGCGTCTCCGGCGACCGCACCGACCAAATCCTGGCCCGCCTCAACGCGGCGCTCGCGACAGGTGCGAAGTGGCTCTACATCCACGCGGGCTGCAACGACATCGGCCAGCAGTATCCCTCGGCCACGACCTCGGGCATCACTGCGTGGACGAACATCAAGACGATGATCGACGCCGCCGTCGCTCGCGGCATGCACGTGATCTACGTGCTCGAACCCGGCGCTACCAACTTCAGCACGGCGATGATCGTGCAGTTGGCGATCCTGAACGAGAAGGCTCGCGAGTACGCGGAGACGTGCCCCGGCCTCGTCCTGTTCGATCTCCCGGCTGCGATCTGGGACCGGGGCAATGCCTCGTCTTCCGCCGTGACGATGATCACCTCGCTCGATGGCACGCACGAGAACCTCCCGAGCGCGTACTTGGGCGGCAAGGCGTTCGCCACGCTACTCACCGCGATCATGCCTCCGCGCCCGCACGGTGTCCAAAGCTCCATGGAGGTGCCCAGCATCTCGCTGGTGAACCTGCTGAACAACCCGATGTTCACCAACCAAGCTGGTGGTGCGCCGGGCACCGGGAGCACCGGCACCGTCTGCGGCTCGTGGAATGGCCAGCGCTCGGGCAACGCGAGCGGCGCGTTCTCTGTCGGCACGGCCAGTGATGGCTCGGGCCTCAAGGAGCAGATCATCCAGTGCACGTTCACTGCGCAGGGTGAAGAAGTCCGCCTCGTGCAGGACGTGGCCATGGCCAACTGGTCTCCCGGTGACATCTTGCAGGCTTCGGCTGAAGTCGTGGTGGACGCCGGTTCGAGCAACCTCGCTGGTGTGACTTGCTACGTGCAGGCCAACGGCACGGGCTCCCCTGATGGCAAGACCGCCGTCACCGCGATGGACGGCTACTGCGCCACCGCTGGGTGGGGCGCTGTCACCACCGAAGGCTACAAGGTCAACCTCCAGACCGAGAAGCTGCCGGTGCCCATGTACACGACGAAGAGCTGGGTGACCTGTCACCTGAAGGTCGTCGGCGCGGGCGCAGGCTCTGCGACCGTTCGCATCCGCCGCTTCGGCGCTCGCAAGCGCTACGCATAACTGAAAGGATCAATGACCAAGGCCACTAAGGCCCACCTGATGGGGACCAGCAGTCACACGGCTGCTGATCCTCTGAAGGCGGACTTCCGCAACTTCCTCTGGATGGTGTGGCAACACCTCGGGCTTCCGAAGCCCACGCCAGTCCAGTACGACATCGCGCAGTTTCTACAGAAGGGCCCACGCCGCTCCGTCATCGAAGCGTTCCGTGGCGTCGGCAAGAGCTGGGTCACCTCGGCCTTCGTCTGTTGGCTGCTCTACTGCAATCCCCAACTGAAGATCATGGTGGTCTCGGCGTCGAAGAACCGCGCCGACGACTTCAGCACCTTCACCCTGCGGCTCATCAACGACATCGAGCTGCTCAACTTCCTGCGGCCCCGCGACGATCAGCGCTCCTCGAAGATCGCGTTCGACGTTGGCCCGGCCAAGCCTGACCATTCGCCATCGGTGAAGTCGGTCGGCATCACCGGCCAGCTCACGGGCTCCCGCGCCGACTACATCATCGCCGACGACATCGAGGTCGTGGGCAACTCCGCAACGCAGGCGCTCCGCGACAAGCTGGGAGAGCTCGTGAAGGAGTTCGACGCGGTGCTCAAGCCGGGTGGTCGCGTGATCTACCTCGGCACTCCTCAGTGCGAGCAGTCGCTGTACAACAGCCTCCCGGAGCGTGGCTACGTGGTCCGCATCTGGCCAGCCAGGTATCCGACCGCCGACAAGCGCGAGAAGTACGGAGCCAAGCTGGCACCGTTCATCGCCAACATCCTCGACAAGCACCCGCACCTCGAAGGCCACTCGACGGACCCTGATCGGTTCTCTGACGAGGACCTGATGGAGCGCGAGATGTCCTACGGGCGCTCGGGCTTCGCCCTTCAATTCCAACTCGACACGAGCCTCTCCGATGCGGACAGATACCCTCTTAGGCTGCGCGATCTTGTCGTGCTTCCCCTTGATCCCCTACGTGCTCCGAGCGATCTGGCTTGGGCGGCGGGACCGGACCAAATCTTCGACGAGGTCCCAGCGGTCGGCCTGAACGGCGACCACTATCACCGGCCGATCTTCGTCTCGAAGGAGTACCTCGAATACGAGGGCTCGGTCATGTTCGTTGACCCCTCGGGTCGCGGCAAGGACGAGACCACCTACGCGGTCGTCAAGATGCTGCACGGTCGCCTGTTCCTCACGGACATCGGCGCGTTCCTCGGCGGCTACGACGAGAAGACCCTGACCAGCATCTGCATGGCGGCGCGGCGGCAGCACGTGAACCTGATCCTCTGCGAGCCCAACTACGGCGGCGGCATGTTCACCCAGCTCCTCGGCGCGGTCGCTATGAAGACCTATCCCGTCGAAGTGAAGGACGCTGAGTGGGCCAAGGTCCAGAAGGAGATGAGGATCATCGACACGCTGGAGCCCATCATGAACCAGCACAGGCTCGTGGTGTGCCCCTCAGTGATCGAGAAGGACTACAGGTCAACCGAGAGCTACACGGCCGAGAACCAGCAGGGCTACCGGCTGTTCTACCAGATGACCCGCATCACGCGGGACCGTGGTGCCCTGAAGCACGACGACCGTCTGGACGCCGTGGCGGGCGCTGTGGCGCACTGGGCCGAATACATGAACCGGGACATCGAGCAGGCCCACCTCCAGCACAAGGAGGCCCTGATCGACGCTGAGCTGGAGAAGTTCATGTCTCAGGTGATCGGCGGCCCCGACCGGTTCGGTGGCGGCGGTGAGCGGTTCGCCAGCTCGATCATGAGCGGCAGGCGGCGGTAGGGATGGGGAGTCAACTTGTCGCTGTGACAAAAGGACTCCTCGACCGCGCCCCTTGATACCCCGATAGGGAGTTCCGGTGTGCCGCTGGAGGGGCGGGGGAGTGATCTCTCGCCCCAACTCGGCAATTCGGAGGGCAAGTTGATTGTGTGAATATCGCGCATTTACCGATTGGGAAGGCTGTTGATTAATGCTGTATATCGCCTCTCGACGCCACACTCGAAATTTTGTCTCATTGCGAAGCGCGAATCACATCGCTGGACTTGGACCGGATCATGCCCCTGACATCGCTTGAACTTTGTGCCGGAGCCGGGGGGCAGGCGATTGGTCTTGAGAAGGCTGGCTACAGCCATTCGGCAGTCGTTGAGATCGACAAAGCCTGCTGTGACACTCTCCGGGCTAACCGGCCAAATTGGAGCGTGTTCGAGCAAGACATCAAGAAGTTCGACGGAAGGCCCTATAAGGGAATTGACCTGCTCGCAGCGGGACTTCCGTGCCCGCCCTTCTCCATCGCTGGGAAGCAACTCGGTCCTAAAGACGAACGGGACCTGTTTCCAGCCGCGCTTCGCCTGATTGACGAGACCCGGCCGCGAGCAGTGATGATCGAGAATGTGCGAGGCTTCCTTGAGGCCGCCTTCCAAGATTACCGGGAGAAGCTGAGAGATAGCCTCTACAGCATGGGCTACATCACGGCGTGGCGCATTCTGAATGCGTCTGATTTCGGTGTGCCCCAGCTTCGGCCACGGGTCGTCATCGTTGGTCTTAAGCGGGACATTTGGGACCGGTTCGACTGGCCGCAGGTCGCCCCGC
Source organism: Bradyrhizobium sp. CCGB20 (assembly GCF_024199855.1). Lineage (NCBI taxonomy): Bacteria > Pseudomonadati > Pseudomonadota > Alphaproteobacteria > Hyphomicrobiales > Nitrobacteraceae > Bradyrhizobium > Bradyrhizobium sp. CCGB20. The sequence goes on along the minus strand of NZ_JANADN010000001.1, from coordinate 5,374,508 downwards.
AGAACCCGATTACGGTTGGTGAAACGCTCTACGACCTGATGTCTGCAAATGGCTGGCGGGGAGCATCGCGTTGGAGAGGGCTTGCCGACGATGTTGCGCCGACGCTGGTGGGTGGCTCGAAAAAGCATGGCGGACCTGACCTAGGCCCAACAAGGGCGAAACGTGCCTGGAAGTCATTGGGCGTCGATGGTATGGGCATCGCGGATCAGGCGCCCGGTCGGGATACGCCGGTTGACCATCTTCCACGTCTCACGGTTCCGATGGTGGCCCGGCTACAGGGCTTCCCGGATGACTGGAAGATCACGGGAAGAAAGACTGCGGCTTACCGGCAGATCGGCAACGCTTTCCCGCCTCCAGTGGCTGAAGCTGTAGCAGTGAAGATCAAGGAAGCCCTCACAACGAAGCGCCACGTCTTCAGGATGGCCGCAGCCTAGCCGTCACCCGAACGCGCCTTCTTATTTGTGCGCTCGTACTCTTTGATGATGAACTTGTGGTTGGCTGGGAGCGGCTTCCAGTCATCCAGAATGTACGCCGACTCGACCTTACCAGCGGATGTTTTGGTGCGCGTCGCTCTTATCTTCAGGTCTATGCCGGGATACCGGAGCTCTCGCAGTCGCTTTTGCCAATCCTCTTGGAAGTCATTGATGTTCGCTACGAACTGAAGCATCCACGATGGTACTGGCTTTCCCTTGTGAAGCCGGAGCATTTCCGAGATGCGCTCATACACGCTTTCGAGCGACACGATCTTCTGCATTTCGGATTGGTCAAAGCTGGCGAAGTAGTCCCGCTTGCCGCCGTTACATAACTGACAAATGGCCCAGAGATTATCCATCTCAGTTTTGCCGCCCCAGTTCCTCGGTATCTTGTGATCCGCTTGGAGCTTGATGCCATCGTCGGCGATCGTTCGGCCGCACATCTGGCACCGGCCATGAGCTGCATCGAGTACAGCCGCTCGCAATTTCGCGCTGATTCCCGCATCGTCTACAGGCGCGGTGCGCTCACCTTTGAAGACATACTTATCTTTCACGAGGGGTATGTCATACCGATAGCGGAGTTCGCGGACGCGCTTGTCGAGATGTTGCTGCACCCCTATGTCCTCGGGGAGGTGCTTGCGCAGTTCGTAGATCGTCAGACCGTCAGCGTGCTCCTTTAGAAGCTCGACGATCTTCTTATGGATGGTCCCAAGTTCTGGCCGCTTCTCTGCCATTCCCGCGCCGAATCACGTTTTCGATGCATAGGTTAGAGGTCCGCAACCAAGAGTCGAGTCCATGGACAAGCTGTCTCCTGAGCGGCGATCAGAGAACATGCGGCGAATTAAGAGCCAAGGCATGAAGCCGGAAATGGCCGTCCGCCGCATCGTGCATAGCTTAGGCTACCGCTATCGACTTCATCGAAAAGACTTACCGGGTCGCCCAGACCTAGTGTTCGGACCCAAGCGGAAAGTTATCTTCGTCCATGGCTGCTTCTGGCACGGACATGAGCGCGAGGGATGCTTGGACGCACGCCGTCCGAAATCGAACACCGGCTATTGGAATCCCAAGCTCACCCGAAACAAGGAGAGAGACGCTGAGCGGATCAAGCAGTTGGAGGCGTTAGGCTGGGAGGTTCTGGTTATCTGGGAATGTGAGACGAAGGACGAGACTAGCTTGCGAATTCGCCTGAACGCATTCCTGCGGCGAACTTGACAACTCCGTCACCTCCACCGAACAGTTTCCGCGGTCTCTTTGAAGCAGGCATGGGATGAAATACGATTACACTCAGATCACCAACATTCTTCAGCGCACGCTCGAATGGCTTGGCGAAGACCGCTTCTCTCAGATGCGCGTCACAGAACTCGAGAAAATCATCCGAGATCGGGAGACAGCGACACCTCTGCCGGGACGGTCCCAATTCAGAGCCGCTATTCACGAGTTTCGTGCGCGTCGCTGGCCTCAATCTGCACCACGCCGCAGATCGTAGACCAGCTCGATCATGGGCGGTCGGAGGAGGTGAGGCGGGCGATCCTACGGGGACCCAGCCAGACCTCAACGGAGATCTCTACCGGGTCCTCGCCAAACAGCTCGGCCGCCAGCTCGACGGCCTCCTCGTCGGTCTCACAGTCCAGCTCCTGAAGGTCCAGAACGTGGCCCCAGAAGTTCAGCCTGTAGGCCCGGTAGATCATTCGGGGAGCAGCAGGACCCGTGTGGCTCGCCTCAGCGCAGCCACCTCCAGCGCCCGCTCGCAGGCCGCCTTGAAGGCCATCTCCTCCTGCGGGGCGAGGATGTGGTCCTTGGCGGTCGCCAGCGGGGACACGATCTGGAACACCCAATAGCCCCGGCCGCTCGGCTTCCTGCCGTGCCGCCTGAAGAAGGGGCCGATGTCGATCCTGATCTCCTGTTCCATGCGGTTACTGCTGGTTACTGAATTAGGTTGCACTACAGCCCTAAGCCCCCCTCCCGGTTCCTATATAGGTACACTGAAGTGCACCTGAGCATTGGGTAAGATTAGTTCCCTATGACTGTGGGTGCCCCGGTGATCATCGACCCCCAGAAGATGACCTAGCTCTCTTTGCCTGTTTAGCCAGCATCTCGGTGCCGTGCATGATCAGCTCGGTCCCCAGCCCGACAAGCTCGACCGGCGTGAGCTGCGCGAGAGAAGTTCCGTCACCGCTTACAACCAGGAACCCACCGTCACCGCTCTCGATGTATCCCAACCCCTGTTCGTCCAGTTTGGTCAGGACACGACCGTGCAACTGCCGACGCTTAGGCATTCCCAGACCTCCAATGTCATCTGAAGAGGCCCCGAGAACTCGCTGTCGCTCGTCTCGGGGCATGTCAACTCCCCGAGCCCATTAGAGGCTCTCTGGGAGGCCCTACAGGTAACCCTACCTGACCTAGCGGGGCACCCGGAATAACGCATGGCTGGCTCCCGCTCGTAGACTATCGAGGCGCCTAGAGGGTCTCTGAAGGTAGACTGGCGAGAACCGTAGAGTTCCCCGGATAGTTGGCGGAAATCTCTGAAGGGCAGGCTCGAACCCTATCGGTCGCGCGATCCCCCGTGGCCCCCTCGATCCGATCGCGATCAGGCCCGACCGCTGGCCCATTGTCACCCGACCCTGTCACCACCATGGGCTAAGCCATTGATATCATTGGGGTCGCGCGGGATACGGTATCCGCTAGGTGCACATAGGGGGCGGGTTAGGTGCACGCGAGGTGCCACAACGTCGCGGCGTTCGCTTCTCTATCTTCCTATCAGTGTCTTTGCCTCGCCAGCCTAGCCCGCACCTTCAGCGCACCATCAGGGCACGGCAGGGCACGCGAGGGGCTGCATTGGCTGCACGTCACGGGCAACAGTAGCGCCGCGCCAACGGTGCACCATAGGGCACGCTAGGGGCGCATGAGGTGCCACGCGAGCGCACCTAACGCGATTGCGAGCATGCACCATGCTGTGATCCGGCCGCGCGTGTGCAGTCTCACCGGCCGCGCCATATCCCGCCAGCGTCATAGCGTCCGCCGTCCGCTCGCACCTTCGCATCATTCCACGCTATCAGCGCCGCGACGCATAGCGCCACCGCGACCACTCCAATCAGTTGTTTTGCCCTGTCTGACATGGCTGCACGCCTATCAACTCTCGAGCGGGGGCGCAAATAGTCGTGCGATCACAGCGGTTTACAAAATAATCGTAGAACCTAGAAAATAATAGTTGATCTATGATCATAGATTGACTATGTCTGTTGGCACCGGGGCGGCGCTGTTGTCGCCCTATCACCTGCCAAACGTAGAGGCTCTACAATGTCCAAGCTTGCTGCCAGCTATCCCGTCTCGAACAACTTCCGTCTGTTGTCGCCGAGCAACCCCAAGATCAATAAGGGCAGGGGCGCGGGTTATTGGACGTTCATTCTGCACCTGTCACCGGCCGCGCTGTCGGGCTTCAACACCTGTCCGATGGCCACTGCTGGCTGCAAGGCCGCATGCCTCAACACTGCTGGTCGCGGCGGCATCGCTGCTGGTCTCGGTATCCTGACCGCTGAAGACGTTGCTGCTGGCAAGCGCAACGCGATCCAGTCCGCTCGCATCCGCAAAACCAAGCTGTTCTTCACTGACCGGGCAAACTTCATGTCCGTGCTGGCGGCTGACATTGCCAAGGCGATCCGCGTCGCCAAGGCCAAGGGCTACGTGCCTGTCTTCCGCCTCAACGGAACGTCTGACATTCGCTGGGAAAGCGTGCCTGCTGGCGACCATGCCAACCTGATGGCGATGTTCCCTGACGTGCAGTTCTATGACTACACGAAGATCGCCAACCGCAAGAACGTGCCTGCGAACTACGCGCTGACCTTCTCGCTCGCCGATGGCAATGACAAGGCCGCTGCTGCCGCCCTCGCGAATGGCTTGAACGTCGCTGCTGTCTTCCGCTCGCAAGCCACCGTCGCCCGCGTTGAGGCTGAGGGCTTCATGGGCTTCCCCGTCTTCAATGGCGACGAAAGCGACCTTCGCTTCCTCGATCCGCGCAACCACGTGATTGCCCTCTACGCCAAGGGCAACGCGAAGCGGGACACCTCCGGCTTTATTCGTGACTGATCACCTTCCAAACGTAGACAGAAACCAATCGTAGAGAGGCACTAATGGCATTCCGTAAGAACAACGCAAACACCAACACGGCAGGCGTCGGCCTGACCAGCGGCTGCATGCACACCTTCGACAAGCTTCCGAAGGCTGTCCGCAGGGCCCTCGCTGAGGCCGATCACAACTGGTCGGGCGAACAACTCTACACCGCGTGGAAGCGTCGCAAGCTGCCCGGCCTGCGCAACAGCGAGGACATGATCCGCGCCATTCGCGAGAACGACGCCAAGGTGCACTTCAAGACTGCCACCGAGACCAGCGGCATCATGCCGGGCCAGCGCGGGCTGGGGGTCTGAGCAATGGTCGCAATGTCATTCGAGCGCATCAGCACCAAGCGTGCACCCAAGCCGCGCCGCGTCGCCAACCTCGAAAGCATCGTCAGTGTCGCGCTCGCTGTCGCGTTCATGGTCGCAGGCGCTGCCGTCGCCCTCATGGCTCGGGGGCACTGATGCAGAGCTGGCAAGAATGGATCGACTACGCCACCGGCAAGGGCTGGAAGGTCGCATGGCGCGAAGCCGTCGAGGGCTACGTGATCATCACGCCTAAGGCGTTCCGCCGTCCCTCTGAAGAGCTGGGACACTACACCGAGGAGCGCGCTGCGTGGCGCGCTGCTGCGAACCTCTGCCGCCTGCGTGGCGAGTAGCGAGACCACATCCGAGGGGCACAGCGCTGCCCCTCCAGTGTGTTCTGCGTGCTCCCTGTCATCTCCACCTGAGGCTATCGAAATGCATCTTCGCTATGATCCGCTCGCCGAGACCGTCATGTCTGGCGCTACCAGCATTCACGATGTCGCGCAGCGCGATCTCGACTTCATCCGCCGTCGCATGCGCTCCATCTGCCGCGCTTGGGATCACCAGCGCCGCTACGTGCTGCGCATGCCCGATGAGATGCGCGTGGCCCAACACTTCAACCCGAACCGCATGCCGTCGATGTTTCGCCATCGCACGTGCGAGGTCGAGCTGGTCCGCATGCCTCGCGCCGAACGCTTCCCGCGCTTCAGTGACCGCCGCAGGGCCGAGGAGAAGGCTATGCGGATGATGATGGCCTACAACGTCGGCGACGTGCGTCTGGCGATGGGCAACATGGCGAAGATGGCCGGGATCAATCCCGATGTGATCATTCGCAACCCGGTTCGCATGCCGCCGCTCGATGCACCGAAGCCCACACCGAGGGCCAGGGCGAAAAGTGTCACGTGGGAGACGGGCGAGGAGTTCGTCGGCCGTCTGATCAAGCGCGGCTATCGCGTGCTCGGGGCAGGGGCCTACTCCACGGTGCTCGCCAAGGGCAACAGCAAGCGCGTGATCAAGGTCAACCGCAAGCCCGATAGCTGGCTCGACTACGTGATCTGGGCAGCGAAGAACAACCACATGGGGAAGAACGCGCCCATGGTCTACAGCTTCCGCCGCTTCAACGAGGGCACCTCGGACGAGTTCTACGTGGCTGTGGTCGAGCGCATGAAGTCCACCGTCAGCGAGCTGCCCTATGGCGAGCAGCGCGCCTCCCGGCTGTTCGGCCACCTCACGGCAGGCATGTACGGCAGGGTTGGAAGCGAGCACGACGCTCTCGCGGCCGACGACATGCAGCCTGGCTCGCTGCGTTTCGCGATCCAGTTCAAGCTCGCCTTCCGCTCCGACCTCGATCTCCACGCGGGCAACTTCATGGTGCGCGATGACGGCACCGTGGCGTGCACCGATCCGCTGTGCGGCGATGCCTCCGGCACTGCACCGTCTCGCTGGCGCCATTCGTCCGCGCGTCTTGCTGTCTGATCACCTTCAGAACATAGAAAGTCTACGTATGACACGTCGCGTTTTCATCAGCCCCAAGTCGGCCCGCAGAGCGGGTCGCAAGGCGTGCGAGGGCAGGGCACTGCGGTTCAAGGTCGAGCCCCACTTCGTCTTCAACAGGGACGGCTCGGTCGATCAGGGCTTCGTGGTTTCGCTCTGGTCGCACATCGGCATCCTCCACAAGGGCTTCGTGCGCCAATGAGCTATGAACAGGCACTGACCTTGCTCGGCCGGGCACCTGCATGGGAGTTACAGGCCATCATCGAGCGCCAGCCTCGCGGGTCTCGCTACGTGCGGGCGGCTATGGTGCTCCTCAGGATGGCCCACAGCTAATCTTCTGGTTTTGCGAATCTTCGCTTGACCCGAAATCTTGTTCACGTTAGGTTCTCATCCAGAAGTCGGGGAGAACCTTACGTGAGGCTTACAGGCAACACCCAAGCGGCATGCGGTCACATCCGTATATCCACGGTGTTGTCACCTTCCAATCGTAGGACTATCCACTGTGTTGCTGGTCAGAAACACTGCCCAGCCACGATCAAGAATAAAGGGGGGCTTGGCGGCTTCACCCCTGAGAATGGCGGTAACTGGGCTATGAGAGAGTTGTTTGGGGTTGTTGCGCTTCCGACTGAGGTTGAGCCGGATGAACTGATCTCGCCGGATGTCCCGGCCGGATACGAGACGGTCGCCGGGTGGTGGGCGACGAGGGAGGAGGCAGCGCTGGAGATGTTGAGCGATCCCATCGCCACCCTCTTCGCCGACGAGGAGCAGATCATCACCATCGCCGACACGCGCGGCATCTTGTGGAAGTGGTGCACGGCACCGGCAGCGTTTCAGCGGATGGGCTTCACGGTGTCGAAGTCGTTTCCTGTGGAATTGATGCAGCAATTCTATCCGCTGAACCCATAAGAGGGGAACGTTCGATCCCTAGATGGAATATGATTGAAGAGAGGGGGACCCGGTTGGTCCCCTTTCTTTTAACCAAGGCTAGGAACTCCCGCTTGACCGAGACTGTCGCTTATCGTAGAGTGTCTAACGTAAGCGACTATCAACGAAGCAGAGGAGACCTAAGAAATGACCGCGAAGGGGGCTTCGGCCGTGACCAACGATAACAGCAGCATCGAAGATGCGAAGTGGGTGGAGACGCTGACGCTGATCATCAACGAGTTCAGAAAGATCAGCCCAGACATCACCGCCAACCAGATGCTGGTCCTGCTGCACGCTGGCGCGAAGCCGGGCATCACTCAGAAGGAACTGTCGAAGGCCACCGATCTGGCTGACGGCACCGTCTCGCGCATCTGCGCTCTAATGTCCGACCGTGGGCATCAGGGTCGCGAGGGGCTCAACGTTATAAGCATCGATCCGATCCCCGGCGACTTCCGCTCGAAGGGTCAGAAGCTGATCGGCGCGGGCAAGAAGATGTACGCCAGCGTCCGCAACCTGATGACCAATCGCTGAGCTACTGACTACCCGTTCAATTAGAGGCTAGTGCCATGGCGACCTACCCCAAGGGCAACAAGTTCATTACGAAGTTCATGGTGGACGGCAAGCGTCACACCAAAATGCACGATACGCAGGCCGAGGGCGAAGCGTGGGAATTGCAAGCCCGCGCCGCTCTGAAGCTGGGCAAGGCCATCCCCGAGGCCGAGAAGAAGATCGGCGGCTCGGACGCTGGCTCGCTCGGCAACCTGCTGCGTGAGACTGCGACGCTCCACTGGTCGAAGGGCAAGGACAGCTCGAAGTGCGAGCTGAACGCCTCGACCTTCGTCAACTGGTGCGGCAAGGACATGGGCATCGTCGAGGCGTTCTCGCAGGACAACATCGACGAGTTCCTCCAGTACCTGATCAACGAGCGCGAGGTCGAGGGCTCGACGGTCAACCGCTACAAGTCCGCGATCCGGGTCATGATGGAGCGGGTGAAGCACAAGCTGCCAGCGGTCCCGACCTTCCCGAAGTTCAAGGAGAACAAGGGCCGCTTCCGTTTCTTCTCGCACGAGGAGGAGCTTGCGATCCTGTCCCTCTGGACTATCTGGGAGAGGTATCACGAGAGCGACTTCTTCCAGTTCCTGATCGACACCGGGGCCCGCACCTACACCGAGGGCCAGGTATTGAAGTGGGAGGACATCCACAAGGACCGTGCCATCTTCTGGGACACCAAGAACGGCTCGTTCCGGGCGGTGCCGCTGTCCAACCGGGCGCAGGACATCATCGCGTCCCTCAGGAAGCGCAAGGGCAACCAGCCGGGCCCGTTCACGGACCTGACGAAGCCCCACATGCGCTGGCTCTGGGAGCGCACCCGCGCCCAGCTCCCGCAGGTCGAGGACGCCGTGGTCTATTGCACCCGGCACACCTACGGCTCCCGCATGGTCATGAACGGGGTGCCCCTGTCGGTCCTGAAGAAGCTGATGGGCCACAGCGACATCAAGATGACCGAGCGCTACGCCGTGTTCGAGGACAGCGCCGCCTTCGAGGTCGCCTTCAAGGCCCTCAACGGGGGCGGCTTCGCCCCGGCCAAAAAGCCCCAAATCGGGCTTGTCGTAGACAACGCGGCCGAGGGATAGTAGAGGGCATCCACTGTCGCCTAACCGGGTGACAAAACGGGTGCCAAACAGGTGTCAATTTGGCACTGGAGGTGACAATCGCGGGCGTGGCGAAATGGCAGACGCGGCAGGTTTAGGTCCTGTTTTCCTTACGGAAATGGGGGTTCAAGTCCCTCCGCCCGCACCATGCCCGGTAGATTTAGGTTCCGGTGACGAAAGTTGTGGGGGTTCGAGTCCCTCCGCCCGCACCAAGCGCTTTCAGCGTTTGCACGGATTACTTTGGGGCTTCGCTCCGCGCGGATGTTTTTCCGTCCGGAGCCGGGCTCGATGAACCGCCGGCGTTGAGGCGTTTGCCTCGCGCCGGATCGATTAATGACAGCGTCCCGACGCGCAATGTGCCGGGACCGAACGAGAAGAAGATTGGACGCCATGCAGGTCACAGAAACCCTCTCGGAAGGTTTGAAGCACGAGTTCAAGATCAGCGTTCCCGCGTCTGATCTCGACTCCAAGGCCGGCGCCAAGCTCGTCGACCTCAAGGACAAGGTCCGCATCAACGGCTTTCGCCCCGGCAAGGTGCCGGTCGCTCATCTGAAGAAGGTCTACGGCCGCTCGGTGATGGCCGAGACCATCGACCAGACCATTCGCGACACCAACACGCAGCTGTTCACCGAGCGCGGTTTCAAGCTCGCGACCGAGCCGAAGATCACCATGCCGAGCGAGCAGGCCGAGGTCGAGGAGCTGCTCAACGGCAAGACCGATCTGACCTACACGGTCGCGATCGAGGTGGTGCCCGCGATCGCGCTCGCCGACTTCAAGAGCTTCCAGGTCGAGAAGCCCGTTGCCGACGTGTCCGACACCGACGTCGACGAGGCCATCAAGCGCATCGCCGACACCAACCGCGGCTACGCCGCGAAGGCCGAGGGCGCCAAGGCCGAATCCGGCGACCGCGTCACCATCAACTTCAAGGGCACCATCAACGGCGAAGTCTTCGAGGGCGGCACCGGCGAAGGGATCCAGGTCGTGATCGGCTCCAACACCTTCATCCCCGGCTTCGAGGAGCAGCTCACCGGCATCGGCGCGGGCGAGACGCGCACGCTCAAGGCGGCGTTCCCCAAGAACTACATGAACGACAAGCTCGCCGGCCAGCCGGCCGAGTTCGAGACCACCGCGACCTCGATCGAGGCGCCGCAGGACGTCGCGATCGACGACGAGTTCGCCAAGACGCTCGGCCTCGAATCGCTGGACAAGCTGAAGGAAGCCGCGCGCGAGCGTCTGGCTGCCGAGTTTGCCGGCGCGACGCGCCAGCGCGTCAAGCGCGCGCTGCTCGACCGCCTCGACGAGGCGCATCGCTTCGAAGCGCCGCCGTCGCTCGTCGACGAGGAGTTCAATCTGATGTGGAACTCGGTCAAGGCCGAGATGGACTCCGCCGGCAAGACCTTTGCCGACGAGGACACCACTGAAGACGCCGCCAAGGAAGAGTACCGCAAGATCGCCGACCGCCGCGTGCGGCTCGGTCTCGTGCTCTCCGAGATCGGCGAGAAGAACAAGATCACCGTGACCGACGACGAGGTCGGCCGCGCCGTGATCGAGCGCGCGCGCTCGATGCCCGGCCGCGAGAAGGAAGTGTGGGACTATTATCGCAACAACGCCAACGCGCTGGCCCAGCTTCGTGCACCGATCTATGAGGACAAGGTCGTCGACTTCATCCTCGAGCTCGCCAACGTGACCGAGAAGAAGGTCTCGCGCGAGGATCTCTACAAGGACGACGAGGCGGACAAGACCGCCGCCTGAGAGCTTTGAGAAAGCCTTCTATTAAGGATGATCAGCGAAGGGGCCCGGCTAGCCATGTGGTTGGCTGGGCCTCTTTGCGAGAATCAGCTTCAAGTGCCCCGTGGATTAAGCCTTAATTCGCTCCGCACTTGTCTGGCGCGATTTGGGCTATATCTGTCGGTACGCCCTGTACCCAAGTCGTCTACCGAGCGTTCTACCTCTACCAACTTCCTGCATCACGGGCGTCCATCGGCCTTCCGGCAAATCCAGCCAAACTGGCAGCCAGGACTGGCGATGTCCGCCTCCTAAAACCTTAGGTGACTCATGCGCGATCCGGTTGAAACCTACATGAACCTCGTGCCCATGGTGGTCGAGCAGACCAACCGTGGCGAGCGCGCCTACGACATCTTCTCGCGCCTGTTGAAAGAGCGCATCATCTTCGTGACCGGCCCGGTCGAAGACGGCATGTCGACGCTGATCGTCGCGCAGCTGTTGTTCCTTGAGGCGGAAAATCCGAAGAAGGAAATCTCGATGTACATCAACTCGCCGGGCGGCGTGGTGACGTCGGGCCTCGCGATCTACGACACCATGCAGTTCATCCGTCCGCCGGTCTCGACGCTGTGCACGGGGCAGGCCGCCTCGATGGGCTCGCTGCTGCTTTGCGCCGGTGAGAAGGACATGCGCTTCTCGCTGCCGAACGCGCGCATCATGGTGCATCAGCCCTCCGGCGGCTTCCAGGGCCAGGCCACCGACATCATGCTGCACGCCCAGGAAATCCTGAACCTGAAGAAGCGGCTCAACGAGATCTACGTGAAGCACACCGGCCAGACCTACAAGACGATCGAGGACGCGCTGGAACGCGACAAGTTCCTGACCGCGAACGACGCCAAGGAGTTTGGCCTGGTCGACAAGGTCATCGACAAGCGCGCCGAAGAGGCGGCAGCGGCGAAGACCCCGTAGCATTACCGGGATCGCAACAGCGATCCCCGGCATTGCAGGGGATCGTCAGGGCAGCGTTCACGTTAAGGACGCATTCGTGCGGCGCAAAAAACTGTTTTGCGCCCTGCGACAGGCAGAAAGTTCCGCTTTCGTGCCTGTTTTTCGTGGCAATCCAGCCACGCAATCGCGATTTCGATCACTTCTCCCGTGCCAAGACGTGAAATCACGGTATTGTCACGGGTAGCCGGCGCCGCCTCGATTAGCGAATTCTTGATAGTCGGGTGACAGCATGGTTGGCTACGCATGATCGGCTATGATCGCGGAGAATCGAGTGACCGTGATTCGCACGGGTATGTAGCGCGTAGGGTCTTTTTTGGTACGGAATTTGCTCTATTTGAACTTCATACCGGCCCTCGTGTCGGAATGGAGCGATCGAGCGGAGCGGGATCGAACCGCGGACGGAGACATGAATGAGTAAGGTCGGCACGAGCGACTCCAAGAACACGCTGTATTGCTCGTTCTGCGGCAAGAGCCAGCACGAAGTCCGCAAACTGATCGCGGGTCCCACGGTCTTCATTTGCGACGAGTGCGTTGAGCTCTGCATGGACATCATCCGCGAGGAGAACAAATCCTCGCTCGTGAAGTCGCGCGACGGCATTCCGACGCCGAAGGAAATCTGCAAGGTCCTGGACGATTACGTCATCGGCCAGAGCCATGCGAAGAAGGTCCTGTCGGTCGCGGTGCACAACCACTACAAGCGCCTCAACCACCAGACCAAGCACAACGACGTCGAGCTCGCGAAGTCGAACATCCTGCTGATCGGTCCGACCGGTTCGGGCAAGACGCTGCTCGCGCAGACGCTCGCCCGCATCCTGGACGTTCCGTTCACGATGGCCGATGCGACGACGCTGACCGAAGCCGGCTATGTCGGCGAGGACGTCGAGAACATCATCCTGAAGCTGCTCCAGGCCGCCGACTACAATGTCGAGCGCGCCCAGCGCGGCATCGTCTACATCGACGAAATCGACAAGATCAGCCGCAAGTCCGATAATCCCTCGATCACGCGCGACGTGTCGGGTGAGGGCGTGCAGCAGGCGCTGCTGAAGATCATGGAAGGCACGGTGGCTTCGGTCCCGCCGCAGGGCGGCCGCAAGCATCCGCAGCAGGAATTCCTGCAGGTGGATACCACCAACATCCTGTTCATCTGCGGCGGTGCGTTCGCCGGCCTCGAGAAGATCATCTCGGCGCGCGGCCGGTCGACCTCGATCGGCTTCGCCGCCCAGGTGCTCGCGCCGGAGGATCGCCGTACCGGCGAGATCTTCCGTCACGTCGAGCCTGAGGACCTGCTGAAGTACGGTCTCATCCCCGAATTCGTCGGCCGTCTGCCGGTCGTGGCGACGCTCGAGGATCTGGACGAGACCTCGCTGAAGAAGATCCTCACCGAGCCGAAGAACGCGCTGGTGAAACAGTACCAGCGGCTGTTCGAGATGGAGAACATCGAGCTGACCTTCGCCGACGAGGCGCTTGGCGCGGTTGCCCGCAAGGCGATCGAGCGCAAGACCGGCGCGCGTGGTCTGCGTTCGATCCTCGAGGCGATCCTGCTCGAGACCATGTTCGATCTGCCGGGTCTCGAAGGTGTGGAAGAAGTCGTGATTTCACGCGAAGTCGTAGAAGGTACGGCGCGTCCGCTCTACATCTACGCCGATCGGTCCGATCGCGCCGTCGAGAACGCCAGCGCCTGATTTGCGGCGCTGGAACGCTCCAATCGTCCCATTAGTTTGGGCTGCGGAAAGTACCTCCGCAGCCGGTGTTGCGTCGCTTATACGCGTGCGTAAGCGCCTGATGGCGCGCGTCTTTCAATGACTTGACACCCCCCGGGTCGATAGCCACCTAATGTCGGCGGCGAGCGAGAATTCTGTTCAAGATTCGCCTCAGTTCCGATCCACAAGCCGGTCAAGGTCTATCCTGGGCCGACCGGTCTGCGGATCACCTCGGCACCTTGTGGCGGTTGCGCATGAGCATGGCGGGCTGCGTGCAGGGGGGCAAAGCAAAAGGAAAAGGCCATGACTAATCCAAAACCCCGGCCAACCATCGTTCATGGCGAAACGCACGCCTATCCCGTGCTGCCGCTGCGCGACATCGTCGTCTTCCCGCACATGATCGTTCCGCTCTTCGTCGGCCGCGAGAAGTCGATCCGCGCGCTCGAAGAGGTGATGAAGAACGACGCGCTGATCATGCTCGCAACGCAGAAGAACGCGTCCGACGATGATCCGGCGCCCGATGCCATTTACGAGACCGGTACGCTTGCCAGCGTGCTCCAGCTCTTGAAGCTTCCCGACGGCACCGTGAAGGTGCTGGTCGAAGGGCTCGAGCGGGCACGTGTGCAGAAATACACCGATCGCAGCGAGTACTATGAAGCAACCGCGGTTGCGCTCGCCGACACCGATGCGAAATCGGTCGAGGCCGAAGCGCTGTCGCGCTCGGTCGTGTCCGATTTCGAGAGCTATGTGAAGCTCAACAAGAAGATCTCGGCCGAGGTCGTCGGCGTCGTGCAGGCGATCACCGATTTCGCCAAGCTCGCCGACACCGTTGCCTCGCATCTCGCCGTCAAGATCGCGGATCGCCAGGGTATCCTGGAGACGCTGTCCGTCACCACGCGCCTCGAGAAGGTGCTGGGCCTGATGGAGAGCGAGATCTCGGTGCTCCAGGTCGAGAAGCGCATCCGCTCGCGCGTCAAGCGCCAGATGGAGAAGACCCAGCGCGAGTACTATCTCAACGAGCAGATGAAGGCGATCCAGAAGGAGCTCGGCGACGACGACGGTCGCGACGAGCTCGCCGATCTCGAAGAGAAGATCTCCAAGACCAAGCTCTCCAAGGAAGCGCGCGAAAAGGCGCAGCATGAATTGAAGAAGCTGCGCCAGATGTCGCCGATGTCCGCGGAAGCGACCGTCGTGCGCAACTATCTGGATTGGTTGCTGTCGATCCCGTGGAACAAGAAGTCCAAGGTGAAGAAGGATCTGGAATCGGCGCAAGCCATCCTGGACTCCGATCACTACGGCCTCGAGAAGGTCAAGGAACGTATCGTCGAGTATCTCGCGGTGCAGTCGCGCGCCAACAAGCTGACGGGCCCGATCCTGTGCCTCGTCGGGCCTCCCGGCGTCGGCAAGACCTCGCTCGGCAAGTCGATCGCGAAGGCGACGGGGCGCGAGTTCGTGCGCGTCTCGCTCGGCGGCGTGCGCGACGAGGCCGAGATCCGCGGTCATCGCCGCACCTATATCGGCTCGATGCCCGGCAAGATCATCCAGTCGATGCGGAAGGCGAAGTCGTCCAATCCGCTGTTCCTGCTGGACGAGATCGACAAGATGGGTGCCGATTTCCGCGGCGATCCGTCCTCGGCCTTGCTCGAGGTCCTCGACCCCGAGCAGAACGGGACCTTCAACGACCACTATCTCGAGGTCGACTACGATCTGTCCAACGTGATGTTCATCACGACCGCGAATACGCTCAATATTCCGGGGCCGTTGATGGACCGCATGGAGATCATCCGGATCGCGGGCTACACCGAGAACGAGAAGGTCGAGATCGCGCGCAAGCATCTGATTCCGACCGCGGTGTCCAAGCACGGCCTGGACTCCAAGGAGTTCTCGATCGACGACGATGCGTTGCTGCTTCTGATCCGCCGCTACACCCGCGAAGCGGGCGTGCGTAATCTGGAGCGTGAGCTCTCCACACTCGCCCGCAAGGCGGTGAAGGAGCTGATGATCTCCAAGAAGAAGTCGGTCAAGGTCACCGAGAAGACTCTGGAAGAGCTTCTGGGCGTGCCGAAATACCGCTTCGGCGAGATCGAGAGCGAGCCGCAGGTCGGCATCGTCACCGGCCTTGCCTGGACCGATGTCGGCGGCGAGCTCCTGACCATCGAAGGCGTCATGATGCCCGGCAAGGGCAAGATGACGGTCACGGGCAATTTGCGCGACGTGATGAAGGAATCGATCTCGGCGGCGGCGTCCTACGTCCGCTCGCGCGCGATCGTCTACGGCATCGAGCCGCCGCTGTTCGACCGGCGCGACATCCACGTGCACGTGCCGGAAGGCGCGACGCCGAAGGACGGTCCGTCGGCGGGCGTGGCGATGGCCACCGCGATCATCTCGGTGATGACCGGCATCCCGGTCCGCCACGATGTCGCGATGACCGGCGAGATCACGCTGCGTGGCCGCGTGCTGCCGATCGGCGGCCTGAAGGAGAAGCTGCTGGCTGCTGCCCGCGGCGGCATCAAGACGGTGCTGATCCCCGAGGACAACGCCAAGGATCTCACGGAGATTTCCGATGCGATCAAGGGCGGCATGGAGATCATCCCGGTGTCGCGTCTGGACGACGTCGTCGCCAAGGCGCTGGTGAAGAAGCCGGTGCCGATCGTCTGGGAAGAGGACACCAAAGTGACGGTGAAGCCGGACGGTGACGAAGCCGCCGGCGGCCTGACCGCTCACTAAGGTTCAGCGAAACATGATAAAACGGCGCCTTCGGGCGCCGTTTTTGTTTGGGGTGGGGACGAAGGCGATGCAGATCGACGGGCAATGCCATTGCGGGAAGATCACGTTTGAAGCCGAGATCGACCCGGAGGCGGTCTCGGTCTGCCATTGCCGCGACTGCCAGGCACTGACGGGGTCGCCGTTCCGGGTGACCGCGCTGTGTTCCGGCGCCGACGTCAAGCTGACCGGCGGCACTCCCAAGGTCTACGGCA
Source organism: Bradyrhizobium sp. CCGB20 (assembly GCF_024199855.1). NCBI lineage: Bacteria > Pseudomonadati > Pseudomonadota > Alphaproteobacteria > Hyphomicrobiales > Nitrobacteraceae > Bradyrhizobium > Bradyrhizobium sp. CCGB20. The sequence goes on along the minus strand of NZ_JANADN010000001.1, from coordinate 5,358,142 downwards.
AGCGCGGCGACAACGGCCAGATGCGCTTCCAGCACTTTTGCGCCGACTGCGGCTCCCCGCTGTTCACGAACGGCGAGGGCGATCAGGCCGGCGATTGGGGAATCCGCTGGGGCAGCATCCGCCAGCGCGACAAATTGCGGCCCGTCAGGCAGATCTGGTGCCAGTCGGCGGCGGTGTGGATCGACGCGGTGCCACTGCTGCCGGGCAGGCCGGGGGATTGAGGGGGCCGGAGCTCGCTGCCAAAGGCCCACCTTCGCCCGTTGGGCTCCGGCGTGGCAGCGTTCGCCAGCTTCGCATCAATGAGCACTGAGGCTGGCTTGCCAAGCCGTAGCCTGCGAAGCAGGCGAAGGCTGGTGGGCGGTCACGGATTCGAACCGCGGACCCTCTCGGTGTAAACGAGATGCTCTAACCAGCTGAGCTAACCGCCCCAAGGCGCCTCTTTAGCCCTCCCGCGGGTGTTCGAGCAAGGCCCGAACGCTCGCAAACAGGGCTCGAGCAAGACCGCCCTTGTGATGATTGTCACAGGCCTCCACCCGCGCGTCGGCCAAGGTCCACCGGCCGTTGGCGGCCGTCCTGGCTCGTGCGCTTGGCATCCGACGCCCAAGAGTCACCCTCCAAGGGTCCAAAATTGCCCTTTTTCGGTCATCTTTTTGATCGCCATCCGAACCACCGTTGGGGCTCCCTGTGGCAGCGTGGAGTATCGCCGTGATGAGTGATCTTCGCATCAAGCTGGAAAGGTACGAGTCGAAAGCCGCCCACTGCATGAAAGCGGCTCAAGAGGCTCCTGACGAGGCCGGTCGGGCTTTCTACGAGGAGCTTGCCAACTATTACGATGAGCTGGCAGCCGACTTTCGGCGCGTCCTCGCCAAGCGAACCGGAGTTTCGCTCGCGGCCGAATGATCCGGCGTAGAGCAGGTCGTTGAAACCTCTGCGTCCGTCAACCTCCGACGCCGTGTCATGCGGCGTGAACGCAAGAACGTCTCGCTGACAGGTGGACCGAACGGGCCGCCGCAGTTGACGGCGTCCTTGCTTTTCGGCATCGGGTCCTTCGACCAAGCTGCCGGAGGGGATCCATGGAACAGCCCAGCGGACACGCCGAGAATGCCGACCAGATCGCCTATTGGAACGGCCCGAGCGGGCAGCGCTGGGCCGATCGCCATGCGGCGCAGGAGAATTTGCTCGGGCCGATCGCCGATGTCCTGATCGACCGCGCCAGGCCGAAGCCGGGCGAGCGAGTTATCGATGTCGGCTGCGGCTCCGGTGCGACGGCCTTTGCATTCGCGAAGGCGGTGGCGCCAAACGGGTTCGCGCTCGGCCTCGATGTCTCCGACCCGATGCTGTCGCAGGCGCGCGCGTTTGCGCCAAAAGGCCTGCCGCTCGATTTCGTGCTGGCGGATGCAACCGTACATCCGTTCGAGCCGGCGAGCTTTGACCTGCTGGCCTCGCGCTTTGGCGTGATGTTCTTCGCCGACCCGATCGCGTCCTTCTCCAACCTCCGCCGCGCGTTGAAGCCGACCGGGCGGCTCGCCTTCGCCTGCTGGCGTGAGCCGAAGGAAAATCCATGGATGATGGCGCCGCTGATGGCGGTCTACAAACACGTGCCAAAAATGCCGCCGGTCGGGCCGGAAGAGCCGGGCCCGTTCGCGTTTGCTTCAGAGGAGCGCGTGATGCGCATCCTGAAAGGCGCTGGCTTCGTCGATGTGGCGATGGAGCCGCATAATCTCGCGATGGATGTCGCCATTGGAGGAGGGCTCGATGCCGCCGTCGACGGCGCGCTCCAGATCGGCCCCGCCAGCCGCGCGCTGCAAGGCCATCCGCCGGAGACGTACGCCGCCGCAAAGGCCTCGATCCGCGAGATGCTCACGCCGTTCCTGAAGGGACAGAGCGTGGCGCTCCAGGGCGCGATCTGGATCGTGACGGCGAAGGCGGCGTAACGCGGCTCTATCCACGCCGTCATTGCGAGGAGCGAAGCGACGAAGCAATCCAGACTATCTCCGCGGAGGCAGTCTGGATTGCTTCGCTGCGCTCGCAATGACGCTGTGGGTGGGCCTGTGAATCCTAAACCACATCGTCCGGCGCCAGCGCGCAGCCATTGTCGGGATGCGTCTCGACCTGAAGCGTGGTGTGGCCGATGCGGAAGGAGATCTTCAGCAGCTCCGCCGTCTCCATCAGGAATGCGTCGGCGGTGCCCGCGGGCATCACGAGGTGGCAGGTCAGCGCCGTCTCGGTGGTCGAGATCGGCCAGACGTGGAGATCGTGGATCCCTGACACGCCGGGACGCGCCAGCAAAAATGCCTTGATCGCGGCGAGGTCGGTGCCCTTGGGCGCGGCCGCCATCGACATGTCGACGGAGCCGCGCAGCAGGCTGGTGGTGCTCCAGAGGATGGTGGCACAGATGACGAGGCTGGTGACGGGGTCGAGCCAGAGCCAGCCGGTCCAGATGATCAGGGCCGCCGAGACCACGACGCCGAGCGAGACCGCGGCGTCGGCCGCCATGTGCAGGTAGGCGCCTTCGATGTTGATGTCGTCCTTGCGCCCGCTTGCGAACAGCATGGCGGTGAAACCGTTGATGAGGATGCCGATGCCGGCGACCACCATCACGGTGACGCCCGCGACCGGCTCCGGCTCGCGCAGGCGCAGGATCGCTTCCCATCCGATCGCGCCGGTCGCGACCAGCAGGAACACTGCGTTCGCCAGCGCCGCCAGGATGGTGGAGGCGCGAAAGCCATAGGTGAAGCGGCCGCTCGGCGCGCGCCGCGCCGCGATCGATGCGCCCCAGGCCACGACGAGGCCGAGCACGTCGGACAGATTATGGCCGGCATCCGCGAGCAGGGCGGTGGAGTTGCCGATATAGCCGTAGACCGCCTCGGCCACGACCAGCGCGGTGTTGAGCGAAATGCCGATCGCGAACGCCTTGCCGAAACTGGCGGGCGCATGGACATGTGCGTGGCCATGACCATGAGCGTGGCTGTGACCATGATCATGCGCGTGGTCGCCATGATCATGGTGGTGATGACCGTGATGGTCGTGGCTGCCCAACTCTAGCGCTCCCCGGACGCCGCCAAATCAGGCGCCATTGTAGGCGTTTCGCTTGCCGCGTCACGACGGAACAGCGCATAGAGCGCCGGCAGCACCAGCAGCGTCAGCACGGTCGAGGAGATGATGCCGCCGATCACCACGGTCGCCAGCGGCCGCTGCACGTCGGCGCCGGCGCCGGTGGCGAGCGCCATCGGCACGAAGCCGAGGGACGCCACCAGCGCGGTCATCAGCACCGGCCGCAGCCGGGTCAGCGCGCCCTCGCGCACCGCGTCGGCAACGGGGTGCCCCTCGCTGCGCAGCCGTTCGATGAAGGCGATGATGACGAGCCCGTTGAGCACGGCCACGCCCGACAGCGCGATGAAGCCAACCCCGGCGCTGATGGATAATGGAATACCGCGCAGCAGCAGTGCCGCGACACCGCCGGTCAATGCCAGCGGCACGCCGGAGAACACCAGCGCCGCATCCGCCGCCGATCCCATGCCCATGAACAGCAGCAGGAACACCAGCAGCAACGCCACCGGCACCACGATCGTCAGCCGCTTGGTCGCGGAGACCAGCTGCTCGAACTGCCCGCCCCAGCCGATCCAGTAGCCCGGCGGCAGCTTGACCTTCTCGGCGACGGCCGCCTCGGCCTCGGTGACGAAGGAGCCGAGGTCGCGCGCTCGGACGTTGGCGGTGACGACGATGCGCCGCTTGCCGTTCTCGCGGCTGATCTGGTTCGGGCCGGGCGTCGCATCGACGGTTGCGACCGACGACAGCGGCACGTAGCGCATCTGGGCGAGGGGCGAGGCGGCCAGCGCCGTTCGAATGGCGGCGCCGGATGCTGCTTCCTCGCTCGGCGGCAGCGGGATCGGGATGGCCCGGATGGCCTCGAGATTGCCGCGCAGATGTTCCGGCAGGCGCACGACGATATCGAACCGGCGGTCGCCCTCGAACAGCTTGCCGGCTGACTTACCGCCGACCGCGATCTCGACGATGCCCTGCACCTCACTGATGCTGAGGCCGTAGCGGGCGAGCGCCTGGCGATCGAGGCGGACGGTGAGGATCGGCAGGCCCGAGACCTGCTCGATCTTGACGTCGCTGGCGCCGCGGATGCCGCGGATCGCAGCTTCGACCTGCTTGGCGGCACCCTGGAGGATGTCGAGGTCGTCGCCGAAGACCTTGATGCCGACGTCGCTGCGCACGCCGGAGATCAGCTCGTTGACACGGAACTGGATCGGCTGGGAGATTTCATAGGCGCTGCCGGGAATGTCGTCGGCGGCCTTGTCGATGGCCTCGATCACCTCCGATTTCGGCTTGTCGGGGTCGGGCCATTCGGCGCGCGGCTTCAGCATGATGTAGCCGTCGGTCTGCGCCGGCGACATCGGGTCGGTCGCGATCTCGGCGGTGCCGATGCGGGTGAAGAATTCCTTCACCTCTGGAATCTGCTTGATGCGGTGTTCCAGCGCCTTTTGAAGATCCAGGGACTGCGTGAGGCTGGTGCCGGGAATCCGGATCGAGGCCAGCGCGACGTCGCCTTCGTCCAGGCTCGGAATGAACTCGCCCCCCATGCGCGCGGCGGCAAGGCCGCTTGCGACCACGATGACGGCGGCCATGATGGTGACCGCGACGCGGTTGTCGATCGCAAGGCGGAGCAGGGGAAGATAGATGCGCTTTGCCAACCGCATGAACAGGTTTTCGTGCTCGGACACCTTGCCGGTGACGAAGATGGCGACCGCCGCCGGCACGAAGGTGATGGAGAACAGCACCGCGGCGCCCAGCGCCATCAGCACGGTCAATGCCATCGGCGTGAACATCTTGCCCTCGACGCCGGTCAGCGTCAGCACGGGCAAATAGACCACCGCGATGATCAGCGTTCCGAACAGGCTCGGCTTGATGACCTCGCGCGACCCGCGCAGGATCGCGCGCAGCCGTTCGGGGGTGGAGAGCAGGCCGCCCTTCCGGCGCTGGGCCTCGGCCAGCATGCGCAGGCAGTTCTCGACGATGATCACGGCGCCGTCGACGATGATGCCGAAGTCGATCGCGCCCAGGCTCATCAGGTTCGCGCTGACCCTGGTCTCGACCATGCCGGTGATCGTCATGGCCATGGACAGGGGAATGACGCAGGCCACCACCAGCGCGGCGCGGATGTTTCCGAGGATCAGGAACAGTACGGCGACGACCAGCGCCGCGCCTTCAATGAGGTTGTTCTGGACCGTGCGGATGGTCGCTTCGACCAGATGGGTGCGGTCGTAGACGGTTCGCGTCACGACGCCCTCGGGCAGCGATTTGGCGATGTCCTCGAGACGGGCTGCGACGCGGCGCGCCACCGTGCGGCTGTTCTCGCCGATCAGCAGCATCGCGGTGCCGAGCACGGTTTCCTCGCCGTCGCGGGTCGCCGCTCCCGTGCGCAGGTCGCGGCCTTCGGTGACGGTGGCGACATCCCTGATCCTGACGGGATTGCCGCCGCGCGAGCCGATGACGATGTCCTGGATTTCGCTGGTGCTGCCGACCTGCCCCGGGGAGCGGACCAGATATTGCTCGCCGTTGCGCTCGATATAGCCGGCGCCGACATTGGCGTTGTTGGCGGCGAGAGCCGTCATGACGTCGCGAAAGCCGAGCCGGTAGGCCATCAGCTTGCCGGGGTCCGGCAGCACGTGGAACTGCCGCTCGAAGCCGCCGATGGTGTTGATCTCAACCACGCCGGGCACGTTGCGAAGCTGCGGCTTGATGATCCAGTCCTGCACGGTGCGCAAATCGGTCAGCGAATAGTCGTGGCCGCCTTGCGTCTTGGCGCCGGCTTTCGCCTCGACGGTGTACATGAAGATTTCGCCGAGCCCGGTCGAGACCGGCCCCATCGCGACCTCGACGCCCGCCGGGAGCTGGTCCTTCACCTGCTGGATGCGCTCGCCCACGAGCTGGCGGGCAAAATAGATGTCGGTGCCGTCCTTGAACACGACCGTCACCTGGCTGAGGCCGTAGCGTGACAGCGAGCGGGTGTAGTCGAGCTTCGGCAGGCCGCCCATCGCGGTCTCGACGGGGAAGGTGATGCGCTGCTCGGTTTCGAGCGGCGAGTAGCCGGGCGCGCGGGTGTTGATCTGGACCTGGACGTTGGTGATATCAGGGACGGCGTCGATCGGAAGCCGCTGGAAATTCCAGGCGCCGAACGCGATGGCGCCGAGCGCGAGCAGGAGAACCAGCCAGCGCTGTTGCAGCGAGACGGCGATGATGCGCTCAATCATGCTCGGCCTCGCCCTTGCCCATCTCCGCCTTCACGACGAAGCTGTTCTCCGCGACGTAATGCTCACCGGCCGAAAGGCCCGCCTTGATCTCGACATGGCGCGGATCGGAATCGCCTGTTTCCACGGGACGCGCCTCGATCTTGTCGCCGTCCTCGCGGACGAACACGATGGTCCTGTTCTCCAGCGTCTGGATCGCGCTGCGGCGCACGGCGACCGCGACGTTGCGCGCGGCGAGGATCAGGCGCGCCGTGACGAACAGGCCGGGACGCAGACGCCCGTCCGGATTGGGCAGCACCACGCGCGCCAGCGCGGTCTGGGTCTCGCTGCTGCCGATCGGCGCCATGTAGGAGATCGTGCCCTTGATCTCGCCGCGGCCGTCGTCGGGGTCGATCAGCACCTCGTCGTTGAGGCGAACGCGCCGCAGATCCTGCCGGTAGATCGAGAGGTCGACCCAGATGGTGGAGAGGTCGGCGACCACGAAGGCCGGCTTCTGCTCGGAGGCGTATTCGCCGAGCGAGATCTGCCGTTCGATGATGGTGCCGGCAATCGGCGCCTTGAGCTCGTAGACGGTGAGGCTCTGGTTACTCTCGATCGCGGCGAGCAGATCGTCCTTGCCGACCTTGTCGCCGATGCGCTTCTGGATCGATTTGGCGAGCCCCGGAAAGCGCGGCGTCACCTGCACGACGGCTTCCTGATTGGCGCGCAGGATGCCGTTGAAAGACAGCGTATCGGTCAGCGTCGCGCTTCCGGCCTCCGCCAGCACCACGCCGGCAGCCGCCAGCTTGACGTCGGAGATGCGGATGCGGTCGGCGCCGTGCTCGTCCTGCTCGACATGGTCGTTCGGCTTCTTCTGTTCGGAGTGCTCGGCATGGTCGGCGGGCGCGACCCTGGCCGGCGCGAGCAGGGAATAGCCGTAAGCGCCGAGCGCGGCGGCAACGATCGCGATGAGAATGGTGGAGGATGTCTTCATCGGGCGCTCTCCCGGGCCAGCGCAAAGGGATTGCCGACGAGGCCTTCGATGGTCGCGACGCCGACATGGAAGTTTTGCAGCGCTTCCTGCTCGCGGAGCCGCGCCTGGGTGACGCTTGCCTGGGCATCGAGCACTTCCAGCAAAGTGAAGCGGCCCTGGCCGTAGCCCTGCGCGATCGCTTCCGACGCTTCCGTGGCTTTCGGGATCGCGGTCTCGCGCAGCACCGCGAGCTCGCGCAGCGAGCCCTGGAGCGAGTCGTAGGCGCGGCCGGCGACCACGATCAGCGTGTTGCGGTTGGCCTCGCGCTCGGCCCTGGTCTTGGCGAGGCCCTCCTGGGCCGAGAGGATGTTGCCCTGGTTCTGGTCGAACACGGGGATCGGCACCGAGACGGTGAGGCGCACCGCGTCGTCATTGGTTTCGTTGAAATGGCGCCAGCCGGCGGCGATCCGCACGTCGGGGTAGGGCCTCAGCCGTGCGATCAGCAGCTCGGCATTGCGCTGGGCGTAGACGGCGGTCCAGCGCACCAGCTGCAGATTGGCATCGATGGCGGCAACGACCGACTGGAACGTGGGCGTCCGTCCCGTCGTGTCGAGCCGGCCGGAGACCTCTCCGAATTTGGCCGTGGGATCCCCCATCAGCACCGCAAGCTCGCGGCGAGCGCTCGCCAGCGTCGCCTTGAAGCGTTCGCGGTCGGCCTTCACCAGCGCCGAGGCGACCTCGGCGCGGCCGGTTTCGGCCGGCGAGGAGGCGCCGGCCTCGACGCGGCGGCGCAGGAGAGGCGTCAGCCGGTCGATCGCGGCGATCTGCTCGTCGAGGATCTGGATGCGCCGCTGCGCGCCGAGCACGCTGAGGAAGGCGATCGCGGTCTCCGACAGCACTTCCAGCCTGACGGCCTTGCGCTGAATCGCGGCCACCTCGATGCCGGCGGCGCCTGCGGCGATCCGCGCATCGCGCTTGCCGAACAGCTCGAAGGCCTGGCTGATCTGGAGCGTGGTCTCGGCCGATCTGGTGCCGCGGTAGATGCCCGACCCGAACGAATTGTCCTGCTCATAGGACAGTTCCGGATTGAGCAGCGAGCCCGCCTGGATGCGCTGGCCCGTGGCGATGCCGACGTCGCGCTCCGCTGCGGTGAGCCGCGGGCTGGCGGCCAGCGCGCGCGACAGCGCGCTCCGCATCGTCAAAGTCTGGGCGTGAGACGGCGCAGCCGCCAATCCGGCAATGAGACACGCTGCCGCGCACGCCAGGCGCGCGGCCATTCCCCTGCGAAACATGAAACCGACCTGTGAAGGATGAACCTAATGGGCGCGGGGCGCCCGACCAATCCGTTCAGGCAACAGGTTTGGGAGGCGGGGACGTCGTGTCGGGTGCGATGCCGACCAGCGTCGGCTGCCGCTGCTGGACCGGTGCGGCAATGACGCCGACCGCGGCTGCGGAGTGCTGTGGCTGCGCGATCGCGACCGAGAAGCAGCCATGACAGTGATGGCCGGCGAGGGCCTTATGATCGCCATGGCCAGCCGAGCCCTCGTCGACAATCGCGGCGATCTCCGAACCGCCGGAGGGGCTGGTGACATCGATGTCGCACAAACCGTGTGCGGCGCCCGCGAACAGGTAGGTCACTGCAACGAGCACAGCCAGCAGTCCGCGCCAATGGCGCAGGCGGCGAAGCAGGGCAGGCTGGCAGCTCAGGAACACGAATTCGCTCTCGTTGTCGGTCGCGCTGGCCTAGCACGGCAACGGGAACAGTGTCGACCCGCTACAATGTTACGTGTGGGGAACTTGATGTCGCGGGCAAGTCGGCCCCCGCGATTGTCCTGGACGCGCAATCGCCCTATCTTTGATGGCATGGCCGACGCATGCTGCTCACCTCCGCCGCTCAATCTCGATCGCCATCGTGACAACAAGGCGTATCGCCGCGTGCTATGGGCTGTGCTCGCCATCAACGCCGTCATGTTCCTCGCTGAAATTGGCGCGGGCCTCGCGGCCGGATCAGCGTCGCTCCAGGCGGACGCGCTCGATTTCCTCGGCGACGCCGCGAATTATGCCATCAGCCTCCTCGTGGTCGGGATGGCACTACGCTATCGCGCCTCTGCGGCGCTCGCAAAGGGGCTGACGATGGGCGCCTTCGGCCTATGGGTCGTCGGCACGGTGGTCTGGCACGCTGCGCACGGCACACTGCCGAGCGCATTCACGATGGGGGCGGTCGGCGTGGCAGCCCTTGCCGCCAACGCGGCCTCGTTCGGGTTGTTGTGGGCCCATCGCAAGGGCGACGCCAACATGCGCTCCGCCTGGATCTGCACCCGTAACGACGTGCTCGGCAACATTGCCGTGCTGCTGGCCGCCCTCGGCGTGTTCGGCACCGGCACGGGATGGCCCGACGTGATCGTGGCTGCCATCATGGCCGGGCTCGCGCTCCAAGGCGCCTCCGTGGTGGTGCAACAATCGACGATCGAACTGAAGGCCCGTCCTGCCTGACGCGAGAGCGCGGGCTTGCCATGCCTCCTCATGCCGCGGTCTCCGCAATGCGCTTGGGCTCCGCGATCCGCTCGTCCCGTACCGGCGACGTTCGTTCGTTGTCGTGACCCGAGGCCAGCCCAATCCCCTTCGCGATCCCGAAGATCGCGGGGATCACGATCAGCGTCAGCAGGGTCGAGGAGATCATGCCGCCGATCATGGGCACCGCGATACGCTGCATGATCTCCGCGCCCGTGCCGGTGCTCCACATGATCGGGAGCAGGCCGGCCATGATCGCGACCACCGTCATCATCTTCGGGCGGACGCGCTCGACGGCGCCTTCCATGATGGCCGCATAGAGGTCCTCGCGTGTCAGCGGGCGGCCCGCCAGCTCGCAGCGCGCTCTGGTCTCCGCCAGTGCATGGTTGAGATAGATCAGCATCACCACGCCGGTCTCGGCCGCCACGCCCGCCAGCGCAATGAAGCCGACGGCGACGGCGACCGACAGGTTGAAGCCGAGCCACCACATCAGCCAGAGGCCGCCGACCAAAGCGAAGGGCAACGAGAGCATGACGATCATGGTCTCGGTGACCGAGCGGAAGTTGAGGTAGAGCAGCAGGAAGATGATCAGCAGCGTCACCGGCACCACGATCTTGAGCCGCGCGGTGGCGCGTTCGAGATATTCGTACTGCCCGCTCCAGACCACGTAATAGCCTGATGGAAACTGGACGCTCGCCTGCACCGCGCGCTGCGCTTCTGAAACGTAGCCGCCGAGATCGCGGTCGCGGATGTCGACATAGATGTAGGTCGCGAGCTGCCCGTTCTCGGTCCGGATCGAGGTCGGCCCGCGCGCTGGCGTCACGCTGGCGACCTCGCCGAGGGGAACGGCGCCGCCCGACGGCATCGGCACCAGGATGTCGCTGCTGATCGCCTTCGGATTGTCGCGCAAGTCGCGCGGATAGCGCATGTTGACGGTGAAGCGCTGGCGTCCCTCCACCGTCGTCGTCACGGTCTGGCCGCCGAGCGCGGTCGCGATCGTGTCCTGCACGTCCTGCACCATGATGCCATAGCGCGCCAACGCCTCGCGGTTCGGTGTGATCTCGAGGTAGTAGCCGCCGAGGCTGCGCTCGGCATAGGCCGAGGAGGTGCCGGGGACCGCCTTGAGCACCTGCTCGACCTGCCTTGCCAGCTTGTCGATGCCGGCGAGATCGGTGCCGATGACCTTGACGCCGACGGGGGTCCGAATGCCGGTCGAGAGCATGTCGATGCGCGCCTTGATCGGCATGGTCCAGGCGTTGGAGACGCCGGGAAACTGCAGCGCCTTGTCCATCTCGGCGATCAGGCTGTCGACGGTCACGCCTGCGCGCCACTCGGCCTTGGGCTTCAGGTTGACGATGGTCTCGAACATCTCCGATGGCGCCGGGTCGGTTGCGGTCGCCGCGCGGCCGGCCTTGCCGTAGACCGAGGCGACCTCCGGGAACGAACGGATGATGCGGTCCTGGGTCTGCATCAGCTCGGCGGCCCTGGTCACGGAAATGCCGGGCAGCGTCGTCGGCATGTAGAGCAGGGTGCCTTCGTTGAGGTTTGGCATGAACTCGGTGCCGAGCTGCCGCGCCGGCCAGATCGAGACGGCGAGCACGCCAAGCGCGAGGAGGATCACCGGGACTTTGGCGCGCAGAACGCCTGAGATCACCGGGCGATAGATCCAGATCAGGAAGCGGTTGATCGGATTCTTGTGCTCCGGGATGATCTTGCCGCGCACAAAGATCACCATCAGCGCGGGCACCAGCGTGACCGACAACAGCGCTGCCGCCGCCATCGCAAAGGTCTTGGTGAAGGCGAGCGGGCTGAACAGCCGTCCCTCCTGCGATTCCAGCGTGAAGATCGGCATGAACGACACGGTGATGATGAGGAGGCTGAAGAACAGGGCAGGGCCGACCTCGGCCGCGGCGTCGATCAGGATTTCCACCCGCGAACGGCCGGGCTGGGCACGTTCGAGATGCTTGTGCGCGTTCTCGATCATGACGATCGCGGCGTCGATCATGGCGCCGATCGCGATCGCGATGCCGCCGAGACTCATGATGTTGGAGCCGATCCCGAGCAGCTTCATGGCGCCGAAGGCCATCAGCACGCCGACGGGAAGCATCAGGATCGCGACCAGCGCGCTGCGGACATGCAGCAGGAACACGATACAGACGAGGGCGACGACGATGCTCTCCTCGACCAGCGTGTGCTTCAGCGTGTCGATCGCCGCGTAGATCAGGTTCGAGCGGTCGTAGACCGGGACGATCTCGACCGATTTCGGCAGGCTGGTCGCGATCTCCCTGAACCGCTTCTTGACGTTCTCGATCACGTCGAGCGCGTTCATGCCGAAGCGCTGGAGCACGATGCCGCTCGCCACCTCGCCCTCGCCGTTGAGCTCGGCGATGCCGCGCCGCTCGTCGGGGCCGAGCTCGACGCGGGCGACGTCGCGCAGCTTGACCGGCGTGCCGCTGTCGGTCTTCAGCACGATGTTGCCGATATCGTCGATGCTCTTGAGATAACCTTTGCCGCGGATGACATATTCGAACTCGGAGAGCTCGACGGTGCGGCCGCCGACATCGGCATTGCTGGCGCGGATCGCCTCGCGCATCTTCTGCATGGTGATGCCGAGGTCGCGCATGCGCTGCGGGTCGAGGATGACGTTGTACTGCTTGACGAAGCCGCCGACGCCGGCGACTTCGGCCACGCCTTCCGCCTTGGCCAGCGCGAATTTCAGGTTCCAGTCCTGGATCGTCCGGGTCTCCGCGAGATTCAGCGCCTTCGACATCACGGCATATTGGTAGACCCAGCCGACGCCGGTGGCGTCGGGGCCGATCGTCGGCGAGACGCCCGCGGGCAGCCGCGAGGCCGCGCCGTTGAGGAATTCCAGCACCCGCGAGCGGGCCCAGTAGATGTCGGTGCCGTCCTCGAATATGACGTAGACGAAGGAGACGCCGAAAAAGGAGAAGCCGCGCACCACCTTCGATTTCGGCACCGTCAGCATCGCGGTGGTGAGGGGATAGGTGACCTGATCCTCGATCACCTGCGGCGCCTGTCCGGGATATTCGGTGTAGACGATGACCTGGGTGTCGGAGAGATCGGGGATGGCGTCCAGCGGCAGATGGAGCAGCGCATAGAAGCCCGCGGCCGCCGCAAAGCCGGTGCCGAACAGCACCAGCAGCAGGTTGCGTGCCGACCATGCGATGAGGCGTGCGATCATGGCCTGGCTCCCATCGCCTTGTCGCCGTCGGTAGCGTTGCCGCCCTCGGCAAAGCCCTTGAGCGCCGCTTTCAGATTGCTCTCGGCGTCGATCAGGAAGTTGGCCGACGTGACGACCGTGTCGCCCTCGGCGAGGCCGTCGCGGATCTCGACATAGCCGTCGCCGTGTCGCCCGAGCTTGACCTCGCGCGGCTCGAAGCGGCCCTGGCCCCTGTCGACCAGCACGGCCTGCCGGCTGCCGGTGTCGAGCACCGCGCTCTCGGCGACACTGAGCACCGGCGACGGCGTGCCGGTGTCGATCCCGGCATCGACATACATATCGGGAAGCAGCGCGAGATCGGCATTTTCCAGCTCGACCCGCATCCGCGCCGTGCGTGTCTCCTTGTTCACCTGCGGATAGATCACGCTGATCCGGCCCTTGAAGTCCCGGCCGGGATAGCTGCGGGCCCGCACCGTCACGGGCTGGCCGACAGCGACAGTGCCGAGATCGCGCTCGGCGACATCGACGGTCGCCCACACTTGCGAGATGTCGGCGATGCGGAACAGCACGTCGCCGGGCTGCGCGCGCATGCCCTCGATCGCGTTGCGCTGGAGGACGATGCCGTCGCGCGGCGACGACCATTGGATGGTGGTCGGCGCCGAGTGGCTCTTTTCCATCTCGGAGATGACCGTTTCGGGGACGTCGAGATTGACGAGGCGCTGCCGGGAGCCGCGGCCATAGGGCTCGATGCCTGCCGTCGTCCTCGACGTGATCGTCGCGAGATATTCGGCCGCCGCGGACGAGACCGCGGAGCTGTAGATCTCCATCAGGGGCTGCCCTTTGGTCACGCGGCTGCCGGTGGTGACGTCGGCGACCTTCTGCACAAAGCTCTCGGCGCGCATCGCAACCACCGAAACGCGGCGTTCGTCGAGCTGTATCGTGCCGGGCGCGCGCACCAGCGTCCTGATCCGGCGCAGCTCGACCGGCTCGGATTTGACGCCGCTGCGCTGGATCTTGCCGGGCGACAGCTTTATCGAACCGTCGTCGCTGTCCTCGCCCTCGTAGACGGCGATGTAATCCATCCCCATCGAGTCCTTCTTCGGCACCGGCGAGGTGTCAGGCAGGCCCATCGGGTTGCGGTAATACTTGACCTTGCGATCACCCTTCGTGTCGGCCGTCATCGGTTCGGGTGACGGGTCGGGGTCGTCGAAGCTGACATCCTCGCTCGCCCGCACGGGGCGATAGTCGCGACCGTCGGAAGTTTTCTTCGGCATCAGCGAGTAGAGGGGCTTGCCATCGGGATCCCTGAAATAGATCGCCGAGCCTGCATCCGCCGCAGGTGCGGCGGATGCGAGGAAGCTCGAGGCTGACTGCGGTCGTAGGTCGTGGCCAGCGAACAGCGCGGCTCCTGCCGCTGCAAGGATCGCAGCGGCAGTGCCGATGGGGGCGAGGCGGGTCATTTGTCGGCCGTGACGACGAGCTTGTTCTCGACCGTGCCGGTCTCGCCCTGCACCTTGGCGCCGAGCGAGAGCTGCCAGCGCCCGGCCATGCTGAAATTGGCCTTGAAGCGGTAGGTCCCGGGCTCGGTGCCCGGCATCGGCGTGACCTTGGTGACCATCTCCTGCATGCCGTCAGGGGCCATGTCGAGCCGGCTGGCAAAGATCACCGCGTTGGGTATCGCCTTGCCGCTGGTCTTGTCGACCAGCCGTACGGTCACGATGCGATCGGCGCCGGCCTTGACGGTCGGCTGAACGAGCTGGAACTCGTAGTTTCTGATCTCGGCATGGGCGGCACCCGTGAGCGCAGCACCGATCAACGCGGCCATGGCGGCGCGCGTGAGGTTGGTAGTCGTCATGATTTTTAGTTCCTCGATAAGGTCTGATGGAATCGCCCGCGTCGCTCCCGGCAAGCCGGGGTGCAGCGAGGCGGCAGGCAATGGCGCGCACGCCGATGCGGCGCGCACGATCATCAGGCGCGTCAGCGCCGATCAGACCTGGCTTCGAGGGGGATGGTCGGGAGGCTTGGCCGCGAGCCCGTCGCGCAGGCGGTCATTGTTCGGCGCGAGCGCGCTTCGCTGCGGCTGCCGCTCGATCACCGAGTTCGCCCCGGACGGAGCAGGGAGCGACAGGCTCAGCATGCACAGCGCGATGAACGGACAGGAATCGCAGGTCTTGCTCTTGGTCTGGTCCGGACAGCAGGGCATGTCTTCGGACATCGCCTGCATGTCGTCTGACATGGCCGGCACGACGCTGCCGGCACTCGCTACCGGCATGGCAGACGCCGCCGTGGCCAGCGGCGCGAGCAGGAGCCCGGCCGCAACCAGCAGCATCACCACAGCGTTGGCGAACCGTCTCAGCAGCATACGCCATTGTCGCACGGCATCGCGGAACCCGCAAACCGGTCCGCTTCACGATTTAGCCATGCAGGCGAGTGGGGCGGAAGACGAACTCCCGAACTTGGAGGGTCTCGTCGGCCTCCACGGTAATGGCGGCATGGAAGCTCGCTTCCATCGCCTGCTCCAGCCATTTGATGGCTTCGTCGATCCACTCGTCGTGGTGCTCGGGATCGGCGATGGCCTTCTCCCGGAATGCATCCGCCTGATGCAGGCACGCGGTTCTGCGATCCACACGGCGCTCCCGATCTGGAGGTTCTGCCCGATCGCATCTTTGATGATCGCGGCGCCCGTGTCGTTAACATACGACAGGAAAGGGGCAGCCAGGGCTGCCGCAGATCAGGGCTGCCACAGATGAGGAAAGGCCCCAGCCGGGGCTGACCGGCTGAGGCCTTTTGTGCTCACGTCTTCATCCTTGGGACTTGAATGTACAAGTCGCGTCCCCCGGGTTCGTTCCGCGCGATCGGCGAAATTAGGAACGTTCCTCATCGCTCCTCATTAGCAGGAACATCTGAGGAGGACGGACTATGAACGGACTGATCTATCTCGTCGGCCTGATCGTGGTGATCATGGCGATCTTGTCATTGTTCGGCCTGCGTTGAGAGAGCTGATATGGCCATCGAAGCTTTCGTGCAGGACGAAGTCATCGAAAATCGTCTGCCGGTCGCCGCAGACCGCTGGCGCATCCATTGGAGTTCTATCGTTGCAGGCGCATTCGCGGCCGCCGCGTTGTCCTTCATCCTGGTGAGCTTTGGCGTCGCTGTCGGGCTCGGCATCAGCTCGACGTCGCCCACATGGCGCGATGCATCAGCCGCGCTGGCGCTTCTTTCGGGGTTGTATTTGATCCTTCAAGCAGTCGCCAGTTTCGGCTTTGGCGGCTATATCGCCGGCCGTACCACGCGTCAGGCGAACGCAGTTTCGGCCATCGATGACGATGGCGAGCGATGGGATGGGCTCCATGGCCTGATGTCATGGGCGCTTGCCGTGTTGATCGGTGGCGTTTTCCTCGCGTTTCTCGGCACGGCTGCCATTGACCGCTCTCCCGCACGGACTTCGACAGGCAACGCGACCGCAGCCGAGCCGCTTTTGAGCTACGAACTGGACAAGCTGTTCCGCGCGCCAAGGCGGCCTCCCGCCGATCTCAGGGAAACCCGCGCGGAAGCCGGACGCATCCTCATGACGTCGTCGAGCCATGGCGGCGTCAGCAGCGACGATCGAACTTATCTCGTACAGCAGGTTACGGCGTTGACGGGATTGACTGGCCCAGACTCCGAGCGCCGGGTCGATGCTGCGATTGCGGACTCCAGGACGGCGATCAACCGCGCGCGGCATAGCTCGATCATCCTCGCATTCTCGGTTGCAGCCGCAACTCTGATCGGGGCCGTGGTAGCTTGGGCGGCTGCTGTTGCCGGCGGACGGCATCGCGATGGCGAGCCGCTGCCGAACTGGATCGTGAGCTCGAACCGCTTCCATCGCACGCCACGCGCGATGCCGGTGCCGTAAGCTTATCGGGGTGCGGGCGCGACCTGCACCCCAGCACGCCGGCTGGCGAAGTCGGCGATGAGAGCGGTGATATCAGCCGGGCGCTCCAGGCTGGGAAGATGGGCCACGCCCGACATTTCATGGCCTTCTGCGCCCGGGATTGTCGCGACGATGTGGCGACAGCGTTCCTGTACGTAGGGGAAATCGAGGTCGCCCCAGATGACGAGGGTTGGCACCGCGACCTCACCGAGCCGATGGAAGAAGGGGCGAATATCAACGTCCGATCCGAATGGCGGGGACCGGAGCGCGATGCCGTTCATATCAAGCAGCAGATCGCGCGCGGGCCCGGCGACGCGGCCTTCGGGAGCCAGCGGTCCGTCGAGCCAGAGGCGCGCCTTCATTGCGTTCCACCGATCGAGATCGCCAGATGCCTCGATCGCCTTCGATTGCATCATCAGCGTCTCGATGTCGGGGGTATAGACCGGATCGGGCGCACCCGCGGCATTGGGGGCAATCAGAACGAGAGCGCCAACACGCGATGGATGCCGCACGGCGGCATCAAGCGCGATCCGGCCGCCGACGGAGCAGCCAACGAGGATAGCAGGCTTGCCGCCTGCGGTCGTCTCCAGCACCGCCACGAGATCTGCGAGGGCAGAAAAGTCTTCAGCCTCGGCGCGCGTTTCGCCAAATCCGCGCCGGTCATAAGCGACCACCTTGTGGGTGGCACTCATCCCATCGAATTGGGCGCGCCACATGCGACGGTCGCACACGTTGGCATGAAGAAAGACGACAGCGGTGCCGTCGCCAGCGATTTCGGCCGCAAGCCCGGCGCGACCAGATGCAATGTGTCGCATGATCGCGCTACGCCTTCTCCTCCCAGATCATCGCGAGGTGGACGATGGTCTGCACCGCCTTTTCCATGTCCTGCCGGCTGACCCATTCGAGCCGTGAATGAAACGCGTGCTCGCCGGCGAAGATGTTGGGGCAGGGCAGGCCCATGAAGGAGAGGCGCGAGCCGTCGGTGCCGCCGCGGATCGCGGTGCGCATCGGGCGCAGGCCGGCACGGCGGATCGCCTCGATGGCGTATTCGAGGATGTGCGGGTGACGGTCGATCACCTGCTTCATGTTGCGGTACTGCTCCCTGACCTCGAAATTGTAGGTCGAGCGCGGATAGTCCTTCATCACGTCCTTGACGATGTTCTCGAGCAGCAGCTCTTTCTCCTTCAGCCCTTCCTCGGTGAAGTCGCGCACGATGAAGGAAAGCGTCGCCTGCTCCAGCGCGCCGTCGATGCCGATCGGATGCAGGAAGCCCTGCTTGCCCGAGGTCGTCTCGGGCGAGCAGCCTTCCTTCGGCAGGCGCTCGACGATGGCGGCCGCGATCTTGATCGCGTGCTCCATCTTGCCCCTGGCATAGCCGGGATGGGCGCTGACGCCGTTGATGGTGATGGTGGCGCCGTCAGCCGAGAAGGTCTCGTCCTCGACGCTGCCGGCGCTCTCGCCGTCCATGGTGTAAGCGAAATCGGCCCCAAGCTTCTTGAGGTCGACATTGTCGACGCCGCGGCCGATCTCCTCGTCCGGCGTGAACAGGATCTTGATGGTGCCGTGCTTCACATCGGGGTTGTTGATGAAGAAGTACGCGGCATCCATGATCTCGGCGACGCCGGCCTTGTTGTCGGCCCCGAGCAGCGTGGTGCCGTCGGTGGTGATGATGTCGTTGCCGATCTGGTTCTTCAGCGCGGGATGCTCGGTGAAGCGGATCACCTGGCTGGTGTCGCGGGGCAGCGTGATATCGCCGCCGCGATAGTTCTTCACCACCTGCGGCTTGACGTCCTTGCCGGTCACGTCGGGCGAGGTGTCCATGTGCGAGCAGAAGCAGATCACCGGCACCTTCTTGTCGGTGTTGGCCGGGATCGTTCCGTAGACGTAACCGTAATCGTCGAGATGCGCATCCGCGACGCCCATGGCCTTCAGCTCGGCGGCGAGCACGCGGCCGAGATCCTTCTGCTTCTCGGTCGAGGGCGAGCTGGGGGATTCCGGATCGGACTGGGTGTCGATGGTGACGTAGCGCAGGAAGCGCTCGGTCACAGTATGCGTGAAGGTGAGGGAGGACATTTCTGGTCAAACCACCGGGTCTTTTGAGGAAGCAAGGCTTGTGAGGAAGCAAGGCTTGGGGAAGCTGGCGGTATACCAGAAAAGCGGGCCGCGTTGCGGCCGGACGACGCTGAATCGGGCTTAACGAAAGGTAAGCTGCTAGATCGCCTCTTTCAGCTCCTTGACCGGGCGGAACGCGACCTTCTTGCTGGCCTTGATGTGGATCGCCTCACCGGTCGCGGGATTGCGGCCGGTGCGGGCGGCCCGCTTGCGGACCTGGAGGATGCCCAGGCCCACGATGCGGACGCGGTCGCCCTTCTTGAGGTGCCTGGTGATCAAATCGACCATATCGGTCAGGACGGCCTCGGCGTGCTTCTTCGAAAGGTCCTGGCTCTCCGCGATGCCGGCGGCGAGGTGCTTGAGCGTGATGGTGGCGGGGGCGGCGGCCTTTTTTGCCATGTCTGGCCTTCCTCGATTGTGCAACGGCAGGGGAAACCCCGAAAAAGGCGAGAAAAGTGAGGGGATCCTCTTGGTGCTGGCAGGCCTAGACGATTCGGGCGCCGGCTGACTATGCCGCGGGTCCGCCGACAAATGTCGATAATGGCCGGCGCAGACACGCAGGACCTTGAGAAGCTCGGCTAAGGCTATGAAGGGATTGCCAAAATGGCGCGAGAGACGGGGCTCGAACCGGCGACCTCCGGCGTGACAGGCCCGAGTTCCGGACCAGTCCGATCAGGGCCACCTTGGACTTGCAGCAGGCGGAATCGGCCCTAAGAAATACCAAAGTCCAAGGTGCTTCCACGGCCGCCATCCCGCCCCATATGCGGCCGCAGGATTGGCGCGCGCCCCTTTCCACGCCGACGAACCAAGACCTCTCGATAGGCTTCTAATCTAGCCGCCGTGACCGAGCTGACCCGCCGCCGTTCCGACAATCCGCACCAAGAGACTTGGCACGTCTATTTCGGCGATGTCCGCGTCGGCACCATCGGCGAACGCGCTGGCGTACCTGTGCATGCCGATCAATGGGTATGGTCTGTCGGCTTGTATCCCGGCATGGCGCGGGGAATGCATCATTAGGGAGTCGCCGGGAACTTCGAAGCCGCGCGCGAGGCTTTCGAGGCGGCCTGGTCCGAGCTGCAATATCATCAGCTAAACGCCTTGCCGAAAGGTTGCAGACACGCATCGGGTGCGCTTTATTGCCAGATGTTTCTAGGGGCGCCGTCGCTGCGCTGGGGCATGGGCAATCAAGAAGGCGTCTACCGGCCACACGTTGATGGCCTTCGAGCGATCGCAGTCTCTCTGGTCGTGTTGTATCACGCCTTTCCCTCGGAACTTCCCGGCGGGTTCGTTGGCGTCGATATCTTCTTTGTAATCTCCGGATACCTGATCACCGGCATCATCGCTCGAGACATCGGCAGCGGCAGCTTCGGCCTCGCCGGCTTCTACGCGCGGCGCGTGCGGCGAATTTTTCCGGCTCTTCTGGTGGTGCTCGTCGTCACACTGATCCTTGGCTACAGGTTCATGCTCCCCGACGCCTATCGGCAGCTCGGCATCGACACCTTTGCGAGCGCGGCGTTCTCAGCGAACATCGCTCTGATGGTGCAATCGGGCTACTTCGACGTCGAGTCTGCGAAGAAGCCGCTTCTGCATTTGTGGTCGCTCGGTATTGAGGAGCAGTTTTATCTCGTTTGGCCGCTGGTCCTGATAATCGCTGCACGACTGGGCACGAGCATATTCCGAACCACGCTCGTTATCGCTGCAGCTTCATTCGCGCTGAACCTGGCGATGGTCGGGACCCATCCAGTTGCGACCTTCTATCTTCCCTTCACCCGGGCCTTCGAGCTGCTGGCGGGCGCGGCGCTGGCGCTGGGTTGGCCTGAAACAGGCGAGGGCAGGGGGCACGATAGTCGCGCGCTAGCCGGCATCTTGTTGATCGGCGTGGCGGCATGGCTCTTCGATAGCTCCGTTCCTTTCCCAGGTTGGCGGGCCGCACTACCGGTTGCCGGCACCATGCTGCTGCTCTCTGCGCCCGGTGCGTGGGGGTGCCGCGTCATCCTTTCGAGCAGGCCGATGGTGTGGCTCGGCTTGATCAGCTATCCGCACTACCTCTGGCACTGGCCCCTTCTCGTCTTCGCCGCGATGGTCAAGACGAGTCCGGTGACGGACATCGAGCGCGGGCTAATCGTCTGTCTGAGCGTGTTTCTGGGTTGGGCCACTTATCGGGTGATCGAGATTCCGATCCGCTTTGGTCGCTCTCCTACGCTCAAAATCGGTGGCTTGGCTACTGGTATGGTCGTGATTGCGGCCGCGGGCATTGTCGTGGTTCGGTGGAACGGATTCGACGCCCGACTGCCGTCACAGGTGCGGGCGATCGCTTCCGTCACCACCGACGCGACTACGTGGCGCATCGGTGAATGCCTTCTGGATCTCGGACGCGAAACCACCTTCGCCGCGACATGCGTCGACCGCGGCAAGCACCCGATGATCTTGTTGTGGGGGGACTCGACCGCCGGCGCGCTGGTGCCCGGACTGCGAAAATCCCAGGAGACGCGTAAATTCGGTCTTGCACAGTTCACCGCAAACTCATGTCTGCCTGCACTCGATGGTCCGCCAGCGTGTCGCGACAACAATGTGAGAGTGCTGGAGATGGCGGCAGGGCTCGATCCAGCGATCGTGCTGCTGCACGCAAATTGGGGGATCAATTTCGACGGCGTCGCTGATCTTGTCGCGGCGCTAAAACGACGTACTCACGCGCGCATAGTAGTCCTAGGGCGGGTTCCTGTTTGGCGGCGCGGTCTGCCGACTGAGGTACTTTGGTACTATCTGCGGCATCAGGAATTGATCCCAGAAAGGTCTGCTGATGGTCTGCTTCGGAACTGGCAGGACGCCGCCATGCGGCGGCAGCTCGAGCCGCTCGGCGCGGAGTTCATCTCAGCGTGGGACGCCCTGTGCGATGCGAGCGGATGTCTGACGCGCAGCGGACCAGGAGCGAGCGATCTGGCCTATAGCGACGGCGTTCACCTCCGAGAGCCAACGTCCATCCTGCTTGTGGCTGCGGTAATAGACAAGGTCCTCGGTCGAACTGCTGGCATCTACGAGAGGTAGAAACGCAGAAAAGAGCCCCGCCGGCGCGGGCTCGGTGGGGCTCAAATTCAGTTCACTGGCTAAACAGGTCTAACTTTTCTTCTGCTTGCCCTGCCTGCGCGCCGGCTAAAAGCCCAAGGTCCCCGGCCTACCTTGGACAGGACGGCTAAAGGTCCGTTTCGGTCTGAATGTAAGACATTGATATTCCGCCATAAATGGCGCGAGAGACGGGGCTCGAACCCGCGACCTCCGGCGTGACAGGCCGGCGCTCTAACCAACTGAGCTACTCCCGCGTGGTTCGCTCGAAGCGCGCGGAACGAGGGGGGACTTAAAGGCGGGGCTTGGTGAAGTCAAGGACGTTGCGCTACGCCGAGGCGCCTCAGCTAAGTATAGCGCTGGAAAACGAAAAGGCCGCCCCGAGGCGGCCACTGGTCTGCCCGGAACATCGCCGGTCAGCGGATCTCGGACGTACCCGCGCTGGTCACAACCACCGGCTTGCCGGCCTTGATCACATGGGTCGATTGAGCGGTCTGGCTGTAATCGGCATTGGTGCGGGCTGCGATCCCGAAGCCGGCGACCAGGATACCAGCGACCAGCGCCACCACCACGATCTTCAGGTGGGTCGCACGATCAGCAGAGTGAATTGAGTGGTTCATCTGAGCCTCCCGACGGGCTTTGCCGTCGTCTATGGGCTCATCTTCTAGGGACCATCTGTTTCCGGATGGTTTCGCGGGTTCCGCAAAATGGTTTCATTTCTACGCTTGGCTGGTTTCGCGGGGCTTGCCCCGCGACGAGGGGCTCAAGCAGCCCGGCCGATGTCGTTCCGGATCGTGCGGGCAGCCAGGACGAACAGGAGAGCGCCGAGCGTGGTCGTGATCGCCGCCGAGAGCAGGGAATAGCGCACGGCGTCCGCGCCATAGGTGCCCTTCAGGGCGTCGTTGACCATGCCCACGGCAAGCGGGCCGACGCCCTGGCCGAAGCAGGTGGCGGTGAGCGCGATGAGCGCGGAGGCCAGCGCCCGCATGCTCGGCTTGGCCACCGTCTGCGCGATCGCGAAGATCGGCCCGAGATGAAAGCCGACCAGGAACGAGGTCAGCGCCAGCATGGCGACCATCATCGCGAAATCCTGCGTCAGCATGCACAGCGCGAACACCGGGCCGGCGAGCCCGGAGGTGATCGCGGGCGCCCACAGCTTCCAGCGGTCGTCGCGGCGGCTCACTTGCGCCACCACGAAGCCGCCGAGCAGGGTGCCCGCCATGCCGGCGAGCCCCTTGAAGGTGCCGGCATAGGTGCCGATCTCGGCGCTCGACAGATGGTGCACGCGTGCCAGGAACGGCGGGATCCAGGCTGCTGTGGCGTAGTTCGTGTAGGTGGTGAGGCAAAAGCCGATCAGGACGATGATGAAGCTCCGCTGTGAGGCCAGGAAGCCCAGCGTCGGCCCCAGCGGCTCGGGCACAAAGCTCTCCTGCATCGCGCCGCGCTTCGGCTCGGAGATCGTCAGCCACAGGATGACAGCGAGCAGGATGCCGGGCAGACCGGCGACATAGAACGCCATCCGCCAGCCATAGTGCTGGTTGACGTAGCCGCCGACGAAATAGCCGAGGAAGACGCCGAGATAGGTGCCGATGGCGTAGATGCCGAGCGCGCGCGGGCGCTCGTTCTTGGCAAAGAGGTCGGCGACGATGGATTGCGAGGCCGGCGAGCCCGCGGATTCGCCGATGCCGACGCCGATTCTGGCAAGTGCCAAGGAGGTTACGCTCGAAGCCGCCCCGCACAGCGCCGTCATCGCGCTCCAGAACGCGAAGGCGACCGCGACGATGTTGCGCCGGTTGAGCCGGTCGGCGACCCGCGCGATGGGAATGCCGAGCAGGGAGTAGAACAGCGCGAAGCCGAAGCCTGCGAGCAGGCCCATCATGGTGTCGCTGAGCTGAAACTCCTTCTTGATCGGCTCGATCAGGACGTTGAAGATCGTGCGGTCGAGGAAGTTCAGCGCATAGATGATGGTGAGCAGGCCCAGCACGTAATAGCGCCGCGCCGGGGGCTTTGCCGCGGCGGTTGTCTGCACCGACACTTGTGACGTCACATCGACCATCGCATCCCCCCAATTTGTCTTTGTTATCTTGGTCGGTCCAGCTTTTTTGAAGCTGGCTGCGTCACGCGTCGCGGATGTAATTCCCCGCTTCGAATTCGACCGGTGCGGCATTCGTGTCGAACGAGACGCCGATCGGATCGCGCTCTGCTTCCATCGCTTCCAGCTGCTCGCCCAGCATGCGGCGGATCATCAGGATGCCGCGGTCGCTCTGGCCGAAATGCTCCTCGGAGTGGATGGTCTGCGGACCCTGGCCGACCTGGGCCTCGTAATCGCCCGGGAATTGCTGGTGCTCTTGCTCCGTCATGTCCCACCAGAATTTGCCGTTGAATTTCGAACGCATGCGGCCGATGTCGCCGGAGGTCTTGACGCGGCCGGCGACGTAGATGCGGAAGGACGTGTCGTCGATCGGCAGCGTCCAGCCGATCGACTCGACGCGCGCAAATTGCGCCACGCGCGGGTTCGGCACGACGCGCAAGGTGGGGAGGGCGGCCTCGGTGACGCGATAGAACACCTTGCCGTCGTCCTGCTTGCGGATCGAGCGCACGGCGATGCCGCGCGGTGTCTTGTCGAACTTCACCTCCGGCATCGAGGCCATCATGTTGGTGAATTGCGGACCCGAGAACGAGCCGTGCAGCACCGGCACGTGATAGGGATCGACCACGTTCTCGAAATGCTGGAGCCAGTTGCAGGGGATGACCGCAGGCCCGCCACCGCCGATCGAGGAATCGTCGGCCTCGACGAACTCGCCGTCGTCCATGTTTTCGAGGCACTCGTAAGCCGGCAGCACCGGGCGTTTCTCGGCCGGGCCCATATAGGCGAAAATCAGCCCGTAGCGCTCTTCGACCGGGTACCAGGGCTGGCGCACCTTGTCCTTGAACTGTCCCCCATCGGGCTCGCAGGGCTGCTCCAGGCAATGGCCTTCGGTGTCGAACTTCCAGCCATGATAGCAGCAGCGGATGCCGTCTTCCTCGACCTTGCCGTAATAGAGCGTGGTGCCGCGATGGCAGCAGCGGGCGTGCAAGAGGCCGACGCGGCCGTGCTTGTCGCGGAACAGGATCAAATCCTCACCGAGTGCGCGCAGCTTTTTCGGCGTGTCGGTGGCGTCGCTGACGAGGCCGACCGGATGCCAGTAGCGGCGCAGCAGCTCACCCATCGGTGTGCCGCGCGTCACCGAGGTGAGCTCGGTGCGCGTGTGCGCCGGCTTCATTGCATAGCCGGTGCCGAGATCGCGATCCCGCTGGGTCATGGTCATACGGTTCCTCCCGCGCCGTCGGGCCTTGGTGACCCGGTCATCTTCGCGTGTTGGCACAGTCAAGGGCAGATCGATGACAATGTCAACGATATTTCAAAATGCCTCTTAATCGCATTCGGAAGTGGTTGGGGAGGTTGCGCTACCAAGACTTGGCACGCCCTGGCTTTCTTGGCAGAGGTGGATCATGAGCCAGACATCGAGCAGGGACGGGCACGCGTCGCCCGATGCGGACGAAAGTCACTCGCCGGCGCCGATCACCGTGATGCTGTCGTCGCGGCTGATGGTGCTTGCCAACCTGCTCAAGCGCGGCGCGATCCTGCGCTACAAGCGCCTCGCCGGACTGTCCTCTGTCGAGTTCGGTCTTGTCGCCTCGCTCGGCCGCCGTCCCCCGATGAGCGTGGCGCGGCTCGCCGAAGCCGTCGGCCAGGACAAGGGCCAGATCAGCCGCGCCCTCGCGGAACTCGTCTCGCGCAAGCTGATCGCGAAATCGGCGAACCCGAAGGACAGTCGCGAGGTGCTGGTCTCACTGACCGCGGCAGGGCTCGCCGCGCATGATGCGATCGTCGAAGGCGCGCAGGAGCGCAATCGGCAATTGCTGGAACAGTTGAGCAAGGACGAGTTCGAGACGCTGCTGGCGCAGATCGACCGTCTCACGGCGACAGCCGAAAAGATGCTCGAGGCCGAGAAAGTTCCGCGCTGATCTCTTGGAAATCTCCGGAAATACTGGATCGATTCTAAGAGTCTTTCTAAGAACCTTTCAATTAGGGAATTCGCGCGCGCTCACCTAAGCGTTGCAAGCGCTTGCCGTTGGGGGAACGACGGCATGACGCTGCAAAACAGACATCTTGGGGTGCGCGGTGAACAGTCTTCGTATGCTGCGGTCAGCCGTCCTGGCGACCGCGTCCGCTTTCGTATTGGTGCCGCAGGCATCGCTTGCGCAATCGTCGACGCAAAGCGGCGCGCAAAATCTGCCGGCGGTGACCGTGAACGCGCCGGAAGCACGCCGCCGTGCGCCCACCGCCGCCGTGCGCACCGCGCCGCGGCGGTCTGTGCAGACCGCCAATCGAAACAGGCCGCAGCCGCAGCGCAATGTCGGCTTCGTCGAGACGCCGCGCGGTCCGGTGAACGGATATGTCGCGGGCCGCAGCTCGTCCGGCACCAAGACCAACACGCCGATCATGGAGACGCCGCAGTCGGTGTCGGTGATCGGCGCCGAGCAGATCCGCGACCAGAAGGCGATGAAGCTCGACGAAACCTTGCGCTATACCGCAGGCGTGCGTGCCGGCACTTTCGGCGCCGATACGCGCAATGACTGGTGGCTGATCCGCGGCTTCAAGTCCGACGACATTGGTCTGTTCCTCGACGGCATGCAGCTGTTCTACACGGCCTATGCGAGCTGGCGGATTCCGCCGTTCAACATGGAGCGGGTCGAGGTGCTGCGCGGTCCGTCCGCTGTGCTCTATGGCGGATCGAGCCCGAGCGGCATCGTCAACGTCATCAGCAAGATGCCGCCGACCGAGCCGATCCGCTACATCGAGACCGGCGTCAACAATTTCGGCAACGCCTATGTCGGCTTCGATGTCGGTGGTCCCATCGCGACGCAGCCGCAGGATGGCAAGCTGTTCTATCGCGTGGTCGGCGAGGTCAGGAACGGCGGCACGCAGGTCGACTTCACGCCGGACAACAACTACTTCATCGCGCCGTCCTTCACCTGGAAGCCGGATGCCGACACCTCCTTCACGGTGCTCGCCTCGGCGTCGAAGACAGACACCCGCGGCATCAACTTCCTGCCGTACCAGGGCACGGTGACCAACGCGCCGTTCGGCAAGATCCCGACCAGCTTCTTCGTCGGCGATCCCAGTGTCGACAAGTTCACGCGCGAGCAGGAGATGCTCGGCTACCTGTTCGAACGCAATCTCACCGACGATCTGACGTTCCGGCAAAATGCCCGCTTCGCCCATATCGATCTGACTTACCGGGGCTACATCGGCAACGGCTGGGACAACATCAATACGGCCACCATGGGCCGCTACAATTGGTATGCGAAGGACACCGCCAACCAGGCCAATCTCGACAACCAGCTCGAGTACCGCTTCAACACCGGTCCCGTCAGGCATACGATGCTGTTCGGCGTCGACCTGAAGGGCTACCAGATCGACGACTATCAGGCCTTCAACTTCGGCACCGTTCCGCCGATCAACGTCTTCAATCCCGTTTACGGCATCAATGTCCCGCTCACGGGCCCCCCGTTCCGCAACTTCCTGATCACGCAGAAGCAGGCTGGCACCTATCTCCAGGACCAGATGAAGCTCGGTAATTTCACGCTGGTGCTGAGCGGGCGTAATGATTGGGTCGAGACGACGCAGGCCGCTCGCGACACGGGCGCGACGATCGCCAGCAATAACGACAGCCAGTTCAGCGGCCGCGCAGGCCTGATCTACAATTTCGACAACGGCATCGCGCCCTACATCTCCTACGCGACGAGCTACAATCCGATCATCGGTCTCAACGCGCAGAACCAGCTGTTCGTGCCGGAGACCGGCAAGCAGGCCGAGATTGGCGTGAAGGTCGCACCCAGGGGATTCGACGGCTACTTCACCGCCTCGGTGTTCGATCTGAAGCGCCAGAACGTGCCGACCACCGATCCGGTCATCACCACGCTGCAGAACCAGACCGGCGAAGTGACCTCGCGCGGCATCGAACTCGAAGCGGTGGCCAATGCCACGAAGGAGCTGAAGTTCATCGGCGCCTTCACGGCGTACCATCTCTTCACCAGCAGGGACCTCAATCCGGCACTGGTCGGCAAGACGCCGACCAACACGCCCGAGATGCTGGTCTCTGGCTGGGCGGACTACACCTTCAAGGACGGGCCGCTCGAAGGATTTGGTTTCGGCGGCGGCGTGCGCTATGTCGGCTCCTCCTGGGCCGACCCCGCCAACACCCTCGAGGTTCCCGCGGTGGTGCTCGGCGACCTCGCGGTCCACTACGAATGGCAGAACTGGCGCACGGCCATCAACGTGATCAATTTGACCGACAAGATCTACGTCGCGAGCTGCGCGGGGACCACGTCCTGCTTCTACGGCGACCGCCGGCGCGTCACCGCCAGCGTCTCCTACAAATGGTGAGCATGGGCGAGGGGAGGGCTTCGTGAAGGCGCGCACGGTCAGGCTCTGGTCCGTGGTCCACACCTGGACCAGCCTGATCTCGACCGTTTTCCTGCTCCTGCTCTGCCTGACCGGCCTGCCGCTGATCTTCCATCACGAGATCGATGAGCTCCTGGGCTATGCCCCCCAGCCCGAAGCTCATGCGGGCGCGGCGCGTGCGACGACCCAGGCGGTCGCCGACGCCGCGCTCGCCGCCGATCCCGGCCGCGTGCTGCAATATATCTCCTGGGACAAGGACGAGCCCGGGATCGTCACCGCGTTCACCAACAGCGCCGTCGACGGGCTGCCTGACAACACGACCGTGCGTGCCTTCGACGCGGTGTCGACCAAGCTGCTCGGACCGGTCGGCATCGGGCCGATGCTGATCATGCTCAAGCTGCATACCGACATGTTTGCCGGTCAGCCCGGGAAATTGTTCCTGGGCGGAATGGGCCTGCTGTTCGCAATCGCCATCATCTCCGGCGTGGTGCTGTATTGGCCGTTCACCCGCCGTCTGCGCTTTGCCACCATTCGCGATCGCGCCTCGCGGCGCGTGCGCTGGCTCGACTGGCACAATCTGATCGGTGTCGTGACGGTGGCCTGGGCGCTGGTGGTTGGGCTGACCGGCGTCGTCAACACCTGGGCCGAGCTGATGCTCAACCAGTGGAAGGCGACCGAGCTCGCCAGCATGGTCGCGCCCTATGCCGGCAAGCCGCCGCCCGCGCACCTGGCTTCGCTCGATGACGTCGTCGCGCGGGCCAGACAGACGGCTCCCGGCATGGAGGTCGCCTTCATCGCGTTCCCGGGCACGCCCTTCACCTCCTCGCACCACTTTGCCGCCTTCATGCGCGGCGACACGGCGCTGACGGCGCGGCTCCTCAAGCCGGTCCTGCTCGACGGCGAAACAGGGGAGGTCGCCGACAGCCGGGCGCTGCCGGTCTATCTGCAGGCGCTCCTGATCTCGCAGCCGCTGCATTTCGGCGACTATGGCGGGATCCCGCTCAAGGTGATCTGGGCCATGCTCGACATTCTCACGATCATTGTGATCGGCAGCGGCCTCTACCTCTGGCTGGCACGCCGGCGCAAGCGTGCGCCCGCCAGAGCCAACGCATTCGCCAGACGGACCCCGGTCCCGTCGTGATGCATGGCTCCTCTGACCGTTCGCGCCTGTGGATACGTGTCTTTGCGGCACCCATCCTGCTCGCGGCCGCGACCACCACCGGCCTGCTGGCCGCGCTGCTCTGGGGAACGGTTGGCCAGTATGTCGCCTGGGTGACGGTCGGCGCCCCGGTGCTGGTCATTGTCTGGGTTTGGGTGCGCTGCCGGACCCAAAAAACCGGGCAATTTTCGCGGACGATACGCGGCAAATAGCGGCCTCGGCCCTTGCGCCGCAATCTGCGGGCGGCTGCCCTGCAAAACTGTGGCCGCCCTTGTCGGATTCTGCGATCTGCTCCATACCAGCCGCGGGGTGATTCCGGGATTTTCACCGCTGTGGGGGCGGCAAAGGGCCTAAAAAGAGCGTGTCTTGCGCCCATTGGTGCACTGCGCTAAGGCTCAGAACAATTCCAAACTGGACGAATCCGTGGCTGTCCCGAGGCTGCGGGAAAAAGGGCTCGTCAATGAGCGGCATTCTGCAGAACTATCTTCCACTCGTCGTCTTTATAGGGGTAGCGGGCCTCATCGGCCTCGTGCTGCTGATCGCGCCCTTCATCGTGGCGTTCCAGCAGCCGGACCCGGAAAAACTGTCGGCGTATGAGTGCGGTTTCAACGCCTTCGACGACGCCCGCATGAAGTTCGACGTCCGCTTCTATCTGGTCGCCATCCTCTTCATCATCTTCGACCTCGAGGTGGCGTTCCTGTTTCCCTGGGCGGTGGCGTTCGGCAAGCTTGGCGCGACCGGCTTCTGGTCCATGGTGGTGTTCCTCGCCGTGCTGACGGTCGGGTTCGCCTATGAATGGAAGAAAGGGGCACTGGAATGGGATTGAACCCTGCAACGTCCACCGGTCCGGTTGTTGCGCCGGCCGCCAAGGGCATCCTCGATCCGTCGACCGGCAGGCCGGTCGGCGCCAATGATCCGTTCTTCCTCGAGGTCAACTCCGAGCTGTCCGACAAGGGCTTCTTCGTGGCCGCGACCGACGACCTCATCACCTGGGCCCGCACCGGCTCGCTGATGTGGATGACCTTCGGCCTCGCCTGCTGCGCGGTCGAGATGATGCAGGTGTCGATGCCGCGCTACGACGTCGAGCGCTTCGGCTTCGCCCCGCGTGCCTCGCCGCGCCAGTCGGACGTGATGATCGTCGCGGGCACGCTGACCAACAAGATGGCGCCGGCGCTGCGCAAGGTCTACGACCAGATGCCCGAGCCGCGCTACGTCATCTCGATGGGTTCCTGCGCCAATGGCGGCGGCTACTATCACTATTCCTACTCGGTCGTGCGCGGCTGCGACCGTATCGTGCCGATCGACATCTACGTGCCGGGCTGCCCGCCCACGGCGGAAGCGCTGCTGTACGGCGTGCTGCTGCTGCAGAAGAAGATCCGCCGCACCGGCACCATCGAACGCTAAGGTTTTACGTCATGGACGACGCCAAGCTCGACGCCCTGGGGCAGACGATCGTTAGCGCGCTTCCGGGCGCCGCCACCGGTCACACGGTTGCCTTCAACCAGCTCACGATCGACGTCGAGGTCAGCAAGATCGTCGAGGTGGTCAAGTACCTCCGCGACGATCCGAAGTGCCGCTTCATCAACTTCACGGACATCACGGCCGCGGACTATCCGTCGCGCGAGAAGCGCTTCGACGTGATCTATCACTTCCTGTCACCGACCCTGAACACGCGGATCCGGCTCAAGGCCCAGGCCGACGAGACCACGCAGGTTCCGTCGCTGATCGACGTGTTTCCGGGCGCGGACTGGTTCGAGCGCGAGGCCTACGATCTCTACGGCGTGTTCTTCGTCGGCCACCCCGACATGCGCCGCATCCTCACCGATTACGGTTTCGAGGGCCATCCGCTGCGCAAGGATTTCCCGACCACCGGTTTCGTCGAAGTCCGCTACGACGACCAGGAGAAGCGGGTGGTGTACGAGCCGGTCCGGCTCAACCAGGAATTCCGCAAGTTCGATTTCCTCTCGCCATGGGAAGGGGCGGACTATCCGCTTCCCGGTGACGAGAAGGCGGGACCGAAGGCCTGATCATGAACGAGCAACCTGAACAGCTTCGCAATTTCACCATCAACTTTGGACCGCAGCATCCTGCGGCCCACGGCGTTTTGCGCCTCGTGCTCGAATTGGACGGCGAAGTCGTCGCGCGCGTCGATCCCCATATCGGCCTGCTTCACCGCGGCACCGAAAAACTGATCGAGCAGAAGACCTATCTCCAGGCGATCCCTTATTTCGACCGCCTCGACTACGTCGCGCCGATGAACCAGGAGCACGCCTTCTGTCTTGCGGCCGAAAAGCTGCTGGGCATCGAGGTGCCGCGCCGCGGCCAGCTGATCCGCATCCTCTATTGCGAGATCGGCCGCATTCTCTCTCACCTTCTGAACGTCACCACGCAGGCGATGGACGTCGGCGCGCTGACCCCGCCGCTGTGGGGTTTCGAAGAGCGCGAGAAGCTGATGGTGTTCTACGAGCGCGCTTCGGGCAGCCGCATGCACGCAGCCTTCTTCCGCGTCGGCGGCGTGCATCAGGACCTGCCGCAGAAGCTGGTCGACGACATCGAGGCCTGGTGCGATCCGTTCCTCAAGGTCGTGGACGATCTCGACCGCCTCCTCACCGCCAACCGCATCTTCAAGCAGCGCAACGTCGACATCGGCGTGGTGCCGCTGAAGGAAGCCTGGGAGTGGGGCTTTTCGGGCGTGATGGTGCGCGGCTCGGGCGCGGCCTGGGACCTGCGCAAGTCGCAGCCCTATGAATGCTACGCCGAGATGGATTTCGACATTCCGATCGGCAAGAACGGCGACTGCTACGACCGCTACCTGATCCGCATGGAAGAGATGCGCCAGTCCGTGCGCATCATGAAGCAGTGCATCCAGAAGCTGAACGCGCCTGACGGCAAGGGCCCCGTCGTCGTTGAGGACAACAAGGTCGCGCCGCCGCGTCGCGGCGAGATGAAGCGCTCGATGGAAGCGCTGATCCACCACTTCAAGCTCTACACCGAAGGCGTCCACGTGCCGGCCGGCGAAGTCTACGCCGCGGTCGAGGCGCCGAAGGGCGAGTTCGGCGTCTATCTGATCTCGGACGGCACCAACAAGCCGTACAAGTGCAAGATCCGCGCGCCGGGCTTTGCGCATCTTCAGGCGATGGATCACATCTGCAAGGGCCATCTGCTCGCCGACGTCTCGGCGATCCTCGGCTCGCTCGACATCGTGTTCGGAGAGGTCGATCGGTGATGGCGCAGGCGCCAATCCAGTTTGACCGTGCCTCGGGGGCCCTTGAAGGGGCCAACCTGTGGGAGCGGACGGCTGCCTTGGCGCTGGTGACGGGATCGAAGATCTCGTCGCACTTTTCGCACATGGGCTACATCGCCTGCGCCAATCTGCTGGCGAAGACGCTGCCCAAGCGCAACATCGCGATCAAGCTCAACCCCGACGCCGTGTTCGAGTTTCCTTACGGCGACGGCTACTGGAGCAAGCTGCTCAACCGCTCCTACAATTATGAAGACGAGCTGGAACTGCTGTTCGCCGACTCCATCGACGTCGATTACACGCTGCTCGATTGCGGCGCCAATTACGGCTACTGGTCGGTGCTGGTGTCGAGCAAGCCGTTCGGTTCGCACAAGGCGATCGCGATCGAGCCGTCGGGACAGAACTACCCGAAGCTTGCCAACAATGCGCGCGTCAACGGCAATCGCTTCGAGACCATGAAATGCGCCATCGGCGCCAGCCGTGGCACCGCGCGGCTGTCCGGCACCAAGCACGAGGCCTTCAGCATTGCCGGCGATGCGTCGGCGGGCGGCGAGGAGGTGCCGGTGATTGCGCTCGACAACCTCATCGACGACGGCAAGGTCGCTGCCAGCGGCAAATACCTGATCAAGCTCGACGTCGAGGGCGTCGAGATCGAGGCGATCAAGGGCGGCGCCCGGCTGCTCCAGGCCGACAGCGTCATCATGTGCGAGGAGCACGGCAGCGACCGCAGCCACGCCGTGTCGCGCTACATCCTCGAACAGACCCCGCTGAAGCTGATCGTGTTCGATCCGCGCAGCAACCGGATGGAGACCGTGACCGAGCTGTCGATCCTCGACCGCATCAAGGTCTCGACCCACGTCGGCTACAACGTTTTCGGCACCGCAAGCGCGTTCTGGCAGGACAGGATCGAAGCCCTGAATGCGAAAACCGCGCGCCGTATGCAGTGAGAGATAAGAGATGTCCGTTCGCCGATTAGCACCGAAGGAAGTCCAGCCCGCGAGCTTTGCGTTCACGGAGGAGAACCTCGCGTTCGCCAAGCAGCAGATCGCGAAATATCCGGCCGGCCGGCAAGCCTCCGCCGTCATCGCCATCCTCTGGCGCGTCCAGGAACAGCACGACGGCTGGGTGTCGGAAGCCGCGATCCGCGTCGTCGCCGACATGCTCGACATGCCCTATATCCGCGTGCTCGAGGTCGCGACCTTCTACACGATGTTCCAGCTCGCACCCGTCGGCAAGAAGGCCCACGTCCAGGTCTGCGGCACCACGCCGTGCCGCCTGCGCGGCGCCGAGGATCTCATCCACGTCTGCGAGCACCGCATTCATCACGAGCCCTTCCATCTCTCCAAGGACGGCAATTTCAGCTGGGAAGAGGTGGAGTGCCTCGGTGCCTGCGTGAACGCGCCGATGGTGCTGATCGGCAAGGACACCTATGAGGATCTGACCAAGGAAAGCTTCGGCAAGGTGCTCGACGGCTTTGCTTCGGGCAATCCGCCCAAGCCCGGTCCGCAGAACGGCCGCCAGTTCTCGGCGCCGACGGGCGGGCCGACCACGCTGAAGGAGATCACCTGATGCGTGATCTCCCCGCAATTGGAGGGAACGAGGCCGTGAAGAAATGGGGCTTCGTCGCCATGCACGCCGCGGTCGCGGCCGCCTTCATGTTCCTGCTGCAGCGTTTCATGATGAACGCGTCGCTGGAGACCAGTCTGCTCTGGGCGCTGACCTTCGCCGTCTGCGCCGCCGGACTTGCCTACAAGCAGTCCATTCGTTGATCGGAAAGCACTGATATGCTCGAGGACAAGGACCGCATCTTCAAGAACCTGTACGGCCTCCACGATTGGGGGCTCGAGGGTGCGCGGCGCCGCGGCGCCTGGGATGGTACGAAGAACATCATCGACAAGGGCCGCGACTGGATCATCAACGAGATGAAGGCGTCGGGCCTGCGCGGCCGCGGCGGCGCCGGCTTCCCGACCGGCCTGAAGTGGTCCTTCATGCCGAAGGAATCGACCGACGGCCGGCCGAGCTATCTCGTGGTCAACGCCGACGAGTCCGAGCCCGGCACCTGCAAGGACCGCGAGATCATGCGACATGATCCGCATCTATTGATCGAGGGCTGCCTGATCGCGAGCTGCGCGATGAACGCGCATGCCTGCTACATCTATGTCCGCGGCGAGTTCATCCGCGAGCGCGAGCACCTCCAGGCCGCGATCGACCAGGCCTATGAGGCCAAGCTGGTCGGCAAGGACAACGTCAACGGCTGGCCGTTCGACATCTACGTCGCGCACGGCGCCGGCGCCTACATCTGCGGCGAGGAAACCGCGCTGCTCGAAAGCCTCGAAGGCAAGAAGGGCCAGCCGCGGCTGAAGCCGCCGTTCCCGGCCAATGTCGGCCTGTTCGGCTGCCCGACCACCGTCAACAACGTCGAGTCGATCGCGGTTGCGCCGGACATCCTGCGCCGGGGCGCGGCGTGGTTCGCCGGCATCGGCCGTCCGAACAATGTCGGCACCAAGCTGTTCTGCATCTCCGGCCATGTCGAGCGGCCCTGCAACGTCGAAGAAGCCATGGGCATTCCGTTCCGTGAGCTGATCGACAAGCATTGCGGCGGCATCCGCGGCGGCTGGGACAATCTCAAGGCCGTGATTCCCGGCGGCTCGTCGGTGCGCATGGTGCCGGCCGAGCAGATCATCGACACGCCGATGGATTTCGACAGCCTGAGCAAGCTGCGCTCGGGCCTCGGCACCGCGGCCGTGATCGTGATGGACAAGTCGACCGATCTGATCCGCTCCATCGCCCGCATCTCCTATTTCTACAAGCATGAGAGCTGCGGCCAGTGCACGCCGTGCCGCGAGGGCACCGGCTGGATGTGGCGCGTCCTGACCCGCATGGCCGAGGGCCGCGCCCACAAGCGCGAAATCGACATGCTGCTCGAGGTCACCAAGCAGGTCGAGGGCCACACCATCTGCGCGCTCGGCGACGCAGCCGCGTGGCCGATCCAGGGCCTGATCGCGCATTTCCGTCACGAGATCGAAGCGCGCATCGACCAGTATTCGCACAAGGCCGACATCGACGATATCGGCGTCCGCGATCCCGTGAACATGGTCGCGGCGGAGTAGGAAGAATGACCAAGCTCATCATCGACGGCAAAGAGATCGATGTCCCCGCCGAATACACGCTGCTTCAGGCGTGCGAGGCGGCCGGCGCCGAGATTCCGCGCTTCTGCTATCACGAGCGGCTGTCGATCGCCGGCAATTGCCGGATGTGCCTCGTTGAAGTGAAGGGCGGCCCGAAGCCGGTCGCGAGCTGCGCCTGGGGCGTGCGCGACTGCCGTCCGGGCCCCAAGGGCGAGCCGCCGGAAATCTCGACGCGTTCGCCGATGGTGAAGAAGGCACGCGAAGGCGTGATGGAATTCCTTCTCATCAACCATCCGCTGGACTGCCCGATCTGCGACCAGGGCGGCGAGTGCGACCTGCAGGACCAGGCGATGGGCTACGGTGTCGACACCAGCCGCTTCGCCGAGAACAAGCGCGCGGTCGAGGACAAATATCTCGGCGCGCTGGTCAAGACCTCGATGAACCGCTGCATCCAGTGCACGCGCTGCGTCCGCTTCTCGGCGGAAGTCGCCGGCGCCCCCGAGATGGGCGCCACCGGCCGCGGCGAGGACATGGAGATCACGACCTATCTCGAGCACGCATTGACGTCGGAATTGCAGGGCAATCTCGTCGACATCTGCCCGGTCGGCGCGCTGACCTCGAAGCCCTATGCCTTCGCCGCGCGCCCGTGGGAGCTCGGCAAGACCCAGTCGATCGACGTCATGGACGGCCTCGGCTCGGCCATCCGCGTCGACACCCGCGGCCGCGAGGTGATGCGCGTGCTGCCGCGCATCAACGAGGCCGTGAACGAGGAGTGGATCTCCGACAAGACCCGCCACATCGTCGACGGCCTGCGCACCCAGCGCCTCGACCGGCCCTATATCCGCGAGGCCGGCAAGCTGCGTGCCGCGAGCTGGCCCGAGGCCTTCGCCGCGATCGCCGCCAAGGCGGGTCGGACCGACGGCAAGCGCATCGGCGCGA
Source organism: Bradyrhizobium sp. CCGB20 (assembly GCF_024199855.1). Classification (NCBI taxonomy): domain Bacteria; kingdom Pseudomonadati; phylum Pseudomonadota; class Alphaproteobacteria; order Hyphomicrobiales; family Nitrobacteraceae; genus Bradyrhizobium; species Bradyrhizobium sp. CCGB20. The sequence goes on along the minus strand of NZ_JANADN010000001.1, from coordinate 5,321,238 downwards.
TCGCCGGCGACCTCGCCGGTGTCGAGGAGATGTTCGCGCTGAAGGACCTGCTGGCCAAGTACGGCTCGGGCAATCTGGCGGTGCAGGGCGGCGACGCCTTCGATCCCGCGCTCGGCCGCGGCTCCTACATCTTCAATCCGACGCTGGTGGGTGTCGAGCAGGCCGATGCGCTGCTCATCATTGGCGCCAATCCGCGCAAGGAAGCGGCCGTGTTCAACGCCCGCATCCGCAAGCGCTGGCGCGCCGGCGGCTTCAAGGTCGGCGTGATCGGCGCCAAGGCCGATTTGACCTACGACTACGACCATCTCGGCGCTGGCACCGAGACGCTCGGCGAGCTCGCGGCCGGCAAGCACTCCTTCATGGACGTGCTGAAGAACGCCAAGAACCCGATCATCCTGGTCGGCGCGGGCGCGGCCTCGCGTCACGACGGCGCCGCCATCCTCGCCGCCGCCGCCAAGCTCGCGCTCGATGTCGGCGCGGTGAAGGACGGCTGGAACGGCTTTGGCGTGCTGCACGAGACCGCCTCGCGCGTCGGTGCGCTCGATATCGGCTTCTCCGCCACGAGCGGAGGCCTGAACGCCGCGCAGATGACGACGTTCGGCACGCTGGACCTGCTGTTCCTGCTCGGCGCCGACGAGATCAAGCCGTCGGACGGCACCTTCGTCGTCTATATCGGCACCCATGGTGACCGCGGCGCGCATCGCGCCGACGTGATCCTGCCGGCCGCGGCCTACACCGAGAAGTCCGCGATCTACGTCAACACCGAAGGCCGCGTGCAGATGACCGGCCGTGCCGCGTTCCCGCCGGGTGAAGCCCGCGAGGACTGGGCGATCGTCCGCGCGCTCTCGGAAGCGCTCGGCAAGAAGCTCGGCTATGACTCGCTTGCCGCGCTGCGCCAGGCGATCTTCAAGGCCGTGCCGCATCTGATCCGTCTCGACCAGATCGAGGGCGGCTCGGCCGACCAGATCAAGAAGCTGGCGGGGAAGGGCGGCTCGCCCGAAAAGGCGCCGTTCAGGGCCCTCGTCGAGGACTTCTATTTGACCAACCCAATCGCGCGTGCGTCCGCCGTGATGGCGGAATGCTCGCGGCTTGCCTCCGGGCAGATGCTGACCGCAGCGGAGTGAGCCGATGGAATTCTTCGAAAGCGCATTCTGGACCGGTTTCCTCTGGCCGCTGATCATCATGGTCGCGCAGAGCGTCCTGGTGCTCGTCGTCCTGCTGGTCGCGATCGCCTACATCCTGCTCGCCGACCGCAAGATCTGGGCGGCGGTGCAGATCCGCCGTGGCCCGAACGTGGTCGGCCCCTGGGGCCTGCTGCAGTCCTTCGCGGACCTGCTCAAGTTCGTGCTCAAGGAGCCGATCATCCCGGCCGGCGCCAACAAGGGTGTGTTCCTCCTTGCCCCCTTGGTCTCGTGCGTGCTCGCGCTCGCGGCCTGGGCGGTGATCCCGACCAATCTCGGCTGGGTGATCTCCGACATCAATGTCGGCATCCTCTTCATCTTCGCGATCTCGTCGCTGTCGATCTATGGCATCATCATGGCCGGCTGGTCGTCGAACTCGAAGTACCCGTTCCTGGCGGCGCTACGCTCGGCGGCGCAGATGGTGTCGTATGAAGTCTCGATCGGCTTCGTCATCATCACGGTGCTGCTCTGCGCCGGCACGCTGAACCTGTCGGCGGTGGTCGAGGCCCAGCACGCGCGCGGCCTTGCCAGCCTGATCGGGCTGCCGCAGCTCACCATCCTGAACTGGTATGTATGGCCGCTGTTCCCGATGTTCGTGATCTTCTACGTCTCGGCGCTGGCGGAAACCAACCGTCCGCCGTTCGACCTCGTCGAAGCGGAATCCGAGCTCGTCGCCGGCTTCATGGTCGAATACGGCTCGACGCCGTATCTGCTGTTCATGCTCGGCGAGTACGTCGCGATCGTCACGATGTGCGCGATGGCCACGATCCTGTTCCTCGGAGGCTGGCTGCCGCCGGTGGACCTGCCGCCCTTCAACTGGGTGCCGGGGATCATCTGGTTCTCGCTCAAAGTGTTCTTCATGTTCTTCCTGTTCGCGATGGCAAAGGCGATCGTGCCGCGCTACCGCTACGACCAATTGATGCGCCTCGGCTGGAAGGTGTTCCTGCCGCTGTCGCTGGCGATGGTGATCGTGGTGGCCGGCGTGCTGCATTTCGCCGGCATCGCGCCGAAGTGAGGCCGTCATGGGTATCAATGTCAACGCCACTGCACGCTCGCTCCTGCTGTCGGAATTCGTCTCGGCGTTCTTCCTCGCCATGCGCTATTTCTTCCAGCCGAAGCCCACGCTGAACTATCCCTTCGAGAAGGGCCCGATCTCGCCGCGCTTCCGCGGCGAGCATGCGCTGCGCCGCTATCCGAACGGCGAAGAGCGCTGCATCGCCTGCAAGCTGTGCGAAGCCATTTGCCCGGCGCAGGCCATCACCATCGAGGCCGGCCCGCGCCGCAACGACGGCACCCGCCGCACCGTGCGCTACGACATCGACATGGTGAAGTGCATCTATTGCGGCCTCTGCCAGGAGGCCTGCCCGGTCGACGCCATCGTCGAAGGTCCGAACTTCGAGTTCGCGACCGAGACCCGCGAGGAACTGTTCTATGACAAGGCCAAGCTGCTCGCCAATGGCGACCGCTGGGAACGCGAGATCGCGAAAGCGATCGAGCTCGACGCGCCGTACCGGTGAGATGAGAGCATGATCCTTCCCGCGCTGTTCTTCTATCTCTTCGCCGGCATCTGCGTCGCCTCGGCGGTGATGGTGATTGTCTCGCGCAATCCCGTGCATTCCGTGCTGTACCTGATCCTGGCCTTCGTCAACGCCTCCGGCCTGTTCGTGCTGATGGGCGCCGAATTCCTGGCGATGATCCTGATCGTCGTCTATGTCGGCGCGGTCGCGGTGCTGTTCCTGTTCGTGATCATGATGCTCGATGTCGACTTCGTCGAGCTGCGCGAGGGCTTCATTCAGTATCTGCCGGTTGGTCTCGTGATTGGCGGCATCTTCCTGTTCGAGCTGCTGCTGACCGTCGGCGCCTGGATCATCAACCCGACCGTGAGCAAGACGATCACGGCGCCGATCCCGACCAACGTCTCGAACACCGAGGCGCTCGGGCTCGTGCTCTATACGAAGTACATCCACTACTTCCAGCTCTCGGGCATGGTGCTGCTGGTCGCCATGATCGGCGCCATCGTGCTGACGCTGCGCCACAAGGCGAGCGTGAAGCGGCAGGACATCAACGTTCAGAACGCACGCACGCCTGAGATGGCGATGGCGATGCGCAAGGTGGCGCCGGGGCAGGGGCTCTCGGATGCCGACGCGGCGGAGTGGGTGAAATGACGATCGGGCTCGGACATTATCTGGCGGTCGGCGCGATCCTGTTCACGCTCGGGATCCTCGGCATCTTCCTGAACCGCAAGAACATCATCGTCATCCTGATGTCGATCGAGCTGATCCTGCTCTCGGTCAACATCAACCTCGTGGCGTTCTCGACCTTCCTCGGCGACATCGTCGGCCAGGTCTTCGCGTTGCTGGTGCTGACGGTTGCGGCTGCGGAAGCCGCGATCGGTCTCGCCATCCTGGTGGTCTATTTCCGCAACCGCGGCTCGATCGCGGTTGAGGACGTCAATCTGATGAAGGGCTGAGCTCGGTCATGGTTCAGGCAATTGTCTTTCTGCCTCTGCTGGGCGCCATTCTGGCCGGCCTGATCGCGCTCGTGGGCGCACATGGCCGCAACCCTTCGGGCGACGAGGTCGAGCATCACGGCGATCACGGCCACGGCGACGCTCACGCGTTGGCGGCCCATGACGACCATGGCCACGACGATCACGCGCATGACGATCACGGCCACGGTCCGGTCGAGCCGGCAGCGGCCGGCTCGCGCGGCGCCGAGCTGATCACGACCGGGCTGCTGTTCGTGGCGGCGGCGCTGTCCTGGATGACGCTGGTCGATGTCGGCTTCATGCATCACGACGCTCGCATCCAGCTGCTGCCCTTTATCTTCTCCGGCGACCTCCAGGTCTGGTGGACGCTGCGGGTCGACACGCTCACCGCCGTCATGCTGGTGGTGGTCACGACCGTGTCCTCGCTCGTGCACCTCTATTCCATCGGCTATATGGACGAGGATCCGTACCGGCCGCGCTTCTTCGGCTATCTCTCGCTGTTCACCTTCGCCATGCTGATGCTGGTGACCGCGGACAACCTCGTCCAGCTGTTCTTCGGCTGGGAAGGCGTGGGTCTGGCGAGCTACCTGCTGATCGGCTTCTGGTACCAGAAGCCGTCGGCGAATGCGGCGGCGATCAAGGCCTTCGTGGTCAATCGCGTCGGCGATTTCGGCTTCGCGCTCGGCATCTTCGCGATCTTCATGCTGGCCGGCTCGACCGATTTCGAGACCATCTTCCATGCCGCGCCCGGTCTCACCGGCAAGACCATCAACTTCCTCGGCTGGCACGCCGATGCGCTGACCCTGACCTGCCTCCTGCTGTTCATGGGCGCGATGGGCAAGTCGGCGCAGTTCCTGCTGCACACCTGGTTGCCGGATGCGATGGAAGGCCCGACCCCGGTGTCGGCGCTGATCCATGCCGCGACCATGGTCACCGCCGGCGTGTTCATGGTGGCGCGCCTGTCGCCGCTGTTCGAGCTCGCGCCGACCGCGCAGGCCGTCGTGATGTTCTTCGGCGCCACCACCGCGTTCTTCGCGGCGACCATCGGCCTCGTCCAGAACGACATCAAGCGCATCGTCGCCTACTCGACCTGTTCGCAGCTCGGCTACATGTTCGTGGCGATGGGAGCAGGGGCCTATTCGGTCGGCATGTTCCACCTGTTCACGCACGCCTTCTTCAAGGCGCTGCTGTTCTTGGGTTCCGGCTCGGTGATCTACGCGATGCACCACGAGCAGGATATCCGCAACATGGGCGGCCTCTGGCGCAAGATCCCCTACACCTACGCGGTGATGGTGGTCGGCACGCTCGCGCTCACCGGATTCCCGCTTACCGCCGGCTACTTCTCCAAGGACGCGATCATCGAGTCCGCCTATGCCTCGCACAATCCGTTCGCGATGTACGGCTTCCTGATGACGGTCGTCGCCGCCGGCCTGACCTCGTTCTACTCCTGGCGCCTGATCTTCAAGACCTTCCACGGTGAGCCGCACGACGAGCATCATTACGAAGCCGCGCACGAGGCTCCGCTCTGGATCCTGATCCCGATCGGCGTGCTCGCGGTCGGCTCCTTCGTCGCGGGTCTGCCGTTCAAGGAGCTGTTCGCCGGTCACGGCGTCGAGGAGTTCTTCCGCGAGTCCGTGAAGATGAACCCGCACATCATCGAGGAGATGCACCACATCCCCGAGACCATCGCCTTCCTGCCGACGGTGATGATGGTGCTGGGCTTCCTCGTCTCGTACCTGTTCTACATCCGCCGGCCCTACATCCCCGTTCGGCTCGCCGCAGAGCATCCGATGCTGTACCAGTTCCTGCTCAACAAATGGTACTTCGACGAGCTCTACGACCTCATCTTCGTCCGTCCGGCGAAGTGGATCGGCTATCAGCTCTGGAAGAAGGGCGACGGCTTCATCATCGACGGCTTCGGCCCCGACGGTGTCTCGGCCCGCGTGCTGGACGTCACCCGCAACGTCGTGAAGATCCAGACCGGCTATCTCTATCACTACGCATTCGCCATGCTGATCGGCGCCGCCGGCCTGATCACCTGGTTCATGTTCGGCTTTGGAGGCCAGTAAATGACAACCTGGCCCATCCTATCGGTCACGACCTTCCTGCCGCTGGTCGGCGCGCTGATCGTCTATCTCAGCCGCGGCGATGACGAGGCGGCCCGGCGCAACGCGCGCTGGATCGCGCTGTGGACCACGCTGATCACCTTCGCGGTGTCGGTGATCCTGGTGATGCGCTTCGACCCGTCGAGCGCCGACTTCCAGTTCGTCGAGAAGGCGAACTGGCTCGCCACCGGCATCACCTACCACATGGGCGTCGACGGCATCTCGCTGCCGCTGGTGATCCTGACCACCGCGATCATGCCGTTCTGCATCATCGCGAGCTGGAAGGCGATCACGAGCCGCGTCCGCGAATACATGATGGCGTTCCTGATCCTGGAAACGCTGATGATCGGCACCTTCTCGGCGCTCGATCTCGTGCTGTTCTACCTGTTCTTCGAAGGCGGCCTGATCCCGATGTTCCTGATCATCGGCGTCTGGGGCGGTCCGCGCCGGGTCTATGCGTCGTTCAAGTTCTTCCTCTACACGCTGCTCGGCTCGGTGCTGATGCTGCTCGCCATCATGGCGCTGTACTGGAACGGCGGCACCACCGACATCCCGACCCTGATGCACACCGCCGTGCCGCGGTCGTTGCAGACCTGGGCGTGGCTCGCCTTCTTCGCCTCGTTCGCGGTGAAGATGCCGATGTGGCCGGTGCACACCTGGCTGCCCGACGCGCACGTCGAGGCGCCGACCGCGGGCTCGGTGGTTCTCGCCGCGATCCTCCTGAAGATGGGCGGCTACGGCTTCCTGCGCTTCTCGCTGCCGATGTTCCCGCTCGCCTCGCACGACTTCGCGCCGCTGGTCTTCACGCTCTCGGCCATCGCCATCATCTATACCTCGCTGGTCGCCCTGATGCAGGAGGACATGAAGAAGCTGATTGCGTATTCGTCAGTGGCGCATATGGGCTTCGTCACCATGGGCATCTTCGCCGGCACCATGCAGGGCGTCGCCGGCGGCGTGTTCCAGATGATCTCGCACGGTATCGTCTCCGGCGCGCTGTTCCTCTGCGTCGGCATCGTCTACGACCGCATGCACACCCGCGAGATCGCTGCCTATGGCGGCCTCGTCAACCGGATGCCGCTCTACGCGCTGACCTTCATGGTCTTCACCATGGCCAATGTCGGTCTGCCCGGAACGAGCGGCTTCGTCGGCGAGTTCATGACGCTGCTCGGCACCTTCAAGGTCTCGATCCCGACCGCGTTCTTCGCCACCTTCGGCGTGATCCTTTCGGCGGGCTATGCGCTGTGGCTCTACCGCAAGGTCGTGTTCGGTGCGCTGGTCAAGCCGTCGCTGATGAGCATGAAGGATCTGACCTTGCGCGAGTGCGTGACGCTGTTCCCGCTGATCGCGCTGACGATCCTGTTCGGCGTCTATCCGAAGCCGGTGCTCGACATGTCGGCCGCCTCGGTCCAGCAACTCGTCAACAATTACAACACCGCTGTGACGGCCGTGAAGGCCGCCGCACTGCTCCAGTGATCGGGCAGGTCAGGATATCGCCATGAGCTTTGAGACTGCAGGTTATCAACTGGCGCCGGTGCTGCCCGAGATCGTGCTCGCGGTCGGCGCGATGGCGCTTCTGATGCTGGGAGCCTATCGCGGGCAGGAGACGACCAAGGCGGTGACCTCGCTGGCGGTCCTGCTTCTGGTCGTGGTCGGCGTGCTCGAATACATGGTGCCTGCGGGTAAGCAGGTGACCTTCGGCGGCAGCTTCATCGTCGACGATTTCGCCCGCTTCATGAAGATCCTGGCCCTGATAGGCTCGGCGGTGACGCTGGTGCTGTCGACCGAGTTCCTCTCCGACCCGTCGCGCCGGATCTTCGAGTATGCGATCCTGGTGCTGCTCTCGACGCTCGGCATGATGGTGCTGATCTCGGCCGGCGACCTGATCTCGCTCTATCTCGGCCTCGAGCTGATGTCGCTCGCGCTCTACGTCGTGGCGGCCTCGAACCGCGACAACGCCAAGTCGACCGAGGCCGGCCTCAAGTACTTCGTGCTCGGCGCGCTGTCCTCGGGCATGCTGCTGTACGGCTCTTCGCTGGTCTACGGTTTCACCGGCACGGTCAGCTTCGCCGGCATTGCGGCAGCCGCGACGGTGTCGAATGTCGGCCTGGTGTTCGGCCTGGTCTTCCTGCTCGCCGGCCTCTGCTTCAAGGTCTCGGCCGTGCCGTTCCACATGTGGACGCCCGACGTCTACGAGGGCGCGCCGACGCCGGTGACCGCCTTCTTCGCCTCGGCGCCGAAAGTGGCCGCGCTCGCCGTCTTCACCCGCGTCACGCTGACCGCATTCCCGGGCATCGTCTCGCAGTGGCAGCAGATCCTGGTGTTCGTGGCGATCGCCTCGATGGCGCTGGGCTCCTTCGCCGCGATCGGCCAGAGCAACATCAAGCGCCTGATGGCGTATTCCTCGATCGGCCACATGGGCTTTGCGCTGGTCGGCCTTGCCTCCGGCACGGTCGAGGGCGCGCAGGGCGTCCTGATGTACATCGTGATCTATGTCGCGATGACGCTTGGCTCGTTCTCGGTCATCCTCGCCATGAAGCGCAACGGCCAGCCGGTCGAGCAGATCAGGGATTTCGCGGGTCTCTCGCGGACCAACCCGCTGCTCGCCTTCATGTTCGCGATGCTGCTGTTCTCGCTCGCGGGCATCCCGCCGCTCGCCGGCTTCTTCGCCAAATGGTACGTCTTCGTCGCCGCCATCAAGGCGAACCTGTTCACGCTCGCCGTGGTCGGCGTGCTCTCCAGCGTCGTGGGCGCCTACTACTACCTCGCCATCGTCAAGACGATGTATTTCGACGAGCCGGCCGGCCAGGTCGATCCGATGCGCGTCGAAGTGAAGACGGTGCTGGCGGTTGCGGGCCTGTTCACCATCCTGTTCGCGCTGTTCGCAGGTCCCGTGGTGAGCGTCGCCTCCGCGGCGGCCAAGTCGCTGTTCTAGGATGGGATTCGCGCTCGGTCCTCGCGCACAGTCGGCGGGCTACAAGCTCGCCGCCTTCGAACGGACCGGCTCGACCAATACCGAGGCGATCGAGCACGCGAGGCGCGGCGAACGCGGCCCGATGTGGTTCGTCACGACAGAGCAGACCGCCGGCCGCGGCCGGCGTCAGCGTGCCTGGATCGCGCCAAAGGGCAATCTCGCAGCCAGCGTTCTCGAGATCCTGGACATAGCGCCTGCGGTCGCCGCCACAATCGGTTTTGCGGCGGGGCTGGCCGAGGAGGCCGCCCTGGAGAAGGTCAGCCTGGAGGCCGCGCTGCGCCTCGGCGAGGGCCGGCCCCGCTATGCCCTGAAATGGCCGAACGACGTGCTCGCCGGCGGCAAGAAGCTGGTCGGCATCGGCCTCGAGGCCGAAGCCATCGGCGACCGCCTGGCCGTGGTCGTCGGCATGGGCACCAACGTCGTAGCGGCGCCCGAGGGCACGCCGACGCCCGCGGTGTCGCTGGCCGCGCTCGGCGTCCAGATCAGCGCGGAGGAGCTGTTCTCGGCGTTGTCAGATGCCTGGGTGGAATTCCGCGGCATCTGGGACAATGGCCGCGGCTTCGCCGAGATCCGCAAGCTGTGGCTGGAGCGCGCCGCCGGCCTCGGCGAGCGGGTCGCGATCAACACGGGAACGATGACGCTGGAAGGCATTTTCGACACTATCGACGACACCGGCTGCCTGATCGTCCGCACCGCGGAGGGCCGGCGCGTGCCGGTTGCGGCCGGCGAGGTGTTCTTTGGCCCTGTCGCCTCCGTGGGAGCTGCGTGATGGCGAAGCCTGACGAACTGGTCTTTGCGCCGCTCGGCGGCGTCGGCGAGATCGGCATGAACTTGTCGATCTACGGCCTCGGCAACCGCCAGCAGCGCGCCTGGCTGGCGGTCGATCTCGGCGTCTCCTTCGGCGACGAGGAGCATCTGCCGGGCATCGACCTGATCATGCCCGACATCAGCTTCCTGGAAAAGGAACGCAAGAACCTGATGGGCCTGGTGCTCACCCACGCCCATGAGGACCATTTCGGCGCCATCATCGACCTCTGGCCGACGCTGAAATGCCCGATCTATGCCACGCAGTTCAGCGCGGCGCTGTTCGAGGCCAAATGCGCCGCCGAGCGCAATGCGCCGAAGATCCCGGTGACGGTGGTGCCGTCAGGCGGGCGCGTCGATATCGGCCCGTTCAACGTCGAGTTCATTCCCGTCGCGCATTCGATTCCGGAAGCGCACGCGCTGGCGATCCACACCGCGGCCGGCATCGTGCTGCACACCGGCGACTGGAAGATCGACCCGACCCCGACGCTGGGGCAGCCGACCGACGAGAAGCGGCTGCGCGAACTCGGCGAGGAGGGCGTGCTCGCCCTGATCGGCGATTCCACCAACGCCGTGCGTGACGGCCGCTCGCCGTCCGAGGCCGAGGTCGCGCGGACCATCATCGATCTGGTGAAGGCCGCCAAGGGCCGCGTCGCGGTGACGACCTTCGCTTCCAACGTCGCCCGCATCAAGGCCGTCGCCGACGCCGCGAAAGCCGCCGACCGCGAGGTCGTCGTGGTCGGCCGCGCCATGGAGCGCGTCGTGCAGGTCGCACGCGAGACCGGTTATCTCGACGGCGTGCAGAATTTCCGCTCGCCCGAGGTCTACGGCCATCTTCCGCAGGACAAGGTGCTGGCGCTGTGCACCGGCAGCCAGGGCGAGCCGCGCGCGGCGCTGGCGCGGATCGCCAATGACGACCATCCCGAGATCACGCTCAACCGCGGCGACAGCGTCATCTTCTCCTCGCGCACCATCCCGGGCAACGAGAAGGCCGTCGGCTCGATCATCAACAATCTGGTGCTTCAGGGCGTCGAAATCATCACCGACCGCGACCATCTGGTCCACGTCTCCGGTCATCCCCGCCGCGACGAGCTGCGCGACCTGATCTCCTGGGTGAAGCCGCAACTCCTGATCCCCGTTCATGGCGAGGCCCTGCACCTCAACGAGCACGCCAAGCTCGCCCGCGCCGCCGGCGTGCCGCGCGTCCTGGTCGTTCGCAATGGCGACCTGATCAAGCTCGGCCCGGGCGATCCCGGCATCATCGGCGAAGTGCCCTCCGGCCGTCTCTACAAGGACGGCACGATTTTGGAGGACTCCAAATCCCGCGCCGTGGTCGAGCGCCGCCGCATGGCCTACTCCGGCTGCGCCTTCGTCGCGGTCGCGATGACGGAGCAGGGCGAGCTTGCCGACGATCCCGAGGTCGATCTGGTCGGCATCCCCGAGAAGAACAGGGCCGGCGAGCCCTTCGACGACCTCGTCTTCGACGCCGTGGTCTCCACCATCGAGGGCCTGCCGAAAGCGCGCCGCCGCGATCCGGATGCACTGGGCGAGTCGGTGCGACGCGCTGTCCGCGCGGTGATCAACGAACATTGGGGTAAAAAGCCCCCCTGTCTGGTACATGTGCTGACAGTGTAAGGGGAGAGAAACATGCTGGGCCGGCTCAACCATGTCGCGATCGCGACCAAGGACGCGATCAAGGCCGCCAAGATCTACGGTGCGGCGTTCGGGGCTAAGATCTCGGAGGCGGTGGCGCTGCCCGAGCATGGCGTCACCACCGTGTTCGCGACGCTGCCCAACACCAAGATCGAGTTCATCGAGCCGCTCGGCGAGGCCTCGCCGATCGCGAAGTTCCTCGAGCGCAATGCCGACGGCGGCATCCACCATGTCTGCTACGAGGTCGTCGACATCATCGCTTCGCGCGACACGCTGGTGAAGGAGGGCGCCCGGGTGCTCGGCGACGGCGTGCCGAAGATCGGCGCCCACGGCAAGCCGGTGCTGTTCCTGCATCCGAAGGATTTTTCCGGCGCGCTGGTCGAAATCGAGCAGGCGTAAGGCCCGGCCATGGCGATCCAGATTTCGACCGCGATCGCGATCTACTTCGTCATCTGGTGGATCGCGCTGTTCCTGACGCTGCCGTTCGGCGTGCGCAGCCAGCACGAGGACGGCGTGGGCGCGCCCGGCACCGACCCCGGCGCGCCGATCCTGACGCGGATGGGACGCAAGCTGATCTGGACCACGATCATCTCGGCGATCATCTACGGCCTCGGCCTCGCCGCCTACCACGCCGGCTATCTCTCGATCGAGCGCCTGTCGAAGATGATGGGAATGCCTTTTTAGGTCGATCGTCGTGGGGCCCATCCTTCGAGACGCCCGCCTTCGGCGGGCTCCTCAGGATGAGGACAGAGCGCGCGGCAGCAGTTTTAACGGGCACCGTTGTCCGTTAGCCTCATCCTGAGGAGACCGCGAAGCGGTCGTCTCGAAGGACGAGGCGCTTGCTTCATCTCATCACGTGCTTAGGGTTTTGCGCTTGCTTCATTGTTTTTGGGGGGACGAATGACTTTTCAGAGGATCGTGATCGCGCTTCTGGTGCTGATCGTCGCCGGTCTCGGCGCCATCGGCTATTTCGAGTGGAAGATGGCGGTGCAGGTGCGAACGCTGAAGGCGTTCGTCGAGGGCTATGTCTTCAACGAGGCCGTCGCGGCCTGCGAGCAGGCCAAGAGCTCGACGCCGTTCAAATGGAACGGCGGCAAGAGCACTTCGGTGATCGGGCTCAACTCGGTCAAGCTGGACAAATACACCGTCAGCGCCAGCTACACGCTGGTGGCGGATCTCGTTTATTGTGATTACGATCCAATCAAAAGAAAGGCCGAGATCGGCTCGAGCTTCCTGGAGCGGGAGTAACGATCCGGCCATGCCAAGCATGGGATGGGATCGTCATGTCGCAGCAGGCGGGGGACTACCGGATTCTGCATGAGGCCGACTTGCGGGATTATCTCGCAGGTATTCCTGACCTTCTGGCGCTGCTCGGCGGCGAGCCGGCCGCCTGGGAGATCACCGAGGTCGGCGACGGCAATCTCAACCTCGTCTTCATCGTCAGGGGCGCGCGCGGCGGCGTCGCCGTGAAGCAGGCGCTGCCTTACGTTCGCCTCGTCGGCGAGAGCTGGCCGCTGCCGCTCTCGCGGGCGCATTACGAGTATCTGGCATTATCCCGGCAGGCCCAGCTCGCGCCCGGCCTCGTGCCGGCCCTGCTGCACCACAACGAGACATTGGCGCTGACGGTGATGGAGCTGCTCGAGCCCCACATCATCATGCGCAAGGGGATGGTCGCCGCAACGCAATATCCGCGCTTTGTGGACGACATCACGACCTTCATGGCGCGGACCCTGTTCTTCACCTCCGACCTCGCGCTCTCCGCCGCCGAGAAAAAGGGGGGCATCGCCGCCTTCGCCGGCAACCATGCGCTCTGCAAGATCACCGAGGATCTGATCTTCACCGATCCCTACCGCATCGCCGAACAGAACCGCTGGACCGCGCCGTATCTCGACGGTTTGGCCGCCGCCTTGCGCGAGGACATGGAGCTGCACGTCGCCATCTCCCGGCTGAAGCTGAAATTCATGGCAAGCCCGGAGGCGCTGCTCCACGGCGATCTCCACACCGGCTCGATCATGGTCACCGACAGCCAGACGCGGGTGATCGACCCCGAATTCGCGTTCTACGGCCCGATGGGGTTCGACGTCGGCGCCGTGCTCGCCAACCTGCTGATGGCCTATTTCGCCTCCGCCGGCCACGAGCGCACGCCGGGCGGGCGGCAGGCGTTCGAGGGCTGGGTGCTGGAGGCGGTTGACAAGGTCTGGAGCGAGTTCGCCCGAAAATTCCTCGACCTCTGGCGCGCCGGCGCGGCGGGGGATGCCTATCCGGTCTCGCTCTTCGCCGGCGACAAGGGCGCCCTGCGCCTCGAGGCAGAGCGGCAAGCCTATATGCAGCGCTTGTTCACCGACACCGTCGGCTTCGCCTCCGCCAAGACCATCCGCCGCATCTTCGGTCTCGCCCACAATATCGACTTCGAGCTGATCGAGGACCCGAAGAAGCGCGCGATCAGCGAAGCCCGCGCCGTACGGCTCGCGCGGGCGATGATGGTGGAGGCGGCGGCGTTTCGGACGATCGCCGACGTCATAGGCGCCGCGCGAAAACTGCGGGACTGGATGCCGGAATTGTCAGGCTAACAGAGCCTCATGATGAGGAGCGCGCCTCCGCGCTCCGTCATTGCGAGGAGCTCTTGCGACGAAGCAATCCAGTCTGTCTCTGCGGCGACAGTCTGGATTGCTTCGCTGCGCTCGCAATGACGAGGAGAGAGATCGTCGTGAGGCTTCATCAATACAACCGCATCGGAAGCGGCGCGCCATCCGGGCCGACCAGCAGACCCCAGGTCTCGTTGGCCGCGATCTCGAGCTCCCGCCTCTCGGCCGCGCCGCCCCCGACCTTGAGGGTGACCCTGTACTTGCCCGGCGGCAAGTCGATCTTCTGCCTATCAGGTAACTCGCCTGCGACGTGGTCCGAGTAGGCCAGCTTTTCGCCGGCGTGCGCCGGCAGGTTGATCGTCAGTTCGTCGACGGTGATATCGGCCGCATCATCCGTCTGATTGCCGAGCAACAGTCGCGATTGCCCCGGCTTCGGCAGAAGGCCGGCCGTCGCCACCATCCGCTTGCGCAGCGAAAGGTCGGCGATTGTCTTGTTGTCCTGACGGGTGAGCCGGAGCGACGCTGGTCCGTCGGCCGTGGTGAAGCCGATCACGGCCCGATCGGGCTCGACTGCCGCGCCGTCAATCTCGGTCCAGCCACGGTCGTCGAGTGCGGCGCGATAGAAGCCGAGCACGTCCCTGAGATCGCGCGGCGTCTCGACGTGGGCGGACCGGATGAAGGGCGAGTTCTTGGCGGTCATCAGGCTCCACCCGTCGGGGAGCGGCAAACCCTCGTCGTCGGACATTTTGCCTTCGAAGGTCCGGCTTGTTGCCCGTGCCAGCACCGCAACGGCATCGCACAGCAGGCGCTCGCCGAGAGTGTCCGCGGAGCAACGGTCTCTGACCGCCCACCAGGTTTGGTCGACATAGGTCGTTCCTGAAGTGCGTTGCCAGCCGAGACGGATGCTGTCCGCGGAGCTGATCCGGGCAGGGTCCGGCGTCACGGGGATCGCCATCGCAGCCGTCGCGACGAGCAGACTGCCGACGAGCAGGGCACATAGCGTTCGGCGTTGCATTTTTTACGCGATCCTTGGCGCTCAGATAGCGATCCTGAGCTTGGTCGCGACGATCGCGAAAAATGTTCACTGCTCTGGTCCCTCGATGACGCACCGCGTCATCAGGCGGCTTGCATCGCCGGGGGATGCAACCTGGCCCGAGGTCCTCTCGTCGAAGGGCCGGCTTCCGGAACCGACATTGGTCGCCATCAAAAACGAAGCTTGCTTTCGACAGGCGACGAATGATCAAATCTCTTGTCGGAATACACCTGCGTTGTTGGGGGACACATGATGTTCAGGATGATTGCGATCGTTGCGGGGATGGCACTGGCGCTCGCCGCCACGGCGGAGGCCCAGACGCCGCGCAAGGGCGGAACCATCCGCATGACCGCGCCCTATGGGTCGAGTTTCACCAGCCTGGACATTCACACCACGCAGCGCGCCCAGGACGAGATCTACGCCAAGGCCCTGCATCGCTCGCTCTACATCTGGAATTCGGCGGAGGGTAAGCCGGTCCTGGAGCTTGCCAAGGAGGACGTCGTTTCGGGCGGAGGCCTCGTTCACACCTTCAAGCTGCGCGACGATGCCTATTTCCACAACGGCCGCAAGATGACGGCCGACGACGTCATCTGGTCCTACAACCGCATCATGGACGGCACCAAGGCCTATCCCGGCGCGCGCTTTGTCCGCGTGATCGAGGGCGCGGCCGCGGTCGAGAAGGGGCAGGCCAAGGAGATCTCCGGGCTGAAGAAGATCGACGATTTCACCGTTGAGATGAAGCTGACCGAGAAGGTCGACCCCGGCTTCTACTTCTTCACCGCGCTGACCTCGATCTATCCCGCCGACGAGGCCGCCAAGGATAGCTTCATCCAGAAGCCGATCGGCCTCGGGCCGTTCAAGTTCGTCGAGCACGTGCCGGGATCGCGCATCGTGCTGGAGCGCTGGGACCGGTTCTACAAGCCGGGCAAGCCCTACGCCGACAAGGTCATCGTGTCGATCATGGCCGAGGCTGCGGCACGCGATGTTGCCTTCCGCAACAAGGAAATCGACACCTCGGTGCTCGGGCCAGCGCAATACGTCGCCTATCAGTCCGACGCCGCCCTCAAGGGCACCATCGTCGAAGTCGCCGAGGTCTTCACGCGCTACATGGGGATGAATCCCTCGTTCAAGCCGTTCACCGACAAGCGCGTCCGGCAGGCGATCAACTACGCGATCGATACCGACCTGATCATCAGCAAGCTGGTCAAGGGCAAGGCCTATCGCGCCACCAGCTGGCTGCCGCTGACCTCGCCGGCCTACGACAAGGCCATGAAGCCGTACCCTTACGATCCGGCCAAGGCCAAGCAGCTGCTTAGCGAGGCCGGCTATCCCCAGGGCTTCGAGTTCGAATGGACCACCAGCCAGAATGAAAGCTGGGGCCTGCCGATCGTCTCGGCCGTCATCCCGATGCTGGACAAGGTCGGCATCAAGGCCAAGGTCAAGCAGGTCGAAACCGCGGTGCTGGCGGAGGTGGTGCGCAGCGGCGACTACCAGGCCTTCATCTATTCCCAGGCGACCGGCCCTGATCCCCAGGCCGCGCTCAAATGCTTCCACTCGTCGACGCCGCAGCCGGCCTGCAACTACATGAACTACAAGAATCCCGACTTCGACAAGCTGATCGATGCGGCAGGGCAGGCCGACGACGCCGCCAAGCGCACCGAACTGCTGCAAAAGGCCAATGCGCTGCTCTACGAGGAGGCGCCGGTCTGGTTCTTCAACTACAACAAGGCGGTCATGGCCGTGCAGCCGTGGCTCAAGGGCGTTCAGCTGAACGCGACCGAGCTGACCCATCAGAACGTGGAAGACCTCTGGGTCGACGAGACCTCGCCCGCGAAGTGACATGCGCTCTCGCGCTCCCTCCATCGCGACCTGCGATGGAGGGGGAGAGGAAAAGTGCCGATGCTCTCGTTCCTGTTCCGTCGCCTGCTGCAGACCATTCCGACCGTGCTCGCCGTCGTGCTGCTGGTGTTCGTGCTGTTCAGCGTCGTTCCCGGCAGCATCGTCTCGTCCATGAGCGACGACAGCGATCCGCAGGTCGAGCTGCGCATGAAGAAGCAGCTCGGCCTCGACGATCCCGTCTATGTGCGTTTCGGAGCCTACATCGCCAAGCTCGTCACCGGTGATTTCGGGACGTCGTTCCGGACCCGCGAACCCGTCACGACCATGATCGCGAAACGGGCTTGGCCGACGCTGCAGCTCATCTTCGCAGCCATGGCATTTGCGATTCTGATCGGCGTGCCGCTTGGCTTCATCGCGGCGCTTAGGCCCGGCGGCATCGTCGACACGCTCGCAATGGTGGTGGCGGTGTCGGGCCTTTCGATTGCCAAATTCTGGCTTGGCCTCGTGCTGATGTATCTGTTTGCCTTGAAGCTCGGCTGGCTGCCGAGCTTCGGCTATGGCGATGGCGGACTGAAATATCTGCTCCTGCCCGCCGCGACGCTCGGCGTCTCGCCGATGGCGCTGTTTGCCCGCACGACGCGCGCCGCCGTGCTCGAGATCATGACGGCTGATTTCGTCCGCACTGCGCGCTCCAAGGGCATGAGCGAAACCCGTGTCGTGAAGTGGCACGTGATGCGCAACGCGCTCGTCATCATTCTCACCACCGTCGGCCTGCAGTTCGGCGGGCTGATGGGGCAGGCGGTCGTGGTCGAGAAACTGTTCTCCTGGCCGGGGATCGGCTCGCTGCTCGTCGACAGCGTCCTGCAGCGCGACATTCCCGCCGTCCAGGGCTCCATTCTCGTGGTGGTGCTGGCGTTTCTCGCGATCAATCTGCTGATCGACGTGCTCTACGGCGTGATCGATCCCAGGATCAGATACGCATGAAGCTTCGCGCCAATCTCATCATCGGTGGCGCGCTGTTCGCGCTCGCGATCCTGGTCGGCCTGCTCGCGCCCTGGCTGGCGCATACCGATCCCGTCCTCGATGCCAACCTCATGAACGCGGAAGAGCCGCCGAGCTGGACCTGGTGGTTCGGCACCGACGACCAGGGACGCGACATCTATTCCCGCGTCGTCTATGGCGCGCGCGTCTCGCTGACCGTCGGCATCGTCTCGCAGCTCATCAACAGCGTCATCGGCGTGGCGCTGGGCCTGAGCGCCGGCTATTGGGGCGGCTGGTGGGACGATGTCGTCAACGGCCTGACCAATCTGATGCTCGCGATCCCCTCGCTGATCTTCGCGCTCGCCATCATGGCGGTGCTTGGACCGGGTCTGACGAGCCTGCTGATCGCGCTCGGCCTGACCAACTGGTCCTTCACGTGCCGGATCGCGCGGGCCTCGGCGCTGTCGCTCAGGAGCCAGGGCTATGTGCAGGCGGCGACCGTGCTCGGCTACGGCGATCTCAGGATCATGATCACGCAGCTGCTGCCGAACATGCTCGGTCCCATCGTCGTCATCGGCACGCTCGGCATGGGCAGCGCGGTCCTGTCCGAAGCCGCATTGTCGTTCCTCGGCCTCGGCGTCCGCCCGCCCTTTCCGAGCTGGGGCAGCATGCTGTCGGACGCCCGCGAGCAGATCACGACGGCGCCGTGGCTCTCGGTGTTTCCGGGCCTTGCCATCTTCCTGACGGTGCTCGGCCTCAATCTGCTCGGCGACGGCCTGCGCGACATTCTCGATCCGCAATCGCGGAGTCGGCGGACATGACCGGCACGCCGCTGATCGAAGTCGAGGATTTGCGCATCGATCTCGATGACGGGACGAGACGCGTTGCGGCGGCCGAGGGCATTTCGTTCCGCATCGATCGCGGCGAGACCTTCGGCCTTGTCGGCGAATCCGGCTGCGGCAAGAGCATCACGGCGCTGGCCCTGATCGGCCTGTTGCGGCCGCCCTTGTCGATCGGCGGCGGCGTCATCCGGTTCGAGGGGCGGGAGATTCAGCATCTTTCCGCTGCCCGGCAGCGTGAGCTGCGCGGCAACCGCATCGCCATGATCTTCCAGGAGCCGATGACGGCGCTGAACCCGGTCTCGCCCGTGGGCCGTCAGATCGCCGAGATGTTCGTGCTGCACAAGGGCAAGAGCTGGCGGGAGGCCAACCGGCTGGCGGTCGAGGCCTTGGCGAGCGTTCGTGTCCCTGCGCCGGAGCGGCGCGTGAACGATTATCCGCACCAGCTGTCCGGCGGCATGCGCCAGCGCGTCATGATCGCCATTGCGCTGGCCTGCGGTCCGGACCTCCTGATCGCGGACGAGCCGACCACGGCGCTCGACGTCACGGTGCAGGCCGAGATCATCGAGCTGATGCGGAATTTGTGTGCCGAGCGGGGGACGGCGATCCTGATGATCTCCCACGATCTTGGCCTCGTCGCCAATGTCTGCCGCCGCGTGGCCGTCATGTATGCCGGCCGCATCGTCGAGGAGCGCGGCTCGGCCGATATTTTCCGCACCCCCTCGCACCCCTATACGCAAGGGCTGGTCGCCTCGCTGCCGCGGCTCGGCAGCCGCGCCGCGCTGGGCCGCGTCAGGCTCAAGGAGATCGCGGGCGTCGTCCCGGCGATCACGCATTTCCCTGATGGCTGCCGGTTCAATCCGCGCTGCGCGCAGGCGACCGAGATCTGCCGGACAGTCGTGCCGGAGACGGATTTGCTGGGGGCAGGCGGCCTGGTGAGGTGTCATCACCATGCATGAGCCACTGGGGGGAGCGGACGATCTCATCCTCAGCGTCGAGGATCTGGCGGTTCATTTTCCGATGGGCGGCGGCCTGCTGGGCCGCGGCCGGCGGGTGCTCCGTGCCGTCGATGGTGTCGATCTCAAGCTGAAGCGCGGCGAGTGCCTCGGCCTCGTCGGCGAGTCCGGCTCGGGCAAGTCGACGGTCGCCTTGTCGATCCTTGGCCTGCTGACGCCGACGCGCGGCCGCATCGTGCTGGACGGGCAGGTCGTGACCAACCGGCAATCCGGCGACCGGAAGTCGTTGGCCCGCACGGTGCAGATCGTGTTCCAGGATCCCTACGCCTCGCTCAATCCGCGCCAGACCGTACGCCGCACGCTGGAAGATCCGCTGCGTGTGCATGGCGTCACCGCCACGAGCGAGATCGAGGACCGCGTCGCCACGATGCTGCGGCATGTCGGCCTGCGGCCCGAGCAGTCGGGCCGTTACCCGCATGAATTCTCCGGCGGCCAGCGCCAGCGCATCGGTATTGCACGCGCGCTGATCCTCAATCCAAAGATCGTCATCTGCGACGAGCCCGTCTCGGCGCTCGACGTCTCGATCCGCGCCCAGATCATCAATCTGCTGCTGGAATTGAAGGACACGCTCGGTCTCTCCTACATCATGATCAGCCACGACCTCGGCGTCGTCGAGCACATGAGCGACCGCGTCGCCGTCATGTATCTCGGCCGCATCGTGGAGAACGGCGACTGGCGCGAAATCTTCGAACGGCCGGCGCACCCCTATACGCAGGCCCTGATCGCCGCGATCCCCGATCCGCTCCGCCATGCACCGCTGGCGACGACAGGCGGGGATCTTCCCAACCCGCTCAATCCGCCGAACGGATGCGCCTTCAGCCCGCGCTGTCGTTATGCGGAAGCGGTGTGCCGCCACGAGCCCGGTCCGTCGCTTGAAACGCGACCCGATGGGCACGCCGTGCGGTGTTGGCGGGCTGACGAGATTGCCGGTCGGAGGGCGTTGGCCTCGACTGGAGGGCATTCCTAGTTACGAGGGCAACCGTGCCCGCTAGTCACCTCTGGTCTGCCCAGGCGAACGATTCTGGAGCCCGCCCATGGAACAATCGCGTGGGCTTGATCCCAGGGGCGGCCCAATCGCGTACCGCCCCATTTTCATATGTGCTACCTAGTTGGGTAGCGAAACGGTAGCAGGAAAGGCAGATCATGACTGACGATCAGGTCAATCTCGTCGTTCGGCACCTTTGCGAGCAATTGCACTTGGCGTTCCGATTGAAGGGCAGCGAGGCACATCCCCCAAACGCCAAGGATATTGGCTTCGATCCGGTCTCTGTAAGAACAGTATTGCTGACCGGCTTGCGTTCGGCGCATGTCACGATCAACCACGAGGCAGCCGGGACGAGCGAAGAGCCGCCGTGGTCGTAAACGCAAAACGCGGGGCACAAGCCTCGCGCCAATGTCTCTGTTGGGTCAACAGCCGACAAGTCTACTACAGCGTCCATAGGTCCCGTTAAGGGCCAGGAGCGGCCCTCGTGCCTAGGGCTCGCCCGCCGGCAGTTTCTGTTCTGCAATGACCCGCACGGGTGGAAAAACGACGCAGTCCGCAACGTCGAACAACACCGAGATGCTCCGGTTGAACGAGCCCGCGAAGGCGATGGCGTCATCGCGCCTTGCATCAATGATGCGAGTGCCAAGCGTACAATGAGGTGTCCATTGCCTCGGCCGATAATGGAGCCGGCAATAGGCCGGGTCGATCGCTGCGCTGACCGAAGCGTGCCACCTCCTGAGGACTGCATCGTCCATAGGCTCCATCCAAAGGACAAGGGGCGGCCCTTCAAACCATCGAACGCGCCTAAACTCGATGCGGAGTTGCGCTTCGCCCGTTGCTGCCTGCAACATCGCTTGCCGTGCAGTCTCCTCCCCAATTGCAGGCGAGTCATAGATTGCGAACGTAAAATGTGGCCGGTAGCCGAGAGTGCGCATCGAGGGGGCGTCCTCGAATGCCGCAACCTGATCCCATAGCCGTTCGACCTCACTTGAGGAGTCTCCATCGGCTCGTACGTTGATCGCTATGGCCATCGATCGCCCTGACTGTGGGAGTTCTTGGAATTTTAGCTGCGCTTCTGAAGTCCGCAATGGGTCATGACCAATCCGCTCGGTGGCAGGCTGGGTTGAGCCTGACCGCCGACGAAACGAATGTGGGCCAAGAGGTGTGCGTGTGGGCAGTCGCAAGCTGCTCTATCTTGAGCGTTCGGCCGCCGCAGTTAGTACAGGATAGCGGGCATAGAGCGTGTCGACGCGGTCCCGCCACATCGCCACGAACGCACCCGAGGTGAGACTATCGACCGACTTCCATTCGCGTTTGACCGCAGGCAGCGTGTTGCCCCAGATAGCACGCTTGCACCATCGCTCGCCCTTCGCCGTGCCTTCCCGAGTTGCGCACATCGACCTCCAGGCAATCCGCTGCGGACGGCTGAGGTGTTGGGCGGCTCCTTCCCAGCCCTGCTGGTGGATCAGGTAGAGGTCGGAAAAGGTCGGCTTCTTCTGCGCCATTGTTTCGAATAGCGCAGCCTCGCTGAGAAACTTGTAGGCGGCCCCCATAGCGTTGTCGCGAGGATTGAGGATGTCGCCCGATCCGTATTTGCTGAACTCAAACTTGCTCAGCTGGAACAGGCCGATATAGGAGCCGGTGCGTTGCTTGGGATTGAAATCGGATTCGATTTTGGCGACCGCCTTCATGAAATTGACATCGACACCGAACGCTTCGGCTGCACGTTCGATCTCCTGGACGGGCGTTCCGAGCGGAACGTCCCTCAACGCCGACAAGGCGATCTTCGCGGGTTTCTCCGGTGGCGGAATTTCCGAGTAGACGTAGTATTTGAGATACGACGGTTTGCCTTCGCCCGGATTGGGCGAAGCAACGGGCGGACGGTCCTGCTGTAGCGTTGCCGAGTTCTCGGGCAACGCTGCCTCAAGGCTGGCGACCTGCAACATTGGCCCTTGCGAAGTCGTTGCATCGGACGGCGGCACCGAGTCCGGCGCCGCGGCGCTGAATCCCGCCGCAACGACCGCATTAGCCGATAATCCTGCGTCGAATCTCGTCTCGATGGCCGGGGCCGGAAACGCGGCGCCGGCATTTGTCAGGACCGTCGTCACATTCAGCGGAATGCCGCTGAATGCATCAGCCACTCTTGCATTCGGCGTTGCGATGCTTGGGCGCAGTACCGCGATCTGACCAATCGCGGCAAGCGAAGCCGCTGTCAGCGCGCCGACAATACAGCTTGCTCGCCAAATCTTCAAGGTCGCCAGCCGCGCGGCCGCGGTCCCCCCCAATTCATGTCCCCGACTTGGCACGAAGATTAAGGAGGCGAGGGGATGACAATGGGGCGCACTTGTGGCGCAGATGCGGCCAGTCTCGGCCGCGTCGCCAAGATCGCCTAAATTGGAAGTTGCGGTTGTGATGCGCCTCCTGCCGAGGAACAGGACGCGCGCCATATCGCGCAACTCTCGCTAAACGAGGCGCCCGTGTACCGGGATCAGGACATCAGGAATTTCGCCGGCTGGCTAGCGTTTGCGTATGAACGGTGAGGATTGAGCCGATCAGGTCACGCAACGGCCGGGCTGCAGAAGCCTTGCGACTTCCGTGAGCGCGCTGACCACAGGCTCGCAGGCAAGTGTCGGCTTACGGCTCTGATTCCGCAGCAGCGTCGGCGGCTTCGTGGTGCGGGCCGGCGCAGACGGAATACGCAGCAAGATCGAGGTATCGGCGAGATCGTTCAAGCGCAGAGAAACCGTTTTCGTCGGAACTGCGAAAGGCTTGCGGTCGGCGAGATGATCTGCCTTGCCGGCGCGATTGACGATGTGGCTCTCCTGTTCGGAGACCGCCTGCCAGCGGCTTACGAGGTCGTGACCTGAAGCGTACTGCACGGCACCGAGCGTCAATGCGGTCGCGATGGCACCTAAAAGAGCTTTGCGAATCTGTGACATGGCGTCGCCCCTCGCCCCATGGCGATTGTCGTTACTTGTGCAGCGCCCCCCGGCCCATCGCTTCCTATGGGCGCTTTCTAATGGCCGGCGGTTTCACCATGCCTTCGTGAATGCCGGAAAATGGTTTCATCCCGGCAGATTTTGTTTCGTCGCATTGAAGGAGGTCTCGGTTCCCGCCTGCGCACAGCGGTTACGTCCGCGTTGGGTCAAGGCCCGAAAAGCTCGGCGTGAACAAATCTAGTCCGCTCCGACCCATTAGGCTGACCTCAAAGCGAAGGCTAGCCACGGTCTTGCATGGGAAAAGTCGGCTTCATTGAAGTTGGCTCCGCGGAGCTGCCTAGCTATTCGTGATCGCGGCGGTGATCTGGTCGCGTGGGACAACGCACACGATCCGGGCATCATTCGGCAGGGAGAATGTCAGCGAATAGGTTTCGTCATCGTGTGCGGCGATCACTACGACGGCTTCGACGTAAGCCGCCTTGCGGTTGTCGGCGACGGTAAAACCTGCATCCATCAGCGCTGTGCGTTCGTGCTCGTCAAACTTCACGGCGTCATCTCGTTTCTGGAGGACACCCCCGGCACGCGCGGTTTATTCGCGCCGCGCTCAAAAGCCTTGTTAAATCGCGTCAAGGTTATGAAATAACGGTAACGTCGGGCAACGACGAGCGCCCCGCACACTCAGCGTCATGTTTACGGGCATGAGAACCCAAGTCATTGAATGATCTTCTTTGTCCGCGCCGCGCCTCCCAATATTCAGCAGGTCGTCCATCCGTGCGCCGCCACACCCTACGCGGGCCGCGTCCAGATGTCGCGCTCCTCGTCCATGCTCAGGATGACCGGCATTGGCTTCGGATGGATCGGTTGTTACCGCGATTTAACTGGCTGATCTCTCCGGATCGGGCGAGGGCTGCGCGCGACCACACCGTCCGCGAGAGCCACCAAGAATGCCGGATATTGAAATCACCGACGAGTGCCGCGCTCTGATTGCGGCCGAGTTCCCGTCCGACAATACCGGACAGCGCCTAGCAAGCGGCAAATGGCAGATACCGATCGATGAGGAAACGTGGCGACGGCTGCACAAGGTGCGGCGGCCCGGCGAGTCAATATCGGACTGCATCATCCGCGTTATCATCATCACCCAGCACAAGCGCGGCTTGCTGTAGCTGCCGACGGGAGGACTGCTTGCAGACGTTGGCCCGAGCGCCCCTGGAGGGCAGCTTTGGGCCAAAAGCGTCGTTCAAACGTGAAAGCAGGGAGCGGCGCGCGCACTACATAGAACAGGGCTAGCTGCCTGGAGAAAATGCAATGCGTTTTGTCTTGGGATTATGCCTTGTGATCGCGTCGTGTTGTTCTGCGAACGCCGCCCCCAGGTGGCATCACAACTCGCGACAAGCCATCACGCGTCCTGGCCAGGCTGTCACCCCGAGCTATGTCACTCCGGGCGGCGTGCGCATCTATCGCGACGATTCCGTTCCGGGAGGGCTGCGGACCGATCACGACGATCCTCCTGCCTACGATGATCCATCCAAGTTTGGCGGCGGCTGATGATGCTCTTGATCCAGTTTTGCCCGACGTGTCCAACGTCGCAGCGGTGAGGCTATGGATTGCCGGTCGAGCCTATCGTCTGATGCCGACCAGACGAGGGCGGCGGTTTGCACTCGCGTTCTCGGCCGGCAGGGTGCGCAGCCATTTGCGGAAGCTGACGATTTCGGGGCAATCCGCGGTGCCTTCAGGCGCAATCAGCCAATCACCCGGACCTGATCCCTCATCGACCCGGTCGCAGCGATAACCCGGATGGTGGCCAACGCCGCGGGCGATCAGCAGGTCGACCTTGCCCTCGACCAGCTCGTGCAGGCCGGCGGGCTGCAGCACCCGTAAACCGATGTCCGCGTGTGCGCCGCGAAACTCCGCCAACTCGAGGCGGCGCAGGTCGATGCCGCCATGGACTCCCAATTGCAACAGCACCGCACCTTCCGGCTTCAATTGCGAGGTCGCGTCCGCAATCTGGCGAAAGCCTTCGGAGACCCCGGGCAGATAGGCCTGACCGGCCGCGGTGAGGATGAGCTGCTTATGCAGCCGCTCGAACAGCTGCACGCCGAGGCGCGCCTCCAGCGCTTTCACCTGCTGCCCCACGGCGGCGGGCGTCACGTGCAGCTCGTGCGCGGCCAGCTTGAAGCTGAGATGCCGCGCGGCGGCCTCGAATGCGCGGAGCGCGTTGAGTGGCGGAAGGGTGTAGGTCATCGCGGCTCGCAGTTTGACACTGATAGGCCGCGGCCTTGCAATAGATTTTCTTGGGCTGAACCGCAGCAACAATGCTTTGATCGACGCCGTCATCGCGGGATACGGTCGGCCCGCAATCCGGAGACCCCCAATGCCCCGTCGCTTAGATCATCTCGTCATTTGCGTCCACGATCTGGAACAGGCTGCGCTGGATTGGCAGACGTTGGGCTTCAACCTCACGCCGACCGGCGTGCACCCGTTCGGAACGAGCAACCGCCTTGCGCAGTTCGCCGACAATTTTGTGGAGTTGCTGGCCGTCACCGACAATGCGTTGGTGCCGCCAGCCACGCCGGGTCATTTCAGCTTCGCGGCCCACAACCGCGATTTTCTTGAGACCGCCGAAGGGATGTCGATGCTGGTCTTGCACAGCACCGACGCCCATGCCGATGCCGCGCGTTTCAGGGCCGCCCGCATCGGCGATTATGCTCCGTTCGATTTCGGCCGCGACGCGGTGCTCCCGGGCGGAGGCACGGCGCGCGTCGCGTTTTCGCTGGCCTTTGCCACCGATCCGGCCATGCCCGGGATCGCGTTCTTCACCTGCCAGCAGCGTCACCCGCCGGAACTGTTCTGGAAGGCGCAGTATCAGCGTCATCCCAACGGCGCCGTCCGGGTGGTCGAGGTGGTGATGTCGGCGGCGGAGCCAGCGGCGCATCGCGATTTCCTCGAGCGCCTCACGGAAGGCACGGCCGAGCTTGCGCCCGGGCGGCTGACGATTGGCGAGCCCGGCAATCATATCACCTTGCTTGGCCCGTCCGAGTTGGCGCGCCGGTTACCGGGCCTCGCGAACAGCGCTTCGCCGCGCTTTTGCGCGGCGCGTCTGGCGGTCGCTGATCTGGATGCGACAAGGCGAACGCTGAAACACAATGGCGTCGGCTTCGCGATGACCGGTGCCGTGCTGTTGGTGCCACCCGCCACCGCGCATGGTCTGGCGCTCGAATTCGTCGAACAGGAGGCAAACTGACATGGCTCACATCGCCAGCCACAATCCCGCAACGGTCCACGCTCCCGCCGCCGGCTACTGCATGGGACTTGAATTGACGCAGCATCGCCGCCTGTTGTTCATCAGCGGCCAGGTGCCTGAGAGACCCGACGGCACCGTGCCCGAAGGTTTTGAGGCGCAATGCGAGCAGGCCTGGCGCAACGTCATCGAGGTGCTCGCCGCCGCCGGCCTCGGCGTCGAGCATCTGGTCAAGGTCACCACGTTCCTGACCGACCGCAGTCAACTCGTGACGAACCGTACCATTCGTTGTGCGAAGCTCGGCGAGCATCAGCCCGCGCTGACGGTCGTGGTCGCCGAGACCGTTGACAGCAAATGGCTGCTGGAGATCGAGGCGATCGCCGCGGAATGAAACCAGGCTTCGTCGACCTTTCAAAAAGCCGGATGATGCGGGTGTCCAATGGCTGAGACCGTCCATCCCTTCTACGAGCAGCACCGCGGCGCAATGGAGGCCGCCATGTGCCATCGGCTCGACCTTGCCGCGGCGATGCTCCGCGAGCGTGCGCATCTCTCCGACATTGACGGGATCAGGGGGGAGGTGATGGACGAATTCGAGTTCGTGCTCACCCAGATGCCCTATGTCGGAGGCGCGGCGAGCCGCATGAGCGATTTCTTCATGCGTCTCATGGGCTTCATGGCGATCAGCCGTGTGCTCCACCGACACGGCGTGCCGCTGTCCGTCATCGGCGAGATCGAGCGGGAAACCTACAAGGCGCAATTGCTCACGGTGCGAGAGGCGGAACGTCTGGCCGCGGGGCGTCAGTTCATGTCGCTTGAGAACCAGGCCTTGCTGCGCGAGCAGGCTGCGAAAAGCGTGACAGAAAGCCATCAGCAGCAGTTTCCGGAGGATTTCGTCTACGACTTCGTCGAGCCTGGTCCCGGTGACAGTTTTGAGTTCGGCATCAACTACAAGGCTTGCGGCTTCTGCAAATTCGCGGCTCGCCATGGAGACAAGGACATCCTGCCGAACATTTGCGGGCTGGATTTCGATGCCTATGCAACGCGAGGCATCCGCCTGGAAAGGACACAGACGCTGGCCGGCGGCGCGAGCCACTGCAATTTCCGGTTCTCGCGGCTTCCTTCGGAATAGGCCGTGAACCCATAGACCGGCCGCGCTGACGGCTCGCGAAAGTCCGCTATGCCCCGGTAGCGATCAAATTGCGCATCGCAGTGAAATGACGCGATGGGCCATGTGTGGACGGCTCCC
The DNA here is from genome assembly GCF_024199855.1 of Bradyrhizobium sp. CCGB20. Lineage (NCBI taxonomy): Bacteria > Pseudomonadati > Pseudomonadota > Alphaproteobacteria > Hyphomicrobiales > Nitrobacteraceae > Bradyrhizobium > Bradyrhizobium sp. CCGB20. Next base: position 5,293,335 of record NZ_JANADN010000001.1, on the reverse strand, counting down.
GGTTGGCAAGGAGAATCTTCACTTTGCGGCGTTGGTCGGAGCGGCCATGTGTTCGGCCTGTTTGCGCGGTTCACCTGACCGCTGGCCATAATGCCCTCCGCTTCGGGGCAAAGCGGACACGATCTGCTCTGCCCTCGCGGACGGCTTCGGGCCAATTTCTGCATTAAACAGGTGCGGCAAAACATGCCAGCGCATGCTCCGGCGAATGCTGTCGGTCCACGCCTGGGCGGGGTCAACGCTGCGCCGGTGAACCAGAAAGTCCTTGACGCGACAGAACATCATGGATTTGGAAGACTTTTGATTGGTAGATGGACGGAGCCAACCCGTGAAATTTTTGCTGAGAATTATGCTTGCAACCGCCCTCGTGAACCTTGCTCCAGCCGTCGCCGCGGCGCCGAAGAACGCCGTCGCTTCTCCTGCCTTGCAGAAGGAATTCGATGGCTTCATCGAGAAGTTTCGCGCGGCGCTGAAAGCAAACGACCCCGCCGCCGTCGCCGGTATGACACGATTGCCGTTCATGAACGACAGCGCAATTCGCGACGCCGCGCAATTTCGCGCCAAGACCTATCGGACTTCGTTCAAGGCGAAAGATCGCGCGTGTATCCAGCGCGGCAAGGCCGTCTACGATCGCGATCAAGACAAAAATGACTATTACTCCATTTTCTGCGGCGAGACCATTTACGTCTTTACCAAGACGCCAACGGGGTTCCTCTTTACGGACATCGGCGTGAATGACTGATCTGGCCACAATGCCATCCACTGCCGCCTGACGTATGATCGGTCGCCTCGCTCAGCGACGTATTGGATATATCCAGGCGATGGGCCGCACTCGTCAACCGAAAGACTCGCCGCGAGCGTAACGGTTCGGCTCAGCCCCCGATTAACGGACATGCATACGGACAGCGGCGACTTCGCCTTCGGGTCAAATGCTGACGGTCGGCGGACGGCCAACAAGGTCAGCGAAGGCCAAAAGCGGCTGTCGCATACTGTCTCTTGAACTGGAAGGAGAGGCCGCCTTGCAAACGGCATCTCCTTCGTGCGGGAAGGGATGATGGATGATAGATGTCGTCAAGATCTGATGAACGAGAGCAGGTCGGGGTTGAGGACATCCGCATGCGTGGTTAGCATGCCATGGGGGTAGCCGGGATAGGTCTTCAGCGACCCGTTCCTGAGCAAGTCGACCGCACGCGGCACGGAACTTGCGAACGGGACGACTTGATCAGCCTCGCCATGCATCACCAGCACCGGCACGGTGATCTTCTTGAGGTCTTCAGTATAATCTTCGAGCCAAGAGTCGACAGTCGCGTAGTGAGCGAGAGCACCGCCGGCCATGCCTTGACGCCACCAGTTCGCAATGATTGCCTCCGAAGGCTTGGCCCCATCGAGGTTGTACCCGTAGAACGGATTCTCAGGGACGAAACGGTAAAATTCCGACCGGTTGCCCAGCACGCCTGCCCGGATCGCTTCGAACCACTCCGGCGGTTGACCGGACGCGTTGTTCTCGCTCCGGTACATGTTCGGCGTCAGTGAAGCGACCAGAACCGCCTTCGCGACGCGCTCCTGGTGGCGAGCGACATAGCGAGCCACCTCACCGCCACCTGTCGAGTGCCCGATGTGGATCGCGTCGCGCAGGTTGAGGTGTTCAGTCAGGGCCGCGAGGTCGTCAACCCAATGGTCCATGTCGTTGCCGGTGCTGGGCTGGTCGGACCGGCCGTGGCCGCGCCGGTCGTGGGCGATCACCCGATACCCGTGATGAAGGAAGAACGTCATCTGGGCATCCCAGTCGTCCGCTGTCAGCGGCCAACCGTGGCTGAAGACGATCGGCTGACCTGATCCCCAATCCTTGTAGAAGATGTTTACACCGTCGTTAGTAGTGATCGTGGACATCGAGTCGCTCCATCTGCGCTGTCAGACATTTATTGAAAGGACAGCGATTAATTGATCTATTGAGCCACGCGTTACTCAATTTCGCGGGCAGAGTTTTAGAATTGCGGCCCCGTAGAGTCATTGCCTTGGCAACACCCGACCGCCGACCCAACGTGCGCTTCACGGTCTCGATGTCGTCCGCGTAGCAGTTGAGTCCGTATTGAACGGCGATCACTTCGTGGCCATCGGCTTGCAAGGTCGGGATCACCTTGCCGAAGCACGGTCGCGACTACAAACCTCATCATGGTGATGGAAGGACACAGCTACGTCTTTCGAAAAAACCCGAAGTAGAAGCTTTACCGGTCGGGTCTCTCACTGTCAGGTTTGCCTCACCTTGCTGAAGCAGGAGCCATCGGCCCAAAGGCCATGGCAGAAGACGATGCTGGGCTTCGGCGTCGACATTGTTCTTTGTCCCTTTCTGGTTGCAGACTGCGCGACGGTAAATCTCTCTTTAGCCGATGACCAAGACCTTGTAGGCTTCGAGCTATGCCTGGAAGATATACGAGGGGGTCATGGAGCTCCGGCACCTGCGCTATTTCGTTGCCGTCGCTGAAGAAGGCAGCCTGCTGACGGCCGCCCAACGGCGACTGAACACTTCTCAGCCATCGCTGAGCCGGCAGATCCGCGATCTGGAAGACGAGGTCGGCGTTCAGTTATTGGATCGCCAGGCGCGCGGCGTGACGCTGACCGCCGCCGGAAGAGTGTTTCTTGATCACGCGCGGCTGGCGCTGCTGCAGGTTGAGGCGGCAACGGAGGGGGCCCGGCAGACGGCGCTACCGCAAAGGCCCGTCCTCTCGATGGGTTTTCTCGTCGGGTTGGAGGTGATGTGGCTCCCCCAGCTTCTGCGCATCCTCCGCGAGGAAGCGCCCGATGTTGAAGTCACGCTCAGCACACAGTCTTCACCAGAACTCGCGCTCGCATTGGTGCGGGGAAAGTTGGACATAGCTTTCCTTCGCCCCGAGAAAGACAACGAGGGCGTCGTCTTCAAGATGTTGGCGAAGGAGCCCTTGATCGCCGTGCTGCCGGCCGAACATCATCTGGCATCCCGCAAGAAGATTCGTCCTCAAGATCTCGCCCGCGAGATCTACGTTAGCTCGGCAAGAACGTCTCCGGTCTTGCAAGAGGTCATACAAAACTACGCATCTAGGGTCGGTATTACTCTGAAGGCGAAGTACGAAGGCGAAAACATCTCATCGGCCATGTCACTGGTGACTTCCACGGGCGGAATTAGTCTCGTACCCCTCTATGCGCAGAACATGCTGGCACCGAACGTCGTTGCCAGAGCGCTCGAGGGCGACACTCCAACGGTCGATCTGGCACTGGGGTACAATCGAGCAAATCCGTCGCCCTTGCTTCGTCGGCTTTTGTCCCGCGCGGATGAATTGGTCGCAAGCGTTCAGAACCAGAGCATTATACGCTACGTTGAAGCTCAATAGCCGGCAGCGTCAAACGTCCGCTTCGGGTCATTCGCGACCGGGTCTAGCCAACAGCAAGCCCGGCCAAGTCCGCTATGCCGCCGAAAGCGGAAGCAAATTCAGGGGTCGCAATGACGGAGTTTGGATCGCGCGGTCCGGAGCCCATCGGCCTTAAGGGCACGGCGGCATGATGACATCATGCTCCTGTTTTGCCCGACGAGTCAAAGCGCCGGCGCGGTCGGACTCACGCAATTGCCGGCTTGGTAAGCGGCTGAACTTCCTTGCAGTTTCTACTGTGTATGGGGTTGTTTTCGCATCTTTTTGTTTTGAGGGCGATTTACTCCGCCGCTTTTTCCCTTAGCCGCTGCGCGTAAACGTTGATCACCAGCGCCGCCAGCAGGATCAGGCCGCGGATCAGGATCTTCAGGAAGCTGTCGATGTTGACGTGGTCGAGGCCGTTGTTAAGGACACCGAGCACGAACAGGCCGACGATGGTGTTACCGATGCCGCCGCGGCCGCCGAACAGGCTGGTGCCGCCGACGACGACGGCGGCGATGGAGTCGAGCAGGTAGGTGTCGAACTCGTTCTGCTGCGCACTGCCGAAATGGGCGACGCCGAGCATGCCGCCGATGCCCGAGCACACCGCCGAGATCACCATCACCGCGCCGAGGATGAGCTTGACGTTGAGGCCGGAATATTCGGCCGCCTCGCGGTTGCCGCCGACCATGTAGACGTAGCGGCCGAAGCGCGTGTAGGTCAGCACCAGATGGCCGCCGAGCAGCATGATGGCGGCGACGATGACGATCCATGGGATGCCGCCGATCGAGCCGGAGCCCAGCGTCGTGATCAGGCTGGGCACCTTGTAGGCGATCTGGCCGCGCACCAGCAGCGCCGAGATGCCGGCCGCGATCTGCATCATCGCCAGCGTCATGATGAAGGAGGGGATGCCGATCACGGTCAGCCCCAGTGCATTGACCATGCCGAGCAGGGCGCAGAGCAGGATCGACAGGATGATCGCGACTGCGCCGGGCAGCGGGATGTTGGCGATGTTGACGTAGGATTCCTGCAGCGTGAAGTAGGCGACTGCGATGCCGGTGACGTTGGCGATGCTGGCGATCGACAGGTCGATCTCGGCACAGAGGATCACGAAGGTGAGGCCGACGGCGATGATGCCCGTCACCGACACCTGGGTCAGGATGTTGCCGAGATTGTCCAGCGTCGCGAAGGAGGGGCTGGCAAACGCGAAAAAGGCGGACAGGAAGATCAGCGTCAGGAACGGTGCGATGTTGCGCATCTGCGAGCGCAGGAAGGGCGCAAGGCCCCGCGCCCGCGCACCCGCCGCTGGAACTGTCTCACTGCTCGCCATGGTGCTTCTCCGTCACGCCGCTTCCAGCAGGCGGTCCTTGCTGACCGGCTCGTTCCTGAATTCCCGGACCAACGCGCCGCGCTTGAGCACGAGGATGCGGTCGGCCAGCGACAGCACCGTTTCCGGTTCGGTCGACAGCACGATGATCGCGAGCCCCCTGGCGCGGAGGTCGCGGACGATGTTGATGACGTCGTTCTTGGCGCCGACATCCATGCCGCGAGTCGGCTCGCACAGCACCAGCAGCTTCGGCGGATAGGTCAGCCATTTTGCCAGCGCCACCTTCTGCTGGTTGCCGCCGGAGAGCATGCCGAGGTCGAGGCCGACCACCGGCGGCCTGATCTGCAACTGCTCGACCTGGCGCTTGGCGATGTCGCGCTCCTGCGCCGGCTTGAGCAGCAGGGACGAGATGCGGTCGAGGATGCTGATCGAGATATTCTTGTAGACCGGCTCCTGGTGAAACAGCATGTCGCGCCGACTCTCCGGCACCAGCGCCACGCCGGCACGCCGCGCCGCCGCCGTGCTGGCGAAGGTTTGGGGCCTGCCCTCGACGGCGAGCGTGCCGCTATCAGGCTTCAGCTTGCCAAACAGGATGCGCGACAGCTCCTGCTGGCCGCAGCCCATGAACCCGTAGATGCCGAGCACCTCGCCGGCGCGGGCCTCGAAGGAGATGTCCTTCAGGCTGCGGGCGAGCGAGAGCTGGTCGACCTTCAGGACCACGGAGCTGTCGCTCGGCCGTGGCAGCATGAGGTCATCGGTGTAGCTGTGCTCGAGCGCTTCGCCGCCGCGGCCGATCATGGCCTCGATCAGCGCGCCCTTGCTGGTCGCGGCGCTTGCTGTCTCGGCGACCTTCCGTCCGTTGCGGAACACCGTCACCGTGTCGGACACGCGAAGAATGTCCTCGATGAAATGCGAGATGAAGACGATGGCTGTGCCTTCCTCGCGTAAGCGCCGCAGCGTCGCGAACAGGCGCTCGACCTCGGGCGGGGAGAGGGCGGAGGTCGGCTCGTCCAGGATGACGATGCGGGCGCCGGAGAACAGCACGCGCGCGATCTCGATCAGCTGCTGCAGCCCGATGGGTAAGTCACCCAGCCGCGACATCGGGTCGACGTCGATGCCGAAGCGGGCGAGCTGCTCGCCGGCCTCGCGCGCCATCCGCCGCCATTGCACGAGGCCGAGGGCGTTGGTCGGCTGGTTGCCCAGGAACACGTTCTCGGCGACCGTGAGGTCGGGCGCGACGCTGAGCTCCTGATGCACCATGGCGATGCCGGCTGCGTGCGCATCGCGGGCCGAGCGGAAATGCGTCTCCTTCCCGTCGATCAGGAAGCGGCCGGAGAATTCGCTGTGCACGCCGGCGATGATCTTCATCAGCGTGCTTTTTCCGGCGCCGTTCTCGCCGACGAGACCGTGGATCTCGCCGGGTGAGAGCGCGAAATCGACACCACGAAGTGCTTCGACGCCGCCGAAGCTCTTCGTGATGCCTTGCAGTTCCAGGATGGGCGAACGATCCTCTCGCATGGAGGCTCAGATCAGGAAGTGATCCTGCATCCACTGCATTCCGGCGGCATTGGCCTTGGTGACGACCGGGCCGTCGGTGACGACGTTCTTGGGAATTCCCTGTCCGCTCTTCTCGCCGCCGACCACGGCGGACACACCCGCGATGATCGCGCCGCCATGGATGCGGCAGGAGGGATTGCGGACGGTCGCGTACATGCGGCCCTCGCTCACCGCCTGGATCGCCGGCGGCATGGCGTCGACGCCGCCGATCAGGATGTTGGTGCGATTGCGGGCCTTCATGATGTTGGCGGCGGCGAGCGCCATGTCGTCATTGTGGAAGAACGCCGCATCGATCTGCGGATACTTCGTCAGATAGGTTTCCCAGAGCCGCGCGGTCTTGGAGACGTCCCAGTCGGCCGGCTGGGTGTCGAGCACCTCGATGTTGGGGAATTGCTTGACGACCGTGTTGAAGCCTTTCGCCCGACCTTGCGCCCCGGTATGGCCGAGCGCGCCTTGCGTCATGATGATCTTGCCCTTGCCGCCCATGGCGTTGCACAGCGCCTGCGTCACCGAGGCGCCCATGAACTCGTTGTCGGGCGCGAGGAATGAGTGGACGTTGATCTGGTCGAGCGGCGCAATCAGCGTGTCCATGTCGATCACGGGCGTGCCGGCGTCGATCATCTTCTGCACGGGCTGGGTGAGGGTGCCGATGCCGAAAGCCTGGATCGCGACGAAGTCCCACTTTTGCGAGGCCATGTTGTCGATCGCGGCGCGCTGCTTCACCGCGTCGAGCTGGCCGTCGAACCAGGTGACTTCGACGTTGAACAGCTTGCCCCAGAATTCCGCGGCCTGCTTGCCCTGCGCGCACCAGGTGGCCTGGAGGCCCGCGTTGGAGAATGCCGCCTTCAGCGGCTTCTCGGATCGTCCGACTTCGGCTGCCAATGCGGGGTTTATGCCCATGCTGCCGAAGAGGGCAGTCGCGGCGCCGGCGGTCGCTGCCGCCTGAAGAAGATCGCGCCTCGTCGTCGAGAAATCTTTCGTCCCGGACATCGCTCGCTCCCATATATTTTTCGTCGGCGCGTCATTGCTTGCGCAACCGATGTCCGAAAGTCTCTCACAAGAGTTGTTGCCACTCAATCTGCAATCAGTCGCGGGATCGCCGCAGCCCGCGTTGGTGCAGCGCAAAGCGTCAGGCCGGGATGGCGGCGAAGGCGCCGATCTCGACCAGCAGTTGATCCCAGGCTTGGGCGATGTCCGGCGACCAGTCATCGCCGAGCAGGTCGCGCAGCGTATCCCGGATCACGGAGAAGAAGGCGATGAACAGCTCGCGCGGCGTGCCGTAGCCATCGTGCGAGGCGACCTCGCAGGCGATCAGCCTGAAATGCCCACGACGCTCCCCGGCGAAGTCGAGGATTGCCTCGATCGTCAGCGCAAGCATCGATCCCTTCACGAGCTCGCTGCCCTGCGACCGGAACATCGTCTGCGCTTCCGGATGCTGCTCGAACAGGCGTCGATAGACGAGCGGCGTGAGATCAGCGCAGCGCGCGGCCGCAAGTTCGAAGCTGTTTTCGATCGGACTGGAGGAAGCATTCATCGGCGCTTCAGCCATGCGGGCAAAAAAAGAGCGGGGCCCTGGCCCCGCTCGAAAATTGTGTCGACCCTATTATCCCCGATTCTAAGATTTGCTCTTGATTGACGGGGCGACGCTGCGTTTTGCGCGCCAGGGGCTCCTCCCGAGACTTGGACCACCAGACTTCGACCTCGCGGTCAGGCCTGAGCAAGAGGGATGCTAGATCAACTTTTCTCACTTGTCATCATTTTCGGCAACGAATGTTCAAAATTCGAGCAATTGACGAAATGTTCGGGCTCTCGACCTTGTAAGCATATGACAAATATAAGAAATCTGTGGATGGGGCAGGGTTGCCAAGCTGCCTCAAATGCCGGACTTCACCCCCGGCGCGGCGGCCGGACCACAGATTTCAAGAAATTTGCGCTGGACCAAGAAGGCGGCGGAACTGACCTCGACTCAGGTCCCGGCGAGGTGTTTAGTTGGCGCACGAACGAACGGTTCGGTGGATGCGCGCACGGCTGCAAAAATTCCTACCTCTGGTCCTGCTCGCCCTGGCGATGCAGGTGCTGGCGCCGATCGCCGCCTGTCTGGCGGCCGGCCAGGCCGTGGCCGATCCGTTGTCGGCCAGCGTCATCTGCCACAGCGCGAGCGAGCAGGGCGGCCTGAACGACCGGACCGGCACGCCGACCGCGCATGGTGGCGCCTGCGCACTCTGCTGTCTGGCGCAGGCGGGGACATCGCTCGATTCGCCGCCGCACGTTGCGCTCGCCGTTCCCTTCCGCCACGCCGAGCGCGTGGTGTGGCACGCGGCGGACGTATCCGCCGTCGCGATCCATAAGGGCACAAGCGCCCAGGCACGCGCACCGCCTCAAATTTCCTGACGACCCTCAGTGTCGCCGCGGTCCGCCCGCTGGCGATTGATGATGTCGAATGGCCGGAGAGAAAGCCGGCGTCAGGAATGCCTCATGTTACGTTGTCATGCCCGCCGTGGCGTGAGCGTCGTTGCCGTTCAGGCCGCGCTGCTTGCGTCGTCGAGCGGAGCCTTTGCCCAAGCCAGCAATACCGAGCTTCCCGCGGTGACCGTCGAGGCGCCGCAGGCCGCCCGTGCCAAACCTGTGACCCGGTCTCTGCGCCAGCGATCCGCTTCGGCGGGCCGCGCGGCGAGGCCCGTTACGCCGGGCACAAGTGTCGGCGCGCCGACCCAGAACACGACCGAGACGGCGAGTGCAGCGCGAGCCGGCTTGAATCAGGCGCCTGCCGGCCAGACCGCGACGACGATCGATCGCAGCCAGTTCGTCAACCGCCCCGCGTTTTCGGTCAACGATGTCCTGCGGGACAGTCCGGGCATTTCGATCAAGCAGGGGAACGGCCCGCGCGATTTCGGCATCTCGATTCGCGGATCCAACGCGAGGAACGGCTTCGGCATCCGCAACCTCGTGATCTTCGACGACGGTTTTCCGGTGACGCAGCCGGACGGCCTGTCGCGGAGCGACCTGATCGATCCCCGCGCTTACGGCGCCATCGACGTGGTCCGAGGACCGTCGTCGGCGCTCTACGGCAACTACGCGACCGGCGGCGCGCTCAATTTCCGGACACGGCCGGGCGGCACGATCGATGGCGTCGAATATGGCGTCGACGGTGGCAGCTACGGCTACCTCAACAACTACCTCGCCGCCGGCAAGAAGGTCGGCAATTTCGAAGGCTCGTTGTTTGCAAGCGATGCGCGGGGCGACGGCTATATCGGCAATAGCTGGTTCAATACGCAGACCGTCAACTTCCTCGGCACGCTCAAGGCGACGCCGGACGACCGCTTCACGGTCAAGATCATCAACAACGATCTCAGCACGCGGTTGCCGATCCGGCAGTCGCTGAACCAGTACTATCAGAACCCGTTCCAGCAGGGCTGTGCGACCGGCGTCTCGGCCGCGGCCGGATGCGGCACGGTCACGCTGTTCAACAACGGCTTCAATGCAACCGCCGGAACCGACAAGGAGACGGCCGTGCAGGCCGGGCTTGGTCGCAACGACCGCCGCACCATCGTCGGCGGCCGGTGGGAGCACGATTTCGACAACACCACCACCTGGCGCAACCAGTTCGTGTTCGACGACCGGAATATCAGCCAGCCGACCGGCACGACCAGCGCGTTCGGAGATTTTCCTTCGTACAATTTCATGAGCGACGTCACCAGGCGCGGCGAGATTCTCGGGCTGGAGTCGACGACGTTCTTCGGCGCGTTCTACAATACCCTGACGGCCTCGAGCGATACGCGGAACGTGATGCCGGGAGGCAACGCGACGCTCGGCAGGCTCACGAACAATCTCTATAGCGAGACGTCCAACTACGGCGTCCGCGCGCGGGAGGAACTGAGGCTGACACCATCGTTGCTCGGCGTTGTCGGCATCGGCTGGGAGCAGACCGTCCTGAAGGGCATTAACACGGCCTACAGCTACTCCGGTCCGACGGGCGTCCTGGATCCTTTGAAGATCACGGCCGCGGACAGGCAATTCCAGAATACGGCGCCCGAGCTGGCCTTGCTTTATACGATCAACAGCGAATGGTTGCTCCGGGGCAGGGTTGCCACGGGGTACGGTACGCCGCAGGTTTCAAATCTATTCGTGTTGGCGAACGGGCAGTCGGGCAACAATACACAGCTCCAGGCGCAGAAAAATCTGGGCTACGATCTCGGCTTCGACTGGTCACCAAACAACACGCTCAAGGTCAGCGCGACCGGCTTCTACGAGTTCTTCCGCGACGAACTCGTATCGCAGGCAACGCCTGCCAATTCACCCAACACGAGCTATACGTTCAATGCGCCGCGCTCGGAGCACCGAGGTGTCGAGCTTGCGGCCGACTGGAAGTTCTATCCGGGCTGGCGGTTCATGGCGGCGTACACCTATCTCGACGAGGTCTACACCGAATATGTCGAGAACATCACCAATGGCGCGGTGTTCAGCTTCAACCGGGCCGGCAACAAGATTCCCGGCATCTCACCCAACGAGCTGACGGCCCGCATCGGCTACGACGAGTTCGCCGGGCCGCTGGCGGGCCTCGGAGGCTTTGTCGAGGTTCAGTGGAAGGACTCCTTCTACATGGACAACGCAAACCTGCTGAAAGCGCCGGGCTATGAGCTGGTCAATGTGAACGTCCACTACGCGACCGATCTGGTGTCCGACACGTTCAGATCCCTGAATCTGTTCCTCGAAGTCAGGAACGTGTTCGATCGTACCTACGTTGCGTCAGCCAACAACATCGCCAACACAGTGACGGCGGCAGGCCTTCAAAATCCTGCGAGCGTCCTCGCAAACACGACCGGCTCGATCTATGCGGGCTCGCCGCGCTTGTTCGTTGCGGGTATGAAGGTGGCGTTCAGATGATCCGGGCTCGCGAAGGGAACAGGGCTATGGTCCGAAGCGGCTTGCTCGGGATCGTCGCTCTTGCGTTTTTGCAGGGTGCGGCGCTTGCGCAGATGCACGGTCAGCATGCGTCGGAGGCGGCCTGTGACGAGCCGAAGCTGCGCTGCGCGACCAAGGTGACGCCCGCATTCGGCCCGGACGGAACGCTGTGGCTGGTCTGGATGGCGGGAGGGCAGGTCTCCGTTGCGAGTTCGCCAGATGCAGGGCGTAGTTTCTCGGCCCCCACCCAGGTTACGACGAAGCGGCTGAACCTTGATTGGGGGCCGGATGCCCGGCCGAAGATCGTGGTCGATCGCAAAGGAGACATCGCGCTCGCATTCTCGATCTTCAGGGACGAGGCCTTCAACGGCCAGGTGCTGTACACGCGATCCGACGACGGCGGAAAGAGTTTTGCGGAGCTGAAACCGATGACCGCAAACAACGAGAGCCAGCGTTTCGAGGCGCTGGCGCTCGATCAGGACGGAACGGTCTTCGCGGCCTGGCTGGACAAGCGCAATCGCGTCCCCGCGAAGGAGGCGGGGCGGAAGTACGAAGGGGCAGGGCTATTCTTTGCCTCGTCACGCGATGGCGGTGCCACCTACGCCGAGGCCGGTCTCGCGCGCGACAATACCTGCGAATGCTGCCGGCTGGGGTTGACCTTCGCGGCACCCGGGCGGCCGGCCGTGATCTTCAGGAACATTTTTGACGGCGGCGTGCGCGATCATGCGGTGATGACGTTTACCGACGTCGCGACGCCCGGTGAGCTCCATCGGGTCAGCAACGACGACTGGCAGATCAATGCCTGCCCGCATCACGGGCCGAGCCTCACCGTTGCGCCGAACGGGACCTATCACGTCGCCTGGTATACGAACGGGAAGGCGCGGAAGGGATTGTTCTATGCCCACTCGCGCGACGAAGGCCGAACGTTCTCCGCGCCCATGCCGCTTGGAGCGCCGGGGCGCAACCCGACGCGTCCTTACGTGCTTGCAGGCCTTTCCGGAACGGTGATGGTCTGGAAGGAGTTCGACGGTGAGAAGACTTCGGTTGAGATGACAATCTCCCGCGACGACGGCGAGACCTGGTCGCCGCCGAAGACGATCTCGAGCACGACCGACACCTCCGACCACCCCTTGCTCGTTTCCAACGGGCAGAAGACCTATCTGTCATGGATGACGAAAGCGGATGGCTATCGGCTCACAGCAATCGAGGACCAGCCATGAAACGTCGATTTGCAGGCATTCTGGGCCTGACCATCCTGATCGCGTCGGCATCTGTGCTTGAGGCGGGGCCGACGCTGAAGCCATTCGAGCGCGGCACCTGGCAGAGCGTGCTTAAGGGGCACGCCGGTCGCCCGACGCTCGTGCACTTCTGGGGCGTGACCTGCGGGCCGTGCAAGGTCGAGCTGCCGGAGCTCGGGCAGTTTGCAAAGGATCATCCCGGGATCGACGTCGTCACGATCAGCGCCGATCTCGTGCCGAACCTGCCGGCCGCGACACAATCGATGCTCGACAAGGCGGGACTATCGTCGACCGAGAACTTCATCTTCAGCGACGGCTTTGTCGAGCGTCTGCGGTTCGAGATCGATCCTGCCTGGCAGGGCGACATTCCCCGGACCATGCTCATCTCCCGGGACGGGACCATCACCACGATCGAAGGTTCGGCCGAAATGGCTGACCTTGAAAAGTGGTCGGGCCAACAGCTCGCCACACACTAAAATTCAATCTGCAAACGGGAAGACCGATATGAAGACGATGTTGAAAGATGTGATGTTCGCGGCGTTCGCTCTGGCGCTTTGCGCAGCGCCAGCGGTGGCCGACGATGTCAAGGCCGGCGATCTCGTCATCTCGCAGGCGTGGAGCCGGGCAACGCCGGGCGGCGCCAAGGTCGCGGGCGGCTATCTCACCATCGAGAACAAGGGGACGACGGCCGACAGGCTGGTCAGCGTTTCCGCCGATATCGCGGGGAAGGCCGAGGTGCACGAGATGGCGATGGACAACGGCGTGATGAAGATGCGCCAGTTGGACAAGGGTCTCGTCATCGATCCCGGCAAGACGGTGAAGCTCGCACCTGGCGGCAATCACCTGATGCTGCAGGAGCTGAAGGGCCCGTTCAAGCAGGGCGACAAGGTGCCGGTGACGCTTCAGTTCGAGAAAGCCGGCAAGGTCGCGGTCTCCCTCGACGTGCAGGGCGTCGGCGCGCAGGCGCCCGGCGACGGCGGACACATGATGAAGAAAATGCCTGATCATTCGGGAATGAAGATGTGATGAAACAGATCAAGTCTGCCATGACCTCGCGTCGAAATTTTGCGAGCCTTGCGCTCGCCACGGCCGCGTTGCTGTCGGTTGCCGCCACACCGCTTGCGGCGGCGACGGACGACGACAGCTTCTTCACCCACCTGCACACCGAGAAGGCGATGGCCAATGTCACGGTCTCGCCGGGGCGCGCCGGCCCGGTCGAGATTGCCATCCAGCTCGAAACGACGGACGAGACGCCGCTGACGGCCAAAGCCGTATCGGTGACGCTCGTGGACACGCAGTCCGGCAGGAAGCTCGCGCCGGTCGAGGCTTCGCGCGACGGCGAGGACGGCTGGCACGTTAAGGTCGCACAATTGACGCCGGGCCGCTGGATGCTGGGTCTCGGAATTTCGATCTCCGAGGCCGATCATGTCAGCATTGAATCGCCGATCCTGATCAAATGACGATGTCGAAGGGGCCGAACATGCTGACGCGATCCTGCCTGATCCTGACGGCCGCACTCGCCGCATCGCCCGCGGCGGCGCATATCACGCTCGAGACCAAGCAGGCGGCGGTCGGTTCCTCCTACAAGGCCGTCTTTGCCGTGCCGCATGGCTGCAAGGGCTCGCCCACGGTGAAGATCCGCGTGCAAATTCCGGAAGGCGTGATTGCGGTGAAGCCGATGCCGAAGGCGGGCTGGAGCGTCGACGTCGTCGAAGGCAAATATGCCAATGAGTATGATTACCACGGCAACAAGCTCACCTCCGGCATCAAGGAGGTGGCCTGGTCCGGCGGCAAGCTGCCGGATCACAATTACGACGAGTTCGTCATCAGCAGCTTTCTCACGGGCGGCCTGAAGCCGAACACGACCCTGTATTTCCCGGTCGTCTAGGAATGCGAGACCGGCGTCAGCCGCTGGATCGAGATTCCGGCGGAGGGGGCAGGGCATTCGCACGAAGGCAACTCGCCGGCGCCGGGCGTGAAGCTGCTGCCAAAGCCCTGATGCGCCTGCTTGCCGCGCTCGCGACGCTGCTTCTCGTGGTCGGCTTCGCGACCGGCGCCTCGGCGCACGCGGCGCTCGTCGCGGTCGAGCCGGCGAGCGGCAGCATGCTTGCGGCGGTGCCGAAGGCGGTGGAGCTGCGCTTCAACGAGGCGGTGACGCCGGGCGCGATCCGGCTGATCGACGGCACGGGCAGGGCGCGGGACGATGCGCGCGTCAGCGCATCCGGTGAGACCATTTCGGTCGCGATGCCTGCGGACCTGCCGCAAGGCACTGCGGTCGTCAGCTATCGCGTGATCTCGCAGGACGGCCATCCGGTCGCGGGATCGGTGATCTTCTCGATCGGCATGCCGACGGGAACGCAACCTCCTGCCAATGTGAACGGCGGATTGAATGCGCTGATCTGGCTGGCTCGGGTCGGCCTCTATCTCGGGCTATTTGTCGGCGTCGGCGGCGTGTTCTTCGCGCGATGGGTTGCGTGGTCGATGGCCGGCATGACTGTGTCACGCGTGGCGCTCGCGATCGGCCTTCCGAGCGCGGTTGCGTCGCTTGGTGCGCTGGGCCTCGACCTTCTCGGATTGCCAATGGCGGCCCTCATGACGGCCGCTCCCTGGAAGGTCGCATTCGCGACCAGTGCCGGTCCTGCGCTCCTGGTTGCCATCGCTGCGATGCTGCTCGCGGTGATGGCGCTGCACAGCGCATGGTATGCGCGCGCTCTTGCGATCTTGGCCTTCGTCGGCGTCGGCCTGTCGCTCGCCATGACCGGGCACGCTGCCACCGCACCGCCCGAGGCGCTGACGCGGCCGGCGATCTTTCTCCATGGTCTCGGCGTCGCCTTCTGGATCGGAGCCCTGGCGCCGCTCGTGGCGCTGGTGTCGAACCCGACGGCTGCGACACTACCGGTCGTGAACCGCTTTTCCCGTATTGCCGCGCTGGCGGTCGGTGTGCTGGCCTTGACGGGTCTTGGCCTCGCGATCGTCCAACTCGAAAAGCCGTCCGCGCTGGTCGAGACGCGTTACGGCCTCATCCTCTCGGTCAAGCTTGGATTGGTGACTGTGCTGCTGGCGCTTGCCGCGCTCAATCGGTTCCGGCTGACGCCAGGCTTGGCGCGGGACAAGAACGCAGCGACCGCGCTCAAGCCCTCGATCCTGTTCGAATGCGCAATCGCGATCGCCATTTTCGCCGTCGTGGCCGGCTGGCGCTTCACGCCGCCACCGCGGACCATCGTTCCGGAGACGCCCTTGGCGATCCACATCCACTCCGACAAGGCGATGTTCCAGGTTCTGGTGTCCCCCGGGAAGGCCGGCGTCGACGATTTCGTGCTCCAGCTCATGACCGGCGATGCGACTCCGCTGACAGCCAAGGAGGTGACGCTGACCCTGAGCCTGCCCGAGCGCGGCATCGAGCCGATGGAGCGGGGCGCCTCGCTCGGGCCGGACGGTTACTGGCATGTGCGCAAGGTCGAGCTTCCGTTTGCGGGACGGTGGCATGTGCGGATCGAGGCGCTGGTGACCGATTTCGAGAAGGTGACGCTGGAGGACGAGCTCGAAGTGGCGCCGCCTTAATACGCGCCGCTTGCCGCTAAGCTGAACCTGAAGTCGACGGAAAAATGACAGGAATTCCGCTGCGTTAGCGGCTTTTCCTCATTCCCGGTCTTGTGTTTTCGCTCTCAATCCGCTTTCACTGCAGGCGATCACTGATTCCCAGAGTATCGCCATGCGGTTGTCACGGTTCTTTCTGCCCATCCTGAAGGAAAATCCGAAAGAGGCGGAGATCGTCTCGCATCGGCTGATGCTGCGCGCCGGCATGATCCGGCAGGAGGCGGCCGGCATCTATGCCTGGCTGCCGCTCGGCTTCCGCGTGCTGAAGAAGATCGAGCAGATCGTGCGCGAGGAGCAGGACCGCTCCGGCGCGCTGGAACTCCTGATGCCGACGCTCCAGCTCGCCGATCTCTGGCGCGAAAGCGGCCGCTACGACGCCTACGGTCCGGAGATGCTGCGCATCGCCGACCGTCACAAGCGCGAGCTTTTGTACGGGCCGACCAACGAGGAAATGATCACCGAGATCTTCCGCGCCTACGTCAAGTCCTACAAGAACCTGCCGCTCAATCTCTATCATATCCAATGGAAATTCCGCGACGAGCAGCGTCCGCGCTTCGGCGTGATGCGCGGCCGCGAGTTCCTGATGAAGGATGCCTATTCCTTCGATCTCAACGAGGCCGCCGCGCGCGTTGCCTACAACAAGATGTTCGTGGCGTATTTGCGCACCTTCGCGCGGATGGGGCTGAAGGCGATCCCGATGCGCGCCGAGACCGGCCCGATCGGCGGCGATCTCAGCCACGAGTTCATCGTTCTCGCCGAGACCGGCGAATCCGGCGTGTTCATCAATCGCGACGTGCTCGACCTGCCGGTGCCGGGTGAGGACGTCGACTATGACAGCGACCTGACCCCGATCATCAAGCAGTGGACCTCGGTCTATGCGGCGACGGAAGACGTGCACGATGCCGCGCGCTTCGAGCAGGAAGTGCCGGCGGAGAAGCGGGTGAATACCCGCGGCATCGAGGTCGGGCAGATCTTCTATTTCGGCACGAAATATTCCGACGCGATGAAGGCCCTCGTGGCCGGTCCCGACGGCGTCGACGTGCCGATCCACGGCGGCTCCTACGGCGTCGGTGTTTCGCGCCTGCTGGGTGCGATCATCGAGGCCTGCCATGACGATGCCGGCATCAAATGGCCGGAAGCGGTTGCCCCGTTCCGCGTGTCGATCCTCAACCTGAAGCAGGGCGATGCCGCGGTCGATGCAGCCTGCGAGAAGCTCTATGCCGAGCTCACGGCCAAGGGCGTCGACGTGCTCTACGACGACACCGACCAGCGCGCCGGCGCCAAGTTCGCCGCCGCCGACCTGATCGGCATCCCCTGGCAGATCATGATCGGGCCGAAGGGGCTCGCCGACGGCAAGGTCGAGATCAAGCGGCGAAGTGACGGCTCCCGCGAGACCATGTCGCCTGCCGACGCGGTCGCCCGGCTGGTCGGCTGAATATTGTTCATCGCCCGATATCGCGGCCGCCAATCCGGCCACAATTGACCCCGAATCATGGGATTATCGAGCGATGGATGAAACCATGACCGAAACCGTTCCAACCCGGCCTTTTGCACCATTCGAATGGATGTTGTCGGCGCGCTACCTGCGGGCGCGCCGCAAGGAAGGATTCATCTCGGTCATCGCCGGGTTCTCCTTTCTCGGCATCATGCTGGGCGTGGCGACGCTGATCATCGTCATGGCCGTGATGAACGGCTTCCGGAAAGAGCTGCTCGACAAGATTTTGGGCCTCAACGGCCACATCCTGGTGCAGCCGCTGGAATCGCCGCTGACCGACTGGAAAGACGTCGCTGACCGTCTCAGCCAGGTCCAGGGCATCCGGCTCGCCGCGCCCGTCGTGGATGGCCAGGCGCTGGCGTCCTCGCCGTGGAACGCCTCGGGCGTGCTGGTCCGCGGCATCCGCTCCGACGACCTCAACAACCTCACCTCGATCGCCAAGAACATCAAGCAGGGCTCGCTGGAGGGCTTTGACGACGGGCAGGGCGTCGCGATCGGCCGGCGTCTCGCCGACCAGCTCTCGCTGCATGCCGGCGACAGCGTGACGCTGGTGGCGCCGAAGGGCGCGGTCACGCCGATGGGCACCACGCCGCGCATCAAGCCTTACAAGATCGTGGCGGTGTTCGAGATCGGCATGTCCGAATACGATCTCGGTTTCGTGTTCATGCCGCTGGCGGAGGCGCAGGCCTATTTCAACCGCAGCAACGACGTCACCTCGATCGAGGTGTTCACCACCAATCCCGACAAGATCGACGCCTTCCGCAAGGCGGTGACGGAGGCGGCGGGCCGGCCGGTGTTCCTGGTCGACTGGCGGCAGCGCAACTCGACCTTCTTCAACGCGCTCCAGGTCGAGCGCAACGTGATGTTCCTGATCCTGACCATGATCGTGCTGGTCGCCGCGCTGAACATCGTCTCCGGCCTGATCATGCTGGTGAAGGACAAGGGCAGCGACATCGCGATCCTGCGCACGATGGGCGCCTCGCAGGGTTCGATCATGCGCGTCTTCCTGATCACGGGCGCCTCGATCGGCGTGGTCGGCACGCTGGTCGGCTTCTTCGTCGGCCTCGTGATCTGCCTCAACATCGAGTCCATCCGGCAATTCCTGTCGTGGCTGACCAGCACCGAGCTGTTCTCGCCGGAGCTCTACTTCCTGTCGAAACTGCCCGCCGAGATCGACGTCGGCGAGACCACGGCGGTCGTCATCATGGCGCTGACGCTGTCGTTCCTTGCGACGCTGTACCCGTCGTGGCGCGCCGCGCGGCTCGATCCCGTCGAAGCGCTGCGGTACGAGTGAGGGGCTGATGGAGCAGCAGCAGGGGGCGGAAGATGTACCGGTCATTTATCTCCACGAGATAAAGCGGCAGTACTTGCAGGGCGAGGTGCCGCTGACGATCCTCGATAACGCCAAGCTCGCGCTGTGGGCGGGCCAGTCGGTCGCGCTGGTGGCGCCGTCGGGCTCGGGCAAGTCGACGTTGCTGCACATCGCGGGGCTTCTGGAAGCGCCCGATTCCGGCGAGGTCTACGTCAATGGCGCGCCGACCTCGCAGCTGCCCGACATCGAGCGCACCCAGCTCCGCCGCACCGATATCGGCTTCGTCTACCAGTCGCACCGGCTGCTGCCGGAGTTCACGGCGCTCGAAAACGTCATGATGCCGCAGATGATCCGCGGCCTGAAGAAGTCCGAGAGCGTCAAACGCGCCAAGGAGATCCTTGGCTATCTCGGCCTCGGCGACCGCATCACCCATCGCCCGGCCGAGCTGTCGGGCGGCGAGCAGCAGCGCGTTGCCATCGCCCGGGCGGTGGCCAACGCGCCGCGCGTGCTGTTTGCGGACGAGCCGACCGGCAACCTCGATCCGCACACCGCCGATCACGTGTTCCAGGCCCTGATGCAGCTGGTCAAGGCGACCAAGGTCTCCATGCTGATCGCGACCCACAACATGGAGCTCGCCGGCCGCATGGACCGGCGCGTGTCGCTGTCGAACGGCCAGGTCGTCGAGCTCGAATAACAAAACTGCGACCGGTTACGGCCTGATCACCGTCAATTTGAACGGTCCGCCATTGGCCGCGGCGTGGTCCACCGCCTCGTTGGCGTGGTCGAGGTCGAAGGCCGTCGTCTCGTACTCGTCGAGCCGCAACAGCCCGGATCGCACCAGCGCGATCAGGCGGCTCGCCGCATCCGGCGGATACATCCAGACGCCGTGGATGCTGATGCAGTTGCGCATGATCCAGGGGTAGGACAATTCGAGGCCCGCGCCGCCCGCCATGCCGACG
The DNA here is from genome assembly GCF_024199855.1 of Bradyrhizobium sp. CCGB20. Taxonomy (NCBI): domain Bacteria; kingdom Pseudomonadati; phylum Pseudomonadota; class Alphaproteobacteria; order Hyphomicrobiales; family Nitrobacteraceae; genus Bradyrhizobium; species Bradyrhizobium sp. CCGB20. The sequence goes on along the minus strand of NZ_JANADN010000001.1, from coordinate 5,273,571 downwards.
CCACCCATCAGCACGACGCGGCCGTAGGCGCGCACCGTCATGATCGCCGCGCGCACCACGTTCGTGCTTACCGAGGGCGGCATGATGTCGAACACGCAATCGATCGGCCCCGGTGCAGCGCGCTTCATGGCCTCGCAGTCGTCGCTCTCGTTGCCGGTGAGTTTTACGGGCTTCACCCGATTGCCGAAGCGGCGGACGAGGTCGGCCAGGATTTTCTCGTTGCGGCCGGGCGCGACCACGCAGGCCGCGCCCATCGCGAGCGCCACTGACACGGCTGCGCTGCCAAAATTGCCGGTGGCTCCGCTCACCAGCACGGTCTCACCCGGTTGCAGGTTGGCGGCGAGGAAGCCGCCATAGGGCACCAGCAGCGTCCCCAGCGCGCACCATTGCGTCGCTTCCTCGGACGTGATCGCGCCGAGCCGCTTGACGTTCTCCGTCGGCACCCGCATCTGCTCGGCGAACGAGCCGCCGCGAAAATGCTTTTGCAGGCGCATGCCGCCGGGACCGGCGGCGGTCAGGCCTTGCAGGGCGATGTCGGGCGCAACCGCGTCGTCGCGGGAACGCACCGTCGGATCGCAGAACACCCACTCCCCGACCGCGAGCTTGGTTGCGTCCGGGCCGATGGCGCGCACCCGGCCGATGCCGCCCGGGCCCGGGATGATCGGAAGGTCGAGCGCATAATTGCGCAACCCGCTGAAGACCTCGTTCATGTAGGAGAGGACGCGCGTGGCGACGACGTCGACGACGACCTCGCCGGTGCCGAGCACCGGGTCCGGGGCATTCTCGATCACAAGCGGGGATCCAAAGGATTTGAGTACGGCAGCTTTCATGGCTTCGTCTTTCTTCTTGCACCTCAAAGTCGGGTGAAGGGCATATGCGCCGCCTTGGAAGGGCCGGGAAGGCCTGGTATTATCCTAGTATTCCGGAAGCCCTCCATGCGGGAGCGACATCATGGCCGACCCACGCCGCGTCGAATTCGGCGATTTCCTCCGTTCCCGCCGCGAAAAGCTGACGCCCAAGACGGTCGGGCTTCCTGCAGGGAGCCGGCGCCGCACCGCAGGGCTCCGCCGCGAGGAGGTCGCGCAGCTCGCCGGCATCGGCGTCGACTGGTACATCCGCCTCGAGCAGGGCCGCACCGTCAGCCCGTCGGTCACCACCGTCGATGCGCTGGCTCGCGCGCTGCGGCTCAGCAAGACCGAGCACGCGCATCTCAAGGCGCTGGCGCGCGACGGCGACAAGCGCACGTTCGTGCGCGAGATCGTGCCGCCGGCGATCCTGCGGCTGATCGAGAGCCTGCCGCATCCGGCCTACATCACGGGGCGGCGCTGGGACGTGCTGGCCTGGAACGAAGCCGCCGAGCAGGTTTTTGCGTTCGGGCGGCTGCCGGAGGCGGATCGCAACACGATGCTGCTGATGATGACCAACAAGCAGACGCGCAAGGCCTACGGCGCAGGCTGGGCGGAGGTCGCCAAGCGCATGGTCGCGATGTTCCGCGCCACCCACGACGTCTGGGCCGGCGACCCCGCGTTCGCGGAGTTGCTGGCGCGGCTGCGGCAGGGCAGTCCGGAATTCGTCAAATGGTGGGAGGCCCACGAGATCCGCGGCACTTGGTCAGGCCTGAAGACCATGTCGCATCCGACTCTCGGCGTGCTGCATTTCGAGCACACGAGCTTCCAGGCCAATGACGACCCCGCGCTGAAGCTGGTGATTTATACGCCGGTCTAGGGTGACCAAGCTCACAGAGTGATCGCTTGCCTTTCAGCAGGCTCTCCCTACGCCGCGACCTCAAGGGACTGCAGCGAAGAACCCGTCCTCAAGGCTGCATTCCCTGGCCGTTGGCGGCCTTCACCGCGCCCTGCGTCGTCCGCTCGCGCGGGCAAATGCGGAAACCCTTCAACACCATCCGCAACGCGTGCCAATGGATGCCCGCGATGACTTTCAACGTCAGCAACGGGTGGCCCGCGAAAGCCTTGATCAAGGCTCTATCGGTTAATTCGTGACGCGTTCCCGACAGCGATGCTGCAATGACGGTTCTGTCGTTCTGTTTGCCGTGAATGGAAACCTCGACCTGTAGGCCCGGGGGCCGGACGCGAAATGCATATGACATGTCCATGCCGAGAAACGGCGAGACGTAAAACTCCTTGGGGCAATGTTGCTCGATGAACTCTGTCGCAGCGCCATGGACCGGCATCACATAGCTGTGTCGCTCGCCGAAGGTGTTGTGAACCTCATAGATGATCGCTTCCAGCGAGCCGTCGATCCTCAAGCAAAAATAGACGCTCAATGGATTGAAGCCGTAGCCGAGGATGCGTGGCATGCAGAGCAGCTTGATCGCGATCCGATCTGTTTGGCATCCGGCTCGCCGCAGCAGAGTCTGAGCCTGAGTCAGAAGCGGAACGCCGCTGCCGTCGCCATGGTCAGCGTCGAAGAAGCTGGCGAGGTTGAATCGGTTGCGTGAAAAGAACTTGACGCGTTTCGAGAGGTCGTCGACGTCGTTCAGATCGAGTAACATCCAGAATACCCGGTAGCGCAGTTGATGCGTCCGGGGCGCGAAGCGGCGGTGAACCACCCGGCCAGTGTAGAGGCACGAAGAGAGCGTCATGCGGCAAGTCGTCCGGTCTGATGACGGATCGTATCGTCGATGTAGATGCGGCCGGACTCGTTTTCCACCTGCCATGGCCGCCTGAGACCTCCGAGCGTCTCGGCGACGGCGAGCCCCGACTGCAGGCCGTCTTCATGAAAGCCGGCTCCGAAATACGAGCCGCAGAACCACGTGCGATCCTGGCCTTGCAGCGACCACAAGCGGCGCTGTGCGCTCATGGCCGCGGCGTCGAAGATCGGGTGGTCGTAATATTCCTCGTGCAAGACCTGTTTCGGCTCGGCCGAGGGATTGAGCGTCACGAACAAATTCTGCGTCGTCGGGAGGTGCTGAAGGGCATTCATCCAGTAGCTCACGGTCGGGTTTTCAGCGGCGCCTCTGCCTCCGATGTAGTTCCAGCTCGCCCATGCCGCCTTGCGCTGCGGCATCAGCGTGGGGTCGCTGTGGAGAACGGCGCGGTTTTGGCTGTAGCGGAATGCCCCAAGCAGACTTCGCTCGTGTGCGGTGGGGGCTTCCAGCAACGCAAGCGCCTGGTCGGCATGCGCCGCGATCACCACGTCGTCGAAATGGTCCGAATGGCCGCCGCAATACCTGACCTCGACGCCATCCTGCACGCGCCGGATGGCCGTGACACCGCAGGCAACACGGACGGTGTCCCTGAAACGATGAGTCAGTGCTTCGACATAAGTCCGGCTGCCGCCGATGACCGTCCGCCATTGCGGTCGGTTGCGCAAGCGCAGCAGCCCGTGATTGTCGTGAAAGCGAATGAACGAGGCTGCCGGATATTGCAGCATCAGGCTGGGCGAGGCCGACCAGATCGCTGCGGCCATCGGCAGCAGATGGTCACTGCGAAAGACCTCGCCGTAATAGCCGGCGTCGAGATATTGCTCGAGGGAGGAGAGATCGTCGAGGGACGACAGGTCCCGCGGCGCTTCGCGATAGAAACGCCAGAGATCGCCGAGCATCGACCAGAAGCGTGGGCGGAAAACATTGCTGCGCTGGGCAAACAACCCGTTCAGGCTGCTCCCTGAATATTCCAGCTCGCCTTCTTCGAGGGAAACCGCGAACGACATGTCGGAGGCGTGCGTCGGGATACCGAGACGGGCGAACAGCGCGGTGAGATTGGGATAGGTTTTCTCGTTGTAGACGATGAACCCGGTGTCGACCGGAACGACCCCATCGGGGGTCCTGACCTCGACGGTATTGGAATGGCCGCCGAGCCGCCGGTGGCGTTCATAGACCGTTACGTCGTGTCGCTGGCTCAGGAGCCATGCCGCAGACATCCCGGAGATACCGGTTCCAATGACGGCAATCCGCTTCCGTGGCCCGTTCTCGCGCTGCATCCGTCCCCGTCCTCGTGGCTATGGTCGATCCACTTTGCGTTCCAGGGCAGATACGGACGAGAAATGGATTTGGATCACGTCCGGGGCGCGGTGATCCAAAGCCGAGGCGGGAGCGTATCGTTGTGTATGCAAATCACCGGTACAGCAGCTAGGCTAGGGTACGGCAGGTGTCGGCCGGGACCAGGAGAGAGACGGCGACGATGGGACAGTCGGCCGGAAGTCATCATGCGTCACGAGGCTGAGTCCATTACGCCGCAAAAAGCCGCCAACCTCGTTCGCGCAATTGCGACGCGCCGTGACCGCGAGGCATTCAAGGACCTGTTCAGCTTCTACGCGCCCCGTATCAAGTCTATGCTGATGAGGGGCGGGGCGGCGGACGAGATCGCCGAGGATCTGGCGCAGGAGACGCTGATCGCTGTCTGGCGGAAGGCAGACAGCTACGACCCGGGCCGGGCGACCGTGTCCGCCTGGATATTCACCATCGCCCGAAACCTTCGCATCGACCGGTTTCGGAAGGATCGACGCGCGCGGCTGCATCAGGTGTACGAGCTGATGCTCCCGGCCGAGGCTGATCCGCCCGACATGCCACTTGAGACCGTCGAACGCGAAAGCCGGGTGCGGGCGGCGCTGGAGGGCCTGCCGGAAGAGCAGGTCCGGGTGGTGGAGCTGTCCTTTTTTGAAGGCGTCGCTCATGGCGATATCGCCAGCAAGCTCGGCATTCCTCTTGGCACGGTGAAATCCCGGCTGCGGCTGGCCATGGCGCGCTTGCGCGACTTCCTAGGTGAGAACTCATGACGATCACGCATCACCCCGGAGAGGAGACGCTGGCTGCCTTCGCGGCGGGCACCCTTGACGAGCCGCGCAGCGTTGTGGTGGCCGCCCATGTCGCGCTGTGCCCCCGTTGCCGGGCGACAGTCGCAGCGTTCGAGCAGTTCGGTGGCTCGTTGGTCGAGCGAGCGGCGCCGGCGGCCTCGCGCGTCGGCGCGCTGGACGAGGCTCTTGCGCGGCTGGACGAGGGCACGCCGCCGGCGCCGGTCCTCCGCGATGCGGCACCGGATTGTCCGGACGTGCTTGCTCCTTACGAGGTCGGGCGCTGGCGATGGATCGGCCCAGGTGTCCACTGGAGAAAGGTCGAGGTTCCCGAGAGCGAGGGCACGCGCGTCTTCATGTTGAAAGCCGCGCCCGGATCCTCACTGCCCCACCACGGCCATTCCGGGGTCGAGTGGACCTGCGTGCTCCAGGGCGCGTTCCGCCACGATCTCGGACGCTATGGCCCCGGCGATTTCGACGAGGCCGACAGCACCGTCGATCACACGCCGTCTGTGGAAGAAGGAGATGTTTGCATCTGCCTGGTGGCCATGCAGGGCAATCTCGAGCTGCGCGGCTGGCTCGGAAAGCTGCTGCAGCCTTTCGTTCGGTTGTGACGCAATGACTGTTTCGGCATTCATTCTCGGCCTCGCATGCCTTTCGGCGGCGCTCTCCGTCATCATGGCCATCGCCTGGCTGGTGTGGCGCGCCTCGAGGAATTCGGGGTGGGTCGATACGATATGGACATTCGGGCTTGGCTTCGTCGGCCTCGCTGGTGCGGTGACGACAAGGCCGATGGATTTCCAAGGTGCCCTCGTTGCGGCGATGGCAGCGATCTGGTCGCTTCGGCTGGGGCTGCACATTGCGAGCCGCACCCGCGGCATCACCGATGATCCGCGCTATGCCAGGTTGGTCTGGGACTGGGGAGCGGATGCAACACGCCAGATGTTCTGGTTGTTGCAGAAGCAGGCCATCGTGAGTATTCCGCTGGCCCTTTCGATGTGGCTGGCGGCGAACGGTTCGGCACCGCCAGTGCAAACCGTGACCGCAATCCTGATCTTTGGCGTGGCTGTTGTTGGTGAGGGGATCGCAGACGAGCAGCTCCGGCGGTTTCGTCATGATCCGGCCAACAAGGGCAAGATCTGCGACGTCGGGCTGTGGAGGGTGTCGCGTCATCCCAATTATTTCTTCGAGTGGCTCGGCTGGCTCGCCTATCCCGTCCTGGCCATCGACCTCGGAGAGCACGACCTCTGGGGGTGGTTCGCGCTCCTTGCGCCGCTCTGCATGTACTGGCTGCTCGTCCATGTCTCCGGCGTTCCGCCGCTGGAGGAGCACATGCTGGCTGATCGCGGCGACGCGTTTCGCAGATATCAGATGAAGACGAACGTCTTCTTTCCCGGTCCGCCGAAGACGTCCGCGGGAGGCTAGCGTGACATTCACGGAGGCGGCCATCCGGCTTGGCGAAGCGTTGCCGTGGCCCGACAGCGTCAGCGCGGCGGTCATCAGCCATTTGGTCGAACGCACCCGGCGCAGTCTGGCGCAGTCATCAAATCGTTCGGACGCAACCTTCTCGCGCGCGATTGCGGCGCTGCCGGTCGCGATCAACACCACTGAGGCCAACAACCAGCATTACGAGATCCCGGCGCGGTTCTTCGAGATGATCCTCGGCCCGCAGCGCAAATACTCCTGCTGCTACTACGGCGACGCTCGCGATACGCTGGTGCAGGCGGAAGAACGCGCGCTGGAAATGACTGCCGAGCATGCAAGACTGGCGGATGGGCAGCAAGTTCTCGAACTGGGTTGCGGCTGGGGTTCATTGTCGCTGTGGATGGCCCGGCGCTACCCCAATTCGCGCATCATCTCGGTTTCCAATTCGGCGTCGCAGCGGGAGTTCATCCTTCGTCAGGCCGCTGCGGCTGACATCCCCAACCTCGCAGTCGTCACCGCCGACATGAACGCGTTCGTGCCGCAGGGAGATTTCGACCGTATCGTCTCCGTGGAGATGTTCGAGCATATGGTCAATTGGCGGCCACTGCTGAATCGCATGCGCGCCGCGCTGCGTCCCGATGGCCTGCTGTTTCTGCACGTCTTCACGCACAAGTCCGGCTCATACCGGTTCTCGCCTGAGAATCGCGCGGACTGGATCTCGCAGCATTTCTTCACCGGCGGCATCATGCCGAGCCATGGGCTGATCCGGCAGTATCAGGATATCTTCAGCCTCGATGCCGAGTGGCAATGGAACGGCCGTCATTACGAGAAAACAGCCCGGGATTGGCTGGCCAACTACGACCGACATCGGACTGAGATTTTCGAGGTGCTGAGACAGATCTACGGCAAGGATGCGCGTCTTTGGCAGCGGCGGTGGCGGCTGTTCTTTCTCGCCACGATGGGCCTGTTCGGCCATGCCGGCGGCGACGAGTGGGGCGTCAGCCATTATCTGCTGTCGCCATCACGTTCGGCTTGAGCTGTCAGGCGTTCGAAACGGCGCGAACGGCCAGAAAGCTGACGAAGGCCGCAAAGGCCGAGGCTGCCGCGCCATAGACGATGTCGAGCACGGTCAGCTGGAGCGTCCAGTTGCGCAACGTCGCGAAATTGGTGAGGTCGTAGGTCGCGTAGGCGATGGCTCCGAACAGCGCGGCCGATCCGATAACATTGGCTGCGGAACCAGACTTCAGTCCGGGCAGGACGGCGAAGACGAGCAGTCCCACGGGATAGATCACATAGAACGCGAGCGCGGGCGCGACACGGAGATCGGTCAGCAAAATGTCTCCGAGCGTTGGGCGATAGAGCGCAGGTCCCATGAAACGAAGCCAAACGACGTCAATTGCGCCAAAGGCTATCAGCGCGGTGATATAGCCGGTCACATAGGCCATCGAGCTCTCCGGAATTCATGTCTTACCGTATACGCTCGCGAAGGCCCCGTGGATCAGTCCCCAACGCCCGCCCGTCCCCTCACGGTCGAAGCACCGAGCGAAATCCCCAGACACCGTAAGCCGAAACCGCGCGCGGTTGCCCGCAGGGCCGTGCCGCGCCAGGGATCGCCAAGCGCCAGCACTACGGCGAGGGCGCCGCCGGAGGCGGCCCCGAGCTGACGTTCGGGAAGGGGACTGCCGGCAAGGGGCTCTTCGGCTTGGCCGCCACCGACGCGCACGCCGTCGCAAGCTGCGCCCGCATCGACGGCAGTCCCGCCAGGTCGATGTCGAATTTCGTGACGTCCACCTTTTCGTCCGGCATCGGGGTGGTCTGCCGGATGTGCAGGGAGCGGGACGCCATGATCGCCTTGACCATGTCGGGGTCGATGCTGCCGCTCCACATCTCGTATTTCGCGGCTCGCACCGGAAACCCTCCGGCCTCCCGGTCGGTGTCGGCGTCCGCCGTCATCATGATCGTACTTTTTCCGACGCTCGCCTCGTCGATCTCGCCCGCGAACAGCAGCGGCACGCGATTCCTGATTTCGCAGAACATGCGCCACTCCATCGTCCGGAACGAGGCGCCGTTCTGCTTCTTCATCACCGCGATCTTGCTGATGAACGGCCGCGTTCCCGTCTCCAGCCTCCACATCCCTTCGGCAAACGGTCGGGTGTCGACACCAAAACGATAGAGCTCGGCCCGCGTGAGCACATGCAGGTTCTCGAACTTCACCGTCCGGATGAGATCGTCGAGCTCGCGGCTGATCCCCATCGCCGCGATGAACGCAGTGCGATCGCGTTCGGCGTTCGCGATCCGGCGCTGTCTGTATTCCGCGACCGCCCCCGGGGCCGGATGCCCGTGAAAGACGAGGACCAGCCTGGAGTTATGGACCGCCAGTGCGGCGTCGGGGGCGACCTCGCGCGATGTCGCCCCGATAAACAGGTAACCGCAGGCCGAATTGCACATCGCATGATAGGTCGTGAGCTCGGCCTCGACCTCGCCACCTGCATTCTTGATCTTCAGGCAGGCGGCGTCCACCTGCGTGCCGGCGGCGCACGCCGTCGCGATCGTCCGGCCGACCCGCGCGACCGCCTTGCGGCTACGCAACAGCCGGCCGATGACGTAGGACTGCTCTACGTTTCCGCCGGGTGAATGAAGGTAGATCGGACGTTGCGTGTCCTTGACGCCGGCGAGGAAGCGCCGAATGCGCTGGCTGGCGTCCGGATCGATCTCGCCCTCGATGGCGATCCAGCGGTCGCAACCCGGCCCGCATGCGTCGGGTGGCCCCTTCGCAAGATAGATCGTCAGCCTGCGGGCGAACCCGGCTTTTTCGGCCGGCGTTTCTTCGGCATGCAATGCGCCGGGAAGCAACAGCGAGGCCGCCAGAAACAGGATACGGACGAGCATGAAATGATGGGGCACGCGAGGGGACGACTGATATCGAGGTTACATGATGATCGGTGCGATCACAACTTTTGGTAGCGCGTCGGGGCGCCGATTGTTCAGGACGCGCGGGCTCGAGCCTTGTTTTTCATGCGTGGCGGCCGATGATCTGAAACAGCCTCTCGCACGACGCCTCGATCCTCTTCTGCGGGGATGTGGCGACGCCCAGCAACAGTCCCGGCCGCGCCGAGGCCTTCGACGCGCACCAGAGCGATAGCGGCGTAGGGGCCAGTCCGAACGATGCCGCCTCTCGCGCGATGGCAAGATCAGGTGCGCCGTCCGGCAATCGCAGGACCGCGGCCAGTCCGGCAATCGCGACGTTCGCGCTGCGCGAGCGAAGCTGTTTCAGCAATGCATCGCCTTGCGCGGCGTAGACCCGCTTGGTGCGTCTGAGATGCCGCAGATAATGGCCCTCGCGCATGAAATCGGCCGTGGCGAGCTGCACCGCGGGCCCGGGCGCTGGTGCGAGGCAAGCCGCAGCCTCGGCAAACCGCGACGCCAGAGCGGCCGGTGCAACGACAAAGCCGAGCCGCAAGGACGGGGTCACGGTCTTGCTGAAAGAACCGATGTGGATGACGCGGCCGGCGCGATCGAGCGAGGCGAGTGCCGGCGTGGCCCGGCCCTTGAGCTGAAGCTCGCTGAGATAGTCATCCTCTATCACCCACGCCTTGGTCCGGGTGGCCCAGTCGAGCAGGCGCGAACGTCTCGCCAGCGACAATGTCGATCCGAGCGGCGCCTGCTGTCCGGGCGTCACGACAACAAGCGCTGCGTCGGGAGCATGTTTCAGGCCGTAATCGACATCGATGCCGTCAGCGTCGACCGGGATCGGTGCGATCGACAATCTTGCAAGCGCGAGACCGTGCCGGGTGAAGGGAAAGCCCGGATTCTCCATCCAGACCTTCTTCTGCTCGAGGCCGAGGACGCGGAGCGCCAATCCGAGCCCGCCACTGAAACCGCTGGTGATGATGATCTGCGACGGCGCGCATTCGATCCCGCGCGCCAGCGCAAGGTAGGCCGCGATCTCGCGTCGCAAGTCGAGCTCGCCGCGCGGATCCGGATAGATCGCCGGGGCGCTCGCCTCGATGCGGACCGCCTGCGCGCGCATCCTTGCGAACAGCGTGGCAGGAAAAGTCTCCTGCGCGGGCACGCCCATCTGGAAGATCGCCGGCCCCGCCGTGAGCTCCTGATACATCTCCATGAACGAGCCGGGGGCCGGGGCCTTGTCCTTGCGAACGGGAAAGGACGGCCGGTCCGCGATATGCGTTCCGGTTGCGCGTGACGCGACGATCAGTTGGGCAGACGACAACTTCTCATACGCCGATCGCACGGTGCCGCGTGCGACGCCAAGTTGGGCTGCCAGATCCTGCCAGGAGGGCAGGCGCGCTCCCGGGGCGAGCACGCCGCTCTCGATGGCGGCCCTGATCCCCTTGCCGATCTGATCCGCCAGCGGGGTTTTCGCGGATCGGTCCAGCTCCAGCCGCAGCGGTTTGGTCATGGCCCATGGTACACGATTTTCGTGCGTTCTTGGTGCTTTTTTGTGGACCACTGCGATAGCAATTATGGGGGCAGAGAAGGGCTCCGGCAGCCACACCTGGCGAACGGGACCGATCATCAAGGGCAAGGACATGAGTGAACGCCTCAACTACAACCACGTCGCGCCGGCAGGCGCGAAAGCATTGGGCGGCGTCTACGGCTACGTCGTGCAGAGCGGGCTTCCCGCGACGCTCGTCAACCTCGTCTATCTGCGCGTGTCGCAGATCAACAACTGCGCCTATTGCCTCGACATGCACACGCGCGATCTGCTCAAGAGCGGGCAGAAGACCGAAAAGCTTGCGCTGCTGCAGGCGTGGGCGGAAGCCGGCCATCTCTTCGACGCGCGGGAACGCGCTGCCCTCGCCTGGGCCGAGACGGTGACCCGCGTCGCCGACACCAATGTGCCGGATGAAGCCTATCAAGCCGCCCGCAAGGTCTTCAGTGAGCGCGAGCTCGTCGATCTCACGATCGCAATCAGCCTGATGAATGCGTACAATCGCATGGCGATCAGCTTCCGGAATACGCCGCAGGCCGCCATCGAGAAGGCCGCCTGACGGGTCGCGGACGGCGTCAACCGTAATGGATGCAAGGCAGGAGCCTGACAATGACGAGCGTGATCTCCGGCGTGAAAATTCCCGACAGCAAGCTGGCGCGCGAGGCGGCCGAGCTGGTGCGCAGTTACGAAGACGAGATGCTGTTCAACCATTCCGTCCGCGTCTATGTGTTCGGCGCGATCAAGGGGCTGCGGCAGAATCTGAAATTCGATTCAGAGCTGCTCTATGTCGCGGCGCTGTTTCACGACCTCGGCCTTGTCGATCACTACCATACGGAGACAAAGCGATTTGAGGTCGACGGCGCCGACGCCGCGCGCGACTTTCTCCGCGGGCACGGCATCGCCGAACCGCAAGCCGATCTGGTTTGGGAGGCAATTGCGCTGCATACCACGCCCGGCATTCCGCAATATATGCGGCCGGAAATCGCCCTCACCAATGCGGGCGTTCTCGTGGATGTCGTGGGAGTTGGATTTGACGACTACACGGCCGAGCAACGCGAGCAGGTGATATCAGCGTTTCCGCGCGGTGATTTCAAGAACGAGTTCCTGAAAGTGCAGACCTGCTCGGCCCTGAAGAAGCCGCAGACGACGTTCGGGACGGTCAATTTCGACTACATCGAGGATCACGATCCCAGCTTCCGCAGGCCGAACGCGTGTACGCGCATCCGCAACACGCCCTGGCAAAGCTGAGCCGTCGCTAGGCCACGGGATCCCCGACCGCATCCGAGCGGCTCCGGTCGTCCGGGGCCAGCGGTGGCGCCGGTTTCGCCGGAGCGTTCTTCAGCGAAGCTCGCTCGCTTGCTGAAGCGATGTCGAGTTGCGCGGTGCTGGCGTCGCGCCAGGCGACGATCCAGATCAGGAAGCCGAGAAGCGCGAGCGCGGCGCCGACGGGACCGGTGGAGGTCCAGCCCAGCCCCTCGCGAATGGCGATGCCGCCCAGGAACGGGCCGAGGGCGTTGGCGGTGTTGAACGCCGAATGATTGAGCGCGGCAGCGAGCGCCTGCGCGTCTCCCGCGACGTCCATCAGCCGGGTCTGGAGGATGGCGCCGAGCGAGACGCTGGCACCGATGGCTAAGACGTCCGCCGCCAGGAGCCAGGGATTGCCGGCGGCAAGGGGGAACAGCAGCAGCGCGACCGCAGCAAACAGCAGGATGACCCCCGCCGTCGGCATCAGGGCACGGTCGGCAAAGCGCGGCACGAACAGATTGCCGAGCGTGGCGCCGACGCCGAACACGGCGAGAAAGAACGGGATGACCGCGGGGCTGACCCTTGTGACCTCGATCAAGGTCGTCGCCAGATACGTGTAGACGGCGAACATGCCGCCGAAGCCGATGGCGCCGATCGCCAGCGTGATCCAGACGCGGCCGCTTCGGAGCGCACCGAGCTCCCGCAGCGGATCCGACCGGCCTGCCTGGTCGCGCGGCGCGAACAGGGCGCACAGCAGCACCGTGAGCAGCGCCAGCACCGATACGAGACCAAAGCTCGCACGCCAGCCGACCGCCTGGCCGATCAGATTGGCCAGGGGCACGCCGATGATGGTGGCAGAGGTCAGGCCGAGCATCACCTGGCCGATCACCTGCGAGCGGCGATGTTGCGGAACGAGCGAGGCTGCGACCAGCGCGGCGATGCCGAAATAGGCGCCATGCGGCAATCCCGAGAGGAAGCGCGCCGCGATCATCCAGCCAAAGCCCGGCGCCAGCGCGGTGAGTGCGTTGCCGATCGCGAACACGGCCATCAGCGCCAGCAGTTGCGTGCGCCGCGCGAATCGCGCGCCGAGCACGGCGATCAGCGGCGCGCCGAGCACCACGCCGAGCGCGTAGGCGCTGATCGCATGCCCCGCGGTCGGCTCGTCGACCTTGAGGTCGGCGGCGAAGAACGGCAGCAGGCTCATCGACGCGAATTCGGTGGTTCCGATCGCAAACCCGCCCATCGCGAGCGAGAACAGGACGACGGCGAGGTGAGGGGGCGCGGAGGCCGCGTTCGCGCGGGGCGAGGTCGCTTGAGGCGAGGTCGTCATGTGTCCTGCATTGGTGGCGTCAACGGGAACCAGCCCAGCGAGCGTCGCCATCCCTGCAAGATTTGTCTGTCGTACTTAAACCGGCATCAGTCGGCGTCAACACCGCAGCTGCAATGCAAGGCAGGCTGCATATCAGCGTCCCGATCTAGTCAACGCGCCTCGAGCGGCGCGGGGACGGTTGCTTTGTAAAATACGGATTCACGACACACGCCGCAGAGCGGCCGACGGCGAGGAATCTGCACTGCTCGAGCGAGGCGTAGCGGCAGTCGAAATAGCCGACCGGGCCGTAGATCTGCATGCAGACGGGATAGCTGGGATCGTAAGTCTGCGCGTGCGCAGACGCGCCCGCGATGAGCCGGCCGATGGCGACCAGAGCGAGGCGTGCTCCGCGCATCTCAGCGCGGCAGATAATAGCCCGGCGTCTGCGCGCGCGGACGATTCTGATAGGCGTAGGGATCGTCGCTCTGGCCTGCGAAATACGGATTCGCGATGCAGCTGAGCGCGCGTCCCGACGAGCTCGCCTGACACTGTGCATAAGAGTCGAACGTGCAATTGCTGAGGCCCGGCCATTCGTCACCGGTCAAGCAGAACGCGTGATGCGTGCCGAATGCGCGGGCGGGCGTGCTCGTGCTCAACGTGAACGCGATTGTGGCGACAGCGAGCGAAAATGTGGCAACAATGGGGAGGGCAATTTGTCCACGCATCTCATTCTCCAATCACGCAATCGTGCGGGCATCAGTGTTCTTCGCACAGCTGCAACATATGTTGTGTAGTCGACAGTGGAACTCATGAAAACTCTTGTTTCAAAGGGTTTCCCGCGCGCGCTGCTAAATATCCATTAACGCAACGGGGTCCTTTGACTGTGACTGTTGCGTCGAGGTTACAGCAATTCCGTCGAGCGCTGTTATGACGACGCTACGGCCCGGGGGCCTAACGACGAAACTGGAACGGGAATCAAATGAACAAGAATCTGTTGCTTGCTGCTGTGAGCCTTGTCGCGCTCAGTGCGACTGCGCCGGCGCTGGCTGCTGACCTCGCTGCGCGGCCTTACACCAAGGCGCCTGCGATGATCGCTACCGTCTATGACTGGAGCGGCTTCTACATCGGCATCAACGGCGGCGGCGGTTCGTCGCACGCGACCTGGGACTTCGTTGGCGTTGGTCGTGAAGGCTCGCACGATGCCACCGGCGGCACGGTCGGTGGTCAGATCGGCTATCGCTGGCAGTCCGGCCAGTGGGTGTTCGGCGTGGAAGGCCAGGGCAACTGGGCCGACTTCTCCGGCGACAACACCAGCGCGCTGTTCGCGACTCGCAACCGCACCAAGATCGATGCGTTCGGTCTGATCACCGGTCAGGTTGGCTACGCCTGGAACAACGTCCTGATCTACGTCAAGGGCGGTGCGGCTGTGGTCAGCGACAAGTACGAGATCTCCAGCACGGCGGGCGCGCTGCTCGCCTCGACCAGCGACACCCGTTGGGGTGGCACGGTCGGTGCCGGCCTCGAGTACGGCTTCGCTCCGAACTGGTCGGTTGGCGTCGAGTACAACCACATCTTCCTGTCCGACAAGGACGTGACCTTCGCTGGCTTCGCCGGCTCGGAGCGGATCCGTCAGGACGTCGACATGGGTCTCGTCCGCCTGAACTACAAGTTCGGCGGCCCGATGATCGCGCGCTACTGAGACTGATCGCTCATTTCGAGCGATCGTCGAAAAGCCCCGGCCTTGCGCCGGGGCTTTTTTGTTGCGTGAATTCAGCGAGTTAACCATCCGATTTCGAGAGCCCTCATACGGCTTGACTCCAAAGAACGAAATGAGAACAATGTTCTTCATACGTTCTGGTGATGGAGCAAGCCATGTTCAGGATTTTCGTGGAAGAAGCCGCCGCACTCGCCTCGATCTCGCTGTTCGTCGGGATGATCGCAATCTGGGCGCAGGTGATTCCGCAGCTCTAGGGCCGTGAGTCGCAAGATCCGCCTCAATGGCCCCCTTGTTGAAAAGCGGGACGACGCGGCGAAGCGGCCGCTCCGCCGTGGACTCTGAAGCGGTGAGACCCCACCATTGGGAGGCGAGTCGGCTGGGCGGGCAGAGGATACCCTCACGATCCCCTCAAGGCCGGTGACCGCTCCATCTCATCTGCAAGAGGCCGTCACGCGACCATGCCGAGCGCCGGATTTGTCCACCTTCACGTTCACTCGGCCTATTCGCTGCTCAAGGGCTCGATCAAGATCGCCAAGCTCGCCGAGCTTGCCAAGAAAGACCACCAGCCCGCGCTGGCGCTGACCGACACCGACAACATGTTCGGTGCGCTGGAGTTCTCCGACAAGATGGCGGGCTCCGGCATCCAGCCGATCGTCGGCTGCGAGATCGCGATCGATTTCGGCGACCAGGATCCGAATGCGCGCAACGCACTTCCGCCTTCGCGCGTGGTGCTGCTGGCGGCGCAGGAGCGCGGCTATCGCAGCCTGATGCGGCTGAACTCGCGCGCGTTCCTGGAGACGCCCGACACCCACGCCTCCCACATCAAGTTCGACTGGCTCGAAGGCGAGACCGAAGGCCTGATCGCGCTGACGGGTGGGCCGGACGGGCCGATCTCGCTGGCGCTCGCCGCAGGCCAGGCTGAAATTGCGGCCCTGCGCTGCGAACGGCTCGCGAGTCTGTTCGGCGATCGCCTCTATGTCGAATTGCAGCGCCACGGCATCGACAAGGAGCGGCGCGTCGAGAGCGGGTTGATCGACATCGCCTACGCCAAGGGCCTGCCGCTGGTCGCGACCAACGAGCCGTATTTCGCCTCGACCGACGATTACGAGGCGCACGATGCGCTGCTCTGCATCGCGGGCGGGCGGCTGATCGCCGAAACCGATCGCGTCCAGCTTACGCCCGATCACCGCTTCAAGACCCGCGCCGAGATGGCGGTGCTGTTCGCCGACATTCCGGAGGCGCTCGCCTCGACGGTGGAGATCGCCGAGCGCTGCTCGTTCCGTCCGATGACGCGCAAGCCGATCCTGCCGTTCTTCACGGTCGGCGCCGCTGCAAGCTCCGATGCCGCCGCGGTCGAGGCGGCCGAGCTGAAGCGGCAGGCGGAGGAGGGGCTCGCCAATCGCCTGCGGGTCCACGGCCTGTCGCAGGGCACCACGGAAGAGGATTACAACAAGCGCCTGGCGTTCGAGCTCGACGTCATCATGCGCATGAAGTACGCAGGCTACTTCCTGATCGTGTCGGACTTCATCAAATGGGCGAAGTCGCAAGGGATTCCGGTCGGGCCGGGCCGCGGTTCGGGCGCCGGCTCGCTGGTCGCGTGGGCGCTGACCATCACCGATCTCGATCCGATCAAGTTCGGCCTGCTGTTCGAGCGCTTCCTCAATCCGGAACGCGTCTCGATGCCGGACTTCGACATCGACTTCTGCCAGGACCGCCGCGGCGAGGTGATCAAGTACGTCCAGGAGCGCTACGGCCGCGACCAGGTCGCGCAGATCATCACCTTCGGTACGCTGCAGGCGCGCGGCGTGCTGCGCGACGTCGGCCGCGTGCTGCAGATGCCCTATGGCCAGGTCGACAAGCTGACAAAGCTGGTGCCGCAGAATCCGGCCGCGCCGGTGACGCTGGCCGCCGCGATCGAGAGCGAGCCGAAGCTTCAGGCCTTCCGCGATGAAGACCCGGTGGTGGCGCGCGCCTTCGACATCGCGCAGCGCCTCGAAGGCCTGACCCGCCACGCCTCGACGCACGCGGCCGGCATCGTGATCGGCGATCGCCCCTTGAGCGAACTCGTGCCGATGTACCGCGATCCGAAGTCGGACATGCCGGTGACCCAGTTCAACATGAAATGGGTCGAGCCGGCGGGCCTCGTGAAGTTCGACTTCCTCGGCCTGAAGACGCTGACCGTGCTCGACGTCGCGTGCAAGCTGCTCAAGCCGCGCGACATCCATGTCGATCTCGCGACGCTGCCGATCGATGATGCCGAGAGCTACCAGATGCTGGCGCGCGGCGAGGTGGTCGGCGTGTTCCAGGTTGAAAGCCAGGGCATGCGGCGGGCGCTGGTCGACATGCGCCCCGACCGTTTCGAGGACATCATCGCGCTGGTCGCGCTCTATCGCCCGGGCCCGATGGCGAACATCCCGACCTATTGCTCGCGCAAGCACGGCGACGAGGAGCCGGAATACCTGCATCCCGTGCTGGAGCCGATCCTGAAGGAGACCTTCGGCGTCATCATCTACCAGGAACAGGTGATGCAGATCGCGCAGGTGATGTCGGGCTATTCGCTCGGCGACGCCGACCTGCTCCGCCGCGCCATGGGCAAGAAGATCCGCGCCGAGATGGACAAGCAGCGCGACATCTTCGTCGCGGGCGCGGTGAAGAACGGCGTGCCGAAGGGGCAGGCCGAGACCATCTTCGAGCTCCTGGCGAAGTTCGCCGACTACGGCTTCAACAAGAGCCACGCGGCGGCCTACGCGCTGGTGTCCTACCACACCGCCTACATGAAGGCGCATTATCCGGTGGAGTTCATCGCGGCGTCGATGACGCTCGACCTCAACAATACCGACAAGCTCTCCGAATTCCGCTCCGAGGCGCAGCGCCTCGGCATCAAGGTCGAGCCGCCGAACATCAACCGGTCCGGCGCGACCTTCGAGGTCGGCGAGAAGACGATCTACTACGCGCTCGCCGCGCTCAAGGGCGTCGGCATCCAGGCGATCGACCAGATCATCGAGGAGCGCACGAAGCGGGGGCTGTTCACCTCGCTCGCCGACTTCGCCGCGCGGGTCAATCCGCGTGCGATCAACAAGCGCATCATCGAAAGCCTTGCCGCGGCCGGGGCCTTCGACACGCTGGAGCCGAATCGCGCCCGCGTCTTCGCCGGTGCGGATGCGATCCTCGCCTCCTGCCAGCGCGCCCATCAGGCCGAGACCATCGGCCAGAACGACATGTTCGGCGGCTCTGCGGATGCGCCCAGCATCATGCTGCCGCAGATCGAGCCGTGGCTGCCGGCCGAGCGGCTGCGCCGCGAATACGACGCGATCGGCTTCTTCCTGTCGGGCCATCCGCTCGACGATTACGCCACCGTGCTGAAGCGCCTGCGCGTGCAGTCATGGGCCGAGTTCTCGCGCGCGGTGAAGACCGGCGCCACCGCCGGCAAGGTCGCGGCCACCGTGGTCTCGCGCATGGAGCGGCGCACCAAGACCGGCAACAAGATGGGCATTATGGGACTTTCCGATCCCACGGGCCACTTCGAGGCGGTGCTGTTCTCCGAAGGTCTCGCGCAATATCGCGATGTGCTCGAGCCGGGCGCCGCCGTGCTGCTCCAGCTCGGTGCGGAATTGCAGGGCGAGGACGTCCGCGCCCGCGTGCTGCATGCCGAGCCGCTCGATGACGCCGCCGCCAAGACGCAGAAGGGCCTGCGCATCTTCGTGCGCGATACCAAGCCGCTGGACTCGATCGCCAAGCGTCTCGCCGGACCCGACATGGCGGCCTCGAACGGCGCGGCGCCAAAAGTCGGCAGTCCCGGCATCGCGCCGCGCTCGAACGGCGACGGCGAGGTCTCGCTGGTGATGATGCTCGACCTCGAGACCGAGGTCGAGATGAAGTTGCCCGGCCGCTTCAAGGTCTCGCCGCAGATCGCCGGCGCCATCAAGGCGGTCGCGGGCGTCGTGGACGTGCAGCAGCTCTGACCGCCGGTCGCGACCGCACGCGCCGGCGCGATATGCAGGATGAGTGCGATCGCCTCGTTGCAACCAGACGATGATTTCGGCTAGCATGTCTCCGGGGAAGTTTTGGGGGCGTGATGCTGGTGCGTGGGCTGGTGCTGCTGTTGGCCGCAGCGTTGCTGTGCGGCTGTGAGACGACCGCGAGGAGCGGGCTGGATTATTCGGAGACGCTGCGGAAGATCGGGCCGCCAAAGGCGGGCCAGGCGCGCATCGTCGTTCTCCGCGAAAAAGGCTATGGCGGCCTTGCCGACGCCGGCTGGGATTTCCGTCTCGACGGTGCACCGCTGACGGGTCTGAAAACCGGAACTTATGTTTACATGGACCGTCCGGCCGGTCCGCATCAGTTCGTCGCGGAGGAGGCGGGTTTTCCCGGCGTTACGCGCATCGATTTCTCCGCGCGTTCGGGCGAGACACTGTTTTTCACGGCGCGCATGAGTGAGCGCAAGAGCGCCGTGATCGCAAATGCGAGCACGGGTTTGCTGGGCTACGGTCTCACGCTGGCGATGACCGCCGGCTACAAGAACCAGGGGCCGGTGGATTTCCTGGCGCTGGACGAAACGGCGGCGCGGACGACGATCGCCGAGTTGCGGCTGGCCCAATAAAGGCGCATCAAGGCACCGGGGTTTCGTACCGCCGTTGCAGTCTGCAGGTCTGTACTGATCGTCCAACCATGTGAGGCGAGGAGCGAACCATGTGCGCCAACTGCTCTGACAGTCCGTTCGAATGTCGCGTCCCGACGCGGCGGTCGGCCTTGGTTCTCGCCGCCTCCGCCGTCAGTCTCGCCTTGTCCGGCAGGGCCCTCGCCAAGGAGACCAAGCCGCCGCCGAAGCCGCAGAACGTGATCTCGCCCGACGCGTCGTTGAAGCGACTGATGGAGGGCAACGCGCGTTACGTCTCGGGCGTGTCGCGGCGGCACGATTTCAAGCACGAGCGCGAGGCGCTGGCCGGCGGACAAAATCCGTTCGCGGCCGTACTTAGCTGCGCCGATTCACGCATCGCGCCGGAATACGCCTTCGACACCGGCCGCGGCGATCTCTTCGTTTGCCGCGTTGCCGGAAATTTTGCCGGCGTTGAGACTATCGCCAGCATGGAATATGCGGTCGCCGTGCTGAATGCGCCGCTGATCCTTGTCCTCGGTCATGACGCCTGCGGCGCGGTCGATGCGACGCTGAAGGCGATCAAGGACGACAAGCCGCCGCCGGGCCACATTCCCTCGCTGGTCGACGCGATCGCACCCGCCGCCAAGGCTGCGATGCAGCAGGGCGGGGACGTCCTCAACAAGGCGATCCGGCAGAACGTGATCGACAACATCGCCAAGCTGAAGACGGCCGCGCCGATCCTCAATGCGGCCGTGGATCAGGGCAAGCTGAAGGTCGTCGGCGGCATCTACCGGCTCACGACCGGAACGGTCGATCTGATCGCACAGGGCTGAACGTGTCTGGCGGGGGCTCGCGCGGCAATGCGGTCGTGAGGCTTACGAGGGCCTGACGCAGGGGGATAGGGGGCGGGGGCGCCATGCCGCCGCCTCAATCCGCGCTTTTCGTTCAAGAGCCATTCAGCTGGCCGCGCGTTTGATGCGTGGTGGCAGCTCAACAACAAAAGCGGGCACAAGCCATGCGTGGGACGCTCAAGGCCTTCATCTGTTTTTGCTTGCCGATCCTGGTCGTCGCTGCGGCTGCGCCGGCGCCAGCCCGCGCGCAGCAGCAGGAAAAGCGCGTCGCGCTCGTGGTCGGCAACGGCGCCTACGCCAAGTCGCCGCTGGCGACGACCGCGAACGACGCCGGCCTGATCGCGCAGACGCTGCAAGCGGCCGGCTTCGACGTGGTCGGCGCGCGTGATCTCGACGGCGACACGCTGCGCAAGAGCTTGCGCGATTTCATCCAGAAGGCGCAGGCCTCCGGGCCCGGCACCGTCGCGATGATCTATCTTGCCGGCTACGGCGTGCAGCTTGCCGGCGAAAACTACTTCATCCCGGTCGATTCCAACATCACCCGCGACACCGACATCCCGACCGAAGGCCTGCGCATCAGCGACTATGCGCGCCAGCTCGCGGCCCTTCAGCTCAAGGCCAACATCGTCGTGCTCGATGCGGCGCGCGCGCAGCCCTTCATCGAGGGTGGCCAGCCGATCGCGAGCGGGCTCGCGCTGGTCGAGCCCGATCCGAACATGCTGATCGCCTTCAACGCCGCGCCCGGCACGGTGGCGCCGGAAGAGCCCGGCCCGTACGGCATCTACGCGCAGTCGCTGGCCGAGATGATCCGTACCGGCGGCCTGCCGCTGCCTGAGGTGTTCGACCGCGTCCGTCTGCGCGTCAACGAGGCCAGCAAGGGCGCGCAGGTGCCCTGGAACGAGGCGAAGATCTCGGCGCCCTTCTCGTTCTTCGAGCGCGGGCCCGATGCGCCGCCGCCGGAGGCCGCGCCCGACCAGGTTGCCGCGATCCGCAACAAGCCGATCCGCGATCTCGGCGTGCAGGACGCCTATGCCGCCGCGCTCGAGCGCGACACGCTGCCGGCCTATGAGGAGTTTCTCACGGCCTATCCCGGCGATCCGATGTCGAAGCGCGTGATGGCGATCGTCGCGGCGCGCCGCGAGGCGATCACCTGGCGGCGGACCTATCGCAACGACACGCCGGAAGCGTACTGGTCGTATCTGCGCCGCTATCCGCGCGGGCCGCACGCGGCCGATGCGCGCCGTCGTCTCGCGATCCTCACCGCGCCGGTCGAGCCGCCGCCGAGCTTTGCGATGATCGACTATGACGTGCCGCCACCGCCGCCGGAGGAGGTGGTCTATGTCGATCGTCCCGTGCTGTACTTCAGCGATCCCGATTTTGGTTTTGCGCCGCCGCCGCCACCGCCGGTCTACTACCTGCCGCCGCCGCCGCCCGATTTCGTCGTGCTGCCTCCGCCGCTGCCGGTGGTCGGCCTGTTCGTGCTGCCGCAGCCGGTGTTCGTGCCGATCCCGGTGTTCGTCAGGCCGCCGGTCTATGTCGCGCCGCCGCCGAACAACATCATCTACCAGAACATCCACAACACCACGGTCATCAACACGGTGATCAACCGGCCGCCGGCGCCGCCCGCCGGAGCAGGCGGAGGGGCCGTAGGACAGGGCAATCTGGCGCCGGCGATTGCCGGCCGTGGCAATCCCGCGGGCCCAACCCTGCCGCAGGCCGCCACGCAGCGCGCCGCCCTGATTCAGGAAGGCAAGGCGCCGATGCCGCCGAGCGCGGCGATCCGGCCGATGGCGAGGCCCGGGATATCTCCGGCGACGCCGGTCAATGTTGCGCCGACTGCCGCACCATCCGCTGCGCCGACGGCCACGCCGCCAGCCAGGCTGCCCCAGGCCAACACGCTGCCGGTTCCCGGTGCCCAGGGCGGCCCGCCGGCACCGCCGGCCGGGGCGGGGACTCCGGGCGGCAGGCCGTTGTCGCCGACAGCAACCGCACCCGGCACGACCCCGCCGACGCAGCCGGGGGCGCCGACCACTGCTGCTCCCGGCACAACGCTGCCCGGTCGTCCCGGTGCGCCAACGGCCGCCGCGCCTGCGACGGCCGCGCCCACCGCGACAAATCCGGGGGCTGCGCCCGGCCAACCGCCGAAGCCGCCGGTGGCACAGACTCCGCCCGGAGCCGGGCCTAGGGATCATGGCAGGTCCGCAACCCGTGAGCCGGCCGGCTCACCGCCGGCTGCGGGCGGGCCCGGCACGCCGCCAGGCGCCGCGGGAAGGCCAGTCACGCCGCCCCCCTCGGCCGCGCGCGAGCCTGTCAGGCCGCAGAATCAGCCCTCGGCTGCTCCCGCTCACGCTGGCCGGCCGTCGGCACCACCACCGTCGCGACCGCAGGCCGTGGCGAGGCCGATGCCTCCGCCACCGGCAGCCGTCGCACGCCCGGCACCGCCGCCGCGTGTCGCATCGCCTCCGCCGGCCCGGGTCGCTCCGCCTGTGGCAGTGGCACGGCCGGCGCCGCCGCCCATGGCCCGGCCTGCACCTCCACCCATGGCGCGGCCCGCGCCGCCACCTCCGGTAGCCCGGCCGGCGCCACCGCCGCCGCCCAGGATGGCGGTTGCGCCACCGCCCCCGCCGCGTCCGGCGGCCCCTCCGCCGCGCCCAGCGGCCCCGCCGCCGGCGGCGAAGAAGTGCCCGCCGAACCAGCCGAAGTGCTAGGGCGCAGCGCGGTCTTTACGGAACAGGGCCTCTCGCGGGCGAAAACTGCCCCCGAAAGGCCCTTATTTCCTTGCTTCTGGCCGAAATGGCGCTATACAGCGCGCCATCTCACACGGAAACATGGCTCACAAGGCCGTCCGGTGGCAGCCGGGGCGAGAACGCTCCGTTTTGCTCACACGTTTCCGGAGGAACCAACCGGAGAATTAGAACGATGGCACTACCCGATTTCACTATGCGTCAGCTCCTCGAAGCTGGCGTGCACTTCGGTCACCAGTCTCACCGCTGGAATCCGAAAATGGCACCGTTCATTTTCGGCGCCCGCAACAACATCCACATTGTCGACCTCGCGCAGACCGTGCCGATGCTGCACACCGCCTTGCAGGCGGTCAGCGACACCGTCGCCAAGGGCGGCCGCATCCTGTTCGTCGGCACCAAGCGCCAGGCGCAGGACGGCGTCGCCGACGCTGCGAAGCGCTGCGCGCAGTATTTCGTCAATTCGCGCTGGCTCGGCGGCACGCTGACCAACTGGAAGACGATCTCGGCCTCGATCAAGCGCCTGCGTCATCTCGATGACGTGCTCTCCGGCGGCGACGCCAGCTCCTACACCAAGAAGGAGCGTCTGACGCTGCAGCGCGAGCGCGACAAGCTCGACCGTTCGCTCGGCGGCATCAAGGACATGGGCGGTCTGCCCGACCTGATCTTCGTGATCGACACCAACAAGGAAGACATCGCGATCCAGGAAGCCCAGCGGCTCAACATCCCGGTCGCCGCGATCGTCGACACCAATTCGGATCCCAAGGGCATCACCTATGTGGTCCCGGGCAACGACGACGCCGGCCGCGCGATCGCGCTGTACTGCGACCTGATCGCGCGTGCGGCGATCGACGGAATCTCGCGCGCCCAGGGCGATTCGGGCATCGACATCGGCGCCTCGGTTCGTCCGGCCGCCGAAGAGCTGCCGGCTGCGTCGGCGAGCGGCTTCCAGGGCCTTGCCGGTCCGCGCGGCACCGCCGACGATCTCAAGAAGCTCCCGGGCGTTTCGGGCGCAATCGAGAAGAAGTTCAACGACCTCGGCATCTTCCATTACTGGCAGCTCGCCGAGCTCGACCACGACACCGCGCACAAGATCGGCGAAGAAGTCGGTCTGCCGAGCCGCGCGGATGCCTGGGTGGCCAAGGCCAAGGCGCTGACCGCGGAAGCGGAATAGTCAAAAAGAGCGATGGGTTGGCCGGATATAAGTCCGGCCACCATTTCAGTTGACGCGAATTCCTGAGATGGACCGCGGCGGGGCTATGTGATGCCACGCCGCGGCAAACCGGCAGGCAAGAAGGATTTTCAACGATGGCAACGATCACAGCGGCGATGGTCAAGGACCTGCGCGAGTCCACCGGCGCAGGCATGATGGACTGCAAGGCCGCGCTCACCGAGACCAGCGGCGACATGGAAGCGGCGCAGGACTGGCTGCGCAAGAAGGGCCTGTCGAAGGCCGCCAAGAAGTCCGGCCGCGTCGCCGCGGAAGGCCTGATCGGCGCGCTCACCAAGGGCACCAAGGGCGTCGTGGTCGAGGTCAACTCCGAGACCGACTTCGTCGCGCGCAACGGCCAGTTCCAGGGCCTCGTCAAGATGGTCGCCCAGGTCGCATTCGACGCCGGCGCCGATGTCGAGAAGATCAAGGCCGCCAAGGTCGGCGACGTCACGGTCGAAGCCGCAATCAATGACGCGATCGCCACCATCGGCGAGAACATGACGCTGCGCCGCGCCGCTTCGCTCGAAGTGACGCAGGGCGTCGTGTCGAGCTACGTCCACGGTGCCGTGGTCGAAGGCGCCGGCAAGATGGGCGTGATCGTCGCGCTGGAATCGCCCGGCAAGGCCGACGAGCTTGCAGCGCTCGGCCGCCAGATCGCGATGCATGTCGCGGCCGCCAACCCGCTCGCGCTCGATCCGTCCGGCCTCGATCCGGTGGTCGTCAAGCGCGAGAAGGACGTGCTCGCCGACAAATATCGCCAGCAGGGCAAGCCCGAGAACGTGATCGAGAAGATCGTCGAGTCCGGCCTCAAGACCTACTACAAGGAAGTCTGCCTGCTCGAGCAGGCCTTCATCCACGACACCGGCAAGTCGGTGGCGCAGGCGGTGAAGGAAGCCGAAGGCAAGGTCGGCGGCGCTGTGAAGATCGCGGGCTTTGTGCGCTATGCTCTCGGCGAGGGAATCGAGAAGCAGGAAAGCGACTTCGCGGCCGAGGTCGCGGCGGCCAGCGGCAAGAAGTAAGCGCCGGAACGTTCCTTCCGGCGTGCCGCCGGAAGCGGCGCCCGGACGAGGAAAGTGCTCATGACTGATCCGGTCTATCGTCGCGTCGTGATCAAGCTGTCCGGCGAATACCTCGCGGGACAGCAGGGTTTTGGCATCGATCAGCCGACCCTCGACCGGGTTGCGGACGATCTGATCGCCGCCCGCCAGCTCGGCACCGAGGTTGCGGTGGTGATCGGCGGCGGCAACATCGTGCGCGGCGTCGAGGTGTCTTCGCGCGGCGTCTCTCGCACGACCGGCGACACCATGGGCATGCTCGCCACCATGATGAACTGCCTCGCGCTGGAGGCGACGATCGAGCGCAAGGGCACGCCGGCGCGCACGCTGTCCGCCTTCGTGATGCCCGAGATTTCCGAGCTGTTCACCCGTACTGCGGCGCACAAATACCTCGCCGAGGGCCGGATCGTGCTGCTCGGCGGCGGAACCGGCAATCCGTTCTTCACCACCGATACGACCGCGGTGCTGCGCGCCGCCGAGATCGGAGCCGAGGCGGTGCTGAAGGCAACCAATGTCGACGGCGTCTACTCAGCCGACCCGAAAAAGGACCCGACCGCGACGCGGTTCGACCGGCTGACGCATTCGCAGGCCATCGAGGGCGGCTACAAGGTGATGGACGCGACCGCCTTCGCGCTTGCCCGCGAGACGGCGCTGCCTATCATCGTGTTCTCGATCGCAGAGCCGGGTTCGATCGGCGCTGTACTGCGTGGCGGCGGCCACGGAACCATCGTCGCCGGCTGACGGCTCATCGGTCGCGCCCGCAGGGGCGCGGAGAGGTCGCCGGGATTTTGAAGGAGAAGCATGATGGCCACGGGTAGTTTCGACCTCAACGAAGTGAAGCGTCGCATGCAAGGCGCCGTCCAGTCGCTCAAGCACGAGCTTGGCGGCCTGCGCACGGGACGCGCGTCGGCCTCGATGCTCGATCCGGTCCAGGTCGAGGCTTATGGCAGCCACATGCCGCTCAACCAGCTTGCCACCGTCAGCGTGCCGGAGCCGCGGCTGATCTCGGTGCAGGTCTGGGACAAGTCGATGGTCAAGCCGGTCGAGAAGGCGATCGTCGATTCCAATCTCGGGCTGTCGCCCGCGACCGAAGGCCAGGTGCTGCGCCTGCGCATCCCCGAGCTCAACGAGGAGCGTCGCAAGGAACTCGTCAAGGTCGCGCACAAATACGCGGAAGCGGCCAAAGTCGCCGCGCGTCACGTCCGCCGCGACGGCCTCGACGTGCTCAAGAAGCTCGAGAAGAATCACGAGATGTCGGAAGACGACCAGAAGCGCCACGCCGACGAGGTGCAGAAGGCGACCGACGGCACGATCACCGAGATCGACCAGTTGCTGGCCGCCAAGGAAAAAGAAATCCTCACCGTCTAAAGCGCGATGAGGATCATCATCGCGCTTTGGAGTATTGTTCGCGCATGATCTTGTCGGAAAACCGCTTCGCACTTTTCCGGATCGTGCTTTAAGGCCGCTCTCATGTCCAACGCCGCCGCGCCAGCAACGGAAGGACCCGACCGGTCCGACGCGCCTGCGCATGTCGCCATCATCATGGATGGCAACGGGCGTTGGGCGGCCGCGCGCGGCCTGCCGCGGGCCGAAGGGCATCGCCGCGGTGTCGAGGCGCTGCGCCGCGTGGTGCGTGCCTCGCACGAGCTCGGCATCCGCTATCTCACCATCTTCTCGTTCTCTTCGGAGAACTGGTCGCGCCCGGCGAGCGAGATCGGCGACCTCTTCGGTCTGCTCCGCCGTTTCATCCGCAACGATCTCGCGAGCCTGCATCGCGACGGCGTCAAGGTCCGCATCATCGGCGAACGTGACGGCCTAGAGGGCGACATCTGCGCGCTCCTCAACGAGGCCGAGGAGCTGACGCGCGACAACACGCGCCTGACGCTGGTCGTCGCCTTCAATTACGGTTCGCGGCACGAAATCGCGAAAGCCGCGCAGAAGCTCGCGCGGGAGGTCGCAGACGGCAAGCGCGATCCCGATACGATCGACGCCGAGACGCTTGGCGCGCATCTCGATGCGCCCGACATTCCCGATCCCGATCTCATCATCCGCACCAGCGGCGAGCAGCGCCTGTCCAATTTCCTGATGTGGCAGGCCGCCTATAGCGAGCTGGTCTTCGTGCCGATCCACTGGCCCGATTTCGACAAGGCGGCGCTGGAAGGCGCAATCGCCGAATTTGCCAGGCGCGAGCGCCGTTTCGGCGGCCTGGTCGCGAAAACCGCCTCGTGAGCGAACCCGACGCCGTATCGGCGGGCGCCAAGCCTGCCCCGAGCAATCTCGTGATGCGAGTCCTCGCAGCGCTGGTGCTGGCGCCGCTGACCATTGCGATCGCCTACGCCGGCGGCTGGCTGTGGGCGCTTCTCGTCACCCTGGTTTCGATCGGCCTGTTCGCGGAATGGCTGATGGTGGTGGGCGCGGGCTCGGCCGCGCTGACCGGGGCAGGGACGGTCGTCATCGCCATGATGGGGGCCTCCGTCGCTTTCGGCGCGCTCAAGACCTCGGTCGTCACCGGCCTCATCGGCGGCGCGATCGTGACCCTGATCGCACGCGGCAAGTTCGTCTGGGCCGCCACCGGCTTTGCCTATGCGTCGGCGGCGCTGCTGGCCTCGATCCTGTTGCGGAAGGATCTCGTCAACGGTTTCTCCGCACTGAT
Source organism: Bradyrhizobium sp. CCGB20 (assembly GCF_024199855.1). NCBI lineage: Bacteria > Pseudomonadati > Pseudomonadota > Alphaproteobacteria > Hyphomicrobiales > Nitrobacteraceae > Bradyrhizobium > Bradyrhizobium sp. CCGB20. Next base: position 5,245,560 of record NZ_JANADN010000001.1, on the reverse strand, counting down.
GTTCGTGCTGCTGGTGGTATGGGCGACCGATATCGGCGGCTATTTTGCCGGACGCAGCATTGGCGGACCGAAGCTCTGGCCGCGGGTGAGCCCGAAGAAGACCTGGGCCGGGGCATTCGGCGGTTTTGCCGCGAGCCTTGCGGTCGCGGCGGGGTTTGCCGCTTGCGGGATCGGAAAGGCGGTTCCACTTCTGCTCGTGAGCGCCATCCTGTCGGTGGTGTCACAACTCGGGGATCTGTTCGAATCCGCGGTGAAGCGGCGCTTCGGTGTCAAGGATTCCAGTCACTTGATTCCCGGCCATGGCGGGCTACTGGACCGTCTGGACGGTTTTGTCGCGGCCATCCTGATGGCATGGATTATCGGTTTTCTCCGCCATGGTGTGCATAGCGCCGGAAGCGGTCTTATGGTTTGGTGAGGATATGAGCGCGGTCCCATTGCGTAACAACAAGGCTGCGGCGTCGAGCGTCCGCAGTGTCACGGTTCTCGGCGCCACCGGCTCGATTGGCGACAGCACGATGGATCTGCTGCGCGCCTCTCCCGAGCGCTATCGCGTCGAAGCCTTGACGGCGAACGGCAATGTCGAAGCGCTGGCAAAGCTCGCCAGGGAGTTTTCCGCGCGCTACGTCGCGATCGCCGACACGTCCAAGCTCGCCGATCTCAAGGCTGCGCTCGCGGGAACGAGCACGGAATGCGGCGCGGGCGAAAGCGCGGTGATCGAAGCCGGCGCGCGCCCGGCCGATTGGGTGATGGCCGCCGTAAGTGGCGCCGCCGGACTGAAACCGGCCCTGGCCGCGGTCGATCGCGGCGCGCATGTCGCGCTGGCCAATAAGGAATGTCTCGTCTGCGCCGGCGATTTCTTCATGCAGCGCGCCGCGAAAGCGGGCGCCTGCATCCTGCCGGCTGACTCGGAGCACAACGCGCTGTTCCAGGCCTTGGCATCGGGCAATCGCGACGAACTGGTCCGCGTCATCATCACGGCCTCGGGCGGCCCGTTCCGGACCTGGAAGCCCGCCGACATCGAGCAGGCAACGCTCGAGCAGGCCCTGAAGCATCCGAACTGGAGCATGGGTCAGAAGATCACGATCGATTCCGCCTCGATGATGAACAAGGGGCTCGAGGTGATCGAGGCGTCCTATCTGTTCGCGCTCTCGCCCGACGAGATCGATGTTCTCGTGCATCCGCAGTCGATCATCCACGGCATGGTCGAGTTCTCCGACCGCTCGGTGATGGCCCAGCTCGGCGCCCCCGACATGCGCACGCCGATCGCGCACTGCCTCGGCTGGCCCGATCGCATCAAGGGGCCGGCGGCCAAGCTCGATCTGGCCAAGATCGGCCAGCTGACCTTCGAGGCGCCGGACTTCGAGCGCTTCCCCGGGCTTCGGCTCGCCTTCGATTCGCTCCGGACCGGGAAGGGGGCGACCACCGTCTACAACGCCGCCAACGAGGTGGCGGTCGCCGCCTTCATCGCCGGCAAGATCCGGTTTGGCGCGATTGCGCGGCTGGTCGAGGCGACGCTGGACGACTGGGTCCGTGGCGGGAACCAGGCTCCGCTGACGTCCGCCGACGATGCAATCTCCGTTGACCATGTTGCTCGAAATAGAGCTGCCGCCCTATTGCCTCAAATTGCCTTAAAGGCATCCTAGATGGCTCCGGGCCAGGGCCTTGCGGCGCTGGATGAGGGAATTCGATGATTGACTTTTTTGTCCATAGTTTCAATACGTTGAGCCATGGGCTCCTCGGCTACGCGGTTCCCTTCCTGTTCGTCCTGACGATCGTCGTGTTCTTCCACGAGCTCGGCCATTTTCTGGTCGCGCGCTGGGCCGGCGTTCGGGTGTTGACCTTCTCGCTTGGTTTCGGACCCGAGCTGGTCGGTTTCAACGACCGCCACGGCACCCGCTGGAAAATCTCGGCGATCCCGCTCGGCGGCTACGTCAAATTCTTCGGCGACGAGAGCGAAGCCTCGACGCCGTCGGCCGAGACGCTCGCGGCCATGACCGCCGAGGAGCGCGCCGGTAGCTTCCACCATAAGAAGGTCGGCCCGCGCGCCGCCATCGTCGCCGCCGGACCGATCGCCAATTTCATCCTGGGCGCGCTGATCTTCGCCGGCATGGCACTCTATTACGGCAAGCCGAGCACGATCGCGCGCGTCGATGGCGTTGTCGCCGATGGCGCTGCGGCTGCGGCCGGCTTCAAGATCGGCGACGTCGTGGTGCAGATCGACGGCAAGCCGATCGAGAGCTTTGCCGACATGCAGCGAATCGTTGCGATGAATGCCGGTTCGGCGCTTGCCTTCCAGGTCAAGCGGGATGGCGCCATCGTCTCCCTGACCGCGACGCCGGCGCTGCTCGAGCGCAAGGATCCCTTCGGCAACAGTCACCGCCTCGGCGTGCTCGGCGTCGAGCACAAGTCGCAGGCCGGTGAGGCCTCGACCACGCCGGTCGGAGTCGGCGAAGCGCTCAAGATCGGGGTCGAGCAGGTCTGGTTCATCATCACCAGCACCTTCAAGTTCCTGGGCTCGTTGTTCGTCGGAAACGGCAATCCCAACGAGGTCAGCGGCGTTCTCGGCATCGCGAAGATGTCGGGGCAGGCGGCCAGCGCCGGGTTCCAGTTCGTGATCAATCTGTGCGCGGTGCTGTCGGTGTCGATCGGGCTGCTGAACCTGTTCCCGATTCCGCTGCTCGATGGCGGTCACCTGATGTTCTATGCGGCGGAAGTGGTCCGGGGTCGGCCGCTGTCCGAGCGGACTCAGGAGATGGGGTTCCGAATCGGGCTCGGTTTGGTGCTGATGTTGATGGTGTTTGCCACCTACAATGACATTCTGCGGATGGCAGCGTCCTGATCAGGGCTTTTTTGTGGCGTTGCTGTTGAGCAACGTCTTGGAATGAAATTGAAATCACGGTGTCAGCTGCCGTTTGCGACACCGGGGAAATTGGCTACAAGCGGCTTCGACTTGGGGAATCTCCCAGACCGGCGTTGGGGTTGGGTCTGGTACTGATAAGGGCGCGTTGCGCAATGAAGTTTGGACTGCGACTCCGGGGGGGCTTGCTCGCAACCCTGATCATGTTCGGCGCGCCGGTGGTTGCCCCGGTTGGGGCTGTTTTTGTCTCTTCGTCTGCGCTTGCCCAGACCGTCCAGTCGATTTCCGTCGAAGGAAATCGCCGTGTCGAGGTGGAGACGATCCGCTCCTATTTCAAGCCGGGCCCAGGTGGCCGCCTGGATCAGGCCTCCATCGATGACGGCCTGAAGGCCCTGATCGAGACCGGCCTGTTCCAGGACGTGCGAATCAACCGCGGTTCCGGTGGCCAGATCGTCGTCTCTGTGGTGGAAAACCCGGTGATCGGCCGCATCGCGTTCGAGGGCAACAAGAAGATCAAGGACGAGCAGCTCACCGCTGAAGTCCAGTCCAAGGCGCGCGGCACCTTCTCCCGCGCCATGGTGCAGTCCGACACGCTGCGAATCGCCGAAATCTATCGCCGTTCCGGCCGCTACGACGTGCGTGTCACGCCTGAAATCATCGAGCAGCCGAACAACCGCGTCGACCTGATCTTCACGGTCGAGGAGGGCGCCAAGACCGGCGTCAAGTCGATCGAGTTCGTCGGCAACAACGCGTTCTCGTCCTACCGCCTGCGCGACGTCATCAAGACGCACGAATCGAACCTGCTGAGCTTCCTCGCCAGCAACGACATCTATGATCCCGATCGCGTCGAAGCCGACCGCGACCTGATCCGCCGCTTCTATCTCAAGAACGGTTTCGCCGACGTCCAGGTCGTGGCCGCGCTCACCGAATACGATCCGGAAAAGAAGGGCTTCAACGTCACCTTCAAGATCGAGGAAGGCTCGCAGTACCGAGTCGGCACCGTCGACTTCCGCTCCAGCATCGCGAACTTCGATCCGACCACGCTGCGCGCCTATTCGCGCGTCAATGTCGGCGCGCTCTACAACGTCGAAGCGGTCGAGAAATCGGTCGAGGAAATGCAGATCGAGGCGTCGCGCCGCGGCTATGCCTTCGCCGTGGTCCGCCCCGGCGGCGACCGCAATTTCGAAGCGCACACCGTCTCCGTCGTGTTCAACATCGACGAGGGCCCGCGCACCTATATCGAGCGCATCAACGTCCGCGGCAACACCCGTACGCGCGACTACGTGATCCGGCGCGAGTTCGACATCTCCGAGGGCGACGCCTACAACCGCGCGCTGGTCGATCGTGCCGAGCGCCGCCTCAAGAACCTCGACTACTTCAAGACCGTGAAGATCACGACGGAGCCGGGCTCCTCCAGCGACCGCGTGGTCCTGATCGTCGATCTCGAGGAGAAGTCGACCGGCGACTTCTCGGTCTCGGGCGGTTACTCCACGACCGACGGCGCGCTCGCCGAAGTGTCGATCTCCGAGCGCAATTTGCTCGGCCGCGGCCTGTTCGCCAAGGCGTCGGTGACCTACGGCCAGTATGCGCGCGGCTATTCGCTGTCGTTCGTCGAGCCGTATCTGCTCGACTACCGCGTCGCGCTCGGCCTCGACCTCTATCAGCGCCAGCAGCTGTCCAACAGCTACATCTCCTACGGCACCAAGACGCTCGGCTTCTCGCCGCGCCTCGGCTTCTCCCTGCGTGAAGATCTGGCGCTCCAGCTGCGCTACTCGATCTACCAGCAGGAAATCACGCTGCCGTACTACCTGGCGAACTGTAACAACACTGCCGGCCCGGCGTTCAACCCGAGCCCCGCCTTTGCCGCTTCGCAAACGCCGCCGATCGACCTGAGCTCGACCAATGGTCTTGGCTGCTACAGCGACGGCGAAGCCTCGTTGCCGGTCCGCAAGGAGCTTTCCAACGGCAAGACCCTGACCTCGGCGCTCGGCTACACGCTGACCTACAACACGCTGGACAACAACAAGAACCCCACCGACGGTCTGCTCGTCGACTTCCGCCAGGATTTCGCTGGCGTCGGCGGCGACGTCTCCTACCTGAAGTCCGTTGTCGACGCGAAGTACTACGCTCCGCTGGTGTCCGACATCGTCGGCCTGGTCCGCGTCCAGGGCGGCATGCTGAACAAGATCGGCAACAACGAGATCCGCATGCTCGATCAGTTCCAGATGGGCCCGAACCTGGTCCGCGGCTTTGCTCCGAACGGCATCGGTCCGCGCGATTTGAATCCCTTTGGCACGCAAGACGCGCTCGGCGGCACCAAATATTGGGGCGCTTCGTTCGAATTGCAGATGCCGTTCTGGTTCCTGCCGAAGGAAGTGGGTCTGAAGGGCGCGGTCTATGCCGACGCTGGCGGCCTCTTCGACTATCAGGGCCCGACGACCTGGTCGGTGACCAACGAATTGACCACGACCAAGAATTCGAACTGTACGCCGTCGACCATCAACCCGCCCACGGCTGGAACCTGTACCGGCCTGGTGTATGACAACGGCAACGTGGTCCGTTCGTCGATCGGTGTCGGCCTGATCTGGCAGTCGCCATTCGGACCGCTGCGCTTCGACTACGCCGTGCCGCTCACCAAGGGCAAGTACGACCGTACGCAGGAGTTCCGGTTCGGCGGCGGCACCTCGTTCTAATTCGATCAGCAGGGCATGAGCCGGCCCCTTGGGATTTCGCTTTGGATTTCCCTTGGGGCCGGTTTCCAAAAAGATCGTGCTCAATCCGTGAGATAAGGCATGATGCGGCCTGACCGCTTCATGCCGAAGCCGGACCGCGATGGGGTGGAATGGCGCAGCCGACCTTCTTCAAAAAGCCGCCGGCTTCAGCGCTGGCCGATATCGCCGCGCAGACCAAGGCGCAGCTCGTCGACCCCGCCAGGGGCGATCACGTCATCACGGGTCTGGCTTCGCTTGACGAAGCCGGCCCGATGCATCTGACGTTCTTCGATAACCTCAAATATGCCGATGAGCTCAAGGCGACCCAGGCCGGCGCCTGCCTGGTGAGTCCGCGTTTCGAGACCCAGGTGCCTTCGCATGTGGCCGTGCTGCGGGTGGCGCAGCCGTTTCGTGCCTTCGTCGGGCTCGCCCGGGAGTGGCACGGCGATGCGCTGCGCCCGCAGTCCTGGATCGGCAATGACGGCATTGCGCCGTCGGCCATCATCGACCCCTCGGCGCGGCTGGAGGACGACGTCATCGTCGATCCCCTGGCCGTCATCGGCCCGGAGGTCGAGATCGGCAGCGGCACCGTGATCGGCTCCGGCGCGGTCATCGGTCCCGGCGTCAAGATCGGCCGGGACTGCAATGTCGGCGCCCGCACGGCCATCCAGTGCGCGCTGATCGGCAACAACGTGCTGATCCATCCCGGCTGCTCGATCGGCCAGGACGGCTACGGCTTCATCTTCTTCGGCCCCGAGGGCCATCTGAAGGTGCCCCAGACAGGCCGCGTCCTGATTCAGAACAATGTGGAAGTCGGCGCCGGCACCACCATCGATCGCGGATCCCTGCGCGACACCGTGATCGGGGAGGGCACCAAAATCGACAATCAGGTCCAGATCGGCCACAATGTGACCATCGGCCGGAATTGCCTGCTGGCGGCCCAGATCGGGCTCGCCGGCAGCCTGACGATCGGCGACAACGTGGCGCTGGGAGCAAAGGTTGGCATCAACAATCACCTCAAGATCGGCGATGGAGCCCAGGTCACCGCGATGAGCGGCGTCAAGGACGACATCCCGCCGAACGGACGCTGGGGCGGCTTCTTTGCCAAGCCGACCAAGCAGTGGTTCAAGGAAATTATCGCGGTGGAGCGCCTGGTACGCGACAGCAAGGCCGATCCGAAGAACGAGGGACGGGAATGACGGCGGAATCACCGATCAAATTCGAGCTGGTGGATATCAATGCGATCCTCCGGACGCTGCCGCACCGTTTTCCGATGCTGCTGATCGACCGCGTGATTAACATCCGCGCCGACTACAGCGGCATCGGCATCAAGAACGTCACCTTCAACGAGCCGGCCTTCCAGGGGCATTTTCCGGAGCGCCCGGTCTATCCCGGCGTGATGATGATCGAAGCGATGGCACAGACCGCCGGCGTCATCGGCATCACGTCGGTCGAGGGCACGGAGAAGCCGCGCGCGGTGTATTTCCTCACCATCGACAAGTGCAAGTTCCGCAAGCCCGTGCTGCCCGGCGACACCATCGAGTATCACATGCGTTCGATCGGGCGCCGCAAGGCGATGTGGTGGTTTCACGGCGACGCCAAGGTCAACGGCCAGATCGTTGCGGAAGCCGACGTCGGCGCCATGCTGACCGACTGAGCGGGATCAGCTCCTCTGCACGCGCTCGTGTGTCTCGCAGGCGTAGCGGCCGGCTGTGACCTCGCGCTTGATATTCTGGTTGAAGAACTGGCCCATGGACGGTGCGCCCAAGAGGCGCTCGACCGTATCCGCCGTCACGCCGCAATAGCGGTCATAGGTGCCGTGAGCCGCGACGATGAGGTCCTGCCGCGTGCGATCGTAACAAACCCGCTGAAGCACCGTGCTGCGGGTGATGTCGCGGCATTCGAATGTCTTGAGATCGACGAGGCGGCGTTCGCCGGTCTCGACCGTCTCGGACACGATCGGTGCCGTCGCGAGCTGTGCGAGCAGGATTGCCAGGGCCCTGACCACGATGACTTCAAGCTCCACATGAACGCGTTGACGCGTTGGGACGGCCGGCTCAACCGGCACCTGAAACAGGCCGAGATGATACGTCACTGGACAGATCGGGCATAGTCGCGCTAACCACCGGAAAACCGAGCGACTTCAACACATAATCAGACCTTCTTGATGAGTCAGATTGCTTGATGAGTAAGATTGATCCCACCGCGCGGGTCGAAGACGGCGCCGTCATCGGCGAGGGTACCGAGATCGGGCCCTTTTGCATCATTGGCCGGAATGCCGTGATCGGCGCGAACTGCAAGCTGATCGGACAAGTCACGGTCATCGGCCATACCTCGATCGGGGACGGCTGCGTGATCTCGCCGTTCGCGGTGCTGGGTGGTGCGCCCCAGGATCTCAGCTACAAGGGCGAGCCCACGAAGCTCGAGATCGGTTCTGGCTGCATCATCCGCGAAGGCGCGACGATGAATGTCGGCACCATCAAGGGCGGTGGGCTGACGCGCGTCGGCAATAGCGGCTACTTCATGAACAACAGCCATGTCGGGCATGACTGCATGGTCGGCAACAACGTGATCTTCGCGACCTCCGCGACGCTCGGCGGCCACTGCGAGATCGGCGACTTCGTCTATATCGGCGGCCTGTCCGCGGTGCATCAGCTGACGCGTATCGGCCCGCAGGTGATGGTCGGCGGCCTCTCCGGCGTGCGCGACGACATCATTCCGTTCGGGCTGGCCAACGGTCAGTATGCGGCGCTGGAAGGCCTCAACCTCATCGGCATGAAGCGGCGGCAGTTCACCAAGCAGCGGCGCGCAACCGTGCAATCGTTCTATCAGAAGCTCTTCCACGGCCCCGGCACGTTCGCCGAGCGGCTCGCGGCGGCCCAGCCGCTCGCGAGCGAAGATCCCGCGATCGCCGAGATCCTCGATTTCATCGGCAAGCGCAAGCATCGCCCGATCTGTCTTCCCGTCATCGAGAAGTGATTTCGGGATGGCCGCGGGCATGACATCGGCGGCTCCGGAGATTTCGTCACCGGTCGGCGTGGTCGCCGGCGGCGGCGCCATGCCGTTCGCTGTCGCCGATTCGCTTGCCGCGCGCGGCATCACGCCGGTGCTGTTCCCGCTGCGCGGCGCCTGCGATCCGGCGCGGGTGGAAAAGTTCCGTCATCGCTGGATCTCGGTCGGCCAGCTCGGCCGCGCGATGCGCCTGTTCCGCGAGGAGGGCTGCCGCGACCTGATCTTCATCGGCACCCTGGTGCGGCCCTCGCTCTCCGAGATCCGGTTCGACGTGAAGACGCTGCGCCTGCTCGGCAACGTCATCCGTGCCTTCCGCGGCGGCGACGATCATCTTTTGTCCGGCGTCGGCCGCATCCTCGAGCAGGACGGCTTCCGCATGGTCGGCATCAAGGATGTCGCGCCTGATCTCCTAATGCCCGAGGGCTGCATCAGCCGCGCCTGGCCGAGCGACAACAGCAAGGTGGACATCGAGCGCGGACGTGCGGTGCTGGCGGCGCTCGGTCCGTTCGATATCGGCCAGGCTGCGGTCGTGATCGACGGCCATGTGGTGGCGGTCGAGGATATCGAGGGCACCGACGCGCTGCTCGCGCGCGTGGCGCGCCTGCGCGAGGAAGGCCGCATCCGCGCCGCGACGGGTCGTGGCGTGCTGGTGAAGGTCCCGAAGAGCGGGCAGGATTTGCGCTTCGACCTGCCGACGATCGGTCCGCGCACCCTCGAGGGCGTCGCGCGGGCCGGGCTGGCCGGCATCGCCGTCGTCGCCGGCAACACCATCGCCGCCGAGCCGCAGGCGATGATCTCGCTCGCAGACGCCAAATATCTCTTCGTCATCGGCCTGACCGCGTGATGCAGGGCCGCGATCCCAAGCGAAAGATATTCCTGATCGCCACGGAGGAATCCGGCGACCGGCTCGGCAGCGCCTTGATGAAGGTGCTGCGCCAGCGCCTCGGCGACGGCGTGCAGTTCGTCGGCGTCGGCGGCCGAACCATGGCGCGCGAAGGGCTCGAGACGCTGTTTCCGATCGAGGAGCTGTCGATCGTCGGCTTTGCGGCGGTGGTGCAGCAGCTGCCAAAGATCCTGCGGCTGATCCGGCAGACCGTGGATGCCGTGCTGGAGGCCGCGCCCGACGCGCTCGTGATCATCGACAGTCCTGACTTCACGCACCGCGTTGCTCGCCGCGTGCGCGCGAAGAATCCTGCGATCCCGGTCGTCGACTATGTCTCGCCGCAGCTCTGGGCCTGGCGGCCGGGGCGGGCGCGGACCATGCTCGGCTATGTCGATCATGTGCTCGGCCTGTTGCCGTTCGAGCCGGAGGAATACCGCAAGCTCGGCGGGCCGCCGTGCAGCTATGTCGGCCATCCCCTGATCGAGCAATTGGGCTCGCTGCGGCCAAATGCGGAGGAACAGGCACGCCGCGACGGCGAACCGCCGGTTCTGCTGGTGCTGCCCGGCAGTCGTCGCAGCGAGATCAGGCACCATCTCGATGTGTTCGGCGCGACGCTCGCACGACTTCAGGCCGAAGGCCGCGCGTTCGAGCTGATCCTGCCGACCATGCCGCATCTCGAAGCCACCGTGCGCGAGGGCACCGCGACCTGGCCGATCAAGCCGCGGATTGTGGTCGGCGAGAACGAGAAGCGCGCCGTGTTCCGCCTCGCGCATGCCGCGCTGGCCAAATCCGGCACCGTGACGCTGGAACTCGCGCTGTCGGGCATTCCGATGGTGACGGCCTATCGCGTCGGCGCGATGGAAGCCTTCATCCTGCGCCGCGCGATCCGCGTCTCCTCGGTGATCCTCGCCAATCTCGTGATCGGTGAAGATGTCATTCCGGAGTATTTGCAGGAGGACTGCACGCCCGAGAAGCTGGCGCCGGCGCTGACGGAGCTGCTCACGGACACGCCGCTGCGCAAGCGCCAGGTCGAGGCGTTCGCACGGCTCGACACCATCATGTCCACCGGCAACAAATCGCCGAGCGTGCTGGCGGCCGACATCGTGCTCGCGACGATGCGGAAGGGCAAGCGGTAGGCAACGATTTCGTAGGGTGGGCAAAGCGAAGCATGCCCACCACTTCATTTCTCAATTGGGGAAAGACGGTGGGCACGCTTTCGCTTTGCCCACCCTACAAGACTAGCCGAGGCCGCCGTCGACCCGGAAGCACTGGCTGGTGATGCGCTGGCTCTCGTCGGAGGCGAGAAACAGCGCCATACCGGCGATGTCCTCCGGCGTCACCGCGTCGGGAACGGCCTGTCGCGCGCGGCGAATCTCGGCGATGACCTGCTCGTCGGGATACCACAGCCGGCGCTGGCGCTCGGTGATCACCATGCCCGGCGCAATGGCATTGACGCGAATGCGGTCGGGACCGACCGACCGCGCCAGTGAATTGGTGAAGCCGACGATCGCCGCCTTCGCTCCGGCGTAAACCGGCAGCGCCGGCGCGCCGCGCATCCACGCCACCGACGACATGTTGATGATCGAACCGCCGCCGCGGGCCTGCATCTGCGGCACGATCGCTTGCGCAGCAAAGAAGACGTGCTTGAAGTTGACGCCGATCATCCAGTCGAACTCGGCTGAAGTCACCTCGGCCAGCACCTGGCGGTGGTCGTTGGCGGCGTTGTTGACGAGGACGGCGGCATCGCCGAGCGATCCGTGCACCTCTGCCATCGCCCCGCGCAAGGCGTCGATGTCGAGGAGGTCGCATGGCACGAACAGCGGCGTGGAGCCGGACGTGCTCGCGACGTCCCGCACCAGCGCTTCACCAGCGCTCGCATCGATGTCGAGGAAGGCGACACGGGCGCCCTGGGCCGCGAACGCGCGCACGAAGGCGGCGCCGATGCCGCTGGCGCCGCCGGTGATCAACACCACGCGGCCGGCAAGGCTGGAATAGGTGGTCCGGGTCATGCGATCAGCCGCTCCGTCTCGGGGTCGAACAGGCAAATGCGCCGCGTGTCGAGCGCGAAGGAGGCGGTCGCCCCGGGCGCGGGGCGGATATCCGGTGTGATGCGCGCCAGCGCAGCCTCGCCGGCGAGCCGCAGCAGCACGATCGTCTCGGCACCGGTCGGCTCGACCATCTCCACGGGGGCGTCGACGAGAACGGGGGGCTCGCTGGAAAAGACGCGGCTGGCCTCGGCGATGCATTCCGGCCTGATCCCGACGACGACGTCGCGGCCGACATAGGACGTTGCTTCGTCGTGCCCATTCAGGCGCAGGCGAACCTCGTCCGGCCGCCCTGCGCCGATAGCGGCGACCAGTCCGCCGCTATCGGCCTCGAGCCGCGCCGGCATCGTGTTCATCGGCGGCGAGCCCATGAAACGGGCGACGAATAGATTGGCCGGATAGCGGTACACGGTGTCGGGATCGGCAAACTGCTGCACCACGCCGCGATGCATCACGGCGATGCGCGTCGCCATCGTCATCGCCTCGATCTGGTCGTGGGTGACATAGATGATGGTGGCGCCGATGCGCTGATGCAGCCGCTTGATCTCCATCCGCATCTCGACGCGCAGCTTGGCGTCGAGATTGGAGAGCGGCTCGTCGAACAAAAAGAGCAGGGGATCGCGCACCAGCGCCCTGCCCATCGCCACGCGCTGGCGCTGGCCGCCGGAGAGCTGCGACGGCTTGCGGCCGAGCAGCGGCTCGATCTGGAGCAGTTTTGCGACATTCGCCACCGCCTTCTCCTGCTCGGCCTTCGGCACGTGACGGCACTCCATGCCGAAGGTGATGTTCTGGCGCACCGTCATCGACGGATAGAGTGCGTAGGACTGGAACACCATCGCGATGTCGCGGTCTTTCGGCGGGACGTCGTTGACGACACGCCCGCCGATTTCCACAGTGCCCGCGCTCGGCCGGTCGAGCCCCGCGACGATGTTGAGCAGCGTGGACTTGCCGCAGCCGGACGGCCCGACCAGCACGGTGAACTCGCCGCTCTCGATGTCGAGATCGATTCCCTTCAGCACCTCCAGATTGGCGTAGCGCTTCGACAAGGTGCGAATGCTTAGTGCCGCCATGACCACTCCATCATTTCACGGCTCCCGCGGTCAGGCCGCGTACGAAGTATTTGCCGCCGATCAGATAGATCAGCAGCGTCGGCAGGGCGGCGATCATCACCGCGGCGCTTTGCACGCCATGCTGCGGGATATCGGCGACCGCGGCGGACAGCGCGATCAGCGCGGCGGTGACCGGCTGCTGCTGACCGGTCGTGAATGTCACGCCATAGAGAAACTCGTTCCAGATATGCGTGAACTGCCAGATCACGGTGACGACCAGGATCGGCGGCGAGAGCGGCAGGATGATGCGCCAGAAAATACGGAAGAAGCCGGCGCCATCGATGCGCGCGGCTCTGATCAGCTCCTGCGGGATGGCAACGTAGTAGTTCCGGCAGAACAGCGTGGTGAAGGAGAGCCCCTGGATCGTGTGGATCACGACCAGGCCCGTCAGCGTGTTCATCAGGCCGGTATCGCGCAGCACGATGGTCCACGGCAGCAGGCGCATCTGCTGCGGCAGGAAGATGCCGAGCGTGACGATGCCGTAGATCCAGCTGTCGCCGCGAAAGCGCCAGAGCGACACCGCGTAACCGGCGACCGCACCGAGCAGGGTGGAGAAGATCGTCGCCGGAATGGTCACGAGCGCGGAGTTCAGCATGTAGGGCCGGATGCCGGCGCAGGTCTCGGCGACGCAGAAACCGCTCCAGGCTGCGGCGTAATTGCTCCAGGCCAAATGTTGCGGCCAGCCGATCATCGAGCCCTGCGCGATCTCCTCGTTGGTTCGGAGCGAATTCAGCACGACGACGGCCAGCGGCGCGAGCCACGCTGCGGCGATCAACGACACGATGAGATAGATCAGGATCCGGCCTGGGACGAAGGTTCCGTTACGCATGGATCGCCCGCCGCCGCTGGACATAGCGCCACGCTGCATAGGGCAGCAAGACCGCGAGAAGAAGGAGCAACATGAGGACTGCCGCCGCGGCTCCCCGTCCGAGCAGGCTGCGCTGGAACATCAGGTCATAGACGACGAGTGCCGGCAGCTGGGTCGCGATGCCAGGTCCGCCATTGGTGAGCGCGCGGACGAGGTCGAAGGTCGAAATCGCGAATTGCAGCTGGATGACGATGACCGTGATAGTGATCGGCCAAAGCGTCGGCAGGATGACGCGCCGGTACATCCTGACAGGTCCGGCGCCGTCAATCTGCGCGGCCTTGATCAGGTCGGCATCGACCGAGCGGAGGCCGGCGAGGAAGAGCGCCATGGCGAAGCCGGAGGATTGCCAGATCGCAGCGATGACAATGGTCCAGATCGCCATGTCGCGGTCGATCAGCCAGTCGAACCGGAAGGAGGTCCAGCCGAGGTCGTGGACCAGCTTCTGGATTCCAAGGCCGGGATTGAGCAGCCAGCTCCAGACCGTGCCGGTGACCACGAACGACACAGCCAGGGGATAGAGGAAGATGGAGCGCAGCACGTTCTCGCCGCGAATGCGCTGATCGAGCAGGATGGCGAGGATCAGGCCGGTCGCCAGACTCAGCAGCACGAAAGCGCTGCCGAACAGCAACAGATTGTCGAGGGCGATCTGCCAGTTGCGCGAGGCCGCAACCGCCGAATAGTTGCGCAAACCCACCCAGCCCGAGACCGGGACCAGGGTGGATGGTGTGAACGATATCCAGATCGTCCACAGCGAAAACGCAATGAGGTGCGTGGCGGACAACAGCAGCGGCACCCAGATCGTCAGAACTTCGGGCAGCCGGCGTACCATGTCGGAAGCCGCCGGCCGGCCCGGTCTTGTCGAGACGGCGATGGTCAACGTGAGCTCTCGACGGCCTCGGCGAGGCGTGTGGCTGCTTGCTCCGGCTTGATCGTCTTGTTCTTCACGTACTCCGTGATCACGTCGATCATCGCCGCGGTCATGCCGTTTTCCTGCGCCATGTTGTGCGCAAGACTGAGGACGGCCTGATTGCTGGCGATCGCCTCTTTCAATGCCGCCGCGGTCCGCCGTTGACCGTCCGACCAGCCTTCGCCGGACAGATCGACATCGGTACGCACGGGGATCGATCCCGTGATCTGCGAATACATGGTCTGGATCGCCGGATCCATGACGAGCTGGGCCATCAGCGTCTGGCCGGCTTGCAGGTCGGGCTCCTTGCGCTGCCAGAAGATGAAGGCATCGGCATTCAGCAGGAAGACCGGCTTGCCATTGTCGCTCGGGCCCGGGGCGATCATGAAGTCCTCGAACTTGAAGCCGGCGTTGCGCAACACGCCCTGCGCCCAGCCGCCCATGATCATCATGCCCATGTCGCCGTCGACGAAGCGCTTCAGGTTGGTCGAGAAGTGCTGGGCGCCGACGTTGGGGTCCATCCAGTCGGCGATCTTGCGGACCTGCGCGAACGCAGCCTTGATCTCGGGGGCCTTCAGAGCCTTCTCGTCGAGATTCATGATGGCCGTGCGGTATACGGCGGGACTGATGCCCGCCAGGGCGGCCTCGAACTTCTGCCCGTCATCGGGGCGGGTGCCGCCATTGGCGACGGGAAATGCGACGCCACCCGATTTCATCTTGTCGGCGAGATCGTTGAACTCGGCCCAGGTGACGGGGACCTTGTCGGCCTTGGCCTTGTCCATCGCGCGCTTGGAAAGGAACAGCATGTTGGTGCTGTAGATCTGCAGCGGCAGCGCGATCCACTTGCCGGCCGGCTTGTGCAGTTTCGCAAGGTCCGGCGCGACGACCTTTTCATAGCCGGCGGCAGCGACGACGGCGTCGAGGTCGACGGTCGGGGCAATCTTCGACCAGGCCGCAATCTCGGGGCCCTTGAGCTGCGAGCAGGCCGGCGGATCGCCGGCGATGATCTGGGCACGCAGCTTGTTCATCATCTCGGTGGTGAAGCCGGGGACCGGCGAATGTTGCCAGACGCCGCCTTTCTCCTCGAACTTCTTGCCGAGCGCGGTGATGGCCGCTCCGTCGCTGCCTGCGGACCATTGCGAGATCGCGGTCAGGCGCGGCTTGGCGCCTTGGGCACGAACGAGCCCCGGCATTGCGAGCGTGGCAATAGATCCAGCGAGCAGACGGCGCCTTGTTGTGGTGATCGGCATGGCAGTTCCTCCCGGTGTGAACTTTCTGGCGTGTTGAGGCCGCGCGACTCAGAGCATGTCAGGCGGCCTCCGTCGAAGCGGCCGGCATGCCGCCGCGGCTGGCGAGGCGAAAGGCGGCGAAGGCCAGCGCGGCCTGCGGATCGTTGCCGTTCGAGGGCGGCACGAAGGCGAGCGACACCTGCGCCAGCTTTCGTCCGCCCAGCAGACAGGCGTCGATTCCGTCGACGACTGCCTTGCGATCCTCTTCAGACAGAGCCGATGGCCACCCGCTGATGACAACGCCGCGACATGGCTTGACGTTCAGCGTGTTGCCGATGGCAAGGCCAAGCCTGAACAGCCGCTGCCGCAGCTCCTGGCGCACCCGCGATGTCAGAGGGATCGTGCTTACCCATTCGCTGCCGAGCCGGAGCAATTCCGCTTCGGTGGTACGCAGAAGCTCGGCCAGCGCCGGCAGCGATGTATAGGCCTCGACGCAGCCGTGATGGCCGCAGCGGCAACGCGGTCCGTCGGCGCCGAACACCATATGGCCGAGTTCGACGGGCTGGAGCGTATCCTCCTCGATCGGATCGTCCATCCACGTTGCCGCGACGCCCTGGCCGACAAAGACGAACAGATGCGCATCGCTGAACGGGTAGCTTTCCGTGCGGCACCGGTGAAAGGTGGCATGCGCCACCACCGAATTGGTGAAGGCGACCGGCACGCCTGCAAACAGCTCGCCGAACATGTCACTGACGCGTCCGACGTCGCAGGGAATGATCGGGTTGCCGAACTCGCTCAGCCGGCCGAGGCCGGGAATGGTGATGCCGATCTGCGCCAGCGTGATGCGGCGGCGGCGCGTCCAGTCGCGCAGCAAGGTCAGCGCTTCGCGGAAGACCTTGCCGACGCTCTCGACCGTCACCGTCTTCGGCAGTGGCAGGCGCTCGGTGTAATGCAGCTCGCCCGACAGGCCTCCGACGCCGATGCCAAGCCACTGACCGGTCAGCTCGAGGGCCGCAAGGGCCACCGTGCGGTCGAGCGACACGAGGCCCGTCGGGCCGCCGACATAAGGGGCAGGGCGCCTGACTTCCTCGATCAGGCCTTCGGCTTTCAGGTCAAACAGGATTCGCGACAGGCTCGCTTCGGACAGCCGAACGGCCTTCGCCAGCGGCGGCCGGAACGAGCCGCCGGATTGAAGCAAATGAGTCAAAATGGCAGCGCGCGTCTGCCGCCGACTTCTCGGCTGCTCCGGCATTTCCATCCCTAGTCGTCATTCTTACTTAGTGTAAGAATGCGCGCGGAGCATTTCGGCTGTCAAGCGCTCGGCGGCGCGACGCGTGGACTTGTTGTTGTGCGGGGCAGCAAGAACGGGACGCGGTCGGATCAGGATTTCGGCGGCCGGCCTTCCGCCCATTCCGCCAATTCGACCTTCGGGTCGTACCAGTCGGCGGCATCCGATCGCCAGATGTGCACCTCGGGGCGCTCCGTGATCGGCGTATCCAGGCATCCCATCCGCAGCAGCACCGTGTCCTTCCCGGCGCGCGCGGCGACGATGTGCGATCCGCATTGCGAGCAGAAGTAACGCGTCTTGCCGGGCGAGGATTCGAAACCGCGCAGCAGCTCTTCGCCCCTGGTCCAGCGGAAGCGATCGCGCGGAACGTTGGTGACGGTGGAGAACGCCGAGCCGTGCGTCTTGCGGCAGGTCTGGCAATGGCAATGCACGATCATGCTCGGAGATGCGTCGACCTCGTAGGCGACGTGTCCGCAGAGGCAGCTTCCGGTGAGCATCGGGTTCTCCATATCGTAGGGCAGGCAAAGCGCAGCGTGCCACCAGTCTCGCTTGTTCACGGATACGTGGTGGGCACGCTACGCTTTGCCTACCCTACAAGGTCATCCCCAAAACAAAAACGGCGCCATCCGAAGATGGCGCCGCTTCCGTGGAGGCCCTGAGGCCCGATCTTACTTGCGATCCTTGATCGCGACGTAGTCGCGGCGGGTGACGCCGGTGTAGAGCTGGCGCGGACGGCCGATCTTCTGCTGCGGGTCCTCGATCATCTCGCTCCACTGGCTGATCCAGCCGACGGTGCGGGCGACCGCGAACAGCACGGTGAACATCGAGACGGGGAAGCCCATCGCCTTCAGCGTGATGCCCGAATAGAAGTCGACGTTCGGGTAGAGCTTGCGGTCGATGAAGTACTGGTCGCTGAGCGCGATCTTCTCGAGCTCGAGCGCCACCTTCAGCATCGGATCGTCGCCATGGCCGGTCTCCTTGAGAACGGCGTGACACATCTTCTGCATGATCTTGGCGCGCGGATCGTAGTTCTTGTAGACGCGGTGACCGAAGCCCATCAGGCGGACTTCAGAGTTCTTGTCCTTCACCTTGGCGATGAATTCCGGAATCTTGTCGACCGAGCCGATCTCGGCGAGCATCGCGAGCGCGGCTTCGTTGGCGCCGCCGTGCGCCGGGCCCCACAGGCAGGCGATGCCGGCGGCGATGCAGGCGAACGGGTTGGCGCCGGAAGAGCCGGCGATACGCACCGTCGAGGTCGAGGCGTTCTGCTCGTGGTCGGCGTGCAGGATGAAGATCTTGTCCAGCGCGTCAGCCAGCACCGGGTTGATCTTGTACTCCTCGCACGGCACCGCGAAGCACATGTTCAGGAAGTTCTCGGCGAACGTGAGCGAGTTCTTCGGATACACGAAGGGCTGGCCGACCGTGTACTTGTAGGCCATCGCCGCCAGCGTCGGGATCTTCGCGATCATGCGCATGGAAGCGATCATGCGCTGCTTCGGATCGTTGATGTCCGTGGAGTCGTGGTAGAACGCGGCGAGCGCGCCGACGGAAGCCACCATCACCGCCATCGGATGGGCGTCGCGGCGGAAGCCCTGGAAGAAGCGGGCCATCTGCTCGTGCACCATCGTGTGATGGATCACGCGGTCGTCGAAATCCTTTTTCTGCGCCGCGGTCGGCAGGTTTCCGTAGAGCAGGAGATAGCAGGTCTCGAGGAAGTCGCCGTTCTCGGCGAGTTGCTCGATCGGGTAGCCGCGGTACTCCAGCACGCCCGCGTCACCGTCGATATAGGTGATCTTGGACTGGCAGCTCGCGGTGGAGGTGAAGCCCGGGTCGTAGGTGAACAAGCCGGACTGGCCGTAGAGCTTGCCGATATCGACGACATCAGGCCCGACGCTGCCGCTGTGGATCGGGAGATCGTAGTTCTTGTTTCCGACCGTCAGCGTGGCGGTCTTATTGCTTGGTTTTGCGTCCATCAGAGGTCCCCGATGTATGGTGAAACGGGCCGGACCCGGAAGGCCCCGATGAGATAATGGGGCATGCCGGATGTTCCAGAAGGTACGGGGCAGATGGGTATATTATTGCTGTGTGCGCTGCAAGATCACCGCACGCATGGCCTACTTACGTCGTAGACTGGTCCTTGAGCCGGGCGAGGCTCTCCTGGCGTCCCAGCACGTCCAAAACCTCAAATATACCAGGCGATGTGGTCCGTCCGGTGAGGGCTGCGCGCAGCGGCTGGGCGACCGCACCGAGCTTGAGACTATTTTCCTCGGCAAAGGCGCGCAGCGCGGCTTCCGTGGCGGCACCGCTCCACGTCTCGACTTTCTCCAGCGCGGAATGAAGCTGGCCGATCAGCTTGCGGTTCTCCGGCGTCAGCAGCGCCTGCGCCTTGGGATCGAGCTCCAGCGGCCGGTCGGCGAAGATGAAATAGGCCCCGTCGATCAGCTCGATCAGCGTCTTGGCGCGCTCCTTCAGGGCCGGCATGGCCTTGAGAAGCTGCGCACGCGTGGTGTCGTTTAACTTGGCCTTAAGCTCGTCGCGGCTGGGCACGACGTGGTCGAGCACGTCCTCGAACAGCTTCACGAGTGATTGATCGTCCGCATTGCGGATGTAGTGGCCGTTGAGGTTTTCCAGCTTGGCGAAATCGAAGCGGGCGGCGGCGCGGCCGACGCTCGCGAGGTCGAACGCGGCGATCATCTCCTCGGTCGAGAAGATCTCCTGGTCGCCGTGGCTCCAGCCGAGCCGGACGAGGTAATTGCGGAGCGCGGCCGGGAGGTATCCCATGGCGCGGTAGGCATCGACGCCGAGCGCGCCATGCCGCTTGGAAAGTTTTGAGCCGTCCGGGCCGTGGATCAGGGGGATGTGGGACATGCTCGGCAGCGCCCAGCCCATCGCATCGTAGATCTGCTTCTGGCGGGCGGCATTGATCAGATGGTCGTCGCCGCGGATGACGTGGGTGACGCCCATGTCGTGGTCGTCCACGACCACCGCGAGCATGTAGGTGGGATTGCCATCGCCGCGCAGCAGGACGAGGTCGTCGAGGTTCTCGTTCTGCCAGACCACGCGGCCCTGGACCTGGTCCTCGATCACGGTCTCGCCGGTCTGCGGCGCGCGCAGGCGGATGGTGGGCTTCACATCGGCCGGGGCCGTTGCCGGATCGCGGTCGCGCCACAGGCCGTCGTAGAGGCGGGTGCGGCCCTCGGCGCGCGCCTTCTCGCGCATGGCGGCGAGCTCATCCGCCGTGGCGTAGCAGCGATAGGCCTTGCCGTCGGCGAGCAATTGCTCGGCGACCTCGCGATGGCGAGCGGCGCGGCTGAACTGGTAGATGACGTCGCCATCCCAGCCGAGCTCCAGCCATTTGAGGCCGTCGAGGATGGCGCCGATCGCGGCCTCGGTGGAGCGCTCCCGGTCGGTGTCCTCGATCCGGAGCAGCATCTTGCCGCCGTGCTTCTTTGCATAGAGCCAGTTGAACAGCGCGGTGCGGGCGCCCCCGATATGGAGGAAGCCGGTCGGCGAGGGGGCAAAGCGGGTGACGACGGAATCGGTCATTCTTGGCAGGGCCTATGCATTGGAGGCGGTGGTATATAGCAGGACCGCTGCATAACTAAAGCCCGGTAGCGGACCCGCTAAGGCCTTGGCTCGGCGTCCCGAATTTGGCAGAAGGGCCGCTGATTTCCCTACAGGATTTTCGTAATGACAGAACCGGTGGCGACTGAGGTTGGGCGCGATTTCATTCGTGACATCATCCAGGCCGACCTCGATCAGGCCAGGTACAAGGAGATCGTGACCCGGTTCCCGCCGGAGCCGAACGGCTATCTGCATATCGGCCACGCCAAGTCGATCGCGCTCAATTTCGGCATCGCCCAGGAGTTTCCGGGCCGCTGCCATCTGCGCTTCGACGACACCAATCCGGTCAAGGAAGAGCAGGAATACATCGATTCCATCCAGGCCGACGTGCGCTGGCTCGGCTTCGACTGGGGCAAGAACCTGTTCTTCGCCTCGGACTATTTCGACCGCCTGTACGAATGGGCGGAGCAACTGATCCGCGACGGGCTCGCCTATGTCGACGACCAGACCCAGGAGGAGATCCGCACTTCGCGCGGCACGCTGACCGAGCCCGGCAAGAACTCGCCGTTCCGCGACCGCAGCGTGGATGAGAATCTCGACCTGTTCTGTCGCATGAAGGCCGGCGAATTCCCGAACGGCGCGCGTGTGCTGCGGGCCAAGATCGACATGTCCTCGGGCAACATCAACCTGCGCGACCCCGTGCTGTACCGCATCCTGCACGCGCACCATCCGCGCACCGGCACGAAGTGGAGCATCTATCCGAGCTACGATTATGCGCACGGCCAGTCGGATGCGATCGAGGGCATCACGCACTCGATCTGCACGCTGGAGTTCGAGGACCACCGACCGCTCTACGATTGGTTTATCGAGAGATTGCCGGTACCGTCGAAGCCTCACCAGTACGAAATGGCGCGGCTGAACCTGACCTACACGGTGCTGTCGAAGCGCGTGCTGACCCAGCTCGTCCGCGACGGCCATGTCGCCGGCTGGGACGATCCGCGCATGCCGACCATAGCGGGGATGCGCCGCCGCGGCGTGCCGCCGGCAGCGCTCCGCGAATTCGTCAAGCGCATCGGCGTTGCCAAGGCCAACAGCGTGGTCGATGTCGGTATGCTGGAATTCTGCATCCGCGAGGAGCTGAACCGCACGTCGCAGCGGCGCATGGGCGTGCTGCGGCCGCTGAAGGTCGTGATCGAGAACTATCCGGAAGGGCAGGTCGAGGAGCTCGAGGCGATCAACCATCCCGACGATCCCTCGGCCGGCACGCGCAAGATCGCGTTCGGCCGCGAGCTCTATATCGAGCAGGACGACTTCATGGAGAACCCGCCCAAGAAGTTCTTCCGCCTGTCGCCGGGCAACGAGGTGCGGCTGCGCTACGCCTATTTCGTCAAGTGCACCGGCGTGATCAAGAACGACGCGGGCGAGGTGATCGAGCTGCGCTGCACCTATGATCCCGCGACCAAGGGCGGCAACGCGCCCGACGGCCGCAAGGTCAAGGCGACCATGCACTGGCTGCCGGCGGCGACGTCGAAGCCTGCGGAAATCCGCATCTACAACCAGCTCTTCGCCAACCCGAGCCCGGACGCCTCGAACTTCGCGGCCGATCTCAATCCGCAATCGCTGGAGATCCTGTCCGATGCGCGGATCGAGGCATCGGTGGCCGAGAGCAATTCGACCGAGCCGATGCAGTTCGAGCGCCAGGGCTATTTCGTCCGCGACAAGGACTCGACGCCCGGCAAGCCGGTGTTCTCCCGGACCATCGGCCTGCGCGATACGTTCGCGAAGGAAGTCGCCAAGGGCTGACGGGGGATAGCGCATATGAGCAACGAAGCCGACGCCATCGTTTCCGCCATCATCGCGAAATGGTGCGCCGGCTTCGCGACGCTCGACGCGGCCGCGCTGTCGTCGCTGTATGCGAAGAACGCGTTCTTCTTCGGCTCCAACCCAAAGCTCTATCGGGGCAGGGACGGTGTTGCCGACTACTTCAATGGCCTGCCGCGCTGGCGCAAGCCGAGCGCGGTGTTTTCCGAGGTGAATGCGGCGCAGGCAAGCCCCGACCTGATCAACATGGGCGCAACCATCTCGTTCGACCTCGCCGGCGAACGCCCCGATCTCGTCGTCAAGATGAGCTGGGTCATCATCCGCGAGGATGGCGATTGGAAGATCGTTAATCACCATGCCTCGGCGAAGGCGCCGTTGATCTGACGTGGCGGCACACGGCTTCGTCATTCCCGTGAGAGAACGAACGCGCGGCCCGCGCGTTGGGGTGGGTCCAACAAGGAACCCACCATGCAGAACATCGCAGAGCATATGGAAGTCATCGGCGCCGACGGCGTCCACATCGGCACGGTCGATCGTGTCGAGGGCAACCGCATCAAGCTGACCAAGAAGGACAGCGGCGAGGGCAGCCACAAGGGCCACCATCACTTCATCGACAAGGGCCTCGTCGCCGGTGTCGAGGGCAACAAGGTCCGGCTCTCGGCCAAGGCGGATGTCGCCGTGACGATGGAAGAGGAAAAGTAGGGGCCGCGCTCCCCGTTCCTGATCCGTACCGCTATTCGCCCACCTGCACGTTCCGGTAGCTTCGGCATCCGTTGCGTATCATCAGGTGCAGGGAATGGCGGAGCCGGGCCGGCCAGTACGGTCCCAGGGGATAGCGGGCACCTGGCCCGTGGGCCGCGCCGCGTCCGCGGGCGGCCTTGCGCCTGCAGGCTTCGACCTCTGGTCATCGCAGGCCGAGACACTGCGCGCCTGGGTTCGCGCGGAGGCCGGCGCCGGGCGGCTGTTGCCGTGGGTGCCGGTCGCGTTCGGCTGCGGCATCGCGCTTTACTTTGCCGCCGATCACGAGCCGGTGCTGTGGGTCGTTGCCGCGACGGCCATCGCGCTCATGCTTGGCGCCGTGCTGCTGCGGCGGAGCCGGCTGTTTGCACCCGCGATCATGATCGCGGCGGTCGCGGCCGGCTTTGCCGTGGCAACCTGGAAGACCGCGCGCATCGTCCACACCGTGCTGGCAAAACCGCTCTATTCGGTGGCGCTGTCGGGCTTCGTCGAGACCCGCGACATCCGTGAGCGCACCGACCGTTTCGTGCTGCGCGTCACCGCGATGGAGGCACAGCGCAGCGACGTCAAGCTCGAGCGCGTGCGCCTCTCGGTGCGCAAGGGGACAGCGCCCGAGGTCGGCAGCTTCGTGCAGTTGAAGGCGCGGCTGTTGCCGCCGCTGTCGCCGGTGCGTCCCGGCAGCTACGACTTTTCGCGCGATATGTTCTTCCAGGGCATCGGCGCCTC
Organism: Bradyrhizobium sp. CCGB20; assembly: GCF_024199855.1. Taxonomy (NCBI): domain Bacteria; kingdom Pseudomonadati; phylum Pseudomonadota; class Alphaproteobacteria; order Hyphomicrobiales; family Nitrobacteraceae; genus Bradyrhizobium; species Bradyrhizobium sp. CCGB20. Next base: position 5,221,802 of record NZ_JANADN010000001.1, on the reverse strand, counting down.
CGGTTTTGCAATGGGCGCGATTGCGGTGGCGGCCCCGCCCGAGACCGGCGGCCTGCGGCTGCGCTATGCCGCCTTCATGCAGGGCCTGCGCGATGCGATCGACGCGCGCATCCGCGCCACGCTCGAAGGCGATAACCGTGCGATCGCAACCGCGCTGCTGACCGGCCGGCGTGACGCGATCACCACGCCCGTCAACGACGCCATGTTTATTTCGGGCCTCGGTCATGTACTCTCGATTTCCGGCTACCACATGGCGGTCGTCGCCGGCGTGGTCTTCTTCGCGGTGCGCGCACTGCTTGCGTTGATCCCGGGGCTGGCGGTCGGCTTCGCCATCAAGAAATGGTCGGCAACTGCCGCGCTGGTCGCGGCTGCGTTCTACCTGCTGCTGTCGGGCGCGGAGGTCGCGACGCAGCGATCGTTCTTCATGACTGCGGTGGTGCTGATCGCGGTGATGGTCGATCGCCGCGCCATCACGTTCCGTACGCTGGCGGTGGCCGCGCTGATCGTGCTCGTGGTCGCGCCGGAAGCGCTGGTCCATCCGAGCTTCCAGATCTTCAATGTTGAGGGTCTCTGTACGGGCAGCGCGGTTTGAATGTTCAACGAAATCAATGAGCTGATGATATCGCGGCGGCCTCCTACCCAGAACAGAAGCCGCTCAAAACTGGGCAAAAACCCCGCATTGGCGACCAAGAGTCCCGGAAAAAGTCCCGGACGTTCCATATGCGTTCGGATTGGAAGCGCGCGTTCAGTCGCCTCCACCGACACAACCGAACAAGCAGGTAATTCGCTTTTAGATTGTTGATAGAACAGAAGAGGGTCGCCTTAATCGGCGCCCCTTCTTGGCGCCGCCAACTGTCTTATCGCGACGCTCATTTTCTGGGGAGGCGCCCTGTGTCTAGGCGCCGCCAACCGTATTTGGTTCTGTACTACCAACCAGCACGGTCGGCGCGGCACACGCCGACAACAATAGCGCTGACTGGCTCTAGCCGGGGCGCGATCTTTCCCTCCATTCGGAGGCTCACATGGGTAATCGCGCCAAGCGTCGCGCCTGGGCATCTCGCGTGCTGTCGGACGCTCATTTGACGGATCTAGACAAAAAGCTCGCCCTGTCGATCGCAGACATGGATCGACGCGGCTTCACGTTCTGCCAGATGGATGGTGAGTTCTTCTTTCAGCCCAAACCGCAATACGCGGCCAGCCTTACCTGAGAGCAATCATGAATATTCTAAACCTGCGGCCGGTCGCCAACCGTGGCGGCGGCCGGTTCCGCGACGTCGCGATATTTGATGCTGAAGTGGTGGACGGACTTCGAATTAATGGCCTGAAGCTGGCGCTAGCGCCGGACGGCAAGCGCTTCGTGTTCTCGCCTGGCCGTGAGGGTGAGCGGTTCTGTACGTTCAAAGGCGACTACGCCCGTCTTCTCGCCGATGCCGCTTGGGAGAATGGGGGCCGTGTCGCCAATGACAAGCGATAAAAAACACGCACCGGATTCCCTGAAGTATCAGTGGAGACTTCTGGGTAGTGTCACGCGATCCGGCTGGGCGACGAGCCTCGATAAGTCGATTGCCTTTGAGATCATCGACAATTACCGGAAAGAGCGCGGGGATAGCCGAGCCAGCCTTCGTTACCTGGAGAAGGCCACCGGAGCCGCGCGGCCAAATGTCATCGCATCCGTGCGGAGGCTCTGTGAAAACGGGCCTTTTAGCGTCGCCCTCCAGGGTGGCGGCACAAGACCAACCGCTTACGCGCTGCACTTCGACAAAGTAGCCGAAAAACCTAGTGGTAACGCAGGCAATACTACTAGCGATGCTGTTCCTAGTGGTAACGCAGGCAATACCACAGTGGTATCGCGGGCAATACCTCTAGATGAAGCTAGTGGTATCGTGGGCAATACCAAATCCGTCCTACAAGTAGACGGCCTACAGGCCGACCTACTTGATAGGATGATTGACCCCGCCGCGCCTTTGGCGCCGCCGCTTGCGGATGGCCTTGGGGCCACCGCTGCGGGCGGGACGGCGGTGGAAGTGCGCCCCGATACCCCCGCCGATACCTGGCCAACCTTCGAAGCGCTCTGGCGCGCCTACGCCCACGCCAAGGGCAAGAAGGAGGCGCGTGCGGCATGGGACGCGCTCCCAGCCGAGGTGGACCGCGCTGCCGTGATTGAAGCGGCCAAGGCATGGCAAGCCTCATGGGCGGCACAAGGTAAGCCTGACGCACCTCGCTTCGCTTTGGCACGGTGGCTCAAGGACGAGCGCTACGATGAGGATGCGCCCACAGGCTACGTGAAGACAGAGAAGGCGAGCAAGCCCAAGCCCCAACCAGCCGGCAAGCCAACCCCGGCCGCCAAGTCCCCCGAGCCGCCCATCGTCGCCCGGATTAGCACCGCCGAGGTGGTGACTGAAGGCAGCACCACCGAGCTACGCTTCACGGCCACCAACGAGGCTGGTGTGGAGCACGAGCGCGTCATCGTGCTGGAGCATACCGACATGGAAACGCAATTCGAGGGACAGCGGCAACTTGCCAAGTTGGTACATGCGGCTGGCCTTGAGCAAATCAACGATAGTGGTGAATTGCATGGCCGCACCATCGTGATGACTGAGACTGGTTTCACCGCGCCAATCACCCGGCCGGATAATGACACGCCGCTGCCGGTGAAGCCAGAGCCCGAGCCGCTGCCCGTGCCAGAGTCAAAGCCTTGGACTGAGGCTGATGAGGCTGCACTCAAAGCGCGCATTGAAGCCATTGCACCGCGACGCGGTCCAACCGAATGGGAGCGCAAGAAGGCAGCGCAATGGCGACGTGAAGCCGGGCGGCGCGAGTGGGACAAGGCGCATCCTGAATTCTTTGACACTTCGGCCGGTGAAGAAGAGATGACATGGGCGCAGGCCATCAAGATGACCGGCCACGCCGATGACGCCTTGCCACCGCAGCCAAGCGATTGGCCCGCGTGGATGGACGCTGAATATGAGGAGGATGACGAAGCGGCGTGACTGCAATCGCACGATAAATCGGGCAAATTTTTCAATTGTGTGCAGCCGGAACGGCCACACGAAGAGCCGCCAAAGCGGCCAGAACGTCACGTACAGAGGCAATCATGAAAAAGCACACCCCTCTCGAAACCCGCCTTGCCCGCGCAGTCCGCCGCTCAGACCTTCGTCGGCTACAAGATTACGGGGCTCCGCATGCGGCCTCCGCCTGGTTCGCCGCCAACGAGAACGAAGTTGGCAGCACCCAGGTTGACCGGATCGTCGAAATTCGGCCAAGCCCCGATGAGATGGTGCGGCTGGCAGTGCAGGACGCCATCGCCGCGCGCGTTGGATATGGGCCTATTACGGCTCGGGAGATGGATGCACCGATGCGTGCACGGCTGCGCCTCGACGCCACTGGTCAGATTGCCGAATGGCGCGGATCCGATAACCGTTGGCACGACGCTGCTGAGCTATTCAGGCAGCCGAAGGGCGGACGCCGAAAGACCGATGAGGAGCGGCAGGCGGACAACCAGCGGCACCTTTCCATACGCGCCAGCGGTGAGTTTCCAGCGGCGTCGGCGTATTGTGAACTGGGCAACGAGGGCGAAGACTATCGGCGGATGCGCGCGGCCCGTTGGGCGCAGACCTTATGTGCCTGCAACGATAATCGCCGGGTCGAGTTAGATCGCGCTGGGCTTGGTGGACGACATGCTTTCGCCGCAGCTCGGAGCAATGCCGGCTTGGCGCCTGCCGAACGGTACCCCACGGGGATTGCCATGGGCGCCGAGTTCATGGGCTATCGTCAGCACCGCAGCGTCACCGCGACGCCGGGGAGCTTCGTTGGCCCTGCTAGCGGACCCGAGGATGCCCTGATCGCCGCACTAGACGCGCCGCATGTGAAGACTGGACTTGGGGAGCACTTCGCGGTGCTGGAGGCGAGCTTGGACGGCCTGACCGCACGCCAGATAGCCGACACGAAAGGGTGGGGTTTGGGCAAGGTCGGCGAGCGCAAGGCTGTGGCGGCACAGGACCTCGCCTTGGAAGCCCTGGCCGCGATGGAGAAAAAGCTAGCAGGCTAGCAATGAAACCATCGTCTAGCCCCATTTGAGACTGGAATCGCCGATCAATATATGCCGCGCGCTAGAGCAGGGGGGACTGCGACACGTGGCGAACGAGCGGCGACGCAATGTCTATGCGGCGCAGATATTGGTCGACGGCAGTCCCGTGCGGTGCAAGGTCCGGCATCTCACGGATTCCTCTGCGATCGTCCAAATCGATAACGCGCCCTTAGTGCCCCCGGCTTTCGGCCTGCGTGTTCCAAGTGCTGGCTTGGATATCGATTGCTCGGTTGTATGGCGTGATCAGCGCCGTCTCGCTGTAAAGTTTCTGAACTGACCTCCAATGTCGTTGTAGACGCGCGTCCCTACCTTCAAGTGGGACCGTATTCAATTGTAGGGATGCTAATCCAAACGTGACGTGCAAACTCTGGCGCGCCGGTCACCACCTGGCGTCGCCATCTCTTTTCCGGCCTAAGAGCCGTGAGCCGCCAAGCGGCATATCCGCACCCCTCTCTAACTGCAAAGGATGGCGGCCACCATGGCCAGCTTGAATAAAGGATTTGCTGCAATCGAGCATCACCTCGAATTTCCTCGCTCTCGAAGCGTAGGCGTCGCCCGCAGGGCTACAAGACGCGGGGGGACTGCTGATCCGCACGTTGTTGGACAGCTTTGGGCCAACAGCGGCGTGATAACGGTGAGCGCGGGCTAGCCGGTGTCGTCAGCCGGTCGCTCCAAAGCCGCGCTAGCGTGGCAGCATCTGTATTCCACCCGCCGATGGAAGGCCTTGCGCGAGTACCAGTTGCTCAATGAGCCCTTGTGTCGCTTCTGTCTCGCTAGCGATGTAGTTGAGGCAGCAACAGTCGCCGATCACGTCCAGCCTCATAAGGGCGATGAAGCGTTGTTCTTCGACGCGGACAACCTCCAGAGCCTTTGTAAGCCGTGTCACGATAGTGCGAAGCAACGCATCGAGCTTGGGCAGCGGGTCGTGACCTTCGGGGCGGACGGGTGGCCCCGGTAGGGGGGGTGCCAGACATCCCTAAATCAATCCGCCATCTTACAGCGGCCCAATCCAACAACGCGCGCGATTGCTGCCCCGGTTCAACTAGTTGCGCCCCGGCCAGCGCACCCCACAATTCAACGGATATTTTGATTTGAAACATGTCACGCCGACGCACCTATCCGCGCCAACCAGGCGTTGGATCAAGCAGATTCTGGCCGATTTTGACCTTGAAAGCTTCCATTTTCGCCTTCTTGTGAAGGCCGCTGAGGCTTGGGATCGCAGTGAGCAGGCGCGCGAGCAGATCGCCGCTGATGGCATCACCGTGCCGGATAGGTATGGTGTCTTGAAGGCCCATCCGGCCGTTGCAATCGAGCGGGATTCTCGGCTGGCCTTCGCGCGGCTGTTACGTGAGCTTGCGTTGGACGCAGCTGCACCCGACAGCCGGCCGCCGCGCACCGCGGACTATGGGAGCCGGAGATAAATGCCGGTTCGCAAGCGCAACAACAAGCGACGCAACGCCGGCACTCTCGATAACTGGGAGTGGGCGCTCGAAATGGGGTGGCCGTGCACCGGGGATCTAGACGGCATCTGCGAACTCGACGAGTACGGCCATCCTGACCGAAAGGCGGCGCGCGACGCTTGGCAGCGGTTCGGGGCGCAAATCATGACCAGGTGGCGCGCGGAACATCCGAATGGATCGAGGTACGCCTGCTGGGGACTCGAGCAGTTCGGAAAACCGCGCTGATGCCCGCGCGGTTGAAGCGAGATAGGCGCCGCCGTTCTTCGCACATTACTCCTGAGGCCGTTGCGCTATTTCGGCGGGGCCTCTCGATGCGGCCAGGCCCGGAGCTACGGGACCTTAAAATCGCGTTGGCTGCAGAACTCGGCCGATCAAAGTTCGCCGCGTGTCCGCTGGATAGCAGGCCGCGGTCGTTGATCGGCTGCGACCGCGAACCTGTCGAGGTTGTGAGCGAGCTGCGGGCGCAGCTGCTGAAGAAGAATAGAGCAGAGGTTTTCAAATGACTGATTGCAACAACACCCCATCAGGTCCAACCGAGCCATCACCGAGTGCGGTCGACGGTTTCGTTTTCAAACCAGCCGGAAGTGACGTCGCTCAGGTCTGGCAACGGATCGACGGTCGGCACGTGCTCATCAATGACGCGACTGCACGCATTGAAGGGAAAAACTCACATTGACCGCACTCTCTTCATACTCAACCGGCACCGTTTCGGTTGCTGCCGGCGGCACGACCGTCACCGGCGCAGGCACCATTTGGTATGACGGCAGCGCAAAGCCGGGCGACATTCTCCAGATCGGTAATTTCCAGACGATTATTTCCGACGTCACCGATGCCACGCACCTAGTCATTCCGCCGTGGGGCGGCGGCGCGCAGACCGGCGTCGCGTACAAAATTTGGCAGGTCTCGCCGCAGCGCTTTGCCGGCGCGGAGGCAATGGCGACCGTCAACAAGCTGGTGGCGGCTTTCAACACGTCCGGCTATTTCGTGTTCGTGGACATTGACGAGACCGACCCGGATCCGTCCCTCGGCGATGATGGCCAGTATGCGTTCCAGCCGACCACCGGTAAAACGTGGGTGAAGGCTGCCGGCGTTTGGACGTTTCTCGGGATTTATAAAGGGCTCCAATTCAGAGGCGCTTACGACAACGCCGCATCGTATTCCTACGGCGATGTGCAGACGACGTCGGGATCGTCGTACATCTACATCAACGCCACGCCGAGCAGCGGTCATGCCGCCCCTAATGTGACCTATTGGCAGTTGCTGGCTGCTAAGGGCGACACGGGCAGCGCCGGGCCATCCCCGCTGCTACCCATAGCAGCCTGGACGACGGCGACCGCCTATGTTGTCGGGCCTCCGGCCAGTTTCGTGTCAAGCGGTGGGTCGTCCTACATGTGTCTCGTGCCTCACACGGCGGGCACATTTGCCACCGATCTGGCGGCAGGAAAGTGGGGTCTCGTTGCGCAGAAAGGCACCGGCGACCTTACAAGCACGAACAACCTGTCGGACGTGGCAAACGCGGCGACAGCCGCAACAAACCTCGGCGTGGTTCGTTACGTTGCGCAGTCGCTGTCGACCGCGCAAAAGCAGCAATTCCAGCAGAATGCCGGCGTCCGCAAGGTGCTGGCCGCGAACGCGACCTATGAGGTCAACGGGACGACCGGCAATGATGCCAATGACGGGCTGACGACGGGCACGGCATTCGCGACGCCTCAGAAGGCGATGGACGTCATCGCGGCGCTGGACTGCTCGACCTTCGACGCGACCGTCAATGTTGCGAATGGCACATATGGTGCGCTCGTTCTCAAGAGTTATCTCGGCTCTGGCGCGGTGACGTTCCAAGGCAACAACGCGACGCCTTCGAGCGTCGTTATCAGCAACTCATCCGGCGCCGCGATCTCCACCACCGCTGTCGGCGGACGGTTCACGATATCCGGCGCTCGTGTACAGTCGTCGACGGCGCAGGATGTTGCCGTCTCGTCGACAACGAGCGTCACCCTGCAGAACATGGAATACAACGGATCGAGCGCGAACTTCCGGATCTATGCGAACAGCGGCGGACAGCTGACTTGTGCCGGCGCAAATCACAAGGTGCTGACGGGCGGGATCGGCCTTTTTCTCGTCGGCGATGGCGCGGCAAAGCTCACCACAAGCAGTTCGACCTTCACCTTTGGTGCGAACGTCACGTACAGCGGAGCAACGTTCACAGCGCGCCGCTTCGGATACTGCGAGTGCCCCAGCATGACCTTCACGTTAGGTGGGTTTACTGTCACTGGCCAGCGGCACGCTATTGCGCAATGTTCCGGCACTGCCGGTGCCGGAGTGTCCACGTTTTTCCCAGGTACGGTGGGAGGTACCACCGACGCCACCAGCTTCTTTGGCTAGCTTGGCGTGCGCCGTTGAGAAAGCCGGTTTCAGCTCTCTCGCGGAGGGAGCCAAGGTTAGCTTCGACGTCGTGAACAATCGCGGCAAAGATTCGGCGGAAAATCTACGCATCGGGTGAGCCCCTTCACCGCGACTCAACGGTTCCAATTCGCCGCTTGGGTCTATCGTCGAATTCCATTCAGTTTCCTCGTCGACCATCCTCAGCTTCGGTTCGCTGGGGAGTCGAATGATGAGCGAGGAACAGGCTGATCGCTATCGAACCGAAGCTGAGAAATGCCGCCGTTTGGCCGAAAGGGCGATTAAACAGCCGGACAGGGAAGCCTGGTTGAGGTTGGCGGCGGACTGGCTGAAGTTGGCCGAGGGTGCCAGCGTGCGTAAGGGATGAGCTTGTTGGTTGGTCTGTTCGCCTAGCATTCGTCGACGCGAAAAGGCCGCAGCGGCGGACCACTGCGGCCGGCCGGGTTAAAATGAAGACGTGAAATATGTGGTCCAGCCCCGGCGAACAAAGGCTACCGCGACCGCGCTGGAGCGCAATGTCATCCAAGTCACATTTGGGGAAAACTTAAACGTCAGTTTGGCTGTCCGATGAGGCGGGGCTCGCCGGGGCTGGCGAAGGCGAGCCCTAACCCCAAGGCTGCGAAAGCTCCGGCTGCCTTGACGGATGCAGCAGTCTGCACCGATCGGCGCAGATGCGAACGTTAAAACAATATCGGAATTCGGCGGCTTTTCCAGTGCTTCTCATGTAGCGCACCAACAGCGCGCTTCACTTCCCTCGCAATCTTCGCGGCTGGCTTGCAAACGCTTAGGAGAGTCATTGCCCAACGACGATTTCAGCGCGCCTCACCGCTAAACTTAGGCCTTAGGCTCGTCCGGAAAATCGAAGCTGAGAAAAATGAGGGCGAAAGCTCCGACGATAACGAACGCAACGCTTAGCGCCGCGATTCCGTAGGGCCACACCGGCTGATCTCCTCTGGGAAAACGAAGCCGACGCGCCGAGTATGATGGCGCGCCAACTCCGCCATGCTGAACCCGGACAGGGGCAACTCGTCCGGTGATAACAGCGTAACTGGGAAGCCGATCGGCGCAATCGAAGCCCGAAATTAAGCTTTAGCGGTAGGGTAAATGCCGACGCTAGGTTTCAACTGGCAGGCTAGGCACAGACGGCCAGACCCATCATCAAATTCCCTGGCCACGCATCCATTTAAGGAGCCAAATTGTCAAACGATCTCGTCGTGCAACTCGGCGCGAAGCTGGACCAATTTCAGAGCGATATGAATCAGGCGGGCGACATCGCAGATAGCGCGGTGAGCAGGATTGAACAGTCTTTCGCTAGCCTCAACCCAGGTCTCGGCGGCTTCGCGTCGCTTGGCACTGCGGCGGCTGGCGTAACTGGTCTGATTGGCGGGCTTCTTGCAGCGCTTACTAAGGTCAACAGCGAGCTTGCTGATCTGCAGAAGAACGCAGAGTTTACAGGCCTAACGGCGGAGCGCTTTCAGCAGATTCAATTCGCAGCAGGGCAGGGGGGCGTGTCCTCCCAGGATTCCGTTACCGACCTGCGCAAGGTCGCGTCCTTGCTGGCTGACGCCAAGGAAAATGAGAATTCCCTCACGCGGCTACTTGATGCGAACAACATCAAGTACAAAGACCGCAACGGCCAAGTTATCAGCCTAAACCAGTTGCTGACGATTGGCATAGATCTGATTAACAAGTTCGGGTCCATCCCAGAGAAAACCAAAGCAGCGCAGATGCTCGGCCTGTCTGAGAGTTGGGTTGAGGCTATTCGCAACGGCAGTAAGTCATTCGAGGATGTTGCACAGAGTGCCGATGCTGCCGGTGTAATTATAGATGGCGCTACCGTAGCGAAGGCCGCGGCTTTCGACAGGGCGTGGAAGCAATCCAGCGCGCAACTCGCGGCCCAGTTTAAGTCCGTGTCTGCTGACATTGGCGGATGGCTCGATGACCTGATTGATAAGGCCAACGATCTCGTAAAAACCGCGCTGGAGTCACAGAATATTCAGACGGGTAGCGGTCAGAGTCTCTTTGATAGGTACGCAGACGCTGCTGCGATTTTTGCCAAGAACGCGACAGGTGCCGCGCAGGACGTCGACCAAGTCACGCGAGCAATCGAACATCTGAATGCCTCAGGCAAGCCCGAGAATCTGCAAATTGCCGCCGGCCTTGAGCTTATCCGAGCCAAGGCGCAACTTGCGGCAGATATGCTGAAGTCAGCCGCAGAGCAGCAGTCGAAAGTTGACTTTCCAGGTGGCGTACCAACGCCCGCTGCACGTCCCGCCGCGGCCAACAACACCAACCCCAACGCTGCACACCTGCCAAAGCGAAAAGACGGCGAAGAGGCGGCAGACGCCTACGATCGCGCCACTGAGTCCATAACCAAATATGTTGCGATTACTAACGCCGCTACCGAGTCGCAGGGTAAGGGGGCGGCGGCCATTGCGGCAGCTCGCTCTAGTTTGGAGGTTCGCAAGTGAGTGCAATAAATGGATTCGTTCGAAGTAACGCCGCATTCTTGCTGACGGATGGCCTTTCCTATCTTGAAGGCATTCCAGCGGATGTGAATCTCAATAAAGTCCATCGCCTGCACCGGTTGAATGCCGTGGTGACTGCGACTGGTCCGGCGCGGTTCGGCGAATGGATGACGGGGCGGCTCGCTTACAAGTCATTTGATGATTTGATCGAAACCGCTGAATTGCAGATCACTCTCCATTTCCAGCGCTACGCGCGCGAGTTTTGCAATGGAGATGCGGTATCTTGCGTCGTACTGGCTGGTTGGCACGAAAAGGAAGATCGGCCGGCGATTTACTCTATTGAGTTGGAGACGGTCGGCAGCCCGCAAGCATTATTGGTCAAACAGAACGCGGGTGAGTTTGAGGAAAAGCACGTTGCGGCCAGTTTGACAGAACTATCAATCATTGCGATGCCGCCGCCATCGCGTGAGGAGTTTCAAGAGGCGGGCTTTGACCTTATTGCCGACGTAGAGAAGGTCGATCCCGGATCGTATCTGGTGCACTGCATGGAGATCCAGCGTCGCAAACGCTTCGATGGACGCCACGTTGTCGGCGGCCACGCCATATTGACAACGATCACGGCAAGCGACGTGACGCAGCGCGTCGTGCACGTATGGCCTGAAGATCAACCCCGCAGGAGGATTGAGCCGGCGCAGATTGATTGGTCTGCGTGGCGGGCGGCGCGCGCTGGCGCATCGTTGCCCCGATAAGGCCGGCAGCCGGTGAGGCCGTGTGAAAGCCGCAACGCCGTTTGCTAGCGCTGCCGTCGCACGGACCCTGTCGCTTTTGACAGGTGTGGACCGTCCCGAGATAGGCGCATATCGCCCAATAACGAGGGCCCTCCTATGCAGCGTTACTACTCGATCATTCACAACCGCGAAACACAGGCGGACGATGTGGGCGAGCTATTCGACTCTGCTGAACTAGCGATCCAATACGGCGCCCGTGTTGCTCGGGATATCGCCAACGATCCCGAACATGACAGTGCTGCGGGCACAGTCGTAATCGTGGTTGACGGCGGAGGTGCTGAAATAGCGCGGCACAGCGTTGGTCGCGGTGGCGCGGAGCGCTGAACCGCCTACGCGCGCGTTGTTAAAAGCGACGGGTGTGACGTAACCGCAAGTCCGGCCGTGAGCGGGCGAGGCGAGGGCGCGAGGAGGGGTGCGTGGTGGCGCAGTTAACGAAATCTCACCACTTTCTTGTGATTCTCTGGACCCTGAAGGGGATTTTCCATGGCTGAAACCTCGATCGAATGGACCGACGCGACGTGGAATCCTGTCGCCGGTTGCACCATCCTCTCGCCTGGCTGCACCAATTGCTACGCGATGCGGATGGCTGCTCGCCTCGAAGCCATGGGCGTCGCGAAGTATAGAGGGCTGACGCGAAAAAGCGGCGGCCGTGCCAAGTGGACAGGTAGGTTATATCTCGACCGCAAGACGCTCGAAGCCCCGAAAGGTTGGAGCAAACCGCGCCAGATTTTCGTGAACTCGATGTCTGACCTCTTCCACACCGACGTTCCAGCAGAGTTCGTCGCGGATGTGTGGTCGACGATGTCAGCAACGCCGCAGCACACCTACCAGATCCTCACGAAGCGACCTGATCGCATGGCTGCGATCACCTCAGGTCTGCCGTTGCTTCGCAACGTTTGGCTCGGCACTAGCGTGGAGAGCGCGGATTATCTCGGCAGAATCGATGAGCTGCGTGCGGTGCGCGCCGCGGTGCGGTTCATCTCGTTTGAGCCACTGCTGGGGTCTGTCGCCGACGCCAACCTCAAGAAGATTCACTGGGCGATAGTGGGTGGCGAGAGTGGTCCGAAGGCTCGGCCGATGGATGCAGAGTGGGTTCGCGAAATCGAGTCCGCCTGTCGCCGCCACGGCACCGCATTTTTCTTCAAGCAGTGGGGCGGCAAGAACAAGAAGGCCGCCGGCCGCGTACTCAACGGCCGAACCTACGACGAGATGCCGGCCTTGAGTATGTGATTGCCGATTCTGCTGGCTATCTCTTGAGCCCGCGGCTTACGGCTTGATACGCACAAGAACAAAAGATAGCGCACAGGACCTTTTGTCCGAGGAAGACGAAGTGGGTCGAGGACCGTACCAAAGATAGTCTCAAGCCGCTCTTTTGTGTATTTCTCGTAGGCAGAAATGCGCGCGGCGCGTCGCACCCGCACTTCTCTTACATCGCCATCCAACGTGCGCATTTTAACTGGTTTGGGGTAGAAAACGTCTTCCCACGACGTCGTGCCGAACAACCGGATCAATGCTTGCCGTTTCTGCTGGTCAAGCTTGGAGTGAAGCTTGGGCATCTGCCTGTAGAATCCAGCAAGCGGAAAAAGATACCAGACGTCGATAGCTTGCGTAGCGGCAACCTCCTTTAGCGTTGACCAGTCTACGTGCATTCCGTAGGGGTCGAGGAAGAGAACCGCGCGCCTGGATCTCCACTTGTCGGCCCTGAGCAAGTCCAGCAGAGCGCCGTTGGCTTCGCGATGAATAACTTGAATTCGTCTTTGAGGATGCCGCGCGCGCAATTCCTCTAACTCTTGGGCGAACTCGGCCTTCTTCTCAATGAAGACGAGGAAATCAAACTTAGGTGTAACCTCCAGAGCGATTTGCGCAGACCCTCTGCGCAACTCCTTAGTGGCTGGTTGAGCCTCAACGCCGAATAGGCCAGGCGGACGCGCAGGATGGTCTACAGTTCGATATCCGGTACCAGCGAAGGCATCGATGTACCAAAGCTCAAACTTGACGCCTGTAGCCTTTGTCGCCTTACCAAGCGCCTTTGTGAAGGCTATTAGATACTTTTCGACCATCGATAATTTAAGATCGGTGTGGTAGCCGCCGAATGTATGGTCGACCTGATTTCGTTTCACGTCACCGCTTCCCTCTGGCCAGCATGGGCCTACCTCGTCACCCGCACATCGCCGTATTCCCCCTCAATCGGCCGCTCACCATCGAAATCTGTATGAGCGAGTAGGGCGCCGATGCCGAACAGCACCATGCCGCCGATCCAAACGAGACAAGTTGCGGTCAAATAGGCCGACGTTCCGACGCCGATGTTGCCTGTGAGCCCGAACAGCGTGCCGGCGTTGAACAGAAGTCCGACGACGCCCCAGAGCCAAAAAAGCACGGCAAGAAATCCCTTCGAGACGCCGTGATGGCTCCTGAGCCGGAACGTGCGCTCCCAATTCTCTTTGCGTTTGAACAGTCCCACTGGAATCCCCCAGACCCGACGCCACCATAAGGCGAGCCAATCGGGGAGGGCAACTAGCCTTTGGAATGGAGGTCTCCATCCGTACGCCATCTTCGTTGGCCACGCTCGGTTATGGCCGATTCGATCGACTGGACCGACGACACCCCACGCCGCCTATCGGTGATTGCCAAGCTTGCTTTCCCAGATGGAGGGATGACCGCGAGCAGCCTAAGGCGAGAGGCTGAGCGCGGGCGGCTGGCCGTAGAGCGTATTGCCGGCAAAGACTTCACGTCGTTCCAGGCAATCGCGGAGATGCGAAAGCTATGTCGCGTCGAGCGGAAGGAAACGCCTAGTTTTCCTCATGTCGCGTTCTCGGTGAAACGGTCGGGGGCATCGTGGGTTGTCGACGATGGGGCGGGGATGCCATCGTCAGGGCGCGAAGCCCTCTTGGCGCAAATGGACGCCCGCCGTGGCAAGCTATCCGCAAAGGAGGCGGCCGAGATGCAGGAGCCGGAACTGGCAAAGCTGCAGCGGCTTAGGGCGCGCCTGAAGTAAGCGGCATTCCTGTGGACGGGGCGAATCGCCCCCAAGGTAGGGGTGGATTTTTTACCGAATCAAGGCCGCATGTCCGCGGGTGTGGAAACCCGGACTTGGACTAAGGCGGCCCTTGGCGGGGCGGCCCCATATGCGCGTAGGAAGCCTTGGCGGGTTTCCTCAGGCGCTCATCGGTAGCGCTTGGCGGCGCACCAACTCGGCCTTTATGCCGGGGGCGGTGCGTCATGTCCAGAGCGAAAGCTTAAAAGCGCTGCCGACCAGTCGTCCAGGCTGGTTTCCACCCCCCGGCTGCCGGTCTGTAACTGGCGCGGCTGTGGAAAGCCACCTAACTGGACGAGCATCACACATGACCTCCGTTACCCCTTCCCAGGCAGGCGAATGCCTCTCTCACCTCATTATGTCGCACCGCACCGCCGCCGATCTTGAGGCGGCCGCCAACATTCAGAAAGAAATCGTCAGCACGCCAGCGGCGAGTTGGTCGGAGTTCGGCGCCAAGGCCTGCCTGCTGGTCAACGAGCTGACCACCGATCCAACAACCGGGTGGCTGGACGCTATCCGCGAGCGCCTCCGCGCCGACGTTGAGCGGCTGGGGGCGGCGACCTAAGGGGCCCACACCGCCGGTAGCGCCTCACCCGCAAGGGTGGGGCGGTTTACTTGCCCAGTTTGCCCATTGGCGCTAACGCTTCTCTTGAGCTGCCTCGGGGAAATCACATGTCAGAGAAAGCTCGCGAGTTTATCGATTTCTGGGTCGAGATTAGCATTCACCCCGTGGAGCAGTACCGGACTGCGGGCGCGTCCCAGGATGTGGCGGAACTCACGCATCGTCTCATCGAAGCTGCCAAGGGACAGGGCATTTCTGAGGCCGACTTGCGCGCTGAGATTGGCGACATCGCCGCCTACATCGAAGAGCTTCTGAGGGCCGCGAACATGGCTGAGAGCGAAAGGCGGAAGTCCACTTAAGCTTTGTCCAGCCTGTAGACATCCCCGGGCGCGAGGTGAAGCTCCTCAAAGGTCCGCTGTTGCTTTGGCGTCAGAGCCACATTTAAGACCTGCGCAGTCCAACCTTCCGGCACGGCTGCAAGAACCAATGTCAGCGCTTGGCTGGGCTTAGCTACCGCAAGCCAGATCTGGGTTTTCGTGTCGTCGCCTGTCACTTGAACGACGGTGAAGGAGTTGCCGAAAGATTCCGCCATTTCGTTCAATGCGGCAACTAGCGCGTTGTTTCTAATCCGAGGCGCCTTGATCTCGCTTTGCCCGTCTCCCCACCTGCATCCAGCGCCGTAGGCGGTTGTAGCCCTGGCGATGTCAGCCAGTCATTGATGTGCGAGCCCGTTTCGGCCTGGCGAGCTCGCCTGAGGTAGAGCTCCCGCTGGGGGCCTGGCGGTAACTGTGCTGCGGCCTCCTTGAAGCGCGCAGCCTCCTCAGCCAATCTCTCTTCAAAAGTTTTCGTATGCTTAGTTCGGTTGCGACGCTTGATCATGCGCTGCACCTTTCCATTGGAGGGAGGCGGGAGCGCAAGTGGCGTTCTCATCACCGAATATACCGAGAGCCGGGCGGTGATGTTGTCTAAAATAACTAGGGTCGTGGGTGGTTTCTATAACATGCGCTAACCTACTGATTCATGTTGAGAATTACTCAAATGGAGCGAATTGCTCATTTATTGGGGACACAACATTACTGCGGCCCACGCCGCCCTGGCCTGTTCTTACGGGCTTTCTACTTCCCACCGTTCATGGCGTAGCAATCTTGCCGGCGAGGGGTTCGACCGCGCGACGGGCGGCCTTACTTTTTGCTTATGCTCTCCGTGGCCGATTCTAACGGTCGATTCAGGCAGAGTATCAGATGGCAGATGACGCAACGGCGCGCCCCCGCAAGATGCTTAGCATGAGCCAGATGCTTGCACTCGTGCCGTTCGCTCTATCGAGAATGGATGAGGGCCGCTTCCCCAAGGCCCGCGAGATCGTGCCACGCCGGGTGGCCTGGTACGAGGATGACGTCATGGCGTAGCAACTAGCGCTGGATGAGAAGGTCTAGAATATTTTCTCGATGTACGGGTTTCGACTGGGATATCACCTCCGCCAGGCGCACAAAATCTTGTCATACTTCAAAGAAGCCGAAAAGCGCGCGACGGTCGGCAGCGATACGGCCGAAAAGCTCAACATTCCTGGCTGGGCTCAATTGGTCGTTCGCCACTTCAAGGGCGATCTTGCCGGCGGCGGCCTGATCAAGCGGTTTAAGTTGCTTCTTGAGCAGCTTCCTTCGAACAAGCAGAGTGCGGACAAGATCATGCACATGGCTTAGTTTGATCCGAATGTGGCCGCGTACCTGCTGGAGCGGCCTGTAAAGAACCCCAACCGGCCGCCGTATAACATTGACTTGCGCCGTCTAATCGCGGCCGCCAACGCATCCCGCGAAAACTAGAGTCAGCCTCGATCCTGTCGTGGTCTGCGTTCCTTCTGGTTGGTCGGTTTCCGACCGTAACGCCACGAGAGTAAGCTTTTATGCTGACAGCCGCTCCTCAATCAAGGCTCAGGGAGCTCGGTGAATTTCTTCGTCTCGTTCATTTCTCACTGAGATAAAGTTTTCCGTCTCGCGACATGCTCGGCTTTTCAGTAGCAAAACGGTGGGCGATCGAATCTCCGTCGTGGCGCGCTTCATGGTCATTTGCGCAATCGTGCCCCGTGATGTCGTGAGCAGGGAAATCGCCAACCAGGTCGAAGCGATACACAGGCATATAGCGTCAATTGGAACGGGGATTTGCGCGCGCTGTTCTTCCTCGACAACGTGGAAGGAGCAGCCATGGAAAAGCCCACCCGAGAACAGCTTGACGAGCTCAAGCGCCTCAGCAAGGAGTTCCGTACGAATGACTGGTCCGAAGTGGTCCAGTCAAAGGAAGAAGCCGAGACGCGCATTCGCGACCTCAAAGACAAGGCACGGATGGAGTAGCGCGATGGCTGATGAACCGATCAATGGCCCGGATCGCCGAGGAGCTGCAACAGCGCTGCGCGTGTAGCGGCGAGGTTCCGGGCTACCTTAAGGAATTTTTTCAGGCCACGTGGGCGAGACCGCCATCCAGCTTATGCTGCCCATTGAATGAGCGCGTCGCGTGCTGCTCAAGCACCCGAGTTTGTTTCTTCAATTTGAGCTGGCTCAACGACGATCCGTGTTCCCGAGATATTCTATCCTCGGCCGAGGCCGCACGGATCGGGACGAACGCTGGATCATTTTACTCATATCAAGCGCCTCGCAGAGCGCGCCGAGGGATTCCGCCGCATGGCCGATGAGCCGCGGCTTCTTCGGCTGGCAGACGATCCGAACGTCTACAAGTTCGGCCAGATCATCGTCTCCTTGATTACCTGATCGCGATCGCGGATTGACCGACCGGCGTTGCTGGGAGGTGGCGCCGGCGTGCCTTTTGGCAACCCGCCGCGCCTACGGCGCCGCCTCCTATATCGATCTGTGCCGCCTCTTAAATCGATCTGCCAAGGCCTAGACAGCGAAAGCAAGGTGTTTCGCTTCCCGCCCATCTGATGTGCTTCAGACGCCAGTTGCTCCGGCAGAAACGGTTGGAGTGACGGCGCTCACGCGTCCCGCGAAGAACGCAGTCAGTGCGCCCAGGAGCAGGGCGAGAGCACCAAACAAGGCGCCCTGCGAAACACGCTTCGCCGCAGTATCGGCCGCCCGCTTTGCTTGCTCTTTTGTCTTAAGCACCGTCTCCTTGTATTGCTGCTGGTATTGAGAGACCTGATTCTTTGCTTCGTCTTGGGGGATATTCTGCGCCTTAGCCAATGCTTCTGCAGCCTTCTCGTTAGCGGCAGCCTGTTGCGCAGGGTCCCCGGTTAAAGCCGCCCGAACAGCTGTCGTCGCGGCGTCACGCAGTGCTGCGGGATCCTGGCCGCCAGACGCGCTCCGTACTTTGCTTTCGATTACGGCCATTGGATCGCTAACATTATTCAGGGACGGCGCTGCGGTTTGAACCGCCGTTTGGATTGAGCCGCCCAAGGCTTTACCTGCTCCCCCTAGAGCAGAGGACGCCGTGCTGACGGCGCCACCGACCATGCCGGAGGCAGCTGACGAGAGAAGATAGACCACAGTGAGTGTCGAGACCGCCCAGGATATTAGGGCGTGTACTCATAAACCCGATCAGCCCGCGCGGAGGTAGGGCCGGTATCCGTTTAGTCTTCAAGACCGGACATCGCCAGTTCGCCCTAGCTAGTCCGCTAAGGGCCAACAACGGACAGAACGATCAGCACCCTTCTGAGGCGAGTGTTCATTTATTGTCAATCGCAGGCAGTGTAAGGGTCTGAAAGACTAAGTTGGAAATCAAGCACGGAATAGTGCTCATGCATCCAAAGTGGCTAATCATTGTCGTTCTGATCGTTATGTTCTTTGGGCTTATTTCGTCGAAGTCATGGCTTTTTGTGCCCTGACGAACGCGTCCCTAAGACAACTCCGTTTGCGTCTGCATTGGGTCACAAGCGGACGATCACGATCAAGGTGGCAGACTTCCGCTTTGCGTTGCTAAGCCGACGTTTATGAGTACACGCCCTAGTCCGTGATAAGCGGTGGTTGAGTGCGACGCCTTTCCGGAAAGCCGTCCGGCAATATAACCGCCGAGCGCCGCGGCGAGTATTCCCGAAACCACAAACCAAATACCGGCCCCTACCGACATCGAGCCGGCGCTAGGCGCATCGCCCTGGGCGATATCGAGCGTCGATAGACCCACCCCAAGACCCACCATGTCGAGGATGATCTGCATGACAAGCCCAATCACCGCGCCCGCGAAAACAGCGCCCCAGGCCACTTGATTCAACGCAATCGTGCGTATGTCGTCGGCGGGGGCGACTTCGCTGAGCCGGGGAGGGGAACGATGATTTTGACGCGGCGCTTCGGTTGAGTAAGCCATAGTGTTCATGCCTGCTATGAAGGAGGAGGTTCATGCGCTAACCCGGCGTTTCATCATGACGTTCCTAATTTCAGCCGTGACATTTTCCCGGAGCACCACACTCCAACTCTTGGTCTCTGGCGTAAGCGATGCAACCCGTTTGCTTGCTGGCGTGCATAGTGCTGCGGACCTGCCGAAGGCCTACTCCTCAAAAGAGGTAGTCAAATGACGCGGTGACTACAGTTGGCATAAGACCTGCCAGTAGGAATGCCTCGACTGCGTAGCTCTGAAACGCGCCGACGAAGGCGACAAAGGAGCCCACGACGGCCCGAGCAACACGAATGCCGGCCAACGCCTCACAACACCTATGGTCGCACCTTATGCGGAGCCGTTATTCATTGATGTGCTCAGCATGGCTCCGCCAATCCTCAGCGCCAACCCAACGTTCCGCGTGCTGCCACTTTTCCCCGAGTGCAATGTGAGGCTCCGCGCGCGACTACTGCTTGCGAAAAATTTAAGAACGATGCGTCGAAGCTCGCGTTGAGGCGCGTCCCATAGAGGAGGCAATCATGCAAGGACAATGCGTAGTAGCAGTATACAATTCTCGCAACGATGCGGAGCAAGCGTACCGTGCTGTTGTCGGTTCAGGAGTTCCAGCAGACCATGTTAGGCTGAGCAATCAGCAGCCTTCGCAGGTAACAAGCTCTGAACGAGTAAGCGCCAGCTCTGGTGGAGAGAGCATTTGGGACTGGCTATTTGGAAGTGATGTGCCGGAGGACGACCGCCGAGTTTACGAGGGCCATATGGCAAAAGGTGGTGCCGCGTTGTCAGTGTTGGTGGACTCACCTTCAATGTCTGACCTCGACCGTATCGAAGAGGTGCTACAGCAGTACAATCCTGTAGAGATCCAGGAAGAAAACAGCGATAGCTCCACGGCAGTCGGAAGCGGCCTATCAAGAAGCGCGGCGGGGCAAGCAGGATATGGGGCTCAAGACGTAGAACGCGAGAAAGTCATCCCTCTACCCGAAGAAGAACTGAAGGTCGGCAAGCGGGCCGCGGAGACGGTCAAGCATATACGGACCTATGTGGTTGAGGAGCCCGTGCAAAAGGACGTGCGCCTACGCGATGAGCGGACTATCATCGAGCGCCGTCCCGCCACGGGAGCTGCGACAGGGCAGCCCATGGAACGCGAATACGAAGTGCGAGAATTGCATGAGGAACCCGTAGTCCAGAAAGACGTTCGAGCCCGGGAAGAACTGGTCGTTCGCAAGGAAGCGACCGAACGTACCGAAAGGATCGACGACACGGTGAAGAAAACCAAAGCCGACATCGACAAATCTGGACGTTAGGTTCCGGCTCCCCTGGCAGCACAACAAGTCGATTTTCGGCAAGAATGCGTGGGGGCGGCATCCCGCCCTCACTTCGTCGAAAAATCTCTGAACCGCGGGTCATTGACGGTGTGCTTGTTCTCGTGGCCGAGATAGCTCGCAAAGCTCGCGAGTCGTTCCCTTTCTCCCTGCGAATTTTAAGCTCGCATCTTTTGCGAGCGCAATTGCCCCGGCGAGCGTGGTATGACTCGCTGCGTGAGCCGCCCCAGTACCCCGAGCCGGCCCCGGACCATGCTCGGGCCATTTCGTTGGACCAGTCGGCGGCACCACTACTTTCGGAAGGGGCCGTCTCTGTCATCGTGACTGCCGGAGCTGCTAAGAAACATCGGCACCAGTAAGCAGCCCCCGACGAGCAACGAGAAAAATGTGCCGAGGCCGAGCGCGATCCATCCGTGCTTGCCGATCTCAACCGCCATTGAGTCCCAAATTGAAAAGGCCCCGACGCAGGCCAAAATCACGATCAGTGCTGAAGCGGCGAGCAGATAGATTTCGCTCTTTTCGAGGGGGTCCATGTCAGTCCCTCCTGGCTGCTTCCCGAACAACAGGTTGCGCCATTCGCCGTTCCTCATCTCTGCAGCACGACCGCCTATCTCACAGCGGGCCTCAGGGACTGCCGAGTGTTCCCGACAAATCGGGTCCGAAAATGCACAGTGGAAGTCGCTTCGCGGCTGCAAAGCATTTTTATGCCCGGCTCGTCTCCGCTTTCCCGCAGGCGAATTGCCGCGCTGCGGGGAAGGCCGAAGCGATTCGGAGTTCTGCAATCATTGCGCGTGTTGCCAGAATTTCCTCGTAACGGGAGACGCTGCTTCAAAACATCGCGGGGCTGGGGCGCTGATGTCATGCGAATGGACGATGACCGTCCTCGCTTCTCTGCTCAGCGTTTCGCCAACCCGGACGGCTTGTGCGGCCGACGTGGATGCGACTTCTACAGCCGCTTCGATGAATGAGGGACTATCCAATGGACCCGTTGCAGGCCATCCTGGGCGGCAGCTCCAATGGTTGTGAACTTCGGCCATTCATTTCGGTTGCGATACCAACCTTCCGCCGTCCGGATATGTTGCGCCGCGCGATTGAAAGTGTGCTGCAGCAGGACTTCGCCGATTGGGAAATGGTGATCAGCGATGACGAAGGGTTAGTGGGCGAGAGTTGTCGCCTCTTGTCCGAATATGTCAGCACAGAACCGCGTATCCGAGCCGTCGAGAACCGCAGAGGCCGTGGTCAGGTCGAGAACACGAACAATGCGATGCTTGCGTGTCGCGGTCCCTGGATCAAATTGTTGCATGACGACGACTGGCTCGCGCCAGGGGCGCTTACGTCTTTCGCGAGACTTGCGTTGGCCTACCCCGCCGCGGCATTCATCACCTCCACAAGCCATCTGGTTCAAGACAAAGGCATAAAGTACCGGCAAGGGGGTGAGATTTACGTGTATTCGGGCCAACAGTGCCTGACTGATCTCTATTTGGTGGGCAAAACGCGGTCGCTCGGAATTGTCCCATCGACGCTGTTGGTCAATAGCAATGTCGTCAAAGCCGGCTGCCTGATGCGAAACTACAAGTCGATAAGTTGGGGGGTCGACCAACTGTTCTTCATTGATCTGGCCTGCCATGGTGACATGGTAGCGATAGACGATGGTCTTATCTTTTACGACATGACCAACCACCCCTGCATCACGGCAGACGGGTCGTTCACCCAAATTGACCAAGAGACATTCGATCTCAAGCGCCTCACCTGGAGCCTTCTGGAAGACAAAAGAGGACTTCCTGATCCTGAAACGCTCGTGCGCGCGTTGCGGGTTGCTCGACTGCGCGGGCGGATCGGCCGCCAGCAACTTAGGGCAACGATCCGCGACGCAATTCAAATCCTGCGCCCCTCGGTTCTGAAAGCTGCCAGCAAGGTCATCCGAGCTTGGGTGCGTGCACCGGGTGCGATTTGATTGGTGCTTTCTTGGGGAAACGCTCTGATCTGATGGCGCACCTAGTCGTTACGCGCCAGCCTTATAAATAACTACTACCTTCTCTGTGGCTGCGCGCGCGAAGGGGTTTGCCGGTGGGGAAACTGTGGATATAGCGTGTCACGCATTCGCGACGGAGCTTGCTGATGGACACGCCGCTCGACGACGCAGGACCGACGCCGGAATGCCTCGCGAAAGCCGGACAGTTCTCCACCGTCGCCGGACGCGCGCGCTCCAGCCGCAAGATCACCATGCTCGACGACGCGCTGGGCAAGGCGTGGATGCGCCAGATCATCTCGGCCCGGGAATACTCTGCGCTGCGCCGCTACGCGCTGCATTGGGTTGCGGGCGGCCTCCAGGGGCCGCTCAGCAGCGTCGACCTCAATCGCATTTACGCGTTCGATCCGAGCAGCATGTCAGGGCTAGCGCGCAGCGAGGCGCAGCTCGATCACAAGCGGACCTACTAAAGCGAAGCAGGCTATCGGCTTCAATCCGTCCTTCGTCGCCGATCAGGTCGCGTGCTTCGGCCACGGGCTGCAGGTGCCCGGGTTGTCGATGGGGTTCAAGAGCCCGTACCGGGCGCGGGAGCGGGCCGGGCAGTATTTGTCGGGCGCAGGGGCGGCGCTTGCTAGGTTCTTCGAGACGTTGAGGGGTGGTTGATCGCGGTGCGCCCTCGCCGGGGGAACGCTGTGGGGACAGAAATCACCCACAGCGCTCAGTTCAGCTTAGTTCGACGTGCAGACCTTGACGGCCTTCATACCGGTTTCCGCTTCAGCGCGAGTCTTGTAGACCGTGTCGCCGCTGACGACCGTCGTTTCCGTGGTCGTCGGCTTCGATTCGGTGATCGTGCACTTCTTGGTCTTGACGTCCTGCACCACGTAGTACGAGTCAGCAAACGCAGGAGCCGCGAACGAGGTCAGCGCGGCGGCTGCAATGATAGTTTTGATATTCATTCTGTTCTCCTCCATCGGCCCGGCCGTCCGGGCCAGCCTTTTGCAACCCCGAAATATTGCCGCTTGTTCCCGAATGGCATGAACCATTCATGCTGCGCCGCGTTGTTGGGCAGGCAAACAGGAGGGTTCGATGCTGGATGTGCGATTGGCCGCAACTTCACTGGCGATTTGGGGCGCAGTGATGTCGGTCGCGTTGGCGGAGCCCGTCAAGGATCAACCGCAGCCTGCCGCTCAAAGCTCTGGCGAAGCTCGCCCGATCCGTGTTGTCCTCCCCGCGCCTTGGGAGCCGAGCCAGAGGCAAGCAGAAACGCAGTTACCGAAGTAATGGCGATTAAAAGCAGCGATCAGAGCAGTTGACCGGCGGGGCGATTTGCGAGACAAGCTCGTTATTCCACCACAGTGCGTCTCTCGTTGAAGTTCGCTTGCGCGGCTACGCACAAAAAGCCGCGCCGAAACGGCTTAGCTGCGCCTGCCAGTTGGGCGTCAAACGTACCAACGGCTCTCTCAGCTAAGCTCGCAGATGATGGGGCTTCGTCTTGGTGTCAAGTAAGAGGTTAACGAGCATGGCGATGTGGCGCGGCACCTCGGCCTCGCCACTGATCCATTTGCGCACCTGTCGGTCGCCGCAGCCTATGGTTTGTGAGAAAAGCAGCGAGCGGGCCCGCACGCTGGCGGGGTTGTCGTAGAGCTGGCTGAGCGCAGCATCGAGCTGCGTCCCGTCCATCGGTTTAGGCGGCTTCGGCGACATTGATTTCTCCCTGCAGGCAATTGACGAGGCGGACGACGGTGGAGCTGCGCCACTCGCCGCCCGTGACGGATTTGATGCCGCGCGCGTTCAGCTCGGCGGCGATCTTGCGCGAGGACAGGCCCAGGAGCGGCGCGACGACGCCGCGCAGGGTCTCGGCGAAGGCCCGCGCCTCTTCGGCATTGGCCTTCGCCAGGGCGGCGTTGCCCAGCACCTGACCGCGGGCCTTGGCGGCCTACAGCGCAGCTGAGGTGCGCGCGGAGATGTCGTTGCGCTCCTTCTCGGCGATGGCGGCATAGATGTGCAGCATGAACGGGTCGACGTTCGGTCCCAGCGCGGCGACGATGAACGGCACGCGCTGCGCCATCAGCGCTGCGATGAATGCGACATCGCGCGACAGGCGGTCGAGCTTGGCGACCAGCACCGCGCATTTGAGCTTCTTGGCCTGCTTCAGCGCTGCGCGGAGCTGCGGGCGGCGCTCCAGGGCGTCAAACCCTTTTGCAGTCTCGACCTCGACATATTCGGGATTATCTCGTAGCCCTCCGCGGCAGCGAACGGCTCATTGGCGGCGCGCTGGGCGTCCACGCCGAGACCGGAGCGGCCCTGGCTCTCGCGCGAGACGCGGACGTAAGAAATGATCGGCTTCATGACGTGTTCCCCTGCTTCGATCTTTTGTGGGCCTTTAAGGCCACGGGGGCAAGCCGTATAAATACGCGCCGCGCGAAATGGCGTTCTCAACTCAGACCCAATAGGAGAGCCAGGATGAGCCGAGCGCTGCGGCATCGGGACCGGCATCGCTATTGGGGCAAGACCTCGGGGACGTCGAAGCGCGCAAGGCAGCGCTGTGACGCAGCGGCGGGCGTGCAGAGGGCGTTCGCTGGTGACCGCGACATCAGCGCCCCCCATCGGGCAGGCCGCTCAGCGGGCCTCGCACGGGCCCAGGAGGAGGTCGCCATGAGGCATCAGACCATGCGGCGCAGGCCGAAGGTGATGATCCCGAAGCAGGGGCTGAAGGTGAGGGGCAAGTGGAAGAGCAAGCTGGCGCGGATGGAGAGCGAGCAGAAGCGGAATAAACCGGACGAGAGGTGAGACGTGGCACCGTTTAAGCGAACGCATGAGCTGGCGAGGGGTGGACCTGGGCGACCGTCAGAGTATCCGCCGGAATACTGCCAGCTCGTGATCGAGGCGATGGGAACGGGCATCAGCGTCGGCGCATTCGCAGGCGTGGTCGGGGTAGCGGTCGACACGGTTTACGAGTGGATGAAGCGACATCCCGAATTCTCCGAAGCGGTGAGCCGCGCACGCGGCAAGCAGCTGCTCGCCTGGGAGCAGAAGCTCATCCGGTCGAGGAAGGGAGCTGAGACGATGGCCTCGATCTTCGCACTCAAGAACATCGCGCCCGCGACGTGGCGCGACGTCCGCAACGTGCAGCACGAGCACGAGCAGCTCACCGATGCCCAGCTCTACGCGATTGCAGCCCAGAAAGCGGGTGGAGATGGCCAGACCATCGACGTTGAGGCCGTTCGGGTGGGCGAACTGACCCAGGCTGACGACCGTCAACCTGGGACAATGGGCCGTTACGCCCAGGGAGTAGCCGGTGCGCCCTGGTCCCGGCGGCCTGGGGGCGTGCCCCTCTGGCAGGGGTGCCGGGGGTGGGAAAATTCAGCGGCTGAAGCATGCTTATTTGGTCATCCCCCTCGACGTCACCGCCAACTTCAGAAAGTTCGGCTCGGGGTCGGCGCGCCTGGTTGGCGCACATCTCGAAAAGTTCGCAGGGAGGAGGGAGAGGCTCGCAGCCTTTGCTGAGCTTCCCCCTGTCCCCCATAGTGCGTTGTGCGGAAAACCTGTCTACGAATCTACGGTAGATGCCCACCGCCTTCTTCCGCCTCTCACGCAAATCGCTGTTAGTATGCCGGTCCGCGTACCCGTACAGTTGAGGAGTGTTCCGATGCGCGTTCCAGTCCTTGCAGTTCTCGTGAGCGGCGCACTCTGCGCCGCCACATCCGCGCAAGCGCAAACCTACGATCCTGCTTACCCGGTCTGCCTACAAGTTTATACGGGCGGCTTCATGGATTACTATTTCGAGTGCGCCTACACAAATTGGGCCCAGTGTCAGGCCTCCGCATCGGGCCGCGCGGCCTCATGCGTGATCAATCCCTACTATGCCGGGAAAGGCGGAAAGCCCGCAGCGCGTCACAAGCGAACGCATCATCAGTGACGAGCTGTTGCGGCGCAGGATGTTTGCCCGTCGTAGCTCGGTGGTAGAGCGGTGCTTTGTAAGCGGTGTGTCGCCGGTTCGAGTCCGGCCGCGGGCTCTCGTTCTTAGGAGGGGCGGCTTGATCGCCTGGAGGCGTTCCAGTAACGCACCAACGCGCGCCATTCAAACACGACGACGCCACCCGTCCTAGCGCGGTGTCGCTATCCCCAAACATCCCGCGTTCGCGCCAGGAACATCGTGGCCATTGCCGGGTTTTCCCGGTGCCCTCGTCGAGGCGAGGGTAACCTCAAGGCCCCGGCTCATGCCCCTGTGGGCTGGGGCCCTTTTCATGATCCCTCACATCTCAGCGTTCTGTCCGCACGTACGGACTGAACTCGGGCGTCGGCTGCAAAGCCGGAGCGGCATTCAATGAGAGTGATGCTTCACCTCGCGGATGCCGAGACCTTGCTTTCGAATTGCCGAAGACGCTCCAGATAAATGCGCTCAACACGATTGAAACGGCGAGCAGGAGCAAAAGGTCACGGACCATGATGTCCTCCTTTTGCTGTTTTCAATGGGGGAATAAGCCCAACGTTCCTAGACGAGTCGTTCGCGGGCGGGCTGCAACCGCTAGCAATTCGAGATCTCGCCGCCGGGTGCCGGCGTGGCTTATGGTTGCGGGACGGCTATGAAATCACCCAGTTGATCAGCCGCCAACTGGTCCATCCGATGGCGCCGATCCACACAACCGAGACCGCGCCGGCGACGCATAAGAATACGACTGGCAACAGATAGCCATCAGTCCATAAACGGTCGTTGACCGGCGAAGTTTGCTCAGTCCTACTAAGCAGGTCGTCCCGTCTCGGAAAGACGGACATATCGGCTGAAGAATGACGTAGAAAATCGCTCATTGATGAATGTCCGTTTAAGGGGTGCGATCACCGAGATCTCGCTACAGTTTCTCGATCACGACAGCGGCTGACACGCGCAGAAAAGGCCCGTTCTGATCTCGCAATTCGACCCTGGTCACGCCCGGAGCGCCACGGCGCGATCCATCCAAAATCGCCTGACCTAGCAATTCCAAAGCCAGCTGTGGGGCCTCGCCGGTGTTCGGCAATTCGACGCCCTCGTCGTCGAATGATCGTGTCGGCGTCACTGAGAATGTCGAAATAGATGAGGGGCATGCGCCGGGAAGAACCGGCAAAAGTGAGCGAGGTTCCTATTTTTCCCGGCGGCGATTGTCTGCACGGTAGGGTGCGGAAGCGTGGTACTGACCGGGACGTTCATGAGGAACGCGGCTCAATTCCCCTCGTTTGCAGTGTGCACCAAAAACGAGATGCCTTAAGGCAATGCCTCGAGCTAAAACGCATGCCGCCGTTATCCTGCGGGAGTATCACCAAGCCGAGTCAGAATTGATCGGCAAGGCAGTCGTGCTTACGGATGGCAAGGCGGGGACCGTCGAAGGATTACACTTGGATGAAGCCCACGGTTTGCGTCTTTCCGTAGCTGGCCATCCCGGGAAATGGCCCGTCTCAACGATCATGCTGGCGCAGAAGTGACAAACGCCATGTCGGCGAGTTTTGGCGTTGTGCGCTTCCTTACGCTTGTACAACGCGAAGCTTGCGCGCATGCGCGGCGCAGAGCTGGTTACGGAACCGCCGTGCAAGCACCAGGATAATTGCGAGCGCGAATATGTTCACGAGCTGTGTAGCCATGAACACTACATCGCCTATGGTGATCGAATGACCGAGAAAGAGCGCCGACGACAACATCCATAGTGCATAGGCGCGCACGCTGATTCCGGCGGAGCATTGCTCACTCAAGAGGCGCCAGATCTGAGGGACGTAGGCGCCGATGACAAGCGCGGTCCCAAAATAGCCGATGAGGAAAGGGGACTGTTGCGAAAACCACGTATGCAATGTGTTCATGATAGCCTCTTCAAATAGGAGGAAGAAGCTACCGACTTATACAGGCCGAGAAGAGCATGAGCGAATGCCCTTTTCGCAAGACCTTAGTGCGGGATATGCAGCCTGCAGTCGCGGTTCCGTGATCGATGCGGTCCACCGCCACCGAGGGAACACCTCAGAAAAATATCAGCCTGATCGCCAAGACGGTCGAAAACGCGCCCAGGGCCATGACAGCAATTTTGAAATGAAGATCATTATCCGACAGCGCCGTCAGCCCTCGCCACTGGAAGACCGGGAAAAACCCGGTGGCTCTTGGAGGAAAACCACCGGGCTGATCCGCCGATCAACACCATTCCAATGGCTCATAGGCTGAATAAATGGCGCTGGCGCGTCTGTTCGAATCCCGACAGATCGCCTACTTTAGTCGGGCGTGCGGCCGACAAGCCACGTCCTCAACTTGCACTAAACTTCCCGCCCGTGTTCGAATCGGGCCGCTGGCTCTCACTCTAGGAGAAGCGACGTGATCGCCAGTGGCCCACCAGGGCGCACCACTCAAACCCAGTAACCGATGTCTCTTACGTCGACCAGCGATCCTGTCCTTCCCGGAAGCCGGGTCGTTCAGCCGCTCGGCGAGCTGATCGGCGAGTACTTCCGTGCCTGCGGTTGCTATCGGCTCGCCTTTCTTACGTTTTTAACTTGTGCCTGTCTGCTTCGCTCGGACAATCATTGGAAGTTAAAGGGATTCTTTATGTCACCCTAATGCAGTTCGCACCTGCAGACGTAGGAACGTTGGTCTTAAGGCGGGTTGCAAGCGAACTTCAATAGGCAGGAAAGTCAGCCATGGAGGTAGCGAAGATTGCTTCGGGCATCGCGTTAGTCTTCGGAACCACGCGGCTGCTCGATCCCGAGTGCGCTACGATGACCTCGGCGCAGATTGGCATCCTGAAAGAGACCCCCGGGGGGCAGGTATTCAGCGACGGAAGGCGACCGGAATTGGAACGACTCAAAGGCAGCCCAGTTAGCCGCCGAGCCTCACCAGCCGTGTTGCGACGACCTAAAAACATTGGAGAAGCGCAAATGGCGAAAGAGCCGAAGACTCTCGACGACCTGTTCCACGATACTCTCAGGGATATCTACTTCGCTGAGAAGAAAATCCTGGCCACCCTGCCGAAGATGGCAAAGGCTGCTCAGAACGAAGAACTGAAAGCAGCATTCGAAAAACACCGCACCGAGACGGAGGGCCAGATCGAGCGACTGGAGAAGGTGTTCGCGGTGATCGAGAAGAAACCGCAGGGTAAAACCTGTGCCGCGATCGTCGGTATCACAGAAGAGGGCGCCGAGATCATGGAAGAATATAAGGGCTCGCACGCTCTCGACGCCGGCCTCCTTGCCGCCGCTCAGGCCGTCGAGCACTATGAGATTTCTCGATACGGCACGATGATTGCCTGGGCCGAAGAGCTTGGCCTCGACGATGCCGTCTCACTCCTTGAGGAAACCCTCGAAGAGGAAGAGGCGACCGACGAGGCTCTGACTGAAATCGCAAAGACAGCGATCAATCAGGAGGCTCAAGCAGCCTGACGCTTACGATGAATTGGAAACTGCCCCGCAATACGGGGCGTTTTTCTATTCCGTCCCCGCCAGACCGGGGCGCCTCGTTCCATTCCCTTGACAGTGAATTTCAGACATTCCCCACAAAGCTTGGCGACACCACCGACAGTCCCCGCATCGAGGCTGCCGTGACCCGCTATTCACTCGAAGATCTACGTCAGCGGTATGTCATCAAGGCAGGCCTCTTGAAGCGAGCCTTGAGGAAATCCTAAGCGCTGACAGCCGCGCGGGAGCGCGGGCTATCTCCGCCTTTATTGAAAAGCGGCGCTTTCGAAACCGGTCCGAAGGACAGCGGCTTCGCAAGATGCTGGGCTTTGAAACGCCATTGTGGGACGAGGGGGAGGATGCCGTTGCGGGTGTCGATGAGGCCGGAATGAGCCAGCGTGCGGGGTCGGTCTCGGCCTCCGCAGTTATCTTGAAGCCCGGCACGCGCATAACCGGCATTGACGATTCGAAAAGGCTGGATGCGAAGTCGCGTGAGGCTCTTGCGAAAGAAATCAAGGAAAAGGCAGCGGCGTGGTCTGTCGCGTTTGTGGAGCTTGAGGAAATCGACACCATCAACATCTACTGGGCGGGCATCCTCGCGATGCGGGCTGTCGAAGGGCTGAGAGTAACACCGCAGCATCTCCTGATCGACGCGAAACGCTTAAAAGAGATAGCGATCCCGCAGCAGGCGATTATCAGGGGCGACACCAAATCCGCGAGCATCGCTGCCGCCTCCTTTTTGGCTAAGGTCTCGCGCGATGCGCTGATGCGAACGCTCTGGCGCTAGGAGTACATCCGTCCTAGTGGTGCCAAACAGTTCGGCGAGCGGGGAGCACCGATCGACTTCCCCGCACCGCCTGATGTCTTCGGGGGCAGCGACCGTATTCGCCAAGACGTCGACGTGGGCATCGTGCTCTTGGACTATCGTGGGGCGGCTTCGTTGGGAGGGCCGAGAATGACAATACTCCCCGGTCATTTCTTCGCGGTTCGCTGACGAGCTAAACGACGCGTTCACTTCGCTGAACCCCAGACAGTTTCAGGGCGATCGGGAACGGGTCGGCTACATTTCGGAAATCGCAAGGCAAACCGGCTTGCAACGCACGAGCATCTATCGTGCTTTCGGCGACGAACAGCTTCCGAAGTTTTCAACTGTTCTCAGTGTGCTCCCGCCATGGGCTTTCAGCTCAGGATAGTTGCAAAAAAGACGACGCCCTAGAACCGCGCCGCGGGTAGCCGGCTTCCTTCAGCAGTCCCCCTTTATCATGTTATCAGCGGAAATGTGAGCGTTGTTGTTGTGCCGGCGTCGCCGCTGTTCTGGTCGACGGTCCCGCCAATCTGTCTCGCAAGAGAGGCAATCAACTTAAGGCCCGACCCGTTTTCGTTAAGGTTTTGAATGCCGCGTCCGTTGTCGGACACTGTCAAACGGGCTTCCCCAAAGCCGACGCCTCCTACCAGGTTCACTTTAATCCTGCCGCCCTTTGCGCCGAACGCATGCTTAATGCTGTTCATCGCGGTCTCATTCAAAATAAGGCCAACCGGCAAGGCGCGGTCGATGGTTAATTCGAGTTCATCGCACTCAACATCGATTTCGATTTCCTCAACTTGATTGCGGATCGCGCTGCACAGAGCCCGAATGTAATGGGAGAGTCTGACAATCTGTCCTTCTTGACGAGGAGCAAGCTGATCATGTGCCAACGAGATGGCGTTGATGCGGCTCGCCACGTGGTCCAGAGCGCGATGGGACTCTGGATCAGGATAGCGGCGCTTTTGAATGGAGATCGACGACAGAACAAGCTGAAAGTTGTTTTTGACCCGATGTTGCATTTCCCGAAGCAGAATCTGCCCCTTTTGAGCTTCGGCGATCGCGGCCATAAGGCGCGCATGTTTATCCGGCCGCGCGTCGCGGCGCAGCGCCGCTCCGATCAGCGCGGCGGCGGCGGTCAGAAACTCGGTCGTATCCTGCGAGAAGTCTCTCGGTTTGGTGCTATCGACCTCCAACACGCCCCATGCCGCGCCGCCGATCAGCACCGGGACATTGCTGACGGCGACAATGCCGTGCTCCGCCAAAAGCTCGGAGCGAACGAACTCCTCCTGCTCGCCGAAATCTCTGATGCTGACAGGTTCAGCCGTTTGGAATGCGCGACCAGGCGGCGACCGAAGGTCAGCCGAAAGCGTGGCGGTGCGGACGACACCCTCCTTCCAGCCTACACCCGCAATCAACTGTAGGTCGGACGAGTCTGGACGATATTGAAGAACCTTTACGTGATGGATTTCCACGGCCCGGGCAATTTGTAGCACAGCTTGGTCCAAAAAGCGATCGACATCCGCGTCTTCCATCGAAAGACGACCAATATCGACCAAAATGCGGATGTGGCGCCGGAGTTTATCCAGGGCGTCGCCTTTAGTAGCTTCGGTCGAGCGGTCTTCCATTAGCCTCTAACTTCTTGCCTGCCGGATGGTGCCTAAGCGCCTTAATTCCGTTGAGCATTCGACCAAGCGGGGGCTTCCGCTTTGATCCTCTAAAGCTGACGTTAGGAGTACGCGCCGCGCATATCGGGTAGCGAATGATCCAAGCCCGTTGGAAGCCGGTGACCCGATGCAGGTGTCGCTACGCGACCGTCGTCTGAGGCTCTGATCCTGGGACCGGGGGAGCGGCTGATGTTGTTGTGATGGACACGAAGGCGTGCCAGGGTTCTCGTCCATCATCATCTGGGCCTCCGCCGCCGCAGCCGAGCGTTCGATCGAACGAAGGCGGTAAGGTTTTCCACCGGGTGGCGTTCGAGGACCTCCGTCCAGAGCGCACAGGGCGTCCAATATGTCGTCGATCGATACCGGCTTCTTGAGCCCAGCAGGCGCGCGTAACGACGGACAAGAAGCTATCGCAGATGCATCGGACGCCCATGATGCCAGAATTGCGCGTTTCTCGGCCAACGTCAGGGCCGGGTGATTCACGACGTCTTTGGGTGTCTCGAAAACTGAGCCGGGATGAAGCAGCGCGTCGAAGTCAAAAAGGTTGTCGTCGGCGGTCGTCGGCCGCATGGTACTCTCCCTTTCATTGACGAATAGATAGGAGCCGCACGATTTGTCGCGCGGCTCCAAAGAAGCCGTGTTAAGCGGCGGTTTTGGCTTCCAGCTTCCGCCCGTTGCCGGCCGAGAGATCGCCAATGGAAATTCGGCGCGGCTTCATGGCTTCCGGGATCTCGCGAACGAGTTCGATAGTCAGCAAGCCGTTGTCGAACGCGGCGCCTTTCACCTGGACATATTCGGCGAGGTTGAACTGCCGCTTGAAACTGCGGGTCGAGATACCGCGATAAAATCACGCTCAGCCTTGTCGGATTTGCTGCCTTCGACCGTCACCACGTTCTGCTCGGCGGTGATGACGATGTCGTCGGGCGAGAAACCCGCCACCGCGAGCGAGATCTGATAGCGATCATCCACCAGCCGTTCGATGTTGTAAGGCGGGTAATTGTCCTCGCTGGCCCGCTGAGCGGTTTCTGCGAGGTCGAAAAGGCGGTCGAAACCAACGGTCGAGCGCCAGAGAGGGGCGAAATCGTAGGTGCGCATAGCCAAATCCTCCTAAGAGCAAGATGTCTACGAGCCGACCGGACACAATCGGTGCCCGTCTCTTGGCCCGGGCCCATCAGGCGCCCGGATGCCATCGTCAGATGGCGACAAAAAAATTAGCAAAGCCGGTTTTGGTTTCAAGAGGGGGTTGAAAAAATCTTGCTACCGATCACCGCCGTTACAGGTCCTCGCGCAACCCCTTGAAGAAAGGATGCCGTACTTTCCCCTCGGCCGACTTAGCGCGGTACTCTATCTCGGCAAGCAGCTTCGGCTCGACCCATATGCCTTTGTGTGCGATCCGCTTGGCGTAGGGCTGTGTCTTTCGGACGAGCGGTTGAAGCTTCTTACGCAACTCGGCGGCTGACGTCTTGTCGAAGCCGTGGTCGACCTTGCCGGCATAAACTAGGTCCTCGCCCTTGCGCCTACCGAGATATATGCCGTCCCATTTGCCCTCATCGAGGGCGAAGCCGGCGATGGTGAGCGTCTCGCGCTGGGAGCATGTTTTCTTGACCCAATTATTGCTGCGGCCGACCGGGTAGACGCTGTCGCGCACCTTGGAGACGACGCCTTCCAGCCCGACTTTGCAGGCATGGGCGAACATCTCGCCCCCGTCGATCTCAAAACTCTCGCTAAATTGGACGTCGCTGCCGGCGATAATCTTCTTCAGCGCGGCCTTGCGCTGGAGCAGGGGGACTTTCCGTAGATCCCGGCCGTTGAGGTAGAGCAGGTCGAAGGCGACGAGTACGATCTTGGTCGAGCGGCCCTTTAGCTCGTTCTGCAGGACGGAGAAATCGGTGCTGCCATCGGCGGCCGGTACCACGACTTCGCCGTCGATGATGGCCGAGCTCGCCTTAATGTGCCAGGCGTCGTCGGCGACCTTCTTGAAGCGTTTGGTCCAGTCGTGCCCCCGGCGGGTGAATACGGTGACGGCTTCGTTAGCGAGATGCACCTGGACGCGATACCCGTCGAACTTGATCTCATGAAACCAGCGCTCGCCGGATGGCACGCGATCGATCGAGGCTGCCAGGGCCGGCGCGATGAAGCCGGGAAAGGGCGCCTTGATGCCCAGCGTTTCGTGCTTTTTCCGTTGAAATGCCACGGCTAGACCAAGCGCGAGCTGTATTGCCGCGTGTCTTGGGCAGCGTAGCGATCGACGAATTCCTGGAGATTCGAAGGAATGTCGGTGAGCTGCAGATTGCACTGATGCTGGATCTCGCGAGCAACGTCCTCGGAAACGTCTTCTGACCAGCGCTCCGACGTGTTGAAGGCAACCCTGCTCGGCCGTCGATACTCGCCGGCGAGAAGATCTTGAAGGACCGTCTCGAGGTCTGCCGATTCCATGTCGGTTTCGCGCCAAGCGCTCCCTGCGCGCCCGAAGTCGTCCGCCACCAGATAGATGTCGCGGTCGAGGCGGTCGGCCGGCACGATTGAGGGCGAGGAACGCATAGGCTACTCCGATACAGCAACGGCGGAGAGACGGCCCCGGCTCGCAGAGGCTTGGGGTTAAGGCCGGGGCCGCTCCGTCAGCTCTGCAGGGAGCTGGCGACGATTCAACTGTCCGCGCGCCGCTGTCGTTCCTTTGGCGCGACTGGGAGGCCTTGGCGGTATGGGGATCGTCAGGCGCCGCGAGCCTAGGAAAAACTGGCAATCTGTTCTGTTCACTCGTGAACATTGGCTATAGAGTTCGGTTGGCGGGACTGGAGTAGCTGCAATGAAAGATATGCGGGCTCAGTTGGAAAAGCTCCGCGAGGAAGCAGCCGAGTGTGCGCTGATCCGAGATCCTGCGACCGACCCAAAGAAGCGAGAACTATTTACCCGACTGGCAGATCACCTGAGCGTGCTCGCCGCCGAGGTCGAGCATGCGATTGCGGAAGGTATGAAGCGCAGCGACGGGTGAATATAACACACCCGCGGCAGTTTTCGAAAAGATGATGGCGGTCGGTCGTTAGCCCGCAAGACGGCCCCGGCCGGAGGCTTTTGAGGGTGTGAGGCCGGGGCCCTTGGGGATGCTTGGCCCTTGGCAAAAAGCCAAGCGGTTTCACCTTACGCTGTCCTAGCTGCGCTTCTGTTCGTTTGAGCACATTGCGAATGCTGTTTCGGAAAATAATTGCCAAGTTTTCCCGGTTCCGATTCGCATAAGTTAGTGCTGCGTCGCAGGGCTCCCGATAGCCTTCCCTTGCCGGGCAGGTTCTTAAATTTCGAATGTATTGCGTACCCGGGACAGTTCGCAGCTTGAGCTTGGCGGCGGGCATATTTCAGGACAAACTTTAGATCAGCGCTTGAAAACTGAGGCCGCCCCAGGGCGGCCTTTTTGCATTCACCTGCGCGAAAAGAGCGGCCCCAGCACAACCAGATGCCGGGGCCGTTGGGAGCCTTGGCGGTTAAGGGGGCGCCAAGACCTACTGATGTCTAGGAAGATTCGGCGATCAGGCCTGTTGGCCTTCCGATATAGGCGCCATCAATCGCGTCCTCTGAGTTCACGGTCGAAGATCGCCAAGTTGCAACTTGGCTTAATGCTCCGATGGCCCGCCGCCACGAGCCTTCCGCGCCGTGGCCATCCACTCTTCCGCAAGCTCTAACCAAGCCTGTTTGTCGACTTGGTTTGTGGCCCTCGCGGCTTCATCCAAGCAATTCTGCGCTTGTTGCACGTACCTCGCAAAATCAGCTTCCTTCATCGCGATCAATGCGTACGCAGACAGAATGTGCCTATGGAGGTCCGCAGGCTGCTTTCCTCTTGAGTAGGTCGGCAAGGTCCATCTCGAACATGTGCTGGGTCTGCTCGAACAGTTTTAGAAGGCCGATTGAAGCTGGTGTCCCGTCCTGGGCAACAAGCGCTCGTTGGCGCTCTATGATGAGCCTGCCACGATCAACGTGGCGCTGCGCCAAAGCGATTCTTTGATCCAGCGTCATTGCCAGTTCCTACCCGGAACCAGCGTGCGACCAGAAGTCAAAAACGGCCAGTTACAAATTCAAACCGCTGCGGTCGGAAGCAAGACAATGCTGGCTATTTCGGTGGCTGCAGTCCGGGCGACCGGAGCCATTCGCTCACATGCGAGCCGGTCTCGCACTGGCGGGCCTTCCTCAGAAGGCGCTCCCGCTCAATACCTGGGGAGGCGTTTCTTGCCTCCTCACGCAAGCGCATGGCCTCTGCCGCTAGCCGTGTTTCCAATGTTTCGATTTGTTTGAAACGACGCCGACGCGGGGTCATGGCGCGCTCCTTTCCATGAGAGGAAGGCGGGAGCGCGTGATGGCGTTCTCATCACCGATAAATGCCACGGACCGTGCGGTGATGGACTAACCGTACAATATCGGCACCGCGCGACGACAACTTAGGTTAACGAGCCGGGGACTATATTTTTGCGCGCGGCTCGAACTTTTCGGGAACCGCTCAAAAGGCGGATTTGGCTATTAGGACACTGCCAAAATCAACTTAGGACACTTGGGGTCAAATACGGACAGTACCGCTCTGTTGTCCAAACCTAGATGGGCAGCAGCTCGCGACGCTTCCATTCGAGCCTATTATTGTACAATTAGTCCAAGTATTCCTTGCGAATCCGGCCGCGAACGGGAAAATATGCAGCGCGCGCCTATTTGTGGGGGGCTGCGCCGAACGGCCTCAGCGTCCGCGCCAGCCCCGGACCTGCTTGAGGCCGTTTTGCTTTGGTCACTAGCCTGTGGCACGCCCATTGCAAAGTTGAAGCCAACTGGGATTTCAGAGCTCAGTTAGAGAATAAGACGCTGCTGGGACGCGTATTTCGAGCCCGGCAGCGTTCTAATTTGGGACGAATGGGGCACCCGCCGCCTCCGTTGGAGCGCGTTCCCGCCGGAGATGCCCTCCTACCGGGCGAGGAGCTCCTCGCCAGACGGGAGCAGCTTCACATATGTACCGCTCTCGTGAAGCATCAGCCACCCGCGTTCGACGGCATACCGAATCCCGGCGCCGAACTCGCTGCCGCTGGCCTTCAGCGTGAATAAGAAGGGCGCGTTGATGCGCTCGATATAGATCCGACCGTCCTGCACCGGCTCAATGCTGGCGGCGAGTTCGACGAGCTTTCGGGCCGCGGCTTCAGGGGCGGAGTAGGGGAGGGCCTCAACGTGCTTCATGCGCGGCTTTCCATATCTGATCCAATCTTCCTAACTCCAAATATGGAGTTCTGCCTAATTCAGCTAGGGTTGCCATGCAACCAACGCGCATTGTTGTGCTTATAGGCCCATGCAAAGGGTTCATTTGGTGCGGGTGATAACTGACAGCGGCGAGCGCCAGATTTGGCTTGCAGCGACGGAGCGCGACAACGCTGTCGACTACGTGCTCGATGCGATCCCCGAGGGCTGGACGGCCAGCCTAGTCCAGCGGGAGTTGAGCGCCGAGGATGCGGCGGCCTTGCAAATGAAGCCAGGAGAAGTCCGCCAGCATCGACTGTCTTGATAGCCTTGCGGGTGCGATGGGGTGTACTCTTAAATTCGATAAGCCGGCGCGGAGGTAGGGCCCGTGTCCGTTTAGTCTTCAAAACCGGTCATCGCCAGTTGGCACCAGCTAGTCCGCTAAGGGCCACAAGCAGACCACTGCTACTTTCCGGGCGGCCAACCGAACCGCACGGGATATTTATCATCAAGCCGCACAAGGCCGGCCAATTGGTAAGCCTTATGGAGTGATCCGAAATATCGTATCAACGTCAAAGCCGAAGGCAGGCCAGGATCTTCATCGATCAAGAATGCCGAAATCCTTCCCTTGCGCCTCGCCAGCTTCTTCAATCCAAACAAAAGGTCATCTGTACGATACCGCAGGTGAGCGCGCTGTTCTGGGAAGCGGCGTCTTTGCGTAAGCATCTTACCTTCTCTTTTGCGCTTTAGAGCCGCCTGCAAAATCTCAGAAGGCGTGCGCTTGGGTAGACCAGCGAGCTCTCTAGCCTTGGTCAGTGAACCGAACCGTTTGGTGTAATAGTATGTGCTGGGCGTTTCACCATTTTGGTCGACCAGTTTGTGCGACACGTAGCCGTGTTTCTTTTCGAGCTGGCGCAAAGCCCGCAAGAGTGCAGTGTCCGTCCATTGGACACCAAGGAAGCATTGATCGGTGCCGGCTGCCCGTCGGCGCTGCCAAATCCGCCGCGACACCTCGCTGCGGGACAACACGGGCAGCCCGGCCCGCTCCATTGCGTTGCGCATCGAGCCGAAGCGCTTTCGAATCGAATAGCTTGCTGGCAAGTCCAGGCATTTATCGATGAGATGGTGAGATACGTAACCCTTGGATTGATGCAGCTTCTGAAGTCCAATCAAAATTTCCTTGCTGCTCCAGCATTTTCCGTTCATGCCGAATGGCAGCGCATTCGGTGGCGCGTAGCCAATCGCTGCATAAGCGTCGCGTAGCGAGCCGAACCGTTCGGCGATGAAGCTCGCAGACGGAATATTCTTATCTTCATTGATGATCGCCTGCGAAAGGCGTCCTTTTTTCATGAGCAGCCGCTCCAGACCTGCTCTAACTTCATCGGTTGTCCAGCGCCTTCGGAAGCGCGCCAATCGTTCCTGCGCCTTAGAAAATAGAGCAGGCGGAACTATGGGATCGAAGGCACGAAATCTTGTCCATAGACGCTCAGGATTTCTACGCGACGAAGCTTGCATCTTTTTCGTCGTGACATTGTACGTCATCTGCCCGATGCACAGTCCGCTATGGAGTATCTCCAAGACGGTTGGCCCGCTCAGAGGCTTGTCACCATACCCCTTCACGCCCTCTTTCGCTAAGCGCTCGGCAATCCTATCTGCGGACAGCTCGTCACGCACATACAGACGAAATATCCTCCTTATAACAGCCAGCTCCTCGGGAGGACCGGGGACAACAAGGACCTTGTCGTTGCTGATTGCTTTCCGTTCGCCTCGATTCAGGATCTGTCGCGGCTTTCGATTCTCATCAACGAGGAGGCGTCTGAATCCGTAAAGAAGGCAGCCGCCCTGGCGAAAACCAAGCCGCGCTTGCTGGAGGTGAGCGCGAGACATCTTCTCCGAGAGTTCGCGACTGAATTCCCCCGCCATCACGCGCTTGAGGTGCTTCACGATGGTGTTTATCGGAACAATCTCTTCCCCAAATGGCTCACCGCAATAGACGACCATCACCCCGGCTTGCCTGCACAGAAACTCGTAGTAGCCGGCCTGATCTGGATTCTGGAATCGTCCCCAACGACTGACGTCCAAAACCAAAATGGCATCAAAGTCGCGCTGCGGGGCGAGCGTATCGCTGAGGAGCCTCTGTAGCGCCTTCCTACCTTTGAGAGAAAGCCCACTCTTTGCAGCATCGATGTACGACTCAACGATATGGAAGCCGTTCCGGGTCGCATACTCTGCAATCGCGTTCTGCTGGTTCTCTGTGGAGTATCGCTGATTTTCCGATGACATGCGCAAGTACTGCACTGCTCGTATAAGTGCGGCGCCGTTGCTGACCGTATTCACAGCCATTCCTCTAGCGAGAGCGATCCCTTAGAAATGTGATTATTACATTTCTATCATACTCCCCAATGACAAGAATCCAATCGCCCACGAGCAGACGTTCATTACTGCATTCGCCGCACAATCTGCGGAGATTGAACGCGCGGACGTTGACCTGGGAGGCAGTGATGCCGCTCTACATACACCAGCGACCTGATTGGCCCCGATTCCGGTGGGACCCACATATCATTGCAGATCAGCTCACGGAGGTCCGAGCACGGCGGAGCGAGCTGAACAGTCGAATGCAAGCCTTGTCGAACTCACAACGGGAACAAACCCTATTACAGGCTCTGACTGATGAAATTGTCTCATCGAGCGCAATCGAAGGAGAAGCGCTTAGGCGAGATGACGTTCGTTCCCTCCTGGCCTGGCGCCTTGGCAAATATGAGGATGCCTTGCCGCCGGCCGACCGTCAGGTCGAAGGCGCGGTCGACATGATGCTGGACGCCACGCATAGGTTCGACGGTGAACTTACCGCAGAGAGGCTCTTCAGTTGGCACGCATCACTCTTTCCAACCGGCCGCAACAACAGGAAGAAGATCATTGTGGGAGCTTGGCGGGACGTCTCGGCAGGAACGATGCTAATTGTCTCAAACGCTGACGGACGCGAGCGGGTACACTTTGAAGCGCCGGCCGCTGAGAGGCTGGATGGTGAAATGAGCCGCTTTCTCGATTGGTGTAGTGCTGACGCAGAGCTTGATCCGATTATCAGGGCGGCGCTGGCGCACCTCTGGTTCGTGACCGTCCACCCATTTGAGGACGGGAATGGGCGCATTGGGCGCGCCATCAGCGAGACGCTGCTAGCCCGATCCGATCGGACGTCGCTACGATTCTATGCCATGTCGGCTCAGATCTACTCCCAGAGACAACGATACTACGAAGAGCTCGAAAAGGCGCAAAAGTCAGACCTCAATATCTCCGCTTGGATACTGTGGTTTCTAGCCTGCCTAAGCCAGGCCATTAGGCGAGCTGACCGGACGATCGCCTAACCAATGTAGAAAGACAGTGACTGGTGAGGCAAGTCTGCTTGAGCAGACCAACCAAGTTAGGTGGCTGAGACAAAGCCCGCTATGGGTCACAAGCCGCCGATCACGCTCAATGTGGCAGACTTCCCTTTGTGTTGGTAGGCGGACGTTTATGAGTATGCGCCCTTGTACGATTCGGGATTTTTTCGGCCGCTTGCGCAGCAAAGATGTGCTGGCGGTGAGGGGTAGCTCTCTTGCGGCTTCCAGCTGTCAAACTCCGAACCGCAGACGCAGCGCATCAGCGTGCTCGGGATCTCGCTGTCGAGCTTCTCGCCGCGCGCGCTTGGTCGCAACGAAAGCCCGCCAATCACGATCGTGGCGCCACTCGGCGAAGGCGCGGTCGGGGATGGTGGGCAACAGCTCGGACCATGCGTCTCGAAGGCCTCCCGGGCGGCTTCGAAGTTCTCGGCCGCTCCGTTGCGGTGCTGGCCGGGCTCCAGACCAGGATAGAATCCGCACGACCAAGCCCACTGACTGACGGTTGTAGGCACGCCGGCGCGCGTGCCGATCGTGCCGACACGCACGTCACCGAAGTAGATCTGCCACCCCTTCTGGTGTGGATTGTCGCTGCGGCGGCGGGTGAGGGTGGGCTCTGTCATGGGGCGGCTTATGGCACGTGAACGCAGCGAGAACAAACATTGCGGCGGACTGTGACACAAACTGTGTAACAGCGATTCTTCGCCATTCTTAACCAATTGAACTTGCATTGATATTTTTTGGCCTTTGGCGCCGTGGCTCCCTAGCGGAATCGAAACCATCGGCGTTGTGCCTCCTGAATAGCTGGTAGAGCGAGCTAGCGGGTAGCGTTCGACTGGAGCGGCGGCGAACTACAGTTTTCGTATGCTCGGTAACAGGTGCGAGCCTCAGGCCAGAAATCAACTCTGCGGTCTATCTTCCGTGTAGGATGCTGGCTGTCGGTAAGATTTAACCGAATTGCGCGTTGACTGCGAAGTAAGCTTGCGCGGCCTCAAAGAGCGGGCTTAGCTTACCTTTTGGCATTTTTGCGCGCGGTTATATGAAGGCTTTTTTTGTCATCATCGGCATTTGGCTACTGATCAACGTCCTGTTTGTCGTTGTGATGACCCCGCCTCGGAAACCGCGGAGAGCGGAGGGGTCTAACTCCGCAGGTCTCTCTCCTGTACAAGTTGATCAGAACAGCCATCATTTCGCCGACGATGACCGAGTTTCGATCCGTCACACCATCATAGCCGTTGCACTAGGCGCATTCTTCTCATTGACGCCGCCCCTGATCGAGGCCGTTGATCAGATCAAGCGACTGACGAAGAAGCGTCGGAAGGCGGCCGGTACAAGAAACCATGACGGCGAAGACCAGACATAAATCGAGCGCGCGAGCTACTGCCGGTCGTGGAGTGGAGAACTGATGCTGGCGGGCCTCCCTGCTTCTTGGAAGCAACTCTTATCGTGCTCTCCATGAGAAAGAGGCCGCCAACTGAGGCGGCCTTGCTAGAAAACGCTCATAAGCAGTCCGGCGACGAAGATCACGAAGCCGACCGCGGCAATGCCAAGGCAAACGCGCGCGTGGACTGAGTAGGGATCGACCTGAGGCTCTTGGATCATGGCCTTATTTCGGTGGCTGCAATCCTGGAGACCGCAGCCAGTCGCTCACGTGCGAGCCGGTCTCGCATTGGCGAGCCCGCCGCAGTAGCTGATCGCGTTCAATGCCCGGAGGGGTATCCTTCGCCTTCTGGCGCAAGCGGATCGCTTCGCCGGCAAGACGTTCTTCCAAAGACTGGGTTTGCTTGACCCGACGTCGTTGCTTTGTCATGGCGCTACTCCCTGTTTTCGTTGGGCGGGAGCGCGGTGAAGGCGTTCTCATCACCGACAAATGCCACGA
The DNA here is from genome assembly GCF_024199855.1 of Bradyrhizobium sp. CCGB20. Lineage (NCBI taxonomy): Bacteria > Pseudomonadati > Pseudomonadota > Alphaproteobacteria > Hyphomicrobiales > Nitrobacteraceae > Bradyrhizobium > Bradyrhizobium sp. CCGB20. The sequence continues at coordinate 5,179,067 of NZ_JANADN010000001.1, read as the reverse complement.
GCCGCGCGGTGATGCTTCTACAACTAACAGGCGCAGAGCCCGATTTCCTTGCCAAATGTTAAGGGTTGAGTGCATTTCGGTCTGAAAGCGGCCAGCGCCTGCTTGGGCGGCCGGGGGCCTCATGATGCTGGGGCCTCCGGACAAGCATTACCTCGTGGGACTGAGGCAGCCCGCCGCACACACAAGTCAGTCGACGACGCGCGTCGCCGAAACTTCGCCCTGTCCCCTAATCAGGTACCCTGAAGAAAAGTGGCCCCGGCGGATCACGTGAGAATGTCTCCGCCGGGACCAGTCAACGCTGCCAATCGTGACGTTGGCGAAACACGATGGTTTTCCGCGGGTTCCTAGATTCCAGATGCTCAAACATTTTCGAGAATGAATTGATGTCGGTCCGGCTGAACACCGTCTGCTGGGCCCCAGCATCGGCCGAGGGCTTGATAATGCTTGGTCCCTCGGACAGGCTGCCTCATAGGGCAGGAGCAGCTACCGGCTCGAATAGGCACTCTCGGAAAGCCAGCGTCTAACAAATGAGCGAAGCGGCTTCAGAAAGCAAAAACGCCGCCCGCTTAAACGAAGCGCAGGCGGCGGTCGTCCAGCCCCGGGAGGGAGATCGTAAAATCCCGATACCGGTGTGTCTGAACGCGCCATGCTAAGGTTCAATGCGCGCTGACCGCACCAGCCCAAAAGGGAAGTGAGCGGGGATAGACCGGACTGTTCCCGCCAACTCGGGAGCCAGGCGAGGACTCAAAGATCCGCATGCTGCTGTCGTTCCCTTTGGGCACGTCATCCCGCAAATTTCAGTGTCGCCGGCATTTTACCCTGCGATCTCTTTTTGGTGGTCGATGCCCCGAATTCAACTAGCAATCAACGGTTAGACGGCGCATTGTCTTTCCATCACCGGCCAAGGCTCTGTCCGTAGGCGTCGGTGGCTGAGAGTTCGGTCGTGCTCCCGCCTGCTAACAAGGAGCACAGCTATGGCTCAGTTTCTCGTTTATTGGGCTCCTTCTATGTTCGAGGCGCTGCACATGCGGCAAACTCTCGATCTCATTCAGCGAAGTCGGGAACTGCTCGCAGCATCTTCATCTGCGGATGGCTTCGCCGACCGTAAAACGCAAGAGCCGTTCCCTTTCGAGCAAGAGCCAATGGACTCTGCCAGCATACAGTCTGAGCCAGAAAGTAACCGGAGGTCCTCTTGATCGACCGCAAGATGCTGATGGATCGCCAGGCTGAAGCAAGGAGGCACGTTGCGCTAGGCGAGCGGCACATTGCCGAGCAGGAAGATCGGATCACGGAACTGGCTGCAAATGGCCATGACACGACGGAATCTCGGAAGCTGCTCGAAAACTTTTACGGTCTTCAGCAGCAGCACGTTCAACATCGGGATCGACTCTTGCGGCAGTTGGAAAAGTAAGACCGCCTCAGTTGGCGGCGTAGTACTACGGCTATCTCCCAATGCGGACTTTACGGGTTAGGTGTAATAGACCGAATGGTGCGCACAGCGGAAGAGCGCTGGGAACTACAAATCGCTCTGATAGCCAAGGTAGCAATGTCGAAGGGCTGGCACGCCAAGTCAGACCCAATAATTGCACCGCGCACGTTCTGCGAATTAAGAGCAGCCCCAACGAGTAAGGCCGGCTTGGAGGAGGGGTGCAGCTACCTGACATTACACGAGGGTAGGGAGCGATGATCGTCCCTTACTCCACATTGTGACGACGCATGCCGCGCGATGAGCGTTCGGCGCGGCGGCGGGCGAGGGGGACGTTATTAGTCATGGGGAGATAGGCGCTACTCGGTTGCCGAGCCAGCCGCTGGGGCGTGCGCGCGGCCTAGGCGGCTTAGTCAATGGGCGGCGTAGACTTAAGTGGTAGCGCGTCTTAGCGCTCGTTCCGCATATATGGACTGTTCTCCGACACCAAAAGCATGGACGAATCGGAGCTCGGCAGAGCCTCAGGGCGACTGATTATAAGGGCGCCGACGTCGGGTTTTGGGATCTAAGCAGAAATTTTTTGTCAACCAGAGTATTGCTGCTTGTGACCCCATCTCAGACATCGCGCTGATTAGCGTCCGAAAACCCTCTGGGCAGTCTCAAGCGCAACAACAGGTCGACTGAGACCGAGCAGGCCGCTTCAAGGCTTAGATCGCGCGTTCATGTCAGTTGTGGACCCCGGAAAACTGAAATAGGATCGCTGCATGCCCCACGGCCTGCCGTAAGCAGGTGTGAAGCTTCCCGCCACGACGGATCATGGGCACGTCGAACGAGCGCTTAGACGCATATCCGTTGTGCTCTCATGCCCGAAAATCGCTGCGGCGTAGCCGCCTTTAGTTCTGGCGCAACCATTGGCGCGCTAGGCGGCCTTATTGGCCTTGGCGGAGCTGAGTTTCGGCTACCGCTGCTAATCAGCTTGTTCCGCTTTCATGGGCTGGAAGCCGTGATCCTGAATAAGGCCATTAGTCTTATTGTGGTGGCAAGCGCGCTGCCGTTCCGGGCGCGAACCGTGCCGCTTGCGGAGATCGCCGCGCACTGGCCTGTCATCATCAATCTGCTGGCGGGCAGCCTTGCCGGGGCTTACGCTGGTGCCGCCTGGGCAATTAGGTTGAAGACTGCAACGCTCTATAAGATCATTGCGGCGCTGCTGGTTGTGATTTCAGGCGTGCTGCTTTTTGCTCATGACGTCACGGCGAACGCGCCAGCGTTCACGGGCGTGCCGCTGGTCGTGGTTGGCGTCGTGGCCGGGGGTGTCATCGGTGTGATCGCTTCGCTGCTTGGGGTGGCTGGCGGCGAATTTCTGATCCCGACGCTGGTGCTGCTGTTTGGCGCGGACGTGAAGCTGGCTGGCAGTCTGTCGCTTGCGGTGAGCCTACCGACCATGCTTGTCGGCTTCGCGCGATATAGCCGGGACCGGAGCTTTGGCGTCCTGCGCGCTAACCGGGGATTTCTGCTTGTCATGGCGCTGGGATCAATCGTCGGGACCTTCATCGGCGGGCTATTGGTAGGGCTGGTGCCAAGCTCGATATTGCTGCCGGGGTTGGCGGCCCTCTTGGTAATTTCCGCCGTGAAGGTTTGGAAACATCACTAAATTCACCCAGTAGTTTTGCTCCCGGCGCGTCAGTTAGGCGAGGTGGCTTCTGCTCTTGGGCCCAGGGCGGAAGTGCCGGACGGGCTACACTGAGGTAAGCTAGTGCCCGCAAATGTCACGCGAACTGCTTGGGACACAATCGCGGTTCCTTCCGGCCCCCCGGCAGCGTGGCGTGTGCAACGCAAAGCCCTAGGTTAGTGGTAGTGGTGCAACACTAAGCACACGATCAGCCGAATGCGACTCCTCGCGCATTTGACTCGCCCGTGCCCTGTGGTAGCGCTGCTATGGGGATCAGGCGATGATGAGGTTCGGTTACAAGCGGCGGATCGGCTGCGGGGCCGCATTCATTGCGGCCTACGCACTCCTTTTCAATCTCATCCTCTCCAGTATCCTGGCTGCAGGCGTTTCACCCGCTGCTGTCGCGGCGGCTCACGAATTGTGTAGCAGCAGTGGCAATTTAGATGCCGGCCGGACTGGCACAGATAAGAACGGCAAGAAGCTCGCGATACACTGTCCGTCATGCGCCGGACATCACACTCCGACCGCGCTTCCGTCACCACAAGCTGCCCTTGCTGACCGTCGATATGTTGAGTTGGTCATCGCCGTTGCGTTTGAAGCACGGTTTGTTGCGGCGTTTCGCTCGCACGATCACCAATCTCGCGGACCTCCTTTCCTGATCTGACAGCAGCGCTACAGCAGCGCCAATAACCGTCAGTTCAATTGGGAGTTTTGACACATGTCATCCGCCGTCAGGCGGCTACGAGCCTGTGCGCTCGCCAGCGCCATCCTTTCTTCACCTGTATACGCGCAAACAAGCGGGCAGAAGCAGTTGCCGCCCGTGACCGTTGAAGCACCTCAGCAAAAGCGAGATGCGACCAGCCGTCCATCCCGGGACGCGACCCGTTCACCGCGCATTGCGCGTGCCAGACGAGCGCCGGAGGCACCGGTCCAATCGGCGGGCGATCAGATAGGCGCATCGCGCGTAGTGCTCGGCGTTCTCTCTGCACAGCAGGCCCTTAAAGAGATCAACAACACACCAGGCGGTGTGGCGATCGTGCCCGCCGAGGCCTACAGAAACTCGACAGTCTCGAACACGATCAAGGACATTCTCGACTACGTCCCGGGCGTATTCGCCCAGCCGAAATGGGGTGACGACACCCGCCTGTCGATCCGCGGCTCCGGCCTGTCGCGCAATTTCCATCTGCGCGGCGTCCAGCTCTACATGGACGGCATTCCCATCAACACGGCAGATGGCTACGGTGATTTTCAAGAGATCGATCCGACGGCCTACAAATACGTAGCAGTCTACAAGGGCGGCAACGCGCTGCAATACGGGGCTAACTCTCTGGGCGGTGCCATCAATTTCGTCATCCCAACTGGTCGCGATCCGCTTCCAAACGGCGCGTCCTTCGATCTTGGCGCCTTCGGTTTCAAGCGGCTGCAAGCCAATGCCGGCGGTGCGAACGGCCCATGGGATGGCTTTGTCACTGCCTCGACGCAGGCATCCGACGGCTTTCGGGATCACAGCTTCGGATCGAGCAACCGGATCAACGGCAATATCGGTTATCAGATATCGCCAGACGTCGAAACGCGGTTCTATTTCAACGCGAACGAAGTACGCCAGCGCATTCCGGGTAGCGTGGACAGAACCACCGCGCTGACCTCGCCGACCTCGGCGGCTCCGATCAACGTCGCCAACGACTGGCAGCGCAATATCGATACCGTGCGTTTAGCAAACAAGACGACTATTCGCTTGGAAGATACCCAGGTTGAGCTCGGGGCGTTCGGGGTCGATCGGCACTTGATGCATCCGATCTTTCAATGGCTCGACTACCGATACAAAGACTATGGCGCCTTCGCAAAGGTCACGGATGATCGCTTCGTCGGAGGATACCGCAACAGATTCGTCGCCGGCTTCAACATCCTGAACGGCACCATCGATGCGCAGCAATTCGTCAATGTGGGCGGCTTCAAGGGGACGCCGACCTCGTCGTTGTTGCAGAAGCCGCAAAATTACTCCGCCTATGCGGAGAATTCGTTCTACTTCGTACCGAACGTCGCATTCGTGGCGGGCACGCAATACCTGTTCGCGGTACGCGATCAGCAAGTGAACTTTTCGACCAATGGCGACGTCAACGGTCGGAGCACCTTTAGCCTGTGGAGCCCCAAGGTCGGCCTGCTATGGCAGGTCGATCCAACCTGGCAGGTGTTTGGCAACATCTCGCGTAGCGCTGAGGTGCCTAGCTTTGGCGAGAGCGTGAGCCCGAACTTCCTAAGTCCCACACTGCCTACCATTCCGTTCTTTCTGATCAAGCCGCAAACCGCCACAACCTACGAAGTCGGAACGCGCATGAAGCGGCCGGATTACGCATGGGAGATTGCCCTCTATCGTTCCAACATCAGCAACGAACTGCAGTGCCTCTTCAGCACGTTCGGCAACTGCAATGTTACTAACGCCGATCAAACCATTCATCAGGGGATCGAAGCCGGTGCCGGTGCTGCAATTTTCCGCGACATTTTCGTCGGCGGAGCGGCGCCTGACAAGATCTGGTTGAATCTCGCTTACACGCTGAATGATTTTCACTTCGACAATGATCCGACCTTTGGCAACAACGTTTTGCCGGGGGCGCCACGGCACTTCATCCGGGCCGAGCTGTTGTACAAGCATCCCACTGGGTTCTATTTCGGACCCAATCTGGAATGGGTGCCGCAGGCTTACTTCGTCGACAGCGCCAACACGCTGATCAGTTCGGCCTACGCGATTTGGGGCCTCAAGGCCGGCTTCGACAATGGCGGTCCGGTCACGGGCTACATCGAGGCGCGCAACATCGCTAATAAGGCCTATATCGCGAGCGCAAGCATCATTGACCGGGCAACACCGACATCACCTCTGTTCGAACCTGGCAACGGCAGGGCGGTCTACGCCGGCGTGAGGTATCGATGGTGAGTACAAGAGATCGGCGCCGCATTTCGGTGTTCTTTTCTGGCAGAGAATTGATCACGGCGAGCCTTCGAGCGCTTTCGCTTGTGTTCGTTCTGCTAGCCAGCGCTGCGGTGCCAGCGACGGAAGCGGGAGCCGAGGCCGAAATCGAAGGACTACTGCATGGCATGTTCGACAAGCCGGACGCTGTCCTCAACGTATCTCCAATCGTGGTTGCCGGTGGTTTCGCCATTGCCGACTGGACGCAAGGCGAAATGGGCGGCCGCGCTCTCCTTCACCGCAAACAAGCGTCCTGGGTGATCACGCTCTGCGCCGGTGACGGCATCAGATCGCGTGAAGCACTAAGGCATGCGGGAGTTCCGCAGCAGGAAGCGATTTCACTGGAGCGCAATCTCGCGGCGGCGGAGAGCAAGGCCGATCCCCAACGCGTGGCCATGTTTTCCCGGTTCGAGGGAATGGTGACGATGGACAGTCCTTCCAATCAACCACACGGCAACTCGCATCCACCGAAATGATCGGCCGAATGGCGGTGATGAACGGCCTCAAGTCGCCTTGCTAATGGGCCCAAAGCGGGCATTCCATAAAAGAAGAAGGCGCGACGATAGGAACGGACGACACAGGCGCCGGTTGAGCGCAACAACTCTGGAGGTTCGCCGTGAAAATAGTCCCGTTGATGACAGCAAGCTTGATCGTCCTTTCGACTGCCGGCGCCTCGGCGCAAACAGGCGGCGCTCCGAGTGGGCGAGGATCGGTCACCGGTGATCCCGCGGCCAGCTCCACGGCGCCGAGCAATGATCCGCGCAGCACGACTGGCATGTCACCTGGCTCGCGCAGTGGTAGCGGCACGTCTACGTCCGGCGGGAAGGATGACAATGGCGATCAGGGGCGAGACAAAATGCCGGACAGCAATATGGCCGTAAGGCCGCAAAGCGATCAGCCGCAAAAGCCGCACTGACCCTCGAGTAGGAACGAGGCTGACACCGAGCCGTTGGTGACTTGAGGTACTGGCATCTCCGCCCCCTGAGGTGTCGGTACTGAGAGCCCCGTGGCGCCGCCGCTGCGGGGCTTGTCTTGTAAGGAGCCTACGATGAGTGACCGTACTGGAAATGAACCTTCGCCGTTGATTATTTTCGGCATCGCGATCGTCCCGATCATCGCGGTACTGGCGTGGTTGGCGTTCTGATCGCGAAGGTCAGCCCCACTCAAGCGCTAAAACGCGCGAGGCAACTATGAAGATCGAGTACCTGGTGAGTTCTTACACTATGCGCAGATGACATCGTCCGCTCAGCAATTCCACAAAGAGGCGGCGGCCTGCCGCGAGGAGGCAGCTCGAAGCCTCAACCCCGTCGATCGTGAGGGCTGGGAAAGGCTTGCACGCGAATGGGCGGAACTCGCGCTCGCGGCGGAGCGTGGCCAGATTTTCCGCCGGGATTAGCGATGGATGCGTCCCAACAGGACGTGTCGATAGCTGGATTGAGCCCCCGAGCGCAGGCTGGCCTGCGCCGTGCCTTGGCTTGCCGCGCGGCCACGCAGGAGAACGTCCAGTCGCTGACGCAGCGCGACCTCTTTAAGCTCGTGGGCGTTGGCCGGCGGACGTTGAACGAGATTGTTAGTTGGGCGGCGGCGAACGGCCTGCGGTTTCCACGCGGGTAGCGAGACGCAGGCTGCATTGCCGAAAGATCATGCGCAGCATAGCGGTCGGACGCGGTGAGCAAAGTCCGCAGTTTGGGTGTGAAGTCGGCAGAAGAAAAGGGCCGGTCAAAAAATGAGTCGAGCAAACCCAGCCCAGGATGAAAACAGCAACAAGCGCCGCGCGGTAAAATACGGAAAGCGCCCCGTTCAGTTCGGAAAAGGAACTGCAAGGTCGGGCGAATATTTTAATCGTCGCTGGGTCGCTGACCAGAGCTGGCGGAGCGGCCCCGGCCTAACCCACCTTGACGCCCCTGGAGCCGGGGCCGTCTCTCTACCGTTGTCATGTCGGAGAAGAGTATGCGTTCCTTGCCCTCGATCGTGCCGGCCGACCGCCTCGACCGCAACATTGCTGAGTGCCGCGAACATGCTGATCACTACAAGAGACTTTCTGACCACTACAAGAGACTTTCTTCCGCGAGCGACATCTCCAAGGACCGCGCCACCGCTCTGAAGAACATTGCCCGAACCTATGTCGGTTTGGCCGGCCAACTCGATAGACTGGCGTCCCTTGTGCGGAACGAGCAAAGGTAGGTGCTCACCTGTCCGGCTTCGGTCATCGTATTCGAAGTGCGCGCTTTGGTCGGGTACCGGCGTCTCTATTTCACAATGGAGGAGGGCGGCACTGGCCTGCTTCCGACTTCACAGACGCTTCGTATTTCAACTTCAGTGGCCCAAGCGGCTCTCAATTTGCCAACTTTTCCCGATCGCGGTTACTACCTTTTAGTTGATCGGGGATATAACGGCGGGATCACTTCTGTTTACCCAATGCCCGCACAAAAAGAGCAAGAAGGCCAACGGGTCACGTTCGAGCATCCGTTGCCCGCGCAGATGATGGCCATTGATGGAACGTGGCGTCGCGCGTGCACCCTTAAGGAAGTCTCAGATGTAGGGGCAAGACTTCAAGTTGAGATCTCGATTGAGGGGCTGACCCTGAACGAGTTCTTCCTTCTTCTTTCGTCCACAGGACTTGCCTATCGTCGCTGTCAACTTGAACGAGTAAATGGCGAAGAATTGCAGGTCAGCTTCATCCGCCAAAAGGCCAGGGCCAGGAAATCCTCCGATACGAGCTAGACCCGCCGTTTCCAAGACTGCCAAAATTTCCCGGCAGCTTGGGAACTTTTGGCTTATGTGCACTTTGTAACGTCCACGTTGCGTTTGCTCCGGGGGATAAGACTTTGACGGAAATGCTGCCGGTAGTCCTGCTCGTGGAAGACGACGATGCGATCCAAGGCATTGTCGAGGATGCGTTGGGCGAGGGGGGCTTCGAGGTCGCCAGCGCCAAGTCCGGCGAGGAGGCGGTGACGCTGCTCAAGGGGCAGCTCATCGCGTACTGCGCTCTGGTGACAGACATCAATCTGTTAGGAAGGTTCAACGGCTGGGACGTCGCGCGGGCTGCGCGCGAGGGCGATCCCAAATTTCCGGTGGTCTACATATCGGGCGCAGCAGCCCACGACTGGCCGGCACAAGGCGTTCCCAACAGCATAATTCTTCAGAAGCCGTTTGCCCCCGCGCAGCTTACAACGGCGGTCTCTCAACTCCTTAACGAGCGCTCAGCGGCTGATTTAGGCAAGGCTTGAGGCGAGACATGACGCAGGCATCAATACTCCTCGTGGAAGATGAGGCGCTTATTCGAATGATGCTCGTTGAGATGGTCGAGGAACTCGGACACAGGGTCAGCGCTGAAGCGGGGAATATAGATGATGCGCGATCTGTTGCTGAGATTGAGGCATACGATCTCGCGATCCTCGACGTCAATTTGCATGGCACGAACGTGGGGCCCGTTGCCGAAGCGATAAGGAGACGAGGGCTGCCGTTCTTTTTCTTGAGTGGATACGGCAGCAGCGGCGTGCCGCGCGGATTTGAAGGAACGCCCGTCTTAATCAAACCATGCACGCTGGACAAGCTCGAGCAGACAATCGACGCTATCCTAGCGAACGGCGAAACTTAAAAAGCGCAAGACAAACGTTGCGGAGCATCGTAGATCTTCTAGCGCCTAAAGGACGGCTTGCCGCCCAAGTTGTCCACGGCACGAGGTCTGGCACGAATCTCATGCCGCGCCTCGTTCTGAAGTATCCCTCGAAGGGCCACAAGGCCGGTGTGAAACGGCGGGCGTTGTCCCCACCCACGACGCGCAGTAGCTCGCGCACGTTGTTACAGTTCGCAAAAAAAACGGCCCCAGCTATTAGTTGCCGGGACCGTTGGAGACCTCGGCGGTAATGGGGATCGCCGAGGTTTACTGAGGTCTAGGAAGACTCGGCAATCGGGTCTGTATGCCTTCCGACATAGGCGGCGCCGCTGGTCGCGCTCTCTGAGTCATCGAAGCGCCTTAGCTTTTCCACACCCACGACCTGCAGTGGCTCGCGCTCGTTCCGCGACGCTAGGATGATATTGACGCAGCTTTTGCCGAATGGCTTCGGGAACGTTCGGGGGGGCCGTCGTTTGGAGAGCAATGACGAGCACGACCGTAGTTCTCATTCCCGGCATGCTGAAAGCGCTTCGCCTGGTGCGCGTCTACGGCTTTTTGGTCGAGCGCAGGGACGGCCTGTATTACCCCGGCAGCAGCCAGCCGACATGTTCGAAGGCTTTGGCAGAGAAGATGGTTGAAGGCGGCTGGCTGGTGAAACGTGGAGAGCGTTATCAGCCAACAGAGAAGGGTTGGCATGCAGGAGAAGCCGGTTCGGATGTGGGGTAAGCTAGGTGAATCCTAGGGCCGCCCGGTGCAGTTACTGCTGGCTAAAGCGCGAGATGGGCATGCGCAGCGTCCTGGTCTATTGCGCTATGGGAGGTAGACGAGACGCTGGGCCGCACGGCGTCCACCGCCGCTTATGACCCATAAGCGACATCACCCCTCCGGCACGCCAGCCAAATACATCCCCTTCAAAAGCCGCCTTGACCCCGCAAGAAACGTCGGGTCGTCAGAAACTCGGAGGGTTTTCAAACGGCGGATCGTGAAGGCGGGATCGAGTAAAAGACCTTCGTTTCTAGCTGCTACCGCGTTATCTGTTTGCCCGAGAAGCGCGAGGGCGGAAGCGTATTCGAAGTGTGCCATGGGATAGTTCGGGTTGGCTTTCAGGCTTCGGCGTAGCCACTCAGCGGCTTCACCATCGGCTTCGAGGTGCAATTTGGCCGTACCAACATAGGCCAGCCAACGAGCAATCCCTTCGTCGCGAGGAGATACACGCAGCGCTTCCTTTACGTGTGCCTCAGTCTCAGTGGGGCGACCGAGATACAGTTTGGCGACGCCGACACAAGCATGAGCCTCGGCAAAATTTGGGTTCAAAGATAGGGCATGCTCGCATTCAGCAAGTCCTTCCAATCCGCGTCTCGTACACAATCGCACGCCACCAAGAGCCAAATGAGCGGCGGCGTGCCGTGGATCGAGAGAGATAGCCTTAATCGAGGCCACTTCTGCTGTCGCAATGTACCGATACGGGTCATCAACGAACACAAGGCCAGCACAGAACACATCTAATGTCGCAATAGCGGCCAGTGTCTCGATGTTATCAGGTTCAAGCTTTAGGGCCCCCTCGAAGAAACCTCGCGCTTGCATTAGGCTAGTCGGGGTCCAACCTTTATTAAGTCGAGCCATCCCTTGGAAATGCAGATCTAACGCGCTTGGTTGCAAAGATCGCTCCGCTCGCCTCGCCTCGACTGCAATAAGTTGAGCATTAAGTGCGTTGGCCAATCTCGACACGATTTCGTCTTGCATTTCGAAAAGGTCGGCGAGTGGTTTGTCGAAGCGGTCGGCCCACAGATGGCTGCCTGTTTCGGTATCGACTAGTTGCACGCACACCCGAAAACGATCCCCGCTCCGCTGCACCGAACCTTCGAGCACGTAACGAACATTCAGCTCGCGGCCAATCTGCTTGAGGTCGACTGCTTTGCCCTTGTAAGTAAATGCGGTGTGCCGACCAATCACGAACGAGCCTCTGATGCGGGATAAGTCCGTGGTTAGGCTCTCGGTCACGCCGTCGACAAAATAGTCTTGCTCGGGATCTCCACTGAGATTGGCGAACGGCAGCACAACGATAGAAAGGCGGGGTGCTGAAGGCGATGTCGCTGCGGTCACTTCACCACGCACCGCCGAACTGTCCTGCTCGAGAGGGCTGGCCTGTCTTTCTTCCTGCACGGCTCCAACAAAGCGGAATCCTTTGCGCTGCAGGGTCTTTATCAGAAGCTGCTTCTCGCCGGTGTCGCCGATCGCGTTCCGGGCGGCATTAAGCCGGGTCGTCAACGCCGCCTCCGAGACGACGCGGCCATTCCAGACGGCGCTGAAGATATCGTCCTTCGTAACGACGCGTTCTCTGTTGCGGATCAGATAGTCGAGCAGGTCGAAAACCTGCGGCGCGACTGGGACTACCTCGTCGCCTCGACGCAGTTCGCGGCGACCCAGGTCAAACGTACAGTTTGCGAAGAGGTAGCGCACAGCCTTTCCCTCTGCCGGTAGCCGTCCACTCCCTGAGGTGGGCAGCCGCGGTCAAGACTATGCCACGAGCGAGCGAAATGTAAGCTGCTCACGAAGTGTGCTCGGAACGGTGACCAATTCCTCTAAGTGGATGTCTGCATTTGGCCCCTTAGCGGACTAGCTAGGGCGAACTGGCGATGTCCAGTCTTGAAGACTAAACGGACACGGGCACCCTACCTCCGCGCGGGCTGATCGGGTTTATGATGGGGTGGACCCCCGCCTCGACGGCATCGATGTGCCAAAGTGAAGGTGTTGAGCACCACTTAAGGGAGGCGTCCGTGTCAGAGGTTGTCATAATCGGTCTGGATATCGCCAAGCATGTTTTCCACGCTCATGGAGCAGACGGGAAAGGGCGAGCTATATTCAGCAAACGGATCAGCCGAGGAAAGTTGCTGGATTTCTTCGCAGCCCAGCCGAGTTGCACGGTAGCTCTGGAGGCATGTGGCGGAGCCCATCACTGGGCCCGGCAGCTCGCGCAGCTTGGTCATGAAGTTCGGCTGATCCCGCCCGCCTATGTAACGCCGTTCGTGAAGCGGCAAAAGAACGACGCGATCGATGCCGAGGCGATCTGCGAAGCAGCGCAGCGGCCGAGCATGCGGTTCGTGGCCGTGAAGAGCGAACAGCAACAGGCGGCGGGTCTGGTGTTTCGGACCCGTGACCTGTTAGTGCGGCAGCGAACGCAGCTCATCAACGCGATCCGGGGACACCTCACTGAATATGGATGGGTCGCACCTAAGCCGGCCGTCGCACGTGACGATGCTTACCGACCTGATCGAGGAAGAAGAGATGGCCAGCTCGCTCCCCAAAGCGGCCCACGTCATGTTCCAATTGATGCTGGACCTGCTGACCGACCTCAATGGCAAGGTCGCGGACCTCGACCAGGAAATCGCGCGACGTGCTCGCGAGGACGAAGTATCGCGCCGGCTAATGACCGTTCCCGGCATTGGCCCAATCTCCGCCACCGCGATCGCCGCTCTAGCACCGCCGGCCGAGACCTTTGCCAAAGGCCGTGACTTCGCCGCCTGGTTGGGTCTCACGCCTCTTCAAAGATCGACAGGCGGCAAGCAGAAGCTCGGTGCGACATCCAAGATGGGCGAACGCACGCTCAGGCGCCTCCTCATCATCGGCAGCAGCGCGGTCGTGCAACAGGCGAGCAAACGCGGTGCGCCAAGGGGGCCGTGGCTCGAACAGATGCTGGCTCGCAAACCGCGGATGCTGGTAACCGTCGCGCTCGCTAACAAGATGGCGCGGATCGTCTGGGCGCTACTCGTCAACGAATTAAGCAGGCCAAGCCGCGCAGATTTTGAGCCTAATGCACACATTTCGAGGTTCCGATATGGTGATGAAACCATATCGGCCGACATTTCCGACACTGAGATCGCTGATCAGGTGCGAGCTAGAGGCATCCTAGGACTCGCGGATACTTGGCGCGTCAGAATGCTCGTCACGGAAAAACGGACAGCCAACGGCAACTACAAGAACGAGTATAAAATTGCGGAGGTCTTGGAATTCATTCCCGCACTCGACAGGGTGCATTTCGTTTCTTTTCTGACGGCGAAGGCGACGCTAGCGAAGAAACTTAGGTTTGCGGTCTGGTAGGTCCGCGATAGCCGGACGAAGCATGTTCTAGGCGCACCGGGCGATAGATCCCGGCTCTAGCCGCCCGATGAAAAGCTGCCAGAGCTATGCGCGTTTCTTTTAGTCCTCTCCATTTGCCTTTTTGGCTGCCGCTCTTGCCTTCTGCGCATCAATAAGTGGACCCGGGTCTTGGTTCATGGGATTAATGACGCTAGAGAGGCGCTTTGACACATGGAATAGATCGTCGCGCCGGTCCTCAAGTGTTTCGGCAAAGCCGCGGTGCAAGGTCTCTGCGAGGTCATGAGAGATGGCTTTGTCCATCTCCATGTTGCGGTTTTCGCCACCCCTGGCTCTGGTCATCACAAGGACGACATCCGCCGCGATACCCGGTGGCAGGAGACCGAGATTGCTGATGTTCGCTTTATAAACCGGGGCATCGAAAGTCGCGAATGACATGGACTTTGCGGTAGGAAGAATACCTTTCTTGGCCATCTCTTTTGAAACAACAGCGAACATCTTATTTGAACGCCACTGCTCATGTATCTGATAATGGAGAGCGTACACCTCGGCCCATAAGGCATTTGCAAGGGAGTTTAGCCTCTTCCCAGCGTCTTCTAACTGACTGATGCGATCGAGCTCGACCTGGTGAAGCCGAGCCTCACGGTCAAGCTCTGATTGATTGCGTTGCGATCTGATAAGGTTGCTGAATCCCCGACGTGCTTGTTGTCCAATGATCGCCAGCCCAATAATTGCGCCGCATAGCGTCGCTGTGCCGGGATCAATCTTCCAACTCGCTTGCGTGTAAGCCCAGACCATATTGAGGGCGGAAATTGCCAGCGTTGCGGCTAGAGCGAGGCGAAGTTCGATTGGAAGTCGTAGTAATCTGCGAAGGGACCGCACGTAAATCGCTGGTGGTTGAAGGGATTGCTGCTGCACTGAATGCCGGAGGCGCAATTAGGATGCCGGCGCGCTGGAGGAGGCCTAGCTCAAAGCGAGTAGGTAGTAATCACCGGAAGCTTGCCCGGTTGAGCCTGCCGCTTCGCGTTCTCTAGCGCTTTCAGCCGCTCGGTGGGTGACCGCCCCTCCAGCCATCTGGAGGTGATGACGGTCCCAGAGACCACGTAGTCCCCGCAAGTAGCGCAGTGGAAACCATCGCCGTCATGAGTTTTCGGCAGCGGCTCAGCAGGTTTCACACAGACTGCACAATGCATCGCTTTCACTCCCATTTCAGGTTGGCGAGGCCAGACCAGCGCGGTCGCTGCTAAGTAGCCGGTTGCTTGGCTAGCTTCGACGATGGTTTAGGCTCAACGTAGTCGCCGTTAAGTCGCGGTAGGGGCTGCATGCCTTGGCAAATTTCCTCAAAGCCCTTAATTCCGCCGTCCGAGGTATTGAGGAACGTGCCGCTGGTGGATGAGAGGACAACAATCGTCCTGCGCATTCCGGTGTAGCCGCCGTATGAGTTCTTGGCGTTAGCCTCAATGCAGACACACGATGTCGCTGGGGGAAATAAGCCGTTTTGTGTGGGGCAAGTCGCCGGCTCGCCTACTTTCGCATCCCGGATCGAAGAGGGGTCTTTCCACATCGTCGACCGGTTCGCCAAGATCGCTTTGGTTGCGACGTCGGCGGAAATTGTTCGCTGATATGCGACGGCTGGGGACGGATCGTTCTGCGTGACACATCCGCCCAGTGCGGCGCAAAGCGCCACGATTCCTAGACTACGCATTATTGGTCCCCCAAGACCCAAAATGCCACCATAGATCGAGGAAAGCGGAGGGGGCAACTAGTCTTTAGCCGTGGCGCATGCAATCGCGAGCCAGGCCGTTTCGCCCTCGGGGGTGATGCGATAGATTCTATTTCCCTGCTGATCGTGTCCCGTGGCCTGAATGAAGCCATGGAGCACTAACCACAGGGCCGTTCTCGGCCAGTGAGTGCTCAGAGCGCGATCGGTGTCCCGCGCGCTTCGAAACACAGTTTCAGGGCGTCCCTTTCTCTCTTGGAAATTGGCCGCGCCTTATTCAGTCTGTCGGTCTCTGCGCAATCCGAACGCAGGCGTTCGCGAAGACTGAGGGGGCCGTTTAGCCTTACGTCTGACTGCACTAGGAAGTTGACGGTATGCTCGCAAATAGGGTGCTCGCGCTGCAGCGGCCCCACAGAAATTTCGGCTTTCGCCGGTACGCGACACAGCTCGCGCATCTTCGCGATGGCTGACAGCGTGGTGTAGTCCTTGCCTGCAATCCGCTCCACGACAAGCCGTCCTCTGGTGGCTTCCCGCCTCAGTCCGCTAGCGGTCATGCCGCCGCCAGGAAATGCGAGTTCTGCCGCTTTTCCGAAGGCGGAGAGGGGCGTCCTGATCGATGGCGCTGGCAGGATCAGACATTGTCGGCCTCCACGGTATGGAGCTCCGAGCGTCAAGCCGATTCGTGACGGGACAATGCTTGGCGTCCACATCCCTGTGGACGCGCCGAAGCGCCCCTATAGGGGTTGAGGCTAGGCCTTCGGCTTGGAATGCAGCGCCCGCCGCAGCAGCGTTCTGATGGCCTCGGGGCGGGTAGGGGAATCGCCCTGCTTATCTCTCCAAGCATCCACCGCGGTGAGATCGTCCGGCTGCAAGCGCACCTGTATCTGTGTGCCCTTGCCAGTTGCGGGAGGCCCGCGCTTTTTCTTTGGTACCATAGTTTGACGGCTCATGGAATCTGTGGTACCACAATTTCGGGGCCGGTCAAATGAGCCGGACGACAGGGGAATATGAATGTCTGATTTCAACCTCAATGCTAGCGCGCGTATCGACTCATCCACGCCTTTTTGTGCAGAGGCATACTTTACCGCCCTGCGCGCCGAGGGACGCGACCCCGTAGTTCGACAGGGCGCTCTTCACGTCCTCCTCAAGGGATCATCGAAAGAAGACAGCCTGGGCAAATGGGCTGCGCATCACGACCCACAGGGTAAGATGCAGATCGAGCACGCGCGCGCTGCATGGGCCGCCCGAACCTCGGAAGACGAAATCATCGTGCTTGGTGTTCGTCAGTAAGAATACCCAGAAGGGCCCGCCCCGGTGATTGGGGCGGGCTATTTTCGCCGTTGCCGCAAGAAAAGTACGGGTTTTGACTATGATCCGCGCCGGCTCGATGTATGCTGATCGGTGGCGCGCCATTTCTAGGGCGGCTTGTGCGTCGGCTGAGGTCGGCGAGGTTTGTAGAGCAATCATATTTCTCAGGCGCGTGCTCTTGCCCAATCCAGCCAACGACAACAGCCGCTTGCTCACCCCAGAGCAGGCGGCCTTGCGACTGAGCGTTACCGAAGACCATCTCCGCGGCCTCGTTAGCGAGGGCGCAATCGAATACATTAACGTCGGGCTCGGCAAGAAGCGGCCTCGGCGCCGCTTCACGGAGGCTGACCTGGACGACTTCATCGAGCGGCGCAGGAGGCGTGAAGCGTGTCTGTCTACAAGCCCAAAAAGTCGCCGTTCTACCATTTCGACTTCCAACACGGTGGTCGTCGGTTTCACGGCTCGACTGAATGCACAACTCGCAAAGAAGCCCAGGCCGTCGAAGACATAGAGTTCGAGAAGGCGAAGGATCTCATCAAGGCCGCAAAGCGGTCACGCACATCTCTTCTCATCGATGATGCCGCCGACCGCCTCTGGCTGGACCATGCGCAATATGATTCCGACGCTGACGCCACCAAGACGAATCTCGCACGCCTGATCGGCTATTTCGGCCAAGCCACCCCGCTCACTGATATCGATCATAGCTATGCCAAGAAGATGGTCGCGTGGCGCCGCGGGCATAGGGTCTCCCGGCGGGGGCAGCGGACCAAGGTGGAAGAGGAGGCGTTGCCACTCGTCTCGAATGCCACCGTCAACCGGTCGGCGACAAAGGTTCTCCAGCGCCTGTTCCGGTTTGCAAAGGACGAAGGCGCGACATTCGATCGCGAGCCGAAATGGGAGGAACTGCTCCTGCCCGAGCCGGAGGAACGCGTCCGCGAATTGCAGGACGGCGAGGCCACGTCGATCGACGACGCGATGCGCGCAGACTATGAGGACTTCTTCGCCTTCTCCCGGGCCAGCGGCATGCGCTTTAAGGAGTGTGTTTTGCTGCGCTGGAGCGAGGTGAACTTCGGCACCCGGCAAATCGTCAAGATCGGCAAGGGCGGCCGGCGGATCGTGTTCCCAATCACAGAGGCCATCCGGGAGATCATCTTCCCTCTCCAGGGCCTGCACGATGAATTCGTCTTCACCTACGTCGCGGCCTGCGGCAACAGGCGGCACGGCCGCGTGATGGGCGGCCGCTACCCGATGACCTACAACGGCGCCAAGACGGTCTGGCAGACCATCCGGCGCAGGGCCGGCCTGAAGGACTTCCGGTTCCACGACTTCCGCCACGACTTCGGGACCAAGCTGCTACGCGACAGCGGTAACCTGAAGCTGGTGCAAAAGGCCATGAACCACCGGGACATCAAGTCGACAATGCGGTACGCTCATGTGCTCGACGAGGACGTCGCCGCGGCGGTGGAGCGCATTGCCAAGTCCCGGAAAAAGTCCCGGACTGTGGTCCGGAAGGTCTCTTAAGTTACTGTTTTTCCTAGTGCTCTGCAGTATGGCGCACGAGCTTCCAGATGTCTTTTGCGGCGACGCTGGGGCTGGTCGCGCTGGTGCAGATCGGTATGCCGAACCTGTTTGCATCGCCCGATCATTCCGCGACGGCGCGCATTGCGATGTGGGGTGGCCGCGAGATCGCGATGCTGTTCCTGGCCTCGCTGATCGCGGGGCTTGCGACCACGCCCTATGCCGCCTTCCATTTCCACCGCGTGACGCCGTTCGGCGTGCTCGCCAATCTCGGGGCGATGCCGGTGGTCTCGGCCCTGGTGATGCCCGCGGGCCTGTTGGGATTGATTGCAGCGCCGTTCGGGCTTGATGGTCCGTTCTGGTGGCTGATGGGGATCGGCATCGACTGGATGGTTGCGGTGTCGCGCTGGGTGGCCGCATTGCCGGGCGCGGTCGGCCGCATCTCGGCGTTCGGCGTCGCACCGCTGATCGCTGCAAGTTTGGGGATCATCGTGATGGGCCTGTTGCGCACGCCGTTGCGTTGGGTCGGCGCGGTGGCACTGATCGCCGCGATCCTCTGGGGATTGTCTGCACGGCAGCCCGATGTCCTGATCGCCGGTGACGGCCAGAGCGTCGCGGTGCGGGGCAGGGACGGACATCTGCATCTGATCAGGTCGAGCAAGGACAGTTTTCTCCTGAAGGAGTGGCTCGCCGCCGACGCCGATCCGCGCGACGCCGGTAGTGCCTCACTGGCCGCTGGCGTGTCGTGCGACGAGGCCGGCTGCGTGACGCCGCTCGCCGACGGGCGCCTCGTCGCGCTGTCCTCGCGCATCGACGCGCTGGCCGATGATTGCAGCCGCGCCGCGCTGGTGGTGACTGCGCGGCCCGCACCGCCGGATTGCGCGGCGATGGTTGTCGACCGTCAGCGCCTCGCAAGGCAGGGCGCGCTGGCACTGACCCGAAGCGGCGACGGCTTTGCGGTTCAGGCGGCGAGGGCGAGGGGGACGGACCGCCCGTGGTCGCCGGCTGCCGCCGGCGAGGGCGATTTCGACGGAAGCCTTGCGCCGAAGACGGCCGTGCCCCGCGGCCGGGACGCGACGCCATCGGAGGCCGACTTGCAGGCCGAGGATTGAGCGGACGGGTTACAGATACCAGGCCAGCACGGCGTCGAGCCTGGCGTTGCCGATAACCGGCAGGACGACCATCCGGCTCAGTCCAGAGGCGCGGGCCTGCAGGGCCGCGACCGAGACATCATGCGCAAGATCGTCGTTGAGCGCGGGCATGCCGGTGGTCCAGGCCCCGCCGATGCTGCCTTCGCCTCTGGCAATGGATTTCGTCGCATAGAGGGCTGCGAGGTCGGTCTGCGCGCTGCAGTCGCCGGCGCGGAAGACCAGCGCCGAACGGGCCTCGTCCGGGACCCAGATCTCGAAGCGTCGCGCAATCGGGGTTGCCTGCGCGGAGAGAAACGCCAGAACCCACGTCTGGTCGGTGCCGGTCCGGTAAGGAATGCCGACGCCGAGATTGATCCCGACCTTGGCGGCGTCCTCCCAGCGCAGAAAACTCCTGGCGTCGTGCAGGTCCTTGATGATCAGCGGCAGGCCGGCCTTCCAGGTGCGGCCGGGCAGGCCGAAGCCACGCGGAAATCTGGTGTGGCGGGAGTTGAATTCGAACATGTCGGCGGTGCCGTAATAGCCGTCGACGAGTCCCATCTCGTGGGAGATTTCGGCATCGTTGTGCCAGAGCTCGATCGCGCCGACATGTACCTCGTCGTCGCCGCAGAACAGCACCATGACGGCTTGCAGGAATTCGCCGGAAAACACCGGGACCGCCACGCCACAGGTGAGCCCGGCCGCGATGGCCTGATCGGTCCTCTTGAAATAGGAGTTGGCGAATTTGGTGAGGATCACGGGGTGGCCGCTGGCCCAGGCCTTGCCCGGAAGCCCCTCATCATATCCGAAGTGCAGACCTTCGCTCACGGCCCTGAACGCGGACAGGCCTTCGCCGTAGAGGCCGCCGCCGAATTCCAGCCGCATGCGCGTGCGGTCGGGCACCCAGAGTTCAACGACGCGAATGAAGGTCTTCATCGAACGTGTCCGCCGTCTCAAGCCGCACCAAGCATCGGCCATTTGGCTGCGGAACGGACGTTCAAAATTCAGGCAGGACAGCGCAAACTTCGTGCGGTGGGGAGGCGGAGCGGCTTGGTCCGTCCAATGGAGCTTCGCGGAATGCAAGCGATACCATCTCGCCGGCCTCGGCCGGCGATGGCAATTTCAATCCTGGCCCGACCCGCCGGCCGGGATGGCTGTGTCAGCCGATCGGCAGGCGGGTGATGGTCGGCCGGCTTTCGGCGGTGATCTGCGGCTTGTGCTCACGCTCGCCGACCGGCTGGGTCACCGGCAGTTGCAGCACTGTCGCGCGCTGGCCTTCGACAAGCTGCGTCACCAACACGTATTTGCCGTCGGGGAATTCGATCGCATCATGATGGCGATCGGGAATGTGCGGATCGATCTTGCCGAACTTGCCGACGCGCGAGTTCACGGTCCGCGTCCAGATCCAGCGATTGTCGTAGCGGACGTTGTCGGCGAAGGCGAGCTCCGTTCCCGGCAGCAGGCAGACCGCGACGGTCGGATCGGCCGCGGAGGCAAAACCGCGCGTCGAGGTGCCGCGGAAGGTTGTCGTGACGACCGTCTCGCCGACTTCAGCAGGACGCGACGCGACGGCATGCAGGCTGTAGTCACACATCGGGTGCTCCTCTTGCAGGGATAGCGACCCGCGTCTCTTCTCGAGGCGCAGGCCTCTATCAGAGTGGAAGCATGTTAGCGTCTGCCCGCTTGTAGGCAAATCTGCGGCTCGCCGCCGCAGGCCGCGATCACATTATCTTTTCCGGCTCCATGAGGAACAAAGCCTGCTCCCGCGCATTCCGGACGTGTGTGTCAGCGCCCTGCCGGCGCCGACCAGCCGGAATACGGCCAGTCCGGCCGCGACGATTGCGCGACGGCGTTGGGGGCATTCCGGACTTGCTTACCCGCAGCGGCGTCCTTGCGGACATGGTGTTGCGATTGCGCGGCGAAGGCCTGCGACGCTGATGCTGCGATCAGCGCCGCGGCGACTGTGCCCAGAATGATCTTGCGCATGACTTCTCCTCGAACCCAGAGGGCGCGAAGCAATGCTGCTTCGTGCGACGTGCCGAGGATGTAGCGCCGGAGGAGGGGCCGGATAATCTGCGCGAAACCAGAAAGACTATCCAGCGGAAGCGGACAATCGTCCGCTCCAATGCCGGATCGGCGATGCCGATCGAAAAGTGCGCGAGAGGCGCCAAATCACCGATAGCAGGACGTCCGGTCTCAGTACTTCCGGTACAGCCCGATCAGCTTACCCTGGATCTTCACCCGGTTGGGCGGCAGGATGCGGACCTCATAGGCTGCATTGGCGGGCTCGAGCGCGATCGAGGCGCCGCGGCGGCGGAAGCGCTTCAGGGTTGCTTCCTCGTCGTCGATCAGCGCCACCACGATGTCGCCGGTATCGGCGCTCTCGTTGCGCTGGATCAGCGCCATGTCGCCGTCGAGAATGCCGGCCTCGACCATCGAATCGCCGCGCACTTCGAGCGCGTAATGCTCGCCCGAGCCGAGCATGTCGGGCGGTACGCTGATGGTGTGGCTGCGGGTCTGCAGGGCCTCGATCGGCGTGCCGGCCGCGATGCGGCCCATCACGGGCACCGCAACGGGGCGCTCGCCGTCGTCCGCCGGCGGGCTGGACGTCGTGCGCACCTTGCCCAGATTGCCTTCG
The DNA here is from genome assembly GCF_024199855.1 of Bradyrhizobium sp. CCGB20. NCBI lineage: Bacteria > Pseudomonadati > Pseudomonadota > Alphaproteobacteria > Hyphomicrobiales > Nitrobacteraceae > Bradyrhizobium > Bradyrhizobium sp. CCGB20. The sequence continues at coordinate 5,156,985 of NZ_JANADN010000001.1, read as the reverse complement.
ATGACGCTCGGCGTGAAGCCGCGGCGGCTGCCGGCGGCGGCCTGAAGCTCGGGCAGCTTGATCACCTCGATGGCGCGGGCGCGGTTGGGCAGGCGCCGGATGAAGCCGCGCTCCTCGAGCGCGGTGATCAGGCGGTGGATACCCGACTTCGAGCGCAGGTCGAGCGCGTCCTTCATCTCGTCGAAGGAGGGCGGCACGCCGCTTTCCTTCAGTCGCTCGCTGATGAACCGCAGGAGCTCGTATTGTTTGCGCGTTAACATCTCGACCAAAATCCCCCGGTTGATGTCGTTCGATTCCGAGACGCTGAATTCAGCGATAAGTCGCTGCATGCTCGAAACAAATCATGAACGGACACTATATGTTCGATACATGTTCCGCAACTGCTTAATTTACCGTGAACGCCACAAACTTCGCGGAACGCACGCGAACGAAGCGCTCAGACGGGCAGCCGCAGCACCTCGCAAGGCGTGCCGGCTTCGGCCTTCGGCGCGAACGGCGGGCGCACGAGAAGTGCCTGTGCCGCAGCGAGATTCGCAAGCAGCGAGGAATCCTGATGGTTGACGGGAACGGCCGTGAGCGTGCCGTCGTCGCGCAGCTCCAGGCGCGCGCGCAGATAATCCTCGCGCTGGTCGTTGGCGCCGACGTCGCGGCCGAGCACCGCGCGTTCGCGGCGATGATGAATCGCCGAACGGCCCGCGAGCGCGCGAATCAGCGGCACCATGAACAGGAATCCGCAAACGTAGGATGACACGGGATTGCCGGGCAGGCCGATCACACGCATCGCGCCGAGCCGCCCGTTCATCATCGGTTTGCCCGGCCGCATCGCGATCTTCCAGAACGCCATCGAGATGCCTTCGTCCCGCAGCGCCTGCTGGACCAGATCGTGGTCGCCGACCGAGGCGCCGCCGGTCGTGATCAGGATGTCGGCGCCGCTCGCGCGCGCGCGGCGGATGCCGGCCGTGGTGGCCGCCAGCGTGTCGGCGGCGATACCGAGGTCGGTGGTGTCGGCGCCCTCGCTGCGGGCGAGCGCGTGCAGGGCATAGCCGTTGGAATAGACGATCTGGCCGTGGCCGGGCGTCGTGCCGGGCATCACCAGCTCGTCACCGGTGGCGAGGATCGCGACCTTCGGGCGGCGGCGGACGGGCAGTCGAGGGTGATTCATCCCGGCAGCGAGTGCCAGATCGCGCTCGGTCAGCCGGGTGCCCTCGCGCAGCAGCACGTCGCCCTCGCGAAAATCGACGCCAGCGGGGCGGATGTGCCGCCCGGTAACGGCCGCTTCCGTGATCGTGATGCGCTTGCCATCCGCAACCGTGTCCTCCTGAATCACGACCGCGTCCGCGCCATCGGGAACGACGCCGCCGGTGAAGATCCGCACCGCTTCGCCGGCGCCCACCGTTCCCGCAAACGGCCGGCCCGCCGCGACCTCGCCGATCACGGTGAGCGCGGCATCGATCTTCGCCGCATCGGCCGCCCGCACTGCATAGCCGTCCATTGCCGACATGGCCTGGGGTGGCTGCGTGCGCCGCGCCGCGACGTCGCGGGCGAGCACGCGGTGGAAGGCTGCGTCGAGCGCGATCATCTCTTCAGGCAGCGGCTCTGCACCCGCCAGCACCGCGGCAAGCGCGTCGGAAACCGGCATCAGGGCCACGGGTGAAAACTCCAGCTGTGCCCGTTCGGGCAAATCGGCGGCGAGAGTCTTAGCCGAGCGCGCGCGCGGAGGCAAAGCAGCGGCCGCACAGGATGATTTATCCTGCGTCATCCGCTCTGCAGCGATGGGCAGACGTCAAGTCCGCCGCGGCATGATCCGGAAGGCAAGACAGACCGGTATGAGGATGGCCATGGCGAGGACGAGAATGACGAGAGCCACGGCCAGCATCGGTCAGGTCCCCGGCTGCTTGTACGGACTGACATCCGGCGCCGCGGAGCCCTGATCCTTGTCAGGCAACGGGTCGGCCTGGGATTTCAGGTCGGCGGCCTTGCTGATCAGCTTGGCGGAAAGCTCAGAATCCGATGTGGTCCTGGCGAATTTCATCAGCAGAGAGGCCTGCTTGGTGAGGTAGGTTTTGCCCAACACGACGATAAGTCCGATGTAGAATTCCCAACGGAGTCATGAGTCCTGAGGCAGGCGTTCGTTCCGGGAACTCTGTATAAAAATATACAAAGGGCTTCGGTTCCTCTCCCCGGGCAAAATAGGCTCCGGATACGCCTGGTTCGCGGCGTGTAGCCGCCGGCCCGGGATCAAATTCCGAGCGCCTTGAGGGCGTTCCCGACGTCGCGGGGCGTGGTCACGTGCACCGTGGTCAGCCCGCTGGACCGCGCTCCCTCGATGTTCTCGGCAAGATCGTCGAAGAACACGATACGGTTCGCCGGCACGCCGATCGCGGCCACGACATGGTCGAAAGCCTCCACATCCGGTTTGCGCAGGCCGATGCTGGACGACAGGTACAGCTCGCGGAAATGTCCGAGCAGGCCGGCATATTCCTTCGAGAAATGGTCGACATGCGGCCGGTTGGTGTTGGAGAAGGCGTAGACCGGCATCTGCTTTGCCGCGCGCGGCAGCAACTCGGCGATGTCGGGCATCTCGCCGGCGAAGATCGCGTTCCACCCCTCCAGGAATTGTGCGTCCGAAATGCCGATCCCGAGCGAGACGCGCAGCGAGTCAAAATAGGCCTCGTCGCTGATCTTGCCGACCTCGTGCAGCCGGTAGGCTTCGCTGTCCCGCACATAGCGCGCGACGATGGCCTCGGGCTTGCAGCCGGCATGTCCCGCCCAGCAGGCGATCGCCTTGGAGAAATCGATGTCGAGCACCACGCGCCCGAGATCGAACAAGAGCGCATCCGCGCTGCCGGGGGAGAGCGAGCTCATTGCATCCTTTCGCTCAGTATCGATACGGGTCGTGGTCGAACAGCGGGAACGCGCTGAAGACGCTCGGCGCATTGGTCGCGGTCGCCTGATGCAGGCAGGACTTGTTGACCTCGGCGAAGGAGGTCGCGCCCAGAAGGCCGAGGCAGCGCAGCACCTCGTCCTCCAGGAGCTCCAGCATCCGCGTCACGCCGGCTTCGCCGGCCGCCGCCAGCGCCCAGCATTGCAGCCGGCCGATGCCGACCATGTCTGCGCCCGCCGCGATCGCCTTGACGATGTCGGTGCCGCGGCAGAAGCCGCCATCGACCATGATCTTGGCGCGGCCCTTCACGGCGTCGACGATCTCGGGCAGCACGTGCATGGCGCCGCGGCCGTGGTCGAGCTGGCGGCCGCCATGGTTGGAGACGTAGATCCACTCGACGCCGTGATCGACCGCGATCTGGGCGTCCTCGGCGGTGGCGATGCCCTTCAGGATGAGCGGGATCTTGAACTTGTCCTTGACCATCTTCACGGTCCGCCACTCCAGGCCCTTCTGGTAGTCGCCGCCGGTGGCGCGCAGGCGGCTCTCGCGAACATAGCGCTTGGCAATGTCACGTTCGCGACGGCTGTAATGGGCGGTGTCGACGGTCAGGCAGAAGGCGGCGTAGGCGTTCTTCTCGCTCCTCGCGACGACATCGGCGACGAAGTCGTCGTCACCGCGCACATAAAGTTGATAGAGCCGCAGCGCATCAGGGGCGGCCTTGGCGGTCTTCTCCAGGCCGGGCTCGGACACCGAGCTCAGCATGTGCGCCGCACCGAAAGTGCCGCACGCGCGCGCGACGCTCGCCGCACCATCCGGATCGAAGATCTCCAGTGCACCGACAGGGGCCAGCACCACCGGTAGCCGCATCCTGCGCCCGAACAGCTCGACCGAGCCGTCGACCTCGCGGACGTCGCGCAGCACGCGCGGCCGGAAGGCGATCTCGTCCAGCGCCATGCGGTTGCGGCGCATCGTGGTCTCGGTCTCGGCGGCGCCAACGATATAATCCCAGGCGTTCTGGTTCAGGTTGATGCGCGCCTTCCGGATGAATTCGTGCAGGTTCTGGAACGGCTCGTTGCTGGCGCCGAGTTCGACGTTCCTTTCCGGCCGGATGCGGGGCGCGTCATTCATTGTTGTCCTCCCGAGAATTTGAAGTCTTGTTGTCATCGCCTATCGCGTCCGGCCCTCCAAAACCATCCTAAAATCGCATAGCTGCGAGGCGTGGGCGGGCCGGCCGATTCCCGCCTTGCGCGAAACGGTTTCGGAACGTTGCCAAAAGTTTAGGCCAGAGCGAAGGGATTTTTACAGTGTACCGGCCAGCGCGGCGTCCCGGCCTTGAAGAAACCCGAATGGTATTGTGAACAGCGGGCTGGATCGCCATTTGCATGGCGCTTCCCAAGCCCAAAGCAAAGCTCCGAGCAAGAAGGCCAGCCTATCCATGCGGAAAAACCTGCTGTTCCCCCTGGGCGCGCTCACGGGAGCGTGTCTGACCCTTCTGGTAGCGAGCCCGCACGGCGGAGTATGGGCGGCACGGGCGGCGGCGCGCGCGGATGATGCCTATTCCCGGCTCAATTTGTTCGGCGAAGTGTTCGAGCGGGTGAAGGCGAGCTATGTCGAGAAGCCCGACAATTCCAAGCTGATCGAGGGCGCGATCACCGGCATGGTGACCTCGCTCGATCCGCATTCACGCTACATGAACGACAAGGCCTGGACCGAGATGCAGGAGACCACCTCCGGCGAGTTCGGCGGGCTCGGCATCGAGGTCACGATGGAGGAGGGCCTGGTGAAGGTCGTCTCGCCGATCGACGACACGCCGGCGTCCAAGGCCGGCATCATGTCCGGCGACCTCATCAGCAAGATCGACGGCGATGCCGTGCAGGGCATGACGCTGGAGCAGGCCGTCAACAAGATGAAGGGGCCAGTCGATACCCAGACCAAGCTCACCATCGTGCGCAAGGGTGCTGACGCCCCGCTCGACGTCGCGATCAAGCGCGAGATCATCCATGTGCGTCCGGTTCGCTTCCACGTCGAGAACGGCGACATCGGCTATATCCGCGTCACCTCGTTCAACGAGCAGACCACCGACGGCCTGAAGAAGGCGATCGCCTCGATCTCCAGGGACGTCCCGCCGGAGAAGCTCGTCGGCTATGTGATGGACCTGCGCAACAATCCGGGCGGATTGCTCGACCAGGCCGTCTCGGTGTCCAGCGCATTCCTGCAGCGCGGCGAGGTCGTCTCGACCCGCGGCCGCAATCCGGAAGAGACCCAGCGCTTCACCGCGCATGGTGGCGACCTCACCAAGGGCAAGCCGCTGGTCGTGCTGGTCAATGGCGGCTCGGCTTCGGCCTCGGAGATCGTGGCCGGCGCGCTGCATGACCACAAGCGCGCGACCATCATCGGCACGCGCTCGTTCGGCAAGGGCTCGGTGCAGACCATCATTCCGCTCGGCGCCGGCAACGGTGCACTGGCGCTGACCACCGCGCGCTACTACACGCCCTCGGGCCGTTCGATCCAGGCCCAGGGCATCGCGCCCGACATCGAGATCCTGCAGGACGTGCCGCCCGAGCTGAAGGGCCGGATGGACACCATGGCGGAATCCCAGATGCGCGGCCATCTGCAGAACGCCGACGGCAATGAGCAGACGGGATCGCAATCCTACGTCCCGCCGGAAGAGAAAGACGACAAGGCCCTCCACGCGGCCTACGACTTCCTGCACGGCGTGACCGCGAATGCGGTCGCCGCCAAGCCTGCGCCGAAGGCTGCGGTGCCGAACTAAGCCTTGCGATTCCAGATATCGCCCGGGAGCGGATGACCGCTCCCGGGCGAATTCGTTTTGGGACCCCGTCTCAGCTCGGGTTCATGGCCGCAAAGGTGGCCTCGTAGCGGCCGTCGCGTTCGGCCCAGCGGCGGGCGCGGTCGCGTTCGACCAGCACTTCGTCGCGGGGATGAACGCGCAGCTCCAGCAATTGCATGACCTCCGCGATGTAGGCATCGAGCGGCATTGCACGCGTATCGCTTGCCTGCTGCGCGCCGGTGAGCTCGGTCTGCACATAGGGCGGCGCGAGCTCCAGCACCTCGACCGGGATCTTGCGGAGCTGATGGCGCAACGACTGGAGCCAGGAATGCAGGAACGCCTTGCTGGCACAGTAGGCGGGGAAGTCGGCACGCGGCACGAAGGCGAGGTTCGAGCTGGTGGCGATGACCGTCGCGTTCGGCCGCCGTTTCAGGAGCGGCAGGAATGCCGCCGTCACACGCAGCGTGCCCAGAATGTTGGTCTGGACGATGGCTTCTGCGTCACCGGCGTCCCAGCCGTCCGCCGTCATGTCCTCCGGCCGCGAGATGCCGGCGTTGGCGATCAACACGTTGAGCTCGGGAAAGCGCGCACGCACTTCTGCTGACAAGCGCGGCAGGCTCGAGGGATCGTCAAGGTCGAGCGGCATGACGATCAGGCCGGGGCGTTCACCCGCAAGCTGGTCGAGCAGGGCCTGCCGTCGCCCGGTGGCGATGACGCGGTTGCCGCGGTCGTGGAAAGTTTCGGCCAGCGCGCGGCCGATGCCGCTGGTGGCGCCAGTGACGAGGATCGTGTTGCCAGTCATCTTCATGGTTGCTGCCTTTCAATGGAGGTGAAAGCCACGGCAACCCGGAAAATCCCGGCGGCGGGCAATCCGAGACAGCAAACGTCCAGACGCGGACGAGCCGCGCCGGAAGCGGCGTCTTGAACGGGTGAGTATCCGCAAGCAGGGAAAGTGATGGCATGACCGTGGCGTCTCGTGAATCGAGATCTCCCAGCTGGGACCCTCTCGACAGAGGACGCGTTGGATGACGGTAACGCCTACGGCAGCGGCGTCTTGCGCAGCTGCAAGCATGGACGTATCCGGGCCGGTCGCCATCGTCAAGCCGGAAGACCCCATGTCGCGTTGATGACGTCGTCCAGAGTCCAGGCGACGAATAGCTGCCGGAGAGAGGGAGAAGTTTCGACGTCCGGATTCAACCGGGATGCCTCGCGTTCATGGTCGAGAAAAATTCGATATTCAACCTAAAGTATATGAAGTATGATGCAATCTGAGGTTGGAGAAATGGCCTGATCTCCGGGGAGGCAAAAGCCATGAGCGCCACGCTGCGAGTACGTCGCTCGATCCAGGATCTGCAGGACGAGTTCGACAAGGGTAACAAGAAGCCTCTCGAGGACGTGATCCGCGCCTGGAAGGGCATCAAGGAATTGCCCCCCGACGATCCAAAATCCTTCTTCATGCTCGGCGGCTATCACGGAGAGCCGTTCCGTGGCGCAGGCTGGGGCAACTCGCAGTACTGGGGCGGCTACTGCAACCACGGCAATATTCTGTTCCCGACCTGGCACCGGGTCTATCTGCTGAAACTGGAAGACGCGCTACGGAGCATTCCTGGCTGCGCGGACGTTGCATTGCCATTCTGGGACGAGACCAGTGATGCCTCCGTGAACGCGGGCATTCCCAGCGTCCTCACGCAAAAGGACTTCGTGCTGGACGGCCAAACGATTCCCAACCCGTTGCGGTCGTTCGTGTTTCCGAGAGGTATCGTCGATCACCTCAGTCCGATCCCTGACGCCGATTACAGCAAGCCGCGGGGATACGAGACGGTGCGGTATCCCCTTTCGGGGCTGGTCGGGACCGAAGCGGACAGGGCGGCGACGGAGGCGCATAACGCAAAGTTTCCCAACGACGACGTCAATGTCGGACTTCTCAACGACAACATACGCAATTGGCTATCCGCGACCGTCATCGTCGATGGAAAGCCGATCGGAGGCGGGCACGTGAAGGACAAGTACATGGCTTGCCTGAATGCGCCGAACTACACCGTGTTCTCCAATACGACGTCAGCCGCGCAGTGGTTCGATGACAAGGGGCAACGCGTCGTTCCAATCGAAAGCCCGCACAATAGCATTCATCTTGCCGTCGGAGGCTTCGATCTCCCGAACATTTTCGACGCGTCTCCGATCGACGGGGCCAACGGTGACATGGGCGAGAACGACACCGCCGGTCTCGATCCGATCTTTTTCTTCCATCACTGCTTTGTCGATCGCGTATTCTGGCTGTGGCAGAAAAAGAACGGGTTCACCGACGAGTTCGAGATCATACCGGAATACCCCGGCACCAATTCCGTCGACAGCCAGGGGCCGACGCCGGGCACGGCTGCCAATTCGTGGCTGACGCTCGAGTCTCCGCTTGAACCCTTCAAGCTGACCGATGGGGGCAAGGAGCGTCCCTATACGTCGCGGGATTGCATCAACATCGAGAAGCAGCTGGGATACACCTATGGGCCCGGCTCGCTTGACCAGCCTGCCTCGCTCGCGGCCGCGTCCGGCGCCGCTGTCGCAGCCAGGACGATCAGCGTACGGGGCCTCAACCGTGCGCGCATCCGCGGGTCGTTCCTCATCAGTGCATTCGCAAACGTGGATGGAGAGAAGCGTCACATCGGGACTGAAGCAGTGCTGAGCCGCTGGCACGTCGATGGTTGCGCGAATTGCCAGACCCATATCGAGGGCAGGGCGGCCATCAGCACGCAATCGCTGGGCGAGGCGGCGGCCCGGATGACTGCCGATGACATCGAGGTTCAGGTGCGCACCCGCGATGGCTTGCTTGGCAGCGGCCCTCAGGTGCGCGCAATGGCATCGCTGACCGCAGCTCAGGGGAAGAAGCTCTTCAAGGTCGAACTGCGATAGCTCGTGCCCCATGACGTCGCCGGCATCGGGGCACTCGCCGCGATGCCGCAATCAGGAGGGATTGAACGATGCCGGATGTTTTTCCAGCAGTTGGTCACAAGTACCTGGTCGACTTCAGTTCAGCGAATGGTGCTCGTTTTCGTGTGCAGCTCGACTTCGCGTCGGAGACATCGCTCACCTACACCGGCGTCGACGCGAGCGGAAATCCGATCCCGAACAGTTCCGAGACAGTCCACATCGCGGTCGAGGCGATCCGCGACCAGCTCTTCCTCGTAACCTGGCAGGAGCGCGACGGCACCACCGTGGTGCATCTCGAAGACTACCGGATGAACACCATCATCACGAACATCACGCAACCCGGCAGCGGCGCCAAGTACCGCCCTGAGTTCTCAAAATTCCATGGAACGATGAGGCAGATCTCCTGATGGCGTTGTCGCGTCAGGAGTCATCGCGGCGGGGCGTTGTCATCGCGACACGTCCATGTCCGCAAGGAAGCAAGGTGACTGGGGTTTCGCCATGAAGCTTGGAATTCCGATCTATGAAGGCGTCAATCTGCTGGACGTCGCAGGCCCTCTCGAGATGTTCTATTGGGCGGGCCAGGACAACGATTTGCAGTCGACGCTGATCTCTCAGGATGGCTGTGCCGTGACGTCCATAAATGGCGTCCGCTTCGAAGCTCACGCGAGTTTCGCCCAGACCCCCGCGCTGGACATCCTCTGGGTCCCCGGCGGCGACCCCGCTGCTCTCCAGGGCATCATGAAAGACCCACAGTCTCCTTATCTGCAATATCTTCGCCAGATAGCCGCCGACGCGACATGGGTGTGCTCGGTTTGCGAGGGGGCGCTGTTGCTCGCGCGTGCGGGATTGCTGGACGGTCACGAGGCGACCACGCACTGGTACTTCACCGCGTGTCTCCAGAGCTTCCCTCGCATCAAGGTGGATACCACGCGCCAGCGCTTTGTGGTGTCCCGCAACGCCTCCGGCAATCGGTTGACGGGAGGTGGCATCTCCGCGGGCCTCGATGAGGCATTGAAGCTCATTTCCCTGCTGTTCGACGACAAGAGCGCCGAGGAAGTACAGGTCACGACTCAATATTTTCCGAAGCCGCCGGTGATGGGCGTCATTCCGGAGTCGCCGGGATGTCCGATCAAATGGGACTGAATGCCCGGCCGGGTCGCCTGGCACAACAGCGGGCGGCCGCAATCTGCGGCCAAAGCGGAGCGCGGCGGCCATGAATGTCCGGGAGATGATCAGGGAGTTGAGGCCGCCGGCTATGCCGGGGGACGATCGGTTCGGGAATCTGCACGTAACAAGCTAGCCTGCCTCGCGGCGGCGGCTTTCGCCGCCGTCGCGCCGGGCGAGGCGGCTGCGGTGCAGCGCGAACAGCTCCAGCACCTTGTCGGCAGGCTTTGCGGCGCTGAACAGATAGCCCTGCATCTCCGAGCAACCGAGCGTGCGGAGCAGGCGCTGCTGCTCCTCGGTCTCGACACCTTCGGCCGTGGTGGTCATGCGGCGGGCAGCCGCCAGATTGACGACGGCCTGCACGATGCTGGCGGAGCCGTCGGGGCCGGCGATGTCGTTGACGAAGCAGCGGTCGATCTTGATCTTGTCGAACGGGAAGCGGTGCAGATAGCTCAGCGAGGAGTAGCCGGTGCCGAAATCGTCGAGCGCGATCCGCACGCCGATGGCGCGGAGCTGGTGCAGGATCGCAAGCGCGGTGTCGTCGTCGCGGATCAGCACCGCTTCGGTGATCTCGAGCTCGAGCCGGCTCGCCGGCAAATTGGAAGCGGCGAGCGCCGCCATGATCTTCAGCGCCAGCGTGCCGCTCTTGAACTGCACCGGCGAGACGTTGACGGCGAGGCGGATGTCGTCGGGCCAGTTCGCGGCATCCCGGCAGGCGGTCGCGAGCACCCATTCGCCGATCTCGTTGATCAGGCCGGTGTCCTCGGCGATCGGGATGAATTCGGCGGGCGAGACCATGCCGCGCTCGGGATGGCGCCAGCGCACCAGCGCCTCGCAGCCGGTGATGCGGTCGTCCTTCAGGCCGAGGCAGGGCTGGTAGTAGACCTCGAGGCCGCCATGAGCGATGGCGTGGCGCAGATCGATCTCGAGCTGCCGCCGCTCGCGGACCTTGGCGTCCATCTCCGGCTCGAAGAAGCGATAGGTCCGGCGTCCCGCGGCCTTGGCGGCGTACATCGCCATATCCGCGTTCTTCAGGATCTGGTCCAGCACCGTGCCGTGTCCCGGCGCCAGCGCGATGCCGATGCTGGCGTCGGTGGTGAGGTGATGGCCCATGCAGTCGAACGGGGTGCGGATGGCCTCGAAGACCCGCGCGACGAGATCGCTGACCGCGTCCTGCGACGTCACCGCGCTCTGCACGATGGCGAATTCGTCGCCGCCGAGCCGCGCCACGAAGTCGGCCGGGCCTGCGCAGCGGCGCAGACTCTGTGCGATCGATTTCAACAGCTCGTCGCCGACGAGATGGCCGAGTGCGTCGTTGACGCCCTTGAACTCGTCGATGTCGATATAGTGCACCGCGACCTCCTCGCCGCCGGCGATGGCGGCGAGCTCTTTGCGCAGATGCTCGTGGAACATGGTGCGGTTGGGCAGGTCGGTCAGCGCATCATAGTGGGCGAGGTGGGTGATGCGCTCCTCGGTCCGACGGCGTTCGGTGATGTCTTCGTGGGTTGCCACCCAGCCGCCGTCCGCGAGCGGCTCGTTGAGGATGTGGATCGAGCGTCCGTCGGAGGTATCGACCACCATGGAGTTGCGCACATGGATGTCGCGCAGTACACGGACGACGTAGCCGTCGATGTCTCCGGCGAACGAGCCGGTCGCCTTGCGGTGGGCGATGATGTCGTGGAAGCTGGAGCCGGGCTTCACCACCTCGGCTGAGAGGCCGTACATCTCGATGTAGCGCTGGTTGCAGATCACGAGCCGCCGCTCGGCGTCGAACAGCAACAGGCCCTGCGTCATGTTGTTGACGGCGCGGTCGAGGCGCTGCTTCTCCAGCGTCAGCCGCTCGCGGGAGGCGCGATGCTGCTCCAGAAGCTTGCGCACGATCGCGATCAGCACGCCCGCAATGGCGAGCGCGGAGGCGCCTGCAACCGAGATCAGGATGCCGATCTGTTCGCGCCAGTCCGTCAGCGCCGCCGCGCGCGTCGTGGTGGCCATCATCAGGATCGGGAAGTGGGGCAGGGCGCGCGAGGAGATCAGCCGGTCGTCTCCGTCGACGGGGCTCATGAAGCGGCCGGCGAAGTGATCGAGCCCGAACACCCTCTGATGCTCGAACGGGCCGGTCTTGAAATTCCTGCCCATCAACTCGCTGGAATGGGGATAGCGGGCGAGCAGCGTGCCGTCGCGATGCAGCATCGAGATCGTCGCGCCTTCGCCTAGCACCACAGTTTCGAAGAATTTCTCGAAATTGGCAGGTTCGATACCGCGTCCGACCACGCCCATGAACTCGCCGTTCGGTCCCACGATCTTGCGCACGATCAGGATGGTCCAGGCGCCGGAGATGCGGCTGTGCAACGGCTCGATCAGCACGTCCGGCGAGTAGGGATCGTATTTGAAAGTGCGAAAATAGGCGCGATCGGCGACGTTCACTTTGGGGGCCGGCCACGTCGTCGACGAGTTGATCACATTGCCTTCGGCATCGATGATGTTGACGCCGCCCATGTAGGGCAGCGCCTCGATCTTCGCGCGCAGCATCCGGTGGACGTCCTGGCCGGAAAGGCGCTTGCGATAGTCCTCTGCGCTTGCGATGCCGGTTGCGCGGACGTGGTCGACGAAATCCTTCTGGATGACCGCGAAGTCCTGCAATTGCTGATCGAAATGATGGGCGAGCAGCAGCACGGTGTTTTCCAGCTCGCGGCCGGAGTTGCGCAGCGCGCGCTCGCGGAAGTTCTGCGCCATCAGAACCGAGCCGATGGCGATTGCCGCGATCAGCAGCGTGCCGCCCACCACCAGCCAGCGGATCGGTCCGCTGCGTACGAAGGCCTGGTCAAAGAGGCGACTGCCGAATCCCGTCATCACACTCGATCGTTGCCGTGCACACGTCAGGGTCAATTCCTGGCCCCGGAAACATCCGTTGGTTTACGGAAACGGTGTGGAGGCAAAGTTAGGAAGGGCGGTTAATGCAGGATGAATCGGCGCGTGCAATTGCAAGCGATGTACGGAGCGCAAGACGTGCAGGAATTGCCGCGGGCCCTCGCGCCGCCGGTCAATTCCTGCCGGCCGCCGCGATGATCAATCAAGGCTTAACCATCTAAGCTGTTGGCGATCCTCACGGCCGCATTGGCACACGAATTGCGAGCGTCTCCGCAACGACGCAGAAAAGGACGCTGGTTCATGTACAACGCTTTGAAGAATTTCCTCGCCGACGAGTCCGGCGCAACCGCCATCGAATACGGCCTGATCGCCGCAGGCATTGCGCTCGCCATCATCACCGTCATCAACGGCATGGGCAGCCGGCTCAACGCAAAATTCGGATCGATCAGCACGTCGCTGAAGTGACCGAGCGTGTTTCGGTTCGCGCCAGTGTCGCCACCACGATCAGCGCCGCGACGATGTTCGTAGCTGCGCTGATCAGGATCGGCAGCGTGTAGCTGTGATTGACGTCGTAGACAAAGCCGGCGGCGCTCGGTCCGATCAGCGTACCGAAGGCTACGCTGGTGTAGAGTATGCCGATGATGCCGCTGACGTTGCGGCCGCCGAAATAGTCCATCACCACGGCCGGCAGCACCGCGACCCAGCCGCCATAGAACACGCCATAGACGAAGGCGAACACCGCGAGTTGCCAGGCATGGGCCGACACCGCCCAGATCGCGAGCGCCGCCGCCATACCGGCAAACATCAGCAGCAGCGCCGAGGTTCGGCCCATGCGGTCGGCTAGTCCGCCGAGCAGGAACCGGCCGGCGGTGCTGCCGATGCCGATCACGCCGAGCAGCAGCACTGCGGCTGCGGGCGCCACGCCGTGGTCGCCGGCATAAGGGACGAGATGCACGAACGGTACGAACACGCCGAAGGAGCAGATCAGGCAGGCGACATAGAGCGCGATGAAATTGCGCGAGCGCACCGCTTCAGCGACGGACGCACCGTCTGCGCGACTTGAGCCCGTCACCAGCGGCGGATCGCCGTCGGGGCCGAGGCCGCGACGGTTTGGATCATTCTCGATGAGCAGCGCGAGGCCGCCGCCGATCGCCGCCGCCAGCAGGCCAAGTGCGATATAGGCGCCGCGCCAGCCCAACATCTCGATCAGGAGTGTCGCGAGCGGCGGCATCGCCAGCGTGCCGACGCCGATCCCACTGACCGCAAGGCCGGAGGCAAAGCCGCGCCGGCGCACGAACCAGCGCTGCACCGCGCCGATCGCCGGCACGTAGGCGCAGCCGACACCCACACCGACCCCAAGCCCATAGGCGAGATAGACCTCGACGAGATTGCGCGCAAAGCCGGCGGCGACGAGGCCAAAGCCGATAAGCAGCATGCCGGTCACCGCCAGCACGCGCGAGCCGAAACGATCGGCGAGCGGGCCGCTGACGATACCGAGGCCAAAATAGAGGAAGCCGGCGAGCGAAAACACCAGTGAGACGGAGCCGCGCGAGGCACCGAACTCGAGCTGCAGCGGCTTGAGGAACGCGCTGAAGGTGTAGGCGCAGCCGAATCCGACCAAGGTGACCGCGAACGCGCCGGCGACGACGAACCAGCCGTGGAAAATGCCCCGATGAGCCGGTGTGGATTGAACGGTCATTGTTGCCTCCGCGAGGTGAGGGAAGGATGACGACGATGCCAGGACGTCGCGCGCTGGAACGCCGCGCCGGCGCGAACGAGCATGGCCTCGTCGAGATGGGTGGCGACGAGTTGGAACCCGATCGGCAGTCCATCCTCCGATGCACCACCCGGCAGCGTAATCGTAGGATGACCGGTCATGTCGAACGGACAGGTGTAGCGCTGCAGCTTCGCGATCAGGTCCGGCTGCTCGCCGAGCGTCCGGATCATGGCGAGCGTCAAAGGCGGGAATGGGTGCACCGGGATCAGCAGCAGGTCGATGGTCTCGAACAGGGCGGCCACGCGGCCGCGCAGCGCTAGTCGCCTTAGCAGGATCTTCTGATAATCGAGCGCCGTGAGCGTGCGACCAGCCTCGATCACCGACGCGAGGATCGGCCCATACTCGTCCTTGCGCGCCGGATAGGTGACCTCGTGCGCGTTCGCAGCTTCTATCGCACAATTCGGCGCCCAGTCGGCGACTGCCTGGGTCACGTCAGGAAATCGGACATCGACGAAGACAGCGCCAAGTGCGCGAAAAACCTCGATAGCGTCTGCCAATACACGCTGTGTCGCAACGTCCACGTCGTCGCTGTTCCAGGCCGCGTCGACGCCGATCCGTAAGCCCCGCATGTCCTCTGCGGCCGCAGCAAGATAGTCGGGCACCGGCTCGAACAGCGACGTCGGATCGTTCGGGTCCTGTCCAGCGATCGCGCCGAGCAGCGCGCCAGCATCGGCCGCGCTGCGGCAGATCGATCCGACATGGTCGAGCGTCGTGGCCAGCTCGAACGTGCCGTGACGGCTGACGCGGCCCCAGCTTGGCTTCAGCCCGGTCAGACCGTTGGCGGCGGACGGCCAGCGGATCGAGCCGCCGGTGTCGGAGCCGAGCGAGCCGAAGCAAAGTCCGGCAGCTGTCGCGACTGCCGAGCCGCTGGATGAAATGCCCGGCCAGTAATCCGCATTCCACGGATTCTTCGGCGGCCTCACCAGGGGATGGTGATCGGAATAGGCGCCCTCGGTGAGCTGCACCTTGCCGAGCGTCACGGCACCTGCGTCCTTGAGGCGACGCACGACGGTCGCGTCTTCACCGGGACGGAAATCGCGATGAATCGTGCTGCCGGCCGCCGTCGGAATGCCTTTGGTCCAGAACAGATCCTTCAGCGCGATCGGCACACCATGCAGCGGACCCCGATACAGGCCATGTGCGATTTCGGCGTCCGCGGCTTTCGCCTCGGCGATGGCCGTTTCCGCCATCACGTGAACGTAACTGCCAAGTTCGCGGTCTATGGCATCGATGCGGTCGAGCTGTGCGCGGGTCACCTCCAGCGCAGACAATTCGCGCGCCTTGAGGCGTACGGCGAGTTCGGTGAGTTCGAGGTAGTGCAGGGCATCGGCCATGGCTCGCGTTCTCCACTCCAGTGATCGCAATGACGCTCTATTCCAGATGGATCGACACCAGTATAACTAATATACAGGTGTCTGTTGCTGTCAACGGGTAAATCTGTTTTACTGGTGTTTCAACGTTCCGGTGTTCCGATGTCGAAAGAGTCGCGCAAGTTCAAGGTTCCCGACGCGTTGGCGAACGTCTACGATTTCGCCAACACGCTCGATGTCCGCCATTTCATGCATTTCGGCTTGGAGCACCCGCAGAGCGACGAGCTCGCCGGGCCGAAGCAACTTGCGGACTGGATGCAGGAACGCGGCCTTGGTACTGAAGGCGGGCGGATCACGCCTGCGATGTTCGAGGCCGCGCTGGGGCTGCGGGAAGCGCTACGCGCCTATCTGCAATGCGAGCCGGTCGAGCGGCGCCGGAATCGGGATATTCTCGGTGCGCTTGATGGCGCACTCGCTTCGTTTCCATTGCGGGTCGAGGCGCGTCCGGGGCGTGGCGCGATATTATCGGCAGCGCGCGAAGATGCGCTCGCCGGTCTGTCGGCGGTCGCGATCGAGCTTCACGACGCAACGCTTCTCGGAACACTCGACCGGCTGAAGATGTGCGCTTCGGAGGAATGTCGCCGGGTGTTCTTCGACCGGTCGAAGCCGGCGACGCGGCGCTGGTGCATGTCCACGCTGTGCGGCAACCGGGTGAAGACGCGTGCTTATCGCGAGCGGCAGCGCGAAGCGAAGTAGGTCAGGCGCGATAGTGGCCCGACTTGCCGCCGCGCTTCTCGACGAGATGGATGCCCTCGATGCGCACGCCGCGTTCCACCGCCTTGATCATGTCGTAGATGGTGAGGCAGGCGACCGAGACGGCCGTGAGCGCCTCCATCTCGACGCCGGTCGGGCCCGTCACCTTCACGCTGGCGCGGACGAGGCAGCCCGGCAGTTTCGCGTCGGGCTCGATATCGACGGTGACCTTCGACAGGGCGAGGGGATGACAGAGCGGGATCAGCTCCGAGGTGCGCTTGGCGGCCATGATGCCGGCGATGCGCGCGGTACCGAGCACGTCGCCTTTCTTGGCGTTGCCCGAGACGATGAGATCAAGCGTCGCCTTGGTCATGACGACGCGGCCTTCGGCGATCGCGTGTCGTTCGGTCGCGGGCTTCTCCGACACGTCGACCATCCGCGCCTCGCCGGAGGCGCCGATATGGGTGAGGGCAGGGCCGGCCGTTCTTGAAGGCCTGGTCTTCGAGGGCTTGCGCGCCATGTCAGCGCGTACCCGTCGCGCGCGGCGCGTTCTCTCGCGCGAGCAGCGTACGGGTGGCCGCGGTCACGTCGGCCTGGCGCATCAGGCTCTCGCCGACCAGGAAGGTCGACATGCCGACGCGTTCGAGCCGGGCGAGATCGGCCGGCGTGAAGATGCCGCTTTCGCCGACCATCAGCCGTTCCGCAGGGATCAGCGGCGCCAGCGTTTCGCTGGTCGCCAGCGTGGTCTCGAAGGTGCGCAGGTTGCGGTTATTGACGCCGATCATCGGCGAACGCAGCTTCAGCGCGCGGTCGAGCTCGGCGCGGTCGTGGATTTCGATCAGCACGTCCATGCCGTAGGCGAGGGCGGCGTCTTCGAGATCCTTGGCAGTGGCATCGTCGAGCGCGGCCATGATGATCAGGATGCAGTCGGCGCCATGCGCGCGGGCTTCGGCCACCTGATAGGTGTCGAACATGAAATCCTTGCGCAGCACGGGTAGCGACGTCGCCTCGCGTGCCGCCACCATGAAGTCGAGATGGCCCTGGAACGATGGCGTGTCGGTCAGCACCGACAGACAGGCCGCGCCGCCGGCCTCATAGGCCCTGGCGAGAAGCGGCGGATCGAAATCGGCGCGGATCAGCCCCTTCGACGGCGAGGCTTTCTTGACCTCGGCAATCAGCGCGTAGTCGCCATTGGCGTGCTTGGCCTTGATCGCGCGCACGAAGCCGCGCGGTGCACCTTGCGCCTTGGCCTTGGCCTCGACGTCCGACAGCGGCAGCGCGCGCCTGGCGGCTGCGATTTCCTCGCGCTTGTAAGCTTCGATCTTGGTCAGGATGTCCGACATGGGGAAGCTCAGCCGTTCGAGACCGCGATCAGGTGTTTCAGCCGCGCGCCCGCGGCGCCGCTGTCGAGCGACTTCGCACCGATCGCAACGCCCTCTTTGAGGTCCTTGGCGCGGCCGGCCACGACCAGCGCAGCGGCGGCGTTGATCAGTGCGACGTCGCGATAGGGGCTCGGCTTGCCATCGAGCACGCTCTGCAAGGCGATCGCATTGGCGTCGGCGTCGCCGCCTTTGAGCGCGCCGGGCTCGCAGCGCGACAGGCCGGCGTCTTCCGGCGTCACCTCGAAATTCCGGATCTCGCCCTTGTGGAGCGCGGAGACGAAGGTCGGGCCGGTGAGAGTGATCTCATCGAGGCCGTCGGAGCCGTGCACGACCCAGGCGGATTCGGAGCCGAGGTTTTTGAGCACCTGCGCCAGCGGCTGCACCCATTGCCGCGAGAATACGCCGACCATCTGCCGCTTCACGCCGGCCGGATTCGACAGGGGACCGAGCAGATTGAAGATCGTGCGCGTTGCAAGCTCGACCCGGGTCGGGCCGACGTTCTTCATGGCGGGATGATGGGCGGGGGCAAACATGAAGCCGATACCGCATTCGCGCACGCAGAACCCGACCTGCTCAGGCCTGAGGTCGATCTTCACGCCGAGCGAGGCCAGCACGTCGGCCGCGCCCGAGCGCGACGACAGCGCGCGGTTGCCGTGCTTGGCCACCGGCACCCCGGCGCCCGAGACGATGAAGGAGGCGCAGGTCGAGACGTTGACCGAGCCGGAGCCGTCGCCGCCGGTGCCGACGATGTCGACGGCCTCAGGCGGTGCCGTCACGGTCAGCATCTTGGACCGCATCGCCGAGACCGCGCCGGTGATCTCGTCGACGGTCTCGCCGCGTACCCTCAGTGCCATCAGGAGGCCGCCCATCTGCGAGGGCGTGGCCTCGCCGGACATCATGGCGTCGAAGGCGGAAGCTGCTTCGTCACGCGACAGGCTGGCGCCGGTCGCCACTTTTCCAATGATCGATTTCAGGTCGTCCATCGCGTGCTTTCAACTCACTGGTTCGCGCCGGTCACCTGCGCGAAGGCGGCCTGATTAATCGTGGTCCCGATGTCGGTTTCGAGCTTGTTGACGTAGGAGGCGACCTGCTCGTCGGTCAGCGCGCGGTCGAGGCTGTCCTTCAGCTTCTTCACCGCGTCGGAGGCGGCGTCGACGGTGGGTTCGACGATTTCGGTGACGCGGAAGATGATCACCTCGCTGCCGCCGTTCACCGCGGTCTGTCCTACCCCGTCCTTGGCGGTGCGGAAGGCGGCCGTAACGACGTTGGCGGGCACGCCGGCGGGCGAGTCGTCGCGCTTGAAGCCGGTGGCGGTCTCGACCTTGGCATTGATGGCGGCGGCCACATCAGCGAGCTTGCCGCCCGCTTCGAGCTTCTGCACCATCTCGGTCGCCTTGGTCTTCAGCTTGGCCGCGATCTGGTCCTGGCGCCAGCGCGCCTCGACCTGGTCACGGACCTCGTCGAGGCTGCGGTCGCGCGAGGGCGTGATGGCGAGCACGTCGTACCAGACATAGCCGCCCTTGAACGAGATCGAATCGTTGTCGACGCCGACATCGGTGTTGAAGGCCTGCGACACCACGTCGAGGCCCTGGGGGATGCTGGCGACGGGCTGGCCATTCGGGCCACGGCCGGAGCGGTCGACGGCGTCGATGGTCACAGCGGTGAGGCCGAGCTTCTGCGCTGCGTCGATCACGCTGGAGCCGCCGCCGCGCTCGTCTTCCATCTTGTCGCGGAGATCATTGACCTTGACGCGCGCACGTTCGGTCGCGATCTCGCGCTTGATGTCGTTGGCAAGGCTGGCGTAGTTCGCCTCATTGCCCGGCTCGATCTTGCCGACCTTGACGATCGAGGTGCCGAGAGCGCCCTGGATCGGCTGGCTGATCTCGCCTTCGGGAAGCGCGAAGGCGGCATTCCCGACCGCGGAGTCGAGCGAGGATTTGGTGACTAGCCCGAGGTCGACGTCGGAGGCGCTGAGGCCGCGCTCCTTGGCGAGGTCCTCGAACGACGTCCCGGCAACGAGGCGCTCGCGCGCGGCCTGCGCCTCGGCGGCGTTGGGGAACACGAGCTGCTGGATCTGGCGCTTCTCCGGGGTACCGAGCCGGTCCTTACGCTGATCGAACACCTTCCTGGCGTCTTCGTCGGAGACCTCGCTCCATTTGCCGATCTCTTCCGGCGAGACCACGACGAAAGAAATCTTGCGATATTCGGGCGCGCGGAACTGGACCTTGTGATCCTCGAAATAGGCGGCGAGTGCTTCGGGCGAGGGGGCGTCGATGGTGCCGGCCTGCGCGGCGTCGAGCCTGACGAATTCGATCGCGCGCTGCTCGTTCTGGAAGCGCGTCAGCACGTCGATCATGGCCTTCGGCGGTTCGAGGCCGGCGCCGATCGTGCCGGTGATCTGCCGGCGCAGCGACACCTTGCGCTGCTCGGAGACGTAGCGCTGCTCGGTATAGCCGAAATTGCGGATCACGGCCTGGAAGCGGTTCGGATCGAAGCTGCCGCCGACGCCCTTGAAGTTGGGGTCGTTCATGATGACCTGGCGGATCTGCTCGTCGGACTGGCCGAGCCCGAGCCGGCGGGCTTCTTCGTCGAGGGCTGCTTCCGCGATCGTCTGCTGGAGTACCTGACGGTCGAGGCCGAAGGCACGCGCCTGGTCGGGCGTCAGCGGCCGGCCGAACTGGCGGCTGATCTGCTGCAGGCGGTCGGTATAGATCTGGCGGAACTCGTTCAGCGAGATTTCGGTGCTGCCGACCTTGGCCACCGTGGACTGCCCGAAGCCCTTGAAGATGTCGGCGATGCCCCAAATGCCGAAACTGATGATCAGCACGCCCATCACGATCGCCATAATGGTCTTGCCGACCCAGTTTGATGAGGCCTTGCGCATTCCTCGAAGCATTTGGTCCAACTTGTTTGGTCAGGAGGGGAACGGGAGCGCGTCTTAATGCAGATTCCGCAAAAGCGCGTCACCAAATTGATCAATCATCATAAAGTGGCGGCTTTCCCCCCGCAACCTCAGGTCCCGCGGTCTCGCGAAGCTGCGGTTAAAAGCCCCTGGTCTCTGGAACTGCCGCAACAGCTCTGCTAGCGCATGCACAAACCTCATTTTGCTGGAAATTGACATGACCGATGCCATCCGACCGCTGATCGCCGGCAACTGGAAAATGAACGGCCTGAAGGGCTCGGCTGCCGAATTCGACGCCATGCTCAAGGGCGCGGCAGACGTGGCCGCCAAGGCCGACCTGCTGGTCTGCCCGCCGGCGACTCTGATCGCGGCCTACGCCGACAAGGCACGCGGCACCAAGGTCGCGGTGGGGGCGCAGGATTGCCACCCCAAGGCCTCCGGCGCCCACACCGGCGATATCGCTGCCGAAATGCTGGCGGACGCCGGCGCGACCGCCATCATCGTCGGCCATTCCGAGCGCCGCGCCGACCACGGCGAGGGCGATGCCCTGATCCGGCAGAAGGCCGAGGCCGCCTGGCGCGCCGGAGTCACTGCGATCGTCTGCATCGGTGAGACCCAGGGCCAGCGCGATGCCGGCCAGACCCTGGACGTCCTGCGCGGTCAGCTCGATGGCTCGCTACCTGACGGCTCGACCGCGGCCAATCTGGTCGTGGCCTACGAGCCGGTCTGGGCGATCGGCACCGGCCTGACCCCCACAGCCCAGGATGTCGAGCAGATTCATGGGTTTATCAGGGAACTCCTGACCTCCCGGTTCAAGGCCGATGGCGGGAAGATGCGCATCCTCTACGGCGGCTCGGTCAAGCCGTCGAACGCGGCCGAACTGATGTCCGTGAAAAACGTCAACGGTGCGCTGGTCGGCGGCGCCAGCCTGAAGGCGGCCGATTTCCTTGCGATTGCCAAGGGCTGCCCCTAGCTAACCGCAAAGCCTTGATCCGACCCGATCGGGGGTGGCAATGCCCCTTCCGATCGTGTAACACCGCGCAACTTCAGGAAAACCCGCGAAGCGCGATCGGCCGCCGTCTCGGCGCTGTCGGCTTGTGACGGAAGGACACTATGCAAACCGTTGTCATCGTCATTCACCTCATGATCGTTGCCGTCATGATCGGCGCCGTCCTGCTCCAGAAGTCGGAAGGCGGCGGCCTCGGCATGGGGGGCGGCGCGGGCTTCATGTCGAGCCGCGGCACCGCGAATCTGTTGACCCGGACCACCGCGATCCTGGCCGCCGGCTTCTTCCTGACCAGCCTGTTCCTGTCCTGGCACGCCGGCTACAGCCGCGCGCCCTCGTCGATCATTGGCCAGCCGGGGTCGCAGAGCCAGCCGGCCGGCGGATCGCCAATCGCGCCGCCGACCTCGGGCGGCATCCTGGATTCGCTGAAGAAGGCCGACGAGCAGCAGCAGAACCAGGCGCCGGCCGGCCCGCAGGTGCCGCGCTCGCAATAAAGCAGGGGGGCCATGCAGGGCGGCTTCTACTGTCCTGCATCAAGAATCCCCATCAAGGTTCTGTCACCACACTTAGTTTTGGTTCACCCACAGGCCCGCAAAATCTTTGGGGCGGAATACGAATCGCTTTGGCGAATCGAATTCGAGGGATTAGAGGTTAGGTCCCATGGCGCGGTACATATTCATCACCGGCGGCGTGGTTTCTTCGCTCGGCAAGGGTCTGGCTTCAGCGGCACTCGGTGCCCTGCTGCAGTCCCGGGGCTACAAGGTCCGCCTCCGCAAGCTCGACCCCTATCTCAACCTCGATCCCGGAACGATGTCGCCGTATCAGCACGGCGAAGTATTCGTGACCGATGACGGCGCGGAGACCGATCTCGATCTCGGTCACTACGAGCGCTTCACGGGCCGGCCTGCGACCAAGGCCGACAACATCACGACGGGCCGCATCTACCAGGACATCATTTCCAAGGAGCGCCGCGGCGATTATCTCGGCGCGACCATCCAGGTGGTTCCGCACGTCACCAACGCCATCAAGGAATTCGTCCTCGACGGCAACGACGAATACGACTTCGTGCTGGTCGAGATCGGCGGCACTGTCGGCGACATCGAGGGCCTGCCGTTCTTCGAGGCGATCCGCCAGCTCAAGAACGAGCTGCCGCGCGATCATGCCGTCTACATCCACCTCACGCTGCTGCCCTACATTCCGAGTGCCGGCGAACTGAAGACAAAACCGACGCAGCACTCGGTGAAGGAGCTGCGCTCGATCGGTATCCAGCCGGACATTCTGCTCTGCCGCACCGATCGCGAGATCCCGAAGGAAGAGCGGCGCAAGCTCGGCCTGTTCTGCAACGTGCGCGAAAGCGCCGTGATCGAGGCGCGCGACGTCGACAACATCTACGCCGTGCCCGAGGCCTATCACAACGCGGGCCTGGACGACGAAGTGCTTGCCGCCTTCGGCATCGGCTCGCGGATTCCGCCGGAGCTGCGCAGCTGGCAGCAGATCAACGAGCGCGTCCGCAATCCCGAGGGCAACGTCACCATCGCCATCGTCGGCAAATACACCGGCATGAAGGATGCGTATAAGTCGCTGATCGAGGCGCTCTCGCATGGCGGCATCGCCAACAAGGTGAAGGTCAATCTCGACTGGATCGAGAGCGAGATCTTCGAGAAGGAAGATCCCGCGCCGTTCCTCGAACACGTCAACGGCATTCTGGTGCCGGGCGGCTTCGGCCAGCGCGGCGCCGAAGGCAAGATCCGCGCTGCGCAGTTCGCGCGTGAGCGGAACGTGCCGTATTTCGGCATCTGCTTCGGCATGCAGATGGCGGTGATCGAAGCCGCGCGAAACCTCGTCGGCATCGAGGACGCCAACTCCACCGAGTTCGGCCCGACCAAGGAGCCGCTGGTCGGTCTGATGACCGAATGGCTGCGCGGCAACGAGCTCGAGAAGCGCTCCAAGGCCGGCGATCTCGGCGGCACGATGCGTCTGGGCGCCTATCCCGCCGCGCTCAACCGCGGCAGCCGCGTCTCGCAGGTCTATGGCGGCGCGACCGAGATTTCCGAGCGCCACCGCCACCGCTACGAGGTCAACACCGCCTACAAGGATCGCCTCGAGCAGCACGGGCTGAAATTCTCCGGCCTCTCGCCCGACGGCGTGCTGCCGGAGATCGTCGAATACGAGGATCACCCCTGGTTCATCGGCGTCCAGTTCCACCCCGAACTGAAGTCGCGCCCCTTCGAGCCGCACCCGCTGTTCGCCTCGTTCATTCAGGCGGCGATGGTGCAGAGCCGGCTGGTCTAGCAATCCGCTTCGGCCGCGACCGGCGTTGATGCGTCGGGCGCAAGTGATCCTGCGATGAGCTTCATCTGCGGCCGCCGCGTCAACTTGTAGACGGCGGCCGGCGGCACGTTCAGCATCGCCCGATCGACGATTTTTGCGCGCAGGCCAAGCCTGTCGAGCACCGGCCGTGGAATCGGGCAGCTCATCCCATAGGTGAACTGGTAGAAGGCGCCGCCGGGGCGGACGTAACTGAACGCGCCACCAATGATCGAGACGACCTTGCGCGTCGACATGTTGAGCAACGGCAGGCCGCTCACGACCGCGCCGACGGGCGCGCCTTCATAGAGGCGCTCCGTCGTCAGTCGCCCTGCATCCATCCACAACACGCGCGCGTTGGGAAACCTCATCTGGAGCAGCTTCATGAAGTCGGAGCCGTATTCGATCAGCGTGAGGTCCTGCTGGCGCACGCCGCGCTTGAGCAGCTTGTAGGTGAACGCGCCGGTGCCGGGGCCGAGCTCGAGAACGGGGCCGGTCGATGCGGTAATCTCGCGGGTGATGAGATCGGCCAGCGCCGCACCTGACGGCGCGATCGCGCCGACGCGACGTGGGGCTGACATCCAGGACAGGAAGAACGAGAGGAAATCGTTGGGCATGCGCACTCCGGCATCTTGGTTGCGCCTCGCAGGTCAGAGGTGAGGCCAATCGAAGAGTCGCTGAAGTGCATTGCGACTGCATTGCGCATGAGCCGCAAAGGGCGAATTGAATCAGCTCTGCCGGGCCGGCGCCAGAGTCATCCTGAAGCACGTCCCGCCGTTCGGCCCGTCGGTGACCGTGACGTGGCCGCCGTGCAGGAGCACGATCTCGCGCACCATGTTGAGGCCGAGGCCGGCGCCGCGATCGAGCGGTGCGAGCCGGTAGAACGGCTCGAAGATCATCTCGCGTTGATCGGCGGGAATGCCGGGGCCTTCGTCGGTGACCTCGATGCATGCGGGCTTGCTGACGCGAATGCCGATCGTGCCGTGCCGCGGGCCGTGCTGGATCGCATTCTGCACCAGATTGGTCAGCGCCCGCTCCAGGGCCGCCGCGTCGCCGATCGTCTCGACTGGTGTTGCAGGGGCATCGAGGGCCAGCTCGTACCCGGCGGCAATGGCCAGCGGTGCAAGATCGGCGGCCGCGCTTTGCGCAATCGCGACGAGGTCGACGCGTGTGAATGGATGGCCGCAGCGGTCGAGCCGCTGGATGTCGAGCAATTGCTCGGCAAGCGTCGCCAGCCGGGCGGAATCCTCCAGCAGACGGGTCTTGTCCGGGCTCGACGGAAGTGATTCCAGGCGTGTGTTCAGGATCGCGATTGGCGTGCGCAACTCGTGCGCGGCGTCGGCGACGAAGCGCTTGTGGCGGGCATAGCCCTGGTCGAGTCGCGCTAGCGCGTCGTTGATCGCAGTGACGAGCGGCACGACCTCCAGCGGAATTTGCGCGACCGACAGCCGCGCGCCGCGCTGATGGATGTCGATGCGTCGTGCCTCGTCCGCCGTGGTGTCGAGCCCCCGGAAGGCACGCTGCACGATCATCGGTGTCGCGATGAAGGTCGCCGTTCCCATCAGCAGCAGACCGGGCAGGGCGATACCGAGGAACGCAAGCGATGTCATGAACAGCGCCTTGGTGCCGGTGAGCCGCCCCTGGGTCGCCGTGATAATCTGCACATTGCCGGCGTCGGTATCGACGCGCTTCAGGCGAGCGGCCGGCTTGCGCGGATCGTCCTCGAACAGCTGCCAGCCGAGCCGTGCCTGGCTAATCTGGTCGAGATTGCCGCCGATCGCAGCGAATTCGGCCGGCACGACGCCTTCGCTGAGCGAGTGTCCCTGCTTGTCGCGGACCTGAAACCAGAGATCGGGCGTTTCACCACGCAGCTGCTTCAGTTCGGGCGTCTGGCGCAGCATCAGGCCGCCTTGCTCGTCGCGCGCGATCGCGCGTTGCACGACGTCGATCACACGATCTTCGTCCCGCTCGGCCAGCACGAAGCCGGATGCGCACAGCCCGGCGAGGACGACCGCAATCAGCGCAACCAGAATGGCGGCCTGGAGCGAGAGGAGGCGCCAGCTGAGCCGCGAGCGCAGGCAATAGGGATCGTCGTGCTTGCTCATGGCAGCTTTTTTAGGAGATAGCCGACGCCACGAATGCCGTGGATTTCCACGCCGGCATCGGCCTCGGCAAGCTTGCGCCGCAGCCGCGAGATGTGGGTGTCCAAGGCGTTCGACTGGATCTCGTCATCGAAATTGTAGACGGCCTCTTCCAGCGCCGAGCGCAGCACGGTCCGGCCCATGCGGCGGATCAGGGCTTCGAGCACCAGCAATTCGCGGCGCGGCAGCTCGAACGACTGGCCGTCGATACTGGCTTCGCGATGGCCGACATCGAAGGTGAGGCGGCCGGCGCGGATCACGTCCGGCGTGAGGCCGGCGGGCCGCCGCAACACGGCGCGCAGGCGTGCCAGCAATTCTTCGACCGCAAACGGCTTTGCCAGATAATCGTCCGCGCCGCTGTCGAGCCCGGTGATGCGGTCGGCGAGCTCGCCGCGTGCGGTCAGGACGATGATCGGCACGCCGTCGGCGCGCGCGCGAAGTTTTGGGATCAGGGAAAGGCCGTCGCCGTCCGGCAGCTGACGGTCGAGCAGGACGGCGGCATGGACGTCGGAAGAGATTGCCTCTTCCGCCTCGGCCAGCGTGGGCACGTGATCCACCACCATGTCGTAGCGCTTCAAGGCCGACGCCAATGCGCCGGCCATCTCCGCTTCATCCTCGACGAGCAAAATCCGCATGATCCCGGCACCTGGCTGCAACTGGACTGTTCTAGCGGCCCGATCATTACGGCAGCATTGCGGGAGCGAACCGCGCCGGTTGGCTGTCAAGACCTGTCCAGCCATGCGCGAAACGCTGCGGGGGCGACCGGGCGGCGCTCAAGACACCATCATGGCCAGCCGCTATAACCGCCCGACCTGATCAGGGAGGAAGCAAGAATGATCTATGAAATGCGCATCTACCGCTGCGTGCCCGGCCGCCTGCCGGCGCTCTTGAAGCGGTTCGAGACGGTGACGCTGAAGCTGTGGGAAAAGCACGGCATCAAGCAGGCCGGGTTCTTCACCACCCTGATCGGTGACTCCAACCAGGAGCTGACCTATTTCCTGGCCTGGGAGTCGCTCGCCGAGCGCGAGAAGAAGTGGGGCGCCTTCATGACCGATCCGGATTGGATGAAAGCGCGCGCCGAGAGCGAGGCCGATGGCCAGATCGTCGGCAACATCGTCAGCCAGATCCTGACCCCGACTGCCTTCTCGTCGGTCAAGTAGCGGCATTCGGCGCAGGGCGCGCCGGGGAACCCCGGCGCAACCCTGATATTCTGGCAGCCCGGGCCAAAGAGGGTTGATCCGCCCCCCATCGCCGCTATGGTCGCGGCGAAACGAGGGATATTGGCCTTGAGCTCTTCGACGTCAGCGGCGCCCGTCGTCACCATTGGCACGGTCAAATTCGGCAATGATCTGCCGATCTCGATCATTGCAGGACCCTGCCAGCTCGAAAGCCGCCAGCATGCGCTGGAGGTGGCCTCTGCGCTGAAGGAGATCGCCGCGCGGCTGAAGGTCGGCCTCGTCTACAAAACCTCGTTCGACAAGGCGAACCGCACCAGCGCATCCGCTGCGCGCGGTCTTGGCCTCGCGCAATCGCTGCCGATCTTCGCCGAGATCCGCGCCTCGCTCGGCCTGCCGGTGCTGACCGACGTGCATGATGCTGCGCAGTGCGCCGAGGTGGCGCAAGCCGTGGACATCCTCCAGATCCCGGCCTTCCTGTGCCGGCAGACCGATCTGCTGCTGGCGGCCGCCGCGACGGGCAAGGTCGTCAACGTCAAGAAGGGGCAATTCCTCGCGCCCTGGGACATGGCCAATGTCGTGACCAAGATCACGAGCGCGAACAATGCCAACGTGCTCGTCACCGAACGCGGCGCCTCGTTCGGCTACAACACGCTGGTCTCCGACATGCGCGCGCTGCCGATCCTGGCGCGCACCACCGGCGCGCCCGTGATCTTCGACGCCACCCATTCGGTGCAGCAGCCGGGCGGGAAGGGGGCATCCTCGGGCGGCGAGCGCGAATTCGTCCCGGTGCTCGCACGCGCGGCTGTCGCGGTCGGCGTTGCCGGCGTCTTCGTCGAGACCCATCCCGATCCCGATAACGCACCCTCCGACGGGCCCAACATGGTGCCGCTGCGCGAGTTCGAAGGGCTGATCCGCACGCTCATGGCGTTCGACGCGCTCGCAAAGAATCCGCGCTGATGCAGCACGGCGAGGCGCGGCCGCACGATCACGGCCTGCCGGCTGCGCTCTACGTCATCTCCGGCGCAAGTTTCGCAGCAGCACTCTCGGCGCGTGCGCTCGATCCGGTGCTGCCGCACGTCGCCGAGGATTTCGGCGTCAGCATCGCGACCGCCGCAGGCTTTGCCGCGGTGTTCGCCTTTACGTTTTCGATCATCCAGCCGATCGTCGGCGCCGCCGCCGATCTGTTCGGCAAGACGCGGCTGATGATCGGCTGCCTCGCGCTGCTCGGCCTTGCCAACATCCTGGGCGCGCTCTCGACCTCGTTCTCCGTCCTGTTTGCCACCCGCGTGCTCGCCGGCATCGGCTCCGGCGGCGTGTTTCCGGTGGCGCTGAGCCTGACCAGCGATCTGGTCGGGCCGGAGAAGCGCCAGGTCGCGATCAGCCGCACGCTGGCCGGCGCGATGACCGGCAATCTGCTCGGCGCCTCGGCCTCCGGCCTGATCGGCGATTTCCTCGGCTGGCGCGGCGTGCTGGCGGTGCTCGGCGTGCTCGTGATCGCTGCCTCGATCGCGGTCGCAGCCGGCTTTCGTGGCGCCAGGGTGAAGCATCCGCCGAAGACGAGCCTGTCGGCGCTGAAGGCGGGCTATCGCACCATCTTCACCAATCCCAACGCTTATGTGTGCTACTCGGCGGTGTTCGTCGAGGGCTGCTGCGTGCTCGGCCTGTTTCCCTACATCGCCTCGTTCCTGTTCGAGCTCGGGCAGACCTCGCTGTCGATCGCGGGCCTCGTCATCGCGGGCTTCGCGGTCGGCGGCCTGTTCTACACGCTGACGGTGTCGCGCATGCTGCCGCGGCTCGGCGTCAAGGGCATGATGATCGCGGGCATGACGCTGGTAGCCTCGCAGCTTGTTGCCGTCGCCTTCGGCCCGCGCTGGGAGGTCCAGGCGCTCAACCTCGTCGTGATGGGCTGGGGCTTCTACATGGCCCATGGCTGCTTGCAGGTGTTTGCCAGCGAGCTCTCGGTCGAGGCCCGCGCGACCGCGCTGTCGCTGCACTCGTTCTTTTTCTTCATGGGCCAGACGGTCGGACCGCTCGCCTATGGGATCGGGCTCCAGCACGCCGGCAAGGTGCCGACCCTGCTCGTGAGCGCCGCGATCATGGTGGTGCTGGGCCTCGTCTGTGCCCGGCTGCTCAAGCAGCGGGCGCCGGCGGACGCGCGGGCCTGACGGAAGTATCGAACTACCAGCTCTCCGTATTTTCCCGGGAGAAAATGGTAGCCAAATCCCTTCAATCTTAAATCAAATCTCACCGTTCGCTCCCTAGATTGCCCGCAAACCGCGAATTGGCGGCAACATCTATGGATCAGTCGATGCAAAAGCAGCGTTCGGTCGCCCGTATCCTCGGCACGGTGGTTGGGTCTCTCGGTCTCGTCCTCGTCGTCATCTCCGCCTATGCGCTGAAGCTGGCGGTGACGCGCTACTCGGACAGCAACCGCATCGTCTCGCTCGCGGTCGCCAGCCGCGACCTGACCAACACGCTGGTGATCTTTCGCCTGGAGCGTGGTGATACGCTGAGCTATCTCGCAGCGGCCGCCCCCGCGCCCGACAGCGTCATGACCAGCCTCTCCGGGCAGCGCGCCACCGTGCAGAAGAATCACGCACAGGCCCTGGAGAGCCTCGCTTCCGTCGAAGCCCCCGGTCTTGCCGAGAAGCTCGACAAGCTCCGCGGCATCTGGGCGCAGCTCGAGGAACTGAGGCCGCGTGCCATCACGGCTCTGAAGCAGGAGAAGGGCGCGCGTGATGCGAACCTGCAGCCGAGCTGGGCCAGGATCAGCGATGCCTATATGGACGCGATCGGCGACGTCACCGCTCATGTCGACAACGCGATGACGCTGATCGACCCTGTGGTCGATCGCCTCCTGATCGCCAAGCAGGCGTCCTGGCAGGCCCGCGCCAATGCCGGTCAGACCATTCTCATCCAGTTCTCCTCGATCCTCGCCAACAAGACCTGGACCGCCGCCGACGGCGTCCAGTTCGCCGATCTGCGCGGCCGCATCCAACAGTCCTGGGTCGTCGTGCGCGACCTCAGCCCGAATGTGGCCTCGCCCGAGCTGTTGCAGGCGATCCGCAACGCCGAGCCGGAAATCTCCGGCGCGCTCAGCGACGAGCGCAATGCGATTGCGACCAAGCTGCTTGCCGGCGAGCCTGCCGGCGTCGTCGGTATGGAGTACCGCGATCGCCAGCTGGTCGGCGCCAACAATGTCGTCATCGTCACGCAGACCGCGCTCGCCAACATGATCTCGCGGGCCGAGGAGGGCGCCTCGCGCGCCCGCTTCAGCCTGATCCTGTTCGGCCTGCTGGTGCCGGCCTCGCTCGCATTGACGGTGGGCGGCCTGTTCCTGATGCGCAACCGCGTCACCCGTCCGCTGACCGCGATTACCGGCGTAATGACCCGCTTCGCCGCGCACGATTTTGCCAGCGACGTGCCGGGCCTCGGCCGCAACGACGAGATCGGCCGCATGGCCGCCGCCTTGCAGGTGTTCAAGGACGCCATGATCAACGCCGAGCGCCTGTCCGGCGACCAGGCCGCCGAGCGCGCCGACAAGGAAAAGCGTGCGTCCGAAATGTCCGGCCTCGTGCGGCAGTTCGAAGGCCGGATCGGCCAGATGGTGCAGGCGCTGTCGAGCGCCTCGGGCGAGCTGGAGACGACCGCGCGCTCGATGTCGGGCACCGCCGCCGAAGCCCAGACCCAGGCCGGTTCGGCCTCGACGCTTGCCGACCAGG
This sequence comes from Bradyrhizobium sp. CCGB20, assembly GCF_024199855.1. NCBI lineage: Bacteria > Pseudomonadati > Pseudomonadota > Alphaproteobacteria > Hyphomicrobiales > Nitrobacteraceae > Bradyrhizobium > Bradyrhizobium sp. CCGB20. Next base: position 5,125,878 of record NZ_JANADN010000001.1, on the reverse strand, counting down.
TCGGCGGCGGCGTGCAGACCGTGGCGGCTGCGGCGGAGGAGCTCAACGCCTCGATCCGCGAGATCAACCGTCAGGTCGAGCAGGCGACGCGCGCCACCGAGCAGGCGGTCGTCACCGTCAAGGAGACCGACAGCACCATGCGCGCGCTCGCCGACGGCGCCGATCGCATCGGCGAGGTCATCGGTCTCATCACCTCGATCGCAGGCCAGACCAATCTGCTGGCGCTGAACGCGACCATTGAAGCCGCCCGCGCCGGCGAGTCCGGCAGGGGCTTTGCGGTCGTGGCGAGCGAGGTGAAGAACCTGGCCTCGCAGACCGCGAAGGCCACCGAAGAGATCAGCGCCCAGATCACGGAGATCCAGGGCGCAACGCAGAAGGCGGTCTCGGCGATCGACGGCATCGTCAAGACCATCGAGGAAGTCTCGAGCATCAACCGCGTCATCGCCGCCGCCATCGAGGAGCAGAACAAGGCGACTGCCGAGATCGCAAACACCGTCCAGCACACGGCGGAGGCTACCTCGACCGTGACGCGCAACATCGCAACCGTGTCGTCAGCGGCGAACGAGACCGGCCGCGCCGCGTCCGGTGTGCTGAAGGCCGCCGCCAACCTGTCGAGCCAGTCGACCTCGCTGACGTCGGAGGTCGACGGCTTCATCAGCAAGGTGAGGGCGGTGGCGTAAGACCTGCGCTCAATCGCTCTATTGCTCGGATTTTGCTCTTTCGACGCCGCAGCGCGCCGCGCTTGCGGCATGGCACGCTGCGGCTGACACAATCAGCGGGGGCGATGCGCGCGGGCGGCGATTGCATGCGCGCGTTCAAGCAGCGCTTCGGCCCGCTGCACGATCGGAATATCGATCATCTTGCCGTCAATGGCGAAGGATGCGCGTCCCTCGGCGGCCGCCTGCTTGTTGAGTTCGACGACGCGTTCGGCATCCGCGACCTCCTTGGCCGACGGGCTGAAGCCCGCATTGAGGATCGGCACCAGCGACGGGTGGATACAGGCCGAGCCGACGAAGCCAAAGTCGGCCGAACGCCTGACGATCCTTGTGTATCCTTCGAGGTCGGAGAAATCGGCGACTGAGCCGATGGTGCCGAGCGGCATGATGCCGGCGGCGCGTGCTGCCTGCACCACCTGCTGCTTCGGCATCAACAGGGTCTCCTCGGTCGGCTTGGCGCCGATCGCGGTGGCGTAATCTTCCGCACCCAGCGAGATGCCCGCCAGCCGCGGGATTGATCGCGCGATGTCATGGGCCCTGGCGAGCGGACCGGGAGCCTCGATCAGGCCGACGAACCAGATCTTGCCGACGGGCAATCCGCGCTCGATCTCCAGTCTCGTCACCATCTCGTCGAGCAGGCGGAGATGCTCGGCACCTTCGACCTTGGTGATCTTGATCGCGTCCACGCCGGCGATGACGGCCGCTTCCAGATCGGGCACCGCCAGTTCGAGCGGCTGGTTGATGCGCACCATGACGTCCGAACTTCCGGTGTCGCGAAAACGCTTCACGATGCCCGGGATCAGCTTTCGGGCGTTCGCCTTCTCGGCAAGCGGCACGCTGTCCTCGAGATCGATGATCAGTGCGTCCGCGCCGCGCTCGACGGCCTTGGCGACGAAACGCTCGACGTTCGCGGGCACGAACAGCGCGGAGCGCCAGACGGGGAATTTTCGTTGAACTGTCATGTGCTGGTTTCCTTCACAACGCCCGAGGTGAGGGCGGCATCGATGTCGTCAGGGCTGAGGCCTGCTTCGGCCAGGATGGTGCGGCTGTGCTGACCGAGGCGTGGGGCCGGCGTCCGGATGCTTCCCGGCGTCTCGGAGAGGCGCACCGGGACGGCGTGCATCGGGAACGTTCCCATGTCCTCGTCGGGATAGTCGGCCAGCAGTCCGCGGGCCTGCACGTGGCGATCGTTCATCAATCGGACGGTGTCGTTGACCGGACCGATCGTGACCTCGGCCGCCTCGAAGAAAGCCACGTTGTCGTCGACTGTCCGCGTCGCGATGAAATCGCCGATGATCTGATCGAGTTCGGCGACATGGACGAGCCGCTGCTCGTTGGTCTTGAACTTGGGATCCTCGCAAAGCTCCGGGCGGCCGATCGAGCGCAAGACCCGCATAGCCATGCCTTGCGTGGACGCGGACAGGCAGACCCAGCCGCCATCGAGGGTACGGTAGACGTTGCGCGGGACCGAGCCGCTCGAGCGGCTGCCGCTGCGCGGTTTGACGACACCGGTCAGACGATAGTTTGCCGCCTGAGGCCCGAGCGAGTTCACGATCGGGTCGAGCAGCGGCAGATCGATTACCTGGCCCTTGCCGCCGTTGATCTCGACCTCCCGCAGCGCCGCCATCGCGGCGAACGCTCCGGTGAGACCGGAGAGGGCGTCAGCCAGATACATTGGCGGCAACACCGGCTCGCGATCGGGAAAACCGTTCATCTCGGCAAAGCCGGAGAAGCCTTCCACCAGCGTTCCGAAGCCGGGTCGGCGATGATAGGGGCCGGTCTGCCCCCATCCCGATATCCGCACGATCACGAGCTTCGGCTCAAGCCGCAGCAGCTCTTCCGGCGAAAGCCCCATCTGCTCGAGCGTACCGGGACGGAAGCTCTCGATCAGCATCGCCGCGCCGGGAATCATCTTGCGGATCAGCGGCACCGCTTCGTCGTGACGGAATTCCAGGCAGATGCTGCGCTTGTTGCGCGAATGGATCTTCCAGTTCGTCTCGACGCCTTTGGTGCGCCAGCCGCGCAGGGTGTCGCCTTCGCGCGGCTCGACCTTGATGACGTCGGCGCCGAAGTCGGCGAGATGCTGGGTGAGCAGATTGCCCGCAACCAGCCTCGAAAGGTCGATGACGCGGAGCCCTGTCAGCGGGCCGCGGACACCGGGCGTGTAGTCGGCCTGATGCAGTCCGCTTTCGGGAGAGGTGGCGTCAGTGGGATTTGCCATGGTTCCGTTCTGTAAACAGGATGCCGCCGGTGACAGGCAGCCACAGGCGCAACCGGCGGTCAGGCGTTGCGTCCTGGGTTTCGATGCGGATCTGGTTTCCGCCGACGCTCAATCCGATTTGCCAGCGGCCGCCAACGTAGGAATGGCTGACCACGTCGGCCTCGACGATCGAACCTCCGATGGCCTGATCGTTGGCCGCTGCCAGGCGCATCTGCTCGGGACGATAGGCAAACGTCACCTTGTCGCCCGGGGACGGACGTTTGTCGGACTTGATCAGAACGCGCTGGCCGTCGGCGAGACTGACCAGCGTCTGCCCATCGCCGTCGGGCGCCCCGACCACGTCGCCGTTCAGAAAATTGGTCGTTCCGATGAAGTCGGCCACGAAACTGTCTGCCGGCCGCGTGTAGATCTCCTGGGGCGAGCCGATCTGACTGATGCGGCCGCCATTCATGACCACGATGCGGTCGGACAGGGCTAGTGCTTCGACCTGGTCGTGCGTCACGTAGATCGTCGTCAGGCCGAGGCGCGTGCGCAGTTCGGCAAGCCAGGTCCGGGCACGGTCGCGCAGCTTTGCGTCGAGGTTCGACAGGGGTTCGTCGAGCAACAGGATTTCGGGCTGGTAGACCAGCGTTCGCGCGAGTGCCACACGCTGCTGCTGGCCGCCCGAGAGCTGATGCGGATAGCGATCCTGAAAGCTCTCCATCTCGACGAGAGCGAGGCTCTCCTCGACGCGGCGCTTGCAATCGGCGGTCGACACCTTGCGCAGCTTGAGCGGAAACACGACGTTGTCGTAGACCGTCATGTGCGGCCACAAGGCGTAGCTCTGGAACACCAATCCGCAATGGCGGGCTTCTGGCGGCAGGAAAATGCCCTTTTGGCCGTCGAAATAGGTCTTGTTGCCGACACGGATCCGTCCGCTCGTCGGCTGATCCAGTCCGGCAATGGCGCCGAGGGTCGTCGACTTGCCGCACCCCGACGGACCCAGCAGCGTGACGAACTCGCCGTCCGCAACGTGGATGTTGACGTCGTCGATCGCCTTGACCGGCCCGAACCGCTTGTGCAGATTCTCGATCAGCAACTCAGCCATAAAGCTTCACTCCGAGAAAAGCGCGCGCCGCCGTCACGCAGACTCCGATCACCAGGATCTGGACGGTCGCCAGCGCGGACACGAGGCCGACCTCGCCCTGCGTCCAGGCCTGGAGCAGCGTGGTCCCGATCACTTCGCTGCCGGGAGCGAACAGGAAGATCGCGGTCGTGTATTCCTTGAAGAACGTGATGAAGAGGATGATGAAGCAGGCCACCAGCGCTGGGCGCAGCAGAGGCAGAACGATGCGCCGGCTCGTCGTCCACCAGTCCGCGCCCTGCGTGCGGGCAGCGCGATCGAAATCCGGGCTCATCTGCAACAGCATCGGCGCGACCGCGCCGAGCCCCACGGGAATGAAGTGCATCGTGAAGGCGGCGACCAGAATCCAGATCGTGTTCCGAAGGCCGCCCAGGCCGGGCACAAGCGCGAACGCATAGAAGAACCCGATGCCGGCGACGACGCCGGGCACGGCGCGGGGAAACAGCGCGACGTAGTGCAGCGGGCCGCGCCAGCGGAAATCAGATCGCAGCACGATGATGGCGATCAGGGCGACCATCGCAGTCGCGACAACACCACCGACGGAGCTGACGATGAGCGAGTTCCAGATCGAACGCGGGTAGACCGGATATTCGAGCATGTTGGCGAAATTGCCGAGCGTCAGCACCTCGCTGATCGGCACCATCGGCGACAACAGGCTGGTGAAGGCGCGCAGCAGCAGCGCGCCGATGGGCATCACGACCGTTGCGGTGATGTAGATCGCCGCGACGATGCAAAGCGGCCAGCGCAGACTGTTCAGCCGAAACGGGCGCGGTCGCGTGGCCTTGCCACCGAGCGTCACGAAGCGCCTGGTGTTGCCGAGCAGGCGTCCCTGCAGCCAAACCAACACGCACACGACGACAAGCATCAGCACGGCCGCAGTCGCCACCAGCCCGTGATCGGGACGGGCTGACGCCACGCCGTTGTTGTAGAGGAACGTGGTCAGCACGGTGATTCCGGCGGGATCTCCGAACACCAGCGGAATCGCGAGCAGCTCCAGTCCGACCGTGAAATTCAGCACTGCGCTGTAGGCGATCGCCGGCATCAGCAGCGGCAGCGTGATCCGCCACAAGGTTCTCAAGGTGCCGGCACCGGCCACGCGCGCGGCTTCCTCCAGTGTCGGGTCGGTGATCGACGCCGACGACATGCAGTAGATGTAGGCGACCGGCGCCTGCGAGACGCCCGCGATCATCGCCATGCCCGGCAGAGAGTAGAGATTCCAGGGGACGCCGTCGAAGATCGACTGAACCAGAAGCGTGAGGTAACCGGCCGGCCCGTAGATCGTGTACCAGCCGAACGACAGCACCAGCGCCGAGAGATAGATCGGCCACAGGAAGAGTTCGCCAAACAGCCGGGCAAAAGGCATGTCGGTGCGGCCGAACAGCACCGCTGCCATCGTGCCGAGGGCCTGCGAGATCACGGTGGTGAGGGTGGCGAAGACAAGCGTGTTCCAGATGACGAGCGCGAAGCCGTCGGTGCGCAGCAGGCGGCCGAAATTGCCCAGCGTCAATTGCTGGCCGGAATCGTAAAGCGCACGATCCAGGAACGATTGATAGAGAACGGGCAGGAGAGGCGCCGCGATCAAGACGACGGTCAGCAGCGCCATGCCGTACTGGATGACGGTATCGCGGCCGGGCAACGGCTTCGGCAGCGAGTCCGTAGCCGTTGCCCTCAGCGCGCTGCTTGCCTCAAGCGACATTGAAGGTCTTTTTCCAGCGCGCGAGGAAGCTGTCGTAATCGCGCACGGCGTCCCGATCGTAGCCGATGTAGCAGATATTCTGTTCGCCGACGGCTTCCACGATCGAGGAGTAGGTGTGGCGGATTCCGTCGCCCGGCTTCACGCCGGGGCGTGCCGGCGTCAGGCCGCCCCGTCCGAATGCGCGCTGACCGTCCTCGGACACGACGTAGTCGAGCATCAATTTCGCTGCGTTGACGTTCTTCGATCCCTTCGGGATGGCGATGCCGCGCAGCACGACCGGCTGACCGTCGCCGATGAAGCTCCAGCCGAGGATCTTTGCCCGCGCCGGATCGTTCAGGCGCGGCCAGAAGGTAATGGCCGAAACGAAGAAGCCCATGTTGTATTCGCCTGAGGTGACCTTCTCGGTCATCGGCCCGCCGGAGCGCTCGAAGCGGGGCGACAGCTTGGCGAGCTGGGCGAACTGGTCCCAGGCCTTCTCGCCGTGCTTCTTCACGTAGGCGTAGGAGATGCCATAACCGAAGGTCGTCTGGTGCACGCCGTAGCTGGTGATGCGGTTGCGCCAGGCCTTCTCGTTGGCCACCGCAAGCTCGACGAACTCCGCAAGCGTCTTCGGGCGCTTGCCGTCCGGCACCAGCGTGTTGTTCCAGATCAGCGCCATCGGGTCGGAGGAGACGGTGTAGACGCCGGGAAACGGCTTCGACCAATCCGGCCAGGCCTTCGCTTCGGGCGAGGCATAGTCGAGGATCTCACCGCGCTCCTGGAAGTCGATCCAGCCGCCCGGGTCAGCCGTCGCGATGAGATCGCAGGTGCGGCTGTTGGTGCTGCGCTCGGCCAGATAGCGCTCGAAGCTCTCGCGGGAAGCGGGGAGATCCAGCGTCTCGACCTTGATCTTGGGGTAGAGCTTGTTGAAGCCCTCGATCACGGGCCGCCAGTTTTCCGGCGACATGATCGAGTAGATGAGAAGGCTGCCCTCTTTCTCGGCGTCGTCGATGATCTTCTGATAGTTCTCGGGATATCCGTTCGGCGCGGCCTGGGCCGCCCCACGGAGCCCCACCGTGGCGCCGAGAACCGACATCACCATTAAGCTTCTACGATCGATGCCGGACATCTACTGTTCCTCCCGTCGTCGCGATTTGTTATGCACATTTATTGGCGCCAATTTGTGCGCAATAGTTTTGGCGAGTCAAGCGCTCCAAAAAGGGAAGCAGCCATGAAAGTACGGAAGGAGCAGAAGCGGCTGTTGGCGGCGGAAATCGGCGCCGCCATTCTGCAAGGCGACTATCGACCGGGCGAATGGTTGCGCCAGATCGACCTGGAGGAGGACTTCGCTGCCAAACGGTTTGATGTCCGGAGTGCGCTGACCCAGCTCGCCGCAAGCGGGATGGTGACCCACGTCGAAAATCGTGGGTATCGGGTTGCGCAACCCGACTTGAACGTCGTTCGCGAGATATTGGCGATCCGCATGCTGCTCGAGGTTGAAGCGGCCACGCAGGCGCTACCGAATATCGGCCCCGACGAACTAGCGAAGATCAAGCAGGCTCAGAAAATCTTTGAAGAGGCCGTGGCGCGCGGCAGCAAGGCGGACCAGGCAAACACCAACGCCGCCTTTCACGACGAAATCTATCGCCATGCCGCGAACCAATCACTCGCGAGGCTCATCGTGGAGATCAGAAATCGCGCCAGGCCAGGACCGATCGCCTTGTGGCCATCGAACGCCGAACTCCAGCGGAGTGCTGCACACCATGTCGATATCGTCGATGCGATCGAGTCTCGCGATCTCGCCGCACTCGTTGCAGCGGTGCGGCGACACATCGTCGAATCCGGCGCCAACTATCCGGCGCGCGATCTCGGTCCGATCAAGAAGGACCCGGCAGCATCCGATTGATGAGGGCCGGCGCGTCGAGCCGGCCTTACGTCAGTTCGCTCCACCACCCGCGATCGGCTCCATGCCGCTCGCGATGATCGTATCGCGTGCGGCGGGGGAGGCGAGGAACTTGATCAGGGCCCGGCCGGCATCGGACTCTTTCGAACCGGCCGCGATTCCGGCGGAGAAGATCGTGATCTTCTGCAATTCGTTCGGCAGCGGTCCGACGATATCGATGCCCTTCACGGGCTTCAGCTCGCTGATCTGCTGAAAGCCGAGTTCGGCCTCGCCGTGCGCGACGATCTCGCCGACGGGCGTTGCCGGAATTTTCCGCGCCTTATCCTTCATGATGTCGGCAATGCCGAGCTTGTCGAACATCTCGGTCGAGACGTAGACGCCGCTGGCGCTATCGGAATAGGCGATCGTTTTCGCCGCCAGCAGCGCGCGCTTGACTGCCTCCACCGAGCTGATGTCCGGCTTCGGCGCTCCCGATTTCACGGCAATGCCGATCGGCGATCTGGTGAGGTCGACCTGGCTGCCGGCCACGACCTTGCCCTTGCTGGCGAGGTCGGTGAGGGCATAGCCCACCATGATCAGGACATCGGCCGGTTCGCCGCGCTCCAGCCGGACCGGGATCGCATTGGTGGTCGTCCCCATCGACGGCCCAAACGACGTCAGCACCTTGTTGCCGGTGGCCTTCTCGAACTCCGGCACCAGCGACTGGTAGGCCGCCGTCAGTCCGCCCGAGATCATCACCCGGACTTCGGCAGCGTCGGATGCGCCGGTGAGCCACAGAACACCCAAAAGGCCCAAGGCAAGGCTGCGGAATTTTACAGACATCGATCTCATCGTCATTCGTCTCCAGCTAGCCCCGCCCGCGATAGGGTGCGACGCCTTGCTCCGGCAGCCACAATCCCTTCGGCACGCGGCCAGTCTGCCAGAACACGTCGATCGGGATGCCGCCGCGCGGATACCAGTAGCCGCCGATGCGCAAGAACTTCGGCTTGATCTCGCTCGCGATGCGCTTGCCGATCATCACGGTGCAGTCCTCGTGGAAGGCGCCGTGATTGCGGAAGCTCGCGATGTAGAGCTTGAGCGACTTCGACTCCAGCAGCCACGGGCCGGGCGCGTAGTCGATCATCAGATGGGCGAAATCCGGCTGGCCCGTGACCGGGCAGAGCGAGGTGAATTCCGGCACGGTGAAGCGCACCAGATAGTCCGTGCCCTTCTGCGGATTGGGCACGCGGTCGAGCTGGGCTTCTTCCGGTGTGTGCGGCCACTCAACCGCGCGGCCGAGCTGGAGGGATTTTTTCGCCATCGTCGTCACATCCTGTTCGAGCATGATCCGGACCCGGAGGGCCGCGTTAGCGCAAAGTGGGCACCGGTTTTCCGAAAGATCATGCTCCAAAAAACCGGAGCGCGATAAGATCGCGCTCCGGAGGGTGCCGGGATGGACGCAAATGTCGCCGTCGTCAACCAGCCGCGATCGTCTGGATCATGACGATCCGGTCGTTGCCGGACTCGCAGCCCCAGAGCTCGCCTGCGCGGCCATCGAGCTGGCGCACATTGGCATTGGCCTTGTTGCTGGCGAAAACGTTGAATCGCTCGGTCGCGGGATCGAAGCGGACGATGGCATTGGCGGAAAAATCGGTGAGCCAGACCTTGTCCTTGTCGTCGACATAGACGGCATAGGTGCGGGGGCGATCGCCCGGCAGTTTCCAGGACTTCCAGGAGCCGTTGGCGGGATCATGCACCGAGACCTGACCGCTGTTCCACTCGCTGACCCAGATCCGGCTTTGCGAATCTGACCAGACCCGCCGCGAACCCTGGTTCGGCGTCGGCGGTTCGACCATGGCGGCATTGCCGGTCGCAAGATCAATCTTCGCGATGTGGCTGCCGGCCAGCGAGGCGTACCAGACCTCGCCTCTGGGCGTCACCGCGATGCCGTAGGGGCCGACGCCCTTGGGCGCCTTGAACACGTCCATCTCGCCCGATCCGGGCTTGAGCCGGCCGTAGTACCCGGACTGGCCGGTGAACCAGTATGTGCCTTCCTTGTCGAACACGCCGGTGTTGAGATTGGCGGAGGCGAATTTTTCGGGCAGGCGGAACAGCGTGACCTTGAGATCGCCGGGATCGACCCGCGCGATCGCGTTCTGGCCGCCCTCGGTGATCCAGGGCGCGCCGTCTGGGCCGATGGTCACCCCGTGCGGGGCGGCGCCCTGGCCGAGGCTGACTGTCTTGAAACTGCCATCCCGGGGATCGAGCCTGCCGAGCAGGCCCTTACCCTGCGCCGTGAACCAGACCGTGCCGTCGGGAGCGGGGGCGAGGTCGTGCAGGCCAATGCCGGCGCTGATCGGGTAATATTTTGTCCGGAACGGCCCTTCCTGCGCAAAACTTGGGCGGACGGCGAGGGTGGCGGCGCTCGAGGCAAGAAACTGGCGGCGATTCATGGCGTTACCCCGACTGTTTCAGATTGAGGTTGGACGCGCAGATCAGGCGAAAGCAAGCTTAGTCTCGGGAGCTTCAAGCGTCAGTCGAAGCACGCCCTCCAAGCGTTCACATTTGCTTGCGCTCCGTGTAAGACCCGCGGCACCGATCAGCCCTAACGAACGGAAGTGCACATCATGACCGCCATCATCGACATCATCGGCCGCGAAATTCTCGATAGCCGTGGCAATCCCACCGTCGAGGTCGACGTCGTGCTGGAAGATGGTGCGCTCGGCCGCGCCGCGGTGCCATCAGGCGCCTCCACCGGCGCCCATGAGGCGGTGGAACTTCGCGATGGCGACAAGGCCCGCTATCTCGGCAAGGGCGTCACCAAGGCGGTCGGCGCCGTCAACGGCGAGATCTTCGAGGCCCTGAGCGGCCTCGATGTCGAGCAGCAGGCCCAGATCGACCAGATCATGATCGACCTCGACGGCACGCCGAACAAGAGCCGGCTGGGCGCCAACGCCATCCTCGGCGTCTCGCTCGCCTGCGCCAAGGCGGCCGCGAACTCGCTCGACATGCCGCTCTATCGTTACGTCGGCGGCACCTCGGCGCGGCTGTTGCCGGTGCCGATGATGAACATCATCAATGGCGGCGTACATGCCGACAATCCGATCGACTTCCAGGAGTTCATGATCCTGCCGGTCGGCGCGTCGTCCTTCGCCGAGGGCCTGCGCTACGGCGCGGAGGTCTTCCACACCCTGAAGTCGGAGCTGAAGAAGGCCGGCCACAACACCAATGTCGGCGACGAGGGCGGCTTCGCCCCGAACCTGCCGTCGGCGGACGCCGCGCTCGAATTCGTCATGAACGCGATCGGCAAGGCCGGCTACAAGGCCGGCACCGATATCGTGATCGGCCTCGACTGCGCCTCGACCGAGTTCTTCAAGGACGGCAAGTACGTCTATGAAGGCGAAGGCAAGACCCGTTCGATCTCCGAGCAGGCCAAGTACCTCGCAGACCTCGTCTCGCGCTATCCGATCGTCACCATCGAGGACGGCATGTCGGAAGACGACATGGACGGCTGGAAGGAGCTCACCGACCTCATCGGCAAGAAATGCCAGCTGGTTGGCGACGATCTCTTCGTCACCAACGTCAAGCGCCTCGCCGAAGGCATCAAGGCCGGCCGCGCCAACTCGATCCTGATCAAGGTCAACCAGATCGGCACGCTGACCGAGACGCTTGCCGCCGTCGAGATGGCGCACAAGGCGGGCTACACCTCCGTGATGTCGCATCGCTCCGGCGAGACCGAGGATTCCACCATCGCCGACCTCGCGGTCGCCACCAACTGCGGTCAGATCAAGACCGGCTCCCTTGCACGTTCCGATCGCACCGCCAAATACAATCAGCTCCTCCGCATCGAGCAGCAGCTCGGCAAGCAGGCGCTCTACGGCGGCAAGGCGGCACTGAAGGCGCTGGCATAAGCCAGCGCCCGGCAAGGACAGGGGAGGATCGACATGAGCGACGGCAAGACCGGACTGCAACTGCGTTCGCTGATCAAGACGAGCGGAGAGCTGGAAATCTCGCTGGTCGAGGTGCCGACCCCCGAGCCCGCCGCGGACGAGGTCGTCGTCCGCGTCGAGGCGGCGCCGATCAATCCGTCCGACCTCGGCCTTCTCGTCGGCGCGGCCGATATGAGCACGGCGAAGGCTTCGGGCACCAAGGATGCTCCTGTCATCACTGCGAAGGTGCCGGAGGGCGCGATGCGGGCGATGGCTGGCCGGCTCGATGAATCCATGCCGGTGGGTAACGAAGGCGCCGGCGTCGTCATCAAGACCGGCTCCTCCGATGCCGCGAAAGCCTTGATGGGCAAGACCGTCGCCATGATTGGCGGCGCGATGTATGCCCAATATCGCACGCTGAAAGTGCGCGAGTGCATGCCGCTGCCCGCGGGCACCACGCCGGCTGAAGGCGCCTCCTGCTTCGTCAATCCGCTCACGGCGCTCGGCATGACCGAGACCATGCGACGTGAGGGTCACAAGGCGCTGGTGCACACCGCGGCCGCCTCCAATCTCGGCCAGATGCTGAACAAGATCTGCATCAAGGACGGCATCCCGCTGGTCAACATCGTGCGCAGCAAGGAGCAGGCGGACATCTTGCACAAGATCGGCGCCAAATACGTCGTCGATTCCACGGCACCGAGCTTCCTCGGCGATCTCACCAATGCGCTGGTCGAGACCGGCGCCACCATTGCCTTCGACGCCATCGGCGGCGGCAAGCTTGCCGGCGACATCCTCAACTGCATGGAGAGCGCGATCAACAAGACCGCGAAGGAGTACAGCCGCTACGGCTCCAACGTGCACAAGCAGGTCTACGTCTACGGCGCGCTCGACATCCGCCCGATCGAGCTGCCACGCGGCTTCGGCATGGCCTGGGGCGTCGGCGGCTGGCTGCTGTTTCCGTTCCTGATGAAGATCGGGCAGGCGGACGGGGCCAAGCTGCGCCAGCGCGTGGTCGACGAGCTGAAGACCACCTTCGCGAGCCACTACACCAAGGTGGTGTCGCTTCAGCAGGCGCTCGATCCCGCCAACATCGCGGTGTACGCCAAACGCGCCACCGGCGAAAAATTCCTCATCAACCCAAATAAATAATCGTGATGTGCGGCGGCACGTCACCGAAAGAAGGTCTTGCCTTCTGAGCGAAGCGGGGGAACATTCGCGCCGTAATTGAAAGCGGGGCGACCGCAAGCATCGAAGGGGACACTTCCATGACTGATCTGAATCGCCGCGACCTGCTCGCGGGCGCGGCCGCTATTGGCGCGGCGGCCGTAACCGGGCTTGGACCGACCACTGCCAGTGCCTCCGTGCCGCCGACCGGGACGCAGGCGCCGGGCTTCTACCGCTACAAGGTCGGCAGCTACGAGTGCACCTCGATCAACGACGGCGCGCGCACCTTCCCGATGCCGGACAAGTTCGTCGTCAACGCGCCGAAGGAGGAAGCGCTGGCCGCGGGCGAGGCGGCCTATATGCCGAAGGGCATGGTCACGGTGCCGTTCAATCCGCAGCTCATCAACACCGGCTCCAAGCTCGTGCTGATCGATACCGGCAACGGCGTCGCCAATCTCGAACCGAGCAAGGGCGCGGTCGGTCGCACGCTGCAAAACCTTGCCGCCGCCGGCGTCGATCCCAAGAGCATCGACATCGTGCTGCTCTCGCATCTGCACCCTGATCACACCAACGGCATCCGTTTGGCCGATGGCGCGCTCGCGTTCCCGAATGCGGAGATCATGGTGCCGGGCAAGGACTGGGAGTTCTGGACCAGCGAGGACAACACGGCCAAGGCCGAGTCCAACCCGATGATGAAGAACTACTTCGCCAACGTGAAGAAGACCTTTGCCGGCCTTGAATCCAAGGTCACGAAGTACGAGTGGGGCAAGGAGGTCGCGCCGGGCATCACCTCGATCGCGACGCCCGGCCACACGCCCGGCCACACCTCGTTCGCGGTTGCCTCGGGCGATGCCAAGGTGCTGATCCAGTCGGATGTCACCAACATTCCGGAATTCTTCCTGCGCAATCCGGACTGGCACGTCATGTTCGACACCGATGCGGCGATGGCGCAGGCGACGCGCCACAAGTTCTACGACATGGCGGCGGCCGAGAAGGCGACCGTGATCGGCTTCCACTTCACCTTCCCATCGGTCGGCCACGTCGAAAAGGACGGCGCGAAGTATCGCCTGATCCCGTCGGCGTGGAATCCGACGATCTGATTGAAGTTACAGATTTGCGTGAAACAACAGGCCGCCATTTGGCGGCCTGTTCGTTTTTGCGGCGGTGGGCATCCTGCGGAACTCCCTGCTTAAACAAAAATGTCGAAAACAACCCCATGCACAGTAGAAATCGCAAGCGGTTCCAGAGATTAGGTTAAACCGAATAAGAGTTGCGCCGTCGGGCAAAACACGGGTATGGTGGCATAGTGGGCAGGCACGGCGGGTAGCGGCTTTTGATGTTGCCATGAGGCCCACTGGTCCCGGATTACGCTGCGCTCCATCCGGGCGACGGGCTCGACCATCTGCTTTCGAGAAACTCAGCGTTTCCAAACCGGACCGGTTCATGCACTTGCATCCATTGGTTCGGATGGCTTAAGTGCCGCCCGGCACTTCCCCCTCAAGGTTTCAAGGACACCCCATGGCCTACAACATCGTCGTGATCGCCGGCAGCCTGCGCAAAGACAGCTTCTCGCTGAAGATCGCCAACGCCCTCGCAAAGCTCGCGCCGGCATCCCTCAAGCTCGAGGTCGTCACGCTCGCGGGGATCTCGTTCTTCAACCAGGACCTCGAGGGCGCGCCGCCGGCGGACTGGCTTGCCTTCCGCGAAAAACTCCAGAAGTCGGATGGCGTCATCTTCGTGACCCCCGAATACAACCGCGCGATCCCGGGCGTCCTCAAGAACGCCATCGACGTCGCCTCGCGCCCCTATGGCAAGAGCTCGTTCAACGGCAAGCCGGTTGGCATCGTCTCGAATTCGCCGGGCCCGCTCGGCGGCGTCAGCGCGGCCAAGACGCTCCAGAACATCCTGCCGGGCATCGCCGGCCCGATCATGCAGCAGCCGGAGATCTACCTGAATGCGGTCGGTGACGCCTTCGATGCGGAGGGGACCCTGACCAAGGAATCTCTGAAGCCCGTGCTCCAGGCCTATATCGACGCGTTCGCCGCGCACGTGGCGAAGCATCACGGCTGAGGCCGAATTCCCCCGCGGCCGCAAGGGAGATCCTCATCCTGAGGAGACCGCGCAGCGGTCGTCTCGAAGGATGGCCGCGGGCGAGAGGCCTTCATGGTTCTCCCGGCGATGCGAAGCATCGTCCGGAGACGGCGCTTCGCGCCTCCTCACCATGAGGGTTGGGCGGGGAGGGCTTAAATTAGCACTCCCTTAACCAACCTGTCCCATCTTCCCAAGATGGTCTCACGCGCGCGTCTGAAATCGATCCTGACCGGCCTTGCCCTCTACGCGATGGCGGTCGCAATCGTCGGCTATTTCGGCGTCAACGCCTATACCGGCAAATACGGCCTCAACGCGCGCCAGGAACTCGACCAGGAGATCATCGCGCTGACCAGCGAACTCGCCCAGCTCAAGCGCGAACGTGCGCGGAGCGAGCAGCGCGTCTCGCTGCTGCGCACCTCGCGGATCGATCCTGATATGCTGGACGAGCGGGCGCGTTACCAGCTCGACTATGTCAATCCGCATGATCTCGTTCGGATGATCCCGGCGAAGTAGCGTTTTTCGCTGCATTCGAAACCGGCGTCGAAAGCCGCTACCAGAATCCGGCAGGCGAGTTTCAATTTTACCGAAAGTCGTAGACCCGGAACCGGACCGCTGCCTTGACGGCGGCACCACGACGGGCTCATGGCTTTTGGCCGCCGTCGCCTGAGTTGACGCAGATCAACCGGACCGTGCCAACGCCGCCTAGACTGCCACCCGGAGGAAACAGTGATGAATGGGCCAATGTCCCGGCATCACGCGGCCCGTGTCGAGGCCGCCATCGCGTCAGGCCAGGCGGCACGGTCCGCGCTCGTGGCCTCGTGGCGCCGTTCCTCCAGATTGCATCATCTCGATCCCGCCGGCCGTGCCGCGCCGATGCGGCTGACCGAAGCCGAGCTGCGTCAGGCCCGGGAGCGCATTGCGCCGCTGCTGGCCGCCGCACAGGGCGCGATGGACCGGCTCTATCAGGCGGTCGGCGCGAGCGGCTGCTGCGTGCTGCTCGCCGACGGCGAGGGCGTACCGGTCGACCGCCGTGGCACACCGGCGGACGATGCGACGTTCCAATCCTGGGGCTTGTGGACCGGCGCACTCTGGAGCGAGGAGCATGAGGGTACCAACGGCATCGGCACCTGCGTCGTCGAGCAGCGGCCGCTGACGATCGACCGCGACCAGCATTTCTTCACCCGCAACACGCTCCTGAGCTGCACCGCCGTTCCGATCTACGACCACGAGGCGGCCTTTGCCGGCGTGCTCGACGTCTCCTCCTGCCGCGCCGACCGCACCGATGCGTTCTCCAGCCTCATCGCGCTGGCGGCAGGTGAGGCGGCGCGGCGCATCGAGGCTGATCTGTTTCGCCGCGCCTTCGCCCATGCCCGCATCGTGCTGACGCAAGGCGCAGACGGCCAGTCCATCGGCCTCGTCGCGGTCGACGCGGACGATCTCGTGATCGGCGCGACCCGGTCTGCGCGGGCGGGGCTTGGGATCGCGCCCGGCCGTGCTTTGCAGCCGGTGCCCGCGGCCGACTTGCTCGGCGGCGAACCCGCGCGTGACCATCTTGCCGGCGGCCAGCGCGCGGTGCTGCAGCGGGCGCTGCTGCGCGCGGGCGGCAATGTTTCGGCCGCCGCCAAGGCCCTCGGTGTCAGCCGCGCCACGCTGCATCGGAAGTTGAAGCGGTTCGAGCTGAAACACTGAGTTCTATCCCCTCATGGTGAGGAGACCGCGAAGCGGTAGTCTCGAACCAAACAGGCCCCACTGCATCCGCAGCCATCCTTCGAGACGCGCGCAAGGGCGCGCGCCTCAGGATGAGGTCGGAGTATGTAGGTGCAGCTGCATCACCTGTCGCAGAACTGCGACAGGTCGGCCCCGACATCGCTCCCGCCCGGGCTGACAGACAAACTCTCCCGCGACATCGTCGGCACAAGTCGCGACCACGCGACGAATTGCGCAAACAGCAAAACTCGGGAGTGATCAATGAACAAGGTGGAATTCCTCGGCGTCACGAAAGTTCCCTTCGCTGAACGCTATGACAATTTCATCGGCGGGAAATTCGTCGCGCCGATCTCGGGCAAATATTTCGACAATGCCTCGCCGGTGACGGGCCAGATCGTCTGCAAGATCGCGCGGTCCGACGCGCAGGACGTCGAGGCCGCGCTCGATGCGGCGCATGCGGCCAAGGCCGCCTGGGGACGCACCAGCGTCGCCGAGCGCGCCGCGGTCCTGAACCGGATCGCCGACCGCATGGAGGAGAATCTCGAGCGCCTTGCGGTTGCCGAGACCTGGGACAACGGCAAGCCGATCCGTGAGACCCGTGCCGCCGACCTGCCGCTCGCGATCGATCATTTCCGCTATTTCGCCGGGGTGGTGCGCGCACAGGAAGGCTCGATCGGAGAGATCGACCACGACACCATCGCCTATCATTTCCACGAACCGCTCGGCGTTGTCGGCCAGATCATCCCCTGGAACTTCCCGCTGCTGATGGCGTGCTGGAAGCTCGCGCCGGCGCTCGCCGCCGGCAATTGCGTCGTGCTCAAGCCCGCCGAGCAGACGCCGGCCTCGATCATGGTCTGGGCCGAGATCATCGGCGATCTCCTGCCGCCCGGTGTCCTCAACATCGTCAACGGTTTCGGCCTTGAAGCGGGCAAGCCGCTCGCGTCGAGCCCGCGGATCGCGAAAATCGCCTTCACCGGCGAGACCACGACGGGCCGGCTGATCATGCAATATGCCAGCCAGAACCTCATTCCCGTCACGCTCGAGCTGGGCGGCAAATCGCCGAACATCTTCTTCAACGACGTCACCGCCGAAGACGACGATTTCTTCGACAAGGCGATCGAAGGCTTCGTCATGTTCGCGCTGAACCAGGGCGAGGTCTGTACCTGTCCGAGCCGGGCGCTGGTCCACGCCGACATCTACGACCGCTTCATGGAGCGGGCGCTCAAGCGCGTCGCGGCGATCAAGCAGGGCGACCCGCGCGAGGCCGACACCATGATCGGCGCGCAGGCATCCGGCGAGCAGCTCGCGAAGATCCTCTCCTATATCGACATCGGCAAGCAGGAGGGCGCCAAGGTGCTGGCGGGCGGTGGCCGCGCCGAGCTCGCGGGCGATCTGTCCGGCGGCTTCTATGTCCAGCCGACCGTGTTCGAGGGCCACAACAAGATGCGAATCTTCCAGGAGGAGATTTTTGGGCCCGTCGTCTCGGTCACGACCTTCAAGTCCGACGAGGAGGCGCTCGCGATCGCCAACGACACGCTCTATGGCTTGGGCGCCGGTGTCTGGAGCCGCGATGCCAACCGCTGCTACCGCTTCGGCCGGGCCATCCAGGCCGGCCGGGTCTGGACCAACTGCTACCACGCTTACCCTGCGCATGCCGCGTTCGGCGGCTACAAGCAGTCGGGCGTCGGTCGCGAGACCCACAAGATGATGCTCGATCACTACCAGCAGACCAAGAACCTGCTGGTCAGCTACAGCCCGAAGAAGCTCGGCTTCTTCTGATCGGGCGAGGCGGCGCCAATGTGGCGCCGCCTTCGTCATCCCGCTGTCAGAGAGTTGAGACAAGACGAGGGGCCGAGCTATCCAGCTCGGCCCCTTTGGCATGCGAGGCGATGCCAGGCAGACGACGGAGGCATGGCCATGAAGCGCGATTTTTCGGCACGGAAGCTGCGCGTTGGAGCGATGTTGTACGGCGCGGTGGCCCTGGCGTTGCTGGCGCCGTCGATCGCCTTCGCGCAGACTGGTCCGGCGCCATCAGGCGCCAAGCCCTTCCTGACCGTCGATGGAAAGCCCCCGCTGATCCTCGGGCATCGCGGCGTGCCGGGACTGGTGCCGGAAGAGACCGAGGCATCCTATGACCTCGCCGCAGCCCTCGGCACTGATGCGCTCGAAGAGGACCTGCACCTCACCAAGGATTGCGTCCTGGCCGTGCGCCATAACCCTTGGCTGAGCGACAACACCAATGTTGCGGATGTCGCGAAGACCAATGCCGCTGTTGCGGCCCGCAAGCGCACCGTGCCCGGTGTGCGCGTCAAGGCCCCGTCGGCCACCGGCGTGCCTGCCGACTACCGCACGGATCTGACCGACCCGGCCGATCCCAAATCAGTGCTGAAGTCACTGATCGTGGATGGCGAGGACCATACCAACGACTGGTCGATCACCGATTTCACCATGGCCGAGCTGAAGCAGTGGATCGCCGGCACCACCTATGACGCCGCCAATGAGCGGCCGAAAGTTTTCAACGGCAAGCTCCCGATCATCAGCTTCCAGGACGTCATCGATATCGCCAAGGCGAAGAGCAAGGAGACCGGGCGGTCCATCTTCGTCTACCCGGAAACCAAGAATCCGACCTGGAACAATGCCCAGGCGATCGCCAATGGCTGCGGCGCGCCCGGCGGCCGCCCGTTCGAGGATGCCTTGATCAAGATCATCAAGGACAACGGACTCAATACGAAAGACGCTCCCATCCTTGTTCAGAGTTTTGAGCCCGGCAGCCTGAAATATATGCGCAGCCATGGTCTTCAGACGCGGCAGGTCCAGCTCATCGACGGCAACGGTATCGACTTCAGGAGCGGCAAGGTCTTGCTCAACAACATCACCAACTCCCGCCCGTTCGACTGGACGGTTGCAGGTGATCCGCGCCTGTATGATGCGATGCTGACGCCTGAGGGCCTTGCCGAGATCAAGACCTATGCCGACGGCATCGGCCCGTGGAAGGCCTACATCGTTCCGCTCAAGATTGCGCCGTGGAAGGACAGCAACGCCGACGGCACACCCTACAAGGGATCGACGCCGGACGCTTCGACGCAGGAGGCGACCAGCCTGATCGCCGACGCGCACAAGCTCGGCCTGTTCGTGCACGTCTTCACCTTCCGGAACGAGAAGAAATATCTGGCCGCCGACTATCGCGGTGATCCCAGCCTTGAATATCTCAAATTTTTCCGACTTGGCGTCGATGGGGTCTTCACCGACTTCACGCATACCGGCGTTGCCGCCCGCGCAACGTATTTGCGAGAGCTCGGCTGGTAGGCGAAACGGCGAATCGGACCGGCGCTCTCGTTCGGATCCGAACGTAACCGTGTCTGATTTTCGCTGCGTTGGTTGCTTGCACCCGCTGCGCGGGCGGGGAGCTAATGTTGCCCAATCAAGCCTAAAGGTTTTGCAAAGTTTCGGCCACGTTGCACTGCGGCATAATGAAAATCGTGCCATGCCGCCGCGGTGCTTTCCAAGGGCGTTTGACTTGGGTTAGAGAGGGCTGAAGTTTTCTCTGACCCGGAATTCCCATGGCCGCACCCAAGAAAGCCGCCGCAGGCGCTGCGCAGGACAAGACCGACGGCGGCTCGCCCCCGGAATTCACCAAGGAGCAGGAACTCAAGGCGCTCCGCGACATGCTCCTGATCCGGCGGTTCGAGGAGAAGGCCGGCCAGCTCTACGGCATGGGCGCGATCGGCGGCTTCTGCCATCTTTATATCGGCCAGGAGGCCGTGGTGGTCGGCATGCAGATGGCCCTGAAAGAGGGCGATCAGGTCATCACCGGCTATCGCGATCACGGCCATATGCTCGCCACCGGCATGGAGGCCAATGGCGTCATGGCCGAGCTGACAGGCCGGCGCGGCGGCTATTCCAAGGGCAAGGGCGGCTCCATGCACATGTTCAGCAAGGAGAAGCACTTTTACGGCGGCCACGGCATCGTCGGCGCGCAGGTTTCGCTGGGCACCGGTCTCGCGTTTGCCAACAGCTATCGCAGTAACGGCAACGTCAGCGTCACCTATTTCGGCGACGGCGCGGCCAACCAGGGCCAGGTCTATGAGAGCTTCAACATGGCGGAGCTCTGGAAGCTGCCGGTGATCTACGTCATCGAGAACAACCGCTACGCCATGGGCACCGCGGTCTCGCGCGCCTCGGCGCAGCAGGATTTCTCCAAGCGCGGCGCGTCCTTCAACATTCCCGGCATGCAAGTCGACGGCATGGACGTCCGCGCCGTGAAGGCCGCGGGCGAGGAGGCGGCGGCCTGGTGCCGCGCCGGCAAGGGCCCCTACATCCTGGAGATGCAGACCTACCGCTATCGCGGCCACTCGATGTCCGACCCCGCAAAATACAGAACGCGTGAGGAGGTCGAAAAAGTCCGCCACGACCAGGATCCGATTGAGCAGGTGCGCAACCGCCTGCTGGCCGCCAAGGTCAGCGAGCAGGATCTGAAGGCGATCGACGCCGAGGTGCGCGACATCGTCAACGCATCTGCCGACTTTGCCCAGCATGACCCCGAGCCGGATGCCGCCGAGCTCTGGACCGACATTTACCGCTGAACGCGCGCAAGCTTTCTTTTGGAGTCGATATGCCAATTCAAGTGCTGATGCCCGCGTTGTCGCCCACGATGGAAAAGGGCAACCTTGCCAAGTGGCTGAAGAAAGAGGGCGAGACGATCAAGTCCGGCGATGTCATCGCCGAGATCGAGACCGACAAGGCGACGATGGAGGTCGAGGCGACCGACGAAGGTACGCTCGGCAAGATCCTGATCCCCGAAGGCACCGCCGACGTTGCGGTGAACACGCCGATCGCGACGATTCTCGCCGACGGTGAAAGCGCCGCTGATCTGGCCAAGGCGCCTGCGCCGGCCAAGCAGGAGAAGGCTGCGGAAGCAGCTCCTGCCGCCGCAAAGGCCGAGGCACCTGCACCCAAGGCTGCGCCCGCGCCGCAGGCCGTCGCTGAGCCCGATCCGGAAGTCCCTGCCGGCACCGAGATGGTGACGCAGACCATCCGCGAAGCCTTGCGCGACGCCATGGCCGAAGAGATGCGCCGCGACGCCGACGTCTTCGTGATGGGCGAAGAGGTCGCCGAATACCAGGGCGCCTACAAGGTGACGCAGGGGCTGCTGCAGGAATTCGGCGCCAGGCGCGTCATCGACACGCCGATCACCGAGCACGGCTTTGCCGGCATCGGCGTCGGTGCCGCCATGACCGGGTTGAAGCCGATCGTCGAGTTCATGACCTTCAACTTCGCCATGCAGGCGATCGACCAGATCATCAACTCCGCGGCCAAGACGCTCTATATGTCCGGCGGCCAGATGGGCTGCTCGATCGTGTTCCGCGGGCCGAACGGTGCCGCCGCCCGCGTCGCCGCCCAGCACAGCCAGGACTATTCGTCCTGGTACTCCAACGTGCCGGGCCTCAAGGTCGTCGCGCCGTTCTCGGCCGCCGATTACAAGGGGCTGCTCAAGGCCGCGATCCGCGACCCCAACCCGGTGATCTTCCTCGAGAACGAGGTGCTCTACGGTCACACCGGCGAAGTGCCCAAGCTCGACGACTTCGTGATCCCGATCGGCAAGGCGCGCATCGTGCGCGCAGGGAGCCACGTCACCATCATCTCCTGGTCGAACGGCATGACCTACGCGTTGAAGGCCGCCGACGAGCTCGCCAAGGACGGCATCGAGGCCGAGGTGATCGATCTGCGCACGCTGCGTCCGATGGACACCGAGACCATCATCAACTCGGTCAAGAAGACCGGCCGCGCCGTGACGGTGGAAGAGGGCTGGGCCCAGAGCGGCGTCGGCGCCGAGATCGCCGCGCGCATCATGGAGAACGCCTTCGACTATCTGGATGCGCCGGTTGCGCGCGTATCCGGCAAGGACGTGCCGATGCCTTATGCGGCGAACCTGGAGAAGCTCGCGCTGCCCTCGGCGGCGGAAGTGGTCGAGGCCGCCAAAGCCGTCTGCTACAGGTAGATCATGGCGGGCCCGAAGGAGCAGCCACTGCCGCCCGACGTCATGACCCGCGATGACGCGGTCGAGATCCTGCGCGTGTTCGTGCTGGACGGCGGGCTGTCGATGGCGTTCCAGCGGGCCTTCGAAGAGCCCGACATGTGGGGCCTGCTGCTGGTCGATCTCGCCCGCCATGCCGCGCGCGCCTATGCGCGCGAGAGCGAATACACCGAGGAAGACGCGTTGAACCGGATCCTCGAGATGTTCCAGGCCGAGATCGAGCGTCCCACGGACACCGGCACCACGACGCCGCGCGGCAAGGGGCACTGACCGTGGCGATCGAATCCCGTCACTTCGATTTCATGCTGGAGGCGATCCGCGAGGCGGAGGCTTCGATCGCGCAGGGCGGCCTGCCGATCGGTGCCGTGCTGACGCGCGGCAACGAGATCATCGCCCGCGGCCACAACAACCGCGTGCAGGAGAAAAACGTCATCCTGCACGGCGAGATGAGCTGCCTGCGCGAAGCCGGCGTGATCTCGTTCCACGACACCGTCATGTACACCACGCTGTCGCCATGCTCGATGTGCGCCGGCGCACTTGCTCTGTTCAAGGTCCAGCAGGTGGTGATCGGGGAATCCGTCACCTTCCCGGGCTCGAAGGACATCCTCGACAAGTTCGGCATCCCCTGGATCGATCTTGCGGACGACCGCTCCATCACCATGATGAAGAACTGGCGTTCCAATCCTGCCAATGAGCGCCTGTGGCAGGGCGACATCGGCAACTAAACCTGGTCTGTTCGTCCTCGCTTCCGGGGACGACGTTTTGAGAAGTTCTTCGTGAGGTCAGCATGCCCATCAACATCCTGATGCCCGCTCTTTCGCCGACGATGGAGAAGGGCAACCTCGCCAAGTGGCTGAAGAAGGAAGGCGACAAGGTCAAATCCGGCGACGTCATCGCCGAGATCGAGACCGACAAGGCGACGATGGAGGTCGAGGCCATCGACGAAGGCACGATCGCCAAGATCCTCGTGCCCGAGGGCACGCAGGACGTCCCGGTCAATGACGTGATCGCGGTGCTGGCCGGCGAGGGCGAGGACGTGAAGGCGGCAGGTGCCGCCAAGCCCAGCGCCGCGGCTGCTCCTCCGAAAGCTGCTGAAGCTCCCGCTGCCGCGCCCGCGCCTGCGCCTGCCGCGCCCAAGGCTGCTCCGGCGCCTGTTGCTGCTCCCGCTCCGCAAGCTGCTGCCGCACCGGCCGCGCAGAGCAACGGCCATGGTGGTCGCGTGTTCTCCTCACCGCTGGCGCGGCGTCTCGCCAAGGAAGCCGGCGTCGAGATTTCGATGGTCACCGGCACCGGCCCGCACGGCCGCGTGGTTGCACGTGACGTCGAGCAGGCCAAGTCCGGCAAGGGCCTCAAGGCACCTGCGGCGGCGCCCTCCGGTGCGCCCTCGATCGCGCCGACCATGTCGGACAAGCAGATCCTGTCGCTGTTCGAGCCGGGCTCCTATGACGTCGTTCCCCACGACGGCATGCGCCGCACGATTGCCCAACGTTTGACTGCGTCGATCCAAAACGTCCCGCACTTTTACCTGACCATCGACTGCGACATCGGTAAGCTGCTCGCTGCGCGCGAGGAGATCAATGCGGCTGCTCCCAAGGACAAGGAGAAGAAGCCGCTCTACAAGATCTCGGTCAACGACTTCGTCATCAAGGCGATGGCCGTTGCGCTCCAGAAGATCCCGAACTGCAATGTGAGCTGGACCGAATCCGGCATGGTCAAGCACCATCATTCCGACGTCGGTGTCGCCGTGGCGATGCCCGGCGGCCTGATCACGCCGATCATCCGCAAGGCCGAGACCAAGACGCTGTCGACTATCTCCAACGAGATGAAGGATTTTGCCGCACGCGCCCGCTCGCGCAAGCTGAAGCCGGAAGAATACCAGGGCGGCACCACCGCGGTCTCCAACCTCGGCATGTTCGGCATCAGCCATTTCACCGCCGTGATCAACCCGCCGCATGCGACCATTCTCGCGGTCGGCACCAGCGAGGAGCGTCCCGTCGTGCGCGGCGGCAAGATCGAGATCGCGCACATGATGAGCGTGACCTTGTCTTGCGACCACCGCGCCATCGACGGTGCGCTCGGCGCCGAGCTGATCGGCGCCTTCAAGCAGCTGATCGAAAATCCCGTCATGATGATGGTCTGAGATGGCGCATGACGACGCGCTGGCCCTGGATCTCGATGCTGGTTTCGCTGATCCTCACGCTCAGCCCGCTCGGCCGCGACATCGTTGAGTCCGCCTTCTTTGCCGGCGAGGCGCTGTCGCGCAACATCTGGGCGCCAATCGCGCTCACCATCTTCGCCATCATGGCGGTGGTCATTCTCATCGAATGGCTGATCAGAGCTTATATCCTCAATCGCCGCGCCCGCGGCGCAACGACCGCTTGAGTTGAACGGGAGCCGCCATGGCCGACACATCCTTCGACGTCATCATCATCGGCTCCGGCCCGGGCGGATACGTCACCGCGATCCGCGCCGCACAGCTCGGCTTGAAGGTCGCGATCGTCGAAAAATCCTATCTCGGCGGCATCTGCCTGAACTGGGGCTGCATCCCGACCAAGGCGCTGCTGCGCTCGGCCGAAATCTACCATTACATGCAGCACGCCAAGGATTACGGCCTGTCGGCGGAGAAGGTCTCGTTCGATCCGAAGGCGGTGGTGCAGCGCTCGCGCGGGGTTTCGAAGCGGCTGAACGACGGCGTCGGCTTCCTGATGAAGAAGAACAAGGTGAGCGTGATCTGGGGCGCCGCCTCGATCGACGCGCCGGGCAAGGTCACGGTGAAGAAGTCCGACGTCGAGGCGCCCAAGGGCACGCTGGGCGAGGGGACTTACCAGGCAAAACACATCATCGTCGCGACCGGCGCACGGCCGCGCGTGCTGCCGGGGCTCGAGCCCGACAAGAAGCTGATCTGGACCTATTTCGAAGCCATGGTGCCGGAGCGGATGCCGAAGTCGCTGCTGGTGGTCGGCTCCGGCGCGATCGGCATCGAGTTCGCCTCGTTCTTCCACACCATGGGCTCTGACGTCACCGTGGTCGAGGTGCTGCCGCAGATCCTCCCTGTCGAGGATGCCGAAATCGCCGGCTTTGCCCGCAAGCGCCTGGAGAAGCAGGGCATTAAGATCATGTCCTCGACCAAGGTGACGAAGCTGGAGAAGAAGGCCGATAGCGTCGTTGCCACCATCGACGACGGCAAGGGCAAGCCCGTCACCACCGAGTTCGAGCGCGTGATCTCGGCGGTGGGCGTGGTCGGCAATATCGAGAATCTCGGTCTGGAAAAGTTGGGGGTGAAGACCGACCGCGGCTGCATCGTGATCGACGGCTACGGCAAGACCAATGTCCCCGGCATCTACGCCATCGGCGACGTCGCCGGTCCGCCGATGCTGGCCCACAAGGCCGAGCATGAGGGCGTGATCTGCGTCGAGGCCATCAAGGGCCTGCATCCGCATCCCATGGACAAGAACCTGATCCCGGGCTGTACCTATTGCCAGCCGCAAGTGGCCTCCGTCGGCCTCACCGAAGCCAAGGCCAAGGAGAGCGGCCGCGAGATCCGCGTCGGCCGTTTCCCCTTCGTCGGCAACGGCAAGGCGATTGCGCTCGGCGAGGACCAGGGCCTGGTCAAGGTGATCTTCGACAAGAAGACCGGCCAGCTCCTCGGCGCTCACATGGTCGGCGCGGAAGTCACCGAGCTGATCCAGGGCTATGTCGTCGCCATGAATCTGGAGACCACGGAAGAAGAGCTGATGCACACGGTGTTCCCGCACCCGACGTTGTCGGAGATGATGAAGGAAGCCGTGCTGGATGCTTATGGACGGGTGCTGAATATCTAGCCCCCGCCGAGCGAAGCAATCCAGACTGCCTCTGCGGAAAGATTCTGGATTGCTTCGCTGCGCTCGCAATGACGAGCAGAGAGATCGACTGCAAAACAAGAAGGAAACCAACCCATGCAAGACAACGATAATCTCACCATCGAACGCCCGACCTTCGTCACCCATCTCGAATGCGCGATGGAAGGCGATCATTACGCCGCCGACCAGGTCCACAACCTCTCCAAGGCGGGCAAGCCACTGCTGGTGCGCTACGACCTCGCGGGCGTGAAGAAGGCGCTGACCAAGGACGCGCTGGCGCAGCGGCCCGCGGACATGTGGCGCTACCGCGAGCTGCTGCCCGTGCGCAAATGCAAGGACATCGTCTCGCTCGGTGAAGTCACGACGCCGCTGATCCGGCTGCCGAAGCTCGGCGCGAAACTCGGCGGCGGCGAGATCATCGTGAAGGACGAGGGACGCCTGCCGACCGGCTCATTCAAGGCGCGCGGCCTGGTGATGGCGGTGTCGATGGGCAAGGCGCTCGGCATCAAGCACATGGCGATGCCGACCAACGGCAATGCCGGTGCGGCGCTCGCGGCCTATGCGACGTCGTGTGGCATCAAGACCACGATCTTCTGCCCCGCCGATACGCCGGAAGTGAATGTCAGCGAGATCGAGCTCCAGGGCGCGACCGTCTATCGCGTCAACGGCTATATCGACGATTGCGGCAAGATCGTCGGCGAAGGCAAGGCAAAGGTCGGCTGGTTCGACACGTCCACGCTCAAGGAGCCGTACCGGATCGAAGGCAAGAAGACGATGGGCCTCGAGCTCGCCGAGCAGCTCGGCTGGGACGTGCCCGACGTGATCTTCTATCCGACCGGCGGCGGCACCGGCCTGATCGGCATGTGGAAGGCGTTCGACGAGCTGGAGAAGATCGGGTTCATCGGCTCCAAGCGCCCGCGCATGGTCGCGGTGCAGGCCTCGGGCTGCGCGCCGATGGTGCGGGCCTATGACGCCGGCACCGAGCATGCGACGCGCTGGGAGGACGCCCACACGATTGCCTCGGGTATCCGCGTGCCGCAGGCGATCGGCGATTTCCTGATCCTGCGCGCGGTGCGGCAGAGCAAGGGCTTTGCGATTGCGGTCGACGACGACAAGATCTCGTCGGCGCTGAACGAGGTCGCGCGCGAGGAGGGGCTGCTGCTGTGCCCCGAGGGCGCCGCGACCTACGCCGCCTACAAGGAAAGCCTCGCCGACGGCCGCGTCAGCAAGACCGACCGCGTCATGCTGTTCAACTGCGCGACCGGCCTGAAGTACCCGCTGCCCCCGGTTGCCCGCACGCTGGATCGTCACAAGCCGATCGACTACACGCAGTTCTAGCGCGTCATTTCGTCTCTTCACGAACGATCCCTCTTCCCGTACGCGGGAAGAGACAAAAAACAACAATGACATCGCTGGGGAGAAGACAATGAAGAAGGCCATCTGGGCCGGGCTGCTCGGTATTCTCGCTGTTTCAGGCGCCGCGCGCGCCGACGACTATCCCTCGCACCCCATCACCATCATCGTTCCCTTCGCCGCCGGCGGCCCGTCGGACGCGATGGCGCGGGTGCTTGCCGAACGGATGCGCGTGACGCTCGGCCAGCCGCTGGTGATCGAGAACGTCACCGGCGCCGGCGGCTCGATCGGCGTCGGCCGCGCCGTGCAATCTCCGCCGGACGGCTACACCATCTCGTTCGGCCATCTCGGCACCCACGTCGCCAATGGCGCCGTCTACAAGCTCAAATACGACCTCGTCGCCGATCTCGAGCCCGTGGTGCTGTTGCCGAGCAATCCGATGATCGTCGTCAGCAAGAACGCGGTGCCCGCGACCTCGCTGAAAGAGCTGATCGAATGGCTGAAGTCACGGCCGTCGCCGCCGACCGCTGGCACCGCCGGCGCGGGCTCCGGCAGCCACATCGCCGGCGTCTATTTCGAGAGCGTTTCCGGCATCAAGCTGCAATATGTGCCGTATCGCGGCACGGCCCCCGCGCTGAACGATCTCATCGCCGGCCAGATCGACGTCATCATCGACCAGACCTCCAACTCGATCAACCAGGTCCGCGCCGGCACCATCCGCGCCTACGCCATCACCGACGACAAGCGGCTCTCGTCGGCGCCGGATATCCCGACGGCAGCCGAGGCGGGCCTCAAAGGCTTCAACATGACGCTGTGGTCGGGCCTGTGGGTGCCGAAGGGCACGCCGAAGGAGATCGTGACCAAGCTCAATACCGCAGCGGTGGAAGCGCTGAACGATCCCGCGGTGAAGAAGCAGCTCGAAAGCCAGGGCCTGGAGATGACGCCGCAGGACCAGCTCACCCCCGAAGCGCTCGGCAACCGCCAGAAGGCCGAGATCGCAAAGTGGTGGCCGATCATCAAGGCCGCCAACATCAAGGTGGATTGAGGCGACGACGACACGTCGCCGCCCCCTGTGGAGCCATCAGGGTCACGCGGCGCCGCGTCAGGATTTGGCTTCACCGGGCCCTGCCAGCGCCGTCTCCAGACATTTGATCAGGGTCGGCGTGGAAAACGGCTTCGCGAGAAAGCAGATGGCGCCGGCTTTCAGCGCGCGCTCGCGCACGGCATCGTCGGGAAAGGCCGTCACGAAGATGAACGGCGTGAGATGACCAAGGCCGCGCATATGCATCAGGAGATCGACGCCGCCCATGACCGACATCTGCACATCCGCGATCACGCAGGACGTCGTATGCAGTTCGGCGGACTGGAGAAACTCGCGAGCGGAGCCAAAGATGCAGACCGTGTATCCCCGCGACGTCAGGAGATTGTTCGTCGCGAGGCGGACTGACGGATCATCGTCAATGATGGAAATGACCGAGAGAACCGACAAGATGATCGCTCCTGATCGGGAAGCCGCCGATCATGGTACGGCACCCGCCGGAAATTGGGCCCTCGGGGCGAGCTTGGAAAGCATACTTAGGTTTGCACTTTTCCCCTTGGCCGGGGGATTCCGAGCGTCTCGGTCATTCTGACGAGATCTGCCAATGACTTCGCGCCCATTTTCCGCATGATCTGCCCGCGATAGATCTTGACGGTAATCTCGGCCAATCCAAGCTCGGCAGCGACCTGCTTGTTCATCAGGCCGGACGCAACCAGGGCGAGGATGTCGCGCTGACGCGCTGTCAGGCCTTCAAAGCGTGTCCGCACGCTTGACACCGACTTCTCTGCATCGCGCCGCCTGCGGTCCCGTTCGATCGCGGCCTGGACCGCATCCAGCATGTCCTGGTCGCGCACCGGCTTGGTCAGGAAATCGATGGCACCACTCTTCATGGCCCTGACGGTCATGGGAATATCGCCATGACCGGTGATGAAGATAATAGGCGTGTGAATGTCGGCCTTTACGAGGTCCGCCTGGAGGTCGAAGCCGCTCGAGCCGGGCAGGCGAATGTCGAGCACAAGGCAACTGGGGACCACCGGCGGCTTGGCCTCCAGGACCTCCGCCGCCGAGCCGAAGGCCTCCACCCTGAGGCCGACCGATTGAAAGAGATTGGTGAGCGCGCGCCGCATCGACGGATCGTCATCGACGATCAGGACGATCGGATCGTCGGCGCTTGCCTGGGCCTGCACCTGCGTCGGCTTGGCGTGGTCAGTCACGACGCGTCCTCTTGTGGGAGGGGCAGGGCGATCTGAAATGTTGCACCGCCCCCCTCATTGGGAAACGCCGAAAGCCGGCCCGCGTGAGCCTCGATGATGGATCGGCAGATCGACAGTCCCATCCCCAGGCCGCTCGATTTTGTGGTGAAGAACGGCGTGAAAATGTGGTCTGTCACGTCGCCGCCAAGGCCGACACCGCGATCTGTCACGGTCAGGAGCAGGTGCTCGTCACCGTCCTCGCCGGCCCGACTGGAGCGGATCGCCAGCTCGCGCGGGCGGTCGACATTGGCTTGCATGGCTTCAATCCCGTTCACGACAAGGTTGATCAGCACCTGCTGGAGCTGGATCCGATCGCCGCAAATACTGGGCAGGCCGGACGACAACTCCATTCGCACCGACACGGCATGCGTAGCGAGCTCGCGCCGGACGAGGGCCATCGC
The DNA here is from genome assembly GCF_024199855.1 of Bradyrhizobium sp. CCGB20. Taxonomy (NCBI): domain Bacteria; kingdom Pseudomonadati; phylum Pseudomonadota; class Alphaproteobacteria; order Hyphomicrobiales; family Nitrobacteraceae; genus Bradyrhizobium; species Bradyrhizobium sp. CCGB20. Next base: position 5,095,451 of record NZ_JANADN010000001.1, on the reverse strand, counting down.
CTCCCTGACGACCTGATTGATGTCGAGTGGCACCATCTCGATCTCGGTCTTTTTCGCATGCGCCCGGATCCTGCGGATCACCTCGCTGGCCCGATTGGCGTCCTCGACGATCCATTCCACGGAACGGCGCGCAGCCTCCAGATCGGCCGGCTCGCGGCCGAGCCACGCGATGCAGGCGTCTGCATTGGAGATTACGGCGGCGAGAGGCTGGTTGATTTCGTGAGCGATCGAGGCGGTGAGTTCGCCGAGCGTCGTGACGCGCGTGACATGGGCGAGCTCGGCTTGCGTTTTCCGCAGCTCTTCTTCGGTCTGCTGGGCGCGGATCGCCGCCGTCACATCGCTGCTGACGCCCCTGTAGCCGAGAAAATTGCCGTCCTCGTCATGTAACGGCTTGCCGCTGGTGCGCACGTAAATTGGCGATCCATTGCGATCCCGGCCGCGGTAAACCAAATCGCGGAACGGGAGGTGAGCGTCGAGCGCTGCGCGATGCTGCTCCCACTTCCCCGGCTCGAGCTCGGCGTCGGGCCGAATGTCCCAACGGGTCAGGCCGACCAATCCCGTCGGCGCAGCACTGGCCGTATCGGCGTGTTCTGATATCTGCGTGATGCGGTGATCCGGCCCGGTCTCCCAAAACCAGTCAGATGCGGTTTCAGCATAGTCGCGGAAGCGCTGCTCGGATGCCTTGAGTTCATCAAATGCCTTTTGCAGTGCTTCTTTTGCAGCGACCTGCTCGGTGACGTCCACATGCGTGCCGATGATCTCCCTCACTTCGCCGTCGCTGCCGACAACGGGGAGTCCCTCGGTGTGGACCCGTCGTATCGAACCGTCCGGGCACGCAATGCGAAAGTTGATTTCGAACGGTTCCCTTTGGCGGAGGGCCTGACGTTCCACCTCGACGATCCGTTGGAAATCCTCCGGGAGTATGCGTTGCTGGAAAGCCCGCGCCGGTAAGTCGGTCTGGCCCGGCTCAAACCCGAACAGGCGGAAGAGTTCAGCCGATCGGTAGGCAAACTCCTGACGACGTACATCCCAGGCCCAGCTGCTCGTGTGGCTGAGTCGCTGGGCCTCGGCCAAATAGGCCTCGCTGCGACGCAGCCTCTGTTCTGCCTCCTTCGCTATGGTGACATCGGTCACAGCCCCGACAAACTCGATGCGCCCGGATGCGTGTCGCACCGCGCGTGCCACGGAATGAAGATATTTGACCGATCCGTCCGGCATCAGCAGGCGATATTCGTGGTCGAAATCCTCCGCGAGGCGCGAGGCGCGATCGAGGGTCCTGCGGACCGTATCGCGATCTTCCGGATGGATGCGTTGAAAGACGAAGTTCAGGGTCGGCTTCGTCGCGGGGTCGCATTGGAAGATACGAAAAGTCTCCCTCGACCAGACGGCCTCGCCGGTCGCAAGGTTCAAGCCGAAGCTGCCGGTGCGGCTCAGCTCCTGCGCCTGCGCGAGGTAGGTCTCGCTCTGCCGCAGCGCGTCCTCCGCCTCCTTGCGCTGGGTGATGTTCTCGCAGGCGACCAGCACGATCGGCGTGCCGTCGCCGCGCAGCATCGCCTTGGCGTTTTCACGGACCCAAAGGACCGAGCCGTCCTTCCGGAACTTGCGAATCTCCCAGGTATGCGACTGGTCCAGGGTTTCGAGGGACAACGCCACGCATCGACGGACGAAGTCGTGATCCTCCTCGAAGAACACGTTGAGCACGGACTGGCCGATCAGCTCGGCCGCCGTGTAGCCCAGTTGTGCGGCGCCAAATGTATTGACGTTGAGCACCGTTCCGGCCGGATCCACCATGAAGTACATGACCGGGTTGTGCTCGAACACCTCGCGCCACTGTTTCACTGCGTCGCGTAGATCGATGGTGTCCTGCCGCGAGGCACCTCCGAGCGCGGGGCTGTCCTTCTCGCCGTTGCCGAAAGATCGAAGCGCCGCGAGGCCGCCGAGCAGCAATTGCGCGGCCGAATTCCCGATTTTCGCGATTTGGCCAGGCATCATCGCGGGCGTCCCGGCACGCTGGGGTCGAAGCAAGTAGAGCACTTTGCAACAAGGGGAGCAATTCCCTCCGACCAAAGTAGAACGCCGCTGCGAAACTCGCGGCAGCCGTGCAGCCTACCGGCCATGCGCCGTCTCGTTGCGAAGGTGCGGCGGAGACCCGAAAAACTACGGGACAAACCTACGTATAGCTCGCGCATCCCAAATCATAGAGCACATTTACCTCCGTACAATTGAGGAGTCCGTTGCACGCGGATTACTCTCACAAGCATCGAGGGGACGCGATGTGCAAGGCACAAGCCGGCGATTAGCTCGATGTGCAGCTCATATCTCTGCCTCCGTTGTCCGACTTGCCGCATGATCGGCCGGTCACGATCGAGAGGCCGCATTTCACTAACGCGCGTGGATGGCCGTGCGTCAGCGCACGAGCGAAGCCACGACCATGAGAGCCAGGAGAGAGCATGATGTGCGATACGCCTGAATACTCCGAGCGCGCTTCTGCCGTAAGAGGTTGCGCCGTCTGCAGCGGCAAGTTCGGCCTGATCCGATATTATTCCTGGCGAACGCCGCTGTGCTCCAGAAAATGTCTCGATCGCTTCAGGGCACGCCGCGAACGCGACCGTCGATGGCTTTTTCGATTTCAGGCGGCATGAGGATTAGCGCTTCGGTCCGCTCCATTCGGTAAACAGGAGGCTGCGTGCTGAACCGTGCTTGCAAGCTCCTCTTGATGGTCGCGCTGCTGCTTCCGTTGATGACGGCAGCGCAGGCCGATGAGGTCGGACGGGATGGTGGACATCGTCATCATCCGGTCCAGGATCAGCTCCTGCACGAGAAGTTCTATTCCAGCTGGCATATGCCCGACAATCCTGTGCTCAGCTGCTGCAACAGCGCGGATTGCTACCCGACCGAGGTGCGATACGTCGACGGCAGGATCTACGCGCGGCGGCGGGAAGACGGGAAGTACATCCTCATCCCGTCCCAGAAGGTTGAGAGAAACAGGGACAATCCGGACGGCCGCAACCATCTTTGTGCGCCGCCGCCGTCCGCCTCCCTGGTCGACACGGTCTACTGCTTCGCGTTGGGAGGTGCCACGTGAGATTCATATTGGTGAATGGCAGGACCCCTTTTCGCAAAACCTTCTGTCTGTGGTGCTGCGAGGAGATCAGCGGCAGCTATCTGCGCGATGCGAAGTCGCTGCTGCCCTACTGCGGCTACGAGTGTTACGCGCTTCATCACGAAGCAGCAGCGCCGTTGATCGAGAGGCCGGCGCGAGCGGCGTCTTGAGCAGACGGGTGGGCGAGGCGGAACCGGCGGAGACGGCTGCTGGCACAAGAGGACATGACGTTGAGATTCATGCTCGTCAATCAGGACCAACCCCACCATGGCGTCACCTGCAGCGCGTGCGCACAGCCGCTGGGCTCGAGTTACGTCCGGCATGTGTCCACGCAACGGCGGTACTGCGAGTATGATTGCTACCGTCGATATCAGCAGACGACCATGGAAACGCTCTGGCCTTACCGCAGTTCGCTCGAGGCGATCACGGTGTTTGCGGCCATTTCGAGCTGGAGCTGGATGATGCAGGTGAGCGCGCTCTCTGGCGCGCTGACGGAGGCATTTCTGCGCGCGCGCGAACCTTCTGACCACGGAAGGAGGTGACCGCTAGCCGAACGATGCGAGCCGCGCAGAGTGGTCGGCCGCAGTCACTGCATCCAGCTTCGAGCCGCGTCCAGCCCCGGCGTTGCGAAGCTAGGGCGCGGTGGCTGCGGCCGCTGCCGTAGGTGCCGCGCTGACTTCGTGCGTCGGAACGCGTTGCTCGGATTTCGCCGTGGCTGTGCCGCTGCCCTCGAACCGGGCACGGTAGACCAGCACGTTCTCCATCACGCGCTGGACGTAGTTGCGCGTCTCCGACAGCGGGATGCGCTCGACCCAGTCGACCGGGTCGACCTTGGGGTCGCGCGGGTCGCCGCGGACCTGCACCCATTCGCGCACCCGGCCGCGGCCGGCATTGTAGCCGGCGAAGGTCATGATCTGGTCGCCGCGATATTCCGACAGCAGCGCGCTCAGCTCGGCCGCGCCCATCTGCGTGTTGTAGACGGGATCGGAGACCATCCTGTCCCAGTCATAGGTCAGGCCGAAGCGCCTCGCCGTGTCGCGTCCCGCTTCCGGCGTTACCTGCATCAAGCCGACCGCGTTGGCGGGCGACTTGTCACGCTGGTCGAACGAACTCTCGGTGCGCGCCACCGAATAGATCACGCTGGTCTCGATCGCGGGGGCGACCTGCTTGTGCTCGGGAATGCCGATGGTCGGGAAGGCGTAGTGGTCGAGCGCAAGTCCGCGCGCCAGCGCCGACTTGCCGACCTCCAGCATCACGCGCGCATCGTTGCGGCGGCCGGCGAGCTCGCCGAGCGCTTCGAGCGCCGCGACATCGGTGCTCTCCCTGGCGAAATCCTCGGCGTAGTAAAACACCACGTCGCGCTCGCCGATGCCGTAGAGCATGTCGGCAGCGCGTACGCGCTCGTCGGCCGGCGGAGCATCGGCGGCGGCCGGCACGGGCGAGGGCGGGCGCAGCTCGATCCGGTCAAGGCCGAGCCTGGCGCGTGCGAGCTGGCCGTAATAGGCGGTCGGATAGCGCGCGGCAGCCTGATAGCTCATGCGCGCATCCGCCGCCGCCCCCATCGCCTCGGCCGCGCGGCCGCGCCAGTAATGTCCGCGCGACAGCGCGATCGGATTGGCCGAGCCCTCGTCGATCGCGGCGAAATGCGCCATCGCCGTCCTGGGATCGTCGAGATAGCGCAGCGCGATCCAGCCGCACATGAAGTGGTAGTCGACGCGGTAGACTTCCTTCTCGGGTACCGCCGCGGTACGCACGACGTCGTAAGCGGTCTTGAATTTGCCCTGGTCGAGCAGCTTTCGCGCGAGCAGGCGGCGCTCGCGCCACCAGGCATCGGTGTCCTGTGCCGCCATGGTGGCGGGCGCGGCGGCGAGGATCACCGCGGCGGCGTCGTCGATGCGGTCGTTCTGGAGATGCCACTGCGCGCGGCACAGGGCATAGCCCAGGTCGCGGCGCGCCTCGGCCGGCACGTCCTCGAGATAATCTCCGGCCTTGCTGGCCTTGCCGGTGACGGCGGCGCAGGCCTTCACGATCGCGAGTTCGTCCTCGCCGAGCCGTTTGGCGGCGCGCCGTGCGCCTGCATAGTCCTTGGCGCCGAGGCGCTTGTCCATCCGCGCGCGATGATCGTCGGCCGTCAGGAGATCGCGGAACGCCTCGTAGGAATCCTCCTCGCTGCGCTCGGACAGTTCGTCCGTGCGCCAGGCCTCGCGCACGAGGCGAGCGGCCCTGTCGGCCTCGCCCTCGGTGAGCAGCACGCGGGCGAGCGCGAACTTGCCCTTGGCGCTGGCCGGCCGGTCCATCGTGAATTTGTGCACGGTCGCCGCATCGCTCTTCTCCTGCCACAGCCGGGCCTCGGCGCGGCGGCGGAGCAGGGCGTTGCTCGGCCAGTCCGGATTGGCGGCGACGAAGGCCGCGTAGCGCTTGAAATTCGCGGTGCTCTCGGAATGGCGCAGCATGAACCAGTCGGCGAGCTTCTGTCCGGCGGGATCGGCAATGCGGTCGCGCGCCGCGCTCGCATCCTCGGTCTTGCCCTTGCGCGCGAGGGTGATGGCGTCCTTCAGCGCGGCGAGGTCGCCGGTCAGCGGCGGCGGCGCCGGCTTGTCCGAGAGCTCGTCGTCCTTCCTTGGCTTGCGCTTGGCTTCGGCGTGTTTGCCGCGGCGCGACTTGACCGCCGCCTGGCGCTGCTTGCCGGCTTTCGCCTCATGCGTCTTCTTCGACGCGGACGGTTTGTGGCTGCTCTTGGCTGCCAGCTCGGTTGGGATGAAGGCCAAGGCGGCCACGGCAACGAGACACGCGAGCGAGCGTAGGCACTGGTTCATTCGATGGTCCCCCTGCGAAACCACTACAAACCAAGGTCCGCGACGACATGCGGCTTGAGAATCAAAGACGACACCAAAACGATGCCATGACATCGTTTCGCATTCCTCACGCTCGTTCAACAATGCGGCAAAATACGGATGGGAACTGGGGAACTTCCGAAACGGCGGAAACGGCAGTTGTTTTAGCTTTTGTTAACGAATGGGGCTCGCGCGACGGTTGCGCGCGGCTCGGGGCGTCGCAGCGGTCAGATTGCGCGTGTTCCCGCCGTCAAATCCGGTGTATTGAGGTTCCAACCCGTCCCTTCAGCCCTTTACTCCATCGCTCATGCCGCTTTTCAACCAGTCGATCCGGCGCAAGATTGTCGGCATCGCCCTCGGATTGATCGTCCTGATGCTGGTCACCTCGATCCTGTCGATGGTGATGTCGAGCCAGGTCGGCGTCCTGCTCGGCGAGCTGACCGACCGCTACATCCCGGCCTACGGCAACCTCGCGCGCGCCAATATCCGTTCGCTGGAGCGGTCGGTGGCGCTGCGGCGCATGGTCATGATGAAGATGCAGGATGCTTCGGACGAGGAGGCCTATGCGGCGCGTCTCAAGGAGTTCGAGGAAGCCGACCGCAGGATCGAGGAGGAGACCTCGGGCGCGCGCAAGCACATCAACGCGATCATCGACGATAGCAGGACACCGTCCGACAATGCCGCGCTGGCGCGGATCGACACCCGTATCGAGGCGACGGTGTCCGAGCTGCGCCAGGGCATGAAGGAAGATCACGCAAGGCTCCTCAGTCAGATCGACGGCAAGCAGATGACGGAGGCGCGCGGCACGCTCGAGCATCTCGACATGCTGCGCGACCAGTTCAACCAGAAGATCGACGGTATCCGCGCCGACATGCTCAAACAGGTGTTCGCCTCGACGTCGACGGTGATCGGCCGCCAGCATCAGGCGATCATCATCTCGGGTGCCGTCACCGTTCTCGCGGCGATCGTCGGCTTCGTCTTTGCGCTGATGGTCAGTAGCGGCATCACGCGGCCGGTGCGGCTGCTGCTTGCCGGCACGCGCGAGGTCGAGGCGGGGCGCTTCGACAAGACCATCACCGTCTCGACCCAGGACGAGATCGGCGAACTCGCCGCCGCCTTCAACCGCATGACCGAGCAGCTGCGCCACAACGAGCGCGTCCGCGAGACCTTCGGGCGCTACATCGACCCCAAGGTGGTTCAGGGCCTGATCGACCGGCCGGAGGTCGCCATCGACGGCCAGCGCCGGGTGATGACGATCATGTTCTGCGACATGAGCGGCTTCACCTCGATGAGCGAGGGCATGACCCCGCGCGGCCTCGTCAAGGTGATGAACCATTATTTCACGGTGATGTCCGCGCCGATCCGCAGCCATCGCGGCATCATCGACAAGTATATCGGCGATGCCATCATGGCCTATTGGGGCCCTCCCTTCATCGAGGAGGACGAGCCGGCGCTGCTCGCCTGCTTCGCCGCCATCGACATGGCCGACCAGGTGCCTGCGCTACAGAAGCAGTTGCCCGATCTGCTCGGCATCCGCGCCATGCCCGGTCCCTGCGACCTGCGCATCGGGATTGCCACCGGCGAGGTCCTGACCGGCAGCATCGGCTCGGAGCTGATGATGAGCTTCACCGTGATGGGCGACGCCGTGAACCTCGCCTCGCGGCTCGAGCTCGTCAACAAGGTCTACGGCACCCGCATCCTGGTCTCGCAGGCGACGGCGGACGCGATCGGCGCGGCCTGCGAGCTGCGCGAGATCGATCGCCTGGCGGTCGCCGGCCAGAGTGCGCCGCAACCCATCTTCGAGGTGATGAGCAAGGCGCACGGGCTCAGCGTTCCGCAGGAGAGCTTGCGCGCGCACTATGCCGAAGGCCTCGCCGCCTATCGCGCGCGGCGCTTCGACGATGCCCGGACCGCGTTCAATGCCGCACTGGAAATCGTCCAGGGCGATGGCCCCTCGCGCACGCTGCTCGCCCGCATCGCGCAGTTCGAGGCCGATCCGCCGGGCGTGGAATGGGACGGCGCCTGGCGGCTGGAGCAGAAATAGGTAGCCACATCCTCTCCTTGCGGCCCGCGCTGGCGAAAATTGATTCTACTCCATAACGATGTTCGCAGTGACGTATTTCCCGGGCTTAGGTTACGTGTCCTTGAGGCGTTTGACGGGGACACGCCAATGACAGAACTTGAGGACAGGCTGGAGCGGTTTGAGACTCTCACCGCCGAATGCGAGCTGATTGCCAAGCTCGCCACCGACAGCACCAAGCGCGAATTTTATTTGAAGCTCGGGGAGCAGTACCGCCAGCTGGCGGTCGATATGCGGTACGTGATCGCGGCCAGGGCCGCGGCCTGAGGCCGGCTGCAAGCCGTTCTTAATGTTTGGCGCGCATCCTCCTGGATGCGAGCGTCGCGATCCATGATTGCTCGCGGTGGGAATGCCGAGGTCCGTTGCGATGCAGCGTATCTCGCCGACGTCGCTTTGCCGCTCCTTACCAGGGCAATCCCATGCGCCTGCTTGCAGTCCTCATCTTCGCGCTCATGACGGCGGCCTGCAACCAGGAGCAGGACATCACCGGCTCGACGCCGGTCTGCGCGATGCGGAACTACAGCTCCTACAATCCCCGCGACATGAACCAGTGCGTGGCCGCCTGCAAGGCGTGCGACCACGGCAACACGGTCACCTGCACCACGTCATGCACCCTCAAGGGCGCCCACTGAGCGGCGGAGGTTCCTGGAGCCGGGACTGACGGTGCTCGGGCACCGGAACGATTCACAAGGGTTAATCATTGAAGGGATGGGCAGGACGCGGAGTCCTATGGAATGGGTATGCTCGATCCCGGTCGGTTCCTGGTGTCGTGCTCGCATTGCAATGCATGGCCGATGGCGGCCAACGTAAAGCGTGCGAGCTGGTCGGCCTCGCCGCACGAGGTCCGCTTCGTATGCCCGCGCTGCCGCCGCGAGGAGACCGCCATCATCTCCGCCTCGGGTGAGCTGACCCCGATCCGGCGCATCGACGTCCCGCCGCGCGACGTCACCGCGGCCTGGGCGCAGGCCCAGCGGCCAAGAGGGCGGGCATAGCCCGCCCGTCACAGCGCAGAGGGCGCGCGTAGCCCGCCCGTCACGATAGGACAAGGGCGGGCGTAGTCGGTTCTGCAAAGGCCCGGTGCCGTTTTGGAACCCGGCCGACCGCCAGGAGTTTTAGCCCGACATCAAACGCATCAAGGTCCTGCGAATGATCAGCGAGCATTTCGACACCCGCACACGGATCAACATGAAGCTGGCGCTGGATCGGGTCTGCCGCAATCGCCCGGTCGGCGAGGACCACGACTTCCGCAGGTCCGTTGCCGAACACATCATCCGATGCGCGCTCACGGGCCGCACCGGCATCGGCCAGCTCGTCGATGCCGGCGAGCGGGCGATGATCAGCACGCGTCAGCAGCGGGAGCCGACCTGATTGCGCCAGGTCAACCTGCGCGCGGTGCTGCGACGATCATGCAATCAGCCGATTGACTCACCGCTCCAACGACCCGTAAATTGGAACCTGACGGTTCTCCTCACGGAGATCAAAAGGGAACGTTGTGCGGGATTGTCCCAACGCCGGGATATTCTCAATGCAGCGGCTGCCCCCGCAACTGTAAGCGGTGAATCTTTCGTCATATGCCACTGGGAATCTCGGTCCTGGGAAGGCGACGTAAGGTATCGACCCGCGAGCCAGGAGACCTGCCGTCAGCCGTGGTCACACGCGAAGATGTCGGTCGGGGAGTACAGACATTAGCTTCACCGGAGCAATCGATCGCTCCGTGAAACCTCGTTCGCTGTGACGTGCCACTGACGTCATACCGAGGTTACAAGAGTGTCCCGTATTGTCTCTGCCGCCAGGCGCCTCAGCGCCGGCCTCTTCACGTCTGTTTTCCTGTATTCGTTCAATCCTTCCGCCGCGTTCGCCCAACAATCGGCATCGCCCAATCTGCTGCCCCCGGTCGAGGTCGGGCCATCCGAGCGTACGGCCAGGCCACCGGTCGTACGACATGCGCCTGACAAGCCCGAGCGCAGGCGTGTCGTTCGAGCGCTGAGACCGGAGCCGCCGGTATCGCCCCCCGTTGCCGGTGTATCCGCTGCCAATCTGTTTCCAACCGTCGTTGTCAGTCCAACGGGCATTGTCACTCCGACCAATCTGGTCTCGAGCTCGATGACCGTCCTGACCGCCGGGGATATGGAGCGCGATCAGCGCCGGACTGCGTCCGATGCGCTCAGCGCCGTTCCCGGGCTCAACCTCGTCCAGACCGGCGGACCGGGCGGACAGACGTCGGTCTTCATGCGCGGAACGAACTCCAATCACACCAAGGTCCTGATCGACGGTATCGACGTCAGTGATCCCGGCAATCCGAACCGATCGTTCGACTTCGGCCAGTTGTTGACCTCCGACATTCAGCAGATCGAAGTCCTGCGCGGCCCGCAGGGTGGTCTCTACGGCGCGGATGCGCTGGGGGGCGTGATTTCCATCGTGACCAAAAAGGGTGATGGTCCCGCTCGCGCGACCGGCTCGGTCGAGGGAGGCTCGTTCGGGACGTTCAATCAGACGGCAGGTCTGAGCGGGTCACAGGACCACTTCAACTATGCCTTCAACGTCGCGCATTTTCGCGCAAGCGACGTGCCGGTGACGCCTGTCGAACTGCTGCCGCCGGGCCAGAAGGCGATCGGCAATTCCTACGACAACATGACCTATTCGACCAAGCTCGGCGCCGATGTCAGCGAAAACCTGACGCTCAATGGCGTCGCGCGCTACACCGACGCCACGCTGCGCTTCACGGGAGACACGTTTGATCCCGTAACACTTGCCAGCTTTCCCGCCGCCGCGCAAAGCACGCAGACCGTGCACCAGCTGTTCACGCGCGGCGAGGCGGTCTGGTCCGTTCTCGACGACCGGATGAAGAGCTATTTCGGCGTCAACTACACCAACCACTGGAACCACAACATTTCGCCGGGCGATGCGATGCCGACCATCACCACCGGCGATCGGGTCAAATACGATTGGCACACCACCACACGGCTCGCGCCCAACAACAATGTCATCATCGGCGCCGAGCATGAGACCGAAACGCTGCAAACGGCGACGGTCTCCGCCCAGAACGTCAACAAGGCAGGATATGTGGAGTTGCAGTCCCAGTTCGTGGACCGCGTCTTCTTCACGGCCAATGTCCGGCAGGACGACAACGAGCGGTTCGGCGAGCACCCGACCTTTCGCCTGACGTCAGCCGTGATCGTGCCGGTCACGGACACGAAGTTCAGGGGAAGCTACGGCACGGGATTCAAGGCGCCAACGCTCAACCAGCTTTACGTCAGCTTTCCTGCGTTCTTCTTCTTTGCGAATCCCAACCTCAAACCCGAAGAAAGCGTTGGATACGACGCAGGCTTCGAGCAGCCCTTGTTCAATGATCGCGTTCGCTTCGGGTCGACCTACTTCCGCAACAACATCACGGACCTGATCCAGAGCACGTTCGATCCCGTGACATTCACGAGCACCAACACGAATATCGGCAAGGCCATCACGGAAGGCACGGAAAGCTTCGTCGCCGCCGCAATCACCGACCGGCTCCGCGTTCGTGCCGATTACACTTTTACCCGCGCCGTCGATGCGACGGCGGGACTGGAGCTGCTGAGGCGTCCGAAGGAGAAGTGGAGCGCGAATGTCATCTGGAATCCGATCGATCCGCTCACGCTGTCCGCGACCGTGCTGCACGTCGGAAGTTTCGTGGACGGCAACCGCGACTTCAGCATTCCGCGTCTGCTGGCGCCGGCCTACACTGTCGTCAATGTGGCCGCCGAATATCTGGTCACCGATCAGATCAAGGTATTTGGCCGGGTCGATAATCTCGCCAATGTGCGCTACCAAAATCCGACAGGCTTTCTACAGCCGGGACTCGGCGTCTATGGCGGCATTCGCCTTGCGAATTACGACGTCAGATAGCGGGACTCCGGAGGAAGCGATCTCATGACGACAGCCGATCCGATCATGGACTTGCTTGCAGGTCAGCTTGCCGATGCCGAGGCGGGTTGGAGCATCGGTACGTTCGGGGCCATTGCCGAGTTCACGCGCGAGCTCGGCGATGCCTTGGACACGGAGCGGTCTCGCAACGGGATCAGCGTTGTGACGGAGAAGGGTGGGATACGCATCGCCTCCCACCCCGACCTGCGCCTCATCGCGTCGGAATCGCCGACCACCGAAAGCTGGAGTCACCGCGTCGCGATGTGTCTTCCGCATGAAGCGGGCATCATGAGTGGCCGCACGGTGCTGACGGAAATCGGTCCTGATCGCGCAGCGCTGCGCCATCGGGATCGCAACGGCATCCTGTTCGACCTTGGCCTTGGAGCATTGCAGATCGACGCCTGCATCCGGACCGGCGAGGCGGATGTCGTCGCCGCGCTCAGGAGCCGTGCGGGGCAATCCGTGTTCGCGCCGGATAGCGATGCCATGCGGGTCATCCTCGCCGCCAATCCGCATCGCGTCTTCATCAGCCGGATCGGGCGGGCCGAAGTGTTCCAGCCGATCCCGCCACCGGGCGGCAAAAGCCCTGATGGTCCGCACACGCACGTCCTGCCAAAGCTGCTCGCGCATCGCCGCACCCATGCTGCGACCGAGCCGCTGCCTGATGGCTGGATCCCCTGTGCGCATCTTTATCCGGCCCATCCGCTGCGCGATCAACTCGGCCGCCAGCACCCGTTTCGGCCGGATCAGCACGCAGCTTTCCAGGCCCTGCTCGAACGCTACGGGCTGCCGGAGCTGACGGCGCTCAAAAGCAACGTAATCGGAGCCGTCGCGAAGGGGCGGGGACCTGAGACCGTGACGCTTCCGTCCGACCGCACTGCGCGCGCCGCAGTTCGGGTGACCGTGCGGCAGCTCGCGGCCGCGGAACCGCGCGCGCCGTTGCTTCTCGCCTGGCTCGCCGCATACGACCGGCGCGATCCGACCGAGGCCGAAGACCCCATGGAGGCCCTTCACTAAAGCCCGGATGCACTGACCCCATACCCGCAAAATGTGCTACAAATCCTGCAAGGAGATCGTTTCATGACTGTCACTATCCTGCCGCCTCATGCCGACCGCTTCCGCCTTCATCCGGTTGCGCCGCGCCTTGCGCCGATGTTCTGCTTTGCGCTGCTGACCCTGTCATGCGCGCTCGCCAGCTTTGCGCTGGCCTGCGCAACGCCGTTTGCGGCCTTCGCGGTCGTCGCGGCCGCGATGCTGCCGCTGCGTCCGGCGCTGCTCGTCGTCACCGGCGCCTGGCTCGTGAATCAGACGATCGGTTTCGGCGTGCTGCACTATCCGATCGACGGCAGCACCATTGCCTGGGGTTTTGCGATTGGCGCCGCGGCGCTTCTATCGACCGTAGCAGCATCGGCTGTGCTCCGCATGCTGCCGCAGGGCCGTGCGCCGCTAATGCTCGCGATCGCGCTCGTCGTCGCCTACGCGGCCTATGAGCTCGCGCTGCTTGCCGCGACGCCGGTCCTCGGCGGAGAGGGCGCCTTCACCGCGGCCATCGTCACGCGCATCGGGCTGACCAGCGCTGTCTGGCTCGCCGGCCTCGTTGCCGCCTGCGAGATCGTTCGGCTGATCGATCCGTTCGGCCGCAAGGGAGCGCTGTCGGCCTGAGCGCCGCTTCGCTCCATACGGGCTACGAGACTGAGGTCCGGTCATGGCGATGACCGGCCCTTTGCCCATCGCCGCAGTACGACCGCCGTCCAGACCGGTTGCGGATGAACAATATCTGCCGGGAGCTGCCGTCCGGCATGGACGCCCTTCAGCCGCGCCCGGTGCGTGGCTTCAACCATCCCATGATCACTGAGCACGGCGTTTGACGGCTGCGTGGCAGCCTGTGCCTCTCGCTCGCATCTCTTGCGAAGGTGAGGGCCTGTTGGCTGGATCGACGCTGCGCGGGCGCGCGTGCCATCCACTCGCGAATGACTGCGCGTCGTATCTTCGATTTCAACATATGAGAGTCTCCAAGGGCCGGATCAGCCATGCGGCTGTTCCAGCCCTCTCTGATCGCCAGCGTGTCTAGGCCGCCTTTTGCATCGGATAGGCTTGCGAACGTCGCGCGAGCAGGGCGCTGCCACACGGATGTTCGGTGCCTTGCAGGACGACGAAGCCACGCTTTGCGATCGCGGTGCGAAGATTGTCCTTCGCTGCCGATTTCTGCGCGTCGAGCCAGATCACCAGCACGGCGCGGGGGCCGAGGAAACCGTCGAGCCAATCCACCGCCGCATCGAGAGCGCCAAGCGGGCGTCGTCGCCAGTCCACGAGGGCTGCGTCGTATTGGGCGGCCGCCTGGCCGCAATTGCCGGCCGCTGCGGCCAGGAAATATCCGCGCCTTTGCAGATCGATCGTCAATTCCATGCTCTTCGCGCCGACCACGACGATGCGCTGCCGGGGTGAGCAGCCTGCGAGCGCGATCATCGGTTCTATGATTCTGTCGCTGATCTCTGAGGGAGACATGAGTTCACCGGTTCGGTTGTTGTTGTCGCAGTCCTTGCGATGCATCAGGCTGCGCGACCGGCCCGATATGTTGTCGGTTGCGATAGGATTTCGAGATGAGCACGGTCCCGATTGTATAGGTTCGGCATAGGACCAGCGTGGCACCTATGCCGTTCCTAGAAACGGGCGATGCGATCCCCATCGAATTCAAATTTGTCCGGCGTCATGTTCTGACGTGAAGCTGCAACTCTTTCTTGGAGGTCAGGATGCCGGCATACAGCGCATTTGTCGTGGGGCGACACAGCGTACCGATCGGAGTGGTTCAGATGGACTGTGCCGACGATGAATCCGCGATCTCTCGCGCCGCGAAACTCGTCGACAGCCACGATGTGGAGCTCTGGCAACTCGATCGGCCGGTCGCGAGATTCGATGCGCAGTCCGGACAGACCCACCGGAAATAGGCCATGGTCCTTCGGATGCTGTCTTCCCGACTGCGCTCAGCGTGCCGTCCGGAACGCAAGTTCGCGCAGCCTCGGCAGCGCGGCGTTACGGTTGTCGCTGCGCCAGATCGCGTGCAGCTCGGCGAAGACGGATGGTCCGAGCCTGATCGGGCGAAACACGACATTGTCGAAGCACGCATTGCGGGTCTCGTCCGGCACGATGGCAAGTCCGAGGCCCGCGCTTACCAGCGACAGGATCGCCTGCGCCTGACTCATCGATTGCACCACTTGCGGCCGCACACCATTGGCATCGAACGCCGCGGTCAACAGTGAACGCATATACGGTCCGTCGGGCGAATACATGATGAAGGGCTGTCCCTCGAGATGCGACAGCTCCGGCCGCCGGCGCACCGCGAGCGGATGGTCGAGCGGCAGCGCAAGGGCAAGTCCTTCGCGGAAGACGCTCGCACTTCTGATCGGCTTCTCCGTCTCGATCGGCCGAACGAGGCCAAGGTCGATCCGCCCGGATCTCAGCGCATCGAGCTGCTGGCGCGAGGTCAGCTCTTCGAATGTGATCTCAATGTCAGGCAACTCATCGCGAACGCGCGTCGCAAGCCAGGGCAAATAGCCGTAAGTGGTCGCGCCGACGAAGCCGATCGACAGCGCGCCGCCGGTCAGCGCCGCTGCCTGGCGCGCCGCCTTCACAGCGTGCTCGCGCTGCTGAAGCAGTGCGCGCGCTTCGCCGAGGAAGGCGCGCCCCGCGGCGGTCAGCTTCACGGAGCGGCTGGTGCGCTCCAGCAGCTTCACCCCGAGCGTCCCTTCCAGAAGCTGGATCTGCCGGCTCAGCGGGGGCTGCGTCATGTTCAGCCGCTTGGCGGCGCGACCGAAGTTCAACTCATCGGCCACCGCCACGAACGCGCGCACTTGCCCGAACTCGATCATTGATACCTTTTCTGGATCAATTAAATCCAAAAATGAGTTTAGACCTGAATTGATCGCTGATCTAGCTTTCTCGCGTCCGGACGTCGCTGGCGTTGCGGACCTCCACGGTCGCCGAAGGCGGCCGGGCAAAACAAACCGGGAAAGGGAGCAACGTGACCATGGAGCAGAAGCCGTCCGCACGGACGCATTATCGTTTCGTCACCTTGGCGTTGATCACCATCCTGCTGGCGCTCAGCAGCGGCGATCGGGCGACACTGTCGATCGCCGGTCCCAACATGTCGAAGGCGCTCGGCATCACGCCGGTCGAGCTCGGCTGGATGTTTTCGGCGTTCGCGTGGGCCTACGTGCTGGCGCATCTGCCCGCGGGATGGATCGCGGACCGGCTCGGCGCGAAACAGACCATTTTGGGCGGATTGATCCTGTGGTCGTTCGTCACCTTCCTGATGAGCTGCGTCGGCTGGGCAAGCTATCCGTTCCTGGTGATGCTGATCTTGCGCTTCATGCTGGGCGTCTTCGAGTCACCCGTGGGTCCCGCGGCCGGGCGCATCATCGCGGCGTGGTTTCCGTCCGCGGAGCGCGGTATCGCAGGCGCCATCTTCAACAGCGCGCAATACGTCTCGCTTGTCGTCTTCATTCCGCTGATGGGCTTCCCCGATCATCGCTTTGGTTGGGAGCACATCTTCGCCGTCATGGGCGCGCTGGGCTTCCTGTTCGCAGCGGTCTGGGCCGTCACCTATTATCCGCCGAGCGGTCATCCCAAGGTAAGCGCGGCGGAGCTCGATCATCTGCGTGCGGGAGGCGCGCTGGTCGAACTCGGCGGTGCATCGCCGGCCGCTGCCGCGGCGCATGGCCCGCAATGGTCCGATCTCGCCGAGCTGTTCAAAAGCCGCATGCTCGTCGGCATCTTCCTCGCGCAATACGGCATCTCGTCGATCACCTGGTTCTTCGTCTCCTGGTTTCCGACCTACCTCGTCAAGGCGCGCGGCCTGTCTGTGCTCGATGCGAGCCTGATCGCAACCATTCCCGCCATCTGCGGCTTCGTCGGCGGCGTTGCGACCGGATTCTTCTCTGACTGGCTGTTCAAGCGCACCGGTTCGCTCAGCATCGCGCGCAAGACCCCGATCACGATCGGCCTCGTCATGACCGTGCTCATCATCGGCTGCAACTACACGGACTCGACGGTCCTTATCACGGTGCTGATGAGCGCGGCCTTCTTCGGCAAGGGTTTTGGCTCACTCGGCTGGACGGTCGTCGCCGACACCGCGCCCAAGGAGGTGATCGGTCTTACCGGCGGCGTCTTCAACGCTATCGGCAACACTGCCGGAATCGTGACGCCGGTTGCGATTGGCTACATCCTCTCCGCAACCGGATCGTTCAACGGCGCGTTGCTCTATGTCGGCCTGCACGGGCTGCTCGCGGTGCTTTGCTACTGGGTCATCGTCGGGCCGATCGAACGTCTCGTCATTCGCGAGGGCGCCGGGCTGATCCGCGCCGCGCCAGTCGCGGCCGAATAACCCCATCACCTGAAAATCCACATCAAAGGAGAACGCCATGAACTTCCACACGCAGGCCAATGCGCGCATCATCGCCAACCCGCTTGCTGCAGGTCTTGCGGCCGGCGAAGCCACGACCGACCGGATCGCCTGGGTGCGGACGTCGCTCGTCTTCCTGCCGCTCGCCCAGGCGATCAGCGACGCAAAGGTTCTCACCGGCCGGCAGAAGCCGCTCACCGAGATCGCCTTCCTGTTTGCGGAGATCGAGACCGAGAACGGCCATAGCGGTATTGGCTACAGCTATTCGAAGCGCGCCGGCGGTCCGGGCCAGTTCGCGCATGCAAAGGAGATCGCCGGCGAGCTGATCGGCGAGGATCCGAGCGATATCGCGCGGCTCTGGGACAAGCTGGTCTGGGCCGGCGCCTCGGTCGGCCGCAGCGGCATGTCCACGCAGGCGATCGCCGCCTTCGATATCGCGTTGTGGGATCTCAAGGCCAAGCGCGCCAAGCTGCCGCTGGCAAAGCTGCTCGGCGCCCATCGCGATTCCGTGCGCTGCTACAACACCTCGGGCGGATACCTCTCGATGCCGATCGAGGAGGTGAAGGAGCGCGTCAGCATGGCTCTCGACAGGGGCATCGGCGCCATCAAGCTGAAGGTCGGCCAGCCCGATCCGATGGTGGACCTCAAGCGCATCGAGGCGGTGCGCAATCATATCGGCGACGTTCCGCTCGCGATCGACGCCAACCAGCAATGGGATCGCACCACCGCCTTGCGCTTCGGACGTATCGCCGAGCAGTTCAACCTGACCTGGATCGAGGAACCGCTCGACGCCTACGACTACGAGGGCCATGCTGCGCTCGCGGCCGAGCTTGCGACCCCCATCGCGACCGGCGAGATGTTGACGAGTGTCGACGAGCACTACGAACTGATCCGCAACAATTCGGTCGACTTCATCCAGCCCGACGCGCCGCGCGTCGGCGGCATCACGCCGTTCCTCAAGATCCTCGCGCTCGCCGATCACAGGAAGCTTCAGCTCGCTCCGCATTACTGCATGGAAATCCATCTGCACCTGACGGCCGCCTATGCGCGCGAGCCCTGGGTCGAGCATTTCGAGTGGTCGGAGGCGATGTTCAACGAGAAGCTCGAAGTCGTGAACGGCCGCATGATCGTGCCGAACCGGCCCGGTCTCGGCTTCAGTCTGTCGGAACAGGCGCGCGCCTGGGCGCGCGACGTCCACGAGGTCGGCAAGCGCCCCTGAGGGAGAATCGCCATGTATGAGCCAAAGACAAAGTTGCAGCCCCTCGATCCTTCCGTCATCCGCCGGCTGAGGGACGTCTCCTCGGGTTCGCTGACCACCGAGCTGTTCAAGAAGGGCCTGCGCCAGTGTTTTCTGGTCGGGCTGGTGCCGATGAACAGGGATGCGGTCCGCTTCGCCGGCGAGGCCTTCACCATGCGCATGATCCCGGCGCGCGAGGATCTCGACACGATCGAGACGCTCACTCCGCATCCGAACGCCGACAATCTGCAATGGGAGGCGGTCGAGAACATTCCGCCCGGCCACGTCCTGGTGATCGACAGTCGCAACGATCCGCGCGCCGCATCGGCCGGGGCGATGCTACCAACGCGGATGAAGGTGCGCGGCGCAGCAGGGATCGTCACCGATGGCGCGTTTCGTGACGGCCAGGAACTGGCGCAGCTCGATTTCCCGGCCTATGCGCGGCAGGTCACGGCATCGACACGGCTGTCCTATCACCGGGTCGCCGACCTCAACGTGGCCATCGCGTGCGCCGATGTCGCGGTCTATCCGGGAGATGTCATCGTTGGCGACGGCGACGGCATTACCGTCGTGCCGCGGCATCTGGCGGCCGAGATGGCCGACCTCTGCGAGAGGCGGGACCAACTCGAGAAGTATCTGTCGTATCGCATCGGCGCTGGCGAGCCGCTTTATGGCGTCTATCCGCCGACGCCTGCCGTCCGTGCCGATTTCGAGGCCTGGAAGAAGGCCGGCGCGGATCCGGCGAGGGCAACGACGATCCGGGCGGGAGGGTGAGATGAGCAATACATCGCCCGCCGCCATGGAGGCGACGATCCGTCGCTATTTCGACGCCTGCAACGTTGCTGACCACGAGGCCCTGATGTCCTGCTTCACCGCGGATGCAGTCCATTATTTTCCGCGGGGCTTGCCGGACATTCCGTGGCGCGGCGCCGAAACCATTGCGCGCAAATGGATCTGGTGCGTCGAGACTCTCGGCTCGCAATGGACGATCGAAAAGATCCTGTGCTCGTCGACGGCGCCGGAAGCCGTGATCGAATGGACCCATTGGAAGCGCAAGCAGAATACCGCGCTGCGCGGCGACGAATGGTATGTGTTCGACGAGGCGACCGGTCTCATCAAGGAGATCCGGGCCTATTACGCGGCGCCCGCCGATCCCCTGGTTCGGATCTGCGAACTCGTGGACTTTGATTATCGTGGTCGCGGATATCACCTCTCGCACGAATAACGCCAGGCCGGGAAGCTTCGGACCGACGGGCGTCCTGACCGCGGGGACGGCCGGCACCCGGCCTTCCCTGCGCCCCACGGATATGAGGGTGGGGTGAGCAAAGCAAAGTTCGGGCGGAATGCGCCGCGAGGACGCGAAGGTGTGTCTGTCGTTGGGGTGCAGAAATCGATGCGGCGAACAAGACGTCATTCCGCGCAATAGCAAAGCCGTTGTCGCTGAGGTGCGCGTTCTGCGGCGCGATGGGGCTCACTATAGGGGCGCTACGTCCCACGCCTCGCAACTTCAGGAGGGACAGGACCAGAAGTGTCGCGACTCAGCAGAGGCGCCTTCGCATAGGGTGAAGCCGGGTGCGTCGTTCCAGCCACCAAATCTGAAGTTGTGAGCGACCTTCCCGCTGCGGGTATCACAGTAAGCCTACCCGTGTCCTTCGAGCCACGATTGTGCCGTCTCTGCAACACTCATCTTGGATTAAACCCTTATCTCCGTCCGTTCGCATCAGCGCCGCTTTTTGGCCACACCCGGATATGAATAAAATCGCTCTAAAGTTTGAAGGGTAGCGGCGGTCTTTGAAGAACGAGAAATCCCAAGGTCGATTCAAATCTTGGCTCTGATTTTTCGGGTCTGAAAGGGTTGGCCGGGGAAACTGGTTTGCGATGGACGCGAAGACCGACATCAAGCAGAGGCTGCCGAGCCGTCACGTGACGGAAGGCCCTGCGCGCGCGCCGCACCGGTCCTACTTCTACGCCATGGGTCTGACCACCGAGCAGATCCACCAGCCCTTCGTCGGCGTCGCCTCATGCTGGAACGAGGCTGCTCCCTGCAACATCGCCCTGATGCGCCAGGCGCAGGCGGTGAAGAAGGGCGTGGCGTCGGCCGGCGGCACCCCCCGTGAATTCTGCACCATCACCGTCACCGACGGCATCGCCATGGGCCATGACGGCATGCGCTCGTCGCTGCCGTCGCGCGAGTGCATCGCCGACTCGGTCGAACTGACCGTGCGCGGCCACGCCTATGACGCCCTGGTTGGGCTCGCCGGCTGCGACAAGTCGCTGCCGGGCATGATGATGGCGATGGTCCGTCTCAACGTCCCCTCGATCTTCATCTATGGCGGCTCGATCCTGCCCGGCAATTTCCGCGGGCAGCAGGTCACCGTGCAGGACATGTTCGAGGCGGTCGGCAAGCACTCGGTCGGTGCCATGTCGGACGAGGACCTCGACGAGATCGAGCGCGTGGCGTGCCCCTCGGCGGGCGCCTGCGGCGCGCAGTTCACTGCCAACACCATGGCGACCGTCTCCGAGGCGATCGGCCTCGCGCTGCCGTACTCGGCCGGCGCCCCGGCGCCGTACGAGATCCGCGACGCTTTCTGCATGACCGCGGGCGAGAAAGTCATGGACCTGATCGCCTCCAACCTGCGGCCGCGCGACATCGTCACCCGCAAGGCGCTGGAGAACGCCGCCGCCGTCGTCGCGGCGTCCGGTGGCTCGACCAATGCTGCACTGCACTTACCGGCGATCGCGCATGAGTGCGGCATCAAGTTTGACCTGTTCGACGTCGCCGAAATCTTCAAAAAGACACCATATGTCGCGGATTTGAAGCCGGGCGGCCGTTATGTCGCCAAAGACATGTTTGAAGTAGGTGGCATACCGCTTCTGATGAAGACGCTGCTCGACAACGGATTTCTCCACGGTGACTGCATTACGGTCACCGGTCGAACGATCGCCGAAAACCTCAAAAGCGTGAAATGGAATCCGCACCAAGACGTGGTGCACCCGGCAGATAAACCCATCACCGTGACGGGCGGTGTGGTCGGTCTGAAGGGCAATTTGGCGCCAGAAGGTGCGATCGTGAAAGTCGCGGGAATGTCCAACCTCAGGTTTACCGGTCCGGCCAGGTGCTTCGACCGCGAGGAGGATGCTTTCGAGGCAGTCCAGAAGCGCACCTACCGCGAAGGCGAAGTGATCGTGATCCGCTACGAGGGGCCCAAGGGCGGTCCCGGCATGCGGGAAATGCTCCAGACCACTGCGGCGCTGACCGGCCAGGGCATGGGCGGCAAGATCGCGCTCATCACCGACGGCCGCTTCTCCGGCGCCACCCGCGGCTTCTGCATCGGCCATGTCGGCCCGGAAGCCGCCATCGGCGGCCCGATCGGGCTGCTCGAGGACGGCGATATCATCGAGATCGACGCGGTCGCCGGGACCCTTAACGTAAATTTGAGCGACCAGGAGCTCGCCCAGCGCAAAACCAAATGGAGCGCTCGCGCGACTAACCACACGTCGGGTGCGCTCTGGAAATATGCTCAGCAGGTTGGACCAGCGGTCGGTGGGGCAGTAACCCATCCGGGCGGCGCGCACGAGAAACAGTGCTATGCGGACATCTAGGCGTACCATAGTTGCGTTTGTGTTGGGGGCCAGTGCGCTGGCCGCACCGGCGCTCGCCTTTGACGGTTCGGCCAGCAAGGACGCGACCATCCCGGTCGTGACGACCTTGCCGGGCGCCGCCGGGACCGTCCGCAGCAAGGTCGCGCCGACGACCGCACCCCAGGAAACCTCGCTCAGCGCCCTGCAATATGCCGCCGAAGGCGGCCATCCCGGCGCCCAGTTCAAGCTCGGCCGCATGTATGCCAACGGCGACGGCGTCGCCCAGGACGATGTGCGCGCCTTCGAATATTTCAGCCGGATCGCCAATGCGCATGCCGAGGACAGCCCGTCAGCGCCGCAGGCGCAGGTCGTGGCCAATGCCTTCGTCGCGCTCGGCCGTTATTATCTCGCCGGCATCCCGAACTCGAAGATCAAGGCCGACCCGGACCGGGCGCGGGAAATGTTCTCCTACGCGGCCTCCTATTTCGGCAATGCGGATGCGCAGTACGATCTCGCCCGGCTGTATCTGAAGACCCCGGACGCCTCGCGCGAGGATTTCCGCTATGGCGCGCGCTGGCTCGGCCTTGCCGCCCAGAAGGGCCAGCACGAGGCGCAGGCGCTGCTCGGCCAGATGCTGTTCAACGGCGACCGCCTGCCGCGGCAGGCCGCGCGCGGCCTGATGTGGCTGACGCTGGCGCGTGACAGCGCCGGGATCGAGGAGACCTGGATCAAGGAAAGCTACAACCGCGCTTTCGCCAAGGCCTCCGACGACGACCGCGCCATGTGCCTGCAAATGCTGGAACAGTGGGTGCAGGGCGTTCAGGGCCGCCGGTAGTCGGTACCCGTGTTGGCTCGCGGCTGCGCGAAGCGCAGTCTGGTGGGGTAATCTAGTATCCCCACGCGCACCGGCTCAAGCCGCCTCGAGATCCAGATCCGCCCATACCGGCACGTGGTCTGACGGCTTCTCCCAAGCCCGCACATAGCTGTCGATGCCGACATTGGCGAGCCGGTCGCTGGCCTGCGGCGACAGCAGCAGATGGTCGATCCGCAAGCCATGGTTCTTCTGCCAGGCGCCGGCCTGGTAGTCCCAGAAGGTGTAGAGCCCGGGCTCGTCGGTGACAGCGCGCAGGGCGTCGGTGAGGCCGAGGCCGAGCAGGGACTGAAAGCTCTCCCGCGTCTCTGCCTTGAACAGGGCGTCGTCGGTCCAGGCGGCGGGATTATGGACGTCGCGGGCATGCGGGATGACGTTGAAGTCGCCCGCGAGGATCAGCGGCTCCTCGGCCTTGAGGCGCTCCTTCGAATACTCAAGGAGCCGCGACATCCATTTGAGCTTGTAGGGATATTTCTCGGTCCCGACCGGATTGCCATTGGGCAGATAGAGGCAGGCGATGCGCAGCACCCCGCGCTTCAGCGTCACCACGCCCTCGAGGAAGCGCGCATGGGCGTCCTCGTCGTCGCCGGCGAGCCCCGACTTGGTCTCCTCGAAGCGGAGCTTCGAGAGCAAAGCGACGCCGTTGAAGGTCTTCTGACCGTGGGTGACCACGTTGTAGCCGAGCGCCTCGATCTCCAGTCGCGGGAAGGCCTCGTCGACGCATTTGATCTCCTGGAGGCAGACGATGTGGGGCTGGCACTCTTTCAGCCAGGTCAGCAGCAGATCGATCCGCTGCCGAACCGAATTCACGTTCCAGGTGGCAACTCTGATGGGCATGTCGGCGGGCTCCGGGCAGGGGCCATGGTTAGAACAAACTGCAAACACGCCCGTCAAGGACGCCGCAAAATCTCCCACAAAATTAACCCGGTTGAAGCCGGGCCTGGGCCATTGATACCGAAAAGGTTTTTCGAATGGGATGGCCGGACAAATCCATGAGAGCAAGCGAGCCGCGCGACGGCCTGATCGGCGCGTTCCTGTACTGGCTCGGCGGCTTCGAGATCGAGGACGGCCTGACCGCCGATCTCAGCGAGCGCGAGCTGCGCCGCATCCGTGCAAAGCAGATCGACGCGGTGACGCGGCAGATCCCGGTGACCATGGCCGTCACCATGCTCAACGTCGCCATCGTGCTGATCCTGATTTGGGGCAGGGGCTGGAACGATTTCCTCGCGATCTGGGGCATGACCCTTGCCGCCACCGCCTCGCTCGCGGTGCGCGCCTGGCGGCGCGCCCGCCAGAACCCGCCGCAGGAGGCCTCGGCGCGCGCCGCGCGGCAGATGCTGCGGCAGGCGTTCTTCCTCGCGGCGATCTGGGGCACGCTGCCGCTCGCACTGTTCAGCCGGGTCGAGCCGACCAGCCAGCTCATCCTGGCCTGCCTGATGGTCGGCATGATGTCCGGCGGCGCCTTCACGCTGTCGACCTTCCCGCGCGCCGGCCTCGTCTATCTCGCGACCGTGACGATGGCCTGTGCTGGTGCGCTGCTCCTGTGCGGCACCGGGCCGTATCTGGTGACCGCGGTATTCCTGTTGCTGTTCGCGTTCTTCATGGCGCGCAACATCGTCTCGCAGGGCAATCTGTTCCTCGGCAATCTCAAGGCCCAGCTCGAGCTCGAGCGACAGACCGAGATCATCTCGCTGCTGCTGAAGGACTTTCAGGAGAACGCAAGCGACTGGCTGTGGCAGACCGACGCCGAAGGGCATCTGGTCGACGTGCCGCAACGCTTCGCCGAAGTGGCGCAGCTTCCGCTTCCACTCCTGAAGGGATCGCATTTCGCCGACGTGCTCGACATGCTCTGTCCCGAGGACAAGAGCGCAGCCTACAACGTCGTCGGCCTGATGGAGCAGAGCGAGCCGCTGCACGAGATGAACCTCAAGGTCGTCGCCGGCGGCGAGGCGCGGCTGTGGTCGCTGACCGCCAAGCCCGCCTATGACCGCGACGGCCAGTTCCTCGGCTATCGCGGCTTCGGCCGCGACGTCACCGAGCGCTGGCGCGCGGAAAAGGCGGAGGCCGAGAGCCGCGCCAAATCCAACTTCCTGGCGGTGATGAGCCACGAGATCCGCACGCCGATGAACGGCGTGCTCGGGCTTGCCAGCATGCTGCTGGAAACCAGGCTGGATCCGGAGCAGCACGAGGCCGTCACCACGATCCGGGAGTCCGGCGACAATCTGCAGCGCATCCTCAACGACATCCTCGATCTGTCCAAGCTCGAGGCCGGACGCTTCGCGTTCGAGGCGATCGACTTCGCCCCGCAGGCGCTGGTCGAGGCGGTCGCGACCGTCGTGCGGGCGAGTGCCAAGAGCAAGGGACTGGCGATCAAGGTCGAGCTCGATCCGGCGCTGCCGCCGACGCTGCGCGGCGACGTCGCGCGCATCCGGCAGGTGCTGCTCAATCTCGCCTCCAACGCGGTGAAGTTCACCGACGAAGGCGAAGTAACGATTTCAGCCGTCTGCCAGGCGCGCCGCGATCTGCTTGCGACCGTCGAGTGGACGGTGACCGACAGCGGCATCGGGATCGCGCCCGAGAAGCTCGGGCAACTCTTCAGCGACTTCGCCCAGGCCGACGCCTCCATCAGCCGCCGTTTCGGCGGCACCGGGCTGGGCTTAGCGATCTCTCGCCGCATCATCGAGCAGATGGGCGGTACCATTGGCGTCACCTCGACACCGGGCGAGGGCTCGACCTTCCGCTTCACGCTGGTGCTGCCCTGGAGCCAGGCGCAGGCATCCGACCAGGCGGCCGGCCGCGATGAAGCCGACGAGCTCAAGGCGCGGATCGCCGGGCTGGACCGGTCGCTGAAGGTGCTGGTCGCCGAGGACGACGCCGTCAACCGCATGGTCGTGAGCAAGATGTTAGGGGCCTTCGACGTCGAACTGCGCGTCGTCACCGACGGCGTCGAGGCCGTCGCGGCGGCCTCAGAAGGCGACTACGATGTCGTGCTGATGGACGTGCGCATGCCGGACATGGACGGCCTTGCCGCGACGCGGGCGATCCGCGCGCAAGGCGGGCGCTTCGAAGCCTTGCCGATCATCGCGCTGACCGCCAACGCCTTCCCCGAGGACGTCACGATCTGCCGCGAAGTGGGCATGTCGGACTTCCTGGCCAAGCCGCTACGCAAGCCGGCGCTCGCCGCAGCCTTGCTGCGCGCACTCGATGGACACGCGATGACGGAAGACGCGCCGCTTCAGCCCGAGCTGATGCCTGATGGGGTGGAGTGGACGGATGAGGAAAGGCAGATGACGGGCGCTTAAACCGCCCGTCAGATCGTCACAGTTTTCCATAGACTCGCCCGGCGACCGCCCTCAGGCGCTCGACCGAGCCGGACTCCGGATGCGGCTTGACCGGCGCGAACAGGATCGAAGCCTGCCTGCCGTTCTTCCAGACATAGATGTTGACGGCGTTGCCGTTGCCCTTGGTGCAGGAATGCTCGCCGAACGCTTCACTGCCGAGTGCCGGTATCGCGACGTGCTTGCACGGGCCCACGCGTTTCATCATGCCGATGACGGTGTCGCGCGACATCGTGATCACCGCGACGGTCATGGTGTTGGCCTCGCGATCGAACATCATGCAGCTGCCTGCGCCGGTCCGCTGGACCGTCAAGGTGCTCTGGTCGAGAAAGCCGTCGGCATCCGCGGCAGTGAGCCACTCGCAATTGCCGAACCGCTCGCTGCTCTTGCTCACGTTGGCGATGGCAACGCGCGCGGCTTCGGTAATCGGTCCGAGCAGCGCGCCGTCGGCACGCCGGCCGACCGGATAGACGCTGATCTGCAGAATGTAATCGCCGGACAAAGCCACGACCGAGGCCTCCTGGCGCTCTGCGCCTGCGGCGCTCGTTCCGCCCTGGCCTTCATCGCCGATCCCCGCGACTGCGCTCAGCGGCATGCGCTCGCCAAGAGTCTTGACGAAGGTCGCGTACAATTCCCTGGCGCGGTCCTTGTCGGGATTGCGGAACACGGTCAGCATCATCGTGTCGCCGCGCCCGCCCTGGTAGATGCAGCCGCGGCCGTCCTGATTTGAAATCAGTGACCATTTGAGCGCCGGCATCGCGCCGGCTAGCTCCTTGGCGCTGATGAACGGGCAGGTTTCGGCAGCGAGCGCGGGAGGCACCGGGACGGCTGCGATGGCAAGGAACAGAGCGAGGCACGCGAACAGACGATCGATCATGCGCATTGGATCATTTACAACCGCTATGGGGGCGCTACGGCCGATGAAGAATCGGCGTCGCCTAAACAGATTGGGCTGTTCGCAGCGTCGCTCACTACCTGCGATGTCCGAGTCGGGTCAAGAGCCACTATCGCGACCTTCGGAGCGCGCGGGGGCCTAGTACAAGCGGGAAAAGGCTGAAAGGCAATCCTTCACTGCCTACCGTGGCCGCATCGGCGCTCACGCCGATGCGGCGCGTATGAACGGATTGCCGCGACGATAATTTAGGACGACCTGACGAATCCAAGATCGTCTTCGATCACGGCGTTGGGTCCGACCGGCACCCGACCTGCATTGGCTAGATTGAGTTTGCGGAAGACGATCTTGTCGCGCCAGACCTTGCGGAGGAAATCTTCGAACACCTGAATGGTCAACTGCTCGCCTGGACACCGTCGGTATCCGAAGCCGAATGGTGCGAAGCCGGCATAGTCACAAACCGGGATGCTCTTCCCGTCGACAACACCGAAAACCGTCCCGAAACCACTATTCGTCACGTTTGCCTTACGTCCATCCTTGACCTCGAAATTTGTGATCTCAAACGGGCATCGCGCGAGGCCGATCTGCTGGCATTTGCCTTCATTGATCTGGGCGCTGGTGGGAACGCCAAGATACCTTGATGGATCGAAAGCATCCGGGGCCTTCCAGTGGACCGGGTCCAGGCTGGTACTTGTGTGGGGTGTGCTGATGTAGCTATGGCGTTCCACGGGTAGGCCAAATCTTTGCTGCGGAGATGCGCCATAGGCGCTGGTCCTGGCATCCTGGATAGCTGAGATGCTGCCGCCGTTTGGCGATATGACGCGGAATAATTCCATGACGAACAATTCAAGTGGTGTGTAGGGAGCGCCGTTGGCGTTATCGAAATTTCCGCTCATCGTCGTCTGAAAAGATGCTCGCACGGCCGGATCGCCACCATCTTCGGACAAACGCGACATGATCCCGAAGATCGAGTTGCCCCATTGGCTGAGCGCCACAAAATTGTGGAAGCACTCGAACACGACGTCCCGCTTCGCAAAGTGACGTCCGTCGCCGGCGTTCTTCAGCCAATACCAAGCCATCGTCTTTTCGGGATTCTTGGTCTTGCCACTTTCAATGTCGGCGAGTCGATCGTCGATCCATGATTTCAGAAAGTCGAGGCGCTCACGAACTATCATGTAGTTATCATACGTGATGGGCAGCAGAGGATTCCGGTACGCAAGAACCGTGTTGAATGCTTCACCAATCTGCCGTACCTCGAAGGGAATGGCGTTCCCGGTCACTCCAAGGTGAAGGTCCCAATAGAGGTCGAAATAATAGTTGAGGTAATGCCGCATGAACGGCTTATTGGCGAATTGCTTGTCCATGAGCTTATCGAAGAATGCGACGACCTTCGGTCCATACATTGGCTTGTAAAGGTCCGGCGTCACCCCCGAGAAGTAAATCCTCTTACGGAGATTATTGGGGCCGCGTTTCTCAAGACCCTGCAAAAAGACTGTAACGCCATCTTCGGGAGTCGGCCGCCAGTCCCGGGTAATAAGTCCCCATAGGTCGTAGGGTAGTGCGTTTTCCTTGCTGAACGTGACGTCGATCAGGGGGAGCATTGGACGCTCGCCTTCATAGAAACTCGTCAGAAAAAACGGTTTGACGGCCTTCTCGACATACTCATGATCGAAGTTTGCTGGAATGGTTTCGCGGAAACGTTGAAACGCAGCCTGAATTTTATCCGGAACTGACGATGGTGGCCCATCGGCGGATGCCTGTTGTACGCCCGCCACCAGCGAAGCGGACGCTCCGCTCCCCAACATGCCGACTGCAGCTGCGCTCCCCTTAAGAACCGTCCGACGTTCCACTCTCTTCGATTCCATTGTCTTCTCCTTTTTGCTCGCGTCCGAAAGTTCTCCGTTCTTTGGCAGCCACGCACTCGTCGTGCGCGGCGATCGCAAACCTTTACGGCAACTGACGATTGGCGAAGACGATGTTCGGCCGCTGGCCTGCCTCAGCGGCGACGAGAGAATTGCACCTGAAGCCGACGTGGCTTGATCATGAGGTGTACAGGGACGGAGCTGCACACTTCTGGATTGATTTAGATCAAAGGACCGGACCAGGGATTGTCAGCGGTCCGATGCTCCTTACCGGCAGCTGCTTCTGCGCTGTTTGCGGTGGAGCGATGACGCGGTTGTCCGGGCGCACCGTCCCCATGGAAAACTCGACACGATGGTCGTGGAGTACATCGAGCACCGTTTGTTGGAGCCCAAGTGGCTGGAACGCTGTTGTCGCACGTACTCGATCGCCGCACCGAGCGCGCCGAGCGGCGAAAGTCGCACACCGCCGAATTGCGCGAGCGGGCGGCCGAAGGCAGACGCCAAACTCAAGCGCCTCGACGACGCCATAGAGAACGGCGTCGTCGATCTCTCTGACCCGATGCTGAAGGATCAACGCGTCGAAGTCGATCAGAAAGAACTGCAGATCATGGGATCGAAAAGCAGGCTTCTGCGCACGCTCGCCGCGTCAAGCGCAAAAACGGCAGGTTTTGGCGTGCCCAGTTCTGTACCGAAGTGGCGCCGCTGACGAGATTCGAACTTTTCGAATTTTGAATCGGGCTAGATCGAGAAGCTGGTCCCGCAGCCGCAGGACGCCGTCGCGTTCGGATTGTTGACGCGGAACGAGGCGCCGATCAGGTCGTCGACGAAATCGACCTGCGAGCCCGCCAGGAACGGCTGGGAGGCGGAATCGACCAGCACCACCGCGTTCTCCTGCTCGATCACGAGATCGTCGTCGGTGCGGTCGCGGTCGATGTCGAACTTGTACTGGAAGCCGGAGCAGCCGCCGCCCTCGACGGAGATGCGCAGCATCGCGCCAGAACCTTCGCCCTTGAGGATTTCCCCAATCCGGCGCGCGGCGCGGTCACTGATGGTCACGTCAGTCGTCATGGCTTGTCTCCGATCGTCCCGCGGTCATACCAAATTCACTTGTCAGGTTCACGTGCCCAATTCATTTGGTATCGCGCGTCCGGCATAGTTAAGTGCAAGGATACGCAGAATCAAATGGATAGGGACTAAATTCGTCGTGTCCGTCGGAATGGCAGCCCCCCGCGCGCCCTATGCCTGCGACCCCGACCGCAGCCGCGGCCGGCTGGTCACGGAGCCGCCGAGCCGGACCCGGAGCCCATTCCGGCGGGATTGCGACCGGGTGATACATTCCACCGCGTTTCGCCGCCTCAAGTACAAGACCCAGGTGTTCGTGTTCCACGAGGGCGACCATTACCGCACCCGGCTGACCCATTCGCTGGAGGTGGCGCAGATCGCTCGCGCCCTGGCCCGGCAGCTCGGGCTGGACGAGGACCTCACGGAAACCCTGGCGCTTGCCCATGATCTCGGCCATCCGCCGTTCGGGCACGCCGGCGAGCGGGCGCTGGACGCCTGCCTGAAGGATTTCGGCGGCTTCGACCACAACGCCCAGACCTTGCGCGTCGTCGCCTCGCTCGAGCACCGCTACCCCGAGTTCGACGGACTGAACCTGACCTGGGAGTCGCTGGAGGGTATCGTCAAGCACAACGGCCCGCTGACCGACCGCAGCGGCGCGCCGGTCGGGCGCTATCGCGAGCACGGCATTCCCGTCGGCATCGCCGACTACATCAAGACCTACGATCTCGAACTGTGGAGCTTCGCCTCGCTGGAGGCACAGGTCGCCGCGATCGCCGACGACATCGCCTATGACGCCCACGACATCGACGACGGCCTGCGCGCCGGCCTGTTCCATCTCGACGATCTCAAGGTGATGCCGCTGACCGCGGAAATCATCGCCGAGACCTCGGCGCATTACCCTGAACTCGAAGACGTCAGGCGTGGCGCCGAGCTGGTGCGCGAGCTGATCTCGCACCTCATCGGTGCGGTGTTTGCGGAGGCGCGGAAGAACCTCGCGGCCATGAAGCCGCAATCGGCCCAGGACGTCCGCCAGCAGGATAGGGCGCTGATCGCATTCCCGGCCGACGTCGCGGAGGAGGAGGCCGCCATCAAGCGCTTTCTCTATCAGCACATGTACCGCCACAAGCGGGTGATGCGGGTGATGGGGGAGGCGGAACAGATCCTGTTCGACCTGTTCGCAAAATACCTGACGTCGCCCGGTGAGCTGCCGCCTGAATGGCTGCTGGGGGCGGAGACGGACGATGAGGGCGACCGGGCCCGCCGGATCGGCAATTTCATTGCCGGAATGACCGACCGTTTCGCCCTGACCGAGCACCAGCGGCTTTTTGACTCGACCCCGGATTTGCGTTAGGCGGCGCCCATGCCCGACACATCCTCAGCACCGCACCTGTTCGCCGACGTGCTCGCACGCGTGCACGCCGCCTGCCGCACGCTCGCGGCGGACGCCAAATGGCCCGAGGGTATCGATTTCTCCCGCGTGGTGGTCGAGCCGCCGCGCGATGCCTCCCATGGCGACATGGCGACCAATGCTGCCATGGTGCTTGCGAAAGAGGCAAAGGCAAAGCCGCGCGACCTCGCCGAGCAGATCGCCGAGCGGCTCCGCGCCGATGCGCTGATCGCCAAGGTCGACGTCGCCGGTCCCGGCTTCATCAACCTGACGCTGAAGCCGGCCGCCTGGGCCGAGGCGCTCCGCACGGTGCTGCGCGAGGGCGCCGATTACGGCCGCGTCCGCGGCGGCTCCAAGGTCAACGTCGAATACGTCTCGGCCAATCCGACCGGGCCGATGCATGTCGGCCATTGCCGCGGCGCCGTGTTCGGTGACGCGCTGGCGAGCCTGCTCCAGTTCGGCGGCCATGACGTCACGCGCGAATATTACATCAACGATGCCGGCGCGCAGGTCGACGTGCTCGCGCGCTCTGCTTTCCTGAGGTATCGCGAGGCGCTGGGGCAGGACATCGGCGCCGTTCCGGAAGGGCTCTATCCCGGCGACTATCTGAAGCCGGTGGGTGCGGCGCTCGCAAAGGAGCACGGCGACAAGCTCCTCGCGATGAGCGAAGCCGAGTGGCTGCCGACAGTGCGCGCCAAGGCGATCGCGATGATGATGGACGAGATCAAGGACGATCTCGCCGCCCTCAACATTCGCCACGACGTGTTCTTCTCCGAGCGCTCGTTGATCGAGACCGGCAACAACAAGGTTGCCGAGACCATCGATTTCCTGCAGGCCAAGGGCGACATCTACGAAGGCCGCTTGCCGCCGCCGAAGGGCGCGCCCGTCGAGGATTGGGAAGACCGCGAGCAACTGCTGTTCAAGGCGACCGCTTACGGCGATGACGTCGATCGTCCGCTGATCAAGTCGGACAATTCCTACACCTACTTCGCCTCCGACATCGCCTACCACAAGAACAAGTTCGACCGCGGCTTCGCCGAGATGATCGACGTCTGGGGCGCCGACCACGGCGGCTATATCAAGCGCATGCAGGCGGCGGTGAAGGCGACGACCTCCGGCAAGGGATCGCTCGACGTCAAGATCGTTCAGCTCGTGAAGCTGCTGCGCAACGGCGAGCCGGTGAAAATGTCGAAGCGGAGCGGGGACTTCGTCACCCTGCGTGAGGTGGTGGATGAAGTCGGCCAGGACGCCGTCCGCTTCATGATGCTCTACCGCAAGAACGACGCGGTGCTCGACTTCGACCTCGCTAAGGTCATGGAACAGTCGCGCGACAACCCGGTGTTCTACGTCCAGTACGGCCATGCGCGCGGCCACTCGATCTTCCGCAACGCGCGGGCCGAGGTGTTCCCGGAACTGCCTGAGGATACCGGCAAGCGCATCGCCTGGCTGGGCGAGTCGGCGGTGGAACGACTGTCGGACCCGGTTGAGCTCGATCTGCTCAAGCGCCTCGCAATATTTCCGCGCATGCTGGAGGCGGCCGCCGCGGCCCATGAGCCGCACCGAATTGCCTTCTATCTCTATGATTTAGCCAGCGAATTTCATGCACTTTGGACGAAGGGGCGCGATTTGCCCTATTTACGCTTCATTATCAATAATGATGCAGATCTAACGAAGGCGCGGCTGGCCATGGTCCAGGGCGTCGTCTCTGTCCTGGCATCGGGCCTCGCCATCCTCGGCGTCCATGCTCCGGACGAGATGCGGTAGTTTGGGGCGAACTACTTAAGAGGAATTTGGGGGTAACCGGCAGAAGCCGGATCGCTTAGACTTGGTTGAAAGCCTTGTGGGTCGAAAGCCGCGCCTTGGTCGAGGGGCGCGCGGCTTTCCCGAAGGGACGCATCATCACGATGGCCGAACGATATCAGCACAGACCGTTTCCTTCCGATGACTACGGTCGCGGTGACGATCAGCATGGGAAGACGGAAAACGATCCCTTGGCCGAGCTCGCCCGCCTGATCGGACAGACCGATCCATTCGCAGCGCAGGGGCGACCGAACGCACAGCCGGCGGCAGCGCCCGCCCAGAGCTATCAGGACCACCACTATCCGCAGGACGATGATCAGCAGGACCATGCGGAGCAGGCCCCGCCGGCTCAGCCCGGGCCGCCCTCATGGATGCGGCGCGCCAACGTGCAACCGCAGCCGGCGCCCGAGCCCGACTATCCCGTCTCTGTGAACCCGGTTCATCCGTTGCATCGCTATTCAGCCCAGCCGACCGCGCCCGAACCTGATTTTCATCAGCTGCAGGCCCGTCAGGACCACGGTTACCAAGCTCAGGCCTATCAGGATCAGGCCTATCAGGGGCATGCTCACCAGCAGCATGATCAGGCGTATCAGGAGCAAGCCTATCAGGAGCCGCATCAGCAGCCCGATCCGGCGCGCTACGACGATGCGCTCTACGGGCGGCTGGAGTCGGGCGAGCAGGACTATCAGCGCGATCCCGCCTATCCGGATGATCCCTACGCGTTCCAGAGCGACTACCCCGAGGCCGATCTCGACGAGCCGAAGAAGCCCCGCGGCGGCATGATGACGGTCGCGGCGATCCTCGCGCTTGCAGTGGTCGGCACTGGCGCGGCCTTCGCCTACAAGACCTATGTCGGCTCGCCCCGCAGCGGCGAACCGCCGATCATCAAGGCCGACAATACGCCGACGAAGATCGTGCCGGCACCGACCGACTCTTCGGCCAAGGTGCCGGATCGCATGGCGAGCGGCGACGGCTCCGAGAAGATCGTGCCGCGCGAAGAGGCGCCTGTCGACGTCGCAGCCAAGGCGGGCGGTCCCCGCGTGGTGTTCCCGCCGCTGAACCAGAACGCGAATCCGCCGACGGTCGCGAGCGTCTCGCCATCCACGGTCCCGCCGCCGAGTGCAGGTCCGATCCCGAGCAACGGCACGCTGCCGGCCAACGCGCCGCGATCGATCAGGACCGTGGCTGTGAGGGGCGATCAGACCGATAGCACCACGCCGCAATCGGCCGCCGCCAAGCCGACGGCAGCCGCGCCGAAGTCCGTTGCTACACCCCCGGCCATGCCACACAATCCACCGACCTCGGCCAATGCCAGTGCCAACCAGCCGATGTCGCTGGCTCCGCAGGCATCGCCAGCCGAGCCGCCGCAGCGGATGGCTGCGAACAATCCGACGCAAATTGCGCCTGCGAGCAGCTCTGGCGGCGGGTTCATCGTACAGGTCTCCTCGCAGCAGACGGAGGATAGCGCTCACGCTTCCTACCGGGTGCTTCAGAGCAAGTATGGCAGCGTGCTTGGATCGCGCTCGCCGGTGATCAAGCGGGTCGACCTTACCGACAAGGGCAAGGGGGTCGTCTACCGCGCCTTCGCCGGACCCTATGCTTCGGCTGAGGAAGCGACGCAGGCCTGCAACAGCCTGAAGTCTGCTGGCCTGTCCGCCTGCTTCGTCCAGAGGAATTAACGGCCGTTTCCTTGACCCCCTCGCGGGGCAGGGTTAATCGGCCGTTATGAGCACGCGGGCCTTCATAACGGGCGTATCCGGAACGGAACTGACCGCCGCCGAGCGGGAGTTTATCCGTGCCGAGCGCCCGTGGGGCTTCATCCTCTTCAAGCGCAATGTCGAGACGCCGGCTCAAGTTGCTGCGTTGGTTGCGGAATTACGGGCAGTTGCCGGCGCGGCTGACGCGCCTGTCCTGATCGACCAGGAGGGCGGACGGGTGCAGCGGCTGGGCCCGCCGCACTGGCCGGTCTATCCGCCGGGCGTCATTTTCTCGACCTTGTACGACACTGATTCGGCGCTCGGACTGACGGCCGCGCGCCTCAGCGCCCGGCTGATAGCGTCTGATCTCGCCGATCTCGGCATTACCGTGGATTGCCTGCCGCTGGCCGACGTGCCGGTGCCGGGCGCTGATGCCGTCATTGGGAACCGGGCTTACGGCACTGAACCGGGCAAGGTCGCCGCGATCGCGCGCGCGGTCACCGAGGGCCTGGAGCAGGGCGGCGTTCTGCCGGTTCTGAAGCACATTCCCGGTCATGGACGCGCCACCGCCGACACCCATTTCAAGCTGCCGACCGTCGATACCCCGAGGGACGAACTCGACCGAACCGATTTTGCGGCCTTCAGGCCGCTAGCTGACCTGCCGATGGCCATGACTGCACATGTTGTGTTTAGCGCTGTCGACCCCGCCCATCCGGCGACGACTTCTGCGACAATGATTGCTCAGGTGATTCGCGGCGTGATCGGGTTCCAGGGTTTGTTAATGAGTGATGACGTGTCGATGAACGCGCTGTCGGGGAATATCGCCGAACGGACCCGCGCCATCTTCGCGGCCGGCTGCGACATGGCCCTGCATTGCAACGGCAATATCGACGAGATGC
Organism: Bradyrhizobium sp. CCGB20; assembly: GCF_024199855.1. Taxonomy (NCBI): domain Bacteria; kingdom Pseudomonadati; phylum Pseudomonadota; class Alphaproteobacteria; order Hyphomicrobiales; family Nitrobacteraceae; genus Bradyrhizobium; species Bradyrhizobium sp. CCGB20. The sequence goes on along the minus strand of NZ_JANADN010000001.1, from coordinate 5,059,509 downwards.
GCGAGGTCGCCGGCCAGACACCCGAGCTGTCCGGCACGGCGCTGGAGCGGGCGAAAGCTGCGCTCGCTGCGCGCAAGGCACCGCAGCCGTTCGATCGGGCGGCCGCACGCGCCGAACTGGACGCATTGATCGCACGGGCAAATACGGCATCCGCATGACCGCAGAAATCCTATCGTTCGAAACCGGGCGGCCCGCAGAGCTCGCCGAGGATGAACCGGCGTTGGTGGTGGACGTCGAGGGCTATGAGGGCCCGCTCGACCTGTTGCTCGCGCTTGCCCGCAACCAGAAGGTCGATCTCGCCAAGATCTCGATCCTGGCGCTGGCGGACCAGTATCTCCACTTCATCGAAGCTGCGCGAAAGATTCGGCTGGAGCTTGCCGCCGACTACCTGGTGATGGCTGCCTGGCTCGCGTTCCTGAAGTCGCGCCTGCTGCTGCCGGAGCCGCCGAGTGCGGAAGGTCCGAGCGCCGAAGAGATGGCGACCGCGCTCGCCAACCGGCTGCGCCGGCTCGAGGCCATTCGCGAAGCCGCCAACCGGCTGATGAACCGGCAGCAATTGCTGCGCGACATCTTCCCGCGCGGCGAGCCCGAGCAGATCGCCGAGATCAAGCATCCGAAATACACCGCCACGCTGTACGACCTGCTGACCGCTTATGCTTCACAGCGCCAGTCGCGCGTGCTGGCGAGCGTGCATCTGGCCAAGCGCACGGTGTGGTCGCTCGCCGAGGCGCGCGCCACGCTGGAGCGGCTGGTCGGCAGCATCAGCGAACAGGACGATTGGGGCGTTCTCGACGACTTCCTGGTCCGCCACGTCGCCGATCCGACGCAGCGCGCGACGGTGTTCGCTTCGAGCTTCGCCGCCGCGCTCGAACTGGTGCGTGAAGGTCAGCTCGAGCTGAACCAGAAAGAGGCGTTCGCCCCCATCTATTTCCGGAAGGGGCGCCCGAAACCGGTCGTGGACGCAGCTCCTGCGCCTGATGCGCCGGTCGGTTAAGTGCAAGAAGGAGAAGCTACCATGGCAAGCCTGGCTGAAGTGCGGGTAGAAGAGGCCGAGCCGATGGAGAACGAGTCCCAGGCACGTCCCGAGGAGCTGCGGCTGCTGGAAGCGCTGCTGTTTGCTTCGAACGAACCGCTGGACACCGCGACGCTGGCCAAGCGCATGCCCGAGGGCGTCGACGTCAAGGCCGCGCTGGAACAGCTCCAGGCCGACTATGCCTTGCGCGGCGTGAATCTCGTCCGCGTCGCCAACAAATGGACCTTCCGTACCGCCGGCGATCTCGCCTGGCTGATGACGCGGGAGAGCACCGAGACCCGCCGCCTGTCGCGCGCCGCGATCGAGGTGCTGGCGATCATCGCCTATCACCAGCCGGTGACGCGCGCCGAGATCGAGGAGATCCGCGGCGTCGTCACCTCGAAGGGCACGCTCGATGTGCTGCTGGAGACCGGCTGGATCAAGCCGCGTGGTCGCCGCAAGACGCCCGGCCGGCCCCTGACCTTCGGAACCACCGAGGACTTCCTGTCGCAGTTCACCCTGGAACAGCTTGGCGATCTGCCGGGCCTGGAAGAGCTCAAGGGCACGGGCCTGCTGGATTCACGCCTGCCGACCGGGTTCAGCGTGCCGACCCCGTCGGACGACCCGCAGCTGCGTGAGGACGAGGATCCGCTGGAACCCGGCGAGGACCTCGATCTGGCGCTGGCACCTGCGGTCGAGCCCGAGACGCCGGAAGAGGCGCCGGAAGGCGGCAATGAGGGCGGCGAGGGTGGCAGCGAGGACTGACGTCCCGGCCCCGGAGAGGCTCCCTGCGACCAGTTAACACTTAGCAAGATTACGTAGCGCCAACAGCGAATTGGCGCTGCCTTGGTCCTTGTTTTTGAGGCCTGCCGAGCCTAGGTTTCGGGGAAGATCGGTCGGGTCCCCGGCCAAGCGTGTTTGGAGGGTTGCAGGATGGGTTCGCTTAGCATTTGGCACTGGATCCTGGTGATCGCAGTCGTCCTGCTGCTGTTCGGCCGTGGCAAGATTTCGGATCTGATGGGCGACGTGGCGCAGGGCATCAAGGCGTTCAAGAAGGGCATGCAGGACGACGACAAGGTCGCCGACAAGCCCGAGCCGGCCAAGTCGCTCGAGCACAACGCAGCGCCGAGCACGACCCGGTCCGACGTCGGCAGCAAGGCCGTCTGAGAAAGAGAGCACGCGAGACGCGGGTAGCGGTCCCGATCCTGCGCGCGAGGGATTGGGCCGGTTGCGGCTGGCGTGAACGGAAGACCTCATGTTCGACATCGGGTGGAGTGAACTGGTCCTGATCGGGGTCGTGGCCCTGGTCGCCATCGGCCCGAAAGAGCTGCCGGGCGTGCTGCGCATGGTCGGGCAGTGGATGGGCAAGGCCCGCAAGATGGCCGCCGAATTCCAGGGCCAGTTCCAGGAAGCGATGCGCGAGGCCGAGATGGCCGACCTCAAGAAGAGCTTTGACGAAGTCAAGGAAGCGGCGTCGGGCTTTGCCGGCAACAATCTGATGACCTCGCTCCAGAAGGACGTCAGCGACGCGCTTCGCGTCGATGCGCTGGACAAGCCCGCCGAGACGACGGCCACCGCGGCTGTCGAGCCGCCGGCGACTTCAAGTGAAGCGCCGGCGACGCCGACCACTCCGGAAGCGCCGACGCCGGAGACTTTCGTGGAGGCCGAGGCTCATGCGGCGGTGAATGAGCCGCTCGCCATCACTCGTGAGGTCGAGCAGGCGCAGGCCGCCCAGACCTCGGTGACCCAGGACACTGCGCCATCCGAGGCGATCAAGGACGTCAAAGCGTCATGAGCGACGCCGATATCGAGGCCAGCAAAGCCCCTCTGATGGACCATTTGATCGAGCTGCGGTCGCGGCTGATCAAGGCGCTGCTCGGATTCGGCGTGGCCTTCATCTTCTGCTTCTTCTTCGCCAAGCAGATCTACAACGTGCTGGTCTGGCCGTTCGTGTGGGTCGCGGGTCCCGAGAATTCCAAGTTCATCTACACGGCGCTGCTGGAATATTTCATCACCCAGCTCAAGCTCGCCTTGTTCGGCGCGGGCTTCATCTCGTTCCCGATCGTCGCGACGCAGATCTACAAGTTCGTCGCGCCCGGGCTCTACAAGCACGAGAAGCAGGCCTTCCTGCCGTATCTGGTCGCGACCCCGTTCTTCTTCGTGCTCGGCGCGGCGCTGGTCTATTTTGTCGTGCTGCCGATGCTGGTCCGCTTCTCGCTCGGCATGCAGCAGGCCGGCAGCGACGAGACGGCGCAAATCCAGCTGCTGCCCAAGGTCGGCGAATATCTCTCGCTGATGATGTCGCTGATCTTCGCCTTCGGCATCGCCTTCCAGCTTCCGGTGATCCTGACGCTGCTCGGCCGCATCGGCATCGTGACCTCGAAAATGCTGCGCGAGAAGCGCCGCTATTTCATCGTTATCGCCTTCGTGATCGCGGCTGTGCTGACGCCGCCTGACGTGCTCAGCCAGTGCTCGCTCGCGATCCCCTTGCTGGCGCTCTACGAGGGCTCGATCATCGCGGTCGGGATGGTGGAGAAGAAGGCTGCCGCCGCACAGGCCGCGACCGGCACCGACGTGTCGACGCCGGCCAATCCGGCCGAGTAGGGCGGCCACATCACCGGTGTCATTCCCCGCGAAAGCGGGGAATCCAGTACGCCGCGGCCTATCGAGGAATCACCGCCGTCTCTGGAATACTGGATCACCCGCTTTCGCGGGTGATGACTGCCGTGCTAGGGGAAGCAGCCATTTGCATGAATGCAAATCCAGAATTTGCATGTCTGCAACAAGCCCCAGGACCGCCCCCATGCACGACATCAAATCGATCCGCGACAATCCGCAAGCCTTCGACGCCGGTCTCGCCCGGCGGGGCCTGAAGCCGTTGTCGGCATCGCTGCTGGCGATCGACGAGAAGCGGCGGGCGGCGATCCTGGCCTCGGAGCAGGCGCAGGCGCGGCGCAACGCCGCCTCCAAGGAGATCGGCGACGCCAAGAAGGCGAAGGACGAGGCGCGCGCGGCCAAGCTGATGGCCGAGGTCGCCGAGCTCAAGACCACCATGCCCGAGCTCGAGGCCGCCGCGAAGGCCGCCGACGAGGAGCTGACGAAAGAGCTGTCCGCGATCCCGAACATTCCGTTCGACGAAGTGCCCGACGGCGTCGACGAGCACGGCAATGTGCAGCGCCATGTGTTCGGCAACAAGCGCAACTACAGCTTTGCGCCGAAGCTGCATGACGATCTCGGCACCGCGCTCGGCTACATGGATTTCGAGGCAGCGGCAAAGCTCTCCGGCGCGCGCTTCGTCGTGCTGAAGAAGGGGCTGGCGCGGCTCGAGCGTGCGATCGGCCAGTTCATGCTCGACCTGCACACGACCGAGCACGGCTACACCGAGATCAACCCGCCGCTCCTGGTGCGCAACGAGGTGATGTTCGGCACCGGACAGTTGCCGAAATTCGAGGACGATCAGTTCTGGGCGATCAAGGGTGAGCTGTTGGCTACACCCGATCACGAGCGGCTGAAGACCGAGCGCCTCGGCCTGATCCCGACCGCGGAGGTCTCGCTCACCAACCTCGCGCGCGAATCCATTCTCGACGAGAAGCAGCTGCCGATGCGGCTCACCGCGCTGACGCCGTGCTTCCGCGCCGAGGCGGGCGCTGCGGGGCGCGACACCCGCGGCATGATCCGCCAGCACCAGTTCACCAAGGTGGAGCTGGTCTCGATCACGACGCCGGAGGCGAGCAAGGACGAGCTGGAGCGGATGCTGTCGTGCGCCGAGCAGGTGCTCCAGAAGCTCGACCTGCATTATCGCGTGATGACGCTCTGTGCAGGGGATATGGGGTTCTCGTCGCAAAAAACCTATGACATCGAGGTCTGGATGCCGGGGCAGGGCGATGGCGGCATGTTCCGCGAGATCTCGAGCTGCTCGGTCTGCGGCGACTTCCAGGCGCGGCGCATGGATGCGCGCTCGCGCGGGCCGGACGGCAAGCCGCGCTTCGTGCATACGCTGAACGGCTCCGGCACCGCGGTCGGCCGCGCGCTGATCGCCGTGATGGAGACCTATCAGCAGGAGGACGGCTCGATCGCGGTCCCCAGCGTGCTCCAGCCCTATATGGGCGGCCTGAAGGTGGTCGCGCGCGACTAGCGCGCATTGCCTGCCTATAACGCAAAACGTTTGGTTGCGAAGAACGGGCGGCCGGTTATCCTGCCGGCCACCCGACAACGCGAACCCCACCGTTCATGCCCTTGCACCGCGACATCTTCTGGGTCGGCAGACAATGGGCGGTGACAGGTGCCGGCATCCAGGCCGTCGATCAGCGGCTGCGTGGTGTATTGGACATCGCGATCGCGCGGCTCTGGGATGACGATCTCGTGCGCAGCCGGCGGGCCAAGCCCGGCGTGAATGCCGCAGATTTCGACAAGGCGCTGACCGTGGCGCGCGAGCGCTTTCCGCAGACGCCGGTGTCGGACCCGATCGTTACGCATCTGGAGACGCTCGGGGTGATCGAGGCTCCGGTCGTGAGCCTGGTGGTGCCGGCGATGCAGCTGCGTGCGGAAGGCAGGCTCGCACGCTTCCTGCCGCAATGGCGCGTCCGGCGCTAGCAGGACCAGGCCGGGAACCTGGCCGCCGGACCCCATCGGCCGGTTTGCCTGATCGGCCCCGGCCGGATAAGACGGCTCAGACCCGCTTCAGGAATCGACCCTTCGCATGCGCATTCTCTGCACCAATGACGACGGCATTCACGCCCCCGGCCTCAAGGTCGTGGAGGAGATCGCACGCGCCTTGTCCGACGACGTCTGGGTCGTTGCGCCCGAGCTCGACCAGTCCGGCGTGTCGCATTCGCTGTCGCTGAACGATCCGTTGCGCCTGCGCGAGGTCGGCCCGCGCCACTTCGCCGTGCGCGGCACGCCGACCGACTGCGTCATCATGGGCGCGCGCCATATCCTGGGCACCAAGCCGCCGGACCTCGTGCTCTCGGGCGTCAACAAGGGGCGCAACGTCGCCGAGGACGTGGTCTATTCCGGCACCATCGCCGGCGCGCTGGAGGGCACCATTTTGGGGCTGCCGTCGTTCGCGCTGTCGCAGGAGTTCAGCGTCGAGACCCGCGACCGGCCGCAATGGGACACCGCGCGCCAGTTCGGGCCCGACATCCTGCGCAAGGTGATCGCCGCCGGCATCCCCAAGGACACCGTCATCAACGTCAACTTCCCGTCCTGCGCGCCGGAGGAGGTGCTCGGCATCCGCGTGACGCGGCAGGGCAAGCGCAATCTCGGTTTCTTGCGGATCGACGAGCGCAGGGACGGCCGCAACAATCCCTATTTCTGGATCGGCTTCGAGCGCGCGGCAATGATGGATACGCCCGCCGAGGGCACCGATCTCGCGGCGCTGCGCGAGCGCTATGTCTCGGTCACGCCGCTCAGGCTCGACCGCACCAACGAGGCGTTTTCGGAAGCGCTGAGCGCGACGCTGAAGTAGCGATCCGGGCTACAGGCCCGGAAGTCGCGGCTAGCCGCCGCGCAGCGCGGCTTCGATGGTCTTGCCGAGCGCGTCGAGCTGGAACGGCTTCTGGAGCGCCGGCCGGTCGCGGTACTGCTCGGGCAGGCCGGAGGAGCCGTAGCCGGTGGCGAAGATGAACGGGCAGCCCTTCGCCTTGATGACGTCGGCAACCGGCGAGATGACCTTGCCGTTGACGTTGACGTCGAGGATGGCGATGTCGAACTCGGTGGCCTGGGCGAGCCGCATCGCCTCGGTGATGTCGCCGGCTTCGGCTGCGACCTTGTAACCGAGCTCTTCGAGCATGTCCGCGACCATCATTCTGATCATCACCTCGTCCTCGACGAGGAATACAGAGCGGCCCGAAAGCCCTGTTGCGGTCATTTTCGTTGAGTCCTTGCCCATTCCCAAAAAACGTTCGCAGATTATGCGAATCGACGCAATGCGCGTTTCGGCGAACTGAAACCGCAAAATGACCTTTGCGGCCAGTCCGTTGCAAGCCAATTTATGGTCTAATAACGCACCCGAAAGGCTATCTTGGGTTCCTGAGCAGGAACAGGATTCTTGCCCCGGGTCTTGGCGATACGGCTGACGATCCGGACGGGACAGGACGACACAAGCAGCGATGATCTCCAATCAGCACCCACCGGAAAAGATGATGTTTCAGCTCACGCTGAGGCGTCGGGGCATCAGCGACCAGGCGGTGCTGCGGACGATGGAGGAGGTGCCGCGCGAGCAGTTCGTCGACGAAGCCGATCGCGACGGTGCCTATCGTGACAGCGCGCTGCCGATCGCCTGCGGGCAGACCATCAGCCAGCCCTTCGTCGTCGCCTACATGACCGAGCAGCTGCAGCTCCAGAAGAAGCACCGCGTGCTCGAGATCGGGGCCGGGTCCGGCTATCAGGCCGCGGTGCTGTCGCGGCTCGCAGGCCAGGTGCTGACCGTCGAGCGCTACCGCAAGCTCGCGGATGCGGCACGTCTCAGGCTCGAAAAGCTGAACTGTCACAATGTCGAGGTGATGCTCGGCGACGGCCTCAACCTGCCGGCCAATATCGGCCCGTTCGACCGCATCATCGTGACCGCCGCCGTGGAGCAGCTTCCGGAGAACCTGGTCGAGCGGCTCGAGGTCGGCGGCATCCTGATCGCGCCCATTGGCCCGCACCAGGGCGTGCAGACGCTGGTCCGTCTCCGCCGGACCGAAACCGGGATCGAGCGCAAGGAACTCGTCGAGGTCCGCTTCGTGCCGGCACTGCCCGGGGTGGCGCGGGAGCTGTAGATTTCCGGATCGGCTGTGCTGCCAACATCTTATTGGGAGGGTTAAGCCGTTATTTACTCGTCGCGTGTTTACTTAAAACACCAGTTCTGTTGCGTACGAGTGAGTAACCATGTCTGTCGTCGCCGAGTTGCTTTACTCGCGCCGCGTACCGCAGGTCGCGGTGCTGGCGCTGATCTCCTTCAGCTTCGCAGGGTGCAGCGCCGACATGTCGTCGCGGCTCTCCCAGTCGAATTTCTCCAATCCCTTCGCGTCTGACCAGACCGGCTCGGTGCAGCAGGCGCCGCCGCCGCAGCAGCGTGAGCTGCCGCAATATTCGCGGCCGCAGACGCAGCCCGGTTATTATCAGTCGCAGCCCTTGCCGCCGCCGGCGGTCTCCGCGCCGCAATCCTATCCCGTCGCGGCGGGTGGTGGCGTGTCCGGAGGCGGCCGTGGCGTCGGCTCCTACGCGCCCCCGGCGCAACCGCGCCTCGAGACCACGGCCACCGTGCCGTCGCGCTCGGTCGCGGCCGCCCAGCCGGCCGGCGGGACCAAGATCATCGTCGGCACCAGCGACACGCTCGAGGTGCTCGCCAAGCGCTATCACGTCACGCCGCAGGCGATCCTCGCCGCCAACGGCTACAAGGGCCCGCGCTCGCTGTCTCCCGGTCAGCAGTTGATCATCCCGCATCCGAGCGCAACAGCTGCTGCGCCGGCGCCACTGATGGCTCCCGTCGCTGCGGCTCCGGCGCTGGCACCTGCTGCGAAGCCGGTTGCGGCCGTCGCTGCGCCGCCGAGCATGCACTTCGTCAATCGCGGCGATACGCTCGCCAGCATCGCCCGCAAGAACCATATCTCGTCGGCCGAACTCGCCCGTGCCAACGGTCTCGCTCCGTCGGCCAAGCTCAAGCTCGGCACCAAGCTGACTGTGCCCGGTGCAAGGACCGCTGCTCTTGCGGCGCCGGTTGCTGCGGCTCCAGTGGCTGCTGCTCCGGTTGCGGGGGCGCTGCAGCCCGTCGCGGCCGCTCCCGCGCCCGCCACCAAGATGGCCGCTGCTGCCACGCCGGTGCAGAGCGCGCGCCTGGCTCAGGCCACGGCCAATGTCGAAGAGAAGCCCGCCGAGACGCCGGCGAAGGCTGCGGAGGCCACCGGCGCGCTGCCGACGTTCCGCTGGCCGGTGCGCGGCAAGGTGGTCACGAGCTACGGTGCCAAGACCAATGGCAAGTCCAATGACGGCATCAACCTCGCGGTGCCCGAGGGGACGCCGGTCAAGGCGGCTGAAGACGGCGTCGTCGCCTATTCCGGCAACGAGCTGAAGGGTTATGGCAATCTGGTTCTGGTTCGGCACTCCAACGGCTACGTCACCGCATATGCCCATGCGAGTGAGCTGATGGTGAAGCGCGGAGATACCATCAAGCGCGGCCAGGTCATTGCCAAGTCGGGTCAATCCGGGGAGGTGGCGTCGCCGCAGCTCCACTTCGAGATCCGTAAGGGATCGAGCCCGGTTGACCCGCTTCAATTCCTGAACGGGGCGTGAGGCTGACGTTGCTTCGCCGGCGCGCGCTCTCTTCGCGCGCGCTATCGTCGTCCGCGTCGGCGTAGGCGGACGATCCGGCATTCCGACGAGCGCTCAAAGCGGGGCGTGTCGATGCGATCTCGCTCCGGCGGAATGATCGTGCTTGCGTCTTGTTTTCCGCAAGCTCTCTGAAGCCCGACCCACTCAAAATCGTTGAGCCCGTCGCGTATGATTTGAGGTGCCGGTGTCGTAGCCGGTGGCTGCCGGTGAGACGTCCTAATTTTCTGAATCTGCTTCGGTTTCGATGGCGCAGCGGACGCGGCAGGGCTTGCTGGCGGACCCAGCAACGCGGTGAACAACCCGACCACGACCCTTTGATTTAGATCAACCTGCAGGTCCTTCATTCCGTGTCCGTAGCAGCGCACGCCAACGGGTCCGGAGATCGGAATGAAGCTGGCTGGTACGAAATCGTCGCCTGATTACGGACAATCGTACCAGCATCCAGCAGGTGAGGGGATGCTGCACGTGCCGGGCGGCACGTTTCGCATGGGGTCGGATCGGCACTATCCGGAGGAGGCGCCGGTCCACCGCGTCACCGTGGATGCATTCTGGATGGATCGCCATCCAGTGACGAACCGGCAATTCAAGACATTCGCCAAGGCGACCGGCCACGTCACAATTGCCGAGATCCCGCCCGATCCAAAGGACTATCCCGGCATTCTCCCGCACATGGTCTATGCGGGCTCGCTGATGTTCTCTCCGCCCGCGTATCCGGTCAGTCTCCGGGACTTCAGCCAGTGGTGGGCCTTCGCCAAAGGCGCAAACTGGCGGCATCCCTACGGGCCGGGCAGCGACATCCGTGGGCTGGACGATCATCCCGTCGTGCACGTGGCCTTCAGCGATGCGCTCGCCTACGCAACATGGGCCGGCAAGGATTTGCCAACCGAAGCGGAATGGGAATTCGCGGCGCGCGGCGGGCTGGATGGCGCCGAGTTCGCATGGGGAGACGAATTTGCACCCGGGGGCCGTCACATGGCCAACACCTGGCAGGGCGAATTTCCACGCCAGAACACAAGGGAAGATGGATACGAACGGACATCGCCGGTCACAGCATTTCCACCGAACGGATACGGGCTGCACGATATGATCGGCAACGTCTGGGAATGGACGTCAGATTGGTATTCGCCTCGGCATGAAGCCGACGCTCCAAAGACCTGCTGCATTCCAGAGAACCCGCGCGGCGGCCGTGAGGCCGATAGCTACGACCCCAGAACCATCAACGTCAAGATTCCACGCAAGGTCATCAAAGGCGGCTCGCATTTGTGCGCGCCGAATTACTGCCGGCGCTATCGGCCGGCTGCGCGGCATGCGGAGCCGGTCGACACATCCACAAGTCATCTTGGATTTCGGTGCATCAGGCGAGGAGTCTCCGACACATCTCAATAGGAGAGTGATGCCATGTTGAATTGCAATTTCGATGACATGCTTTCGGTCGCAACGCCGCGCAAGACGCAAACCTGGCTCAAGCGGTCCTGCTCAGCACTGCTCGGTGCGACAATGATGATACCGTCGTCAGGGTTGGTCAGCACTCCGGCGACCGCCCAGCCAGCCCCAAAGCCCAACATCCTCTTCATCATGGGCGACGACATCGGCCTCTACCAGCCGAGCATCTACCATCGCGGCCTGATGGTCGGAGAGACGCCCAACATCGATCGCATCGGCAATGAAGGTGCGATATTCACGCATTATTATGCCGAGCAGAGCTGCACCGCGGGTCGCAACGCCTTCTTCACCGGCATGCATCCGCTGCGCACCGGCATGATCCCGCCGCAACTGCCCGGCAGCCCGTCCTATCTGCGGCCCGGCACGCCGGCGATCGCAAAATTCCTGCTCGATCTCGGCTACAATACCGGCGAGTTCGGCAAGAACCATCTCGGCGATCACACCGACGCGCTGCCGACCGCGCATGGCTTCCAGGAATATTGGGGCTACCTGTATCACCTCGATGCGATGCAGGGCGTGAGCTTCCCGGACATCAACAAGTCCCCCACCCAGCAGACGGTCGCCCCGCCATGCAAGAATACGCCGATCCCCGGCATCCCGGAGGTACCGGGCGCGGTCGATCCGAAAACGACGATTTGCCTGACGCCTCCGCGCAACGTCCTGTCGTGCAAGTCGGACGGTTCATCCAGGACCCAGCAGTGCGTCGATCAGGGCCCGCTGACACTCGAGCGGTCGAAGGGGGTCGACGAGGAAATCTCGGCCAAGGTCATCGACTTCATGGATCGCAACGATCCGAAGACGACGGGCAAGCCTTTCTTCGTCTGGTACAACCCCGCGCGCATGCACATTACGACCGTGCTGAATGACAAGTACACGGCCATGGTCGGCGAGCCCGGCGGCAAGGACTGGGGCCTCAACGAGGCCGGCATGAAGCAGCTGGACGATAACGTCGGCTATGTGCTGAAGAAGCTCGAGGACATGGGACAGCTCGACAACACGATTGTCGTGTTCACCACCGACAACGGTGCCGAAACCATCAGCTTTCCCGACGGCGGCACGACTCCGTTCAAGGGCGGCAAGCTGAGCACCTGGGAAGGCGGCATGCGCGCTCCGGCGCTCGTTCGCTGGCCGGGGGTGATCAAGCCCGGCACCATCAAGAATGACATCTTCGCGTCACTCGACTGGCTGCCCACGTTTGTCAACATCGCGGGCGGCGCAAAGGGAGACGCGCTGAAGAAGCGGATCGAGGCTGGCCAATATCCCGGCATCGTGAAGACGACGCTCGACGGCGTCGATCAGACCGAATACCTTTCCGGGCGTTCGGAAAAATCGGCGCGCGATACCTTCTTCTATTATTCGGGCAAGGACCCGTCGGCGGTCCGCTACAAGAACTGGAAGATCTACTTCACGATGGTGTCCGACAACCCGGCGGGCTTTATTTCCGGAGCCCTCCCTTATCACTGGGCCCAGGTCGTCAACATCAAGCGCGATCCGTTCGAGACCTCGATCGGCTCACAATACAAGACCCTCATGGGCCTGAGCGGCACACTCGGCTCCCCCTCTACTGCCTACGTCTACGATTGGAACATGCTGCCCATCGGCCAGGCGCTCTGGCTGAAGGAACTCGAGACCTATACTGCATTCCCGCCGCTGCAGGACCCGGCGAGCTATAATCTCGAGCAGGTGCTGCAACAGGTCAAGCAGGCCAAGACTGCCGGTCGCAGCGACTAATGGATCAGTATGAATTGGCGGGCGTCGCTTTCGACGCTCGCCAGTCGGTGGCTATGATCTGGGGGCAAAAAGGCACCCCAGATCCTTACACGCCGCCAGAGCAGGTCTTTATGCGCACGCGCCCTTGATTCCCCGCTTTCGGGGGAAGACAGCCGAAACCGCGATTCGACCGCTACGCCGTCGCCAGCTTCACGCCGAGCCGTCCCGCCAGTTCCTGCACGAACTGCCAGGCGACGCGGCCCGAGCGGGAGCCGCGCGTGGTCGACCATTCCAGCGCCTCACGCTCCAGCGCCTCGTCGTCGACCTTGATGCCGAAATGGCCGCAATAGCCGCGCACCATGGCGAGGTATTCGTCCTGGCTGCAGCGATGGAAGCCGAGCCAGAGGCCGAAGCGATCCGACAGCGAGACCTTCTCCTCGACCGCTTCGCCGGGATTGATCGCGGTCGAGCGCTCGTTCTCGATCATGTCGCGCGCCAGCAGATGGCGGCGGTTGGAGGTGGCGTAGAGGATGACGTTCTCGGGCCGGCCCTCGATCCCGCCTTCGAGCACGGCCTTGAGCGACTTGTAGGACGCGTCATTGCCATCGAAGGAGAGGTCGTCGATGAACACGATGAAGTGGAAGTCGGCGTCGCGGAGCTTCTCCATCAGCATCGGCAGCGTTTCGATATCCTCGCGGTGGATCTCGATCAGCTTCAGTCTGTCGGCCGGTTTGCGGTCGGCGTTGATGCTGGCATGCGCCGCCTTCACCAGCGACGACTTGCCCATGCCGCGCGCGCCCCAGAGCAGGGCATTGTTGGCGGGCAGGCCGTTGGCGAAGCGCTCGGTGTTCTCCATCAGGATGTCGCGCATCCGGTCGACGCCCTTGAGCAGGAACAGCTCGACGCGGCTGACCCGGGGCACCGCAGCGAGGCGGCCGTCCGGGTGCCAGACGTAGGCATCGGCCCGCTCGAACGACTCGCGTTCGACGCTCGGCTTGCCCTGGGCGGCGAGGTGCGCCGCGATCGTCTCCAGCGCGCGGACGATGCGATCCTGGGAGAGGTCCGGGACGACCTTGGGGGCTGCCTTGGGACGTTTTGCCGCGACGCGGGCAGGCTTCCTGGCAGGGGTACGGGGGCCTTTGCCGGCCGGGCTTTTGCTTGGTTTTTTGGGCATGTCCGAAGTTCCTGAGAATGCAGCCTTATCGGGCCTGAGGGCGCGCCGCAAGGTGGCCAAATCGACGGTCTGGCAGCGTTGCAATTGGGGCAATGGCCGCTATAGTCCGCGCGAATTTGACCGAACCGGTCGCCTTTGAGGGCCTGACCGGTTCTCCCCCGTTCTCACGAGGATCGTCCGAATGTTCATTACCCCTGCGTATGCCCAGGCCGCGGGCGCCGGCGACACCAACAGCATGTTGATGTCGCTGCTGCCGTTCGCCCTGATCTTCGTGATCATGTACTTCCTGATTCTGCGTCCGCAGCAGAAGAAGGTCCGTGACCATGCCGACCTCGTGAAGAACATCCGCCGTGGCGACACCGTCGTGACCTCGGGCGGCCTCGTCGGCAAGGTCACCAAGGTCGTCGATGACGACCAGATCGAGTTCGAGATTTCCGATGGCGTGCGCGTGCGGCAGATGCGCCAGATGATCTCCGGCGTGCGCGCCAAGGGCGAGCCGGCCAAGGAAAGCGCCAAGGAAGCCGCCAAGGACGATACCGCGGCGAAGTGAACGCTTCCGCGAGCATCTCAAGTCTCCTGATCTGACAGGTCCAGTCGATGTTGTATTTCACGCGGTGGAGGGCGCTCGGGATTATCCTGACGGCGCTGATCGTGTGCCTCTGTGCGGTCCCGAACTTCTTCCCCGAGGCCCAGGTCAAGACCTGGCCAGCCTGGGCGCAGCGCCGGCTCGTGCTCGGCCTCGACCTCCAGGGCGGCTCCTATCTGCTGCTCGAGGTTGATTCCGCCTATGTGAAGAAAGAGCGGCTCGACCAGGTCCGCGACGACGTTCGCCGGACGCTGCGCGATGCCAAGATCGGCTTCACCGGCGGTGTGACCGTGCGCAACGACGCGGCCGAGGTTCGCATCACCAAGGAATCCGACGTGCAGCCGGCGCTCGCCAAGCTGCGCGAACTGTCCCAGCCGCTCGGCGGTCTGATGGGATCCAGCGGTCAGCGCGACCTTGAGGTCGCGGATGCCGGGGGCGGCGTGATCCGCCTGAGCATCCCGCAGGCCGCCATGCTCGACCGCATGCGCAAGACCATCGAGCAGTCGATCCAGATCGTCGAGCGCCGCGTCAACGAGCTCGGCACCGTCGAGCCCGTCATCCAGCGCCAGGGCAACGACCGCATTCTGGTGCAGGTCCCCGGTCTTCAGGATCCGACTCGCCTGAAGGAATTGCTGGGCAAGACCGCGAAGATGGAATTCCGCATGGTCGATACGTCCGTGCCGCCGGATCAGGCGCAGCAGGGACGGTTGCCTCCGGAATCCGAGCTGTTGATGAGCGCCTCGCCGCCGCCCACGCCCTATGTGGTCAAGAAGCAGGTGCTGGTGGCCGGCGGCGACCTGACCGATGCCCAGGCGAGCTTCGACCAGCGTACGGGTGAGCCGGTCGTCAGCTTCAAGTTCAATACCTCGGGTGCGCGCAAGTTCTCGCAGGCCACGCAAGAGAACGTGGGGCTGCCTTTCGCGATCGTGCTCGACAACAAGGTGATCTCGGCGCCCGTCATCCGCGAGCCCATCACCGGCGGCCAGGGCCAGATCTCCGGCAATTTCACCGTGCAATCGGCCAATGATCTCGCGATCCTGCTGCGCGCCGGCGCGCTGCCGGCGCCGCTCACGGTGGTCGAGGAGCGCACGGTCGGCCCGGGTCTGGGTCAGGACTCGATCGAGAAGGGCGAGCTTGCGGCCTATGTCGGCTCGATCCTGGTCATCATCTTCATGCTTTTGACCTACCGGCTGTTCGGGGTGTTCGCCAACATCGCGGTGGCCATCAACGTCGCGATGATCTTCGGCCTGCTGTCGCTGCTCAACGCCACGCTGACGCTGCCGGGCATCGCCGGCATCGTGCTCACCGTCGGCATCGCGGTCGACTCCAACGTGCTGATCTACGAGCGTATCCGCGAGGAACTGCGCGGCGGCCGCAACGCGATCTCCGCGATCGACGCCGGCTTCAAGCGGGCGCTCGCGACCATCCTCGATTCCAACATCACTACCTTCATTGCCGCCGCGGTGCTGTTCTACATCGGCACCGGCCCGGTGCGCGGCTTCGCCGTGACGCTCGGGATCGGCATCATCACCACGGTGTTCACCGCCTTTACCCTGACCCGGCTGATCGTCGCCTGGTGGGTGCGGTGGAAGCGGCCGCAGAGCGTGCCGATCTAGGAGCCTGATCGTGACTCACACCGTTCTCATCGGGCTCGGCGTCCTCATTGCCGTTCTCACCGTGGTCGCGGCGCTCGGCCTGCTGCCCTCGCTGCGCATCGTCCCTGACAATACCCATTTCGACTTCACGCGCTTCCGCCGCATCAGCTTCCCGATCTCGGCGGCGCTGTCGATCGTCGCGATCACGCTGTTCTTCACCCACGGCCTGAACCTCGGCATCGACTTCAAGGGCGGCACGCTGCTGGAGGTCAAGGCGAAGTCCGGAACCGCCGACATTGCTGCGATGCGCACCTCGCTCGACGCCCTTGGTTTGGGCGAAGTGCAGTTGCAGCAGTTCGGCGGACCCGAGAACGTCCTGATCCGCGTCGCGGAGCAGCCGGGCGGTGACGCCGCGCAGCAGGCAGCCTTGCAGAAGCTTCGTGGCGCGCTCGGCGACAGCGTCGACATTCAGCGCACCGAAGTGCTCGGTCCGCGCGTCGCCGGCGAGCTGCTCGCCTACGGCATGGTTGGCCTGATGCTCGCGATCGTCTCGATCCTGATCTATCTCTGGTTCCGCTTCGAGTGGCAGTTCGCGCTCGGCGCCATGATCGCAAACGTGCACGACATCGTGCTGACGATCGGCTTCATGTCGATCAGCCAGGTCGATTTCGACCTGACCAGCATCGCGGCACTTCTGACCATTCTCGGTTATTCGCTCAACGACACCGTCGTCATCTACGACCGTATCCGCGAAATGCTGCGCCGCTACAAGAAGATGCCGATGCCGCAGCTGCTCAACGAGTCCATCAACTCGACGCTGTCGCGTTCGATCATCACCCACTTCACGGTGACGCTGGCGCTGCTGGCACTGCTGCTGTTCGGCGGTCACGCCATTCACAGCTTCACCGCAGTGATGATGTTCGGCGTGGTGCTGGTCGGCACCTATACCTCGATCTTCATCGCGGCCCCGATCCTGATCTATCTCGGCGTCGGCGAGCATCGCGAAGATGCGCCCGATACGGCTACGCCGGCGAAGAAAAACAAGGCATGATCCGAACCGCATGCCCTCGCGCGCGTTTGCGAGGGCGATGAGCTCATTCGGACGAAACTGATGGCCGGCGATGCCAACGCTCCGCATTTCCCGCGCTCGGCGCCGATCGAGGCCTATGGCAAGGGCGGCTTCGCCTTTGCCGGCATGTCGCATCGCGGATCGCTGCTGTGCCTGCCCGACGCAATCTGGGCCTGGGACGTGACGGACCCCGGCAGGATCGACCGCTATTCGCTGGATCGCGTCTTCACGGCGGCCAACAGCATCGACACGCTTCTGATCGGCACCGGAACCGGGGTCTGGTTGCCGCCGCCGGACCTGCGGCAGGCGCTCAAGGCGGTGAGGGTGGTGCTGGATACGATGCAGACCGGTCCTGCCGTGCGTACCTACAACATCATGATCGGCGAGCGGCGCCGCGTCGCGGCCGCGCTGATCGCCGTGCCATGAGTAGCGCTGCGCCGCCCGACAACGTTACTTTCTGCGCCGACCTCGTGCGCAGCCACGATTTTCCGCGCTATGCCGCGACCCTGTTCGCGCCCGCCGCGGAGCGCCGCGCGCTGCTGGCGCTCTATGCCTTCAATGTCGAGATCGTCCGCGTCCGCGACCAGGTAAGCCAGCCGTTGCCCGGCGAGATCCGCTTCCAATGGTGGACAGATCTGTTCTCGGGTCTCGTCCACGGCAGCGCCGAGGGCAATCCGGTGGCGGCGGAACTGCTGCGCACGGTCCGCGATTTCGACCTGCCGGTCGAGCCGCTGTCGCTGCTGGTCGATGAGCACCAGTTCGACCTCTACAACGATCCGATGCCGACGCTGACGGCGCTGGAGGGCTATCTCGCGGCGACCTCATCGGCACTGCTCGGTCTGGCGGCGCAGGTGATGGCGCCGCCGTCGGAGGCTGTCGAGCATCTCGCCCGTCATGCCGGGCTGGCGCAGGGCATCGTGCAGGTGATCGCCAATCTGCCGCGCGACTCGGCGCACCGGCAGTTGTTCCTGCCGCAGCAGCTGCTGGCGAGCCACGGCTGCCAGATGGAAGACGTGTTCGCCGGCAAGGAGACGCCGAATCTGCATGCGGTGCTGGGCCAGCTCGTGGGCGAAGCCGAGCGGCATTTGACGACGGCCATGTCGCTGCTGGCGGAGGTGCCGGCATCGGCACTGCCTGCGTTTCTGCCGCTGAGCCAGGTACGTGCGGACCTCAAGCGCCTGTCGCAACCCGGCCGCAATCCGTTTGCGCCGCAGCCGTCGTCGCGGCTGCGTACGCTGTGGACGCTGTGGCGGGCTTCACGTTCCCGGGAATTTACCAAATAGCGGCTGGCTTATCGCCTCGAACCGCCAGATGCTCTATGCTGTCCCATGGCTGAGTTGTCCCAAAGCACGTCGTCCGATCTCAGCGGCTTTCCGGTCGCACCTGAAGACATTCATGCCGCCGCCGACACTATCCGCGGCGCCGTCGTCGAGACGCCCTGTAGCTACAGCCGCACGCTGAGCAACATCTGCGGCTGCGACATCTGGCTGAAATTCGAGAACCTCCAGTTCACGTCCTCGTTCAAGGAGCGGGGTGCGCTCAACCGGCTCACCGCGCTGAGCCCGGAGGAGCGAGCGCGCGGCGTCATCGCGATGTCGGCGGGCAACCACGCGCAGGGCGTCGCCTATCACGCCAAGCGGCTCGGCATTCCCGCCACCATCGTCATGCCGGTCGGCACGCCCATGGTGAAGGTCGAGAACACGAAGCACCACGGCGCGGAGGTGGTGGTGACGGGCGCGACGCTGGAGGAGGCGGCCGCGTACGCGCGCAGCCACGGCGAAGCCCGCGGCATGATCTTCGTCCACCCCTATGACGATCCGCTTGTCATCGCTGGGCAGGGCACGGTCGGGCTCGAGATGCTGAAGGCGGTGCCGGAACTCGACACGCTGGTGGTCCCGATCGGCGGTGGCGGCCTGATCAGCGGCATCGGCATTGCCGCGAAATCGATCAAGCCGTCGTTGCGGATATTGGGCGTCGAGGCCTGGCTGTATCCCTCAATGTACAACGCCATCCATGACGGCAATCTGCCCGCGCGCGGCGATACGCTCGCCGAAGGCATCGCGGTGAAATCGCCGGGCAAGATTACGACCGAGATCGTCCGCCGCCTCGTCGACGACATCGCGCTGGTCAACGAAGCCGAGCTCGAGCGCGCGGTCGCGACCCTGATCTCGATCGAGAAAACGGTCGTCGAGGGCGCCGGCGCCGCCGGCCTTGCCGCGCTGATGTCCGATACGTCCCGCTTCGCTGGCCAGAAGGTTGGCCTGGTGCTGAGCGGCGGCAACATCGACACGAGGCTGATCGCATCCGTCCTCACGCGTGAGCTGGCGCGCGAGGGACGGCTGACCCAGCTGTCGCTCGATATCCCTGACAGGCCCGGGCAGCTCGCAGCGGTGGCGTCGCTGCTGGCCGAGGCCGGCGCCAACATCATCGAGGTCTCGCATCAGCGGACCTTCTCCGACCTGCCGGCCAAGGCGACGCTGCTGCAGCTCGTCATCGAAACCCGCGACAGCGCGCATCTCGACGAGGTCATGGCCAAGCTCGGTGCATCCGGACTGAGCGCGCGCTGCACCTGAGCGCCGTTATCGCGGCGCCAGGCCCGCGATGTGGCTGACCAGCCGGTCGATCTCGGCTTCCGTATTGTAGTAGTGCGGGGAGGCCCGCACGACGTTCGGCAGCGAGCGCATTTCGGCGTCGATCCGGGTGCTCGCCGGATCTGACGCGCCGATGGTGATGCCGGCCGCGACGGCGCTGCTGACAATGCGATCCGCCTCGTGTCCCTCCATCGTGAAGCTGACGATGGCACCCGGCGTACGTCCGAGGTCGCGAATGGTGACGCCGCTGACGGCAGCGAGGCCGCTGCGAAGACGGCTCGAGAGCAGGCGACAGCGCTGTTCGATGGGGCCGATGCCGACCTCGAGGGCATAGTCGACGGCCGCGCCCAGACCGAGCCGCGCCGCGTAATTGTTCTCCCAGTTCTCGAAACGGCGGGCGTCGTCCCGTAGTTGATATTGGTCCCGCGAGACCCAGGGCGCCGCGAAGTGGTCGATCATCGGTGGCTCAAGCTGCTGTAGCAGTGGCCTCCGGACGTAGAGAAAGCCGGTGCCGCGCGGGCCGCGGAGGAATTTGCGTCCCGTCGCCGACAACATGTCACAGCCGATGGCTTCGACGTCGACCGTCATCTGGCCGACCGCCTGGCAGGCGTCGAGCAGATAGGGAATGCCCCGCGCCCGCGCGATCCTGCCGATCGCCGCCGCGGGATTGACCAGCCCGCCATTGGTCGGAACCCAGGTGATGGCGATCAGTTTCACGTGCTGATCGATCATGCGTTCGAGCGCATGGACGTCGAGCTCGCCGCTGGCATCGCTCGGCACCACGTCGACGACCGCGCCTGTGCGTTTGGCGACCTGCAGGAACGCGACGTAATTGGCGGCGTATTCCGCCTCGGCGGTCAGGATGCGGTCGCCCTTGCGAAACGGAAGCGAATAAAACGCCATTTGCCAGGCAACCGTCGCGTTCTCCACGAGGGCGATTTCATCGGGCGCGGCATTCAGCAGACGCGCCACCGAGCCGTAAACCGCGTCAAGCCGGCCGGCTTCGCGGTCAGCGGCGGCATAACCGCCGATCTCGCTCTCCAGATCGATATGCCGCTTCATCGCCTCCACGACGGGCGTCGGCATGAGGGCCGCGCCTGCATTGTGGAGATATGCGAGCCGGGAGGCGGCCGGCGTGTCGGCCCGAATTTGGTAGATGTCGATCACGTGCTGGTCTCCGCCTCTGCTACCCCGGTCCGATGAATTAGGCGCGATGGCGGGCGCGGGCAAGCCTGTGCATTGCTTGGAACAAAATGGCGGATTTGCACTCTGCGTTGGCATCCGATTCTAAAATCATCCGCGCCAGGCTGGAAATTTGGGAAATCAGGGGGTGTCGAAGGCTATATCCTCCCGCGTCGGGAAACAGACCATGCAGGACAAAACGCAGTCGTCGCGCTCGACGAGCGGGACACCCAGGATCAACATCGCCAGACGGATCGACCTTACGACCCTGCGGCTGTTCATCGCCATCTGCGAAGAAGGCAATTTGACGCGCGCCTCGCAGCGCGAGGCGATCGCGCCATCCGCCGTCAGCAAGCGCATGCACGATCTCGAGGAGGTGCTCGAGGTCGCCCTGTTCGAGCGCCATCCGAACGGCATGGCGCTGACACCGGCGGGTGAATCGTTGCTGCATCATGCACGCGTGACGCTGCTCAACGTCGAGAAGATCGCGGTCGACATGGCCGAGCATGCGCGCGGCGTGCGCGGGCATGTGCGGATGCTGGCCAATCTGTCGTCGATCGTCGAGTTCCTCCCCGACGATCTGCCCGGCTTCTTCCGCTCGCACGAACTGGTGCGCCTCGACCTGCAGGAACGGCCGAGCGCCGATGTCGTCCGCGGTGTCGAGGAGGGCGTGGCCGAAATCGGCATCTGCTCGGCGGATGTGTCGACGCGCGGGCTGGAGCGGTTCTCCTATCGGCGTGACCGCCTCGTCATCGTGGTGCGGTCCGATCATCCGCTTGCGTCGGCGAAAGACGTTTCGTTTGCCGATACGCTCGATTACGACCATGTCGGCCTGTTTGCGACGAGCTCCATCTACCTGCGCTCGCAATACACCGCGCAGCAGATCGGCAAGTCGATCCGGTTGCGGGTTCATGTTCCCGGCTTCGATGCGGTGTGCCGGATGGTGCAGGCCGGCATGGGCATCGGCCTCATCCCGGATCGTGCGTTCGAGGTCCTCAGTCACGGCATGAACCTGACCGCCATCGAGCTGAGCGACGACTGGGCCGATCGCGAACTGGTGCTGGTTGCGAGGGATCCCGCCGGGTTGTCGGCGACGAGCCAGCTGATGCTCGATCATCTGCGGACACCGGACAGCAGGCCGCACTGACTACGCTCTTCATGTCGTTCGTCGTCCGCGAACGCGTGTTCATCAAAGGATATTGGACTTAAGACCTCACACTCGGCGACACCACGATCAAAGACGATCGAGGAGCGCCAGACGTGCACGGACCACTCTCCGGAATACGAGTCGTCGAACTCGGAACATTGATCGCCGCGCCGTTTGCCGCGCGGCTGTTCGCCGAATTCGGCGCAGAAGTCATCAAGATCGAGCAGCCCGGCTGCGGTGATCCCTTGCGCACATGGCGCAAGCTGCATCAGGGCACCTCGCTCTGGTGGTACCTGCAATCGCGCAACAAGAAGTCGATCGCGATCGACCTGAAATCGCCTGATGGCCGTGACGTAGCGCTGCGCCTGGCCGCGCAAGCCGATGTCGTGATCGAGAACTTCAAGCCGGGCAGCCTCGAGAAGCTCGGCCTCGGCTGGGACGTGTTGTCAAAGCTCAACCCCGACCTCACGCTCGTGCGCATTTCCGGCTACGGGCAGACCGGCCCTTATCGCGACCGCTCCGGCTTTGGTGCGATCGGCGAAGCCATGGGGGGCTTGCGCTTCACCACGGGCGATCCGGACAGCCCGCCGGCGCGGGTCGGCATCAGCATCGGCGACAGCCTTGCATCCCTTCACGGCGTGATCGGCGCGCTGATGTCGCTGCTCCGCGTCAAGACCGGGCAGGGGCGCGGGCAGGTCGTCGACGTCTCGCTCTACGAGAGCGTGTTCAATCTGATGGAGAGCCTAGTCCCCGAATACGACCTCATGGGTCATGTCAGGAGCCGCACGGGCGGCGCGCTGCCGGGCATCAGTCCATCCAATACGTATCCAAGCTCGGATGGCCGCCACGTCGTGATTGCCGGCAACAGCGACGCGATCTTCCGGCGCCTGATGCGGGTGGTCGGCCGACCGGACCTCGCCGACGATCCGGCGCTTGCCAGCAACGACGGACGTGTCCGCAGCAACGCCTTGCTCGATGCCGCCATTGCCGCGTGGACGTCGGCGCGAACCATGGACGAGATCCTCGCGCGCCTCGATGCGGCCGATGTACCCGCGGGCCGGATCTATTCGGTTGCCGACATCGTCGACGATCCCCACTACGCCGCGCGGGAGATGATCCTGCCGACCGAGCTGCCGGGCGACGTCACCGTGAAGATGCCGGGCATTGCGCCCAAGCTTTCCGACACGCCCGGCACGGTCAGATGGCCCGGGCCGACGCTGGGCCAGCATACCGACGAGGTGCTGACGGGCCTCGGCTTGCAGGCGGGCGATATCGCGCAGCTGCGCCGAAGTGGAGCGGTGCAATGACGGCAACACCGCCCGACATCCTGATCCAGGAAGTCGCCCCGCGCGATGGCCTGCAGATCGAGGCGAAGTGGGTCGAAACCGCCGAAAAAATACGGCTGATCAATTCGCTGTCGGCCATCGGATTCGGCCGCATCGAGGTCTCCTCGTTCGTATCGGCCGCGGCCGTTCCATCGTTGCGAGACGCGGCGGAGGTGTTCGCCGGTATCGAGCGGCGTCCCGGCACGATCTACACGGCGCTCATCCCGAACCGGAAGGGTGCCGAACTGGCACTGGCGGCGCGCGCCGACGAGCTCAATTTCGTGATGTCCGCGAGTGAAACGCACAATCGCGCCAACATGAACATGACGCACGCGCAATCGCTGGCGTCTCTCTCCGAGATCGTGAAGCCGGCCCATGCAGGCGGCGCGGCGGTCAATGCCACCGTCGCAACCGCATTCGGCTGTCCGTTCGAAGGCGTGCAGCCGCTCGAGAAGGTGCGCGACACCGTCAGGCGCTACCTCGATCTCGGTGCCGACGGCGTCACGCTCGCCGATACCACGGGCATGGCCAATCCCAATCAGGTGTCGAAGCTGGTGACCGAGGTGTTGATGCTGGTCCCCGCGGACAGGCTCACGGTTCACTTCCACAACACGCGTGGCCTCGGACTGGTCAATGTTCTTTCGGCCTATGACGCGGGCGCGCGCCGCTTCGATGCGGCGCTCGGCGGTCTTGGCGGATGTCCGTTCGCACCGGGCGCGACCGGCAACGTCTGCACCGAGGACCTCGTCAATCTCTGTCATGAAACGGGCTTGCGGACCGGCCTCGATCTGCAGCGCCTGATCGATCTCTCGTTCCGATTGCCGGGACTGGTCGGACACGAGGTGCCGGGGCAGGTCGCCAAGGCTGGCCGCCCCCTCGACCTGCATCCCATACCCGAACGTTTGCGGCGCTCAGGCTGAGCGACCGCAATCAAATTCAAAACATAATGGAGGAAACCATGACTATTGCCACGGCGGCGACCGCCGACCTCGAGACCGGACTCACAGAGCACCAGGTCATCAAGAAGATCGCGTGGCGGCTGATGCCGCTGATCATCGTCTGCTACTTCTTTGCGTTCTTCGACCGCGTCAACATCAGCTTCGCCAAGGCTGCACTGCAGGCCGATCTCGGCCTCAGCAACACGGCCTATGGCTTCGGTGCCAGCCTGTTCGTGGTCGGCTACGTCCTGTTGGAGGTGCCGAGCAATATGCTGCTTTATCGCTTCGGCGCGCGGCGCTGGATCGCGCGCATCATGATCTCCTGGGGGCTGGCGACAGCTGCCATGGTTTTCGTCCAGAGCGAGTGGCAGTTCTACGCGCTGCGCTTCGTGATCGGCGCCATGGAGGCGGGATTTGCTCCCGGCATTCTCTATTACCTGACGCTCTGGTTTCCGAAGTCGCATCGCGGCCGCATGACGTCCGTGTTCTTTCTCGCCACGGCGTTTTCGGGGATCATCGGCGCGCCGATCTCGGGTCTCATCCTCAATTACCTGAACGGGCTGCACGGTCTCGCCGGCTGGCAATGGCTGTTCCTGGCCGGTGGCATTCCGTGCGTTGCGCTGGGCATCGTCGTGCTGCTGCGCTTCGACGACGGGATCGAGCAGGCCGAATGGCTGAGCGACGACGAGCGTCGGCTGATCTTGGTCCAGCTCGACCGCCAGAAGAGCGAGATCGGCGAACACTCGGCGTGGCGGTCACTGCTCATGCCGGGCGTGCTGCTGCTCGGATTCATCTACTTCCTGATCCAGATCGCATCCTACGGCCTCAATTTCTGGGCGCCTGACCTGATCAAGGCCGCCGGCGGAGGCAGCGCAGCCGCGATCGGCTTCCTGACTGCCGTGCCCTATATCTGCGGCGCGATCTGCATGATCGTTGTGGGCCGTTTATCCGACGCCTCGGGCGAACGCCCGAAGTTCGTCGCAGGCCTGGTTCTGGCTGCGGCGGTAGGCTTCTTCGCCTCCGGTGTATTCGACAGGAACGTCGTCACGCTGGTTGGTGCACTCGCGATCCTCGGCGGCGGCGTGGTCGCGGCCATTCCAACCTTCTGGACGCTGCCTCCGAAGATTCTCACCGGCGCGGGCGCGGCCAGCGGCATTGCGCTCATCAACACGCTCGGGCAGGTCGGCGGCATCGTCAGCCCGGTCATGGTCGGCTCGGTCAAGGATATGACCGGCAGCACGACACCGGCGCTCTACGTCATCGGCGGCCTTTGCGTGCTCTGCGCGATGCTGCTGCTGACGGTGCTTCCGCGTGACCTGAAAGCCAGGGACGTGGCGGAACCCGCGCGATAGGGGCTGCGGCAATCGGCGCGCCTTGGTGAGGCGCACCCGAGAGGGTATCTAGGCGAAGTCGATCACATCGCGCTCCGATCTCAACGGGCTGCGGTGTGATCGGCCTGGAACCAAAGGGAACGCGCGATGGCGAAGAATACGATTTGCCTGTGGTACGACAAGGATGCCGAAGCGGCTGCCCGCTTCTATGCCGAAACGTTTCCCGACAGCGCCGTGAGTGCCGTCCACCGTGCGCCCAGCGACTACCCGTCCGGGAAGGCCGGCGATGTGCTGACGGTCGAGTTCACGGTGGCCGGCGTTGCCTGTCTCGGCCTCAACGGCGGTCCGATCTTCAAGCACAACGAGGCCTTCTCGTTCCAGATCGCAACCGACGATCAGGAGGAGACCGACCGCTACTGGAACGCCATCGTCGGAAATGGCGGGCAGGAGAGCGCCTGCGGCTGGTGCAAGGACCGATGGGGCCTTTCCTGGCAGATCACGCCGCGCGTGCTGACCGAGGCGCTGGCGGCCGGCGGCACTGAGGCCAAGCGCGCGTTCGACGCGATGATGGGGATGACGAAGATCGACGTCGCCGCGATCGAGGCCGCGCGTCGCGGCTGATGTGATCGCGCCTCAGATGCAGAGGCTGAGCAGCTTGATGTGGCAGCTGCTGGACTTGGGCTTGGGCTTGCTCGCGGGCGCGGCTTCGCGCTTCACGGCGACCAGCGGTTCGGTGTCTTTCTTGCCTTTGCCTTTGCCCTTCGGCTCGTAATCGCCCGCGATCACCATCGCCCAATAGGTGCGCTTGCCGCTGGCATTCCTGGCGCTTGCGATGCCGACCCGGGAGGCGTTGTGCAGCAAGAGGTTCTTGCGGTGGCCGGAGGAGTCGATCCACTGGCCCAGCGTCTTCTCGAAATTGTCGTAGCCGTAGGCGATGTTCTCGGCGGCACGGCCTGCGCCGGCCGGTGCGACGCGCCGGTTGAACGGGCCGAGAGCGTCGTGGCTGAGATCGTCCTTCGCCGCCATCGCGCGGGCCTGGTCCATGGCGATGCGGTCGAGGGTCGAGTCGCGGACGACGCGGACCTCGCCATGCTTGAGGCGGAAGCTGGAAATCAGCTCGGAGGGGGATTCGGCCATTGCGGGCGCAGTAGCCAGCAGCAGGAGGCCGGCGATGAGGCCGCCAACCCCACGATGCATTATCGTCCCCCGCATGCCCATAGCCCCGCCAAGCCTGCCTGTTCCCGATCGCTTCTCTATCGCCAATGTGGACGCTTCAAGGCACCAGTGCGCCGCGCTAGCTGGTCGGCAGGTCCGCCTCGAAATTGAAGCGGTCGCGCAGGTTCTTGCGCTGCTCCAGGATGTCCTTGAGGAAGGCGCGGTCCTGGTCGTTCTTCATCATCGGCTCGATCAGATCGAGCTGGTTCATGGCGACCAGCTGCAGGATCTCGGTCCGCGGCTTGCCGCTGCCATCACGGGGCAGCGCGTGGACGACCTGGATATGCTCCGGCGGCTTCGGGCCCTTCGCGGCGGTGAGCTCGCTCCGAAGCTCGCCCTCGAGCGTGGCCTGATCGGCCTCGACGAAGGCATAGAGCCCGACGCCGGAACGGCGGTCGGCGAAGGCGACGATGGCGGTGTCGCGCACGGCCGGATTCCTGCGGATCAGCTCGGCCAGCACCGGCGCGTCGTTGACCAGCCGGCGGCCGCCGCCCTCGCGGTCGGTGAAATTGAACAGGCCGCGCGTGATCGCGCGGTAGACCTTCTTGCCGGTGGCGAGCCACAGGCTTGCCGCGAACGATTTCTTGGCGAGGATTTTTCGCTCGCGCGGCGTCAGCGCTTCCGGCGCATACGAGCGCTTGTGCTTGAGCAGATGGCGGAGATCTTCATACGCGAGAATGCGATAGAGCCGGCCGCGGCGATTGAAGCAGGCCGCGAGCTGGAAGTCGGTCACATAGGCGCGGCCGTCCCGGCCGACCAGCCAGTTCTGTTCCTTGGCGAGATCGTTGTGGCAGATGCCGGCGCGGCGCAGCCGGCGCAGCGCCCCCTTGGCCGAGCGGAAATAGGCGAGATCGCCATGCGGCTTGGCCAGATGCAGCGCAACGCCGTCGACGAAGCCGCGCACCAGCGCGCGGCGGCCGGCCCACAGCAGCTCAGGGCCGACATTCAGCCCCTTGGCGAGGGCGAGCGCATGCTTCTCGCGTGCGAACAGGTGGCGCGCCAGCAGGAATGACCACCACGGCACTTCGTCGAGCCGGCGCAGCACCGCGTCGACCTCGCCGCTGTCGCCGCGGAAGCGACCGCGCTCGACGGTCGAGAACACGTCGCGCTTCAGCAGCACGCCCTCGGTCCAGCGCGCCGACAGTGTCGCGGCGTCGTCTTTGGGGAGACTCATCGTAAACTCACGCGGCTGCGGCAATGCGCAGATGATCGGCGATCCAGCGGTCGAGATCGGCGAGCGCCAGTGCGCTCATCGCCTGCTTCTTGGCCACCGTCTTCTCGTTGCCGCGCAGCCGCGTGCCGTCGGGCTTCTTCGTCGGTGCGCTCGCAAGTGGCGGAAACAGGCCGAAATTGATGTTCATCGGCTGGAACGAGCGTGTGCCCGGCTCGATGGTCTCGATATGGCCGCCGGTGATGTGGCCGAGCAGCGACCCGAGCGCTGTGGTGCCCGGCGGGCTCGCAAGCGTCTCGCCGCGCGCATCTGCCGCCGCATAGAGACCGGCAATCAAGCCGACGCTTGCGGATTCCACATAGCCCTCGCAGCCCGTCATCTGGCCCGCAAAACGCAGCCGCGGCTGTGCGCGCAGGCGCAACTGGCCGTCGAGCAGTTTTGGCGAGTTGAGGAAGGTGTTGCGATGCAGGCCGCCGAGGCGGGCGAATTCGGCCTTCTCCAGCCCTGGAATGGTGCGGAAGATGCGCTGCTGCTCGCCGTATTTCAGCTTCGTCTGGAAGCCGACGATGTTGTAGAGCGTGCCGAGCTTGTTGTCCTGCCGCAGCTGCACGATCGCGTAGGCTTTCGTGGTGGGATCGTGCGGATTGGTGAGGCCGACCGGTTTCATCGGGCCGTGGCGCAGCGTCTCGGGGCCGCGCTCCGCCATCACCTCGATCGGCAGGCAGCCGTCGAAATAGGGCGTGTTGGTCTCCCACTCCTTGAACTCGGTCTTCTCGCCGGCGATCAGCGCCGCAACGAAGCCGTCATACTGCTCCTTGGTCATCGGGCAGTTGATGTAGTCGGCGCCGTTGCCGCCGGGGCCGACCTTGTCATAGCGCGACTGGAACCAGGCCACCGACATGTCGATGGACTCCCGATGCACGATCGGCGCGATCGCGTCGAAGAAGGCGAGCGCGTTTTCGTCGGTCAGCTCGCGGATGGCGTCGGCCAGCGGCGCGGAGGTGAGGGGGCCGGTCGCAACGATGACGTTGCTCCAGTCGGCCGGCGGCAGGCCTGAAACCTCGCCGCGGGCGATCTCGATCAGGGGGTGGTCGTTGAGCGCCTTGGTGACGGCCGCCGAGAAGCCGTCGCGGTCGACCGCGAGCGCGCCGCCGGCGGGCACCTGGTTGGCGTCGGCCGCGCGCATGATCAGCGAGTCGAGCCGGCGCATTTCGGCGTGCAGCAGGCCGACGGCGTTATTGGCGGCGTCGTCCGAGCGGAACGAGTTGGAGCAGACCAGCTCGGCGAGCCCGTCGGTGCGGTGCGCCTCGGTCATGCGGGTCGGCCGCATCTCGTGCAGCACCACGGGCACGCCTGATTTGGCGACCTGCCAGGCGGCTTCGGAACCGGCAAGGCCGGCGCCGATGACGTGCACGGTGTTGGATAGGGGTCCTGTCATGGGGCGGACAGGTAGCGCTTTTCGGCGGTCAGTGGAATCGCCGAGATCGAGTTTTCTGCCATCAGAAACGACAACGCCCGCACGAGGCGGGCGCTATCGGTTCGTCCGGTGAAGGGCTGAACGATGTCAGCCCTGATACTGACCGGCGGCAACGCGCGGGATGTCCGAGCGATCGAGGCCGATGTCGGCCAGTTCGCGATCGCTGAGCTGGGACAGCTCGGCAACATTGCGCTGATAGTCCCGGAAAGCCTGGATCATGCGGATGAGCGAGAGCAGCATTGGTAGTCTCCTGTAGTTCGATTCAGCCCTTGCCCGGGCCTCATCGTTGAAATGAATATAGGTGAGAGTGGTGCAGTGCGAAAGTTCCGATGTTGCGATGCAGCTAAGCGTGGGGTGCATAGCGGTGGTAACGGACGATTAACCCGGCGGCACTCCCGCCCAAAGGGTAGGCGGAAGCGAGATTGGATTGCCATAAAGCCCCGTGAATTCACGGATTTAGTTCAGTCAATCCGGTTCCCTCAAGGGAGGAAATAGGTTGCGTTCCAATCCCTCGCAAGGCAATCGAGCAGCTTCTGCGCCCAAGTCTCGCATGCACGAATCGCATGATGAAAAGACGACAATTGTGAATATAAATTCATTTATTGTCCGCAGGACGATTCGCCTCGCTTGGGGTCTGGCGAATCCGCCCGACGAGGGGCAGCAAGGCTTGGACGCCCTGATCCGGCCTCGTTTCAGACCGCAACACCTAGCTGGTGCAGTGCACACACGCCGAGCGTGTGGCGTTCATTACAAGGGTGTAATGAAAATCAGAATTTTCGCATGCGCCTCTGCGCCGCGCGCAACATCACGCAATTCTCGCGAGGAATTTATTGCGGCAAGTTGCCGCGCCCGGAGGAAAGTCATGTCGCAGATTCCGGCAATGTCGCTGGTTCTGTCTCAAGAACAAGAGAAGGAAAGTAACATCATGACGAAGTTACTCGGGGTTATCGCAATTGCCGCCGTCGCGTTCGCTGTCGCGCCGGCCCAGGCCGCCAAGCACGCTATGGGCGGCTGCAGCTCGGCCAATCTGGAGAAGACGGAGACCGCGATCGAGAATATGGCCGACGGCGACAGCAAGTTCGTTGCGCAGAAGGAGATCGCGGCCGCGCAGGACGCGCTGCTCAACGGCAAGATGGGTGTGTGCGGCGCGCACCTGAACAAGGCGATGCACGCCACCATGGGCAAATAGAAACGTCGCGAGGTCAACGCTACCCAAGAGAGGGCCGGTCGCCGGGCGATCGGCCCTACACGTTTGCCAGGTATCCTAAGGGGCGCGCGCGAGCTGGGTCGCGAACGAGGCGACCGTCTTGGAGTAGACCTCGCTCTTATTCCACTGCTGCAGCACTGCGAAATTCGGAGCGCCGGGCTGCCAATCCTTGCCGCGCTGCCAGCCATAGCCGGCAAGATAATTGGCGGTGGAGGCGAGCACGTCCGGCGCGTTGTGCAGGAGGTCGCGCTTGCCGTTGCCGTCGAAATCGACGGCGTATTTCATCCAGGACGACGGCATGAACTGGGTTTGGCCGAGCTCGCCGGCCCAGGCGCCCTTCATGTCGGCCGGTGCGAGGTCGCCGCGCTGGACGATGCGCAGCGCATCCAGCAGCTCTGCGCGAAACTGGTCGGAGCGGCGGCAATCATAGGCCAGCGTCGCCAGCGAGCGAATGGTCGCGAACTTGCCGGTGTTGACGCCGAAATCGGTCTCGAGACCCCAGATCGCGACCAGCACTTCGCCCGGCACGCCATAGGTCTGCTCGATGCGGGAGAGCACCGAGCCGTATTGCTTCATCATGTTGGAGCCGCGCGTCATCCGCGGCGGCACCATTCGGCCGGAAAACTCTTCGAACGTCTGGGTGAAGACCTTTTGCGAGCGGTCGCGATTGAGCACGCTCTGATCGAGCGTCACGCCGGCAAGCCCCGCGGTGATGGCTTGCTGCGAGATGCCTTTGGCCGCGGCGTCGGTTTTGAAGTCCGCGAGCCAGGCGTCGAAATTGCCCGAGCCACAGGCTACAGCGGCAAGGGCTGGCTGGGCGGACAGGATGGATGCGGAGAGGGCGAAGGCTGCGAGAGCGAGACGAGAAATCGTCGGGGTCATCAGATGAAATGGATTCCGTGAAGTGGTCTGGCCGGCGGGCGCAATCTCGGTTGTAACCGCGGCCAAAGCAAGGCGTATGACAGTGCGCGCTCCTGCCCGGTCCCGGGCAGGAGCGCATGTCACGATATCGTCAGGCGTCCGTCCGATTCCTCCAGGGGAAGAGGTTGGCGGGGAAGTCGGCGGCCGGCTTGCGCGGGCGATGCGGCGGGGGCGGCACCGGACGTGCACCGGGCTCCGAGGCGATCACCTTGCGGTAGAGGTGCCAGGTGGCATGGCCGAGCAGGGGGATCACCACGGCGAGGCCGAGGAACGCCGGGATCGTGCCGAGCGCCAGCAGCACCGCGACGATCAGGCCCCAGGCCAACATCGGCACCGGGTTCTTGGCGACGACGCGCAGCGACGTCACCATCGCCTCGAACGCGCCGGCATGGCGGTCGAGCATCAAGGGGAACGACACGGCGCTGATGCAGAGCGCGGCAAGCGCGAACAGGAAGCCGGTGCCGCAGCCGACCACGATCAGCCACCAGCCTTGCCGGCTGGTGAGAACGCGCGTCATGAAATCAGAGATCCCGGTCGCGCCCTCATAGCCGAACGCCGCGATATAGATCGCCTGCGCGGTCGCAACCCAGGTCACGAACAGCGCGAGCAGCAGTGTGCCGAGACCGAGCATGGCGCCGAACGATGGCGAGCGCAGCACCTCCATGGCATCCCAGGCGCTGGCCTCTTCATAGCGTTCGCGCCGGCTGGAGAGCTCATAGAGACCGAGGGCGGCGAACGGGCCGATCAGCGCGAAGCCTGCGGCCAGCGGGAACAACAGCGGCAGCACCGAATAGCCCATCACCGCGCGGGCGAGCACGAGGCCCAGCACCGGATAGATCACGCAGAGGATGATGGCGTGGCTCGGCACCGCCTTGAAATCTTCCCAGCCCCGCCTGAGCGCGTCGTGCAGATCGGAGATTTGGATGGTGCGGATCACCGGTCCAGCCGCCTTGGCGGTCTGGCCCACGGTGGGGACATTGCCCTGGTAGAGTGTGGCCATGGTCGCTAGCTCCCTTGCCATGCAGCCGAATTCGGCGCCGGCAACGGCGCAAGCGGCCGCTTTTCTGAGTTTCGCGATGTCGACCAGACGCGAATTCCGGACGCCATCGCGAGCTGAACCTCAAGCGTACGCCCATTTCCGAGTCCTGTCCCTCACGCTTGGTCGAGATTCGATGCCGCACTGCAACCTCAATGATGTCATTCGGCCGTCATTTCGCCGCAGATAAGCTGATGCTGCTTGTCGGTTCGCAGGACTTCGCGGGCGCAACGCAGAAACTTCGTTTATAAGTGCCACTCAAGGCCCTTCCAACGGATCCTATTCGGGGAGCAGACATGAGCATTTTCGGGAAAATCATGGGCGCGATCTTCGGCAGCCATCCAGCTTCCGCCGCACCTGCAGGCAGCGCACCGTCGGGCAGCGCGCCCGCTAGCGCCGCGCCGGGCGGAGCAGCGCCTGCCGGCGCGCCTGCGTCGACAGTGGACGTTGCCGCGATCGTCGATGCGGCCGTGGCCGCGCACAAGGGCGAGAAGCTGGAATGGCGCACCTCGATCGTCGACCTCATGAAGGCGCTCGACATCGATTCCAGCCTCGCCGCGCGCAAGGATCTCGCCAAGGAGCTCGGCTATAGTGGCGACACCAACGATTCCGCGAGCATGAACGTCTGGCTGCACAAGCAGGTGATGTCCAAGCTCGCCGCCAATGGCGGCAAGCTCCCGCCCGAGATCAAGCACTGACCGATCGCTCGGTCGTAAGCCAGGGGCCCGCGATCTCGCGGGCCCTTTTGCATTCAGGCGACGAGGTCCGCATCTTCCGGATGCCTTTCGAGATAGTCGACGACGAAGCCGCAGCCGGCGATCACCTTCCTGCCGTCGCGGCGGATCAGGTCCAGCGCACCCTTGATCAGCTCGGATGCAATGCCGCGGCCGCGGAGCGCGCGCGGCGTCTCGGTGTGGGTGATGATCACGGCCGACGGCGTGAGCCGGTAATTGGCGAAGGCGATTTCGTTGCCGACATCGAGCTCGAAGCGACTGCTGTCCTTGTTGTCCCGTACCGTTGCCGCCATGCAATATCCTTCCGAAGCGCTGTCTGCCTCCTGATCTAGGCGCCAGCACCGGCTCTTGCCAAGGTGCGACCAGGGCAGCTGGGGCCAAGCTGCTGCCCGGCAACGGGAGATCCTAAATAATCCGCGATACGGCCCTTGCAAGTTCCAGGGCGATTGCCACGTCCTTTGAAGGACATACGCCTGAATGCGGCCGGCAGAGCTGCCAGACGTTCGGAGTATCATGTTCGCCAGCCGCAGACGTATGCCTCTGTCGTAGGAGGGTACTATGTCGGACTTTGGTTTCTTGAATACTCATCGAACGTGGGAAGATTGGTGCGGGATGTTGCTCGGCGCACTGATCGTCGTTTCGCCGTGGTTTCCCATCCAGGAACAACCGCCGATCGCCGGACACCAGATGATGATCCTGAATGCGGTCGCGGTCGGCCTTGTCGTGTTTGGCCTCAGCCAGCTCGAATATGTCGCGCTGCAGCGCTGGCAAGAGGTGACGACAATACTGATCGGGCTGTGGCTCATCGCCTCGCCCTATGTCATCGGCTATTCCGGCGAAGGCTATCTTCGCGTCTATCATACGAGCCTCGGCGCGGTGGTGGTGCTCCTCGGCGTGCTCCAGCTGTGGCAGGACTGGGATCTGAGTGACCAGGACATGCTCAGGCACGGGCAATAGCCTCAGAGACCGGCAGGCCCGCCTGGCTGCGGCGGGCCTTCGCCGTCATCTCTTCACCAGGTCCTGGTACTCTGGATGCTTTTCGATCCATGCCTTCACGAACGGGCATTCCGGGATCAGTTTCAATCCGGCCGCGCGGACCTGGTCGAGTGCGCCTTGCACCAGTTTCGAGCCGACGCCCTTGCCGCCGAGCTCCTTCGGCACGTCAGTGTGCTCGAAGGTGATGAAATTGCCGTCGAGCTTGTAATGCTCGGTCGCAAGATGGCCCTCGACCTCAAGCTCGAAGCGGTGATGGTCCTTGTTGTCGATGACGTCGCTCATGTCGTCTCCGGTCAGCTCTTCAGCGAGTCCGTCAGCATCTTGCGGATCGACCAGGCCTCGCCGTCGGACGAGCCCTTGATGTCGTCGATCCGCCAGTTATTGGCCTCGCGCACGAAGTCGTAACGCACGATCAGATCAGCGGGTTTGCGGTCGTTGCGGTGGCCGGTGATGGTCACCGCGATCGTCGCCTTGTCGGCCTCGATCTTCTCGGCGTCAACCTTGAACGATTTTACGTCCGGTTCCTGCGAATTGGTGACGGGATCGAAATCGACCGGCCCGACGTCGCCCTTCGGCGTATGCGCGTCCGCCCTGGCCCACAGCGCGACCAGCGCCTTGGAGAGATATTGCGCCTTGGCCGCCTTGTTCTCGATGACGAAGCCGCCGCCGCCGTCGCCCTTGCCCTTGGCCGCGCGGGTGTAGATCGCGGTCAGGATCGCGACGGGATCGCTGGAGACAGGCATTACGGCGAATGCGGGGGAGACGATGGCAAGCAGAGAGGCGGCGACGAAGGTCCGACGGGTGAGCATGGAATGTCCCTGAGAGCATGGCGCGCGACCACAGGCCGGAACGGCCTGCATCAGCGCGTATCTCTGTAGACCGATGGAGCCGCGGTTCGGTTCAATCGGTCGCTTTGGCGAGCCTGGAATCTTCGGGCTGCGGCTGCGGGCGGAGGCAGCCCTGGCAGATGACGAGCGAGCGGTTGACCCTGGCGTCCTGCTCGGCCTCGATGCTGTCCTGCGCCTGCCACCATTCCTTCGAATAGGGCTCAAGTCCGGCTTGCGATCTGTTGCGCTCGGATCGGCCAGCGGTCCGCGCAGGCCCGGACGCCGCACGCGACTTGTTCGGATCCTCGCCGGCGCCGTCCCAGGCATAGCGCGCAGGATTGAAGGCGGGATCGGAGGCGAGATGCGCTTGCGGGGCCACGGCACATCCGCCGAGCGCCAGCGACAACAGGAGGAAGGCGGGCGCTTTGACCATGATGCAGCACTCTGTACGCAAGAACTGAGCGAGGTTGCGCCGATCATGTTTAAAATTCCCTGAACGATCGCAGCTGCGCCGGCGACAAACGCGCATGCGCTATCTGATCCTCATGCTCGCTCTGTTCGCCACCGCTGCGCGTGCCGACGAGGCAAAGCCGTTCAATCCTTCCGATTATCCGCCCGGCGTGCAGA
Organism: Bradyrhizobium sp. CCGB20; assembly: GCF_024199855.1. Classification (NCBI taxonomy): domain Bacteria; kingdom Pseudomonadati; phylum Pseudomonadota; class Alphaproteobacteria; order Hyphomicrobiales; family Nitrobacteraceae; genus Bradyrhizobium; species Bradyrhizobium sp. CCGB20. Next base: position 5,023,882 of record NZ_JANADN010000001.1, on the reverse strand, counting down.
AGGCGCTGCGCTACGCCAATGAGGAATGCGAGAGCCAGGATGGAGGTCCGGTGACCTTCGCCGCGGACACGGTGCGCAAGGTCGACCTGACCGGGGACGGCCGTGAGGACTACATCGTCGATTTCCGCGATACCAGATGCGGGGAGCGCGAGACCACCTATTGCGGAACCGGCGGCTGCGTCATGAACATCCTGGTGACTCTGCCCGATGGCAGCGTGCGCCCCGTGTTCGATGGCTATGTGCGCAGCTACAAGATTTTGGCGCCGCCGATGAAGCGCGGCGCCGCGCGCACCGTTCGCTTCGATCTGCACGGCAGCTATTGCGGCGGCTTTGGTGCGCAGGCCTGCTGGAAGGAGAAGGCCATCACGGCGACGCCATTCGCGTTCAAGCAGCCGTAGGGCAGCTGTGCGGCCGGCGGCCTTGCAGGGCCGGTGGCGATGGCGATAAATGGGCTGAAACGAGCGGGCGGCTGGCATGCCGTCCGCCGCTGAAGAGGAAGCCCGATGCAGCCCCTGCGCATGTCCCGCCGCGTCATGAATCTCGCTCACATGCTGACGCAGAATGCGCGGCGGCATGGGGCGCGTTCCGGTTTCGTCTGGGGGGACAAATCCTGGACGTGGCGTGAGATCGACGCGCAGGTTTCGGCGCTGGCGGCTGCGCTCGCCGCGCGCGGCATCGTCAAGGGTGACCGCATCCTCGTCCATTCCAAGAATGGCGACGAGATGTTCTTCTCGATGTTCGCCGCGTTCCGGCTCGGTGCGGTCTGGGTCCCCACCAATTTCCGCCTGATGCCGGACGAGGTCACCTATCTCGCGCAGGCCTCCGGCGCCAAGGCGTTTCTGTGCCACGTCGATTTTCCCGAGCATGCCGCGGCCGTGAAGGGCGGCGCGCTGGAATTCACCTGGAGCATCGACGGCAAGGCATCGTTCGGTGAGCGCTCGGTGGCCGATGCCATCGCTTCGCAAGCCGGCGCAAGCGTTACGAACGTCGACGTCGAGCACGACGATCCCTGCTGGTTCTTCTTCACCTCGGGCACCACGGGCCGCTCCAAGGCGGCGGTGCTGACCCATGGCCAGATGGGCTTTGTCGTCACCAACCATCTCGCCGATCTCACCCCCGGCGTCACGGAAGAGGATGCATCGCTGGTGGTGGCGCCGCTGTCGCATGGCGCCGGCGTGCATCAGCTGGTGCAGACCGCGCGGGGCGTGCGCACCGTGCTGCTGCCGACCGAGAAATTCGACATCGATGAGGCCTTCCGCCTGATCGAGGCCCATCGCGTCAGCAATCTCTTCACGGTGCCGACGATCCTGAAGATGATGGTCGAGCACCCCGCCGCGGATAAATACGATCACTCCTCGCTGCGTCACGTGATCTATGCCGGCGCGCCGATGTATCGCGAGGACCAGAAGGCCGCGCTGAAGAAGCTCGGCAAGGTCATCGTGCAATATTTCGGACTCGGCGAGGTCACCGGCAACATCACGGTGCTGCCGGCGGCGCTGCACGATCCAGAGGACGGCCCGCACGCGAAGATCGGCACCTGCGGCTTCGAGCGCACCGGCATGCAGGTCTCGATCCAGGATGACGAGGGCCGCGAGCTCGCGGCCAACCAGAGCGGCGAAATCTGCGTGATCGGGCCTGCCGTACTTGCCGGCTATTACGACAACCCCGAGGCCAATGCGAAGGCGTTCCGCAACGGCTGGTTCCGCACCGGCGATCTCGGCCACATGGACGAGGAGGGGTTCGTCTACATCACGGGACGTGCCTCCGACATGTACATCTCCGGCGGCTCCAACATCTATCCGCGCGAGATCGAAGAAAAGATCCTGACCCATCCCGCGGTCGGCGAGGTCGCCGTGCTCGGCGTGCCCGATGCGACCTGGGGCGAGGTCGGGGTCGCCGTCTGCGTCGCGCGCGAAGGCGAGAAGCCCGTGAGTGAGGCGGAGATGGCGGCGTTCCTGTTGCCGAAGGTGCCGCGCTACAAGATGCCGAAGCGCTTCTTCTTCTGGGAGGCCTTGCCGAAATCCGGTTACGGCAAGATTCCAAAACGCATGGTGCGTGACGAGCTCGAGGCGCGCGGGCTGCTCGATCTCGACAAGAAGCAGGCAGGCTGAGCGTACGCGATGCGGAGTATCAAGCAGCCGGGCACGCCAGTCAGCGAGCGCATCCAATGGGTAGAGGCGAGGGGGCGCGCGTTCGCGTTCAGGCTCGAAGCAGGGCTGCCGCTGCTCGAAGCCGCGCGGCGTGGTTTTGCGGCGGAGGGGTTTGCCGGCGGCGTGCTGAATTTTGGCAACGCTGCGCTCGGACCGTTCGCATACGTGATGCCGGCGCTGTCGAAGACAGCTGAGAACGCGGCGTTCTACAGCGACACTTTTCGCCCCAGCGGCGTGACGCGCACCAGGCTCGGCAGCATGACGCTCGGCATGCGCGACGGCGCGCCGTTCTTTCATTGCCATGGGCTGTGGACCGAGGCGGACGGCAAGGCGAGCGGCGGCCACATGCTGCCAGATGAGACTGATGTCGACGAGCCGTTCGTGGTCGAGGCCTTTGGCGTCGATGGCGCGATGTTCACGGCCGAGCCTGACCCGGAGACCAATTTCAAGCTGTTCGGGCCAGTCGCGGCCGCGAGCACCGGCGCGCGCGCCACCAGCCGCGCCTTCGCACTGCGGCTGCGTCCGAATCAGGATTTTTCCCGCTGTCTCGAAGCGTTCTGCCGCGCGCACGGCATCGCGCGTGCGAAGATCCACGGCGGAGTCGGCTCGACCATCGGCGCGCGCTTCACCCATGGCGGCGTGACCGAACCGTTCGCGACGGAGCTTGCGATAACGGCCGGCGTGATCGCGCCGGGCCCTTCCGGGGCGCTGGAAGCCGCGCTCGATGTTGCCCTGATCGACTACACCGGCGGCATTGCGGAGGGCCGTTTGATCCGCGGCGACAATCCTGTGCTGATGACCATGGAGCTGGTGCTCGAGGTGCTAGGCTAGGATCGGCGCGCGATCATCAGTGAGCACGCAGTTTGGCAATCGCCAGGTACGTGGATTCACTCATGCTTGAGATGCCCGAGCTCGATCCCTGAAAGAGGTTGAGCAAGGGAGATTGTCCCTGGCCGGTGCTCTCGCTGTTCTTGACATCATACATGGCGGAGAAACGGCCCAACAGCTTTTCGACCTTCGCGGGATCGGACAGATCCTTGATCTTCATGAATTTGTCCACGAATTTGGCCTGCTGATCGATCGGCATCGCCGCCATCGAATCCGGCAGATTGAAGGTGGTCCTGAACACCTCCGAAAGCGCCTTGTCGGCCAGGATGTCGTATGCGGACGTGATTTCCCCCGCCTTTCGCTGGAAATACAGCGCCAGGCGCACGCCAGGATTCGTATCCCCTTGCTGCTGCTCCAGGCTTTGCTGGAGATAGTTCGCCTGTGTTTCCCGGAATTGATCCCGCTTCTGCGGACCCATCATCGCCAGGCGCGCGACGTTACCCTTGCTGTCGAAGTTGAACGACGCCACGATTTCGGCAAATCGAGGATCGCTCTGCGTGTTCACGAAGCTCTTCTTATCGTTCAGGTCGGAGGCGAAGATCTTCTTGAGAAATTCGTCGCTGACCTTCCTGGGGTCCAAACCCTTGGCCAGGAGAATAAAATCGACCATCGGCCGGTTTGCAAGAAGATCGGAAACGCTGTCGATGCCTGCGATCGCCTCCTGATAGTCCGTCGCATCCTTGGCGGCTTGTGCCCGAACTGCCGCCTGCTGCTGGGTGCTCGCCGTGCTTGCACTCTTCACTGCTTGAATGACGTAGTCCTTCGCAATCTGGAGGACTTCAGCCCGGTCCTGAGCAACCAGGGGGGTCGTCAGATTGCCCTTTGCGTCGAAGTTGAAGGCGCGTGCGAGCTCTACGTACCGATTGTCCTTGAGAGTATAGACGTAGCTCTTGGGGTCGCTGAGGTCGCTTTCGAGGACAGCCTTGACGGTAGCCTGCGAGACCTGTTTGGGATCGAGGCCGACGGCGCCCAGTGCAAAATCATACACGGCTGGTGTCGATACGAGCGATTGGACTGAATTGATATTGAGGATGGCGTTTCTGAAATTCTTGATTGCCGCAGCTTCGCTCAGCGGGCTTGCCGCCGCATAGACGGCGGACTTGCTGTCGTCGAACTGTTTTTTGGTGAGCGTGATGTTTGCGGCCGTCTGGGCGGGCACACCCGACGGAAGCGACCCGTCAGCCGAAAACTCGAACGCGCCAGCCAAATCTACGAACTCGCCGATCGTCGAGATCTGGTCGTTGAGGCTGGAAACGCTCTTCGTATATGTCTCCAGATGATATTTTTCGACCAGGATCTGGACGTTCAACTGGGCTACGTCTGCGCCCGGTTGCGAGAGCTGGGCCGTGTAGTCGGCGATCTTCGTATTGGTGGCGCTCACATCTGATTTGGCTTGCGTGAGCTGGGCGTTGAGGCCGGTCAACTGGGAGGTGAAGGTGGTGCTGACGTAGCTGTTTGGATCGGACGGATCGCTGCGCAGGACCTGGCTTATGGTGTCACGCGGCCACTTGCTCTCGTCGATCCCGAATGCCGAATAGACATAATTGCGAAGACGGTCGTCGTTCAGCAGTTGGTCTGCGCTGGTGATGCCGCCGATTTTGGAGTTGTAGTAATTCGTGTCGTCGGCGAGTGCGTCGACCTGGCTCTTCATGGTCGCCGTGTACAGGCCGATCATCTCGTCGGTCTGGTTCTCCGATTGCGCAACCGGCGTTGCAGTGCCGTTGAAGGAAAACGCTGCGGCAAACTCCTGGTAACGCTTGTCGACCAGCTTGTTGACGAAGCTCTTGGAGTCGTTGAGGTCGCTCTCCAGCACCTTCTTCATGAAGGCCTTGGCGTAGGCCATGTCTTCCAGGCCGTATGCCTTCATCGCATAATGATAAAGGCGATAGTCCTTCATGAAATCGTCAACGGTCTTCACCTTGCCGATGTTGGCTTTGTAATAGGCGGCCTCCCGCGCCACGTCCGCTTGCTGTTCGACCCGCGTCAGGGACTGCTTGAGGTTGCGCGTGATGTAGTTGTAACCGAAATACGTTGATACCATCGCGCATTCCTCGCGGCTTTTAAGGTCCCGGACTTCCGCCAATCATTGCCGGGTCGCGAGGTGGGGCTGGCCTCATGCCAGCAGACGGTCTTGCAGCTACGTTTTCTTGAGGCGATTCTTGCCCACAATCTTAGATTTTAGTGTTCACCCAAGTGACGCATATTGAGTCTGTTTCTATGTGTTTCTGTATGTTTCTCAGATGCGGCTTTCGTGAAGATTGTGTTCCCGATATGTTCTAATCGACGTTCGGGGCCGCTTGCGGGCACCCTTGCGCATCCTCGCGGCACGTCGTGCCCGAGCTTTGCTTCAGTTGCCGCCCCCTAAAGGTGCCGAGGGCGCAGGGAAGGCCGGGTGCCGGCGGGCACCCGCGGTCCGCTGTGCGCGAAATGCGCTGGAAGTGATGCACAGCGGCATACAGGTGAAGCCAAACATCCGGCCTTCCCAGCGCAGTGGGTTGACAGCTTATGTCGTGCTCTCCCCGGGGAGCGATGCACTATTGCCCCCGTCGCCTTGCCGATGGCTGATGTTGCGGACCCGGTCGGGCCGCACGCATCACCGCAAGACTTGGCACACAGGCCCCGGGCGCCAGGACCACACGATTTTGCCGTACGCAGGCTGCACCGGTCGTGTGCGCGCGGCGTCTGCTCACGGTGTGACCCGCCCTGCAAACCACCTTCGCGCCGGCGCCGCCCGCGTCCACCACGTCCCATCCCGCGTTCGTGACGATCGCGATCCGCCCCTCGGCCGGGTTGGGATGGCTTTCTATATGATAATCCGAAATGCGGATAAAGAGAATTAGTTTCGCGTGGTGTGGTTGACCCTCCCGTTGGGTGTTTTGCCCGCCGGGCGGCGCAAGGGGTTGTGGAGCGCGCGAGCGCCCGCCGCAACGGCGCCACGAACAGGTCTCCCAGCGGCCGCAAAATGCGCTACCATGATCCCAGCGCGCCTCAAGTCGCGCACGATCAACTGGACGCATGAGGAAACGAGATGAGGGTGACGATTGGACGGCGCACGGTCATGGCCGCGGTGCTGACTGCCGCGGGCGCGGCGGCTTTGACGGCGGCGTTGGCGCCAGCCTTTTCACCTGCCTGGGCGCATGGGCCGACCCGGCAGAAGGTGCGCGAATCCATCGAGATCAACGCAGCCCCGGCCAAGGTGTGGGCCGCAATCGGCAATTTCCAGGACATGAGCTGGCTTCCGCCCGTCACCAAGACCGAGGGCGAGAAGGGCAACGAGATCGGCGCCACGCGGAAGCTAACGCTGACGGGAGGAGCCACCGTCGACGAGGAGCTCTACAAGTTCGACGCCGCCGCGATGACCTATTCCTACCGGATCACCACCGTCGACGTGAAGGTCTTGCCGGTCACCAATTATTCCTCGACGCTGACGGTGACGCCCAGCGCCGACGGCAAGGGCTCGACGCTGGAGTGGGCCGGCGCGTTCTACCGCGGCTTTCCCAACAACGATCCGCCGCCGGAGCTGAGCGACGAGGCCGCCAAGACTGCAGTGAGCGGGCTCTACAAGGCCGGCCTCGAGGCGCTGAAGAAGAAGATCGAGAGCGGAAGCTGACCGTGCGGACGCTGGCCCTGGCGGCGCTCGCCGCCAGCCTTGGCGTTGCCGGTCTCGGCAGCGCGGCCGCCGAGGAGGCGTTCGTCACCAACCAGCTCAGCGACGATCTGATGGTCGTGGACCTCGCGACATCGCGCAGCGTCGCGACCATCCCGATCGGCGGCAAGCCGGCCGGTGTGGCCGTCAGCGCGGACGGGCGCTTTGCCTATGTGACGAGCCCCGACGCCAAGGCCGTGACCGTGGTCGACGCGGCAACGCGGCAGGTCGCTGGCCGCGTCGAGGTCGGCGGGCCGCTCGGCATTGCCGTCGCGCCCGATGGCAAGACAGTCTATGTCGCCGACTGGTATGCGGCGGCGGTGCGGGTGATCGATGCGGCCTCGCGCAGTGTCACGGCCAGCATCGCGGTCGGCGCCTCGCCGTCGGGCCTGGCGGTGACGCCTGACGGCAAGCTGCTGCTCTCGGCGGACCGCGACGACGACAGCGTCTCGGTCGTGGACACCGCGACCCGGCAGCGCAAGACGACGATCAAGGTCGGCACCCGCCCATTCGGCGTCACCATCGATGCCGAGGGCAAGCGCGCCTATACCGCCAATGTCGGCTCCGACGACGTCTCCGTGATCGACATTGCAGAGGCGCGCGAGGTCGGCCGCGTGGCGGTCGGGATGCGTCCCTACGCGGTGGCGCTGACGCAGGGCCGGGGTTTCGTCACCGACCAATATGGCGGCACCGTCAGCGTGTTCGACCTTGCGACGTTGAAGCCGGTGAAGCGCATCAATGTTGGTGACTATCCGGAAGGCATTGCCGCGACCGCGGACGGCAAACGCGTCATCGTGGCGTGCTGGGAGAGCAACACGCTTCACATCATCGACGCAGCCGAGCTGAAAGTGGTCGGCGAGATCAAGACCGGCGACGGCCCGCGCGCGTTCGGGGCGTTCTTGCGGAGGACGGAGTAGGGGATTGCGTAGGGTGGGTTAGCCGAAGGCGTAACCTACCACTGTCTATCTCCGCGGAGACAGAAGAGGTGGGTTACGCCAAGGGACTGCGCTTCGCGCAGCCCGGGGCTAACCCACCCTACGGCACTTGCTTCGCGGCAAACGCCTGCAGCTTCACGAAGAAATCCCTCAGGATCGGGTTGCGATCCACGTAGGTCACGTAACGGATCGGATGCCGCCGGCGATCCACGCTCCAGGTCATCTGATCGGTCAGAACCGGGGCCGGGATGATCACGCTCGGTGCCCACACGGGATTGAGCAGCCAGCCGACCGCCGCCATGTCCCAGATCTCCTTGGCCCAGCCCATGTGGTCGGAGGAGTATTCCTTGAAGCGCATGGCGAGGAACGCGCCGATGCTGCCATGTGGTTCGACATAGCGCTCGATCTCCGGCACGGTACTGTGAAGGCGCGAGGTAACGCCCTTGCACGGCACGAGGACGAGCGGCGCGCCGCTGTCGAGCAGCACCTGAGCGCCGCCGACATCCTGCTTGAGGTTGAACTCGATGGTATCAGGCCATTCCAGCGCATGGCCGCCGAGCCAGACCACCACGACGCGGTCGATGATGTCGGGCGCCTCGAGCAGCGCAGAGGCGACGTTGCTGATGGCGCCGATGGCAATCACATAGAGCGGCTTGTCGGGCGAGCCCGCCCGCGCCCGGGCCACGAGATCGTCGACGGCGGCTGCCGGCCGCGCGGTCTTGGCCGAACCGACATAGTCGGTGACACCGCGATGAACCAGGCCGTCAGGCGCGACGTTCAGGCGCTCCAGCAGGCGAAGGATTTCCTGATAGCTCAGCTCCATGCCGTGGCCGGGACTGTCCGCGCGCGCGTTGAAGAACGGCGCGGCATAAATCGCCTCGACGTCAAAACGTTCCGGCGACAGCAGCATCTGCACCAGCGCAAACTGATCGTCGATCTCGTTATAGGTGTCGGTGTCGAGCACGACGCGCAACCGGCCGACCGGCGGCGCCAGGAGCTCGAAGCGGGCTGCGTCCGTGAGTGTCATCACCGTTTCTCCGAGCAGTTCGTATGGTGGGTTGGCCGCTGCTGCGCGAAGCGCGGTCCGCTGGCGAACCCACCTCTTCTGTCTCTGCGGATGCGAACAGTGGTGGATTACGCTTCGCTAATCCACCCTACGTTTCCGCACAAGGTCTCCGCAATGTCGCGCATGTGTTCAAACATGTGATCGGGCGCAAGCGCCTGTAGCGCGGCTGGCGCAGCATAGCCCCAACTGACCGCGCCGCAGGCAATCCCCACGGCCCGCGCCGCCTCGATGTCGCGGACCTCGTCACCGATCGCGATGACCTTGTCCGGGTCCACGCCCGCGCGCTGGATCACCCGGCGGAATTTCGCGGGCTTGCCGAACAGCGATGCCGCGCAGTCGAAATGCGCGAACAGGGCGGCGGAATCGCCGAGTTTTTCACGCGCATTGGCCTCGCTGTCGGACGTCACCAGCGCGAGCTGAACGCCGTTATCGGCCAGCGTCCGCAGCATCGTCTCGACGCCCGCAAACAGCGAGATCTCGGCCGCCGCCTCCGCCTTCAACCGCCGCGCATGCCGGGCGATCGCCGGCAGCTTCCACAGCGGCACCTCGAGGCGGGCGAGGATCTCGCGGCTCGATGCATGCCGCAGCCCCTCAATGTCTTCATCCGCGACGCGGCGAAAGCCGAAGCGGTCGGCGACATCGTTGATGGTGCGCAGGAACCACGGAAAGCTGTCGGCCAGCGTGCCGTCGAGATCGAAGATGGCGAGGGAGTAGGGCATGGAAAAGAAGTTACGGCCTCAGGATTTCCATACCGTTTCTTCGGTCCATCCGAGATCGTCGAATTCGGCGGACCTGAGCGGCGCTTCTCCTTCGGCGAAGAACTCGTCGAGCTGAGGCGGCGCGACGCTGGTTTCGGAGAGCATGGCGTGCGCCTGTCCGCGGTGATGGATTTGATGCTGAAACAGGTGCATGAGCAGGCGGTCGCGGCGTTCAGTCTGAACGCTCGTGTCACGGTTGACCCGGACAAAGCCGTCGAGACCTTCAGGTGTCAGCGCGTCGCAGACGGCGAGCAGTCGCTTGTCCATGGCGGCCTGGGCAGGTTTCAGCTCGGAAAGCGAGGGATACGGCACCTCGTTTTCAAAGGCGCGTGGTCCGAGCCAGCCCCCCTCAAGCGCATCGATGTAGAAGTGGTCGATGACGTAGATGTGGTTCAGCGTGCGCTGAATGCTTGGGAAGAAGCCGGTTCGTTGGGCTTCGAATTCGGCCTGGCTGAGACCGGTGCAGGCTGTGAGCAGGCGATGGTTCGCCCAGGCATTGTTGTGGCTGAAGGCGCGGTAGGTCTGCAAAAGTCCAGCGGGCATGTCGGTTCTTTCCCGGATCCAGCGTGGTTCGTATGGCAGAATAGCAGAGCCTGGCCCTCGGTCTCACGAGAACAGCAGTGGCGGATTACGCTTCGCTAATCCGCCCTACGGTTTCGATCCTAAGCTTCTACTCCGCCGCCTCGCTCGCTGTCCGCCTTCGCTTCGGCTTCCGGGCCTTCTCCAGCACCGGAGCCAGAAACTGCCCTGTGTAGCTCCGCGGCGCTTTCGCGATGTCTTCCGGCGGGCCCCAGGCGACGATTTCGCCGCCGCCGTCGCCGCCTTCGGGACCGAGGTCGATGACCCAGTCGGCGGTCTTGATGACTTCGAGATTGTGCTCGATGACGACGACCGTGTTGCCTTGCGCGACCAGCTCGTGCAGCACCTCCAGCAGCTTCTTGACGTCGTGGAAGTGCAGGCCGGTGGTGGGCTCGTCCAGGATGTAGAGCGTGCGGCCGGTGGCGCGTTTTGACAATTCCTTGGCGAGCTTGACGCGCTGGGCTTCGCCGCCCGACAGCGTGGTGGCCTGCTGCCCGACATGGATGTAGTCGAGGCCGACGCGGTGCAGGGTCTGGAAGGTCTCGCGCACGCGCGGCACCGCCTTGAAGAACTCGGCGGCTTCCTCGACAGTCATGTCGAGCACGTCGGCGATGCTCTTGCCCTTGAACAGGACTTCCAGCGTTTCGCGGTTGTAGCGCTTGCCCTTGCAGACGTCGCAGGTGACGTAGACGTCAGGCAGGAAGTGCATCTCGATCTTGATGACGCCGTCGCCCTGGCAGGCCTCGCAGCGGCCACCCTTGACGTTGAAGGAGAAGCGTCCGGGCTCGTAGCCGCGCGCCTTCGCCTCGGGCAGACCTGCGAACCATTCGCGGATCGGGGTGAAGGCGCCGGTATAGGTCGCGGGATTCGAGCGCGGGGTGCGGCCGATCGGCGACTGGTCGATGTCGATGATCTTGTCGATGTGCTCGAGGCCCTCGATGCGGTCGTGCGGGGCTGCGCCTTCGCTGGCGTTGTTCAGCTTGCGGGCGATGGCGCGATAGAGCGTGTCGATCAGGAGCGTCGACTTGCCGCCGCCGGAGACGCCGGTGACGCAGGTGAACAGGCCGAGCGGAATCTCGGCGGTGACGTTCTTGAGGTTATTGCCGCGCGCGTTGACCACCTTGATGGTGCGGCGATGGTTCGGCGGGCGCCGTTCCGGCACCTCGACCTCCAGCTCGCCGGTGAGATACTTGCCGGTGAGCGATTTCGGGTTGCGCATGATCTCGGCGGGCGTGCCTTCGGCGACGATGTTGCCGCCATGCATGCCAGCGCCGGGCCCGATGTCGAGCACGTAGTCGGCGAGGAGGATCGCGTCCTCGTCATGCTCGACCACGATCACGGTGTTGCCGAGGTCGCGCAGTCGCTTGAGGGTATCGAGCAGGCGCGCATTGTCGCGCTGGTGCAGGCCGATCGAGGGCTCGTCCAGCACGTAGAGCACGCCCGTCAGCCCCGAGCCGATCTGTGACGCCAGGCGGATGCGCTGGCTCTCGCCGCCGGACAGCGTGCCGGACGAGCGGGACAAGGTGAGGTAGTTGAGGCCGACGTCGAGCAGGAAGGTGAGGCGCTCGCGGATTTCTTTCAGGATGCGGCCGGCGATCTCGTTCTGCTGCGCGTTCAGGGAATCCGGCACGGTCTCGAACCACTCGCCGGCCTTCCGGACCGACAGCTCCGAGATCTCGCCGATGTGTTTGGTGCCGACCTTGACGCAGAGCGCCTCCGGCTTGAGCCGAAAGCCCTTGCAGCCCTCGCAGGGCACGTCATGAAAATATTTTGCGAGCTCCTCGCGCGCCCATTCGCTCTCGGTCTCGCGGTAGCGGCGGTTGATGTTGGTGATCACGCCCTCGAACGGCTTCTTGGTGTCGTAGGAGCGCACCCCGTCCTCGTAGGAGAACTTGATCTCGTCCTCGCCTGACCCGTGAAGGATCGCGTTCTGCGTCTTCTTGGCCAGATCCTTCCATTTTGTTGTCAGCGTGAACTTGTAGTGCTTGCCGAGCGCCGTCAGCGTCTGAATGTAGTAAGGCGACGACGACTTGGCCCAGGGCGCGATCGCGCCCTTGCCAATGGCGAGCTCCTTGTCGGGGATGACGAGATCTTCGTCGACATGCTGCTCGACGCCGAGACCGCCGCAGGCCGGGCAGGCGCCGTAGGGGTTGTTGAACGAGAACAGTCGCGGCTCGACCTCGGGGATGGTGAAGCCGGAGACCGGACAGGCGAATTTCTCCGAGAACAGGATGCGCTCGGGCCCGCTCTTGTCGTGGATTTTCGCGGTCTTCTTTTTCTCTTTTTCTTCCGCGGGCGCTGCCGCCGGCGCGTCGGCGAACTCGACGACGGCAAGACCTTCGGCGAGCTTCAGTGCGGTCTCGAAGCTTTCGGCGAGGCGCTGGCCGATATCGGCGCGCACCACGATGCGGTCGACCACGACGTCGATGTCATGCGGGAATTTCTTGTCGAGAACAGGCGCTTCGGCGAGCTCGTAGAAGGTGCCGTCGATCTTGACGCGCTGAAAGCCCTTCTTGAGCCATTCGGCGAGCTCCTTGCGGTACTCGCCCTTGCGGCCGCGCACGACGGGGGCGAGCAGGTAGAGGCGGGTGCCTTCGGGCAGCGCCAGCACGCGGTCGACCATCTGCGAGACGGTCTGGCTTTCGATCGGCAGGCCGGTGGCGGGCGAATAGGGCACGCCGACGCGCGCCCAGAGCAGGCGCATGTAGTCGTAGATCTCCGTCACGGTGCCGACCGTCGAACGCGGGTTCTTCGACGTCGTCTTCTGCTCGATCGAGATCGCTGGCGACAAGCCGTCGATCTGGTCGACGTCGGGCTTCTGCATCATCTCCAGGAACTGGCGGGCATAGGCCGACAGCGATTCGACGTAGCGGCGCTGGCCTTCGGCATAGATGGTGTCGAAGGCGAGCGAGGATTTTCCCGAGCCCGACAGGCCGGTGAACACCACCAGCTTGTCGCGGGGAAGCTCGACATCGACATTCTTGAGGTTGTGCTCGCGCGCGCCACGGATCGTAATTGCGCGCAGGTGCGATCCCGCGTTCTGCTGTTGGCGCTTCGCCTTGATCACTTCATCCATCCGAGTTGCCCTCAAGGAATCCCAAAGGTGCGCGATCGCGCCAACAAAAAAGGCGCGCTTCGCCCGGAACCGGGATCGGCGCCGATGGGTATGTCAGCGAACGTAGGAAGAACGGGGACGGATTTCCAGTGGGACTTGCGAATCGTCAACGGATTGTTGGCGCGCTGGCGGCATCTGGCAGGAGCAGGGCATCCGGAACATGCCAAGGAAAAGGCCAAGGACAACGCGAAGGGCCGGCGCGAAGCCGGCCCTTCGTTCGCGTTTGAATGCGGACTTGGGGCAATCCGCACATGATCAGGACTTGGAGGTTCCTGCTAGAAACTTTGGCTCAGTATCCGGGCTCAGTATTTGGCGACGACCGGGTTGCCCCAGCGATAGTTGATGCGGATCAGGCCCATGTCGATGTCCTGGCCGATCCGGTCGGTGCGCGGGAGGAAGCCGCCGGTGAGGGTGGCGAAATCAGAATTGTGATGGCCGAGGAACACGTGGTTGTACTCGCCTCCGACCGACCAGTTCTCGGCAAAGCCCCATTCCACGCCGATACCGATGCTGTAGCCCCAGCGGGTCTGGTTGACGCTGTTGAACGCCGGCAGGCCGGGAAAGAAGATGTCGTATTTGTCGTGGGCGACGGCCGCGCCGGCCTTGCCGTAGAGCAGCAGGCTGTTGACGGCGTAGCCCATCTGGCCGGTGAACAGGCCGAAGCTGTCGATCTTGGTCTGGTTGGTCTGCGGCGCCAGCACCACGCTGACATTGCTCCCCTTGAAGTCGGCCCAGTTGCCCTGGCCTTCGACGCCGAGAACCCAGCGCCCCCTCTGCCAGCGATAGCCGAGCTGTCCGCCGATCGTGCCGCCGCCCGCGTTGTGACAGCCTTCGCCGATGGGAGGATCGACAGCGGCGCCCAGCGAGTTGGTCACGGCCCAGCAGGCATGGGCCCAGCCGCCACCGCCATTGATGCCGACATAGACGCCGCTCCAGTCGTAGGCGAGGACGGGCGCTACGGGGGCCTTGTAGAGCGGCAGATCCGCGGCACCGGCGGGTGCAACCGCGCCGAGTGCGAGCAAGCTGACCGCAGCCAGCGTCCAAGTTTTCATGTCACGTCCCCAACTCGCCGAGCCCATTCGCGTGGGTTATCTGCGCCCCACGATTCCTTGACGGCCCGGCACGGCCTTCCGCGAAAACAAAAAGGCCGGCGCGAGGCCGGCCTTTCATCGTCGGGTCCGTACCACGAATTTAGTATTTGGCGATGAGCGGGCCGCCGAACCGGTAGTTGACGCGGGCGGTGACGATGTCGACGTCCTGCCGGATGCGATCGGTGCGCGAGAACGTGCCGTTGTTGAACGTAAAGCTGTTGTCGCGCGATCCCATGAAGCCGTGCACATAATCGACGCCGACCACGACGTTGGGCGTTACGCCGAAATCGAGGCCAGCGCCAACTGCTCCGCCCCAGCGCGTTTCGTTCGCCCTGTCGAACACGACGCCCGTGGCGGTGGTGAAGCCCTCGTATCGGTCGCTCACAACCATCGCGCCACCCTTCGCGTAGAACAGCACGTTGCTCCAGGCGTAGCCGACCTGGCCGGTGATGAGACCGAACGCGTTGATCTTCGTGCGGTCGGAGCCGACGCCGCCGGCAGCCAGGCTCGGGCCATTGGAGCCGCTGAGATGGGCCCAGTCGCCCTGGCCCTCGAGGCCGAACACCCATTCAGATGATTGCCAGCGGAAGCCTATTTGGCCGCCGGCCACGCCGCCGGTCGCGGTGTGGCAGCCCTCGGATGCGGGGGGAGTGACCGGCGCACCGAGGATGTTGGTGACGATGTCCCAGCACTTGTGGCTCCAGCCGCCACCGCCGTTGGCGCCGATGTAGAAGCCGCTCCAATCGTAGATGGCTGCAACCGAGACGGGGGCCTTGGTGTAGGGGCGGGCCGCCAGATCGGCCGCTGAAACAGAGGTTGTCATCACGAGAGCGCTGACGGCGGCAAGCACGAATGTCTTCAAGGCGGTCTCCCCCGAGCCCACAGTTGATCGTGATCTTTCCTACAACCTTTGAGGTGCGACAGTCTGTCACCGGCGAGCCACAGCCCACCAAAAATGGAACTTTGTCCGCAGGCCAAGGTGAAGCCGCCGGTCGAAACAACCGGTCAAAAACAAAAAGGCCGGCACAAGGCCGGCCTTTCGTAACGCGATGGCGTTGGGGCGAAGCTTAGTACTTCGCGACCACCGGGCCCCCGAAGTGATAGTTCACGCCGACCTGCACGGTGTGGAAGTTGAGCGTGCCGGTGGGCAGGGCGCCCGAGAAGTAGGTCTCGCCGCCGAGGCTGCGATAGAGGTACTCGCCCTTGACCGACCACTGCGGAGCGAAGAAAGCTTCGACGCCGGCGCCGACGGTCCAGCCCGAGTGCCACTTGCTGTCGGAGATGCTCACGCCGAGCGCGCTGACGGTGAGCTTGTTGTCGATCCAGGCGTAACCGCCGGTGCCGTAGAACAGCACGTTGTTGACGGCCCAGCCGATGCGGCCGCGCACGGTGCCCATCGCGTCGGTCTTCGAGCTCAGGGTGGTGCTGACAATGCCGAAGCCGGGGACGGCGACGGGGCCCGTGGCCGAAGCGCTGACATCAGCCCAGGTGCCGTCGGCCTCGATGCCGAACACGACATTGCCGGTCTGCCAGTTGTAGCCGGCGGTGCCACCGACGAAGCCACCCTTCATCTTCGGGTCGCCGGAACCGTTTTCCCAGGCGCCGCCACCGACGATACCGAGGTAGAAGCCGGTCCAGTTGTAGACCGAGGCCACAGCCACCGGAGCCTTGGTGTAGGGGCGCGCCGCGAGATCAGCGGCCGAAGCCGGAGCGGCGAGAGCGAACAAACAGGCCGAAGCCAACAAAACCTTCTTCATTTTCAACGTAATCCCAGTCCCGGTTTCTATTTTTGCCCTCCGTGCGCCGGAAGGACATTAGACGCTGTGGTCCAACTGACGTCGTGCTTACACCAACAAAGCCGCAAGTTGTGTCTCCCAAAAGTCACAATAATTGCAAAACGTAACAATCGCTGACGTATAGTTCCTGTTCGCCTGCGCTCAGCAAAAAGGCCGGCGCGAGGCCGGCCTTTGAATTCTCGAGTGGGATCAGAGAGGTTAGTACCTCGCGATCATCGGGCCACCAAAGCGATAATTCAGGCGGACCAGACCGATATCGACGTCCTGGCTGATGCGCTCAGAGCGTGTGGCGACGCCGAGCGGGGCGATCAGGAAGTTGCCAGAACCGCTGAAGCCGATGGTGCGATTGCCGAGGAAGATGTGATCGTACTCGAAGCCCACGGTCCAGTTCGGCGCGAATCCGAACTCGACGCCTGCACCGACGGTGCCGCCCCAACGGGTCTCGTTGGCCCGATCGAATTCGAGGCCGGTGACGGTGTCGTAGCTGCGGTAGCGATCGCTGACGACGGCGCCGCCGCCCTTCACGTAGACGAGGACGTTGTTCCAGGCATAGCCGACCTGGCCGGTAATCAGGCCGAAGGCGTTGATCTTGGACCGATCGCGAAGACCCGTGCCGAACAAGGTCGTACTGATATTGTCGCCGGAGAAATCGGCCCAGTTGCCCTGGCCTTCGAAGCCGAACACCCAATTGGCAGACTGCCAGCGGTAGCCGACCTGGCCACCGACCGTGCCGCCGGTGGCGTTGTGGCATCCTTCGCCGAGCAGAGTGCCGGTTACGGGCGTGACGAAGTCCCAGCACTTGTGACTGGTGCCGCCGCCGCCGTTGATGCCGAGGTAGAAGCCGCTCCAGTCGTAGATGGTAGCGACCATCGGTGGTGGAGCCTTGGTGTAGGGACGCGCAGCGAGATCTGCTGCGCTTGCGGGCGCCGAGAGGCCCAACGCGATTGCACCGATTGTACCAATCAAGATCTTATTCATTGCAGTCTCCCCAGTTTCGTCCGCTTCTTAAATTCCCCGAAGCGGTTGATCAGGCGCGACGCCCATATGAATCAATTCCAAGGCGAGCGTAGCTGAGCCGGGAGGCAGAGTCCGTCTCCGAAATGCAACAGTCGCGAGCCGGCTGAAGCGCCGCAACTTGATGAATGTTAAGAGTTTTTTCCTATTCCCGGGAACCCGAAAGGGTTCCATTCATCGCGCCGGTATCTGGTTGCAGATCAGAGCCCACCCAATTCCGCATTGCGCCTGGATCAGCGAGAAGAACAAATCTGGAACGCGCCGCGGGTCAGTGCTATATGTGGGGATAAGTTGAGGGGTACCGGGCTGGTCAGCCCTCGCAAGCGTATACGGTCGCCTCAACAGGGCGACAGAGCTTCGCGGGCGCGGGGTCGGCCTTTGAATTCAGTGGCATTTGGAGTGGAGAGCGGCGATGGCGGGAAGCGTCAACAAGGTCATTCTGGTTGGAAATCTCGGCAAGGATCCCGAAATCCGCCGGACCCAGGACGGGCGGCCGATCGCGAATCTGAGCATCGCCACCTCGGAAACCTGGCGCGACAAGAACAGCGGCGAGCGCAAGGAAAAGACCGAGTGGCATCGCGTCGTGATCTTCAATGAAGGGCTCTGCAAGGTCGCCGAGCAGTACCTGAAGAAGGGCGCGAAGGTTTACATCGAGGGCGCACTCCAGACCCGCAAATGGACCGACCAGAGCGGCGTCGAGAAGTACTCCACCGAGGTCGTGCTCCAGGGCTTCAACTCGACGCTGACGATGCTCGACGGCCGCGGCGGCGGTGGAGGCGGTAGCTTCGGCGACGAGCCGGGCGGCGATTTCGGCTCCTCCGGTCCCGTCAGCAGCGCACCGCGCCGTGCCGTTGCCGCCGGCGGCGGCGGTGGTGGCCGCAACAGCGACATGGACGACGATATCCCGTTCTAAGGTTCGGGAGGAGCGGACGCGGGTCGTGACAGGAAACGGCCCACGCGGCTTTCGAGTATCCGGACCAACATGGGGTCCATGAACTCGTAGTCGTCCGGGATGTCGAGGCAGATGACCCGCTTGCCATTCAAGTTGGATCGGAATTTCCGGTTCAGCTTGTTGCGGTGGGCCTTCTCCATGACGAAGATGATATCGGCCCACGCGACCTGTTCGGAAGACAGCAACACGTCCGCGCCGTTTGAGATGCCTGCCGAATCGGTCTCGATCCCCGGCCAGGTCGAAAAGACTTGTTCGGCGGTCGGGCTGCGAAGGCGATTGGCGCTGCAGACGAACAGGACGTTGGTCACTTCTGGCTCCAGGAGAACGAGCGGGGACCTACATACACACCTTCTGATCGTCGGTGGACTCTGGGACATCCCGAGCTCGGAGCGCTCGCTCCTTGGATCAGTCTGCTCGCGTGAAGCGACAGGATCTCTAGTCAGCTGACGGGGAAGGTTCGGCTTTTCCGGCCTTGCTCACGTGTCGCTTGAGCTTTGACGGCGCGCGATGTGAATGGTTAATCCTGTTCCCGTGGTCGGGCTCCCACGGACCGGAGGACGCCGTATGAGCTTTACGCCGCTGCTTGAGGCCGCTCCGGCCATTCCGCTGCACGCCTTCGCGGCCATGGCTGCGTTCGTCCTGGGGATCGTCCAGCTCGCCGCGCCCAAGGGGACGCTGCCGCACCGGGCGCTTGGCTGGGTCTGGGTCGTGCTGATGCTTGTCGTGGCGATCAGCTCGTTCTGGATCCACGGGATCCGGCTGGTCGGGCCATGGGGGCCGATCCATCTGCTCTCGATCTTCGCGCTGGTGATGCTGGTGTCCGGCGTGGTGGCGGCCCGAGCCCGCAATGTCCGCCGCCACAAGATCACGATGATCTCGATTTTCTTCGGCGCTCTCGTGATTGCCGGCCTGTTCACCTTCGTGCCTGGCCGGCTCATGCATGCGGTGGTCTTCGGGCCATAGCGATGGCTGAATTCGGCTTCCCGCGGCAGTGTCCCTGGCACCCAAAACGGCCCCCGGGAACAGCCTCCTGACAGCCCGGTAAGTCCATGAAAAAACGAAGGGAAAAAGCGCTTCCCGAGACCCTCGCAAGGGTGGTTATCAGGGAGCCGATGCGCTATATGATTCCCAGATAAAACCTCACCGGATTTCCCCTTGGCTGACGACGACAACAAGCCCGGCGACCAGCCGGCGCAACCCTCGGACATTCGTCCCGTTTCCATCTACGAGGAGATGAAGAAGTCCTACCTCGATTACGCGATGAGCGTGATCGTGGCGCGTGCGCTGCCCGATGCGCGCGACGGGTTGAAGCCGGTTCATCGCCGCATCCTCTACTCGATGAACGAGCAGGGGCACACGCCTGACAAGAAGTACGTCAAGTCGGCGCGCGTGGTCGGCGACGTCATCGGTAAGTATCACCCGCACGGCGACCAGTCGATCTACGACGCCATGGTCCGCATGGCGCAGGACTTCTCGATGCGCGTGCCGCTCATCGACGGCCAGGGCAATTTCGGCTCGGTCGACGGCGATCCCCCGGCGGCCTATCGATACACCGAAGCGCGACTGACGAAGTCGGCGTTGGCGCTGCTGGCCGACATCGATAAGGACACCGTCGACTTCCAGCCGAACTACGACAACAACGAAACCGAGCCGTCGGTCCTGCCGGCCAAGTTCCCGAACCTCCTCGTCAACGGCGCGGGCGGCATCGCGGTCGGCATGGCGACCAACATCCCGCCGCACAATCTCGGCGAGGTCATCGACGCCTGCGTCGCGTTGATCGACAACCCTGCGCTCACCATCGACGAGCTCATCAACATCGTGCCGGGACCGGATTTCCCGACCGGCGGCGTCATCCTCGGACGGCAGGGCATCCGCGCCGCCTATCACCTCGGCCGCGGCTCGATCGTCATGCGCGGCAAGGTCGCGATCGAGACCATCCGCAAGGAGCGCGAGGCGATCATCATCACCGAGATTCCCTACCAGGTGAACAAGGCGACGATGGTCGAGCGCATCGCCGAGCTGGTCAAGGAAAAGAAGATCGAGGGTATCGGCGACCTGCGCGATGAATCCGACCGCGAAGGCTACCGCGTCGTCATCGAATTGAAGCGCGACGCCGTGCCTGATGTGGTGCTGAACCAGCTGTACCGGTTCACGCCGCTGCAGACGAGCTTCGGCGTCAACATGGTTGCGCTCGACAGCGGCCGTCCGCGGATCATGCATCTGAAGGATCTGCTGGCGATCTTCGTCGACTTCCGTGAGCGCGTCGTCACGCGGCGCACCAAGTACCTGCTCGCCAAGGCGCGCGATCGCGCGCATATTTTGGTCGGCCTGGCGATCGCGGTCGCCAATATCGACGAGATGATCCGTGTCATCCGGACCTCGCCCGACCCGACCACGGCCCGCGACACCCTGATGTCGCGCGACTGGCCGGCCCGGGATGTCGAGGACATGCTGACGCTGATCGACGATCCCCGCCACCGCATCAGCGAGGACGGCACGATCCGGCTGTCGATGGAGCAGGCGAGGGCCATTCTCGATCTGCGTCTTCAGCGCCTCACTGCACTTGGCCGCGACGAAATCCGCGACGAGCTCGACAAGCTCGCCGGCGAGATCGCCGATTATCTCGACATCCTGCGCTCGCGCGCCCGCGTGCTGGGCATCATCAAGACCGAGCTCGCCGAGGTGAAGGCCGAGTTCGCCACGCCGCGCCGCACCGTCATCATCGAGCAGGAAGGCGAGGTCGAGGACGAGGACCTGATCCAGCGCGAGGACATGGTGGTCACCGTCTCTCACGCCGGCTACGTCAAGCGCGTGCCGCTGTCGGCCTATCGGGCGCAGCGCCGCGGCGGCAAGGGCCGCGCCGGCATGCAGACCCGCGACGAGGATTTTGTCAGCCGGCTCTTTGTCGCATCGACTCATACCCCGGTGCTGTTCTTCTCGTCCCGCGGCCAGGTCTACAAGGAGAAGGTCTGGCGCCTGCCGATGGCCGCGCCGAACGCGCGTGGCAAGGCGATGATCAACATCCTGCCGCTGGAGCAGGGCGAGCGCATCACCACGATCATGCCGCTGCCCGAGGACGAGTCCACCTGGGGCAATCTCGACGTGATGTTCGCCACGACGGGCGGCAACGTCCGGCGCAACAAGCTGTCCGACTTCGTCGATGTCCGCCGCTCCGGCATCATCGCCATGAAGCTCGACGAGGGCGAGGCGATCGTCGACGTGCAGATCTGCACCGAGCATGACGACGTGCTGCTGACCACGGCCGCCGGCCAGTGCATCCGCTTCCGGGTCAGTGACCCTCGACCTGACAAGGATGGCGAGATCAAGGAGCACGGTGTTCGGGTCTTCGGCGGTCGAACCTCGATGGGCGTTCGAGGCATTTCGCTTGAAGATGACAAGGTCATCTCGATGTCGATCTTGCGCCATGTCGAGACCACGTCCGACGAGCGCTCGGCGTATCTGAAGATGCGTCGCGCGGTGGCCGGCGAGGCCGCGGCCGAGGAGCCTGCGGTGGATACCGAGGCGGAAGAGACCTCCGGCAACTTCCAGCTCACCCAGGAGCGCTATGCCGAGATGTCGGCAGCCGAGCAAATCGTGCTGACCGTCTCCGTCAACGGCTATGGCAAGCGGACCTCGTCCTACGAGTACCGCACCACCGGCCGCGGCGGCAAAGGCATCGTCGCCATGAGCGTCAACAACCGCAACGGCAATCTGGTCGCGTCTTTCCCGGTTGAAGATGCCGATCAGATCATGCTGGTCACCGACAAGGGCCAGCTGATCCGCTGCCCGGTCGAGGGCATCCGCATCGCCGGCCGCTCGACCCAGGGGGTGATCGTGTTCGACACCGCCGAGGACGAGCACGTCGTCTCGGTCGAGCACATCACGGAAGAGGCCGAGAGCGGCAATGGTGCGAATGGGGATTCAAACGGGGAGTGATACGTCACTCCGCGGAGACTGCGTCCCACTCTCCACTGTCGTCCCGGACAAGGGAAGCGCAGATCCGGGACCCCATAGCCACAGGAAGATGTTGTAGCGCGAGATTTGTGATCTCAAGCGTCGTCAAACCACTTCCTGTGGTTATGGGTCCCTGCGTCCGCGGGGACGACACCGAACGTGTTGCGCGATCATCGCGCTAAATCTCCAGCTCCGTCCCGAACTCCACGACCTGCTTGGTCGGCACGCCGAAGAACGCGGCTGAGCGTTCGGCGTTGCGCTGGAGGAAGGCGAACACGCCTTCGCGCCAGACCCACATGCCCGGGATGTCCTCGCTCGGGATGATGGTCTCGCGGCCGACATAGTAGGTGATGTCGGAGAGGTCGATGCCGGGCAGCTTGCCCTGGCGGCAGGCTAGTTTGAGTCCGTCATAGATCGTCGGATTCTGCATGAAGCCGTAATGCAGGATCACGCGCGTGATGCCGTGGATGATCTCGATCACCTCGGCGCGCTCTTCGTCGGGGATATGCGGGGATTCCTCGATCTGCACGGTGACGAGGACGATGCGCTCGTGCAGCACGTGGTTGTGCTTGACGAACTGCGTCAGTGCCAGCGGCACGCCGTTGGGCGCCGACGCCAGGAAGACGGCGGTGCCGGGCAGTCTGGCGCTGCACTTGTTCACCGCAGTCTCGATCAGGTCCTCTTCGGGCTGGCGCAGCTTGCCGCGCGCGACTTCGACCAGCTTCACGCCACTGCGCCAGGTCAGCATCATGAACGCGACGAGGGCCGCGAGCAGCAGCGGGAACCAGCCCCCCTCGAACAGCTTGACCGAATTGGCCGAGAAGAAGATCACGTCGATCACGAAGAAGAAGCCGTTGACGGCAACCACGATCCACGGCGAATAGCCCCACTGGATCGCGACGAGGGCGGCGAGCAGTGTGGTGATCGCCATCAGCAGCGACACCGCGATACCGTAGGCACCCGCGAGCGCGTCCGAGCTGCCGAAGCTCAGGACCGCGCCGAGCGTGGCCGCTGCGAGCAGCCAGTTGACCAGCGGCACGTAGATCTGGCCCATCGCGTCGCTCTGGGTGTGGCGGATCTGCATGCGTGGCAGGAAACCCAGCTGGATCGATTGTTGCGTCAGCGAGAACACGCCGGAGATGATCGCCTGCGAGGCGATCACGGTCGCGACCGCGGAGAACGCGACCAGCGGGTAGTGCAGGGCGTCGGGGCAGAGCTGGAAGAACGGATTCTCGATCATCGTGGGATCGGTGATCAGGAGCGCGGCCTGGCCGAAATAGTTCAGCACGAGGGCGGGCAGGCAGATCGTAAACCAGGCGAGCCGGATCGGCAGGCGGCCGAAATGCCCCATGTCGGCATACATGGCCTCGCCTCCTGTTACCGCCAGGAAGGCCGCGCCGAGGATCGCGAAGGAGATGTGAAAGTCCTGATGGATCAGGAAATTGAAGGCATAGAGCGGGCTCAGCGCCGCGAGCACGGCCGGCGCCTTCGCAATGCCGTGGATGCCGAGTGCGGCGAGCACGAAGAACCAGGCCAGCATCACCGGCCCGAAGATGCGGCCGATGAAGCCCGTGCCCTGCTTCTGCATCATGAACAGACCGATCAGGATGGCGATGGTCACGGGCACTACCGCAGGCGCCAGCGAGGGCGCGTCGACCTTGAGACCTTCGATGGCGCTGAGCACCGAGATCGCCGGCGTGATCGCGCCGTCGCCGTACAGCAGCGCGGCGCCGACAAGGCCGACGACCAGCAGATGCGCGCGCCATGTGCCGGGCTGGGCGTGGCGAGCATGCAGCAGCGCCAGCAGCGCGACGATGCCGCCTTCGCCGCGGTTGTCCGCGCGCAGGATCAGCAGCGCATATTTCAGCGAAATGATCAGCAGCAGCGCCCAGAGGATCAGCGAGGCAACGCCCAGGACAGCGTCGTGGCTCAGTGTGCCGCCATGAGCAGCCGCCTTGGCGGCTTCCTTCAGGGCATAGAGGGGGCTGGTGCCGATATCGCCATAGACGACCCCGAGGGCGCCCATGGTCATGGCAATCGGCAGAGGGTCAGGGTGATGGCCGGAAGCGACCGCGGGCGTACTGGACAATGTGACCCCCCGATGGGATCGCGCCCGGCGGGCCATTCCGACGGGCGCGATGATCACGCAGTCTGCGACGGGACGTCGCAAATAGCCATGGGATTCATCTCGGGGATTATAGGGGGAGCTTTCTGACGCGAAGCTGACAGACCCGACTACGGGGTGCGGTCGGCGGTCACGAGGCGAGCCTCGCGGATGTTGGCCTTGGTGCCGGCCTGGCGCAGGCAGGACGCTTCGAAGTTTGGCCAGGCCTGCTGCGAGCGGTCCTTGCCGATGGTGCGGATATCGAGGCGGTCGCTCTTGGCGAGCGGCTGCGGAACGCTCGCTTCGACGGTCGGAGCGAAGCCGGGAAGGACGGTGAGGGCAGCAGCGACAAACGCGGCAATGCCGATGGCCGAGATGGTCTTGATCATTGACGGTCCCCTGTGATGCGGCCGCTAGCGCCTTGTGTGCGGCCCGTCATTCGTTGGGTGGTTTAGTAACCATGGCCAGTTTCCGGACGTCTTCGCGGACGTCCGAAATGGTTTCGTTCGCGCTCCGTTTTGTTTCGTGGCCGTCTCCAGGACGAAACAAAGGGCTCTGGCCCGACAGGGCGGACGGCACGATTTGCAGGGAAACGGGCGGAAACCGGCAAGGAACCTGTCCGGCTTGCCGGGCCGGGCCGGGCGAGGTAGGACGGGGCCATGCCGCGCATTGCCTTCTACCCAGGTTCCTTCGATCCCATCACCAACGGCCATCTGGACGTGGTCCGGAACAGTGCCCCGCTGTGCGACAGGCTCGTTGTCGCGATCGGGGTCCATCCCGGCAAGAAACCTTTGTTCTCGACGGAGGAGCGGCTCAAGATGCTCCACGACGTCTGCGGGCCGGTTGCGGCCGCGGCCGGCTGCACGCTCGAGGCCGTGACCTACGACGATCTCGCGGTCACCGCGGCGCGCAAGCACGGCGCAACCATCATGATTCGGGGTCTGCGCGACGGCACCGACCTCGACTACGAGATGCAGCTCGCCGGCATGAACGGCACTATGGCGCCCGACGTGCAAACCGTCTTCCTGCCGGCCTCTCCGGCGGTCCGCCCGATTACCGGCACATTGGTGCGCCAGATCGCCGGCATGGGCGGCGACGTCTCGGCCTTCGTACCGCCGCTCGTTGCGGCACAGCTCAAGGCAAAATTCGCCGGATAGCGGCGCGTTTCCTCTCATCCTGATCCGGAGTTGTCATGATCCGAATTTTCGCAGTTCTTGCCGCGCTTCTGTTCGCGGTGCCGGCGGTGGCGCAGCAATTGCCGGCGGGCCTCGACAAGGCCAACGCCATCGTCATCGACACCACCAAGGGCCGCATCGTCATCAAGCTGCGGACCGACATTGCGCCCCAGCATGCCGAGCGCATCAAGCAGCTCGCGCGCGAGGGCTATTACAACAACGTGCCGTTCCATCGCGTCATGGACGGCTTCATGGCGCAGACCGGCGACGGCGAAAAGTTCAACGGCACCGGCGGCTCGAAATATCCGAACCTGAAGCAGGAATTCTCCAAGGTGCACTTCGCACGCGGCATCGTCGGGATGGCGCGGCGCGGCGACAGCGTCGACAGCGCCAACTCGCAGTTCTTCATCATGTTCGCGGACGGCGGCAGCCTCGATAACCAGTACACCGTGATCGGCGAGGTCGTGCAGGGCATGGACGTCGTCGACAAGCTGAAGAAGGCACCGCCCGGCTCGGCCGGCGGCGCCGTTACCGATCCCGACAAGATGGTGAAGGTCCAGGTCGCCTCCGACATCAAATAGGATGAGATGATGGCGCGTCGCGGCGAAAAGCTTCTGCTGGCTGCCGCGCTGCTGCTGTCTGGCGTCTCCGGCACGGCCGCGGGAGACGCGCAGGTCAACACCATCCAGGACATCTTCCGGCACTTGCGGACCTGCTGGAAGCCGCCACCGCCGGCCAAGGCTCGCCCTATCGACATCACCGTCGTCGTGAGCTTTAACCGGTCCGGAAACATTTTGGGCCATCCGAGGATTTCCTATGAGTCCGCGGAGGCCTCCGACGATGACCGGCTGCAATACCGGATCGCGGTGATGGAGGCGTTGCAACGCTGCACGCCGATGCCATTTACCGATGCAATGGCCGGCGCCGCCGCGGGACGTCCATTCGCGATCCAGTTCCGTAGCCGTAGGACTTCACCCCCAACGCAAGAGAGACGAGCATGAGCGCCACCGAAAACACCCTGATCCTCGAGACCACGCAGGGCCCCGTTACCATCGAGATGCGGCCCGATCTCGCGCCCGGCCATGTCGCGCGCATCAAGGAACTGGTCCGCGAGGGCTTCTACGACGGCATCGTGTTCCACCGCGTGATCGAGGGCTTCATGGCGCAGACCGGCTGTCCGCAGGGCACCGGCACCGGCGGCTCCGGCAAGAAGCTGAAGGCCGAGTTCAACAAGGAACCGCATGTGCGCGGCACCACCTCGATGGCCCGCGCCGCCAGCCCCGATTCCGGCGACAGCCAGTTCTTCATCTGCTTCGACGACGCCCGCTTCCTCGACAACCAGTACACGGTGTGGGGCAAGGTCACCGAGGGCATGGAGAACGTCGACAAGATCAAGCGCGGCGAGCCGGTGCAGAACCCCGACAAGATCGTCAAGGCGCGGATGGCGGCGGACGCGAAGTAAGCGCTCGCCCCTCATCCTGAGGAGCGCGGAACGCGCGTCTCGAAGGATGCAGGCCCCACTGCTGCAGCTCGGCCTTCATGGTTCGCACGGCGATGCGAAGCATCGTCCGGAGACGGCGCCAGTGCGCCTCCTCACCATGAGGGTCTGGCTGTGTCGCGCCAGGCCCAATTATGCGCACCGATCTCTTCGATTTCGATCTGCCCGCCGAGCGCATCGCGTTGCGCCCGGCGAGCCCGCGCGACTCCGCGCGCCTCCTGGTCGTGGAGAAGGGCGCGTTGCGCGACCAGATCATCTCCGACCTGCCGCAATGGCTGAAGGCGGGTGACCAGCTCGTCGTCAACGACACCAGGGTGATCGCGGCGCAGTTGAAGGGGCGCCGCATCGGCCGCGAGACCGAGCCGAAGATCGAGGCGACGCTGATCAAGCGCCTCGACGGTTCGCGCTGGCAGGCGCTGGTGAAGCCGGCGAAGAAGCTCACAGCCGGCGATCGCATCCGCTTCGGCAACGAGGGCAAGGTCTGCCTGCTCGGCCATCTCGACGCCGAGGTCGAGGCCAAGGGCGCGGAGGGCGAGGTGACGTTGTCGTTCTCGTTCCACGGGCCTGCGCTCGACCAGGCGATCGCCGATCTCGGCAGCCCGCCGCTGCCGCCCTACATCGCCTCCAAGCGCACGCCTGATGACCAGGACCTCGCCGACTACCAGACCATGTTCGCGGCGCACGAAGGTGCCGTTGCCGCTCCCACTGCGGGTCTGCATTTCACTCCCGCGCTGGAGCAGGCGCTGCACGCGCGCGGAGTCGGCATCAATCGCATCACGCTGCATGTCGGGGCAGGGACGTTCCTGCCGGTGAAGGTGGACGACACCGAAGGCCACAAGATGCACGCCGAGTGGGGCACGATCTCGGCCGAGACGGCGGCGCGGCTCAACGCCGCGCGAAAGAATGGCGGCCGCATCATTGCCGTCGGCACGACGTCATTGCGGCTGCTTGAAAGCGCGGCCAGCGAGGACGGGACGATCCAGCCGTTTGCGGCCGAGACCTCGATCTTCATCACCCCCGGCTATCGCTTCCGCGCCGTCGATATCTTGCTGACCAACTTCCACTTGCCGAAGTCGACGCTGTTCATGCTGGTGTCGGCCTTCTCCGGGCTCGAGACGATGAAAGCCGCCTATGCGCATGCGATCGCGAGCGGCTACCGGTTCTATTCGTACGGGGATGCGTGCTTGCTGTTTCGGGCAGAGCCGTAGGGTGGGTTAGCCGTCAGGCGTAACCCACCACTTCTCTATACGCGTCGACAGCAAGGAGGTGGATTACGCCTTCGGCTAATCCACCCTACGTATCTTCCGCTACGCCATCACGCGCTGCGGCAGCAGCTCCGCGATCTGCACCGCGTTGAGGGCCGCGCCCTTGAGCAGCTGATCGGCCGCCACAAACATCGAGATCGAATGTCCGCTGGGATCGCTGAGATCCTTACGGATGCGGCCGACCAGGACGTCGTCCTGGCCCGAGGCGTCGATCGGCATCGGGAAGTAGTTCTTCGCGCGGTCGTCGACGACCTTCACGCCGGGCGCCTGCGCCATGATGGCGCGGATCTGGTCCTCGCTGATCGGCTTCTCGCATTCGAAGGTGATGGCCTCGCAATGGGCGCGCAGCACCGGCACGCGGACGCAGGTGACACCGATCGCGATGTTCTCGTCCTCGAAGATCTTGCGGGTCTCCTTGATGACCTTGGTCTCTTCGTCGTTGTAGCCGGTTTCAGGGTCGATCGCCGTGTTGTGGTTGAACAGGTTGAAGGCGTAGGGGTGCGGCATCACCTTCGGCGCATAGACCTGCCCGTTGAGATTGGCGCGGGTGGACTCGACGAGCTCCTCCATCGCGGCGGCGCCGGCGCCGGAGGCGGCCTGGTAGGTCGAGATGATCACGCGCTTGATGCGGTTCTTCTGGTGGATCGGCCAGAGCGGCACCAGCGCGGTGATCGCGGCGCAGTTCGGGTTGGCGATGATGCCCTTGTGGTCGCGGATGCGGCCGCCGTTGACCTCGGGGATCACCAGCGGCACGTTAGGATCCATGCGGAAGGCGGAGGAGTTGTCGACGACGACGGCGCCGGCCTTGACCGCGATCGGCGCGTACTTCTTCGAGATGCTGCCACCGGCCGAGAACAGCGCGATGTCGACGCCCTCGAAGGCGCGCTCGGTCAGCTCCTCGATGACGACGTCCTTGCCTCGGAACGACACCGTCTTGCCGGCCGAGCGGGCGCTGGCCAGCGCCTTGAGCTTGCCGACGCGAAAGCCGCGCTTGTCCATGGTGGCGATGAATTCGGCGCCCACCGCACCGGTGACGCCGACAATCGCGACGACGGGATCGTTACTCACTTTGTCCTCCATTGCGTTGAAATCCAGACAACAAAAAAGCCCCGGACCATCGAGGGCGGGGCTTCGGTAGAGCTGATGCGTTTTAGTCGACGACTACACGCGCACGCCTCCCCGGGCCCCGAAGGCCGTGGTGGTTTTGGTCGTGCGTTTGGTGGTCGTGAACATGGCGGCGACTTATGCGGGAGAGTCTTGCGCCCGTCAATGGCTTTTCGGCGGGATTGTGGCCGCGGGCGGGACCTGCGTTCCTTGGCGTTACCTGGCCCGGGCGCCCGGCGGCTCCAGCAGGACCTCCTTGAGGTTATCGCCGCTGATGACGACAATCGCGAAATTCAGCCGGCCGCGTTCGCGCACAAGTCCGCCGCTGATCGCCTTGCCTGAGGCCGCACGTTCGGCGACGTGCACGGCATCCGCAAGGCGGTGCTTGATGGCACCGAGCGCTGCGAGGTTGCTACGGTCGTCGAGATCGAGCTCGGCGAGGGGGAGGGCGGCTTCCCCGCCGACCAGCTCGCCGGTCGCGGCATTGATGGTGTGGCGCCAGATGCGGTCGTTGTGCAGGGTCTTCACCCGGTAGACCGGCACGCCGGAGGCGCCGTCGAAACTCACATCCGCCGTCGTGGCGCCGGCATGACGGGCTTCCGCGATCGCCATGGCCTGGCTGATCGAGATCGACGAGCTGCGGAAGCGCTCGATCTCGCGGCTGACCGCTTGGCGGTCCGCTTCGGCATCACCATCTGTGTCGCCGTGGAGCGCGGTCGGCGTGCCCGTGGTGACGATCGCCTGCGCCGGCCCTGCGAGGAGCAGCGCGGGCAAGGCGATCGCAAGCAGTCGTGAGGTCCATCGTTTGGCTGTCGTCATGCTCGAAACCCTCGGCCAGCGAGTGTGCCGGATGATCGTAAAGAATTCGCGGCCGGCCTTGGGCATCGGCCGGCCGCGGAGCGCCGCAACGGGCTGTACCCGTTGCGGCGATCGAAGCAGTACGGACCTCTTTGGGGCTGGTGAAAAAGCGGTCCGTATCGCCCTATAATTAAACCATACCGTATCGTTTTGTTTTGGTCAATGGAGCGGGCGTGTCCCCGCGGGGGATAGATCGCGATCTCACGGAATTGTCAGCGGGACGGGCGCCGGCGCTGCGGACCTTTTGCGGCGCCCTGGATGCGGTCTGCAGGTCCCAGCGCACCGGCCAGGAACAGCTTGATCGCCGCGCGCATGCGCTTTTCCGCGGCCTTCAGCTCGAGCGCCATTCCGAATGTCGCCATGCGGTGGGTGTGACCGACGACGACGTCGAGAAAGACTTCCGCTGCGATCGTGGTGTCGTCGACGTCGAGCGCGCCCTGCGCCACCAGATGGTCAAAGAAGCGCGCCGTGGTGGCGACGGCCTTGAGCCAGCCTTCCTCCTTGCCGAGCTTGGCGACGTCGGGGAAGTTGATGGCCTGCGACGTCATCATGCGGCTGAACGCGACGGCGTCGGGCCCGCAGGTGAAGGTCAGCATCTCGCGCCCGATCTCGACCAGCCGCTGCTCGACCGAAATGTCCGAGGCGCTGCTGAGCTGCGTCTCGGCGGCCGCCGACAGCGGCGCGAGCCAGCGCTCGATTTCGCGCCTCAGCACGGCGGCAAACAGGCCGCGCTTGTCGCCATAACGGGAATAGACGGTGGGCTTGCTGACGCGGGCCGCTTCCGCGACCGCATCGAGGGAGGTTGCGTCAAAACCGCGATCCAGGAACAGGCGGGTGGCGACCTCGATCAGCCGCTGGTCGCGCTCGATCGCGGCGGTCTTGGTCGGCCGGCCGCCGCGCGATCTCGGCACCTCGCGCCGTGGCGCGGCGGTTCTGGTCCTGGTCGCAGTCAATCCCATGCCCAATGATTCCTGCGCGTCTCTGATGGTCGACATTCGCTCTATATCGCGCAGGAGCGGAGGCGTCATCGCGAATCTGGCCGAATTGGCCGTATCGTCAACGATTTCAGCAAGGCCTCGTTCCGTCACGAGGGATCACGGAAGCGTCGATGTCCAGGCCTGGCCGGACGCGGCCTTCTCATATCCGTACTGATAAAGCGCCCGCATATAGGCGGTGTCGAACCCTTCCGACGGCGGCGCGGGATAGTCGCGCGCGATGTAGGAGAGATGAAAGCCGAGGTGGTTGCGCTTGGCGAAATCATAGGTCGAGAAGATGATCGACCGCGTCTGCGACTGGGTGATCGACGACAGGCTGCGCGAGGCGACGTCGATGGTGCTGTTGGACACCAGCTCGAAGTTGCGCTCGATCTTCTTGTTGACGAGGATGTAGATGTTCATCCGCGCGTTGCCGGGCAGGCGGTCCTGGGAGAACAGGGCTTCCGGCAGCGTCAGCACCGGTGCCGTCACACCGCCGTCGACATGCATCTCCTGAAATCTGCGGCCCTGGCCTTCGGCGTCGATCATGATGGGCGGAAACACCAGCGGAATGCTGGCGGAGGCCGCCATCACGTCGCGAAACAGTTTTAGCGCCTCGGGTGTTCCGACCGCTGCGATCTTGCCCATGTCCCAGATGGCGGTCCGCTGGGTGTCGAGATCGGTGGTCACCACCAGCAGTTTTCGGCCCTTGGCGTTCTCGCGCGCCACCTGCGCCAGGATGTCAGGTCCGACATAGCGGGCGACGAGCTCGCGCAGCCGCGTGTTGCCGAACAGGCCGGATCCGAACAGCACGCGCATGATGCTGGGATCGTTCAGGAGGCTCTCGGCGATGCCGCTGGTGTAGACCTCCTTCAGCGTGTCGTCGTATTGCGAGCCGAGGAACGCGAACGGCGCGATCAGGCCGCCGGTGCTCACGCCCGAGACGACCGAGAAGGTCGGACGGGTGCGTGCCGTGGTCCAGCCGTTGAGCACGCCGACGCCGTAGGCACCGTCGGCGCCGCCGCCGGAGAGCGCCAGATAGGACTTCGTCGCGGTGCTGGTGTCCTTCTCGAAGCTGAATTTCGTGACGGGTTCGTCGGCATAGCGGCGCAAGCCGTCGATATCGAGCACGCGCGATGTGCTGGCCTCGGCGGCCGTGTAGGGCGTGCGGGGCAGGGAGGTGCAGGCGCCCAGCGCCAGGCTGCACGTCAAAGCGAGGAAGCCGATCAGGCGGGCGGCTGTCCGTCTTGTCCGGCCGCGTGCGGGGCCGGAGACGTCGGTCGAACATGAAGCGGAGGGCATCGTCGGTGGCTGGCGATCACGCATGTACTGCCGCCGGCAAATCTCGCCGCAGCATCTCGTCCAGCCCCCACGAAGAAACTACACTGTATCGTTTTATTTTGCAAGGTGTCGCGGACATCAAGTCCGCGTCAAATGTGTCCCAGTCTGAGGCATCGTGCGCCCGAGCGGGTTGATCGTCCCTGTCCGACACGCAATAAGCACGCCCATGAATCTACCCAATCATTTCGAACTGCTCGCCACCGATGGCGCCGCGCGCACCGGCCGCCTGACCACGCCGCATGGCGTGGTGCGGACGCCGGCCTTCATGCCGGTCGGAACCGCTGGGGCCATGAAGGGCATGCACTGGCGCGAGGTGCGCGAGGCCGGCGCCGACATCGTCCTCGGCAACACCTATCATCTGATGCTGCGGCCCGGCGCCGAGCGGATCTCGGCGCTCGGCGGCCTGCAGCGGTTCACCGGCTGGAACGGGCCGATGCTGACGGATTCGGGCGGCTTCCAGGTGATGTCGCTGTCGGACCTGCGCAAGGTCACCGAGAACGCCGTCACCTTCCGCTCGCATATCGACGGCGCCAAGGTCGAGCTGTCGCCGGAGCGGTCGATCGAGGTGCAGCGCTTCCTCGGCTCCGACATCGCCATGCAGATGGACGAATGCGTGCGGCTGCCGGCGGGGCGCGACGACATCGAGCGGGCGATGCGGCTGTCGCTACGCTGGGCCGAGCGCAGCAAGCGTGCATTCGAGAGTGCGCCCGACGGCTACATGCTGTTCGGCATCGTGCAGGGCGGCGACGTGCCGCAGCTTCGTCATGCCAGCGCCGAAGGCCTCGTCGAGATCGGCTTCCACGGCTATGCGATCGGCGGCCTTGCCGTCGGCGAGCCGCAGGCGGTGATGCTGGCGATGATCGACGAGACCGCGCCGGCATTGCCGACAGAGCGGCCGCGCTATCTGATGGGCGTGGGCACGCCCGACGACATTCTCGAAGCGGTGAAGCGAGGCATCGACATGTTCGATTGCGTGATGCCGACGCGCAATGGCCGGCACGGGGTTGCCTTCACCCGCTTCGGCCAGGTCAATTTGCGCAACGCGCGACACGCCGACGATCCACGTCCGCTCGATGAAGAGAGTTCCTGGCCGTCAGCACGCAACTACGCGCGAGCCTATCTGCACCATCTCGTCAAGGCCGGCGAGACGCTGGGGGCGATGCTGCTGTCCGAGATCAATGTCGCCTACTACCAGTTCCTGATGCAGGGCATCAGGGACGCGATCGCACGAGGAATGTTCGAAGAGTTCTATCAGCGTACGCGCGAGGACTGGGCGAGGGGCGACATCGCCCCGCGCTAGTTGCAGATCAATCGCTGCTTGACGGCGTGCTTGGTCACGAAGCCGTAACCGCAGGTGTCGCAGGTCCAGAGATAGCTGATCACCTGGTCGGAGATGTAGGCGGAGGCTTCGGCGGCGACCATCGAGTCGGCGCAGACAGGACAAGTGGGCAAATCACTGCAACGCGGAGCGCGGTGATGTGCGACGGTCGACAACACTTCAGCAACTGCTGACATCGTGGTGACCTCTCTGCTCTGAGACCTAAGTCTAACATAAGCAGAATCAGTTGACGAGGTCGCAACACAAATGCGTTGGTTTTCTGATAATTACGGCTCACGTGATTTTGCGATGCAGCGTATTTAACATGTGCCGCATTGTCGCCTGCGTGTCATCTCAAGCTGTCCGTAACTGCGCAAGAGACGCTACGGAAACGTAAATTGTCGCCACAGGGAGTTCATCATGGACGCATCGTCCAATACGAGTGCAGCGCACCAGCCCGGCCGCGGCCGGATCTACTCTTCGATCGTCGAGGCTTTTGGCGACACGCCGATCGTGCGCTTGCAGCGGCTGCCGGGCATGCACGGCGTGAACGCGACGATTTTGGCAAAGCTTGAATATTTCAATCCCGCCGCGAGCGTGAAGGATCGCATCGGCGCGGCCATGATCATCGCCATGGAGAAGGCCGGTATCGTCAAGCCTGACACCGTGCTGATCGAGCCGACCTCCGGCAATACCGGCATCGCGCTTGCGTTCGTTGCCGCCTCGCGCGGCTACCGGCTCAAGCTGGTGATGCCGGAATCGATGTCGATCGAACGGCGCAAGATGCTGGCCTTCCTCGGCGCAGAGCTGGTGCTGACGCCGGCGGCACAGGGCATGAAGGGCGCGATCGCGACCGCCGAGGAGCTCCTGAAGACCACGCCGAACTCGGTCATGCCGCAGCAGTTCAAGAACCTCGCCAATCCCGAGGTGCACCGTCGCACCACCGCGGAGGAGATCTGGAACGACACCGCCGGCAACATCGATTTCTTCGTCGCCGGCGTCGGCACCGGCGGCACCATCACCGGCGTCGGCCAGGTGCTGAAGCCGCGGAAGGCCTCCTTGCGCATCGTCGCGGTCGAGCCGGAAGAAAGCCCGGTGCTGTCAGGCGGCCAGCACACGCCGCACAAGATCCAGGGAATCGGCGCGGGCTTCGTACCCGACATTCTCGACCGCTCCGTGATCGACGAGATCGTGACGATCAACTCGACGACCGCGATCGAGACCTCTCGCGCGCTGGCGCGGCATGAAGGCATTCCCGGCGGCATCTCCTCGGGCGCTGCGATCGCGGCGGCGCTCCAGATCGGCAAGCGGCCGGAAGCTGCGGGAAAAACCATCCTGGCAGTGGTGCCGTCCTTCTCCGAGCGGTATCTTTCGACGGCTCTGTTTGAGGGAATCTAGGACATGGCGGATCAACCACCGAGGCGGCCGCGGACATTGGGCGATGCGCGCACCGAAGCCGAGGCGGCGTTCAAGAAGGTGACCGCCAAGGTCGCCGCGGCGCCGCCGAAGCAGAACGTGGCGCCGGGGATCAAGGAGCAGGTCAGTTTGCGCATCGACCAGGACGTGCTGGAGTTCTTCCAGGAGGGCGGACCGGGCTGGCAGGACCGCATCAACGAGGCGCTGCGCAAGGCGGCGGGGAAGTAGGCTCTCCCCCTCATGGTGAGGAGGCGCGTCACGCTGTCTCGGACCATGGAAGGCCACGCCGCTGCATCCGGGCCTTTCATCCCTTCCAGACGCTTGCTTCGCAAGCTCCTCAGGATGAGGAGTTGGCAACGAAAAAAGCCCGGCTCACGCCGGGCTTTTTGTATCCGCGATCCAGTCTCGCCTCAGCGGCGGAACATGCCGCCCATCATGCCGCCGACGACACCACCGACGAAGGCCGCGCCGGCAGCATCGCCGGGGTTGCTGCGGGGAGCCGGTGCGGGCGCGGGCGCGCTGCCCGCGGGGGCGCTGGCGGCACGCCGGGCCGCCTTCTGGCTGCTATCGCTTGCGGTCGCCGGCGCGGCCACGACCTCGGAGAGCAGGGCCTTGTGCTGCGGCTTATTGAGGTAGCCTGACGAGGGATAGCCGCGCGCGGCCTGCCAGCGTTTGATCACCGACCGGGTGTCATCGCTGAAGGCGCCGGTCTGTTTGGTGTCGAAGCCGAGCCCGGTGAGGCGGCGCTGCACGTCGCGGCGCTGGTTCTTGTCGAGGCCGATCTGATCCTCGGTGA
Organism: Bradyrhizobium sp. CCGB20; assembly: GCF_024199855.1. Classification (NCBI taxonomy): domain Bacteria; kingdom Pseudomonadati; phylum Pseudomonadota; class Alphaproteobacteria; order Hyphomicrobiales; family Nitrobacteraceae; genus Bradyrhizobium; species Bradyrhizobium sp. CCGB20. The sequence continues at coordinate 4,988,089 of NZ_JANADN010000001.1, read as the reverse complement.
GCTGGCTGGCCTCATCGGTAAAGGCTGCGGGGTCGACGCCAGCATTGAGGGTGCGAGTCGCGGTCGAGGGGCCGCTCTTGATCGCAGCGAGTCGCGCCAGCGCCAGCGCCTTGAACTGGCCGTTCGGATAGGCGGCGAGATAGGCGTTGAGCTCTTCCGGCTTGTTGGACTCCTTCACGGAGCGCCAGTACTCGAGCTCGACGCCATCAGAGCCGTTGGTGGCGGCAGCCGCGGGAATGCTGCCAGCCGCGGTCGGCGCCGCATTGGCCACCTGTGTCTGCTGCGAGGGGTTGAGATACACCGCGCCGATCAGGTTGGTGTGGCCCCAGGGAAGCTGGCCCTTGCGGGTCTCCTCGTTGACCTGGGCGCGCACCGACGTCATCGCCTGCTGGATCTCGACGCCGGGCTTGGTGATGTTGTCGATCAGCGCGCGGGTGAACGGGCTGTTGTTGCCTTCCTGGCCGTCGAGCGCGGTCTGGCCCGGGCCGGTGGCAAACGCGATCAGCGTGCCTTCGCCCGACTTCATCTCGGCAAGGCCGCTCTGCACGTTGACGCTGCGGGTCGCCGAGTTCGACTTGATCTTGGCGGCGAACGGATTGTCGCGGCAGGCATCGAGGAAGACGAGCTTGACCTTGGCGTCGCCCATGGTCTGCTCGAGCGTCAGGTCGATATTGATGGCGGCCCCTAACTTGACGTCCATCTCCGACTTGATGTCGGCGTCGACGGGCAGGAGATAGTTGCTGCCGCCGACGGCGATGCCGTGGCCGGCGTAATAGAACACTGCGACATCCGAGCCCTGCGCCTTGCGGCCGAAGTCCAGCAGCTTCTCCGTCATCTGGTCGCGGCTGAGGTTGGATCCCTCGATCACCTCGAAGCCGACATTGCGCAACGTCGCCGCCATCGCCTTGGCGTCGATCGGCGGGTTCGGCAATTGCGCGACGTTCTTGTAGGAGCCGTTGCCGACGACGAAAGCGACACGGCGGTCGGCGTTCGCGGCGCTGACTGACAGTGCCATGCACATCAGCGAAGCGAGCAGAGTGAGAGTGCGCATCTGAAATCCCCAACAGAATCGAATTGCAGGCAGCAACAAATTGGCAACGAACCTACACGAAGTGCCCGACTTCGCGCCACCAAAACGGCAGTACGTCGCATTCAACCCGCTGCTGTGTGGCCGAATGTGCACGATGGAACGCCCCTCGAACGTGATCCAAATCACACGGCCACTTCGTTTTGTCGCGCGAGGCGGCGCGAGGTTCACTGCGCGCGGGCGGGAACTGCTGACGCCGGCTTCAAATTCAGGAGGTTGCCGCACAGGATCAGTGCCGCGCCCATCACGGTCCAGGCGTCGAGTCGCTCGGCATAGAGCAGCCAGCCGACGGTTGCCGTGAGTGGGACCCGCAGGAAGTCCATCGGCACCACGATGGTCGCATCCGCGTAGCGGAGCGCGCTGGCGAGGCAATAGTGCGAGAATGTGCCGCAGACCCCGATGACGAACAGCCAGCCCCACAGATAGGCGGACGGCCAGGTCCAGACATAGAACGTCGGCAGGAAGCCGACGACCATCTGCACGACGATCATCCAGAACAGGATCGACAATGCGCTTTCGGTCCGGGTCAGCGATTTCGCCAGGATCATGGAGATGCTGAAGCCGATCGCGGCTCCGAGCGCGATCAACTGGCCCGGATTGACCTCGCCGGTGGCGGGCCGCACGATCATGACGACGCCGACAATGCCGAGCACGACGGCGGCGATCTTCCAGACGGTCATGCGCTCGGCCAGGAACGTTGCGGCCAGCAGCGCGGTCCAGATCGGCATGGTGAATTCGATCGCGACGACCTGGCCGATTCCGATCAGCGTCAGCGCGTAGAACCAGCCGAGCTGCGCGAAATAATGGACCCCGTTGCGCGCGAGGTGCTGCGGCAGGCGTTTGGTCGCGACCGCCTTGAAACCACCGCTCCGGTAGATCAGCGGCAGCAGCAGGGTGAACCCGATCACCGAGCGCACTTCCATGATCTGGAAAACGTTGAGGTCGCGCGTGGTCTCGCGCCCGGCAACCGCCATGACCAGCATCAGCGCGAGCCAGCCGGCCATCCACAGTGCAGCCATCGTTTTGGACGGTGTCGCGGTCATCGGTGCGGGGGCGCGAGGATCGAATTCGAGGGACGGCCGGTATCGGCGACATCGCCAGGGTTTGCAACGGTCAAATCTGCGGATGCAGCGATGCAGGGCGGCGTGCTAAGGCATCATTGAACAACAAGAAAAGGGAGATATTCGCTCATGCAAATCCTGCAGCCGGCCGAATGGAAAAAACCGCGCGGCTTCTCACATGGCGTAGTGGCGGAGGGGCCGGGCCGCTGGGTGGTGCTGGCCGGGCAGACCGGCGGCGACGAGACAGGCAATTACGCACCTGACATGGCGGCCCAGGTCGCAACCGCGCTGAAGCGGATCATCAAGCTCCTGGGCGAGGCCGGCGCGGGCCCCGAGCACATCGTCCGCCTGACCTGGTACCTGACCAGCCGCAGCGAATATGAGGCGGCCGGGGCCGGCATCGGCGCAGCCTGGAAGGAAACGCTGGGGCGCAATTTCCCACCCTCGACGCTGCTCTACATCGGCGGTCTCGTGGACGACCGGGCCAAGGTCGAGATCGAGGTCACCGCGTTCGTGCCGGGCGCATAAAAAATCGATCCGGTGCCGGACACCGGATCGATTATCGTGTCACTGCTGCGTCTTACTTCGACAGCGAGATGTTGGCGCCGCGGAACTGGCTGTCCGCGCGCATCGTGACGTTCTGCTTGTTGCCGGACGTCTTCAGCGAGATGTTGGCGTTGAAGCCGGCGGTCGAGGCGACCAGCTCGTAGTTTCCGCCAGCGCCGCGGCCCTGGAGGGAGCCGCTGATGTTGCGGCTGGCCTCGGACCAGCTGCCGGCGATGGCGCCGCCCTCGGCCTTGACGTTGGCGCCGAGGTTGAACTTGTAGGCGTCGCTGGCGCAGGTCAGCGACATCTCCATGGTCGGTCCGACCGGAGCGTATTTGGCCCGGCAGCGGATCCGCTCGGTCGAGCCGTCATCCAGCGTGACGACGCCGGCGCCGCTCCAGCTCCCCGCCAGCGGGGCGAACGGGCCGGACTGGGCCTTGCTCTCGGAGTTGGCGATCCCCGCCGCAAACAAAACGGCGGCCGCGATCAGCAGCCGCCGGCTTAGGACGCTCGTCCCGAATTGCTTATTGGCGCGATGCTTCCCACCGCCCGCTGCACGGTATGCCTGCAGATGCTCCATTCCACTTCCCCGATCCGGCGTTGCCGCTGAGTTGACCGTTGGCATATGCACCATTGATCGAAACTTTCACAAGTCCCCCGCTGCCGATGGTGCCGGAAACGTTAGCGCCGGGCGCGGTGATCTTGCCGTCGGCAACCGTCAGCATGGAGCTCGCGGTCGGCTCGCAGGAGCCGCTCTTGGTGACGATCGTGACGTGCCAGTTGCCGTCATAGGGGGTCTGGGCGAAAGCGGGGGCGGCGAGGGTGATAACCGAAGCGGCACAGAAGGCCGCAATGCGAGCAAAACGCATGAATTCCGTCCTTGAATCTGTCTGATATGCTGACGCTTATTCGGCCCAAATGTGACGGAAATTTGTTGCAATGCCAAAGCGAAAATTGTTCCTGTGGAAACAATAGTTTATTTGTGTTTCCGACTCCGATTTTCGAAGCAGAATCAAGGCTGCCTCACGTTAATCGTTAACGTGAGCAGGGCGACTCGGAAGTGGACTCAGGAGAGGCTTGGCGCTGAGGTGGCGAACTGCTCATCCTGAACCTTGGACGGCAGCGCCTTGTGCACTTTGACGTAGTCGATCACGTCGGCCAGCAGCTTGAGGCCGAGCGGGGCGAGCGCGCGCTCCCAGAGCTCGCGGGCGGTCTCGCCCTTCTTGACGAAGCACCAGTCCTGGGCGGCGATGGCGCCGGCGTCCATGCGGTCGGCAAGATGATAGATCGTGCCGCCGGCGATCGGATCGCCTTCCTTGATGGTCCATTCCACCGCGGCCTTGCCACGATGACGCGGCAGCAGCGAGGGGTGATAGCCGATCCCGCCGAACTTGGCGGCGGCCAGGGCGTCCCGGCCGATCCGGGCGTGGCTGTGGGCGGTGATGATCAGGTCGGTGTCGGGGGCGATTTCGGAGGCGACCACCAGCTTCGGATTGGCCTGGACCGCCACCTCGATGCCGGCAGCCTTGGCGGTCGCGGCGAGGCGATCCTCGGCATCGGCCACGACGACCCGCGCGATCGAGACGCTATGCTCCCGGAGCATGTTCAGGGTGGTCACGCCGAAATGGCGGGAGCCGACGAGGGTAATGCGCATGGGTGTCCGATCCGTCTCGCAACTGCGTCATCCTCCCGATAACACGTCGGTGCGCCGTGTCACCAGCCGCGGGCGGTTTGCGCCGGTTATCAACAATGCGCCGGGCGCAGGACGGCTGGCCTGTGCGATTGCGCAGCCGGCCGTTCCGGTGCTTCCATGCGCGCAATTGCATCGTATCAGGAGCATGCGCATGCGAAGCGCGTGGTTTTTCCTTCTGGCGACACTGATTGCGGCCGCTCCGGCCCACGCCGGTGGACCGTACCCCGCGGTCCCGCCCGAGATCGGGGTTGCACCGTTCATCGGCCCGACATGGGATGCCTATCGTTGCGCCGAAGGGCCGGTCCATAATTTCTACGACGGCGCCTATTACGGCGAGGAGCCGCCCGCACTCTATCGCGGCTACGCCTACCGGCCGTATTACCGCTACAGCGCCTATCGCAGGCTGCCGCGAAAATACTTCTGCGTCACGGACTAGCGTTGCCGCGCGGCCACGATCGACAGCCAATGATGCATTCGTCGGTTCCAATGTTTCATTTGTAACAGAGGAGTCCGTCGTGTGCCGTTAGGATATGCCCACCGGGGCTGGCCAAATTTGATTCCGCATCCGTTTTCGAACCCGGCTTTGGCCGCTGGCACGATCGCCAGCGGCCTTTTCATGCCGGCCATCACGAAATCATCGAACGGTAACGCGTTCTCAACCTGACTGTCGTATCGACGAATCCGTCGCGGATTTGTATTGCGTACCGCGACACCAAAAATGTCCCGCCGGCGCGGGGGCGCCGCGCGGGGCTTTTTTGCCGGGACCGATTTCATGTCGAGCGCAATTGAGCAGATCGTGGACGCCTATGTGCGGCTGAAGAACCGCCGCGGCCTCGACGCGCTGATGATGCACCGGCAGCGGCTCGCGGTCGATCTGAAGAGCAAATCCGGCTACGACTTCAGCCTGCCGATCGGCAAGATCGACGAGGAGATCGCGATCATCGAGGCTGGGCTTAGCCGGCTGAAGGCCGAGTCCGCGGATCTCGGTGCGACACGTCCGATCTGACGCACTCAGTCGCGCCGACCACCGTCGATGACGGTGAACAGCGGCCGTGCCGGGGTCGGCTCGACCAGCAGCTCCTCCACCAGCGCGGTTGCCGCATCGACATATTTGCGCGTCGGCTTGTCGAGCTCACGCTTCGCCTCGTCGTCGAGCGCGATTTTTGCGGCCTCGACCAGCTTGCGCATGCGCACCGCATGGTCGTCCCCCGCCGTCAGCGTCGCGCGCGCCAGCGAGCGCAGCACGAACAGCTCGCCCTCGAGGCGGAGCAGGCGGTCGTTGAGCCTGGTGAGGACGGCGTTGAGATCGGCCATTGCTGCTGCTGGTCACGGTTGGATCCGTCCTGATCTAGCGGCCATCGGTGAACGGAGTCCAAACGCCATTGGCGCAATTGGGTCGATCTCGAACGCCGCGGCAGGCAGCGATGCCGCCGATGTGAGACATCGTGACGTGGCGGATGCATCGTCCCCGCGCGGTTCCAGGACCACATGGGAGGCCTGGGTGGACGTCTGGAGCACGTGCGATGCGGTCTGTCCTGGTCCTGGTTCTCTTGATTTCGACTTGTGCGGCTGCGGCCGCCGCACCGGCGCATCACGCCCGCGCGCGGCATCACGTCGTCGTCCGTCCGGCGGAAGATGCGCCCGTGCCGCCCGGCTGGTACAAATTTCCGGGGTGGCCACCGATCCCGCCGTCGGAGAACAGGAATCTCGATCCCTCGAATTTCGGCGGCGCTTGATCGAAGCTATGCCGCGGTTCGCGCGAGATAGTCGCGGGCGAAGGCGAGATACCAGTCGAGGCAGGCGGGATTGGCCATCGCCTCCTTGTTGATGACCTTCTCGACCGGCTGGCCGAGCAGCAGCTTCTTGATCGGCAGTTCCTGCTTCTTGCCCGAGAGCGTGCGCGGGATCTCGGCGACGGCAAAGATCTCGTTCGGCAGGAAGCGCCGGGAAAGACTGGCCTCGATCGCCTTGTTGATCTTGGCCTGCATCGCGCTGTCGAAGGCGACGCCGTCGCGCAGCACGACGAACAGCGGCATGTAGCTGTCGCGGCCGAGATATTCGAGGTCGACGACGAGAGAGTCCAGCACCTCCGGCAGCGTCTCGATCGCGGAATAGAGCTCGCTCGTGCCCATGCGCAGGCCGTGGCGGTTGATGGTGGCATCGCTGCGGCCATAGATGATGCAGGAGCCGTCCGGATTGATCTTGAGCCAGTCGCCGTGCCGCCACACTGGCCCGCGGCCGCTGCCGTCGAAATTGTCCGGATAGGTCTCGAAATAGCTGGAGCGATAGCGCGTATCGCCCTCGTCGTTCCAGAAATAGAGCGGCATCGAGGGCATCGGCTCGGTGCAGACGAGCTCGCCGACCTCGTCGATGACGGCGCGACCCTGTTCGCTGAAGGCCTCGACGGCCGCGCCCAGCAGGCGGCATTGCATTGCGCCCGGCGTCTGCGGCAATTCGCGGTTGCCGCCGATGAAGGCGCCGGCGAAATCGGTGCCGCCGGAGATGTTCGCCCACCAGATGTCGGCCTGCGCCTTGCTGCCGTTGGTCTTCGACAGCGCCGCGAAACGCGCGTTGAACCAGGCTTGCGTATCCGCGCTGAGCGGCGAGCCGGTCGAGCCGAGGCAGCGCAGCTGCGACAGCTCGCCGGCGGCAGTGAGATCGACCTCGGCCTTGGCGCAGTTGGCGAAGAACGCCGCGCCCGCGCCGAAGAAGGTCGCTTTCGATTGCGCCACGAAGCGCCACAGCGTGGTCCAGTCCGGCTTGTCCTTGGCGCCGCCGGGGCTGCCGTCGAAGATGCAGCAGGTGGTGCCGCCGAGCAGGCCGCCGACCTGCGAATTCCACATGATCCAGCCGGTCGAAGAGTACCAGTGATAGCGCTCGCCGAAGGAATTGTGGTGGTAGGAGCAGCCGACGTCATTGTGCAGGCCCAGCAGCGCCAGTGCCACGACGACGATGCCGCCATGGCCGTGCACGATCGGCTTCGGCAGGCCGGTGGTGCCGCTGGAATAGACGATCCAGAGCGGATGATCGAATGGCAGCCACATCGGTTCGAACCCATCGATCGCGGCGCCTGTCCGTGCGACGATGCTGGCGAGCAGGACATCCGGCGCTGCGGGCGCGGCTTCGCTGTGCAGGATGACGTGCTCGAGCGTGGGCAGGGATCGACGAAGCTCGGCGACAACGTCCTTGCGGTCGTGCCGGCGGCCGGCATAGGTGACGGCGTCGCAGGCGATCAGCACCTTTGGCTCGATCTGCTTGAAGCGGTCGATCACGGCGGGCGCGGCCATGTCGGGCGCGCACACGCTCCAGACCGCTCCGATGCTGGCGCTTGCCAGGAACGCGATGATCGTCTCGGGGATGTTGGGCAGATAGGCTGCGATACGGTCGCCCGGCTTGATGCCCTTTTCCTTCAGATGCAGCGCGAGCGCAGCTGCCTTGTGCTGCAGTTCCGGCCAGCTGGTCTCGTTGAGCTTGCCGTCCTCGCCGCAACTGACGATCGCGGGCAGGCCGGCGTCGTCGGCGGCTTCGACATGTCGAAACACCTGCCGGGCATAGTTGACCTGCGCGCCGGGAAACCACACCGCGCCGGGCATCTTGCGCTCGGTCATCACGGCCTCAAACGGCGTCGGGGATTGCAGATCGTAATAGTCCCAGATGCTGCGCCAGAAGCCGTCGAGATCGCGCACCGACCACTGCCGCATCTCCTCGTAGCCCGCGAAGGTGAGGCCGCGCTGCTCGGCGAGCCAGTTGCGATAGAGGGCGATCTGGGGAACGAAGGGAGCGGTCATTGCGTGTCGGCTTCAGTTGCGGGGAGGGGTATTCTAACCCGTGCCGCAGAGGAGCAGAAGCTGCAGTTCGTGCAGACAGCAATGACAGCTGTGGCGGGTCTGCGTGCGCTAGGAGCAGGTTGGGGTGGTGTAACGCGATTGCTTCAACAGACCCGTCATTTGCGAGCGCAGCGAAGCAATCCAGACTGTCTCCGCGGAAAGACTCTGGATTGCTTTGCTGCGCTCGCAATGACGGCGCGGAGGCGTTGTCGCCTCAGCCTAGTACCCGACCCCGGCCCAGCGCCGTCCGAACACCGGCGGCTTGGTCTTCACCGTTTGCCAGCCGAAGAAGTGATGCTTGCCGGACCAGCTGTGCACCACGCCGCTGCAGATGCTGCATTTGAAGCTGCCGGTGTGCGCTTCGCTGTGCTCTTCCCGTGTCGCGGTGTAGTTCATGCCGCAACCCGTGCAGGTGAATTCTTCGGTCGTCCAGATGCTGTTGGCCATTGCACTTCAGTATTCTCAGATGCGTTGCGAGAAGCCTAGGTGCGAGCCTTTGCAGCCGCGTAAACCGGTCCCGGAAAATCCGGTTAATCGCCGTTAGCCAAACCCGGCGCGCTGGCGAACGCAGCGCCCGTCAGTCCAAATCGCGACGCCGGCGGGTCCAAGCGCGCCCTTGATCCGGCAGCTAGATTTCATCCCGTCGCCTCGGTCTGAAGGCGCTTCAAGTGGGGGTGAAGTCATGGGGAAGAAACTGGTTCTGACGGTTGCGCTGCTGGCGCTGGCAACGCCGGCATTTGCCGCCGACATGGTCGCGGCCGTGCCGGTGAAGGCGCCGGTTGCGGCGGCGATCTTCAGCTGGACCGGCTTCTACATCGGTGCGCATGGCGGCGGCGCCTGGAGCAAGTGGAGCGGCGTGGATCCGGCCGATCCGACGGCAACCTGGAGCTCGGTTACGGCCAGCGGCGGCGTGGTCGGCGGCCAGATCGGCGGCAACTACCAGATCAGCAATTTTGTGATTGGCCTCGAGGGCACCGGCGCCTGGTCCAGCGTCACACTCAAGGACAACAGCCCGTTCGGCGGCGGCGCGGGCTTCGTGTTCTCGCTGAAGAACGACTATATCGCAACGGTCGCCGGCCGCTTCGGCGTCGCCTTCGACCGCGTGCTGCTCTACGCCAAGGGCGGTGCAGCCTTCACCCGCGACAAATACTACGTCAACAATGGCCTTGCCGGCGCGCTCGCAGGCTCCGCCTCGGGCAGCTTCAACCGCACCGGCTGGCTTGCCGGCGGCGGCGTCGAATGGATGTTCATGCCGAACTGGTCGGTGCGGGCCGAATACAATTACATGGGCTTCGGCGCCATCACCGAGCTGCCGGTGACGACGGGCAATCTGGTGGCAACGCCCGCCAATGTGAAGCTGAACATCCAGACCGGCACGGTGGGCTTGAACTACCACTTCTAACGGGGGCAAACCGTCTGCCCGGCGGCGACTGACGCCGCGCCGGGCGGCGTAGCGGTTCGATGGCCACGGGCCCGATCGTCTTGACGCCGGATGCGCGGCTGGCAATAACGCAGGGCCGTGCTAGTGCCGGAACCCGCGTCAATGCCGCAAGGAAAGGCGTGCCCGTGAAAAGCCTCCGTCAGCTCCTGACGGGAGAGGACATCATCCAGCTCGTGATCCGGCTCGGCCTGCTTGGCCTGCTGATCATCTGGACCTTCCTGATCATCCGTCCGTTCGTGCCGATCCTGGCCTGGAGCGGCGTGCTCGCGGTCGCGTTCTACCCGGCCTTCAGCTGGGTCGCCAAGATCCTCGGCGGGCGCCCGAAGACCGCGGCCGTGATCCTCACCCTGATCACGCTCGGCATCGTCATTGGCCCTGCGACCTGGCTCGGCCTCAGCGCAGTCGACGGCGTGCGTGATCTGGCGCGCCAGCTCGGCACCGGCGACCTCGCGCTCCAGTCGGCGCCGGAGCAGCTCAAATCGTGGCCGGTCGTCGGACCCTGGCTCTTTGAGCTCTGGGAGCAGGCCTACAACAACATCCGCGCGGTGCTGCGCGAGGTCGCACCCTATCTCCAGCCGTTGGCGGGACCCTTGTTATCGCTAGCGGGCGATGCGAGCCTCGGCGCGCTCCAGTTCCTGGTCTCGGTGTTCGTCGCCGGCTTCCTATTTCCGCATGGGCCGCGGCTGGTTGCGGCTGGCCGCGGCTTCCTTTTCCGCATCGTGCCCGAGCAGAGCGAGCATTTCCTGGAGCTTGCAGGCGCCACCATCCGCGCCGTCGCGCAAGGGGTGATCGGCGTCGCGATCGTGCAGGCGCTACTCGCCGGCATCGGCTTCAAGCTCGCCGCGGTGCCGAGCGCAGGCCTGCTCGCCTTCATCGTGCTGCTGCTCTCGATCGTTCAGATCGGCGCCTTCCTGGTGCTGCTGCCGGTCATCATCTGGATCTGGACCGCCAAGGACGTCACCACGGCGCTGCTGCTCACCGTGTTTCTCGTCCTCGTCGGCTTCATCGACACCATGTTGAAGCCGCTGGTGATGGGGCGCGGACTCACCACGCCTACCATCGTGATTTTCGTCGGCGTGATCGGCGGCACGCTCGCCAACGGCATCGTCGGCCTGTTCATCGGGCCGATCATCCTGTCGGTGGCCTGGGAGTTGATGATGGTCTGGATCAGGACCGAGGACCGGGCGGCGGCGAGCGAAAGCTGAGCTTCCCGCACGGGCTGTGATCAACGCGTCCGCGAACTTGTCTATTCAACTAGACAAGTTACGATGGGACGATTCTGTTTCCGATCTACGGCAGCAATGGCGAAGTCTTCCAAGCTGGTTGCCGCAAGGCGCGGCAAGGTATTGTTGGTCAGACGACGGTCGGACGGCCTGTGGATGTTCCCGGGCGGCCGCAAGCGCGCGCGCGAATCCGACAAGGATTGCCTGCGGCGGGAGATCAAGGAGGAGCTGCCCAAGCTGAAGCTCGGCCGGATCAGCCTCTGGAAGGAAGTGAAGGCCAGAAACAAGCGCTCCGGGCGCAAGATGAGCGATGCGATCTTCATCGCCAAGGGCGCCAAGGGCAGGCTCGCGATCGGCGACAAGAACGAGATCGACCGCGCGGCCTGGCAGAAGCCGCGCGGCATCCGCCTGACGCCGACCTCGCGCTACATCCGCGATCGGCTGTTTCCAAGGAAGCCGCAGCGCCGGTGAGGAGGGGGCGGCCGCGTCCTGGCGGCGTGGGTGCGGCAAATCGCCCGCGGGTCCACGACGGCAGGAGCTACTCGGATCGGCCTGGCATTCGCCTGCGGCCCTGCAACGACCGGGACGGCGTTGCGGGGGCATCCGGCACGAGCCGCCTTGCCGCTCCCGCCTCGCGCAGCTCCTTGCGCACCTTGCGTGCATCACGCATCGCGCGCTTGACGAAAGGATGCTGCGAATCCTCGGCGAAGAACAGCACCACCTCGCAACTCGGACATTGCCTGGAATAGCCATCCTGCAATCGCCCGGCGCGATCGCGAAACACGGATTTGCACCGCGTGCACTGAACCTGAACCGAACTCATCTGCGCTCAACAATGACTATTGGAAATGGATGTGCAGGGTGAGCGTAAATTTCTGAAGAAAGGTTGAATGCGCACGCGAATTGACCGGCGGACCCTGCCGCGCCCGATACAGCGGGCGCGCGAATGTCGGCGCTGCTGGCAGAGTGGCGGCTAAACGGTGTTGGCCCGTCGCAACAGGTGGCGCTCGGCCGGTTGAGCCAGCCTTCAGCCGCTATTGCTTGGCCGCCAATGTGTCCAGGCAATGGTTGAGATAGGCGGTAGCACCTTGTCGAGATTCACTTCGAGGCGTGGTCGATCTTGTGCCCAAGATGCCCGGGGTCGTGATCGCGACGCAACTGGCTCAGCGAGGTCTCGTTCAATTGATTCAGGACTTCGCTGAGTTGTGTTCGCGCTTCGCTCTCTCAGCTGTGAAGCCGCGTCGGATCGCGTGGGACGGTCGGCATATTACCTAAGCGGGAGGAGATTTGATTGGAGCCGATGCGATGCGCCCTGTTTTGGCCGTGGGCCTTTTGATCGTCCTGTGCACGTCTGCAAACGCTGCAACGCTGCATCACGCTCGTGCGCGCGATCCTGCGGCACGCCATCCTGCGGTCGATCGTTCCGGTGCGGAAGTGAATTCTCGAGTGCGCTTCGCGGTCCCCGGCTGGAGCGATGAAGCAACACAGCGCTGGCTCGATAACGCCTCGTCAAACGTCGGCCGAGGCGGATAGCCACGGCGGATCGCGGCCAAAGCCCGACCTCGCAAAGCGTGATCGGCCGGGGCGGGTGCCTTCTGGAAAGCGCCGAAGGGCGTGGCGACTAAGCGGCTTGCTCCTCAAACGAAGTGTACACCCGGCCAGCCGGATCAACGATCTGAACTTCCCAACACCCGTCTTGGACGAGTTCTCTGGCCTTCTTGAGGGCGGCGGCGAGTGAGAGCCGCTTGAGGCTGACCACGCCTGCCGTGTCGAAACCGCTGATTTCAAACATGCCGCTCCTCCGATTTTTGTGAATCCTACACCTTTTGTGCGCGTTGTCTCCCGGCTTTTGTGGCGAGGCGCCTGGAACAGCAGACTGATGCGGTGTTGCAGGGGGGATTACGAGGGCCCGCGGCCTTCCCATGGAATGCGCCGGCGTCCGGTGCCGTGCGGCCACGGCGCTGACCTCGCTATCCGCGATGGTCTTCGCGACCTGAACGGTACGGTTCCACGATAATTCCGGGACCGCCGGATGACTACTTTCGGCGGTACCGAGTGACGGGCCGTCACTCAGCGAGGCCAGGCGTCGCGCGCGGCCAAGCGTCCTGATCGTGATGGGAAAATTCGGGAGTCGGTCGAGTTCCACGAGCTCGGTGTTGACCGCTTCCGTCATCGGAGCGCGGCGTACAGCAGGCGGGCGCAGATCAATCTTGGGCCCACCGGCTCACGCTGGCGGGCGGTTTAACCGCAGCTCCGCGCCTCCGGCTTAGTCAGGAAGCGGTGCACTTGTTCTGCTCGCTCTTTGCTCAGATCTGCGGCCAAGTCGAAACCAATTGCTGCGGGACCTTTGCGCTCTCGGTCATAGACCATCCAGCCATTGCCACCCATTCGAACTAAAAATCTGCTCTGCGAAGGTGCTGTGTCGCTCATGGAAGAATACTCCCTCATGCAGCGAGCCGACTGCTAACGACAATCCCGAATAAAAGGCCGCGGTGGAGACCACAGCGGCGACCGGGTTAAAATGAAAAAGTCAGAGTAAGTGAAATAAGCAGCCAGCCCCGGTGAAAGAAGCCTACCGCAACTCTGCGCGGGGTCAATATGATTCAAATCACAATTGATTAGTTGCTTAACGTGCATGCGCTGAGTGTGACGATTAGATGAACGTCGTCGGGCCGCCGCCTTCTGCCACCAATATCAGCGCCTGTATCGCAGCTTGATCGCGGATCAACGCGCACGCGGCCGCAACCTTGCGAAGCTCTCCAAGCAAGCCTGCACGACTTTCATTGCAGCTATTCCGCTTGCGTCGATGGAACCTGTCGCCAATGTGCGAAAGCGAACAGCACCGATTGTCGGTCTTTCCTAGGCTCAGGATGCTTGGTCCTCCCCAAGGCCCAGGCGCCTCCAGCGGCCCCGGCCCTCCGCAATCCCCTAAAGCCCCCACGGCCGGGGCCGCATTTTATTTGCGGGGCTCATCGACCGACCGACCATCATCGAAGCAGGCGCGCGCAACGAGGGGCCAGAGCGCGATGGATTCGCTATCCAGCAGATGATCGGAGTTAGCAAAGGCCTGGTCGCTAAAGTTGCGAGGAAGATCTCTGAAGTCGACCTGTCGAAGCTTGAAGCGGCTTGCAATCTTGTTGATGTAGCCCTCGAATTCGGCAAAGCGGCTGTCCGGGATCGAACTCGTCATCTTCAGGTATTCCTGCGTCACAGGCGTTCTAAAGAGACAGACGTTTGCTCCGCGCTCGACGAGGCGTGATATGGCCTCCTCGAACTCGGCTGCGGAGGTGCTGCGGACGAAGTCAGCTCGTGGGTTCTGTTCCAAGACGCGAACTTCGGTAAGATCTGCTCGATCGTCGGGAGAGAGCCAAGTCCAATTGAAGTCCTGCCGCGGATACAATTCGACCCACCTTTTCTCGGCTGCTGCGGCTCGTGATCGCACAGGGGAGGTCTCCTGCGCGTGAGCGGAGGAGATGATCTGATTAGCGACGTCATAGCCAGAAGCGACGATGTTGGGGCGCAGCGTTTCCCAATAGTAGGCTGACGAGAGAACGGTCGGGAATCGCCGGTTGATCAGATTTCGTTGCGTGACGAATTTCTGGCGTTTCTCATGGTATCCGCCGAACCATTGCGGGTCGGCTTGGAGGATGATCTTCCCGGGTTTGGTCGCATCGTAGAGGTAGCGCGTGAGCGTGTTGAGTTCTTCGGGCTGCTCGCCGGCCCAGCCATAGAAAGAGAACTCTGGAATGCGAGAGGTGGCCATGACGTGGGAATCGCCGAACACCGCATTTGTCGGGTCCGAAAACGCAGCGTTCTTGAGGAAATAATAGGTCGTCGCTGCATATCGCCCTGAGAGATGGCAGTAAGCCTCGATACCCAGCACGCAGGCGGGGAGTGTCAGGATCAGAACGGCGAGCCTGGCCAGGCTAGAACTGGAAATAGATGAAAGCATTTGGCGTGCCGGATACCATGATGACAACCGAGAAAAAGAGCAGAGTGCCGCCGAGCGCCACAAGCCCGAGCTTGGCCGCAGGGATTTGCCGCAGGTAGTCGCTCTCGCTTCCTTTGAGGAGGAAGCTGAAGCCAAACAGTTGCGCGGTGTTCGGGCACACGAGGATCAGCAGCCAGCAGAAGCCAAGCAGATGGATAGCCCTTGGTTCGAGGGTGCTCGTCGCCCATGGCGTGAAGAGCGACGAGATCATGTTGCGTGACGTCGCAAGATCGACGGCCCTGAAGAAAATCCAGCCGAACAGGACGGTGGCCATTGTCGCGGTCCAGCCGACAAACGACACGAGACGTGAGCCCGCCAGTGTGGCGGGACGGATCGAATTCCAAGCGTGATTGATGATCAAGGCCGCGCCGTGAAGTGCGCCCCATATGGCGAAGGCAAATCCGGCGCCGTGCCAGATCCCGCCCAAGGTCATCACCAGGAATAGGTTGACGTAAGTCCGTGATATCCGGCCGCGGCTGCCGCCAAGGGGGATATACAAGTAGTCGCGCAGGAAGCGGGACAGCGTGATGTGCCAGCATCGCCAGAACTCGATGATGGACGTCGCCTTGTAGGGTGAAAAGAAATTGATCGGCAGCGTCAGTCCGAGCATGCATGCAAGTCCGATGGCCATGTCGGAATAGCCGGAGAAGTCGAAATAGATCTGAGCGGCGTACGCGGCGATCGCAAGGGCCGCATCCGTTCCCGACACCAGTTGCCCGCTCGCAAGACCGAAGATGCGATCGGCTGACGGTGCGAGCTGGTCAGCAAAAGCAACTTTCTTGAACAGACCGATCGAGAAGATGCAGAGTCCTGTGACGATCAAGTCCAGGCTCGGCCGCTTCTCGGCGCGAAACTGGGGCAGCATCTCGGTATATCGGATGATCGGTCCGGCGATGAGCTTGGGAAACAGGCTGATGAATGCGGCATAGCGCAGCGCTGAGCCGCGTTCGACGCGGCCCGCATGCACGTCGGACAGGAAGGCGATCTGCTCAAAGGTGATGAACGAAATCGCGAGGGGCAGGATGATGTTGGACGGCGTGAAGGGCAGGCCCAGAGCGCGATCGATATTGCGGGCAACGAAGTCCCAATATTTGAAGTAGCCGAGTGGCGCCAGATTGAACGCGATGCCGGCAAGATATAACCAGCGTCGATGTCCTTTCCCGATCAGCGTTGCGATCACGTAATTCGCGGCCGCCGAGAGGCCTAGCAGCCACAGATACGCTGGGATATGGGCCGCGTAGAAATACGCTGAGGCGCCGGTCAGGGTCAGCAGGAAGAGCCAATATGGCCCGAAACTTGTGAGCCAACTGGCTGCAAGAGCCCTCGGCAAGAAGCTGAAGAGAAAAAGTGTGGTCGAAAACAGCATGTACCCCCGCAGGCGGGCAACCTACAGGTGCGTAACTGCTACGACAAGTTGCGAGCTGGGTATTCCGCCCAGTTCTACGGGCGTGCATGAGTAGCCAGGCGAGCCAATGCCTGGAGCGCCCGATAGGGGCGGATTTGTTGGCAAATCAGGCGGGATTTCTAGTTATGCGCCGCTGATTCAGCTCGGGCGATTGACCCGAACCTTGACTTGCTGCATGAGTAGTACTTTACGTCAGTGCACTCTTTGGTAGTTAGTGAATTACAGTGGGCTTGGAATTTTCCCGCGCGTCCCGGGTGAGGCGCGCAGCGATTTATTCGGTTGGGATGGCGGGCGGGGTGGGCATCGCGCTGTTCGTTGTTCTCGGCCTGCTCGACGATGCGATCGAGAGGCGACTTTACTGGAATTGCCTGAGGGCTCACCCGGACCTGTCGATCGTCTGCCTGACTGAGGAACGTGCATTGCGGCTCGGATTTTACGTTCCGTAGCGTCTCCGCCGCCAAAAACGACCGACGCGCGTTCGTGCCACCGTGGAGCGCGAGAACGTATGCCGTCTCGCCTGTTCATTTGGACTGGTTTCGCGGCCAGCTTCGGTTGTATCGCCTACGTCGCGACACGGCCGGGATTTCACTTCACGACGACGCTTGAACTGTTCAGGAAGCAATGCGACGCCAATGAAGATTGCGCCCAAAAATTGGAAGCGCAACGCAGGATCAACATGGCCGATACCATCGAGCAAATGGGGAGGGCCGCGATCGCCAGGCAGGATGCTCTGAAGCGACACTAGCTGTTGCTAGCGGCTTCGCCGGCAAATTTTTCGAGGGCCATAAAGCAAGGCCGCCTCCGTGGGCGGCCTCTTTTACACTGACAGGTGTCGCACTCCCGGCGCTCTAATCCTCAATTGGATCGGCAGCCGGGAGCAGTTGGGGCTGGCAAGGGGAGGAGTGCCATCCTCACTCTCGGATGGCAATCCGTCGGACGTCGAAGTCCGGTAGTTTTACCGACTCCATTTTCGGAAAGGGGTGTTCTATGGTGTGAACACCGGCGAGATTTGAGTACCAAAATTCTAATTTGTCCGGGATGGCCGCAGTGGGGCTGGAACCACGCTGCGGCCTTTCCCTTTTGCGGCGCAGCAAGAGACGGCAGCGGCTCTCGGTTTCGATTCCGCCAACCGACCCGCTTGCCCTTTAAGCCTCAATCGTCGCTAGTGCGCGAGTGCCGTAATCTGACCCCGGTTGTGTGCTCACAATCATCCATTGCGAATTGCAGTGATTGGAGTGTCATATGATTACGGCCGCCCAATGCAGGGATATTGCAAACCACTACAAGACTCTTGCCTCGGACCCTACCAATTCCGAAGACCGCGCTTTTCTAATGAAGAATATCGCCAGAAGCTTTGCTGGTGTAGCCGGTCAACTCGACAGACTCGAAGCTCTGACTGGAAGCAAATAACCCCGCGCCTGCGGCCTGCTTGTTCCGGTCTCTCGGTGGAACGCGACTGTCGCGACAGTATGACTGACGCATGCCGGGATACTTCCGTCACACGCACGAGCGCCATGAGATCGACCGCGTGGCCAGGAATTGCCTGACAAGCATGCTGCTTGAAGGTGGAAGTCACGGACGAGTTCCAGACCACACTCTACGTTCTGCACGTCCAAGCTGAAAAGCCGAAGTAGGCCGCCTCAGTTGGCGTTTGACGGTCCCGCGGAACAACTCTCAATCCGCAGCATTGTCGAGCATGTTTCGCTGGGCAATTCGATGAGTGAGAAACTTGCGTCGCAGGTTCGGCGCGCAGCAATCTATTCGGTTGGGATCGCGGGCGGTGTGGGGCTCGCGCTACTGGCCGTTTTCGGCGTGCTCGATGATACAATCGAGATGCGATTGTACAGGAATTGCGTGAAGGCTTACCAGGACTCGCCGATCTGCCTAACTGAGAAGGGAGCACCACGACTCGGTCTCGAGGGTGCAGGGCCAAAATCCGGTGCGCCCTAGGTTTAAATCAGAAACAGGCGACTATATCGCCCCAGCACCGATGGCACCGCACCGCCGACCGCTTGGTGAACGACGAATGTCCCGCCGGCTATTGAGCCGGCGGGCTCTCCATGCGCCGACGCCTCTTCTTGGCAGGTGATTTATTACGCTTCGAGCTAGTGACGACCTGCCAACCTTCGCTGGGCGGCTGACGCACTTGCTGTACTGGTGAGATGGGCCGCTGAAATCTGGCCGCCCACCGCTGCGCCAACCGTCTTTCGAATTCCAGAGGGACTATACTCACGTCCGATGCTCCAGGTTCACGATCCTGCCCTGGTGTTCGAGCGTCAACGCTTGCCATGTCTCAAAGGTCCGGCCGCGCCGATGAGGCGGGTGGAGATTATGGTTCCCCCGCCGGTCCACGCCAGCGGGTGTCCCAGCCTTCCCAAAAAGGAACGCTGCCGGGCTCGAAATACACGTCCCGGCAGCGTTTTATTCTCTAACTGAGTTCTGAAATCCCAGTTGGTTTCAATTGTGCAACGGTCATGCCACAGGTTTGTGACGCTTCCGAAGCGCCGGGTCTCGTTGGGGCGACGCCATTAAGACAGGCAGGCAACGACGGCGAGAACTACGTCGGCGCTCAGGTCACCCGAATACATGCACAGGATAAACCCGGCACCCAGGATAGCTGCGATTGCTTTCAGCGCGATCATCTTGCGATCCCCTCGTTGGTAAGGCCAAGGCTGGGCTCGGACTGTTTCGGGAGTGCTTCGTCTGAGGCAGCAAACGGCTTCGTTCACCGAGGTGTTATCTCAATTTCATTGATCTCTCTTCAGCTTGCGTCGCCCCCAATGCGGCTCTGTCCTTGGGATTGAGCTCTGGCACGTAGGTGCCGGTTCAAAGCCCGCATAATGCCGATCCGCGCGAACATCGTTGTACCGCCGCCTTCCGCCACCAGGATCAGCGCTTCCATCGCCGCCTGCCATTCCGAAGCGCGGTGCCGGCGAGAGTCAAATTATCAATCCCTTGGGCTGCGGATGGCGCGCGAACTACTGCGCGTCGTGGGTGTGACAACGGCCGGCCGATTCACACCGGCGGGGCCTTCTAAAGGGCACCGTGGTCGTCGGGTTCCATTCCTAAGTACTGCCAAAGGGTTGCTTGATTTTCCCGTTTCGCTCAGCCTTACTTACGGGAAACTTACGGATCGCCACTTCTCATCAGTCGATCGTTGACGTGATCATCACCTCACATTCGCGGAGGGCACGTGGACCGAGAGCTAAGGGAATTCCGTAGACTAGAGCAAATTTGCCGTGAACATGCAGCGATAGCTTCCATGGAGCTTGAGCGCGTCGGCCTTTTGAAGGTCGCCGAAGATTGCCGTCGAGCGGCCGCGTCAATCGAGAACCTTCAGAAAGACCGCCCAAAGGCCTGAGGGACAAGACGGCCTCGAGATGACCCTTGACGACGTGATGCGCGCCAGAGGCTGATCGGCGCCCATGGGGCAACATCAGCACAACATCGACGAGCTCGCGCGCATGGAGCGCATCTGCCTGGAGCTGGCGGGGGAGAGCAGGCTGCCGCTCGAGCGCGCCGGCCTGATCGAGATGGCGAGCAACTACCGCGCCGCGGCTCTCGACGTGCAGGCGGACAATCGATTTGCCAACACGGTGCCCACACGAGGATTTTTCATTCAACTGTTGATTTCAGCTTAAGTCGTTGATTTGGCTTGGTGAGCGCGCTGGGGCTCGAACCCAGGACCCCGTGATTAAAAGTCACGTGCTCTACCGGCTGAGCTACGCGCTCCCATGGCCGCTGATGGCTTTGCGATCGATCGCCATCGTCTTCGGTCATTTCGAGAAGCATGTCTTGCCGCTACGCGTAACTTGCGCCGCGGGGAAAACCGGCCGTTTCCGGATCATGCTTTCGGCCCGCGCTGTGTAGGGGGATGGGGCGCCGAGGTCAATAGCAGCAGGTGGCTGGCAAAACGCGCGGCAGCAGCAGGATTTTCTCGCGGCATCCGCGGCTTAGGTCCGGATTTTCAACGCGATTGGCGGGCTGTCATCCACGCCGGACAACGAAGATGCTTCCGGCGCGGACGTATCCCTCTGCGCCGGGAGGCCTCCATCCCGTCACTGCGCCTCGCGCCGGACCTCGTTCGGCACCGGTTGCGGCGTGCCGGCGGGGGTCGGCAGCGCGACGGGGCGCAGGCCGATCAGCTCGGCGGTGCGGATCGCGCTGTCGCGCCAGAACTGGAACGAGTTGATGCGGCTGAGCTCGAGGATGGCGATCGCAACCGCGGCCAGGAACGGCAGGCTTTGCAGCACCAGGACGCCGGCGAAGATGTAGATCTCGGTGATCTGGCGATAGCTGTTGGAGGCGATCAGCACGCCGGCGCCGATCAGCAGCAGGGCGCCGATCACGGCCTCCCAGAACGCCTGGAACTCGATCGACATCCGGGACAGGCCGCCCTTGGAGGTGCGCGCGAACGCAATGTGCTCGGTGATCAGTCCCTGCGCGACCGCGCGCGACACCGTCCACTGCACGCTCATCGCCGCGATCATGGCGCCCAGCATCTGGCCGGGTTTGATCGCGACGCGCAGCCGGTACATCGACAGGAAGTGCGCGAGCGAGACGATGAAGGCGCCGATGATCGGCAGCGTCAAGATCTTGTCGGGGATGGCGATGTCGGCGAAGGCGACGATCGGCACCCAGATGAGGTTGAGCAGCGCCACGACCACGCCGAGGCTCTCGGCCCCGAGCCAGTTCAGCCAGCCCAGACTATATTCGCGCTTCTGGTCGGGCGTCAGCCGGCTCCGGCCGGGCAGGAAGTGTCGCCAGTGCTTCTTCACGATCTGGAGGCCGCCATAGGCCCAGCGGTGACGCTGCTTCTTGAAGGCCTCATAGGTGTCGGGGAGCATGCCCTGGCCGTAGCGGTGATTGGTGTAGTGGGTGGTCCAGCCGAGCTCCTGGATCGCAAGGCCGAGATCACTGTCCTCGCAGATCGTGTCGGATGACCAGCCGCCGGCCATGTCCATCGCGGCGCGGCGGATCAGGCACATCGTGCCGTGCACGATGATGGCGTTGGCCTCGTTGCGCTGGACCATGCCGATGTCGAAGAAGCCGGCATATTCGCCGTTCATGATGTAGTGCATGATCGACAGGTCGCCGTCGCGGTGCTCCTGCGGCGCCTGCACGAGGCCGACGCGCGGGTCTGCGAACGCAGGCACGAGGTCCTTCAGCCAGTCGGGATCCACGACATAATCGGCATCGAGGATGCCGATGATCTCGGCGTCGACAGCGGTGCGGTCCATCGCGATCCGCAGCGCGCCGGCCTTGAAGCCCTGCACCTTCTCCGCGTTGATGAACTTGAAGCGTTCACCGAGCGCGCGGCAATGGTCCTGGATCGGCTGCCAGAACGCGGGATCGGGCGTGTTGTTGATGATGACGACGCATTCGTAGTTCGGATAGTTCAGCCGTGACAGCGCATCGAGCGTCTGCTTCAGCATCTCGACCGGCTCGAAATAGGCGGGGATGTGGATCGAGACCTTCGGGTAGTAGTTCTCGGGCACGTTCTCGACCGGCTTGCCCTTGGAGAGCAGCCGCTGCGGCGGCCGGCCCAAAGCCACCGCCGAGATCTCGTCGATGCGCGCCATCGCAATGAGAACGAGCGGAACGAGCAGGATCATGCCGAGCGTGAGCGCGAACGCCGAGCCGAAGATGAAATAGTGCCCGTTCCAGAATGCGAACACGGTCGCGGCCCAGGCGCCGACGCCGTTGGCGGTCGCCGACAGCAGGAACGCCTGCTTGGCGGTCGGCTGCTGCAGCCGCAGGATCGGCAGCGACAGCAGGATGCCGACCAGCAGCGCGATTCCCATCAGCTTCCAGTAGTCAGGGTTTTCCACCGGACCGGTCCAGGCGAATTTCGGCTCGCGGCTGGCGTTGAGGATGCCCCAGTACGGACCGACGCCGCCTTCGAAGTATTTCCAGGGCTGATCGATGGCTTCGACGATGTTGTATTCCATGCCGATGGCTTCGGCGCGGCTGACGAAGTTGCGCAAGGTCAGCGCCTGCTGGAACGGACCGGGATCGGCGTTGCGCAAATTATAGCCCTGGCTCGGCCAGCCGAACTCGGCGATGACGATGCGCTTGCCGGGGAACAGGTTGCGCAACAAATTGTAGCGGTCGACGGCCTGGTCGACCGCCTGGTCCGAGCGGAAGTTTTCCCAGTAGGGCAGCACGTGGGCGGCGATGAAGTCGACGTTGGAGGCAAGGTCGGGATTGTCGCGCCAGATGTTCCAGATCTCGCCGGTCGTGACGGGCACGCGGACCGAGCCCTTGACCTTCTTGATCATGTCGATGAGGTCTTCGACCTTCTGCTCGCCGCGGTAGATCACCTCGTTGCCGACCACGACGCCGACGACGTTGCTGTTCTTGCGGGCGAGCTCGATGGCGGCCTTGATCTCGCGCTCGTTGCGGTCCTTGTCCTTGTCGATCCAGGCGCCGACGGTGACCTTGAGGCCGAACTCGGCCGCGATCGGCGGCACCAGCTCGACGCCGCCGGTCGACGAATAGAGACGGATCGCGCGCGTCATCGTCGACAGCGTCTTCAGGTCGGCGCGGATCTTCTCGACGGTGGGGATGTTGTCGATGTCGGGGTGGGCCGCGCCTTCGAACGGGGCGTAGGAGACGCTGGGCAGCAGGCCCTTGAAGTCGGGCGCGGGTTCCCTGTCGCGCAGGACTCCCCAGATGCCGGCATGGAGCACGGATACGAGCAACAGAACGGCGGCGACAACGCGCATCGCGGCTAAACCAATAGGGGCTGAGGTGGCAGGGAAGCGGACCCGACCCCGAGATCCGACCAAGTCCGCGGCAAAAGGAGCATACCTCTGCCGCGCGGTTTCACAACTGTCATGGCCTCATGACCGTATGAGGGCATGGCCAGTTTTGGAGTGCGCGGCAGTGCCAACCGCTTCTATCGTCGATCGTTCCTGAACGGCGGCTGAAACGATCGCGGCTATTTCGAGGGCGCCGGTGTCGGGCTGGCCGCAGGCGAGGGGCTCGCGGCCGGCTGCGGGGCTGGCGCATTGCCCGATGTCGCCGCCGCCGGCTGGGCGGCGCTGGCCGCCGCCTGCTGCGGCTGGGATGCCGGGTTGATCCAGCAAGCATGCACGCGGCTGTCCAGGGTCTCGGCGACCTTGGGATCGATCTGGCCGCCAAAGCGGGTCAGGCAACGGAAGGCGGCCTGGATGTGGCCGCCGGGGCAGCCGAACCGGTCGTAAAGGTCGAGATGGCGGAACGCGGTGTCGAGATCATCCCGCCACATCAGCCGCACCACGCGCCGGCCGAGCCAGACGCATTCGGGGTTGCCGGCCGGCCCGTTGATGACCTGGGCTGCTTCGGCGAACTCGTCGGTGCGGCGCTGGTTCTGGGCAGCGTCCCTGGCGGCGGCATCGGCGGGCTGGGCGGCTGCCTTGCTCTGGTCCGGAGCGGGCGTGCCGCTCTGGGCGGAGGCGCCACAGAGACCGACCATGACGACCAGGGCGGAGACGGCCAAGGTGGCGGCGAACTGCCGCAGGACCGCATTTCGTAACTCAAACACCCGTTGCCGCATGAATTCCCCAATATATCAGCTGACCGCCCGCGCCAGAACCTCGCGGACCCGCCGGTGATGGCGTCCAAATGGGTCTCCAATGCGGCGGAAAAGTCTCCCCGAGTCCATGACCTGAATTTCAAATTTTGTCCAGCAAAGTCACGATCCTAGGCCTCGGTCGAACGGCCGCAGGTAAATTCCTCGGGGGAGGGAGGGATCCATCCCGGAGACACCCCTTGGCAGACGGCGTGCGAGCAGGTAATCGACGGCCCTTCGCGGAGGACGGAACCGATTTCTCTTCGTACGCCACTGGCGCTTCTGCTCGTTTCACTGGGTGCGATTGCTGCCGTGTGGTGGTGGCTGGCCACGCCGATCACGCTCGCGCGCGCGCCGATCGATCCCAGCGACAAAGTTCAATGCGTCTCCTACGCGCCGTTCCGCGGCGAGCAGTCGCCGCTGAACGCGTGGACCCATATCGAGGCCGACCAGATCGAACAGGACCTGCGCCAGCTCAAGGAGATCACCGACTGCGTCCGCACCTATTCGATGGAGAACGGGCTCGACCAGGTGCCGGCGATCGCCGCCAAGGTCGGTGGGCTGAAGGTGCTCCAGGGCATCTGGCTCTCCAGCAACCGCAGCAAGAATTTTGAGCAGGCCGCGCTCGCCGTTCGTCTCTCCAAGGATTTCCCCGGCATCGTCACCAGCATCATCGTCGGCAACGAGGTGCTGCTGCGCGGCGAGATGACGACGGCGGACCTCGTCTCCATCATCCGCTCGGTGAAGGCGCAAGTCAGCGTGCCCGTCACCTATGCCGACGTCTGGGAGTTCTGGCTCAGGAATCGCGAGGTCTACGACGCCGTCGACTTCGTCACGATCCACATCCTGCCCTATTGGGAGGACATTCCGGTCAAGGCGAAGTTCGCAGCAAGCCATGTCGAGGCGATCCGCGAGCGCATGGCGGTGGCGTTCCCCGGCAAGGAGATCCTGATCGGCGAGACCGGCTGGCCCAGCGAAGGGCGCATGCGCGAGGGCGCGCTGCCGTCGCGCACCAACCAGGCGCGCGTCGTCTCGGAGATCCTCTCCCTGGCGAAGTCGAACAAGTTCCGCGTGAACCTGATAGAGTCCTACGACCAGCCGTGGAAGCGCAAGTTGGAAGGCACCGTCGGCGGCTATTGGGGACTCTTCGACTCAGTGCGCCGGAACCTGAAATATCCGCCGGGCCAGCCGATCAGCAATTTCCCGTACTGGAAATGGTACATGGGCGCGGGCATGGGCCTCTGCGTGCTGGTGTTCGCGATCGCCGGCCTCACGCTGCGCAGGCGGCCGTGGACGCCGCGCTTCTCGGCCTGGCTTGGCGTTGCCATTTCGGCGACGTCAGCGGGCATCCTGCTCGGGATCGGCGCCGACAAGATGTACTATGAGAGTTACGGCATCGGAGGCTGGCTGCATTGGGGCATCCTGCTGCTCGCCGGCATCCTGTCGCCGATCTTCTGCGCGCAGGCGATGGTGATCGGCCGCAGCCTTCCGACCTTCCTCGATCTGCTCGGCCCGCGCGAGGGGCGGAAATGGTCGAAGCTCACCGCTCTGCTCGGCCTGACGCTTGCGGTGACTGCTGTGATCGCGGCGCAGACCGCGCTCGCCTTCGTGTTCGACCCGCGCTACCACGACTTCCCCTACGCCTCGCTGACGATGGCGGTGGTGCCGTTCGCGGTGCTGATGCTGAACCGGCCGCAGATCGGCCAGCGTCCGATCGCGGAATCGGTGTTCGCCGGCGTGCTCGCGTTGTCGGCCGCTTACGTGCTCTTCAACGAGGGCCGCGAGAACTGGCAGTCGCTGTGGACCTGCGCGATCTATTTGCTGTTCGCGCTCACGCTGTGGCGGGCGCGGGCCGAGCAAATCCGAGAATGAACAGGCCGATCGCAAGGCCGGACAGCACGACATTGTAGAGCACGATGCCGAGACCGGCGGCGATGATGCCGACGGTCAGAAGCACGATCGACGGTCGCATCAGGTTCAGCGTCGCAACCACCAGCGCCACAATGCCGAACACCGAATTCTTGAACAGCACGGTCGAGACCGAGCGCGCCTTGCACATCAGCGTCTGAAGCCCGGCATCGCAGGCGAGCCCGACGGTCGAGTTCTCGATGCCGAGATAACGCAGATAGATCGCGTAGCCGACGGACACGAATCCGACGACGATCAGGAACTGCACCTGGTAGGGCGTGAGGCGGAAGGGCTTTTTTGTCATGGGCGCAATATGGTCGGGATGGCGCGGAGGGGCAACAGGCGAGGTGGATATTTCTGATCGCGTGCGTCGTTCGGCGATTGATTGCTCGACGGCCGTAAACGCCCCGCGTTGATCAGAGGCCGCAGCGAGCCCCGCGGTCGCGCAACAAGAATCCGCGGGTCATGATCTCGCTCGTACGCGTGTCTACCGCCTGAAGAACGACGACAGCGTCGATCCCGCCGACGCCGCCTCCGGCTTGGCCGGTGCGGCTGGCTGCTGTGCCGCGGGAGCAGGCGGAGGCTCCTCGCGCCTTGACGAGCGCTTTGTGGAGTAGCTGCGGCGACGCTTCTCGGGCTTGGCGGTCGGTGCGGGAGCAGGTGCGGCCTCGGCTTGCGGCACGGCGTCCTGGTTCTTCTCGGAGTTCTTCTCCTGAACCCTGTCCTGCGACTTGTCTTGTCCCTTGTCCTGCGCCTTGTCCTGACCCTTCTCTTGGCCACCGCGCATCGACAGGCGCTGGCCGTCGAACACGGTCGTCTCGCAACGGTGGTCGTTTTCGGCGAGGCCCGCGCAGAGTTTTGCGGCGGCGGCTGCGTTGATCAATGGGCCGGCGCCGAGGCGCAGCTGCATGCCGAGGCCGGTACTGCCTTCCTTGATCATGATGATCGGGCGCAGGGCGGCGATCTCCGGATTGGACTTGGTCAGGCCGCGCCACAGCGCGCGCAGGCCGTCGATCGAGTTGGCGCCGCCGAGGTCGATCGCAAAGCGCGTCTGCTGAACCGCGATCGCGGGTGACACGCTTTCGGTTGCCTCGGGCTTGGCTGGCACCGCGGCGATCTCGGTCGGGGCGGGCGCCTGTTCGGGCTTCTTCTCGGCGGCCTTCTCGGTTGTCTCGGGCTGCACCAGTTTCGACGCGGCGGCATCAGGTGGCGCCATGATCGACTTGGACGGCACCAGCGGAAGCATGGGCAGCGCCGACGTCGTGAGCGGCGACTGCGACACCAGCGAGGCCGCGGCAGAGGTCTGCGGCGGCGGGAGCAACTGCTCCTTTGCGGCCTCCTTCAGCGCGTCTTTGGCAGGCTCCTTTGCCTGTTCCTTCGCGGCTGCCGCGCGCGACTTGTCATTGGAGGGAGCCGGCGTCGAGGCGACCGGCGCGACGCTGGGCGGCGTGGGCTGTGCGTCAGGTGCCGGCGTGTCCTGCGGCTTCGCGCTCTGCCTGGCGATGGCGCCGGTGACCGAATCCATCCCTTGCTCGAGCACGGTGACGCGCGAATAGAGTCGGTCGCGATCGGTGTTCAGCGTCTCGATGGCGGAAGCGAGGCGGCGGGCCTCGTTCTGGCTCTCCTTGGTCAGCGTCTGGAGCCGGTCGGCCTGGCGCGACAGATCGGCCGACGCAATCTGGTCGCGGTGCCAGCCGAGCTGGGCCTGATTGGCCATCACAGCCAGCACGACGGCGCCGACGGCGGCCACGCCCCACGAGCCCAGTCGCCACATCAAGCGGCGGTCGACAGCGCTTTCTTCGGCCAAAAGTCCGGAGAACAGCCCGCCGGTCTCCTTGGCGCCGAAGGCATCCGCCAGTGGGTCGGAATCCTTTGCCATGAACGTTAAGTGCCCAGCCCCGAACAGCTTCCCCGAATCAATCAAGGAACATTAACAGGAAAACCCCGTCGCACTTGAATTCCGGGCGTTCGCGGGGGTAGCAAGGCGGCAGCTCGTGACGGCATCGGCCTGCCGCCACCCATTGATTCGGCCGTATTTGACAGGATTTCGATGACCGCCCGTTCCAGCCTCACGATCGTGCTCGCCGCCGGCGAAGGCACGCGCATGCGATCGAGCCTGCCGAAAGTGCTGCACCCGGTCGCGAGCCAGAGCCTGCTTGCGCATGTGCTTGCTGCCGCACCGAAGGGAACCGGCACCGCGCTCGCCGTCGTGATCGGCCCCGACCATCAAGCTGTCGCGGACGAGGCGAAGCGCATCCGTCCGGATGCGCTCACCTTCGTGCAGACAGAGCGGCTCGGCACCGCGCATGCGGTGCTGGCGGCGCGCGAGGCGATTGCGCGGGGCGCGGACGATCTGCTGATTGCCTTCGGCGACACGCCGCTGATCTCGGCCGAGACCTTCGCGCGGCTGCGCGCCCCGCTCGCGAAGGGCGCAGCAATCGCCGGGCTCGGTTTTCGCGCCGCCGATCCCAGCGGCTATGGCCGCTTCATTGTCGAGGGCGGCCGCCTGGTCGCGATCCGCGAGCAGGCCGATGCCAGCGCAGAAGAGCGCAAGATCGATCTGTGCAATGCCGGCTTGATGGCGATCGACGGGCGCCGCGCGCTCGAGATCCTCGACAAGATCGGCAATGCGAATTCGAAGGGCGAATATTATCTGACCGACGCGGTCGGCATTGTCCGTGAACAGGGATGGGAGTCTGTCGTGATCGAGACCAGCGAGGACGAGGTGCGCGGCATCAACACCAAGGCGCAGCTCGCCGAGGCCGAAAGCGTGATGCAGGCGCGCTTGCGGAAAGCGGCGATGGAAGCCGGCGTCACGCTGATTGCGCCCGAGACCGTTTATCTGTCCGCCGACACCGTGTTCGGCAAGGACGTCACCATCGAGCCGTTCGTGGTGATCGGTCCGGGCGTGTCGATCGCCGACGGCACGGTGATCCATTCCTTCTCGCACATCGTGCAGACCACGCTCGGCAGGAACGTCTCGATTGGCCCCTATGCGCGACTGCGCCCCGGCACCTCGCTCGGCGACGGCGCGCGCATCGGCAATTTCGTGGAAACCAAGGCCGCGACGCTGGAGGCCGGCGTCAAGGTCAACCATCTCTCCTACATTGGCGATGCCACCGTCGGTGCCAATTCCAACATCGGCGCCGGCACCATCACCTGCAACTACGACGGCTTCAAGAAGCACAAGACGGTGATCGGGCAGGGCGCCTTCGTCGGCACCAACTCATCGCTGGTCGCCCCGGTGAAAATCGGCAACGGCGCCTATATCGGCTCCGGCTCGGTCATCACCAAGGACGTGCCTGACGATGCGATGGCGCTGGAGCGCAACCAGCAGACCATCAGGGAAGGCGGCGCGGCGCGCTATCGCGAGCTGAAGACGGGCGGCAAGAAGTTGGAAAAGAAGACGGAGACGTGAGCGCCAGCTGCCGTGTCCTCTCGCTTTATTCGCGATCTGGTCAGTTTTCTGATCGAGACGTTCGTCACGGGGATAGGGCGGTCGCTGCTGCGGGAACCGTACGAGGACAATCCGCCCGAGATTGTGTGCCTCGTCATCGGGCTGGCGTTCTGGGTGCTTGTCGCTTTCCTGGTGTTTGCCGTGGCGCGGGGGTGGTGAGGCTTCCGCTATTCGTCGTCGGAGAATTCCGAGAAGATGGCGCGCGTCAGGCGCCAGCCGCGCGGCTTGGCGCGTTTCGCAGGCTCTCCGGGAGTGTGCTTGACGAAGACGGGCTTGCTTTCCTTGCCGCGCTGGGGCGGCGGCCAATGCGCAAGGTGCGTGCCCGTGGTCTCGCTGGCGTGCACAGACATCGATGACAGACCTTTGCGGCCGGACGAACTCTTCATGGCCTTACTCTCCTGACCGCGAATCGTTGGTCAAACTTGTTGACAACAAGTTAATTCGCGCGGTTTAACGCCGGCCAATTCGACGCAGTCGAAACCGGAAACGAACCGGCGCTGTCTCAATCAGCAATAATTATTGAGTATCTGGTTCCTTAGGAACTTGGCTAGAAACCGAGCGCGTCGTTTAAGCGATTTTTCGACGATTTGGGGGATATTGATCCGCATGTGCGGGATTGTCGGCATTCTCGGGCGCGCGCCGGTTGCAGAGCAATTGGTGGATTCGCTCAAACGTCTTGAATATCGCGGCTACGACTCCGCGGGGGTCGCCACGCTCGAAGGCAAGCATCTCGAGCGCCGCCGCGCCGAGGGCAAGCTGAAGAATTTGGAGAAGCGTCTCGAGGCCGAGCCGCTCAAAGGCACGACCGGCATCGGCCACACCCGCTGGGCCACCCACGGCAAGCCGACCGTCAACAATGCCCATCCGCACGCGACCGAACGCGTTGCCGTGGTCCACAACGGCATCATCGAGAATTTCCGCGAGCTGCGCGAGGAGCTCGAGAAGAAGGGCACGGTGTTCCACACCGAGACCGACACCGAGATCGTGCTGCATCTCGTGGACGATCTGCTGACGCGCGGCAGCAAGCCGGTCGAGGCGGTGAAGCTGACGCTGGCGCGGCTGCGCGGCGCCTTCGCGCTCGGCTTCATCTTCGCCGGTGACGACGACCTCATGATCGGCGCGCGCAACGGCCCGCCGCTCGCGATCGGATATGGCGACGGCGAGATGTATCTCGGCTCCGACGCCATCGCGCTCGGCCCGTTCACCGACACGATCAGCTATCTCGAAGACGGCGACTGGGTCGTGCTGACGCGCAAGAGCGCCACGATCTTCGACAAGGACGGCCATGCCGCCCAGCGCGACAAGATCAAGCACGCCGCCTCGACCTCGCTGGTCGACAAGGCCAATTACCGCCACTTCATGGCGAAGGAGATCCACGAGCAGCCGGAAGTGGTCGGCCACACGCTGGCGCGCTATGTCGACATGGCGGCCGAGCGCGTCTCGCTGCCGGTCAAGCTGCCGTTCGACTTCAAGAGCATCCAGCGCATCAACATCACGGCTTGCGGCACCGCGAGCTACGCCGGCTTTGTCGCCAAATACTGGTTCGAGCGTTTTGCGCGCGTGCCGGTCGAGGTCGATGTCGCCTCCGAATTCCGCTACCGCGAGGCGCCCTTGCGCAAGGGCGATCTCGCTATCTTCATCTCGCAATCGGGCGAGACCGCCGACACACTGGCGGCGCTGCGCTATGCCAAGGCCGAGGGCGTGCACACGGTCGCCGTCGTCAACGTGCCGACCTCGACGATCGCGCGCGAGAGCGAGACGGTGCTGCAGACGCTGGCCGGCCCCGAGATCGGCGTTGCCTCGACCAAAGCCTTCACCTGCCAGCTCATGGTGCTGGCAAACCTTGCGATCGCGGCCGGAAAGGCCCGCGGCGAACTGTCCGACGAGGACGAGACCAAGCTGGTCCATGGCCTTGTCGAGATCCCGCGCCTGATGGCGGATGCGCTCACCACCGAGCTGCAGATCGAGAAGCTTGCGCACAGAATTGCCAAGTCGAGCGACGTGCTCTATCTCGGCCGCGGCACCAGCTTCCCGCTCGCGCTCGAAGGCGCGCTGAAGCTGAAGGAGATCTCCTACATCCACGCCGAGGGCTACGCCGCCGGCGAGCTGAAGCATGGGCCGATCGCGCTGATCGACGAGACCATGCCGGTCGTCGTCATCGCGCCCTACGACCGCGTGTTCGAAAAGACCGTCTCCAACATGCAGGAGGTCGCCGCCCGCGGCGGCAACATCATCCTGATGACCGACGCCAAGGGCGCGGAAGAGGCGACGGTCGAATCCCTCGTCACCATCGTCATGCCCGACATGGCGGCGGCGTTCACGCCGATGGTTTATGCCGTCCCCGTGCAGCTGCTCGCCTATCATACGGCTGTCGTAATGGGCACCGACGTGGACCAGCCGCGCAATCTCGCCAAGTCGGTGACCGTGGAATAGGCAGAAGGGATATCGGTCGGTCGCTTCGTGGTCTTCCAAAACCTGCTAGAAGACCCTAGCTTGTGTGCTGCGACCGACCTGGAACCCGAATGACCCCCCGTGACGACGCGCCTGCGCCCCTTGATCCCGTGCCGGAGCCGCATACCGGCCTGATGGGCCGCTTCCGCAACTATTTCCTCACCGGCCTCGTCGTGACGGGGCCGATTGCGATCACGCTGTATCTGGTCTGGTGGTTCGTCACCTGGGTCGATGGCGTGGTGCGGCCGTTCGTGCCGCTGGCCTACCGGCCCGAGACCTATCTGCCCTACGTCATTCCCGGCTGGGGACTGATTGTCGCATTTTTCACGCTGACGCTGGTCGGCTTCCTCGCGGCCAATCTGATCGGCCGGACGCTGGTCGACGTCGGCGAGACCTTCCTCGG
Organism: Bradyrhizobium sp. CCGB20; assembly: GCF_024199855.1. Lineage (NCBI taxonomy): Bacteria > Pseudomonadati > Pseudomonadota > Alphaproteobacteria > Hyphomicrobiales > Nitrobacteraceae > Bradyrhizobium > Bradyrhizobium sp. CCGB20. The sequence continues at coordinate 4,956,041 of NZ_JANADN010000001.1, read as the reverse complement.
CCGCATTCCGGCGGTGCGCGCCATCTACCGCGGCCTGAAGCAGGTGTTCGAGACGCTGTTCTCGGGCAAGGGCTCGAGCTTCCGGAAAGTCGGCCTGGTCGAGTTTCCGTCGCCGGGCATGTGGTCGATCGTGCTGATCTCGCAATCGCCGAACGAGGACATTTCGCGCAGCCTGCCCGGGCAGGAGGAGCATGTCTCGGTGTTCCTGCCGTGCTCGCCGAACCCGACCACCGGCTTCTTCTTCTACGTGCCGAAGAGCAAGATCATCGAGGTCGATCTCACCGCCGAGGATGCCGCGACGCTGATTATGTCGGCCGGCGTGGTGCAACCGGGCTCGGCGCCCGACCCGAAGAAGGCTGCGGCGCTCGCCGGCATGGCGAATGCTGCGCGCATCGCCAACGCGTCTGCGCTCCAGCCCCAGCCTGCGAAGGTGGAGTAGGGCCATTCCGCTGCGGGATGGCCGTCGGTCACGCGGGCATTCGCATCCTCTGCTATTCTCCGGCTGATCTGAGCGCCTCGCTTGGAATTCGACCTGGAGTGCACGATGACCAAGACGACGCCAAAGACCATTGCGATCCTTGCGCCCGGCGCCATGGGCAGTGCCGTGGCCCGCCGCCTCGGCGAGAACGGCGCACGCGTGCTGACGTCGTTGCAAGGGCGCAGCGAGGCCACGCGCAAGCGCGCGGCTGACGCCGGCATGGTCGGCGCCGAGGATGACGAGATCGCCGGGGCCGACATCATCCTTTCAATCGTGCCGCCGGGCGAAGCTGTCGCGCTGGCCGAGCGGCTGGCCGCGCTGATCGTCAGGCGCGCGAAGAAGCCGGTCGTCGTCGACTGCAACGCGGTCAATGTCGATACCGTGCAAAGAATCGAGGAGATCATCGGTTCGGCGCAGGCGCCGTTCGTCGACGGCGGCATTATCGGGTTCCCGCCGCAGCCCGGCAGCAAGAGCCCGGCCTTCTACCTCTCCGGCGAGCACGCCAAGGACCTCGCGGTGCTGAAGGATCTCGGGCTCGACGTGCGGATTGTCGAGGGCCCCGTGGGCGCGGCCTCCGCGCTGAAGATGTCCTATGCCGGCATCGTCAAGGGCCTGGCTGGCATCGGCTCGGCCATGGTGGTCGCGGCGACGAAAGCGGGCGCGGCCGATGCGCTGCGTGACGAACTCGCGCTCAGCCAGGCCGCGGTTCTGGCCCGGCTCGAAGTCGCGCTGCCGGATATGATCCCGAAGGCCTATCGCTGGGTCGCGGAAATGCGGGAGATCTCAGGCTTCCTCGGGGCCGATCATCCCGCCAGCCAGATCTACGAAGGCTTTGCGCGCTGGTTCGAGCACCTCGCTGCGGACGCGAATGGCGAGGCGGTGGATGCGGAACTGATGAAGGCGTTCGCTGCGCGTATCGCGCAGAAGAAGGCCTAGCTTGCCCGTCTGAAGTCACGGCAATGGATCATTCGCCGTGCACTGAAACCGACTCCAGAAAACCCTCTATGTCACGGTCGCGTCTGAGGCGCACGACCGGGACATCAGCGCCAAACTGGATGCGCTCGGCCTCGATAACAGGGACGCGCTCGGTGTCGTAGCGCCACGCTTCCTTCATCAGCTTCCAGTCGAACTGTTCCGGACACCCCTCGGGCAGATCGGGCCGGACTTTGTTGCGATCGAACGCTGAACGCAACAGAATGCGCCACTGGCACACCCAGCGCGGGCGGTCGATGACGACCAGCGTGTCCGCGCGCGCGAGCGTGAGATCGAAGGCCAGCCCCGAGAAGCTGCCGTCGACAACCCATTCGTCGCCGGCGATCGCATTGGCGACGCGTGCCCGAAAGCCCGGCTTGTCGGAAGGCTTCCAGCCCGGCCGCCAATAGAGCACGTCGAGATGCACCACAGGCAGCCCGAGCTTCCGCCCGAGATTTCGGGAGAGACTTGTCTTTCCGCTTCCCTGGGAGCCCACGACGATGATCCGGCGCATGGGCCGAGGATTCCATGAAATCAGCCTCGGCGAAAGATTGCGCTCTTGGTCGAGGACTAACCAAGACGAGTGATCGACGATCGTTCGGGGCTGAAGCGAAATCCGCTTGCCCTGCCAGGGGGGCAGTGGCTGAATGCGCAAAGCCGTGACATGTAACTTCACGGGGGAGTTCGAATGAGAGTGCTCGTCATCGGCGCGGGAGCGCTTGGAGGTTATTACGGCGCTTGCCTGGTCCGAGCCGGCCGCGACGTGACCTTTCTGGTGCGGTCCGGGCGGGCGGAACAATTGCGGCGAAATGGATTGCAGGTCGTCAGCCCGCATGGCGACTTTGCTGTGCAGCCGAAAATGATCCTGGCGAACGATCTCAAGGCCCCGTTCGACGTCGTGCTCGTCGGCGTGAAATCCTATTCGCTCGAAGACGCCATGAGCCAGTTTGCCCCGGCCGTTGGCGCCAACACGATGATTCTGCCGATCCTCAACGGATTGAAACATATCGACGCTCTGACGGCGCGGTTCGGCGCCGCGCGCGTCCTCGGCGGGCTCGCGAACGTCAGTGCCGGGCTCGATGCGGATGGCCGTGTCGTTCAGTTCATGGCCAATCAGACCATTGTCTTCGGCGAGCTCGAGGGATCGTTGAGCGAGCGTGCGCTCGCGCTGGAGACGCTGCTCCAGGTCCCCGGCATCGACGTGCGTGCTAGCGAAGCGATCATGCAGGACATGTGGGAGAAGTTCGTGCAGCTCAGCACGCTCGCCGGCATCACTTGCCTGATGCGCGCAAGCATCGGAGACATCCTGTCTGTCCCGAAGGGCGAGGAGGCGATCTTCCGCTTGTTCGCGGAGTGCTGCGCCATCGCGACGGCGTCCGGTTTCGAACCACGGGCGCCGTTCATCGAGTTCGACCGGAAGCTCTTCACGACCATGGATTCGCCGCTCAAAGCCTCGATGCTGCGGGACATCGAGCGCGGCTCGATCACCGAGGCTGAACATATTCTTGGCGATATGGCCAACCGGGCCTACGCACTTGATATCGACACGCCGTTGCTGGATCTGGCTCGCGCGCATGTGGCGGCCTACGAAGTCGGTCGGCAGAGAGCAGGGGGCTAGCTAGCCTGCTCCGATCAGGGGAATCGCCTCGTCCCGCTCATACAGATACAGCAGGCACCGCAATGCCTCGCCGCGTTCACCCTTGAGTCTCGGGTCATCCTTCAGGATGCGCAACGCTTCGTCGCGGGCCTGCGTGATGAGCTGGCCGTGCACCTCCGAGCGCGCGATGCGGTAGCCGGGCAGGCCGCTCTGGCGCACGCCCAGCACGTCGCCTTCGCCGCGCAGCTTCAGGTCCTCCTCGGCGATGCGAAAACCGTCGGTGGTCTCGCGGATCACCTTCAGCCGCGCCTTCGACATCTCGCCGAGCGGCTCCGAGTAGAGCAGGAGGCAGGTCGAGGCTTCGGAGCCGCGCCCGATGCGGCCGCGCAGCTGGTGCAATTGGGCCAGTCCGAAACGTTCGGCATTCTCGATCACCATGATGGTCGCGGCGGGCACGTCGACGCCGACCTCGACCACGGTGGTCGCAACCAGGAGGCCGATCTCATGGGCGGCGAACTGGCCCATCACGCGGTCCTTCTCGGTGCCCTTCATCTGGCCGTGGACCAGGCCTACGCGGTCGCCGAAACGCTTTTGCAGGCTCTCGAAGCGTTTGGTCGCATTGGTCAGGTGCTCGGTACCCTCCGCCTCGGATTCCTCGACCAGCGGGCAGATCCAGTAGACCAGCTTGCCCGACTGGAGCGCGCGGCCGATGCTCTCCGTGACCTCGTCGAGGCGGCTCATCGATATGGTGCGGGTCTCGATCGGCTGGCGGCCGGCGGGCTTCTCGCGCAGCTCGGAGATGTCCATGTCGCCGAAATAGGTCAGCACCAGCGTGCGCGGGATCGGCGTCGCGCTCAGCACCAGCACGTCGACGGCATCGCCCTTCGAGGTCAGCGCGAGGCGTTCGCGCACGCCGAAACGATGCTGCTCGTCGACGACGGCGAGGGCGAGATCGTTGAAGATCACGTCGTCCTGGATCAGCGCATGGGTGCCAACGAGGAGATTGATCTCGCCGGATTCGAGTTGCGCCAATAGCTCGCGCCGCTCTTTGCCTTTCTCGCGGCCGGTGAGGATGGCGACCCGCAAGCCTGCGCGCTCCGCAAGCGGCGCGATGGTCTTGATGTGCTGCCGCGCCAGGATTTCCGTCGGCGCCATCAATGCGGCCTGCTTGCCGACCTCCGTGACGGCGGCGGCAGCCAGCAGCGCCACCACGGTCTTGCCCGAGCCGACATCGCCCTGAAGCAGGCGCAGCATGCGCACGGGTTGCTGCAGATCGTTGGCGATCGCTGCGGCCGCGTCGCGCTGCGACGTCGTGAGGGCATAGGGCAGGGCGTCGATGATCTTGTTCCGGAGATGCCCATCGCCAGCGTTGCGGACGCCAGCCGGGCGGCGCAGTTGCGCGCGGATCAGGGCGAGTGCGAGCTGACCGGCCAAGAGTTCGTCGAAGGCGAGGCGCGACCAGAACGGCTTTTCAGGCAGGATGTCCGTGAGCTCGACCGGCTGGTGCACGCGGTTGAGCGCTTCCGCGATCGGCGGAAAATTGCAGCGCCGCATCACCTCCGGGCTGATCCATTCGGGCAGCGCCGGCAGCTTCAGAAGCGCCTGCGCGATCGCGCGTCGCAGCGAGCCGAGCGCAAGTCCCTCCGTCAGCGGATAGACCGGGTCGATGCCGGAGAGCTTTGCGATCGCCTCCTCGTCCAGCACGCGGTCGGGATGCACGATCTGCGGGATGCCGTCATACATCTGGAGCGTGCCCGAGACGTAGCGCTTCTCGCCCATCGGCAGCAGTTTTTCGACATAGCCGGGTTTGGCGCGGAAGAAGGTCAGCACGACATCGCCGGTGTCGTCGCTGGCATAGACCAGATACGGCGCGCGGGCGTTGCGCGGCGGGGGCGGGCGATGGCGATCGACGGTGACTTCCAGCGTCACCATTGTTCCCTGGACCGCGTCGCGGATCTTTGGCCGCGCGCGGCGGTCGATGACCTGGCTCGGCAAATGCAGCAGCAGGTCAACCAGGCGCGGCGTCTCATTGCGGCTGAGCAGGTACTGCAGCAGCTTGTCCTGCTTCGGACCGACGCCGGGCAGGCTGGTCACGGGAGCAAACAGCGGATTGAGCAGGCTGGGGCGCATTCGTGGAATCTAGAACCGTTCGCTGCCGTGATGGCCAGTTTTGTGCTGGACGTCCACGGCTTTATTTCGGCCTGGCCATGATGGGGCCTGCCTGGACCGGCGGAGTGCTGCCGGTCCAGGCGCGACCATGCTATGCGGCTCGAAACGCGGCGCCCTTGAACCGCTTGACCGGCCGGCCGCGCTCGAGCTGATCGTGCGCCGCGTGCGCTTCGTTGCGGGCGGCGATCGCGGCCAGCTCGCCTTGCAGCCTGAGCAAAGCCGCCAGCCGGTCTAGTGCCAGCGCCTTGTTCCGATGTTGCGAACGTTCTTCGCGTGCGACGACCGCAAGTCCGCTTGGAACGTGGACGGCCCGCACGGCGCTTTCGGTCTTGTTCTGGTGCTGGCCGCCCGGGCCGCCGGCACGGAAGGCCTCAAAGCGAACATCCTGGGTGCTGATGGCCTTCGCCGCGTCGGGCAGCGCGGGAAGCTCGAAAACGCCGATGAACCAGTTCTTGCGCTTGTGATGCGGCCTGAGCGGGCTTTGCACCGTCCATTGGATCGCACCGATCCACGGCCGCGCAAAGGCGGCCGCACCGTCGCCATGAACGACAACGAGCGCCGATGCGGGACCGTGCTTGTCGGGATTGGGGCCTTCAAGATGGTCGGTATCGAAGCCGAGCGCGGTCGCTTCGCTGACGAGAGCCGCAACCGCGTTCGCCACCGCGATCCGGCATTCCGCCGGACCGCGTCCGCTGGTGAACAGAAGGCGGATCATCGGCGATCCTCCTTCCAGCCCTTGTCGCGCTTGCCGCTCGCCGGGACACTGGACTGCGCCTTCTTGAATGTCAGCAGTGGCCGGAAGGTTGCCACCACGCGCACCAGGCCGAACTCCACGAGGTCGCCGATGATGCGCTCGATACTCTTGTAGGCGTCCGGCGCTTCCTCCGCGAGCAGGCCGCGATCCCCGCAGACGACGATGCCGCCGAACGGATTGCGTTCCAGCCTTGCGATGTCGGACTTCTTGACCCGGACACGACCGTGCATGGATGCACGATCGTATTTGCGACCCGCTCCGTGCGCGAGCGATGCAAGCGCCTCGGCTGGCATGTCCGCGAGAGGCTCGACCAGATAGGACAGCGTACCGCGCGATCCCGGCACTGGCACGAGTCCGCGATCGGCGGCTGCAGCCCCCTTGCGATGCAGCGCCATGACTTCGCCCGCGGCACTGGGCCGACATTCGACCATGTTGTGCGCGAGGTCGCCAACGGGACGCAGATCAGCGCGGGCTGCGATGCCTGCCCGTTCCGCGATGATGCGACGATTGAGTTTGGCCCATCGCACGGCGTGATCGTGTGCCGCGAGGTAAGCATGTCCTTCGTCGCTCTCGATGGTCAGGCTATCGTATCCGTCGCGGAGAGCCCGCTCCAGAATCGAGAAGCCAAGGCCCCGGGATCCGGAATGGACCAGCACGTAAGCGAGGCTCCGCTCGAGGCCGGCTCGTGCAGCCGCATCCGGTGCAAGGATGTCGTCGATGGCCTGAATCTCGCAGAAATGGTTGCCGCCTCCGATGCTGCCGAGCGCGGCATCAAAGGTGGTGGCATCCAGTCCATCGTTGGCAGCGGTGCTCTTGGCGTCGCCATCCCAGGGCTGGTCGAGGTCGTGCATCCGCTCGGCCAGGTGATCGAGCCGGAGCTTGCGCGCGGCCACGCCGAGCTCGAACAGGCCCATGCCGCAGCCGATGTCGGAGCCGACCAGTTGCGGATGAATCCGTTCCGACAGAATGGCGCAGCCGACCGGGCCATATTTGCCCGGATGCAGATCAGGCATGGCAGCGACCGCCCGGACTCCAGGGAGCCCAGCGACGTGTTCCAGTTGAAGTGTTGCGTTGCCTTCGATCCATGATTTGGACGAGGCGAAGATGTGGATCGGCGCGCGGCCGTCCACGTTGGCAGAAGTGCCCATTGAAAAGCTTTCAGCAGATAGGGATCGTTGACACGCGCAGCTGTGCTATGCGCGTGGTTTCCCTAACGGCGCGGCCAACGCACGCGCAGTTTAGGCGATGCCCTCGACGGGGCGGCGAGACATGATCGTCATCGAGCCTTCTCCCTGATGATCGCGCCCGCGGGGCGCGAAATCGGGCAGACACATAGCGGTGAAATTGAAAAGCTGCAAGTGGCAGGGCCACACCCGGCGTTTTTGCACGCACCGGCGCCTGGAATGCTGCTGACATTCGCAAGCTCAGGGCCTATATCACCCCGGCCCGGCACGTCCGGGCTTTTGGCGTTTGACTGGATTTGAGACATGACGGGAACGACACGATCGAGCAACGGACTGGACGATCGCCGCAAGCGGTTGCTGTTCCGCTGCTGGCACCGCGGCACGCGCGAGATGGATCTGATCCTCGGCCGCTTCGCGGATGCCGAGATCGGCAACCTGTCCGACGCCGAGCTGACCGAGCTCGAGGCCCTGCTCGAGGTCAACGATCCCGATCTCTATGCCGCCATCACGGGTGACAAGGTGCTGCCAGCTGATGTCACCGGCGCGATCTTCGCGCGCATCAAGGCATTCCCGATCGCGGACCGCGACGCATGAAGCAGGGCATGAAATCTCCGGCCGAGCTGCTCACGCCCGGCCGCGCGCTGACGCTTGCCAATGTGGCGGAAGGCGCCGAAGGCCTCGTCATCTCCGATCTGGCGCGCGCGATCGCGGCGCGGCCGAAGAAGCCGGCCGTCAGCCTTGCCGTGGTCTGCCGCGACGGTGCGCGGATGCAGCAGCTCGAACGGGCGCTGCAATTCTTTGCGCCCGATCTGCCGGTGCTGCAGTTCCCGGCCTGGGACTGCCAGCCCTATGATCGCGTCTCGCCGCATGGCGGCATTCTGGCGCAGCGTCTGACCACGCTGGCGCGGCTCGCCTCGCTCACCGGCAGCGACAAGCCGCTGATCGTGCTGACGACGGTGAACGCGGTGGTGCAGCGCGTGCCCTCGCGCGATCTGGTCGCGGCGCAGGCGCTGTCGGTCGCGCCCGGCAATGTCGTGCCGATGGACACCATCGTCGCCTGGCTCGAGCACAACGGCTACAACCGCTCCTCGACCGTGCGCGAGCCCGGCGAATATGCCGTGCGCGGCGGCATCCTGGACCTGTTTCCGGCGGGCCTTGAGCAGCCGGTCCGCTTCGACTTCTTCGGCGACAGCCTGGAATCGATCCGCACCTTCGACGCCGAGACCCAGCGCACGCTGCTCGACATGCGCGCGCTCGACCTCGTGCCGATCTCGGAATTCCAGCTCGTCACCGACACCATCCGCCGCTTCCGGATGGGCTATGTCGCCGAGTTCGGCGCGCCCGAGCGTGACGATGCGCTGTATGAAGCCGTCAGCGAAGGCCGCCGCCATCCCGGCATGGAGCACTGGCTGCCGCTGTTCCAGGACCGGATGGACACGCTGTTCGACTATCTGCAAGGCGCAGCCGTTGCGATCGAGCCGCAGGCCGAGGACGCCATCCGCGAGCGCTTCAAGCAGATCCTGGACTACTACCAGGCCCGCCGCGACGCGATGGAGCATCCGGGCGGCGGTGCCATCTACAAGCCGCTGCCGCCTGACAGGCTCTATCTCACGGACGAGGAATGGAGCAAGCGCGAGCGCGAGATGCCGCTGGTGCGGCTGACGCAGTTTTCAGTCCCGGCCGACGGCGCGACCATCGTCGATGCCGGCGCGCGCAAGGGCCGCGACTTCGCACCCGAACGCAATGACACCACCGTCAACGTGTTCGAGTCCGTGGTCAGCCACGTGATGGCTTTGCACGCGGAGCGCAAGAAGGTGGTGATCGCGCTCTGGAGCGAAGGCTCGCGCGACCGCATGACCTCGATGCTGCGCGACCACAAGCTGACCCACACCACCAGCGTCAACAGCTGGCGGACGGTGCAGGCGACCCCGCGCAACGAGACCATGCTCGCCGTGCTCGGCATGGAGAGCGGTTTCGAGACCGACGAGATCGCGCTGATCAGCGAGCAGGACATCCTTGGCGACCGCCTGGTGCGGCCGCGCAAGGCCAGCCGCAAGCTCGACAATTTCATCTCGGAGGTGACGAGCCTCACCGCCGGCGACATCGTGGTCCACGTCGATCACGGCATCGGCCGCTTCATCGGCCTGCAAACCCTCGACGTCGCCGGCGCGCCGCATGACTGCCTCGAATTGCATTATGCCGCCGAGACAAAACTGTTCCTGCCGGTCGAGAACATCGAGCTGCTGTCACGCTACGGCTCCGACCAGACCACGGTCGAGCTCGATCGTCTGGGGGGCTCCGGCTGGCAGACGCGCAAGGCAAAGCTCAAGAACCGCATCCGCGAGATTGCTGGCGAGCTGATCAAGATCGCCGCCGCGCGTCATCTGCACGAGGCGCCGAAGCTGCCGGTGCAGCAGGGCCTCTACGACGAGTTCTGCGCACGCTTCCCCTATGACGAGACCGAGGACCAGCTCGGCGCGATCGAATCCACCCTGAAAGACCTCGAGCTCGGCCGTCCGATGGACCGGCTGATCTGCGGCGACGTCGGCTTCGGCAAGACGGAGGTCGCGCTGCGCGCGGCCTTTGCCGTCGCGCTCGAAGGCAAGCAGGTCGCGGTCGTGGTGCCGACGACGCTATTGGCGCGCCAGCACGCAAAAACCTTCACCGAGCGCTTCAAGGGCTTTCCGGTGAATGTGGCGCAGGCCTCGCGCCTGATCGCGACCAAGGAGCTGAACCTGGTCAAGAAGGGCATTGCCGACGGTTCGGTCGATATCGTCGTCGGCACCCATGCGCTGCTTGGTAAAGCCATCAAGTTCCGCGACCTCGGCCTCGTCATCGTCGACGAGGAGCAGCATTTTGGCGTCACCCACAAGGAGCGGCTGAAAGCGCTTCGTGCCGAGGTCCATGTGCTGACGCTGTCGGCGACCCCGATCCCGCGCACACTGCAATTGGCGCTGACCGGCGTCCGCGAGCTTTCGATCATCGCATCGCCCCCGGTCGACCGCCTCGCGGTGCGCACCTTCGTGGCCCCGCATGATCCGCTGATGATCCGCGAGGCGCTGCTGCGCGAGCGCTATCGCGGTGGGCAGGCGTTCTACGTGGTGCCGCGCATCGACGACCTCGCCGAGGTCAAGGACTTCCTCGACAAGAACGTGCCGGAGATGAAGGTCGCGGTCGCGCACGGCCAGATGCCGCCGGCGGTGATCGAAGACATCATGACCGCGTTCTACGACGGCAAGTTCGACATCCTGCTGTCGACCACGATCGTGGAATCCGGCCTCGACATTCCCAATGCCAACACGCTGATCGTGCACCGCGCCGACATGTTCGGCCTGGCGCAGCTGTATCAGCTCCGCGGCCGCGTCGGCCGCTCCAAGCTGCGGGCCTACGCGCTGTTCACGCTGCCGGCGCAGCAGAAGATCACCGCGCAAGCCGAGCGCCGGCTCACTGTGCTGCAATCGCTGGAGACGCTGGGCGCGGGCTTCCAGCTCGCCTCGCACGATCTCGACATCCGCGGCGCCGGCAACCTGCTCGGCGAGGAGCAGTCGGGCCACATCAAGGAGGTCGGCTTCGAGCTCTACCAGTCGATGCTGGAGGAGGCGATCGTCAACCTCAAGGCCGGCGTGTCCGAGCCCGCCGCCGACCGCTGGTCGCCGTCGATCACCATCGGCATGCCCGTGCTCATTCCGGAAGACTATGTCGGCGACCTCTCGGTGCGGCTGTCGCTGTACCGGCGGCTGGCCGATCTCGACACCGAGGAGGAGATCGAGAACTTCGGCGCGGAGATGCGCGACCGTTTCGGCGTGCTGCCGGACGAGGTGCGCTATCTGTTCAAGGTCGCCGCGATCAAGGCGTTCTGCCGCAAGGCCAATGTCGGGAAGATCGACGCCGGCCCGAAGGGCGCCGTCATCGCCTTCCGCGACAATTCGTTCGCCTATCCCGACCGCCTGGTGTCGTTCATCCGCAGCTACGGTCAGGCCGCCAAGGTCCGGCCGGACATGAAGGTGGTGTTCCTGCAGGACTGGGAGACGCCGGAAGAGCGTCTCGCCGGCACCACCGAAATCATGCGTCAGCTCGCGCAACTGGCGCAGAGCAAGAAGGCGGCCTAGCTGCTCCGAGCGCCACCGGCGCGGTATTTGGATACGAAAACAGCGGCATATGGCCACTTGCGGAATGATCGAACGCCAGCCATGTTCGATTCATCGAGTTCGGCCGAACGACTTGGCCTCGCCGCTGCTAGCGTGCTGACTGACGACCTGATTCGTGTGACCCGCGACTGGTTTACCGGCCGCGGTTTTTTTGTACCGCAAAGCGGGCTAACCCGCCCATTGAAATGCTGAGGTGGCGAGCTTGTCTATCAATATCGATCCCGGCCGGGAACACGACGACGAACACGACGACGTCATGTACCCGCAGGTCCTGCCGTTTGTATTGGTCCACGCAGGATGCGTCGCAGCGATCTGGTCGGGCGTCTCGTGGCAAGCCGCTACCATCTGCGTGGTTCTGTACTGGTTGCGCATGTTCGGGATCACCGCCGGATATCATCGGTACTTCTCGCATCGCTCCTACGCGACCAGCCGGGTGTTTCAATTCATCCTGGCTTTCCTTGCCCAGAGCAGCGCCCAGAAGAGCGTGCTCTGGTGGGCGGCCAAGCATCGCCATCATCATCTGCACTCGGATACGGCGAAGGATGTGCATTCGCCCCGCCACAAGGGCTTCCTCTACAGTCATGTCGGCTGGATCTTCTACCGGCAGCACGATGCAACCGATCTGGTGAAAGTCGCGGATCTGGCATCGTATCCCGAGTTGATGTGGCTGCACAGGCTGGAGCTTCTGCCGGCATTCGTGCTCGCGGGCCTCTGCTTCCTCGTTGCCGGATGGTCCGGGCTCGTGGTTGGCTTCCTCTGGAGCACCGTGCTTGTGTACCACGCCACGTTCTGCATCAACTCACTCGCGCATGTTCACGGACGCAAGCGGTATGTGACCGGCGACGACTCCCGCAACAACTGGCTGCTTGCATTCTTCACGATGGGTGAGGGGTGGCACAACAATCACCACGCCTATCAGGCCAGCGCCCGGCAGGGCTTCTACTGGTATGAGATCGATCTGACCTATTATGTCCTGGTGGCCCTGTCCTGGGTCGGGATCGTCCGGGATTTGAAGACGCCGCCCAAGCTGGTTCTGCGCAACGAGCACCAGTTGGGATCGCGCGTCGTCAAGCAGGCGGCCGAGCAGCTCGCTGCGCGCTTCAATCCCGAACACATCGCGTCGGCGATCAGGACGTCGATCCATGAGACCGAATTGTCGGTCCGGGACGCGATCACGCTGTTGCAGCACCGTGCCGATCTGCGCCTGTCCAGCATGCCGACCCGCGAGCAGTTGCTGGCCGAGGCGCAGCGCATGTTCGCGAAGACGATGTCCCTGGACGACATTGTCGACCGTGCCCACGAGCTCCTGAACGAGACTGTTGGCTTTCTCCTGGCTGCTCCCACTCCCGCTCCCGCCCTGGCGGCGGCCCCGAAATCGGGAGCGAATGGCGGCGGTTAGCGCGCGTAAGGGGAGTTCGTGAGATCAGGGAATGCCGGCGGATGACTACGACGCCGGCCTCACAACTAAGGATGGGCGAGATCGACAGGCCGATTCACGACCATCCGCTCCAGTAGCTTGACCCCGCTAGCGATCTGCTGATCGAAGTCCTTTACTGAATAGTCCTCGCCCTGACCCTTGTTGGACGAATTGATCCGAATCCAGGCGGTCAGGCCGTTACGGCAGGCCTTGAGCAGGCAGTTTCCCGAGAAATCGCAATCGAGCGGGTAGTATCGACTTGTCGCGCGTTCGCCCCGGTCGAGAAACTTGATGAAGGCGCTCGTTGGAGGGCTCCGGTGATTGTCCTGCCTGGTCCAACCGTATTGGTCCGCCGGCAGACCCAGAGCGGCTTCACGATAGCGCGCCCACTGGGGCAGCCAGGCTTCGCAATTCGTGTCCAAGCCACTGAGGATGCCCACGCCGGTGACGCCTTTCGCGACTTGTTCGCCCAGCATTTCGCGCGGGCGCGTCTGTGAAACGCGGACGGAACTCCATGCGGACGACCGCAACGTTGCGGAATAACGACCGGGGGCGCCAACCAGGTCAGTAAGAGTAAATTCGAGTGGGCTTTTGCCGGGCGGCGTCGATACGGCGAACGTGGTCATCGTCCTTGTCGAATTCTCCTCCGGGAGAGCCACGAGCACATCCTTCAACTGGATCAAAAATCTACCGTCGGGCTGTCGCGGAACCTCTTCGCCCAGCGCAGCTCCAACCAGATTCACTGGCATGAGAAAGATGAGGGCCGCGAGCCTATGAACGAACTGCATGACATTCCTCACGGGACACGCCAATGATAGCCGATTGCGCTATTGCAAGAGTGGGCAAGGCGAAGCGTGCCCATCGCTTCTGTCGTCTTGGAAGGATGGTGGGCACGGCGCAGATGCGCCTTTGCCCTCCTACGGCAGCGAGGTTGTGACTACGACGCCGCGCGGGACGCGTCGGCTGAGAGGCGCCCGAGCAGTGACCGCGCCGTATCCGACGGCGACAGCGAGTCCACGCTGACCACGGGATCGCTGCGCATCTCGTGCTTGCCGTTCGAGGTGTGCCGCATCACCGCCGAGAGGCGGCGCGCGATCATGTGGGCGGTGCGGAAATCGGTCTCCGCGAACACGACGATGACCGAGCCGTCCTTCTGTGCCGCGCCAAAATCCATCTGCCGCATCAGGCGGCTCAGGATGCGGGCCGCGTCGAGCTGGGCGCGGGAATTGCCGGGCTCGAAGGCGAAGCGCGCCACGGAGAGGCCGCCGCCGCGAGCAAGTGTCTGCTCGACCGCCTTGGCGAAATCGCGGGCAAAGGCTTCCACCGTGAGCAGGCCGCTGCGCGGATCGAGCCAGCCGCCGGCATCGATCGAGCGCAGCGTGCGACTCAGTTGCGCTTCCATCGCGTGCTGGCGGATCAGCGGCAGCGCGTTGGCGGCGACCCTCGCCGGCTCGCCCGGGATCAGTTCGAGATTGGGCAGGTCGTACGTCTGCGTGAGCTGGTGCGCGGTGACGACCACGGGCAGGCTGCGGAAGCGGGTGTCTTCGGCGAGCACGGTAAGGAAGGCGTCGGTGACGCGCGCGGTAAATCCTTCGGCGAGCACGACGCCGTCGATATCGCGGGTGTTGAGATGCTTGGCCGCGGCCTCGATCGAGAGCGCGCCGACGACGCCGACGCGCTCGCCGAGTGCAACGGAGAGCGCAGGATAGGCTGCGCCGCGGCCGATCAGGAGCACGGTTGCATCGCGTGCCGGATCACTCTCCGGCAACCCGACTTTCGCCTCCGGCAGCCGGCGCAGAACCGTCGCATGGAGGGTCCGTACGCGCAGCGCGGCGCGGAGCCGCGCGACGAGGCGGTCGGAATTGCCGCCGCGCGAGGAGAAGGGCAGGGCGTTCTGCGGCAGCGTGCCGGCAGCATCGAGCGCCACGAAGGGAAGATAGGGCGATTGGCCCGCGATCTTCCTGGCGAGCGGCGCCAGATGGGGCTCGTGCCCGGCATGCATCGCGGCGAGAACCGCGGCCGGCTGCACCTGCTCGACCGCGCGCGCCGCGCTGGCCCAGTCGGTGTCGACGACGGGGAAGAGACGGGCCTCGTCCAGAGCCGCAATGCAAGGCGGCCGCTGGGCATTGGACACAAACAGGATCGGGCCCGCCTGGGACATCGCAAACTCTGATCACGCAACAGATGCTGCGCAATCTAGTCCGGTCGCCTTAATGCAGCGTCAATGGACGGGTCGAAACTGCGCCTAAACCGGCCCCGAGCGGTCGCGAAAAGCCTCGACCATCAGGGGGTTAAGCCCGAGTTCATTGAGCGCTTCGCGGGCGCGGGCATTGTCCTGGGCCCGGCCTGCGAGCCGGTGGCCCGAGAGCCGGTCGGGCAGCGCGGTGAGCAGGGCGCCCTGGCCGAGCCGGCGCGCCCATTCCTGGAGGTCGTTGGAGAGGAAGCGGTAGCCGCCGACGGCCATGATGCCGGAGGGCGGCGCGGTGATGCAGATCGCGCCGCTCGGACGGTCGAGCCGCGCGGCATAGCCGGTGTCGACATAATCGCGCGGCGGCTGCGTCATCAGGGTGTCGCCGACCGGCTGCGGCGGCGCGTAGGCCGCGATCGGCACCATCGCCCCACGCAGGCCGAGCGTGCCCTTGGGCGTCAGCAGGATCTCGCCGGCGATGGAGGAGCCGGACTGCTCACGCGGGGCGCCGTGCGGCCCGGGCATCACCGTAACGGGCATGCCGTCCTCGCCGCGGCGGGCGCCGAACAGACCGGCCTCGCCGAATAGATAGACGTCGGTCAGCGGTGCATGCGGCGCAATCCAGGCATCGCTCGCCGCCACCTGCTCGGGTGCGCGCCAGAGGCCGATGACGTTGCGCAAGCTCGGCAGCCGTGCCGCGAGATCGGAATCGCCCAGGCGCAGCGCGAGCTGCGCGGGGGCGATCAGCACCTCGCATGCGTGCTCGTTGATCTGCTGCTCCAGCACCTCGTTCTCGAAGGGATGATGCAGCGCCAGCGTGCCACCGCAGAGCAGCCACACCGCGAGCGAGGAAGCGAGGCCTGCGAACGACATCGGCGCGAACGCCGCCATCACGGTCGCGCCCTGCTTGATGTCGGCCTCCAGCGACATCGCGAGCCCGCCGGCGATCAGGCTGAAATGCGGCCGCGGCACCGGGCGAAAGCCTTCCGCGGTGACGTCGAAGGAGATCATCGCCGCCTTGCGGCCGTCCTGGATCACGGTGCGGGTGGTGCCGGGCGGGCGGGCCAGCACGTCGTCGAGGGAGGCCATGCCCTCGGGCAGGTCGGCTCCGAAACCGCAGACGTAACGGATCGAGAAGGCCTCTGCGGCGGCATGCATCGCGAGGTCGGAATAGCTGACGCCGTCGACCTTGCTCATGGTGACGATGGCGCGCGCCGCGGTGCGGTTCAGCGCGGCGGTCAGTTCCGCATGGCGCCACAGCAGCGGCAGCACGGCGACGACGAGCCCGGCGCGATGCGCGGCGAGCACGGTCAGCACGAATTCGACCGTAGCAGGCAGCTGGATCGCGATGACGGAGTTGGCCGGCAGCCCCGATTCGACGAAATGCGCCGACAGGGCCTCGATGGCAGTGTCGGCCTCGGCGTAAGTCATCCGGCGCGGCTGGTGGCCGGTCACGCGGGCTTTGTTGAGGGGATCGAGCAGAGCGGGCGCGTGCGGTTGCCGCATCAGCGTGCGCTGAAACAGCGTGTCGAGCGTCGGCGATACGGCTGGCTGATTCACGGCGTCACTTTGCTTGACCGGCTTGCGGCTGCCCCTTCGACCACCAGGTCTCCGGCAGGTAGCCGGACAGCGCGGTGGCCTTCGGCCGTTCTATCCGATTCCAGCGCGCGATCCATTGCTCGGATACGTTAAACAGCGGGATTGTATAGAAACCGGAGATCAAGGCGCGGTCGAGCGCCCGCACCGCCGAGACGAAGGCCGTATGATCACGGGCCTCCAGGAGAGCGCCGATCATGGCATCGACGGCGGGATCTCTGGCGCCCATGTAGTTGCGGGTGCCCGGATTGTCGGCGGCCGCGCTGCCCCAATAGAAATACTGCTCGTTGCCGGGCGACAGCGACTGATCCCAGCGGTTCTGGATCATGTCGAACTCGTAAGCGAGCCGGCGCTGGTCGAACTGCACGGGATCGACCGCGCGAACGGTCGGCGCGATGCCGGCGCGCTTGAGGTCGCGCTGGAACGCGAGTGCGATGCGCTCCTGGTCGCGGGTCGTCACCAGCATCTCGAAGGTGAAGGGGGCTTTTGTCGCGCGGTTGCGCAGCACCGTGCCGTCGAGATCATAGCCGGCGTCCGACAGCAGCTTGAGCGCCGCGCGCAGCGTGGTCCGGTCGCGCCCCGAGCCGTCGGTCACCGGCAGGCGGTAGCTGCCGTCCATGATGTCGGGCGGAATCTGCGCGGCAAAGGATTTCAGCAGCTCGCGCTCGCGCGCATCGGCGGACCGGCCGTAGGCCGAGAGATCCGAACCCGCAAAATAGCCAGCGACGCGCGAATAGAGACCGAAAAAGTAGTTGCGGTTGATCAGCTCGAAATCGAGCAGCAGCGTCAGTGCCCGGCGCACGCGGATGTCGGCGAAGATCGGACGGCGCGTGTTGAACACCAGGAATTCGGAAGGCTGCGGCACGCCGGGCTTGATGGTGTCGCGGATCACTTCGCCGCTTTTGACGGCCGGAAAGTCGTAACCGTCGTGCCAGCGCAGCGGCTCGTGCTCGACGCGGAAATCATAGAGGCCGCGTTTGAAGGCTTCGAACTGGCCGTTGGCCTCGCGGAAATAGTCGAGCCTGATCTCGTCGAAATTGTAGAGCCCGCGATTGATCGGCAGGTCGCGGCCCCAATAATCGGGATTGCGGGTCAAGGTCACGCTGGCGCCGGGCTTCACCGCCGCGACCCGATACGGCCCCGAGGCGATCGGCCCCGTCAGCGTCGTCTCCTCGAAGGTCGCAACATCCACTGCATGCTTCGGCAGGATCGGCATCAGGCCGAGGATCAGCGGCAGCTCGCGGTCGTTGGCGCCGGTGAGGTCGAAACGGACGGTGAGGGGATCTGGCGCCTCGGCCTTGGCGACCTTGGCGTAATATTGCCGGAGGTTGGGACGGCCATGGTCGCGCAGGAGCTGCCAGGAGAACAGCACGTCCTCGGCTTGTACCGACTTGCCGTCGGAGAAGCGGGCGCGGGGATCGAGACGGAACGTGACGTAGCTCCGCTCCGCATCGGTCTCGACGGTCTTGGCGAGCAGGCCGTACAGCGTGAACGGCTCATCCTGGCCGCGCGCCAGCAGGCTCTCGACCACGTAGGCGCGGATCGGCTGCACCGCCAATCCCTTCACGATGAACGGATTAAGGCTGTCGAAGGTGCCGAGAATGCCCCAGGTCAGCCGGCCGCCCTTGGGCGCATCAGGATTGGCATAGGGCATGTGGGTGAAATCAGGCGGCAGCGCCGGCTTGCCGTGCATGGCGATGGCATGGGCTCCCTCGGCCCATACGCCGCTTGCCGGGAGCCCGGCAGCAAGGACAAGGGCGCAGAGGCGGACGCCAAGGCTCGCAAGGAACCTCGCACGAAGGCCCTCGAGAAGGCGCTGGAACATGAACATCGGCACACGTTGATTCGAGGACCGCCGGGACCTGAATCCTATCACAGGGAATTTGGTGGGACGCTGGCACCAACGCGGCCAAAGACGCTTGTCGGCATTGATCTTTTCGACGGCCCCGCTTAGAAGGCGGGCGATCGCGCAAGAGCGTCGAGCCCGTCACCTATCCGCCTCAATTGACGGGGAGAGAGCCGCGCCCAAACGCGGCTAGGTTCGTCGCTGCAGAGCGGTTCGGGCACTTCCCGTTCAGAAAGGGTTTTCCGCAATGAATTTCCATTACTTGGCCGCGTCCGTCCGGCCGCGCGGGCGACTTCTCGCCTTGTTGACGGCGACGGCATTGGCCGTTCCATTTGCCGCCGAGGCCCAGACCCCGGCGCCGGCCCCCGGTGCGCCTGCCGCGCCCAAGGCGGCTCCGGCCCCGAAAGCCGCTCCGAAGGCTGCCCCCAAGGCTCCGGCGCCCTCCGCTCAGGCCCCCGCCCAGCAGGCTCCCGCGCAGGGCGCTCCGGCGCAGCAGGGCGCGGCCCAGCCGGCCGATCAGCAGATCCAGCTGATCTACGCCCCCTGGACCAAGTTCTGCCTCAAGGGCCAGGACGCCAACGCCAAGCAGGTCTGCTTCACCGGCAAGGACGGCCGCATCGAGTCGGGCCAGCCGGTCATTGCCGCCGTCATCATCGAGCCGGAAGGCGAGCCCAAGAAGATCCTGCGCGTGACGCTGCCGCTCGGCATGCAGCTCGTGCACGGCACCCGCATCATCGTGGACAACAATGCGCCGCTGCAGCAACCGTATGTGATCTGCTTCCAGAACGGCTGCATGTCGGATTATGAGGCCAGCCCCGAGCTCATCAACAGCATGAAGAAGGGCCAGAACCTCGTTGTCCAGGCGATCAATGCCAACGGCGCGCCCTTGACGCTGCCGCTGCCGCTCGCCGGCGAATTCCAGAAGGCCTATGACGGTCCGCCGACCGATCCGAAGGTGTTCGAGGAAACCCAGAAGAAGCTCCAGGAAGAGCTTCAGAAGAAGGCCGACGAGCAGCGCAAGAAGCTCGAGCAGCAGGGCGGTGCGCCCGGCGCACCTCCGACCGCTCAGAAGTAATCGGGCGACGGACGTCCAGACATGAAAAAGGCGCTCACTTCGAGCGCCTTTTTTGCTGGCCGCTTGCCGGCAGCGAAATTCAGTTCAGCGACGGGTTCCGCGGGCGGTAACCGCCGTCCTTGTTCTTGATGAAAATCTCGGCGACCTGGGAATGGCGGACCGGTTCGCCGGAATCGTCCGGCACCAGATTCTGTTCCGATACGTAGGCGACGTACTCGGACTCGGCGTTCTCCGCGAGCAGGTGGTAGAACGGCTGGTCCTTGTGCGGCCGCACCTCTTCAGGGATCGACAGCCACCACTCCTCGGTGTTGTTGAACTCCGGATCGATGTCGAAGATCACGCCCCGGAACGAGAAGATCCGGTGGCGCACGACCTGTCCGATCTGGAATTTGGCGGTCCTCGCTTTAATCATTCCCCGTCGATAGACCAGGATTGTGGCCGATGCTAGTGCCCTGATCTGGAATTAACCTTCGCTTGCGGGGCGGATAGCCCCCAAATCTTCAGAAAACACTTCATCAATGGTCGATATCCTCAATCTGGCGCTACCTTATTTTGGCTTGATCTTCGTCGGATTTGCTTGCGGCAAGGCCAAATCGCTACCGGAATCGGGCCTCGCCTGGATGAACTTCTTCCTGCTCTACGTGTCGCTGCCGGCGCTGCTGTTCGCGATCATGTCGAAGACACCGTTTGCGGAATTGAACAACCCGCCGTTCCTGATCGCGACCACGCTGGCGACGGTCGCAGCGTTCACGCTGGCGCTGGTCGTCGGCAAGATTTTCGGACGGCTGACGCTGCGCGAGGCGACGCTCGCGGGTCTCTCCGGCGGCTACGGCAATATCGGCTATATGGGACCGGGGCTGGCGCTTGCCGTGCTCGGGACCAAGGCATCGGCGCCGACCGCGTTGATCTTCTGCTGTGACAGCATCTTCCTGTTCACGATCGTGCCGCTGCTGATCGAGCTCTCCGACCGCGACCATCCTTCGATCGTGCATGCCTTCGGCGTCGTGCTGAAGCAGATCGTGCTCAACCCGCTGATCATGTCGGCCTGCTTTGGCGCGGCCGTGGCGGCACTTCACATCGAGCTGCCGGTCGCGCTCGACCGCACCATCATCTTCCTTCAGAACGCAGCCGCGCCGACCGCGCTGTTCGTGCTCGGCGTGACCGTGGCGCTCCGCCCGTTCAACCGGGTGCCGTGGGAGGTGCCCGGCGTGATCGCGGTGAAGCTGTTGATCCACCCGCTTGCCGCGTTCGGTCTGATGCTGGCGTTCGGTCCGTTCGCGCAGCCATGGGCGGCGACCGCGGTGCTGATGGCCTCGCTGCCGCCGGCGCTGAACGTGTTCGTCATTGCCCGGCAGAACGACGCCTGGATCGAATCTGCTTCGGTCGCGGTGCTGCTCGGGACCTTCGCGTCCGTGGTCACGCTGACCAGCGTGATGTGGGCGATCCAGACCGGCCGGCTGGCGTTTCCCTGAGCGGTCTTTCGCCGCAGAGCTACCTTCGCCAGGTCGGCGTCAGGCCCTCGCGCATCGCAAAACGCCGGAGCGGGCCGATGGCGCCGAGCAGCTGCATGCCCACGGCGCGGACCGGCTGGAGCGGCAGGAAATCGTTGAGCAAAGAGCGGTTGGCGATGTCGATCGCAAACGTCCGGCTCAAAATGTCCGGACGCCGCGCCCGGTCGTAGCGTGTCAGCACGTCGTCCGCTCCGGGATCCTGACCCGCAGCGATGGCCTCGCCCGCGAGGCGGGCGATGTCGGCGGCATCGCGTAGACCGAGGTTGAGGCCTTGGGCGCCGATCGGCGGGACCACATGGGCGGCTTCGCCGACCAGCGCGATGCGGTCGCGGCCGAAGGACTTTGGACGTTCGATCGCAAGCGGGAACAGGTTGCGGCCCGGTTCGACCGTCATGCGTCCCAGAATGGAATGCGACTGCTTCTCGATCGCGGCGGACAGCTCCTCATCGCTCAATCCGCGAAGCCGCTCGGCTTCCGCGGGGGCCGCGACCCAGACGATGCTGGAGCGGTCGCCGGGCAGGGGCACGAACACGCACGGACCGTGCGGCGTGTGGAACTCGGTCGAGACGTTGCGATGCGGGCGCGCGTGGCCGACGTTGAAGGTCAGCGCGGTCTGCGTCAGGTCGCGCCGGGTCACCGCGATGCCGGCGGCTTCGCGGCACAGTGAGTGCCGGCCGTCGGCGCCGACCACGAGCCGGGCCGTAAGGAATTGCGCGGACGCGGTGCGGATCGCAACGTCGTCGGCTTCGATGACGACGCTTTCGGCCTCGTCGTCGAAGCGTTCGAGGTGGGGCAATTCGGCCGCGCGTTCTTCCAGCGCCAGCATCAGCGAACGGTTGTCGATGTTGTAGCCGAAGGCATCGAGCGCGATCTCGTGACAGGAGAACCGGACCTCCGGCGCGCGGAACAGCCGGCCGGTGTCGTCGACGAGCCGCATGACCTCGAGGGCTGCCGCCTTGTCCTTGCAGCGCGGCCAGACGTCGAGGCTCTCCAGGAGCTCGATGGAGGCACCGAGCAGCGCGGTGGTGCGATTGTCGGCATAGGGTACGCGCCGGGCCACCAGCGCGGTCCGCGCGCCAGCCTGCGCAAGCGCGATGGCCGCTACCAGTCCCGCCGGCCCGCCGCCGATCACGGCCGCGTCAAAAAGTGTCGATGCGTCTGTCATGGAACGACATTTGACACGGCCCGCGGCAAATTCAAGCCCACCTATATTTCCCTGATTTTATGACGAATTGTGCGACCGAGCGCCGCAATGGCGGATGTGCAAACCGGTCTCGTTCTGATAGCAGAAGCCATGGATACCCACGAGGATTCCCTGAAGCCGAGACCGGCGATCCGCGCCGCGGCCTTCTCGGTGCACATCTTCACCGCATTCGGCGCGGCCATCGCGCTGCTGGCGATGCTGGAGGCCGTGCGCGAGCACTGGGCGGCGATGTTTCAGTGGCTGGGCGTCGCCCTGATCATCGATGCGATCGACGGGCCGATCGCCCGCCGGCTCAACGTCAAGGATGTGCAGCCGAACTGGTCGGGCGACGTGCTCGATCTCGTGGTCGATTTCGTCACCTATGTCTTCGTGCCGGCCTATGCGATCGTGGCGAGCGGGCTGCTGCTGCCGGTTGCGGCGCCGCTGCTCGGCATCGCCATCATCGTCACCAGCGCCTTATATTTCGCCGATCTGCGCATGAAGGCCGACGACAATCATTTTCGCGGCTTTCCGGCGCTGTGGAACGCGGCGGCGTTTTATCTGTTCCTGCTGCACTGGCCGCCGCTGGCATCGACGCTGCTGGTCGCGGCCCTGGTGGTGCTGACCTTCGTGCCGTTCCACGTGCTGCATCCGGTCCGGGTCGTGCGGCTGCGCTGGCTGACGATGTCGCTGATCGCGATCTGGGCGCTGCTCGGGCTCTACACGCTGGAGATGGATTTTCGCGTCGGCACCGGCGTGACAATCGTGCTCTGCGCCATCGCGCTCTGGATCAGCTTCAGCGACGCATTGATCCGCCTGGCAAGATCCTTCGCATGATGCATTTGTTGACCAGCCCCGAAGCCTGGGCCGCGCTGCTCACCTTGACGTCGCTCGAGATCGTGCTCGGCATCGACAACGTCATCTTCCTGTCGGTGATCGTCTCGCGCATCCCCGAGAAGCAGGCCCACCGCGCCCGCCAGATTGGGCTCGCGCTGGCGCTGATCTTCCGCATCATCCTGCTCAGCCTGCTGGTCTGGCTGATCGGCCTGACCGCGCCGGTGTTTTCGTTTTCAGGCTACGGCTTTTCGTGGCGCGACCTCATCCTGATCGGAGGCGGCCTGTTCCTGATCGCCAAGGCGACGCACGAGATCCACGCCGAAGTCGAGGCCGATGACGGCGAGGGCGACCGCGAGTCCGGCGGCAACGCCTTCTTCTGGGTGATCATGCAGATCATCGTCATCGACATCGTGTTCTCGCTGGACTCGATCATCACCGCGATCGGCATGGCGCAGGACATCGAGATCATGATCGCGGCCGTCGTGATCGCCTGCCTGGTCATGTACATTTCGTCGGGGCCGGTGTCGCGATTCGTCGCGGAGCATCCGACCACCAAGATGCTGGCGCTGGCCTTCCTGGTGCTGATCGGCGTCGCGCTGGTCGCGGACGGATTCCAATTCCACATTCCGCGCGGCTACATCTATTTCGCAATTGCGTTCTCGGCGGCGGTGGAATTCTTCAACGTGCTGGCGAAGCGCAACCGCAGGAAAGCCCGCAAGCCGTCCGTTTAGCCGTTCCAGCCGGCGTCGAGTTGACAAGGCCGGCGCGATGTCTTTCGTTGAGCCGCGAGAAGAGGAGGTCAGGTGATGACCAAAGCCGTCCGTGTGCACAAGGTCGGAGGCCCCGAGGCCCTGGTCTATGAGAGCGTCGATGTTCCGGCGCCGGCTACCGGCGAGGTGCGCATCCGCCAGCATGCGGTCGGACTGAACTTCATCGACGTCTACTATCGCACCGGCCTCTACAAGGCGCCTGGGCTGCCCTTCATCGCCGGCAACGAGGCCTCGGGCGAGGTCGTCGCGGTCGGGCCGGGCGTGACGCATTTCCATCCCGGCGACCGCGTCGCCTACTACCATAATCTCGGCGCCTATACCGGCGAGCGCAACATCCCTTGGGAGAAGCTGGTCAAGCTGCCCGACCACATCACCCACGAGCAGGGCGCGGTGCTGATGCTTAAGGGGCTGACGGTCTGGTACCTCCTGCACAAGACCTTCAAGGTCGAACCGCATCATCGCGTGCTGGTCCATGCCGCAGCCGGCGGCATCGGCCTGCTCGCCTGCCAATGGGCGAGGGCGCTCGGGGCCCACGTCATCGGTACCGTCGGCTCGCGCGAGAAGGCCGAACTCGCCGAGGCCAATGGCTGCGATCATGTCATCCTGTACAACGAAGAAGATTTCGTCGCGCGCGTGAAGCAGATCAGCCGCAACGAGGGCTGCGACGTCGTCTATGACGGCGTCGGCAAGGCGACCTTCCCGGGCTCGCTGTCCTGCCTCAAGCCGCGCGGCATGTTCGTCTCGTTCGGCAATGCCTCAGGTCCCGTGCCGCCGTTCTCGATCGCCGAGCTCAACACTCACGGTTCGCTGTTTGCGACGCGGCCGAAGCTGAACGATTACATCGGCACGCGCAAGGAGTTGCTGGAAGGCGCCGACACGCTGTTCGCCGCTGTCATCAACGGCAAGCTGCACGTGCCGATCAACCACGCCTACGCGTTGAAGGATGCCGCGAAGGCGCATACCGATCTCGAAAGCCGCAAGACCACCGGCGCGTCGATCCTGAAGCCGTAGGTCTTTCGTCATTCCGGGTTCGGCTCTTCGAGCCGCCCCGGAATGACGCAGCAACTTACGCCACACGCCGTGCCGCGCCGGCCCTGGTCAAGATCCCGTCGAGACAATCGATCATCTCGGCGATCTCGGCCCGCGTGACGTTCAGCGCCGGCATGAAGCGCAGCGTGTCGACCTGCGGCGCGTTCAGGAGCACGCCGGCTTCGAACGCCTGCGCAACGATGCCGGGCGCGATCGGCAGCTTGAGGTCGAGCGCCAGCAGCAGGCCGCGTCCCCGCACGCCGCCGAGCCCATGCCGGGCCGAGACTTTCTGCAACTCGCTTTCGAGCAGCAGGCCGGTCTCGGTGACAGCCTTGAGGAAGTCCGGCTTGCCGATCTCCTCCAGCACCGCGAGCCCCGCCGCGCACATGATCGGGTTGCCGTTGAACGTGCCGCCTTGATCACCGTGCTCGAAACAGGAGGCGCGTTCGGTTGCGAGCAGCGCCGCGAGCGGCACGCCGCCGCCGATGCCCTTGCCGAGCGTCATGATATCGGGCGCGATCCCGGTGTGCTCGTAGTGGAAGAGTTTTCCGGTCCGGCCCATGCCGGTCTGGATCTCGTCAAAAATGAGCAGCAAGCCATGCGCCTCGGTGAGCGCGCGCAACGCTTGCAGGAACTGATCGCTCGCCGGCCACACGCCTGATTCACCCTGGATCGGCTCGAGCATCACCGCGACCGTGTTGTCGTTGATCAGCTTCTCCACCGAGGCGATATCGTTCAGCTTGGCCTTCTTGAAGCCTGCGACCTTCGGCTCGAACAGCGGCTCGAACGCCTTCTTGCCCGAGGCCGACATCGTCGCCAGCGTCCTTCCGTGGAAGCTGCCCTCGAAGCTGATGATCTCGAACGCGCCGCCTTTGTGCAGGCTGCCATATTTGCGCGCGAGCTTGATCGCACCTTCATTGGCTTCCGCACCTGAATTGGCGAAGAACACTTGGTCGAAGGCGCTGTTTGCGACCAGCGCCTCGGCGAGCTTCAAACTCGGCTCGTTGTAGAAGGCCGGGCTCGGTGTCAGCAGCCGCTTGGCCTGCGCGCTGAGCGCGTCGGCGATCCCTGGAGGGGAGTGGCCGAGGCAGTTGACGGCCCAGCCCTGCACGAAATCGAGATAGCGCTTGCGGCTGTCGTCCCAGAGGTAGGAGCCCGCGCCGCGGACGAACACGGCCTTGGGCCGTGCGGTGATGTCCATCAGCGCGTCATAGGGATGCGTGGTCATGTCGAACTCCTGTGGGGACGGGTGGGAAAAGGGGCGCAAAAAGCAGAAAGGCCGCACCTTGCGGGTGCGGCCTTCTCGAAAACTCGGCTGAATTTTAATGATTCAGCGGCGTCGTCGGACATGGCGCACCTTCTCATCGTCGCGGATGCGACGACGGAGCATTTCGGTGCGCTGATGGGTCCGAGCGTTGATCATGGGGCGCGTCCCTACAGCTGAATGGCCGGGCTTGTCAAGCGGGCGTTTTGCGCGTTGCTCGCCGAGCGTGTATCGGTCAGGTCGGATGGGCGGCTTCCCCGGCGTCCTTGTCGCCCCAATCCGCATCGGCAATTGCGGTGTCGATGAACTCGCCGCGCAAGAGCTTGAGCGGCGATGACCAGTACAGCGCGATGTTGTGGAACGGATCGGTCAGCACTTTGAACACCCACACCAGCCCGGTGGCGACGTCGCGCGTCGCGAACAGCTGGAGCATGCGAATGATGCCGCCACTGATGCCGATCGCAAGCCAGAGCGCGCCGACATGGCGGATGTAGTCGAGCCGGGTGGCGGGCGGATCAAACAGTCCGAACAGCGTCGGGAAGGCGTAAAGCGCAATCGGCGCGCTGCCCCAGACCAGGAGCAGGATGATCTTGCGCGTCTGATTGTAGCCGACCTTGACCGCTTCCTTGTAGTCGTTGCTGACGTCGTTGACGGCGTCATAGCCGTTCGGCTCGAAGAAGAAATGGCCGGTCTGGCGCGTCAGCATCGCGAGCCAGCCGACGATGCCGGCGAGCGCGGGATCGCTGAACAGCAGCGCATAGCAACCGAGGAAGATGACGGCGCTGAAGAGGTGCAGCGTCTGGTTAACGGTGCTCTGGTGGTAGAAGCGGTAGTCGTCGAAGCGCTGCGTGCGCAGCATGTCCGGGAGGCGGCTCATCATCACTCCTCGCTCGCGTTGAAAGGCGCGCGGAGAGTTAGGCCGAGTCCGTGACTGGTGCGTGAATGCACTATAATTTCATATCGCAGCGCGTTTGCAGTGGTGCGCTGCAGAACGATGTCGTGGTAGAGGATTACTGAGTCCTCACCGAACGTCCCTCCCGGTCGAAACCCGCCGAGTATCGCGATGGAAACCAACAAGCCTCTAGCGCGTTTGTGATCGAACGACGCGAATTGGTTCGAACCCAACGTACCGCGGCTCAGACCAAGAGGGGCGGGACCAACCAGACAGTTTTCAGCCTTGTCAGATACGCTCTACCCGATCGACCTTGACAGCATTCGCGGCGCGTTTCCGCCAGGTATCGAGGCGCCATCCCTCTTGGTCGACTTCGCCGGCTGGCTGAAGGGGCGCCCCTGGGGCAGCGTCGGCCGCTTCTCCCTCCAGGGCCAGTTCTCCGACCATGCGCCGATCGTCGACGGCAGTCCCTTGCGTGACAGGTTTTCGCTGTTCATGCGGCTGCCGGACGGCTCGGCCGTCGGCGGCTGGTATGGCGCCGGTCTCGATCGCGACAATCCGCCGATCGTGGGACTGGGCTCGGAGGGCGACTACGAGCTGCTGGCGCCGAGCCTCGATGGCCTGCTCGCAAAACTGACATCGCAGCAATTCGAGGACGCCTGGAGCGACCTGAAACCGCACGGCGAGGTCGAGTGCCAGACGGTCGAGCTCGCGCAGTGGCTCGCCGGACGGCCGACCGGCGAGGCGGCGGCGCCCGACGACAACTCGTCGGAGCTGCCTGACTTTCGCGGCTTCGTGGAAAAATGGAGCCGGGATCGCGAGGACTATTGGGCCAATCATCGCCTGATGGCCGAGCTCGGCTGGCGGCTGGCTGCACATCTGCCCAAGGGCAAGAAGCCCTGGGACCAGACACGCTTCGAGATCGCGATCGTCGGCAAGCAGTATGAGGCGCGCGTCCTGACGCGTGGACCGCAGCCGTTCGAGGAAGCCGCCGCGATCGAATCCCTGCTGCGCGATCTGCGCGAGGAGATGCGCAAGGCACAGCCCGAACTCGGGCTGTGGTATGCGATGAAATTCGGCCTCTATGCCGATGGCCGCGTCATGCCGAATTTCGAATACGACGTGCGCCCGAGCATCGACGGCGAGCCTGCGAAACTATCCGAGGCACAGGCCGACCTCGCCCGCGCGCCGCGCCCGGAGCGCTGGGTGCCGAAATGGCTGGCGTGATTGCCTGCACACCGTCATTGCAATGACGGAGCGCCGTCAGAACCCCGCGACGCTGCCGTGCAGATCGTATTGGTCGGCGCGCTCGATCTTCGCGGTGACGATCTCGCCGACGCGCAAGGGGCGGCGGCTGGAGAGATAGACCGCGCCGTCGATTTCGGGTGCGTCGGCCTTGGAGCGGCCTTTTGAAACCGTCGGGCCGACTTCGTCGATGATGATCTGCTGGCGCGTGCCGACCTTGCGCTTGAGCCTGCGTGCGGAGATCTTCTGCTGGCGGGCCATCAGCGCGTTGTAGCGCTCCTGCTTGACCTCTTCCGGCACCGGGTTCTCGATTGCGTTCGACGTCGCGCCCGCGACCGGCTCGTATTTGAAGCAGCCGAGGCGATCGATCTCGGCTTCGTCCAGCCAGTCGAGCAGATAGGCGAAATCGGCATCGGTCTCGCCGGGGAATCCGACGATGAAGGTCGAGCGCAAGGCGAGATCGGGACATTCCTCGCGCCAGCGCTTGATCCGCGCCAGCGTCTTGTCCTGCGCCGCCGGCCGCTTCATCGCCTTCAGCACCTCGGGGCTCGCATGCTGGAACGGGATGTCGAGATAGGGCAGCACCTTGCCCTCGTTCATCAGCGCGATGACCTCGTCGACATGCGGGTAGGGGTAGACATATTGCAGCCGTACCCAGGCCCCGAGCTCACCAAGCTCGCGCGCGAGATCGAGGAATTTGGCGCGGACCTGGCGATCCTTCCATGGGCTCTCGGCGTATTTGAGATCGACGCCATAGGCCGAGGTGTCCTGCGAGATCACCAGCAGCTCCTTGACGCCGGCGCCGACCAGACGCTCGG
This sequence comes from Bradyrhizobium sp. CCGB20, assembly GCF_024199855.1. Taxonomy (NCBI): domain Bacteria; kingdom Pseudomonadati; phylum Pseudomonadota; class Alphaproteobacteria; order Hyphomicrobiales; family Nitrobacteraceae; genus Bradyrhizobium; species Bradyrhizobium sp. CCGB20. The sequence goes on along the minus strand of NZ_JANADN010000001.1, from coordinate 4,927,068 downwards.
CCTCGCGCAGCACGTCGTTGGCCGGGCGCGAGACGAGATCGCCGCGCAGCTTCGGGATGATGCAGAAGGTGCAGCGGTTGTTGCAGCCCTCGGAGATCTTCAAATAAGCGTAGTGGCGCGGCGTCAGCTTGATGCCCTGCGGCGGCACCAGGTCGACATGCGGATTATGCGCCGGCGGCAGCGCGCGGTGCACGGCGTCCAGCACGCTCTCATATTGCTGCGGGCCGGTGATGGAGAGCACGCCGGGATAGGCCTGCTCGATCTGCTCGGGCTCGGCGCCCATGCAGCCCGTCACGATCACCTTGCCGTTCTCGGCCATGGCCTCGCCGATCGCCGAAAGCGATTCCTGCTTGGCGCTGTCGAGGAAGCCACACGTATTGACGATGACGATGTCGGCTCCGTCATGCTTGCGGGCGAGCTCGTAGCCTTCGGCGCGCAGGCGCGTGATGATGCGCTCGGAATCCACCAATGCCTTGGGACACCCGAGCGACACGAAGCTGACCTTGGGCGCAGCCGTCTGATCCATATCCAAATCTGCCTGATTGACCGGCCTGAGCTAGTCCCAATTGCCCATAATTACAACCCTTTGCATGGCCTTCCGGCGTGCTATGGATGAATCACCTGTCGTGAGTGAGCTATGAGCGCCGAACAGTCGCCTAAAATCGTGATTGTCGACGAAAGCCCGATCCGGGCTGCGATCCTCGAGGAGGGGTTGCGGGAGGCCGGATTCACGCAGATTGTCCATATCCGCGAGATGCAGAGCCTGCTCGCCCGTATTTATGCGGTGGACCCCGAAATCATCCTGATTGATCTGGAGAACCCCAGCCGCGACGTGCTGGAGGCGATGTTCCAGGTCAGCCGTGCCGTGAAGCGGCCGATCGCCATGTTTGTGGACCAGAGCGATTCATCTTCGATTCAGGCCTCTGTGGAGGCGGGGGTATCCGCCTACATCGTCGACGGATTGAAGAAGGAGCGCATCAAGCCGATCCTCGACCTCTGCGTGTCCCGCTTCAATGCCTTCGCAAAACTCCAGGAGGAGCTGGAGCGCACCAAGTCGCAGCTCGAGGATCGCAAGATCATCGAGAAGGCCAAGGGAATCCTGATGAAGGTGAAGGGCCTCAACGAGGACGAGGCCTACGTGCTGCTGCGCTCCACCGCGATGCGCGAGAAGAAGAAAATCGGCGAGATCGCCCAGTCGATCATCACCGCGTCGGAGATGCTGAAATGACCGCACCCCTTCGCATCGGGTTCATTCCGCTGGTCGATGCCGCCGCCCTGATCATCGCCGTCGACAAGGGCTTTGCCGCCGCCGAGGGGCTCGAGGTCGAGCTGGTGCGCGAGGTCTCCTGGTCCAACGTCCGCGACAAGCTCAATATCGGCCTGTTCGATGCCGCGCATCTGCTCGCGCCTGTTGCGATCGCATCCTCGCTCGGGCTCGGCCACGTCAAGGTACCGATCGCAGCGCCCTTCAATCTCGGTATCAACGGCAACGCGATCACGGTCTCGCCGGCCCTTCATGCTGCGCTGATGGAAGAGATCGACGGCGACCGCTTCGATCCGCTCGCCACCGCCAAGGCACTGGCGAAGGTCGTTGCCATCAGGCGCAAGGCAGGCGCCGATCCCTTGACCTTCGGCATGACGTTCCCGTTCTCGACCCACAACTACCAGTTGCGGTTCTGGATGGCGGCGGCAGGTGTCGATCCGGATGAGGACGTGCGCCTCGTGGTGCTGCCGCCGCCTTACATGGTCGACAGCCTCGCCAATGGTCACGTCGATGCGTTCTGCGTCGGCGCGCCCTGGAATTCGGTCGCGGTCGATCTCGGCATCGGCCACATCCTGCATTTCGTCTCCGACATCCTACTGCGCGCGGCGGAGAAGGTGCTGGCGGTTCGCCAGGTCTGGGCCGAGAAGCACCCGGAGGTGGTCGCGGCACTGGTGCGCGCGGCGGTGAAGGGCGCCGCATTCATCGAGGAGCCAGCGAACCTGACCGAGGCAGCGCGGATCCTGGCACAGCCGGAACGGATCGGTGTCGATGCCGAAGTCATTCAGCGAACCCTCACGGGTCGCTTGAAGATTTCGCCCGACGGCACTCTGCGCGAGAGCGGCCGCTATCTCCTGGTCGGACGGGAAGGGGCAGGACGCCCCGAGCCGGTGCAGGCCGCGTGGCTCTACGCGCAGATGGTGCGTTGGGGGCAGACCGCGTTGACCCCGGATGGCGTCAAGACGGCGATGGCCGTGTTCAGGCCCGACCTTTACGACGCAGCCCTCGGTCACCAACCGCCCGAGGAAGCCCCCGCGGCCTTCGGGGCGTTTGCGGGCCCGGCCTTCGATCCAGACAACATTCGGGGGCATCTGGAGGCCTTCGAGGTCGGGCGCTGGAGGGCCTGATTTGGCTCTGCACCATTTTTGAGCAGCATGGATTATCGTCTAAATTTTGTGCTGGCTGCTCGAATTTCGTAAGAGTTCCGGAATCGGGATTTTCCGACGGCGTCTCTAATTTATTGAAATCAAACATCTTTCTATTTCGTCAAAGCTGGCACGCAACTTGAATGTTGCAGTGCGGCCAGCTTGTCACAGGTGCCTGCTGAGCCGAGTCCCGCAGCAACGAAGCTGATCGGACCGTTGGGTAACGAAGCGGGCTCCAGGAGCCAGCCGAGTTCCTCGCGGGTCGCGCCAATGTCCGTCGATACCACTCAGGTGGCCGCAGGAGCTTCGTTACCGACCATGAAAATCGATACGCTCGCAGTCGACTTTACCGACGAGCAGAAACGCTATCTCGAAGGCTTCACGACCGGTTTGCAGATCAGCCGGGTCGGTCGCGGTCTCGGCGGCAGCAGCAGCAAGGCCAATGCCGAGCCGACCGGTCCCGACGCCGTACACATCAAGGCGCAGGACAAGGTCATCGCGTCCGGCAAGAAGCTCGCCGACCAGGAGAAGTTCAAGCGCGACGAGCATCCGTTCGATGCCTATCCGCGTCTGCGCCAGCAGGCGCTCGACAACGCGCCGCCGAGCCCGGCAGACAATTTCCGCTGGCGCTATTACGGCATCTTCTATGTCGCGCCGACGCAGGACTCCTACATGAGCCGTCTGCGTATTCCGAACGGCATCATGAAGCACTGGCAGCTATCCGGCCTTGCCGATCTCGCTGATGAGCTGTGCGGGCCCTACAGCCACGTCACGACGCGCGCCAATCTCCAGCTGCGCGAGATCCCGCCGAAGAACGCCGTGAAACTGATCGAGGGCATTCAGGACCTCGGCCTGTGCTCGCGCGGTTCCGGTGCCGACAACATCCGCAACGTCACGGGAACGCCGACGGCGGGCATCGATCCGCAGGAGCTGATCGACACCCGGCCCTATGCGCGGGAGTGGCACTACCACATCCTCAACGACCGCTCGCTCTACGGCCTGCCGCGCAAGTTCAACGTCGCCTTCGACGGTGCCGGCAGGATCGCGGTGCTCGAGGAGACCAACGACATCGCATTCACCGCATTCGAGGTGAAGGACGGTTTCGGCGTCGAGCCGGGGGTCTGGTTTCGCCTCGGCCTCGGCGGCATCACCGGCCACAAGGATTTCGCAAAATACTCCGGCATCATCGTCAAGCCGGAGCAGGCGACCGCCGTTGCCGACGCAATCGTGCGCGTCTTCATCGACCATGGCGACCGCACCAACCGCAACAAGGCGCGGCTCAAATACGTGCTCGACAGCATGGGCCATGACGGCTTCCTCAAGCTGGTCGAGGAACGGCTGAAGACGCCGTTCACCCGCGTGCCGGAAGAGGCGTTTCTCCCGCGGCCGGCCGCGGACCGCATGGCGCATATCGGCGCGCACAAGCAGAGGCAGGACGGCCTCAACTGGATCGGCGTCTCGCTGACGCTCGGCAAGATCACCTGCGACCAGATGCGGGGGCTCGCGAAGGTGGCGCAGGACCTCGGCGACGGCGAGATCCGCCTGACCGTCTGGCAGAACCTGCTGATCTCGGGCGTGCGCGACGAGAATGTCGGGCTCGCCTCTGCTGCGATCAAGCAGATCGGGCTCGCCGTCGAGGCCTCGCATATCCGCGCCGGCCTGATCGCCTGCACCGGTAATGCCGGCTGCCGTTTCGCGGCTTCCAATACCAAGCGCAACGCTGCCGAGATCGGCGACTGGTGCGAGCCGCGCGTCGCGATGGACAAGCCGGTCAACATCCACGTCACCGGCTGCCATCATTCCTGCGCGCAGCACTACATCAGCGACATCGGCCTGATCGGTGCGCGCGTTCCGGTGAATGAAGACGACACGGTGGAGGGCTATCACCTCTTCACCGGCGGCGGGTTCGGTCCCGACGCCGATGTCGGGCAGGAGGTCTATCACGACCTCAAGGCCGAGGACGCGCCGAAGACGGTCGAGGGACTGCTCAAGGCCTACATCGCTCATCGCTCGTCTCCCGACGAAACCTTCCTGTCCTTCGCGCGCCGCCATGACGGCGAGACGCTGCGCAAGCTTGCCGATGCACAGGTGTCCGCATGAACCAGATCACGCCTCCGCCGAAACTCGACATCATTCCCGCCAGCGCACCGTTCTCGGACGCGCAGCGCTCCTGGCTGAACGGCTTCTTTGCCGGATTGCTGTCGCCCGATGTGGCAACGCCCCTGTCGGCGGAGCAGGGCGCCGCTGTCATGCAGGCCGGCGACGGCGACGACGGTGAGGCGCCGTGGCACGACCAGACCATGCCGATTGCGGACCGGATGAAGCTTGCTGAAGGCCGTCCCGTGCGCCGCAAGATGATGGCGGCGATGGCGCAGCAGGATTGCGGCCAGTGCGGCTACAATTGCCACGATTATTCGGAGGCGATCGCGGGCCGCAGCGAAGCACGGCTCAACCTCTGCGTCCCCGGCGGCAAGGAAACCGCGCGGATGCTGAAGTCGCTGTACGAGGAACTGGACAAGGCACCCGCGGCCAAGGCGGCTGACAAGCAGGACGCCGTGGCGGCGCCGGCCGTGACCGTGACGATCGCCGAGCCCGGCCGCTCGCGCGACAATCCGGTCGCGGCGACGTTCCTGTCGCGGCGCCTGCTCAACAAGGGAAAGTCGGAGAAGGAGACCTATCACGTCGAGTTCGATCTCTCCGAGAGCAAGCTCGACTATATCGTCGGCGACAGTTTTGGCGTGTTCGCGCGCAACGAGGTCGGCCTCGTCGACCAGATCATCGCGCTGCTCGGCGCCTCCCACACCACGAAGGTCAATGGCAAGACCCTGCGCGAGGTGCTGATCGACGACGTCTCGCTGTCGCCGGCGCCCGACACGCTGTTCGAGCTGCTCTCCTTCATCACCGGCGGCGCGCAGCGCGAAAAGGCGCGGGCACTGGCGCAGGGCGAGGATCCCGATGGCGATGCGGCGACGCTCGACGTGATGGCGGCGCTGCAGAAGTTTTCGGGCACGCGGCCGCATCCCGAAGCCTTCGTCGAGGCGCTGGAGCCGCTTCAGCCGCGGCTCTATTCGATCTCGTCCTCGCACAATGCGACGCCCGGAAAACTGTCGCTGACGGTCGATTCCGTGCGCTACGTGATCGGCAAGCGCAAGCGCCTCGGCGTGGCCTCGACCTTCCTCGGCGAGCGCATCGCTGAAGGCGAGAAGCTCAAGGTCTATGTGCAGAAGGCGCACGGCTTCGGTCTGCCGCAGGATCCGAAGACGCCCGTGATCATGATCGGCCCCGGTACCGGCATCGCGCCGTTCCGCGCCTTCCTGCTCGACCGCAAGGCGACCGGCGCGCCCGGCAAGAACTGGCTGTTCTTCGGCCATCAGCGCAGCGATTGCGATTTCTTCTACCAGGAAGAGCTCAATGCGATGAAGACGTCGGGTCAACTGACGCGGCTGTCGCTGGCCTGGTCGCGCGACGGCGAGAAGAAGTTCTACGTGCAGGACCGCATGCGCGAGGTCGGCCGCGAATTGTGGACCTGGCTCGCCGACGGTGCGCATCTCTACATCTGCGGCGATGCCAAGCGCATGGCCAAGGACGTCGAGCGCGCGCTGGTCGACATCGTCGCCCAGTTCGGTGCGCGTTCGACGGATGAGGCCGTCAGTTTTGTCGCCGAGCTCAAGAAGACCGGCCGCTTCCAGGCTGACGTGTACTAGGGACGGCTTCGTAGGGTGGGTTAGCCGAAGGCGTAACCCACCTTTTTCAGCCGATGCAGAAGTGGCGGATTACGCCTTCGGCTAATCCGCCCTACAAGAGCTGTCATCTCGCTGTCATCGATGTTGGTTCCCGTTCGCTCGGATCTTAACGAATAAGATTCTCGGAACCCGGACTTCAGAAGAATTTGCGCCTGCGATGCGGCTTCTCCAGAGAAGGCGCATCGCTATTTCCGCCGCCGTCTTGCCTCCCGCCCTGGTTGATCCTTCATACTCCCACAAATGGGGCGTTGGAGATCGACCATGCGCGAACTATCGGCGGAAGCCAGGCTGCACTTCTATGCGCGCTCGCTCTCGCGGCGGACCGGGGCGAGCATGCATCATGTTGCGCTCTACAGCGCCTTCGCCGTCATCGCGGCCATCGTGTTCGGCACGTTGTCGGTACACCCGTTCTAACGAAGCTTCACCGCTCTCGTAGGGTGGGCAAAGGCGCGCCCTTGGCGCGCCGTGCCCACCATGTCTCAACATACGAAATCGATTTGGTGGGCACGCTTCGCTTTGCCCACCCTACGGCACCTGTTGCGCTTTACCCGCGCTTGAACGGCGCGACCTCGATCCCCGCATCCTTTAACGCCTGACGTAGGCCGCGCGCGATGTCGACCGCGCCGGGCGTGTCGCCGTGGATGCAGACCGTGTCGGTGCGCATCTTGATCACCTTACCCGTCACCGAGACCACCGCGCCGTCCTGCACCATGCGCACCACGCGATCGGCGATCGCCCTGGCATCGTGCAGCACTGCGCCGGGCTTCTTGCGCGAAACCAGGTTGCCGTCGTCCTCATAGGCACGGTCGGCGAACACCTCGTGCACCATCGGCAGATTGGCGACCTCGCCGGCCTTCACCAGTTTTGAGTTGGCAAGCACGACGAAGATCAGGCTGGGATCGACCGCCTTGATGCCCGCGGCGATCGCCTTGGCCGTCATGTCGTCCTCGCAGGCAACGTTGGAGAGCGCACCGTGCGCCTTTACATGCGTCACCTTGTGCCCGGCCGCGGTCGCGATCGCCTGCAATGCGCCGATCTGGTAGGCGACGAGATTCTCGATCTCGGAGGCCTTCAGGCCCGCGATCGGATGCCGGCCAAAACCATGCAGGTCGCGGTAGCCGGGATGGGCGCCGACCGAGACGCCGCGCGCCTTCGCGAGCTCAACCGTCCGGCGCATGATGTCGGGGTCGCCCGCGTGGAAGCCGCAGGCGACGTTGACCGAGCTTGCAAGGTCGATCATCGCGGAATCGTTGCCCATCTCCCACGCGCCAAAACCTTCGCCGAGGTCGCAATTGAGATCGATCGTTTTCATGGGGGTGCTCTCCGCCTCTGGTCGTCTTGTCCCTTACGGCTCCGCCACGACCTGCCAGGTTCCGGCATCGACGGCGCTGACCGCATAGCCCGCAACATTAGCATCGCTGAGCGCCTCGATGTTGAGCTCGACGGTGTCGGGGGAGCGCAGGCGATCGGGCAGATTGCGAATAAGTTGCGCGAATTTGCGCGCCTCGTCCTGCGCCTCGGCCATGGTGACCTCAAGGAACCGGAACGCGGTTCCCGCCGAGGTCTGCGCGAGGCGGCCGACATCGGCCGTGATCACGGTTGCGATCTTCGGATAGCCGCCGGAGGTGCCGCGGTCCATCATCAACGCGATCGGCGAGCCGTTGCCGGGGACCTGGATGCTGCCGTTGACGGTGCCGTCGGAGACGATGTTGTGGCCGTGCAGATGCTTGATCGCGGGGCCCTCGAGCCGGTAGCCCATGCGGTCGGAGGTCGCCGAGATCTTCCACTCGCTGTCGAGGAACAGCGCCTTGTTGGCATCGTCGAACTCGTCGTCCTGCGGCCCCAGCAGGACGCGGATCGGACCGCTCACAGGCTTCGGCAGCTCGATGCGCAGCTCGGGCGCGCCGCTCGCGGCATCGACGGTGAACTCGTCGCCCGCCTGGAGTGGGCGCGGGTAAGGGCTGCCGAGACCGGCGCGGGCATTGACCGCGAGGCTGCCGAACACCGGCTCGCCCTTGATGCCGCCTTCGATCGCCAGATAGGTGAACGCACCGCCGCGGGCAAAGCCCAGCGTCAGCGTCTCGCCGTCCTTCAGCGTCACCGAGGTGTCCATCGCCACCGGCTTCCCGGCGACGTCGGCATTGCGCGGCGCCCCGGCGATAGCGACGCGCACGGCGCCGTCCTTGGCAGTGAACGTGGCGCCGAACGGGCCGATCTCGACAGCGGCTGCGAACGGCTCGTTGCCGACCAGCGTATTCGCCGCCGCGAGCGACAGACGGTCCATCGCACCGCTGACCGTCAGGCCATAGCGTTGCGCGCCGTGGCGTCCGCCGTCCTGGACGGAGCTTGCGGGACCGATGCTGGCGACGACGAGCCCGCTCATGCGATCACCTGCTCGGCAATGATCTCGCCGGCTTCGGCGGCGCGGTCCAGTTCCTCGAATGTCTTGTGATCGATGGCGAAAAACGTCACGCGATCACCGGGTTCGGTGAGAAAGGTCGGATTCCGGTGGAGCTGATAGGTTCTGACAGGCGTGCGGCCGAGCAGGTGCCAGCCGCTCGGGGCAGCCAGGCATTGGATTCCCGCCTGGATGCCGCCGATCGAGATCGTGCCGGCGGGCGTGAACAGCCGCGGGCTCTGGCGCCGCGACATGTGCAGGGATTTGTCGAGGCCGCTGAGATAGGACCAGCCCGGCGTGAAACCGATCATGGCGACACGATAGTCGCCACCGGCGTGACGGGCGACGATGTCGTCGGGTGTGGTGCTCAGCGCCTTGGCGACATCCTCCAGATCGATGCCGTGCTCGCCGCCATAGGCGACGGGAATGCGCCAGCGTCGCGCCCTGGTGGCCGGCGGCAGCGGCTGGCTGGCGAGCGCGAGCAGCCTCTCGCCGAGCGCGTCGAAGCCGATCTTGCCGGGGTCATAATGCACCAGCAGCGAGCGATAGGTCGGAACGGACTCGGTGATGCCGTCGATCGGGCTTGCTGCGAGCGCCTTGTCGAGCGCGAGCACGCGCTCGTTGGCGGCATCGTCGATGGTGCGGCTGAACTCGACCGTGACGGCGCTGTCGCCACTGGGCAGAAGGCGGGGCGGGGGGAGCGTCGCGGCCATGAGCTGTCGAAATCGGGCCTGGAGGAAATGCGCGGCGCTCGACCTTGAGTTCCGCCTCAACCCTGCTTCGCGTAAATGCGCCGGCAAGTCCAATAAATTTATGCAGGGGTCCGCGATAAAGCGTTGTTATCGCGTCGCATAACAGCCCTGCAGGCCCGCGTTGCCGGACCCTTCTTGGCCCTTGACGCAAGGCTCGCGGCTCGCAAGATGCGCGCGTTCTTTCCCGCCCATCCGGAGCTCGTCTGTTTCCATGTCGCTGTCCCCCGAAGCCCGCAAGACCCTCGCCGGCATCACCACTGCCACCATCACCACGGTCCTGCTGAAAAAGGGCCTGCGCAATGTGTGGATGCGCGGCGCGCGTCCGCTGCGCCCGGGCCTGCCGCGCCTGGTGGGGCCGGCCTTCACGCTGCGCTTCGTGCCCGCGCGCGAAGATCTCGCGACGCCGGAATCCTGGTCGTCGCCGATCTCGACCCGCACTGCGATCGAGGCGATGCCGGACGGCTGCATTGCAGTGGTCGACGCGATGGGCATCACCGATGCCGGCATTTTCGGCGACATCCTCTGCGCGCGCATGATGAAGCGCGGCGTCACCGCACTCGTCACCGATGGCGTCGTGCGTGACGTCGAGGGCGTGCTCGGCACCAATCTGCCGGTCTGGTGCGACGGCTATGCCGCGCCGCCGTCGGTTGCGGGCCTCACCTTCGTCGGCTGGGGCGAGCCGATCGGCTGCGGCGGCGTTGCGGTGTTCCCGAACGACATCGTCGTGGCCGACCAGGACGGCTGCGTGCTGATCCCGCAGGCGATGCTCGATCACGTGCTCAATGAGGGCGTCGAGCAGGAGCGGATGGAAGCCTGGATCGTCAACGAGGTGAACAACGGCGCCGTGCTGCCGGGCCTCTATCCCATGAATGCCGAGACCAAGGCACGTTACGCCGCCAGCAAGAAGTAATCGGGAAGGAGCGAGGTAATCCCATGGAGATCACTGTTGCAGGCACCCGGCCCACCCGCCGCGCGCCCAAGGAAAACTTCACCGGCACCGTGTTGCAGGACCCCATCAACATGGCGCCCGCGCCGGCGCGGTTGAACGTCTCGCGCGTCTCGTTCGAGCCCGGCGCCCGCACCAACTGGCACCACCATCCGCTTGGGCAGACGCTCTACGTGATTTCGGGGGTCGGCCGCGTCCAGACCAAGGGTGGCCCGGTCCAGGAAATCCGCCCCGGCGACACCGTCTGGATTCCGCCGGGGGAATTGCACTGGCACGGCGCTTCACCGAACAACAGCATGTGCCATATCGCCATGCAGGAAGCGCTCGACGGAAAGTTCTCGACTTGGCTGGAGCCAGTCACGGACGAGGAATACGGGGCGCCGCTCGGCTAGCGCCGTTCTCCGACAGGACGCATCGCCCCTGGGCGATGCGTAGCCCAACTAAGGCTTGGAGCTAAATCCGCTCCGCCGTCCACGTGCCCGTGCACATGGCGCCGCGCCACGTGCCGGAGCCGGAGGTGCCGCTGAGCCGGCCGAAGCCGACGGCACGCTTGATGCCGGTGCTCAGGGTGACGTTGATGCTGCCGGCATCGGCCACGCGGCCGGATGCTGAAACCGCAGCGCTGCTCGATGCGATCTGGCCGTTGCTGATGCCGATCGAGACCGTTGCGCCGTTGCCGCAAGTCTCGCTCGATGATGAGATGTGGACATTCCACGCGCCGTCGAAGGTGGAGGTCGTCGCGCCTGCCTGCGTCAGCGGTACGGCGATGGCGACCATGCCGGCGAGGAGACCTTTGCGAAATCCGTTCATGACACGCCCCTTGGGTTGACCGTGCGGGGATCGTGGCACCGGCGGTGGAACCGGCGATGTGAGGGTTGTCACGCGCGCATGAGGCTGTGTGAGGTGGCGCACCCGCTATGACACGGCGGACAAAAGCAAAGGGGCCCGCATGACGGGCCCCTTGTCTTCGTCAGAGCGTCATACCCGAAGTCAGTTCACCCGCGTCCAGGTCTGGCCGCCGCAGAACATGCCGCCGAAGGCGCAGCCCTGCACGCGCAGCCGGTCGGTGCCCTTCATGGCGATCGTCGAATCGTAGGTCGAGCCGGAGTTGGGGTCGAGAATGCGGCCGGACCATTTCTGATCCTTGCCGGGCTTCATGTTGATCAGGACCTGCTCGCCATTCTGGTTCGATTTGCTGTCGACCGAATAGCCGCACAGATTGGTGCCGCACTGCTCGATGCGGACCTTGCCTTCCTTCTCCTCGGTGAGCCAGATTCCGAGCGGTGAACTGAGGTCGCGCGTCGGCGCGGCTGCGGGAGCCGGCGGCGCGACCGCGGCGGCCTGAACGGGTGCAGGTGCAGGGGCCGGCACGGGCGGCGGAGGCGGTGCCGGGGGGGCGGCAGCGACGGTCGGAGCCGGTGGCGGCGCCGCGGCGGGAGCAGCCTGTTGCTCGACCGGAGCCGGCGCGGGAGGCGGCGCAGGCGGCGGCAGCACGGCCGTTTCGGCAGGCGCATTGCTGGCGGTCGCTGCCGGCGGTGGAGCTGGTGGGGGCGGAGCCGCAGGCGCTGCTGCTGCGGGCGCAGGGGCCTGTTCGGCCGCGGGCGGTGCTGCGATAGGTGCGGGAGCCGGCGCGACGGCGGCCGGTGTTTGCGGGTCGGCCTTGGCCTGTTGCGGCGGCTGGCCCGGGATCGTCTCGTTCTTCTTGGCCTTCTTCGCCTTGCCCTGGCCGGTGTTGTCGTACACGCCGGGAATCTGCACCGTACCGCGGTCCGGATCGATGCGGATCGTGCGCCCGCCATATTCGAAAGTGTACTGCGCTTGCGCAGCGGTGCTCGCCAAAAGGAATGCGGCCGTGGCCAACAGCTTCCTCATTTCGCATCTCCTGAGCAGGTGGTCCCCGCACCAAGGCCTACGCCCCGGCTCGATCCCAAAAAGTGATCTAGATCACTGTCACCGTATGAGTCGTGTTCCAGCGGTTCCGGGTTCAATATGCCTGGAGCCGGTCCAAAGTTTGGCGAGGCAAGGGACATGAGGACGCGGGCCTGGGGCCTTTTCCGTTCCGATGGAATCGGAACGGGGCTCCAGGTTCTTATATCGACGCGTTTTCTTTACGCGAACGGGTACCTGCTTCGCTCGAAAACGCTCTAGTCGAACCAGGCGGCGTAGATCTTCCTGTAGCTGCCATCCTCCATCGAGATGTGCAGCCACTGGTCGACGAACGCCTTCAGCGCCATGTCGCGCTGGAGCCAGTAGGCCTTCTCGGAGAAATCGAACGGCTTTTCGGGATGCACCGCGCAGAGCACGCCTGAATGCTGCTTCTGCTGGTAGCGGGTCTCGGAGGCGTCCGTCATCATCAAGTCGGCATTGCCCTTGGCGATCTCGTCGAAGATCACGGTGTTGTCGGAGAAGACGGTGATCTCGGCGTCCTTGATGTTGGCGCGCGCGAAGCGCTCGTTGGTGCCACCGGGATTGACGATGACGCGGGTACCCTTCTTGTCGATATCGGCGATGCTCTGGTACTTGCCGACGTCGGCGCAGCGCGCGATCGGCGTCTTGCCTTCGCGCATGATCGGCATCGAGAAGAAGCCTTTCTTCTGCCGGTCGAACGTGACCGAGACGCCGCCCATGGCGATGTCGAACTGGTCGGCCTCGAAGTCCTTCATCAGCTTCGGCCAGGCCGTCGGCACGAACTCGACCTTGACGCCGAGCGCCTTGCCGAGCGCCTCCGCCATGTCGACGTCGAAGCCGCTGAACTGCTGCGTCGTCTTGTCCAGATAGGTGAAAGGCTTGTAGTCGCCGGTCATGCCGACGCGCAAAGTGCCGCGTTTGACGATCTCGTCGAGACGCGAGGGCGGCGGCTGCTGCGCGTAAGCCGAGACGTTTGCCAGCAGGACCACGGCCAAAGCCGCCACGATTCGAACGATCATCTCTTTTCCACCCATGCCCGAGCTGTCATTGTGCAGCTCTTGAGACCTGGATTTAGACCAGATGCCCGTCGCTGGCGAGGCGGAATTGAAGGGAATTCGACGTGACGATCTCGATGTATGACGCCTCGGTCGGCGTCTTCGTGCCGTATCTGCGCAACATGTCCGTCCTGCTCGACAAGGGCGTCGCCTATGCCGAAAGCCGGAAGTTCAATCCGGCCGTCCTGCTCGGTATGCGCATGGCGCCGAACATGTACGATCTGGCGCAGCAGGTGGGGGAGGCGTGCCGCCATGCCACGGTCGCCCCGGCCTTGCTGGCGCAATGCGAGCCGGTGGCACTGCCGGCGCTGGAGCACGACATGGCCGGGCTTCAGGCGCGCATCGCGACCTCAATCGAGTTCATCGAGAGCTTGCCGCGCGCCGATATCGACGCTGCTGCGGAGCTGAAGGTCTTCTTCAGGCTGAAGAACGGGACAGAGCTGCCCTTCACCGGGCGGACGCTGCTGCTGACCAACAGCATCCCGCAATTCTTCTTTCACGTCACGACCGCCTACGACCTGCTCCGGCACGCAGGCGTCGAGCTCGTGAAGAAGGATTATCTCGGGCGCAAGTGACTAAGCTTCGCCCTTGCGTTCGTAATCGGCGAGCGAGCTGCGGCCGGCGATCTCGCTGCGCAGCTCCTCGAAGCGTCGATGGGCTTCATCCTCGTGCGTGTCGACGAAATGCACCGCGGCTTCGCTCGTCATCGGGCCGCTGACCACGGGCGCGGACTGCTCGCCGATGGTCTCGTGGACGTAGAACTGGCCGTCATCGCCGCGATGGACCGTCCATTTCAGGCGGATCGCAACCATCGGCCCGGGACCGACCTTGCTGTAGCCGTCGGCATCGGTGTGCTCCGGCACCAGCGGCTGCTCCTCGACCACCGGATGCTCGTCGGCGGCCTCATGCTCGTCAGAGGCCGGGTGCACGTCGGCGACCGAATACTCATCTGCAGCCGCGGCCGTCTCCGTTTCGGTGTCGCGGACGACGAGAACGGGCTCGGGGTGCTCCAGAATGCTTGCGATGGTCGCGAGCGCGTGGTCGGTCGGGTCGATCTCTGACAAGGGTCCATCCTCCAGCTCGACGCGGCCGGCTAGTCTGTCCCACTGCCGCCGCGGCCGGATATATTACGCGGGTTTGATTAAGGCTGAGTTGGGGCCCGATCTGCACCAAAATGGGACGTATTCTGGCCATCCGAAGGCGGGCGGGCGAAGCATGATCCGGAAAAGTGCGCAGCGGTTTTCCAGAAAGATCATGCTCAAACAACAACCTAAAGCGCGATGACGATTCATCGCGCTTTAGCCGCCCGCCCGTCGGTTTTTCAGCCCAGCACGTCCTGATTGATGATGTTCTGCCGGATCGGATCGCCGTCTAGCACGCTCAGGATGTTGCGCGCAGTCTGCTCGCTCATGCGGCTCACCGCCTCCACCGTGACGCCGGCGACATGCGGAGCCATGATGACGTTGGGCAGCGCGAACAGCGCATTGCTGACCGGCGGCGGCTCGACCTCGAACACGTCGATACCGGCACCGGCGATCTTCCCGGAGACCAGGGCGTCGTAGAGCGCGGCCTCCTTCACGATGCCGCCGCGCGCGGTGTTGATGAGATAGGATTTCGGCTTCATCCGGCCGATCCTGTCAGCATCGAACAGGCCGACGGTTTCCGGGGTCTTCGGGCAGTGGATGGTGACGAAGTCGGCGTTGGGCAGCGCTGCATCGAGATCGGCGACGGGCTCGCAGCCGGCAGCCTTGATCTCGGCGGCAGGCTTGTAGGGATCGTAGACCTGCACGTTCATTTCCATTGCCTGGCAGCGCTTGGCGGTGCGGCTGCCGATGCGGCCGAAGCCGATGACCAGCACGGTCTTGCCGTAGAGGTCGAACGGCAGCATGCCGAGCCGGTTGGCCCATTGGCCGTCCTTGACGCAGGCATGCATCTCATTGGCGCGCTTGGCCAGCGTCAGCATCATGAACAGCGCCTGTTCGGCGACCGAGGGCGAGTTCGCGCTGCCCGCGACCATCAACGGCACCTTGCGGCGGGAGAGGGCGGGCACGTCGACGGCGTCATAGCCGACGCCGATGCGGGTCACCACTTTCATGTCGCGGGATGCCTCGAGCTCGGTCTCGCCGAAAGCGGTGGCGCCGAGCGCCACGCCGTGAACCGGGGCGTGGCTCTTCAGCAAGGCCTCGAAGTCCTTCGCCGAGATCAGGTTCGCAAACTCGACGAGCTCGATATCGTCCCGCTGGGTGAGGAGGGCGCGTGCCCCTTGCGACAAGGTTTGCGTAACGAAAATCTTCTTCTTGTTGGTCGCCATCGTCTCCTGCCTGCGCGAGTTTCTTGGACCGGCATCACAACACGGCGCCGGTCGCCTCGTTTAGCAGGTGCATATTGTTGAGGTCCATCGCCAAACGCATGGGTGCCCCGTCCTTGGCGCCGGCATTGGGATCGACGCGGCCGCAGATGGGTGTGCCGTCGAGGCCGAAATAGACCAGCGTCTCCATGCCCATTGGTTCGGTGACGTCGAGCACGGTCTCGAAGGTCTCGATCCCCGGCCCGAGATGCGCGTGCGACTCGGTGAGATGCTCGGGCCGGATGCCGAGCAGCAGCTGGTCGGTGCGCGGCAGTGCGTTGTAGCGCGCGGCGCGGGCGGCCGGCAGCGCGAAGGCGATGCGATCGCTCAGGCGGATCTGGAGCGTGCCGCCGGCATCCTCCAGCCGGCACGGGATGAAGTTCATCGCGGGCGAGCCGATGAAGCCGGCGACGAAGCGCGTTGCCGGCTTGTGGTAGAGCTCGTTCGGCGTGCCGATCTGCTCGATGCGGCCCTTGTTCATCACCACCACGCGGTCGGCCAGCGTCATCGCCTCGACCTGGTCGTGGGTGACGTACACCGTCGTGGTCCGCACCTTCTGGTGCACCTTCTTGATCTCGATCCGCATCTGCACGCGCAGCTTGGCGTCGAGATTGGACAGCGGCTCGTCGAACAGGAACACCTTCGGATTGCGCACGATGGCGCGGCCCATCGCGACGCGCTGGCGCTGACCGCCGGACAGCTGCTTCGGCTTGCGGTCGATCAGGTCGGTGATGTCGAGAAGGCGGGCGGCTTCCGTCACCCGCGCCTTGATCTCCGCCTTGGGATAGTGCTTCAGGCGCAGCCCGAACGACATGTTCTCCGCGACCGTCATGTGCGGGTAGAGCGCGTAGTTCTGGAACACCATCGCGATGTCGCGGTCCTTCGGCGGCACGTCGTTGACGACGTCGCCGCCGATCATGATGTCGCCGTCGCTGATGTCCTCGAGCCCTGCGATCATGCGCAGCGTGGTCGACTTGCCGCAGCCGGAGGGGCCGACCAGCACGATGAACTCGTGGTCGGCGATATCAAGGTCGATGCCGCGCACGGCCTCGACATCGTCGTAGCGCTTGATCACCTTACGCAGGGAAACATCGGCCATTGCACTTCACCCTCGATTCAACCCTTTGTTGCGCCGGCGGTCAGGCCGGCAATGTAGTAGTCCATCAGGAAGGCGTAGATGATCAGCGGCGGGGCCGCGCCGAGCAGCGCACCGGTCATGATCTGTCCCCAGTTGAAGACGTCGCCCTTGATCAGCGTGGTGGTGATGCCGACCGGTAGCACGAGCTGGTCCACCGACGTCGTGAACACGAGGGGATAGAGGAACTGAGCCCACGACACGGTGAAGGCGAAGATGGTCGCTGCGATCAGCCCGGGCAGCGCGACGGGGATGAATATCCGCGTCAGGGTCTGGAGCCAGGAGGCGCCGTCGATCAGGGCAGCCTCATCCAACTCCTTCGGGATCGAGGCGAAATAGCCGATCATGATCCAGGTGCAGAACGGCACCGTCAGCGTCGGATAGATGAACAGCAGCACGTACCATCTGTTGAGCAGCGTGATGCCGGTCAGATCCTGGACGAGCCCGAGTGTCTTGAACAGCGGAATGAACAGGAGGCTGTCCGGGATGAGGTAGGTGAGGAAGACGCCGGTGGCCAGCGTCGCCGAGCCCCAGAACTTCATCCGGGCGAGCGCGAAGGCCGCGGGGATGCTGATCAGCATCGTGATGATGACGACCACGATCGACACGATCGACGAATTCCAGAAGAAGCGCAGAAACTGGTTTGAGGTCAGGAGCTCGACATAGTTCGACAGCGTCGGGTGGAACACCCACCAGGGGTTGGTCGCAGCCGATATTTCCGCGCTGCTCTTGAGCGACGTGATCAGCATGTAGATCGGCGGCGTCAGGAAGAAGATCGCGAACAGCACCAGGAAGAAATAGGACCAGCGCAGGGCCCAGGTGCGGTCGCGGCTCATGCTGCCAAGCTTGACCTTGCGCGTCGGTCCGCCCTTGTCGATTGCAAGCGTGCTCATCAGGCCTCGTTCCCGCGTTTGGTGACATCGCGCAGGATGAAGATCGCTGCGACGGCGAGGATCGGCACCATGAACAGGGAGACGCAGGCGCCGAGCGGAATGTCGCTGCTCTGGATGCCGACCTGGAACGCCCATGTGGCGAACAGATGCGTCGTATCCAGCGGCCCGCCGGACGTCAGGATGCGCACGATGTCGAAGTTGGCGAAGGTCACGATCAGGGAGAACAGGGTCGTGATGGCGATGATGTTGCGCATCATCGGCAAGGTGACGTACCAGATCCGCTGCCACCAATTGGCGCCATCGATCGCGGCGGCCTCATAGAGCTGATCGGGCACTGATTTCAGCGCGGCGAGATACATGATCATGAAGAACGGAGCGCCGTACCAGATGTTGACGAGGATGACGGAGAACCGCGCCCAGAAGGTGTCGCCAAGCCACGGGATCGGCCCGACGCCGAAGAAGGAGAGCGTGTAGTTGAAGGCGCTGTAGGAGGGATCGAACAGCCACAGCCAGGCCAGGGTGCTCATCGCCGGAGGGATCACCCAGGGCACCAGCAACATGCCGCGCCATTTGCGCTGGCCCTTGGCCGGGATGTTGTGGACGAAATGCGCGACGATGAAGCCGATCAACGCCTTGAAGATCACCGCGGTGATCGCGAAGATGCAGGACTGCCGCACCACCATCCAGAATGTTTCGCGCTTGAACAGGAAGGTGAAGTTGCTCAAGCCGACGAATTTCGTCATCGCCTTGTTCAGCGTCGCGAGGTAAACCGAGTAAAAGGCGGGGTAGAGCACGAGCAGTGCGATCAGGAGGATCAGCGGCAGAGTCAGGAAGAATGCGACCGTCGATTTTCGCCCCAGCGCATTGCGCAGGCTTCGTCCCTTCCTCGCGCCCGTCGCACGGACGACGCGACCTTGCTCGACGACGACATCGGCCATGTCAGCTTCCTCAAGTCGGCACTATTGAGTCTGCTTCTTGCAAACTGTGCAACCGCGAAGCCCGCCATCTGGGTCGGCTTCCCGGTCATGCGGATCGGATGACGGGGTGTGGTGGCTCACGCACGTGGCGTGAGCCACCCTGGCACATCCCGCTCAGCTTCGCATGAAGCCTTCGCACTCGCCTTCGGCCCAGGCGAGCGCCTGCTCCATGGTTTCGCCGCGCGCAAAGCGCAGCGCCATCTTGGTCAGCGTCGCCTGGAAGTAGATTTGTTGCGCGATCTTCGGCGGCGCGGGCGACGCTGCGATCGACAGCGTCTGATGCTTGTAGGGGTCCGGGTAGTGGAAGAGCGTTCCCTTCGGCGGACCTTCCTCCTCCCATGTCTTGAACTTGGTCATGTTCGCGTAGGCCGGCAGGTCGTAGCCGCCGCTCACCGCGACGAATTTCTCGATCGAGGCTGGCGATGACATGTGAACGAGCAGGCTCTTGGCCGCCTCCTTGTTCTTGCCGAAGCTCCAGACGCCCCAGAAGTAGGGCAGGTACGGCGCAAACCGCCCCTTGGGACCCGACGGGAAGCCGTGCGTCCAGCACTGTTCGGCGACCTGCGGCGCGTCGCGCTTGGCAACGGCCCAGGCGCTCGGCGGATTGAGGATCATCGCGCCGCGGCCGGAGATCAGCCATTTGTTGTTCGAGGCGTCGTCCCAGGACGGCGCGTCCGGCGGCAGGAACGCGATCAGCTTCTTGTAGAACTCCATGGCCTGGCGAACCTGGTCGGTCTTCACCGTGATGTCGCCCTTGGCATTGACGAGCTCGGCGCCGAACGACTGGAAGAGCGCGCCGGCGGTGTCCACGCTGTCGGTGGTTTCACCGAGGCCGATGCCGAACGCGAAGCCCGCCTTGTGGCAAGCCTCGGCCGCCTTCAGGAAGGTCTCCATCGTCCAGTTCTCGACCTTGGGCGGGCCGCCGGCCGGATACATCTCCTGCACGTCGATGCCGGCATGCTTCTTCATCAGATCGATGCGGGAGCAGGGGCCCTTGATCTGGCTGCCGGGGGTCGCAGGCACCGCGAGCCATTTGCCGCCGGACTGTCCGAGATATTTGACGGTGCCGTTCACGTCGCCGTTCTGCTTGAGCAGCGGCTCCATGACGTCGTTGAGCGGCTCGAGATTCTCGGCATAGGCCTGCGGCCACCAGCTCGGCATCTGAAGAATGTCATGACCGGACTTGGCCTGCGCTTCGGCCGCGGCGGTCAGCTCGATCTTCTTGTTGTTGCTGGTGATGTAATCGATGGAGACTTCGACCTTCTCCTTTGCGGCCCATTCGTTGACCAGATCCGTCGAGGCCTTGTTGGCGCCGGGGACCCAGTGGTCCCAGAAGCCGATCGAGAGTTTGCCGGCGGCGTAAGCGCCCCGGACATAGGGCGCCGAGATCAGCGCCGCGGAGGACATTGCAGTGGCAGCCACAAATTGACGTCGCGTCAGTGTCTTGCGTGACATCTCGTTTCCTCACCTGGGTGTTTTATTGTTCTGGTGCTTCCTCTGGCATTCCGAGTTTTGTTTTTGATTTTCTTGTTCGCGTTTCTTCTTGTGCTACCTCGCGGTCGATCGCGCAACGGCCAGCAAATTGGTAGCGCGATCAGATCATGATTGATCCCGTCTGTCGAGGAAGCCGAACGGCTCGCCGTCTAGAACTAACGTTGCGTCCGGGAACGCGGCGGCGCCGTCTCGCGATGCGCGTCCGAGGTGAACCTCCGCCGCGCTTTTTGCGACGCACACTTCGGGCAAGGAGCGCGGGACAAATCGTGCGCAATTACGCCGCAGTTTCGAATAAGCCTTCATAACCGCTTCGCGCCAAACGCTTTTCGGGCGTGGACTGCAGTTGGCTGCGGCTGGACCCCGAAGCGGCGGAAACGATAGAGTTGCAACCGGCGGGTGGCCCCCACCCGGACAGGATAATCGGATCGACGATGGAGACCAGAATGATCAACCCGGCGCCGCCAGCGCGGCTTCACCCGCGGCGATGGCTCGCGCTGGGCTCCGTGCTCGCATTGCTGCTCGGCGCAGCCACGGTTGCGCAGGCACAAGGCCTGGTCAAAGGCGTTCAGGATGGGGCCGCGGCCGGCAACAAGGCGGCCGGTCCCGTTGGCGGCGTGCTGGGAGGTGCGATCGGCGGCGTGGTCGGTGTCTTCACCGGCGTGCTCGGCGTCAATAACAACCAGGCGCCGCCGCCGGCGGCCAAGGACGCCAACAAGGATGCGAGCAAGGACGCCGGCAAGGATTCCAAGCAGCCGGGCGCCGGCAAGGACAAGGACGCCAAGAGTGCCAAGGCGGGCAAGGGCGCCAAGGCCACCAAGGAAGCCAGGAACGCGCCGCAAGACAACAAGGACAAGGATGTCACCGTCCTCACCCAGCCCGGCGCGCCGCAACAGACCGCCGAGCAGATCGTCGCCAACAGCGATTCCTATATCGAGCGGATCAAAACCGAGTTGAACCTGACGCCCGATCAGGAGAAGCACTGGTTCGGCTTCTCGAGCGCCATGCACTACCTGGGGCATAACGGCGCGGAGCGGCTCAACCTGCGGATTGCCCGCGCCAAGCGGGATCCGCCTGACGACATCATCGAGCAGATGCGCAACGAATCGCAATTCCTGATCGACCGCGCCGCCGATCAGCGCAACGTCGCCGATGCCGCCGAGCCGCTTTATTCGAGCCTCGACGACAAGCAGAAGCAGGTCTTCATCCAGGAAATGGTGCGCCTCAGCCACGAGCGCGGGCTGGATTGATCAAGTTGAATCCGATTGCGGGCGTCTGAATTAACGGCGCCCGCCACGAATTCGTGAATCCTCTCCGCAATTCGGTTATGATTAGCTTCGCTAGCTGACTGCGGGGTTGATATGGCGGACGGACTCTCCGTTTTCCTGGTCGAAGACGAGGCGTTGATCCGGATGATGATCGCCGACATGGTGGAGGAGCTCGGCCACCATGTCGTCGCCGAAGCGGACAATGTCCGGGACGCGAGCGCCTTCGCGATGACGGCGCAATACGATTTCGCAATTCTCGACATCAATCTGAAGGGCCTCTACGTCGATCCCGTCGCCGACCTGATCGAGCGCCGCGGAAAGCCGTTTCTGTTCGCCACCGGCTACGGGCCGGAGCTGCTGCCGTCCTTGCTCCGGCGCCGGCCGATCCTGCGCAAGCCGATTTCCCTCGACCAGCTCAAGACGATGATCGACACGCTGTTTCCGGACGCGATCGCCAAGGCGCCTCACTGAGAAGGCGCCGCATTGAGATCGCCAACGAAAATGGCCGCCCGTAAGGGGCGGCCATTTGGCGAAAGAAATGTGTCGCGATCTCAGGTCAGCCCGGTGCTGAGGTCGATGCCGTGCGCCATCAGGCCGAACGAGGCGACCAGGCCCATGCAGCAGAACAGCAAGATGGTCTTGAACGAAGAATCGGCGAAACGCGTTTCGACGGCAGCCGGCATCGCGGCGAGCGAAATCATGCTCATGTTCATTCCCCCCTTTGTTGACCCCTGAATTGCATCAGGTGGGGGAACTCTTAGAGCAAAAAGTTTGACGTGAGCTTGCGAGGGATCGTTAACGGAATCGCAAATCGCTTGCGCGTTTGCGCGAGCGGCAAACGGTCCCGCAAGTCTCAGTTGCGCCCGTTCTTCAGCACGGTGGCAATGGTATGGGCGGTCATGGCGGCGCGATCAGAGGCGCGCTGCGCGGCCAGCCGGTCGCGCGCTTTTTCCTCGATCAGGAGCTCGATCAGGGCCAGCCGCTTGTCATCGTCGTCCGCCTCGGTCAGCAGGCGGTGATAGCGGTGATAGTCGAAACCCAAGTCTTGCTTACGCATGTCACGCCCCCGCAACTACGCCACATCCGTGGATTGTTTCTTATCGGATACAAACGGGCAAGCACGATCCAGCGTGGAACCGCAGGCACGTTGCAATCATCTGTGTATTACTGGAACCGGCGCGTGATGAGGGCGATCGCGCCTCAATCCGGATTGTGGTCGGCGAACATCTTCAAGCCGAGGAAGCTTGCATCAGGTTTCGTGACGAGCCTGGTCGGGATGTTGCGCAAGTAATCCTGGAAGCGCCCCTTGGCTTCGAAGCGCGCCCGGAACGCGGACGCGGCGAGGAACTCCGGAAAGCGCGGCACGATGCCGCCGGCGATATAGACGCCGCCGCGGGCCCCGAAGGTCACCGCGAGATTGCCCGCGACCGAGCCGAGGATGGCGCAAAACATCTCCAGCGTCGCGCGGCTGAGTTCGCAACTGCCCTCCAGGGCCGCCTTGGTGATGGCGGCGGCGTCGCGGTGCGGCACCTGAGCGCCGTCGACCTCCGCCAGCGCCTCGTAGAGGCTTTGCAGGCCGGAGCCCGAAAGCGCGCCGCGCTCGATGGAGACATGGCCGAGACGCCGGCGCAAGCACGCGATCACACGCTCTTCGCGCTCGTTCTCGGCCGGCAAAGTCGCGTGGCCGGCCTCGGTGACGACCGCCAGCCGGGCGCCGTGCCGCTCGACCAGACAGGAGACGCCAAAGCCGGTCCCGGGGCCAACCACCAGCAGCGGCTCTCCGGGGAGGCCGTCCTGGCCCCCGAGCGGGATCAAATCGGCTGGTTCCAGGGCGGGCAGGGACCAGGCCACCACCTCGAAATCATTGAGCACATGCACGCTCTCGAAGCCGAGGGCCGGCTGGAGCTCGTTGCCGTCGATGACCCACGGGCTGTTGGTCATGACGCAGCGGTTGTTGGTCACCGGACCTGCGACGGCCAGCACGGCTCTTTTGGGCTGCTCGCCGCCAGGCTGGCGCGCGAGGACGTCGGCGATGGCTTCCCGAACGGTCGGGAAGTCGGCGACCTTCACATAGTCGATGGGGCCGGCCTGGTCGCCGCTGTTCGATGCGCTTTGGCTCAGCGCAAAGCGCGCATTGGTGCCGCCGATATCGGCGAGAAGAATCTGTCCTGTCTTGCCGGTACTCATGACCATGTGGCTGCCGCGCCGTGCAGGCTCGCGGGAACCGTTTCCTCCGCTCCATCCGGTCCGCGATTTGCGAACGTGCTTGAGAATCCGTCCTTGGGTGAGCCTAGTCAACTCGGACAACGCCAAACCGTTGCATCCCGGCTACTATGGCGCGATACCGCCGCATCGGTCGGTGGTTGCGAAGCCGCGCGGGAAGATCGACATTGGACTGGAGCGGTCGGCGCCCGCCGCGCCGGACGGCTGGAACGGGACCTTGCGATGAAGATTTCCGACCGCGATGTGCTGCTGGTGATCGACGTGCAGAACGATTTTTGCACGGGTGGAGCGCTCGCCGTTCCCGGCGGCGAGAAGGTTGTCCCGGCCGTCAACCGGATCGCCCAAAAATTCACCAATGTGGTGCTGACCCAGGACTGGCATCCGCGTGACCACGTCTCGTTCGCGCCGAACCATGCGGGCAGGCAGCCGTTCCAGGCCATCGAGCTCGACTATGGCACCCAGGTGCTCTGGCCGTCGCACTGCGTGCAAGGCACCTCGGGCGCCGAATTCCACCGGGAGCTCGACGTCGGCAGGGCAAACCTCGTGGTGCGCAAAGGCTTTCGCCGCGGCATCGATTCCTATTCGGCGCTGTTCGAGAACGACCACCGGACGCCGACGGGCCTGCTCGGCTATTTGCGCGAGCGCGAGCTGAAGACCGTCTTCGTCGCAGGCCTGGCGCTCGACTTCTGCGTCCGCTTCTCGGCGGAAGATGCGCGCAAGGCGGGGTTTGAGGTCGCCGTCATCGAGGATGCATGCCGCGGAATCGATCTCGACGGCTCTGTGGCCGCGACCCATCGGAGTTTTCGCGAGCGCGGTATTTCGATCGTCAGCCTGGAGGCCTTCCTGTGAGGACCTTGAGCTAGTCATGGTGGAGAAGAGCGGCAAACCGCCGGGCGGATCGGATCGTCCTCAGGATGATACGCTGCTATGGCCGTTTGCGGCGGCGAAGCTCGCGATGAATGCCTGCTTCTGGTGGCTGGAGCGTGGTCCGCCGGAACAGGACGAGAGCACTCTGCCGTGGACGACGCCCAACACGGTCGCCTTGGAGCTTGCGACCATGCGCCTGCGCGATTGCACGCGGACGCGATCCGGCCAGCCGGCACTGGTCTGCGCGCCCTATGCGCTGCATCGGGCCCTGATCGCCGACTTCGCAGCAGGCCACAGCGTGGTGCAGTCCCTGCAAAATGGCGGCATCGGCCGGATCTATCTCACCGACTGGCGCTCGGCCACGCCCGACATGCGCTATCTCTCGATCGACAACTATCTCAGCGATCTCAACGTCGCCATCGACGAGATCGGCGCGCCGGTCGATCTCGTCGGCCTGTGCCAGGGCGGATGGCTGTCGCTGCTCTACGCGGCGCGCTTTCCCGCCAAGGTGCGGCGGCTGGTGCTGGTGGGTGCGCCCGTCGATCTCTCGATCGACTCCGAGCTGTCCCGGCTCGCTCGCAATGCGCCAGAGGCGGTCTACGACCAGCTCGTCGCGCGCGGCGGCGGCAATGTCAGCGGCGACGAGATGCTGCGCTTCTGGTCCAAGTCGCCAACCCGCGACGATATCGCGGCGGCGTTGCAGAAGGACCTCTCGGACGAGGAGGGCGCGGCACTGCTCGCGCGTTTCGATCGCTGGAATGCGGAGACCCTCAACCTGCCCGGCACTTATTATCTGGAGATCGTCAACCGGATCTTCCGGGAGAACCGGATTGCCGATGGCAACTTCACGGCGCTCGGCCGCGAGGTTGATCTGAAGGACGTCAAGGCGCCGGTCTTCCTGCTGGCCGGGCTCGATGACGATGTCGTGCCGGCCAGCCAGGCGCTTGCGACCGCCGGTCTGCTCGGTACGCCGCCCGCCTTCATTGCGGCGGCCTCCGAGCCCAGCACTCATCTCGGCCTGTTCATGGGCTTGCGCACCCACGCCCATGCCTGGCCCCGGATCGCCGAGTGGCTGCGCAGCGACCTGTCCGGCGTGCTGGCCCGCAGTGCCTGACTTCGCCGGGCGCCGGGCCGGGCGAACATGCAAATCCGTTATGCATGACGGCGGATGGCCTGCACCGGGCCGGCCCGATGGGCTACATATGGTCAGGAGCCGATGGCTGCGGCCGCGACAAGATTAAGGGTACTGCGCTCGATGACGTTCCATTCGATCTACGCCCACGGATTTGCGCGGATGGCGGCCTGTGTCACCACGTCCCATGTGGCCGATCCCACGGCCAATGCGAAGGCGATCCTGGCGGCCGCGAATGCCTGCCACGAGCAGTCGGTGGCGGTCGCCGTGTTTCCCGAGCTGTGCCTGTCCGGCTATGCGATCGAAGATCTGGTGAAGCAGGACCCGCTGCTCGATGCGGTTGAGCGCGGACTCGTTGCCATCGTTGACGCCTCCACGGCGCTGATGACCGTCCTGATCGTCGGCGCGCCACTGCGCTTCGGCAATCGCATCTACAATTGCGCCGTCGTCATCCATCGCGGCAACGTCCTTGGTGTCGTGCCCAAGAGTTACCTGCCGACCTATCGCGAATTCTACGAGGGACGGCATTTCGCCTCCGGCGCCGGCATTGCCGGAGAGACGGTCGCCTTTGGCGGGTTGCACGCACCGTTCGGCGTTGACCTCCTGTTCGCAGCCGATGACGTGCCGGGCCTGACCGTCGGCGTCGAGATCTGCGAGGACATGTGGATCCCGGTGACGCCGGCCTCCGAGCTTGCGCTCGCCGGCGCGAGCGTGCTGATCAACCTCTCGGGCAGCCCGATCACGATCGGCCGGGCGCGTTCGCGCGCGCTGCTCTGCCAGTCGACGTCGGCGCGCTGCCTTGCGGCCTACGTCTATTCAGCCGCCGGGGCAGGGGAATCGACCACGGATCTGGCCTGGGACGGCCAGACCTCGATCTATGAGAACGGCTTGCTGCTGGCCGAGGGCGAGCGGTTCCGCCAGGGTGGCCAGATCACCTATGCCGACGTCGATCTCGACCTGCTCAGGCAGGAACGCGCACTGATGGGCACGTTCGACGACAATCGCCGGCAACGCGAAGGCTTTTTCCGGAAGATCACCTTTGCCCTGAAGCCGCCGGCCGCTGACATCGGCTTCCTGCGCAAGATCGAGCGCTTCCCGTTCGTGCCGAGCGACGAGACCCTGCTCGAGCAGGATTGCTACGAGGCCTACAACATCCAGGTCGCCGGCCTCGTGCAGCGCATGCGCGCGACCGGAACCAAGCGCGTGGTGATCG
Source organism: Bradyrhizobium sp. CCGB20 (assembly GCF_024199855.1). Lineage (NCBI taxonomy): Bacteria > Pseudomonadati > Pseudomonadota > Alphaproteobacteria > Hyphomicrobiales > Nitrobacteraceae > Bradyrhizobium > Bradyrhizobium sp. CCGB20. The sequence continues at coordinate 4,900,314 of NZ_JANADN010000001.1, read as the reverse complement.
GCGTCTCGGGCGGTCTCGATTCCACCCACGCCCTGATCGTTGCCGCCAAGGCAGTCGACCTGCTCGGCTTGCCCCGCGAAAACATCCTCGCCTACACCATGCCGGGCTTTGCCACCGGCAGCGAGAGCAAGACCAACGCACTCGCGCTGATGAAGGCGTTGCGGACGACTTGGCAGGAGCTCGACATCCGCACCACCGCCACGCAAATGCTGAAGGACATCGGCCATCCCTTCGGCAAGGGCGAGAAGGTCTACGACATCACCTTCGAGAATGTGCAGGCTGGCCTGCGCACGGACTATCTGTTCCGGCTCGCCAACCATCACGGCGGCATCGTCATCGGCACCGGCGATCTCTCGGAGCTCGCGCTCGGCTGGTGCACCTACGGCGTCGGCGACCAGATGGCGCATTATAATGTCAACGCCGGAGTGCCGAAGACGCTGATCCAGCATCTGATCCGCTGGGTGATCGCTTCAAAACAGTTCAGCGACGACGTCAACCTGACGCTGGCCTCGATCCTGTCGGCCGAAATCTCGCCCGAGCTGGTTCCCGTCAAGCCCGGCGAGAAGCCGCAGAGCACGGAAGCTTCCATCGGCCCCTACGAGCTCCAGGATTTCAACCTGTTCTACACGCTGCGGTTCGGCATGCGGCCGTCCAAGATTGCTTTCATGGCGTTGCAGGCCTGGAAGGACGTCGCCAAGGGCGAATGGCCGCCGGCGTTCCCGAACGACCGGCGCAAGGCCTACGATCTCAAGGAGATCCGCCGCTGGCTGGAGGTGTTCCTGCGCCGCTTCTTCGCTTTCAGCCAGTTCAAGCGCTCGGCGATGCCGAACGGCCCGAAGGTTTCGGCCGGCGGCTCGTTATCGCCGCGTGGTGACTGGCGCGCGCCGTCGGATTCAAGTGCGGCGGCGTGGCTTGAGGATCTCGAGCGGAACGTGCCGAACTGATCGGCAAGACGAGGGCAGACACGGCGCCTCAAACGACTTCGCGCCGCGCGGCTCATGGAGCCGGCGGCGCGAAGTTGCGTTCAATCCAGAAAAGTTTCGAGGTCCGGAGTGCCTAGGAGTCCGGACCTCGTCACCTTGCCCCAGCCTTTGATCCCCCCGCCCCATGTGGTCCCCCAACCCCGTGGTGCGCGATCAGAGGGTGATGCCCTTGGAAGGCCGCCGATCGATGTGCGCGATGTACGCGAAGTATGGTTAGGATTCCATTCCGGATCACTACGGACACGAACGCGCTCGATGCTGCACGCTGGTGCATTCGTCCGCATCCGCTTCGATTGCTGCTGCCTGAATTCGATGCAGGCGATCGGGGCGATGTCCACATCTGCGCATCGTCGCTGCCCCAGCATTTCACGGGCCTGTCATTGAACTGGTCTAGCGCTGCTCCCGTCATCGCTGACGGTCAAGGAGCAAGCCATGTCGAAGCCGGTGCTGGGCGCAGCATTGTCCATCAAATCGATCCCCGCCCACCGCGACTGGCTTCTGGAACGGCAGCGCGATCTCGAGATCCAGGATTTCTTCCGTGCGGATCTGCTCGACAGCGACTGGCGCAGCACGGCGGGCGAAATCAAGCAGATGCTCTCAGGCCATACCGGCCGGCTCGGCATCCACGGCCCGTTCTGGGGTTTCAAGATCGACAGCCACGATCCGATGATCCGCCAGGCGGTGACGAAGCGCCTGCTTCAGGGCCTCGATGCCGCGGAGTTCCTCGGTGCGACGCAGATGGTGATCCATTCGCCGTTCACGACCTGGGACCATAACAACCTCGATCTCTACCCCGACAACCGCGCCAATATCGTCGAACGCGTCAAGGCGACGCTCGCCGAGGTGATCGCGCGCGCTGAAAACATCGGCTGCGAGATCGTCATCGAGAACATCGAGGACAAGGACCCGCGCGACCGCGTGCGCCTCGCCAGGGCGCTCGAGAGCAGCAAAGTCCGCGTCTCCCTCGACACCGGCCACGCCAACTACGCGCACATCTCCACCGGTGCGCCGCCGGTCGACTATTACGTCGAGACCGCCGGCGACATGCTGACGCATGTGCACCTCCAGGACACCGACGGCTTTGCCGACCGGCACTGGGCGCCGGGCGAGGGCAACATCCCGTGGGTCGCCGTGTTCCGCGCGCTGGGCCGGCTGACCTCGAATCCGCGGCTGATCCTCGAACTCCGCAACCACGACGACGTTCGCGCCGGCGCAGCCCATCTCGCCGCGCTCGGTCTCGCTGAATAACCGACCTCACCAAGGGCAGGGCCTATTGTCATGAGCAAATTCACCCGTCGCACCATCCTGAAGTCTGGCGGCGCCGCCGCGGGCACACTTCTCCTGCCGCGCTTTGCGATCGGGCAGGCCGACAACCGTCCGTCGGTGACGATCGCCGTGCAAAAGGTGACGAATTCGAACGTACTCGACGTGCTGCGCGAGCAATCCAACGTCGGCGAGCGCGTGTTCTTCTCCTCGATCTGGGAGGGACTGATCTCGAAGAACTGGCGCGGCAGCCTCGAGGCCGTACCGGGTCTTGCCACCGAATGGCGCCGCATCGACGACCAGACCGTCGAGGTGAAGCTGCGCCAGGGCGTCAAGTTCCATAATGGCGATGAGCTCACGGCGGAGGACGTCGTCTTCACCTTCAGCCGCGAGCGCATGTTCGGCGAGACCGAGGCCAAGAGTCGCTCCACGATCCAGGCCTTCGAGAAGATCCCGACGCCGCGTCCGGGCAAGGAGCTGCCGCCGGACGTGCCGGCAGTTGCCCGCCGCATCTGGCCGGACCTCGTGCGCGTCGATGCCGTCGACAAGTACACGGTGCGCTTCTACAACGCGACGCCCGACGTCACGATCGAAGGCCGGCTGTCACGCTACGGCTCCGACATCATGAACCGCCGCGCCTGGGAACAATCTGCGAGCTATCTCGACTGGGCGCGCAAGCCTGTGACGACCGGCCCGTACAAGGTCGTCGAGCTCAAGCCCGACGTGTCGCTGACGCTCGAAGCGCATGACGAATATTGGGGCGGCCGTCCGCCGCTCAAGCGCATCCGTTTCCTCGAAGTGCCCGAGGTCGCGAGCCGCATCAACGGCCTGCTGTCGGGCGAGTACCAGTTCGCCTGCGACATCCCGCCGGACCAGATCGCCGGCATCGAGAAGAACTCCGCGTTCGAAGTGCAGGGTGGCACCATCCTCAACCATCGCCTGACCGTGTTCGACAAGAACCACGCCGTGCTCGCCAACCCGCTGGTGCGGCGCGCCTTCACCCATTCGATCGACCGCCAGGCGATTGTCGACAGCCTGTGGGCCGGCCGCACCCGGGTGCCGAAAGGCCTTCAGTGGGAATTCTATGGCGACATGTTCAACGCCGACTGGAGCGTGCCGGCCTACGACCCGAAGCTCGCGCAGGATCTGTTGAAGCAGGCCAACTACAAGGGCGATCCGATTCCCTATCGCCTGCTCAACAACTACTACACCAACCAGGTCGCGACCGCGCAGGTGCTGGTCGAGATGTGGAAGTCGGTCGGCCTCAACGTCCAGATCGAGACCAAGGAGAACTGGTCGCAGATCATGGAGCGTGCGCCGACCCGCGCGGTGCGCGATTGGTCGAACTCGGCCGCCTTCAATGATCCCGTGTCGTCGCTGGTCGCCCAGCACGGCCCGAACGGCCAGCAGCAGCAGATCGGTGAATGGACCAATGCTGAGCTGAACAAGCTCTCCGAGTTCCTGGAGACCTCGACCGACCGCGCTGCTCGCAAGAAGGCGTTCCACCGCATGCTGGAGATCGCCGAGCGCGAGGATCCCGCTTACACGGTGCTGCACCAGAACGCGACCTTCACGGCCAAGCCGAAATCGATCAAGTGGAAGGCGTCGCCGGCGTTCGCGATGGATTTCCGCGCTGGCAATTTCGAGGCGTAAATGGTCACGCCGCTGGTCGACATCCAGGGCCTCAGCGTCGCCTTCAACGGCGTACCTGTCCTGCGCGGTGTCGATCTCATCTTGCAGAAGGGCGAGGCCGTCGGCCTCGTCGGCGAATCCGGCTCCGGCAAGTCGGTGACGTGGCTCGCCGCGCTCGGCCTCTTGCCGCGGCACGCCCGCGTGTCGGGCTCGGTTCGACTTGACGGCCGTGAAATTCTCGGCGCGCCGGCCGCCGAGCTCGACCAGGTGCGGGGCGGGCGGGTCGCCATGATTTTTCAGGACCCCGCGAGCGCGCTCAATCCGGTGCTCACCATTCGCAGGCAGCTCTGCGAGGCCTTGGCGTTGCATCGCGGTCTCTCGGGCGGGGCGGTGAAGGCCGAAGCGCGGCGGCTGCTCGATCTCGTCGGTATTCCCGATGCGGCGCGGCGGTTGTCAGCCTATCCGCACGAATTCTCGGGCGGCCAGGTCCAGCGCATCATGATCGCGATGGCGCTCGCCGGAAATCCCGATCTGCTGATCGCGGACGAGCCGACCACTGCGCTCGACGCCACCATCCAGGCGCAGATTCTGGAGCTGCTCTCCACCATTCGCCGCGAGATGAGCATGGCGATGGTCCTGATCAGCCACGATCTCGGCGTCGTCGCCGAGAATTGCGACCGCGTCGCGGTGATGTATGCCGGCCGCATCGTCGAGCAGGCACCTAGCAACCAGCTCTTCGCCGATCCCGTGCATCCCTATGCGCAAGGTCTGATCGGCGCGCTGCCGCCGCTCGATGGACCGCGCCGACGCCTCACGGCCATTCCCGGCACGGTTCCCGATCCCGCGCACATGCCCAGTGGCTGCGCCTTCGCACCGCGCTGCGCACTGGCAGCCGAGCCATGCGGCCTTGCAGCCCCGACGCTGGCGCCCATCGCGAACGACCGCGCTGTCGCCTGCATTCGCGCCGAGGCCTCGCGCCGCGCGCTGCTCGGGATCGCCGCCGAATGAGCGCGCCGCTCGTCGAGGTATCCTCGATCTCGCGCAGCTACTCCATGCGCTCCGGAATGTTCGGCCGCAGCACGGCCGTTCATGCTGTCGACGGCGTGTCGCTCACCATCCCCAAGGGCGAGACGCTTGGCCTCGTCGGCGAGTCCGGTTCGGGTAAATCCACCACCGGCCGCATCGTGCTGGGTCTCGAACCGCCTGACCGTGGCGAAGTGCGGTTCGATGGCAAGCCGATGGCCGCGCCGGGGACGGCTGCGTGGCGCGCGCAGCGGGCGCGCATGCAGATGATCTTTCAGGATCCGCTTGGCGCGCTGGATCGTCGGTTGCCGGTCGCGACCCAGATCCGCGAGCCCCTGGATATTCACGGTCTCGGTACGGCCGCCGAACGCGAGGACCGTGTCCGCGAATTGCTGCGCGCGGTCGAGCTGACGCCGGCACATGGCGCGCGCTATCCGGGCGCGCTCTCGGGTGGGCAGCGCCAGCGCATCGTGCTGGCGCGGGCGCTCGCGACGAAGCCGGATTTCCTGGTCTGCGACGAGCCGGTCAGCGCGCTCGACGTCTCGATCCAGGCGCAGGTGGTGAACCTGCTTTGCGATCTCCAGGCGCAGCTTGGGCTCACGCTGCTGTTCATCAGCCACGATCTCCGCGTCGTCCGGCAGATCAGCAATGTCGTCGCCGTGATGTATCTCGGCCGCATCGTCGAGATCGGCAGCGCAGACGATCTCTTCGCGCGCCCGGAACACCCGTACACGCAGGCGCTGGTCTCGGCTTCGCCGGCACCGGGCCGTCGCAGCGCCGGTCGCATCGTGCTGGCAGGCGACCCGCCGAACCCGGCGGCTCGCCCCAAGGGCTGCGCCTTCCATCCGCGCTGCCCGCGCGCGATCGCGCGCTGCGCGAGCGAGGTGCCGGCGCTGTCGGCCGTCGGCGGCGACAGGCAGGTCGCCTGCCACCTCGTGACCGGACCGAAGGTCGAAACCCGGGACGCGGCGTGATGGGACGCTATTTCGCCATTCGGATCGGACGCGCGGCGCTGACGATCGTGCTTGTCGTCACCTTCGCGTTCGTGGTGCTGCGCCTCTCCGGAGATCCCGCGCTGATGATCTTGGGACCGGAAGCGCCGCCGGAGGTTCTCGCCGCCTTCCGCAAGGCCTGGGGCCTCGATGACCCCATCTGGTTCCAGTACCTCGACTACTTCGGCGCCATCGCAAAGGGCGAGCTCGGCCGTTCCATGCGTGACGGGCGGCCTGCGATCGAGCTCGTGCTGGAGCGGATTCCGGCGACGCTGGCGCTGACGCTGCCGGCGTTCGCCTTCAAGGTCGCGCTCGGCATTCCCGCCGGCATCTACGCGGCGCTGCACCGGGGCTCCGGGATTGATCGCGCCGTGATGATGACGGCGGTTGCCGGCTTCACCGTGCCGAGTTTTGTGCTCGCGCTGCTGCTCGTGCTGGTCTTCGCCGTGCAGCTCGGCTGGCTGCCGTCGGGCGGGCAGGACAGCTGGCGTCACGCCATCCTGCCGATCGCAACGTTGAGCCTTGGCGGCGCCGCGGTGCTGGCGCGCTTCACCCGCAGCGCGATGCTGGAGGTGCTGGGCCAGCCTTATATCCGCACGGCTTCCGCCAAGGGCGTGCCGTGGCGCAAAGTTGTCACCTCGCATGCGCTTCCGAACGCGGCGATCCCGACCGTCACCATCCTGGGCTTCATGGTGGGCACGCTGATCGCGGGCGCGGTCGTGGTCGAGAGCGTGTTCGCCTGGCCGGGAGTAGGGCGCCTGCTGGTCGTTGCCGTCGCCAACCGCGACCTCGCCGTGGTGCAATGCATCCTGCTGCTCGTCGCGATGACCATGGTGACATCGAACCTCATCGTCGACTTCCTCTACGGCTTCCTCGATCCGCGCCTGCGCGCGAAGGGAGCGCATGCATGACCGACGCGACGCTGAAGGACGCCGCCGTCCGCCGCAGGATCAGCCTTCCGGCGATTCCGATCTCGGTCGCACTGGCGATCGGCTGGATCGTCGCGATGCTGGTGATCGCGGCTTTCGCCGAAAAGATCGCGCCCTACGGCTACACCCAGCTCGACCTGCGCAATCGGCTTTCTGCGCCCGGCAATGTCGCGCACTGGCTCGGGACCGACGAGCTCGGCCGCGACGTGCTGTCGCGGCTTCTCGTCTCCATCCGCATCTCGCTCTTGATCGCGTTCGGCGCGACGGCGATCTCCGCCATCGTCGGCACAACGCTCGGTTTCCTCGCTGCGCATTTCCGCGGCGCCGTCGAGCAGCTCGTGCTGATGCTGACGGACTTCCAGGCCAGCATGCCGTTCCTGATCATGGCACTCGCGGTGCTCGCCTTCTTCGGCAATTCGCTGCCGCTGCTGATCGGCCTGATGGGGCTGTTCGGCTGGGAGCGCTATGCCCGCATCGCGCGTGGCCTCGCCATCTCCGCCAATGCGCAAGGCTACGCCGCAGCGGTCCGCCAGCTCGGCGCGACGCCTTCGCGGATCTACTTGCGTCACATCCTGCCCAACATCGCCTCGACCCTGATCGTCTCGACGACGCTGGTCTTCCCCGAGGTGATCCTGATGGAGTCGGGGCTGTCCTTCCTCGGCCTCGGCGTGCAGCCGCCCATGACCAGCCTTGGCAACATGGTCGGCTACGGCCGCGAATATCTGACCCGGGCGCCCTGGATCATGCTGGCGCCGGCCACCACCATCGTGGTGACCACGCTCGCTGTCTCCGTGATCGGCGACTGGCTGCGCGACCGGCTCGATCCGACGCTGCAATAGCGCGACGGGCTCGATGCGTGCGCCGATTTGCCCTCAGACGCCGATTCTAGCCTAGGACCTCCGGCTTCCTGCCGCGCCCGAGCGCGAATTGACCGACCGGGCCCTCGATATGTAATTCCAGCTCCGTCATCTTCGCGAACAGATCGATGTCGGTGGTCCCGATGGCGCAGCCACCAAGGCCCATATCGGTCGCAGCCAGATAAAACGTCTGAATCAGGCTGCCGACATCCTTCAGGATCAGCGCATATGCAATTGAGCTGTATTTCCAGGAGACCCGCCCAAAGCGCGCCGCGATCGTGATCAGGATTTGCGGCTCACCGGGCGCGTCCATGGCGAACTGAGCTGCCACCGAGAGCGCCTGGAGTTGTTGGTCGGTGGCGCGGATCGCGACCAGCGCGTGCCCGCCTGCGTCGTAGTGGTAGAGTCCGCGCGCGAGCCCTTCGCAGTTCGAGACCGCCAGGTACAATTCCAGCTCGTACGCGCTGCCCGCAGAGGGATAAGGCCTCGTGCTGTATGTGACCTCCGGACCGCCGTCAAAATACGGTTCGCTCTTCCATTCGGACACAACGCGCGCGGTGGTGTCGAGAAATTGCGCGAGTTCGCGGAGCGTGACCGGATTCTTGTCGTCGAAATCCCGTGTTGAATGGCGTTCGCGCAACAGCTTCGGAAAGAGAGAGTTCGGCTCCGAGGGGGAGAATGTGCGCAGGTCGATCTTGCTGCCTGGCCAGGGCGGACGCACCGCAGGCAGCGGCGGAACGACGCTCGCATAGCTGAAAGCGGCGCCGACCGGATTGGCTTGCCGGCCCTCCGTGCTCCGCGTGTGAAAGACCAGATCGTGGAAATCCCAGAGAACGAGATTGCCGTCGCCTTCATCTACTCGCAGGCCGTCGCCGCCTTTCGCATCGAGCTTGAGCAGAATCTGGCTTTCCAGCAACAGCTCGAGCAGAAGGAGGTTGGAGGAGAGTGTCTTCCGGTCGAGCTTGCCGATCCTCTGAGGCTGTGACAGCGCAGCAAGGGTGGCGGCGATGGCGGGATCGCCAATCCGGAACAGCGCGCCGGCGCGTGGCGATTCCAGCACCATCTCATTGCCGCGCCGGCGCAGATAGGCAAAGCGCGACAACACGACGGTATCACGGCTGCCCAGCTTCGCGCGTCGCGGCCAGTAGTCGGGGACTTGAGGCTCGATGACCACGAGGTCCCGCTCATCACGCGAGGAGGAGAGGCGGTATTCCAGAAGCCCCTGCCGGGCCAGGCGATGCACCAGAGCGTCGATTTCCCTGGCGAGGATGCTCTTGCCTGCAAACGAAGCGATCGGAAGACCGGTGCTCAGAAGTCGCGCGCGGTCCATCGCGGCCGCGCTGAATTGTCCGAGGTTGACGGAATAGTCGCCAAAAGTGGCGGCGATGTTTCCGTCCGGCTGCATCTGGAGGGAGAAGCGATGGCTCAATCGGGCAGCAAGATCCGGCGCGATCTTCCTGGTCGGCTTTTTCCTGGGAGCACGCACGAAAGAGTAGCCCCTCAGGTGTGTGGAAGGAATGCAGTCAAATCGCTTTCCAGTCGCGGCCCGTCCAGCAATCCGAGCTTCACCGGCACGTCGAAAAGGCGGCCCGGTGCAAAGCGGCGATAAAAGTGACGCAAGCCGGGAACGAGCACTCTGACGACCGGAACCTCGACGTCGGGACGTGTCTGGTCGAGGACGAGGAAATCGTAGCCCGCACGGGCGGCGATCTCGACGCAGGCAATGACCTGGTCACGCGTATTGTCGTGAAGCTTGAGGCTCGGCGCCGGAGGAACGATCGGGCGATCGCTCGGTGTCAGGAACGGATAGTCTTCCAGGCGCAGCGGTGTGACACCGTCGAGGGTCGGCTTCTCGCTGGTCGCACCGCTCATCATGCTGACGGACATGAATTGGGTCAGCTCGGTGAGAGCGCGCAGCAGGGCTATGCGGCGGTCGAAATGCGCGCCGGAGCCGAACTCGATATGCTCGTCCCCATTCTGCATCCAGTGCATGATTGCCACGTAGGTCGGAATGCCGAGATCGGTGGTGACATCGAGCACCCACAGCTTGCGACCGGCTTCCGCAAATTGAGCCTGGAGATCCCGGACATAGAAATCGTCAAACTGCTCGAGGTCGACCTCGGCGCGCTGCACCCGGTTGTACCACCAGATCGCGTAGGCATCGCGCTCGATCAGCTCCAGGAAGCCCTGGACAATCGCTTCGTCGCGGGTGTTGCCGGCCGCGCAGCCGTTGGAATCCGTATGAAATCCGCCATAGAAGAAGTACAGGAGGCCGGTCGGCAGATATTTGAAGCGCTTGTCGCGCAACGATGTGACCGGCGACCACTCGGTCCTCGCCGAGGGATCGAACGGCTCGGGAACCGGGTGGGGATCGTCCGGCTGCTGGAGAAACCTGTTCTTGAACTGCGTTTCGCTGAACAGCTGCACGTCGTTGGGCAGAAGGGCGTCGCCGGGCGCGAAGTCGGCAAAGCTGCGCGTCGTCCTGATCTCATCGCCCTGGAAAATGCCCGAATAGCGTTCGATCGATTCCATCAGCGCGCTGGCTTCGCCCTGCTCGGCGGTCGAGCCCTTGCCAAAACTGCCACCGCTCAATCCGGACCTGAGCTGGTCGATGCTGTGGGCCGGCGCGGAGAAATTATGCTGGGCGAAGTAGTTGGTGTTCATCGGCAGATCGACGTCGATTCGTTCGAGCCTGGTCACCACCCCTGTCAGGGGGCTCACATGCTTGCGGAAGCGCGACACCGTCGACCGCGACGTCACGGTGCGATATCCACCGCTGGTCATGACGAGCCTCTTGCCCTCTGCAATCTCGACCGGGGCCGGAGATCGGCGCGGGTTGTTCAGCTTCTTGCTGCCGCAGGTCGGACATTGTGGACGTCGCATCACGTAGTGCTTGGCGATGGCGGCGCCGGTCAGGTCGAAACTGGCAATGTGATCGCACAGATCGGTGCGAAAATCCGATGCAATTGCCTTGGCGATTTCGACGGCCGCAAAATGGATTCCGGTCTGGCCGACGCCTTCTCTGACGAGCGGTGATATCGCAACCGCATGCGCCGGTCCCCGGTCGAGAAACCCCTTGATCTCGCGGTTGCGGATCATGCGATCGAACAGGCAGGTCCAGCAGGCGCTCTCGCCCGGTTTGAACACGGGCCCGACCAGCGGAAACGGGCCGGATGGCTGTACCAGCAACCAGGGTGTCTTGCCGGCCACGCGATCCTGGTTCAATTCAGCAAGGCGCTGGTCGAGATAGTCGTTCGCGAGCGTGATCGTGAGCTTTGGCGAGCGCTTGGCGATTTGAACGCCGAGCTTACCCAGGGCCGCGGTCAGCTCCTTGGCGCCTTTGACGTCAATCGACTCGACTCGCACGGAGCAACTGCGAAGATTTTGCTCCGCGACTTCCAGAGACAGGCCGAGGCTTGCCCAAAAACCGCCGACGGCCTCGTCGAATGCTGGCGAGGTCCGCGCAATGACATATCGGCGATCGAGGAGCCGCTTGATCGCCTCCTCGATCTTGGCGGCCGGGAAGCGCTTCGAAAGCTGCCGAATGATCTCCGGCCTGGCCTCGCCATGTTTTCCGAGCGCGGTGGCCAAGGCACAATAGAGTTCGCCGTGCAGGAAGAACTTGCGATCCTCGGAATAGAGGCAAACCGCATCGGGAGGCAGAACGTAGGCGGTGAAGTTCGGTGCAAATCGGAGGAGTTCTTTGTGGGTCTTCCGCGCAACGCGGGTCTTGCTATTGGCATTCATTGAGTCAGCACGCTGATCCTGTTGCCGTTACGTCAAATCGCCGGCGCAAGACGGATCGTCGTACCCGCGCGCTGATATTTCCCGGAGTGTTGAAACAATTCGCCCGCCATCGATGCAGGCGCCGTAGCGAAAGCAAGCATTTGGCCGGCCCCTGTCTCAGGGCCGGCCAATGATGTACCGGCTTGTGGACACGCCATTCGGAGCGCGCCGAGGCCTAGCACAGGCGGCAGCGGCCCCACGATGCGCAGCAACCCGCGCATGATACGGCGCATCCCACGACACCAACGCCGCAGCCAACGCCACAGCCGACAGCACAACCTGCACATCGGCAACCGACGCCACATCGGCAGGCCCGGCAAGCCCGGCAGCCTCTGCAGCCGCGGCAACCGCCGCATCCGCGCCATGCCAGCTGCACACGGCTGCCGGCATTTTCCTTGTCGAAGAGATGGAAGGTGGCGAGGCTGACGTCAGCCATTTCCTCTTCATCGAGCGTGATTGCCTGACCCGGTCCAAGGTGCTGCAATTGTTGTGTGTCGGGTGTCGGCACTGCGGAGGCCGATGCGCCCCCCGCCAGCGAGAACGTCAACCCTGCGGCTCCGAACGCCGGCACGGCGACTTTGGTTACGCGCTTCTTCCCTTTAGAAGTCTTCTTCGCCTGCCGCATGGTCGAACCTCCGAGCATTGCAAGAAGCATCCCAGCCACGGTAAGTCTACGCTCAGGAAATCACGCGAGCAACAATGACGCGCACGAAAGCGCGGGGCCGCACGTTCAGGATGTATTCATCTTCATGAACGGCAACCGGCGCGACCGGTTGACACAGCGCATCAACGATCCACGCTCTTGGTGCGCATGCTGTTTGGTGCAGTGCCGCAAGAGCATCGCATCTTGAACGGAGAGATCGGCGTGGCAGATCAATCAGGGCTTTTCGCTTGGTATGAACTCCTGACCACGGATGTCGCGGCGGCGGGCGCATTTTATCGCAAGGCCGTCGGCTGGGGCGTGAGGGATGAATCGACCCCGGAGCTGCCTTACACGGTGCTTCGCAGCGGCGGCGCTCCGCTGGGCGGACTTATGGATATCCCGGAAGAGGGCCGGAGATTGGGGGCGACGCCGAGATGGATGGGATACGTCGCCGTCGACGACCTGGACGCCACCACCGCGCAGATCCGGCGTCTTGGAGGCACGATCTTTGTACCGCCGACGGACACCAATATTGGCCGAATAGCAGTCGTTGCAGATCCGCAGGAAGCGACGTTCGGACTGATCCAAGAACCGACCTATGGCCGGGGGAAACCGGGTCGGCTGGACGAGCCGGGGCGCGTAGGCTGGCATGAGCTGCTGGCCGCCGACCGAACAGCGATCTTCGATTTCTACGGAGAACTATTTGGTTGGCAGAAGGCCGACGCTCAAACCGATCCAACGGACTGGTATCAATTGTTTTCGGCGGGTGGGCAAACGGTCGGCGGCATGCTGACGAAGCTTCCGGCCGTCGCGCAGCCATGCTGGCTGCATTACTTCAATGTCGACGACATCGGCGCTGCGGCGAGGCATGTGACTGCTGGTGGAGGCCGCATCCTCCAGGGTCCGATCGAATTGCCTGATGGTTGCTGGATTGCACGATGTGTCGATCCCCAGGGCGCCCTGTTTGCACTGCAGGGTGCCCGGGGTCAGGCTGACATCGAGCAATCCGCGGCCTCGGAGGTCGGGTGGTCCGCCAAGTGGGGCGGCATTGCCTCCCAGGGGAGAATTGTGTTGCCCAAGCCGAAGCGCTAGCTCCAGGGTCCGTCCGGCGCTGGCGCGCCCCTGCAATAAGTCCGCGCCGGGAGCAGGGGAGGCCTGCGCAAGGCCGATCCGGGGCTATCAGGGGCAAGTTCCCGTTGCGCGCGCCCACCCCGTGCGCTATCCGGCCGGAAAGGCTTGAGGCGGCTTCGATATTTTCCCGCCCGGCCAGCCAAACCGAGGACGGAAACCGCCATGCCAGCCTATCGCTCCCGCACTACCACCCACGGCCGTAACATGGCGGGTGCCCGCGGCCTCTGGCGCGCGACGGGCATGAAGGATGCGGATTTCGGCAAGCCGATCATCGCGGTCGTCAACTCCTTCACCCAGTTCGTGCCCGGCCACGTCCATCTCAAGGACCTCGGCCAGCTGGTGGCGCGGGAGATCGAGCAGGCGGGCGGCGTCGCCAAGGAATTCAACACCATCGCGGTCGACGACGGCATCGCCATGGGCCATGACGGCATGCTCTACAGCCTGCCGTCGCGCGAGCTGATCGCCGACAGCGTCGAGTACATGGCCAACGCCCATTGCGCCGACGGCCTCGTCTGTATCTCCAACTGCGACAAGATCACGCCCGGCATGCTGATGGCCGCGCTGCGGCTCAACATCCCCGCCGTGTTCGTCTCGGGCGGCCCGATGGAGGCCGGCAAGGTCAAGCTCGCCGGCAAGACCAAGGCCGTCGACCTCATCGACGCCATGGTGGCCGCGGCCGACTCCAAGGTCAGCGACGAGGACGTCAAGGTGATCGAGCGCTCGGCGTGCCCGACCTGCGGCTCCTGCTCGGGCATGTTCACGGCGAACTCGATGAACTGCCTGACCGAGGCGCTCGGCCTCGCGCTGCCCGGCAACGGCACCGTGGTCGCAACCCATGCCGACCGCAAGCGCCTGTTCGTCGAGGCCGGCCACACCATCGTCGATCTCGTCCGCCGCTACTACGAGCAGGACGACGCCTCGGTGCTGCCGCGCAACGTCGCCAACTTCAAGGCGTTCGAGAATGCCATGACGCTCGACATCGCGATGGGCGGCTCGACCAACACCGTGTTGCATCTTTTGGCCGCCGCCCACGAAGGCGAGGTCAAGTTCACCATGCAGGATATCGATCGTCTCTCGCGCCGCGTGCCTGTGCTGTGCAAGGTCGCGCCGTCGGTTGCCGACGTGCATGTCGAGGACGTGCACCGTGCCGGCGGCATCATGGGCATTCTGGGTGAACTCGATCGCGCCGGCCTGATCGACACCTCGGTCTCGACGGTGCATGCGCCGACCATGAACGATGCGCTGGAGCGCTGGGACATCAAGCGCTCGAAGAGCGAGTCCGTCCGCACCTTCTATCGCGCTTCGCCCGGCGGCATCCCGACCCAGGTCGCCTTCAGCCAGGAGCGCCGCTACGACGAGCTCGATGCCGACCGCGAGAAGGGCGTCGTGCGCGATCTCGAACACGCATTCAGCAAGGACGGTGGTCTCGCCGTGCTCTACGGCAACCTCGCGCAGGATGGCTGCATCGTGAAGACTGCCGGCGTCGACGCCTCGATCCTGAAATTCTCCGGCCCCGCGCGCGTGTTCGAGAGCCAGGACGCAGCCGTCGAAGGCATCCTGGGCGGCAAGGTCGTCGCCGGCGAGATCGTGGTCATCATCTATGAAGGCCCGCGCGGCGGCCCCGGCATGCAGGAGATGCTGTATCCGACCAGTTATCTGAAATCGATGGGCCTCGGCAAAGCCTGCGCGCTCGTCACCGACGGACGCTTCTCCGGTGGCTCGTCCGGCCTGTCGATCGGCCACCTGTCGCCGGAAGCGGCCGAAGGCGGCAATATCGGTCTCGTCCGCACCGGCGACCGCATCGCCATCGACATTCCGAACCGCAGCATCAGCCTGGAGGTTTCCGACGAGGAACTGGCCAGCCGCCGCGCCGCGGAGGAGGCGAAGGGCGATGCCGCCTGGCAGCCCGCTGCGCGCAAGCGCAACGTCTCGACCGCGCTGCAGGCCTACGCTGCGCTCACCACCAGCGCTGCGCGCGGTGCGGTGCGCGAGGTGAAGCGTCGCTCGAACTAAGCGCTGCACCGTTCGCACCTCGCGTGCATGGTCAACAAGGTCTGAACGGCCGGCGAAAGCCGGCCGTTCGCATTAAGGATGCCCCCACGAACTTCGGCAGCTCAGGATTTTGCGGCGTATACTGCGATCGACCTTCGCAAATCCATTTCGGGCAACTGGGGCACCACCGTAATGTCTCGTACTCTCGCTGTCGTTTTCTCAACAGTCGTCGCCGCGATTTCGATGACCGGTGCAGCCTCCGCCGGCTGCTACAATTGCTACACGCCGCCGCCGTGCACGACCTGCTACCAGCAGCAATATGTGCAGCCGCAATACCGCACCGTCGACGAGACCGTGATGGTCTCTCCCGGCTCCGTCGTCGCGCATCGCACGCCGGCGCAGTACCGCACCGTGATGGTGCCGCAGACCGTGATGGTCGCGCCGCCCGGCGTCCAGTATGAGCGCATCCCGCCGCAATACGCGACGCGCCAGCGCGTCGAGATGGTCTCGCCCGGCTATTCCTACTACGCCCCGGTGCAGATGGGCTGCGCGTCCTGCGGCTACTGAGCCGACGTAGCCAACGGTTTCGAGCGGCGCTCCTCACGGGGCGCCGTTTTCTTTTGCGGGCAGAAAGCGAGGCCCGGAAACGGAGGCAACTCCAAACCGGGCCTCGCAACCAGCGACGCCCTGGGAGATGTCGCCAGTGTCCGGGATTGCTGAGGAATACAGGCTAAGGGAACAGGCTGACGCTCGCCTGACAGATCGGGTGTTTGGGATAGGGCGCGCCAACTTCGCGTTGCCTTGCGCCGTCGACTACGTTAAGCGACAGCCATTCCGGGTTTGGAAGGGTGGCCGAGTGGTTTAAGGCACCGGTCTTGAAAACCGGCGTGCCCGCAAGGGTACCGTGGGTTCGAATCCCACCCCTTCCGCCAGAATATGCGACCGGGGTTTGTCGGTCAGGCTTTCCCGGGCAGGTGATCGGTGAATCAGACGTTCAATCCGGCCGCGCTCGACAAGCTGAAGGCCCGCATTCAGGCGTTGTGCGCCAAAACCATTGCCAATGGCTGCACCGAGGACGAGGCGCTGTCTGCCGCCGCCAAGGTCGCCGAGCTGCTGGATCGCCACGATTTGTCGCTCTCCGACGTCGAGCTGCGCGCGTCGCCGTGCGAGCGGAGGGTCTTTGAGACCCATCGCAAGAAGCGAATTCCCCTGGACGACTGTATCGGCGCGATCGCTCATTTCTGCGATTGCCGGGTCTGGCGCGAGAAGAACGCGGCCGGCGAGAGCTGCTATGTGTTCTTCGGTCTCGGCGCGGATATCGAGGTCGCGCATTATCTGGCCGAAGTGATCGACGGCGCCGTGCGCGCCGAACTCGGCCGCTTCAAGACCTCGGTCGACTACATCAGGTTCCGGCACCAGGAGCGGCATCTGGCCAATGGCTCCTTCGCGCTCGGGATGGTGGCGTCGATCGCGCGCAGGCTGGAGGCGATCAAGGCCAGTCGCGATCAGGTCAACGAAACCACCGGCCGCGGGCTGGTGGTTCTCAAGAGCTCGGTGGTCGATGCAGAATTCGACAAGCTCGACCTCAAGCTCCGGACCCAGCGCAGCACGAGCCGGATGGTTTCGATGACGGCCTATGAAGCCGGCGGCGCTGCCGGAGCGTCGCTTGCCATCAATCCGGGCCTTGGCGGGTCGCAGTCGGGGACCACTCCCAAGGAAAGCTGAGCGCATCGGGGAGGGGCGCGGCTTCAGCCGGAGCTAAGAACATGGGCGATGTGATGCCGGTTAATCAGCTGCCCTCTGTCGCCAATGCTGCCCATGCTAATAAAGTGCAGCGTCACCGTAATTCGGGCGGCTGGGCGAGAGCTTCCAGCACAAAGACCACGCCACGGAGGCCTATATGGACCAGGTGCGGAATCTCAGGGGGGACTGAGACGACGTTCCTACCAAAACCACGGTTCACACGCGGAGAGTTGTGTCCGAAGTCACGACCTCGATGTCCATCTTGTTTTGCTCAAGCAGCAGCTCGACAGCACGAAGCTGGTTCTCCTGGTCTCGGTGCGGACCCACAATAATCTTCCGGATCGGGAGCTTTTCGCCAAGGGTTTCAAACAGCTTAACGTATGGGACAATCGTGCCTGAAGGTCCCTCTCGAAAATAGACTTTTACAGTTTGGCGTTTGTCGTCGACGGCCTTCCGTAACCGCGTCGGCGCTGCAACCAGCCGATACTCACGCTCTGCTTCGAACCTGGGTGTTTTCAGAAAAGGCACCGTCTCCAAGAATGGACGAATGAAATTATCCAACCGTTTGTCGCCCAGGATTTCCTTGATTTCCGCCCTTTCAGCTATTTCAGGAGCGACTTCGCGAACAGTACTGCCAAGAGTCGACCGGCCGATCCCGTGGAATCGATCCAACTGCGCGCGGGCCGCATGATCGTGATACGCGACCTTTCGCGTCGCCACCATTTGCAACGAGCATTTGGTCCTCTCTTCAATACAGAGCCGGTCTAGCTCCTCAGGGTCGAATTCAATCGCGAAGCCGCCGAAGCCGTAACCTCGCCACTGGCTCAACAGTCCGTGCTTGCTCTCCTCGCTTCCTGCGTCGTGCATGCAGAAGGAGACAACGTACATGGGCGAGACATTCTCAATCGCCCGCATAACGGCGTGGCACAGGTTCCCGGCTTCAGTATCGTAGATGCCTTCACCGTGACGGCGCAGCATCTCGGGCTTGAATACGTCTAGAGCATCAAGCTTCGGAACAATCTCTCGAAATTCGTCCGCGATTTGCGGCGCGAGCAGTGTAGAGAGAATCTTTAGCTCCGCGGTATCGTTCAAGAAGCTGGCATGAGTCGCCCAAAGAACTTGATCCTGAATAATGCCGATGAGACCGGCACCGGACGTATAATGAAATAATGGCCCGGACGCTTCTGAGCGCCAGTCAGGTGGCGCGGCCGGCTTTTTCGTTTTTGCTTTATTTCGTCTCTGCGCTCGCTTGCTCATGATAGAATTTCAACCCGTAAACAGATGTCGGCTCCGGCTGGCAGGAGGAGCGCTCACTCGCCTGCTAGCACGAACTTAGAGATTCGACCGATCAGCCAGCTCAACGCCGCTCCCGCGGCATACATCGTACCGGTTGAGAGTGCGTCATCGTAATCGGCTCTAGACGAGCTGACTTGGGCCGCGATGCCAAAGCCGCTTGCCACAAGAACCAGCAGTCCTGCGACACCACTGCAAGTCCAATGCAGCACGTAGCCCAATCGCTTAAGAACGTCCTTCATGTAGCCACCCAGCCACTTTCGGTCGGACTCAACCGGCACGGGCACAGAAATGCAATGCCCCTTTCGAAGGGGCTCATTGAAAGACAACCGTATTGGGCCGGAGGATTGACAGGCGGCCGCCCTTGCGCCGCCGCGACTCAGGCGCGCCGTTCCTCAGCTCAATTCTGCGCTTTCATTTTGGCCAGTCGGGCAATGTCACGCGTCGTCGAGGACCATGCTTAGACTTGGCTTCACGCTTCCTGCGATCCGCAGCTTCCCGCACCTCAAGCAGGTGGTCATAGCCACCGACACGAGACATAAGCCCGGCCAGCTTAGCCTTTGCCTTGATGCTTGGTCCGAGGCGGGCGGATTCTAGCTCTCGCAGATGGGTGAGTATTCGCTCGACGTCGTTCTCCTCAAACTTGAGGCGGTTTCCCATCCGCAGATAGAACGGAGTGCCCGCGGCGTCCTCGGGATTATCGACGAGCCAATACTTCAGCCACTGTGGTGACACGCTCAACCTGGCGGCGGCTTCTTTGATTGTCAGCAAAGGCATCGATCACCAAGACTTAGGTGGGCGCTTGCGCTGCCACAGAGCCGGGTCGGTGGGCTTCGCATCCTCGATCTATTTCCGACCGTCGGGTCCGATGACGCGAACTTTTCCGGCGCGTAGACCAGCAACTATTTTGCGGTAGTTTCCGTTTTCGTCCGTATATCCCTTGCGTGTCCGAATTTGCTCAGCGGTTTCTGCCCTTCGCTGCGGACGCAGGCTCTCTTTCCGCTGTTCTATTCTCAGCGCGACGGCGGCTTGTGCGGCGCTTGCTCTTCCAGCCGCTGATCGACCATCTCTCGAGTGTCTTGCCGGACCAGGGATCCCGTCGTCGAGCGCGAGCTCAATACGCATCGTTCCATCCGGCAGCACCGAGACTGCGGCAGCCCCTGCCTGTTTCGCGGCCTTCAGGGCGCGGCGGATGTCAGCTTTGGTGACGCGCGCGGGGGTACGGCCCATGCCGCTATGGCAGCACGTTTCCCCCCGAAAGGGGATGGATTTTTAACCAAATCAGTGGTGCACTGAGGACGGAGCGTGAGAACTCCCGCCGAACAGCCTTGCCGGGCTGCGTTCGGCACCAGGGCGATGGCAGGGCGATCCTTGCCGGGATCATCCGTCGCCGTCGATTAGGACGCGCTGGTTAGCCGCCAGCGTGAACGGCACCACTTGGCCGGGAGAGCGGCGGCTATACAAGACCCGAAAGGGAAAGGCCGTCGCGCATCGTCTCTGGCGATGTTCTCACCCTCCCGGCGCCAGTGCTGCCCACTGGCACCCGGCCGTGAGAAGCCGGTTTGATCCAGAGAACCACCATGAAAATCGTCAGAGAACTACCTGCGGAGTCGCTGGAAGCGATGCTGTCAGGACCTGCACTCCAAGAGCTGCGCCGGCGGATGGCCCTCAGCGACCTCGCCAGGCTCAGGAAAGAGGCATCCGCCGAGATCGAGCGGCTGATCGCCTTCCTGGACGCCTCAGACCCCTACGTCATGACTGAGCGGGAGGAAGGGGTCGACGATGTGCCCTGTGACACCGACGAGCTCGAGCTGAGCGAGCGGGACGAGGAGGACGGCGGGGACCACGAGCAGGACGACTGCGACCGGGAGAGCAACGAGCCGCGGCTGGCTGAGTGCTCAGCGGTGCTGCCATGAGCGCGCCAGATCTTGCCGGCGCGCACGATCTCGCATCCGAGATCGTCCACCTAGCCGACCTTCTGGTCGTCTTGTTCGCTGGGCCTGATCCCGAAAACGCATCTGACGGCGCCCGCTTAGTGGCCCTGGAGATCAGAGCGAAGGCCGACCGGATAAGGGAGGCCGTCGAGTGCGACTGATCCGGGCCTTATGGGCGCTTCAGCGGCTTAGGTGGGCGCGCCGTCGGGCTGAACGACTCGCGGATTTAAGTCGCTGATCTGACTCTGCTATTCGCTTTATTGCCGGCAAATCCGGCATTTTGAATCGCGGCCCGCCGGTTCACGCTGGCGGGCCCTCTTCCCGGCCAATTTGTCGCACCCACAGTGGTTAAATATGGGTATACAACCTAAAATTACTGCGTTGTTGCATGAATGGGAGAAATTTCATGATTGCCAAAATGCATTTCCTTGTCTTCCTCGGAGTGATTGCCCTTTCAACGATAGGGTCTTCAGCCACGCTCGCCTGCTCCGGTAATGGTTACGTCTGCTCCGGTCACTGTGACGGTTTCGGTGCGTTTTGCCTCGCCACGAAAAATAGCGCAGGAGCGCCGATTTGCATGTGTGCGGAGCCACGGAGGAAATATCTGTGGGATCGCGAAGAGCGCGTTCGACTTTACACACCTTGGTCGCCGGCCTATTCGCATCGGCGAATCTGAAATCTACTCGGCCTTGAGATAAAAAGGTTATAGCGCATCTCTGCCGCTATCGTGGCTCTCACAACGGCTCTACGGCACCAACAATGCCCCAGCAGCATTGATAAGGAAGGCCCGCCAGCGTGAACCGGCGGGCCTTTGAACGCTTAATTACAGGTCATATTCCTGGTGTCGCAGAACGCTTGGCTCAGACACATGCTGACCTACCCTGCAAAAGACATCGACGCTTGTGAGCGACGTGCCGCATCCCACAGCAAATGTTGGAGCTTATTGCCTCAATCGAGCATGGAGGAGAAATCATGGACCGTTCTACTAAGATCCTGCTTGGCGTTATTGCCGCCAGTCTTTGGGCGAACGCACTTGTGCCGAGCCTCAGACCTGCCCCCGCCCACGCTCAAGGATCTGATCCTTATCTGCAACGCATTGATGAGAAGCTGGAGAGGATCCTGCAAGGTATGGCCATTATTGGGAACGGTACGTGCGTCAACCGAAAGATCTGCGGCACCTAAAACTCTCATTGCATCTCGAAAACTAGGTCATCCGCACTTGTGGTTTTTGGCGTGCAGCGCCGTCCGGTCGCCCGTGATCTGCTCGACATAGTCGTCAATCGCGTCGATCAGCGGACGCGTGTGGCCGAGGGTCCGTTCTCGAATGAGAAAGCGGCGTAACCGATCCAGCTCGGCGAGCTCGGCCTCGACCGCTATGGCTCGCGCTTCTGCAGCACGCTGGTGCATCTGCTCTTTGTACCAAGCCCGCGCAGCCGCTCGGTTCTCTGCCTTCGTGATGACGCGATCGAAACGTGGCGCAGGCGAGAGTCAAATTATCGATTCCTAGCGGCCCGGAATCTGCCCGAGCCACTGCCAGTCGTGGGTGTGGAAAAGGCGGCACGCCTGTAGTTGTCGGCAAGCTCGAGGAGCGCGGCTCGTTCGACGCTGTCCGCAGATGTGTCGGCAAGTTCTCGGCATACGTCCTCTATTGATTTTCGAGCGGGGCGGTTCATGCTCGTCCAGAGTCGCCGAAACCCCGTAGAAACCAGTTTTCTCATACATGGCCAATCACCGGATATCTGATTGTGGTTAGGCCTGTAGGTAGGTGAGGGCGCTTTGTAAAACTTTTTTCAAATCAATCTCTTACGGCTACAAAGCGAGGACACCCCTTCCGCCAGAACATGCGACCGGGGTTTGTCGGTCAGGCTTTCCCGGGCAGGTGATCGGTGAATCAGACGTTCAATCCGGCTGCGCTCGACAAGCTGAAGGCCCGCATTCAGGCGTTGCGCGCCAAAACCATTGCCAATGGCTGCACCGAGGACGAGGCGCTGTCTGCCGCCGCCAAGGTCGCCGAGCTGCTGGATCGCCACGATTTGTCGCTCTCCGACGTCGAGCTGCGCGCGTCGCCGTGCGAGCGGAGGGTCTTTGAGACCCATCGCAAGAAGCGAATTCCCCTGGACGACTGTATCGGCGCGATCGCTCATTTCTGCGATTGCCGGGTCTGGCGCGAGAAGAACGCGGCCGGCGAGAGCTGCTATGTGTTCTTCGGTCTCGGCGCGGATATCGAGGTCGCGCATTATCTGGCCGAAGTGATCGACGGCGCCGTGCGCGCCGAACTCGGCCGCTTCAAGACCTCGGTCGACTACATCAGGTTCCGGCACCAGGAGCGGCATCTGGCCAATGGCTCCTTCGCGCTCGGGATGGTGGCGTCGATCGCGCGCAGGCTGGAGGCGATCAAGGCCAGTCGCGATCAGGTCAACGAAACCACCGGCCGCGGGCTGGTGGTTCTCAAGAGCTCGGTGGTCGATGCAGAATTCGACAAGCTCGACCTCAAGCTCCGGACCCAGCGCAGCACGAGCCGGATGGTTTCGATGACGGCCTATGAAGCCGGCGGCGCCGCCGGAGCATCGCTTGCCATCAATCCCGGCCTTGGCGGGTCGCAGTCGGGGACCACTCCCAAAGGGAGCTGAACGGACCCGGGAGGGCGCCGCTTCGGCTGGAGCCGAGAGGATCGCGGTGTCATGAGGTCACACGACCGCAATCCTCTCATCGTCACTCTTCTGGCTACGCGCTTGGCGAACCATAGCTTTCAGGGCCAGTGACGATTTCGGAATAATAGTATTCTACCCTTGTTTTGCCCGACGAGTCAAAACGGCCTTATACAGGACGCGCAAGCCGTTGATTTCAAACGCATCGGCTACTGTGCATGGGGTTGTTTTCGACAATTTGAATGCAGCGCGCTCTCCGTCCATTTCGGTTGTATGAAATAGCTCACGCTACCTGACAAAAATATTCGCCGTTCATTAGGGCGCGAAGGTGCGTGTTGAGATGACGGCATCCACAGCCGCCTTCTCCGTCATGCCTTGCCCGGGGGCTGGAATGGACACCGAAGCACTGACCGTTGCTCATGCGCGGGTGAAGGCGATCCTGGATGAAGCCGCGGGCGACAGCACTGCCGACTATGGCGGTGCGGGCGGTTCTGGGGCAACGGCGCGGCGGCGCTGGAGGCGGCCGACATCTTCGGCATCAAGATGGTCGCGCCGGTGCCGGCGGGGTCGGTGACCTCAAGATGGTGACCGAGTGGTGCAGGCTCGGCTTCATCGTGCGCAATCCCTACGAGCCGGCGGTCCAGCCCGCCGACAGTTACAGCGCCAAATGCATCAGCGTCGAGCGAACAACGAGATCGAGACCCGATCCAAAAAAAGCGAGGCATCATGAGCGACGATCCATTCGTCGGACATTGGACCTACCGCAGCCTGCTCAACGATCCTCGACGTCATGGAGGTACGGAGCTGGCGCAGCCCGATTCCCGCAGCACCGCAATGCCCTCTCGTCGGCGTCACCCCGCCGGGTTCGAAGCAATAGGTCCGGCCGACCACCGAGCGAAGCATCTAACTATCTGATATTTTGAGGCTGAGATCGGCCACGCCGGCCTGTCTGGTTCGGCTCGTGGAACCCTTTCGCCGCTTCCGCGTTGTCTTGGCATGACTGAAGACCTTTCCTTCCGACGCAAACCCTTGACCCCTGAGCAGCGCCAGGCTCGTGATGCCGCACGCCGAATCGAGGCCGAAAAGGCCATGCGAGATCACGAAGAGGCGCAGAAGGCGTTTTACGCCAACAAGGATCGGCTGAAGGCCGAGCGGCTCGCGCGCGAAGCGGCCGCAGCGAAGGGCTGACCGAACACGGTCGCCGCCAGCAATCGCCTGAATCGATCTCCCGACCGTGACCGGCAGCTAATGCCGGTTGGACATCCCGGTTGCGCTCAAAGCCAGCTTGAGCGCCTGGACGGCGCCTGCGAACGCGCCGCGAGGCGCTTGCGCCTCGATCGCTTCGGCCGCGATGCGACAATCGTCGGCGACCTTGAGCAGCCCGCTTCGCGTGAGGTCCATGGTGGAGAGGGCGGCCTGCTCCAGGCAGACCCGTTCAAGCCGTCGAAACTCCCGCAGGTCCTTGTTCATGCGTCAGCTCTCGATGTCCCCCGGGCCATCCCGCGCCGAGTCTGTTTAACAAACGGTAAACGACTCTGCCTAGCCGAGCTGGCTGGCGCAGCGCTGGTGCTTCCGTGCACACGCCCCGGCCCGGCGCACCGCCGCGCCAGGCTTGACGGGGTCTGCCTTCCGGGAGGAAGATTCAAAAGATCCTAAACTGACGAGAACCACGGAGACGCTCGCTCCCAGCCAGTCCGATCCTCATCAAGCGAAACCGCAATGGAGCTGACCATGACCACGTTCGACAAGCGCGAGCAGGGCTTTGAGGCCAAATTCGCCCACGACGAGGACCTCATGTTCAAGGCCACGGCCCGGTCCAACAAGTTGCTCGGGCTCTGGGCCGCAGGCCAGCTCGGGCTCAGCGGCGATGCCGCGGCCAGCTACGCGACCGCACTGGTGACGGACAATCTGGGGAGCCAGACGATCGACGATGTCGTGGGCAAGGTCTCAGCCGATCTCGCCGGCAAGGGCGTCGGGCGTGAGCAGGTCGCCCTGAAGCTGCAGGAATGCCTGCACCAGGCCCTGCAGCAGCTCGAGGCGGACAAGTAAGGAAGGCCGGCCGTGGCGCTTCACTCGGCGTGCTTGCGCATGCCTGAATCGCTGAGCTTATCCACGTAGGCAATGCCGATCGCCGAGAGAATGAAGGTGATGTGGATCAGCACCTGCCACATCACGCCGGTCTCGGTGAAGCCGGCGCGGTTCGAGCCGAGATTGCCGGCCTCGATGAAGGTGCGCAGCAGCGCGATCGAGGAGATGCCGATGATGGCCATGGCGAGCTTGATCTTCAGGACGCTCGCATTGACGTGGCCGAGCCATTCCGGCTCGTCGGGATGGCCCTGGAGGTCGAGCCGCGAGACGAAGGTCTCGTAGCCGCCGACGATCACCATCACGAGCAGATTGGAGATCATCACGACGTCGATGAGCGCGAGCACGCTCATCATGATCTGCTGCTCGGTGAGGTCGAGGGCGTGCCAGGAGAGATGCCACAGCTCCTTCAGGAACAGCGCGATGTAGACGCATTGCGCCACGATCAGTCCGAGATAGAGCGGCAGTTGCAGCCAGCGCGATCCGAAGATGACCATCGGGAGCAGGCCCAGGCGCGGCAAGGGCGGGCGGGGTTCGGTCCTGGGCTCAGGCTCAACCGACATTCAGACAGCATCCTCGCGAGCTGAAATGATCTCGCTTTCATGTAACCCGACAAGATGGCCGGCGGAAGACGCGAAGCCGCCCTGCCTCGGCCGACAGATTGCGTCGTCTCGTGCTACCGTGCCGAACGGCCACGGCGCGACGGCTTGAATCGGGAGGCGGGAGTGTCTTCGGGAGTGTCTTGGAGCGGCTTCGGCAGGCTGGGCGGCATCGCAGTCGCAATGCTGGTTGGCGCCAGCGGCGCGGAGGTGTCGGCGACACCACTGACGCCGTTTCGCTACGAGGCGCAGGCGCAGCGTCATTGCCCGCACGACCAGGTGGTCTGGCTCGATTTCAGGAAAGGCATCTACTACGGCAAGGGCCAGAAGCGGTACGGTCAGGGTTTCGATGGCAGTTTTGTCTGCCTCCGCGAGGCTCGCGACAGCTCTTTTCGCCGCTCGCTATTGGGCCTGCGCTGAGCGCCACGTGATTCGGAAGTTCGCAGGACCGGCTATTTCCGACCCGGCAGCTTCATCGGCACGTGGGGGGAGGTGCTGATGACGCGGGGACTTCCGTCGGGATAGGTGCGATCGCCGCGGATCAGGGATTCCAGAACCAGGAAAAATTTTTCAGCAAGCATTTGCGTCACCCTCGTTGGTGATGGCCTCTTGAAATGAGTCGAGGCGTCAAACGCAGAAATTCAATCAACTAAATGGGAGCGGGGCAATCCAAAACGGGTGCCGTGCTGCATCGCGGTATAGTTGTGGTTAGAAATAAGAAAAGTGGTGGTGGTGCTCAGCCGAAGGCCAGCGCCACAAGGCTCGAGCAGAGTAGGACCAAGCCGCCGGCGGTCAGTGCCAGGAAGCCATCCGATACGAAGTCATGATTGCGCATGGGACACCTGCCGCTCTCGTCTTCTATGCTCGGTCGGATCGCTTAAAATTATCCGAACGTGCTGGCTTGAAAGAGGGGATGCTTGCCGTCCGCGCGAATGCCGTCAGGCCCTCGTGCGGTAACCTTCAAACGCATGGGCCAGGAAGATCCCCGCGCTTACCAGACCCATCAGTGCCGAAACCGTCTCGATCATCGTCAAATTCCAGTTCGCCCTTGCAGCCGAGAAAACGCGTGCGGCCTTGCACAGTCAAAAGAATTCCAGTGAGCCACAAGACAATGGGGGTGGAGTGAGGATTCAGCGCAACAGAATGTCCAGGAGTGGCACAGGGCGGGGGCTTCTTCTCCCGTAGAGCAACGGGAGAAAAGCGAACGTCCCGTTTACCATCCCAGCGTGATCGCTGTGGGCTCCCCATTTCCGCCGTGTTCGGGTTGCGTTATCCTTACTGCTTCCGACGCGGTGGTGGGCCGCCTCGGATCAAGGGACCGGACAGCGCTCCCCCGTAGCCAAAGCGGGTTGGGTACGCCTCCGGCGAAGTGGTATTTGGGGCACATGGGGATCCGACGGTCAGATTCGGTTTTGCGGGCCGCGCGCGGTGTTGCGGCGGTCGCGACCTGCCTTGCGCTCGCCAATTGCGCCTCCTCGAACAAGTTCGCCAGCCGGGTCGATCCGAAATACGGCGTATCCTCGAGCCCCCGGGTCGTGGCGTTTGGGGATCCGGTCCCGAAGGGCGGCGGCACCTACCGCGTCGGCAAGCCCTATGTCGTGGCCGGCCGGACCTATGTGCCGGAGGAGGACGTCAACTACCGCGCCGAGGGCATGGCGTCCTGGTACGGCGACGATTTCCATGGCCGCCTGACCGCCAATGGCGAAGTGTTCGACATGACCTCGCTGACGGCGGCGCATCCGACCCTGCCGATGCCGTCCTATGCGCGGGTGACCAACATCTCGAACGGCAAATCGCTGATCGTGCGCGTCAACGACCGCGGGCCCTATCACGGCAACCGGCTCATCGACGTATCGAACAAAGCTGCCGAACTCCTTGAATTCAAAGGTAATGGCGTCGCCAAGGTCCGTGTCGAATATGTCGGCCGGGCGCCGCTCGAAGGCTCCGACGATCGCCAGCTGATGGCGACCCTGCGCACCGGGATCCCGGCGCCGTCGCCCTCGATGGTGCGGGTCGCCTCGGCAAGGCCCTTCGTGCCGGAGCTGCCATCGTCGAACCGCAGCGCCATTCGCGGCGAGGTTCCGATGCCGGAGGGCCGGCCCTACAATCTCGGCAACACCTCCGCCGACATGGCTTCGCTCAATGCGACCTCGGAGATGTCGGCCTCGAGCCGAAGCCGGGGCCGGGCGCTCCAGAATGCGCGAGCCGTGTCCTATGACGAGGATGGCCGCTACGCGACCGAGAACGCGCCGTCATCGGCAGACGGCGCTGCCGAGGCTCGCAGCATCCTGAGTGGCCGCGGCCTCTACTGAGCCGCGCGCTCCTTCAAGAACTTCACCAGCGCAGCGTTGACCTCGTCGGGCCGCTCCTGCTGGACCCAATGGCCCGCGCCCTCGATGATCAGCTTGCGCGTCAGATTGGGCAGCACGCGCTCGAGCTCGTTGACCCGCTTGGCCCCGATCAGGCCGGTGATGACGGCGTCTTTCGAGCCGGCGATGAACAGCGACGGTTGGTGGATCTGCGCGTCCTGCCAGGGCGCCGTCAGCTCCCAGTTGCGGTCGAGATTGCGGTACCAGTTCAGCCCGCCGCGGAAGCCGGACCTGGCGAAGGTCTCGGTGAAATAGGCCAGATCAGCCTCGCTCAGCCAGCCCGGCAGCGGCTCCTCGACAGTTGCGTGGCCGAGAAAGCCCTTGCCCTCCTGGACGAACATGGCGGCGCTGGGATCGGCGAGGCCGCGCCCGCCGAGCACGATGCGCATGGTGCGGGCGACGTCTTGCTCGAATTCGGCCTCGGCGACGCCGGGCGTCTGGAAATACTGCCAGTAGAAATTGGTGACGCCGCCCTGGCGCAGCAGATCGAGCGGCTTGCCGCGGCCGCGGAATGGTGGCGGCACGCTCAGGCCGGCCACCGCCGTGAAGATGTCAGGCCGGAATAACGCCGCATGCCAGGCGACCGGTGCGCCCCAGTCGTGGCCGACCACCATCGCCTTGCTCTCGCCGAGTGCATGCACGAGGCCAACGACGTCGCCGACCGTGTCGAAGATAGAGTAGGCGGCGACGTCCGCCGGCGCTGCGCTCTGGCCGTAACCGCGCATGTCGGGGGCCACGACGTGGAAACCGGCGTCCGCAAGCGCAGGGATCTGGTGGCGCCAGGAGTAGGATAGCTCCGGCCAGCCATGGCACAGCACCACCAGCGGACCCTGGCCGGCTTCGCGGATGAACAGATCGATCCCGTTGGCCTTGATCACGCGGGTGGACAACATTCGCTTTTCCGCCTTGTTTCAGGGGTTTGGTCGAGAAATATGAGGTGACACGATAGGGGCGCCGCGAGAATCGTGCAATCTCGGGTTCCGGCGGTTAGCCTCGTGTTGTTCGCACCGGTTCCTGCTGTTAGAACGCCGCTCTCAGGGCTTGGCCATGGCATTTCGTCTTTTTCCGCTTCGTCGCACCCGGTTCTCCGCAGGAGTGCTGGCACGCGGGCTGGTTGCTGCGGTTCTGGTGGCGGGCATCGGCTGGGGCGGGGCGATCTACGCCGCCAACCAGAGCATCCAGGGTGTCAAGAAAGCGGAAGATTCCGGCTTTGATGGTGATGCCCCCACCGCGATCCTGATCGAGGCTTCCAGCGGCAGCGTGCTGTTCGAGAAGAACGCCGACGAGCTGCGCGCGCCCTCCAGCATGATGAAGCTGATGACGGCGGAAGTCGTCTTCAACGCCATCAAGAAGGGCGACATCAAGCCGACCGACGAGTACCGGATCAGCGAGAACGCTTGGCGCAAGGGCGGGGCGCCCTCGGGCGGCTCGACCATGTTCGCCGCCATCAACAGCAAGGTCTCGGTCGACGATCTCCTGCACGGCGCGATCATCCAGAGCGGCAACGACGCCTGCATCGCGCTGGCCGAAGGCATCGCCGGCAACGAGAGAATCTTTGCCGCCGACTTCATGACCAAGCGCGCCCGCGAGCTCGGCATGACGAAGTCGACTTTCGGCAATTCCAACGGCCTGCCCGACCCCGGCAACAAGATGACGGTGCGCGAGCTCGGCATCCTCGCGCGGCACATCATTCTCGACTTCCCCGAATTCTACAAACTGTTCGGCGAGAAGGAGTACACCTGGAACAAGATCCGGCAGCCCAACCGCAATCCGCTGCTCAATTCGATGGAGGGCGCTGACGGTCTGAAGACCGGCTTCACCAAGGAGGGCGGTTACGGCATGGTCGGCTCGGCGGTGCAGAACGGCACGCGGCTGATCGTCGTCGTCAACGGGCTGGAAGATCCGGAAGATCGCGCCACCGAAGCCAAGAAGATGCTGGAATGGGGTTTTCGCAATTTCGAGACCCGCACCCTGATCGCGGCCGACCAGCAAGTCGGCTACGCCAAGGTGTTTGGCGGCGAGAGCCGCTCGGTCAAGCTCGTCGCCAAGACGCCCGTGAAGGTGATGGTGCACAAGAACGGCAGCGACAAGCTGATCGCGCGTGTCGTCTATAGCGGACCGGTGCGCGCCCCGATCGAGGCCGGCCAGAAGGTCGGCCTGGTCAGGGTCTGGCGCAGCGGCAACATCGCGGTGGAGACGCCGGTCTATGCGGCTGAGGCGATTGGCACCGGCTCGACCATGCGCCGCGCCATCGACGGCGCCAGCGAGCTCGTGATCGGCATGTTCCGCGCAGGCGCCGAGAAGCTCTGATCATGAGTGAGAGCGCGGCACAGCGGCCGTCCGGACGCGGACGCTTCATCACCTTTGAAGGTGGCGAGGGGACGGGCAAGTCGACCCAGATCAAGAAGCTGGCCGACCGGCTCAACGCGGCCAGGATGCGGACCCTCGTCACGCGCGAACCCGGCGGTTCGCCGGGCGCCGAGATCATGCGCCATCTGGTGCTGTCGGGGATGGGCAAGCTGCTCGGGCCCGACGCCGAGACCCTGCTGTTTGCCGCTGCCCGCGACGACCATGTCCGCACCGTGATCGAGCCCGCGCTCAATCGGGGCGCCTGGGTGTTGTGCGACCGCTTTGCCGACTCGACCCGCGCCTATCAGGGCAGTCTCGGCCAGGTGCCGGCTGGCCTCATCAACGCGATGCAGCGGGTCACGATCGGCGATCTCAAGCCGGATCTCACCATCATCCTCGACCTGCCGGTCGAGATCGGCTTGCAGCGCGCCGCCGCACGCCGCGGCAGCGGCACACCGGATAGGTTCGAGGGCGAGAAGCTCAGCTTCCATCAGGGCCTGCGCGAAGCCTATCGCAAGATCGCGGCGGACGATCCCGCGCGCTGCGTGCTGATCGATGCCAATTCCGATCCTGACACGGTCGCCGGGCGCGTCTGGACGGCGCTGCGCGATCGTCTTCTCCCGACACCTGCATCGGTGGTTTCCAGATGAGCCCGCGTCAGGCCGAACGCGAGTCCGCCATTCCGCATCCGCGCGAGACGAGTCTTCTGTTCGGCCATCGCGAAGCCGAGACGGCGCTGCTCGCGGCCTATCGCAGCGGGCGCATTCCGCATGCCTGGCTGATCGGAGGACCGCAGGGGATCGGCAAGGCGACGCTGGCCTATCGCATGGCGCGCTTCGTGCTTTCCAATGGCCAGCCGCTGGCGCCGTCCGTGCAGCGCGCGGAGACCCTCGCGATCGATCCTGATGACGCCGTGGCGCGTCAGGTTGCGGCCAGCTCGCATGGCGGGCTGCTGACGCTGGAACGCACCGCCAACGACCGCGGCGTGATGCGCACGGTGATCACCGTGGACGAGACGCGGGAGACGATCGGCTTCTTCGGCTCGACTGCTGCGGCAGAAGGCTGGCGCGTCTGCATCGTCGACACCGTCGACGAGCTCAATCCGAACGCCGCGAACGCGCTGCTGAAAATCCTCGAGGAACCGCCGCAGCAATCGCTGTTCCTCCTGGTGAGCCACGCGCCGGCGCGCGTGCTCGCAACGATTCAGTCGCGCTGCCGAAAGCTGCGCCTGCGCCCGCTCGGCACGGATGACGTGATCGGCGCCGCAGCTTCGGCGGCCGATCTCGATCCGAACGATCCGGCGCTGCGCGAGGCCGCTGAGGCCTCCGAGGGCAGTGTCGCGCGGGCGCTGACGCTGCTCGGCGGCGACGCCCTGAAACTCCAGCAGCGTACGGCGGCGCTGCTGGCGCGCCTGCCGCAGGTCGATCCGCGTGAATTGCACACGCTCGGCGAGTCGCTCGGCACCAGCGACCGCGTGGCGCTCGCGGCCTTCATCGACGGCATCGATCGCTGGATCGCGGAGCGACTGCATGCCGACGAAGCGAACGCCAACCAGAACCTGCCGCGCCTTGCGCGCCTTGCAGAGGTATGGGAAAAGATCGTCCGCGCGGCGCGCGACACCGAAACCTACAATCTGGAGCGAAAGCCCTTGGTTTTCTCGGTGTTCGGCTGGCTGGCGGACGCAACGCGCTAGAGCATGATCCGGAAAGGTGCGGAGCGGATTTCCGACAGGATCATGCTCAAAACAATAACCTAACGCAGGTTCGTTTCCAAATTTCGAGAAGCCGGTAAAGGAATTCGTCGTGGCAACGCGAGCTAAGAAAACCGCCAAGGGCAAGAGCAGCAAGAAGAAGGCTGCCAACAAGGCCGCGAAGAAGGCCGTGAAGGCGCTTGCGCGCAAGGCCGCCAAGAAAGTCAAGAAGACCAAGAAGGCTGCCGCCAGGAAGGGCGTGAAGAAGAGCGCTGCGAAGACGGCAAAGAAGGTCGGCAAGAAGGCTGCGAAGAAGCAGGTCGTCGCCAAGAAGGCGGTGAAGAAAGCGGCCAAGAAGCCAGCCAAGACTCCCTCGAAGACTCCCGCGAAGAAGGCGGCCAAGAAGGCGAAGGTTGCGTCGCCTGCCGTGATCGCCGCACCGGCTCCTGTCGTTACGCCGCCCAAGGCCGTGAAGCCCAGGGTGTCGAAGCCCAAGGCGCCGCCGGCGCCGAAGCCCGTCGCGGCTCCGCAATCCGCTGCTCCCGCAGCCGCACCCGCGCGCGACAACGTCTTCTACATCACGACCGCGATCGCCTATCCCAACGGCAGTCCGCATATCGGCCACGCCTATGAGGCGATCGCGACCGACGTGCTGGCGCGTTTTGCGCGGCTCGACGGCAAGGAGGTGTTCTTCCTGACCGGTACCGACGAGCACGGTCTGAAGATGATCCAGACCGCGCAGAACGAAGGCCTGACGGTGTCGGCGCTGGCGGCTCGCAATGCCGGCCGTTTCAAGGAGATGGACGAACGCCTCAACGTGTCGTTCGACCGCTTCATTCGCACCACCGAAGAGCAGCACCATCGCTCCAGCCAGGAGATCTGGCGGCGCATGGACGCGAACGGCGACATCTATGCCGACACCTATGCCGGCTGGTACTCCGTGCGCGACGAGGCCTATTACGCCGAGGACGAGACGCGCCTGAACGACGACGGCGTGCGTCTCGGGCCGCAAGGCACGCCGGTCGAGTGGGTCGAGGAGAAGAGCTATTTCTTCCGCCTCTCGGCCTATCAGGACAAGCTGCTGAAGCTCTACGAGACGAAGCCTGATTTCATCGGGCCGGACTCCCGCAAGAACGAGGTGGTGAGCTTCGTCAAGGGCGGCCTGCGCGATCTCTCGATCTCGCGCACCACGTTCGACTGGGGCGTCAAGGTGCCCGGCGACGAAGAGCACGTGATGTATGTGTGGGTCGACGCGCTCACCAACTACATCACCGGCGTCGGCTTCCCCGATGAAAGCGACCAGAACTGGCGTTACTGGCCTGCCGATGTGCACATCATCGGCAAGGACATCATCCGCTTCCATGCGGTGTACTGGCCGGCGTTCCTGATGTCGGCCGGCATTCCCGTGCAGAAGCGGGTCTATGCCCACGGCTTCCTGTTCAACAGGGGCGAGAAGATGTCGAAGTCGGTCGGCAACGTCGTCGACCCCTTCAATCTCGCCGACCAGTATGGCGTCGACCAGATGCGCTATTTCTTCCTGCGCGAGGTGCCGTTCGGCCAGGACGGCAACTATAATCACGAAGCCATCGTGGCGCGCATCAACGCCGATCTCGCCAACGATCTCGGCAACCTCGCGCAGCGTTCGCTGTCGATGATCGCCAAGCAGCTGGGTGGCGTGCTGCCGGAGCCCGGCGAGTTCAGCGACAACGACAAGGCGATCTTGGCGATGGCCGACGGCATGATCGCCACATCGCGCGAGGCGATGGCGACGCAGCAGATCCATCACTGGCTCAATGCCGTGTGGGCCGTGGTCGCGGAAGCCAACCGCTATTTCGCGGGCGAGGCGCCGTGGGCGCTGGCCAAGACCGATCCTGCGCGGCAGAAGACGGTGCTCTATGTCACCGCCGAAGTCGTGCGCCAGATCGCGATCCTGGCCCAGCCGGCGATGCCGACCGCGTCTAGCTTGCTGCTTGACAGCCTTGGCATTCCCGCGGACGAGCGCAACTTCGCCATGCTGGGCGGCGGCAAGCGCATCGCGCCGGGCTCTACGCTGCCGGCGCCGACGCCGGCATTCCCGCGCTACATCGAGCCGGCGGCCTGAGGCGCACGTAGCGATGCTGGTCGACAGCCACTGTCATCTGGATTTTCCGGACTTTGCGGAAGATCTCGACGGGATCGTCTCGCGTGCCCGTGCGGCCGGCATCACGCGCATGGTCACGATCTCGACGCGGGTGCGAAAGCTCAATCAGCTTCTCGCCATCGCCGAGCGCTTCGACGACGTCTATTGCTCGGTCGGCACTCATCCGCATAACGCGGATGAGGAGGACGGCATCGCGCCGGACGAGCTGATCGCGCTGACCGAACATCCCAGGGTCGTCGCGCTCGGCGAGGCCGGGCTCGACTATTTCTACGACAACGGCTCGCCGGAGGCGCAGGCGAGGGGCTTTCGCGCCCACATCGCCGCTGCCCGTGCGACCGGCCTGCCGCTGGTGATCCACACCCGCGAGGCGGACGAGGATTGCGCCCGCATCCTGGAAGAGGAGGCGGCCAGGGGATCGTTTCGCGCCGTGCTGCATTGTTACACCGGCGGGCGCGAGCTGGCGCTGAAGGCGGTGTCGCTCGGGCTCTATGTCGGCTTCACGGGTATCCTGACCTTCAAGAAATCGGAGGCCCTGCGCGCGCTTGCCGCTGAACTGCCGTCCGACCGTATTCTGGTTGAAACAGACTCGCCCTATCTTGCGCCCGGCAAGTTCCGGGGCAAACGCAATGAGCCGGCCTATGTCGTCGAGGTCGCCAAGGTGCTCGCCGAGGCGCGCGGCGTGTCGTTTGACGAGATCTCACGCCAGACAAGCGAAAACTTCTTCCGCTTGTTCTCCAAGGTGAAAGCTTAAGGTTGGGAGCCGCATGACGCTGACGCTGACGATCCTGGGTTGCGGCTCCTCCGCCGGCGTGCCGCGCCCGGCGCTCGGCTGGGGCGCCTGCGATCCCAACAATCCGAAGAACCGCCGCCGCCGCTGCTCGCTGCTGGTCGAACAGACGTCAAGCCACGGCACCACGCGCATCGTGATCGACACCTCGCCGGATCTGCGCGAGCAACTGCTCTCGACCGACGTTGATCACATCGACGCGGTGTTCCTGACGCACGAACATGCCGACCAGACCCATGGCATGGACGATCTGCGCTCCGTGGTGCTCCACATGCGCAAGCGCATTCCGGTCTATTTCAACCTGTCGACCGCGAAAGACATCATGGCGCGGTTCTCCTATTGCTTCATCTCGCCGGAAGGCAGCGACTACCCGCCGATCCTGACGCGGCATTCCATCGAGGCGGGCGAGAGCCAGACCGTCTTGGGGAAGGGCGGGGCGGTGACGATGACCGCCTTCCTGGTGGAGCATGGCAAGATCCCCGCGCTCGGCTATCGCATCGGCAACGCCGCCTACACGCCCGATCTCAACGACATCCCGCGCGAGAGCTGGGGCGCGCTGGAGAACCTCGATCTCTGGATCGTCGACGGCCTGCGCTACACCACCCATTCCAGCCATTTCAGTATCAACGACGCGCTGTCCTGGATCGAGCGCTTCAAGCCGAAGCGTGCCGTCATCACCAACATGACCGCCGACGTGGATTACGAGGTGATCCGGCAATCGCTGCCCGCGGGCGTGGTGCCGGCTTTTGACGGGCTACGGCTGGACACGCACTGAATCTGCGGTGGGAATTCCGGCAACAGCCGGCATACTCCTTGCTTGCACCGGCCCCATCATGTTGATCTAACGTCTGAAAGACAGGCGCTGGACAGGGCGATATTCAATCAGAACCGGCGGCGCCTGATAGCGGCCGCCGGGCTGGTTGTATCGCCTCGTGAGGATGGGGATCGCGTTGGCAGGGGACGATGTAGCGACGAGGGGACTGGTGCGACGCGCTCTGGATCTCCTTTATCTCGGTGCGGGCTACGCCGCGGGCGTCTTCCTGGTTGCGATCTTTGCAATCATGATGATCATGTCGGTCGGGCGCCAGTTTGCGATCAACATTCCCGCCGGCGATGATTTCGCGTCCTGGTGCATGGCCGCGATGGCGTTCCTCGGTCTCGCGCACACCTTCAAGCGCGGCGAGATGATCCGCGTCGGCCTGCTGCTGGAGCGGTTGCACGGGCGAACCAAGCAGATCGCGGAAATCGTGGCGCTCGGCATTGCGACGGCCTTCATTCTCTACTTCACCCGGCACGCGATTCAGATGACCTACGACTCCTGGCGCTTCAACGACGTGGCGCAGGGCGTGGTCGCGCTTCCGCTCTGGATTCCGCAGCTCGGCTTCGCCGGCGGCCTTGCGATCCTGTCGATCGCGCTGATCGATGAAATGGTCAATGTGATCGGCGGCAACCGGCCGAGCTATGAGAAGGGCTCGCCCGACGAGACGCCGGACGAATTCATCGAGCGCATCTCACAGGGCGGGGGAGGTTGATCATGGCCAATCTCGGCATGATCGAGCTGTCTTTCATCCTGCTCGGCGTCATGATTCTGCTGCTGGGAAGCGGCATCTGGATTGCGGTCTCACTGGGTCTCGTCGGCTTCGTGGCGATGGCGCTGACCACGAGCCTGCCGCTCGGCTCCGTGCTTGCGACCACGACCTGGAGCGCAAGCTCGTCCTGGACACTGGCCGCCTTGCCGCTGTTCATCTGGATGGGCGAGATCCTGTTCCGCACCAAATTGTCGGAGGAGATGTTTCGCGGCCTGTCGCCCTGGGTGCAATGGCTGCCGGGACGGCTGACCCATGTCAACGTGATCGGCTGCGGCATCTTCGCGGCGGTGTCGGGGTCTTCGGCCGCGACCTGCGCGACCATCGGCAAGATCGCGCTGCCCGAACTCGACAAGCGCGGTTACGACAAGGGGCTCAGTCTCGGTTCGCTGGCAGGTTCCGGCACTCTCGGCCTGTTAATTCCACCGTCGATCCCGATGGTCGTTTATGCCGTGACGGCGAATGTGTCCGTGCTTCAGGTGTTCCTCGGCGGCTTCCTTCCGGGCGCACTCGTGATGGTGCTCTATTCGGGCTACATCATCATCTGGTCGCTGTTGAACCCCAGCAAGATTCCGCCGCGAGATCCGCCGATGTCGTTTCGCCGGAAGCTGCAGGAATCCGCCAAGCTCGTTCCGTGCCTGCTGCTGATCCTGGCTGTCTTCCTCTCGCTCGTGTTGGGTTTTGCGACGGCAACAGAGTGTGCCGCTTGGGGCGTCAGCGGCGCGCTTCTGCTGGCATGGTGGAGCGGCACGCTCACGCGCAAGAATTTTCTTGAGAGCATTATGAGCGCGACGCGCCTGACCTGCATGATCATGCTGATCCTCGCAGGCGCCGCCTATACCACGGCTGCGATGGCCTATACGGGCATTCCGGCCGCACTCGCCACCTGGGTTCAGGGGCAGCAGCTGACGCCGGGCATGCTCGCGCTGTATCTGAGCATCATGTACATCATCCTCGGATGCCTGATCGACGGCATCTCGATGATTGTTCTGACCGCCGTCATCGTGCTGCCGATGGTCAGGCAGGCTGGCCTCGACCTGGTCTGGTTCGGCGTCTACCTCATCATCCACGTCGAGATGGCGCAGATCACGCCGCCGGTGGGTTTCAATCTGTTCGTGCTCCAGAACATGAGTGGTCGCGACACCTTCACCGTGGCGCGGGCAGCATTCCCGTTCTTCGTATTGCTGCTGGCCGCGGTGTTCATCATCACGGAGTATCCGCAGATCGTGCTGTTCCTGCCCAAGCTTGCTTTCCCAGACTGATCGCGCCCGGCTTTCAAATTGACTGTGAGGAGAAGTTCGATGATGTCACGTTTATTCCGCGCATCCTTGATTGCGGGCGTCGTGCTGGCCGCGACGCCGGCTTTGGCTCAGACCAAATGGAATCTGCCGGCAGCGTATCCCGCCGACAATCCGCACTCCGAAAATCTGGTCGCTTTCGCCAAGGACGTCGAAGCCGCCACGTCCGGCAAGCTGCAGATCACGGTTCATCCCGGCGCCTCGTTGTTCAAGGCGCCCGATATCAAGCGCGCGGTCATGACCGGGCAGGCGCAGATGGGTGAGGTCCTGCTGTCGATCCACGAGAACGAGGACCCCGTGTTCGGTGTCGACGTCGTGCCGTTCCTTGCGACCAGCTTTCCGGACGCGATGAAGCTTTATCAGGCCTCCAAGCCCGCGATTACGAAGAAGCTCGAGGCACAGGGCCTCAAGCTGCTGTTCGTCGTGCCGTGGGCGCCGCAGGGCGTCTATGTCAACAAGCCGCTCGCGTCGATCGAAGACATGAAGGGCCTGAAATGGCGGGCCTACAATGTCGGAACCGCGCGCATTGGCGAGTTGGTCGGCGCGCAGCCGGTCACGATCCAAGCCGCCGAACTGCCGCAGGCGCTTGCGACGGGCGTTGTGAACTCCTTCATGTCGTCGGGCGGCACGGGCTACGATGCAAAGGCTTGGGAGTCGCTCAAGTACTTCTATGATGTGCAGGCCTGGATTCCGAAGGACTACACCTTCGTCAACAAGGCCGCGTTCGACGCGCTCGACAAGCCGACCCAGGAGGCCATCCTCAAGGCCGCCGCAACCGCGGAAACCCGCGGCTGGAAGGCTTGGCAAGACAAGAGCACCTGGTACATCGATCAGCTCAAGGCCAAAGGCATGACCGTCGAACCGCCGAGCCCGGCGTTGAAGGCCGGCTTCCAGAAGATCGGCGATCAGCTCACCGCCGATTGGCTCAAGAAGGCAGGGCCCGATGGCGTGGCGCTGATCGACGCCTACAAGAAGATGTAAGGACGGGAGAGGGCTTTCCCTCGCCGCGGTCCGGCGTGCGGGCGGACGTCTTTCCCTCGAGCTTGAGGCAGGGTCACCACGCGTAGCGCAGGATGGCCTTGCCGGTGTAGGAGCGCACCAGGCTCGACACTTCGCTGTCGAGGTTCGCCGAAGCCGACCAGCCGTTCAGGTCTCTCAGCTCGAGCGCGACGCCTGTCAACGCCGCATTCGGCGCCAAGGCCGTGCCGCCGACGATGAAGCCCTGACCGGGGAGGGACTGGAACGCTGGCGGGATCGACCGCCCCGCGCTGAAATCATGCGCCCAGGCGAGTCGTCCGCGCAGGTTCATCACGCTTCCGAACAGCGCAAAGGACGTGCTCGTGCGCAGGCCGAGCTCGGCACGGGTGTCGGTGAAACCGTCGTCGCCGGGCGCCGCCGGAGACCGGTCGACGGCGTAGGCCGGTTGCGCCGTATTGGAGGGCAGGCGGAAGGTGGTGATCTGCGCGGCCGCATAGGGCGTGATGCCGAGCCAGGGCATGGCAAAGCGATAGCCGCCTTCGAGACGGCCTGAATAGGCATTGGCGTTGACTGCTGCGTTAAGGCTGGAGCCGGCCGGCGTCACCTGATAGTCGCCGGTAATGGCCTGCCAGCCATAAGCGAGCGCCGTCGCGACATAGGCCGGTCCGACCGAATGCCTGACGAAGGCGCCGGCCTGGAACAGGTCGGAGCGGCCGCTGGACAAATTGTTGGCAAAGCCAGTGCCGCCGCCGGCGAGCGCAAAGCCCATCCGCGTCTGCGGCGACAGCGAATAATCGGCACCGACGACCGTGCCAAAGCTCCGGCTGGCGGAGCCGCCGCCGGTCGACACCTGCGATCCGCCGAAGCCGGCGGCCCAGACATTCCAGTGCGCAG
The DNA here is from genome assembly GCF_024199855.1 of Bradyrhizobium sp. CCGB20. Taxonomy (NCBI): domain Bacteria; kingdom Pseudomonadati; phylum Pseudomonadota; class Alphaproteobacteria; order Hyphomicrobiales; family Nitrobacteraceae; genus Bradyrhizobium; species Bradyrhizobium sp. CCGB20. The sequence continues at coordinate 4,860,690 of NZ_JANADN010000001.1, read as the reverse complement.
ACGCGAGCGAGGGCTTGCCGTAGATCGCCCCATAGGCTTCGCGTCCGACCCCGCCATGCGTCTGGTCGTTGCCGAGATCGGCGTAGGCCGCGAGCTCTGCGTCAAACTCTGCCGGGCCGATGCTGCGGCCGTCGATGGCGGGATCGAGCAGGGTCTGCATGAATTGCGTCATCGCCAGAAACGTGGCCTGCGCCGTCTCGGGTCGGGAGGCACTATCAGCGCCGCCGCCAAAGGATTGCCGCATGCCGAACCGGGCTTCGCCGGCAAGGCCGGGTGGCTCGCCGTTCCAGCCATAGCCCGGCTGCATGCCGCCACCGCCGCCGCCATTGCCAAACCAGGCGCCGGAGAAAGTCGATGTCTGCGGCCCGCCAAATGGAGCACCGCCGAACGCGGGATTGGCGAAATTGTTGAAGCCATAGCCCGGCATATTCGGCCCGGCAGCCCCATAGGCCGGCATGCCCGCGAATGCGCCAAACTCGCGCATCGTCTCCGCAGCGGCCGCGCCGGGTAGCAGCAGTCCAGCCGTCAACAGCAGCAGCGACAGACGCGCACGCACGTCCGCGCTCACGACACCAACCGCATGAAGCGCCCCAACAGCGCCGGTCGCCAGCCGCGCAGCCCGCGCGGCGAATCATCTGGAATCAGCGAATCCGACTGGAGCAAAACGTAAATGCGTCTCTAACGTTTTCCAATCTTTTCCTGTCGTGTCCCGGTGTCGTTGAATATGCACGATCGGTTTCGAGATGAAACGCCTGACAGGTCCGCGTCGCTCGGCGACTCTATGTCGATGCAATATGGGTGATTGCGACGAGGGCTGCGGCTGAGAGCCGGTGGGACATTTACCAGGCGTAGCGCATGGTGGCCTTGCCGGTGTAAGACCGCACTTGGCTTGAGAGTTCGCCGTCGAAGGTGCCGGCCGCAACCCAGCTGTTCAGCCATTTCAATTCGATCGTACCGCCGACGAGCGCCGAATTCGGCGCCAGCGCGGCGCCGCTGGCGACGTAGCCCAGTCCCGGCAGCGCCTTAAGAGCGGCCGGCAATGCCTCCGCAGCGGTGAAATCATGCGCCCAGGCTACACGTGCGCGCAGATTCACGATGCCGTCGTGAAGCGCCAGCGACGTGCTGGTACGAAAGCCCAGTTCGCTCCGGCTATCGTTGATGCGATCGCTGCCAAGGGCCGTGGCAAACGCGTTCGCAGAAGAAGGCTGGGCCGCGCTGGTCGGCAAGTTGAAGGTCATGAATTGGCCCGCGGCATAGGCGGTCACGCCGAGCCAGGGTGTGGCGAAGCGATAGCCGCTCTCGATGCGGGCGGAATAGGCGTTTGCATTGAAGGCGGCATTGAGCTGATCGACGCCCGGATGATCGCCGGTCATCGCCTGCCAGCCATAGGCAAGCGCCGTAGCCACATAGGCCTGCCCAATCGCATGGCGGGCGAACGCGCCGGCCTGGAAGAGGTCCGAGCGACCGCTCCCGCTGCTGCCGGCGAAATTGGTGCCGCCACCAGCCATTGCAAAACCCAGCCGCGTTTGCGGCGACAGCGAATAATCAGCGCCGACCACTGTTGCAAAGATGCGGCTCGATGAGCTGGATCCCGGCGCCGCGTTGTTGCTCGAGACTTGTGAGCTGCCGAACCCCGAGGTCCAGACATTCCAACGCGGCGCGTTGGACGAGCTGGAAAGGCCCATCTTGCCGTAGAAGGCTTCATACACATCGCGCCCAACACCGCCGCGCGTTCGGTCGGACGGGGCCATCGCATAGGACTGAAGCACCTGATCGGTCAGGGCGGGTGTCGCGTCGGCTCCGCGGCCGTCGATCGCGGGGTCGAGCAGCGTCTGCGTGAACTGTGTCATCGCCAGGAACGTGGCCTGCGCGGTCTCTGCCTGCGACAGCGCCAGCGGACCACCGGCTGACAGCGCCGCGCCGACGCCAACGCTCGCGGTAACGGTCGGTGCGGCCGCGATTGGAGTTGTGGCAGAGCTTTGCGGATTAGTCGCTGTCGTGCTGGCTGAGGCGGGCGAGCTCGTGCCGCTGGTCACCGCGCTGCTGCCGGACGCGGCTGAAGCAACAGGGGCCGGACTGGTCACAGCGGCGCTCACGGTCGTTGCTGTCGAAATCTGGGACGATGGTGCCGGATCGGCTGCCGCCACACGCGTCTGGGTCGAGGCCGATGGAGCGGTGTTCTGGGCTGCTGGTGATGCGCTGGCAGGAGTCTTCGCGGGGGCTTGCGCGTTCGCGGTGGCCGGCAGCAATCCAATCATTAATAGCGGCGCGAGACGCAAGGATGCGGCTGCGCGCGTGATCAATCGCATGATGCGCCCCAACCGCGCCAGCGACCGGCCGCGCGCTGCGCCGTTCAAGAATCGGCGATCCCAATGCGATGGGACCGTAAAGGGGGAGGCGTCTTTTTCAAATCTTTTCCCGCCGTGTCCGGAGTTTCACGGGAATCCGGCGAGGCCTGCCCCGATCAATCAGGTCGAGATCGCTTTCGCCGAGCCGATCTCGTTACGCAGCAGGAATTTCTGGATCTTGCCCGTGGACGTTTTCGGGATCGGTCCGAACACGACAGCCTTCGGCGTCTTGAAGCCGCTCATATGCGAGCGGCAGAAGGCGATGATCTCGGCTTCGCTCGCGCTGGCGCCGTCCTTCAGCTCGACGAAGGCGCAGGGTACCTCGCCCCATTTCGGATCTGGCTTTGCGACGACGGCGGCGAACAGCACGGCCGGATGCTTGTAGAGGATGTCCTCGACCTCGACGGAGGAAATGTTCTCGCCGCCGGAAATGATGATGTCCTTGGAGCGATCCTTGATGATGACGTAACCGTGCTCGTCGAGCACGCCTAGGTCGCCGGTGTGAAACCAGCCGCCCGCGAAGGCTTCCTTCGTCGCCTTGTCGTTCTTGAGGTACCCCTTCATCACGATGTTACCGCGGAACATGACTTCGCCGATGGTCTCGCCGTCGCGCGGCACCTGCTGCATCGTCTGCGGATCGATGACGGTGACGCCCTCCTCTAGCGGATAGGGCACGCCCTGCCGCCGCTTCATGCCGGCGCGCTCGGCGGCGGGCAGATCGTCCCAGCCGGGTTGCTCGGCGCAGACGGAGGCGGGGCCGTAGACTTCAGTCAGGCCGTAGACATGCGTGAGCTTGATGCCGATGTTTTCTGCGCCTTCGAGCACCGCGACCGGCGGCGCAGCGCCGGCGATCAGGCCGACGACGCGGCGGGCGGCACTGCCCTTCGGCGCATCGGGCGCGTTGATCAGCGTGTTGTAGACGATCGGCGCGCCGCACATGTGGGTGACGCCGTGCTGCTTGATCAGCTCGAAGATCCTGGTCGGCTCGACCTTGCGCAGGCAGACATTGATGCCGGCGGCCGCCGCGATGGTCCAGGGAAAGCACCAGCCGTTGCAATGGAACATCGGCAGCGTCCAGAGATAGACCGGGTGCTGGCCGAGATTGCCGGCGAGGATGTTGCTGACGGCGTTGAGATACGCGCCGCGATGATGGGTGACGACGCCCTTGGGATTGCCCGTGGTGCCCGAGGTGTAGCTCAGCGCGATGGCGTCCCATTCGTCGCCCGGAGGGTTCGCCGCGAAATCCGGATCGCCTAGCGCAACCGCCGCCTCATACTCGATCTCGCCGATGCGCTTGCCGCCGTTGAAGGCGGCGTCGTCGACGTCGACGACGAGCGGCTTCGGCCCCTTCATCTGCGCGAGCACGTCGGTGATGACGCCTGAAAATTCCGGATCGACCAGGATGATCCTGGCGCCGCCATGATCGAGCTGAAACGCGATGGAGGGCGCATCGAGGCGAATGTTGAGCGCGTTGAGAACGGCGCCCGTCATGGGCACGGCGAAGTGCGCCTCGTTCATCGCCGGAATGTTCGGCAGCATCGCCGCGACGGTGTCGCCGACGCCGATACCCCTGCTCGCGAGCCAGGACGCAAAGCGTTTGCAGCGCTCATGCGTCTCGCGCCACGTGAAGCTGCGGCCCTCGTAGACGGTGCTGACCTGGTTGGGATAGACGGCGGCGCTGCGCGCGAGGAAGCTCAGCGGCGACAGCGGCACGTAGTTGGCGGGGGTCTTGTCGAGGTCGATATTGTACTGGTTCTGCAGCTCGCTCATCGACACCCTCCTTGACGCCGCGCCTTACAGGAATCCGATCGAGATCCAGGGGAAGATCGCGACGATGATCAATCCCACCAGCAGCGCCAGCAGATAGCCCCAGATCGGCCTGATGCCCTCGGCCGGATCGACGCGTCCGATGGCGCAGGCGGCATAATAGCCGACGCCGAAGGGCGGGGCGAATAGCCCGATACCCATCGCCAGAATGATCACCATCGCATAGTGCACCTCGTGCACGCCGACGGCACGGGCGATCGGAAACAGCAGCGGCCCGAACAGCACGATGGCCGGAATGCCCTCGAGCACGCTGCCGAGAATGGTGAAGGCCAGGATCGAGACGGCGATGAAGGTCATGGGCCCTCCGGGCAATCCGGTCATGGCCGCCGCCAGCGAGCGCGAGAAGCCCGATTGGGTGAGCCCCCAGGCCATGCCGGTCGCAGTGCCGATGATCAGCAGGATCGCGCCTGACAGCGCCGCGGTCTCGACCAGCATCGGAAACAGCCGCCGCCAGTCGAAACGGCGGTAGACGAGGAGGCCGACCAGGGCGCCGTAGACGATGCCGATGGTGGAGACCTCGGTCGCGGTCGCGATGCCCTCGACCACGGCGTAGCGGATCACGAAAGGCAGCGCGAGCGCGGGCAGGGCTATGACGAAGGTCTTGCCGATCTCGCCTCCTGTGGCGCGGCGGACATGGCTCATGTCCTCGTGGCGGTAGCGCCACCACACCAGCATGCAGAGCGTGATGGCGAGCACGACTCCGGGCAGCAGGCCGCCGGTGAAGAGGGCGGCGATCGACACGCCGGTGACCGAGCCGATCGTGATTAGCACGAGGCTCGGTGGAATGGTCTCGGTCTGGGCACCGGTCGCCGCAAGAAGCGCGACGAGGTCGCCGGGCTTGGCGCCGCGCTGCTTCATCTCCGGGAACAGCACGGGCGCGACAGCGGCCATATCGGCGGCCTTGGCGCCGGAGATGCCGGAGACGAGGTACATGGCTCCGACCAGCACATAATGCAGGCCGCCGCGGACGTGGCCGAGCAGGCTCGCCAGGAACGCGACCATGGCCCGCGCCATGCCGGTCATCTCGATCAGCAACCCCAGGAACACGAACAGCGGCACAGAGAGCAGGATGAGGTGGCTCATGCCCTCGTCCATCCGCCCGACCAGCACCATGACAGGCGTGCGCGTGGTCAGCGCCAGATAGCCGTAGATGGCGAGGCCAAACCCGAACGCAATGGGAACGCCGGCAAAGACGCAGAAGCCGGCGACGCCGACAAAGAAGATGATGAGGTTGATGTTGCCGAGCGGCCGCAGGACCGGCTCCGCCAGCCAGAACAGGCCGATCAGGACGGCGACCGACAGCACGGCGGCCGCGACCATCCGGTAGTCGGCCGCACGCAGCAGCCGCAACAGCGCGAACGCCGCCATGAGGCAGATGCCGGCCGGCAGCGCCGCGGCGCGCCACATATTGGAAATCTGGAGCGCCGGCGTGGTGATGTAGCTTTCCTCATAGGCATAGTCGCAGGACGGCCACACGATCAGCACCAGAAACGCCAGCGCCGCGCAGGTCGCGACCAAGTCGAGCCAGGCCCGCATCGCAGGCCTCGCGCTCGCGACGACCGCGGTCATGCGCATGTGCTCGGAGCGGCGGAACGCGACCGCCGCGCCCAGCATGGCGAGCCACAGGAACAGGATCGAGGCGAGTTCGTCGGACCAGATCAGCGGCCGGTGCAAGCCGTAGCGCGCGACCACGCCGGCAAACAGGATCACGATCTCGGCGACCACCAGGATGGCCGCCGGAATCTCGACGATCAGACCAAGCATGCGTTCCAGCGAGGCCAGCAACGAAGATCGGCGAGGGGACTGAACAGTCGCCTCGCCCTCCACTCCGGTCGCCTCAACCTCGATATGAGCCATGACGGCCCCAACGCGTTACGACAGCTTGCCGACGGCCTTTTCCAGGAGGTCCCAGGCCTGGTCGCCATACTTGCCCTTCCACTCGGCATAGAAGCCGGCGGTGCGCAGCTTGTCGCGGAATGGCGCCACCGCAGGCTGGTTGAAGGTCAGGCCCTTGGCCGCGAGCTCCTGCTGGAGGTTGGCATTGAGCTTGGCGGTATCCGCGCGCTCGTTGACGGCGGCGGCGTTGATGTTCTTGGCGACGACGGTGCGCACGTCCTGTGGGAGCTTTTCCCAGGCCCGGCGGTTGGCCAGGAACCAGAAGCCGTCCCACATGTGGTTGGTCAGCGAGCAGTACTTCTGCACCTCGTAGAGCTTGGCGGTCGAGATGATGGCCAGCGGGTTTTCCTGGCCCTCGACGATCTTGGTCTGGAGCGCGGAATAGACCTCGCTGAAATTGATCGAGGCGGGCGCGGCGTCGAACGCCTTGAACATCGAGGTCCACAGCGGCGACACCGGCACGCGGATCTTGAAGCCCTTGAGGTCGTCAGGACCGGTGATCGGCTTGCTCGACGACGTGGTCTGGCGGAAGCCGTTGTCCCAGATCTTGTCCATGACCTCGAGGCCGGCCTTCTTGATCTCGCCGCGGACATGGGCGCCGAGGTCGCCGTCCATGGCCTTCCAGACCGTGTCGTAGTCCGGGAACGCGAAGCCGATGCCGTTGATGGACGCCGCCGGCACCAGGGTCGACAGGATCAGGCCGGACAGCGTGAAGAACTCGACGCCGCCGGACCGGATCTGGCTCAGCATGTCGGTGTCGGACCCGAGCTGGTTGTTCGGGAAGATCTGGAGGTCGAACTTGCCGTTGGTCTCGGCCGTGATCGCCGCCGCCATCTCCTTGGCGCGCACGTTCAGCGGATGGGTGTCCGGCAGGTTATTGGCGTACTTGTAGGTGAACTCGGCGCTCTGGGCGCGGGCCACATGGGGCGCACTGAGACCGCCCAGGACCGCGGTCGCGGCGGAGGCCTTGAGAAGCGTGCGTCGGGAAAAACTCATGGGTCTGCTTCCTCGGAAGGTTTGTTGTTGTTCTGAGATGCAAACCTATACGGACGGAAGGCCTGAAGGTCATCTGCGATCTCGCGAGGTCTCGCTTATTGCAGCCGGACACCGTCGCGGCAATATCGGCTTTCGGAGACATCGGCCGATTCAAAATCTGAAAAACAACCCCATGCACAGTAGCCGTCACGAGCTGGGGCGACGGTCGAGGCGCAGACCGAAAATGGACGGCAAGCGAAGGCGCGGTGGCAGGAATTCCGCCTAAATATCTGATCTGATTGTATATAAATATATTCCATAATATACCTTATGCGAATCATGGATATGGCGATCTGGGCTGGGTGCTCCTGAACCTTCTCTTCTAATCCGAGTCTATTGTCGGCCATTTTGAGTCTGGCTCCGAGCCGCTGGCCGCGATAGCCGCAGGCCAGTACATGACTGACTTCCTTGGTAACGCGGCTGCAGCCAATGTCCGCTGTTCGACTTGGAACCGTCGGCGTTCGTCGCCCTGAGATGCGGGGACGAAGGATGGGAAGTTAAGTTCGTTGGATCGCACGGTAGCTGACCGTGCGATCGGGAACCTCTGCCCCCTGCTCTGATCCGTTTTTGACCGTTTCGGAGGCTGGGGTCAGCAGGTGCCGCGGAGGTTCTTGGCATCGACGGACCGAACAGCCTCCGGACGATGAAGGCCCTCAAGATGGCCATGTCGCCGAAGTTCGAGTTGTTCGCGGAGCTCGGAATCGAAAACGCCTGCGATATCTCGATGATCCCCGTCATGCTGGTCATGGACAACGGCAAGGACTTTCATTCGAAGGACGTGTCAGCGTTCCTTTCGGATCTGCTGATCACCCAGCAATTCGCGGGTGTCTACCGCGGTGACTACAAGCCGTTCGTCGAGAGATTCTTCCGGACCCTGAAGGCGTTCCTGCGGAAGATCCGTGGTGCGGAAGCGAAGAACGCCTGCAACAAGAAAGGACCGAAGGCGAAAGAAAACAATCCCGCGAAGCCACTGAGAATGAAGGAGCTCAAACGCTTCATCTGGCACTTCATTATGGACGTCTACCACATCCGACCGCACGCCGGCCTTCGCGGCAGGACGCCCCTGATGGCGATGACATCTGGCCTTCGTCGGCTCGACGCGGAACGTTCTCGCGGCTATTCGACGAAAGATGGGAAGTTAAGTTCGTTGGATCGCACGGTAGCTGACCGTGCGATCGGGAACCTCTGCCCCCTGCTCTGATCCGTTTTTGACCGTTTCGGAGGCTGGGGTCAGCAGGTGCCGCGGAGGTTCTTGGCATCGACGGACCGAACAGCCTCCGGACGATGAAGGCCCTCAAGATGGCCATGTCGCCGAAGTTCGAGTTGTTCGCGGAGCTCGGAATCGAAAACGCCTGCGATATCTCGATGATCCCCGTCATGCTGGTCATGGACAACGGCAGTGTTGGAGGGCCTATGACGTTGGCCATCGAATATCAAGTTAAGGTCATAATTGAAGCCGTCAAAGCCTCGATTAGTCCTGCTGAAGCTTATAACATATCCATCATCCTTCCATGGTTCTCGGAGTTTTTGGGTAGGACCAACAAGGATTTTCTTAGTGCTGATCATTTGGATTTGACCGCATTTTGCCAGGAGCGTGCCAAGACTCGCAATGAGCGATCAATGAATCGGCTCATCTGGAGTCTTCGGACTGCAATCCAAATTCTCGTCAATGCGGGACTTCGCACTGATAACCCCGCCCTGCTACTTCCCTTCTCTGCAAACACCACCATCCCGCCGAACTATTCGATAAAGCGCGCGGAAGTCGACGCATTGATTTCGTGGCAGAGGTGCCGTCTTCAGCAGGCGCAAGGATCAAGAAATCCCTTCGAATTACGCGGTCTTGTTCTGGGTTGTCTTCTTGCTGCAGGAATTACCGTGGCCGAATTGGTAGGCCTCGACATCGCCGATCACTCGACTAACGGCGTGACAGCCGGGCGAAACAGGTCGCGCGAACGCTTGGTGCGCCTTGATGAGTTGGCGTCAGCGGCGGTGTCGGAGTGGGTCGAATATCGAGCGAGCATTCCGGCTGCTGACAAATCGCTGTTTCCTGCCTCGCTCCCACCGTGGACTCGCCTTGGAGTGAAGGCCATCTCCCACGTCGTGGCACGCATTATCGAAGCCGCGGGGCCTCGTTACTCCCACCTGACCGCTGGGACGCTTTACAGAAGCATGTACGCAGCAATCGTCGAGGATGGGCACGGTTGGAATTTGGCGATCGGCGCAGGAGGTTGGAAAACCGTGCCGCTCGTCGTCCGGCCTGCTCCGTCTATCGAGAAGCTTGCGCTGATGGTCGAGCGATTCCATCCGCTCGGGTCCTCGGCCCTAACGATTTGCCGAGCCCGGCAAGATGAATAGGCGTCCAAAGCCTTAGGTTCGCACTCGGGTGTGAGCCGACCTCCCTCTCGCCTCGAGCCGCTGCCCATTTCTCAACGGCTGGTCCCGACGAGCCGACTTGACAATCGTAAACCGCCTCTTACGGGTTCGCTTCCTTTATCAATCTGATGTAATTGGCGGGGAAGGTAGCGCCTGGGTTATCTGACGGAACCTTGATTCCGATTGCCTGCGCCACTTCTTTCGCGAGGCTATTACAGTTCTTTCCCCCCATTGCGAGCACGTTGTATTTTGGATCTTCACTTTTCCATTTGTCGAATACCGCTAGAGCTTTCGCCTTTGTGCTGTCGTCGACGTTCTTCCTGTACCTGATCGCCGAGGGGTAGTCGTTTTCCTTGAATGTTATCATCCCCCGATCAGTGCCTCGGAATTTCATGATCTTTTTTTCCATTGAGGCCGGATAATATCCATAAATTCCCTCGTAGACCGTCAATCCATTATCGAGTTCGGTGCCAACCGACACGAACGCATGGCCCGTCAAGGTATCGTCTCGAGCAAAAAATGAAACGAAAGGCTGTCTCGAACTGCTGTTAATGTAGTCATCGTAGAGATCAGCCTTTGCCCCTGTAGGGAGAAGCACCAGAGGTGCGGCTGAAAGAAATAAGCGTCGAGTAAGGCTCATGTTTACCTCCTAGAAATTTGAACCATTCGTAACTCGTTCTCGCTGAAACCTCGGATCGTTTAAGGTATCACTTCCAACTAATCTCGAACCCGGGATATTCGGACGCGAAATTCTCCCACGCCCATATGCTCGCTTGGGGAGTGGCAACGCCTTGCTATCCTGGCATTTTATGGGTGCCTGCATCCCGTCGCGCTCCTTTTCTGCGCGGCTGGTTTTCGACTTCGTCATAATCGACATCGATTCTTGCGAGAAAACGCGGGCCGCTGCGAACCTTTCCAGCTTCGAGTTCATCACGCTCAGCCTCGACCAGATCCAGCGCCGTCGAAGCGGCCGACGGAGCAGCCACATTAGCCGCCGCCCCGGCATCGGCCGCGACCGATGACGCCGGGCCCTTTTGAGGGCTTGGATCGTTTGCGGTGGAGGGAAACTCCTCGATTTCCTCGACCACGACGGCAAATTTCCGCACCTCAACCTTGCCCGACTCGTCCCTGCTGACCGGCAGTGTAAAGGCTGCGTACCAGGGCAGCGGACTGCTGAGCGAACCGCTTGGATCGGGCGGAGACCATTCCGCCCATGCAACGGCCGGGAACGTCGCCTCCGGCGCGTTGGGGGCGACCGGTGCATTCTTGGTGACGTCAATCTTGCGGGCCGTTGCGATCCGCTCGATCCTGACGCCAGAAACCCGGGTCGTCACCTCGATCACGCTGATCCGCATCCGCGGATAGAGCAACTCCTCGGTTTCATCCTTCTTGTCCCGGCCCCGATCGGTCCTGGCCCGACCGCTGACCTTGCCGCTGACCTGCACCTGCATGACCGTGTCGCCGGCCGCATTCGTCGACAACCAGACCTCGACCGTCCGCTCCGGCGGAATTTGCGCCCAAACCGCCACTGGCGCCGAGCTGCAAAGCCCTTCGCCGGCTCGTTCCTGATACCTGACAAGGCCCAGGCGAATGAACGGTTCGACCGCCAGATCGGAATTCAGCGCGAGGTCGACAAACCATTTTTCGCTTTCGACGTCGAAGCGCGGAACAAAGGTGGCCAGCGCAGCGGTCAACGTCTCGTACGCGGTCGATATCTCCTCCGACGTCTTTCTTTCCTGTTTCTCCTTTTCTTTCCTGTCCTCCTCCTCCCTTAGATCGCGCAACGGCACCGCGATGCTGGGCACGTAACGAACACCCTCGTCTTCCAACCTGTCCTTCCTGGCGTCTTCCAGCGCGGACTGAATCGGGGACGGCACCTTGAGGATGGCCTCACGCGGCAGAAACGGCCCGATGGGCCCGGTATTTTCCCGGATCGGATCGGCTCCCCAGCGTGTCGTGAATTTCCCGCCCAACCCGAGATCCTCATCGCGGAAATCGTTTAGCTCCATCACCTGTGCGTTGTCTTTGTCAAACGCATGCAGAACCGAACGAAGCACTTTGCCGCTCTCAAGCCGCTTGGCATCGCTCTTCTTGGTTCCGATCTCCACCAAGTGCGGAGGCCAGAGCACAACGCCTAGCCTCTCGCCTTCGCCGGACGAATACCAGGGCCGGTCGAGCAAAATCCGAATTCGCGGTCGGCGGCAAAACCGCCAATATTTCGCATCGCTTCCGTCGGGCGCGGGTTCGCCCTTGTCGCTGGTGGGGCGGACGATGTTGTAGGACGGCAAGACAGCATGCACCTGCGGCTTCGCCGGTGCGATCGTGGCCGGAATCCACAGCACCTTCATCTGTTCCGGCGGGGCGGCGCGCTCCTCCGCATAGGTCGACGCATCGTCGAGCCGCCCAAGATCATCCTTGTGGCTTCGGCACTGGATCAGGCCGATTTCCTCCGGTATCGGCGGGAATATCGTCTCCGGCAGCGGCGAATTCTTCGAAGGCGTCAGCCTTGTGAAATAGGCATCAAACCGACTCGTTGCCTGCAACGTGACAACGATCTTTCGGGCACGCCGGTCGGCATAATGATCGAGCGGCGCCGCGCGGATGGCGCCCTTGGCGAGACTGGCCCTGCCCTTTTCCGCACGTTTCCCTTCCAGCGCTTTCTTCTGCTCCGCGACTTGCCGCTGCAACGTACTCAATTGCTCCTTCACCAAGTCGATCGACTCCAGCCCGGCGAACTTGGAATCGGTGCCTTGCTCGGCGAGGTTTTCCAGATGCAGCAGGGTAACCGTCTGCTTCGGAAGATAAACGTTCCCCTCTTCATCGACGTCGAAGCCAAACAGATGCTGCGCGCTCGGCGTTAGTTTGAAGCGCTTAAACTCGGTATTGCCGAGCTCGGCCTCGACCGCACGGTCTGCTGCCGGTTCGCCGTCAGCATCTAGCGGAACGACCCGCTTCGGCCATTCGCCGAGTAGACGCTGTAGCTCCGTGCGGCCAAGCCGCACGTCGTCGAGCACAGCACGTGACGGCGGCGTGCAGTGCGCGAGCACTTCAAGTTGACGGCAGGTGTCGCGATCCATTTGGACGCTGCCGACGAAAACAATCCCGTCGTCGCCTTCGTTGCCGAAATATTTGGCCGTCGCTGCGTCGCCGGGCGTGTATCCCTCCAGAACCTTTTGCCGGTCTTCATCCTTGCTTGGCGATCGCAGGAGAGCGAAATCGGATTGTAACAGTGGCAGTCGCGGCGGCAGGGCAACGGCATGGACCGCGTCGATGGTCCTGACGGAGGAAATCTCGGGGAGAGGCTGCTTCAGCAAATACGCGTATAGAATCTTGTTGGCGGCCGCAACGGCGGCAGGATCCGCCATCTTGCCTGCAAGACCGACCCAGGCCGGATCGCTCTTGTAGTCTTCCAGTAATTTTCCGACCTCGGCCTCCTTGAGGTCGCCATTCAGCACATCCTTGAGCTTATTGATCATGAGCTTTCGGTAGGCCGCCCGATCGTTATCGATCGGAGCGCCGATGTCTGCGGCCGCCTTGACCGCAAGCGCTTCCGGCCAGCCGAAATAGGCACGCAGCTTCTCCGGCGACGGAACGAACCAGCAATCGATCTCGACGGATTCGCCGGCTCGCAACTGCAGCGTCGCCATGCGCGCCTGCACGCTGCCGCCCGCGATAGTGCCTTCCATCGCGTTTCCGTTGATGTTCTGGGCGGTGATTTTCCCTTCCCAAAAATCTTCTTGCGTCGGGTCTCCCGACCGCGGGGCGTTCCGATCGCGCTTGATCTTCAGCGCAACCGGCAGCACGCTCCCGTCCTTGGCCCTGATATCGAATACGCGCGGGACACCCTTGAAGTAGTTTTCCCCAACGCGCCGGTTGTTCGGGCGAAGCGCGACCACAAGACGATCAGCCATAGGATCCGCATAATATTGCTCGGGGGCTTTGCCGCGCTCGTTGACCGTCTTCGCCTTGGCGTGCACGCGGAAAAAATCTTCCTTCGCGGGTTCCGGAGCGACGCCCTTTTCGTTCAGTCCCAATATGCCTGAAATGGTCCGCTCCACAAACGGGAACGCCGTCTTCTGACCTAATTCTTCGCCCGAGCCAACAATTCCCTGGGAGCGTTTACCTGTCACGGCATCGTAGTCGACCTGAAGCAAGTCACCGGGAGGCGTCGTTCCGACTTCGTTCAAAGCGTCGAACACGCCGTGACGGACTGCCTCGTCGAGCGAAATGCGCGGCGGCAGAATGACCCGCCAGGTGCTGTCAACCTCCCTATCCTGATAATCCTGGTACCGCTTGCGATGATCTTCCTTCTCGCTGTCCGTCCACCGTTCATCCTCGACATATAGCGTTCGCAGGATGCCTCGGATGCCGGATTGCGGCAGGAAATTCGGTTCCTTCTCACCCCACGCGATCGCATATGGCAGAAGGGCCACCGGCGCTAAAATCGGCTCATAGCGCAGAAAGCGCCGCCAGCCCTTGACCTCAATCAGCCTGGTTGAGGCCAGTGGCAGCGAGAGATTCTCGTATCCAGCCTGGCTGTTGTCATATTGGCGGATCGCTTCCTTCAGCGGCAGCGAAACGCCGCCGAGCCAGACGGGACGGATGCCGAAGCGGTACGCCCAGCCGTAACGCAGCGGCCATGCCTTGTGCTCCTCCTCGTCCGGCTCGTTTGGCAGGTAGAAGGTACGGTGGATCGCGACATCGCTGCCGGGACGAACCGGAATTGTCTCGTTGCCGCAATTCAGCCCGAGCGGATCGCCCTCCCAGGCGGAGATCATTTCCTCGGCGTGAATCATTTCGCCGTCAGCGCGAAGCCTGCGCCGGGAGGTTGGCATCGTCAGGCCTGCGTCGTAATCCCGCCGTCGGTCAGCCTCGTATTCGAGCTCCGCAAACTGTTTTCGTTTGGCGGCGCGATCGAGGCTCAGCGCCTTGAACCAGTCCTTGAGGTCGTCCTTGCCCGCATTGCGCTCGACGCGACGATAGTCGATCTCGCGCTCCATCAGGCTTCGCCACTCGGCCGTCCCGTTCTCGCCGATCCTGACCGCCACGTCGACGCGATAGCCGATCGTGAGGTCGTCGCCGTCGACGATCCGGACTGTCTGCGGATCCGCCTTGTTCGCCGCAGCCGCGATGATTTCGTTGGATACACTGAGGGCGCGCCAACGATCGACGATTGCCAGACCCCTGCTGACGACGCCGCGTTCCGGCTCATCCTGAAACGGCGATTGCAAGGTGGATTCATCCAGATTCAGGCGCGTCAGCGAATCCTTGTTGGATCCGATCTTGCCGGCGTTTCGAACCGAAGCTTCCATCGCAAAGACGGGATCAATCGAAATGATGTCGAACCGGGGATTGTAGCTCGGGCCAGCGCCCATCACCTGTCCGAGATCGACAACGCCGTTGACCTGGCTGACCTTTCCGGTCGAACGGATGTCCTTCATCGATCCGGCCAGATTGGCCAAGCGAAGCTCAGCCTCTTCGCGCGTCACGGGCCAGAAGCCGGACTTGTCGATGGCGGCTGCCGGTTTGACCGCCTTGGCAATGGAAAAGAATCCGATGCCGTTGGTCTCGACACTCCCGTTCGCAGCCGGTTCGCCGGCGCCGAGCAGCACAAAGGCCTCCTTGCCGCCGGGCTCAAGGTAGACAAGCTTGAGATCATCCTGCTTGATCTCGACATCCACGACAAACCCGAACAGCCGCGCGAGCATGGGAGAGCTGCGAATGGCCGCGACGAAATTGCGGGCTACATACTCGACCGGTTCGTCTACGGCGGCCTCTCGGTCCTTTTCGAGATCCCTGGCCTTGTTGGGCTTCAGCAGCCCTTTCGGACGGGCCCCAATGTCACTGTCAGGCAGAAGCGCAGCAAGGTGCAGCGCCTGCGTCTGCTTCAGCACGCTCTCATTGTCGCCAAAAAGACTGTCGATCGGCGCACTCGTCAGCGTGGAGGGCGGCACTGCGCCGGCCGGATTGAGGAAGTACTGCTTGTTCTGCTCAAAATAGGCGACCGCTTGCTTGTCGATAACATCCCGCTCGCTCTCCTGGGCGGACTTCAGGATCTCGTCGAGCTTGTCCTTGTTCGTCTTGTCCGAGCGATAGGCATCGACGATCTCGTCTTCTTTCAATTTGTCCCAAGAATCGGACACGGTGCCGACGGCACCGTCTGCGTTGGCGGCGGCCGGCAGCGGCGGCTTTATCCGGTCGGTCAGACGTTTTGTCTGATCGAGCAAATGCAGCACCGCGGCATCGCCCCGCCCGGTGGACAACACGACGGGAACGGGCTTTGTACCGACCGTTTCGACGTATGAATCCCCCGGATTGTTCTCCCGGAATACGTTTGCAACCCCTTCCCAGAACTCTCCGATGCCGGGCTGCGGCATAGAACATCCTCTCAGCGCGGCGGTCGCGACTTCCCTCCACAGGGTTTGTACGCCCGTGTTGGCGTCTTCGGCGAATTGATAGTTCAGTCCAACGCCCGGTCGCGCATCCGTGGGCGCGCTCAAGTCGGCCGCGGACTTGATGGGTACGGCAACAACGGCGAAGCCGCGGCGGCCGTCCTTCTTCATCAAGAATTTGCGGATTTCCTCAGGCCATTTTGCGATGTCGATCTTGACGCCCGCGCCCGCCTTGACCGGCATTATGGAAAGCGTCAACCGGACCTTGCCGTCGGCAGCGATGCCGGCCGCGATCACATGCGTACTGATTGAAACGTCTGTCATCGCATCACCCAAATACGGTTACTCGCCTCAGGTCTGGCCGGTTTCGCGCGGCCGGGCTGAAGAACCTCGCGGCGGCTGAAATAGCCGCGGTAGGCCTTGAAATCCTCGCCCTTGCACCATGTTCCGTTCGCGAGCACAGCGAGCGTCGGGTCGGGCGCCTTGGCGAAGACGTCCCTGTACTCGTGCGTCGCAAGGTCGATAACCTTGTCCCCGTCGATAAGCGACGCCCCGCCGCCGCCGCCACCACCGCCACCACCGCCACTACCCTTCTCCTGCTTGAAGACAAGAATGGAATATTCGATATCCTTGATGCCGATCGAGAACGAGAAGGTGAAGATCGCCTCGCCTTCCGCATTGCCGCCGCTCTGGCTCATCCTCACATTGAGCGACGCGCCAACCGCAAAACAGGCGATGCGGGCGGAGCCGCCTGCGAAGAACAGGCCGTAGAGCTCGGTCAGGCCGGAGATCTTGCGGATATAGATGCCGACGGCGATGCGTCCCTTGCCGGTCAGCGGTCCGAACGAGAAACCGCCTCCACCACCGAATTGAAACGACGCCTCAAAGCCGACAATCCCCTTCGGGTTTGCGATCAGGCCGAAATGTCCGGCGCCTGCATACGGGGCTACCGCAATCATGAACGGCGCTTCGGGCCGGCTGATACTGATAACAAACCGCGCATCGCCGCTGTCAAAGGGGAGTTCGGCGGCTGCGTTCAGGGAAAGGTTGTCGATGAACATGTTGCCAATCGTGATTGGCGAAATCGGCAGCGCATATCCGGCCACGATTCCGAGCGAACCGCGGCCGCTCAGCATCCGGATATAGAAGCCGTTCCCGTTCTTCGGCGCCGGAAGAATCGACTGAATCTTCTTGAGGAACTGAACTTTCTCGCCGAGCGTAACGTCATCGATCTTCAGCGAGATGTGGAACGGTTTTCCGAGTCCGGCCGTGAAGGTGGTCGGCGGGAACGAGAATGTGGCGACGTCGAACGCGGGTAACAGCTGCAATGTCAGGCCGGGCATATAACCCTCGGCCTCGACGGTCGAATTCTTCGGCTGCAGCACATCGACGATGCCCGTCGCATGCAACACCAGCGTTCCCGGAAGCCCCTTGGGATGCGGCCGGGGCAAACCGGGCTTGCCATCGAACCGCACGAGATCGCCGAGGTTCGACATTTTCAGCTTCAGGTCGTAGCTGCGGCTGATCCGTGCCGGCACCATGGTGCGAATGGCCTGGTCGACCTGGCGACGGATTTCATGCAGGTCGACAAATTGCGCGAGATCGCCCTTGAGGACCGCAGTCAGGATATAGCCGATATTGCGGAGGATCAGCAGCGGCGACGCATTACCGCTCCTCCAGTCCTCGGTCAGCGTCGCCAGGTCGACGACATAAGTGTTGGGATCGGGATTATCTGCCGTCAAACGCCCGAGAAGTGCGAGGTCGCGATCGAGTTGATCCTTCCCTGCCTTGATCGGGGGGATGGTGAAGAGATCCTGCAGCGGCTGACCGTTGGGCGCCTTCAGCACTTTGAGGATAGCTTGCAGAATCTTCGATATGGCACTCGCGTCGCCGTCGGGGGCCAGCGCTTTCTGGCCTTCCAAACGTAGCTGATCGACCTGGACATAAATCTTGTCGCGGAGCGTCTTGACGACCGGCCTGGCGACGCGAGCCACCGTCGCGACGGCCGCTGCCTTGGCGGCATCCCTCGCCGCGAGCGCTTCGCCGAGCAGCGACATCAGGCGATCTTCGACTCCGGCGATGGCATGAAGAATGCCCACCTCGACGATTTGTTTCTGCTTGTCGAATTGTGCCCTCAATACCACGCGCGACGCATCGAACCGTTTCGAGATCAGCGCTCGCTCTGTTGCTCCCGCACCCTCCAGAACGACGAGCAACATGTGTAAGCGGCGCTGCGGATCGCTCAGATCGGCCGGATCCAGCGACAACGTTACCACGCTCCTGATCATGCCGGCCGCGGTGGTCAGGACCGTAGAGGTCTCTGCAATGCTTGCCCGCAATTGTATCAGCTGGTCGGTGATCACGCTGTCGATTGCCGAGCCCGTGCCGGGGTCGGGCGGAATCGCCTTAGACAATTCATCAAGCGCCGTCAGTGCGGTTCCTTCAACCGCGCCGACGAACTCGCCGAGTTGGCCCGCAAGTTTCTTGACCAGATCGTCGATATCCGGCGCACCGCCGGTAACGACTTCTCCCAAATTGATGGCGGCACCGGCTAAGTTCCGGCCTGCGCGGACAGCCGCGGCCCTGCGGCTGCTATCCAGGGTAACAACGGATTGGACGGCATTCCCCAGCGCACTGTTCAGGTTCTTCTCGCAGGCCCAGACTGTTGCGAGGGCCTGCTTTCCGATGGCTTGCTGTAGCGCGGTCAGCTCCTGCATGATCTTGGCAATGGAGGTCGCGATGGCGCTCTGGGCGTTGTCGGCTACGCAAGCGTCGGCGATCAGATTGTCGGTGAGTGTCTTGCGGAGCGACCGGTATCGCGTGACGACTTCTCCCTCGGGATCAGGCGTGACGCCCGCCGCCTTTGCCAGATCGGCAAGCGCCTTCAGGACGGTATCCAGATTACGGTCGCGATCGGTGCTGTCGCCCAGAGGCAGCACGCTGTTCGCCAGCACTGCCAGTTTTCCGGCCAGATTGGCGCACAGATTCTTGGTTTGCTGGTCGATCAATACCTTTGCGGTATTCTTCAAGGCGTTGGCGATATGTCGGGAGGCGATGTCCAGCACGTCCCGTCCACCCATCCGGATGTCCGCTTCGAGCTGATCGGCCTCTTTGGAAAGCTGCTCGACGACTCCGCCGTTTCCAAACAGTATTGGATAGAGAACGCCCGGAACCTGGCGCAGCAATTGTCGCCTGACCTCGGCCTTGGCAGCGTCCGTTGCATTCTCAAGCTTCGTGAGTAGCGCCTTGGCTTCGGTCTGATACGCGGAAATGGCGTCCTTGGCCTGCTGGTGCAGCGTTGCGGCAAGAGGATCCAGCTTTGCGTTAGCCGCTTTCAGCCCATCCCGAAGCGCATCAGCGAGCGTGTCGTCGGACAGGTTACCCTTGGCGAGAACGCTATCGAAAAAAGCGATGGTTCCTTCCGCCAGCGCGCTGTCAAGCTGCTCGCCAACCTGCTTTTTCGCCTGCTCGACATCGACAACCGGAAATGGAGCCGGAACCGGCAACGCTAGTACCAGCCGGGTGAATGGCTTGATTGTATCGATGTTCGTCCTCAGGCCATCGACAATCTCCTTCCTCGCATCCTTGATCAGGTCGGCCTTGAGTTGCGTGATGGCCTCGTGGGCAACCGCGCCCAACCCTTCGCTGAAGGCCTGAATCTGGGCGCTGATGAAGCGAAACTTGCTGCGCAACTCCTCGCGCAGCGGGGCGACGGGATCGGCGAGCGTCCTGTTGATCGCGGTGACGAACTTGCGACCGCTGGCCTGTACGGCCGTCATCGCGCCGACCAGTTCCAGGCTCGACGCCTTCTTGGCGCGCTGCACCTTGACGATGAGATCGTCGAGTGCCGGAGCAATGTCCGGATAGATCTTGTTGATCTCGAGCGTGGCGACGCCGCGCGTGGCTCCCGCCTGGCTGGTAAGAGCCCTCTGTGCCGCTCGCCACATGTCTTCCAGCGCCTTCAGGGCGCGCTCGATCTCCGGCAGCACCGACTGGCGCAGAAATTCGGCGGTGTCCTCGGTCGCCGATTCAATCTGCTCCTTTAACGCCGGGACGGCGCTGCCGCCGCCCAAGGCCAATGCGGCCTCCAGCAATTCGCTGAACGTGATGATGCCGAGCAGCTTGGCGTCGCCGTTGAAGAAGCTCTTGAGGTTGAATGGCGGCGCAGGCGGCTCGGTCGGCAGATCGTCGGTATTGGCTCCGTCGGAAACCGATGCCGGCACTGTTGGAGTTGCCGGAGTTGCCGGCGGCGTCGCAGCCTGGGTGATCGGCGTCGGTGCATCCTTGGACATCAAGCCGAAGCGCCGCGACAGGAATTTGACGTTCATCGCCGGCCGGCCTATGCCGCCGGAACGATCGCCCCCTTCACCCATGTCAAGGTTGAGTTTTTCCCCCTCAACCAATTCGAGATAACGTTCAAGGTAGTTCGCGTAGTAGGCAGCCTGTTTGTTCGGATCATCCTTCTGTTTCGCATCGGCTGCGCTCGGGAACCCGCCAAGCCGGTAGTCATCGACGAATTCCACGTTGTTCGGTGGGAGCGGATGCCCGATGAATCGTTCGGCCTGGCCGATACGGATATTGGCCACCGCAACGTAAGGGTAGAAAGGCGGCTGGTCGCTGCCCTGCAGCAGGGGATCGAATGCATAATAGCTGTTACGCGTCTTCTCGGCGTTCTCCTGCAGACCCAGCCGGCCCTCGGCCTTGATTTCCCAACGGAAGGTTTCGAATTCGCACTCGCCATCCTTGTTTTCGTCGGCATACCGGCGCCGGGCGCCGCCCAACCCGACGGTCCTGAGCGATTTGACTGCGGCGCCGAGGTCGCCGCCCTCCCAGTTGTAGTAAGCCGCGAGTGCGGAAACGACATCCGGGTTGTTGGCAGCCCGATTGTCGACAAAGATCATCGGCATGCGCAGCGGCGTCGCGTCGCCTTCGATCCTGAACTCAAAATAGATATTACCGCCGTTGCCCGGCCGGGTGCGCGGCCAGAAGCAAAGCCCCTGGAAGCGGTTGGCGTTATCGAACTTTCCGGATGCGCTGAAATCGACCTTGCCGTTCGGATGCAGGCCGAGAAACAGCTTATTCAACGGCAACGGTGACGGCTCAAGAGGCAGGTTTGGATCGACGATATCAGGCGTTTCGCGCGTGAGCATCGTCAACTCTGACAGCGGAAACCGGCGCGCCTTGTCGGGCTGCCCGGTGGCCGGGAAGTTCTTGACCGGCTTTCCGATCCGGATGAACTGACGCTGAATCAGGAAGGCGGTGATGGCGCCGTTCGCATCGTTGCGCAGGAAACGCCGCTCCGTGAGCTTTACCAGCGAAGCGCGGATTCCGAGCGGAAACAGAAACCCCTTGTAAACGACCTCGACCTCGATATCGCGGCCGAGCACCGTAATCTGGCGCCAACGCTCGACTGAGAAAGCCTCGAAGAGGTTTTTGCCGTTATACAAAACGGCGCCGGCCGGCGGCGTGAAACTGCTGTCATGTTTCAGGGAACCGCCGAGCGCGGTGAGACGCAATTCCGAAATGTTGAGCGCCGACGGGTTGTAGATTCCGCTGAGATCGTCAAGTTTGTCGGAAGTCTGTCGCTGGTAGAGTTTCAGGTTGTCGAGCCTGTACTCTTTGGGCGGCTCGAACTGGCTCCCGTCCACCAGATTGTCGAGTTCGTTCCTCCGGCCCATCACGGGAAGGCCGTACACCGAGCTTAGCGCCACGATCTCGTGACGATCATAGGCATCCAGTGCGGTACGGAATTGCGCCGGCTCCTGCCCCTCGCGCGGTGGCACTTGCCATGGCGCGATCGGCCCGCGCGGCGGAGAGATTCCCCCGGTGTTGAGGGCGTCCGGCCAGAAGTCATCCGACCAGACCGCGCGCACGGTCGGCGTAGCTGCTCCAATCAGCAGGTTGGCCGACCAGAGCACGGGCTCGATTTTCAGGCTCGCCGGGGTGTCGGCACCCGACCGCGAGCGCAGCACGCCGGTTGCGATCGGCCGGCGGGTTCTGAACCGGCCGAACTGATCGGGCGATAGCACGAGGCGAAACGGCAGTTCGATGGCCGTCTCGTCAGGGCCGGGCGCGCGCAGGCTCGCCTTGATGTCGGCCATCCGCGCTTCCACGGAACGGCCGGGACGAATTCCCTGATGCGCCAGCATTCGCGCAGGGTCGAGATCAAACCCTCGCAAATCGGAATGCGGGACCCGGCCGCCTAGCTTCATCTCCAGGGTTTCGGCGCGGCGCGTCACCGCAAGGTCGAAGCGGCCCCAATCGGTCAGTCCTTCGAACGAGAAGTGGATCGACCGGGTACCGTCCTGATCTTCGCTCAGGTTCGAGCGCTTGCCCAAATCCTTGTCGTCAAAGGTGCCCCCTGCCGCCTCGAACCGGAACACAAGCCGCGACGGCCCGGAAAGCCTTGCTGGCGTAATCGCCTTGAAGGCATCGAATTGATAAACTGCCGCCGCCTGGGCCAGTAGCTGGACGAATGCCTCGATCTTGCTCCGACCGGCAGGATCGGAGCTTTTCCATATCTGCCGGATGGCTTCCCGCCCCGAGTAAAACTTCACGGCACCCGAGACGACGCCGGGAACCTTCGCCTTATCGTCGACCATCTTCAGATAGACGTTCGCGAGATTGGCAAAATCGTCGCTGCGCTTGATCTTCTCGAGCGCGAGCAACTGCTGCAATTTCACGGGATCGATTTTCTTCGCTGCGTCCGTGCCGGGCACGGCCGCGCCCGACAGGCGCGACACGATGTCATCCTGGACGGCCTGCGGCACGTCCGGGTCCGGAAGACTCAGGAGTGCATCTTCGAGCGCGGCGTCAGGGGCGGCCGGAGGGAGAGTAGCAACCTGCTGGCTGCGATACGCCCGCCAGATATCGAGCCACACCTTGCGGACATCGGGATCCATCGCATCGGCCGAGATACCGATATAGAAGGCCCGCTGGTCCTTCGGCAGATTCTTCCAGCGTTCGAGAAGCGCCGCTTTCTGGTCGCCGACGATCTCCTGCCATTTGTCGGCGCCACCGTCGGGGTCAAGAAAATCAAGAAGCTCCTGGATCCCGCTGTGTGAAATCTGATCGTAGAGAGCGTGACTCTTATCTCGAAGTATCGATTTGACTGCATTCGCCTGATTCTCGCAAATTTCCTTTCGAACCTTAAGTTTCGCGCTCTCGTCACCTAGTGGCATCGCTCGCCACTGCCGGACCGCCCGCGCGAACTCGATATCGCCGGTGATGCCGCCGGGAACGTCCGGCAGCGACACACCATCGTTGACCTGCCGGTAATAGACTTTCTCGGCAACGTGCTGGGGCGGAAAATTCACGATCAGCAACGACCGATCGTCGAACGCGCGCGCTCCCGCCTCCAGCGAGTTGCGGGATTGTCCCGCGCCGGCGCCGCTGAGCCGCAGGTTCGGCACGATGCGGCCGCCGTCTTTCCCCAACTCAAGTGCCATGCGGGCAAACTGGAACGTCAACGAAAGGTTGTCGCTGTCGCGCCGGGCCTGAAGACGTGCGCCGTCAAGGGCGATCGAGACCGGCGGCACAATTCCCTCGCCCGTACCGTTTCGGGTTGCCAGCGAGGCAAGGCCCCTCGGCGCCTCTCCGATCGTCACGACGCCGCGTGCGCTCGGCCATACCTGGTCCTTGATTTCGGGAAGCGGAAGCCGGAATGCGATTTCTGTCCCGTTGAAATCCAGACGACTCCAGACCTTACCATCCTCTTTAATGCCGGCGGTCTGGCCGCCCGTATTGGGCAGCTCAAGCGCGATCTGCCGCAACACGGCCCGCACATCAAAGAAATTGATCTCCTCCCGGACGGCCCGGATATGCAATTGGGTAAGGCCCTTGGCAGGACGAAACGCGAATTCGTTCCGGCGCTCGATCGGTAGACCCAACGGGTTCTTCGTCTCTGCGCCGTCGGTCTTGGTCTTGGCGACTGCCGGAGGTGCAGCCGGCGCCGGCTTCTTTTTGTCAGCTGCAATGGCCGGCGGCGGATCGCCCTCAACGATGAAGGTTCCGTAATTCGTATCGATGGCGAACGGCTTGTCTGCAAGGCGGCCCGTTAGGGTCTCCTCAATGGTTTCATCCTTTATGTCACCCGGCTTGCTTACGACCTTTTCGCTGAGGTCTTGTCTTGTCAGGATCGCTTCCGCGAGCGGAAACATCGTAGGCGGCGGCGCGTCCGTTTCAGTTTTTCCCGGACTGAGGATCGTGACGTTGAATTGCGCCCGCAGCATCGCCAGGGTGTTACGTGCTCGCCCCCATTGGCGGAGCGTCAGGCGGGTCGGTTGAGCGGACTGAACGATTTCGAGCGCCGGCTTGGTTCGCGGAAATGCTACGTGCCCGATCTGATATCGCCTGAGCGGCTTCGGCTTTTGCGCGGGATTCGGCCCGGGCTTCTTCTTGCTCTTGCGTTGCTCCCACATCAATTCCGGCGCGACCTGCCCCGGATTTCCGTCCGCTTCTCCAACCCAGGCGTTCGAATGATAGCGGTCGGTCGACGAATTCTTGCCGTCCAGCAGTTCTTTTAGTTCCTGTTGTTCCTGAATCAACGCTCCGTCGCCTTCACCTCCCTCAATCTTTCTTATCGTGAGCTTCTTGACGACAACGGTGCCTTCGATAGCCCAGATCTTGCTGCTCCCGATTGGCTCAAGCACCAGCTCAAGCTCAGGCTCCGCCCAGTCGGTATATCCCTTACCTTTCGCCAGCCGCGGAAAGAACAGCGTCAGCAGCGCCCCTTGACCCTCGACTTCCAGCCGCTCGCCGAAAATGCCCCATCGGAAGTATTCAGCCGCGGGAAGATCCAATGCAAATTGAAGTCCCTTCTTGCCCTGCAAAAAGTCTGCGAGGTCTACCGAGTTAGACTTGTGCTGGCCGCCCGGCCGTCTGCTGTCGAGCACCGCGGTGATTTGCACCGACGCGTCCGAACTCTTGACAAGGAAGGCGAGCGAGTAATTCGCGCGATCCGAAAACATCACTGCGGAAAACTCGAACCTATCGAGGTTGCTGACATCGGTGACAAAGCTGCTCGGGCCAGTGGCACGGTAGCCGACCGGGATGCTTCGCTTGCCGAATTTGCGCGTATCGCCAAACAGTCGCGGATATAGTGCGATCATGATCTTGTCGTCGCCGGCCGGAGCGTACTCGATCCCGACGCCGAACTCGTTGTGGAGATTTGGATTGCGGATAATGCGTATGTCAGGTCGCTTCGACGTCTCGGCGGCCTCGACGCCGGATGCCGACGCTCCCACGGCAATTCCCGCGGCCAATCCAGCGAGCAATTCGCGACGATCGACCTGTATCATTTCGCGGTCGGAATCGCTGACCGGCGCGCAAGGATGGGGAGCCTGGTTATCAGTCACAGCAATTCAACCTAATGGTGAGTGGGTCGAGGTATCAGCAACAGCAGGAGCAGGAACGTTCAAAAACGGACTGACCAAGCTGACGGCGAAAACACACACGAGACCGACCACGAATTGTCATTCGAACGCAAACAATTGCGCGTCTGGCGAGCTTTGAGGTTGCTGGCAGCAAGCAGCAAGATCGCGCACGCGCTTTGTGCTCGATTTCTACCGAGCCGTCAGTAAATGAGATAAAATTGCATGCCCCGCGCGTAATCGCGACGAAGGTTCGCCACTCGCGGCACCTGCCCCCCAACAGTGCCCAAGAACTAAATAAGGATGACTGCCACGATTAAGCCCGAATTTCAGATCGCCTTCAAGTAGAAAAAAAAGAACTTGAAGCCTAATCTACATGCCTCAACCTAAGCGAGCTTCGGACTTTTGTCAGGTTTTTGCGTGTTGCCGTGCCCGGAAGAGCTTGGCAACATGGTGGCCGGGTGCAGTCGTGATCGCCGGGCGTCGAACGGATGCACGGCGCGACGGCGTTTCAGGCAATGCACTGCCGGAGCGTAGATGATCGCTTCTCAACATTCCTGCCACTTGGAGCGCAAAATGAGGACTCGATACCTGCTCTTAGCAGCCTGTTTACTTCTCTACAGCAGCGCTGCCGAAGCCGCTTGCAACAAAGACAATCACTTTGACGACGATCTGTATGAGTGGCTCAGTTCGGACACCAACGTCGTGATTCTCACGCGGGAACGGCTGTCGAAGGCACTCGGCGGCGGGGGGACCACACCATATTTGGACAACATCATTGCTGACTACAACAAGTTCTTCGATGACCTGAAAAGAGCCGCTCCTCTTGGTGAGATAAAGATGTGCAGCACGGTGGAGCTGGCAAGCGAACTGGACAAGATCCTGAGAAAGTTTCCAAAATAGCTAGGCTCGACCGCCACGCAATCGCGGGAGATGTGCACGCGTCAAACCTCCCGACTTGGCTCAGGGAGTTTTACGTCCTGCCTCTTCCAAGAGTTTAATCCGACCTAATTCCCCAGTCAGTTCGGGGAATCGAAATACATGAAGGGCGGGTAATTTCCCGTCTACGTCCCGACAGTTTTCAGGGCGCATCTTCTGCACCTCAACCAGGGGGCGGGTTGATACCCGCAAACCAATGTTCAATACGAAAAAAGGAATTTGCTTTCTTATCGCCGCCACTCTCTTTATCGGCATTCCCTTAGCGCACGCGGACTTTCTTTCGGATACGAAAAAGAAGGCGGAAGACTCGCTGCCGCAAGTGACGGTCACGCCTCCTCGAATTGACCGCGCGCCGAGCGCTGAAATCAAAACCCCGGGCATGAAAACGGAGATCACTTCCGACCCTACCAAGCCAGTGCCTAGGCAGACGATGGAAGGAAACGGCGAGCTTGCGAAGGCGTTCAACAATGCCAACAAGACGATTCAAGACGCCCAAAACCAAGCCGCAGACGCGGCGAAGCAGGCCGCTGAATTTCCGCTCAAGGCCGCCGAAGATGCTTTGAAGATTGTCGGAGATGCGGCCAAGAAGGCGATTGAGGACATCGTTGCGGCTGCAAAGGCGGCGCTCGAAGGTCAGATTGATGCCCTTTGGGCTAAGTACAAGTTGTACGTCGTCGCCGCGGGAGCCGCTCTCTTAATCGTTCTGATGAGCCCCGCGCTCATTGCGGCATGGCTCGTGCGACGCATCGGCCGTAGGCGCGAGAAAAGGATGGAACTCGCTCTTGATGAGGCAATGAAGGTCATCCGCGCCCATGGCAAGGAAGCTGGGGTCAAACTCGCGGGGTAGGTTCGCATTCCGCTCCCGTAAAAGAGCCGGCACGTAGTGACTGCTTTTTGTGATTTCAATGGCTTGGACGGTCGTGCCGGGGACTCAGAATTTGAGCAAGCTGATAAGCTGGGGACTCGGAATTCGTGCTCTTGAGACTCAAGATCTTGGATAAGCAGACCACTGATTTCGCTTGATATTTCGCCTCGCCGGACTCGATTGGCGAGAGAAGTATCAGCCGCCAGGCGTTTGGCCGCCGAAATCCCTCCTCGATGCTCTTGGTGAGCTGGCTGGCAGCCCGAGGCCGTCGCGGCGGATCGCCGCCGCGCGGACCTCGGCTGGTGTGTGGTCGAAATGCGGAACGCGCGCGAACGGCATCAACCCGGGATCGTCCGGCCGGCTGTCAGGACGGCGCCGCGAAGTCGTACGAGATGCGTCCGGCCGGCAGATAGAACAGCGCGATGACGGCGCCGCCACGGACCTCAGGATAGTGCCGGCTGCCGGGGTCGGGTGCGGTCCAGCCGGGTCCCTGCCAGCCCTGGAGCCCCTTCAGTTCGGCGCCCTTGTCCAGGGGCACGACCAGGTTCAGCTCGCCGTATGGGTGCCCGTGATACTGGCCGCGCAGCACGTCGTGGTCGTCCTCGTCCTTGAAGCGGCGCGGATCGGTGCTGTTCATGTAGACGGCCGTGATGCTGAACTGGAACGTCTCGGGGACCGGCTCCTGGATGCGGCTGCGGCGGTAGTTCGGACCGTCGACCTCCTGGTTCGCTGCCCAGCCTTCTTCGACCCCGCGCTTAATCAGGCGCGCCAGGTCCTGGTAGAGCGGGCTGCCCTCGCCGTATTTGTCATTGAGCCAGCGCTCCATCTCCGCGCCGGGCGTCATGTCCTTGACCTCGCGGAGAAACGGAATGCTGCACTGAATCAGCTCGTCTCGGCTTCCCATGGCCTTGTCCTTTCCATTTGGGTTACACTTTGTTCTTCGAAGCCTGCGAAAGATGCGAACTCCGCGACGTCTGCGCGCGGCATCAGCCTTCGCTTGGTGCCGTCCTTGGCGACGTCTCTGGCGCGGCCGATCGAGATGCCGCACACCACCATTTGTTCCGCCGGGATCGACAGCAGCGGACGCAGGATCCGGTGGTATTTCGAGAATGTCTCCTGCGGACAGGACTGGAGCCCATGGCCTGCCGCGGCCAGCAGTACGTTCTGGACGAACATGCCGAGGTCGAGCCAGCTGCCGACCTGGAGGCACCGGTCGATCGTGACGATCAGTCCGACCGGGGCGCCGAAGAACGCATAGTTCTTGGCGGTTTGGCCGCTCCTCGCTTCGATATCGGTCTGGGCGATGCCGAGCGAGCCGTAGAACAATCGGCCGAACTCCTGCCGTCGTTGCAGATATGGGGCAGGCAGGTCGCTAGCATAATAACTGTATTCCGACAGATGCTCGTCGCGGGCGGTCTCGTGCGCCTCGCGCAGCGCCGCTGACACCTTGTTCTTGGCAGCGCCCGCCAGCACGTAGACGCGCCAGGGCTGGATGTTGGCGCCGCTTGGCGCAAACCGCGCCACGCGGAGAATCTGCTCGACGGTCCCTCGCCCGACCGGCGCGTCCGAGAAGTCGCGGCACGCAAAACGGCCTGCGATGATCTCGTCGATGCTGCTCCGTGCGGGTACGCCTGCGCCGGTCATGGCTTCTTCAGGAGCGGACATCCACCCTGCTCCATCGGCCGGAAAGCCTCTTCGCCCGGGATCGTCGCCAGCAGCTCGTAATAGTCGAACTTGTACCTGGACTGCTCGGGCGACTTGACGCGGAACAGATACATGTCGCGGACCAGCCGGCCGTCGTCGCGAATCCGGCCATCCTTCGTCATGAAATCGTTCACGGGCATGTCGCGCATCCTGGCGGCGACGGTCGGCCCATCCAGCGTGCCTGCCGCCTGAACCGCTTTGAGGTAGTGCATCACCGCGCCATAGGTACCGGCGTGGATCATCGTCGGCACCTTCTGGGTCTTGGCGATGAAGCGCTTCGACCACGTCCGCGTGTCCTCGTTGAGGTCCCAATAGAACGCCGAGCTCAGCATCAGGCCCTGAGCGCTCTGGAGCCCGAGGCTGTGAATGTCGGCAATGAAGACGAGCAGCCCGACCAGCTTCTGGCGCTGCGTGATGCCGAATTCGCCGGCCTGCTTGACGACGTTGATGAAGTCGCCGCCGGTGTCGGCGAGCGCGATCACGTCCGCCTTCGAGGACTGTGCCTGGAGCAGGAAGGACGAGAAATCCGGCGTGTTGAGCGGGTGCTTCACCGCCCCGGTCACCTTGCCGCCCATGGCGTCGATGACCTTGCGGCTGTCGGCCTCGAGTTGGGCGCCGAGGGAATAGTCGACCGAGACAAAGTACCAGGACTTCGCGCCAAGACGCGACATCGCCCGCGTCGTTCCCTGCGACAGTGCGTAGGTGTCGTAGGTCCAGTGAATTCCGGTCGGCGAGCATTCGTCGCCGGTGAGGCGCGAGGTAGCGGCGCCGGTGGCGAGGAACAGCTTCTTCTTGTCGCGCGTGATGCCCTGCACCGCCAGGGCGACCGCAGAATTGGGCACGTCTAGAATGACCTCGACATTTTCATTTTCGAGCCAGCGCCGCGCGATGGTCGCTCCCACATCGGCCTTGTTCTGATGGTCTCCCGCGACGATCTGGATGGGGCGCCCGAGCACCTGGCCGCCAAAGTCGTCGGCGGCCATCTGCGCCGCGACCACCGAGCCCTGCCCGCCATTGTCGGCGTAAAGCGAGGACATGTCGGTGAGGACGCCGAGCTTCACCGGACCATCCTGCGCAAGGACCGGCGCCGTGAGCAGCGCCAGTGCGACTCCAAAAACTCCGATCGACATCCCGCAGGATTTCATTGTCCGTCTCCTCCAAATCCGGCGCCGGGATCATGACGGGATCGCGCGATTGCGGAAGTGAAACTCTTGCAGAGTGATCCTGAACCACCTTCAGATTGGGAGGCGAACGGGCCGGGCCTCGCGATCCGGCGGCCCTGCTCGGTTGCGTCCGCTGCGCGGTTGCCCTTAACTGGACGCGATCGCAGGTACGCAACGGGCGCGCGATCCGCCTCGAGACGGTGTCTGCGCGTGGCTGTTTCCTTCAAGACCCTGGACCTGAACCTGCTCAAGGTCTTCGAGGCCGTGATGGAGGAGCGCAGCGTGCTGCGGGCCAGCCAGAGGGTTGCCCTCAGTCAATCTGCCGTGAGCCATTCGCTCGCCCGGCTTCGCGAGATGCTGGAAGACGATCTGTTCGTGCGCACGGCGACCGGCATGCAGCCGACGGCGCGCGCATTGACGATGGCGCCGCAGGTTCGCGAAGCGCTGCGTTCGCTCGAAGCTGCGGTTGAGCTGCCGGGCTTCGTTCCGGCGGCCTCCACCCGGCAGTTCACCCTCGCCGCCAACGACTTCACCACGATGGTGCTGGCCTCACCGCTCCTGAAGATCCTCGGGCTCGAGGCGCCGGCGATCGACCTGATCATCAAGCCGGTGACGCGGATCGACCTCGCCGAACAGATCGACCTCGGTCGGATCGACGTTGCGATCGGCGTCTTCTCGGATCCGCCGAGCCGCTTCCGCACCTCGCTGCTGTTCGAATATGACGACGTGCTGATCGTGGGCGGCAAGCGCAAGCTCGGCCGGATCGACAACGCGGCCCTGGCGCGCATGCCGCTGGTCGTCGTCTCCTTCGGTGGCGAGCAGGAGGGTGCGATCGGTGGTTTCATCTCCGAGCGCGGCCTCGCCCGACGATCGGAGATGTACGACCGCGCGGCGCTCGAACGGGCGCTCTCCGAAAGCGACCGGCCGCCACGCATAGCTGTGTCGCTGCCGCATTTCCTTGCCCTGCCCGCCCTGCTCGCGGACTCCGAATTGGCGGCCATCGTTCCACGTCCATTGGCACGGGCGTTCGAACGCGCGCATGCCGTCACGACGTACGAACTGCCTTATGCCACGACCCCGGTCGAGGTCCGCTTGTTGTGGCACGAACGCATCGAGGGCGAACCGTCGCACGACTGGCTTCACGACATCCTCAGGCGTGCGACCGAGGACCTCAGGCGCGGACGCTAGGTGATCGAGCCGGTCTAGCGGCTGATCCAGACTTGCAGCGTGTTGGCCGCGACGCGCGGCTGCCATTCGCAGGATCTCAGAGCCTCCTCACCAGCGGTAGGTCAAGAGCCCCGACAACGCCGGTCCGCGCTCACGGCCAGTCGGCAAAATTCAGCGCCGGCCTCGATTGTCCGGCTCTCGCGCGGGCCGCAACGCGGCGGCGCCACACGCCAGGTGCCTCGCCGGTGTGCTTGCGGAAGAAGCGGCTGAAATACGCGGTGTCCTTGAAGCCGAGCGCGAATGCGATCTGCTTGACGGCGACGGTGCCGGCCTCGAGCCGTGTCGCGGCTTCCTTGACGACACGCTGCTGGATCAGCTCGCTCGGTGAGCGCTTCAGCTCGCGACTACAGAGTGCGTGCAGGCGATCCGGCGTCATGCCGAGGAGTTTGGCGTAATCGCCGACGCGTAGATGCTGCTGATAGCGTTCCTCGAGCAGTCTGCGGAAGCGGCTCAGAATCTCGGCGCTGCTGCCCTCCTCGTACCGGTCGCTGTCGCCGGCGAACAGGCGCCAGAAGCGCAGCACGCACAGCGTCAGTTCGGCCGACATGATCGATGCCGCGCCGCTGCGCGCGGGCGATGCGATCTCGGCGGCGATCGCCGCGATGGAGCGCGCCATCGTGATCACGAGATCAGGTTCGACCGGCAGCGCCATGATGCCGCCGGCGCCTTCGAGCGCGAGATAGGCCGGCTCGGCCGACGGCGGCAGATAGCGATGCCACACGCCCGTGCGCAGTTGCAGCAGCTCCGCGGACGCTCCGGCCGACACCTCCAGATATTCGGCCGATCCCGCCGGGAGCCAGATGATTGCGGGCCCGGCCAACGCCATCATCCTTCCGCCCTGACCGACCTCGGCGGCGGCTCCCTGGTGAAGGCAGAGCAGATGAATGAACGTCCGGGCGGCTTTCGACGTCAGCATCCAGCGCCGCGCAACATAGTGCGATCCGATCAGCTCGGCGCCGACAGGCGCAGCTGCGCTCGCAGCGACGGCCGGCGCCGGATTGGCGTCCGCGACGCCTCGACGCACTTGCCCGTTGCGGCCGGAAATGTCCAATCTTTCGCCGGATCTGTCCATTGTGCGAACAAACCTTGGGGTGCTTGCTAGGTCAAGTCCTGTCGCGGCCGGCTCAAAGAACCCGCGCCGAAAAGCAATCGGGACCAAGAGGAAACGACCCACTCACATCGTTGCGAACCATCGCTTGAGTGAAACACGAGGGAGGATCGACATGTTTTCGGCGAACCGTCGAACGTTGCTGCGCGTCACCGGCCTGGTGGCTTTCGCCACGGCGCTGGGGATCTTTGGGTCCACGGCCGATGCGCAGGAGAAGATCCGGATCGGCTATGCCATTTCCAAGACCGGTCCCTATGCCGGCGGCGCCGGCATCACCACCCTGCCCAACTACGAGCTGTGGGTGAAGGACGTGAATTCCGCCGGCGGCATCAAGCTAGGGGACAAGAAGCTCCCGATCGAAATTGTCGAATACGACGATCGCAGCAGCTCGGAAGAAGCGGTCAAGGCGATCGAGCGCCTCGCCAACCAGGACAAGGTCGATTTCATTCTGTCGCCCTGGAGCACGGGCCTCAACCTTGCGGTCGGTCCGACCCTGAACCGCCTCGGCTACCCTCACCTCGCGGTAACTTCGGTGACCGACAAGGCGCCGGAGCTCGCCAAGCGCTGGTCGAACGCGACGTTCTGGCTCGGCACGTCGGCGCAGATCTCCGAGGGGCTGGCCGATCTGCTCGGCAAGCTGAAGAGCGAAGGCAAGATCGGCGCGAACGTCGCGATGGTCAGCGTTGCCGACCAGTTCGGCATCGAGCTATCCGCCGCCGGCCGCGAGGCGTTCAAGAAGCACGGTTTCACGCTCACCTATGACAAGACCTATCCGATGGGGGCGCAGGATCTTCAGCCCCTGCTGAAGGACGCGATCGCGTCCAACCCGGACACGTTCGTCGCCTTCAGCTATCCGCCGGATACGATCGCGCTGACCGAGCAGGCGCAGCTCCTCAAGTTCAACCCGAAGGTCTTTTACGTCGGCGTCGGCACCGCCTTCCCGCTCTACAAGGGCAAGTTTGCCGCGAACAGCGACGGCGTGATGGGGATCGGCGGCTGGAACGCGGACTCGCCAGAGCTGAAGGATTATCTGGCGCGCCACAAGGCCGCGACCGGCAAGGAGCCGGATCGCTGGGCGAGCTCGATCACCTATGCGAGCCTCCAGGTACTCCAGCAGGCGATCGAGAAGGTCGGCAAGGTGGACCGCGCCGCGGTCGCAGCCGAAATCCGCTCGGGCACGTTCGACACCATCATCGGCAAGGTCAAGCTGAAGGATGGGCTGCTTCAGGAGGTGTGGAGCGTCGGCCAGTGGCAGAACGGCGAGTTCTACGCACTTGCGCCCGCCTCGCTTCCGGGGGCGCGCGCGCCGGTCGTACCCAAGGCGCAGTGGCAGTAGGTTTGGCAGGCAGGCCTTGCGCTGCGAGGCCTGCCCGTCGTCCGGTCCAGGGGACGCCGTTTCATGCTGCTTGTCGACATCGTCCTGCCGGGCCTCGTGCTTGGCGGCATGTACGCGCTGATCGCGCTCGGGCTGACGCTGCAATATGGCGTGGCGCGGATCATGAACCTCTCCTACGGGGAGTCGCTGGTCGCGGCCGCCTTCGGCGCGTTCTCGCTCTACAGCGGTCTCGGCCTCAGCCCGCTGGCCGCGCTGCTGCTCGCGGTTCCGGTCGCGATGGTGCTGAACTGGCTGCTCTATCGTTTCCTGCTCGAACGGCTGATGCGGCGGGGCAAGGACCGGGGCGCGCAGGAGATCGACAGCATCCTCGTCACCTTCGGTGTGTTGTTCGTGATCCAGGGTGCCATGCTAGTTGCCTTCGGCGGCCAGTATTACAGCTATAGCTACCTCTCGATTCCGCTGACGATCATGGGGTCGACCCTTGCGGTCAATCGCCTCGTCGCGCTGCTGTTTGCGGCCCTGGTCGGCGGCGCCGTGTATCTCGCCCTCACCCGCACGCGGATCGGCACCGCCGTCCGCGCCATCGCGGTGGACGCGAATGCCGCGCGCCTTGTCGGGATCGACGTGGCGGCATTGTCAGGATTTGCGTTTGCCTTCGGCGGCGGCCTCGTGGCCGTCGGCGGCGTGCTCGTCAGCATGTTCCTCACCTTCAATGCCGCGATGGGCGTGGTCTTCACCATGAAGGCGCTGGTCGTCGTCATCATGGGCGGCGTCGGCAACGTCATGGGCGCGCTGGTCGCGGGACTGCTGCTCGGCGTGGTCGAAACCGCGGTGGCGCGGCTGGTCGATCCCGGCCTGACGCTGGCTGCGACCTATGCACTATTTCTCGGCGTGCTGCTGATCAGGCCAACGGGCCTGTTCGGGAGGACAGCGTCGTGAGCGAGCCTCTCCGCCTTCTGCTGTGGTGTGTTGCCCCCCTCCTGGCGGGGGCCGTCATCGCCTATCCGCTTTACGTCAACGGCTACTATCTCGCGCTCGGCATCAGCGTTCTCTATTTCACGATCCTCGCAACCGCGTGGGCGATGTTCTCAGGTCCCACCCGCTACGTCTCGCTTGCGACCGTCGCATTCTTCGGCCTCGGCGCCTACACCGCCGCGGTGCTCGGCGAGACCATGCCCTGGCCCGTCGTGCTGCTGGCCGCGGCGGGCGTGGGCGCGCTCACCGCCGCCATCACCGGGCTTTCGACGCTGAGGCTATCAGGCATCTATTTCGTGATCTTCTCCTTCGGCCTTGCCGAGCTGATCCGGCAGCTCGTGATCTGGTACGAGGTCAACATTCACAAATCGGTCGGCCGCTATCTCTTCAGTGCGGTGACGCAGGACATTCTCTACTGGCAGCTTCTCGCCCTCACCGCGCTCGTTTTCCTGGTGGGATGGCTGCTCGGGCGCTCGCGCTATGGGCTGGCCCTGCGCGCCATCGGCGCCGACGAGACTGCGGCGAGCCATTCCGGCATCGATGCCACGCGGGTCAAGCTCGGCGTGTTCGTTCTGAGCGCGACATTCATGGCGGTGACCGGTGCGGTGATGGCGCCACGCTGGACTTATATCGATCCTGCGATTGCCTTCAATCCAACGATTTCGTTCCAGGTCGTGATCATGGCCTTGCTGGGCGGCGCGGGTTCGCTGTTCGGCCCCGTGCTGGGCGTCATTCCGCTGGTACTGCTGTTCGAGGTGCTGACCGCGACGCTGCCCAACCATTTCAGCATCGTGCTCGGAGTCATCTTCGTCCTCATCGTCATGGTGCTGCCGAACGGCGTGATCGGACTGTTTGGGGCCGGACGCTGGCGTGTTCCGGCCGGAGGTCCCGCCGCTGCTTCCGCCCGCAAGATGGAGTCCCCGCTCCTCGCGGTCGACGGCGTTAGCAAGTCATTCAGCGGGCTGCGCGCGGTCGACGGCGTCAGCTTCACGGTCGCGCCGGGCGAGATCATCGGCATCATCGGGCCCAATGGATCCGGCAAGACGACGCTCCTGAATACGTTGTCCGGGGCCTTGCGGCCCTCGTCAGGCACGATCCGGTTCAGCGGCACCGTGCTCAATGGCCTGCGCGCGCACCAGATCGCGCGTCTCGGCCTTGCCCGCACCTTCCAACTGGTGCGCGTGATGCCGGATATGACCGCCGCTGAAAACGTCGCGGCTGCGCGGCTGTTCTCCACATCGAGCGGCTCGGAGGCAACGGGAGGCGAATTGCTCGATCTGGTTGGGCTCGTGGCGATGCACGAAACGCCCGCGGGCGAGCTGACCTATATCGACCAGAAGCGGCTGGAGCTCGCCCGTGCGCTGGCGCTACAGCCGCGCCTCGTGCTGCTCGACGAATGGCTGGCGGGGCTCAATCCGAGCGAGCTCGAGACCGGAATCGCCCTGATCGGAAAGCTGCGCGACCGTGGCCTCACCATCATCATGGTCGAGCATGTCATGGATGCGATCCGGGCGCTGTGCGGCCATTGCATCGTCATGAACGCCGGCAGCGTGATCGCGCGCGGCGCGCCGGACGAGGTTTTGGCCGATCCGAAGGTCGTCGCCGCCTATCTCGGAGGCGAGGATGCTTGAGGTCGCCGCCCTCTCCCACTTCTATGGCAAGCACCAGGCTCTGGCCGACGTCGCGCTCAACATTGCGCAAGGCGAGATCGTCGCCATCCTCGGTGCCAACGGCGCCGGCAAGTCGACGCTGCTCAAGAGTATCGCGGGTCTGGTGAAGCCCGCGCCGGGCGCGACGATGCGCTTCGACGGACAGAGCATCGGCGAGCTGCCGGCCCATCTGATCGTGGAGCGAGGCATCGCCCTGGTGCCGGAGGGTCGTGGCGTCTTCGGCGATCTGACGGTTGCCGAGAACTTGCAGCTGGGCGCCTATCCCGCCCGTGCCCGTGAAGGCGAATCCGACCGACTCGACAGGATCCTGAACTTGTTCCCGCGCCTTGCCGAGCGCATGAGCCAGGCGGTCCGCACCATGAGCGGTGGCGAGCAGCAGATGGTCGCGATCGGCCGCGCGCTGATGTCGAACCCGCTGCTGCTGCTGCTCGACGAGCCCTCGCTCGGCCTGTCGCCTTTGCTCAGCCGCGAGGTGTTTCGCGCGCTGACGCAGATCCGCTCGGACGGCGTCGGCGTGCTGCTGGTCGAGCAGAATGCGCGGGCCAGCCTCGACATCGCCGACCGCGTCTACCTGATCGAGTCCGGCCGTAACGCCGGCAATGGTCCGGCTGCCGCAATGAAGAACGATCCCGAGATCCAGCGCGCCTATCTCGGCAAGGCGCGCGCCATATCACCTCCACCAACATCACCCCGCAACCCACGGAGAGCCCCATGAACGCAATCGACCTTCTCATCGGCGGCAAGGACCAGTCGGCCAGCAATCGGCGCACGTTCCAGCGCCACAATCCGATCTCCGGCGAGGTTGCGACAACAGTGGCGGCAGCCTCGATCGACGATGCGATGCGCGCTGCCGACGCTGCGGCCGCCGCCTTCCCGGCCTGGTCACAGCTCGGCCCGTCCGAGCGCCGCAAGCGGCTCAGCGCGGCCGCTGACATTCTCGCGCGCCGAGCGGCGGAGTTCACCGCGCTGATGGTGGCTGAGACCGGCGCCACCGCCGGCTGGGCCGGCTTCAACGTGCACCTCGCCGAAGGCATGCTGCGCGAGGCCGCCGCCATGACGACGCAGATTTCGGGCGAGGTCATTCCGACCGACAAGCCCGACAATCTCGCCATGGCCTACCGCCAGCCGGTCGGCGTCGTGCTCGGCATTGCACCGTGGAATGCACCGGTGATCCTCGGCGTGCGCTCCGTCGCGATGCCCCTCGCCTGCGGCAACACGGTGGTGCTGAAGGCCTCCGAGATGAGCCCAGGCGTCCATCGCCTGATCGGAAGCTGCCTGACTGAGGCCGGCCTTGGCGACGGCGTCGTCAATGTCGTGACCAATGCGCCGGAGGATGCGCAGGCTGTGGTTGAGGCGCTGATCGCCCATCCCGCGATCCGCCGCGTCAACTTCACCGGCTCGACCCGGGTCGGCCGCCTCATTGCACTGGCTTGCGCGAGGCATCTGAAGCGCGCGCTGCTGGAGCTTGGCGGCAAGGCGCCGCTGGTCATCCTCGACGATGCCGACCTCGACGCCGCCGTGAACGCCGCTGCCTTCGGCGCCTTCATGAACCAGGGCCAGATCTGCATGTCGACCGAACGGATCGTCGTCGACGACAAGGTGGCGGACGCCTTTGTCGCCAAGTTTGCCGCGAAGGCGAAGAGCCTGCCCCACGGCGATCCCGGCAAGGGCAATGTCGTGCTCGGCTCGCTTGTCAGCGCTGCGGCCTGCGACCGTGTCAGGGGGCTGATCGACGATGCCGTCGCCAAGGGCGCCGTGATCGCAGCGGGCGGACATGGCAGCGGCACCATCATGCCAGCCACCATCGTCGATCACGTCACCCCGGCGATGCGCATCTATGGCGAGGAGAGTTTTGGCCCCGTCGTGACCGTCGTCCGCGTCAGCGGGGTCGACGAGGCCGTGCGAGTGGCCAACGACACCGAATACGGTCTCTCCTCGGCCGTGTTCGGCCGCGATATCGCGCGCGCCCTCGGCGTTGCCAAGCGGATCGAGGCCGGCATCTGCCATGTCAATGCGCCCACCGTGCACGATGAGCCGCAGATGCCGTTCGGCGGCACCAAGGCGTCAGGCTACGGTCGCTTCGGCGGAAGAGCGGCCATCGACGAGTTCACTGAGCTGCGCTGGATCACCGTGCAGACCGGACCTCGCCATTATCCGTTCTGAACCGCGGCCTGCGCTCGCGCTGACTGCGCCCGGCGACCATCCGACTGTTCATCGGATGGTCGTCGGCAGGCGGCCGCGGCCCGAATCTCGGCGGCAGTTTGCCTTAGCGCAGCGGCAGCAGCTCCAACTGGCTCTGCGCCTTCTTCACCGCTGCCGCGAACCAGCTCTGGCTCGGTGCTTCCTTGGCGAAACATTTTGTGTAGGCATCCATGGCCTGGTCCTCTTTGGCCATGGCGTCCTGCGGAGTCTTCCTGGCCATCATCTGCTTCCAGACTTTTTCGCAGGCCGGGATCTCGGCGGTCTTCACGGCGTCGCTGCTGGCGAGGAAGAAGACCTTGTCGCCTTGGATGGCGACGACGTCGATTTCACGCGGCGGCGCCTTCAGGTCGCCATTGCCGCGCACGCCGAGCACGGCGACGGCGGCGCTTGCTCCTGAGGGCTTGGTGACCGGCAGCTCGGCATATTTGGCGAATGCCGCATCCTGGATCGCCTGATAGTAGAAGCGGTCCGACGTGAAGGCCGCGCCGATCTCCTGCGGCATGCCGTCCTCGCGGTGCTCACGCAGCCAGTGCTTGAGCAGCCCCGTGGTGGTCACCACGGCTTGAAGCTTGTCACCTTCGGAGGCGAAGCCGAGACCGTCGAGATGGCCGAAGCCGGAGTCGCCCTTAAACAGCGTATCGGCGTTCGACTTGCCCTCTGCCGGCAGGCCCTTGATCGTGACGGGCCCGACCAGGCCGCGCAGCACGCCTGTCAGCTCCTTCAATGCCGCATCGTGCTGCTTAGAGGTCTCGTCGTTCTCCTTGGCTTTCGAGAATTTTGCGATGTAGCGGTCGCGCAGGTCGAGATAATGCTGCTCGGGGCCGGCCGCACGGGCGCTTGCGGCGAAGACGAGGAGGCAGAGCAAGGCGAGCGATCTCATGGCAAGTTCCGGCTGGGAGCGATCTCCAGTCTTTGTGACGGTGCCGGGCGTGAAGGTTCATGGGCTGCAGGCCGCCGCCGATTCGACGACGCTGGGCCGCCGAATGGCCTCCTGACGCCTATGACTGGCTATCCCTGAGCAGGATGCAAACCGGGCTTCCGACCTTCACGACCTTGTCCGTGGCGACGAGGCGGCCATCCCCGGTGCGCGTGAACATGGTCACGGTGTCGCTGTCCTCGTTGGCGGCAAACAGGAACTTGTCGGACACGCCGAGCGCGAAGAATCGCGGCGTCTTGCCGCCGCTCAATGTCCAGCCCGCCGGCGTCAGCCGGCCGCTCGCGGCGTCGATCGCAAACATTGCGATGCTGTCGTTGCCGCGGTTGGAAGCATAGACGAACCGGCCGTCGTCCGACACGGCGATCTCCGCCGCACGGCTGTTACCGGTGAAAGTGTCGGGTACGGCGGAGACGACCTGGAACGGCGTCAACGCGCCGTTACCCGGATCGAAGCGATAGCCTGTCACCGTCGAATCCAGCTCGTTGACGACGTAGGCGAGCCGGCCTGCCGGATGAAACGCGACGTGGCGGGGACCGGCGCCCTCACGGGCCTGCACCGGCGGGCCGGCTTGCACCAGCTTCCCCTTCTCCGCGTCGATCCGGTAGGTGAAGACGGCGTCCAGCCCCTTGTCCGGCACGATGACGAAGGCGCCGGACGGATCGAATTCCACCTGGTGCGGCTTTGCAAAGGGCTGCTCCACCCGGTGCGGCCCGAGCTTACCCTCCAGCTTGACCAGATCGATCGCCACACCGAGCGAGCCGTCTTCCTGACGCGGCAGCAGCGCCAACGTCGAGGTGATGTGGTTGGCGACCACGACGAAGCGGTTGCTCGGGTCGATCGCGAGATGGACGGGATTCTTGCCTTCCGTGCTCTGCCGGTTGATCACCCGGAGCCGGCCGGTCGCGGGATCAATCGCCATCGCGGTGATGTCGCTGAGATCGCCATGCACGGTGTAGAGGAATCGCCGGGTGCGGTCGAAGGCCAGGAACGAGGGATTGACGAGATCGCCGAGCAGCTGGAGGTGCGTCCAGGCGCCGCTCGCATGGTCCATGCGATAGACGTTGAGACCGTCGCCGCGGGCGTTGCGCTCCTTCGTGGTGCGCGCACCGACATAGACGTACGAGGCTGATCCTTCGGACATGGTCTGCTCTCCCATTGCCTGGCGCGGCTGCGCGCGCGATTGAGATGGCGCGGCGGCAGCCAAGACGCCGCCGATCGTCAGATGCGCCAGGCCCCGCCGGGAAATCTCGCCCCGCCGGGACGGCCCGGCCGGCAATTTCGTTAGCGACATCGCCCGTTCCCCATATTGCTTTTTATTACTTAAAACACAATTGTGGGGTAGGTACAATGGCGATGCCGCCGCTTGTGCCGATCCGGCCGCTCGGCCAATGATCCCTGCTCTGGACCCTCTTTGAGTCGTTCGCATGCCCCGCCCCAACCTCGCCGCCCAGATGACCGCGCGGATCCTCGACTACATCCGCCTGAACGATCTCGAGGCCGATCAGCATCTGCCGAGCCAGGCGCTTGCGGACGCGCTCCGCGTCTCGCGCGCGCCGATCAACGCCGCGCTGCAAATGCTGGAGGACATGAACGTCGTGCGTTCGGAGCCGAACCGCGGCTTCTTCCTGGTCAAGAGTGCACGCGAGCTGCCTGAAACCGCCGATACCGGCGCGGAACAGGAGGACGAATGGTATTTTGCGATCGCCGAAGACCGCCTGTCCGGCAAGCTGCCCGAACGCGTCAGCGAAAGCGAGCTGATGCGCCGCTATGGCCTGTCGCGCACGAGCCTGTTGAAGGTCCTCACCAAGATCGCCGATGAAGGCTGGATCGAGCGCCTGCCCGGCAATGGCTGGGCCTTCGGGCCACTGCTGACCTCGCGCGAGAGCTATCAGCAGGGCTATCAGTTGCGCATTGCGCTGGAGCCGCAGGCCCTCCTGTTGCCGAGCTTTCAGGTCGACCGCACGGCCTTTGCGGCGGCACGCGAAAAACAGCAATGGCTGCTCGACGGTGGTTACAAGCGGGCCTCACGCGCGGAGGTTTTCGCCGCCAACAACGAGTTCCACGAGATGCTGATGATCTGCAGCGGCAATCCGTTCTTCCTCGACGCGGTCAAGCGCGTCAACCGGCTGCGCCGCCTCGTCGAATATCGCATCACGGTCGATCGCAGCCGCCTGCCCCAGCAATGCCGGGAGCACCTCAACATCCTGGATTTGCTGGAGAATGGCCTGCGCCAGGAGGCCGCCGACTTCCTCCGGGTCCATATCTCCGGCGCAGGGTTGATCAAGATCCCCCGCGTCTAGGGCCCTACTGAGTATTTGTCTTTTATAATTTAAAATGCAATAAGGCTTCCCAGTGCGGCTGCCGGAGGGACGGACAAGCGCGCCAAAACCACAAGCCCCGAGGAAGCGCCGCCATGTCCACGACGTCAGTCGAGCAGTCCGCAACGCGCAAGGTGTTTTGGCGCATCGTGCCCTACTGCTTCGTGCTCTACGTGATCTCCTATCTCGACCGCGCGAATATCGGCTACGCGGCGCTGCAGATGAACAAGGAGCTGGCGCTGACCAGCGAGGCCTTCGGCTTTGCCGCCGGCATCTTCTTCATCGGCTATTTCCTGTTCGAGGTGCCGAGCAACGTTGCGCTCAACAAATACGGCGCGCGCATCTGGATTTCGCGCATCCTGATCACTTGGGGAATCGTCGCGACCGCCACCGCCTTCGTGCAGAGCGCGACCCAGCTTTACGTGCTGCGCTTCCTGCTCGGCGTCGCCGAGGCCGGTTTCTTTCCCGGCATCATCATCTACCTGACCTATTGGTTCCGCGCCAAGGAGCAGGCCACCACGGTCGCGCTGTTCACCGCGGCGATCCCGGTGTCGTATCTCCTCGGTGCGCCGCTCAGCACCTGGATCATGGATCACGTCTCCGGCTTCGGCCTCAGCGGCTGGCGCTGGATGCTGCTGCTCGAGGGCGGCCCTGCCGTGATCGCCGGCATCGTCAACTACTTCATCATGACCGACAGTCCCGAGCAGGCGCGCTGGCTCACGGCGGAAGAGCGTGACTGGCTCTCCGGGGAGCTGCGCAAGGATCACGCCGCGCGTCCCGATGTCGAGCATCTCGGCGTCATCGCCGCGATCACCAATCCGAAGGTGCTGTTTCTGTCTGTGATCTATTTCATCTACCAGGTCGGCAATCTCGGCATCGGCCTGTGGATGCCGCAGATCATCAAAGGCCTCTCGTCATCCCTGACCAATTTCGAGATCGGCCTCGTCGCCATGCTGCCTTATGCGTTTGCGACGGTCATGATGGTGCTGTGGTCGCGCAATTCCGACCGCACTGGCGAGCGGCAGAAGCATTCGGCGCTGCCGCTCCTGCTCGGCGCGGTCGCGCTCGGCTGCACCGGCCTCGTCGTGCAGCCGGCGATCGCGATGGCGCTGATCTCGCTGGCGCTGGCCGGCATCTACGCCTTCAAGTCGCCGTTCTGGTCGCTGCCGGGGCTGTTCCTCAGCCGATCGACCGCGGCGGTCTCGATCGCCGCGATCAACTCGATCGGCAATCTAGGTGGTTTTGCAGGCCCCTACGCGATCGGCGCCATCAAGGACTGGACCGGCAGCACCTATGGCGGGTTGCTGTTCCTGAGCGGCCTGCTGTTCGTCTCCTTCCTGATGACTTGGTTTGCCCGGATGGAAAGCACCGGTGTTGCGCGCGCCAGACCGGCCGAGCAGCACGCCTGAGGAGTTGATATGACCGAGCCCACGACCCTTTCCGTCGCGGACAAGACCTACCGCATCGCGGATATCGCAGGCGTACTGGGCGACGATCTCACGCGCCTGCCGGTGATCCTGCGCGTCCTCCTCGAAAACGTGCTCCGCAACGCCGGCGAGGAGCGCGAGGAGGCTGTCGCCGCGATCCGAGGCTGGCTTGCGCATGGCACCAGCGAGCGCGAGATCGCCTTCCAGCCCGCGCGCATCCTGATGCACGACACGACGTGCGGCCCTGCGCTAGTCGATATCGCAGGCCTGCGCGCCTCGCTGGCGGAAGCCGGCGGCGATCCCAACAGGCTCAACCCGGTGCTGCCGGTGGACGTCTCGACCGATCACTCGATCGGCGTCGACGCGTTCGCGCGCAAGGGGGCGCTCAGGCACAACATGCAACTGGAGCTGAAGCGAAATGCCGAGCGCTATCGCTTCATGAAGTGGGCGACCTCGGCCCTGTCAGGGGTCCGCGTGCACCCGCCCGGCACCGGCATCATGCATACGTTGAACCTCGAACGCCTGGCGAGCGTCGTCTCCGCTTTCGATCGTGACGGCACGCTATGGGCCGCACCCGACACGCTGATCGGCACCGACAGCCACACGCCGATGATCAACGGCATCGGCGTACTGGCCTGGGGTGTC
Source organism: Bradyrhizobium sp. CCGB20 (assembly GCF_024199855.1). Taxonomy (NCBI): domain Bacteria; kingdom Pseudomonadati; phylum Pseudomonadota; class Alphaproteobacteria; order Hyphomicrobiales; family Nitrobacteraceae; genus Bradyrhizobium; species Bradyrhizobium sp. CCGB20. The sequence continues at coordinate 4,816,932 of NZ_JANADN010000001.1, read as the reverse complement.
GGCGGCCTGGAAGCCGAAATTGTGATGTTCGGCATGCCTGTGATGCTGCGCGTGCCCGACGTGGTCGGCGTGCGTCTTACAGGCGCCTTGCGCGAGGGCGTGCTCGCCACGGATCTCGCACTCACAGTCACCGAACGCCTGCGCCGCATCGATCTCGCCGACCGCTTCGTCGAATTCTACGGCCCCGGCGTCTCCACACTGTCCGCCGGCGACCGCGCCGTCGTCGCCAACATGACGCCGGAGTTCGGCGCCAATTCCGGCTACTTCCCGATCGACCGGCACACACTCGACTATCTCGCGCAGACCGGCCGTTCGCCCGAGCAGGTCGCCTTGGTGGAAGCCTACGCCCGCCGGCAGCGTCTGTGGTTCGATCCGGAATGCAGCCCGCGCTACACCGACACCCTCACCATCGATCTCGGCGAGGTCGAGGTCAGTCTTGCCGGCCCGCGCCGCCCTCAGGATCGCATCGCGGCGAGCCGCAGCGCCGAGGCGCTCGGGCTCAACGCCACCGCCTCTCCCGCCAATGCGCCGGCCAACGGCTCGGTCGCGATCGCCGCGATCACGAGCTGCACCAATACTTCCGATCCGCGCCTGCTGATCGCCGCGGGCCTCCTCGCCCGCAAGGCCCGGCAGTTCGGCCTCACGCCGCCCGCCTGGGTGAAGACCTCGCTTGCGCCGGGGTCGCCTACTGCCGAAGCCTATCTGCGCCGCGCCGGTCTGATGGACGATCTCGAAGCGCTCGGCTTTGGCATCGTCGGCTATGGCTGCACCACCTGCATCGGCAATTCCGGCCCGCTCGCGCCTGTCATGGCCGAGGCCGTGACATCGCAGAAGATCGCGCCGGTCGCCGTGCTCTCCGGCAACCGCAATTTCCCTGGCCGCGTCCACGCCCAGGTCGAGAACGGCTTCCTCGCCTCGCCGCCCCTGGTGGTCGCCTTTGCGCTTGCCGGCGACGCGCGGCGCGACATCCTGCAAGATCCGATCGCGCCCAGCGCCGATGGGCGCGACGTCCACCTCGCCGATCTCTGGCCGACGGGCGCCGAGATCGACGCTGCCTTGGCACAGGCGCGCGATGCAAGCGACTATGCGACCGCCTATGAGGCCGCCGGGGCCAGCGCCGATTGGGCCGCGCTCGATGCGTCCCGCGCGGCGCTGTTTCCTTGGGATGAGGCGTCGACCTATATCCGTCGCCCGCCCTTCGCGAGCCTTGGTAAGGGCACGCGGCTCGGCCGCTATGCCGCGACGCCGCTGCTCGTGCTCGGAGACGACATCACGACCGACCACATCTCGCCCGCGGGTGCGATTCCGGCGACCGGCGATGCCGGCGACTATCTGGTGAGCCGCGGCGAGGCTTCCGACGATCTCAACGTCTTTGCCTCGCGCCGCGGCAATTGGGAGGTGATGCTGCGCGGCCTCTTCACCAACAAGAGCGTGCGCAATTGGCTGGCCGGCGATCTGCGTCCGGGCAGCACGGTTCATGCCGGCTCGGGCGAGCAACTGGCGCTGTGGCGTGCGGCCGACCGCTACGCCGAAGAAGGACGTTCCGTTGTGGTGCTCGCCGGCGAACGCTACGGCATGGGCTCGTCACGCGACTGGGCCGCCAAGGGCGTGGCCCTGCTCGGTGTGCGCGCGGTGCTGGCGCTCAGCTTCGAGCGCATCCACCGCTCCAATCTGATCGGCATGGGTGTCCTGCCGCTTCGCCTGCCCGCCGATCGCCGGCCGCAGGATTTTGGCCTTCGCCCGACCGACGAGATCGAGATCGATGCGCCGATCGAGGCGATCCGCCCACGCGGTGGCGTGCCCATTCGCATTCGTCGCGATGGCAAGGATGTTGATACGTTCGAGGCGATCGCCGCGATCGAGACCAGTCTCGAATGCGAGATCTTGCGGGCCGGCGGCCTGCTGCCCCTGATCCTGCGCGGTGCGCTGAGCCCTACTCCGCCGGCGTGAGTTGCTGCCGGCTCAGCCGCACCGCGGCGGTCTCGCGCACGCGGACGCGGGCGCGGCGCTTGCGCCACCAGATCACGACGCCGGTCACCGAGAGCGCGGCCACGACGAGGCCCATGATCGAGATCAGGATGCGGCCGAACAGCCCGACGATGCGGCCCGAATGCAGCGGGAATTGCGCCTGCACGAAGATGTCGGCGGCGGTCCCGACCCAGGGCAGCCGTTCGCCGATCGGACGGCCGTCCTCGCTGTCGTAATAGAGCTGCGCCGGCCCGACGCCGCCGGCGCCGTGATCGTCGCCGGGATGGAAAAACGCCGCGGCATAGACGCCATGGGCCGGGCCGTAACTGATCGAGCCGACCGGGATGCTCCACCCTCGCGCCTTGCCGTCGGCCGCCGCGCGCGCGGCGATGTCGGCAAAAGTCACCCTGGGCTCGATGGGATCGTCGAGACCGCGATAGGGCCGCTGCTCATAGGGCGTCGGCGTGTAGTTCGACACCATCTTCATCATCGGCGAGAACACCTCGAAATAGAGGTTCAGCGAGAACGCGGTGAAGGCGATGATGAACAGCACGCCCCAGGTCCACAGGCTGAAGGCGCGATGGATGTCGAAATTGATCCGGTAGGCACTGCCTGAGGTCTTGATGGTCCAGGCCGGGGCCCAGCGTGCCCAGAAGCCGCGCTCGAGCTGGCGCGTGACTTGAGGCGCCCGCGCGGCCTTGGCGCGCCGCCGCGAAGGCAGCGTCAGATAGAAGCCGACGAAGCAATCGATGGTCCAGATGATGGCGATCACGCCGAGCACGCGCATGCCCCAGCGGTCGCTGCCCCAGAACTCCGGAATGTGCATCGTGTAATGGAGCTTGTAGAGGAACGAGACGAAATTCTCCCGCGTCACCGGCCACACCGCGCCCCAATAGCGCCGGCCCAGCTCCGTGCCGGTATTGGGATCGAGGAAGATCTGATTGTAGTCCATCGCAAACCGCTTACCGGTCGAAGGATCGATCCGCGGCATGACAAAGAACCACAGCGAGTGCCCCTCCTCCGGCGTCAGGAAGAGGTAGACGACGCGCGCGCGGGGATCGCGCTGCTCGATCATCTTCGCGAGCTCGATCGAGGGAATGGCCGGGCCCTTGCTGGTGACGTCGAACAAATGGCTGTTCAGGACGTCGTCGATCTCGTGGTCCCAGGAGATGATCGCGCCGGTGATGCCGGAGAAGAACAGGAATCCGGCCGTCAGCAGTCCCGCCCAGCGATGCAGTTTGCCGAATATCGCTCTCATCGTCTTCTCTCATCAAGCGGGACCGGCTGCCATGGCCGGACCGTCCTCACAACTCACCAGCGATAGGTCAGCTTGCCGATCGCCTTGCGCCCCTCCGCGTAGAAGCAGCCGGACAGGCTGTAGCAGGCGGCGACATAGCGCGTGTCGGCGAGATTGGTAACGTTCAGCGACAGACGCCAATTGTCGCGGGTGTAGGCGAGCAGCGCGTCCAGCACGGTGGACGATCCCACCTTGAAGGTGTTGGCGTCGTCACCCCAGGTCGCGCCGACGTAGCGGATGCCGCCGCCGAATTGAAGGCCGGCGAGCGGGCCGTTCTGGAGCGTGTAGTCGCTCCACAGCGAAGCGCGGTTGAGCGGCACCGTGGGCGGCGCCTTGCCGAGATTGACGGGATCCCGCGAGAGCTCGGCGTCGACATAGGCGTAGGCGGCGCGCAGGTTCCAGCCGTCGGCGAGCGACATCGTGCCTTCGAGCTCGATGCCGCGCGATTTTACCTGCCCGATCTGCTCGGCGAGATAGCTCGGCGGCGCAAAGACGACGACGTTGTCGCGCGTCAGGTCGAAGGCGGCAAACGTGAACAGCGCGTTCCAGCCGAGCGGCTGGTACTTGACGCCGACCTCGTACTGGACGCCGGTCTCGGGATTGAGCATCTGTCCGGACGGCCCGGTCGCGAGCACCGGCAGGAACGACTCGGAATAGCTGAAATAGGGCGCGATGCCGTTGTCGAAATTGTACATCACGGCAGCACGGCCGGTGAAGGCCGAAGCATCCTTCGAGACCGACGTGTTGGCAGCGGGGAGATTGCTGTCGACCTGCGTCGTCACGAAATCCTGGCGGCCGCCGAGCTGGAACGACAGCCGGCCGAACTTGATCTGGTCCTGCGCGTAGAGGCCGACCTGCGACTGCTTGACGCCGGTATTGTCGTTCATGGCGCCGATCGTCCAGTCGTAGCTGTAGACCGGGTTGAAGACATTGATCTCGGGTGCCGAGGTCGTGACGCCGAAGGCGGTGTCGCGGAACGTGGTGTTGCGATAGTCGATCCCGACCAGCGTGGTGTGGCTGAGGAAGCCGGTGGTGAACTTGCCCTGGAGCTGATTGTCCACCGCGAAGGAGTTGATGTACGTGTTGCTATAGCTGCCGAAACGCGCGAGTTGCCCCGCGGCCTCGTTGGTGTAGCCTCCGCCGTAAAACACCTTCTCCTCGTTGTGCTGATAGGCGTAGCGCAGGTTCTGCCGGAACGTGATGTTGTCGGTGAAATTGTGCGAGAGCTGGTAGCCGGCGGTCGCGATCTCGGTGTTGAACGCGTTGAAGCTCGGCACGCCCGCAAAGAACGAGACCGGGATGGAGCGGCCGTTGTTGGGCCATACCGTGCCGGAGGCCGGCAGGAACTGGAGGCCCCACCCTGCCCGATCCCTCTGATAGTCGGCGAGGATCGTGATGGTGGTGTCCTCGTTCGGCTTGAACGTGACGGCGGGCGCGATGAAGACGCGGTTGTCCTTGGTGAAGTCGACTTGGGTTTCGCCGTCGCGGACGACGCCGGTGAGGCGCCACAGCACGGTACCTTCCTTGTTGGCGGGGCCGCCCATGTCGAACTGGCCCTGATAGCGGTTGAAGCTGCCGCCGGAGATCGAGACCTCGCCGAACTGCTGCGCGGTCGGCAGCTTGGTGACGTAGTTGAGGATTCCGCCGGTGCCGCTGCCGCCATACATCGCCGAGGACGGGCCCTTGAGGACCTCCAGGCGTTCGGCACCGTAGGGATCGAGGCCGTTGAAATGCACGTAGTTGCTGGAGGGAACCCGCAAGCCGTCGATGTAGAGGCCTGACATGGTCGTGTCAAAGCCCCGGATCTGGAGGGCGCCGAAGCGGGTGTCCGAGCCGCCATTGACGTCGCCGCTGACGCCGGCGGTATAGCGCAAGGCCTCGCCGATCGAGACCGCGCCCTGATTCCTGATCTGGTCGGTGGTGACGACGGAGACCGACTGCGGCGTCTCGATCAGGGGCGTGTCGGTTTTGGTGGCCGTACCGCTCCGAGTCGCTACGAAGCCGCGCACCGGACCATTGGCGCGTTCGCCCGTGTTGGAATTCGATGACGCCGACTGCGTTGGCGTGGCTTGCTGCGCGGGAGAACGCCGGTCGGCGCGTGCGGCACGTGTCGTCACGGATCGCCGCGTTGAGGTCACCGTCGCAGAACGCGCGCGCTGGGCCGGCGCTTCCACCGAGACCGCAGGAATCTGGGTCTGGGCCATGACGGATGTGAAGGGAATGCTGAGAGCGGATGTGCTGACGGCGGCGAAGAAAAGCACTTGAAGCTGTCGAACACGCGTATTGGAACACGAACGAAGTTGGAAGTTTGGCACGTCTATTGAAGCCCCACGCACGGCCGGCTTTGCCGGAATGATTTTTGGAGTCTCGCCCTAACGCAGGGGCATTTTCAGTGCGAGAGATCGGGCGTTAGAATTTATCGAGACTGGGGAATAAACCGTGCGGCGAATGCGCCCATGGCCGGATTTAGGTGCATCGCTCGCTTCTGCGAGCGCTCTGATATGGAATGCTTCTAGAGTGGGAGCATTCGCCGCTTGTCCGCAACCGCCTGGAAAGCGGCGGCCTTGCTCCCTCGCGAACGAATCGCCGCGACGACGATCACTCCGACTGCTGACCGCGGGCGAGCCACCCAGAACAGTCCCGGCAACTCAACCTTGCGAAGCAATCATCGTGTTGAGCGCTTTGACACTCGGCGCAAACAGCACCGCGACGCCCTTGTAGCGGATAAACTGCTTCATTTGGAACGTCAGGGAAGAGTTCCCTGCAAGCGTAACCTGGAACTGGGTCTGGGCCTTCGGATCTGCCCGATTTCCGGTCAAGGCATCCTGCGCGCTGGTTCCGTTCGGAAGTTGCTTGTAGGCGTCGGCAAAGTCCGTCAGATGCATCCACCGCAGGATGGTATAAAATTGCTCGTTGATCCTGGCGAAGTAGAAGAGCCCTACGATGCCGCGGTCCTTCCCGTCGTCCACCGTGCCGTCCAGATGAGGACCATAGGAAAATCCGCGGCGTATGACGCGCGGCGGCCCGTTGGGGAAACGGATCTGATTGGCAAATTTCAGCGGCTGATCGCGGCAATTGACCACTCGAATGTGAGCCCCGAGCGGGCATTTGACGCCGTTTGGATCGTCGCTATAGCCGAACGCGTCGTTCAGTTGCGGGGTGGACGGTGGTGCATCCGGAAAACGTGACAGCGGCGAACCATGTCGCCAGCGTCCCATGATCTTGGCCGCGATCCATTCTTCCGCCAGCCCCGGCCCGACATGCGGCGCCGCCTGCGGTGCATTCTCCTTCAGGAATGTGTTGAAGCCCGCGACGTCCTGATAGAGCCAGGACAGGCCGACGAATGAGCCGTCGCGCGCGAAGTCCTGCCAAGGGCCGGGCTTGAACGGTGCCGTGGGAAAATCGCTGTTCGGATAACCGACGACGATCTCGCGACAATCGACGGCGTCGGAAGCCCTCGCAGCCGGCACGTCCTGCCAGTCGATGTTCGGCGCAGTGATGCCGTCGCGGTAACCGAAATGCAGGCGGCCGTCGGCCGGCCGACAGCCGGACAGCGCACCGTCGTCCCAACTGTCGAGCACCAATTCCTGAACACCGAAGCCTGTCGCCGACTGCCGGATTTGCGCGAGGCAATCGGCTTTCTGCTCGGGCGTATCGAAGCCGATGTGGATGGCGAGATCGATATCGCCCGATTTGAACTTGCCGTCCCACCATCCGGCGGGAGCGCTGGCGTCGAAGAACCCGAGCTGTGTTGCAATGCCGCCATCCGGCGCCTGCGCCGGGTCCACGAAAGCCGCCTCGAACTGCCGACGGCCCTGCGCGACGTCGAGGTCGGTGTGGCCTGACAACAAAGTCGCGATGCCGTTCCAACTGAACAGGAAGTGGAACGCGGGACCATCGGCGTCCGGCCCCGCCCCCACCGCCGTCCGCGGTATCCATTGCCGCAAGAACGATTTGGTGCCGCCGGCATCGCCAAACTTGAACAGCAGAACCGCCAGCAGCGGCTTGGCGGAGCTTCGCGCAACGATCGCTTGCAAATTGCCGAGATCCACCATGGCGCCTGTCCTGCAAGAACGGTCAGCCGATAGGTGCAGCTTCAAGGCTGACCTATCTCGAAAGAGCAAATCGGCCCTGAATGCTATTTCCCGAGCTTTTTCAGGATTTCTTCGACCGTCATGTGGTCGTAAGCCGAGAACAGCCAGCCGGACGGGTTACCATTGATGTCTGTTGAACCGTCGGTGGCCTTGCCCAGCGAGAGCGCGTTGGCGTTCTTCGAGAATTCGAAGAACGAGGCAGGATCGTTGATGTCGAGGCCTTTGGTATCTGCCAGGGAAAATATCGCGGCAAATACCGGCGTAAGCGCACGCCGGAAGAACTCCGTGTATTCCTGGTGCGATCCCTCATATTCGGTGATGACCTGAATGTATTTGTCGTCGATGACGACGACGCGCGCGAAATGAACGATCCGGGACTGCTTCAACGCAGCCGCGATTTTGGACTGGACCTCGTCGGCGAAGACGGCCTTGAGGTGCTGCAGCTTGGCCAGGGTCTCGGCATCCTGCTTGATCGGCAGCGTGAGATTGAGCGCGTGGGTCATGGGAAATCTCCTTACAAAATACAACTTTAAGATGGTATCACTTCGGCAAGCGATTGAAAGCAGACTTTTCGACGCGTCCCCTTGGCCGCACTCGTAGCTTCGTCAAAACGCAGAAATGACGTTTCGTTATCGAAGCAGGATGGAGAAGGGCCGACCGCCTGCATTTGAATGCCCCGGACGATCAGCTGGGCATACATACTCATTGAACCTAAAATTGAAGCGTAAGCCGAAACACGTCGGTGTCGAGAGCGCTCACGGAGGAGATGCACTCGTTTGGGACGCGCACGTCGTCGGCCCCGAAACGACAATGATACTCCCTCGTCCGGACAGTTCGATGACAAGCGCAGTCGGCTGACGAAGCCAGGTTGGTCAGCCTGTTGCGAACGTGACGCAGTGCGACCTATGCGTCTCTGGTGCGACAGCACTCCCCTCCGCCCGCGCCGCTCGGCTCGCCCGCCAGCACACTGCGGCTGTTGCGCTCCGGCGGGATGTCACCGGCGGCATTGGCGGCGAAGAAGCCGGTCGGCTTCAGGACGAAGCCGGCATATTCGACCGGCATGATCGGGAAATCTTCGGGCTTGCAGATATGGGTGTGGCCGAAGGAGTGCCACAGCACGATGTCGGTATTTTCGATGTTGCGGTTCTGCGCGGCATAGCGCGGCAGGCCGTCGCCGCCGGCATGGACGTTGGGATAGTCGCCGCTTGCGTATTTTTCGCTCGCGTCGAAGGCGGTCACCCAGACGTGTTTTGTGGCAAAGCCGCCCCGCTTGCGCACATAGCTGCCCTCCTGCGCCAGCATCAGCGGGCTCGGATTGACGACGAGCTTGTAGGCCGGCGATCCGCCGACCGAGTTGGTCTCGTTGGGATTGCTGATCTTCCAGAACCGGCCGGTCTCTCCGTTTGCGATCGCCGCCGCGTCGCGCTCGCGCGACAGCACGCGCGTGGTGGTGTCGAACACGTTGCCATGCGGATTGTCGCGGCCCCAGGGCCGCGGCACGAACTCGTGCTCGGTGACGGTGTTGCCGCCGCCGTCGAGATCCATGTGCAGGCGCACGTTGAAGAAGTGCTGGTGCGTCGGTCCGCCCAGATTGTCGTCGACCATCCCGCCCCATTTGTACGCCTCGCCTGACGGCACGGCGGCGGTCTGGATGATCCCGGTGAGCTTCGTCTCCAGCTGGATCGTGCCGTCCTGGTAGAGATACCAGTAGAAGCCGTAATCGTAATTGCCGACGGTCGCAAAGAACGAGATGACGAGGCGCCGCGAACGGCGGACCTCGAACAGGCCGTTGCGGAATTCGTAGTGTTTCCAGGCAATTCCATAGTCTTCTTCATGCATGCAGATCGCGTTCTGCATGACGAAGGGCTCGCCCTTGTTGTCGGCCGCCGGCACGTCGAAATAGTGGATGTTGCCGAGGCAGTCGCAGCCGAGCTCGAGCGCGTTGGCGAGCATGCCGAGCCCGTATTCGCCGGCATCGAACGCCGACTTCCAGAAATGGTTGGCGGTCGGATCGGCATAGGGCACGACCATCTCGGTGACGCTGGCGCGATGGATCAACGAACGCCTGCGATCGCCGTCCTGATAGCCGAGCTGATGCAGCACCAGGCCCTCGCGCGGCGTGAAGCCGACCCGAAAGCTCCATTTCTGCCAGTCGACTTTCCAGCCATCGAGCTTGAAGCTCGGACCGTCCGGCTGCTCGATGTGCAGCGGCTTGATGTCGGTGCGCGGGTTTTGGACCTCATGCGCGCCGTAGTTCCGCTTCTTGCGCGGGATCGGCACGATCGGGTCCGCGTCGGTGAGGTCAATGATCTTGCCACCGATGAGGTCGACGACCGCGACCACGCCCTCGATCGGATGGGCATAGCCGTTGTCCTGGAGATGCTCGCGGAAGAAGCTGACGGCGCGAACGATGCGCGCGCCGCGCTCATACTCGAAATCGAAGAAGCCCGAGGAGAACGGGTCCACCTGGACCAGCTCGATGTCCTTGTCGGTGAGCCCGCGCCGGTACATCGCCGCGCGCCACCTGGGGTCGGCCTTCACAACGGCCTCGCACTTGAAAAACTCCTCCAGCATCACCGGCGGCTGTCCGTACGGTGCCTCCCGGTTCGGAACGACTTTTCGCCCGACGATCTCATTGCGGGCGAGATCGACGATGTGCTCGATGGCTTCGCCAGTCGTTATATCCAGGGTCAGCGCGAAGGCGCGGCGCCCCGCTCCGCCCGCGGCGAGCTCCTGCTTGGTCGGCTCTTCCAGCCGCACCGTCGGAAAGCGGCAGTTCACGGGTGATGTCGCGGCGGCGCGCACCAGCGTGCAGGCCGCAGTGATCTCTTCAGCGGTCAGCGGATCGAGCGGATGTAGCGTTGCGGTCTGCGGCGATGATTTGGCTTTGACGGTCTCGAGCATTGTGATGTCCAGAGATCAGCGCGGAGCGAGATGGGTCGTGATGGCGCGGAAGGCCGCGAACCAGCGTTGGTCGATCGGGACGTCCATCGCCTTGGGCTGCGTCGCGAGCTTGACGATGACGGTGTCCGAGTCGAGATCGACATAGAGATGCTGGCCGTGAATGCCGATTCCGGTCAGCGCATTGCGGGATGGATCGATTGTGAACCATTTGCTGCGATAGCGCGCGCCCGGAAAGAACTCGGCGAGGTCGCCGTCCGCCCAGGCCTTGGCATCTCCGTTCTCGCGGATGTCGTCGATCCACCAGCCCGGCACCACTTGACGCCCCTCCACAACGCCGCGGTTACGCATCATCTCACCAAACCGCAGCAGATCGCGCGCGGTCACGGAGATGCCGCCCGCAATGCGGCCCATGCCGTGGCTGTCGAGCGTGAGCGAGCCGTCCTCCTCGGCGCCCAACGGCTGCCAAAGATATTCGGAGAGGATGCGGTGGTAGGGCATGCCGCAGGCGCGCTCATAGACCCAGCCGAGCACCTCGGTGTTGGTCGACACGTAGTGGAACACCTTGCCATGCGGCTTGCCGGTGCCGCGCAGCGTGGCGAGATAGGCGCGCTGATGGCCGGGCTCGACGCCGGGTGGCGGCACATCCCAGCCCGATGAGAAGCGGTACCGGGCGACGTCGCCGGCGGGGTCTTCGTAGTCTTCCTCAAATTGGATCGCGACGGCCATGTCCAGGAGGTTGCGCACGGTGCAGGTGCCGTAAACCGAACTCTCGAGCTCCGGCACGTAGCGCACCACCCTCGCCTCCGGATCGACCAGGCCACGTGCCGCCAGCACGCCGCCGAGCGTGCCGGCGACCGCCTTGCTGATCGAGCAGATCAGATGCGGCGTGGTCACGCTCATGCCGTCGCCATACCATTCGTGGATCAGCGTGCCCCGATGCATGACGAGGAGAGTATCGGCAAAGGTCTCGCGCAGCGTCGCCTCGATCGTGGTGGGCTGGCCGTCGGGCGCTGTAAAGGCGAGCTTTGACAGCTCGCGCGGTGCGCTCGGCATCGATGTCGGCTGCGCCGAGCGCCGGATCTCCGCGGTCGGCAGCACTTCGCGGGTGTGGGTAAAGCCCCAGCGGATGGCGGGGGAGCTGCGCCAGTTGGCGCGTGTCACCTGGGCCTCGGGTGCAGGCGGGCTGCCGCGCATGATGTCCGTCGGTCGCATCTCGATCCCTCCGCAAGGCCATTCCAACCCCGGTGTCGGGAACGGCAAGGAGGCAGACTGCGCGGAAGGCGCCTTGGGCGTTATCGAGATCCAGCAATATTTTGCTGGACACGGGCGTGGGGCGTGCCAGTCTGGTGTGGTTCTTGCTGGCGGTCGGGTGGTGAATTTCGACGTGCTGTCATGGTCTTAAGCGCAACTCTTCCGATTCAAGACTCGGCTGCTAACCTGCTTCAGGCCAGCAGTACAGATGTCGACGAGCATTGCGCCACGCTCGGCCGCTGGCGGCTCAGCTACGACCAGATCAGCGCCGGTGCCTTCAGGGGCAGTTTCACCCAGCTGTCTTTGCCCCGGTTGGAGGTGTTCCGCGAGATCACCAGCCAGCAGGTCCGGCAATATGGCCAACTCGGCGCCGGCAGTTTCGGCATCGGCCTGCCCTGGCGTGGCGAGGGCGAGGTTAATTGCAACGGCGCCGCCGTTGCGGGCGCCCAGGTCATCGCCTGCATCGACGCCGAGGTCGACATGTGCACGCCGAAGGCGTTCGAGCTGCGCGGTGTCGTCGCCAGCGCGGCGCTGATCGAGGAGCTGGCCGCCCGGCTTGATATCGAGCTGCCGCGCAGCGTCTGGCACCAGTTGCGGGTGATCGAGATGTCGGCGGCGCCGGTTGCGCGACTGCGCGCCCATCTCGCCACCATTTACGAGACCATCACGGCCGCGCCCGAACAGTTCGACGATCCGGCCGCGCGGCAGGTGCTGGAGGACGCCCTCCTCGTCGAGATCATGGACATGCTGCCGACCGCACGAACCAGCGATCCCGGCCGCAGCTCTGCGGCGCGCAAGCGGACGGTGGACCGCGCCCGCGAGCTGATGCATGGCAGCGGCGAGCGCACGCTCTCGCTGCTGGAAGTCTGCAAGGCGGTCGGCGCGAGCCCGCGCAAGCTCGGCTATTGCTTCCAGGAAGTCGTGGGCACGAGCCCGATGCATTATTGGCGCGCGATGCGGCTGAACCGTGTGCGGCGCGACCTCAAGCGCGGCGCCGAGACGTCCGTCTACGATGTCGCCGTGCAGCACGGCTTCTGGCACTTCAGCCAGTTCTCGCTCGACTACAAGCGCCACTTCTCCGAGCTGCCCTCGCAGACGTTGCGGCGCGCCAGGCTGGCTGCCTGACGCGCGGTTCGCCGCTTACCAGGTCGGCAGATAGGTGCCCTTGAAGCGCGTCTCCAGAAACGCCTTCACGGGGTCGGAGTGATAGACCTCGATCAGCTGCTTCACCCACGGCTTGTCCTTGTCCTCCTCGCGGACGGCGAGGATGTTGACCCAGGGTCCGTCAGGGTTTTCGCGGGCGATCGCGTCGGTCGCCGGATTGAGGCCGGCCTGCACGGCGTAATTGTTGTTGATCGAGACGACGTCGACGTCCTGCAGCGCGCGCGGAAGCTGGGCGGCATCGAGCTCGACGAAGCGGAGCTTCTTCGGGTTCTCGGTGATATCGGCGATGGTCGAAGAGACGTTGTTCGGATCCTTCAGCTTGATCACGCCATGCAGCGCCAGGATCATCAGGCCGCGCGCGCCGTTGGAGGGATCGTTGGCGATCGCGACGCGGGCGCCTTCCGGCAGATCGGCGAGTTTCTTGTATTTCTGCGAATAGACGCCCTGGGGCGAGCCGATCGTGTTCGCGACCTTGACGATCTTCCAGCCGGTCTTGGAGATCTGGTTCTTCAGGTACGGCTCGTGCTGGAACGAGTTGGCTTCGAGGTCCTTCAGCGCCAGCGCCTGGTTCGGGATCACGTAGTCGGTGAACTCGACCACCTTGATGTCGAGGCCGCGCTCGGCACCGACCTTCTTCACGACGTCCAGGATCTCGGCATGGGGACCGGCGGTCACGCCGACCCGGATGGTTTCGGCGTTAGCCGTGGTCGCGAGCAAGGCTGCAGCCGCAAGGGTTGCGAGAAAACGCATTGATGTCTCCAGTTTCGAAAAAATTGCCTCAGCGCTGCCGCAGCCGGCGGTTGACCCGGCGCGCCAGATAGTCGCCCGCGCTCTGGACGAGCTGCACCAGCGCGATCAGCACGACCACGACGGCGAGCATCATCTCCGGCATGAAGCGCTGATAGCCGTAGCGGATGCCGAGATCGCCGAGCCCGCCGCCTCCGACCGCGCCGACCATGGCGGAATAGCCGAGCAGGCTGACCACGGCGAGCGTCAACGCCAGCAGAAGGCCCGGCAGCGCCTCGGGGATCAGCACCTTGAGCACGATCTGGATTGGAGAAGCCCCGAACGAGGACGCGGTCTCGATCAGGCCGCCATCGACCTCGCGGATCGCGGCTTCGACCAGACGCGCGATGAACGGCGTTGACGCGATGACCAGCGGCACGATCGCGGCGGTCGAGCCGATCGAGGTGCCGGCGATGAGCCGGGTGAACGGGATGATGGCGACGACCAGGATGATGAAGGGCGTCGAGCGCGTCGCATTGACGACGATGCCAAGCACGCGATTGATGAAGGGAGCCGAGAACAGCTCGCCCTTGCGGCTGGTCGCGAGGAAGACGCCGAGCGGCAGGCCGAAGGCGGTGCCGAGCAGCGCCGCGATGCCGACCATGTACAGGCTTTCGCCCGTGGCCTGGACGATGAGGTTGATGAGTTCAGGCGACATAGCCGAGACGCTCCGCCGAGAATTGATATTGAGAGAGCCAGGCCAGCGTCCGCGTCACCGCGTCTTCGCCGCCGGAAATGCCGAGAGGTATACCGAGGGTCAGCGAGCCCACATGCTGGCCGCCGATCTCGTCGATGCGGGCCGACAAGAGCGAGACGTCGAGACTGAGCTCGCGGGCGAGCCGCGCCACCAGCGTGTCGCCGGCCCCTGCCCCGCGCACCTGAACGCGGATCACGGCCTGCCCGCCGCCAGTCGGCTCCGGCACGATCCGGCTCGCCAGCGACACCGGCAGGCTGTCGCCGATCACTTCGGCGAGGAAAGACTGCGTGATCGGATGCTTCGGATGGGTGAAGATATCGGCGACATGGCCGCTCTCGACGACATGGCCGGCGTCGAGCACCACGACTTCCTTGGCGAGCTGGCGCACCACGGACATCTCGTGGGTGATCAGCACGATGGTCACGCCGAGCTCGCGGTTGATGTTGGCGAGCAGATCGAGGATCGCGCGTGTGGTTTGCGGGTCGAGCGCCGAGGTCGCCTCGTCCGACAGCAGCACGCTCGGCCGCGTCGCCAGCGCACGGGCGATGCCGACGCGCTGCTTCTGGCCGCCGGAGAGTTCCGAGGGATAGCGGTCGTGCTTGTCGGCGATGCCGACCAGCGCCAGCAGCTCGGCGACGCGGGCCTTGATATCGGCCTTGGCCCAGCCGGCAATTTCGAGCGGCAGCGCGACGTTGTCGGCGGCCGTGCGCGACGACAGCAGGTTGAAATGCTGGAAGATCATGCCGATCGAGCGCTGTGCCAGCCGCAACTCGCGGCCGGCCAGCGCCGAGATATCGCTGTTATCGACGATCACGCGGCCCGTGGTCGGCTTCTCCAGACCGTTGATCAGCCGGACCAGGCTCGATTTGCCGGCGCCGGAGCGGCCGATGATTCCGGTGATCGAGCCACGCGGAATCGCGAAGTCGATATCCTGCAGTGCGTTGACGCCGGGCTTGCCACGATAGGCCGGGTAGATTTTCGAGATGCCAGCGAAACGGACCATTGCGTCCGCTTCGGCTGCGGCGGGTGAAATCGCGTCAAGCGTTTCGAGCGGTTGTCCGATCGCGAGCGATTGGTGGGCGTTCATGGAGGCGGCCTTCATGCACAATAGTTCGCTTGCCCGGATGCCCCTGAGGCACACGGGAACCTGGTCGCATCGCGCGACTTGGGGTGAAAAGCGATGACGGCTCGGGTCGAGCGCGCTGCACCGCAGCACGCACCATCGCCCTTTCCGGACTTTCTTGCAATGTCAGATATTTGCGGGGAGTTGGACGAAGTTTTCCAAATCCCTCCCCCGGGAAGAAAAATCATCTGCCGCGGGTATCAGCCTCCGGCTCAGTACACCCACAACCAGGGCAGCACGATCAGCAGCAGGCCGGCGAAATAGACCAGTCCAAACAGCAGCCCAAAGCCCCAGAACTGGCCCTTCCCGATATAGCCGCTGCCGAAATACATCGGCGCGGGTCCGGTCGCATAGGGCGAGATCACGCCCATCAGGCCGAGCGAATACATGCAGAGCATGGCGAGCGTGACGACCGGCAGGCCGGGAATGCCCGATCCGACCGCGAGCACCACCGGCAGCACGGCGGCGGCATGCGAGGTGATGCTCGAGAAGAAATAGTGGATCCAGAAGAACAGCGCGACCAGCAGAAGCATGGCGGTCGACGGCGACAGCCCCGCAAGCGGTTTTGCGTATTCGGTTGCGAACCATTTGATGAAACCGATCTCGTTGAGGCCCGAGGCCAGCGTCAACAGCGAGGTGAAATAGAAGAACACCTCCCAGGCGCTCTTCTCGCTGACGATGTCGGCAAACTCGATCACGCCGGTCACCAGCATCAATGAGATCACGATGAATACGACGGTGGTGGCGTTGACGAAGTTGGAGCCGATCCCGGGCACGTGGATGTCCGGGCTCGAGCCCGCGATCCAGAGGAACATCGCCAGCAGGATCAGGCCGAGCATGATCCACTCGTTGCGCGACATCGGGCCCATCGTGCCGAGCTCCTTCGCCGCCCAATCGGAGATCTCCGGGCTGCGCTTCACCTCGGGACGGCAGACCGCGTAGCTGAGCAGCGGCACGAGGACCATCAGGAGGATGCCAAGCGGCGCGAAGCCCATGAACCACTGCGCCCAGCTCACCTCGACCCCGGCAGTCTTCTTGGCGATCGCAAGCGCCGCGGCATTGGGCGCGAGCGCGGTAAAGAATAGCGAACTGGTGACCGCGGTCGCCGCGAACGCGGTCCACATCACATAGGTCCCGATCTTGCCGGCAGTCGGCCCCGGCTCGGAGCCGTAGATGCGGGGGATGTTGCTGATGATGGGATAGACGATGCCGCCGCTGCGCGCGGTGTTGGACGGCGTCGCCGGCGCGAGCAGGAAGTCCGACATCGCGACCGCATAGCCGAGACCGAGTGTGTTGCTGCCGAGCCGCTGCACCAGCACCAGCGCGATGCGCCGGCCGAGCTGGCTCTTGCGATAGCCGATCGAGAACACGAAGGCACCGACGATCAGCCACACCGTGCTCTCGGCAAATCCCGCCAGCATCCAGCGCAGCGATTTGCCGGGATCAGGATCGATATAGCCGGCGACGCCCGCGACCGTCAGGCCGATAAAGCCGACAGCGCCGACCGGCATCGATTCCAGGATGAGCCCGGTGATCACGGCCGCGAACACGGCAAAATAGTGCCACTGGTTGACGTTGAGCCCTGGCGGCACCGGCCACAGGTAGATCGCCAGCCACACCACCAGCGGCGCGATCAGCTTCCAGCGAA